>NZ_QETA01000009.1 GCF_003123725.1 Corticimicrobacter populi | reverse complement strand
CCCTGGTTCAGCGCAAACATCGACAGCCCTTCCAGCGCCTTGTCGAAGAAGGCATCGTCCTGCGCCATCACATCCTCGAAGAAGATGTTGGGGCTCTTGCCGCCCAGCTCCACCGTGGCCGGGATCAGTTTGTCGGCAGCCGCATGCAGCACCCGCTGGCCCACCGGTGTCGAACCGGTGAAGGCCACCTTGGCAATGCGCTTGCTGGTGATCAGTGCCTCGCCCGCTTCCTTGCCAAAGCCGTTGACGATGTTGAGCACGCCCGGCGGCAGCAGATCACCGATGATCTCGACCAGCACCAGGATGGAGGCCGGGGTCTGCTCGGCCGGCTTGAGCACGATCGGGCAGCTGGCGGCCAGCGCGGGGGCCAGCTTCCAGGCCGCCATCAGGAGCGGGAAGTTCCAGGGAATGATCTGGCCGACCACGCCGATGGGCTCATGAAAGTGGTAGGCCACGGTGTCGTGGTCGATCTCGGAGATGGCCCCTTCCTGGGCACGCACGCAGCCCGCAAAGTAACGGAAGTGATCGATGGCCAGTGGCACGTCGGCAGCACTGGTCTCGCGCAGCGGCTTGCCGTTGTCGATGGTCTCGGCCACGGCCAGCTTGGCCTGGTGCTGTTCCATGCGGTCGGCAATGCGCAGCAGGATGTTGGAGCGCTCGGCCGGCGAGGTCTGGCCCCAGGCAACCCGGGCAGCATGCGCGGCATCGAGCGCCAGCTCGATATCGGCGGCATCCGAGCGCGGCACCTGGCAGAACGCCTGGCCGGTGATCGGCGACAGGTTCTCGAAGTAGTTGCCCGATACCGGGGCCACCCACTTGCCGCCAATGTAGTTCTCGTACTTGCTCTTGAAGGGAAAATCGAGGTCAATCCCGAACTGTTTGAGATCAAATAATGTCATGGTGTCTCTGCTGCTTGAATCTTATATATGGCGTTGAATGCTTTTCTGGTCTGCTTTTTCAATCACTTCTTTATGTCAGGTCTCCCGTCTGTTTCGTTTTTGAATATCGATAGGGTTTTCCAATCAAATCCATAGCCTTTGTGTGGTTTTTAAAAATATAGCGGATCGGATTTCGCTGGGGTATGGCCAACGATTGAACAGATTGTTCGGTGCCATGAACGCTTGCGATCAGGCTCTGTCCCCGTTAGTCGAAATCGGGAGAGAAAAGGGATGGGAAGCGTTGCGGCACGGTGCGCAACGCCAAAATGCCACGCAGAGCGACCGGATTTTTCCGGTGCGTCCTGTCGGGATGGGCTGGCGGGGGGAGAACGGTTTGCTTGATAAAGATCAAGCGGAAGAATGGCCTGTCTTTATTTTCAGAAAGGCAGGTGCACCAGGCGTTGCGCCAGGAAATTGACCAGTGCGCGTACGCCCGGCATCAGACCGCGTCGGGTGGGATAAACGAAGTGGCCGATATTGCGGGGGTATGACCACTCAGGCAGCAGCGGCTCGACGTGCCCTGCTTTAAGGAGTGGTATGGCGATGATGTCCGGCAGGACGGCTGCTCCCAGACCGGCGCATACCGCTTCCTGCAAAATGTGGAAGTCGCTGCATACCAGGCGTGGGGACACGTTGATATTGACCGTGTCTGTTTGTCTTGAGAGGGGGATGTTGCGCCGCTCTTCGGCGTCCACCATGGATAGAAAAGGCAGGTTGGCCAACTGCTCGGGGCAATCGATGCGCGCATGCGTATCCCATAGCTTGGGGCTGGCGATCAGCATGGGTTGGGAAATGCCAAAGATGCGTGCGATCAGATCATGGTCGGTATCCAGCTCGCTGCGGACACGGATGGACACGTCGAAACCTTCGCTGAGCAGGTCGAAATGCCCGCTCTTGACGCGCAGGTGCACCTGGATACGCGGGTATTGCTCCATGAACTCGACCAGCAGGCGCGGCATGATGGACTGGGCGAACGAGGGCGGGCAACTCAGGCGGACAAAGCCCTGCGGCTCACGCTGCAGGGCGGTCATGATGTCGCGTGCGTTCTGGGCCTGCTGGAGCACGCTCCTGCAATTGGCCAGGAAGATGTCACCGGCTTCCGTGATGGAGAAGTGGCGTGTAGTGCGCTGGAACAGGCGCATGCCGAGCTCGGTTTCCAGTTGGGAAATGTGCTGGCTGAGGCGCGACTTGGGGACGCCGAGCAGGCGTGCTGCTGCAGAGAAACCACCGGCATCGGCGACGGCGACGGCAAATTTGAGATCATTGAGATCAGGCCACGCGTTGAGGAGGTCGGATGTAGGCATCGGCAATGGTGGGTTGGATGACAGGTGTTCGCCGCATTTTGTGGCAGCACAGTCTGTCGTGTCACGACAAGGACTGTCAATGCAGCGAGAATTGTCAATGAGCAGCAGGGGACTGTGTAGGTAGACCATGTATCGATGCGCAGGTTCCTTGATAAATATATTTGCAGGTACAATGCCTCTCGATTTGAAGAGTCCGAGGAGCGTTGCGACGGGTACAGCCCGCCAGGCTCGGATTCCAACCGGCAGCAAAACTGCCGGCAGCAACGACGCTCACCTCATTTTCTGTGCAGACAGGCCGAGGTGAGACGCGCAGTGCGCGGTTGCCCGTTCTGTGTGCTCCCGTCCGGAGAACGACACCATGACCGCAGCAGCAACCGCCAATTTCACCGACTACACAATCGCCGACATCGGCCTGGCCGAATGGGGCCGTCGCGAGATCGCGATCGCCGAAACCGAAATGCCCGGCCTGATGGCCACCCGTGAAGAGTTCGCCGCCAGCCAGCCCCTCAAGGGTGCGCGCATCGCCGGCAGCCTGCACATGACCATCCAGACGGCCGTGCTGATCCAGACCCTGCAGGCACTGGGTGCCGAAGTGCGCTGGGCCTCGTGCAACATCTTCTCGACCCAGGATCATGCCGCTGCCGCTATCGCTGCCAGCGGTACGCCGGTGTTTGCCGTCAAGGGCGAGACGCTGGAAGACTATTGGCGCTATACCCACGAGATCTTCAACTGGCCCGACCACCGTCACGCCAACATGATTCTGGACGATGGCGGCGACGCCACGCTGCTGCTGCACCTGGGCGCGCGAGCCGAGCAGGATGCCTCCGTGCTGGCCAACCCCGGCAGCGCCGAGGAAAAAGTCCTGTTTGCCGCCATTCGTGAAACCCTGGCACGCGATCCCAAGTGGTACTCGACCCGCCTGGCGCAGATCCAGGGCGTGACCGAGGAAACCACCACCGGCGTGCACCGCCTGTACCAGATGTCGCAGAAGGGCGAACTGGCCTTCCCGGCCATCAACGTCAACGACTCCGTGACCAAGTCCAAGTTCGACAATCTGTACGGCTGCCGCGAGTCACTGGTTGACGGCATCAAGCGCGCCACCGATGTGATGGTGGCTGGCAAGATCGCTGTGGTGGCTGGCTATGGCGACGTGGGCAAGGGCTGCGCCCAGGCGCTGGCGGCGCTGCGTGCCCAGGTCTGGGTCACCGAGATCGATCCGATCTGCGCGCTGCAGGCCTCGATGGAAGGCTTCAAGGTTGTGACGATGGAAGAGGCAGCCGACAAGGCCGATATCTTCGTGACCACCACCGGCAATTACAACGTGATCCGTCGTGAGCACATGGAGCGGATGAAAGACCAGTCCATCGTCTGCAACATCGGCCATTTCGACAATGAAATCGACGTGGCAGCCATCGAAGACTGCCAGTGGGAAGAAATCAAGCCGCAGGTCGATCACGTGATCTTCCCCGATGGCAAGCGCATCATCCTGCTGGCCAAGGGCCGCCTGGTCAACCTGGGCTGCGCCACCGGACACCCCTCGTTTGTGATGTCGGCATCCTTTACCAACCAGACCATCGCCCAGATCGAGCTGTTCACGCGCGGCGAAGCCTACGAGTCGGGCAAGGTCTACATTCTGCCCAAGCATCTTGACGAAAAGGTCGCACGCCTGCATCTCAAGAAACTCGGCGTGAATCTGACTGAGCTCACACCAGAGCAGGCCGCCTATATTGGCGTGTCGGTGCAAGGCCCCTACAAGGCCGACCACTATCGCTATTGATGCGGCAGGCTGGCGACCGCCGCTGCACCCGTCCGAATCGGGAGGGGCAACTGCAGCGGCGCAGTACGCCGGCCTTTGTTGCGTTCCATTTGGCCTGCCGTTACGCTGTCGCGACAGGCTGCATTTGCGCTGTCTGACTACAGGAGATCTCTCATGACGCTGATTCTGGTATGGATTCTGAATGCGGTATCGCTGCTGGCTGTTGCCTATCTGCTGCCTGGCATTGCGGTGGCCAGTTTCGGCTCGGCATTGATCGCCGCGCTGGTGCTGGGGTTGCTCAATGCGCTGGTCAAACCGGTGTTGATTTTCCTGACGCTGCCGATCACGATCGTCACGCTGGGGCTGTTCCTGATCGTCCTCAATGCGTTGTTGTTCTGGTTTGCCGGTTCGATTCTCAAGGGCTTCCAGGTCAACGGTTTCTGGTGGGCGGTGGCTGGTGCCATTCTGTATAGCCTGATCTCGGGTCTGCTTTCGAACCTGGTAAACGCATAACCTTTTCTTTCCTATGACCAAGCCTGATCTGAGTCTGGAGTTTTTTCCCCCGCGTGATCTGGCCGCACAGGAGCGGCTGGTGCGCACGGCCAAGCAGTTGCTGGCCGTGCATCCGCGCTATGTCAGCGTCACGTTCGGTGCCGGTGGATCTACCCGCGAGGGCACGGCTCGCACGGTTGGCACGTTCCGCAATTTTGGCTGCGATGCCGCACCACATCTGTCCTGCGTGGGTTCCAGCCGTGATGATCTGCGCCAGATTCTGCAGTCGTATCGCGAGCAGGGCGTGCGGCGCGTGGTGGCCTTGCGTGGTGATCTGCCGTCGGGCATGGGGCCGGAGGCAGGCGAACTGCGCTATGCGGCGGAGCTGGTGGCCTTCATCCGTGAAGAAAGCGGCGACGCTTTCCATATTGAAGTGGCTGCCTATCCCGAGATGCATCCCCAGGCTGCAGGACCGGGCGAGGATCTGGCGCATTTTGCCGCCAAGGTCAGGGCGGGGGCGGATGGCGCGATCACGCAGTATTTCTTCAATGCCGATGCCTATTTCGACTTTGTCGAGCGGGCCCGGACTGCTGGCGTCGATGTGCCGATCATCCCGGGCATCATGCCGATCACCAACAACAGCCAGTTATCGCGGTTTTCGGCCATGTGCGGTGCCGAGATCCCGCGCTGGATCAAGTTGCGGCTCAACGAGTATGGCGATGACCGTGCTTCGATCAAAGCGTTCGGTACCGAGGTGATCACCGACATGTGCCGCCGCCTGCTGGATGCCGGTGTGCCGGGACTGCATTTCTATACGCTGAATCAGGCTGACCCGGTATTGGATATCTGGCGCGGACTGGGGCTCGACAGCTAGCCTGCCATAGCATGCCCGGTTTTCAGTCGGGCATGCCTTATGTCATCTTTCCGTCAGGTTATTGCATGTAAAATGTAAGATAATTTTTTTGATGCAACCAAAATGTGCTGATGGCGCGGCCACGGCCAGGGGAAGATGTGATGCGTGTCTTTGCAAACATGAAACTGGGCCGGCTCCTTGCCGTGGGGTTCGCAGGCGTGATTGCGGTGGGTGTGCTGGTGGCGGCGTTCGCAGCCCTGCGCCTGGACGCTGCCAACGACCTGCAAGGCCTGACCCAGGCACGGCTCAATGACCTCAATATGCTGCAGGAGGTCAAGAACAACGCCAACCTGCGCGCCCGTCTGCTGCGCGACGGCGCAGTTGATGCCGCCCTGCGCGGACGTGCCGACGATGTGCGCAGCCTCGAGCAGGCGACCGCGCGTAATACCGAAATCCTGACAACCTTCCGTCGCCTGGTCAATGGCGCTGCTTCGCTGCCCGGCATCGACCAGCGCGAAGTAGCCGAGGCCTCGGGCCTGCTGGGCCGGATCGAACAGACCCGGCCTGCCTACCTGGATGTATCGGACAAGGCGTGGCAGCGGATCATGGCTGGCGATGCCGAAGGTGCCCGTGGCCTGATTGCGGGGCCGCTGCGTACCGTGCAGGTGGCTTATTTCGATGCCGTCGATGCCATGATTGCTTATCAGAGCCGAGTTACGCTCGGCACGTCGGCACAATCCGAGCGAGACCTGCATCAGGCGCTGGTGATCCTGCTGGTGCTGACGATTGTGTCGGTCTTGCTGGGCTGCGTGGTGGCCTGGACGATTACCCGTCGCATCAAGACGCAACTGGGTGGTGAGCCGGCCTATGCGGCCCGGATTGCCCAGGATATTGCCCAGGGCAACCTGGCGATCGAGGTCGAGGTGCATGCCGGTGATACAACCAGTGTGCTGGCTGCCATGCGTGCAATGCGCAACAGCCTTGCCCAAGTCGTGGGTGAGGTGCGTCAGAGCAGTGAATCGATTGCGACTGGCTCCAGTGAAATCGCCAGTGGCAACGCTGATCTTAGCCAGCGTACCGAAGAACAGGCGTCCAGCCTGGAACAGACGGCTGCAGCGATGGAGCAGATGAATTCCACGGTTCGCCAGAATGCCGATACGGTCGATACCGTGGCGCAACTGGCAAACTCGGCCAGTACGACAGCGGTACGCGGCGGCGAAGTCGTCGGCGACGTCGTGCGGACGATGGAAGCCATCACGGCCAGTTCCCGCAAGATTGCCGATATCACCGGCGTCATCGACTCGATCGCCTTCCAGACCAATATCCTGGCGCTCAATGCCGCCGTGGAAGCCGCGCGTGCCGGCGAGCAGGGCAAGGGATTTGCCGTGGTGGCTGGCGAAGTGCGCACGCTGGCCCAGCGTTCGGCTCAGGCCGCCAAGGAGATCAAGGATTTGATCGGCGAGAGTGTCTCCAAGGTCGAGGATGGCGCGCAGCAGGTCGGCGAAGCGGGCTCCACGATGAGCGAGATCGTGGACCAGGTGAAGCGCGTTGCCGACCTGATTGCCGAGATCGGGGCTGCCACGCATGAACAGACGCAGGGCATTTCCCAGGTCGGTGATGCCGTCAATCAGCTGGATCAGGTTACCCAGCAGAATGCCGCACTGGTCGAGCAGTCTGCTGCCGCTGCTGCCAGCCTCAATGAGCAGGCTGCGCGGCTGGTCGAACTGGTCAGTGTATTTCGCCTTGGCGTGACTGGTACCTCTGATGCAGTGCAGGTACGGCCTGCCGCACGTATTCAGTCATCGGGTCGCACGGCAGCACCGGTGCGCCGACCGGTCGCCAGGCCGGCTCCTGCCAAGGCACGGCCGACTGCTGCGCTTGCACATGACAAGACCAGCGCGCCCAAGGCTGCGACCGACAAGGCGGATGACTGGGATACGTTCTAGGGCCGATTACTCCTTTTGCTGCAGGTAGTCCGGAGCACCCTTGCAGGTGCTCGGGCTGAACAACAGGCGCTGTTGATGTTGCAAATCAAAACTATACCCAATAAACTACCGTCCGTTAGGTTTTCTAACGTACGGTAGTTAGTTTTGAGGAGCCAGTTGTGCAGAAAAACAGGAATCGTGCCGCTGCGATACAAGGGGGATCGCTGCATGCCAGCATCTGGGTAATGCTGGCGCTCGGGGTCGTGGCCAGTCCATGGGGCCGCGCCGAAGCCCAGGAGACTCAGAACGAGCAGGCAGTGCATTCGCTGGACTCGGTTCAGGTGCTGGGGACCGCCGAAGAGCAGATGAAGCAGGCGCTCGGCGTGTCGGTCATTACCAGTCAGGATATCGAGAATACGCCGCCGGCCAATGATCTGGCCGATATCATCCGCCGCCAGCCGGGGGTCAACCTGACAGGCACCAGTGGTTCGGGCATCCGGGGCAACAACCGCCAGATTGATATCCGCGGGATGGGGCCGGAGAATACGCTGATCCTGATCGATGGCGTACCGGTGCGCTCGCGCAACGCCGTGCGCTATGGCTGGGGCGGCGACCGAGACTCGCGGGGTGATACCAACTGGGTTCCCGTTGAAATGGTGGAAAGCGTCGAAGTCCTGCGCGGACCGGCTGCGGCGCGCTATGGTTCGGGTGCTATGGGGGGCGTGGTCAGCATCCGGACCAAGGGTGTGGCGGACAAGCCGACCGGTTCCGTGACCTACTACACCAATCAGCCGGACGACAGCAAAGAAGGCGCGACCAACCGGGTCAATCTCAGCCTGAGCACGCCGATTACCGAGACGCTGGGCATTCGTGCCTACGCCAACTGGAACCATACCGACCCGGACTCGCTGAATATGGCCGAGGGCTACAACAATCGCTTCCGCCATGCGATTGCCAATGGCCGCGAAGGGGTGGTCAACAAGGATGCCAACGTGCTGCTGGCCTGGAAGCCGAACAGTACGCATTCTTTTGATCTGGAAACCAGCTATTCCCGCCAGGGCAACCGCTATGCCGGTGATTCACCGTTCTGGCACGACGACGGGATCGACGGACTGTACAACTCGGAAACCAACGTCATGTATCGCCAGGCGGTGTCGCTGACCCATCGGGGACGGTACGACTGGGGCGATTCCCTGCTGAGTGCGGCCTACGATGTCACCCGCAACCATCGCCAGCGTGAAGGCCTGTCGGGTTCGGTGGAAGGGGCTCCCGGCAGTGGCGGTGATGACCTCGGCGTGTTCGATACGGCCCGTTTGCGCACGGTGCAGTTGCGTGGCGAAGTCAATGTGCCCTTTGCCGTGGCGGATGTGGCACAGGTGCTGACCGTAGGGGCAGAAGATCTGCGCGAATCGCTCAACGATCCGGGGGGCATGCGCGATAGCCTGAATGCGCAACAGGGCAGCGCGACCCGTGCCAGGCAGGCGAGCCAGGCCATCTACGTGGAAAGCAACATCGAGGCCAGCGAGAACCTGACGCTGACGCCGGGCATGCGCTTTGATCACAGCGATACCTTTGGTTCCAACTGGAGCCCCAGCCTGAATGCAGAGTATTGGCTGACATCGGCCTGGTCCATCAAGGGGGGGATTGCCCGAGCCTACAAAGTGCCCAATCTCTATCAGGCAACCGAGAACTATGTCTTGAACAGTCGGGGTATGGGCTGCTGGATGAGCAATGGTCCCTGCTATCTGGTCGGCAATCCGGACCTTAAGCCTGAAACCAGCATCAACAAGGAAATCGGGGTGTCCTACGATCCGGGCGACTGGCGCTTCAGCGTGGCGTATTTCCGCAATGACTACAAGAACAAGGTGGATGCCGGCACGACCAGTGTCGGGACCATCGGTGGCTCTCAGGTTTATCAGTGGAGCAATACCGGCAAGGCTCTGGTGCAGGGGCTGGAAGGCAATCTGTATTTCCGGCTGGGCGAGTCCGTGGAGTGGAACAACAACCTGACCTACATGATCGATGCCGAGCGTCGTTCGGGACGATTCAAGGACGAGCCGCTGAGCATCATCCCCGAGTTCACGCTCAATTCCACGCTGGACTGGTCCGTCAATCAGCGCCTGTCGCTGGGGGCTACGCTGACCTGGTATGGCGTGCAGAAGCCACCTTCGCTGGCCCAGACGGGTCGGGAGATGAGCAATCAGGAGCGCATCAGTCCCTATGCCATTGCGGGTATCAGTGCCGGCTACGTCGTCAATTCCAATCTGCGTCTGCGCTTCGGTATCAGCAATCTGTTCGACAAGCGGATTTACCGCGGGGGCAATGCCGAGGATGCCGGAGCCTATACGTACAACGAGCGCGGTCGCGCCTATTACGCCCGGATAACGGCTTCGTTCTAGGCTGGATGGCAGGCCTGGCCCACCCGGCCGGGCCTGCCATTCGGGTGGGGGGCAGGGCCATGCTACGATGGCCGCTTTCATCGCCACCGGATAGACCATGACCGCCATTCGCCTGCAGGATGCTGCACTGGCCCGCTTTGCCAGGCAGGGCTTCGATGCAACGTCGCTGGCCGAGATCGCTGCGGATGTCGGTATCAAAAAGCCCTCCATCTATGCGCATTTTCAGAGCAAGGATGAGCTGTATCTCAGCCTGATCCCCAGACTGGTGGAGGCCGAGCTGGAACATGCCGGTCAGGTGCTGCATGGCGGCCAGGGTGCGGTCGGGCAATTGCGGGCCTACCTGCAGGACATTCGCACGCGATACGAAAATTCCGAGCATGTGGCCTTCTGGTTCAAGGCGTTGCTGGCTCCCCCCCTGCATATCTATGATGCGGTGATGGAGCCGATGCATGTCTTCATGGACAATCTTGAAGACATCATCCGTACGGCGATCAAGGGTTCTCCGCTGGCCGAGAACCGTCGCGGCCTGACCATCGAAACGCTGACGCTGACCTATATGGGCTTGATCGATGCGCTGCAGTCCGAGCTGATCTATGGTGGGGCTGACAAGTTCGAGCGCCGCCTCGAGGCCATGTGGCAGGTTTTCGAGACGGCAGCAGGCTGAGGGCTGTCAGGGTGCTTCGGGCACCCATTTGGCTTCGGTGGCAATGGCATCGAGCCTGAAGTCATGATCGGCAGGCGGGTGATCCTTGCGCTTGAACTCGCCGATCGACCAGGCCACGCCGATGGTCACGAAGGCGTGACCATCATCGCGCAATGCGGCCAGGGTGCGGTCATAGTAGCCGCCGCCATAGCCTAGCCGGTCGGCCTCGCGGGTGTAGCCCAGCGTTGGCACCAGGATGATGTCGGGCGTCAGCCACTGGCCT
The DNA here is from genome assembly GCF_003123725.1 of Corticimicrobacter populi. Lineage (GTDB taxonomy): Bacteria > Pseudomonadota > Gammaproteobacteria > Burkholderiales > Burkholderiaceae_B > Corticimicrobacter > Corticimicrobacter populi. Next base: position 74,119 of record NZ_QETA01000009.1, on the reverse strand, counting down.
TCGGCCGGCTCCTCGATGCCGTGCAGGCCTGTCTGCATGGGCGTATCCGTTGTCCATTGGCGAAAGCGCAGCGGCTGGCCGGGCTGGTCGATGACCGGCAGTGCCAGCGTATGGCCTTCTTCCTGGTCCCATTTGCGCAGCAGCGGGCGCAGATCGGGCTCCAGCTCCAGGGGCCAGTAGGCGGCAATCACCGGTGGCGGGCTGTCTTCGGGGCGTTCCGACAGGTGTATCGCCAGCCAGGTGTGCAGGCGCGCACGGATGCGCAGGCCGCTGTTGTTGCGCTCTTCGGACGTGGTTTTGGCGCGGGCATCGCGCAATCGCTTTCGCAGCGTGTCTGCGTTATCCTGTGCGGTGTTGCAGGTATTCATGATCGTGGAGGTGCCATGGAGTTCGGGGCAAAGACCAGACGGTATCAGAAATCCGCCGTGCCGGGTATGCCGCGCAGGGCCATGGCGCTGGCCGCGCATCTGGTGGCCGGCCTGGGGCTGGCGTGCAGTGTGCAGGCGCAGCAACTGGCGTCGCTCGATCCCACGCTGGCACCCATGTCCACGGCGGTGCCGGCCGCACAGATTTCCGAGGCCGTGATCCAGGCCCGCGAGGCCTATGATCGCAAGCAGCAGGCAAAGCTGGATACGGCTCTGCAGGCGGCGCAGGGTGATCCCTTGCAGATCTATGTCGAGTACTGGTGGCTGCGCAGTCGCCTGGCACAGCGGGCACCCTTGCCCGAAGAGCAGGCCAGCGAGTTCCTGAAGCGCTATCCCGGTACGTTCCTGGCGGACCGCATCCTGCGTGACTGGGTGCTGGCCGAGGTGCGACTGGGCAATTACAGCAAGGCGCTGCAACTCGATGTGCATCAGGTCAATGATGCGCAGGTACAGTGCGCCCGGATCGAGGCGGCGCAGGCGACCGGGCAAGCGGTCAATGCCAGCGAGGCGCTGGCGGCGCACCGGCCCGGTAATGCCTGCTGGTCGATGATGAACCGGCTGGTGTCGGCCGGCATTGTGCAAAACGCACATCTCACGACGCTTTTGCGTGATGCCATCGAGGTCAACGAACTACCGCAGGCGCGGCGCTATGCCCGCTATCTGTTCGATGCCGAGCGGCTCAAGACCTACGATGCCATTCTCAAGGAACCGATGCAGTGGCTGGCGCTGCAGCCTCGTCCGGCTGCCAGCGCCCTGGATCGCGAACTGGTGCTGATTGCGCTGGCCCGACTGGCCCGCAAGGACCGCGATGTTGGCGATACCTATCTGCGAGATCAATGGGCCGCTCATCTGCCCAAGACCGATCTGGCCTGGCTGCGCAGCCAGTTTGCCCTGATTGCGGCGCTCAACCTGGACCCGCGTGCCCACGACTGGTATCGCGAGGCCGGTCTGGAGGCCCGCATCGCACCCTACAACCAGGCCTGGCGCGTGCGCGCCGCGCTGCGCCAGCCGACCATCGACTGGGGCTGGGTGATGGGGGCCATCGATGCCATGCCTGCAGACGAGCGCGAAGCCGACAACTGGATCTACTGGCGCGCGCGCGGGCAGGCGGCCCAGGGGCAGACCCAGGCGGCCCAGGCTGCCTACGCACGCATTGCCGACCGGTTCGGTTTCTATGGGCAATTGGCGGCCGAAGAGCTGGGACGCACCATTGCCCCCCCCCAGCGTGCCGCGCCCGTGTCCCCGCAGGAGCTGGCCGAGGCGCAATCCCATCCGGGGCTGCGTCGCGCCGTGTCGCTGTTCCACCAGGGCTGGCGGCGCGAAGCCGTGCCGGAATGGAATTTCTCGCTGCGCGGCATGAACGATCGCCAGTTGCTGGCGGCCGCCGAGTATGCACGTCAGGAAGGCATCTATGATCGTGTCGTCAATACGTCCGAACTGACGCAGGGGCAGTTTGATTTCAACCAGCGCTACATCGCGCCCTTCGAGGGGCGCGTCACGGCCCAGGCCCGCCAGATCGACCTCGATCCGGCCTGGGTGTACGGGCTGATCCGCCAGGAGTCGCGTTTTGTCAGCAATGCGCGCTCGACGGTGGGTGCCTCGGGCCTGATGCAATTGATGCCGGCCACGGCCCGCTGGGTGGCCCGCAAGATCGGCATGTCGGATTTTCACCCGTCCAAGGTCAATGACTTCGATGTCAATACGCTGCTGGGCACCAATTATCTCAACATGGTGCTGACAGACCTGGGCGGTTCTCAGGTATTGGCCAGTGCCGGCTACAACGCCGGCCCCGGACGCTCCGTGCGCTGGCGTGCCAGCCTGACGCACCGTGTCGAAGGGGCGATCTTCGCCGAGACGATCCCGTTTACCGAAACCCGCGACTACGTGCAGAAAGTACTGTCCAATGCGGTCTACTACGCCGCACTGTTCTCGGGCCAGCCGCAGTCGCTCAAGACCCGCCTGGGCTATATCGAACCTTCGACGCAGACAACGGTGGCACTGCCGTGACCGAGGCATCCATGCAGGCCGACCCGTTGGTCGGCCTCCAGGTCTATGCCGTGGGCGGCGTGGTGCGTGATGGCTTGCTGGGGCTGCAACCGGGCGATCATGATTGGGTCGTCGTCGGCACGACCCCCGAAGAGATGGCGCGTCGGGGCTTTCTGCCGGTGGGCGGGGATTTTCCGGTTTTCCTGCATCCGCAGACACATGAGGAATATGCGCTGGCCCGTACCGAACGCAAGTCCGGGCGTGGTTACCGTGGCTTCACGTTTCATACGGGCACCGATGTGTCGCTGGCCGATGACCTGCGCCGACGTGATTTGACCGTCAATGCCATTGCCCGCGATGTGTACGGCCAGTTATACGACCCACTGGGCGGTGCGGCCGATGTTGAGGCCCGGATTTTCCGGCATGTGGGCGAGGCCTTCATGGAGGACCCGGTACGCATTCTCCGATTGGCCCGTTTCATGGCCCGTTTCGTCGATTTCTCGGTGGCTCCCGAAACCCTGGCGCTGTGCCGGCGCATGGTTGATGAGGGCGAAGTCGATGCCCTGGTGCCGGAACGAGTCTGGCAGGAATTGTCGCGCGGATTGATATCGGCCCAGCCGGCACGCATGTTGGCCCTGCTTGCACAGGTGGGCGCGCTTGAGCGGATCATGCCGGGGCTGGGAAGGCCTGTGCTGCCGTGGCAGTCCGGCAAGATGGCAGCGGAACCGTTGAGGGCTGTTGAACCGCAGGACGTCGTACTGGGTACGCCGGGCAGCGCTGGCACAATGGTTGCAATCGCAGAGGATCGTGCGCAGACAACTGCATGGCAGATCCTGGATGCCGCCGCACAGGCAGGCCTGCCGCAGGCCTCGCGCTATGCGTTGCTGGTGAGCGGGGCCGCAGATGTGGTTGCACTGAGCGCGCGCCTGCGGGTGCCTTCCGAGTGCGCAGATATGGCCCGTCTGCTGCAGACCCTGCTGGCAGACCTGCCGACCTCAGGTACGCCTGAGCAACAGTGGCGGATCATGGAGTACGGCGATGCTCTGCGCAAGCCGGCACGTTTCGAACAGTTATTGGATGCGGCCGCACTTTGCCTGCCAGTTGATCTGGCTGCATGGCAGCGCGCACTGGCAGCGGCCCGGCTGGTCGATGCCGGGGCCATCGCCCGGCAATGCGGGCGCGATGGTGGTGCGATCAAGGATGCCGTGCGGATGGCTCGGGTACAGGCGATTGCGGCTGCGTAGCGCCTGAGCGAGGTTTACTTCGGGTGGCCTGATCGCTGCGAAATCCAGCCCGCAATGGCTTCCATGGACGGAATCACGGCATCGGCGTCCAGCGTGGCGACATCGTGGCCTTCGTTGTAGCCATAGGGCAGGATCAGCACCGGCATGCCGGCGGCACGCGCCGACAGGGCATCATTGACCGAGTCACCGATCATGACGGCTTCGCCGGGGGCGATGCCGAGCAGGTCGCAGGCGTGCTGCAACGGCATGGGATCGGGCTTCTTGCGGGGGCAGGTGTCGCCGCTCACGATGACCTCGAACCAGTGCGTCAGGCCTGTACGCTCCAGCAGCGGCAAAGTGAAGGCCGTCGGCTTGTTGGTGACCACGGCCAGTTTCAGGCCCGCTGCCTGCAAGGCTGCCAGCCCGTCCAGTACGCCAGGATAGGGCAGGGCCTGTTCGCCATTGACGCGGGCATAGTGTGTCTGAAACAGTGCCAGCCCTTCTGCCTGGCGTGCTGCATCGGCCTGATGCTCGGCTTCCAGGCCGCTGTCCAGTGAGCGCTGAACCAGGTCTTCTGCACCCTTGCCGACATAGGTGGCGATCAGGTCCTGCGGCAGGGTGGGCAGGCCGAGATCGGTGCGCATGGCGTTGACTGCCACGGCCAGGTCGGTGATGGTGTCGAGCAGGGTGCCGTCGAGATCGAGCAGCACGGCACGGATGCCGCTGCCCGTATCGGCATGGTCAGTCTGTGCGTCGGCGCGGATGGCGGAGAGGGAGTCGGTCATGTCCGTGGTTGTCCTCGGCTGGCAGGATGATGGCAGGGAAAACTGGTGCTCGGGCAGTTGGCGTGTCAGGTTGCAGGGATCGTCGACGTGTCAGGCCTGCAGGCTGTCAGCCTTGAGGATTTCGGCGCGCATGGCCGAGATGCTGGCTGCGTAGTCGGACTGGCCGAAGATGGCCGAGCCGGCCACGAATGTGTCTGCACCGGCAGCACGGATTTCAGCGATATTGTCGGCCTTGACGCCACCATCGACTTCGAGCGCGATGGGCTGGCCACCCTGCTGCATCCACTGGTCGATGCGCTGGCGTACGGCACGCAGCTTCGGCAGGGTCGAGGGCAGGAACTTCTGGCCGCCGAACCCCGGATTGACCGACATCAGCAGCACCAGGTCGAGCTTGTCCATGACGTGATCCATCCAGTCCAGCGGCGTGGCCGGATTGAAGACCAGTCCGGCCTGGCAGCCGTGATCGCGGATCAGGCTCAGGGTGCGATCGACGTGGCGCGAGGCTTCGGGATGAAAGCTGATCAGGCTGGCACCTGCCTTGGCGAACATCGGCACCAGCGCATCGACCGGCTCGACCATCAGGTGTACGTCGATGGGAGCCTGCCCGACGTGCGGTCTGATGGCTTCGCACACCATCGGGCCGATGGTCAGGTTGGGGACGAAATGGTTGTCCATCACGTCGAAGTGAATCCAGTCGGCACCGGCAGCCAGGACGTTGCGGACCTCTTCGCCCAGGCAGGCAAAGTCGGCGGACAGGATGCTCGGCGCGATACGCGCGGGCGGCAGGGATTGGGGTGTTGCAATAACTGACATGGCGGGTGGGAGTCGGCAAAGGCAAATGGACGAATCTATGTCATCATTGTAGTTTGCCTTTGCGCCATGGGGATGTTGTTCCGTGAAAACCTATGACTTGAGCGTCACGGTCGTGCCGCAATACCTGCCCGACGAATCCGATCCTGCCCAGCCCCAGTATGTATTCGCCTACACGGTGCAGGTCGTCAACAGGGGATCGCAGCCGGCCCAGATCATCAGCCGGCACTGGATCATCACCGATGCCGACCAGCGGGTCGAGGAAGTGCGCGGCCTGGGCGTGGTCGGCAAGCAGCCGTTGCTGGCCCCTGGCGAAGTCTTCGAATACACCAGCGCCTGTCCACTGCGTACCCCTGTCGGTACGATGCGCGGTGCCTATCATTGCGTCGGCGAGAACGGCATCCCGTTCGACGTGCCGATCGCCGAGTTTGTCCTGGCAGTGCCCAATGTGCTGCATTGAGTGGATTCATTCATGAAATACAACGCATCATCCTGCATCAAGCGTCTGGCGACGCTGTCCATGGTCGGCTGGCTGACCGCCTGTACCACGGTTTCGTATGGCCCTTCCCAGCCGGGCAGTCCGGCGACCGACAGTGGCGGCACCGTCGCCACGTCACCGTCCACCGCAACGCCGGCACCGGGCAGTGTCCTGTCGGTGCCCACGCAACCGCTGCCCGATAGCCCGGCCCGCAATCTGGCGGGTCGTTTCGTGGCTGCCGACTGGTCCGAGATGCCGGGCTGGCAGGCTGATGAGCTGGAGCAGGTCTGGCAGGCTTTCCTGCTCAACTGCCAGGGGCTGATGCGCCCGATTTCCGGCGGGCTGACCCTGCCTGCGCGCGCCACGCCGCCTGTCTGGCAACCTGTCTGCGCGGCTGCGCAACGCCAGGCACAGCAGCCCGGTGCGGCCTCGACGGCCCAGGTGCGCGCCTTCCTGCAGCAGCACCTGCGTCCCTGGCGCTTGCACGATGCGGGCGGCAAGGTTGCCACCAATACGGTCACCGGTTACTACGAGCCCCTGGTTGTAGCGTCGCGCCAGCGTGGCGGACAGTTTCAGTGGCCGCTGTATGCCGTGCCGGATGACCTGCTCACCATCGATCTGGGCGGGCTCTATCCCGAACTGGCTGGCAAGCGTGTGCGCGGCAAGCTCGATGGCAATCGTGTCATTCCCTACGACACGCGCGTGCAGTTGCAGTCAGCCGGCCGGCAGCCGGCTGCGATCGTCTGGGTCAACGACCCTGTCGATGCTGCCTTCCTGCAGATCCAGGGGTCGGGCCGTGCCTATCTGGCCGATGGGCCGGGCGCTGGCAGCACAATCCGGCTGGCCTATGCCAATCACAATGGCCAGCCGTTCCAGTCGATCGGCCGCTGGCTGATACAGAAGGGCGAATTGACTGCCGGTCAGGCCTCGATGCAGGGCATCCGCGCCTGGGCGCGCGACAATCCGCATCGCGTCGAGGAAATGCTCAGCGTCAATCCGGCCGTGGTCTTCTTCCGCGAAGAGGCGATTGCCGATGAGGCTGCCGGCCCCAAGGGTGCCTATTCGCTGCCGCTCACAGAGCGTCGGTCGATTGCCGTCGATACCCAGTTCGTGCCGCTGGGCACGCCTGTGTTCCTGTCGACGACCTGGCCGGGCGACGCCCGTCCGCTCAACCGGCTGGTTTTCGCCCAGGATACCGGGGCGGCCATCAAGGGGGCGGCGCGTGCCGACTTCTACTGGGGTTACGGCGAAGAGGCCGGCAACATCGCTGGTCGCATGAAACAGAACGGCCGCATGTGGGTGCTCTGGCCCCGTGCTGCGGGCACGCCTTCGGCGCGATGAGGGTTGGCTGACATGAAAAAAACCTCGATTCTGGTGGCCGGCAGCGGCATTGCCGGGCTGGGGACAGCCCTGGCGCTGGCGCGCCGTGGGCAGCAGGTTGCGCTGGTCGGGCCACGTCCCGACATGCAGCCGCCTGATCTGGATGAGTATCACCCGCGTGTCTATGCGCTGTCGCCGGAAAGCCAGTCTTTCCTGGCAGGGCTGGGCGTCTGGGATGTGTTGCCTGCCAATCGCGTTACGCCGGTGCAGGCCATGGAAGTGCATGGTGACCAGCAGGGCAAGGTCACGCTGGAAGCCTGGCAGGCTGCCCGGCCCGCGCTGGCCTGGATCGTCGAGGCAGGGCTGCTCGAACGCACTCTGGCGCAGGCGGCATTGATGTCGGGCCTGACCTGGCACGACAGGCGTTGCACCGGCTGGCACCATGACGGTCAGGCGTCGATTCTCGAACTCGACCAGGGGCCGGCATTGCGGGCCGACCTGGTGGTGGCCGCCGATGGTGCGCGCTCGGCCGTCCGGGCGGCATCCGGTTTGGCGGTCGACTCCCACGCCTATGGCGAAATGGGGATCGTGACCCATCTCGAGGCCGAACTGCCGCATCAGGGCGTGGCCTGCCAGTGGTTTTCCGAGGAGGGCATCGTGGCCCTGCTGCCCCTGCCGGATACGCGTGGAGGTCGCCACCTGGTGTCGCTGGTCTGGTCCATGCCGCAGGATCAGGCTCGTGCCCTGCTGGGCTGGCCGCAGGCGCAGCAGGAAACCTTCCTGGCCGAGCGCCTGGCGGTGCTGACCTCAGGTCGGCTGGGGCATCTGCGGGTACGCAGCGGGGTGCATGGCTTTCCGCTGTTCCTGGAACAGACCAGCAGCATGACCGGACCGGGGTTAGCCCTGGTCAGCGATGCCGGGCATCGCGTCCATCCGCTGGCCGGCCAGGGTCTCAACCTGGGGCTGGGCGATGTCCGTGCGCTGGTCGATGCCGTGGCCGGTCGGGAACCTTTCCGGCATGCCGGAGACGAAAGAGTATTGAGTCGCTATCGCCGGGCACGGGCAGCACCGCTGCGCGCCATGAAGCTGGCTACGCACGGACTGCACAGCCTGTTTTCTTCGGAGCAGGTGCCGCTGGTCTGGCTGCGCAACCAGGGCATGGAGCTGGTCGAACGCTTGCCGTTCATCAAGCGGGCACTCATCGACAATGCCGCCGGCCAGGGTTGACGCCGGGCAGACGGGACATAAAAGCCAAGGACAGGATATGCATAGACACGATATGGGCCGCTCCGGCCGCCTCACGACCGGCCTGCATCATGCACGGCGTCTGACCAGGGTGGCCGCTGCCTGCGCGCTGTCGCTGATGGGCGTGCTGGCTGCACCAGCGGTCTGGGCCGCCACTACCGCTGTAGACGGTGCGGAGGCCGAGGCCGTCAAGCAGCGCTTCGAGGCCCGCTTCGACGGCTTGAAGGCCACGGCCGTGAACCCGACGCCCTATGGCCTGTATGAAGTCCAACTCGACGATGAACTGGTCTACGTTGATCCCGAGGTCAACTTCGTGCTGAATGGTTCGCTGATCGATGCCAAGACGCGCGAAGATGTCACCCGTGCGCGCAAGGAAGCCCTCAGTGCCATCGATTTCAGTGACTTGCCGACGGAGCTGTCGATTCGCCAGGTCAAGGGTGACGGCTCCCGGCAGGTTGCGATTTTCGAGGATCCCAACTGTGGCTATTGCAAGGCCCTGCGCAAGACGCTCGAGGAGGTCGATAACCTGACCATCCATACGTTCCTGCTGCCCATCCTGGGGCCTGATTCCGTCACCAAGGCCACCAATGTCTGGTGCGCCAAGGACCAGGGCAAGGTCTGGGACGAGTGGATGCTCAAGGGGCGCACGCCGGCCCAGGCCAGTTGCGACGCGCCGCTGCAGGACTGGACTGCACTGGCCCGGACACTCAATATCCGGGGCACGCCTGCCGTGTTCTTCGAGGATGGCACCCGTGTGGCGGGTGCCATGCCGCTCGATATGTTCAATAGTCGGCTGGAGCGAGCCAGCCAGGCCGCGCAGTAGCCGCTGATTGGATCAGCGCGGCAGTGGCCGCGCGTAGGGCTCCCGATCCGTTTCCACAGGATACGGTGCCGGGCCGTCCGGGGTGGCTTGTTGTGGGTCTGTCGGCATCTGGGGGGCTTGCGGGATGGCGATCATCCGCATCTGGCCGCCTTCCAGTACGCTGCCCTGTACCGCCACATCGCCCTGGTTGCGTATCAGGGCTTCGCAGGCCGCACGCTCGGATGCGGGCTGCCACTGGCAGCGACGCAGTGCATTGCGCATGTACACATCAGGATTGTCGTTGTCTGCCGCAGGAGTGGCGGGCGAGGCGGCGTTGCGCCTGCGTTCGGCCTGCATCGTGGCAGCTTCCCGCAGGCAGGCCTGCAGGTCGACGCTTTGGCTGTTCTGGTGGCAATACGCGGCGTCCTGTTCGTATTGGGCATCGCGCTGCGCGGAGGGTGTTGCCGTAGATCCGGCAGTCTGCGCGGCGGCCGGTGCAAGCCCGCCAAGCAGCAGGGCGGTCAGGCCCCATGCCATGTTGCGACGATGGGAAATACACAGTGATACGGTCATCTGGAGGCCTCTTTTCGTTAAATTGGCACCAAAATAAATTACAATAAAAAAGCGGCTGTTCGCAGGGCTGCGGCCAGCCACATCACAATCATTCTACAAGGGGGATGCATGGCTGCTCCAACTCAATTTCCATTCGTTTCCGTCTCGGGCGGAGCCTATGAACGCGGCGTCCAGTATGGACAGCAGGCACATGAGCGTATCCGTCTGAGCGCAAGCCTGTATGGGCGTACGCTGGTCGATCTGGGCTACGCAGAGGCGCAGCGGCAGGCCTTGATTCACAGCTTCGTGCCGGCCATTGGCGAGTTCGCGCCCCACTATCTGGATGAAATGCATGGCATTGCCGACGGTGCGGGCGTGGCGTTCGAGGATATCGTCATGATCAATGCGCGTACCGAAGTGGTCGCACGCGCACGGGCAGAGAAAAACCAGGTCATCGAACTGGAGGATGAGAAGGCAGGGCAGGAGCCCGAGGATGGTTGCACGGGAGCACTGATCCTGCCCGAACGTGCCGCGGCTGGCAATCTGATTCATGGGCAGAACTGGGATTGGCGGGCCGAATGCGTGGATACTGCAGTGGTATTGCGCGTGCGCCAAGAGGATGGCCCCGATATGCTGACCTTCGTGGAAGCGGGTGGATTGGCGCGTAGCGGGCTGAACAGCGCCGGCATCTCGATTACAGCGAATTATCTGGAGTCCGATCGCGATTTCACACAGGAAGGGGTGCCACTTTCGCTGATCCGGCGCAAGGTGCTGGAGCAGCAGCATTTCGCGTTGGCCATGAAGGCAGTGTCGTCTACGCCCAAGTCCTGCTCGAACAACATTATGCTGGGTATGGCCGAGGGATTCGGGGTGGACTACGAATGCTCGACCAACGAAGCGTTTCCGCTCTATCCGGGAGAGGATGGCCTGATCGTGCATGCCAATCACTGGGTCAGCGAGGTTGCACTATGCAAGTTGCGCGATATGGGCCGTGCCAATACGCCAGAGAGTCCCTATCGGGACTGGCGCGTGCGCCGATTGCTGAATGCCCGGCCACAGCTGACTCGCGAGGACCTGAAGCAGGCACTCTTCGATGACTTCGGTACCCCCTATTCGGTCTGCCGGCCTCCGCGCCCGGCAAGTCGACACAATCTGTCGGCCACGGTCGCCATGGTGGTCATGGAGCCGGCGCTGGGCATCCTGGAAGCCGCGCCGCTGCCTGCATTGAACAGAACATTCACACGCTATAGCCTGGACGCAGATCCGGTTGTGCTCTGAGGCATGTGCGGCCAGGCTGGCCGCATGTGTGCTGTGCTCAGTCAAAAGACCCCGCACTTCATATATGAGGTGCGGGGTCTTTTTTTGATTATGCAGTACGAATCATCAGGGGCTTACCAGAGCAGCGGTTTGCCTTCCCATACAGTGACGTGATCGAGGCCTTTTTTCTGGCCCCATGCCGTTGCACCGTTGAACAGAATGATCAGCGGCACGTCATCGAGCATCTTTTCGTGCAACTGATCGAAGAGCACCTGCCGCTTGGTCGGGTCGAACTCACGCATCGACGCCTCGATCAGCTCCAGCGCTTCCGGATTCTCCCAGACTTTGCGGGATTGCTGGTCCTTGTCGCCGGCAAACTGCTCATAGCTCAGGCTGGGATCCAGCCTCGACGAATAGGTGAATGAACTGATCTGATAGTTGCCCCGGTTGTAGCGGTCGAGCTGGGTTGCCCATTCCAGGACTTCTATTTGAGCATTGATGCCGGCAGCCTGCATCATGGCTTGCGCCATGATAGCGACCTGGTAGCTGGGTACATGCGCTCGCTTGTTGGCATAGATCGTGATTTTTTCGCCTTTGTAGCCGGCCTCCTGAAGCAGGCGCTGTGCCAGAGCAGGATCGTAGCTGTAGCCCTTGCGCTGGGTGTCACTGTAGAACGGCGAGTGTTGGTGCACTGCCGACTGGTTGGTCTGGTTGGCGACCCCTTCGCTGGCTGCCTGGACGATTTGGCTGATGTCGAGCGAAGCGGCGATGGCCTGTCGCAGCTTCTGGTTCTGGAGTACCGGGTCACGGGTCTGCAGCAGCAGACTGTGCTTGGTGGCTTCGCCAGGAATGAGAACGTCCAGGTTCGGGTTGTCTTTCAGTTCCAGATAGTCGGCAAACGTGACCTGGGCAAGGTCAATCGCCCCCGATTGCAGTCCTGCCTTGGCCGCAGACGAGTCGGGCACGACCAGAAAGCGGACTTCTTCGGCGTGCGGGGTTTTGTCTCCGACATAGCCATCGCTTTTTTCGGTGCCGGGCGAACGGTAGTCGGTAAAGGCACGCAAGGTGACGTATTCGCCACGCTTCCAGTCGACGAAGGTATACGGCCCTGTGGCGACGGGCGTCAGCCAACTGCCATCGGCCGCAACGGAATCGGGGTGCAGGATGGCGGTCATGCCGCAGTCGGTGCGAGCCAGCGTGTCCAGGAACAGGGCAGAGGCTTGATCGGTCTTCATGACAAAGGTGGATGCATCCGGTGCGCTGACTTCCGTGACTTTCAGGCCATTGCGACCGTCGAACTCACCGAGGCAGCGCCAGCCTGTGGCCGGGTCCATGTAACGGTTCCAGCTCCACAGGACTTCGGCTGACGTCACCGGGGAGCCATTGTGGAACTTGACGTCGGGTCGTAGCCGGAAGGTATAGGTCAGGCCGTCCGACGAGATATCGACGGACTCCGCCAGCAGGGGGGCAACGGTGCCATCGGCACGGTAGCCGACCAATCCCTCGATGACGTTAAGGATGACACCGTCGGTGGAATTGTCCCGGTTCACGCCTGGATTGGTGGAGCGGATATCGGCAGGCTGGGCAATCACAAGGGGTGCCGCCCAGCCGGGCAGGGCAGTGGCAAGACCCGCGCAGAGCAGTGTGGTGTGCAGGATGGACCGGGATATCGTCATGGAGGGTTCCTTGCTGATCAATATGGAGCATTATTGGTGCCAATATTGATGATTCTGAAGCGAACCCTGTTGTGCGTCACTCGGTGCTTACCCTGATCCTGCTGCGGCGTGCAGCAGGCGACTCCCTCTTCAGGTGCCGGATTGGGAAATGTGCTGGGCGATCAGCTGTTGCAGTCGTGGCAGGTCGCCGGCGGCCAGGGCATCGACGATGCCGAAATGCTCCTGGGCTGACTGCAGAATGCGCGCATGCGTGCGCCATTGCGTGGTGGGGGCGGAAGGCATACCCGAGCGGATTTCCTGGATCAGACGCACCAGTTCGTCATTTGGACAGAGTGCGTAGATCGCGCGATGAAAGCGCAGGTTGGCCTCGTACTGCTCCATGAGCGTGCCGGTCTCCACCAGTTCGGCAAAGCGTTCCGCCAGTTGCCGGATCTGGTTGATTTGCGCGGGCGTGATATGTTCGATTACCTGGGTTGCAGCACCACATTCGAGCAGGATACGTATATCTCGGATCTTGTCCAGGCGCTCTGAGTCCGGGACATGGACGTGATATCCCCGATTAGGGATATGTTCGATCAGTCGCTTGAGGGCCAGTTGGTCCAGCGCTTTGCGGACCTCTGGCCGGGGGGCTGAATAACGGGTCTGCAGGTCGATCTGCTTGAGCCAGCTGCCAGGGCCGTAATGGCCGCACTGGATATCCTGTGCGATGCGGTCGACAAGGTCAGGGGAGGAAACGGATCGATGACGTGCCATGAGCAGCTCCACAGGGTGGTGAGTCGACATGCATGATGGGATGCGTGCCAAGTGGGCTTCATGGCGAATCCGGTCGTACATGCCTGCCCTTCCGGGCAGAGCAGGTGATTTTACGGCATCAAAGGATCGGTCATGCCTGGCTGGCCGCCACTCAGGTCTCTACCGGCTGGCCTGTGCGCCATTTGAGACGCACACCTCCCTCCGGCGTCTGCTCTAGTGCCGGAATGGCTGACAGCAGGGTGCGCGTATAGGCGTGACGGGGCGTGTCGAAGACCTCGTCGCGAGAGCCGGCCTCGACGATTTCTCCCTGTTGCATTACGATGACCTGATCGGCGACCTGTTCCACTACACCAAGGTCGTGGCTGATGAACAGGCAGGAGAAACCATGCTTTTGCTGCAGGTCTGCAAACAGGGCAAGCACCTGTGCCCGCACCGTCACATCGAGGGCGGAAACGGGTTCGTCGGCGATGACGAATGCCGGACGCCGTACCACCGCCCGTGCAATCGCGACGCGTTGGCGCTGCCCCCCCGAGAGTTCGTGCGGGTAGTGGCTGGCATAGCGACTTTCAAGACCGACTTCTTCCAGTACTTCGTGGATTCGGCGCAGGCGGCTGGCAGGCGTCATGTCGGTCTGGTGACGCAAGCCTTCGCCGACCAGTTGACCGATGGTCATGCGCGGATTGAGAGATGAATAGGGATCCTGGAACACCATCTGGCAATCGAGGCGGTACTGACGCCAGTGTGGCGTATTGCGAGCGATGGTCTGGCCGTTGAACAACAGCGTGCCGGAGGTGGGTTCCAGCAGGCCGGCGATGGTGCGTCCCAGCGTGGTTTTCCCTGATCCGGATCCCCCCACCACGGCGACGACTTCACCTGGGTGGATGTTGAGGTCGATACCCTTGAGGACACGCTTGGGTTCGGTTCTGGAAAACAGGCGCGGGCGACCAGGATATTCCACTACCAGATCCCGTATCCTGACCAGTGGCTCAGCGGGGGGGCGGGTGCGGGCTGGCGGGCGAAAAGGCATGGCGGCCAGCAGCTTGCGCGTGTATGGATGAGCGGGCCTGGATAGCAGGTCGGCTGTGGCTCCTGACTCGACGACGTGTCCGTGCTGCATGACCACGATCCGGTTCGTGTAGCGGGCCACCATGGGGAGATCGTGGCTGATCATCAAAACGGCAGTATGGTATTCGCGGGTGAGCGAGACCATCAGCTCCAGCACATCACGCTGGACTACGGCATCGAGTGCTGTGGTCGGCTCGTCGGCGATCAGCAGAGCGGGTTTGAGCAGCATGACCGAGGCCAGCATCATGCGCTGGCGCATGCCGCCGGAGAATTCGTGCGGCCAGGCTTGCATGGCGGCTTCCGGGTCATGGATGCCGACCCGTGCCAGCATCTCCAGGACCAGTTGGCGGCGAGCCTGCTGGTTCAGATCGCGGCGATGCAATGTCAGGCCTTCGAGCAGTTGCCGGCCGATGCTCATGGACGGGTTGAGCGAGGTCATAGGCTCCTGAAACACCATGCCGATACGGGCACCACGCAGGTTACGCAGACGGGCTGGCGAGGCCTGGGCAATATCCTGTCCGTCGAACAGGATGCGGCCTGCCGCCCTTTCCAGCGGGGCGGGTGTCAGACCCATGATGGCGCGGGCCGCCTGTGTCTTGCCGCTGCCGGATTCGCCGACGATGCCGACGAATTCGCCGGGGGCAATGTCGAACGAGACATCGGAGACGATTTCCCTGCCGCCGGTGCCGACGGTCAGTGTCAGGCCCTGTACCGAGACCAGGGAAGTGTGTGCAGTATTCATCGTGAGCCTCGCATGCGTGGATCCAGGTGGTCCCGTATCGCATCGCCCAGCAGGTTGACGCCCAGGAGCGTGATGGCGATGCAGAGCCCCGGGAAGATTGACAGCCAGGTGGCGCTGCTCAGGTAGGGGCGTGCCGAGGCCAGCATGTTGCCCCATGTCGGGGCTGGGGGCGGTACGCCCAGTCCGAGAAATGACAGGGAGCTTTCCGCCAGAATGACCCAGCCGAACATGGAGGTGGCCAGAACGGTCAGCGGTGCCACGCAGTTGGGGAGGACGTGCCGGAACATGGTGTACAACTCCGAGTTGCCCAGGACCCGTGATGATTCGATGAACTCCTTTTCTCGCAATGACAGCACGGTGCCGCGCACGATGCGGGTGACTGAAGGCACATAAGCCAGGCCCAGGGCCAGGACGATGCCATATTTGTTGGCACCGACCACAGCCAGCAGTCCGAGCGCCAGCAGCAGGCCGGGAAACGCCAGCAGGGCGTTGTTGAACGCCATCACGATGCGATCCAGCCAGCCCCGCACAAAGCCGGTCAGCACGCCGATGAGTGTGCCGGCAATGACGGACAGCGATACCGTCAGCAAGCTGATCCAGACGCTGGATGAGGCTGCCGCCATGAGCCGCGACAGCTCGTCGCGACCAAACTCGTCGGCCCCCAGCCAGTGCGCGCCGCTCGGAGGCTGCAGGCGTGCGGCGAAGTTGATCTTGAGCGGATCGTGAGGTGTCCAGAAGGCGCTGACCAGGGCCACGCAGAGCAGGATGCCGACGATCAGGCCACCCAGCAGGGCGTTGGGAGCGATTTTTTGTCGCCGGGCCGCCCCAAGGCAAAAAGCACCCCCTTGGGGGGTAGCGCCGGAGCGTAGCGACAAGCGTGGGGGGATTTTTTGTCGTTTCATTCTGCGGTCACCCTCGGGTCGAAAATCGGATAGCACAGGTCGATCACGAGATTGACCAGTACGTAAATCACGGCGACGAACAGCAGGCAGCCCTGTATCACCGGATAGTCTCGGGCGAAAATGGCATCGACCAGTAACCGCCCCAGGCCGGGAATGGTGAATACTGTTTCCACTACGGCAATGCCGCCGAGCAGGTTGCCCAGCACCAGGCCGATCAGTGTCCATGTGGGGCCGAAGGCGTTCTTGAAGGCATGGCGCATCAGTACCGTATGCTCGGGCAGGCCCTTGGCCCGGGCGTGCGTGATGTAGTCCAGTCGCAGGATTTCCAGGGTACTGGCCCGCGACATCCGGATCAGTACGCCGATCTCATGCAGGAACAGGGTCAGAACGGGCATGGCCAGGTATAGCAGGCCCGCCTTCCAGTCGGTGCTGATGGAGACATAGCCGACCACTGGCAGCCATTCCAGTTTCAGACCGAATAAAATCAGCAGCAGCAGGCCCAGCCAGAATGTCGGGATCGATACCAGCAGGGTGGCGCTGCCGACCAGGACGAGGTCGGTGGGACGGTTCTGGCGCCAGGCGGCGATCATACCGGCAGGCACGGCAACCAGGCTGGCCAGGAAGACGGCATAAAGCACGATCTGGGCGCTGACGGTAAAGCGTTCCCAGATGAGCGGCAGGACCGGTGCGCCCATATTGATTGAGGTGCCCAGGTCGCCCCGGATCACCTGGCCGAACCAGATGCCGAACTGAGCCAGCCAGCTCTGGTCCAGCCCCAGCCGGGTACGCAGGTCGGCAAGGCTGACCGGATCGGCCAGATCGCCCAGCAGCAGTTGTGCAGGGTCGCCGGGAATAAGGCGGATCAGCACGAAAACCGATACGGCCACGATGAGCAGTGTCGGAATCGACATGATGATGCGGGCAAGGGCGAAGCGCAGCATGGCGAGCTCCAGTCAGGGCAATCGGGTTTCAGACGCTACCGGGCTGTCGCATCTGGCGCAGGACCTGCGCGAAGAAGTCCTGCACCGGCTCGACGCAGGCCTGGCCGTTGTGTGGCACGTTGTCCAGTATGTCGAAATGGACCTGTACGCCAGCCTGCTCGAAACTGTGCCGCAACGACTGCAGGCGTTCCGGGCGTGTCTTGCCTGCGTCGTTGGCACCCGGCATGAAGAACTTGCCGCCTTCCTTGTGGGTGATTTCCCAGGTTTCGATATCGGCCTTGCCGACGATCATGTGGACCGGGAGTGCGCGCAGGGCATCAAGATCCAGTGTGGTGCCGAAGCGCTGATGCATGTCGCGTGTGCCAACCCACCAGTCCTGGGACGGGTCCAGCAACGTGACGGAACCTGGTGCGCCGATCGAGACTGCCCACAGGCGGGTCGGGTGCAGCAGGCAGAAGCGGTTGGCAAACTGGCCGCCGCCGGAGTAGCCGAACAGGGCAAAGCGCGGGAAGGTGCAGCCGAACTTCTCGCCGACCTCGGCCACCATGTCCAGCAGGATGTCGTCGTAGCGTATCTCTCCTTCGCGCAGTTGCTTGAAACCATCGCGGTTGCCGTCTCCGTTGACGCCGACCGGGAACAGCGGGCACAGGATAATGCAGTTGTTCCAGCGGGCGAAGCTGGCAAAGGCGTTGCGGTATTCAGTGAAGGCACGACCGGTGCCGTGCATGACCACGACCAGTTCGGGAGGGTTGGTTGCCAGGTCGAGTTGTGGTGGGACATAGGTGCAGTAGGCAAAGCGTGCATCGCTGCGTGCCGAGAAAATGGTGCTGTGGCCAAGATCGTAGATGGCGCGGGCGCGTTTCTGTCCGAAGGTGTGTTGTGCGTCGACGGGCTGTGCTGCGGTGTCGGTCATGGTTGGCCTTTATTTTTTACAAAATTGGTGCCAATATTATCCGTGCGAGTTCCGACGCACAATCGGGATATCCCTGAGATCAGGCTTTCAGGAAGAACACCACCGTCATGATGGCACCGGTCAGGATGACCACGGCACGCACCAGCCGTCGGGGCAGGCGGCGTCCCAGGATACCGCCGAGCAGGCCGCCGACGATACCGGCCAGCATCATCGGCAGTGCCAGGGGCCAGACCAGCACGTCGGCCCGTGCGTACAGGATGACGGCGATCAGGGTCAGCACGAATGACACCAGGTTCTTGGCACCATTGGCCATGCCCATGTCACGCATGCCTACCAGGCCCAGGGCCGCCAGCAGCAGGATGCCGACGCCACCGTTGAAGTAACCACCATAGAGCGTGACGCCGAACAGTACGGCACGGGCCACCACGGCCGGCACGGCGCGACCTGCCCGGTAGATGCGCCCGAGCAACCAGTCGCTGGCCGCGAAGGCGACGGTGGCGACCAGCAGGAGCCAGGGCACGATACGCTGGAAGCCGGCATCGGGCGTGATGACCAGCAACGCCGCTCCCAGCCCGCCGCCCAGCGCCGAGATACCCAGCACTCCGAGCCAGGACATCCCCGGTGGCGGGGCCATGTGGTTGCGAAAGGCATAGGTGGCCGACAGGTAGCCGGGCAGCAGCGCCAGCGTACCCGTGGCGTTGGCGGCGACGGGGGGCACGCCGACATAGACCAGCGCAGGAAAGGTCAGGAAACTGCCGCCGCCGGCGATGGCATTGAGCAGGCCGCCGGCCAGGGCGGCGACGAGCAGCAGCACGCTGTCCATCAGGGCCAGTTGACTCATGTCCATGTCATGTTCTCCCGGTCAGCGCGCCGTCGCCTGGCGCACGGCGTGTTCCCATTGAGCCATGCGGCCTTCGGCCTGGTCTCGCGACATGACGGGTGTGAAGACGGCGTCTGTGCGCCAGCGCGCTGCGATGGTGTCCAGGTCGAGATACAGCCCCGAGCCGATGCCGGCCAGATAGGCGGCACCGAGCGCAGTGGTCTCGATGTGGGCTGGACGCACCACGGGGATGCCGAGCAGATCGGCCTGGAACTGCATCAGCAGGTTGTTGACGCAGGCACCGCCATCGACCCGCAGTTCGTGGATGTCCAGGCCCTGCTGTTCGGCATCCTGGCGCATGGCGCGCAGCAGGGCCGTGCTCTGGAAGGCGATGCTTTCCAGTGCGGCGCGGGCGATGTGAGCCGCTGTGGCACCCCGTGTCAGGCCGGTGATGGTGCCGCGTGCCTCGGGTTCCCAATAGGGGGCACCCAGTCCGCCGAAGGCCGGCACGAACACCACGCCATCGCTGTCGGGCACGCTGGCGGCCAGCGCCTCGATCTCGGTGCTGGCGCGGATGCAGCGCAAGCCATCCCGCAGCCATTGCACGACGGCACCGCCGATGAAGACGCTGCCTTCGAGGGCGTACTGTGCATCGGCCGAGGGCTGGGCGGCGCGGGTGGTGATCAGGCCATGCCTGGACGTATGCCGCTGGTCGCCGGTGTGCATGAGCATGAAGCAACCCGTGCCATAGGTATTCTTGACCTGGCCTGGCTTGTGGCAGGCCTGGCCGAAGAGGGCACTTTGCTGGTCGCCGGCGACCCCGGCGATGCGGATGGGCTGGCCGAACAGTTCCGGCGCAGTCGTGCCGTAGTCGGCAGCCGAGGGCCTGACTTCGGGCAGCACGCTGCGCGGGATGTTGAACAGACCGAGCAGTTCGTCGCTCCAGTCGCTGCGCTCGATATCGAACAGCAGCGTGCGCGAAGCATTGCTGACATCGGTGGCATGGACCCGGCCTTGTGTCAGTTGCCAGATCAACCAGGTGTCGATGGTGCCGAAGGCCAGTTCGCCACGTTCGGCGGCATCTCGCGCACCGGTGACATTGTCCAGCAGCCAGCGCAGCTTGGGTGCCGAGAAATAGGCATCGAGCACCAGGCCGGTCTTTTCCCGGATCAGGGGGGCCCGACCCTGGTCACGCAGCGCAGCGCAGAAGGCTTCGGTACGCCGATCCTGCCAGACCAGGGCACGATGCAGCGGCTGGCCGGTATGGCGATTCCAAAGTAGCGTGGTTTCGCGCTGGTTGGTGATGCCGATGGCGCGGATACGGCTGGCGTCCAGACTGGCCTGGCGCAGTGCCTGGCGGGCGGTTTCGAGCTGGCTGCGCCAGATATCGAGGGGATCGTGCTCGACCCAGGCCGGCTGGGGATAGTGCTGGGGCAACTCCGCCTGGGCGCTGGACACGGCGTAGCCGTGTTCGTCGAAAACGATGCTGCGGGAGCTGGAGGTGCCCTGGTCAAGGGCCAGCAGGTAGGTCATGGCGCGTTCCTTCCACCTTGTTCTGTTATCCGGCAACGATAGCAGGAAAGCAGCGCAAAGACATGGCTGCCACGGGGCAGCTAAGGCAGCAGGTACAATCGGCGGGAGATTCCATCGAATAAGGGGAATGCATCATGAAGACCCGTCTGATGAGCGGATGGACACGTATCACTGCGGTAGCGTTGCTGGGCATGGCGGCATGGTTGCCTGCGAGCGGTGCCTGGGCACAGCAGGCGACAGCCAGCGGCGAGGTGCGTCGTACGGATGCCCAGCAAGGCAAGATCACCATCAAGCACGAGGCGATTGCGGTTCTGGAGCTGCCTGCCATGACCCTGGTTTACCAGGCCGATCCTGCAGAGCTGGCGGGCCAGATCAAACCGGGCGATCGGGTGACATTCACGGCCGAACGCCGTGATGGCAAGTACGTGGTGATTGCCATTACCGTACGCCAGCCCTGAAACACGTCCGAACGTGGCGACGACTGGGCGATAATGGCGGTTTCGCATTTGCTTCGTGGATATCGTCATGTCAGATTTTCGTCGTGATTTCGTCCGTTTCGCCCTGGACCAGGGGGTGTTGCGGTTTGGCAGTTTCGTGACCAAGTCCGGTCGCGTCAGTCCCTATTTCTTCAATGCCGGACTGTTCAACAGCGGCGCTTCCATCGGCCGCCTGGCGCAGTTCTACGCAGATGCGCTGGTCAAGTCCGGTGTCTCGTTCGACATGCTGTTCGGCCCTGCCTACAAGGGCATCTCGCTGGCGGCGACCACGGCCGTGGCGCTGGCCGGGCATGCCGGCCTGCAAGGGCGCGACGTGCCATTCGCCTTCAATCGCAAGGAAGCCAAGGATCATGGCGAAGGCGGTACGCTGGTGGGTGCACCGCTGACGGGGCGCGTGGTCATCATTGACGATGTGATCACGGCCGGCACTTCGGTGCGAGAATCGGTTGATATCATCCGTGCGGCCGGTGCCGAGCCGGCAGCCGTGCTGATCGCCATGGATCGGCGTGAACGAGCCGGCAAGGACGATGCGCTGGCGGCCTATTCCGCCGTGCAGGAAGTCGAGCGCCAGTACGGTATTCCGGTGGTCAGCATCGCTTCACTGGAGGATATCCTGGGTCTGCTGGATGATGACACGCGTTTTACAGAGCATCGCGATGCCGTCCTGACGTATCGCGCACGCTACGGTGTCCAGCCTGACTGAAGCGACATATCGGTATATAGATAGATTTTGATACAGGTCAATGCGGTGTGTGGCACTGCTGAGTCAAATGCGAATTCTTGCTGTTCGCCCGATTCACGCCACGCACTGCCAGACCATGCGCCTGAACCAGCCTGTCACGACGACTGAATACCCGCTTCCCGGCAACGAACTGCTGATGTCCACGACGGACAGTCGAGGTGTCATTACTCATTGCAATGCTGCCTTTTGCCGGGTCAGCGGGTTTTCGATGGAAGAACTGATCGGTCAGCCACACAACAAGGTCAGGCATCCCGATATGCCGCCCGAGGCATTTGCCGATATGTGGGCTACGGTCGGGCGTGGGCGCAGTTGGACGGGGATTGTCAAGAATCGGCGCAAGAACGGCGATTATTACTGGGTGCGCGCCAGCGTGACGCCCATCATGGAAAATGGCAAGCCCAAGGGCTACATGTCGGTACGCTGCAAAGCCGAACACGAAGAGGTGCGGGCTGCCGTGGCGCTGTACGATCGTCTCCGGCATGAACGCGAGGCGGGGCGCTCCACATTCCGCCTGCATGGCGGCAGGGTGCGTCACACCGGGTGGCGCGACTGGCTGGGCAAACTGCACCGGGCGACGCTCACGCAACGGCTGGGGGCCATGGTGGCCGGACTGGTGGCCGTGGCATTGCTGCCGACGGTGGTGCCGCTGCCAGGCACCGGCAGCCTGCTGTCCTGGCATACCGCCCTGGTAGCGGCGCTGGCCGTGCTGGTGGTGGTGCGTTTCGACCGTTGCATGACACAAACTTGGAAGGAAGCCAATCTGCTGGCGCGCGACATTGCCGGTTGCAACCTGGAGACGCCCATCGAATATGCGCAACGCCGTCATCCGATGGGGCAGTTGACCGAGCGCCTGCGGCAGATACAGCTGAATCTCCGTGCCGTGGTGGGTGATGCACGGGTGGAGATAGGCAGTTTTGGCAATATATCCGCAGAATTGGCGCATGGTGCCAATGATCTGGCCGCACGTACCGATGCCCAGGCCGCCAGCCTGGAGCAGACGGCGGCTTCGATGGAGGAGCTGGCCGCCACGGTACGTCAGTCGCTGGATACTGTGCAGGAAGTACTGGTCGAAAGCAATCGCAGTGCCAGTCTGGCACAGGATGGTGGCGATGCTGTGGGCCAGGTGGATGCTGCCATGCGTGCCATCGAGCAATCGTCGCGTCAGATGGCACAGATCATCGAAGTGATCGAGGGTATTGCTGCCCAGACCAATATCCTGGCGCTCAATGCTGCCGTGGAAGCCGCCCGTGCGGGCGAGCAGGGCCGGGGCTTCGCCATTGTGGCCAACGAGGTGCGGGCCCTGGCACAGCGCAGTGCAGATGCGGCACAGCAGATCCGCCGGCTGATCGGCCAGTCGGGTACGCAGGTCGGCCACGGCGTGCAGCAGATGGCATCGGTGGCTAGTGTGATAGAGCAAGTGGTGGCGTCGGTGGCGCATGTCAACGAACTCATGGGCCAGATCGATTTGGCTGCCAACGAGCAGAATACAGGGATCGAACAGGTCAACCAGGCCGTGGCGTCTCTGGACAAAGTCACGCAGCAGAATGCCACACTGGTCGAGGCCAGCGTGGCCTCTGCCGAACAGATGAATCGGAATGCCGGCGTGCTGGGACGCACTCTGGCGGTGTTCCGACTGTAGCGGTTCTACCGCAAGATGAATGCCGATACACCCTAGCCGTGTGCCGGCAGGTTGCGTGGCACCTTGAATACCGCTTTCGGCGGATAGCCGTGGAACCGGCTGAACGCGGCGCTGAAGTTGCTGGGATGGCCGTATCCGACGGCATAGGCCGCTTCGGCGACCTGGCAGCCGGCCTGCAGCAGCGCCTGCGCCTTGCGCATGCGCAGCATCAGCAGCACCTGTCCGGGGCTGGCCCGGAAACGCGTCGCAAATCCCTGGCGCAACTTGTTCACATTGAGGCCGACCCGGGCGGCCAGCGCCGTGATCGACAGCGGCTGGCCCAGTTCTTCCGCCAGCAACCGGTAGGCCAGGTCGATACGGTCCAATTCGCGCTGCCCCAGCGGGCGTTGCGAGTCGAGGGCGGCAGGTCCGACCGGCAATTGCCCGGCCAGCAACTGCAGCATCAGGATATGCAATTGCAGTCGGTCCGGCCGGGGCCGGCTGGCCTGGCACAGCAGTGCTTCGAGCGCGTTGTGATCACTGGATGACAACGGCCTGGCCGACAGTTGCAGGATGTCCGTGTCGGGCAGTGGCATATCGGTGCCTGGCTCGCAATACTGTGCCAGGGCATCCTGAGGCACGATCATGCGCAACTGCCGGACGGCACGCTTGCCCTGGTAGTGGCGTGCGCCATCGCTGGTGCGGAATGCCGTCAGGGTGGCATGGCCGGGCTTGAAAACCAGTTCGGTCCCGCTGCGGTTGCGGAAAGCCGATTCTCCTTCCAGGCCGAACGTCAGCACCATGAGTGGGCGTGCCGGTTGCTGGCGACTGGCTTCGGCCAGGTCGCGATCCGGTCGATACTCGGTATAGAGCAGCCGGAAGTCCTGGATGGCAGGCAAGGTGCGCGTGAGGCACGGACCTGTTTCCTGCCCGGTGACGTCGTCCTGTGCGGTTCGCATATGAAAGGATGCGGTTGCCATACGAATATGAATGATATTCATTATTGATGATGCCTATTATAGAGAGACGGCGGGCGTCTGTCCCGCAGTGATCGTTTTCCGGCAGGAGAGCGATCTTTCTTCTTTCTGTTTGGACGGTATCTATGGATATTTTTGCTGGGCCGGGCCGGCGCTTGGGCGTTGTGATTCTGGTGGCGGCGGGGGGCTGCAGTATCTTGTTGCCGTGGCGGGCGACGTGGGCGCAGCCGGCATCGGTGGACAGGTCCGGGCCGGCTGCGCTGGCTCCCATCGTGGTGAGTGCGCAGAAACGCGATCAACTGCTGCAGGACGTGCCTGCTGCCATTGCCGTGATCTCCGGTGACGACCTGCAGGCCGAGGGTGCGCAGGGGCTGGATGCCTTGCCCGGCATGATGACCGGGCTCGGTTTTCAGCCGATGGGGCAATCCGGCCTGATGCCGCCGGTGATGCGTGGGCTGAGTGCCAACGTGACCTCCTTTTCGTCGTCGGTGGCGCTGGTGGTGGATGGCGTGCCGACCTTGCGCGCGCAGGGTTTCGATGATCCCCTGCTGGGCGTGGAGCAGGTCGAGGTGCTGAAAGGGCCGCAGTCCACCTTGTACGGGCGCAATGCTGAGGCCGGCGTGATCAGTATCCAGACTCGCAAGCCCGGCAACGAGCCATATGCCATGGTGTCCGGTAACCTGGGCAACCACGGTCGGCGTGGACTGCAGTTCGATGTCAGTACCCCGGTGAGTGAAGACAGCCTGTATATCGGCGTGGCCGGTGGCGTGACCCGGCAGGATGGTTTCATCGACAATACCTACCGGGACGAAGAACTGGGCGGGCAGTTGCGCCGCAGCGGCAGGCTGGTTCTGCGCTGGACGCCCGGCGTGCGCACGGACGTGGTGCTGCGCCATACGCGGGCCGATTACGATGACGATGCCTCGCTGTGGGGGTCGCCGTCGGCACCACGCGCCGAAGTCCGCTCCGGCACGGATGGCTGGAATCGTTCCCGTGCCCGCACGCTGTCGCTGGATGTCGCCCATGAGTTCGAGTCAGGACTCAGGCTGCGTGCCATCAGTGCGCGCAATACCTACAAGGACGATTTGCAGCAGGATACCGATTTCATGCCGGCCGACATGATGCATATCGGCCGGGATCATGACTTCAAGGGCGTGTCGCAGGAATTGCGCCTTGAGGGCACGGCAGGCGAGGCAAGCTGGCTGGCGGGCCTCTACCTGGACCGGGATACCCAGGATCTGCGTTTTGCCCAGAAGACGCCGATGGCCCTGGTGCGCACCGAGGCGCGCCAGAAAAGCCGTACGTCGGCCCTGTTCACGCACTGGACCGTCCCGCTCGGCGGTGCCTGGTCGGTGACGGCGGGCGGGCGGATCGAGCACAGCAGCGTGGATTTCGACCTGCCGGGTGAAAGTGGGCAGTCGCGTGGATGGACCCGTTTTTCGCCCAAGCTGGCCGTTCACTATGCCTGGCGGCCCCAGACCGCTTTCTATGCCAGTGTCTCCGAAGGTTATCGCGCCGGGGGTTTCAATGCGTTCGCTCCGGCCGCTTACCGCGACTACGATCCCGAAAAGGTACTGGCGTTCGAAATGGGTGCCAAGGGCCATGCGTTTGACGAACGGCTGCAGTATGGTGCCTCGCTCTACTACATGACCATACGCCAGATGCAGGTACAGCAGATGGGCCTGCCTGGCCAGGTATTCATGACCAATGCCGCATCCGGCCGGTCGCTGGGGGCGGAGTTCGATATGTCGCTGTGGCTGGATCGGGGCTGGCAGTTGCAGGCAGGGCTGGCGTTCAACCAGAGCCGCTTCCGTCGCTTCCAGGATGGTACGGCCGATTATGGTGGCAACCGCAATCCGTTCTCGCCGCAGCTCAGCGGCTATGCCGGGTTGCGCTACCAGTCTGCCGGGGGCTGGTATGCCCAGGCCAGGGTGCAGGGAGCTGGCAAGGTATACCTGGATGCGGCGAATGACTATCGCCGCGCCGGGTTCGGCATCGTCAATCTCAGTGCCGGTTATCAGTTCGATACGGTCGATGCGACGCTGTACGTCAACAACGTGGCTGACCGGACCTACGATGCGATCGGCTTTCTCAACGGTCTCGTGACCATCTACAGCCCGCCGCGCGAGGTAGGGCTGCGACTGACCTGGAGGATGTGACATGACGAATGAAAATGAGACGGTTGCGATGCCGGACATGACCCAGACACACCCCCTTGATCCACTCTGGTCACTGTCGCTGATGTCGGTGCGGGCGGATGCGCTCGATACGGCACTGGAGCTGGGACTGTTCAGCCAGTTGCTGCGGCCGCAGACCGCAGCGACGCTGGCAGAATGCACACAGCTTGACGAAGCGGCGTTGCAGGCACTGCTGGACGTGCTCTGGAGCATGGGCCTTCTCCTGCGGCGGCGTTGCCATTCGCGGGTGCCATGCCGTTATGGCTTCGAACTGGCCGGTAGCATGATCCGTTGGTTGAACCCTGAGAGTCCTGAGTATTGCGGTGACTCGTTGCGCTTTCGTCTGCATTCGATGCGGCGTTTCGGGGCGCAGTTGCCGCAACTGCTGCGGCAGGGAAGCATGGCACCGGAGGCGGCAGGGCAATCCTCCTGGGCGCAGGCTGCGCAATCCCAGATATGGCAGGAGCAGGGTGCAGCGACGGCTGGCCTGGCGGTGCAGGCGGTACGGCAACTGAAGGAACTGGATGGGCCGCGCCGTTTCCTGGATATGGGCGGCGGGCCGGGTCGGGTGGCGATTGCACTGGCGCAGGACCAGCCGCTCTGGCAGGGCGTTGTCTTTGACCAGCCGGAAACGGCGGCAGTGGCCGGACAGGCGATTGCACGTGCCGGACTCTCTGACCGGGTGCGGGCGCAGGGCGGTGATATGGAGCAGACGCCGCTGGGTGGGGGCTACGATGTGATCTGGTGCTCGTCGGTCCTGCACTTTTGCGCCGATGTGCCGAAGATGCTGGCCCGGCTGTATGAAGCGCTGGCACCGGGCGGGTATCTGCTGGCGGCCCATGCCGAATTGCCTGATGATCGCGAGCTGGCAGCCCGGATTCTGCCGTATTACCTGCCGTTGCGCATGCGTGGCAGGACGCTGTGGCGGCAGGGCGAACTGGCCGTCATGATGCGGCAGGCAGGTTTCGGACGCCTGCACGAAACCATGCTGGAGAGTTATCCGCTGGCACCCGCCTGCCTGGTGAGCGGCCGCCGGGAGGCTGCGTGATGCGGGGGTTGCGCTGGCATCATGCGGCCTTCGGGCTGGCTAATCTGGTCCTGTTCACGCCCAGCGTATATCTGCTGCTGGGGCTGCCGCTGATCATGCGTCAGCATGGCTGGTCGGGCACGGAGATCGGGCTGTTCCAGCTGGCGGGATTGCCAGCCCTGCTGAAATTCCTGCTGGCCATGCCGGTGCAGCGCTGGGGTGGCGCACGGGGGCGATATGGTGCCTGGGCCTGGTGGCTGGGAGGCGGCTATGTACTGACGCTGCTGGCATTGTCGTGGGTGAATATCCATACGCCCCGGCCGTTGCTGTTCCTGCTGGCGACCGCTGCCGCGCTGATGTCGACCTGGGTCGATATTCCGGTCAATGCGGCCGCCTTTCGCATGATGCCGGAGCAGGAGCGGATGCGTGCCGGTGGTATCCGTTCTGCGGCGTTGTTCGTGGGCGGTATCCTGGGGGGCGGTGTCATGCTGCTGGTACAGCAGGCATATGGATGGGCTGCGCCCTTCATCCTGATGGCCGTGCTGGTGCTGGCAGTCCTGTGGCTGCTGTACCGGCTGGGTAGTCTGGAGGCGCAGGGAGGCCGGTGTACTGACCTGATGGTGCCGGAGGTGTCTGCGCCTGCGGCATCGCTGCCCGTCGGCAGCGTGACTGGCATGGCGGCGGCCCCACCGTGGCCGGGTCGGGCGCTGCGGGATTTCTTCGGACAGCCGGGGGCATGGCGCTGGGCCGGGTTGCTGCTGGCCTATTTTCCATTGTTGGCGGCCGCCTGGGTGTTTCTCAAGCCGATGCTGCTGGATCGTGGCTTCAGTGCCTCAGCGGTGGCCTGGATTGCGGGCGTGATGGGTGGCAGCCTGGGAGCCTGCGCGAGTTTGCTGGTGGCTCGTTGGGTGAGGGCTGGTCGTACGGACGCCATTCTGCCTGTCTCGGCGTTTTGCAATGTGATGGTCTTGGCGTTGATGGCCCTGGCGGTCTGGTTGCAGGCTGCCCGCCCCGTGCTGCTGGGGCTGGCCTTGTTGCTGGGGGCGGCCATGGGCGTGACATCGGCGCTGGTGTTCGGGCTGATGATGGATTTTGCCCGTCATGCACGCCAGGCGGTGGATTACGGCATTCAGTCCAGCCTGTTTGGATTGGGACGGGTCGCCATGCCGCCCGTGGCCGGTGTATTGGTCGATACGGTTCGTTATGAGGGCATGCTGGCCTGCCTGGCGCTGGGGGCAGGCGTGGTCTTTCTCGCCGTGCTGCGCGGTTGTGGTGCTGCGCGTGCTGTCAGGGCTGGCGGCACCGGCTGAGTGTGAAAGATGCCCCCACGCTGCGCCTGCGCCTTGCTGCCTCCCAGGGAGCACTTTTGCCCTGGGTGCAGCCCTGCAGTAAAAAATAACGCCCTCGCAGGCTGGGCCTGCAAGGGCGCATGAGGCATGCCGGGCAATCGTGCCTAGGCGCTCAGCTTGTCCTTGAGCAGGCTGTTGACCTGGGCCGGGTTGGCCTTGCCGCGGCTGGCTTTCATGATCTGGCCGACCAGCGAGTTGAACGCCTTTTCCTTGCCGGCCCGGAACTCCTCGACCGATTTGGCGTTGGCGGCCAGCACGTCGTCGATGATCTTTTCGAGCGCACCGCTGTCGCTGATCTGCTTCAGGCCCAGCGATTCGATCAGGGCATCCACATCGTCACCCTGGCCGGTCCAGATGGCGTCAAAGACCTGCTTGGCGGCATTGTTGGAGATGGTGCCATCGGCGATGCGCGTGACCAGTTGCGCCAGTTGCGCGCTGCCGATCGGCAGGCTGGCAAAGTCGAGGCCATCGTTGTTGATGCGCCGGGCCAATTCGCCCGTTACCCAGTTGCTGACCAGCTTGGGTTGGCCGCTGCTGCGGGCAGCAGCCTCGAAGAATGCGGCCGAGGCCTTGTCCTGCGTCAGTACACCGGCATCATAGGCCGACAGGCCATATTCCTGCTCGAAGCGGTTGCGCTGCGCATCGGGCAGTTCCGGCATGGTGGCACGGACTTCCTCGATCCATTCCGGCGTGATGATCAGTGGCGGCAGGTCGGGATCGGGGAAGTAGCGGTAATCGTGCGCGTCTTCCTTGCTGCGCATGCTGCGGGTTTCGTCGCGGTCGGCATCGTACAGGCGGGTTTCCTGCACCACGGTGCCGCCGTCCTCGATCAGTTCGATCTGGCGACGTGCCTCGAACAGGATGGCACGTTCCAGGAAGCGGAACGAGTTGACGTTCTTGATTTCGGCACGCGTGCCGAATTCCTTCTGGCCGACCGGGCGCACCGAGACGTTGGCATCGCAGCGGAACGAGCCTTCCTGCATGTTGCCGTCGCAGATGCCGAGCCAGACCACCAGGCTGTGCAGGGCGCGGGCATAGGCCACAGCCTCGGCCGCCGAGCGCATCTCGGGTTCCGACACGATTTCCAGCAGCGGCGTGCCGGCGCGGTTCAGGTCGATGCCGCTGGCGGGGATGCCGTTCATGTCGAGATGGTCGTCGTGCAGCGACTTGCCGGCGTCCTCTTCGAGGTGGGCACGGGTCAGGTTGATGCTGCGCAGTTCGCCGTCAAGCAGGAAACTGATGGTGCCGCCCAGTACGGTGGGCAGGTCGAACTGGCTGATCTGGTAGCCCTTGGGCAGATCGGGATAGAAGTAGTTCTTGCGGGCGAACACCGAGACGGGGGCTACCGTGCCACCGACGGCCAGCCCGAAGCGGATGGCGCGTTCGACGGCCCCCCGGTTGAGCACCGGCAGGACGCCAGGCAGGGCCAGATCGACTTCGTTGGCCTGGGTGTTGGGCTCGGCGCCAAAGCGGGTGCTGCTGCCGGAAAATATCTTGGATGCGGTGGAAAGCTGGGCGTGGGTTTCCAGGCCGATGACGATTTCCCAGTTCATGCGAGCTCCGGCGTGTGGGTGTGCCAGTCGGTGGCGTGTTGGTAGCAGTCGGCGATGGCCAGCAGGCGGCCTTCGTCGAAGTAGTTGCCGATCAGGTGCAGGCCGACCGGGCGGCGGGCATGGTCGCCCTGGCCGAAGCCGCAGGGGATCGACATGCCGGGCAGGCCGGCCAGGTTGACACCCAGCGTGTAGATGTCGGCCAGCCAGTCGGCGGTCGGATCATTCTGGTTGTCGCCCAGGTTGCGTGCCACGGTCGGGGCGACCGGTCCCATGATCACGTCGCACTGGCCGGCAAAGGCCTGCTGGAAATCCTGGGCAATCAGGCGGCGCAAGCGCTGTGCCTGGAGATAATAGGCGTCGTAGTAGCCATGCGACAGCACATAGGCACCGATCAGGATGCGGCGCTGCACTTCGGCACCGAAGCCCTCGGCGCGCGAGCGGGCGATCATGTCGTTGAGGTCGCCGAACTCGGCGGCACGGTGGCCGTAGCGCACGCCGTCGTAGCGCGACAGGTTGCTGGAGGCCTCGGCGGGCGCGATCACGTAGTAGGCCGGGATCGACAGTTCGGTCCGCGGCAGCGAGATATCGACCAGCGTTGCGCCCAGTGATTCGAACTGAGCCAGGGCGGCTTGTACGGCGGCGCGGACGTCATCGGCCAGGCCGGCACCGAAGAATTCGCGCGGCACACCGATGCGCAGCCCGGTCAGGGGACGCTCGCCCTGTGTCTGCTGGGTCGCCAGGGCCGCCTCGAAGGCGTCGCGCACACGACCGGACTCGTTGCGTGTGCCGTTGCAGGATGGCACGCTGGTGGCATCCGCAGGGTCAAAGCCGGACATGACGTCGAGCATTTCGACGAGGTCACGGGCGTGCCGTGCCAGGGGGCCGCCCTGATCGAGGCTGGAGCCGTAGGCGATCATGCCGAAGCGCGAGACGGTGCCATAGGTCGGCTTGATGCCACTGACGCCGCAGAACGAAGCCGGCTGACGGATCGAGCCGCCGGTATCCGTACCGGTCGTGGCCAGCACGTTGCGCGCGGCGACGGCGGCGGCCGAACCGCCCGACGAGCCACCGGCCACGGCGGCCGTGTCCCAGGGATTGCGCACGGCACCGAAGATGGTGTTTTCGTTGGCCGATCCCATGGCGAACTCATCGCAGTTGAGCTTGCCCAGCGAGACCGCACCGGCACCCCGCAGGCGGGCCACCACGGTGGCGTCGAACGGGCTGACGTAGTCCTTGAGCATGTTGCTGGCTGCCGTCGTGCGCCAGCCCTGCGTGACGAACAGGTCCTTGTGGGCGATCGGGATGCCGGCCAGCGGACCGGCCGAGCCGTCGGCCAGTGCAGCGTCGGCGGCGCGGGCCTGCTGCAGGGTCAGCTCGGGATCGATCTGCACGAATGCATTGAGGGTGGCATGGCGTGCCTGGGCAGCCTCGAGTGCGCTGCGGGCAACTTCCTCTGCACTCAGGCGTCGTGCACGCAGCGCCTCGCGCAGCGCGGCAATGCCGGCGAATTCGGTATGGATGGGATGCGACATGGTTATTCGATGACCTTGGGAACCAGAATCAGGCCGTCCTGGACGGCCGGGGCGTTGGCCAGCAGCGCCTCGCGGCTGCAGTTGCCGGGTGCGACGGCATCGTCTCGCAGCCGCAGGGCGACCTCGGCATGGGCCGCCAGTGGTGTGGCCAGGGGTTCGACATTGTGCGTGTCGACGGCCTGGAGCTGTTCGATCAGAGCCAGGATATCGTTGAGTTCACCCTGCACGGCTGTGCGCTGTTCGTCGCTGATGGCGATATTGGCAAGCCGGGCAATGCGGGTGACGTCTTGTTCGTTGAGCGCCATGTGATTTTGTAAGCAAGTATCAGGTGCATGGAGAGGCGACGATCCGCCGCCTGCCTGTATAGGCCGAGATTCCGGTTGTATGGCACGGAATGTCTCTTTGCCAAAAGTAATGCATTTATGGCAAACCCGAGGGTTTTGTATGCATGTATCGTACCGATTATAAGTTATGATTCATTGTTTACTTCACCCCCGTTCTGGCTGAATCCTCATGTTCGGATTTCTCCGCAGTTACTTTTCCAGCGATATGGCGATCGACCTCGGGACCGCCAACACGCTCATCTACGTTCGCGGCAAGGGCATCGTTCTCGACGAGCCCTCGGTCGTGGCCATCCGCCACGATGGTGGCCCGCATGGCAAGAAAGTGATCCAGGCCGTTGGCCACGAAGCCAAGCAGATGCTCGGGCGCGTACCCGGCAACATGGAGGCCATCCGGCCCATGAAGGACGGTGTGATCGCCGACTTCACCGTCACGGAACAGATGCTCAAGCAGTTCATCCGGCTGGTGCACCCCCGCAACATGCTGGCCCCGAGCCCCCGTATCATCGTCTGCGTGCCCTGCGGTTCGACCCAGGTCGAGCGCCGTGCAATCCGCGAATCCGCACTGGGTGCCGGCGCAAGCCAGGTCTACCTGATCGAAGAACCCATGGCTGCGGCCATCGGTGCCGGCCTGGCCGTGGCGGATGCCAGCGGCTCCATGGTCGTCGATATCGGCGGCGGTACCACCGAGGTCGCCGTGATCTCGCTGGGTGGCATGGTCTACAAGGGTTCCGTACGCGTGGGCGGCGACAAGTTCGACGAGGCTATCGTCAACTACATCCGTCGCAACTACGGCATGCTGATTGGCGAGCCCACGGCCGAACTGATCAAGAAAGAGATCGGTTCTGCCTTCCCCGGTTCCGAAGTGCGCGAGATCGAGGTCAAGGGCCGCAATCTGGCCGAGGGCGTGCCACGCAGCTTCACCGTGTCGTCCAACGAGATCCTTGAGTCGCTGACCGATCCACTCAACCAGATTGTCTCGGCCGTCAAGATTGCGCTCGAGCAGACGCCGCCCGAACTGGGCGCGGACATCACCGACAAGGGCATTGCCCTGACCGGTGGTGGTGCACTGCTGCGCGATCTGGATCGCCTGCTGCAGGAAGAAACCGGCTTGCCGGTCGTCGTGGCCGAGGATCCGCTCACCTGCGTGGTGCGTGGTTGCGGCGATGCACTTGAGCACCTGGAAAAGCTGGGTGCGATATTCATCAACGACTGACCGGGCCTGACGGTCCGCGCCCAGGCTGATGTCGGCACAAACCGCTCCCAGGCTTTTCCGGCATGGGTACTCGGCCGGCGTCCGTCTGCTGGTGCTGGTGCTGGCCGCGCTGGCGCTGCTGTTCTTCGACAGCCGCAGCAAGGTGCTTGAGCCGGTGCGGCAGGTCATCTCCACGGGGCTCTATCCTTTCCAGCGACTGGTTGCCTTCCCCGGCGATCTGGCTGCCGAAGTCAACGGCTGGATGAATGCTGCTGCCATGATCCGCCACGAAAACGAAGCGTTGCAGAGGCAGCGCATCGAGCTGGCGCAGGTCAGTACGTTGGCTGCGCAGCTTGCCATCGAGAATGGCCAGTTGCGGCGCCTGCTGGGGGTAGTCGATACGCTCGATGAATCGGCTGCCGTGGTCGAGGTGCTCTATGAGCCGGCCCATCCTTTCCAGCAGCGGCTGGTGTTCAACAAGGGTTCTCATGACGGCATTGCACCAGGCATGCCGGTGATCGACGAGGGCGGTGTCATCGGGCAGATCATCCGTGTCACGCCTTTCACCGCAGAAGCCGCCCTGCTGACCGATGAACTGGTCTCCATCCCGGTACAGACCTTGCGCAATGGCTTGCGCCTGATCACCTTCGGTGGCAATCAGCCGGGCCAACTTGAAGTCCGCTACGTGGCATCCAATGCCGATATCGAAACAGGCGATGTCCTGGTTACCAGCGGCGTCGGAGGCTGGTTCCCGGCCGGTCTGCCGGTGGGCAAGATCGAGGACATCGAGCGCGATTCCGCCAGCGGCTTTGCCCGTGCCACAGCAGTCCCGTTGGCGCATCCCGAGCGCTATCGCCATTTCCTGGTCCTGAAAACGGACCCGCAGCAATCATTGTCACAGGAAGGGCAGGAAGTGGAGCCGGCCGACGCGCCCGCAGCACCCGCCCAGGAAGAGGTGGCACCATGAGCCAGGATCGACGGATGCATGCGGCGCGACCCATCAAGCCCCGCGCCCGCATCGAGCCGGAGCAGATGAGTCGTCCGCTCAGCGGCCGGCTGGTCTGGGGGTCGCTGGCGCTGGTCTGGCTGCTGTCACTGGTGTTCTGGCGTGGCGGCGACATGCGTCCCGACCTGCTGTTGGTCACGCTTGCCTTCTGGTGCGTGCATGCGCCCAGCCGGGTAGGACTGATCACGGCTTTCCTGCTGGGTCTGGTCATGGATGTGCATGATGCCGCACCATTGGGCGGGCAGGCACTTGACTATACGCTGGTGGCCTATGCGGCATGGCTGCTGCACCGTCGGTTGCAGCATTTCGATCTGTTCGGCCAGGCAGTGCACATGTTTCCTGCTTTCATCGTGGCGCACTTCATCACGGCCGTGCTCTACAGCATTATCCACGGTGCCTGGATCGGCTGGGGCTGGCTGGTGGGGGCTGTGCTGACTGCCCTGCTGTGGCCGGTAATCGGCTGGCTGCTGTTGCTGCCCCGGCGGCACGCCGGTGATGCCGACCGGGCCAGTAACTGACGGAGCGCGGCCATGTTCGAATTCAAGGGCATCGGTCAGTTTCAGCGGCAGCGTTTTCGGTTGCGGGTGGGGGTTGCGCTGCTCGTGACGTTGCTGGGGCTCGGGGTGCTGGGCTGGCGTTTCTGGTTCCTGCAGGTCGAGCGCCATGAGGGGCTGGCTGCCCGGGCTGATCGCAATCGCCTGGCCATCGTGCCGCTGCCACCGCGGCGCGGCGACATCCTGGACCGCAATGGCGAGGTGCTGGCTCGCAATTACCGGACCTATACGCTTGAAGTCGTGCCGGCACATGCTGGCGACATCGACGAACTGCTCCAGAAGCTGTCTCCCGTGGTCTATATCTCGCCGGTCGAGCAACGCCGTTTCCTGCGGCGTGTGCAGGAGTCTGGGCGTTATGCCCGCATTCCATTGCGTACCAGCCTTAACGACACCGAAGCGGCCTGGTTTGCCGTCAACGGCTGGCAGTTCCCGGGCGTCAACCTGCATGCTCGCTGGGTGCGGGAGTATCCGCATGGCGAGGTGGCCGGCCATGTGCTGGGCTATATCGGCCGCATCGACGACAAGGACGTCGAGTGGCTGGAGGAAACGGATCAGCTTGCCAACTATCGTGGTTCCGACGTAATAGGCAAGAAGGGCGTCGAAAAGACCTGGGAATCCAGCTTGCACGGACAGACCGGCTTCGAGGAAGTCGAGGTGACGGCCACGGGCCGGCCTGTGCGCACGCTGCGGCGTGTCGATCCCGAGCCTGGCAAGGATCTCATGCTGTCCATCGACCTCGGGCTGCAGCAAATGGCCGAGGGGCTGTTCGCTGGCAGGCGGGGTGCCCTGGTGGCTATCGAACCGGAAACCGGCGAAGTACTGGCCTTTGTGTCCCAGCCGTCGTTCGACCCGAACCTGTTTGTCGATGGCATCGATGTCGAAAACTGGAAACAGTTGCGCGATTCGCCTGATCACCCGCTGCTCAATCGTCCACTCTACGGCACCTATCCGATCGGTTCGACCTACAAGCCGTTCGTGGCGCTGGCAGCCCTGGAACTAGGCAAGCGGCGGGCGACGGATCGTTTCTACGATCCCGGATTCTTCGAGTTCGCCGGCCAGAGATTCCGCAATGCGGGGTCTGCAGCCTATGGTTCCATTGACCTCAATCGGGCGCTGGCGGTGTCCTCTGATACGTATTTCTATGCGTTGGGACCGGATATCGGCGTCGATGCTTTGCACGATTTCATGCAGCCTTTCGGCTTTGGGCAACTGACCGGTATCGATCTCGATGGCGAGCGGCGCGGCATCCTGCCTTCGACAGACTGGAAGCGGAATTATTACCGGGAGCGTGAGCAGCAGCGCTGGTATACCGGCGAGACCATTTCCGTGATGGTGGGGCAGGGCTACAACGCCTTTACCCTGCTGCAACTGGCGCATGCCACGTCGGTGCTGGCCAATGATGGCGTCGTCATGAAGCCGCACCTGGTGCGGGCCGTGCGCGAGGCCGGCCAGGACATCGAAAAGGATGTGGTCACAGAGCCGACCAATATCATTCCGCTGCAGCAGGCCAACCTCGATGCGGTCAAGCAGGCGATGGTCGCAGTCACCCAGACGGGGACGGCCCGGCGCGCCTTTGCCGGCACCCCTTACAGTGTGGCTGGCAAGACGGGGACAGCCCAGGTGTTCAGTCTGCGTGGCGGCCAGTACCGTGCCAGCCAGATCGACGAGCGCTTGCGCGACCATGCGCTTTTCATGGCCTTCGCGCCTGCAGAAAAGCCCAAGATTGCCCTGGCGCTGATTGTCGAGAATGCTGGTTGGGGGGCCTCCATCGCGGCACCCCTGGCCCGTCAGGTGTTCGATTATTGGCTGGCCCGACCGGAGCATGCCGCACCGGCTGCGGTGCTGGATCGCGCCGCGGCTGCCTCTGATGTCGATGTGGTGCGTGCATCCGCTCGCTCGCAGGCATCGGCTGCCGCGACCGCTGCAGGCACGCAGGCCGAGGAGGCGCTGTGAGAAGACTGGGACAGTGGCTGTGGCGTATCGTGACGGTTTTCGACTGGCCGCTGCTGGGGTTGCTGGCCATGCTCGCAGGTCTGGGCATGACCATCATGTATTCTGCCGTCGGCAATACCGGCGGCCGTTTTGACGATCAGTTGCGCAACCTGATGCTGGCTCTGGTAGCAATGTGGGCCGTGGCGCTGGTGCCGCCGGCGTGGCTGCGCAAGTTCGCCGTGCCATTCTATGTGCTGGGTGTCATCCTGTTGCTGGGCGTCGAGTTCTTTGGCGAGACCAGCAAGGGTGCCACGCGCTGGTTGCATCTTGGTGTGGTGCGGATTCAGCCTTCCGAAATGCTCAAGATTGCCGTGCCGCTGATGCTGGCCTGGTATTTCCACCGCAATGACCAGCAACTGCGCATCCGAGATTTCCTGGTGGCGATCGTGCTGCTGGGTATTCCCTTCATCCTGATCGTCAAGCAGCCGGATCTGGGAACGGCCCTGCTGGTGCTGGGCACCGGATTTTTCGTGATCTATTTCGGTGGACTGTCGTTCAAGCTGCTGGTACCGGTCACGGTGATCGGCATTGCCGTGCTGGCCGTGGTCGTCGTGAACGAGGATGCCCTGTGCGAACCGGGTGTCGACTGGGTGGTTCTGCACGAGTATCAGAAGCACCGTGTCTGCACGCTGCTCAACCCTGGTTCTGATCCGTTGGGCAAGGGTTTTCATACCATACAGTCGATGATTGCCATCGGTTCGGGGGGACTGTATGGCAAGGGCTACATGCAGGGCACGCAGACGCACCTGGACTTCATCCCGGAACGGACGACCGATTTCGTGCTGGCGGTCTTTGCCGAAGAGTTCGGCCTGTACGGCTGCATCATGCTGCTGGTGCTCTATCTGCTGCTGATCCTGCGAGGCCTGGTGATCGCCTGGCAGGCCGACACCCAGTTCGGTCGCCTGCTGGCCGGGGCATTGTCGATGATGTTTTTCATCTATGTATTCGTCAACGTCGGCATGGTCACGGGCGTGCTGCCCGTGGTGGGCGTGCCGTTGCCTTTTCTGAGTTATGGCGGCACGGCCTTGCTGACGCTGGGCATTGCCTGCGGGATACTGATGAGTATCAGCCGGCATCGCGAAACGTCGGATTGATTTATTCGGTTCTCAGCCAGTAGTACAGATCTGTCATCGAGTGCGTGGCCTGCGGATGGGACGGCTCTGTGTCAGCATCGGGAAGATGGACTTTGCGCATCCACAATGGAAACCAGCGCTCGTCCCTGATGTCATCTGGCGTAATTGTCCGGGTTTTGGATGCCATGGCCCGGTCGCATGCGCCGAACTGGATAAAGTTGACCTGTGCTGTCAACAGGCTGGATGGGTTGGCTCCGCCCGACTGTTCAGGGTAATACAGCTGGAATCCATCATCTTCCCAGAAGCAAATAGGGCAGATGTCATAGGAGCCGGGAGGCTCTGAAAACATCAGGTAGCCACAGCATGGACAGGTGAACAGATTGTGCTGTGCGGATTCATTTTGCGGCATGTTGGCAGTCAGATGGGGAGGGTGCTGCATGTGATTTTATGAAGCCGGGATTTCATGGAAATCATTGATTTATGCTTGGTTTTGACCTGAATTCCCTGTGCTAGAATCAGCCACCATGTTGCGCATACGTTTCAATCTGTATCGACGGCTTGCCTCACAATTGTTGTTGTGGCCCTTGTTGTTCGTACTGGCGTTGCGTGCCCTGGTGCCTGTTGGCTATATGCCTGGCCAGGGCGTGCAAGAGCACGGTTTTGGCTTTGATCTGTGCGTGGGCTCGGATCGGAGCAGCCAGGAAATTCTGGCCAGTTGGCAAGCACAGAGCGCCGATGCCGAAGACGGCGGCGTGGCGGGTTCTACGCCCTGCGCGTTCTGTCTTCTGACGTTCCTGTCCGCAGATCTGCCACCCTCGGGTGTGGCCGCCAGCGTACCCTTTTTCTTTCTGATTGCCGATCTGCTGCCTGTTGGCACGGCTGTCGCCAGACTGCCGCAGGCAGTCGGCTCCCCTCTTGGGCCTCGCGCTCCACCTGCCTTCCTGTGACCTGAGTTTTCCATGATTTGTCCTGCGGGATTGCCGCAGGGTTTTCTTTGCTCATTTCGCAGGGCCGGCGTGCTCCGCCGGTATGTTTCATGAAGATCAATTTCACATGCACCCCCCTGGTGTTGGCATTGGGGTGTGCGTTGACGGCTGTCAGCCCGTTTTCTGCCTTGGCCCAGGCCGTCTCGCCAGATCGGGCAGATGGCCCTTCCACTGTGCTCTCACTGGGGCAGATCACGGTACCCAGCAGCACGGTGGGCATGCAGAGCGTGACTGACATCCTGACCTCGGTGGATGTGCTGGGTGCCGACCGGGTGGAGGGCCAGCATGTTGACTATAGCTGGGAGCTGTTCAGCCAGGCTCCGGGCGTGCAGGTGACGGAGTTCAAGCAGGGGACGGATGCCGGACGCATTTCATTTCGGGGTTTCAATGCAGAAGGCCGCATCAATGCCGTCAAGCTGCTGATCGACGGAATCCCCAGCAATGAAAATGGCGGCGGCATGGCCTATCTGGATGGCGTCTTTCCGCTCAATATCGATGCCATTGAAATCGTGCGGGGGACCAATGACCCCCGCTATGGGCTCTACAACATTGCCGGCAACGTCAATGTACTGACTCGTACCGGCGGCAATGATGGTCAGGCCAGTATGACCGTAGGCAGTTTTGGCACGCGTGAGGTGCAGATCGCCAAAGGGCACGAAACAGATAGCTGGACCCAGAACTACACGCTGGCCTGGCGTGAGTCGGACGGTTACCGGGATCATGCCGATGCCCGCAAGTTTGCCCTTTCCGGCAAATGGACGCATACCAGCGATGATCAGCGCTGGGTGACAGGGCTGAGTGTGCGAGGGTATCGCAACAGGGCACTGGAAGCCGGCTACCTGACTGAGCAGCAAGCCCTGGATGATCCGCGCATGTCGCCGGAGTATGTGTCGGCAGACAGGGGGAAGCGAGATATCGGACAAATCAGTCTGCTGCTGGACGGGCAGTTGAGTGACACCTTGGCCTGGTCATCGCGGGTCTATTTCAACCATTACGAAAATGATCGATGGGTTCGCTTCACAGAGGCGGGCGCGCAGCAGGAGCGCTACAACCGTGAGGCACATTACGGTGTCCTGTCTCATCTGAACTGGGCACCCGTGGCCGATGGCTGGCAGAATGTCATGGTCGAAGTCGGTGCCGATCTGCAGCGGCAAGACAATACCAACCGACGCAACCGGACAGTCGAGCGCACCACGATCAGTCCGCTGCGAGACTGGGATTACACGCTCGATACAGCCGGTGCCTATGTGCAGGTCGTCTGGCAGCCGACAGAGCGTCTCAAGCTGATTCCAGGCTACCGTATCGACCATATCGGCGGCCACTTTGATGACAGGCTGACCGGGCAGTCGGCGTCGACCTATGACTATGGGCTGATCCGCCAGCCCAAGCTGAGTGCTCTGTATGAACTGACCGAGCAGGCCAGCTTCTATGCCAACTGGGGGCGTACCTTCCAGATCGGCGTGGGACGGGATAGCTATCGGGTGAACCAGACCCAGCTCAAACCGTCCATCAATACAGGCTGGGAGGCTGGCATCAAGTGGCAGCCTCTGGAGAGCCTGAGCATGCGTCTGGCTTACTGGGAGCAGCGTGCGACCGATGAAGTTCATACGGTATTGGGCATCACGGGTACTGCCGGCGATGTTGCCAATATTGGCAAGACCCTGCGCAAGGGGTTTGATGTCCAGGCCAATGTGTTGATTGATTCAACATTGTCGGCCTGGCTGTCCTATTCGCACCAGAGTGCCAGGATTGTCGAGCCGGCACCCGATGCGCAGGCCAGTCGTGGCCGCCAGGTCGAGAACGTACCGCGCTATCTGGTCGGGTTCGGCGTGGACTGGCGTCCATTGCCGCGCTGGAAATTCTCTGCCTGGGGGAATGGTCAGGGCAGCTATTATGTGGAGCGCAACAATACGGAAGGCAAGTTCGGCCAATATTTTGTCTTGAACCTTGGGGCAACCTATACCTGGCGACCGGATCTGGATATCGGTGTGCAGATCAAGAACGTGACAGACCGGAATTATGCATACGCCTGGTATGACAGTGGGTCCAGAGGGTTTTCCCCGGCAGATGGGCGCGGGCTGTATGCAACGCTGAACTGGCAATTCTGATATCCGGACAGGTGCGGGTTCCTTTGTTCAAGGCTGTTGGCGTCGCAAGTGGCGCCAGCCTATGACCACGCCCGTCAGGCACACAACAATTCCACCGAGGCTCAACAGAATCAGCAAAATGTCTCGCGTGCGTGGATATGCCAGCAATGGGGGCGTATCCCAGCTATGCAGGAAATAGAAAAGCCAGCGCCATGTGCGCTGGGCCCTGCTCAGTACGGTTGAAACCTCGCCGGTACGCAGGTCGATATAGATACGCGTGTGTGCGGGATCGTCAAAGTCCAGGCGCAATGCGGGCAGCCGCTGTATGGCTGCGCCATTCATGGCTTCCTGATGGCGTTGGTAGTAGTAGGCATCAAAGCTGGCCAGCATGCGGTGTTCTGCCAGAGGCCAGGGCAGCAGCTTGCGGGCTGCCGGCAGTACGTCCGGGATTGACCAGGATTGCCGGATTTCCAGCCCGGCCTGGCCCGCCACCACCAGCCGGGTCTGGGCCTGGGCATCATGGGCCAGTACATAGTCCATGGCATCGAGTCGCATCCACTTGAGCTCTACGGCGTCAAACGCCTGTGCCTGTAGACGCACCAGGATTGTGGCGGGATTGGCCAGGGCCGGGTTTCTGGCTGTTTCGGGGCCTTGATAGGCCTGCAGATCGGGTTTGACGGTCTCTGAGAAAATGATCCCGGCCGGGTTCATGGCCATCAGGCCACTGAAAATCCAGGTGCAGACAATGGCACCGAACAGCAAACCGATCATGTGATGCCACCGCATCCAGCCTTCAGGATAGGGGCTGCGGCGGCCGGAGCGATAAGGCCGGCTGAATCGCCAGCGCCAGACACCGACGACCATGCCGCTGATGGACGACAAAAGTCCGATGCCGGATAGCGCGATGATGATCCAGTTCCAGACCGGATCGGTAGAGTGATTTCTGAAAGGATACAGCCAGTGCATCCAGGCACCGACATAGTTCCAGTATTGCTGTCCCTGTGGCGCATCCAGTACGACCTGCGCCGTGGAAGAAGAAACATACAGCAAGCCGGCATTGGGGGATTGTGTGCCTATTCTGTGCAGGGGGCGATGTTTGTCCAGGCTGCGCGAATGTGTCCAGCGATCCTCCTGGATGAGCGCGTCATAGTGCATGGGCGTATTCGGCAGGTACGCTTGCGCGGCTGTCAATGCAATGGCAGGTGCCGTGGCGTCGATGTTGCGGGCGTCGTTGGCATTGTTGCTGTGCAGGCCGTCTGTCTGTGAGGCAGTGACATAGGCTGGTTGTCGACCTATGGACGTGAGGCTGATCTCCTCGCCGGGCTGCTGGCGTGTGTCTGTTGAGAGTGGCTGGTATGCAAACTGTGCCTCAAGGACAGGAAGGGCTGCCAGGCGTTCCCAGGGTGTCAGTTTGGGATAGCCGACGAACAGCATGGTGATGCCGCTGACAAACCAGCACAGCATGAGCAGGCAGCCGACAATGCCTGTCCAGCGATGCAATAGGTAGGTCAGTCGAACGATACGAGTGCGTATCTTCATTGAACAACGGATTTCATGGTGCGACGGCTTCGAATATCAGCCGCCAGTAGAGCATGTCCGAAGTGGTGGTTTGTTTGATCATCCGCAAGTTGGTTGGGCAATTATGCGTGTGCCGGATGCCTGTATGAAGCCCGTGTCGATGCAATGCTGCCATCTGGCGATATGATGCCGCATGGCGTGTACGACATGCCCCTGGAGCAAGAGAGCCATTTTTGCCATGACTATCGTCCGCAGATCCCTGGCGCGCTATGCGCTGCTGTCCATTGCCGGTGCGATACTGACCATCGGCCTCAAAGGCTGGGCCTATCAACTGACAGGCTCGGTCGGCCTGTTGTCGGACGCGCTGGAGTCGGTCATCAACCTGGTGGCGGCCGTCTTGGCGCTGGTGGTATTGATCATCGCCGCGCGCCCCGCAGATGCGGGTCACCCCTTCGGACATGAAAAGGCCGAGTATTTCGCCAGCGGGGCCGAAGGCCTCCTGATCCTGGTGGCCGCAGTACTGATCATCGATTCGGCATTGCCGCGCCTGTTCGATCCTCAGCCGCTGGATCAGGCCGGGCTGGGCATCGCCATTTCGGCACTGGCCTCCCTGGTCAATTATGGCATTGCACGGGTACTGGCGCAGGCCGCACGCCGATACGAATCGGTGACACTGGCGGCTGATGCCCGGCATCTGATGACCGATGTCTGGACCACGGCCGGTGTGCTGGCCGGCGTGGCGGCGGTGGCCTTGACCGGATGGCACTGGCTGGACCCGGCGATTGCCCTGGCCGTTGCCCTGCATATCATCTGGGCAGGCTGGCATCTCGTGCGCGACGCCATCGATGGCCTGATGGACAAGGCACTGCCTGCAGAGGAACAGGCCGCGCTGGTGCAGGTGCTGGAAGGCTACTGCGAGCGCGACAAGGTGCAATACCATGCACTGCGCACGCGCCGGGCGGCTTCGCGCCGTTTTGTGTCGGTGCATATCCTGGTGCCGGGGGCCTGGAGCGTGCAGCAGGGACATGATCTGCTGGAGCGGATCGAGGCCGATATGCGTGCGCGGCTGTCCGGCATGACTGTCGTCACGCATCTGGAGCCGCTGGAGGATCCGGTGGCCTGGGATGATCCCGGCCTGGATGGCTGATACCGCGCCGGGGCGCGAGCTTCAGGTGTCGATCAGACTGTTCTGTTGCGACGCATAGAGCCCGGAGAGCAGTTTTTCGACCGGGGCGGGCAAACCAAGGTGCGCCAGCTTTTGCCGTTCGGTCCACACCATATCGGGCGGGGCAGGCGGGCAGGGGGCTTCGGTGTTCACCTGCAACAGCCAGGGCT
Organism: Corticimicrobacter populi; assembly: GCF_003123725.1. Classification (GTDB taxonomy): domain Bacteria; phylum Pseudomonadota; class Gammaproteobacteria; order Burkholderiales; family Burkholderiaceae_B; genus Corticimicrobacter; species Corticimicrobacter populi. Next base: position 30,332 of record NZ_QETA01000009.1, on the reverse strand, counting down.
GTATGGTCAGCCGGAAATGCGTGAACACGTGCTCGAACGCAGCCAGTTCGGTCCCTGCATCCAGTGGTGCTGGAGATGTGGGTGGGCGGTGAACGGCAGACCACAGCAGCTGGTGGGTCGACTCTGCCGGCGTTTGTGATTCATCCGCTTCCGGCAGGCTCCACAGGCCGCCCCAGATACCCTGGGCGGGCCGGCGCTGCAACAGCACGGATGTGCCGTACTCGATGATCAGCATCCGGGTACTGCGGCGTGGTTGAGCTTTGCGTGCGCGAGGCGTGGGCAGCAGGTGTTGGCGTCCCTGGATGCGGGCCTGGCAGTGGCCCTGCAACGGACAGATCGTACAGGAGGGGCGGCTGCGTGTGCAGAGCGTGGCACCCAGATCCATCAGGCCTTGTGTGTAGGCGGGCATGTCGTCGCCCTGTTCGGGCAACTGGGTCTCTGCCAGCGTCCAGAGGCGATTTTCGACATCCTTGCGACCGGGGTCGCCCTCAATCGCAAAGTAGCGGGAGAATACCCGCTTCACGTTGCCGTCCATGATGGGACTGCGTTCATGCGCAGCAAAGGCGGCCACGGCAGCCGCCGTGGAGCGGCCGATGCCGGGCAGGGTGATCAGGTCGGCCGCACGCGTTGGGAAGTGGCCGTTCCATGCCTGCATGACGGTTTGCGCACACTTGTGCAGGTTGCGCGCCCGGGCGTAGTAGCCCAGTCCGGCCCAGAGGGCGAGTACATCGTCCTGCGGGGCGGCAGCCAGGGCAGCCACGTCGGGAAAGCGCGCCAGGAAACGTTCGTAATAGCCGATGACCGTGCTGACCTGTGTCTGCTGGAGCATGATCTCCGACAGCCAGATACGGTAAGGGTCACGCGTATTTTGCCAGGGCAGCGTATGGCGTCCATGCACTCGCTGCCAGGCGATCAGGTCTGCGGCCAGGCTCATGGACTCAGAAGTGGGTACTGCGCGTGACCGACCAGCGTGCCGACAGGGCTCCCAGCAGGGCAATGGCCAGGATCGCAGTCAGCAGCCAGCCAGCCGGGGGCAGGCGCAGGATGAATTCGGCGTCGTAGCTGCGCGCCAGATCGAACAGGGCCCGGTTCAGCGGCCGGAGTGCCAGGGCGCTGAGCACGATGGCCATCAATGCCGCCAGGGTGCAGGTGAGCGCACCCTGGTACAGGAACGGACGCCGAACGAAGGATTCGGTCGCGCCCAGCAGGCGCGCCACCGAGATTTCCTCGCGCTGCGACAGCGCCTGCATGCGTACGGTGTTGAACACGGTCGCCAGCACGACCAGCGCGACGCCCAGCGCCAGCAGTCCCAGTCCGATGCGGCCAAAGCGCAGCAGCGCTTCGAGGCGCTGCACCCAGGCGCTGTCGAGCTGGACGCGCTCGACGCCTGGCCACTGGCCCCATTGGCGAGCCAGCAGGTCGGCCTGCGAGGCAATGTCGTCGGCATCTCGCAAGGTGGCGACGATGGCGTCGGGCAGTGGATTGTCGGGCAGCGCAGCCAGGGCATTGGACCAGGCCGGATGCGCCTTCAGCTCGGCCAGGGCCGCTTCGCGGGGCACCACACGCACGGATTCGATCAGATCGGCATGTTCGGTCTTGATACGGTCTGCCAGCCCGGTCCGTTCGGCGGGGGCGATGTCGATCTTCAGGAACAGAGTCAGCTCTGGCTGGATGGAGACCTCGCGGGCCACGGGTTGCACCGATTGCAGCACGCTGGCCCCCAGCAGCGGGATGGCCAGCGCCAGGGCGATCACCAGCAGGTTGCTGAGCGAAGAGAACGGCTGGGCCAGGAAGCGCCGCAGCGTGATGCCGAGCGCGTAGCGGTGTTGTTGCAGCAGCGTTTTCATGCCGGCTCCCCTGCTCGCAGGTCAAAGAAGCGGCCGGGTTCGACCCGCAGGATACGGGTGGCGTTTTCGGCCATCAGGGCCTCGTCGTGGGTGGCGATCAGGGTGGTGACGCCGACCTGGTTGAAATCGCGGAAGACCGACATGATCAGACGGGCACTGTCTTTGTCGAGGTTGGCGGTGGGCTCATCGGCAATCAGGATGGCCGGACGGTTGACGATGGCCCGGGCGATGGCCAGGCGTTGCTGCTCGCCACCGGAGAGTTCGATCGGGTTGAAGTTTTCCTTGTCGAGCAGGCCGACCTTGCCCAGCGCCGCCCGTGCCCGTGCTGCTGCCGACTGCGGGGACTGGCCGGCGATGATCAGCGGCAGGATGACATTCTGCAGCACACTGCGGTCGAACAGCAGGTGGGTATCCTGCAGGATGATGCCGACAGCGCGGCGCAGGTAGGGCAGGGCGCGTGCCGGTAGCTTGTCGATCCGCTGGCCATTGACCTGTACCGAACCGCGGCTGGCATGTTCAAGGCCGGCGATCAGCTTGAGCAGCGTCGATTTGCCGGCACCCGAAGGCCCGGAGATGAACACCAGTTCGCCTGCGCCGATGCGCAGGCTGATATCCGCCAGGATATTGCGGCTGTTGCGACCGTAGGACTTGAAGACGTGCTGGAGCTCGATCATGATGACACGCAAAAGGGCCAGCCGCCATATTAACGCCGATTGCCTGCGTCGAGGCTGCTTCAGCGCTTTCCACGCATTGCGTTACAGATCAGAAAAAAGTGTCGAGCTGCGAGGCAGGAAGCGGTCTGGAGAACAGATAGCCCTGCACATGACGGCAGCCCAGGCTGCGCAGGGTATCCAGTTCTGCTCCCGTCTCCACGCCTTCCACGACGCAGTCCAGGCCCATTTCCTGGCTCAGGCTCAGGAGCGAACGGACGATCTTGTAGCTGGCGGGGTTGTCCTGGATATGGGTCACGAAACTGCGGTCGACCTTGATGGTGGTCAGTGGCAGCGTATGCAGCCGGATCAGGCTTGAGTAGCCGGTGCCGAAGTCATCGAGTGCCAGGCCGCAGCCCAGTTGACGGAGCTTGTCGACGGCCGCCTTGGCCTGGTCGAAATGCGTGGTCATGGCTGTTTCGGTTATTTCGAGCTGCAGACGTGATGGATTGATGGCGTTGCGCTGGATGATATCGAGGATGCGGCGGATGTGGGTTGGTGAGTTGATGTCGTGCGCCGACAGGTTGAAGGACAGGTAGATGTGCGCAGGCCAGAGTCGGGCGGTGTCCAGGGCTTTCTGCAGCAACAGCAATGTGATCTGGCTGATCAGACCGGTGCGTTCGGCAATGGGGATGAATGCGCCGGCGGGGATGTCGCCGAGCATCGGATTGTGCCAGCGTGCCAGGGCCTCGAAGCCGGCGGCCTTGCCGGTGGTGATGTCGACGATGGGCTGGAAGGCGAGCGAGAGTTCGGCGCTCAGATCGGACGTGAGCAGTGCCTGTTCGATCAGCGCGTTGCGGCAGATTTCCTCATGATGCTGGCGCGAGAACAGGATGGCGTGTCCGCGCTGGGCCTTTTTGCTGGCATAGAGGGCGTAGTCGGCATATTCGAACAGCGTTTCGGCATCGGCGGCGATATCGGGAGCGCTGGCAAAGCCGATCGAGGCCGAGATCTGCACCTGGACATCATCGATTGCGAAAGGGACCCGGATGGCGGCGCAGAGATCTTCTCCCAGCCGCAGTAATTCGGCATCGTCATGCGGATGCGAGATGATGACGGAAAATTCGTCCCCGCCCAGCCGGGCCAGAAAAAAATGGTTGTCGCAGACCGCCTGCAGTCTTTGGCCGACCTGGTTGAGCAGGCGATCCCCCAGCGTGTGGCCGTGGATGTCATTGACCGGTTTGAAGCCATCGAGATCCATGATGCCCACGCTCAGGCGCGTGTCGTTGAGACAGGTCTGGATATGCAACTGGTGCAGCGTCGAGAAAAAACTGCGCCGGTTGGGCAGGCCGGTCAGGCTGTCCATGTTGGCGAGCCGGAAATTCTCATTGCTGAGGGCCTGTGTCTGGTGTTGCGCCTGTACGGTGCGGGTGAAGTCTTTGTAGTACACGGACAGCAGGATCAGCATGACGATCGATACCAGCACGGTATTGATGGTCATGGAAATAAAAGAGGGGTGGCCGGAGATGCCGAAGAATATGGCAAAGGCAGTATTGACGATCAAGGCCACGATCAGCGCGGCCGAGCGCAGGTGCATCAGGCAGAAGATGCAGCCGATCACTGTGATCGCCATGTAGAATGCCACATGCCCCTGCATGTAGGGATCGCCGTAGGGAAACAGCGTCAGGCTCCACAGCACGAAGGCCGCTGCCAGCAGAGCCGCCAGCCAGTTGGTCTGGACCAGCATCCGCCGGGCCTGCTGCGGCGTGGGCGATAGCTTGCGCGAACGCCACCAGAGCAGCAGGCGCATGATGCAGATCATGGTCAGCGCCAATGGCGCATAGACGCCCAGCTCTATCGGCAGACTATGGATATGACCTGACGTGATGGCCCAGGTGTTGACCAGCAGCAGGCAGTACAGAATGGGAATATGCCTGGACAGGGCGCGGCACTGCGCCACCAGCAGATGCGGGTCGGAGGGTACCGAGAGCAGGGTGGCGATTTTGTTCTGAAGCTTGTGCAGCATGAATGTTAGATTGCTTCATACGCATGTGCCCCCCAAGGCGATATTGCCTTACACGCGCATTTATTACATTTGGTAAGTGATGTGCAAGATAGCATAGTCGCGGGATACAGCCAATAGACCTAAGTTGTATAGAAACTATCGATGCAGTACGAATTCCTACCTGTTCTGGCACGTCTGCGTGCCGCACTGTCCTGGCGTCGGCCCGGTGTCCGGGCCTTTGTCTACCAGGTGTTGCTGGTGGCGCTGGTCTGCTGCGGTGTCTGGTATCTGGTATCAAATACGCTGGCCAATTTGACGGCACGCAATATCGCCACCGGTTTTGGTTTCCTGCAGGGCGAGGCGGGCTTTGCCATCGGTGAAGCGTCGATTGCCTACGCGCCTGCCGATACCTATGCGCGTGCCATTCTGGTAGGGATCGTCAATACGCTCAAGGTGGCACTGGCCGGCATCGTGCTGGCGACGCTGCTGGGCACGCTGGTCGGCATCGCACGACTGTCACGCAATTGGCTGGTGGCCCGGCTGGCGGCGGTCTATGTCGAAGTCATGCGCAATATTCCGCTGCTGCTGCAGCTCTTTTTCTGGTATGCCCTGATCACGGAAAGTCTGCCGGGTCCGCGCCAGGCGCTCAACCCCTTGCCTGGTGTGTTCCTGTCCAATCGGGGGCTGCAGTTTCCGGCGCTGGTGGGCGATAGCCTGCCGTGGCTGGCTGTCGGGCTGGCTGCGGCGATCGTGGTTGGTGTGTTTTTTGGCCGCTGGTCGCGCCGCAGGCAGGCGGCAACGGGCCAGGCATGGCCGATGGCCCGGACTTGGCTGCTACTGGTGATATTTGGGCCGCTGGCAGGCTGGCTGCTGTCCGGTGCGGCCCTGGCACTGGATATGCCGACGCTGCGCGGTTTCAATTTCACTGGCGGTATGCAACTCACGCCTGAGCTGGCAGCTTTGCTGGCGGGGTTGGTGATCTATACCTCCGCCTTCGTCGCCGAAGTGGTGCGGTCGGGCATCCAGGCCGTGGCAGACGGGCAGTGGGAGGCGGCCAATGCGCTGGGCCTGAAACGGCACCTGGCGCTGCGGCTGGTGATTCTGCCGCAGGCCTTGCGCGTGATCGTGCCGCCCATGACCAGTCAGTACCTGAACCTGACCAAAAACAGTTCACTGGCCGTGGCGATCGGTTATCCGGATATCGTGTCCGTGCTCAATACCGTGATCAATCAGAGCGGACAGGCTATCGAGGGCGTGCTGATTATCATGGCCGCCTACCTGACGGTGAGCCTGACCATTTCGGTCTGCATGAACTGGTACAACCGGCGCCTTGCCCTGGCGGAGCGCTGAGATGATGCAACAGGCCTGGACCTGGAGCCGGCGGCATCTGTTCGCCACGCCCTTCAATATGCTGTTGACGGCGCTGGCACTCTGGCTGGTGATGATGACTGTGCCGTTCATGCTGGACTGGGCGCTGTTCTCGGCCCGCTTCAGTGCAGACTCCGCAGCAGAATGCCGCGATGCTGCGGGAGCCTGCTGGGCATTCATCGCTGAAAAGCATAGGCTCATTCTGTTTGGTACATACCCCTACGATGAACAGTGGCGACCGTTGCTGGCCTGCCTGATCCTGATCGGTGTGGTGGTGTGCAGTTGCCTGCGCCGTTTCTGGGGCCCGCGTCTATTATTGATATGGGGGCCGGGGCTGCTGGCCTCGGCCGTGCTGATGTGGGGCGGTGTGGCAGGACTGCCGTACGTGGACAACAGCCGCTGGGGTGGCTTGCCCGTGACCCTGATGCTGTCGATCTTCGGTATCGTGTTTGCTTTCCCGCTGGGTGTGCTGCTGGCATTGGGGCGGCGCTCGCGGATGCCGGCGGTGCGCGCCCTGAGTGTGGTGTATATCGAGCTGATTCGTGGTGTGCCGCTGATCAGCCTGCTGTTCATGGCCTCGGTCATGCTGCCGCTGTTCCTGCCCGCCGGCGTGACGATCGACAAGCTGCTGCGTGCCCAGATTGCCATCATCCTGTTTGCCGCCGCCTACATTGCCGAAGTGGTGCGTGGCGGCTTGCAGGCCGTGCCGCGCGGCCAGTACGAAGGGGCCGATGCGCTGGGGCTGGGCTATTGGCGGCAGATGCGGCTGGTGATCCTGCCGCAGGCGTTCAAGACCGTGATCCCGCCACTGGTCGGCATTTTCATTTCGCTGTTCAAGGATACGTCGCTGGTGGTCGTGATCGGGATCTTCGACCTCACGCTGGCGGCCAAGGCGGCACTGGCCGATGCCGCCTGGCGCGGTTTCGGCGTCGAGGCGTATGTGTTCATCGCCGCCATCTATTTCGTATTCTGCTACGCCATGTCGCGCTACAGCCGGCACCTGGAGCGGGAGCTGGATACCGGACGGAGGATAGACCCATGAGCGACCCCATCATCCGGATGCAGGGCGTCAACAAGTGGTACGGAAAGTTCCATGTGCTGCAGGATATCGACCTTGAGGTGGCACGTGGCGAGCGGATCGTCATCTGCGGCCCGTCAGGCTCGGGCAAGTCGACCCTGATCCGTTGCCTGAATCGCCTGGAAGAGATCCAGCAGGGCCGCATCGTGATCGATGGTACTGAGCTGGATGGTGACCTGCGCCATGTCGAGCAGGTACGGCGCGATGTCGGCATGGTGTTCCAGCATTTCAACCTGTTCCCGCACCTGACGGTGCTGGAGAATCTCACCCTGGGCCCCATCTGGGTGCTGCATCGGCCCAAGGCCGAGGCCGAGGCGGTTGCACGGCGCTACCTGGAGAGGGTGCGGATATCCGAGCAGGCCGACAAGTATCCCGGCCAGTTGTCGGGCGGGCAGCAACAGCGGGTCGCGATTGCTCGGGCACTGTGCATGGCACCGAAGATCATGCTGTTCGATGAGCCGACCTCCGCGCTCGATCCCGAGATGGTCAAGGAAGTGCTCGACGTGATGGTGGAGCTGGCGGGCGAGGAGGGCATGACCATGCTCAGCGTGACGCATGAGATGGGTTTTGCGCGGCGCGTGGCGGACCGGGTGATTTTCATGGATGGCGGGCGGATCGTCGAGCAAAATACACCGGACGCGTTTTTCGACAATCCGCAGCATGAGCGGACGAAACTGTTCCTGAGTCAGATACTGCATTAGGTGCACAGGTAGTAAACTCCCGGTTGGGACAGTCCCGTCCGTGTTCATCCTGACAGCAGATCACCATGGCCAACAACTTCGAATCCGAAATCACCTGTTTTCTGAAAGACCTCAAGAAGGCCCATCCCGATATGGAAAAGAAGCAGATCGACGGCCGCGCCCGCCTGTGGGATCGCGAGATCGATTTCGAACTGCAGGAAGGCTACCAGAACGCCCGCGTGCCGCAGAAGGCCTACGTCTACCAGACCAACTGATCTGCGCATGCAGCCTGCGGCCGTTCCGGATACTCAGCTCGATGCGCTGGCCCGGCCTGCGGTCGACAGTACGCCTGACGTTGTCGATCATGTGGCGCTGGCGCGGCTCTATGGCGAGCCGCTGTTCCAGTTGCCGCAAGACCTGTACATTCCGCCCGATGCGCTGGAAGTTTTTCTCGAAACCTTCCAGGGGCCGCTCGACCTGCTGCTGTATCTGATCCGCAAGCAGAATTTCAATGTGCTGGATATCCCGATGGCCGAGGTCACGCGGCAATATCTGGCCTATGTCGAGCAGATCCGGGAACACAATCTCGAACTGGCCGCCGAGTATCTGCTCATGGCGGCGCTGCTGATCGAGATCAAGGCCCGCATGCTGTTGCCGGTGCGCAAGAGCGATTCCGGCGAAGAGGTCGAGGACCCGCGTGCCGAACTGGTGCGTCGCCTGCTTGAGTACGAACAGATGAAGCTGGCCGCACAGGGTCTGGATGCGCTGCCCCGCGTGGGGCGTGACTTTCAGGTGGCACAGGCGATGCGCAACCTGGTGTTCGAGCAGATTCCGCCCGATGTCAGCGTCGATGACCTCAAGCAGGCCTGGCTCGACATACTGCGCCGGGCACAGCTCAATGCCAGCCACCAGATCACGCGCGAGCAGTTGTCGGTGCGCGAGCACATGTCGCTGATCCTGCGCAAGCTGGGCAATGTCCGCTTCATGGAATTTGCCGAACTGTTTGCCGACCGGATCGACAGCGGGGATGGCCCCGCAGTGGTTGTGGTCCATTTCCTGGCGATGCTCGAACTGGCGCGCGAGTCGCTGTTGGAAATCACCCAGGTCGAACCCTATGCACCCATCTACGTGCGCCTGAGTTATACGACGCTCCAACAGGCTTGATGCAACGCAACCTGGGAGCGTGCGCGTCCCTGTAGAATCCGTTCCATGCTGCACTGGTGCCGGTTACGGCTTCGCTCCATCGCTTTGCTGATGTTCTGTACCCTGGTTGTCCAGGGGCCGGTGCTGAGCGCGTTGACAGCCTGGGGGACGTCTCAGGGGCGTCAGGTCGAAGTCATCATCTGCAACCCCGGTGGCATGCTGACCATGATGATCGACCTGTCCGACGAGAGTGATACTCCGCTCGACCAGGTCGCCAAGCGCATGCCGCAATGCGTGTTCTGCAAGATAGGCATTCCCTTGCCGATGCTGTTTGCCGCGCTGCTGTTCCTGCTGCTGCCGGTTGATGCCGGTCGCGCCGATTTTCCTCCCCCCGATGCTGCCGTTGCCCTGCCTGACGATCCGTCATGGCTGCGTGTGCCGGTACGTGCGCCTCCCGTCTTTTCCTGATCCTGCCTCTGCCTGACTGATGGCCCGGCAGGCGACCGCATGCCGGTTGCCTGGCTGATCGACGCCTGTCGTTTCCGGTCCTGAACATGGCTGCGGGCAGATTGCCGTCCCGGCGGCATTCCCTGTGGATGTTCCGCACGCTTTCTGTCCCTGTCTGGCGCTGCCTTGGCTGCGCCGGAGGGGTGTGCCTGCGTGCTGCCATCCCTGCCAATGAATCATCAGGAATTGCATCATGAATACGTATCCCCAGACCCTGACCTGGACGGTCAGGAATCTCAATTGCTCGGGCTGCGCCAGCCGCCTGCTGCGCCTGCTCAACGCCCAGGATGGGGTGATCGAGGCTCGGGTCGAAGTCGACACGAAAAAGGTGGAACTGGATTTCGATCCGCGCCGCAGCAACCCGGAAACGCTCCGGCATGCCATCGAGGCGGGAGGGTTCGCAGTATGAAAGCGTCGACCAAAAAAGTGGGTACCACATCCGTCCGTTGCCTGAGTCTTGGGCTTGCGCTGGCTGCAGCGTTTCCGGTGATGGCCGAGTCGGCAGATCAAGAGACGGCTGAGCCGGTTCGCAGGCTGCCTCGCATCGATGTGAGCGCCGAGGCACCGCGTCCCTCCTATGCGTGGGAAGCCACCATTGCCGGCAAGGAGCCTCTCGCTCCGCGTGAAATCGCCAACTCAGTCTCGGTCATTTCCAGCCAGCGGATCGAAGACCAGGGGTTGCAGACCGTGGCCGATGCCCTGAACCAGGTGACGGGCGTGACCGTCATCTCGAATGATACGAGCCAGAGCCAGTATTACTCGCGTGGCTATTCGTTGGGCGTGGCCTACGATGGCATTCCGGCTCGCGGTAGCCTGAACGGGATGCAGCAGTTCGATCTGCCGATGTATGAGCAGGTCGAGGTATTGCGTGGGCCGGCGGGGCTGTTCATGGGGACGAACGAGCCGGGTGGCGTGGTCAATCTGGTGCGCAAGCGTGCTCTGCGTACGTTTGCGTTGTCCGGTTCGGTGAGCGCAGGCTCCTGGGACAATTATCATGCCGATGTGGATGTCACGGGCCCACTCAATACTGACGGATCGGTCCGTGCCCGTGCCGTGCTATCCACGACGGATCGTGCCTACTTCTATGACGTAACCGATACTCGCCGCTGGCTCGCCTACGGCACGCTGGATTGGGATATCACCGCCGACACGACGCTGTCGCTGGCACTGGCGGCGCAAGATGATCATACGCGAGCCTCTTTCAGTGGCTTGCCGGCCTGGGAAAGCGGCGAACTGCTGGATGTTTCGCGACGGACCAACCCCGTACCCGAATGGAGTCGTTCCACCTGGCGCTCGCATGAGCTGGTAGCCGAGATCGAGCATCGGCTTGAAAGCGGCTGGGCGATCCGGAGCAAGTTCAGTCGCCGTGAGCAGGATAACTTCTTCAAGGATGCCTATGTCACGACGGGAGTGAGTGAGACGACCGGGATGGTCAATTATCGGCGGCGTCAGGGCGATTTTGATCATCGTCACGACGCGGTGGATGTGTATGCCTCCGGGCCTTTGATGGCGCTGGGGCGTGAGCATCAGGCGCTGGTCGGGTTTAATTACGAGCGCTATCGCAGTGGGTATGAGCGTTATGGCTGGAAGACGCCGAATCGTGCCAACGATGTACCGTTCGGGCGTCCTGATCTGGTGTCGGATTTGCAGGATGTTGTATATGACCAGGGGAGCAAGAGCCAGACTTCGCAGCGGGGCTTCTATGGGCAGCTTCGTGCCAGCATTGCGGATCCTTTGACGGTGGTGCTGGGTGCGCGTGTCAGTTGGTTCAATGACAAATCGCGTGGAGCGTCGCCTTCTGCACGAACTGACTGGAACCAGGGCGCTCGCGAATCTTCACACTTTACGCCTTATGGTGCCGTGTTGTATGACCTGACGGACAACCTGACGGTATATGGCAGCTATGCCAGTATTTTCATGCCGCAAACACAGCTCAGGGCCGATGGCAGTGTGCTTGATCCCAGAGAAGGAAGGCAAGTTGAATTGGGGCTCAAGGGCGAGTGGCTGGAGGGATTGTTGCAGTCGTCTCTGGCCGTGTATGACTTGCGTGATACCAATCGCGCCCAGTCCGATGGCAACGATTATTACGTGAATACGGGAGAAGTCTCCAGCAAAGGCTGGGAGTTTGAAATCGTGGGTCGGCCTGCACCGGGCTATGAAGTGCAACTGGGCTATGCCTATTCCCGTGTCAAATACCTCAAGGATAAAAACAACGAAGGATTGCCGTTCCAGACCTGGGAGCCCAAGCATTCGGCCAGGCTATGGGGGCTGCGGTCGTTCAGCGAGGGTGCGCTTGAAGGCCTGACCCTGGGGGTAGGGGTGAACATCGCCAGTAGCAGCTCTGCCGGCTCAAGCGATGCATGGGCCATGCGCCGCCAGGGCGGCTACGCCATCACCAATGCGATGGCCAGCTATCGGATCAATCGCCAGGTTACGGTGCAGTTCAACGCCAACAACCTGTTTGATCGGACGTACTACACGCGCCTGGGCGGCACAAACACCTACAACACCTATGGTGAGCCGCGTAACTTCATGCTGACGCTGCGCGCGCAGTATTGATGAGCGCAAGGCATGAGGGCTGAACGCATGATACCGTTGCCTCAGGCCGATCAGGTGCCACGCCCGTCCTGGCGGGCGGCCTGGCACCTGATCGGTGCCTACTGGGTGTCCGACGACCGCTGGAAGGGGCGCAGCCTGCTGGCACTGGTGATTCTGCTGGATATGCTGCTGGTGTATCGGGCTGTCCTGATTACCTACTGGCAGAAGGACTTCTATGACACGCTGGAGGCACATCAGATTGCCACGTTCTGGCACCTGCTGGGCGAGCTGGCGGTACTGGCGCTGGTCGGCATGGTGATGGATGCCGCGCGTGCTTATACGGCACTGGCGCTGGAGATGCGCTGGCGCAACTGGCTGACGGGTGCGTTCCTGACGCGCTGGCTGAGGCAGGATGCATTCTGGCGGATCAGCCATGCCGGTACGGTCGAAAATCCTGACCAGCGCATTGCCGAAGATCTCAAGTGGCTGGCCTGCAATGTGCTGGAGTTGTCCCTGGGATTGCTCAGGCACAGTGCCAATCTGGTGTCTTTCTCTGTCATCGTCTGGGGACTGTCCGGCGTGCTGACGCTGTCGCTGGCCGGCCGGCAGTTCGAGGTGGCCGGTTATATGCTGTGGGTCGCCATCCTGTATGCGGTACTGGGCTCTCTGGTCATGGAAAGGCTGGGGCGGCGCATGGTGGCGGTCGATTATCGGCAGCAGCAGGCGGAGGCGGATTTCCGTTTCCTGTTGATCCGGGTGCGCGAGCATGCCGAGCAAATCGCCTTGCTGGGTGGTGGTCATGCCGAGCAATCTGCGCTGTTGCGGCGTTTTGATGCGGTGCGTGCCAATTGGCGACATGTCATGACCTACACCAAGCGCATCACGCTGATTGATCGGGGCTATACGGAGGCCGGGGCCATGGTGCCTTATCTGCTTTGTGGGCCGCGATTCTTTGCGGGGTTGATGAGCCTGGGTGATCTGATTCAGTTGACCCAGGCTTTTACGCGGGTGCGCACTGCGCTGTCGTGGTTCATCTACCAATACAAGGAACTGGCGCTGCTGCGCTCGGTCTGTTGGCGGCTGGGCGAGCTGGATCGGGCGCTTGGGTGGGATCCCGCAGACACGTCCGTGACCCGTCTGCGCAGGCGGCAGGGGCGTCGTGTCGGTCTGCACGTGCGTGCATTGAGTGTCTACACGCCGGAGGGGGAACGGCTCTCGGGGCCGCTGTCCTGGTCTGTCCTGCCAGGTCAGCGCTGGCTGATCACCGGTCCTGCCGGGGCAGGCAAAAGTACCTTGTTACGCATGCTGGCCGGACTGTGGCCGCACGGTGTCGGCGTTATTGCCGTGCCGGATCGCAGTCGTATGCTGTTTCTGCCTCAGCAGAGCTATCTCCCTGACGGGACGCTGCGGCAATGTCTTTGCTACCCCGCCACCGAACAGGCATTTTCTGCAAAGGCCTGTCTCCAGGCGTTGCAGGATGTGGGCCTAGGGCAGATAGGGGGACTGCTGGACAGTGCCCATGACTGGAGCCGCCGTCTGTCGCCCGGCGAGCGCCAGAAGCTGGCCTTCGCCCGTGTCCTGCTGCATCGGCCAGCCTATCTTTTCCTGGATGAGGCGACTTCGGCACTGGATGAGGCCAGCGAGACTTCCCTTTACAATCTGCTGGTCCAGCGCTGCCCGGATATGGCCATCGTCAGCGTGGCGCATCGTCCGGCGTTGCGGCAGTTCCATACGGATTGCCTGGCGCTGCTGGCGTGATGTTTCCAAGGAGAAGGATCTTGCAAGTCGTACATACGGTAGAGGCATTGCGCGAAGCACTGCAGGCGCATGACAAGGGGCCGGTGTTCGTGCCGACCATGGGCAGTCTGCACGAGGGGCATTTGGCACTGGCGCAGCAGGCTCGCGCGCTGCAGGCAGGCCCTGTCGTGACCAGTATTTTCGTCAACCGTCTCCAGTTCGGGCCGAACGAGGATTTCGACCGTTATCCGCGCACGCTTGATGATGATGCCGACAAGCTGCGCCAGGCTGGCACGGTCGATATCCTCTTTGCCCCGGACGAGCAGGCACTGTATCCCGAACCACAGAATTATCGTGTCAGCGTTCCTGCGCACCTGGGCGACATTCTCGAAGGTGAATTCCGGCCTGGCTTTTTCGAGGGGGTCTGCACGGTGGTGCTCAAGCTGTTTGCCTGCGTGCAGCCGCAGGCTGCGGTCTTCGGAAAAAAGGACTATCAGCAGTTGCTGGTGGTGCGCAACATGTGCCGCCAGTTCCTGTTGCCGATACAGATACTGGCCCAGGATACCGTGCGCGAAACCAGCGGCCTGGCCCTGTCATCGCGCAATCGCTACCTGACGCCGGCACAGTTGAAGGAGGCAACGCGGCTGTACGCCGGTCTGCATGGCCTGCAGCAGCAGATGATGGCCGGAGCGACGGATATTCTGGCGCTGGAGAATGCGATGTACGCGGATCTCGAACGCCATGGCTGGCATGTGGACTATGTCGCTATCCGGCGTCGCGCAGATCTCCAGCAGCCACAGGCCGATGACCTGGTCGAGCCGGATCGGCTTGTAGCGCTGGTGGCGGCCCGCCTGGGCGGGACGCGCCTGATCGATAATCTGGAACTTTAGGCGGTATCAGTTGTTGCAAGTGGGGGCGTTGGCACCCGCTTCGTCGATTGGGTCCAGGTCGGGCTGGCGCGCCAGGTTGTAGTGCAGGCTGGGCTGGTGGCCGCCATAGGCATACAACCGCAGGGTCTGCGGCGTAATGACACTGAAATCCGCCTGTACATTGCCGTCGGCATTGAACAGCAGGACATGGGCCGGGGTGCTGAGTACTGCCTGCCAGCAACCCTGCTCGACGGTGCCCGTGCCGCTGTGACCCTGACTGTCCTGCGAGACCGAGCGTGTACGCCAGCGGCCGTTGGGAGACAGGGTGAGCGTGATGCGCTGTGCCGCACACTGGGAAGGTCTGCCGACGCAAGGCAGCGTGCCGGCGAAGGTGATGGGCTCCGGATAGAGCTGCGCCGTGGCCGGAGTGGACGGGACGACAGGGCCTTCACCCGTTGTTTCGGCACTGTCCTGCCGGTCGTTGCGATCTGCGCCGCGCAGCGGGATCTGTATCTGCGAGGCGGCCTGAGCCCGGGGCCGATTGTGCAACTCCTGCTGCTGGTAGCTGGCGTCGGTGGCCGAGCTGGCACGCGGCGGGTCGTAGTAGCCGGGGATGCGCTGTTGTGCACAGCCAGCCGTGACCAGGCCGGCCGCCAGCACAAGGCCGATCACGCCCGGACGGCGCAGGAAAAGGGAGGGCGAGAGGCGTGGGCTGTGTGTCATCATGGTCGCAGTAGGCTGGGCGAGGATTGGGGTCGATGGTAGTGTAGCTGTTCGTTGCGTTAACGGGAATGGGAGCCATGTCCGAGCTGCTCGCAAACTGGAAGCAAACCTTGCTGGCTATTGTCCTGCTGCAGGCATGGGTGGCCTTGCTGTGCCATATCGCGCCTCGACTGGTGGCGCAGATCGATGCCGCGCAGATGGTCCGCAGCCGACCTGCGCCGGCAGTACGACGGGTAGCGCATGCGCTGGTATTGGTCCTGACGGTGGCATTGTTGTGGTTGCCTGTGTCGCAGCATGCCTGGGTGGTCATGGCGGTGGCGGCCTGTGGGGCGAGCCTGCTGGCTCTGGCCTGGATCGATGCCCGGACCTGCCTGCTGCCCGATGGTTTGACCCTGCCGCTGCTGTGGGCTGGGCTGCTGGTCAATCTGGACGGCGCGCTGACTCCGTTGCGAGACGCCGTGCTGGGTGCCGCGGGCGGCTATCTGGTGTTGTGGTGCGCGGCTGCGGCATACCGACGCCTGACCGGGCGCGAAGGCATGGGCTACGGGGACTTCAAGCTGCTGGCTGCGTTGGGCGCGTGGCTGGGCTGGACGTGGCTGCCTGCCCTGATGCTGGTGTCGTCGGCCTGTGGGGTGTTGGCTGCGTTGCTGGGGCGTGCAATGGGGTGGTGCAGGGCCGGGCAGGCCCTGCCGTTCGGGCCCTGGCTGGCACTTGCCGGTATCATGGCGCTGGCATGGCAAGGTTGATGAGGGGGAGTGAGGCAGTATGTTGAAAATCGGACTGACGGGCGGGATCGGTTCCGGCAAGAGTCGCGTTGCCGAGCTTCTGGCCGGCTGGGGGGCAGAAGTGATCGATGCCGATGCCATTGCCCATGCGCTGACTGTGCCGGGTGGCGCTGCCATGGAATCCGTCGTGGCGGCCTTCGGTGAGCAGGCGCGTACGCCCGAGGGCGCACTGGATCGTGCGTACATGCGTGATCTGGTGTTTCGCCAGCCAGGGGCGCGTCATCGACTGGAGGCCATCCTGCATCCGTTGATCCAGCAACAGTCTGCAGACCGGGCCGCAGCCGCCATGGCGCGGCCGGGTGATGCGCGGCCTCCATACATCGTCTTCGTGGTGCCGCTGCTGGTGGAGTCCGGGCATTGGCGAGATCGGGTGGACCGGGTCTGCGTGGTCGATTGCGACCCCGAGACGCAGGTTGCCAGGGTGGCCGTGCGCAGCGGCCTGTCGCGTGAAACCGTGGAGCGCGTCATGGCGGCGCAGATAGACAGGGGTTCTCGGCTGGCGGCGGCGGATGATATTATCAACAACGACGGCAGCGTGTCGCCCGATGATCTGTCGCGGCAGGCACGTGCGCTGCATGACACCTGGCGTGCCGGTACCCGCTCCACCCCTCAAAAATAGAGAGATCCAGCGCTTGTGACCCTGTACGAATATCCATGCAATGAACGTGTTCGGATACTGCTGAGGCTGGAGTGCCTCTTCGACCGGCTGTTCTTCTTCGCCCAGGGCGAGGATGCGCGCCACCATCAGGTGGCGATGGGCACGCTGTTCGATATTCTCGAATGCCTGGATCGTACCGACATCAAGGGCAGCGTAATGCAAGATCTCGACCGGCAGCGCCAGGCGCTGCTGGTATTGCGCGGCCACGCCTCGGTCGACCAGACCGGGTTGGAAAAAACCCTGGCCGACATCGAGCAGGCGATTGCGGCACTGTCCAGCCAGGGCAAGATCGGCCAGGCGCTGCGCGACAATGACTGGCTGACCAGCCTGCGCGGGCGTCTGAGCGTACCGGGCGGTGCCACCCAGTTCGACATGCCGTCCTATTACGCCTGGCAGCAAAAACCCATCGAGCAGCGCCGTGCCAGCCTGCGCGACTGGGTGGCCGTGATCCTGCCCGTGTTCCAGAGTCTGTCGCTGTGCCTGCGCCTGCTGCGACAGTCCGGCAGCATGGCCGATGCCGAGGCAGCGCAGGGAGCCTATCAGCACATGCTGGGCGGCAAGGTGCAGCAGTTGGTGCGGGTTCATGTCGATGAGGAACTGGGTGTGTTCCCCGAGATCAGCGCCAACAAATACATGATCTGGATACGCTTCTCCTGCCAGGATGGCGAAATGAAGCCTCAGCAGGTGATGCGCACGATCCCGTTCCGGATTGCGCTGTGCTCTTTCTGAGCGGGTACCTTCTTACTCTTGCAGGAAGCTTTTTAGATGCATGCCGAATACAAAGTCCCTGGTGGCAAGCTGCTGGTCATTGATCTGGAGACGGATGGGCGTCAGATCATCGATGCCCGTCTGAGCGGTGATTTCTTCCTGGAACCACCGGAGGCACTGTCCGATATCGATGCCGCGCTGGAAGGCCTGCCTGTCGAGGCCAGTGAGGCCGAGATTGTCGCTGCCGTCACGGCCGCCTTGCCGGAAGGGACCGAGATGTTCGGGATCTCGTCTGAGGCCGTTGCCGTGGTCGTGCGGAGGGCACTGGCATGAGCCACAGTTGGGATAGCCTGCCCTGGCAATTGATCCACGAGGCACCGCAGGAGGCTGCCTTGCACATGGCGCTTGATGACGTGATCACGCAGGAAGTCAGTGATGGTATACGGCCTCCGACACTGCGTATCTGGGAGTGGTCCGAGCCGGCAGTCGTGATCGGCCGTTTCCAGTCGCTCAGGAATGAAATCGATCCCGAAGGTGCTGCCCGTCACGATATCAAGGTGGTGCGCCGCATCAGTGGGGGCGGGGCGATGTTCATCGAGCCGGGCAATGGCATTACCTATTCGTTGAGCGTTCCCAGCGAGTTCGTGGCCGGCATGAGTTTCCAGGAAAGCTATGAATTTCTCGATTCATGGGTGATTCAGGCCTTGCGCAAGCTCGGTATCGATGCCTGGTATCAGCCGCTCAACGACATCACCAGCTCGGGGGGCAAGATCGGCGGTGCCGCCCAGGCCCGGCGCGGCAAGGCGGTGCTGCACCATGTGACCATGGCCTATGATATCGACGCCGACAAGATGCTCGAGGTCCTGAGGATAGGCAAGGAAAAACTGTCCGACAAGGGCACGACCAGTGCCAAGAAGCGTGTCGATCCCTTACGCAGCCAGACAGGCTTGAGTCGTGATGCCGTGGTGCAGGCCATGCTGGACTCATTCCGTGAGCAAGCGCCGCTGCTGACATTGGGTGTGCTGGGCGAGGATACGCTGGCCAAGGCCCGCAAGGCAATGGAAACCCGCTTTCTCACGCCGGAGTGGATCGCGCTGGTGCCCTAGATCGGGCCTGAAATTCTCTACAGCCAGATAAAACGGGCCGCATTGCGCGGCCCGTTTGCATTTACCACCAGCCGCGTATGCCCGCCACGCCGTGTGCGCCGTGTTGGCGAGCGGTCTGCAGCAGATCCGGTGTGACGCCACCCAGTGCATAGGCCGGCAGGCCGGCAGAGCGGGTGGTCTTGAGGAAGGCGTCCCATCCCATCGGCGCACGTCCGGGATGGCTGCCGGTCGGCAGTACCGGACCCAGCACGATGAAATCGGCCTGCAGTGCCCGCGCCTGGGCGAATTCGCGGGAACCGTGCGTCGATACTCCGACCAGGCTGCTGTCCCTGTCGAAGCTGGGGCGGGCCGGGAGGGCTGCGGCATCGGTGGCACGCAGGTGCACGCCGTCGGCTTCATGCCACCAGGCTTCCGGATGGGCACTGTTGACCAGCACACGGGCACCGGCCGCGTGGCAGCGGGCCATGATCGCCTGCAGCGCGTCATGCAGGGAACTGGCATCCGTGCCGTCGGGCCAGCCGGGTTCGCGCAATTGCACCAGTTTCAGTCCGCGAGCCAGCGCCAGATCCAGTCTGTCCAGAAAATCGGGCAATGCCTGCGGACTGCCGATATCCGTGATGGCGTATTCGGTCGGCAGTTGCAGCCAGCGCAGTGGCGGGTAGGCGGCCGGCAGCAGCGGGCCGACACTGTCGGCCTCGGCAGGCAGGGCCCACGACAGTTTCTGCTGCTCGCGACCGTAGGGCGTCCCTTCCCAGCCGGTGACCAGTGCAAATGCCAGCTTGACGAAGGCATGGTCATATTCATGGGTATAGGTGACCCAGGGCGTCACCGTGGTGACCTGGATGCCGAGTTCTTCGTCCAGCTCGCGCACCAGTGCCTGCAGGGGCGTTTCGCCCGGTTCGATCTTGCCGCCGGGCAGCTCCCACCAGCCGGACCAGCTCTTGTCGGCTGGGCGTTCGGCCAGCAGTACCCGGCCCTGTGCGTCGAGGATCATGCCGACCGCGACGTCAATCGTTTTCTTGTGAGGAGAAGGAGTCATGCCTGTATCTATGGATCAAGGTGGTTTGGGCGCATCCTGCGTTCAGGCATCCTGGTGCTGCGCAGCCCAGTCGCGTGCGAACTGCCAGGCCACGCGGCCGGAGCGCGAACCCCGATGAAGCGCCCATTGCAACGCCTCTTCGCGGGCGGCTGCGATGGTTTCCGGCGAGCAGCCCAGGTGGGCCAGCCAATGATGCACGATATCGAGGTAGTCGTCCTGACGGAACGGATAGAACGACAGCCACAGGCCGAAGCGCTCGGACAGCGAGACTTTTTCCTCGACGGTTTCCCCTGGATGGATTTCGCCGTCCTGGCCGGGCTGTGCCTGCAGGTTTTCACGCATGTGTTCCGGCATCAGATGACGCCGGTTGGAGGTGGCATAGATCAGCAGGTTGTCGCCTGCCGAGGCAATCGAGCCGTCGAGCACCGACTTGAGCGCCTTGTAGCCGGCTTCGCCTTCCTCGAAGGACAGATCGTCGCAGAACACGATGAAGCGTTCGGGGCGGCTGGCAACCAGTTCGACGATGTCGGGCAGGTCGCCCAGGTCCGACTTGTCCACTTCGATCAGGCGCAGGCCCTGCCCATGGTAGGCCGCTAGCATGGCCTTGACCAGTGAACTCTTGCCGGTGCCGCGTGCGCCGGTCATCAGGACATTGTTGGCCGGACGGCCCGCCATGAAATAGCGGGTGTTGCGGTCGATGATGTCTTTCTGGCGCTCAATGTGTCGGAGGTCATCCGGCTGGATGCGGGCCACGTGGCGTACGGCATCCAGCCAGCCCCGGGCACCCCGGCGACGCCAGCGCCAGGCACTGGCTTCCCAGTCGATGGGCGGTGGCGCGGGCGGCAGCCAGGCTTCCAACTGGGTCAGTACACGGCTGGCCTGGGCCAGCAGGGTGGTCAGGTCGGCACCAGAAGCGTTGGCTGCCGTGGCTGTGGGGTCTGTCGGTGTCATCCTGTCTATGCGGATATGCGTGTTGACGGATGTCTCAGGAGCGGTAGTCAGCATTGATGCTGACATACTCGTGCGAGAAATCGCAGGTATAGACCGTATCCGAGACGTCACCGCGACCCAGCGCGATGCGCACGGTGATTTCGGGCTGCTGCATCACGCGCTGACCATCTTCTTCACGGTAGTCGGGGTTGCGGCCGCCGTCGCGGGCCACCAGCACATCATCGAGCCACAGGCGCAGCTTGGCGGTGTCCAGATCGTCGATGCCGGCATAGCCGATGGCGCACAGGATACGGCCCAGGTTGGGGTCGGAGGCGTAGAAAGCGGTCTTGACCAGCGGGGAGTGCGCCACGCTGTAGGCAACCTGGAGCGCTTCGTCCGTGGTGGCGGCCTCTTCGACATGTACGGTGATGAACTTGGTGGCACCCTCGGCATCGCGCACGATCTTCTGCGCCAGTTCGCGCGAGGCCTGTGCCAGTGCATCGCGCAGTTCGGCGTAGTGGGCGTCATCGGCGCTGTCGATGCGCAGGCCGGACTGGCCGGAAGCGATCACGATGAAGGAGTCGTTGGTCGAGGTGTCGCCATCGACGGTGATGCGGTTGAACGACTGGTCGGCCAGCTCGCGCACCAGGCGATCCAGCAGCGGCTGGGCGATGCCGGCATCGGTGCCCAGAAAGCCCAGCATGGTGGCCATGTTGGGACGGATCATGCCGGCGCCCTTGCTGATGCCGGTAATGGTGATCTCGTGTCCGCCGATGCGCACGCGCACCGAATGCACCTTGGGCAGGGTATCGGTGGTCATGATGCCGTGCGCGGCACTGAACCAGTTGCCTGTGCCCAGGCCGGCAATGGCGGCGGGCAGGGCGGCCGTGATGCGGTCAACGGGCAATTGTTCGAGAATCACGCCGGTCGAGAACGGCAGAACCTGTTCCGGAGCGACATCCAGCTCGCGGGCCAGGGCCACGCAGGTGGCCTGTGCGGCCGCCAGTCCCTGTTCTCCGGTGCCGGCATTGGCATTGCCGGTGTTGATCACCAGCGCACGGATGCCCTGACCAGCCTGTAGGTGCCGTTCACAGAGCTGCACGGGGGCGGCGCGAAAACGGTTCTGGGTGAAGACGCCGGCGACCGAACTGCCGGGGGCCAGTCGAAATACCGTCAGGTCGCGCCGGTTGGCTTTGCGTACACCGGCCTCGGTAACACCGATTTCGATACCTGGGACGGGATGGATATCCGTTTCTGCGGGAATGTGAAGATTGACGGCCATGTGGATACTCGTGTTGAAGTCAGGCGCGCATGCGGGCGAACCTCCAATTATCGTCAATTTTCGGGGCTTGTGGAGAGGAAAAGGGCGCGGCAGCCTGCCGCGCCCTTGATAACGCAAGTTCAGCGCTTCAGATTTTGCAGCGCCTGCACCAGCGTGTCGATTTCCTCGCGGGTGTTGTAGAACGCCAGCGAGGGGCGCACCGTGCTTTCCACGCCGAAGCGGCGCAGGATGGGTTGCGCGCAGTGGTGGCCCGAGCGTACGGCGATGCCTTC
The DNA here is from genome assembly GCF_003123725.1 of Corticimicrobacter populi. GTDB lineage: Bacteria > Pseudomonadota > Gammaproteobacteria > Burkholderiales > Burkholderiaceae_B > Corticimicrobacter > Corticimicrobacter populi. The sequence continues at coordinate 8,407 of NZ_QETA01000009.1, read as the reverse complement.
GCGGTTCAGTGCCACGCCTACTTCCTGGGTCGAGAGACCTTCCAGCACGAACGACAGCACGCTGGCCTTGTGGGCGGCGGTGCCGATCAGGCGCAGGCCGGGGATCGTCGAGAGTCCTGCAGTGGCGTATTCGAGCAGGCCATGTTCGTAGGCACCGAGCGTGTCGATGCCGTAGCGATCCAGGTAGTCGAAGGCGGCACCCAGGCCCACGGCATCCGCGATATTGCCGGTGCCTGCCTCGAAGCGGGCCGGCGCGGGCTGATATTGCGTATGCTCGAAGGTCACGTCGGCGATCATGTTGCCGCCGCCCTGCCAGGGCGGCAGATTGTCGAGCAGCGCCTTCTTGCCGTAGACCACCCCGATCCCTGTGGGGCCGAAGACCTTGTGCCCGGAAAACACGAAGAAGTCGGCATCCAGCGCCTGTACGTTCACCCGCATGTGGGCCACCGATTGCGCACCGTCCACGATGACCTTGACGCCGGCCGCATGGGCAATCCGGATGATGGCATCGACCGGCACTACCGTGCCCAGCGCGTTCGACACCTGCGTGATCGACACGACCTTGGTGCGGGGCGACAGCAGGGCGCGGAAGGCATCAAGCCGGACCTGGCCGTCGTCGTCGACCGGAATCACGCGCAGGCGTGCGCCCTTGTCGGCGGCAAGCTGTTGCCAGGGCACGATGTTGGCATGATGCTCCAGGTGCGAAACGATGATCTCGTCGCCTTCTCCCACCTGTTGGGCTCCCCAGGTGCGGGCCAGCAGATTGATGCCTTCGGTGGCTCCGCGCACGAATACGATCTCGTCGGGCGAGGCCGCACCCAGAAAACGGGCCGCCTTTTCGCGGGCTGCTTCATAGGCGTCGGTGGCGCGTGCGGCCAGCGCGTGCGCCGCACGGTGGATGTTGGAGTTTTCGTGGGTGTAGAACCAGGCCAGCCTGTCGATCACGGCCTGGGGCTTGTGGGTGGTGGCCGCGTTGTCCAGCCAGATCAGCGGCTTGCCGTTGACGGTTTCCTGCAGAATGGGAAAGTCGCGTCGCAGGGCATGCAGTTCGTAGGCACCGAGGGTGCCGTGGTTGTGGGATGTCGCAGCAGGCGTGGTGGCAGGTGAGATGGCAGGCGACGGGCTGCTCCTCTGTGGGGCTGCCGGATGCGTCACGGGTACGGAAGAAGCCGCACGCGTGCCCGGCTGCTGTGCATCCACAAAGTAATACGGCGACGGCGCGGTGCTGCGAGGGGCCTCCCGCTCCAGATCAGGCACGCCTGGCAACGAGGATGGCAGCGGTGCGCCCGCCGCCGGTACGGGCCAGCCCCCTTCCTTCTGAAAGTAGTAGGGCGTGCTGGAGGTCGGCGAGTAGGGGTGGTCCACTACGGGAGCCGGGATGGCATGCGGGCCGGCGTGATCCAGGTAGCCGATGCCGCCACGCCCCAGGGCCACTGCGTCGGGTTGCAGCAGCGTCCCGTTGATACCGGGGGCCGGTGTGGTCGAAGGGTGCGGGTTGCCTGCGCCTGTCGCCGTGGTGATGCCGGTATGAGTGCCGGGCGTCGAGGTCGGGGCCAGGACAGGGTGCAGCGCCTCGGGCTGGTCCGGTCGGTGTCCGGCCAGAGCGGCAATGGCTTCGCCGCTCTGGCCTGGCAAGGCCGCGAACAGGGCGTTGGCCAGTTGCGCCAGGGCCTGCTCGCCGATGGGCGGAGTGGCCTGCAGCGGCCGCTCAACGGTAGGTGTCGGGGTACTCATGGTACTTACCCAGGTAATCCCCCCATATTTAGCGATTTCCAGAAGTAGGAATGCTATGCGGTCATGGCCAGCCGCTGTTTAGGGGTATATCCGCCCAGAGCCATGTTTGGGCGTTCATGATTGTAAGACCACATCCATTCTGTCGCTGCACGCTGGACCTGATCCAGATCTTCCCAGTGATATTGGGACAGCCACTCGTAGCGCACCGTCCGGTTGAACCGCTCGATGTAGGCATTCTGTTGTGGCTTGCCTGGTTGGATATACTCCAATTTGATATCCCACTGGCGCGCCCATTCGGTGATTGCTGAACTGAGGTATTCCGGACCATTGTCACAACGAATCGCCAAGGGCTTGCCACGCCAGGCAATGATCTGTTTTAACGCACGGATAACCCGCTCCGAGGGCAAGGAGAAGTCGACTTCTATGCCCAGTGCCTCGCGGTTAAAGTCGTCGATCACATTGAACAGTCGGATGCTACGTCCATCAGTCAATTGGTCATGCATGAAGTCCATCGACCAAACGTGGTTTATGGCCATGGGCACCGTCAGCGGCTCAGGCACTTGGCGCACCAGGCGTTTGCGTGGCTTGATCCGCAGGTTCAATTCCAACTCCCGATAGATGCGGTAGACCCGTTTGTGATTCCAGCCGAACCCCTTCAAATTGCGTAGATACAGATAGCACAGCCCAAATCCCCAGTTACGATGGTTGTCCGTCAGGCGCAGCAGCCACTGGGCAATCTCATCATTCTCAGTCCGGTGCTTGCCTTCATAGCGATAGCAGGTCTGGCTGATGCCAAACGTCTCACAGGCCAAACGGACCGAGATCCCGCGCTCCCGCACTACGTGTTGAGCCATCTCGTGGCAGCGAGATGGTTTCACCACTTTTTTTCGAGAGCCTCCGCGCGCAGCTCGGCCTTGAGTTTCTCCTCGACGTACATCTTGCGCAGCCGGGCATTCTCCGCCTCCAATTCCTTCATCCGTGACATCATCGACACGTCCATGCCGCCGTACTTTGCCCGCCACTTGTAGAACGTCGCTGAACTGATGCCCAGCTCTCGGCACATCTCGGGTACCGTGATGCCCGCTTCCACGCGCTTGATCGCGTCCAGAATCTGGCTGTCTGTGAATCGTGACTTCTTCATGCTGTAGAACTCCTCAATGAGAAAATTCTACTTCTGATCTCACCGCTTTTTCGGGGGGATTACCCCCACTTCAACGTCTTCAAGAACCGCCAGCGCGTCGTCGGACAGCACGGCCAGCGAGCAGTACAGCGAAATCAGGTAGGAGGCGATGGCGTTGCGGTTGATGCCCATGAAGCGCACCGACAGCCCCGGCCCCTGCTCTCCGGCCACACCGGGCTGGAACAGGCCGATCACGCCCTGGCGGCGATCACCCACGCGCAACAGCAGGATCGAGGACTTGCCATCGACGACCGGTATCTTGTCGGACGGAATCAGCGGCACGCCGCGTCGGGTACATTCGCGACCAAAGGCGGCGATGGCCAGCGGATGCGCCAGGAAAAACGCAGGCTCTTTCCAGACCTTGGTCAGCAGTTCGTCCAGGTCATCGGGCGTGGGTGCGCCGGTCAGCGGGAAGACCCGCTGTGATTCGGCCACGTTGGCCAGCAGGCCGTAGTCGGGGTTATTGATCAGTTCGCTTTCCTGGCGCTCCTTGACCGTTTCGATGGTCAGCCGCAGTTGCTCCTTGATTTGGTCATGCGGGCTGCTGTAGAGATCCGAAACCCGCGTATGGATATCGAGTCGGTGATTTACAGTGTTTCTACAGGGAAATGGAGCGAATTCTAGCGTAGGTTGGAATAGGTAAAACCAGTTTCAAACCAGTAGGTTAGCGTATTTTAGCTGAATTGGTGAAAACTGGTCGCTGTACCTGTACTGTACCTAAGTTTCGGTACAGTACCCAAGTGCATTTAGGATGTAGCGGGTGACCTATCGTTTAAGTTTTCTTTTCTCTGCGTTAACATCTTCTTGCCTACCTCTTTGTTCCCACTCCGCAGATATCCTACCTAACATTGCTGAGGTGCGGGCTGCTGTCGCTTGCTGTGCCCATTGGCGATAGCGATCAGCAAGCTCTCGCTCCTGTGCACCTCCATCAAGTGCGCCCTTGGAGTAGACGCCTCGCATATTAAAGCGCTCAACCTCGATTCCACGCTCTACTCTATCTGACGCGATTCGCTCTAGGATGGTTGCTACTGCTATTGATGGCCAAGCTCCGGTGCCATTTTCCGCCGGTGAATGAGCAAGGAGTTGACCGATAAATTCGTCAGTGATGCCTTCGTGTCCAGTTTCGGCCGCCTGTTTGCGAACATCTGAAATCCAAGCACTGAGAGTGGGCTCGTGAATGACGCCTTCTTTGTCACCAGGGACGGTATGAAAAGACTTGAGCAGGCGATACGACATCCTTGCTCTCGTTCGCGCCTCCTCCGAAGGATTTGGGTTTCGGTCCTCGTTTTTGCTAACGAAGACATTCCTAATCATTTCCACATATTCAGCCGGATTTTGTGCAAGTAGGGCGTGAATGGAGAGGCACTCCACACTGTCTTCAATTAGAGGGAGGTAGACAAATTCGCGTCGAGCAACTTCTATGAGATCCAAATCGCCTCTTTTTGACAACTCCTTAAATACCTCACTAATTGAATGTGAAAGTACTGAGGAGGCACCATTGCCATTCGAAAGCTCTGCAACAGCATCATCAAGCAACGATAATAAGGTTTTTGAACTGACTTTATCTACATTGTTGTAGAGTGAGTTTAGTACAACCACACTGCGTTTGGCTCGTCGAAGCTCTTCGATTGCGTTGAGAATTTCCTCGATGGACGCGTTTAGAGGTAAAGAGCCAAAGTCACGCCAATACGAATTCTGAACATCTGGTCCTAGTGATGCAACGAACTGCCAAGTGGTCGAGTCATTCGGCCAGTTTGCAAGCAGCCAAGCGACTTCTTTTTCCGATCTGCAGCGCGGAGCGACGACTGTTGTAAAGTGGTTTAGCCAATCTTCGCCATGCCGGTGCTTTAAGCTAGCGGAAAGTGCTGAGGCGAGGCTATAGCAGTCTCCACCAATATCTAGAAGAGAGAATATCAGGTCTGTCGCATCGTCGTTCGAAAGCTCTAAAGCATAAAATGCCTGTCGCATTTGATTTGGCATTTTAACAGTCTGTGCGAGACGCAGAATCCCATGGACGCCAAGTTCTGAATAAATGTGAAGGAGGCTTGAAGCACGTTCGGACTCGACTTTTTCAAGAGAGCTTCTAGCGTCTGTGCCCACATACGGGACCCAGTCGTCAAATAGATGACGTGTCTGTGCTACCAAATCCGAAGGGTAGTGCTGAGTCAGTAACGCTTTGACCTGAGCCAACTCTTCTCCCTTAAGCGACCAGTCAGAGTCTGGGAAGGATTCTTGACGTGCTACGTAATCTCTGAGTTTATGCCAAAGATCACTACCTTCAGAATTAGAGAAACCAGCCAAAGTATCGGCGATCAGGCTTGTTAGACGCACCCTATTAGTGGGTTGTAGATTTCCTATATGTCTGACGAGAGAAATGACGCGGCGCTCGTCCCCCTGGGCAAGAACTATCACTCGATCCATAATCCGAGATTCTGTTGCCCATACAAGACCAAACGTGATTTTCTCAGGCTGAATTGGCGTTGTGTCTCGTAGTTTTGGGCGAGCGGTAGGTGAACTTGTTTCGTGTCCTTGCGGTAGGAGTAGCGTAAGTAAATTCCAAGCCACGTCCGGCAGATCGCGAATCAAACCGTCGATTGCAATAAATCGCTGATTTAGATCGGCGTCAGTATTTGGTAGCCATGGCAAGAAAATTTCTCTAAGACTATTTAAAGGGCGATTTCCATTTTTCGAATCTCTGGCCGGATCGATGGCTGCAAGCTTTCCAAGAATTATTGTGGTGCAAAATAAATAATCTGGGTTCCATGCTAAGACTTCTAAGGCCCAAAGAACGTAGACATGGGGGCTAGTTGCCGAAAATAGATAGTCATTATCTTTTGGCTCTTGGAATAGTCCCAAAGCATCGCTAGCTTGGCCCTCGAGGCTCTTCCCGAGGGCCTCCAGAAAAGGGACGGGGGCCGCCTCCGCGACTATCGAGAGTTGAGGTAGTAGTGGAAGTATCCATTTATGACTTTGGGCGAAGCCTGGCAGAGAGCGAATCACTTCATCGACATATCTTTGGGGAGTCGTACCATTCAGCTGGAGACCACCTACCTCAGGCATAACCGCAAATAGCATTAACGTGTATGCAAGGCCGTCACGTAGCCAGTCGCTGTAATCGTCTGGTGCCCGATAGCGGAAGGAGAATTTCTCATCTTCAGTTGGTTCAACTGTTTGATGGCTAAGCACTCGAACGACAGCCGCCTTAAAACGCTCAAGATCACTGTCATCGACAAGGTGACCATAGTGTGGAAATGCATCTACAGCAGCTCGTATCTGCCAAACTTGTTCGACCTTGTCGAATGGCGGGTCAGACATAGTTAACGTCGGCCGAATTAAAGTCTCTACGGTGCTATAGTCCGCTCCGCCTGAGAGCCCAGAGATGATATCTTTGTCAAGAGCTGAGTCGGTAGTCCACGCTCCAGCAAGTAGTACGGGCTTCAGTGACGCTGCCAAATGCTCCCATTCAGCAGGAGAGGCAATGCCCGCAGCGGGATGCAGCCTACGGAAAATGGTAAGGCTTCGACCGCATCGAAAGGCCTGTTCGTAGCCATCTTGCCGGTCAATACCCATTGACTCCATAGCTTCAGCCATCGCGCTGGCTGAGGGCCGTTTGAGGATAGAAAGACCTTGCCGCTTTCGTTGCACGCCGGTCGCAGCTGTCAGCGTTGGGCCTTTTTGTCCAAGTGCGCCTGCAAGTTCATCGGCACCCTTCCACACCAAGAAGTTCATGCCTTTTTTTCCTAATAGGAACTGAGCTGCTTCGAAACTCTCGACGATCATAGTCCGGTTTTCAAGAAGTCTCCGGGTTTCGTCCGGTGCATTTCGAATAACAGCCACAGCGAATGCTATAACTTCTTCAGCCGTATCTGCGCCCAGCGTGAAATTCTGAGGGTTCCCTAGAAGCACTTGTAAAAGTTGCTCTGCCTCCTCGCCTCGTTCACACAGCAGCATTTGTTCTGTTAATGCAGGCTTGAAACTGCTGCTGTATCGCTGCCAGAACTCGTCTGTACTAAGCGCGCCGTTCTTTGGGGATTTTTCAAGAACGTTTCTCGCATATTTGGCTGCGACTGCCGGCTTTTCCTCAAGCCAGCTGACTAGTGAGGTGCCGTCGATAAAATGAACTTCTCGCCAATTTTCTTCAGCATTTCGCTCATCTAGCCAATTCACTAGTGTCTCTCTTGGTGTGTCCCAAGAATGTAGGTTGACTAGGACAAAAGCGTTTCTTGCCATCACATCCGGTGGAGTTGCCCCTGTCCGCTTGTCGTAGTCTTGCTGCGCTTTTGCCCTACCGGCAGGTGTTGTGCCAAATTCCCATTTGGATTCTTTAGCTGGTACTCTTGATATTGCCTCGGTTGTTTCCAGATCGCCATCAAAGCCGCGAAGTGTTCCAGCACTTTGGCCTGGAAATCTGAATTTCTTGGGATCCCCCACGGTTGCGCGAATCAGGTCGCCCACGAGATCTATGAAAATCTCACGCGCATCCGTGCGTCGACTCCAAGTCTTCAAGTCTTCGTCCGAAATCCACTGCATTCTTCACCCTCAGTTGTATTTGTGTTGGTCGTATGATTTCTGAGCAGCAGGTTTTCTGAAATTTCTTAATCTCGCTACTGCTCGTTTTCCATCACTTTTGAGAAAAATCACTGCGCGCGATCTGGATGCATGACAAATACCGGCGACAGCCTATCCTGCACTAGCTTCAACCACCTATATTTTCTTCGTCATGACTAAGCTTTAGGGCTTGCCAAGGCACTACGCGGTTGCACAAATTCTTCTAAGTCAATGCTCCCGTCGATGAACCGTTGAGAATGTTCTTCATCTGCTGCACTGAGCGAGAATCCCTCCAAGCCGACTGATGCGCGTGCGTAGTTGACGGCCGCTACACGCCGGTTGCGCTCGGCACCGGATATCGTTTTAGTTAGTTCCGTTTCGTGCGAACCCATCTCAGCCATGGTTGTCTCCCGTGCTTTAGGTAACGATATTTTACAAGGTGTGGGATTTTTTTGGTGTTTTGTAGAGAAAACAGGCAAAAAGGTTTCACGCAGAAATTGTCTTGTTTTTGTGGCTATCAATAGGTTTTCCCGATGGACAGCGTTATTGGCTGCCATCCGTGAGGGCACTTCCCAAAGAGGCTTTGCCTCTCTGGACTCTCCACCCTCGCCGGGAGCAGGGATGCAGGGGGTGAACCACTGCATCCCTGTCCCAAGGGTAAGGTCGTTCCCGTCGCGTCAAGGGGCCGTGTCCTCGCCCTACGGGCTGCGGGCCGCACCAATCCCCCTTGACCCGTCATCCATTAAAAGGCTGACGTGTGGAGGCAGTTTGGTCGAAAGCGGTGTCAAGGGCGGGACCGGAAGCCGCAGCCGTGAGCGCGACGTCTCCCCGTATTCAGTAGCGCGAGGCTTTAGAGTCCGGGATGGTTAATGTATTCGTTCTTACTGCCAGAAGGCCAGCATAGGCAGCAGGCGTTAATCCGCCCAATGCCTTTTTTGGCCTTTC
>NZ_QETA01000008.1 GCF_003123725.1 Corticimicrobacter populi | reverse complement strand
TGTCGATCTGGTCGTAGCCCTTGGCGTCACCGCCGAACTTCTTGGCCAGCACCGTTGCAATCGCTGCCGTCAGCGTCGTCTTGCCGTGGTCAACGTGACCGATCGTGCCCACGTTCACGTGCGGCTTCGTGCGCTCAAACTTACCTTTTGCCATGGATGACTCCCGACCTGGATTCTGCTAAAGAAAAGAAGAATGTACTACGCGATACGTACTACAAAAGATTTGTGGTGCCCATGGCGCGGATCGAACGCGCGACCTCTCCCTTACCAAGGGAGTGCTCTACCACTGAGCCACATGGGCAATCTGGAGCGGGTGAAGGGAATCGAACCCTCGTCGTAAGCTTGGAAGGCTTCTGCTCTACCATTGAGCTACACCCGCACTCGCCGACAACCAGGCAATTCGAAGCGCCCCGTTTGTACCGGCGCTCTTGGTGGAGAGAGTTGGATTCGAACCAACGTAGGCGCAAGGCCAACAGATTTACAGTCTGCCCCCTTTAACCACTCGGGCATCTCTCCAGCAGAGAACTGATGATTATGAACCTCTTCAAGAAAAAGGTCAACTCCTCAGCGACCAGAATAATAACATCATTCCAGTCTCTTTGACCAGCGCAATCAAATTTATTCTTTACTGGTCCAGCACACTGCTCAGGCCCTGCTTTTCAAGCAGCGCATTGAGATGGTCCCAGCCATGGAAATAAATCAGCAACTGTCCCTTGTCCTTGCTGCCTACTTTCAATGTCACCTGGGTGCCCAAGGCATCCGACAGGGCTTCTTCGAGACGCGCCACGTCTCTGCTCCCGGCCGGACCTGTCTTTTTCTTGCGGACAGGCTCCCCCGCAGCCTCCTGAACGGTTCTGTTGACCATTTTCTCGGTATCGCGCACCGACATGCGGCGTGCCACGACGAGGTTGGCCAACTGAATCTGGGTAGCAGCATCAACAGCCAGCAGGCTGCGGGCATGCCCCATGTCGATATCTCCGGCCAACAGCATGGTCTGGACCGGCTCCGCCAGGTTGAGCAGGCGCAGTAAGTTGCTGGTGGCAGAACGAGAGCGACCTATAGCCGTCGCCGCCTGTTCGTGTGTCAGTCCGAACTCATCGAGCAGGCGCCGTACGCCGTGTGCTTCTTCAAGCGGGTTGAGATCCTCACGCTGGATATTCTCGATTAGCGCCATCACGGCGGCATTTTCATCTGCAACCTCCCGGACCAAAACCGGGACTTCCGTCAATCCAGCCAGTTGGGCAGCGCGGAAGCGACGTTCCCCTGCAATGATTTCATAGCCACCTGCCGCCAGGGCGCGAACCAGAATGGGCTGCATAATGCCCTGTGTTCGAATGGATTCGGCAAGCTCATTGAGTGCCCCCTCATCCATGCGAGTACGAGGCTGGTATTTTCCTGCCTGCATCTGACTGACTGGCAGCACACTGGGTGCCTTGCCCGCACTCTCGATCTGATCGAATACCGGCGCATCCGCACCCAGCAGTGCATCAAGTCCCCTGCCGAGACCCTTGGTTTTCTTGGTTGCCATGCTTTTCTTACCTGTTCGAAGAGATTGAGACTTATTCAAAAATTCTTGACGCGTTTGATCAACTCATCCCCAAAGGCAATATAGGCCTTGGCACCTGCCGAGGATTTGTCGTACACCACGCCGGGCAATCCATGACTGGGTGCCTCGGCAAGACGAACATTGCGCGGCACCACACTCTTGAATACTTTGTCGCCAAAATGTGATTCGAGCTGGGCCGAGACCTGCTGCTGCAATGTCACGCGGCGGTCGAACATGACACGCAGCAGACCAATCAGCTTGAGTTCCTGGTTGATATTGCGATGAACGCGCTTGATCGTATTGACAAGATCAGAAAGCCCTTCAAGTGCAAAATACTCACATTGCATGGGGATAATCACGCCATGAGCCGCTGTAAGCCCATTGAGCGTCAGCAGAGACAACGTAGGCGGACAATCTATGAGAATGAAATCATATTGTCCTGCAACAGATACCAGCGCATTCGCCAGTTGGCGCTCCCGCTGCTCCATGCCTACCAGATCGATTTCGGCGCCGGACAGCTCTCGATTGGAAGGCAATACATCATAACCGCCCGACTCTGACCTTACTTTGGCCTGTTCGACGCTTTGTTCGCCGATCAGGACCTGATAGAGATTACCCTGCAGGGCATGCTTGTCGATACCACTCCCCATTGTGGCATTGCCCTGTGGGTCAAGATCGACCAGCAGAACTTTCTTTTTATGCGCCGCCAAGCCTGCCGCAAGGTTAATGGCCGTCGTGGTCTTTCCAACCCCGCCCTTCTGGTTTGCAATGCAAAAAACATGCGCACGGCGCTCACTGCTTGCTGTCTTGTTCATGCTTCTTCCTGTGTACGTCGAAAATGCACCAGGCATCGCTGGGCATCGAGTTCCGGAACCTGCAGGGAATCTATGCTTGTGATTTTCCATGCCGTCTGCTGCATCGCAGCAATCTCATCATCCGGCAACTTGCCCTTCATGGCCAGAATACTTCCCCCCACCTTCACATGCCGACCAGCAAGGCTGACAAAATCATCCAACGATGAAAAAGCCCTGGATACGGCAATATCGCAGTTTACCTTTTCTATGGCTTCTATCCGTCCATGAACGGCCTTGAGATTACCAAGCTTGAGCATGCTGGCAGCATGTTGGATAAAAGCTGTCTTTTTCTCAACGGCATCAACGCAAATCACCTGAATATTGGGCATCACAATACTGATGACAACGCCAGGCAAACCAGCCCCTGATCCAATATCCAGTACAACGGAAGTTTCACGTGAAACAAGCTCTGCCTGAAAAGTTGGAACGACAGACAGACTATCGAAAAGATGCTGCACAAGCATCTTGTCAACATCTCGGATAGCCGTCAGGTTGTAGGTCCTGTTCCATCTATGGAGCAAAGCAAGATAATCCAGCAAAGATGCATACTGACTATCATCAAGAGTCACGCCTAGCGATTGACATGCTTTTTTCAAACGTGGCAATGCCTGTACTTCAGAAAAAGGAAGATGTTGGCTCATGCGTTGCTGTCTGCTTTGTATTGCAGTCGTTTAAGATGAATCAGTAGCAGCGATATAGCCGCGGGAGTAACTCCCGAAATACGGGAAGCTTGCCCTATTGTTTCAGGCTGTGCAGTCTGTAGCTTCTGACGGACTTCGAAAGACAGACCTGTTACGGTCGCATAGTCAAGTCCAGAAGGAATTCTATGATTTTCATGCGCAGCATGTTTACGCACTTCATCCTTCTGCCTTTCGATATAGCCTGCATATTTGATCTGAATTTCCACCTGCTCAGATTCGCTCCCCTCTTCCAGTCCAGGTCCAGCTATGGGTGTCCCATCAATCCCTTCAGCTTTCATCAATGCCTGATAACTTACGTTAGGACGTTTGAGTAAATCAGCCAATGAATATTCTTTTTCGATTTTTTTACCCAACAATTTTTCTGATTGTTCATCAGAAAAAATTCGAGGATTGACCCAGGTACTCTTCAATCGCTCTGTTTCACGTGAAACATTATCTCTTTTACGATTGAAAGCATCCCACCGGTCATCAGGTATCAGTCCCAACGACCTACCAATTTCTGTCAATCTGAAGTCCGCATTATCTTCGCGCAAGCTTAGTCTGTACTCTGCTCGAGAAGTAAACATGCGGTACGGTTCACTGACTCCACGGGTAATCAGATCATCGACAAGAACCCCCAGATAAGCCTCATCTCTACGTGGAGACCACCCATCCTTGTCTTGCGCCATCAAGGCAGCATTGACCCCAGCAAGCAATCCCTGAGCAGCTGCCTCTTCATAACCTGTAGTCCCGTTGATCTGGCCAGCAAAGAACAGTCCTTGGAATGCTCGTGTCTCGAAGGTTGATTTCAGTTCACGTGGATCAAAGAAATCATATTCGATGGCATACCCAGGCCGCAGAATATGTGCTTGTTCAAGGCCAGGTAAGGAATGAATCAGATCAAGCTGAACATCGAAGGGCAAACTGGTAGACACACCATTCGGATATACCTCATGAGTCGTCAGTCCTTCAGGCTCCAGAAAAATCTGATGACTCTCCTTGTCAGCAAACCTGTGTATTTTGTCTTCAATAGAAGGACAATAACGAGGCCCTATCCCCTCAATAACACCACTATACATAGGTGAACGATCAAGGCCGCCCCGAATGATGTCATGAGTACGGGCATTGGTATGAGTTACCCAACAAGGAACCTGCCTAGGATGCATTCCCGCATTTCCCATATAGGAAAAAACAGGTACAGGATCAAGATCACCTGGTTGCTCCTGCAACCTGGAAAAATCAATGGTACGACCATCAATTCGCGGCGGTGTACCTGTTTTCAGCCTGCCTTGTGGAAGCTTCAATTCCTGCAGCCGTTTGCCCAATGAAGATGCAGGGGGATCCCCTGCCCGCCCACCGGAATAATGCTGCAGACCAACATGAATCAAACCATTAAGGAACGTACCCGCAGTCAGAACGACTGTTTTTGAGCGAAAGCGAACCCCTACCTGAGTGATGGCTCCAGCAATTCTGTCACCTTCAACAATCAGGTCATCTACAGCTTGTTGGAAAAGCCATAGATTTGGCTGATTTTCCAACATATACCGTATGGCTGCCTTGTACAGGATTCGATCTGCCTGGGCTCGAGTGGCCCTGACTGCTGGCCCCTTTGATCCATTCAAAATACGAAACTGGATACCGCCTTGATCAGTGGCCAAAGCCATCGCCCCACCAAGGGCATCAACTTCTTTGACAAGATGTCCCTTGCCGATACCACCAATCGATGGATTGCAGGACATCTGACCCAATGTCTCGATATTGTGTGTCAGAAGCAATGTCTTGCAACCAGTTCTGGCTGCAGCCAAAGCTGCTTCCGTGCCGGCATGTCCGCCACCGACAACGATGACATCAAACTGTACTGGATAGTCCATGTTTAAAAGCAAAAGATCATCAAGGAATGAATTATAGATCTTGGCGCATTTCAGTATGCATGCAAAACTGTAAGCGCTTCATTGTTTCACGTGAAACACACAGTCGATAGACTATCTGGAGAGCCCCATATGTCGATGATGAAACGCAATATAGTCCTTGCAGCAGTACTGAGTGCTTCCATTCCGGCAATGTCCATGGCAAATGCCACCGTACCCGAACAGGACATCAGCTTTGTGTACATTGCCGGGAAGAGCCAACCCTGCACAGGTGTGGCACCACAACAATGCATGCAGATCCGTAGTTCAGCCAATGAAGAATGGCAGAATTATTACGGCAACATCGAGGGCTTCGATTTCAAGAACGATGGCACAGAATCGTTGCTGAAAATTCGCAAGGAAAAAATAAAGAATCCAGCGGCAGATCAGTCATCGGAAAAATGGGTCCTCGTAGACGTTGTGACTGAACGCCAACCCCTCTCTGACTTGCTCTCTCCTTTTCCCGAACCAGAAAAAGATTGGGCAAGGTCTGTGATTCATGTGCCACAACAGCTCAATGAAGAAGACTACAGAGTCGAAATCATCGCAGGCAAAACCCTGGAGATAGATTGCAATCACCATATCCTGCCTGCAACCTACAAGGAAGAAACCATCCAGGGCTGGGGATACGATTATTACGTAATCGAACCTGAAGAAGGAAAGATGATTTCGACCATGATGGCATGTCAAGCGCCCATGCGAAACGAATTCGTCAGCACTGCCAACGGCCCTGGTCTTGTCCGGTACAACAGTCGTTTGCCAATCGTGGTCTACACACCAAAAGATACTGAAATTCGTTATCGAATCTGGAAAACAGACGCGGCAACATCTCAAGCAGATAGACTGTGATGTACAGATCAGCCTGAACTCACCCGCTAACAGCCTGTGGATAACTTTCTGGATAACTGGGAGGATATCTTCAGGACAGTTTCTGGACAACTATGCGTTCTAAGTTCAGGCAAAAAACTGTCCAGAAAACATCCCCGGCTCACACAGAAGTTACCCACGCCAGAAAACATCAACAAGCATATGAAAAATATGGATTTTTTCGAAAAGTACCACTTATACACAGGCACCCATTACTAAAGACATGTATATATATAAAAAGAAATAGATAACTTGAAAGACACTTTTCTGAGGCAAAAAAAAGGCCGACCTAATGCCTGCCTCCTGTCGATAACTTTCTTTAAAGTTCAGTCAACCTCGAAACAGCCTCCTGCAGTGTGGCTTCTTTCTTGGCAAAGCAGAACCTGACCAGACGATGGTTCGATTCCGCAGCAGAAGGGTCAGCATAGAAAGCAGAGACAGGGATCACGGCGACACCAAAAGTACGTGTCAGCCATATCGAAAAATCAGCTTCTGACAGGTCTGAAATTTCACTGTAGTCAGCAAGCATGAAATAAGTCCCCGGTGCCGGCAATACCTTCAATCGGGTAGAAGCGAGCCCTGCAGCCAGCAGATCGCGTTTTTCCTTGAAAAAGGCAGGAAGACCAAGGTAGTGCTCAGGATGCGTAAGAAAGCCTGCCAAAGCTACCTGAAATGGCGAGCTGACCGTAAACACCATGAACTGATGAACCTTGCGGAACTCTCGCATCAGGGCAGCTGGAGCGCAACAATAGCCAACTTTCCAGCCTGTGACGTGAAATGTCTTTCCGAAGGAAGAAACAATGAATGCGCGTTCAGCAAGCGCTGGCCTGCGTGCCAAGCTCTGGTGAACCAGTCCATCGAATACAAGATGCTCATAGACTTCGTCGGACAGAAGCAGCAGATCGTGACGCTCCACAATTTCTTCCAAGGCATCCAGATCATGGCCAGACAGAATCGATCCAGTAGGATTGTGGGGCGAATTGACGATCAGCAGACGCGTTTTTGACGTGATGGAACCCCTGACCCTGCCCCAGTCTATTGAATAGCCAGGAGAGGCCTCTGTAGGGGCGTGCATGGGCACATAGATGGGGGAGCCACCTGCCAACCTGATCGCAGGTGCGTAAGCGTCGTAGCAGGGCTCTATGACGATGACTTCATCACCAGGATGTACAGACGCCAGGATAGCCGTCATCAGTGCTTGTGTAGCACCACTGGTTACTGTGATTTCGGTATCCGGATCGTAGGTTCTACCGTAAGTCTCCTGCACTTTGCCTGCAATGATACGGCGTAATGGCAGGTAGCCAGGCATGGCGGGGTATTGGTTGAACCCTTGCTGCATGGCTGAGGTGACCAGGTCCAGCAACGCAGGATCCGGTTCGAAGTCGGGAAAGCCCTGTCCCAGGTTGATTGCCCCGGTTTCCTGAGCAAGGCTGCTCATGGTCGTGAAGATGGTGGTGCCGATGTCCGGCAGTTTGGAAACGATCATTGCAGATCCTGCATGCCAAAAAATACATTGTAGGTATTTCCTGCATGAGAACGCTGTCAGGGCTATCCTTTGTTTATAAGCTTTATATATAACTGCTTATAGATAAGATAGCCTGTTGATAACTCTATCAACCATGAAAAATTCATTGACATCAATATGTTGAGCCTGTTTTTTGCCTGTGGAAAGATGCTGTGTGGACTGAGGACGGATTCTGGACAAGATTTCGGTCTGCCGGCAATGCCAGGGTTGTGCATAAGCTGTCCACAGGTTGACCACAGATCTTCTTCATAGAGGCTGTCCACAGGCGCAAATCGGTGTAATGAAGGCTTGTCTTCTGTCGTAGAATGGGCTGGGTAAGGCTGATGAGCAGCCAGGACCGATCATTTTTCGTGTGTGTATGCAGGGACAGGAATCCGAACTGATAGAACGCCACGCACCGCTGGTACGCAAGCTTGCCCTGCAGTTGGTGGCCAGGTTGCCCAGCAGCGTCGAGCTGGATGATCTGATCCAGGCCGGGATGATCGGGTTGCTGGATGCCGTTCGGCGTTACCAGAAGATGCCTCAGGCTGGATTCGAGACCTATGCCACGCAGCGCATACGAGGAGCCATGCTTGATGAATTGCGCAGTCAGGATTGGCTTCCGCGCAGCGTACGCGAAAAGGCCAGACGCATCGAGCAGGCCATACATGCCCTGGAGCAGTCACTGGGACGTGCACCGCGTGAAAGCGAGATTGCTGCGCATCTCGAATTGGGGCAGGATGAATACCTGATGCTGCTGCAAGATGCTCAGGGCGTGCAGATCCTGCACTATGAGGATTTCGAATACGATGGCGATGGCCTTGAAGCGGTCATGCGTCCTGATGTGGTGACAGCCAATGGGGCCGATCCTCTTGAGTCCCTGCTGGGGGGAAACCTCCGGGAGGTGCTTGTCCAGGCAATCGATGCGCTGCCCGAGCGCGAGAAACTGTTGCTGGCACTGCTGCACCAGGAAAACATGAATCTCAAGGAAGTTGCTGCTGTCATGGGGGTGACGGAAGGACGTGTGTGCCAGTTACGTACACAGGCCATCAATCGCATCCGGGCGCGAATACGCGACCAGGGCTGGGATCAGCGACCTGACGAGCTGGTTTCGATGCAGATACTGTAGTGTTGCCATCCCGTGTGCCGGGCATGGCACAGCGGCTCATGGCTGTCTGATTACGATGTCACCGGCATCAGACATGACTCTACGACCAGATCCAGGTTTTCCTTCTTGACTCGGTGCTTCACGCGGGCTGCTGCCGAAGCGATATCCTGTGGCTGTATACGGTCGCCTTGCGTGGGATCGACGTAGACAGCGCCCATGCCCAGTGATACGAAAGGAAAGAAGCGATTGATGCCGTGGCGATCTTCTGCCTCGATTCCACCTCGGGCCTGGTCCTCATGATCGTACAGTCGTTGTGCGCGCAGGTTGAAGTCGTTGATGATCGAGTGTGCCCGCTGTTCCCAGTTGCTGCTGCCAAAGACAATGATGAAATCGTCGCCGCCGACGTGGCCGATGAAATCCTGCTGCGGGTTGCAATGTGATTTGATGACTTCAGCGCAAAGCCGGATCATGTCGTCACCACGCCAGTAGCCGTAGACATCGTTGAAGGGCTTGAAGTTGTTCAGATCGCAGTAGGCCGTTACGAACGACTGTTCCTGGTCGAGCTGGGAGGCAATGTGGTGACTGATGGGGATATTGCCTGGCAGCGATGTGAGTGGATTGGCGTAGCGTGCGGCTTCTATTCTCTTTTCCGTGACTTCCTTGACCAAGGCTTCCCCGGTACCAAGGCCATCGTAGCGGCCCTGGTGTGTGATGATGAAACCATCGACCAGATAGCGTTGGTCCTTGGATATCAGCAGGTGACTCAGGCTTTCGATGGTTGTGCTGCCATCGACCAAGACCGGGTTGCCATTCATGAACTGACTGCAGGATTTGCGTCCGTAGAGTTCGCGGATGAATTGTTGCGCATAGTGTTCCGAAAAATCGCGCCGGTTGACGATACCGACAGGTCGGTCTTCTGCGTTGATGATGGCAGCCGCATGCAGGCCCGGGTTGTCGATGAACAGCTTGTGGAGGTGGTCGTTGGTATCTGTTTCGAGTCGGACGGCCGGTGCGCAGATGCGCAGATTGTGTACGGTCGCGTGATAGGGCTGGATAGTGGTGCGCTTGAGGGCGATGTTTTCCAGCTTTTCCTGGATGTGCCCGGGCAGTGTCTGGATGGCCTGCGGCGAGGGGTAGCCCAGGAACCAGCCCTGTACATAGCGAATGCCGAGTTCCCGCGTGACGAGCAGGTCCTGCTCCGTTTCAATGCCTTCGGCGACGATCTGCGTGCCCATGCTGTTGCCGATTGCCAGGATGGACTGGACCAGTTTCTGCTTTTTCTCATTCTGGCCGATACCATTGAAAAAGTACCGGTCTATCTTGACGATCTCAGGTTGAATCTGATCCCAGAAACGCAGGCAGTTGCGACCGGATCCGTAGTCGTCTATCGCCAGCAGCATGCCGTGGGCGCGCAGGCTTGCGAGTGCCCGCTGCAACAGCATGCCCTGCTCTTCTGCTGCATCCTCTTCAGTGATTTCTATGACGATTTTTTCGGCTGGCAGAGATTGTTGCTGACGGATGATTTCAGGCAATGCGTCACCATGACGTCGCCATTGCTCGCTCAATGCCGAGCTGGACATATTGAGGAATAGCCTGGCGGGTTGCTGCTGGTCGCAATAGCGCTGCAGAGCCAATTGCGCACAGGCCAACTCCAGGTCGGCGTGGATGCCCTGGCGTCGGGCTTCGGAGAACAGGGTAGCAGGCTGCTGCAGGGGCGAGGGGGCAATGCCACGGATCAGACTTTCATAGCCTGAGATGGCATGTCGCACCATGTCGACAATAGGCTGAAAGTGTGGAACGAGCAGTCTGTTCAGAATGATGTCGGCAACGGAATGGCCGGTGTCGACTGGCGCAGGGATATCCAGTTGCATAGGGAGAAGAAATGCCTGAACGGATACAGTTGGAAGGGAATAGTCATTATTAATTCCCAGCATGTCTGTTTCGTGACAGGCCTCTTCTCTCTGTTCTGGTGTCAGAACCCTTTGCGCCGGGCGCTCTGTTCGCGTTCGACCATGCCGATGTAGCGCTGAATCATGATGAGAACGGCATTGGGCAGGTCAACGAATTCTGCTCCGATGCGGCGGCAGTTACGCTGGCTGGGCAGGACTTCATTGATACAGCGCACTACCCGGATGGTGATCGGGAATGATCCGACCCGAGGCAGGTCAAGCAGGCAATTGTGATAGAGCGTGCCCGGTTCGTAGTTGATGATCTTGCCGTAGTCCATGATGGCCAGGCCACTGGAACTGATGTCGCGCAGTTCGACGCTGATACCGTCGCCTGTCGATAGCGTGCTGTTGGGCGAGGCACCTTCCACGATGGTGCACAGGGCTGGTTCGAGTGCAGGGATGGATACGCGGTAGGATTCGCGGCGCTGCAGGCGTGACAGGCTGGCCGGAATGTCGATGGCCAGCGCCGGCAGACCATCGTGCGTACATGCCTCAATGGAGGATGACGAGAAGAAGATGGGTACGCTGTCAAGTGCGGTTTCGAAACGCACGAAGTCGGCACGGATGAATATCTGATTCAGGTCTTCGGCGGCGGCATGATCGAGGATGACTTTGTTGTCCTGCACATCGACATCGAGAATCGTGGTGACGACGGAAATCGGACGATCCTGTACATGCATGCGTACCAGCGCCTGTCTTCTTTCGAGTGCGCGCAGCAGACCAATGATTTCGAGTGGCACGGTGACCAGGTAGGGGTTATCGTTCTGGTGCATGTTCGGGTCCGTGGCGCGTATCTGATTAGATACAAAAAAGTTTCAAGAAGATACTTGGATTATAGACAAACAGATCGTGATGCTGTCTATATCATGGACCTTCATGCAAATATTATTTGATGGGCGAAAGCATTCCCTGTCTGGGGGGGTGCAACCTTCTGTTTGTATAAGGTGCAACCATAGGGTTTTTACGCATAACTCTTTGAAAGTACCGTCACTATAATCGCCAGACCTCGTTCCTGCTCATACCATGAATATCGTGGCATGGCGCAGCAGAGACAGTGGTGATACCGCAACCTGGATTGAGGTTGCAACCCATGGTCAGGCCCACTTGTTCCCGACGATCCGACAGGAGAAGAGTAGATGAAAATGAAACAATCCATGCTGGCCGCCTGCATGGCTCTGGCCGGTTTTGCCATGAGTGGTACCGCGGCCCATGCTGCCGACATCAAGTTCGGTTTTGCCGCGCCCCTGACCGGCCCCCAATCGCACTACGGCGAAGACATGCGCAATGGTCTGCTGCTGGCGATCGAAGAGGCCAATGCCAAGGGCATCGAGGTTGATGGCAGCAAGGCCAATTTCATCCTGGTGTCCAAGGATGACCAGGCTGATCCGCGCATTGCCGTACAGGTTGCACAGCAATTGGTCGACGAGGGTGTCGATGGCGTGCTGGGCCATTTCAATTCGGGCACAACGATTCCTGCTTCGCGCGTCTACTACGATGCGGGTCTGCCACAGATCGCCATGGCGACCTCGCCGGAATACACCCTGCAGGACTATGAAACCACCTTCCGCATGATGACCAGCGATACCCAGCAGGGTGCGGCCGTGGGCAAGTTCATTGTCGAAAAGCTCAATGGCAAGAAGGTTGCACTGATCGATGATCGCAGCGCCTATGGCCAGGGTCTGGCCGACGAGGTCGAGAAAGCGGTCAAGGCCGCCGGTGGTGAAGTGGTACGTCGCGAGTACACCTCGGACAAGGCAACCGATTTCACGGCCATCCTGACCAATATCCGTGGCGTGGCTCCTGATGCGATTTTCTACGGTGGCCTGGATGCGCAATCCGGTCCGATGAAGCGTCAGATGGTGTCGCTGGGCATTACCGCGCCGCTGGTGTCGGGCGAAATGACCCGCAGCGATACGTTCCTGAAGCTGGCCGGTTCGGCTGCCGAAGGGACCTACGCTTCGCTGGCCGGCGTGCCGCTGGACCAGATGACGGCCGGCAAGGAGTTTGCCGAATCCTATGAAAAGCGCTTCAACAAGGCTCCCGGCGTGTATGCGCCTTATGCCTACGATGGTGCCTGGAACCTGATCACGGCTATCCAGAATGCCAATAGTGCCAAGCCTTCGAGCTATATCGGAAAACTGGCTGATCTGGAACGCTCGGGCGCGACCAGCGAACACATTGCCTACGACGACAAGGGCGACCTGAAGGAAATCTCGGTCACCATCTATGAAGTCAAGGACGGCAAGTGGGAAATGGTCGAAACCATGGTCAGCTCGGCCAACTGAGTCTGATTCTGATGCAGGACCGGTAATGACGAGGACGGATGCGCCGCAAGGGCATCCGTCCGCTTGTTTGGCAGTATCTGCAGCATCTCTGCAATTAGGAATTCCGTATGGAATTATTCATCCAGCAAATCGTGAACGGGCTGACACTTGGCAGCGTTTACGCCCTGGTCGCACTGGGGTATACGATGGTGTACGGCATCATCGGACTGATCAATTTTGCACATGGCGATGTGGTCATGATTGGCGCCATGGTGGCGACAGTCGTGGCAACGAGCCTGCTTTCCGGCGGTGAGCCCGGCAGCCTGTCCGTCTGGCTTGTCATTGGTGTGGCACTGCTGGTTGCCATGCCGGTGTGCATGGGGGTGGGCTGGACGGCCGAACGGGTTGCCTATAGACCCTTGCGGCGTGCTCCGCGGCTGGCGGCACTGATTACTGCCATCGGCGTGTCTTTCATCCTGCAGAACGTGGCGATGATGATCTGGGGTCGCAACTACCTGAGCTTTCCGCAGATTATCGAACCTGACATTTTCAAAATTGGTGGCGCCAGTATCAGCAGCCTGCAGATTGCCATCATCGTGGTTGCCGCGCTGATCATGATTGGCCTGACGCTGGTGGTGCACAAAACCCGCCTGGGTACGGCGATGCGTGCTACCGCACAGAACCGTGAAGTGGCCGGCCTGATGGGCATCAACATCAACACCGTCATCTCGGCGGCATTCCTGATCGGTTCGGCTCTGGCGGCCGTGGCGGCCATCATGGTCACCACCTATTACGGACTGGCGCAGTACACCATGGGGTTCATGCTGGGCCTGAAGGCTTTCACGGCAGCCGTGCTGGGGGGGATCGGCAACCTGGCCGGTGCCATGCTGGGCGGGTTGCTGCTGGGGGTGATCGAGGCCCTGGCGGCAGGCTACAGCGGTGATCTGACCGGCGGTGTGCTGGGCAGTCACTATCAGGATTTCTTCACTTTCATGGTGCTGGTACTGGTGCTGGTCTTCCGCCCGTCCGGTCTTATGGGTGAGCGTGTGGGAGACCGCGCATGACGACTTCGACTCTGCAAAACGGCGTTTCGGCGCAGCGCAATACGGCTCGCCTTGCGGGCTGGGTGGTACTGGCCATCGTACTGATCGCCCTGCCCTTCGTGATCGGGCAGGCAGGCCAGAGCTGGGTGCGCATTGCCAACTTTGCCCTGCTCTATGTCATGCTGGCGTTGGGGCTCAACATTACGGTCGGATTTGCCGGTCTGCTTGATCTGGGCTATATCGCCTTCTACGCCGTGGGTGCCTACACCTGGGCATTGCTGGCATCGCCACATTTCGGGCTGCACCTGCCGTTCTGGCTGGTTATCCCGATTGCCGTGGCGGTGGCAGGCATGTTCGGCCTGTTGCTGGGCATACCGACATTGAAGCTCAAGGGGGATTACCTGGCGATTGTTACGCTGGGCTTTTGCGCCATTATCGGGATCTTCCTGCGCAACCTGAATGCGCCGTTCAATATCACCAACGGGCCGCAGGGCATCAACAGGATCGATTCGTTCCAGGTGGGTGATTTCAATTTCGGGCGCGCCAGCACGATCTTCGATATGCGCTTCACCGGTCCCGAGAAGTACTACTTCCTGCTGTTGTTCATGACGCTGCTGATTGTGCTGATCAGTTCGCGGCTGCAGAACTCGCGGGTGGGTCGTGCGCTCGAAGCAGTGCGTGAAGACGAGATCGCTGCCAAGGCGATGGGTATCAACATCCGCAACGTCAAGTTGCTGGCGTTTGCCACAGGTGCAATGTTTGCCGGACTGGCGGGTTCTATGTTCGCTTCGATGCAGGGATTCGTGAGCCCCGAGAGTTTCAGCCTGCCCGAGTCGATTTCGGTGTTGTGCATGGTCGTGCTGGGCGGCATGGGCCATATCCCTGGCGTGATCATCGGTGCCATCATTCTGGCGATTCTGCCGGAGTTCCTGCGGGCCATTGTGGTGCCGGTACAGCAGACGCTGTTCGGTGATGTCATCGTCGATCCCGAAGGCATCCGCATGTTGTTGTTCGGCCTGGCCATGGTGCTGGTGATGTTGTTCCGTCCGGCGGGTCTGTGGCCTTCGGCAGTGCGCAAGCGTGAACTGTCCACGAGCAAGGGAGAAGGTCGATGAGCATCCTGCTTGAAGCAAAGGGCCTGAGCAAACGCTTTGGTGGCCTGCAGGCGCTGTCCGATGTGAGCTTCCAGATCCGGCGTGGCGAAACCTATGGTCTGATCGGCCCGAATGGTGCCGGCAAGACGACGCTGTTCAATGTGTTGACCGGACTGTACGTGCCCGAATCGGGCCGGGCCGATTTCGACGGCAAGCCGCTGGTCGGGATTGCGCCCCACAAGGTGGCGTCGGTCGGCATGGCGCGCACCTTCCAGAATATTCGTCTGTTTGGTAATTTGAGTGCGATCGAGAATGTGATGATCGGTCGCCATGTGCGCACGCGCAGCAATTTCCTGGGGGCGATTTTTCATACTCCGGCTACGCGTCGCGAAGAGATTGCCACGCAAAAGCGCGCCTACGAATTGTTGGAATACGTTGGTATCGCACATCGTGCCAACGATGTGGCCCGTTCCCTGCCCTATGGTGACCAGCGACGGCTGGAGATTGCCCGTGCGCTGGCGACCGAGCCCAAGCTGCTGGCGCTCGATGAGCCGGCAGCAGGTATGAACGAATCCGAAACGGTGGTGCTGCGTCAGTTGATCGAGAAGATCAGTGGCGATGGCATTACCGTGCTGCTGATCGAGCATGACATGAAGCTGGTGATGGGGTTGTGCGACCGTGTGCTGGTGCTGGAATATGGCAAGGTGCTTGCCGAAGGTGTGCCGGCCGAAGTGCAGCGCAATCCCAAGGTGATCGAAGCCTACCTGGGGGCCGGCGCGGCAGCCGAGGTAACGACAGGAGAATCGGCATGACGACGCAAAAGACGCCACTGCTTGAATTGCGCGACCTGCAGGTTGCCTATGGTGGCATCAAGGCTGTGCAGGGCATCAATCTGCATGTGAATGAAGGCGAGCTGGTGTGCCTGATCGGTGCCAATGGTGCCGGCAAAAGCACGACGCTGCGTGCCATTACTGGTCTGGTGCCGGTGGCTGGTGGTTCGATTTGGTATGACGGCAAGCAAACCACCAATACGCCTTCGTATCAACTGGTGCGCAAGCGCCTGGTCATGGTGCCCGAGGGGCGTGGCATTTTCGGTCAACTGACGATCGAGGAAAACCTTGCCATGGGGGCCTACGTGCGCAATGACCATGCCCAGATCAAGCAGGATCTCGAGCGGGTTTTCGAAAGTTTTCCTCGACTGGCCGAACGCCGCCATCAGTCGGCCGGTACGCTGTCGGGGGGCGAGCAGCAGATGGTTGCGATGGGGCGCGCGATGCTGGCCCGGCCGCACCTTTTGCTGCTTGATGAGCCTTCCATGGGGCTGGCACCGCTGATGGTCGAGAAGGTATTCGAGGTGGTGCGCAATATTGCTGCCGAAGGCGTGACCATCCTGCTGATTGAACAGAATGCCCGCCTGGCGCTGGAACATGCCGATCGCGGTTATGTGATGGAGTCAGGTCACATCAGTCTGGAAGGCCCAGGCAAGGATCTGCTGCATGATCCCAAGGTCCGTGCTGCCTATCTGGGAGAAGACGAGGCCTGAGGGTCTTGTTTCCCGCATGAAAAAGCCCAGCCAACTTGTTTCAAGTGGCTGGGCTTTTTCGTTGTTGATCGGTTGGATCAGGGAATATAGATTTCGGCTTCGCCGTCGATCACGACCTTGCCTTCGACCGTGCATTGTGTGGTGAAGAATACGCGACGCTTTTCCGTATCGATGCGCGTGATGGTTACGGTGGCGGCAACCTTGTCGCCGATGTAGATGGGCCGCTTGAAGATCAGCGATTGCGAGACGTAGATGCTGCCCTCGCCCGGCAATTGGGTGCCGAAGATCGTGGAGAACAGGCTGCCGCCCAGCATGCCGTGGGCTATGCGCTTTTTGAAGCGGGTGTTGCTGGCGTATTCCTCATCCAGGTGGACCGGGTTGTGGTCGCCGGATACCAGCGCGAAGCCGCGTACCGTGTCATCCGTGACATCCACTTCGCGCGTCAGCGACATGCCGATGCTCAGTTCGTCTATACCGTAGGACTTCTTGTCTGTCGTGCTGGACATCTGATTGAATCCTGTAAAAATAAACCAAGGCGGTGCGACCTGCATTTTACTGCGCCAGGATGACAGTCAGTGGCATGCAGGCCGGTATGTCCTCCGGACTATCGGGGTTTAATTGATTCTGGCTTTTCCGGGAATGGACGTGTCTTCTTCTGCATCGATGATTTCGTTGCTGGGAATGCGGAAGATCGACATGCGGCTGGCCATCTTGTCGACGCGCTCGCTCAGGGTCTCGGTGGCGGCAGCACTTTCCTCGACCAGGGCGGCATTCTGCTGCGTGACGTGATCCATTTGCGAGACCGCCAGATTGATCTGTTCTATGCCGATGGACTGTTCCGACGAGGCTGCCGAGATGTCGTTCATGATGGCCGTGACACGCTGTACGGCCGATACTACCTCGTGCATGGTTTCGCCGGCGCGCTTGGCGTTGTTGGCTCCCGTACCGACCGTGGCGTTGGATGTTTCGATCAGGGTTTTGATCTCGCGTGCTGCCTGGCCGCTGCGCTGTGCCAGGGCGCGCACTTCGCTGGCTACCACGGCGAAACCCTTGCCCTGTTCACCGGCCCGGGCCGCTTCGACGGCTGCATTGAGTGCCAGGATATTGGTCTGGAAGGCGATGCCTTCGATCACGTTGACGATCTCGCCCATCTTGGCTGAACCGGAAGCGATGGTTTCCATCGAGCGCACTACCTCATCAACCACCACGCCGCTGCGCTCGGCCACGTTGGAGGCGTTGGCTGTCAGCTCGTTAGCGATGCGGGCATTTTCTGCATTCTGCTTGACCGAGGACGCCATTTGCTCCATGGCGGCAGCCGTTTCTTCCAGCGCCGAGGCCTGTTCTTCGAAGCGGCTGCTCAGACCCATGTTGTCGGAAGCAATGGCCCGGGTGTCGTTGTTGATTTCGTCGATGCCATGGCGGGTGCTGCTGATGAGCCTGGACAGGCTTTCCTGTGTCTTGCGCAGTGAGATGAACAGTTCACCGACCTCGTTATTGGAGCGGGCCTCGACGCGCTCTGTCAGGTCGCCACTCGCCATCTTGGACAGGTGCTGGCTGACTTCGTCGAGCGGCTTGATAAGACGGCGCGTCAGGATGTAGATGCCGATCGACAGCAGCAGCATCAGGCCGAGCGCGATGGTGCCGAAAATGCCCAGCTTGATCCGTGCCGCATGCGTGATTTCCTCGACGTCGGCAGTGCCGGCGATCAGCCAGTTGCGGCTGGGCGACCAGGCGTAGACATCGACCTGGTCGGCACCCTTGAAGTCGTGATAGTGGATGCCGTTTTTTTCGCGCAGCATGGTGGCGGCCAGTTCGGCACTCTGTCCGTGGCTGTTGCCGTTGGCGGCGGAAACTGGCTGGCCTGCCAGCGAGGGGTGGATTTCGAAACGGGGATTGCCGCCCTGCGTATCGCTGCTGATGACGTAGTAGAAACCGCTCTGGCCGATCTTGCGGCTGGAGATGTCCTGCTTGAGCATGTCTTCCTGGGCACTGATATCGACGCCGACGAACTGGACACCGACGATCTTGCCTGTGCTGTTGGTCAGGGGACGGTATTGGGTGATGTATGGGCGGCCAAGCAGTGTGGCCATGCCGGTGTATTCCTGCCCGGCGCGCAGTGCGCTGTAGGCGGGATGGGACTTGCCCAGGGGCGTGCCGACGACACGCTGGCCGGATTCGTCCTTCAGGGAGGTGGAGATGCGGATGAAATCATCATCCTTGGCAACGAAAATGGTGGCTACGCCACCGGTCAATTCGGAGAATCGATCCGGGCCTTCGAAGTTGAGATTGAGCGTGCGCGTACCAGCACGCAGGACGGGTACGGTTTCAGCTCCGACCTGAATGGTGGTGGTGGGATCGATCTCGATCCGTTTGGGGTAGCCGTTGGCAAATACCCGCATGAAACTCTTGATTTCGTCGTTGACGGTGCGATCGAAGAGCGTATTCATCTTGACGATGCCCTCGACTTCAGCCCGCATGATGTCGATGGCTATTTCCTGCTGCATCATCACGGCAGTTCGGCAGAAAAAGCCCAGTACAGCCGCACCCAGAAAGAAAACGAGGCAGGGCAATAGCGTTGCAATACGCAGGTTGCGCAGCAGAGGCAGGGTCATGCGGGGGATCTCCAATAGGGGTTGTTATAAAGAGCGTTAATCTAATATTTATGTCACTAAAAGAAACTTGATCGTACATTACTTTGTCTTATTACGTCATTATTTGCATGAGAGGAGATAGACTCAGAAGTTGTGTTTTTTCTCATGGTTTACGCTAATAAAGGGTTTTTTGTGCTTATTTGATGAAAATCAGAACGTCCTTGAAAAGGTATGATCTGCTTGTGGAGACACCAAATCCACATATAAAAATTAGTCAATATGTTGTCGATTGTTTGCCTGGAACCGCAAAATGAATCTGTCTATATTCAAGTGGCGGCAGTGGCGTATCGCCAATCTGCTGTCCGTTCTGGTTTTTCTCCTGACTGCCCTCGTCTTTTCCGCTTTCATGGCGGCGTTCTATCGTTCTGTATCGCACACACTGGAAAATGAAGCCGTCGCCCGTATGGAACAGGGCGTTGGTGCCATTGCCAAGATGAGCGAGATGTTCGATGCCGCAGCCAAGGATGCGGCATACAGCTTCATGGGCGTTTTTTCCAGCTCGTTGTTTCCGCAGGCCTTCGATATCGATGCGGGGCTCAGCATTCCGGTCGGTGGTACGACGGCCCCTGCCCTGATGAATGACGATCGGCTGCTCAACGGTGATTTTTCTGCAGTAGATGTCTTTACTGCACGCACCGGTGGTATCGCCACGATATTTGTCGCCAAGGATGATGATTTCATCAGGGTGGCGACTTCGTTGCGCACGGACAAAGGGGATCGGGTTATAGGAACCTCGCTGGGGCCGACGCATCCCGCTTATGCCTTGCTCCGAGAGGGCAAGGAGTTCGTGGGGGCGGCCAGCCTGTTCGGCAAGACCTACATGACGGTATATCGTCCCATCCGCAATGATGCCGGTGCCATCGTGGGCCTGCTTTTCGTGGGGGTGGATATCACCAAGGCGGTCGATGAACTGAGACAGGAGATTCTGGGCTACCGGATCGGGGAGACCGGGCGTTATGTCGTGATCAATGCCAGCCGAGGCGATCGCCGTGGTCTTTATGAAGTGCATGAACAGCAGTCAGGTCGTTCGGCCCTGGACAGCCGCAATACGGCCCGTCGTGCCCAGATCGAGAAAATGCTGGCAGAGTCCTCCGGCATCCATCGCTATACCGAGGATGGCCATGAGATGATCGAAGTCTATGGACATGCGCCCGGTTGGCAGTGGTTGATTGTCGGCCAGGCGAATCTGGATGAACTGACCCAGGAGGCACGCAGTACGCTGACTGGCTACATGGTGCTGGCGGTCTGTGTGTTGCTGGTGCTGGCTATTGCCATCTTCCTGGTGGTGCGCAAGGTGCTGGGGCCCCTGCGGGCCTTCAATCGTCATCTGGCGCAGATCGCTGCCGGCGATCTGACCGCTCGGGTACGAGTCGAGTCCGACAATGAAGTGGGCCAGTTGTTCAGTGGCCTGAGGCAGATGCAGGGTAGTCTGTCACGCAGCATCACTTCGGTGCGCACGAGCGTCAGCCAGATTGATGTCGGTGCGCATGAAATCGCCCGCGGCAACCAGGATCTGAGTCGCCGCACCGAAGAACAGGCTTCCTCCATTGAAGAAACGGCATCGGCCATGGGAGAACTGGCGGCCACTGTTCAGCAGAATGCGGAACAGGCACGCCAGGCCAGCACCTTGGTCAACGATGCTTCTGCCGTAGCACAGCAGGGTGGTGCGGTCGTGGACCGGGTCGTGGCAGCCATGCAGGAGATTGCGACGGATTCCGGCAAGGTCGGTGAAATCGTCAATGTGATCGACAGCATTGCCTTCCAGACCAATATCCTGGCGCTCAACGCGGCGGTGGAAGCGGCTCGGGCCGGTGAACAGGGTAAGGGGTTTGCGGTGGTGGCCAGCGAAGTGCGTGCTTTGGCGCAACGCAGTGGCCAGGCCGCCCGCGAGATCAAGACTCTGCTGGAAACCTCGGGCGATCGTGTTCGCACGGGTGTCGGCCATGCCCGGCAGGCGGGCGATACCATGAAGGATATCGTGGCGTCCATTCAGCGTTCCACGGGCCTGATGCAGGAAATCGCGGCAGCGGCGCTGGAACAGGCCAGCGGCATCGAGCAGGTCAGCAAGGCGATGGCCCAGATGGATCACACCACGCAACAGAATGCCGCGCTTGTCGAGGAGGTTGCAACGGCAGCCCGGTCGCTGCAGGATCAGGTCGAGGCTGTTGTCGAGGCGGTGTCGGTTTTCAAGGTGCTGCAGGGCGAGATTGTCGATGCCGATACCGGAGAGGTATCGGCACCGGAGCAGGCCTGAAATATGTGAGCACCGGCCTGAATGGTGTCCGTGGATACCGTTCAGGCCGGAAGCGTTCGCTATGCTGCCCTGCCCGCTTTCAGCAAGGCCAGGGTCTGCTCCACCCCTTCCCGCCAGTCAGGCAATGCCAGCCCGAAAGTCGTTCGCAGCAATGACGTATCCAGCAGCGAGTTGGCGGGACGTGGCGCAGGCAGTGGATAGGCTGAGGTCGGTATGGCGAGGATATTGTCGGGTGACAAGGTGAGCGGGTAGCCCAGCCGGCTTGCCTGCGTGGCAATATGGTGCGCATAGCCGTGCCAGGAGACCGATCCGGCGGCACTCAGGTGATAGGTGCCGAAAGGAAATTCTGCCTGCGTGGTCTGGCTGGCTGTAAGGCGGGCCAGGATCTGCGCACAGGTATCGGCGATCAGGCTGGCAGCCGTGGGGGCACCGTGCTGGTCATCGACCACGCTCAGGCTCTGTCGAGTTTGCAAAAGACGCAGCATGGTCTTCAGGAAGTTGTTGCCGTAGGCACCGTATACCCAGCTTGTGCGAAAAATCAGGTGCCGCGGTGTGGCACTCCGAACGGCCTGTTCGCCTTCCAGCTTGCTCTGTCCATATATTGAAAGTGGATGGGTCGTATCGGATTCGGCGTAGGGCGTGGGCTGGCGGCCATCAAACACATAGTCTGTCGAGAAGTGCACCATCACGGCACCCAGGCGTGCGGCTTCCTCGGCGAGGATGGCCGGTGCCATGGCATTGATCTGCCGTGCCAGTCCAGGATCGTTTTCGGCCTTGTCCACGGCCGTATAGGCGGCGGCATTGACAATGACATCGGGGGCGTGCTGGTGGATGACGGCGGGCAGTGTGTCCGGCTTTGCCAGGTCGGCGGCATGACGGTCCAGGGCAATGACCTCTCCCAGTACCGACAGGCTGCGGCGCAGTTCGAAACCGAGTTGTCCGGTCTGGCCAGTGATGAGAAAGCGCATGGTGGGATTTCCTGGCGGAAGAATGGAGAAGTGTCGCAGGGGACGGGCAGTGTCTGCCAGTGTGCATCGCAGGTACGGGATGGTCAACCCTGGGCACATGCCTGCAGACCCGACGATGTTGCATGTATTTGCAACGTCGCCGGGTCTCGGCATGACAGGGTGATCACGCTGGGCTGAAGCCCGCTTCAATTCATCAGGTCGAGGAGGCTTTTGCTATCGCCGTGCCAAGAATCCCCAGCGCTTCCTGGGCAATATCCTGCGGCGTATTCAGCGGCGCCAGCAGGCGCAGCGTATTGCGATAGACGCCGCACTTGATGACCAGCAGACCATCGGCCCGGCACAGGTCGATGACGCGCTGGGCCATGTCTGCGTCCGGCTGGCGCGGATCGCCGTTGCGCACGAATTCCAGGGCCAGCATGGGGCCTACGCCGCGCACGGTGCCGATGACAGGGAATTGCGCGGCCAGTGCATCCAGTCCGGCACGCAGCAGCGAGCCCAGGCGTTCACCCTGCTCCAGCAGCGATTCCTCTTCGAAAACATCCAGGACTGCCAAGGCGGCTGCGCAGGCCAGCGGGTTGCCGGCGTAGGTGCCGCCCAGACCGCCGGGCGTCGGGGCCTCCATGATGTGGCGCTTGCCGACGACACCCGACAGCGGCAGGCCGCCTGCCAGGCTCTTGGCAACCGTGACGAGATCGGGCTGGATGCCGGCATGCTGGAAGCCGAACATTTTTCCGGTACGACCGAATCCCGTTTGCACTTCATCCAGGATCAGCACGATGCCGTGATGGTCGGCCAGTGCGCGCAGCTTTTTCAGAAATGCGATGCCTGCCGGACGGAATCCGCCATCGCCCTGGACGGGTTCCAGCAGAATGGCGGCGACCCGCTCGGGGGCGATCTGTGTCGCGAACAGTTCTTCCAGCGCCTGCAGGGCATCGTCACCCGATACCCCCAGATAATCGTCGGGATAGGGCGTATGGTAGATATCGCCGGCCAGCGGGCCGAAGTTCTGCTTGTACGGGGTGCTCATGCCGGTCAGCGTGGAGCCCAGCAGCGTGCGGCCGTGGAAACCGCCGCGAAAGGCAATGACACCGGGTACGTTGCGATAGGCTCGGGCGATCTTGATGGCGTTTTCGACGGCCTCGGCCCCGGTGGTGGCCAGCAATGTCTGGAAGGGTTCGCCGCCACCGACCAGTGTGTTGAGCTTTTCGGCCAGGGTGACGTAATGGTCGTAGCCGACGACCTGGAATGCCGCGTGGCTGACACGGGTCAATTGTGACTGTACGGCCGCCACGACGCGGGGATGGTTGTGGCCGACGTTCTGCACGCCGATGCCGCCCACGAAGTCGATATAGCGGCGTCCTTCGGCATCCCACAGCAGGCTGCCTTGTGCCCGCTCTGCGAAGATGGGATGCGCGGTGACAACGCCGCGTGGTACATGCTGTGTCCTGGCATCAATCCAGGCCTGGTTGGTATGTGTCATTTTTCAGGTTCCTTCTGGCGAATGAGGGAGTGGTGTGTGCTGATATGTTTGTTGCCTGAATGTTTTGGTGCCAGGGGCAGAACCGCCCTGGCTCCTGCCTGTGCCAGGCTCAGTCGAGCTGACCCTGGCAGACATACTTGATGTGCATGTATTCCTCGAGACCGTGGCGGGAGCCCTCGCGGCCATAGCCGGAATCCTTGACCCCGCCAAAGGGGGCCGATTCTGCAGCGACGGCACCTTCGTTGACCCCGACGATGCCGGTTTCCAGCGCATCCGTGACACGCCAGATACGGCGCACGTCGCGCGAATAGAAATAGGCTGCCAGTCCGAAAGGCGTGTCGTTGGCCTGCCGGATCACGTCGGCCTCATCGCCAAAGCAGGAAATGGGCACGACGGGACCGAAGGTTTCCTCGCAGGCGCAGGCCATCGAGGCCTGTACGCCGGTCAGGATTGTGGGGGCGTAATAGTGGGCGGGCGCGCCGCTGCCCGGTTCGAGGCGATGGCCGCCGGTCACGATATGCGCGCCCTTCTCCACGGCGTCGCGGACATGGCGGTCGATTTTTTCAACGGCACGGGTGTTGATCATGGGGCCGATCTGCGAGGCCGGATCGCTGGCCGGGCCGACCACCAGCGCCTGCACGCGGGTGGTCAGCCTGGAGACGAAGTCGTCGTGGACGTCCTGGTGGACATAGACCCGGTTGGGGCAGACGCAGGTCTGACCGCCATTACGGAATTTTGCGACCATCAGGCCTTCGACGGCGGCCTCCAGGTCAGCGTCTTCGAACACGATGAAGGGGGCATTGCCGCCCAGTTCCAGCGACAGCTTCTTGAGGGTATCGGCCGAGCGGCGCGCCAGCAGCTTGCCGACCGGCGTCGAACCCGTGAAGGTGATCTTGCGCACGCGTGGGTCGTCCAGCCAGACATCGGCCACATGGGCGGCCTGCTGGCGTGATGCCGTGACGATATTCAGAACGCCGGGCGGCACGCCGGCCTGCTCTGCCAGGCGCACCAGGGCCAGGGACGTCAGCGGCGTATCTTCGGCCGGCTTGCAGACGACGGTGCAGCCCGCAGCAAGCGCCGGGGCAATCTTGCGGGCGATCATGGCAGCAGGGAAATTCCAGGGGGTGATGGCCGCCACTACGCCGACCGGCTCGCGCAGGGCGAACATGCGCCGACCGGTCACGGGGGCGGCAATGATGTCGCCATCGGCACGCGTGGCTTCCTCGCCGAACCATTCGACATAGCTGGCGGCATAGGCGACTTCGCCCTTGCCTTCGGCCAGCGGCTTGCCCTGTTCGCGGGAAATCAGCCTGCCCAGATCATCCAGGTTGGCCAGGATCAGGTCATTCCAGCGTTTGATGATCAGGGCCCTCTGCCTGGCGGGGACTTTGCGCCATGAAGCAAATGCAGTGTCGGCTGCATCCACGGCGCGGCGGGCATCGCCTGCGCTGCTGTCCGGTACGCTGGCAAAGTCCTTTCCCGTGGCCGGGTCCGATACGGCAAAGACGGCACCGTCTTCGGCTTCCATCCAGGTACCGGCAATGAAGTTCCTGCCCGGCAGCAGATCCGTGTTCAAGATAGTGAGCGGCATGTGTCTACGTCCTTGTGAGGCAACCTGAAAATTAAAGCATCGGTGGTCTGGCAGATTTGTCCTTATTGGCTCGGAAAACAGATAGACCATGCGGTTGTTCACGGCATTTCGGCAGGCTCTGCTGCTGCTGTCACAGGTTCTTGAAATTTCAATTGCATTGTGTTTTTTGGTTGCTTGTTGCGCTGAAAATCAGGGTATTTACTTATTATTTTGGTTGCGTGATGGCACTATATTGAATATCAGGCGGAGCGATTTCAGCGCAAGGAGAACGGCAGTGGCTGGACATGGCATGGACGAGATACCGGCGGTTTTCGAGGTCACGCGGGAAGATGGCTATTGCATCAGCGATGCGCGGCAGATGCTCGATATCGAGTTCATCCACCGCTATCTGGCCGATGAAGCGTACTGGTCGGCAGGGCTGCCCAGGCAGATGCTGGAGCGTGCTCTGTCCGGGTCGCTGCCGTTTGGTATTTATGACGGCGATGGCGTGCAGGTTGGATTTGCGCGGGTTGTGACCGATGGGGCCATATTTGCCTACCTTCGGGATGTCTTTGTCGTGGAGGCCCATCGTGGACGTGGGCTGGCGACCTGGCTGGCTCGGGTCATGCAGACGCATCCGGCACTGGCAGATGTCCGGTCGTGGTTGCTGGCGACCCGGGATGCGCATGAGGTCTATCGACGGGCCGGATTCGAGAGCGTGCCGCATCCGGAGTGGTACATGAGGATCAGGAAATAAGCATGACTGGCCGCTGAGTACGTCCTCTGTCGGTTTATTTAAAACACTATATTGAAATTATGGCGGTATGAAATTTTCATCGCCATAGGCTATTTGCACCTAAAAAACGCATATGCACATTTAAAGTGCGTTTTATTCCCCAAGTTTGTGCTTTTTGTATTGATTCGGGGTTTTCCCGATTTTTTAAAAAACTGCTAGAAATGCGATTATATTTTTAATATATTAAACATCATCGGTCGGATGAATGAACCCGAAGCAATATTCGAAACCGGGTGTCTTCATCGGCATGCAGGAAAGGGCATTTGAAATGGGCTACAGAATCGGGGTCGATATCGGCGGGTCATTTACCGACTTTGCCGTATTGGATGAGGCAAGTTCGGAAGTCTTCACACTGAAGGTGCTGTCGCGGCCGGATGCACCGGGCAGCGAGATCACCAAGGGTCTTGAGACGTTTGCCGAGCGCGATGGCATCCGGGCGGAAGATGTCGGCTATTTCACGCATGGCACGACCGTCGGCATCAATGCCGTCATTCAGCGCAAGGGCGTCCGGCTGGGCCTGCTGACCACGCGTCACTTCGAGGATGTG
The DNA here is from genome assembly GCF_003123725.1 of Corticimicrobacter populi. Classification (GTDB taxonomy): domain Bacteria; phylum Pseudomonadota; class Gammaproteobacteria; order Burkholderiales; family Burkholderiaceae_B; genus Corticimicrobacter; species Corticimicrobacter populi. Next base: position 131,017 of record NZ_QETA01000008.1, on the reverse strand, counting down.
CTGGAACTGGGCCGGTTGAAGATCCATCCCATCCACAACCTGTATGGCCGCCGCCCCGACCCCCTGATCAGCCGGGATCGCGTGTTCCCGATTGACGAGCGTATCGACAGTGAAGGCCAGGTGCTGTTGCCTGCCCAACTGGAGAGTATGGAACAGGCTCTGGCTGCCGCGCAGGCGAAAGGCTGCGAAGGGCTGGTCATCTCGTTTCTGAATGCCTATCGCAACGGTGCCAACGAACAGGCCGTCAAAGCGTGGGTGCAGCAACAGGCTCCTGGCATGGCGGTGTTCTGCGCCAGCGAGATATGGCCCATCATCCGTGAATACGAGCGCACCACGACCGCTGTCATCAATGGCTACGTCCAGCCCAAGGTCAGTCATTATCTGACCTCTTTCGAGCAGGCCCTGGCCGCCCAGGGTGTGACGGTGCCACCCCGGATCACCAAGTCCAATGGCGGTGTCATGAGCGCGGCCCAGGCCAAGGCCGAGAGCGTGCAGATGATACTTTCGGGCACGGCCTCCGGTGTCATCGGGGCCGGCTTCGTGGCGCGCAGTTGCGGCTACGGACGCATCCTGAGCCTGGATATCGGCGGCACCAGTGCCGATGTGGCCGTGATCCACGATGGCCAGGCCCAGTATGGTGTCGGCGAGGTCGTGGGCGAATTTCAGATCCATATTCCGTCCGTGTCGGTGACGTCGGTGGGTCAGGGGGGCGGATCGATTGCCTGGGTGGATGCGCATGGCGTCCTCAAGGTCGGGCCGGACAGTGCCGGCTCGCTGCCGGGGCCTGCCTGCTACAACCGGGGCGGTACGCGGGCAACGGTCACCGACGCCTTCGTGGTCTGCGGGGTGATCGGGCACAGCCAGCTTGGCTACAGCGCAGTGCAGGTGGATCGCGCGCGTTCGCTGGCCGTCGTGGGTGAACTGGCCGCTTTGCTGAAGCAGGATGTACACGAGACAGCCGAAAACATCATCCGCATCGCTACGTCCGAGATGTACGCCGATGTCAGCGCCCTGCTGTCGCGCTTCGGCATCGATCCGCGCGAATACCATTTCCTGGCTTTCGGGGGGGCCGGGCCCATGATGGCCAGCTACCTGGCACGCGAACTCAACCTGCAGGGCGTGGTGGTGCCCCTGGTGCCGGGTGTGCTGAGCGCGCTGGGTGGATTGGTCGCCGATGTCCGCAACGATTTCATCGATACCCTTTACCAGGATGTGTCGCCCACCATCGCTGTACCGCTGCAGGCGGCGCTGGACGGATTGCGCACGCGTGCCGAGCAGTGGCTGCGGGTGGAGCAGGCGTTTACCGGCGAGAGCATCCTGCAGTGTTCGGCGGATATGCGCTATCGCGGCCAGTCGTACGAGATCGAGACGCCGCTGGAGCCGGCCTGGATCGAGCGTGGCGACGTGGCGCAGATCGCGCAGGCTTTCCATCGTGAACACGCGCGCCTGTTCGGTCATCACGACGCGCAGGCCGTGCCGCAACTGATCAGTCTGCGGCTGGTGATTTCCGGTGCCACGGCCAAGCCCGTGATCAAGCCAATCGGCAAGGCGCTGCAGCCGTTGCTGCCGCGCCAGCAGATCGAGGCCTTCATGGATGGGCAGTGGCGCACGGTGCCGGTGTATGTCCGCGAAGACCTGCGCGAGGGGCATGCGTTTACCGGCCCTGCCATCGTCATGCAGAACGATACGACCACCACGGTGTTGCCAGACATGGCGGTGTCGGTGGACAGCTTCGGCAACCTGGTGATTGCCTGCGTACCTGCTGCGGCCTTCGGAGAATGAACATGGCCTTCGACAAGAGAAACATACAGATCCTGGCGAATTACTGCTGCGCAGCCGCCGATGCCATGGCCTATACCCTGATGCGCACTGCGCATTCGGCCTTCGTCAAGGAAACCGAGGACTTTTCCTGCACCATCCTGACCGAGGACGGACTGGCCTTTGCCTCGCCTCGCAGCTTCGGCGCACCCTGGTACAGCGGCATCGATTACGCGCCGGTGCTGGACATGATCGACAGCTACGAACCGGGCGACATCTGCATCACCAACGATTCCTACAGCGGCAATGTGGCCACGCACTCGCCGGACCTGCATATCTGGAAGCCGGTTTTCCATGACGGCAGGATCGTCTGCTTCGTGGTCGGGCATATCCACAATACGGATGTCGGCGGTGCCGTGCCTGCCTCGTTGTCGCGTGCCCTGACCGAGATCGTCCAGGAGGGGGTGCGGATTCCCCCGCTGAAGATCGTCAGGGCCGGTGTGCTGAACCAGGATGTGATCGATATCCTGCTGCTCAATGTCCGGGCACCTGCGCAGAACTGGGGGGATTTCAACGCCCAGATTGCCTCCGTCAATATCGGCGAGCGCAAGATCCACGAGATCATCGACCGCTTCGGTGTCGATGCCTTCCGGGAAGGCGCACGCGCCATCCTGGACTATGCGCACCAGCAGGCATGCAGCGTCATCCGCGAGATTCCGGACGGTGAGTATTTCTTTGCGGATTATGCCGACGAGGATGGTGACAGTGACCATCCCTGCCGGGTGGCGCTGACGTTGCGCATACAGGGTGATGAACTGGTGCTGGACTATACCGGCAGCGATCCCCAGTTGGCATCATCGCTGAACGTGCCGACGGGCGGGCGTGAGCGCCATCCGCTGGCGATGGTGGGCCTGACCTATGTGCTCTATACGCTGCATCCGGGCTTGCTGCTCAATGCCGGCACCCTGCGCGTGGCGCGTGCCATCCTGCCCCGGGGCAGCGTGGTCAATTGCGAAGCACCGGCTGCCGTGGGCATGCGTTCGCTGACCTGCATGCTGACCCAGATCGTGACTTTCGGGGCGTTCTCGCAGGCGTTGCCGGAGAAGATTCCGGCCAGCGCGCCGGGTGGCAACGCCATCATGAACATCAAGACCCATGACAGGCACAACCTGCCCATCATGGCTTCCATCGGCCCGGTGGGCGGTGGGGGCGGCGGCACGCCCTTCAACGATGGCCCGGACGGCATGGGTGGCTCTTCGGCCTTTCTGAAAAACACGCCCATCGAAATCAACGAGGCCGAAGTGCCGATTCATTTCCTGCGCTACGGTATCGAACCGGATACGGGCGGTGCCGGCAAGTACCGGGGCGGCATGGCGACGGTCATGGCATTTCGGGTGTCGGCACCGGGTACGGTGGTGACGGCCCGCAATCGCAACCGCTCCCGTTTTCACAGTTGGGGCGTGCTGGGGGGGCGACATGGGGCATTGTCGCGATTCCAGAAAAATCCCGATACGTCGCGCCATGTCGAACTGGGCAATACCGACGTGGTGGCCTGCGAGCCGGGTGATGTGATCCGGGTGATCGGGCCGGGCGCGGGCGGCTACGGCAATCCGCTCGAACGCGATTCCCAGCGTGTGCTCAGGGATGTGCAGTGCGGATTCGTTTCCCCGGCCCAGGCGCGCTTGCAGTATGGCGTGGTGATCAATGCACAGGGCGAACTCGACCAGGCTGCGACCGATGCGCTGCGTGCCTCGATGGTGGTGGGCGTGCCTGACGAACATTTCGATTTCGGCGCGGCACGGACCGCCTATGAACAGGTCTGGACCCGGGCACGCTACGCCCGCCTGACCGATTTCCTGGCGGGCGTGCCCATCCTGTGGCGGCATTACCTCAAGCACCGGATCTTCGATGCCGTGGCAGCCGGCGAGCATGCCGGTGGCGACATGGATATGCAGATGGATGCCGTGCTGGCCGATATCCGGCAGCGTTTTCCGGCCCTGACGCCGGTCGCACAAGACTAGGGACGAAAAAAGACTCATGGACATGAACACAATCAGCGATTTCGATCCCGGCGATGTGAGGCTGCCAGGCGGCCATTTCATCGGGGGCAGCCCTGTGGCGGGCGGGCAATCGGACATCGAGGTCAACCGGCCATCCGATGGGCTGCTGCTGGGGGCGGTGCCCGACGGCGATGCCGACCTGGTAGACCGGGCCGTGCAAAATGCCCATCAGGCGCTGCAGGACAGTGGCTGGGATCGCCGGCCACCACGCGAACGTGCCCGCATCCTGCGTCGCTGGGCTGACCTGATTGACGAGCACAGCTTGACGCTGGGGCGGCTGGAGGCGGTGAGCTCGACCCGACCCATTCATGATTGCATCCGACACGAAGTTCCGTTTACCGCCGAGGCAATCCGTTTTTTTGCCGAGTGTGCAGACAAGTACAGTGGCGATCTGCTGCCCACGCGCGGCGGCAGTCTGGGTTTGCTGGCACCGGAACCCTATGGCGTGGTGGGGGCGATCACGCCGTGGAATTTTCCGCTGTCGATGGCTTCCTGGAAATGCGGCCCGGCACTGGCGGCCGGCAATGCCGTGGTACTCAAGCCGTCGGAGCTGACGCCTTTCTCGACCCTGTATCTGGCGGAACTGGCCATCCAGGCTGGGCTGCCGGCGGGTGTCCTGAATATCGTCAATGGCTATGGTGCCAGCACGGGGTCTGCACTGGTGCGGCACCCCCTGGTGCGCAAGGTGTCGTTCACGGGGTCTACGGCGACCGGAGCGGTGGTGATGTCGGAGGCGGCGCATCATGGCATGAAGCCAGCCACGCTGGAACTGGGCGGCAAGAGCCCGCAACTGGTGTTCGAGGATGCCGGTGATATCCGCGAAGTGGCCGGTCGCATCGCCAAGGGCTTTACCTCCAATGCCGGACAGGCCTGCGTGGCCGGAACACGCCTGATCGTGCAGCGACGCATTGCGGCTGCGCTGGTCGAGGCGGTGGCCGAGGAGGTTGCCGAACTGCGCCCCGGCCTGACCTGGCAGGCTGCCACCCGCTATGCCCCGCTGATCAACGGACGGCAGGCCGACAAGGTGCACGAGGCGGTGCAGGCCAGTATTGCTGCAGGTGCTCGTGCCCTGACCGGGGGCGGTTTTTTCGAAGGCACCGGCGGCGGCTTTTTCTATCGGCCCACCATCCTGACAGAGATCGATGCCAATACACCTGCCGTACGCGATGAAATCTTCGGCCCGGTGCTGACCGTGCAGGTCTTCGATGATGAGGATGAAGGGATCGCGCTGGCCGGACATCCGGTGTATGGATTGGCCGCCGGCGTGCATACGCAGGACCTGGGCCGGGCCCTGCGCGCGACCCGTGCGCTGGCGGCTGGCACGGTCTGGGTGAACCGGTATGGCCGCACACATGACTTCATCGTGCCCACAGGCGGGTTCAATGGCTCGGGCGTGGGCAAGGATCTGGGACGGCAGGCCTTCGAGGCGAACCTGCGTCACAAGAGCGTATTGATCGACTTCGATTGAGTTTTCATTTCAGGCAAGCGCAAGGAATCCATCATGGCCATTTTCAAACCCAAGTACGTCACTTTCGATTGCTACGGCACGCTGATTTTTTTCGACATGGCCGGCATTGCCGCCGAGATCTATGCCGACCGCGTCAGCCCCGAAATGATGCCGACCTTCACCCAACACTTTGCGGCGTTTCGCCTGGATGAAGTGCTGGGTGACTGGAAGCCCTACAAGGATGTGGTCGAGAGCGCCATCCGCCGTACCTGCAAGCGCAATGGCATCGAATACCGGGAAGGCGAAGGCGAGCGTATCTACCGGACGGTGCCGACCTGGGGACCGCATGCCGACGTGCCGGCAGGGCTGGCCAAGGTCGCCAAAGAGGTGCCGCTGGTGATTCTGTCGAATGCGATGGACGAGCAGATCCACAGCAATGTCGACAAGCTCGGTGCGCCCTTTCATGCCGTGTTCACGGCGCAGCAGGCGCAGGCCTACAAGCCGCGCATGCGCCCGTTCGAATACATGCTGGATCAGTTGGGCTGCGGCCCGGAAGACATCCTGCACGTGTCTTCCAGCCTGCGCTACGACCTGATGACGGCCCATGATCTGGGGATCCGCAACAAGGTGTTCGTGGCGCGTGGGCACGAACCCTCCACACCGTACTACGGATACCAGGAAATCCGCGATATCGGCGGATTGGCCGGTGTGCTGGGACTCTGACCGGTAGCCATCATCATGAAGCTCGAACCGTACTGGCTGAGTACCGCACCCGCCTTCGATGCTTCCGCTGCGTCGGACCTGCCTGCCCAGGCAGAATGCGTGATCGTGGGGGCCGGATTTACCGGGCTGTCTGCGGCCCTGTCGCTGGCGCGCGCCGGTGTGCAGGTGGTGGTGCTTGATGCCGGGACCGTGATCGGCCAGGCCTCCGGGCGCAATGGCGGGCACTGCAATACCGGCGTTGCCCACGATTTTGCCGGGCTGGTCAGGAGCGCGGGGCTGGAACGAGCCTGCTCCCTGCAGCGCTTCTATACGGAAGCGGTCGATCATGTCGAGCAACTGGTGCGCGAAGAAAACATTGCCTGCGATTTCGTGCGTCGCGGCAAGCTCAAGCTGGCTTCCAAGGCACGTCATATGCAAGGACTGGAGGCCACCTATGTGGCACTTCGCCGCTATGTGTCGTCCGATGTCCAACTGTTTGACCGAGCCGGGCTGCGCGATGAAATCGATTCCGAGGCCTTCCACGGCGGATTGCTGATGCCGGGGGGCGCACAGATGCACATGGGGCGTTTCGGCATGGGGCTGGCCCAGGCGGCGGTTCGCCAGGGAGCCTGCGTGCATGAGCAGACGCCGGTGACCGGACTGGAGCGCTTGGAAGGCACGCGTTACCGAGTGCGCACGTCCAGGGGCACGATCGAGGCCGGGCGCGTGCTGTTGGCGACGGGCTGCTCCAATGTCGGCCCTTTTGCCTGGCTGCAGCGACGCATCGTGCCGGTGGGCAGCTTCATCGTTGTGACCGAGCCGCTGGCCCCTGCCGTGATCGACAGCTTACTGCCGCAGCGGCGCACATACGTGACGACGCTGAACATCGGCAACTACTTCCGCACCACGGAAGATGGGCGTCTGGTCTTTGGCGGGCGTGCCCGATTTGCACTCAGCAATCCGCTGTCCGATCGCAAGAGTGGCCACATTCTGGAGGCCGGCCTGCAGCGGGTATTTCCCCAGCTTGCCGGGACCCGGATCGAATACTGCTGGGGCGGTCTGGTCGATATGACGGTGGACCGATTCCCGCGTGCCGGACTGCACGAGGGACTGTATTTCTCGACCGGCTACAGCGGGCATGGCACCCAGATGTCGGTGCGCATGGGGCAGGTCATGGCCGAGCAGATGCTGGGCCGGCCGGCCCAGCATCCCTGGCAAGGCGCGGATCAATGGCCCGCGGTGCCGGGCTATAGCGGCACGCCCTGGTTCCTGCCGATGGCGGGACTGTATTACCGGATGAAGGACCTGTTTTTCTGAAGTCGAAGTCGTCAACGCAACACAAAAGGAAGCATCATGGGGAATGACACTGATAAGCACGGCAAATCTGGCTGGTCCCGTCGCGACATTCTGCGATTGTCCATGGCGACGGGGCTGTCCATGTCGGCAGCTGGGCTGCTGCTCTATGGCGGACCGGCCCTGGCCGAAGCCCCCAGGCGTGGCGGCAGGTTGCGCGTAGCGGCATCCAACTCGTCGGTCGCCGATACGCTGGACCCGGCCAAGGGCACCAACTCCGGCGACTACATGCGCCAGTTCATGTTCTACAGCGGGCTGACCGAACTCGATGACCAGATGCATGCCCAGCCGGCGCTGGCGGAGTCGTTCGAGTCGCCGGATGGCCGTGTCTGGCACCTCAAGCTGCGCCAGGGTGTGGTGTTTCACGATGGCAAGCCTTTCACGGCCGACGACGTGGTCTATTCGCTGTTGCGGCACAAGGATCCTGCCACGGCGTCCAAGGCCAAGTCACTGGCTGATCAGTTCGAGACGGTGGTGGCGGAAGGCCCGCACGATGTCCGCATTGAACTGGTGTCGCCCAACGTCGATCTGCCGGCCCTGCTCGGCACCTCGCATTTCCTGATCATTGCCGATGGCACGACCGATTTTGCGCTGGCCAACGGCACGGGGCCCTATCGCAGCAAATCGTTCACGCCGGGCGGCAGCGTGGTGGGTGTGCGCAACGAGAATTTCTGGAAAAACGGCAAGCCGTACCTGGACGAAATCGAACTGATCGGCCTGACCGACCAGGCTGCGCGTGTCAATGGGCTGCTGGCCGGCGATCTGCACATGGTGACGACCATCGGCCCGCGCGACATCGAGCGCCTGCGCGCCGGTGGCCGCCATGAGGTGCTGGAAACCCGTTCCGGGCTGTATACCAACCTGATCCTGCGCCAGGATGCCGATGTGGTGCGCGATCCGGATTTCGTCATGGCCATGAAATACCTGCAGAACCGCGAGCGGGTGCGCGATGCGATCCTGCGCGGCTACGGCACGCTGGCCAACGACCATCCGGTGCCCGACTGGCATCCCTACTACATGAAAGATCTGCCCCAGCGGGCCTACGATCCCGACCGTGCGCGCTTTCACGTCGAACGCGGCAAGCTGCAGGGCAAGGGCGGAGACCTGGTCTGCACGCCCAATGTCGAAGGGTCGGTCGATGGCGCCCAGTTGCTGCAGCAGAGCGCACGTACAGTCGGGTTGCAATTGAACGTGCGACGGGTGCCCTATGACGGCTACTGGAGCAATCACTGGATGAAGCACCCGATGTCCTACGGGTCGATCAATCCACGGCCGACGCTGGATGCGCTCTTCTCGCAGTTCTACAAATCGGATTCGCCCTGGAACGAATCGGGCTGGCAGAACGCGCAGTTCGACGAGTTGCTGATCCAGGCCCGGGCCGAGCTGGACGAGGGCAAGCGCAAGCAGATGTATGGCGACATGCAGGTCCTGATCAGCGAGCAGTGCAGTGTGCTGATCCCGGTTTTCATCAGCTTCCTCGACGCCTATGACAAGCGAGTCAAGGGCCTGACGCCGAACCCGGCCGGCATGCTGATGGGATACCGCTTTGCCGAGGATGTCTGGCTTGATGCCTGAAGCCGGAAAGGAGCCGTGAATGTTCAATTGGACCATTGCCAGCCTGATTGTCAGGCGTCTGGGGGCCGGGCTGTTGACCCTGTTCCTGGTGGCCGCGCTGATCTTCGGCATCACCAGCCTGCTGCCGGGAGACGCGGCGCAACTGGCCCTGGGGCAGCAGGCCACGCCTGAGACCGTGGCCGCGCTGCGCCAGCAACTGGGGCTGGACCAGCCGGTCTGGCTGCGTTTCTGGCAATGGCTGGCGGGCATCCTGCAGGGCGATCTGGGCACGTCGTATGCCAGCGGTTTCCCGGTGGCCGAGCTGATTGCCTCGCGGATTCCCAACTCGCTGATGCTGGCGGGGGTGACGGTGCTGGTGTCCGTGCCGATCGCGCTGGTGCTGGGCATCGTCTCGGCGATGAGCAATGGTTCGCGGCTCGACCGGGTGCTGGGCATCCTGACCATGTCGGTGGTGGCGGTGCCGGAATTCCTGGTGGCGACGCTGGCCGTGCTGGTGTTTGCCGTCAAGCTGCAGTGGCTGCCGGCACTGTCGTTCGGCGGCAACGTCGACAGCCTGGGCGCGTTTTTGCGCAGCTATGCCATGCCGGTGCTGACCCTGAGCTGCGTGGTCGTGGCGCAGATGGCGCGCATGACGCGGGCGGCCATTATCAACCAGCTCGATGCGCCCTATGTGGAAATGGCGCTGCTCAAGGGGGGGCGGCCGTTGCGGGTGGTGCTGTCGCACGCCCTGCCCAATGCGGTCGGCCCGATTGCCAATGTGATGGCGCTGAGCACGTCCTACCTGCTGGGCGGCGTCATCATCATCGAGACCATTTTCAATTATCCGGGATTGGCGCTGCAACTGGTGGATGCGGTGAGCAACCGGGATTTGCCGATGGTGCAGGCCGGGGTGCTGTTCTTCAGTGCGTGCTATCTGTTTCTGCTGCTGCTGGCGGACATCTGCACCATTGTCTTCAACCCGAGGCTGCGCAAATCATGATCAAGAAAATACTGAACCTGCCGTCGGGGCTGTGGCGATTCTGTGTGTCGCTGCCTTTGGCCGGCAAAATCGGGCTGGTGATTTCGCTGTTCTGGCTGTCGATGATGGTGCTGGGTCCCTATCTTGCGCCGTACGGCATGGAGGATCTGGCCGACAACGATATTTTCGGCTCCCTGAGCAGCCAGTTCTGGCTGGGCACCGATTACCTGGGCCGGGATATGCTGAGCCGGATCCTGTATGGCGCCCAACTGACCATCGGGCTGGCCTTGACGGCAGCCATATGCGCCAGCGTGGGTGGCACGCTGCTGGCGCTGCTGGCGGTGGTAGCTGGCGGCACGGTCGATGAGATCATCAGCCGGATCAACGACGTGTTGCTGGTGACGCCGAGCAAGATTTTCGCGTTGCTGATCGTGGCGGTGTTCGGTTCCTCCCTGCCCCTGTTGATTATCACGGCGGCGATTACCTACATGCCGGGTTCCTACCGGATTGCGCGCTCGATGGCAGTGAGCCTCAATGCCATGGAATACGTCATCGTGGCGCGGCTGCGCGGCGAGGGCAATTTCTACATTGCCTTCCGGGAACTGCTGCCCAACATGATCCATCCCATGTTGGCGGATTTCGGCTTGCGCTTCGTCTATATCGTGCTGACCCTGAGCGGCCTGAGCTTCCTGGGCCTGGGCGTACAGCCTCCCTATGCCGACTGGGGTGCACTGGTGCGCGAGAACATGTCGGGGCTGTTCGAGGGCGCGCCGGCGGTGATCGTGCCTGCCGTGGCCATCGCCACGCTGACGATCGGCGTCAATCTGCTGATCGACAGCCTGTCGCTGCGCAAGCGCGTGGCCGCAAAAGGAGTACAGGCATGAGAGCATCACATGAACCCCTGGTTGTGGTCGAAGGCCTGCAGGTCGTGGCCCGTCGCGATGGCGGCCCCGAAACCACCATCGTCAACAACGTGGGCTTTTCGGTCGGGCGCGGCGAGGTGCTGGCCCTGATCGGTGAATCCGGCTCCGGCAAGACAACGATCGCCCTGTCCCTGCTCGGCTATGCCCGCCGTGGCTGCCGCATCGCGAGGGGATGCGTGCGGGTCGATGGCACCGATGTGCTGGCGCTGGATGACCGGGCGCTGCGGACCCTGCGCGGGCGCAAGGTTGCCTATGTGGCGCAGAGCGCGGCCGCGTCTTTCAACCCGTCGCGTACCATCATGAACCAGGTGATCGAAGGCGCGCAGATCCACGGCCTGATGACGCCGCAGCAGGCGCGGTTCAAGGCCGTCGAATTGTTCCGAGCACTGGCGCTGCCTGCCCCCGAGACGATTGGCGAGCGTTATCCGCACCAGGTATCGGGCGGGCAGTTGCAGCGCCTGATGGCGGCCATGGCACTGATCAACGATCCGGATGTGGTGGTGTTCGACGAACCGACCACCGCCCTGGATGTGACCACGCAGATCGACGTGCTGCGTGCTTTCAAGGAAGCCATCCGCGAGCGCCATACCAGTGCCGTGTATGTTTCGCACGACCTGGCCGTGGTGGCCCAGATGGCGGATCGGGTGGTGGTGCTCAACGGCGGGGAAATCCAGGAATATGGCGAGATCGGCCAGATACTGACCAATCCGCAGCATCCGTATACCCGCAGCCTGCTGGCTGCCGCCCGCCCGGAAACTGTGGTCGAGACCGTCGAGCAGGCACCGGCGGCTCTGTCCCCGGAAAGCGCAGGCATCCGCCCGCTGCTGGAGGTGTCGGGCCTGTCGGCAGGATACGGCAAGCCGGATCGCCAGGGGGTACCGCCCATCAAGGTCCTGACGGATATCGATCTGCGCGTGGCGCGTGGCACAACCCTGGGCATCATCGGTGAGTCCGGCTCCGGCAAGTCGTCGCTGGCCTGGACGATCGCGGGACTGGTGGCACCCTACCAGGGACAGATACGCTTCGATGGCCGGCCTTTGGCCCCGCGCTTCATGCAGCGCGACCAGGATGACCGCCGCCGTATTCAACTGGTTTTCCAGAATGCGGACACCGTGCTCAACCCCAAACGCACGATCGAGGAAATCCTGATGCGCCCGCTGCAGGTCTTCAACTGCTGCCCGCCTGACAAGGTGCGTCAGCGGGTCATCCAGTTGCTGGACATGGTGCGTCTGCCGGCGGCCATTGCGCAGCGCCTGCCCTCGGAACTGTCGGGCGGGCAGAAGCAGCGCATCAATCTGGCCCGGGCATTGGCTGCCGAACCCGACCTGATCCTGTGCGACGAAGTGACCTCGGCGCTGGATACGGTGGTGGGGGCGGCCATTCTGGAGTTGCTGGCGGAATTGCGCCGGGAGCTGGGCCTTGCCTATATCTTCATCAGCCATGACATCTCGGTGGTGCGCGCCATCTGTGACGAGGTGATGGTGCTGTACCGGGGCAAGCAGGTCGATCATTGCGCGCGCGGTGAGCTGACCGTACCACCCCGGCATCCCTACACCGACCTGCTGGTCAACTCGGTGCCGGAACTGCGCCAGGGATGGCTGGAAGAAGCCACGGCGCGCATCAGTGCCGACAGGTCACGCCAGCAACTGCTGGCGGAACGACAATAATGGCCGAGACATTGGAGAATCCAGACATGCTGCAACAACAGGAATCTGCATGGCAGTTCCAGCCCCTGCGTGAGCAGGACCTGCCCAGGGCACACGCCCTTTCGGTCGCCGCTCGCTGGCCGCATCGCCTCGAAGACTGGGCCTTCTGCCTGGCATTGGGTGAAGGTCTGGCGGTCTGGGAACAGGATGCGCTGGTGGGCGTGGCCCTGCGTTGGCGCTATGCGCATGGCATGACGATCGGTCTGATTATCGTGGCTGATACCCATCGCGGGCGCGGCATGGCCAGCCAGATGGTGGAGAAGCTGCTGGCCGATTGCGCCAGCGAGCCGGTCTTGCTGCATGCCACGCCGGCAGGCGCAGGCGTGTATGCCCGACAGGGTTTTGTGCCGGCAGGCCAGGTGCTGCAGATGCAGGGCGAGCCTGCGCCGGTCACGCCCGTGGTCGTGGCCGGACAGATTGCCGAGCTGGCAGACGCATCGGCCTTGCGCGAGGCGATTGCGTTGGATGACGGCGCAACCGGCATGGGACGGGCAGCGTTGCTGCAGGCCCTGGCCAGCGCCGGGCGCATGGTGGGCCTGTACCGCGATGGGCGCTTGCAGGCCTATGCGGTGGTGCGCCTGTTTGGCCGTGGGCAGGTGATCGGCCCGGTGATCGCCCCTGATCGCGACTGTGCGCTGGCCCTGATCGATACCCTGCTGGCCGAGGCCGGTCCCGGATTGGTGCGCATTGATATTCCCGAGACCTCTGGCTTGCAGACGGCACTGCTGGCGCGTGGGTTGCAGCAGGTCGATACCGTGGCTGTCATGGCGAAAGGCGCATGGCCGATTCCCGCAGGGGGCTCGTCGAGATTTGCATTGGCGTCGCAGGCGCTGGCCTGACGAGGCAGGCCCTGGCGGGCCTTCAAAACTTTCCAAGGAAACCAAGAGCATGTTGCAGAATATCGAAGCGGTGCCGGACAGCGGCGAGTTTCCGCAGGCCGTCGATGTCGTGGTTATCGGTGCGGGCATCGTGGGAACGGCGGCGGCCTATGAACTGGCTCGCAAGGGTGTGCGGGTGGCCCTGTTTGAGAAAGGCCTGGTCGGTGCCGAACAGTCCAGCCGCAACTGGGGATGGTGCCGCCAGCAGAATCGCGACCATCGCGAACTGCCGCTGGCGATGTACAGCCTGCGCCGCTGGGGCGAACTGGGTGCCGAGACGGGTGAAGAACTGGGCTTTCGGCGTTCGGGCATTGTCTATGCGACCACCCGCCAGAGCGAGATCGATACCTGGCAGGCGTGGGGTACCAAGGCGCGGGACTTCGGTTTCACCAGTGAAATCCTGACCCCTTCTCGCGCCCGCGAACTGACATCGGGCAGCACCACCCAATGGCTGGGCGGTGTCTGGTCGCATGACGACGGCCATGCCGATCCTTTTCGAGCCAGCCCGGCACTGGCCCGCGCCGCGCAGAAACTGGGCGCGCTGGTCCACCAGAATTGCGCCGTGCGAGGCCTGGATATCGAGGCTGGGCGCATCAGTGGTGTCTGGACCGAACGCGGCCTGGTGCGTGCCTCGACCGTGGTGTGCGCGGGTGGCACCTGGGCCTCGCTGTTCTGCCGGCGACATGGCCTGACCCTGCCGCTGGCGCATGTCAACGGCACCGCCATGCTGACCTCGGATGCCGCGCCCGGCGTGATTTCCACGCCGCTGTACACCCCGACCTTCGCCCTGCGCCCGACCATCGATGGTGCCTATGCGCTGTCTGTCTCCGGTCGTGGCCGGCTGGAAATCACGCCGCAATTGTTCCGTCATGCCCGGCAGTTCTGGCCGGGTTTTCGCAACCGGCTGCCCAACCTCAAGATCAGGATCGGCAAGTCATTTTTCCGGGGGCCGGAGGCCAATGAGCATTGGCAGATGGATGGCGAGTCGCCATTCGAGCGGCAACGCATCGTGGACCCTGCGCCTGATCATGCGATGGTCGATGAAGCCCTGCGGGCCATCAAGAAAGAGTACCCGGCCATGGCCGCGCTGCAGGTGGTGCGCGCCTGGGGCGGATTGATCGACAGCACGCCGGACCTGATCCCGGTGATCTCGCCGGCCGGGCCGCAAGGGCTGCTGATCGCGGCGGGATTCAGCGCGCATGGCTTCGGGATCGGGCCGGGGGCGGGTCGGCTGGTGGCGGATCTGGTGTGCGGGGATACGCCGATCGTGGATCCGGCACCGTTCAGGCATGCGCGGCTGGTGGATGGGACGGAGCTGGGGAAGCCGGGGATGATTTGAGGGGGCTATTGGCAGATGTACGGAGTGACAATTTTGTCCAATTTTCAATGATTCAGCCATCCGGTAGATTGCCTGCTGTTGCCACACAGACAGGGAGTTGCCGTGATGTCAGAATCCAAGATGCAGCAAGGGCAGGTTGTTATATCGAGTACGGCTACATCATCTGACCACATTACCCCACTGCCCGGCCTGCGCCTGACCAACGACCTGGTGTTCAAGGCACTCTTCAGCCGGCACCTGCATCTGCTGTCGGATCTGATCAATGCCATATTGCAATGGCCCACGCCGATTGCGGTCGTCAAAGTCCTCAACCCCGATATTTTGCCGCGTCACGTCAATGGCAAGCGCATTGTCATGGATATTCTGGTGCGCGATGCCACCGAGGCCCTGTTCATCATCGAAATGCAGGTCCGTCGCGAGGAACCCTGGCCTGAACGCAATGTGTATTACCTCGCCCGTGGTCTGTCGGAGCAATTGCAGGCGGGCCAGAACTACGACGGTCTGCGACCTGTCATTGGCATCAGCCTGCTGGCGCATGATCTATTCCCAGAACACCCACAACAAGCTCTCTGGCGGTTGGCCCTGCGTGACGAGCAGACTCCCGCCGTCTGCTTCAAGGAAGCCTTGCAACTGCATATAATGGAACTGCCCAAGGCTGAACGGCTCGGCGGTCTGCCGCCCGAACTACACGCCTGGATCGCCTGCCTGCTGCACAACCTGGACGAGGCCGTCATGAAGCAGATCACCCATCCCCCTGTGCAAGAAACATTACAACACCTGCAAACCCTGTCCGCTGACGAAAAACTGCGCTGGGCCGCGTTGCAGCGTGATATTGCCATGCTTGATGAGCGCACGGCTCTCAATCGTGCTACTCGCAAAGGGGTCGAGCAAGGGTTGGCGCAGGGGCGGGCAGAAGGTTTGCAGCAAGGCATTCAACAAGGGCAAGAGCAAGGTCGTCAGGCAGCACTGCAGACCATGCTCAATCAACTCTTGCTGCGCAAATTCAGCCACATTCCAGCCCCGATACAGGCGCGTATCGCCACTGCCGACCTGCCCACCTTGCAGCAATGGACGATGCAGGTACTCGATGCCGAACGGATTGAGGATATGTTCGAATCGCCTCTCTGAGCTGTCTGTACAGCGTCCGCCCAATATAGTCTTGAATTAGATCTGTATTTGACGCAATCGCTGATTGACCTCATCGAGGTCGAAAGCGGCGGGATCGAAGCGCTTGCCGTGCCAGAGCAGCATGTCATCGTATTCAGGGTGAGTCCTGTCGGAGAGTACTCGCACGAAGTGCTCGTAGCCCGGCAGACCGCCGACATCTTCGGGCGGGCAGGCATTTGCGCCGTCCAGACATATGGGCGAAGTCAGTGGATCGTTAAAGAACGCCACTTCCATGATGCGCAGGTCGTGCTCCCAGTTGTCACCGAAGTCGTAGAGGTAGGCAAGATCTTGGGTATCACCCAGGGCTTTGTCCAGACGCACCCGCTTTTCGCTTTGAAGGTTGAATTCCGAGTAGTTGGGATCCAGTTCGCCATAGCGAACGCCATTGATTTGGAACTCATGCAGGTGTCCCCCCTGCCAGCCCATCGCTCGCAGAATCGTCTTGTGCAGCTTGGGCAGCGTGATGCGACTAGGCACGACGATGGTGCGATGGATGATAGGTGTGATGTATCGCAGTTCGATGCGCAGCACCAGCGCTGTGCCTTGCAGGGGAACGACCTTTGCACGGCTTACGTCGCCTGTTCTTTGCAGGGTAAATCCAGATGTCATGGAATAAATCCTGGATGCAGTTGATCGGGTAATCGGCGATACGGGTCAGCATCAGGATCGTAGCGTGGCAATTGCAGTCTTGAGCATCGGTGGACTCACCGTGCCGATCCTATCGTGATCCCCTTTGCTCATAATCCCAGATATTTTAGCTATGGATGTTCTCGGTCGATGATGGCGATGCAATATATATTTTACGAGCCAAACTGGGATCTTTGCAGTGGTTCATTAAGTGTGAAAGAAGATTTTTGGCTTATGTGATTAACACATCAATTCCGTTCAAATTTATACGACAACACCACTTTGAAATGGGATATTTTTGAAAATCATTCAATACTGCAAAACCTTCAGCCAGTAAATATTCTTTTTCACCATTTTCATAGTGATTGTATTCATATATTGCTACAGGCCTACCAACCCACAGCATGATTTTTTGTCCTGAGGAGTCTTCGATTTCATCATCTTTAGAGAGAAGAACCAAATCTTTATCTATTAGCGAATTGAAGTCCACTCTGATTCTTGGCTTATCCATTCCTGATCACATAACGCCTACAAAACCAGAAAATATAGCAGTCTGCAAATCAAATGGAAGCATGGATCCCTGCCTGGAATCTCTCATTGCAAGGCTGAGGGTCTTGGTTTGATGGCCGTACTGCATTTAGCGGCATCATTTTGTGCTGATGATGGGCATCGTCTGGGAAGGCCTGCCGCAGGAGTTTGGCTACGGCTCTGGCATGCCTAAAAATTTGCGGATCGATAATTTTCACTATTGGTAGATTCCAACTTTCACCCCGCTCCCAAAACCACCCCCACCATCCCCCCCACCAACGCGACCCCCTTCCCCAGCACCCCTTCATCAAAATCAAACTCAGCCGTATGGTGCCCACTGGGCAGATCTGCCCCCAGCACCATATAAGCGGCCTTTCCCCCCCTCGCAGCCACCGCATGCGTCATCAACGTGGCATCTTCACTGACGCGCACATCGTAGCGACTCACCGTGTCCCGAAAGGCACCACTGCACTGCGCAACCTCCCTCGCCCACGCCACCATGTCGGCAGGGTTCTCCCAGTCACGCGCCTCGCCGATCAGCCGAATATCCGCTTCCAGTTGGTGCGCCGCCGCCGTCCCTGTAATCAATGCCTGTACACGGGGATCCAGTGCGTCCAGATCGTGCTGGCGCTCGGCGCGCAACTCGACGCCAAATCGGGCTTCGTCCGGCACGATATTGAGCGCCTGGCCGGCGTGCATGGTGCCGACGTTCACGCGGATACCCGGCTGGCCGGACTGCGCCAGGGCGTGCAGGCCGAGGGTGGCCTGGCAGGCACCGAGCAGCGCGTTGCGGCCGGTCTCCGGGGCGCGGCCGGCGTGGGCGGGGGCTCCGTGATAGGTCACGCTGTACTTGCGCGTGGCCAGGAAGCCGACCGGGTCCAGCGCCACGGTATCGGAGGGGACGCCCAGGCCGATATGAAAGCCCAGGAAGACATCCACGTCATCGAGCCAGCCCTGTTCCACGATGGCGCGGGCACCTCGGGTGCCCTCTTCTGCCGGCTGGAAGATCAGGCGCAGGGTGCCGCACAGGAGTGCTTTCTGCGCGGCCATGATCTGGGCAATGCCCAGTGCGATGGCCAGGTGCCCGTCGTGTCCACAGGCATGCATGACACCGGTGTGCTGCGAGTGCCAGCCTTCTTCGGCGGGGCGATGGCCCTGCCCTTGTGTGTCTACTTCGTGGATCGGCAGCGCATCAAGGTCGGCACGGATGGCGACGGTTGGGCCGGGCCGGTCGAAGTGCAGTTCGGCAATGCAGCCGGTGTGCGCAGGGCCTTCCGCGGGGGCACCCAGGGTCTTGCTGCCGATGACGGGTGCGCCGGTCTTGATGTCGAAGCCGAGCGCTTCGACATGTCGCGCTACATAGGCGGTGGTGGCGGCTTCCTGCCAGCCCAGTTCGGGATGGGCATGCAGGTGTCGGCGCCATTGCACCAGTTGGGGGGTCAGGGCCTGGGCCTGTTCGGCCACGGACCGGACAAGCGCAGGATTGGGGGCTGGCAAGGTAACGGTAGTCATGGCGAACGGAAATTCAATATATTGGAGGAATGAAACCTAGATGTATGAAACCGGCATCCGCGTATTCATGATCCAGAGCACATTGGCGGCCGTCTCGGTCTCGTTGCGCAGGAAATGGGTCTGCGTGCTGTCGAACTGAAAGCTGTCGCCCGCTTCCAGCCGGGCCTGCTGGCTGCCCACACCCAGGGTGAGCTGGCCGTCGAGTACCAGGCCGGCCTTTTCTCCCGGTCCGATCAGCACTTCGTCAGCGCTGGTATGGGGTGGGATTTCGATGATCATGAACTGGATGTCGTGCTTGCCGTGCGGTGTCAGCAACTGCTTGTTCAGCGGGCCGACGCTGAAGTGCGGGCGCTGCGCGGCGCGACGCACGAAGTCGTGCTCGGCGCTGGGCTGCGCTTCTTCCTCATCGGTTTCCAGCAGGTCGGAAAGTGGTACGTCCAGCGCCATGCGCAGCCGTTCCAGTGTACGCAGCGAGGGGTTGGCGATGCCTCGCTCGACCTGGCTGATCATGCCGACGGAGACGCCGGCCTTGAGGGCGAGTTCGTTGACGGTCATCTTGCGCGTGCGGCGCAGGGCACGGATACGGGCACCGGGGCGGGCTGCAGCTGTCGAGTCGGGCATAACGAAATTTCAAGATTTTGAGTTGATTTCATTATATTTATATTTTTGCCTCTGTGTCGCCTATGTGCCGTCTCGTGCTGTATTCCCGCCCTGCGGGGGTCTTCAGGTTGCGTTTCGGACACGCTCGGCAATGTCCTGACCGACGTCGGTTGTCTTGGCCTGACCACCCAGGTCGGGCGTGTGCGGCCCCTGCTTGAGCGAGTCCTCGATGGCGCGCACGATGGCGTCATGAGCCTCTGCATGGCCCAGGAATTGCAGCATCAGCGCACCGCTCCAGATCATGGCGATGGGGTTGGCGATGCCCTGGCCGTAGATGTCGGGTGCCGAGCCGTGCACGGGTTCGAACAGTGAGGGGAAATCACGCTCCGGGTTCAGGTTGGCCGACGGTGCCAGCCCGATGGTGCCGGTGCAGGCCGGGCCGAGGTCGGAGAGGATGTCGCCGAACAGGTTGGAGGCTACCACCACGTCGAAACGCTGCGGTTGCAGTACGAAGTGGGCGGTGAGGATATCGATGTGTTGCTTGTCCACTGCGATGTCCGGATAGTCGGCACCGATGGCATCGGCTCGCTGATCCCACCAGGGCATGCTGATGGCGATGCCGTTGCTCTTGGTGGCGACGGTCAGCTTGCGCTTGCGCTGTTGCGCCAGTTCGTAGGCAAACCTGAGGACGCGGTCGGTGCCCTTGCGGGAGAACACCGATTCCTGGATGACGATTTCGCGGTCCGTGCCCTCGAACAGGATGCCGCCGAGATTGGTGTATTCGCCTTCGGTGTTCTCGCGCACGACCAGAAAGTCGATGTCGCCGGCTTTGCGTCCGGCCAGCGGGCATGGCACGCCGTCGAACAGGCGTACCGGGCGCAGGTTGATGTACTGGTCGAACTCGCGCCGAAATTTCAGTAGCGAGCCCCACAGGGAGATATGGTCGGGTGTGGTGGCGGGCCAGCCGACGGCACCGAAATAGATGGCGTCATAGCCCGAGAGCTGTGCCTTCCAGTCCTCGGGCATCATGGCTCCGGTCTGCTGATAGTAGTCGCAGTTGGCCCAGTCGATGGTGTCGATCTGCAGGCTGATGCCAAAGCGCTGTGCGGCAGCTTCCAGCACGCGCAGGCCTTCCGGCATGACTTCCCGGCCGATGCCGTCTCCGGCGATGGCGGCGATTTTCAGTGTCTGGCTCATGGTCTCTTCCTGTTGTGGTGTTGTGTCAGTCGATCATCGTAAGCCCCACTGCCATACCCTACAATGAGCCATCTTGTGAACTGAATATTCACACATCATGAATAAAGATCCATTGCCGGAAGACCTGCGGGTATTCTGCGCGGTCGTCAGGCACGCCGGGTTTTCGGCGGCGGCGCGGCAGCTTGGCGTATCGCCGGCCTATGTGACCAAGCGCATCCATGTGCTGGAGGCGGTGCTGCAGACGACGCTGCTGCATCGCACGACCCGGCGCGTGGCCGTGACGCCGGCTGGCGAGCGTGTCTACCACTGGGCGCTGCGGATTCTCGATGATGTTGAGCAACTGGTGGATGACATCAGTGCCACCCGGCGTGCCCCGCGTGGCGTGCTGCGGGTCTGCAGCAGCATCGGCTTTGGCCGGCGCGTGGTGGGGCCGGCCCTGTCGCAGTTTGCCCGCGAGCACCCGGCGGTGCAGGTGCGCTTCGAGGTGTTCGACCATCTGGTGGATATCGCGGCGGCGGGTTTCGATCTGGATATCCGCGTGGGGGAAGACATTGCGCCGGACATGATCGCGCGCCGCCTGGCGGACAACAGTCGCATCCTGTGCGCGGCTCCAGAGTACCTGGCGCGGCGCGGCGAGCCGCGCTCGCTGCAGGAGCTGGCGGCGCACGACTGCCTGGTGATCAAGGAGCGCGACCACCCTTTCGGGATCTGGCGTTTGCAGCATGGTCGCCAGGAAAGTCGCGTCAAGGTGCAGGGACCGCTGTCCACCAATCACGGTGAAATGGCCGTGCAATGGGCGGTAGACGGCCATGGCGTGATCCTGCGTTCGCAGTGGGACGTGGCACCACTGATCCAGGCGGGAAAGCTGGTGCATATCCTGGCCGACTACCGGCAGGAGGCCAATGTCTGGGCTGTCTACCCGTCGAGACTCAATGCCTCGGCCAAGGTACGGGTATTCGTGGAATTCTTGCAGCGCAGTCTGGATCGGGGGTTTCCCTAGTAACGGCAGCTCGGAGCGCCGGGGATAATGGATCGCGCCAGCCTGAATCCGTACGCTACATCTTTCCTGCCATGTCTGTGCCCATCAAACTCGATCGACTCGACCTGCGTATTCTGTCGCAACTGCAGCAGAATGGCCGGATGACCAATGTGGTGCTGGCCGATGCCGTCGGCCTGTCTGCCAGCCCGTGCCTGATTCGCGTCAAACGGCTTGAAAAGGCCGGCTACATTGAGGGCTACAGCGCGCAGATCAACCTCAACAAGCTGGGCGATGTGCTGACGGTGTTTACCGAGGTGACGCTGAACGATCATCATCGCGAGGATTTCCAGCGGTTCGAGACGGCCATCCGCGATATCGACGAACTGGTCGAGTGCCATCTCATCAGCGGCGGCTATGACTACCTGCTGAAATTCATGACGCGCGGCGTGGCGCATTACCAGCAGATCATCGAGGGCCTGCTGGAGCGCGATATCGGCATCGAGCAGTATTTCAGCTATATCGTGATCAAGTCGCCCATCATCAAGAAGCAGTATCTTGTCGAGCGGCTGTTCCCGGCTGTGGCGTAGGAGAGGCTTTCAGCCTGTTGGCAGCGCTCGACAGACCATCCAGGATACGGTCGGCCAACGCCTGCGGAAAGTCCTTCGGCAACAGGGCGTGAACGGTATCGATGACTGCGGGAGTACGTTCGATCAGATCATCGATCACGGCCTCCGCAGCCAAGCCGTCGGGCGTAACGATGCCGTATTCGGTACCGATTTGCACCCAATGCCTGAGCAGAATGTCGTGCATTTTCCAATGCACATTCTTTGTTCGCACGGCCATGGCCATTTTGGCCTTGAACGGCGATAGCATGTTTGCACCCGTCCCCATGATTGGATAGGCCGAGAGGATGTCGTAGAGCGGTGCCAGTTCGTAGGCACCACCCGGGCGCAGGAAAATACTGAAATTCTTCGCGTGACCATCGGTTGCACCCAGCATCCAGAACAGGACCAGCGCCTGGAAGAAGGTGCGTCTGTCATGTTCCGGTGTGCGCGAGGTGGCCAACAGACTCATGATGGCCCCAATGCCGGGCCCGCCATCTGCCTCGTATTTCAGGTGAGGTGGTGTGCCTGTCGACTGGCACATGTCTTCCTGCGGTAGCCGCACCAACCAGCGATGCCCGTCCGGTTCTTGCCACCATGCGCGGTCGAAGCGCTCGACGGCCAGCACTTTCATGTCTTCAAACAGCAAAGGCTGTGTACGCGCCACGGGCAGGCCGTAGGCGCGCAGAATCTCTGAGCACAGCCATTCGTTTTCGACGGAGTCTCGCATGTCGAATTGCAGGTTGCCGACCAGGCCCAGCGGTAACTTGAATATGTGGGATGTGGGTGTCGAGCCGTGTGGCAGGCACCACTGGTTATTGAACCAGAGCAGTGCCGTTTTTTCCTGTGCGCCGGCAATGGAGATGCGGAACGCATCATCTTCGCTGCCGCCTCCGAGTGATGCGGGTGCCAAGGTACTGCGCAGTATTCCGGCGATTTCGGCGTCGCTCAATGGGGTTGCGTTGACACGCTGAATGGCGTCTGGCGTCACTGTGTCCGGCAGTATCTGCAGTGCGCCGACGCAATCTCTGCCGATGTCGGTCAGCAGCGTAAAGGCGTCTGTTGATGTCGCTTGAAATCGGCGTGCCAGGCGTTCGCGGATGTCCCGGCTGTCTGGCAACAGATTGTCGAAGTAATGTCGTACCGCGTCCCCACGGTGAGGGAGATTGCCCGGTGTAAACGGTAGAGATAGCGAGAGTGGTCGCCCGTGCCCGGATGCAACCCATGCGTCATCGTACTGGAGGATATCGCCGGCATAGGGACGTACGCTCCAGGTGCCGACGGATAGGCCGTTCATCCAGAGTCGCAGGGTCTGTGCATGACTGCGTCTGCCCATGTTTCACCAATTGGGGCCGGAAGATGGCTTGGCGGGTGCAGTGGCCTTTTCTTGGCGGAGGACCAGCTCCACGCCCAACATGCTCAAAAGCTGCAGCAGCCGCTCGGCGCTGACCCTGTCGGCATTGCGCTCCAGGGCAGACAGTGTCTGCTGGGTCACGCCGAGGCGCAGCGCGGCGTCTGCCTGAGTCAGTCCAGCCTGCTTGCGAAACCCCTTGAGCAGCGCAGGCAATTGTGCCGCTGTGCGGATGGTGTAATCAGGCATACAGCCTCCAAGCTGTATTGATGATTTACATAGTTTATTTTGTAAAGTTGAAATACTCAACTTTGTTTGTATTTATGCGTGTCAGCCCTGCAGCATATCGAGCATCCGCGTCAACTGCGCATCGGCATAGGCCAGCTTGTCGGCCGGCACGTCGGCAGTGGACTGCACCGCAGCCTGGGGGGCGGCCTGAGGGGCCGAATAGTCCATGTAGGCCATGACATTGCTGTCACCCCAGAAAAACGGATAGATCAGGGCGAAGTCATCCTCCGATGGCAGTTTCTCGTCCTGCACCTGCTGCGCAAACACCAGCAACGGCAGGATTTCCAGATAATTTTCCGAGGCCATCACGATCCCGACCTGCCAGCATTGTGTCGGTTCGTCGTAGCTGACGACGGTGCCAGTACGCACATCCTTGCGCCACATTTCCAGGATGGCCTGGTTGGTTTCGCAGCGATAGGCCTGCAGGTCGCTGGCCGTCAGCGGCTGGTCGCCGTATTTTTCCCGGCTGTTCCACCATTGCAACCATGCCGCGGTGAGTTCGGCGTTGCGCGGCGCAGCCTGGAGGAAGGCTTGCAGCCGCTCGGGGCTGATCGTTGCGCGCAGGAAAAAGGAATGCGGTTCAGACATGCAGGGCGGGCTCCGTTTGAAGATGACACCAATAGCGGAGCACCAGTATAGCGAGAGGCGGTTTTCCTCAATCCAGTGCCAGCACCACATAGACCTTGCGCAGGGTTTCGGTGATCTCCCAGATCCCCGTGGTATTGCGCGGAAAGAACAGCGTATCGCCGGCATGGATCCGGACGGGGGCCTGACCCGTTGGGGTGAAGATGCAGGCACCCGACAGGATATGCATCACTTCGGCGTTGTCGAGCTGGCGTTCGAAGCGGCCCGGCGCACATTCCCACAGCCCTGTTCCGTGTTCTCCAGCTCCTGCCAGCATGACTTCCAGCGTGCGGGTAGAGATGGGCTTGCCGTCCAGTGGTCGTGCCACGGTGCCGGAGTCCAGCAGGCCGGTTGCGGTGGCGGCATCGGAAATGACGGTAATGGACATGGTTTGTGCTCCAGGAAAGTGTGATGACCGTTCGCAGGCATGCGGCGGTTTCGCACGGAAAGGTTACGCGCAGGTGCCGTGGTGATGTGACTGATCTGGCGGGGCATAACCGCATCGAATTGCGATTTTCAGATGTCGGACAGCAGATTGTTGGGCGCTGTTTTCCGGGGAGATAGAAGCGCTATATCCGAAATTAATAACGGATCAAAGTTGTCGTGGCACAAAGACCACACACATGGCGGGGGAGTCCAATCATGGCAAGTCTTATCAACACTTGAGGGTCGCCATGCGTATCGCCAGCCTGCTGGTTCGGACCGGCAACATGATCGAGGCCGAACAGGCCGTGTCGGCAATTCCGGGCGTAGAGATACATGCCCGCGATGAAAAAAGCGGCACTTTGCTCGTCACCGTCGAAGACGGCGAGGGATATGCGGTCGCCGACTCCCTTTCCGCGATCAGCCTGGCCAAGCCGGTGCTGTGCGCCACGCTGATCTACGAGCACACCGAAGAACTTCCCGAGCCGATGGGGGCATGAAATGAGCATCAACCGACGTGAATTTATCAAGGCCAACGCTGTGGCCGCAGCCGCCACAACAGCCGGTATCAGCATTCCGGTCGTGGCGCAGCCAATGGGTGGCGACCAGAATCAGGTGCGCTGGGACAAGATTCCCTGTCGCTTCTGCGGCACGGGCTGCTCGGTGCTGGTGGGTGTGCAGGAGGGCCGTGTTGTCGCCACGCAGGGTGACCCGGATTCTCCCGTCAATCGCGGCCTGAATTGCATCAAGGGCTATTTCCTGTCCAAGATCATGTACGGTGCCGATCGCCTGACGCAGCCGCTGCTGCGCATGACCAATGGCCAGTATGACAAGGATGGCGAATTCACGCCGATTACCTGGGATCAGGCTTTCGACCTGATGGCCGAAAAATGGAAGGCTGCACTCAAGGATGGGGGGCCCAATGCCGCCGGGATGTACGGCTCAGGTCAGTGGACCATCATGGAAGGCTATGCCGCCTCCAAGCTGTGGAAGGCAGGTCTGCGCTCCAACAACATCGACCCCAACGCCCGCCACTGCATGGCCTCGGCCGTGACCGGCTTCATGCGCACGTTCGGTATCGATGAGCCGATGGGCTGCTACGACGATATCGAGCAGGCCGACGCCTTCGTGCTGTGGGGCTCCAATATGGCCGAGATGCACCCCATTCTGTGGACCCGCATCACCGACCGACGCCTGACCCATCCGGGCAGCGAAGTGCATGTGCTCTCGACCTTTGAGCACCGTTCGTTCGAACTGGCCGACAACGGCATGATCTTCGTGCCGCAGACCGACCTGGCCATTCTCAACTACATCTGCAACCACATCATCCAGACGGGTCGGGTCAACCACGACTTCGTCAATGCGCATGTGCGCTTCAAGATCGGTGAAACCGACATCGGCTATGGGCTGCGGCCCAACCATGTGCTGGAGGGCGATGCCACCAGCAATGGCTATCCCGGTGCCGAAGGCAAGCCCAAGGGCGACCCCAATGCAGCACGCGACAGCAGCTTCGAGGAGTTCGCTGCCTTCGTGTCGGAGTACACGCTGGAGAAGACGGCCGAGCTGTCGGGCGTGCCAGCCGAGCGACTGCTGCGCATGGCCGAGATGTATGCCGACCCGGATCGCAAGATCGTGTCGTTCTGGACCATGGGTTTCAACCAGCATACGCGGGGCACCTGGGTCAACAACATGATCTACAACGTGCACCTGCTGACCGGCAAGATCAGCCTGCCCGGTTGCGGTCCGTTCTCGCTGACAGGTCAGCCTTCGGCCTGCGGTACAGCCCGCGAGGTGGGGACGTTTGCCCATCGCCTGCCGGCCGACATGGTGGTGGCCAACCCGGCTCACCGTGCCATCGCCGAAAAGATCTGGAAGTTGCCTGAAGGCACCATTATTCCGCAGATCGGTCTGCATGCCGTGGCCCAGAGCCGTGCCCTCAAGGACGGCAAGATCAAGGTGTACTGGACCAGCACCACCAACAATATGCAGGCCGGCCCCAACATCAACGGCGAGATCTACCCCGGCTGGCGCAATCCCGAGGCCTTCGTGGTGGTGTCGGATGTCTACCCGACGGTATCGGCGCTGTCTGCCGACCTGATCCTGCCTTCGGCCATGTGGGCCGAGAAGGAAGGGGGCTTCGGCAACGCCGAGCGCCGTACCCAGCTCTGGCGCCAGCAGGTTCAGGCACCGGGCGAGGCCAAGAGTGATCTGTGGCAGTTCATGGAGTTTTCCAAGCGCTTCAAGGTCGAGGAAGTCTGGCCCGAGGAGCTGATTGCCAAGCAGCCCGAGCTGCGTGGCAAGACGCTGTTCGACGTACTGTACGCCAACGGCCAGGTGAATCGCTTCCCGCTGTCGGATATGCCGGCGGCACATGATCATGCCATCCAGAACTACATGAACAATGAATCCGAGTACTACGGGTTCTATGTCCAGAAAGGGCTGTTCGAAGAGTATGCCCAGTTCGGTCGCGGCCATGGTCACGACCTGGCCGATTTCGATATCTATCACCGTGCGCGCGGTCTGCGCTGGCCGGTAGTGGATGGTCAGGAAACGCTGTGGCGCTTCCGCGAAGGCTACGATCCCTACGTGCCCGAAGGCGAAGGCGTGCGGTTCTACGGACACAAGGATGGCCGTGCGGTGATCTTCGCCCTGCCGTACCAGGATCCGGCCGAAATGCCGGATGAGGAATACGACCTGTGGCTGTGTACCGGTCGTGTGCTGGAGCACTGGCATACCGGCTCGATGACGCGCCGCGTGCCCGAGCTGCACCGTTCCGTACCGGAAGCCCAGGTATTTATGCATCCGGAAGATGCGGCCGGACGTGGGCTGCAGCGTGGCATGCAGGTGCGCGTCACTTCGCGGCGCGGCGACATGGTGGCGCAGCTTGAGACGCGAGGTCGCAACCGGCCGCCCAAGGGGCTGATCTTCGTGCCTTTCTTCGACGAAAGCCGGTTGGTCAACAAGCTGACGCTGGATGCGACCTGCCCGATCTCGAAAGAGACGGACTTCAAGAAGTGCGCCGTCAAGGTTGCACGGGTCTGAGGGTAAATGTCATGGTCTCGCAGCCTACTCCCGATCCCCGCAAGGATGCCGCCGCTTCCGATGAGCGTGCGGCAGCCGGCTCGCGCCGCCGCTTCATCAAGAACGCGGCCGGTGCGGCGGGGGCAGGCTGCCTGCTGTCGCTGGGGGTCGGGCTGTACTCGACCCAGTCGCGGGCCTTGCCTGCGACGGCCTTGCGTCCGCCCGGTGCGTTGCCGGAAGAGGATTTCCTGTCGGCCTGCGTGCGTTGCGGCCTGTGCGTGCGGGCCTGCCCGTTCGATACGCTGGTGCTGGCCGAGCTGGGCGATCACGTCGCCACCGGTACGCCCTACTTCATCGCCCGCGATATTCCCTGTGAGATGTGCCCGGATATCCCCTGTGTGGAGGCTTGTCCGACCGGTGCGCTCGATCGTGGCCTGACCGATATCGATCAGTCCGAGATGGGGCTGGCCGTGTTGATTGACCAGGAGAACTGCCTCAATTACCTGGGGCTGCGTTGCGATGTGTGCTATCGGGTCTGTCCGCTGATCGACAAGGCGATCACGCTGGAAACCATTCACAACCCGCGCTCGGATCGGCACGCGATGTTGCTGCCGACCGTGCATTCCGATGCCTGTACCGGCTGTGGCAAGTGCGAGAAAGCCTGTGTTTTGCCTGGCGAGGCGGCCATCAAGGTGCTGCCGACGCGGCTGGCACAGGGCTCGCGTGCCGAGCACTATCGGCGAGGCTGGGAGGAGCGCGAGGCGGCTGGCAAGTCACTGATCGGCGAACAGATCGAGCTGCCCGTGCGCGGACTCGATCAGCCGCCCGGCAGCAATACGGCACCCTTGCCCGCTTCCGGGGCGGAAAGCGTGGTGCCGGCCCGAGTGCCGGAGGCCGCTGCAGGTGTGTCACAGTCCTCGCCCGCTGCGCCAGCCGTTCATAGTGCAGCACCGGCCGATGTGTCCAGTGCCTCGGGCACGGGGCGGGCCGATCCGGTCAAGCCGTTCAGCGGCCAGGGCCTGAATTCAAGGTGGGCACCATGAGTCAGCCAGTCATGCCCGATCTGCCAAAATCCGCAGCGCCTGCCGCTCGTGTCGACGCACGTCGAGTGCCTGCTCCGGCCAGCGGCAAGCGTGGTGGCAAGTACCCTGGTCAGGAGGCCATCGAAACCAAGGGTTGGTGGCGAGCCCACCGCTGGTTGTTGCTGCGCCGCCTGAGTCAGGTCGTGACGCTGGGCCTGTTTCTGGCCGGTCCCTGGTTCGGCCTGTGGCTGCTCAAGGGTAATCTGAGTGCCAGCCTCGTGCTCGATACCGTGCCGCTGGCAGACCCGTTCGTGCTGTTGCAATCCCTGGCGGCCGGACACTGGCCGTATCGCGAGGCGCTGATCGGTGGCGGCATCGTACTGGCCTTCTACATGCTGCTGGGGGGCAGGCTGTTTTGCTCCTGGGTCTGTCCGATGAATATGGTGACCGATCTGGCGGCCTGGCTGCGACCGCGTCTCGGTATCAAGGGCAACAAGGCCCCGGCGGCTTCGACCCGCTACTGGCTGTTGCTGTTCATCCTGCTGGCTGCTGCGGTCACAGGTAGCCTGGCCTGGGAGTGGGTCAATCCTGTGTCGATGCTGCATCGCAGCCTGATCTTTGGGTTCGGGCTGGCCTGGGGCATCGTGATCGGCGTGTTTCTGTATGACCTGTTCATCGCCCACCATGGCTGGTGCGGCCATCTCTGCCCGCAGGGGGCCTTCTACGGTGCGCTGGGTCGGGTCGGACTGCTGCGCATCAAGGCAGACAGGCGCGCCGATTGCGATGACTGTATGGACTGCTTTGCGGTTTGCCCGGAGATGCAGGTGATCCGCCCCGCGCTCAAGGCAGCGGGCCAGGAGCATGCCGTGATTCTGGATGGCGATTGCACGACCTGTGGGCGCTGCATCGACGTCTGTGCCAAAAACGTATTCCGCCTGTCTTCCCGGTTCGACAGGACGGTCTATCCCCTTCCTCACCGCGTTGCGGCCAAGGGCAGTTCCGCCCGGTCGCCGCGGAGCATTCCGGAGCAATCATGATGAAACCTCGCAAACTGTCCCTGGGTGTCCTGCTGGCGGCCACGTTGGCCCTGGGCGCGCACAGCGTCACTTCCCTGGCAGAAGAAGCTGTCAAGGGCCTGCGTGGCGCGGACGTGTCCGAGCCCGATGAATTCAAGTCCGGGAGCTTCCGGAACATGCCGGACGGCCAGTCGATTCCCCGCAATTATGTGCAGCAGCCGCCGATGGTGCCGCACAAGATCGATGGCTATGAGATCAGCCTGAATTTCAACCGCTGCATGGATTGCCACTCCTGGAGCCGCTACAGCGAGACCGGTGCGACCAAGGTCAGCCTGACGCACTTCAAGGATCGCGACGGTGGCGAGTTGGCCAACATTTCGCCGCGCCGGTACTTCTGTGTGCAGTGCCATGTTCCCCAGACCGATGCCAAGCCGCTGATCGAAAACACCTTCGAACGCGCTGGCGGGTTGCGCTGAGCACGGCGGACAGGATCAAGGAGCAGAGAACATGGCAAACAACGGCAAATGGGCACGCCTGAAGCAGTGGGTCAGCCAGCGCCGCAAGACAATCGGCGTGGTCAGCATCAGCTTCGTGCTGGGCGTGCTGGCCTGGGTCGGTTTCAATGCGGGTCTGGAGGCGACCAATACCGAAGCCTTCTGTATTTCGTGCCACGAGATGAGCGACAACGTCTATGTGGAGTATCGCAACTCCATCCACTACCAGAATGCCTCCGGCGTGCGCGCGACTTGCGCCGATTGCCACGTGCCCAAGGAGTGGGGGCCCAAGATGCTGCGCAAGCTGGAGGCCTACAACGACGTGCTGCAGACCATCCTGGGCAGCGCCGATACACCGGAGAAATTCAATGAACGGCGCCAGGCCATGGCCGAACGGGAATGGGCGCGGATGAAGGCCCGTGACTCGCAGAACTGTCGCAGTTGCCACAAGGCCGATCATTTCGACTTTTCCCAGCAGGGCCGGCGTGCTGCCGAAACGCACCAGCAGGGACTGGTCGAGGAAGGCAAGACCTGCATCGATTGCCACAAGGGTATCGCGCACTCTTTGCCGCAGATCGACCAGGGTGTCGGCGCGGCGCGGCCGGATGCCGTGCCTGCCGGGGTCTTTCATGATGCGTCGTCAAGGCGGGCCGAGTAAGAAGGGCGGCTCGCGTCAGACTCGTTCCTGTGCGGCGTCGTCCGCGATGTCGCGCAGGAAGGCGTGGTCCTGGCGTACGAAAGCCAGCAGCAGGGTGGCGAGAGCAGGATAAAAATCCAGCTCTGTCGCGCATGACTGGCTACGTTGTTCGAAGGCTGGCAGCCATCCCAGTAAATAGGTTTCAAGGCTGCCTGCCTGTTGATGTGCAGATGCAGCCACTGCATTGTCTGTATCGGTCAGTGGCTGTATCAACTGATAGTGCATCATGGCCAGACAAACTGCCAGATGGTCTGCAGGTTCGCGAAACCGGGCATCTACTGCCAGGGCAGAGTGCTCCAGGAAGCTGCGCATACGGGTTTCGGCCTGACCATAGAGCTGTGGCGCGGCGTCATCGTAGCAGGAAGCATAAGGCGGCGCACCGTCCCGGGCGCTCAACAGGAACATCTGGGCAAAATCGGCAGCCAGTTCCAGCCTGGCCAGCGGCAGGTTGTGCCATGCTGTCATGGCGGCGCGCAGACGCGCGACTTCTCCGGTCAGTCCTGCAGCTGCCAGGCTGTCGCACAAAGAGGCGGCCGAGCCGGTCTGCAGGGTGTCGAAGTGCGCCTGGGTCAGTTCAGCGGCATACAAGCCCGAAAACCAGCTGTATATCCGGGCACGCTGTGTTGCCACGGCATGCCACTCATCCAGAGCGAGGCTGGGGAGGGACAACGGATGTGACATGTCAGATCTCCCGTCCTTGTGTATCCACTTCAATCGGCCCACCAAAGGATGTGACACGTGGCACCGGTCCCGTGAACCGTTCTATCTCCACCAGGCATGTGTTGGCGCTGGTGGCTTGTGCCAGGCGCGAGGTGCCTACGTCCAGCGTCAGCGTATTGGGATCGCCGTAAGTATCCAGTGCGCCGATTTCCGGACCTGTCGGGCCATACCAGGCGCCTTCCTGAATGCGCACCACGCCTGAGGGAAAGTCTGCCGACACGTGTGCGCCGGCCAGTAACTGCCCTCGATCATTGAAGACGCGTACCAGGTCGCCATGACGGATCCCCCGCGCGGCAGCATCCTGCGGGCTGATGAATACAGGTTCGCGCCCCTGAATGGCGTATGTGGCGCGCAAAGGTTCGGATTCGCACAGTTGCGAATGCAGACGTTTGTCGGGGTGGACGGATTGCATCCAGAGCGGATAGCGGTCAGAACCCGGGCCGCCATGCGAGCGCTCTGTCTTTTCCATCCAGACAGGATGGCCCTTGCAGTCTTCGTAGCCGTAGCGGTCTATCTTGCGGCTGAAAATTTCTATGAAGCCCGAAGGCGTACCGAGTGCATTGACTTCGGCATCGTCGCGAAAGCCGGCATGGCGGACTTCCGGCTTGCCCTTTGGAAACAGAACGTAGCCTGTTTTCCAGAAATCCGCGAAAGGCGGCATGTCGAAACCTTTCTGGTTATTCTCCTGGCGGCAGCTTTCGTACAGACTTTCGACCCATTGCATTTCGTTCATGCCGCGCGTGTATTCTGCTTCGCGGTCAAAGCGACGCGTCAGACCACGAAAAATGTCGAAGTCGGAGCGCGAGTTGAACAAAGGATCGATCAGCTTGTGCATGGCGATGACGCCGCGATTGCTGTACGAGCCGTAGGCGTCCAGATCGTTGCGTTCAAAAGTCGTGCAGGCTGGCAGCACGATATCGGCGAAGCGGCAGGTTGCTGTCCAGTTGTAGTCGATGGCGACCACGGTTTCCAGTTTTTGCCAGGCCTCTTTCATCCGGTTGCGCTGGGGGTGACGATGCCATTGGTTGCAGCCGCTGAAAATAGCCATCTTGTAGGGAGGCAATGTCACTTTGGAACCATTGAAGTCAATCACGCTGCCGGGTTCCAGCAGGGCATCGACCACGCGGGCGATCGGCAGCACGGAGCTGTAGCCCTTGTAGTCCGTGTTGTCGTATTTGGGTTTCTGCCCCGGGTCCAGGTTAAGAGGGAACGAACCTGGCATGGCAGCACCGGACGAGGGTTCGCCCACCGAGCTGTAGTGGTGTGAATAGCTGATGCCACCGCCTGGCAGGCCGATCTGGCCTAGCATGGCCGCCAGTACCGCGCCCATCCAGTATGGTTGCTCGCCGTGTTGCTGGCGCTGGACTGCCCAGCCGAAGATCAACTGGGTGCGGTTGCCGGCCATCAGTCGTGCCAGTTCACGGATGCGATCTGCCGGCACGCCGCAAATGGCCTCGGCCCATTCCGGCGTTTTTTCCACCATATCTTCGGTCTTGCCTTCCAGATAAGGCAGAAAGCGCTCGAAACCCACGGTGTAGGTTTCCAGGAATTGTTCGTCGTACAGCGACTCCTTGACCAGGGTATGGGCAATAGCCAGCATCAATGCAACGTCCGTCATCGGGTTGACGGGCTGGTGTTCCGCATCCAGGTATTTCTGGGTCTTGCTTTTGACGGGATCCATACAGATCACCCGGATCTGTTTGTCAGCGATTTTCTGCTTGAGCTGTTCGAAATAGGTGTAGGTCTCGTGGGTTTCGGTGTTCCAGCCTACCTGCAGGTTTTTGACAGGGTCGTTCGCCCAGAAGATGATCAACTTGCTCTCGTTCAGGATGACATCCCACGAGGTACCTTGCGTATACACCTCGGTGGAGCCCAGTACGTAGGGCAGGATCACCTGTCCGGCACCTGTCGAATAATCGCCCACCGTAGCGACAGCGCGTCCATGCATGCCTATGCCGCGCAGCATATGGTTGACACAGCTGTGCATCTGGCCGACCGAGCGCCAGCCACCACCGCCGGTATGGAGTGCCCAGGGGCCGTATTCCTGCTGGATACGCTCAAGCTCCTCGTAGAACAGGTCCAGTGCCTCGTCCCAGCTGACGCGGACAAAGCGATTGTCGCCTCGTTGGCTGGTGTCGCTGAGATGGCGCTTGCGGTACCAGTCCAGGCGGACCATCGGATAGCGTACCCTCGAAGGGCTGTAGATCATGCCGATCATGCCCTTCAGCATTTCGGTGGGATGCTTGTCGAACTCAAAAGGCCTGATTTCCTGTACCCGGTCGCCGGATACACGTGCGCGCATTGCGCCGAAGTGTGAGCCAGTGACTTTCCAGGAGTGAAAGTCATCGGACATGTCCGGTACAGGCGGCACCGTCTGCGCCATTTCCCTGGCTACCAGCAGGCCGGGGGCGGCTAATGTGCTGCTTGACAGCAACGTCATTGCCTTGAGGAAGCCTCGCCGTGAATATTTCATACTGCTCTCCTTGCTTTGCGGAACTGCGGCATGCCCGAACATGCCGCAGTGGCTTGCCTAGTGCGTTGCGTTGCTGAAATCGGAAGAATGGTTTTGCAGGTACTTGAGAATGACCTTGGCCGTTTCGTTGTCCAGGTTGGTGAATCCCACCATGCCGTTGAACATGCCAGGCCAGGTATTGGCATCGAAGTGTGCTTCCTGGGGTTGGCGATGGCAGACGCTGCAACTGGTGTTGTATGTGCTGCGCGCGATGCTCCAGATCGGTTCCTGGCTGTCGATCAGGTTGTTCTTTGGGATCCAGCCAGCGACCTGGACCTGCTGCCATTCCAGACCGGTCAGCGCATCTTCCCTGCTGTCGAGCACGTTGATGGTCTGTGCGTCACGCGAGACTTCTTTTTCCAGGATGGCATTGGTGATGTTCAGGCCGAACTGGCTGTACCACACGCGACCGTAGCCCTTGTTCTTGCGCCATAGGAGCAATTCCACACGCTGGGCATCTCCCTTGGTTTCAAGGACCTTGACCGCCGTGGCCATCTCGATGTGGCCGATTTTTCGCTCCAGGGTTTCTTCGGCATAAAGTTCCTGGGGCGCTGCCAGGTAGTAGGTCTGCCCGGACTGGACGCTCTGGCTGGATGCTGCCGAGCGCAAGGGATCGAATGCCGGATTGTGGCCACCTTTCACGTCTGGCAGTTCATGAGCGATACCTCTATGACAACTGACGCAACTTTGATCACGTTCAGCGGCACCACGCATGATTTCTCGAGCTGCAGGCTTCATTTTTTCGAAGTCCATGTCGTCGTAGTCGTGACAGGACCGGCACTCCTTGGATCCGTTGGCTTCGAAGCGTGCCCACTCTCGCTGTGCCAGCACGATACGGTGATCCAGGAATTGCTCGCGTGTATCGATATCGCCGAGTATCTGGGACAGCACTTCGCGACTGGCTTGAATCTTGCGTGCAATTTTGTCTGTGAAGTCATGCGGAACGTGGCAGTCCGCACAATACGCACGAACCCCGGAGCGATTGCTCCAGTGCACAGTGTTTTTGAGTTCCTGCAAGGAGTTGTCATGCATGGTGTGACAACTGATGCAGAACGCTTCTTCATTGGTGGCTTTGAGGGCGGTATTAAAGCCTTGCCAGCTGAGGATGCCAGCCAGAAAACCACCCGTGACCAAAATGCCCAGACCAATCCTGGTCGAAGGACGAAGGAACAGTTGATGCAGAAAATTCAGTAATTTTTTCATGGCAGATCTACTACGAACAGAAGGGCTTGCCTGGCCTGAAAGCCACCCAAATCAATATTCGGCACACACTGCAGAAGTTATTTGGGAGGGCCGAAGAAAAAGATTTGCAGCATCCAGACAACAAAGCCATAGGCAGCGATGGCAACAACCATGAGAAGCGGCAAGCCAACACAGGCCAGCATGAGAAAACACCTCCATTCGCGACGGCCCGTACGGGTATCCGGAACCGGATGCGTGTCCTGAGCAGGATGCCTGTCAGCCAGTTTTGTGCCGGCAGGATCCTCCGGCGATTGTGATGGGTCGTGATGCATATCGTTCTCGCTATTTCTTGATTGGACCTTGCTGTCCGCAGTTGCCGCATGGCGCCATATTCGTATTCTGTTGATAGGCTGTTAATCGTGGTCGGGGTATTGTTAATGCCAGATATGAAATGGTTAATGGCGGTTTACGTCGATGAATTTTCAGCAAAAAACCATTTATGCTTCGGCTTCTTTATTGCTTCAGTCATTGATCGCGGACAAATTTGAAAGAGAGGCGGGAGTGGTACAACTTGACGTATGGATGTTCGTCCCCAGAGCCCGCAATGACACTGAAAACACATAACCTCGGATGCCTCAAAGGCGATCGTCTGCTGTTCAGCGGACTGACGCTGCAGGCTGAGGCTGGGATGATCCTGCGTGTGGCTGGCGGCAATGGTGCGGGCAAGAGCAGTCTGCTGCGTATCTTGGCTGGCCTGGCAGCACCGGAAAGTGGCTCGATAGAGTGGGCCGGGCGGCCGGTCGAGGCGGACCGCGATGGTTTTCGCCGCTGTCTGTTCTACCTCGGTCACGCTGCCGCCGCCCATGAGTTGCTCAGTCCCTGTGAGAACCTGCGCTGGGCCTGTGCCTGCGCAGGAGAGCCACAATCCGACCGCAACCTGTATGTCGCACTCGAGCAGGTTGGCCTGACGAGGGAAATGGATATGCCGTTGCGCATGCTGTCGCAGGGACAGCGGCGGCGTGCCAGTCTGGCGCGTTTGTTCCTGTCCGCGCAGCGTCCCTTGTGGTTGCTGGACGAGCCGTTTGCCGCGCTGGACGTGGATGCTGTCGAGCGCGTGGCGCAGGCCGTGCAGGCGCATTGCGCCCGGGGCGGCACGACGGTGCTGACCACGCACCAGGATGCTCCTTTCAGTCAGGCCATCGCCAGTCTCGACCTGGGAGACTACGCATGAAACAGGCGCTGGACTTCCCTGCGATGCAGGCTGGCAGCAACACTTACGGCGGGCTGTTCCGTGCTGTGCTGCAGCGCGACCTGTTGCTGGTCTGGCGCAATCGTATGGATGCCGTCACGACCCTGGGTTTTCTGGTCGTGGTGGCCAGCCTTTTTCCGCTGGGCATCGGGGCGGACCCTGCCCGGCTGGTCGCCATTGGCCCCGGCGTGATCTGGGTGGCCGCCCTGCTGTCGGTGCTGCTGTCACTGCCGCGGTTGTTCGCTCAGGATCATGACAACGGCACACTCGAACAATTGTCGCTGTCGGGTGAGCCAGCTGTGCTTTGGGTGATGGCCAAGTTGCTGGCTTTCTGGCTGGGTGCCTGCCTGCCAGTGATCCTGGCGGCCCCTTTGCTGGCGCTCTGGTTCCAGTTGCCGGCCAATGCCTGGCCGGCACTGCTGGGCGGGTTGCTGCTGGGTACGCCGGTGCTGGCCATGCTGGGTGCGATTGGTGCGGCGCTGACGCTGGGCCTGCGCAATGGCGGCATGCTGTTGGGGCTGTTGGTGCTGCCGCTGTATATCCCCGTCCTGATCTTTGGTGCGGGAGCCGTCGAAGCGGTGCTTTCCGGCGTGGGCGCGCGTGCGCATCTGCTGCTGCTGGGCGGTATCTGCGCGGCAACGCTGGCACTGGCCCCCTGGGCCTGCGCCGCTTCCCTGAATATTGCCATGGAGTCCTGAAAATGAATCCGCAAGCCTCCATTTCTTCCCTGGCCCCTTCGGCCATGGCCGATGCCACGGACAGCCGCCCGGTACGGCGTATGCGATTGTTCCATTTCGCCGCGCCACAGAACTTCTATGGCATGGCTGGTCGGGTAGCACCCTGGAGTGCTGCGCTGGCCGTGCTGCTGGCCTGTGCTGGCCTGTGGCTGGGTTTCTGGGTTGCGCCTACCGATGCACAGCAGGGCGAGGTCTATCGGATCATTTTCATCCACGTGCCGGCGGCCTGGATGTCGATGCTGGTATACCTGGCCATGGCTTTCTGGTCGATCATCGGACTGGCGTTCAACACCCGACTGTCTTTCGTGATGAGTCAGGCTCTGGCACCGACTGGTGCCCTCTTCTGTGTGATCGCCCTGTGGACCGGCGCGCTCTGGGGACGACCCACCTGGGGGGCCTATTGGGTTTGGGATGCGCGCCTGACATCACAATTGCTGCTGCTGTTCCTCTATCTCGGTCATATCGCCCTGACGCGTGCCATTGATGATCCGCGCCGTGCGGACAGGACCGGCGCACTGGTCGCGCTGGTCGGTGCTGTCAATGTGCCGGTCATCTATTTTTCCGTGAACTGGTGGAACACCCTGCACCAGGGGGCATCGGTCAGCCTGACGCGTGCACCCAGCATGGCCACAACCATGCTGCTGGGGATGTTGGCCCTGACCCTGGCTGCCTGGTTCTACACGATTGCCGTCACGCTGTGGCGGGCACGCAGCCTGGTGCTGGAGCGCGAGCGTCATGCCGGCTGGGTACAGCAAAAACTGGATGCACGGCTGGCGGCTGCCTCGGTCGATCGCCGCGTTGAAGATATTCAAGGAGTCCGATCATGACATGGTCATCCTGGTCCGAATTCTGGCAAATGGGCGGTCATGCCTGGTTTGTCTGGGGCAGCTACGGCGTCTGTGCGTTGCTGTTGTTGATTGAAGTTCTGCAGTTGCGCGCGGGTGCGCGCGCTACGCTGCACAAACTGTTGCGCTGGCGCCGGGCGACGGTGTGTCGGCGGGAGGGCACGTCATGAAAGCACGACACAAGCGCCTGGCCTTGATTCTGGGGGGCATGGGCCTGTTGACGGCAGCGATCCTGTTGGTGTTGTCGGCATTCCAGGAAAACCTGGTGTTCTTCCATTCCCCAAGCGATATCCTGCAGGGGCAGGCCACGCCCGAGCGCATGCTGCGCATCGGCGGCATCGTCGAGGAAGGGTCGGTGCAGCGTCAGGCCGACGGCCTGACCGTACAGTTTGCCGTGACCGATACCGCCAGCTCGATTCCGGTGGTTTACCAGGGATCGCTGCCTGACCTGTTCCGTGAAGGCAAGGGGGTGGTGGCGCAGGGTCGGCTCGATGAGGCGGGACTGTTCCATGCCAGTCAGGTGCTGGCCAAGCACGACGAAAACTATATGCCGCCCGAAGCGGCAGACGCCTTGCAGCAGGCACAAAAAAGCATGCTGACGGTGGTGCAGCCATGATTCCGGAACTTGGCCATTATGCGTTGTTGCTGGCCTTTGCCCTGGCGCTGGTGCAGGCCGTTGTGCCGCTGGCGGGGGCCCGTTCCGGCCGGCTGGCGCTGATGCGTGTTGGCCGGGCGGCTGCGCACGCTCAATTGCTATTTATTGTGCTGGCCTATGTGGCGCTGACCTGGGCGTTTGTGGTCAGTGATTTTTCTGTACGCTATGTGGCATTGCACTCCAATACGGCCACGCCGCTTATCTACCGGATCACGGCTGTCTGGGGCAGCCATGAAGGGTCACTGTTGCTGTGGAATCTGGCGCTGGCGCTGTGGACGGTGGCCGTGGCACGTCATTCGCGCGGCTTGCCCGAGGACTTTTCCGCACGGGTGCTGGGCGTATTAGGCTGGGTCGGTGCCGGTTTTCTGGCGTTCATGTTGCTGACGTCCAACCCTTTTACGCGTCTGTTGCCGGCTGCGGCTGAAGGGCGTGACCTGAATCCGTTGCTGCAGGATCCCGGCATGATCCTGCATCCTCCTCTGCTGTACATGGGATATGTGGGCTTCTCGGTCGCTTTTGCCTTTGCCATCGCCGCCCTGCTGGCGGGTCGCCTGGATGCGGCCTGGGCTCGCTGGTCGCGACCCTGGACCACGGCGGCCTGGGTATTCCTGACGGCAGGTATCGCTGTAGGTTCGGGCTGGGCCTATTACGAATTGGGATGGGGCGGCTGGTGGTTCTGGGATCCGGTCGAGAATTCGTCGCTGATGCCCTGGCTGCTGGGCACAGCGCTGATCCATTCGCTGGCTGTGACTGAAAAGCGCGGTGCCTTTCGCAGCTGGACAGTGTTGCTGGCGATCGGGACATTTTCGCTGTCGCTGCTGGGCGCCTTCCTGGTGCGCTCCGGCGTGCTGACCAGCGTGCATGCCTTTGCCGTGGATCCTGGCCGGGGCATGTTCGTGCTGAGTTTCCTGGTGGCGGTGATCGGCTCTTCCTTCATGCTTTATGCCTGGCGGGCCCCCACACTGGGTGGTGGCGGGCGCTTTGGCCTGGTGTCGCGCGATGCGGCGCTGCTGGGCAACAACATGCTGCTGGCCGTCGTCACGGCGTCGGTGCTGCTGGGCACGTTGTATCCCCTCTTCATGGATGTACTGAAACTGGGCAAGATCTCTGTCGGACCGCCCTATTTCGAGGCGGTGTTCGTACCGTTGATGACGCCGGTGGTGATCCTGATGATGCTGGGTACGTTCCTGCGCTGGAAGGATGACGAACCTGCCATATTGCTGCGGCGCGTGGCACCCGCCTTTGTGATGAGCATTGCCGTGGGCGTGTTGTCGGCGCTGCTGCACCAGCAACTGGGCTGGCGTGCCGGCCTGGGGCTGGGCCTTGCGGCCTGGGTGGTGCTGGCCAGTGTGCAATTGCTGGCCGGACAACTGCGGGCCCGTGGCCGTGCTTCCTTGCTTGAGCGGCTCAGGTCCACGCCAGCCGCCTGGTGGGGCATGTGGCTGTCGCACCTGGGGATCGGCGTGTTCATCATTGGCGTGACCTTGGTCGGTAGCCTGGACGAGAGTCGCGATGTGCGCATGCTGCCGGGCGAGAGCGTGGTGTTTGCCGGCCATGACCTGCATTTCGAGGGTATCCGGGAGTTTGGCCGATCGAACTACGATGCCGCGCGGGCGACTTTCACGCTGTCGCGCGAAGGACAGGTCATCGGTACGCTGCAACCGGAAAAACGGCTGTACATCGCACAGCAGATGCCGATGACCGAAGCTGCTCTGGATATCGGTTTCTGGCGTGACTTCTATGTGGCACTGGGCGAACCACTGGATCGCGAGGCCTGGATCGTGCATCTGTATTACCGCCCATTCATCAGCTGGATATGGGCCGGCTGCGCACTGATGGGGCTGGGCGGCATACTGGCAGCGCTCGATCGGCGCTATCGGCGTCGAGGCAAAGGAGCATGACATGAAACTGCGCTTTATCCTGCCTGTGGCGATCCTGCTGGTGCTGGCTGGTTTCCTGGCCTACGGCTTGACGCTGGACCCGCGCAGCCTGCCTTCTGCCCTGATCGATCGGCCGGTACCGTCGTTCACATTGGAGAGGCTGGACAAGCCGGAACAGACATTTTCCCCCGAGGAAATGCGGGGACGCGTCTGGTTGCTCAATGTGTGGGCATCATGGTGCGTGGCCTGCCGTGAAGAGCACGATGCACTGATGGAGATTACC
This sequence comes from Corticimicrobacter populi, assembly GCF_003123725.1. Lineage (GTDB taxonomy): Bacteria > Pseudomonadota > Gammaproteobacteria > Burkholderiales > Burkholderiaceae_B > Corticimicrobacter > Corticimicrobacter populi. The sequence goes on along the minus strand of NZ_QETA01000008.1, from coordinate 90,107 downwards.
CGGCGCGAACTGTTACCCGTTGTGGGACTCAGCTACAAGGAGGTCCGCGGGGCCGGTCTTGATGTGCGTGGCGTGGCACCTGAAGCCGAGATGGCGCAGGCGCGCGAACGTGCTGCAATCTGGCTGGAGACGCGAGGCGATCCCTATCTGCTGACCGCCATGGATATGAATGGGCGCACGGCGATCGATTTGGGTGTCTATGGTGTGCCGGAGACCTTTCTGATCGATGGCGAGGGACGGATCCGTTACCGACACCTGGGGCCGATCACGGTCGACAAGCTGGAGCAGGAACTGTTGCCGATGCTGCGGGCGGCCGGCGCACCGGGAGCCATGCCATGAATAGCCTCGGACAATGCGCCGGCATGAGGGCATCCGGCATCATGCGCTACGGGGTATGTGCCCTCCTGGCCTTGGTGTTCGCACTGGCAGGCATGAACGCGCTGGCGCAGGCAGCACCTGCCGTGTCGCGCGAGACGGCCGAACTGGAAAACCAGGTGCAGCGGATTGCCTACACGCTGCGATGCCTGGTGTGTCAGAACCAGTCGATTGCCGAGTCCAATGCGCCGCTGGCCCTGGACCTGCGCGAGCAGGTGCGTGAACAACTGATACAGGGCCGCAGCGAGGCGGAAATCACAAACTACATGGTGGAGCGGTATGGCGATTTCGTGTTGTATCGCCCCCCTCTGCGTGTCGCGACGCTGGGCCTGTGGCTCGGCCCATTCGTGCTGCTGCTGGCGGGTGCTGGCTGGCTGGTCGTGCGGTTGCGCAAGCGGGCCCGCCAGGCGAGGACGGTGCTAACGCCAGTCCAGCGTCAGCAGGCGCGCGCACTGCTTGATGGCCTTGATGACAGCGGCTCTGGTGTCATGGCTCCAGAGGATGATCCTGCAGGCAAGCAGGATCAGGAACGTGCCGGGTCATAGCGGAGATGAACATGGAATGGTCTTATACGATGGTGCTGTCTGTGTTGTTGACGCTATCCATGACGATCGCTGCGATAGCATGGGTCGTTTCGCCATTGCTGCGTGGCGCAGAGGCCGGGCGGCAGGGAGCTGACGGGGGCGACATACAGTCCAGCGCTGCGCTGGCAGTCTTGCGTGAACAGCGGCGCGATCTTGAGCGTGACAAGGCCGCCGGTCTGATAGAAGCTGCCGCCTTCGATCAGGCCATGCAGGAGCTGGAGCAGCGTGCCTTGTCCGAAGGGTTGCAGCAGCGTCAGACACAGGACCGTGCTGCCCAGCCCCGCTGGGCGTGGGGTGTGATGGCCTGGCTGGTACTCGTGCCGCTGGCGGGCTATCTGGCATTGGGAGATCCCGCAGCGGTGGAGCCGGCCAATCGCCAGGCGGCAGTCGATACCAATAATGCCGATGCCTTGAGTGAGATGGTCGGCAATCTGGCACAGCGTCTGGAGGGTGGCGGGGGTACGCCTTCGGAATGGGCCATGCTGGCCCGTTCCTATACTGTGCTGGAAAACTATGCGGGTGCCGCCTATGCCTACGAGCAGTTGCTGGCACTGATCGGCCCGGACGATCCGAATGCTGCCGCCGTGCGCGCGGCGCTGGAGGATATGCGGCAGGCGATGCGGCAAGGTACCGCTGAATAATCAGGCGGGCAGGTATCCGCGGTGCGATGAACGCGACGGTTGATATGCACTAGCGAACGAGTGCGTCCAGTCCCGGATTGGCGCGATCCTTTTCGGCCAGTACGGGTACGACACCGCCCGGCCAGGCGATGCCGATTTTGGGATCGTTCCAGCGCAGTCCGCGCTCCAGGTCCCGGCACCAGTAGTCGGTGGTTTTGTAGAACACGTCGGCGGATTCGGAGAGCACCATGAATCCATGTGCAAAGCCAGGGGGAATCCAGATCTGCTGCTGGCTGTCAGCCGTCAGTTCGGTGCCGCTCCACAGACCGAATGTCGGCGAGTCGTGACGGATATCGACGGCAACGTCGAAGATCGTGCCCTGCAGCACGCGGATCAGCTTGCCTTGCGCCCTGGGTGCGAGCTGGTAATGCAGGCCACGCACCACCCCGCGCCGGGAGTGGGAGTGGTTGTCCTGGACAAACTGCACGGACTGCCCAACAAGCGCATCAAAACGGGCCTGGTTGAAGCTTTCCAGGAAAAAACCTCTTTCATCGTGGAAAACGTCGGGCTCGATGAGCTTGACGTCGGGCAGTCGAGTGTCGGTGATGCGCATGGTGTGGGTGACGTGTATGGCCGAAATAGGGGCATGTAAGCCTACCGCTGCAATTGTGCCTGAAATCCGGTTCTGCTCAAGGTGCCGATCTGCCAGTCTGACTGCTATGCTTCGCCATTATGAAATCGATGCGTGCCCTTCTTTCACTGTGGCTCATGCTTGCAGCATGGGCGTGCGTGGCTGCCGACAGCACCGCGCCGTTGCTGCAGCCGGGCCGCCAGACACTGTATCAGCGCGTGCTGGCCGCTCAGGATTGCATTCTGCATGACACGGTGGGTGAGGCGGTCGCTGCGGTCGATCCGGGTTCGACCCGAATACTGCCGCCCCTGAGTCGGCATTATGTCTATGCCCGCCAGCGTGCCGCCGATGGCAGTGACTGGCTGCAGGTCGGGCCGGATGCCCATGGGCAGCGCAATGGCTGGATCCCTGCTGCCTGCGCGGTCGAATGGAATACGCAGTTGACGCTGGCCCTGACCAGCCCGGCCCGGCGCGATCCGCTGTTGTTTTTCGAGCATCGCGAACAGCTTGAGGATCTGCTCCTGAAATCCGACAGGGGAGCAAGGCTGGATACCCTGCAGGCCCAGTTGCAGCGCACGGGCCAGGCCGATGGTGTGCTGGCGCGGGAACCGTCCGTGGCCATTGACCCGCAGCGGCGGTTCTATCTGCTGCCCGTGCTGTCGGGTGAGGAAATCATGACGCCCGATGGCCAGGTGGTCAGGCTGCTGGAAGTCGCTTCGCTCAACGCCAGTCGTGCCGTAGGGCCGGCAACGGGCCGGTCGCTTGCGATGACGGATGCAACAGCAAGCGCAGCAGGTACGTTGCGCACCGCCGTGGTGTTCGTCATCGACACGACTATTTCCATGCGCCCCTACATCGACCAGACTCGCGACATGATCCGGCAGGTCTATGCCCGGATGCGGGCGCAGGGACAAACCCAGGACGTACGCTTCGGCATGGTGGCCTATCGCTCCAACGTTGCCGCCGTACCCGGTCTCGAATACACCAGCCGCATCTATGTCGACCCCAGTCAGGCCAGCGACGAAGCCACTTTCATGGCCCAGGTGGCCGATATCCGGCAGGCAACCGTTTCCAGCAGCCGCTTCGACGAAGATGCCTACGCGGGTGTCATGCAAGCCATCGATGGGATCGACTGGAGCGGCTTCGATGCCCGCTATATCGTTCTGGTGACCGATGCGGGCGCGCTTTATGCAGCCGATGCCCTGTCCTCGACCGGACTGGATGCAGCCCAGGTCCGGCAGGCGGCAGCGGATGCCGGTATCGCCATTTTTGCGCTGCATCTGCGCACGCCGGCGGGACGGCGCAACCATGCGCGCGCTGAACAGCAATATCGCGTATTGGCGCAGCACGCGGCGGCCGATGCCCCGCTGTATTACCCGATTGATGCGGGCAATGTGCGCACTTTTGGTCGCAGGATCGGTGCCCTGACCGAAACGCTGGTCGAGCGAGTGGGCAGGCGTGCTGGCAATGACGGGCAAGATGTGGCCCTGGCAGGTATTGTCAGGCCTGACCAGAAAAGGGCGGATACCGACGATGCCGATCAGCAGATTCGTCACGATGCCGCCCAGGTAGGCCATGCCATGCAGTTGTCCTGGCTGGGGGGGCGCAGTGCCGCCAGCGTGCCGACAGTCCTGCGTGGCTGGATCAGCGATCATGACTTGCGCCGGCCGGATGTACCGGCGACCGAAGCGCGAGTGTTGCTGACCAAGGCACAATTGAGTGATCTGAGTGATGCCGTCAGGCAAGCACTGGAAGCCGTCGAATCCGGATTCGGATCGGAGCAGGACATGTTTGCCCGACTGCGCAGCGTGGCCGCTTCCATGGGGACCAATCCGGATGAGGCCACCCGGCGTGACGACCTGTCCGGGGACGTGTCGCCCGGCATGCGGGTCGGTGAATATCTGGACAGCCTGCCCTATCGCAGCGCCATCATGTCGCTTGATGAAGAGGCCTGGCGCAGCTGGGATCGCCAGACGCAGGCCGCCTTTATCGATGGCCTCAAGGCGCGCCTGCGGCTCTATGAACGCTACAACGAAGATGTTGATCGCTGGATCTCGCTGGCGCACGATGGCGATGTGCGCGATGATGTCTACCCTGTTCCTCTCGAAATGATGCCCTGACATGCAGTCCATGCTGGAAATCCTGAACCTGACGGTGGTGCGCGGCCAAGGTCCCGGCCAGCACAGCATCAGCCTGCCGGCGCTGAGCCTGGCATCAGGCGACGTCTGGGCCGTCACGGGCGAGAGTGGCTGTGGCAAGAGTACGCTGCTGGAGGCTATCGGCCTGCTGCTCAAGCCGGAAACCATCGGGCATTTCGAACTCGGGCGCACGGATGTTGCCGCGTTGATCCAGCAAGGCGATGAGCCGGCCCTGGCCCGGTTGCGTGCCGAGAAGCTGGGTTTCGTGCTGCAGCAGGGCGGTCTGCTGCCTTTTCTGAGTATCCGCGACAACATCACCCTGCCGCGCCGGTTGCTGGGGTTGCCGGCCTGGTCGGAACGCCTTGCTCACTGCTGCACCACCTTGCGCCTGGAGTCTGCGCTCGACAAGCGTCCTGCCGCGCTGTCGATCGGCGAGCGCCAGCGTGCAGCCTTCATCCGGGCCATTGCCCATGAGCCGGACCTGTTGCTGGCCGACGAGCCCACGGCGGCCCTCGATCCGCATCATGCCTATACGCTGCTGGAGTTGTTTCTGGCGCTGGTGCGTGAGATGGGCATGGCTGCCCTGATCGTGTCCCACGACTGGCCGCTGGTACAGGGCTTTGGTCTGCCCCGCATCACGGCCTGCAGCATGCCGGGCGCAACGACTTTCGAACTGGTGGGTTAGCGATGATGCGTCGAATCCTCCTGGCCCGCCTGGCGGTGGCCGACCTGCTGCATGACCGCAAGGTATCGCTGTTCATGATGGCGACGCTGGTGGCCGTGATTGCCCCCCTGCTGCTGCTGTTTGGCCTCAAGCAAGGCGTGGTCGAGCAATTGCGCAGCGATCTGGTGCGCAGCCCCGATGCACTTGAGGTCCGTATGCTGGGTAGCGGCGATTTCGACGATGCCTGGGTCGCTGCCGCGCAAGCGCGTGCCGATGTGGCATTTGCCGTGGGCATGACCCGGGCGCTCAACCTGCGTGGCGACCTGCTCGCGGACAGCCGCCGCTTTGCCGAGAACATCGAGCTGATTCCGACGGCGGATGGCGATCCGTTGCGGGCAGAGGCACAGGCCGCATCCTTGCCTTCTGCCGATGTGGCTGCGCAGACTTTGCCCGCCCTCTTCCTGAGCAGTGCCCTGGCGATGCGCTTGCAGGCTGCGCCCGGCGATACCCTGACGTTGGGTGCGCAGCGCCGCCTGGATGGCGTGCTGGAGCGTGGCCAGTGGCAGGTTTGGGTAGCCGATGTGCTGCCGGCCCATGGCATGGACCGGCTGGCTGCATTGGCACCCCTGCCGCTCCTGGTCGAGCTGGAGCGTTTTCGCGACGGCTATCGGGTCGAGCGCTCAGGACTGACCACAGGACGTATCGCAGATGATGGCGAGCCTGTCCGCTATGCACGTGTCAGGCTCTATGCCCCTGATGCCGACCGCATCAGCTCATTGGCGCGCTGGTTGCAGGAGCAGCATATCGATACGCGCAGCCAGCAGGCACAGGCAGACAGCGTGCGGCAGATATCCACCGTGCTGGGCTGGGTGTTTGGTGTGATCGCAGTGGCGGCGCTGCTTGGATGTATCGCTTCGCTGGCCGGTGCCTTCCTCTCCAATATCGAGCGCAAGCGGCGCAATCTGGCCCTACTGGGGCTGCTTGGCAGCACCCAGGGCGAGCTGGCCTGGTTGATGCAAGTTCAGGCGCTGTGCCTTTCTTCGGCGGCCTATGCCTGCAGTCTGTTGATATACGGCCTGGGCAGTCTGGTGTTCGATACCGTGCTGGGCGGTGGTCCGGCGACAGGACGGTTCGTGTGTGAGCTGGCTGGCTGGCAGATGGCGATGGGCTATGTCTTGACGCTGTTGCTGGCAGGTAGTGTCTCGTGGGCAGGCACTCGTCGGGCGGTACGGATCGATCCGGCCGAGAGTCTGCGCGAGGTCGGATAGCGACCGGCTGAATCGTCAGCCAGGAAGGCGTGCCGGTTGCGTTGGATTGTAATTTTTGATGTCGTCTCCGGCCTCCTTGTAATAAAAGTCACGCAGCCGAAGGGCTGCTTGCAATCCGCTGCAGAAGTCACAATTGCCGGCTTGTATCGTTCAGCACCTGACGCTAGGCTCCGACAACAGCATCATGAGGAGTCTGTATGAAACCGACAACCCGGCTCGCAACCTACATATTGGCGGGGATGATTGCCCTGGGCTCGAGTGCAGCATCGGCCACGGATCGAACGACCCGCAATACCGTGATCGGCGCGGGTCTGGGGGCACTTGCTGGCGCGGTTCTGACCGAAGGCAATACCTGGGCTACGCTGGGCGGTGCAGCAGCAGGCGGCGTACTGGGCAACCTGCTGACCGAAGAGCGTCCCCGACAGCGATACGGGCACCATGGTGGTCGCCATCGCAGTGAATGGCGATCAGGTCCGAATCGCCATCATGCCGGGGGAGCATGGCGGCATGACCGTCGGAACGGGGCACCGCATCATGGACACAGGCACCGCTGAACGGTGAGTGTGTATTTGTGACCAGAACACCTGTATAAACCCGGGCCACAGGTGCAACTAGCGGGCTGTTGTATGTCCCCGGCGCAGCGCCTGCCCCAGCATGATCAGCGTGATGCCCTGGAACAGCAGGTCGAGGGCCAGCAGAAAGCCCAGTATCCAGAGACTGTTGGCAGGCCACCCTGCTGCAATGAGCAAACCCGCCAGCAGCGTGATCAGCCCCGAGAGCGCCAGCCATTTCCAGCCTGCCTGGCTGCGGTTGTTGAACCATAGCCATAGCCTCAGAGCCCCTGCTGCGATCAGCACGGCTCCCAGCAGCAAGGTCAGCGCGGCGGCTCCTGCAATCGGGTTGTAAAGTGCCAGCAAGCCGGCCGCGATGTAGAACAGTCCGCTGACCGTCCAGATCAGGAAGCCGCTCCAGCCCTTGATTCGCCAAGCCTGGATCAGATGCAGAATGCCGCCCGCCAGCATCAGGGCACCGACGAACAGCACGCTCACCAGCGTGAAGGCCAGTACATAGACGGCACCAATCAGGCCCAGTACCAGCAGCAGCATGCCCAGCCCGACAAACCAGCCCCAGTGCGCGCCCAGTGCCGTCAGGTTGCTGACCAGTGGGGCCGTGGGTGAAAGGCCTGGTACCGGATTGTCGTGGGGTTCGGAAGAGGGTCGATCATTCATCATGGACTCCTGGAGTGGTACATCTGGAGAAATGGCCGTATCCGGTTCAGCATGAATGCAATATGAACAGTTCGTTCATGCTCCATATGGAAGCAGTTTGCCATACTAAATCCATGCCTTGATGAATCGAGGCAGTATCCATTCAACTGATCCGGAGTTTAGATATGCAAAAAACCAGTTTTCTCGCCGCCATTGCCGCTTCCGCCACGCTGCTCGCCGCCCAGCCAGCTCTGGCCCAATATACCGGGCCGGGCGCGCAGGGTATGGCTGTTTCCGTTCAGGATATTCTTGATAATCCTGTCGATGACCAGCGCGTCATCCTGCGTGGCCATCTGGTGCGCCAGGTCTCGGACGACAAATACCTGTTTTCGGATGGTCAGAAGGAAATTCGCGTCGAGATTGACCGCAAGCGTTTCCCGGCCCAGTCGATCGATGAAAAGACCCGCGTGGAGATCGTCGGCGAAGTCGAAAAGGATTTCCTCGAATCGCCCGAGATCGATGTGGAAGTCATGCGGGTTGTTGAATAAGGCAGCGAGGGAGGCCAGCGGCCTGGAGCTGCCTCAGCGCAGCTCTTTCTGGGCAGCAATCCGATTGAATTCGGCCTTCACAGTATCGAAGCCATATGCCTTCTCAAGTCGCTTGACGGTGAAGTGGCCACGCGCCATATCCTGGAAAAAATCGGTAAACATGGTGTTGATCAGTGCGCCGCTGGCCGCCCCTACAATCGGAATGGCCTGCGCTGCCGCTTTTTCTGTCACCACGACGCCGAACCGTGTGGCCACCTTTTCCAACAGGCTGCTCAGCCATTTTCCGGCATGCGTCGTGATGACCTCGGCAGTCATCAGTCGCATCGCATAGTAGGTTGTCTCGGCGGCGTCGTCATCCTTGGACTCACCCCCCAGCGCAAAGACCTGCAGGCAGGCCTGCTTGGTGTCTTCATCCTCCAGATCGAAGCCTTCACTGCGGGCAATGTCTGCCACCGCGCGCATCATGATAGTCGTTGAGACAGGCAGTTCGACTGCCAGGCCGGTAAAACCGAAGAAGCCCCCTACTCCGCCCGAGATGGCCGCATAGGCCTTGTTCCACTTGGGCGAGGCGTCTTTCTGTTCGTTGCCCAGACTCCACAAAGCCGCATCGGCGGCCTTGCTCAGTGCCGTCTTGACCAGCAACTGGATTTTGCTTTCCATGCCGCGCGGCAGGTATTCCAGGATCTTGTCGAGTGGTTTGCCGACGACGCCTGTCAGTTTTGCCGTCAGCGTGGGCGACAGCAGGGTCTGGACGGCTTGTTCCAGGTCTTGCTGGTCAAGAGGTGTCAGGGAGGACTGTGGCTCGGTCTGGTCGTGATGGGTGCTCATGTTTTCCTTGCCTGGTGGCATCGGCTGCACATGCATGAAAAATAACAGCCCCGGCCGCAAGTGCCAAGGGCTGTTTGACATGCGTGTACGCCCGTCAGGGCGTACCAGGCATGGAGGGTGATCAGCGCAGCAGCGACAGGACAGTCTGCGGAACCTGGTTGGCTTGGGCCAGCACCGAGGTGCCAGCCTGCTGCAGGATCTGTGCGCGTGTCATGTTCGACACTTCGGTGGCGTAGTCGGCGTCTTCGATGCGCGAACGGGCTGCCGACAGGTTGTTGACGGTGTTGTTCAGGTTGGCGATCGTGGACTGGAAGCGGTTCTGGATTGCACCGAGGTCGCTGCGCAGGTTATCGACCTGCTGCAGGGCCGCGTCCAGCGCTGCCAATGGCGATGCCGTGGCCGCGCCGGTGGGCGTATATTGGGCGGCGGTGTTGTCAGCCAAGGTGGTAGCAGTAATTGTCGTGTCGGCAAAGGTTACTGCGCCATCGGCGTCTACCTCACCTTGGAATTGCTTACCGTTGGCCGTACGAATCACATAGTCAGTATAGGTGCCATCGGCCGCTGCTTCGCCCACGCCATGCACGGTAGCGCCTTTGCCTGCGAACTCTATTCCGGAGAGGTCGAGTTCGGTAGTCGTGATCACACCGTCAGCCGACGTATCCTTCAGCGAGCTCAGGGCTCCGGTCACACCAGATACGCTGAATGAACCCAGGCCCAGTTCCGTGCTGTCGATCTTGCGCAGGTTGATGGAGATCTTCTCCCCGTCATGGGCTCCGACCTGGATGTCGAGCTGTGTCGTTTCTGCCAGGACCTTGACACCGTTGAACTGGGTCTGCTCTGACACCCGATCGATTTCGGCGAGGCGTTGGCTGATTTCCGCCTGGATGGAATCCAGGTCCGTGCCGGAATTCGAACCCGTCGAGGCCTGTACGGTCAGTTCACGCACGCGCTGCAGGTTGTTGTTGATTTCGTTCAGTGCGCCCTCGGTCGTCTGTGCGACCGAAATACCGTCATTGGCATTGCGGGCGGCTTGCTGCAGGCCCTTGATGTTTGCCGTGAAGCGATTGGCGATGGCCTGCCCGGCGGCATCGTCCTTGGCGCTGTTGATGCGCAGGCCCGAGGACAGGCGTTCGATGGCCGTGCCCAGCGAATTCTGGGACTTCGTCAGGTTGTTCTGGGCAACCAGGGACAGGTAGTTCGTATTGATAACGGATATTGACCCGGACTCACCACACTTGTGTCCTGCTCTTCATGCAGCAGGCTGATTCATAAGATAAAAATTGAGAGCAGGCCATGTTTTTCCCCATACACTTGATATCGGCGTGTAGCCCTTTGTGCATATCCGACGGGCGCTGGTCAGGCTATTTTCATGGTCACCCTGCGTTATTTGCGTGATTTGCCACGGTATCGCAGCCGTTTCCCGAGTGTATATATTCGTGCCTTTTTTCAAGGCAGTACACGCATGACCATTCATTTGCTTACGGAACGCAGCATCAGGACCGCCGTGCCGCAGGTGAAACCCTATACGCTGCGCGATGGCGGCAGCCTGTTCCTCCATGTCCAGCCTTCGGGCGGCAAGCTATGGCGTTATCGCTATCGCATGCAGGGGCGGGGGTATGTCTATGCCATTGGTCGCTATCCTGATTGTTCACTCGAGGAGGCGCGCCAGGCGTGCGCCCGTGCGCGGGCGCTGGTACGTGACGGTATCCACCCCCTGGCTGATCGGCAGAGACGGCTGGCTGACCGGTACGAGGCCGGGCACCATACTTTTTCGGCTGTAGCCGAACGCTGGATGGCTTTCAACAGCGACTGGAGTCCGGGCTACGCCTCCAAGGTGCAGGCTTATCTGCACAGCGATGTTCTGCCTGTCATCGGCAGGATGCCCGTGTCCATGATCAGGACCTCTCAGCTACGGCCGATAATCCAGGCCGTTGCCGACCGGGGCGCACGTACGGCAGCCGTGATGGTGCGGCAGTGGCTGGGCCAGATATTCACCTATGCCCAGGCCCACGGTTATTGTGAGCATCACCCGGTCCATGGGCTGCGTGGATTGCTCAAGCGCGGTGCGACGCGGCACCATCCGCCGCTGGACTGGAACGATATCCCCGTGTTTTTCGACAGGCTGGAGCAGTGGCCAGGACATCGCACCACGATACTGGCCTTGCGATTGCTGGCGCTGACATTCGTCAGAACGGGGGAATTGCGGCAAGCCTGCTGGGATGAGTTCGATCTGCAGGCCGGACTCTGGCATATTCCTCCGTCACGCATGAAGATGCGGCGGGCGCATATCGTGCCTCTGTCGGTCCAGGCCCTGTGCAGGTTGCGTGAGTTGCATACGCTGACGGGACAGGGGGAGACGCTTTTTCCCAATATGCGCAATCCAGCACAGGGCATCATGGGACGCAGCTCGCTCAATCGGGCGATTGGCTGTCTTGGCTATGCCGGGCGGTTTTCCGCACATGGTTTTCGGGCAACGGCCACGACGTTGCTGGGGTTGCTGGGCTATCCCGACAAGCAGGTCGACCTGCAACTGGCGCATCGTCGGCTCGACAGTTCACGTGCTCCCTACGATCATGCCCGTTTTCTGAGTTCCCGGAGACAGTTGATGCAGGATTGGGCCGATATCCTCGAACGGCTTGAAACCGGTGCAACGCTGGATCGGGTGACCCAGGAGTTCGGTCCGGTATCGGCCCGCAGGGCTGCATTCCTGGGAGTTGTCCAGCGAGAATGAACGGGGCGTGCAGGGGGCTTGTAGAAAATTTTCATGAAACCCTAAAGTTTTCGCTAAAGCCCCCGTTAATGGGTGGCAAGGCAGCACAGCCAGCCCCAGGGTCCGGCGGCCGCCAAGCTGTACAGGGCATACCCTGCCCGGCAATGAACGCCTCTACTCTCAGGAGCTAACATGTCTGTTATCAATACTAACTATCTGTCGCTGGTTGCCCAAAACAACCTGACGAAGTCCCAAAGCTCGCTGGGCACCGCCATTGAGCGCCTGTCCTCGGGCCTGCGCATCAACAGCGCCAAGGACGATGCTGCTGGCCAAGCCATCGCCAACCGCATGACCGCCCAGATCAAGGGCATGACCCAGGCTGCCCGCAATGCCAACGACGGCATCTCGCTGGCTCAGACCGCTGAAGGCAACCTGAACGAAATCAACAACAACCTGCAACGCATCCGTGAACTGGCTGTGCAGGCTGCCAACGATTCGAACCAAACGGGCGATCGTGACTCGATCAACACCGAAATCAACCAGCGCCTGTCGGAAATCAACCGTATCGCCGCCAGCGCTTCGTTCAACGGCCAGAAGCTGCTGAACGGCAGCATTGGCTCGACCGGCCTGCGTTTCCAAGTCGGTGCCAACAACGTCACGGCTGAAGACGTGATCACCGTTGGTCAAGAGTCGCTGATTTCGGCTTCGGCTTCGGCCCTGGCAATCGATAGCATCTCCGTGGCTACCCACGAAGACGCCCTGTCGACGATCGCTGCCATCGACTCCGCCCTGAGCACGGTCGATACGGCTCGTAGCAACCTGGGTGCGATCCAGAACCGCTTCCAGTCCACGATCGCCAACCTGAACAACACCATCAACAACCTGTCGAGCGCCCGTTCGCGTATCGAAGATGCTGACTACGCAACCGAAGTTTCGAACATGACGCGCGCGCAGATCCTGCAACAGGCAGGTACCTCGGTGCTGGCCCAGGCCAACCAGGTTCCGCAAACCGTCCTGTCGCTGCTGCGTTAATAGTAGCGGCAGACCGGCTGTGCCTCCCGGCATGGCCGGTTTGGTCCGGTATCTGCCCCTGTGCTTTGTCACGGGGGCATTTTTTTTGTGGCGTGTATGGCAGGTTGGGTTGCTGACTGTCAGGTTTGCAGGCCAGAAAGTGTGATAACTTAACTTCGTTTTACAAGATTGTGGGTGTTTATGTCGGCCAATGCTTGCACGACCTCGGCAGAGGATGATCTGATTCGCCACATGTCGACGGATCGTCATACGGCACCTGCCAATCTACGGGCGGCCGCATGGCTCTATGGACTGGATACTGCGCCATTGGTGCAGGCCAGGGTGCTGGAGCTGGGCTGTGGTACCGGCATGAATCTGCTGCCTTTTGCGTTGAGTCATCCGCAGGCGCAGATCGTGGGGATTGATATCGATCCCGCACAGATCGAGATCGGTCAGGCCAGGCTCGCCCAGCTTGGGGTCGGTAACTACCAGTTGTTTTCCATTGCACTGGATGCCCTGTTGCAGATCCAGGACATCGGGACTTTTGACTACATACTGGTGCGAGGCGTATTTGCCTTGCTGGATGCCGAGACACGACTGGCCTTGATGCGGTTTTGCCAGACCTGCCTGAGCGAAAACGGCATTGCCTGCTTCGATTATCCCGTCTACCCTGGCGCTCGCAACGACGAGAGCCTGCGGGATGCCCTGCTGTTCCATAGTGGGCAGGCCGAGGGCGAGCAGCAGCAGCTGGACAGTGCCCGTGCCATGCTGATCTTCCTGGAACAGGGGCTGGCGGCAGGCAACCCGCAGCGGCCAGCGCTGCAGGCACTTGTCCGACAGGATGAAAAGCTGTCCGATCTGATGCTGGGCCTCAAATATCTGCAGGGGTTTTATCATCCCTGCTACTTCATCGAGTTCAATGGCTTGCTGGACCAAGCAGGCCTGATCTATGTTGGGGATGCGCGTCCGCATAGTGAAATACCGGAGAGCTGGGGCCCTGAGACTGCCCAGGTCTGCGAGGCCATCAATCCCGGTGGCAACAAGATTCTCGTGCAGCAGTATCTCGATTTTGCTTGCGGCCGCAGTCGCCGGCTGAGCCTCGTGGCACGCCGGGAGCGGGCTGCACAAGTCCTGACGGCACCAGATACGGCACGGCTGGAGCAATTGCACTGGTCCGGTCATTTCGTGCGCTATCAGAACGAACAGGGTCATATCGGCAACGGCCACCTTTTGGCCGATGGCTCAGCGCTGGAAACCGTAGGGGCAACAGGCCTGTCGATGCTGGATCATATTGGCTATGCATGGCCTCATAGCGTCGATTACGCGAACCTGAGCTTCAATACGAGGCCTGTCGTGTCCCGAGGAGATCAGGCCGATGAACAGCATGCAGCCGATGCCAGCCGTGCGTTGCGCAGCCTGTTTCTGACGGCAGGCAATCATCTTCATTTTTCCAGGGAAGCTCTGGCATATGATACTGCCAGCGAATCGCACCTGACGCTGGTGCCCGGTATGGTCGCGCATGTAGCCCTCGAGTCGGGGACTCGCATTTGCAGTGCCAACCCCTGGCAAGAGACGGTCTCCCTGGACCTGACGTCGCAAGAGGCGGCTGTCATGGCCCTGCTGGATGGCCGCCATGGTCCGGTGGACTGGATACGTGCCGCAGCAACGCATGACTCGGAAGAGGAAAGGGCGACGACCGAGGCGGCGCATGTGGTACTGACGCTGCTCAGAAAACTGCATGCCCATGGTCTACTGCAAGGGGCCTCCAGCGCATGGCTCGAGTTCTATGCCTTCTCCATTGAGACGGAACTTGATCGCCCGGAAGTGGCGGCAGACAGTGCATGGCGGTTGATGATGCACACATTTGCACCCGAGTGGGGGGGGATTGGATGTGCCCGACCTGTAGACAGTCGCGAGAAATCGGCTGCCGACTCGAGAGAACTCAACGAGGCTGTGATCGAGATTCATCGCCAGTTGGCTGCGCTGGAGTTCGAGCGTGCCGAGATATTGGCCGACAATCTGGTCAAGGCCTGTCCTGCTGACTGGCGCGCCTGGTACGAACGGCATGTTGTGTCACTGTTCATGGGAAAATATGGCGACCTGCTGGCTCCGGCCCTGAGAGCCATGCTGCTCAGGCCCGACAGCGCTGAGACCTACGGTGCCGTTGCCCTGTCCATGAAGTTCATCAAGCGCTACTGGCAGCACAAAAACCTGCTTGAAAAGACGCTGCGCACCAACCCCAGGCTGTCCAAGACTTGGGATCATCTTGGCATATTCTATGCAGACCGCCAGCAACTCGACATGGCCAGCCTGTGCAGCGAGCGGGCAGCAAAGTTGGATCCCGAAAATGATGAAATCCTGTCGAATCTGGCAGGCAACTATTCCAACCAGATGAGGGTGGACGAAGCGCTCGGCATTTATCGGCGCATCATCCGCAACAGCCCGAACAAAATGGTGCTGTACAGCAACTACCTGTTCGTCGCACAGCATGCAAGCAACCTGTCTGCCCAGCAAATGTTCGAATTGCATCGGCAGTTTGGTCTCCAGGCAGAGCGGCTGGCGAAGCGCGTGCCGCTCAAATTGACCTTCGAACAGTCACGCAATCCTGAAAAAAGGCTGAATATAGGCTTTATATCGGCTGATTTGCGCGCACATGCCGTCAGCAGTTTTATCGAGAAGATGTGGGCCAGCCTGGATAAAAGCCAGTTCAATATCCTGGCATACAGCAACTCCAGGACGCATGACGACGTCAGTGCCCGGTTGCAGCAGCACACCGCGAAATGGACGCGCGTGGTGGAAATGAGTGATGTCGACCTGGCACGACAGATCCATGCGGATGGTGTCGATATCCTGGTCGACCTGTCCGGCCATACGTCCGGCAATCGCCTGCCGATGATGGCTTTCAAGCCTGCCCCGGTGCAGATGAGCTGGATCGGCTATCCGGCCACGACCGGGGTGGCGGCAATCGATTACTACATCGCTGATCTTGGCTTCAGGAGCGATCCTGACGTACTGGTGTCGCAGTTCGTCGAAAGCCTCATCTATATCCCTTCGACTAATTCGTTCGGTGTCATGTCGAAGGGCGGGGCCGGCAAGCCGAAGACGCCGGCACCTTGCATTCACAATGGCTATGTCACATTCGCGAGCCTTAACCGCCCCCAGAAGCTGAATGATGACATCCTGAAGGCCTGGGCGGAGATCTTGTGCCGTGCGGGCACGGCCCGACTGCTGATCGGCAATATGTACGGCGAGGACATGATCCAGCAGATTGCAAGCAAGATGCAGAGCTGGGGTGTGGCGGTCGAGCAGCTGATTTTCAAGCGACGCATGGATCATGCGGAGTACATGCAGGTGCATGCCGAGATCGACGTATTACTTGATACTTTCCCTTATACGGGGGGAACTACCAGCCTGAACGCGATGACTCATGGCATTCCCACCCTGACGCTGGAGGGTGATACGCTGGCTGGCAAACAGGGGGTGGTTATCATGCGCGCCAGCGGGTTGCCGGAGTTCGTCGTTGCCGATCGTGCCAGCTATGTCGAGCGTGCTGTGGCGTTGGCGAACGATATGGACGAAATCATCAAAATCAGGAAGGGATACCGCGGCAGTCGTCATGGCGTGGCCAATTTCCAGGTGCGGCCTTCGTTCTATTTTGAAAGGGCGCTTCGCGAGGCGTGGCAGCGTTTCTGCAAGGGAACGCCCAGGGTTGGGTTCGAGGTCGGGTACGACACGGGAGAATGCCGGTCATTTGAGCAGTGACAGCGAGTGCCCGGCGTGGTGAAACGGCTGCTGCCGGGTAAGTTGGGAAGTGAAAAGGGAGTTCCCGTTTCTTTCGGGGATTGGTTTTCGGGGGTAAAGGTAGACTTGTCAGTCTGCTGGTGGCCAATGGTGGCTGCCCCCGCTTCATGCATGGAGTGCTGATATGGCCACTATCGAAGAATTCATTGAAGAGTTTACCGCTGCTGTCGATTTCCAGGAGCCGGTGGCACTCACCGCCGATACCGCGCTGGACAGCCTGCCCGAGTGGGACTCGCTGGCCGCGCTGGGTGTGATTGTCATGTTTGATACCCAGTATGGCAAGGTCATCACGGGTGACGACATCGAAAAGGCCGCAACGGTGGGCGACCTGTACAAATTGATCGGGTGATCAGTCATGGGCCTCTCCGTTCTGAATAATGTACGTTTTGCCGGCGTATCGACCTGCGTGCCGAAACAGGTCGTGCATAACATCGACGATCTGCCTCCGCATCTGCGTTCGGAACGTGAGCGGCTGGTGCGCAACATCGGTATCCAGACTCGCCGCGTATGTCCCAAGTGGCAGTGTTTCTCGGACCTGGCCTTCGAGGCTGCGGAGCGGCTGCTTGATGACCTGCAGTGGAAGCGCGAGGAGGTCGATGCTCTGATCGTGGTGACTCAGTCGCCCGATTACATCGTGCCTGCGACGTCCATCATCCTTCAGGATCGATTGGGCTTGCCCCATTCGACGGTCGCTTTCGACGTCAACCTGGGTTGTTCCGGTTATCCCTTTGCCCTGCAGATCCTGGGCAGTATGGTGGCCTCCGGTGTCGTCAAGAAAGGGCTGATTCTGCTGGGAGACCGTTCCAGCTACAAGCATCGCGACACACTCAAGGATCCGTTGTTCTCCGACGCGGCCACTGCAACTGCGCTTGAGTATCAGGAAGGCGCGGCACCGATGTATTTCAACCTGAACAGCGATGGCAGTGGCCACAAGGCCATCATTTTGCCGGTCGGTGGGCACCGCGAACCGTTCGAACTGGAGCATGCGATTGCACACAAGGGCGAAGACGGATTTTGGCATTCGGCGCTGGATCTGGTGCTGGATGGCCCTGCGATTCTCAGCTTTTCGACGCAACGGGTGCCGCCCATGGTGGAGCAGCTCATGGAATATGCTGGCATGACGCAGGATGAAATCAATTACTTCATCTTCCACCAGGCCAACCGGCTGATCAACGAAACCATTCGCAAGAAGCTCCGGTTACCGGTGGAGAAAGTACCCTCGACCCTGCACGATTTCGGCAATACCAGTGGTGCGTCGCTGCCGGTCACTGTGACTGCACGCCTGCGTGAGGCACTGGCCGAAGGCCGTAATCGTTTGCTGTTGTGCGGCTTCGGCGTAGGCCTGTCTTGGGGGGGCGCAGTGGTCGATGTCGAATCGGCCTGCTTCCCCGAGTTGATCGAGGCATGATGGAGCAGGATCCGTTTTCGCTGTCAGGAAAGCGCCTGCTGGTGACAGGGGCGTCTTCCGGCATTGGCCGGCAGATTGCCCTGACCTGCGCACAGATGGGGGCGCAACTTGTGGTGACGGGGCGCAATGAGGCGCGGCTGCAGGCTGTCGTCGATGCCTTGCCCGGCGGTGGACACGTAGCGGTCGTCGCTGATCTGGCCAAACCGTCTGGTCGTGCGCAACTCGTGGCGCAGTCTGGCGTGATCGACGGGATAGCACATGCTGCCGGGATGTCGAAGCTGGTGCCGTTCCGGCTGATCAGTGAAGGGCATCTGGACGAAACCTTCGCAGGCAATACCTTTGCACCGATGCTGCTGACCCGGGAGTTGCTGGCAAAGAAGCGGATCGCGCCCGGTGGCTCGATCCTGTTCATTGCGGCGCTATCGTCACACAGTGGTGCTCTGGCGACTGCAGCCTACGCTGCCAGCAAGTCGGCCCTGCTGGGCGCGATGCGTTCGTTGGCACTCGAGGTGGCTCGACAGGGCATTCGGGCCAATTGCATTGCGCCGGGTTATGTTCGTACGCCGATGCTGGATGGCCTGGGGGCGGGCGGTGGAAAAATGGAAGACCTGTTTGCTCTCACGCCGTTGGGCATGGGCGAGCCGGAAGACGTGGCCCATGCGGCAGTTTTCTACCTGTCCGATGCCAGTCGCTGGATTACGCGCAATTATTTCATTCTCGATGGCGGTTTGAGTACGCCCATGGATATCTACGCATGAGCAGTACGGCGCATTATCCTTTTTCGGTCGCCGGCAAGACGGTCATGGTGACAGGGGCTTCCTCCGGGCTCGGTCGGCATATCGCTCTGGTGCTGGCGCGTCGTGGTGCCCGTCTGGTCTTGACCGGACGAGATGCCGACCGATTGCGCGAAACGCATGAGGCGCTGCCTGGAGAGGGGCATGTGAGAGTCGAGGCAGACCTGACGCTGGATGCTGACCGAGACCGGCTGGCTCAAGCCTGCTCAAGCCTGGACGGCGTGGTGCATTGTGCTGGCATCCAGAAACATTGTCCCGTTCGTCAGTTGACCGAGTCGCTGATGACGGAAATGTACCAGGTGAATTTTCTGGCACCCGTCATGCTGACCCAGCGTCTGCTGCAAGGCAATCGTATTGCGCAGCAGGGTTCCATCATCTTCATGTTGTCGACGGCTGCCCATATCGGCACGCGCGGTCTGGGGCCCTATTCAGCCATGAAGGCCGGTCTGCTGGGCATCATCAAATGTCTGTCTCTGGAGCAGGCCAAGCGGAAGATCCGCGTCAATGGCATTTCGCCCTCGGCGATTGCTACGCCCATGTGGGAGACGCATCAGGCGCAGCTCGAGGCCCAGAAGGCGCGCCATCCTCTGGGGCTGGGCACGCCGGACGATGTGGCCAATGGCGTGGTCTACATGCTGTCGGATGCCAGCCGCTGGGTGACCGGGACCAGTCTGGTCATGGATGGCGGAGCAGTGATCTGATGAAACAGGTCTACATCATTGGAGCGGGTGGCTGGGGGCGCGAGGTTCTGGTCCAGATGCGGGATGCGCCTGCGTGCGACCAGGATTGGTGTATCGCTGGTTTTCTTGATACGCGAGCGAGCATGCTGGATGGCATCGATTGCGGGCTTCCGATCGTAGGCGATCCGCTGACCCACGAGCCTCAGCCTGATCACGCTTTTGTCTGCGCAGTTGGCCTTCCGAAGGCCCGTGAGCAGTATGCCAGGCCTATTCTGGAAAAAGGGGGCGAGTTCATTCATATCCGCACGCCTTACAACACAGAAGGCTATCTGAGCGCCCGTGTGCACCTCGGGACCGGCTGCTTCTGGGCGGCGCGCGTGCAGTTCAGTCCGGATGTCCATGTGGGTGATTTTGCCAATATCCACAGTGGCACCATCATCGGCCATGACGTCCGGATCGGCCGCTATGCGCAGATCGGTGCCATGACGTTCGTAGGTGGAGGTGCGCAGATTGGCGATTACGCCATTGTGTATCCGCATGCCACCATTGTTCCCAACGTCAGGATCGGTGAGGGCGCTACGGTGGGGGCTGGGGCTGTCGTGATCAAGGATGTACCACCGGGAAAGACGGTCTTCGGCAATCCGGCCAAGGTGATTTTCTGAGGATGACTGGTGTGCGTGTCTCGGGATTTGAGAGAGTGGAATCATGAGATTGCCTGCTGCTGTGGCGTATATCCCGGATTTTCTTCGCCATTCCCGCGTCAAGTCGGAAGCATTTTTTGATTTGGTGCATGAGCCGATTCGTCAGGGATGTGGATTCGATGTGGGGCAGTCCGCCGGCGGGCAGGTCCCGTCTGGCCTGTTGCCGGGCTTCAACCTGCAGGAATTCGTAGAGATTGCTGCTGCCGCGATACCGGACGCCAGGGAAAACATCTGGGCCGCCACCTATCATCACATGCCTGAGTTGGCCCTGGATTACTTGTTTGGTTCTCTCCCTGAGAATCCCCTGGTTCTTGCTTCCGAACTGACGCCCTGGTTGAAGCGTGCCTGCATTCAGCGTGGCATTGATTTCCTGGATATGCGCTGTTCTCCACTGGGGTTTGGGCGTGATCTTTTGATTGCGCTGGATACATCCAGCCAGTCGATACGGGAACGTATCCTGGAATACGCAGTCTCGGCGGATGACTTACGGCTCGAGGCTGCCTTTCTGGGAGCCAACCTGCGTGCGCACCGGAATCGGCTCAATGAGGCCAGGCGACACACCTTCGATTTGAACAACACGTTGGTCTATGTCTCTCAATCCTTGCGAGATGAGGCCCTGATCGCAGCAGATGGACATTTCCTGCGTGTGGTGGAGTTCGCAGACAGGTTGCGGGCCTTGTGCAAAGAGCGCCAGCTGCTTTGCCTGGTCGATCATTCCGATATTTATTCGGCGCAACGCTGCGAGACGGAGCGGCGGGAGCTCTCAGCGATGATGGGGTACGAAGTCAAGGCATGCCATCAACATACCTATCAGATATTGAGTGCACACGACGATACCGAGATCGTGGGCATTGCCGCGCCGGCTTTGTACGAGGCACCATGGTTCGGAAAAACGGCACATTGGCTTGGCCGGCCCCTGACTCCATTGGCCGATGAGTATCCTGCTGCGGCCGAAGGTTATCTACAGGTCGGGTTTGACAGTATATTGGCCCCTGCCTTCTGGCACGCGATACTGACGCCAGATGCCCCGTCCCCCCGTCCGTCACGCCTGCCAGGCTTTGGTCGCCACTATGGCCGGGAGCTGTTGGAGGAATGGGGCGATCATGAGCGGATACTTAACTGGGAGCGTCTCCTTCCTTGGCAGAGTTTCGAGCGCTCGGGTGGCATTGTGCTGAGACGGCGCATCACTGAGCTGGAACGGGCCCAAGGTAGCCAGGGCACCTCGCAGCCGAGGGGAAAAAACGACGGGGCCCGGGAGGGGGCCTCAATGACCTCCCGGATTCAGCGTCTGAAAAATACCAGGATTGGGCAGACCGCCTACATTGTCGGCAATGCTCCGTCGTTGCGTCTGCTGGATATCGACAGGCTGATGGAGCAGGAATCGTTCTGGTGCAACAGGGCTTTCGAACTGGAAGCAGATGGTTATGCTTTTCGACCTAAGTATTACTTGATGCGTGATGCGGTCAGTTTGCAGGCATGGACCGAACGAGTGCTGGCAGTCAAGGCCGATATCAAGTTTTTCGGCAAGGAAGCCTACAGGTTCCTGGATGAGCATCATCCGGAGGCATTGGCCGAACAAGACATCATGGCTCTTGAGGTCAATCAGAACCAGGGGTTCTGCATGTGTGACGATGAAGAGAATTTCTCGTATGACCCCTCCCTGATGGTTCACTCAGGCTATACGGTCGTCCTTGATGCAATACAGGTCGCCTATTACATGGGTTTTGCGCGCGTGCTCGTTGGTGGGGTCGATCTGGATTATTCCCAACCATATTTCTACGGCGCACGACATAGCCGAAAACAGGATGAGATGGATATGCTGACGCAATGCATGCGTGAGTCCTTTATCGTGGCCAGACGGCATTTTGAGCGGAACGGGCGCCAGCTGTTGAAAATTACCCCTTCTCCCGGTCTGTCACTGGACTATTTCGATTGTCCGGAAATGCTTCGGAAATAGGAGTCTGGAATGTCATCGTTCCTGTATGAGCTGGAATCGCTCGGTATTATTCTGGTTGATCGTCTCCAGCCTTTCCATCCGACTGTCCGGGATCGAGATGATGTCTCCGTACTACGCGACCCCTTGACGGAGGTGATTGTGTTGTCCGGTGCCGATCATATGTCCCTGGAGTACTACCAGCAGCGGGAAGGCTCAGCCGGTCAGCTCAGGGAAGGCAATCTGACCACGTTGCCGCGACTGGCCGATAACATACGGCGGGCACAGGACTTTGGCCCGATTCTGAGGAACCGGCGTTGGCTGGATTTTGGCTCAGGACTAGGCGGTATGCTTGATGAAATGCGGGGGCAGGCAGCATGGTCCGCTGGGCTGGAGCCCAATCGGGAGCGCGCGGCCCTGGCGAGACAGAATGGGCATACGGTATTCAACGATTTGAGCGAAGTGGACGACGGGGCACTCGACATCGTCACGATGTTTCATGTGCTCGAGCATCTTACCGCGCCGGTCGACGAACTGGTCCGGGTGCGGGAGCACCTGAGGCCTGGTGGACGCCTGCTTGTCGAAGTGCCGCATGCGCGGGATGCTCTGTTTTCCCTGTATGACTGCGAGGCTTTCAAGCAGTTCACGTTCTGGAGCGAGCATCTGATTCTTCATACGCGCCAGAGCCTGGCGATCCTGCTTGAGAAGGCTGGCTTTGTCGACATCGAGGTTTCAGGATTCCAGCGCTATCCACTGGCAAACCATCTCCACTGGCTGGCGCGGGGCAAACCGGGAGGGCAGGAGGCGTGGAGTCTTCTCAATACGGCTGGGTTGGCGGCGGAGTATGAGGCCGCCCTGTCCCGGGTAGATCGAACGGACAGCTTGATCGCGCTTTGTCGCGCACCCTGATTGTCGAACACTTTATGTGATGTGATATGGCCAGTCGAATCATCGCCATTGTGCCTGCCCGGGGCGGCTCGAAAGGAATTCCGGACAAAAATGTCATGCCGGTTGGCGGAAAGCCACTGGTTGCCTGGACTATTCAGGCGGCCTTGGCTTCTGGTGTCGTGGACCGGGTCATCGTCTCTACCGACGAAGAGCGGATTGCCGGGATCGCGCGGGCGGCAGGCGCGGAAACACCCTTCATCCGTCCTGGCCATATAGCTCGGGATGAAGTACATGCGGTCCATGTCATACTGCATGCTCTGGACTGGTTGCTGAAGCATGAGGGCACCGAGCCTGAGGGTGTGCTTATGTTGCTGCCCACGAGTCCTTTGCGCAAGCCGGAAGATATCCGAGGTGTTGTCCGGATGTTCGATAAGCATCGCGCGGATGCTGTGGTGAGCGTCGTGGATCTTGGCAAGTACATGACCAACCTGCGCTATCTGAACGGCAATGGCGAACCTTTGGAGCGGGTTGCTCCCGACGAGGACAGAAATGCGCAGCGCCAGGGATTGAGGGGGTTGTTCGCCGTGAATGGCTCCATATTCATGGCGCGTCCGGACGTGTTGCGCAGGGAAGGCTCCTTCCATGTGGAGGGGGCCCTGGGGTATGTGATGGACCCTTTGAGTTCCATCGACATCAACAGTCTGGACGACCTGACGCTGGCCCGCGAGATCCATGCCTTTCGACAGCAGCAACACAATGGGAACTTGGCCTGAATGAAAAAAGAAATACTTGACGCGCATGTCCAGCAGCCAGATTTGGGCATTCGGACGCAGGCAAAGAGGAAGCGGCTGCTGCATATCGGCGTCCATGACTCTGCCAATCGCAATGCGGGTGATACGTTGCTGTTTCCCGTGGTCCGGCGGGCTTTCGATGTCTGCATCGGGCCATTCGACTGGGAGCTGCGCCAGGCCTGGGATGCGCTGGATGCCGAAGAAGCGTCGCGCCTCAATGAGGTATATGACGGGATCGTGATTGGTGGCGGCGGGTTGTTGCTGCGGGACCAGGATGGCGCTGATGTCTCGCGCAGCGGTTGGCAGTGGAATAGTTCGGTGGCGGCTGTCGATGCCCTGGACTTGCCGCTGATCATATATGCGATTGGTTACAACCGCTTCAGGGGCCAGCCCGACTTCGAGCCCGTTTTCACGGATCATATTCAGGCAGTGGCCAGGCAGTCGGCTTTCTTCGGTTTGCGTAATACAGGTTCTATCAACGCAATCGCTGCTTATCTGCCCGGGGAGTCTGCTGTTTCCCTGCGCCGACAGTTCTGCCCTACCACGGTACTTTGGCAACTCTATCCCCAATACCAGAAGCAAGCATCGACGCATGACGAAAAGGGGCACCGGGTCTTGGCGTTCAACGTCGCATTCGATCGGGCGGCTTACAGGTTTGGTGCAGAGGAGCAGGTATTGCTCGGACGGTTGGCCGATTGCATGATGTCAGCGCAGCGGCAGGGTTGGCAGATCGTGGTGGTGGCACACAAGTCCGCAGACCGGGGCATCGAGCAGTATCTCAGCGCGGCAGGGGTGAGCTATGAAACACGGGACCTGACGGATGCCTCTCCTGATGAGGTTTTGTCGTTCTATGCCGAGGTTGATGCTGCCGTGGGCATGCGTGGGCATGCGCAAATGATTCCCTTCGGGCTGAGACGGCCCATCTTCTCGATTATCAGCCATGACAAGATGCGTTATTTTCTTGAGGACATCGACCAGCCCACCTGGGGAGGCGAGATCGGTTCTCCGGATTTTGAGCAGCGACTCTCATCCTTTCTGGAGCGTCTTGAAAACAACAGGGCTCTGGTTCACGAAGAGGTGGGCATCGCACAGGATTTGATCTGGCAGGAGACTCGCCGCAATTTTGACGTCATAGGCAAGATGATAAAGGGCTGACGGCGCGGCGGAGTCACGATACTTGTATATGTGCAGGCGCATGTCGTAAGAGAGAGGGAATGCAAGTCTATATTCTGTGCGGCGGGGCAGGAACCCGCCTGGGTAGTGTGTTGCAGGGGGGGCAAAAGGCGCTTGTGGATATCCACGGAAAGCCTTTCCTGGCCCTGGTGCTGACGCAATTGGGCATGGCTGGCATTACCCGTGCGATTCTGTGCGCGCATTATCGGGCGGACCAGATCGAAGAGGCGTTGCCGCACCTGGAGGCTGAGTCCGGCGTGGCGTTGAGCATGGTGACGGAACCCACTCCGATGGGCACAGGTGGCGCTGTGTTGCATGCGTTGACCGCAGAGCCGGCGCAAGGACGTTACCTGGTATTGAATGCAGATACTTTTCTCTCTGCACATGCTTATCGGATGATGCTGGAAAGTGACCGAGATACCTTGCTGGCCGTAGAGACGCCCGACAGTGCTCGCTATGGTGCTCTGTCACTTGGGGCCGAAGGACGCATCCTTGCGCTGAATGAAAAGAGTTCGGCCGGGGCGGGTCTGGTGAATGCGGGTGTCTATGGCTTTTCTCCAGATACCCTGTCCGGTTTTGCTGTTGCACCATGTTCTATGGAGCGCGAAATCCTGCCTGCACTGATTGAGCGGCAGCAGCTGTATTCCGTTGCCTACGATGGCCTGTTCGTCGATATCGGGATTCCCCAGGCTCTGTCGTCGTTTCGAGATATGGTGCAGGCGGGAGAGTTGATATGAAGCAATTGCTGGACTTGCTGACATTGGGCCCCCAGAGCACGGTCATGGATGCGGTGACTTGTATAGAGGCGGGCAAGCAGAAAATCGCTTTCGTGATTGAGCCGGATGGTCGCCTGGTGGGCGTAGTCGTCGATGGCGATGTTCGTCGTTATCTGCTGTCCGGCGGGTCGACCGATGCATTGGTCGAGCACTGCATGAATCGGCATTTCAAGTCTGTCAGGATAGATGCGCCACGCGAAGAGTTGCTGAAACTGTTCGATCTTGGATATCACGCCATTCCTGGCGTGGATGAGCACGGAAGACTGTGCGACATCTACACAAGGCAACTACGAGCCGAGCCTGAGGTTCCCATTCTGACGCGTGCTCGTGCCCCGGTACGGATGAGTTTTTGTGGCGGAGGATCGGACCTTACCTATTTCTTCGTCGATCACGCTGCGGCTGTACTCAACTGCACAGTAGCTCTGTATTCTCATGCCACCTTGCTGCCGCGTGCCGATGGCGTAATCAATATCTATGCGGAAGATCTGAATCAGCATGAGCATTACGCGGATATCCAGGAATTGCTGCAACATGAAAACAAGAGCCTGCTTTCCAGTGTGGTCTCATTGATTCGCCCAGAGCATGGATTTGATTTATATCTGCGCTCCGATTTTCCAGTAGGCTCCGGCCTGGGTGGATCTTCTGCCGCCACGACGGCCGTGATCGCTGCGTTCAACGAGCTGCGCCAGGATCACTGGAATGCTTATGAGATTGCAGAGTTGGCTTTCCAGGCTGAGCGCCTGTGCTTTGGCGTATCGGGTGGTTGGCAAGACCAGTATGCGTCCGCTTTCGGCGGCTTCAATTTGATGGAGTTCGAGAACCAGAACAACAGGGTTCATCCCATCCGATTGGAAGAGAGCGTGCGCAGTGAGCTGGAGGCCTGCCTGCTGCTGTGCGATACCGGCGTATCCCACGACTCCGGGAACCTGCATGAACAGCAGCGCCAGGAAATGCAACCCATGTCCTCTCAGTCCGAGAGCCTGAAGGCCAGTGTCTCTCTGTGCCGGCGGATGCATCATTATTTGATTCGCTCGGAACTGAACCGGTTTGGCCGTTGCCTACATGAAATCTGGATGCTGAAAAAGCAATTCTCCAAAGGGGTCAGCAGTACGCATTTCGATGGCATCTACGAGGCTGCTTTGGCTGCCGGTGCCTTGGGCGGCAAGTTGCTCGGGGCGGGCGGCGGTGGTTTCTTCCTGTTTTATGTACAACCGCCTTCCCGCCGTGCCGTGGTCCAGGCGCTTAAGGCGTTCGGTTGTACTCCTACCAATTTCCGTTTTGATTTCGATGGCGTGACCTCATGGCGAACAAAGACCCAATAATTTCCAGTTCTGCGATTTTTGAGATCGATGGATGTCCTGTGGGATCAGACCATGTTTTCGTGATTGCGGAAATTGGCAACAATCATAATGGCTCGCTCTCTCTGGCACGGCAGCTGGTGGATGCCGCCAAGGCATCCGGTGCGGATTGCGTCAAGTTCCAGTTGCGCAACCGGGATGCGCTGTATCGCCGCAAGGCCGATGGATCGCGGGCGGAAGATCTGGGGGTTGAGTACATACAGGATCTGCTGGACAAGGTGGAGCTTGGCCTGGAGGAGCATCGTGTCTTGCGCCAGTATTGTGCCGAGCAGGAGATGATCTATCTATGTACCCCCTGGGATGAGCCCAGCGTGGATGCGCTGGCCAGCTTCGATGTGGCAGCGCTGAAGATCGCCTCTGCCGATCTCTGCAATCCTTATCTGATGTCCAAGGCGGCATCGCTTGGGAAACCGTTGATCGTTTCCACGGGTATGTCGTTCGAGCATGAAATCATTCGTGCGGTGGAGCATCTTGGAACGCTGGGAGTTCCGTTTGCACTGTTGCATTGTAATAGCACCTATCCTGCCCCCGAGCATGATATTCAGTTGCGTTATCTGGATCGGCTCAGGGAGCTCCATCCTGTGGTGGGTTATTCGGGGCACGAGCGCGGTATTGCGATTACGTTGGCTGCAGTAGCGTTGGGTGCACAGATCATTGAACGCCATATCACGCTGGATCGCGGTATGGAAGGGCCAGATCACCTGGCCAGCCTGGAGCCTGCCGAGTTTCGTCTGCTTGTGGAAGGCATTCGGCAGATTGAGAAAGCACTGCCCGCGCAAGGCCCAGGCCGCCATGCGAGCCAGGGCGAGCTGTTGAACCGGGAGCATCTGGGGAAAAGTGTGATCGCGGCACGTGCAATCGCTGCCGGAGAAACCTTTGGCCCGGAGATGCTGCGCATTGCAAGTCCGGGGCAGGGGTTGCCGCCGTATCAGTTGCCAAGTCTGATTGGCCGCGTTGCCCAACGTGCGCTGGAGCAGGGAGATTTTCTTTATCCTGGTGATTTGCAGGAACAGGCTTCGACCGTGCGCGAATACCATTTTCCGGTTCGCTGGGGGGTGCCCGTCCGATATCACGATTTTCGCCAGTATCAGCAATCCATTAAACCCGACCTGTTTGAGTTTCACTTGTCCTACCGGGATCTTTCAGTTTCGCCAAAAAGTTATCTAAAGCAGGTGGATTGCTCCCGCCTGGTGGTCCATGCGCCCGAGCTGTTTGAAAACAGCGAGCTGCTAGACCTGGTTGCGGATGATCAGGATTACAGGGCGCGTTCGATCAATAACCTGCAGCGTGTGGTGGATGCCACACATGAAATTGCCGAGTCTTTCCCCATGGCGGGCGATTTGCTGATTGTGGCCAATGTAGGTGGCTTTTCTGCCGATGCGCCGCTGCCTGTCACCCGTCGTGCCGAACTCTATGAACGTTTTCATGATGCATGTTCTCAGGTGGACTTTGGTCGTACCGAACTGATCCCGCAAAATATGGCACCGTTTCCATGGCATTTCGGGGGGCAACGGTTTCAGAATATATTCATGATGCCCGACGAGCTGGTCGAACAGGCGCGGGCCTCAGGACTGCGTTATTGCCTGGACCTGTCACACTTGCAGATGGTGTGCTTTCATTTTGGCCTCGATTTCCAGGCTGCACTTGCCTTGTTGCTGCCGTATACGGCACACCTGCATGTGGCCGACGCGAAAGGCATCAATGGCGAGGGTGTGTTGATCGGGACGGGTGATATTGACTGGCCCGCTGCGTGGTCTCAGATTGTCCTGTATCGCGATGTGAGCTTTATTCCAGAGGTTTGGCAGGGGCACAAGGAGCAAGGAGCCGGGTTCTGGTCGGCCCTGACTTTCCTGGAGGAGTTGGACAGGCAGGCAGCCCGGGACTGATCAATCGACGGCTCCGCCGTCACCCGCTCTCCTTTTTCCGGAGTCCGTGGCGTTGGTGCTGCCGTTGATCAGGGCAATGATGGTGTCGATCACGCTGTTTGATAGCGTGGGAAATATCGGCAGGCACAGCACATGTTTCGACAGATGCGCAGCATGGGGCCATTGCCCGGTGGCCGCATCCCGGTACATGGGAAAGTCGCTGATCAGGGGATAGAAATAGCGGCGCGCATGGATGCCATGTGCCCGCAGCCGGGCGTGCAATTCGTCCCGGCTCAATGGGTAAGGTGGCTCGACCAGAATGGGGAAATACGCGTGGTTGGCCTTGGCGATGCCGCCGTCGATCCCCGGACGAATGCCGGGTATATCGGCCAACCCGCTTCGATAAAGCTCGAAGCACTGTCTGCGCGCCTCGATGGCCTGGTCGACATGCTTGAGTTGCAGCAGGCCGAAAGCGGCATTCACTTCGCTCATCTTGCCGTTGATGCCGGCTGCAGCGACGGTCGTTTCGTCAATGAAGCCAAAGTTTTTCAGGCGGTCGATGCGCTGCTTGGTTGTGGCGTCGTGGCAGACGATCGCTCCCCCCTCGAAGGTATTGAAAACCTTGGTCGCATGGAAACTTAGCACGCTGAGATCGCCATGCCGAAGGATGCTGCCGCCTGTGTCCTCGACGCCAAAGGCATGGGCTGCGTCGTAGATGACTTTCAGCCCGTGGCGTTGGGCAATTGCCTGGATGGCGGTCGTGTCGCACGGGATCCCGTAGCAATGTACCGGCAGGATCGCCGTCGTGTGTTCGGTGATGGCGGCCTCGATTCGTGCCGGGTCAAGGTTGAAGGTGGCCGGATCCACGTCCACGAAGACGGGGGTGAGGCGATTCCAGAGCAGGGAGTGGGAGGTGGCGACGAAAGAATAGGGGGTGGTGATGACCTCTCCCTGTATATCCAGTGCCTGCAACGCTGTCAGCAGGGCAATGGTGCCATTGCAGAACAGCGCAATATGATCGACACCCAGGTATTCGCACAGCGCTTTCTCCAACTGCTGGTGCATCGGCCCGCCATTGGTCAGGGTCTTGCTGTCCCAGATGGCCTGCAGATAAGGCAGGAATTCTTCCAGCGGGGGCAGGGATGGCTGGGTGACAAAGACCGGAGGCGAAGTGCGAGTGTTCATGTCATCAAAGCGAAAAATCGTCCAGCAGGCGGGACAGGTAATGGCCGTATGCAGTCTTGGTCAGTCGGTGTGCCAAGACCTCGAGCTGGTCGGCACTGATCCAGCCATTGCGATAGGCGATCTCCTCCAGACAGGCCACCTTGAGTCCCTGGCGGGTTTCGATGGTGTGGATGAACTGGCTGGCATCGAGCAGGGACTCATGCGTGCCGGTATCGAGCCAGGCGAAGCCGCGGCCAAGTAGTTCCACTTTCAGGCGGTTGGCCTGTAGGTAGGCCAGATTGACATCGGTGATTTCAAGCTCGCCGCGTATGGATGGCTTGATGTTGCGGGCGATGTCGAGCACTGCGTTGTCGTAGAAGTAGAGGCCGGTGACAGCATAGTGCGAGCGGGGCTGCTGAGGCTTTTCTTCGAGGCTGATGACATTGCCATGGCTATCGAACTCGACAATCCCGAATCGTTCGGGATCTGAGACGTGATATCCGAAGACGGTGGCTCCTTCCTGTTGCTGGCTGGCGGCTCGCAGTCGGTCGGAAAAGTTTGGTCCGTAGAAAATATTATCACCGAGTACCAGGCAGACCGGCGACTGCCCGATGAACTGCTCGCCGATGAGGAATGCCTGCGCCAGGCCATCGGGCGACGGCTGCTCGGCATAACTCAGGCTGATGCCCAGGCCGCTGCCATCTCCCAGCAGCTTCTGGAAGCCCGGCAGATCATCGGGCGTCGAAATGAGCAGGATGTCCTGGATCCCGGCCAGCATCAGTACGGACAATGGGTAGTACACCATCGGTTTGTCGTAGATTGGCAGCAACTGCTTGGAAACACCACGAGTGATGGGGTAAAGCCGTGAGCCTGAGCCCCCGGCCAGGATGATGCCTTTGCGTTGGGGCATGATGTGCTGGGCAGATGAGTTGGAGGGATATGCACTAGCCTAGCAGAAACGGTCGCTGGCAAAGCCTGAAACAGCGAGCAGGATAGGGCGGGTTTGCTTGTGCGTGGCGGAGGCCGGTGGTCAGGTGCCTGGGGTGTTGCTGTCGGTGGCACCGGCTTCGCTTTCCAGTTGGTACAGCCAGGCCAGGAGTTCGGCGATGGCAACATACAGCTGGGGTGGAATGTGCTGGTCCATGTCGACCTGCATCAGCAGGTCGACCAGTTCCGGTGACTCATGGATAAAAACACCATTTTCGCGAGCGGTACGGATGATGTTTTCAGCCTGTACTCCATAGCCTTTGGCGACGATCTTGGGCGCAGGTTCCTGCGTGTCGTAGCGCAGTACGGCCGCCCGCTGGCGTTGGCGCTTGTCTTGGCTCATGCTGTGTCGCCCGCCGCGTCAATCTGCAGGTCCTGCAGGGTCAGTCCGGATGCCTGGAATCGTCCACGCAAGCGTGCTGCCTGCCGTTGCAGTGTGTCTGCATGGTCCGGATCGCTGGACAGATGCACGGACCAGTGACCATTCTGGAGCCGCAGGTCAGCGGCAATGGTGCCCAGCTTCGGCAGGTGCAGCGTCAGGTGCGAGTGCCAGTGATCGGTATCATCAGTGGCCTCCTCGGTACCCTGGCGCTCCTGACCCTGCCTGCGTTCGATCTCCCACTCCATCGGTGTGCCGGGCCAGGCCTCGCCCTGGAACATGACGGATTGCTGGGCCAGGATGTCGAGTTGCTGACGTACGATCAGTGTGACTTCCGGTGGCAGGGGCGGAGCACCGGCATTGAGCATTTGCCCGGTGCTCTGGCCAGGCTGCAGACCAGAGGCATTCCCTGTGGTGGTCGCGGATGCGAGCGTCTGGGGACCAGGCGCGAAGCCCTGCGCTGGCGCTGCGGCCCTGCCGCGCGCTGCCTGCTCGGGCATTTGCAGGTGAGCCTGTGGCTGCGCATGGACACGGGCCATGGGTTGCTGTCCGTAGGTGGCGCGGGCGAGTTGGGACTCGTAGAACAGGCCACTTTGGGTGACGGTACGGGCCAGCGCCAGGGCAAGCTGCATTACAGATGGGTTGCCACCCTGGATGCCAGAAAGGGCCTGTGGTTGTGGCACGGTTGTTGAGGTTGTGCTGCCACTGCCCGCCGTGTTTGCTGTCGTGCCTGTACCAGACTGGGCCTGTGGCGTGCTGCCAGGGGGATTGTTCCAGAGTGGGGCGCGCAGTTGCGGCTGCGGTGGCAATTGCGTCTGGGGGTATTGCTGCAGGACACTCAGAATGGTGCGAGCCGCCTGTCCGAGCGAGGTCGGGGAGGACGGAAACAATTTGCTCAGTGCGGCGAGGTCGAAGCCTCTCTGGGCCCCCAGGCGCGCCTGGCGAGTCTGGTCTGCTGCGGACTGTCGACCCGCTTCGCGGGCTGCTGGCTCTCGTGTCGCCTGATCCTGGCGACGGCCGACCGCCCCGGGCGGGTCACTTCTGTCGACATGCGGCGCAAAGGCAGGCTGTTGACCGCGCGTCAATGTGCCATGCTTGGCCAGCGTAATGCCCAGCGCAGTATCCAAGCGCTGTACGAGAAGGTTGCTGGGCGCAGATGGGCCGCCACTCATGCTGGTTGCGGATGCCTGCCGTAGGTCCGATTCAGCTTCTGCTCACGGCGTGTCTGGGCGATCTGTTGGCGGATCTGGACGAGTTGCTG
This sequence comes from Corticimicrobacter populi, assembly GCF_003123725.1. Taxonomy (GTDB): domain Bacteria; phylum Pseudomonadota; class Gammaproteobacteria; order Burkholderiales; family Burkholderiaceae_B; genus Corticimicrobacter; species Corticimicrobacter populi. The sequence continues at coordinate 57,563 of NZ_QETA01000008.1, read as the reverse complement.
ATCTGCCAGTTCGCGTATCTCGGTATCGAGTTGCAAGACTTGCTCCAGCAGCTCGGCGCAGCGCTCACGGTCTGCCGTTTCGGTTGGGATGGCGGAGGCGCTGGTTAATTCTTCCGCAAGCGTGATGTAGCGGGGGCCCAGATCCATGAAGAATTCCCAGTTGTCGCGTTGTGCAGCAAGCAGCATGGCCTTGACCAGGCTATGGAGCTCTTCGTAACGCGACAGCAATGCGGTCGGTGCTTGGGCCATGGAAATTCTCTGAAATCAGCGATGGGCTGGTGATGAATAGCCCGGGTCGACGGAAGTATGCCACGCGTCAGCAATGTTGCTCAACAGGGACAGCGCCAGATCCAGTTTGGTGCCATCAGCGTGCAGGTTGGCCTCCAGCAACTGGCGGACGATGTAGTCGTAGAGGTCAGCCAGGTTGATGGCCAGTTCGCCGCCTGCCTCCATGTTCAGGCCTGTGCGCAGGCCATTCTGGACAATGTTGATTGCTTTGGAAATAGCCTGACCGCGTGCCGCGATGTTGCCGCTGGCGAGGTGTTCCTGGGCCTGCCGGATGGCATTGGTTGCGCCATCGAGCAGCAGTGTGATCAGTCGTTCGGGCGTGGCGTTGAGCACCCCGGTTTCTACACCGACCTGGGCGTAGCTGCCCAGGGAGCGCCGGGCGTGGGATCGTGCGGAATAGGTTGGGGAGCTCATGGTTTATCAGCTGTTTCGCGTACCGTTGAGGACGGTGATCTGTTGTGTCAGATAGGAGCTGGTGCTCTGCATCTGGGCCACGAGAGTGTCCAGAGCGACAAAGCGGGCTTCATAGGTGGCCATGGTTTGCTCGATGCGCTGCTGGGCAGCCTCGAACTGCTTTTCCAGGTTTTTCTGACTTTCCTTGATGCCTTCGGTCCGGTTGAAGAACAGGCCGTTTTCATCATTGCGCAGCATGTCTTCGGTGATCTTGTTGGTTTTCGCGACCACACCGTTTTCCCCCTGGAACAGGGCGGACACATCACCCGCATGATCCTTCAGGCCCTCGTTGAGCTTGGTCTCGTCGATCTCAAGCTTACCGGTCTTGTAGTTGGTGGTGATGCCCAGTTTGGACAGTGTGCGGATTTCCCCTTCGCTGAGCGTAGGGGAAAGTGTTTCGCGAAGCTTGCCCTGGATGCTGCGCACCGTGTAATCGCCGCTGAGGACACCATCCGTGGTGCGATCCTCACTGTCTGCATTGTATCTGGTGTAGGTGTCGATCTGGGTGAGCACGGCATTGTATGCGTTGACGAACGCCTTGATGGCGTCGCTTGCCGGCGTGAGGTCGTCTTCCACCTGAAGCTGGAGCTGGCGGTGTGCCGAATTGGGATCATTGGGGTCGAGTGCCGTGGTCGCGGTCAGGTCGAGCGTGATGCCCTGGATGGCATCCTTGACCGAATTCGAACCACTGGTAATGGCAATGCCATTGACGGTAAAAAGCGCATCTTTCGCTTTTTGCGCATCACTTTGCTGCAGATTGCCGAAGAGAGTTGCCACTTCGGTATTGCCTGCCACGGCGACATTGACGATCTCGGCTTCGGTGCCAGTGTCGGCGGAGGACAGTTGCAGATGGTTGGTCGTGCCGTCGTTGATGATCGTGGCACGGACACCCAGGGTCTTGTCGTCGTTGATGCCCTTGACGATTTCCTCAAGGGAGGTGCCCTTGAGTTTGGATAGGTCGAGCGTGCGCGGTTTGGCATCTGCTGCATCGCCTTTGAGCTGGAATGTGATGGTGCCACCCGTGCCCATCTGCTCGTAACGGTCGACTCCATCAAGCTGCGCGGAATGTACGCCGCGCGTGGCCAGTTGCTGGATCGTGATCTGGTATTGGCCGGCAATGGCACCATTGCCCGTGGTGGCCGTCATGTAGCCCTCGCCGCCGATGACGGTCGATGATGTGGTACCGAACACGTTGACATGCTTGTCGCGATCGAGGATGGAGTCCGGATCGCGCTGGAGTGTCTTGCCGGCAGTTTGCAGAGCAGTGACGGATTTTTTCAGTGACTCATAGGCGTTGAGCTGGCTGGTATAGCGGGAATTCTGGTTGCGCATCAGGATCAGCGGTTGCTCTTCCACCGTGCGCAGTTTGGCGATCATTTCCTGCAGTGGCAGGCCCGAGCCGGCGCCGAGGTTGGATCCGATGGAGCTAGTTGCCATGATGCTATTCCTTGTGTTTATGCGAGCACGCCATATATCGGGTCGGCCTGCCTTGCGGTTTTTTCTACTGCCAGACCGTTCAGGCCTGGGTGTCAATCGTGCGGTTTTGTGCGCTGGCAATCATCTTGGCTGCGCGGATGACCGCATCGGAGGGAATGGTCTTGAGTACTTCCCCTGTTTCCGCATCGACGATGGTGACGACCAGGCGGTTGGCATCCTTGTTCTGTTCGAAGCGAAGCTGGGTCGCCCAAGCTTGCATGCTGCGGTTGAGTTGCTCCAGCGCCTTGTCGAGGGTGTCCTGATCGTTGGCTTGGCGTCCCGGTCGGTTGTAGGGCAGGTCGAAAGGATCTGCCGTGGCCGAGCCTGTCTGTCCCTTGTCCGGGGCGTTGGTCGGTTGCACACGCACGACTGCCTCGGCCTGTTGCGGCGAGGGTGGTTGCACGGCGACGGGATTTGCTGCCTGTACAAATGTGGGAATCGGGGCAATGGCCATGGGTAACTCCGGTCGAGTTATCAGCTCCAGAGGAGCGATCCAGATCCCTATAACGGCATCACGCAGCGGAAATTTAGGGGTGGGACAAGGGTATCAAAATGTGGTTTATGGCGCAAAATGAAAGCAAAGTGTTGGGGCGTGTACCAAATTCATCTTTGCATTGTCATGATTCTGATACTATTGCATCGATAGACTTAGAAAATGGTTCTTGATACAACAATTTGTATCTTGCATCGACTGGCCATGTGGTCCCGGCCTTCCTCTGTGGAAGGTGGGGTCATGCATGAGCTGGAGGAGACGAAAAGTACCGAGGAATGGCATGTATGTTGTCATACAGGCAGTGGGAATCTAGCTTCCCAGCATGCGTGATATTGACAGATGGTGATAGAGTCGAAAAGGATGAATAAAGTGCAGTCAGGTACGTTATTAGACAATATCAAGGAAATCAATCTGTCCTATCTGATGCTGGCCCAGCGCATGTTGCGGGATGATTATCCTGCTGCACTGTTCCGGCTTGGAATGGGGCGCGAGGCGGCGGATGCATTGCTGTCATTGTCGCCGGCGCAGCTTGTGAAGCTGGGCAGCAGCAGCATGCTGCTGTGTCGTCTGCGGCTTGATAATCCCAATTTGTTGGCAACGCTCAACGATTCTGCGCCTCGTGCGGAGTTACAGCAGGTGCATGCAGCCATTTTGCTGTCGTCGCAATCTGTCGAGCAATTCGCGTAATGCGGTGTATGCCGTGATGTACCGCCGGGGCATATGGATAGGATGCTTATGACTGTTAAAAGCGTCAGGCACGAGGCCCATGAGATCGAGCTGGCTGCATCGATGATCGAGTTGGGCGCGCGCCTGCAGATGTTGCAGGCGGAAACCAGCCTGAGCCGCGATCGCCTGGCGCGGTTGTATCGGGAGATTCGACGGATGTCTCCGCCAAAGGGCATGTTGCCTTTCTCGGTGGATTGGCACATGACGTGGCTGCCCAATATTCATTCTTCGCTGTTCTACGGCATCTATCGATTCATTGTCGAGAATACGCCCAGCAAGGGCGCGCAGGCATTGGTCGATGCCTATCGGCTGTATCTCGAGCAGGCGGGCGAGGACAGTGATGTCGAAGAACCGGTGTTGAGTTTTACGCGGGCCTGGATGCTGGTGCGCTTTTTCGATAATGGCATGGTACAGATGTCGCGATGTACCAAATGCAATGGTCACTTTGTGGCGCATGCCTACGAGCCTGCACATGAGTATGTATGTGGCATTTGCCGGCCTCCGCCGCGTGCTGGCAAGACGCAGGCCCGTACTGTGGCGGCACGTGGGCAATGTGTGAAAGTGCAGGCCGAAAATGAGGAAGCCTCTGCCGACATCGAAAAGGGTCGGGCAACACGCCAAATAGCAAGGAAAAAAATGCGCTAACCATGCTTTTTGTTTGGCTGGTGGCGGGTGATCATATGCTGCTATCGATGCGCATACTCAGAGTAGGGATTCTATCGTGCTGATTATTGCTGGTTATTTTGTCGTGTTCCTGGCGGTGGGTGGGAGCTATGTCGCCATGGGCGGACATCTGGGGGCGCTGTACCAGCCGTTTGAATTTACGCTGATCGGTGGTTCGGCAATCGGTGCCTTCATCGCCGCCAACAGCCCCAAAACACTCAAGCTGACTGCTCAGAGTCTTGGTTATGCGTTGCGCAATTCTCCTTACGACAAAAAAATCTACATGGAGCTGATGGCCTTGCAGTACGTGCTGCTTAACAAGGCACGGCGCGAAGGCCTGATGTCCATCGAGTCGCACATCGAGGATCCCGAGTCCAGCAGTATTTTTTCAGAGTATCCCCTGGTCAAGAAAGACAGGCGCATCATGGAGTTTCTGATCGACTACCTGCGCATCATGACCAGCGGCAATATGAGTGCTTTCGAGATCGAGGCGCTCATGGATGAGGAAATCGAGACCTACAAGCACGAGCGTGAACTGCCATCACATGCATTGAGCGCCGTGGCTGATGGCTTGCCTGCCTTCGGGATCGTGGCTGCCGTGCTGGGTGTGATCAAGGCGCTGGCGGCCATTGATCAGCCGCCAGCCATTCTGGGCGATCTGATTTCCAAGGCCATGGTGGGTACATTTCTGGGTATTTTGTTGTCCTATGGCTTTGTGGCACCGCTGGCCAGTATCGTCGGACGGCGGGCGGATGATGCCGTCAAGGTGCTGGAGTGCATCAAGGTCACCCTGTTGGCCAACATGAACGGCTATCCGCCCCAGTTGGCCATCGAGTTTGGTCGAAAAGTGTTGTTTTCCGGTATCCGCCCCTCGTTCAACGAGCTCGAGGAGCATGTGCGGCAGACCAAGCAGCCTGCTGCTGGCCGCTAGTTGACAGGGGATACGCATGGCTCGGGATGAATCCCAGCGGATAGTCATCCGGCGCAAGAAGTCGGGGCACGGGGGCGGCCACCATGGTGGCAGCTGGAAGATCGCGTACGCCGACTTCATTACCGCCATGATGGCATTTTTTCTGGTGATGTGGCTCCTGAGCCTGATTCCCAAGGAAGATCTGAAGGGGTTGGCTGATTATTTCCGCACGCCGTTGAGTGTGGCCATCAAAGGTGGTCCGGCCGCAGCAACCCAGTCTCAGCCGATTCCCGGTGGGGGCAAGGATATTACTGAACGCGATGGCGAGCAGACGCGCTCTGATGGTGGTCAGTTCCATGGCACCAAGGAGCGGGAAATGCGTCGTCTGCAGACCTTCCGGCTGCGGCTCGAAAATGTCATTGATCACAGCCCCATGCTGCGGGCCTATCGGCCGCAGTTGTTGATCGACATGACGACCGAAGGGTTGCGTGTGCAGATCGTCGATACCAACAATCGTCCGATGTTTGCGACCGGCAGTGCACAGGTCGCACCCTACATGCGTGCCATTCTGCGCGAACTGGGACCGCTGCTCAACGAGTTGCCCAACAAGATCAGCCTGTCCGGGCATACTGATGCACTCAACTATGCACAGGGTGAGCGTTCGTACAGTAATTGGGAACTGTCTGCTGATCGCGCCAACTCTTCACGTCGCGAGCTGGTTGCGGGGGGGTTGAGTGATGACAAGGTCATGCGCATAGTGGGGCTGGGTGCCAATATGCCGTTGGTCAAGAATGATCCTTATGCGCCCGTCAATCGGCGGATCAGCCTGGTCATCCTGAACGAGAGTACCCAGAAACGCATTGAGCAGGAAAATCAGGCAGCGGCTGACGTGACCTCCACGAACCCGGGTGAGTTGCAAGAGCAACTGGACAGCATGCCTTTGCCCGAGACGCGTGAATTCGAATATCAGATGCCGGTGTCCTTGCAGCGTGAGCCCGCATCTCAAGAGTCAGAAACGCTGCCGGCATGGGCCCGGGTGCCTTCCCTTGAGGAAGCGCGGGTCGAGACAAGAACGGACGTGGCGCACCATGAAGACGACGGTGCAGGCAACGCCGAGCAACTATAGGCTGAAGTTCATGGGTATTCGAGTTCTGGTAGTGGATGATTCCGTCACCATGCGCATGGTGGTGCAAGCTGCTTTTCTCGACGTGGGATGGCAGGTCACGACGGCCAGCAATGGCAAGGAAGCGCTGGATCTTGCACAGCAGCAGCATTTTGACCTGGTGGTCAGTGATCTGAACATGCCGGTTATGCATGGACTGGAGTTCATTGGCAATATGCGACAGCACTCTGCCAACCAGGATGTCCCTGTACTGGTGCTGACGACCGAAGATGACGACGCCAGCAAGGAAACTGCCGCGGAACTGGGCGTCTATGCCTGGGTCCACAAGCCCGTGGATCCGGATACGCTGGTTGCGTTGTCCCAGGACTTGCTGGATGGACTGGCGGCTGAGAATTCAAATGGAGCATCGGAATAATCATGAGCATAGGCGTTGATCTTGGCCAGTTCTACCAGACCTTCTTCGATGAAGCCGACGAACTGCTGGCCGACATGGAGCGGCTGCTGCTTGAGCTTGATGTCGAGCAGCCCGATATGGAGCATCTGAATGCCATTTTCCGGGCTGCGCATTCGATCAAGGGTGGCGCTGCCACCTTTGGCTGTTTTGGGGTCCTGGCGGAAACCACCCACCTGCTGGAAAGCCTGCTTGATCCGATTCGCCAGGGTGAAATGAAATTGCGCCCTGAGATGATCGATATTTTCCTGGAGACCAAGGACGTGCTCAAGAGCCAGTTGGATGCCTACCGCGCCGAGACCGAGCCTGATCCCGATACCTACGAACATATTTGTGGCGTATTGCGCCAGCTGGCACAGGAGAAGAACGGCGCGCAGGCTCCTGCTGCGGCACCGGCACCCGTTGCTGCGCCTGCGGCGGCACCTGCACCTGCCACGGCAGGCAACGATGCCATGCGCATCCTGTTCAGCCGCATTTCCGAGAAGGATGCTCAATCCCTGCTGGATGAAATGGGCAATCTGGGCAAGGTGCTCAAGCATGAGAAAGGTGCCGATAGCCTGACCGTCTGGATGGAGACGACCTGCTCCAAGGACGACGTTGAGGCAGTCTGCTGCTTCATCATCAACGAAGATCAGATTGCTGTCGATCACGAGGTCATCGCCGCGCAGGCAGTCCCTGCGGTGGAAGCCATCATCCCCGAGGTTGTTCCGGCACCGGTTGTTGCACCTGTCGTAGAGGCAGCCACTGAAGCGGCCGTCGAGGCGGCACCTGCCCGTGCGGCTGCAAAGGCGGCAGCCAAGCCGGTTGCTGCTGCAGACAAGGAATCGGGTTCGATCCGCGTCGGTGTCGAGAAAGTCGACCAGATGATCAACCTGGTAGGCGAACTGGTCATCACCCAGGCCATGCTGACGCAGATCGCGTCTTCGCTTGACCCGGTACTGCATGACCGCCTGCTCAATGGCCTCGAACAACTCGAGCGCAATGCCCGTGACCTGCAGGAGTCGGTCATGTCCATGCGCATGATGCAGATGGATTATGTCTTCAGTCGGTTCCCTCGCGTGGTGCGCGATCTGTGTACCAAGACCGGCAAGAAAATTCGCCTGGAAACCCAGGGCAAGGCAACCGAACTCGACAAGAGCCTGATCGAGCGCATCATCGATCCTCTGACTCATCTGGTGCGCAACAGCATGGACCACGGCATCGAGGATCCCGAGGCGCGAGCACAGAAAGGCAAGAATCCGGAGGGTGTGATCACGATGTCCGCCCAACACGTGGGCGGCAATATCGTGATTGAGGTCAGCGATGATGGCAATGGCCTGAACAAGGAAAAGATTCTCGCCAAGGCTGCCAAGTCGGGCATGGTGTTGCCCGACAACATTACGGATGAGGAAATCTGGCAGCTCATCTTCGCGCCGGGTTTTTCGACGGCCGAACAGGTTACGTCGATTTCCGGGCGTGGTGTCGGCATGGATGTCGTGCGTCGCAATATCCAGGACATGGGTGGCCACGTCAAGCTTTACTCGGAAGCAGGCAAGGGAACGCGTACCCAGATTATCCTGCCTCTGACCCTGGCCATTCTGGATGGCATGTCGGTGCGTGTCGGTTCCGAAGTGTTCATCCTGCCGTTGAACCACGTCACCGAATCGATCCAGCCTCAACTCGACCAGATTCACTCCGTGGCCGGCAATGAGCGGGTGATACAGGTCCGGGGTGAGTACCTGCCTCTGGTCGAACTGCACCGTACCTTTTCGGTCGATGGTGCGCAGGAAGACCCCTCGCAGGCCATCGCCGTCATCATGCATGCTCAGGAGCGTCGTTTTGCGCTGCTGGTTGATCACCTCATTGGCCAGCACCAGGTGGTTGTCAAGAATCTGGAAGCCAACTACCGCAAGGTGCCTGGCATCTCGGCTGCGACGATCCTGGGCGATGGCAGTGTGGCACTGATTATCGATGTGTTCGCCATGGCCCGCAGCAGCGGTCGCGATTGATGTGCGCTGTGCGCAAATTTGAGAATTGATGGAGAAGTGTCATGACACAGCAAATGAATGCACTGGTTCGCAGCAGCGACGACGTGACTTCCGGTAATGAGTTTTTGGTGTTTACCCTGGGCCACGAAGAATACGGGATCGATATTCTCAAGGTGCAGGAAATCCGCGAATATGATGTCGACGGTGTGACCCGCATCGCCAATGTGCCCTCGTTCATCAAGGGCGTGACCAATCTGCGCGGCATTATCGTGCCGATCGTCGACCTGCGTATCAAGTTCAATCTGGGCGATGCCCAGTACAACGAGCAGACGGTGGTCATCATCCTGAACCTTGAGCGTCGCGTGGTCGGGATCGTTGTCGATGGTGTGTCTGACGTGCTGATGCTCAATGCGAGCCAGATTCGTCCCGCTCCGGAATTCGGTGCCACATTGTCGACCGAGTATCTCACCGGACTGGGTACGGTCGATGAGCGCATGCTTATCCTGGTGGATATCGAGAAACTGATGACCAGTGACGAAATGGCACTGGTGGAAAAGGTCGGTACCTGACGCATCCAAGCATGGGAAGAAGGTAGACGCGTGCGAAAACTGTTAGTCAATCTGAGCCTGCGCAGCAGCATCATTTCGGTGCTGCTGCTGTTTTGCCTGATGCTGGTGGCAGGGGCCGGGCTGGGCCTGGTGCCCCTGAGCTGGAACAATACAGAGTTCCAGCGCAATGCCGAGCAATCCGAACAGGTGTTGCGCCTGCAAGGAGCGGTGTCGCGCCTGGATGAAACCGTTGCCCTGTATCTTGACTTGAGAGCCGCACAGTCCAGTGTCGTCGAGCGGTACTACATCGCAGAGCAGGCAGCTCCCGTAACGCCGCGCATTGAATACGATGCACTGGGAAATCCCGTGGCTGTACTGCCAGCGGCAGCGGCCCGGGGGCTTGGACCTGCCAGCCGGATTCGCCTTGCCGCTGCGCAGCAGCGGCTGGCAGAGGTCAGCGAGGCGCTTGAGCAGTTCAAGACGGCAGCAGTGAGTTCCGGTGCAGATCAGGCCCAGTTGCAGGCATTGTTGTCTGCATGGAACAGTGTCGTTGGCCAGATATTTCCGCGACTCTTGTCTGCCCTTGATAAGGCTGACATGCAGGCTTATCACACCATACTTGCGGATGACCTGGAGGAGCGTGAGGTCCAATTGGGCGAGGCGTGGGCCAACTGGCGGCATACCCTTGAAAGCCTGATCGAACAATCAGCCAATGCCACCCACCAGCAGTCCGAACAGGCGGAATATCGTTTCAAATGGATTGTTGGCGGTGTTGTGGTCGGCATGATCAGTTCCGTCCTGCTGGTGCTGCTGACCTATATTTACCTGCAATGGTTGGTCTTGCGACCTCTTGAAGAGGTGGTCGGGCATATCGAAGCCGTTTCGCAGGGTGATCTGACTACGCGGGTACGTGGTGAATCGCGTAATGAAATCGGACGTCTCAATGCCGTATTGCGTCGCATGCAGACCAACCTGACTCGCATGGTGTCGCAGGTCCGCCGCGGCGTGGACGAAATCAATCTTGGCGCGCGTGAAATTTCCCACGGCAACTCGGATCTCAGCAGCCGTACCGAGCAGCAGGCAGCTTCTCTTGAAGAGACCGCAGCCAGCATGGAGCAATTGGCTGCCACCGTCAGCCAGAACGCAGATCATGCCCGCCAGGCTGATCAACTGGCCAGCAGCAGCATGGAAGTGGCACGTCGTGGTGGCAGTGCAGTCGCCGATGTTGTGAATACGATGCAGGATATTTCTGGTAGTTCGCGAAAGATCGCTGAAATTGTCAACGTGATTGATAGCATTGCCTTTCAGACCAACATTCTGGCGCTCAATGCCGCAGTGGAGGCCGCCCGTGCAGGAGAGCAGGGCAAGGGCTTTGCCGTGGTGGCAGGAGAAGTACGCTCGCTGGCACAACGCAGTGCCCAGGCTGCCAGAGAGATCAAGATCCTGATTTCAGAGTCCGTCAACAAGGTCGATGTCGGCTCCAGTCAGGTTGAACATGCCGGCATGACCATGGACGAGATCGTGGCGGCAGTTCAACGCGTAACGGACATCATGGCCGAGATATCTTCTGCCTCGCAGGAGCAGGCAACGGGTATCGATCAGGTCAATCAGGCTGTGACACAGATGGACTCGGTCACTCAGCAAAATGCAGCGTTGGTGGAACAGGCTGCTGCTGCGGCAGCCTCCCTGGAAGAGCAGGCGCGCAATGTCGCCGAGGCGGTAGCCGCATTCAAGGTGGCCTCCAACGAGGTGATCGATGTGCCCATGGATCGTCTGGTAAAGCAGGGATAGGAAATGTCAGTAGAAATGACGTCTCCACAAGCATCCGAGCGGGAGTATGTGCTCAGCGATCGTGATTTCGAGCGCGTGCGCGCCTTGATCTACGCGCGCGCGGGCATTGCGCTGGGCGCGCAGAAACGCGAGATGGCTTACAGCCGCCTGGTCAGGCGGCTGCGGAATTTTCCGGGCGTGGATTTCAAGACTTATCTGGATCTGCTCGAGAATGACGCCAACTCTCCGGAGTGGGAAGACTTCACCAATGCGCTGACAACCAACCTGACTGCGTTTTTCCGGGAGCCGCACCACTTTCCGTTGCTGGCAAAATTTGTCACGCAGCGGCAGGATCCGGTCGAAGTCTGGTCCTGTGCCGCTTCTACCGGAGAGGAACCTTATTCGATCGCCATGACACTGACCGAGGCCCTGGGGAGTCGTGCTTCGCAGGCCAGGGTGCTGGGGACCGATATCGATACCAAGGTCATTCAGCAGGCTCAGCGTGGTGTGTATGCCATGCAGCGTGTCGAGGGTATGTCACAGGAACGGCTCAAGCGGTTTTTCCTCAAAGGCAAGGGCGAGCAGGCCGGCTACGTCAAGGTCAAGCCGGAATTGGCACGCATGCTCGAATACCGGCCGCTGAATCTGCTGGACCGTGACTGGGGGATGCAGGGACGAAAATTCGATGTGATTTTCTGTCGGAATATCATGATCTATTTCGACAAGAAAACCCAGGCTGAAATTCTCAAGCGGTTCGTGCCGCTGATGAAGCCGGGGGGCTTGCTGTTTGCCGGACATTCGGAGAACTTCACCTACATCACGAACGATTTCGTGCTGCGTGGGCAGACCATGTATGAATTGACCGGAGGGCGCCCATGAAAGCACTGGGCCCCGACGCTCGTGCCACTCGCGAATACTACGACAACGATCATCAGACGGCAGCCGTCAAGATCCTGCCCAACGAATACTACGTGGCCAAGGCAGGCCAGGGCATGATGCTGACGACAGTGCTGGGGTCGTGCGTGGCAGCCTGCATCCGTGATCCACATACCGGTGTCGGTGGCATGAACCATTTCATGCTGCCTGGGGGCGCACAGACGGGTGGCGACAGTACCATGCGCTACGGTGCCTATGCGATGGAAGTGTTGATCAACGAAATCCTCAAGGCCGGAGCGGTACGCGAGCGGCTGGAGGCCAAGGTGTTCGGTGGCGGAGCCGTGCTGCACCAGATGACCTATCTGGATATCGGCAATCGCAATTCGGATTTCGTGCTTGAATATCTCAAGGTCGAGCATATTCGTATTGCGGCGCAGGATCTGCGTGGCACGCATGCCCGGCGGGTCAACTATTTTCCTGCGACGGGGCAGGTACTGGTGCGCAAACTGGCCGGTAGCCGTGACGATGCGGATGTCATTCGTCAGGAAGACGAGCTGCAGCGCTTCATGGGGGCATCGCCACGAGCGGGCCGCGTCGAACTGCTGGGTGGCGGGCGCAAGCCTGCCGTCGGCGGTGCGGGGACCGCGGCTGCCGGTGCCGGCTCGTCAGCCATGGAGCGGTTGAGGGCGTATAACCAAAGCGGGCGGGTCGAGTTGTTGCAGCGTCCTCCCAAGAAGGAGAAATTGTGAAACCCAAGATTCGCGTATTGTGCGTGGATGATTCCGCACTGGTGCGCGGGTTGATGACCGAGATCATCAACAGCCAGCCGGATATGGAGGTCGTGGCCGTGGCCCCAGACCCCCTGGTGGCGCGTGAACTGATCAAGCAGCACAACCCTGACGTACTGACGCTGGATGTCGAAATGCCGCGCATGGACGGCCTGGACTTCCTTGAAAAACTCATGCGGCTGCGTCCCATGCCGGTCATCATGGTGTCATCCTTGACGGAACGTGGGGGCGAGATTACGATGCGGGCGCTCGAGCTGGGGGCCGTCGATTTCGTGACCAAGCCCAAGCTGGGTATTCGTGAAGGGCTGCGCGACTATACAGACCTGATTGCGGAGAAAATCCGCATTGCGGCCAGCGTGCGGCTTGCCGCCCGTCCCAAGCTGGCGGCTCCGGTCGTACCGCAACGCCTGATCAGCCCGCTCTCCAGTACCGAGAAACTGATCATCATCGGGGCCTCGACGGGTGGAACCGAAGCCATCCGGCATGTGCTGGAGCCCCTGCCGCCCGATTGCCCGGCCATCCTGATCACGCAGCACATGCCGGCAGGCTTTACGCGTTCATTCGCGCAGCGGCTTGATGGTTGCTGCGCCATGACGGTGCGCGAGGCCACGCATGGTGAGCGCGTATTGCCAGGACATGCCTATCTGGCTCCCGGTGGTGAGAGTCATATGCGGCTGGCGCGCAGCGGGGCCAACTATATTGTCGAACTGGATGCCAGCGAGCCGGTGAATCGGCATCGGCCTTCAGTGGATGTGCTTTTCAATTCGGCAGCCAAGATGGCGGGCAAGAACTCCATAGGTGTGATTCTCACCGGTATGGGCAAGGATGGTGCTGCAGGTCTGCTGGCGATGCGCCAGGCGGGTGCTCGTACGCTGGCACAGGACGAGGCCAGTTGCGTGGTGTTCGGGATGCCGCGTGAGGCTATTGCCATGGGGGCGGCTGAAGAAGTCGTGTCTTTGAATGAAATGAGTAGCCGTGTACTGGCCAGACTGGCAGGTATGGGTGATCGTGGAAATCGTGTCTAGCCGGCGTTCCGGCTAGGGTTTTGGAGCATTTGGAATATGGACAAGAATATCAGGATCCTGGTTGTGGATGATTTCCCCACGATGCGTCGCATCGTGCGCAACCTGCTCAAAGAGCTGGGGTTCGAAAACGTCGACGAAGCCGAGGATGGTGCCCAAGGGCTGGACAAGCTCAAGAATGGCAACTTCCAGTTCGTCGTGTCGGACTGGAACATGCCAAACCTGGATGGCCTCGAAATGCTCAAGACGATCCGGGCAACGCCTGAACTGTCGCATCTGCCCGTGCTGATGGTGACGGCAGAGGCCAAGAAGGAAAACATCGTGGCGGCCGCCCAGGCCGGTGCCAGCGGTTATGTCGTCAAGCCGTTTACCGCTGCCACGCTGGAAGAAAAGCTCAACAAGATTTTCGAAAAGCTGGCTGGATAAGATATGTGAAGGAGTGTCTCCATGGCACAGATTGAAAATCCGGCGGCCTCCCAGAACCTGCCCGATCAGGAACTGATCCAGCGTATCGCCGGTCTCACGCGCATGCTGCGAGACAGCATGCGCGAGCTTGGTCTCGACCGCGCCATCAAGGATGCTGCCGAGGCCATTCCCGATGCACGTGATCGCTTGCGCTATGTGGCGCACATGACCGAGCAGGCTGCGACACGGGTACTGTCGGCAACCGAGGCAGCACAGCCCGTGCAGGACGAGATTGCCAAGGGTGCCACCGAACTGGAAAAGCGTTGGGCAGCCTGGTTCGACCAGCCCCGAAATCTCGAATTGCCAGAAGCCCGTGAACTGGTCGATGATACCCGCAGCTTCCTGCGTGCGGCACCGGACAAGGTGCAGCAGACGCATTCACTGCTGCTGGAGATCATGATGGCGCAGGACTTCCAGGATCTGACGGGCCAGGTCATCATGAAGATGATGGATGTCGTCGGGGCGATCGAGAAAGAACTTCTGCAGGTTTTGCTCGACAATGTTCCTAAGGAAAAAATCGACAATTCCGACAGCCTGCTGAATGGCCCCCAGGTCAATACCAACAAGGCTGATATCGTGACCGACCAGGAGCAGGTTGATGACCTGCTGGCAAGCCTGGGCTTCTGACCTGAGCGGGTATGGCAGAAGACAGCGACCTGGAAAAGACAGAACCAGCCTCACCCAGGCGCCTGGAAAAGGCGCGTGAGGAAGGCCAGGTTGCTCGTTCGCGGGAACTGACGACGTTTCTGATGTTGCTGGGAGGCGTGTCCACGCTGTGGCTCGGTGCTGGCTGGATGTACCAGCAACTGGGCAGCATCTACCATCGCGGCTTGGCCTTTGACCAGATCGTGATCGCAGATCCGGGCCAGATGATTGTCAATGCAGTCTACATGTTCGGCCTTGGTTTGCTGGCCGTGGCACCGGTCATGGGGGTCTTGGCGGTTCTGGCCGTGCTGGGATCGGTGGCGATGGGTGGGCTGGTGATTTCCACCAAGGCGCTGGAACCCAAGTTCAGTCGGATGAATCCACTCAGTGGTCTGCAGCGACTGGTGTCGATGCAGTCACTGGTCGAACTGTTCAAGGCAGTGGGCAAGTCGCTGCTTATCGGTGGTGTCGCTGCCTGGGTCATCTGGGGCAATCGCGATGCCATGCTGGACCTGATTGGGGCACCGGTGCAGGCTGCAATTGCCAAGGCCCTGGACATGGTTGCCATCAGCTGCATCATCGTGGTGGCTACGCTGCTGCTGATCGTTGCGATCGATGCGCCCTGGCAGCTTTTCAGCCACCTGAAAAAATTGCGCATGTCCAAGCAGGATCTGAAGCAGGAGCACAAGGAAAGCGAAGGTGATCCCCAGATCAAGGCCCGGATCAAGCAGCAGCAGCGGGCGATGTCCCGCAGACGCATGATGTCCCAGGTGCCAATGGCCGATGTTGTGGTGACCAATCCGCTGCGATTTGCTGTGGCCTTGCGCTACCAGGAAGGCGTGAATGGCGCGCCGACCGTGATTGCCAAGGGCAGCGGGTTGATCGCTGCCCGCATCCGCGAGATCGCGACCGAACACAAAGTGCCTATTCTTGAGGCTCCACCGCTGGCCCGTGCGTTGCACAAACACGTGGAACTGGACCAGGAAATCCCTGCCGCACTGTACACTGCGGTGGCGGAGGTGCTGGCCTGGGTATTTCAGTTGCGTACATGGCGGCAGCACGGCAAGGGTGCCGAGCCGACAGCGCCCAGAAAACTACCCGTACCGACCAATCTCGACCCCCTGGCATCCCAACCGACTGAATCTGCATGAACTCTATATTGACATTGCTGCGAGGACAGGGGGCGGCCTATTCGAAGTTGCTGGCCGGTCCGATACTGATCGTCCTTATTCTGGGCATGATGATCCTGCCCTTGCCGCCTTTCGTGCTGGACTTGATGTTTACCTTCAACATCTCGCTGTCCATCATGATCCTGCTGGTGGCGATGTTTACTCGCAAGCCGCTGGATTTTGCTGCATTTCCTTCAGTCCTGCTGTTCGCCACTTTGTTGCGCTTGTCACTCAATGTGGCTTCGACGCGTGTTGTTCTGATGAACGGGCACGAAGGGCCTGATGCAGCGGGCAAGGTCATCGAGGCGTTCGGGCATTTCCTGGTCGGCGGCAACTTCGCCGTTGGCCTGATCGTGTTCATTATTCTGGTGATCATCAACTTTATCGTGATTACCAAGGGGGCGGGCCGGATCGCCGAGGTGGGTGCTCGCTTTACCCTGGACGCCATGCCTGGGAAGCAGATGGCGATCGATGCCGACCTCAACGCAGGTTTGATCGGCGAGGCCGAAGCACGCAAGCGACGGGAAGAGGTGGCACAGGAGGCCGAATTCTATGGTTCGATGGACGGTGCCAGCAAGTTCGTGCGCGGTGACGCTGTTGCCGGTCTGTTGATCATGGTGATCAATGTCATCGGGGGGCTGATCGTTGGCGTCGGGCAGCATGGCATGGGGTTTGGTGAGGCCGCCCATGTTTATACGCTGCTGACCATCGGCGATGGCCTGGTGGCTCAGGTTCCTGCTCTGGTGATCTCTACTGCGGCAGGTGTCGTGGTGTCGCGCGTGGCGACAGACCAGGACATTGGCCAACAGGTAATGGGGCAATTGTTCTCCAATCCCCACGTGCTGTTCCTGACGGCGGGCGTGCTTGGCCTGATGGGGTTGATTCCCAACATGCCACATGTGGCATTCCTGTCTCTGGCGGCTATTCTGGGCGCAACGGGCTGGGCTATCTACAAGCGTCAGCAGCGCGAGATGGAGGAACAGGCGCGGATGCCACTGGAGCAGGAGACAGCGGCAGCCACAACTGCGGTTGAAGCCAGTTGGGACGATGTTTCCCTGGTGGATCTGCTGAGCCTTGAAGTAGGCTACCGGTTGATTCCTCTGGTGGACCATACCCAGGGTGGCGAGCTGTTGCAGCGGATTCGCAGCCTGCGCAAGAAATATGCCCAGGATGTAGGTTTCCTGCCTCCGGTCGTACACATTCGCGACAACCTGGAATTGCGGCCAGGAGACTACCGTATCCTGCTGTCCGGTGTCGAGATCGGCAAGGGCAGTGCCGAACCGGATTTCTGGCTGGCGATCGATCCTGGTGGCATCGACCAGGCCGTGCAGGGTGTACCCACTCAGGATCCAGCTTTTGGCTTGCCTGCGCTCTGGATCGAGAACGGAGTGCGTGAAAAAGCGCAGGCGGCAGGTTATACCGTGGTGGATGCAGGCACCGTGATTGCCACCCACATCAATCATCTGATGCATCAGCACGCCGCAGAGTTGCTCGGGCGCCAGGAAGTGCAGCAGCTGCTTGACCGGATCGGTCGCGAGGCACCCAAGTTGGTCGAGGATTTCGTGCCCAAGACCGTTTCCCTGTCGACTCTGCAAAAGGTATTGCAGGGACTGTTGGCCGAAGAGGTGCCGATTCGCGACATGCGCAGCATTATCGAGACGATTGCCGAGTATGTCCCGCGCATTGTTGCCCAGGGGGGCACGCCGGATGCGACTGACCTGTTGCCCCAGGTGCGCCGCAGCTTGGGCCGAGCGTTGGTTCAGCAGTGGTTCGAGGGCAAGAATGAGTTGCGGGTGATCGGTCTGGAGCCCAGGCTCGAGCGTGTGCTCGGCCAGGCTATTTCCACCAGTGGTGCCCTTGAGCCAGGGCTGGCCGAAACCGTGTTGCGTGAGACACAGGCAGCTGTCGAACAGCAGGAGGCCAATGGCGATCCTCCCGTGTTGCTCGTGCCGACGCCGCTGCGCACTGCGCTGGCCCAGTTTCTGCGCATGCACATTCCCCATATGGCCGTCTTGGCCAATAGTGAAATACCCAGTGATCACATTATCCGTGTGACTGCTGTGATCGGAGGTCAGGCGTGAAGGCAATGCGGTTTACCGGTGCCACGGCACGGGAGGTGATGGGGCAGGTCAAGGCTGCGTTGGGTGAGCATGCCCTGATCATTTCCAGCAAGCGGGTCGGTGACCAGATTGAAGTGGTGGCAACCGGAGCCGACGAGATCGAAGTGACGCAGGTCACGCCGGCACCCTCTGCGCCAGCGCGTCCTGCGCCGACAGCACATGCAGCGCCTGCTGCGCCGTGGCAAGGGCGTCCTGCCCCTGTGGCTCCTCCTGCGCAGGAAGTTCCTGCAGCGCCGATTGTCCAGCCACAGCGCTTCGCACCCGCCATGGCTGCCTATGCTCAGGCTGCTGAACAGCCAACCCAGAATCTTGCACCAGCACAGGCCTCTGCGGAATCAGTTCGGCCTGCGTCCGTACCTGCAGAGGCCGGGCGCTCGGGGACGGCAGCGTCAGGGCAGGCCGAAGCACAGATGGCAGAGGCGCTGGCCAATTTCCAGAACCTCATGTCCAGTCGCCTGGATGGTCTGGTATGGGGTGATACCCTCAAGCGTGCGCCCACTCGGGTAGCGTTGATGCGCGATATGCTGGCGGCCGGTTTCAGCACCGTACTGACACGCGAGTTGCTGTCGGCCATGCCGGAGCACCTGACAGAAAACGTCGCCATGTTCCGGTGGCTGCGGCAGGAGCTTGCCGCCCGCCTGCAGGTTGTGGCTGACGATACCGCCGTGCTGCGACAGGGCGGCGTCTATGCGCTGGTGGGCCCCACGGGAGTCGGCAAGACCACCACAATAGCCAAGCTGGCTGCGCGCTG
This sequence comes from Corticimicrobacter populi, assembly GCF_003123725.1. GTDB lineage: Bacteria > Pseudomonadota > Gammaproteobacteria > Burkholderiales > Burkholderiaceae_B > Corticimicrobacter > Corticimicrobacter populi. The sequence continues at coordinate 38,859 of NZ_QETA01000008.1, read as the reverse complement.
GGTACAAAAGGAAGGTCGCGATGCCTTGGCATTGATCACGACGGATGGCTACCGGATCGGGGCACACGAACAGCTCCAGACCTATGGCAGGATCATGGGCGTGCCGGTTTTCCCGATGCGCCACGACGGCGATCTGAAGCCATTGATGCAGCGGCTTGAGGACAAGCGGGTCGTGCTGATCGACAATGTCGGGCTGAGTCAGCGTGACCAGGGGGTTGAACGCCAGTTGGCCATGCTGGATGCAGCGGGTCGCAGCGTACAGCGGCTGGTCGTGCTCAATGCCGCCAGTCAGGGCGATACCCTCGAGGAAGTGCTGAATGCTTTTTCCGTCCGCGCTGAGAGCGGGGAAACACAAAGCACCCTGCGGGGCTGCATCATTACCAAGGTTGACGAGTCCACGCATATCGGTTCCGTACTGGACGCAGTGATCCGTCATGGGGTGCCCATCCATTACGTGTCGGGTGGCCAGCGTGTGCCCGAAGACCTGACCCTGCCTGATGCCATGGATCTCGTGGAGCGCGCGCTTGCCAAGGTGGGTCAGGAAAAATCCGGCCTCTATGCACCTGCCGAAGCAGATCTGGCGGCCCTGATGGGCAATGTCCAGGCTGCTGCGGAAAGTGGGCCGGGCGGTCCGGGTACGGAAGAACGACAGCGTGTGTTGCACTGGCTGATGGCACAGGGGCAACCTGAGCAACAGGGGCAGGAAGGGGCCGAGGCGGCCTATCAGGCGGCGCTCAACTGGATCGCCTATGACCGTGCCAGCAGGCTGGCGCGGGAAAGCTGGCGCGACCAGGTCTATCTGCCTGGTGATGGCCGGGTCAGCGTGGCGTCGCTGGCGCAGTTGTGGCTCAAGACGGCGCGCGACGCTTACACGTCGGTATGCGAAAACTATATGCTGGCGCTGCATGGTCGCGTATCCCTGGCAGCCAACGTGCCCGTGACGACACTGGCCGGCGCGCTGATGATGAGCGATACCGGGCAGGTCATGACAACACCCGCGCAGCAATTGCTGATGCCCTACGGATCCTTCAGTGCCTGCGAACCGCACGACATGCCGGTGGCCCTGGATGTCAACGATGCTTTCCGGCAGCGAGTGGCCTGGCTGCAGCAGGGCGTGGCGCACATGCCGACTGTACATGTGTTCGACCGGGTGCCGCAGACGCAGATGGAAGCTCTGGATATGCCCCATCTCAAGTGGCTCATGCTGGTAGCAGGTAGTCTCAAGTTGCAGACGGCTCAGGGTGCGGTCTCAAGTGTGCGCGAATTGGCCGATCATCTTGCATATGTGCCACTGCGTCGTCGCCCGGACGGTATGGCCGAGTTGCGGGCGGCCCCGGCCGGCCGGCTGGGCAGCGGTGATATTCTGTTGATTGGGCAGGCTCGCGTCAATTGGTTGCAAGCGGCTCTTGTCGAGGGCGAGGCGGGGCATGTGAGCGATGTCACACCTGCAGAGCTGAGGCTGGTCGTGATCCGTTCCCTGAATCCTGAGACTGGGCAGGTGATGAACCAGTGGTTCGGGTTGAGCAACATGCCGGAGATCAAAGTGTCAGCCGATATGCTGGCCGTCTGGATGATGCAGTATGAACATGCTCGCGTGTGTTTCAAGTACATGGCCCAGGCCTGGCCCTTGCTGGATGGTGTCGGTAACGAGGATGCCTGGTTGCAGCGTGCGATGCTGGCCGGTCAGCTGGGCGCGGCGACCTGGCAACTGACGCATACGACGCATGCAGCACCATTTCGCGAACTGGTGACACGCTTGACGGGATGGACGCCGGCGCAATCGGGCAAGAATACGCTGGCTGCCTTGCTCAAGACCTTTGCATTTCTGGAAATGGCGGTCTAGGTACGCCTGTCTCCAAAGGCAGCAGCAAGCCCATGCCGACTTGGCATGGGAAGTTCAGCCAGCGATCTGACCCGGCCGTCGCTGGCGTATCGCCTTGGTCTTGCCCTGTGCGTCGTACAGTTGGTTGCTGCGTTGCGTTTTGCGCATGGCGGCCAGAGAATCATCAATGTACTGTCGATGTACATTGATGATGATGCCGTTATGACGGTTCTGTTCGGCTGCCTTGCCGGCGGCTGTCATCAGTCGATCCCAGCCAGCCTTGATTTCTTCGTGCTCAAGTGCGGCAGTAGAGGGCGATTCGGGATTGTCGGCGGCAAGGCCGAGAGACTGGAGGATCTCGATGCGCTGCCTTGTGCTGTCTTCGAGGCGATCGGCGAAGATCTGTTTCTTTTCTGCGATCTGATTGAGTTCAAGCAGGGTGTCGACACCGTTCAGGAGGTCGGACTCCTGGAGCAGCACATCCACGAACTGTTCGACCAATTCGGCTTCCTGAGAAAGCGCGGTTGAGAGATCCTGGATCGTGTTTGCGGTCATGGTAGTCAGCGATGGAGTTCGCGGATGTTGTCGATCAGGTTGTCGGCAATCCGCGATGAGTCGATCTTGAACTCGCCGGCCTTGATGGCAGCGAGGACTCGGGCGACTTTGGCCTGGTCGATATCCTGGGCAGGAGACTGCTGGGCCAGGATGGCACGCGAGGCAGAGCTCAGCGTAACCGGCGCGCTGTTGCCTTGCGCTGTTGTCTGGCCGGCTTGGTGTTGCGTGGCGGAATTGGAGCGGGCGTATTCAGCCGCCGACGACTGCGCACGGTTCAGCGCCCGGTCGGCAGCCGGTGTCACTGAGGCGAGTGTAGGCAGAACTTTCACGGTTATCTCCAAGCGCTTGCGCGTCGATTGTATGGCAGATCATGGGTCTTGCCATACATAACGGAGAGATTGCGGGATTCTTTAGAGTAACAAAGGTGAAAAAATATTCTTGGATACTGACGGACCCGGTGGATCCCTTCAGAGCGGAATCTCGACAGTCCTGGCATCCAGCACCACGCCGGTCACGATTTGTCCTGACGCTGCTCGCACCTGGACACGGCTGCCAGGAGAGGCATCGGCCATCGCCTGTCCTTCGCCGGTGACGACAAATCCTGAGCCCCGGACGATGAGACGCACGGACTGGCCTCGTAATACGGAGTCAGCATGTCGCAACGAGCCCAGCCGGAGCGGCTGTCCAGCGGGAATACGCTGGCGTGCCGATGTTTCGACGGCCTGAGCCGGGTCCATGACGGCGTCATCGGGCAAGCCAAGCAATTCGCCTTCCTGTGGCGAAAGCGCATCGGCAGTTACAGCGTCACCAGGCTGCAGTGTCCGGGTGGTGACGTAGTAGGTGCCGATCAGGCTGATCTGGGTGGGCACGTACAGTGTCCAGTTCGTTGGTGCCAGGCAGCGTACCCCGATCGACATCCTGCTGCGCAGGCGCGAGCCGCCAGAGCGTGTGATGCTCAGTTCATCGCAGTCTGAGTAACGGGTCAGGTCGGGAATCTCGGGTACGACTTCGATGTGTCCGGGCAGGTTCTGGGTTTCCTGCTGGAGATGGGATGCGATGGCCTCATGGATACGTGTGGCTAATTCAGACTCAGCGGCGGCAGGGGCGGCCCGGACGGTCAAGGGTAGGCATGCGGCCAGGAAAAGGAGGGCTCCAAGCAGGCGTTGTATCAGCATGAAACGAGTGTAGAAGTGGTGGCAATGAGGCATTTTTCAAACAAACGGGGAAATTCAGGCTTGTTTGCGGGATTGCATTGCATAATGGCTACGTAAGATTCATAAGTCGTAAAAGTAGACATGCCTTGCAAAGGGTGTTGTTACAAAAGGGATTGAGCGGAGTATCCATGCCTGTACTGGATCGCATCAACGAGCATTTCGGCTTTCATCAGAAAGCCATCGGCCTGCGCGCAGAACGCCAGGAAGTATTGTCGTCCAATATTGCCAATGCCGATACGCCCGGCTACAAGGCGCGCGACTTTTCGTTCAGCGATGCGATGCAGCAGGCCATGGAAGGCAGCCGCCGTCTGCCGGATGTCAGTCTGGCGCTGACGTCCTCGCGGCATATTCCGGCCAAGGCACATAGCACGGGCGGGCCCGAAACGCTCCTGTATCGCCAGCCGCTGCAGCCCAGCCTGGATGGTAATACGGTCGACATGGATGTTGAACGTGTGCAGTTCGCAGACAACACGCTGCGCTACCAGACGGGTCTGACCGTCATGTCGGGCCGGATCAAGTCGTTGCAGTCTGCGCTGCAGTCGCAATGATGACAAAGGATTGAAAGTATGCCCCTGATGAGTATTTTCGATATCGCGGGTTCGGCCATGGCGGCCCAGTCGCAGCGCATGAATGTGTCGGCCAGCAATATGGCCAATGCCGACAGTGTTGCAGGTCCCGATGGGCAACCCTATCGGGCTCGCCAGGTCGTTTTCCAGGTTGCCCCTGCAGCAGGCCAACCTTATGGTCAGGAAGTCGGTGGCGTGGCCGTTGCCGGTGTGATTCAGGACAACACATCTCCCCTGCGGATGGAATACAACCCTGGGCACCCCATGGCCGATGCCCAGGGCTATGTGGCCATGCCCAACGTGGATGTCGTAGCGGAAACGGTCAATATGATTGCCGCATCGCGTTCCTATCAGGCCAATGTTGAAGTGCTCAATACAGCCAAGTCGCTGATGCAGCGTACCTTGACGATCGGACAGTAAGACGGCGCAAGCCGAGTAAGGATTCCCTCATGGCGACAACAGATACCAGCAATACCGTAGTCAACAACAGTGGTGCCGCGATGCGGCTGGCTGCTGCGCAGAACGAGGCTATTCTCAAGGAAACCCAGGACCGTTTTCTGACGCTGTTGGTGACTCAACTGCAGAATCAGGATCCGCTCAACCCGATGGACAATGACCAGATCACGTCGCAGATGGCACAACTGTCGACGGTCAATGGCATCAATCAGCTCAATAATACCTTGCTGTCGCTGAGCGGGCAGATCGATATCGGGCAGTCGATGCAGGCTACCAGCCTGATCGGCAAGAGTGTGCTGATTCCCGGCACGGCGGTCAAGGTTGGCAGCAATCCGAACGACCCATCTCTGCGCGAGGCGACGCAATTTGGCATCGATTTCATGGCCCCGGCGGCAAAAACCACGGTGCAGATTACGGATTCCAGTGGACAGGTGCTGCGTACCATCGAGCTTGAGAACCAGCAGATCGGTGTGGTATCGGTGGACTGGGATGGCAAGAACGATCTGGGCGAGGCTGTCCCTGATGGACAGTATGAAGTCAAGATCACGGCTGTGGATGCAGAAGGCAAGGAAGTCCTTGCCGAGGCGCTCACCGCTGGTGGCGTGCGCAGCGTGGTGTACACCGCTGATGGTTTGAAACTGGATCTTGGCATGGGCAAGCAGGTCAGCCTGTTCGATATCCGCAAGATCATGTAATGAGTCCGGTCGGGCAGTCCATCATGTCGTCGGCAGCGACATGATGGTCATGCCAGGCTGGAAGGGTCCAACAATCAAGGTAATCAAGAGGTTCAATCATGGGTTTCGGACAAGGTTTGAGCGGCCTGAACGCCGCGTCGCAGAATCTGGACGTCATTGGCAACAACATCGCCAACTCCGGCACGGTCGGTTTCAAGGCCGGCTCGGCTACCTTCGCAGACGTATATGCCAGCTCTCGTGTGGGCCTGGGTGTGCAGTTCACGGGTGTGAGCCAGCGCTTCACGACCGGCAATATCACCAGTAGCGGTGGTGAGCTCGATATGGCCATCGATGGCCCCAAGGGCTTTTTCCGTGTGGTAGATACCAGTGGTGCCGTGATGTATACCCGCAACGGTCAGTTCTTCAAGGACAAGGACCACAATATCGTCAATATCCAGGGGCATCAGCTCACGGGGTACCAGGGCGGGGCAGTCGGTACGGATCCCGTGCCGCTGGTCGTACCTGTTGAGAATATCGCTCCCCGCGCAACGACCACGCTGACGGCATCCAAGCTGACGCTGGATGCGAATGCCAGTGTTGTGCCTGCCACACCGGTATTCGATGCCGATGATGCCAGCACCTACACCAAGGCGGAACAGCGCACGGTATACGATTCGCTGGGCAACGCCCACAACATGAAGTTGTATTTTGCCAAGCGCGATGCCGCTGGTGGCAACAGCGTATGGGATGTCTATCCTTACCTGGGATCTGACCCGATGACGCCGGCATCTTTTCAGATGACCTTCAACAATGAAGGGACGCTGCTCTCGGGCGGCAATCAGACGCTGACTTTCGCGACGCCTGGCGGCACGACCTCGCCTGCAGCACCGCTGAGCATCGCCACGAACTTCAACAACGCTACCCAGTTCGGTGGCGAAGCCAGCGCCAACCTGCTGCAAGATGGTTATGCCACTGGTGAATACGCCAGCGTGTCGGTCGATCGCGATGGCACGATCGTGGCCAAGTACACCAATGACCAGAACCGCGTCATCGGTATCCTGGCGCTGGCTGACTTCAACAACCTGCAGGGGCTGCAACCGCGTGGCGGCAATGCCTGGGTCGAGACCTCGGCATCCGGTCCTGCAAACTTGGGGCAGCCGGGTACCAATGGCCTGGCCGTCATCAAGGGTAGCTCCATCGAAGAGTCGAATGTCGACATGAGCCAGGAGTTGGTCAACATGATCATCGCGCAGCGTACCTATCAGGCCAATGCGCAGACGATCAAGACGCAAGACCAGATCATGCAGACGCTGGTCACGATGCGCTGAGCATGGACCGCATTCTGTTCACGGCGGCTGGTGGTGCGGCGCGGTCCCTGGAGAGCCAGGCCGCCCTCAGCAACAACATGGCCAATATCAATACGCCAGGGTTTCGCGCCGAAATCGCGGCGTACCGTGCTGTGCCTATCGTCGGTGATGGGTTGCCGACTCGTGTGGCAACCGTCATGACCACCCCTGGTGCGGATTTTTCGCAGGGAGTGCTGCAGACCACGGGCCGGGAGCTGGATGTGGCCGTAGCCGGGCAGGGGTGGTTTGCCGTACAGACGCCCAATGGTGAAGCCTATACACGGGCAGGCAGTTTCCAGGTCGGTGTCGACGGCGTACTGCGTACGACCCAGGGTTATCCGGTGGTGTCTGCCGACGGTGGGCCGATCGATGTCCCGGAACGCGCGCGTCTGACCTTTTCCACCGATGGGACGCTGGTGGCGCTGGGTGCGGGTGACCCCCCAAACGATGTTGTGGCGCTTGGGCAGATCAAGCGTGTCAACGCTGGTCCGGGTGAGCTGGTGCGGGGTGATGATGGCTTGTTCCGTCCTCCGCCAGGGCCCAATGGACAAGCTGCCGGACCGCTACCCAATGATCCTGCCATTGGCATTGTCTCGGGTGCTCTGGAGGGCAGCAATGTCAATCCGGCCGCAGCCATGGTGGGCATGATCAACAATGCCCGCCGTTTTGAAATGCAGATGAAGGTAATCCAGCACGCCGATGGCAACGCTCAGCGCGCCAATGGCATTCTGTCCCCTTCCAATTGATGAATACTGATGCCCGTACTGCGGGCTCCAATGGAGTAAAGCAATCATGATCCGTTCGCTCTGGATTGCCAAGACCGGGCTGGAAACCCAGCAAATGGGGATGGACGTCATCTCCAACAACCTGGCCAACGTCAGTACCAATGGCTTCAAGCGCTCACGTGCCGTGTTCGAAGACCTGATGTACCAGACCCTGCGCCAGCCGGGGGCCCAGGTTGGGGATGCCAACCAGTTGCCATCCGGCCTGCAGCTGGGTACGGGCGCGCGCGTGGTAGCCGTAGCTCGGGTTCAGACTGATGGCAATCTGAATCAGACGGGTAACGAAATGCATGTGGCGATCGAGGGCCGTGGCTTCTTCGAAGTCGAGATGCCGGATGGTACGCTGGCCTATACCCGCGATGGCGCACTTCAGAAAGACCAGAATGGACAGCTTGTCACGGCCGGTGGTTACGTGATTCAGCCGCCGATCAATATTCCCGACAATGCACTGACGATGACGATCGGCAAGGACGGCACGGTATCCGTGACCCAGCCTGGTGCCGCAGGTGCCAGTGTGCAGGTAGGCCAGTTGCAAGTGGCGACCTTCATCAACCCGACTGGCTTGCAAAGCATCGGCCAGAACCTGTATCTCGAAACAGATTCGTCCGGTCCGGCCAATGTCCTGCAGCCCGGTCTCGATGGTGCCGGTACGCTGGCACAGGAATACCTTGAAACGTCCAACGTCAACGTGGCCGAGGAACTGGTCAACATGATCACGACCCAGCGGGCCTACGAAATCAACAGCAAGGCCGTCTCGACGTCAGACCAGATGCTGGCGCGCTTGACGCAACTGTAAGACAGGCGGGTGTCGGGCATGATCGCAGTGTGGAATGCAGTGGTGTGGCGTGATGCAGTACGCCGTCTGGCCTTGCTGGGCGGGATCGCCCTTCTGGGTCTGGGTGGGTGTGCCCTGGTGCCGCCCGAGCCCGTCGTGGTGGGACCGCTGACGGCACCGCCACCACCGCCGTTGGCAGAGGTGCGAGTGCCCAATGGGTCGATCTACAGCAATTCTGCCTATGGCAACTATCCGTTGTTCGAGGATCGCCGGCCGCGCAACACGGGCGATATCGTGACGATCGTGCTCAACGAGCGCACCAACGCAGCAAAGGGTGTTTCCACGAGCACCAATCGTACTGGAGGGGTGGGTGTCACCTTCGGCGCGACCCCGGCCATTTTGCCAGGTGCGTTTGGGGATCGGCAGAATACCGACCTCGAAGGCAACAATCAGGCACAGGGTACAGGCAACAGCAGTGCCAACAACACTGTGTCCGGCACGATCACGACCACCGTGATCGGCGTATTGCCCAATGGCAATCTGCAGGTCGCCGGGGAAAAGCAGATCGCCATCAACCGGGGCAGTGAGTACGTCCGCTTCTCGGGGGTGGTGGATCCGCGCACGATCAATGGCAATACAAACTCCGTATCTTCGACCCAGGTCGCCGATGCACGCATCGAGTACCGCAGCAAGGGCACCATGGACGAAGTACAGACCATGGGCTGGCTGCAGCGCTTTTTCCTGATAGCTTCGCCTTTCTGATCCATGATGTCCTGGAACCGAATTCTCGCCTGCCTCTCGTCCATCCTGCTCTCCGCAATGCTGGCGGGGCCTGCTGCAGCTGCGCCTGAACGTATCAAGGATCTGGCCAACGTCCAGGGGGCGCGCGGCAATCCGCTGATTGGCTATGGACTGGTGGTCGGGCTTGACGGCAGTGGCGACCAAGTCCGTCAGACGCCCTTTACGCAGCAGAGCCTGACCAACATGTTGTCGCAGCTTGGCATTACCGTGCCGCCTGGTACAAATATGCAGCTCAAGAACGTTGCAGCCGTTATGGTGACCACGACCCTGCCAGCCTTTGCCCGTCCAGGCCAGACGCTGGACGTCGTGGTGTCGTCGATGGGGAATGCCAAGAGCCTGCGTGGCGGTACACTCCTGATGACGCCGCTCAAGGGGGTGGATGGGCAAGTCTATGCGATTGCCCAGGGAAATATGCTGGTTGGTGGTGCCGGTGCCTCTGCGGGGGGCAGCAGCGTGCAGGTCAACCAGCTCAACGGTGGACGTATTTCCAACGGCGCGATCGTCGAACGCCCCGTGCCGACCATGCTGGCCCAGGACGGCCTGATCCATCTCGAAATGATGGATTCAGATTTCGGTACCACTCAGAATGTAGTCAACGCGATCAATCAGCGCTTCGGCTCTGGTGCAGCACAGGCGCTTGATGGTCGACTGGTGCAGATCCGGGGCCCGCTTGATCCATCGGCTGTGCCGGCATTTCTGTCCCAGCTCGAGAATATCGAGGTGCGGCGCGCTCCGGCGGTGGCCAAGGTCATCATTAACGCCCGTACCGGCTCGGTGGTCATGAATCGCAATGTCACGATCGATGAAGCGGCCGTGGCGCATGGCAACATTTCAGTAGTCATCAATCGTAGCGCGGCCGTCAGCCAGCCTGATACCCCCTTTACCGATGGGCAGACGGTGGTGGTGCCGCAGACCGAGATCAGCATGCGTCAGGAAGGTGGTGGCCTGCAACTGGTCAAGACCAGCACCCGGTTGTCGGATGTGGTCAATGCACTCAATGCCCTGGGTGCCACGCCTCAGGATCTGCTGTCCATTCTGCAGGCAATGCAGACGGCGGGTGCCTTGCGCGCCGAACTTGAAATCATCTAAGGCGGGCAGCACGCGATCATGGCGATTGATTCATCGGATTCCCTGCAATACCGCGCCAATATGGTGTTTGATGTACGCGAGCTCGACAGCTTGCGTGGGGCGGTGCAACGTACGCCTGAGTCGCGGGCTGCGCAGCAGCAGGTTGCTCAGCAGTTCGAGTCGCTGTTCCTCAACATCCTGCTCAAGCGCATGCGCGAGGCGACACCTCGCGAAGGGCTGTTCGACAGTGACCAGACCCGGTTGCTGGAGTCCATGCGTGATGAGCAACTGGCCATGGATCTTTCCAACCCCGGGATCGGGCTGGCTCAGGCCATCCTGCAGCAAATGCAACAGGGTATGGGATCAGGGTTGCCTGCAGGTGCGCTGGCGGATGCTTCCCGACAGGCAGGCGAGGATGATGACTTCCTGAATGCGCTGCCGGTCCATGATGGCAATGATCGTCACCTGCGTACCTGGGAAGCCGAAGTGCAGTCGCCAGGAGTGGCCAATCTGATGGATGTCATGACGCAGCAGGATCCACAGCTGGCTGCGCAGACCCGGGTACCGCGTGCCGCCGGCATTCAGCGTCAGCAGGCCGTCAGCGAAGCCCTGGCCGCTGGGGCACCACAGCATGTCGTCGATTTCGTGGCACGCATGGCACCGCAGGCCCGTAATATTGCAGAGGATAGTGGGGTCCCGGCTCGCTTGATGCTGGCGCAGGCGGCTCTCGAATCCGGTTGGGGCCAGCGGGAGATCCGCCATGCAGATGGTCGCAGCAGCCATAATTTGTTCGGTATCAAGGCGACGGGCAATTGGAAAGGCAAGGTCGTGCATGTCATGACGACTGAATACCAGGACGGTGTGGCGCAGAAAGTCATGCAGCCGTTCCGTGCCTATGATTCCTATGAGGAGTCGTTTGCTGATTACGCGCGCTTGATCAGTCGCAGCCCACGCTACCAGGCAGTCATGGAAGCAACCTCTGAGCATCAGGCTGCTCGCGCCGTCCAGGCTGCAGGCTATGCAACCGACCCGCGCTACGCGGACAAGCTGATCCGTGTCATGGCCCAGATGGGCCCACACTAAATAATGCGCCTTGCGTGCCGTTATAGTGTTGGATCATAGACATTAAGAGTGCAAGACGATGAATCTATACAACCTTGGCGTGGCAGGTATCAATGCGGCCCGCATCAAGCTGGACACCACGGGCCACAACCTGAACAACGTGGACACGGTTGGGTTCAATCGTCAGAAGGCCCTGACCTCCACGGCGGGTGCCACCTTGTCAGGCAATGGTTTTATCGGTCGCGGCGTGCAGATCGATGGCGTCGTGCGCCAGTACGATGACTTCCGCTTTCGCCAACTGGTATCGGCCCGTTCGACGGAGTCGTTCTACGGTGCCTATGCCGGCCAGATCGGCCAGCTCAACGACTTGCTTGCCGACAAGACGGCGGGCGTCAATCCTGCCCTGACCAAGTTTTTCGATAGTGTGGATGCCTTGGCCAGCCAGCCCGGCATGCCCGCTACCCGCCAGGAAATGCTGGGGCAGGCACAAAGCCTGGTCACGCAGCTCAATGAAGCCAATCGCTTCCTGAGCAACCAGCGTGATGATCTCAATACCCAGATTCAGACCACAGTCGAGCAGATCAACAGCTATGTCGAGCGCATCAACGACCTGAACAAACAGATCGTTTCTGCCAAGGCGACGGCACGCGATGGGCAGCATCCCAATGACCTTTATGACCAGCGCGATCAACTGGTCAGTGAACTCAACCAACTGGTCGATGTCCAGTTCACCGAAGAGGGTTCCTATTTCAGCCTGAGCATTGGCAACGGCCAGACCCTGCTCTCTGGCGAACAGGTGTTTCCGCTGAGCGCAGTGCGTTCGTCGGGAGATCCGTCGCGTCTGGTCATTGCCTATTCCTCACCCAATACTGGCGGTGGATTCAGCCAGGTCGAGATCAAGGAAAACCTGATCAAGGGTGGACAACTCGGTGGGCTGCTGGCTTTCCGCCGCGATACCCTCGATACCGTCCAGAATGATCTTGGCAGGCTGGCAACGGGACTGGCACTTGCTTTCAATGAGCAACACGAGCAGGGATTGGATGCCTTTGGGCAGCCTGGTGGCGCATTCTTCAACGTGGCAAATCCCACTGCGCTGGCCAACAGCCGTAATGCCACCACCACGGGGTCCCTGGGGGTCCAATTTGCTGCCAGCGGTACGACGCCAGCCTACCAGGCTCTGACTGGTCACGACTACGAGCTCAAGTACGATGGTACCGACTATACGTTGACCAATCTCACTACAGGGCAGACCTATACCCCGGTGACGGACAATATGGTCGTCGATGGTGTCCAGTACACACTGCCGGCAACGGCCAGTGCAGGAGACTCCTGGCAGATTCAGCCGGTGCGCCAGGGAGCACGTGATCTCGGACTGGCCATTACAGAGCCCGACAAGATCGCGGCAGCCGACAGTTCCGGCGGGGCCACCAATGGCGAAAACGGCCTGTTGCTGGCCAAGCTGCGTACCGAGCGTATCCTGGGCAATGGATCCCTGAATCCCAATGACGCCTTTTCCCGACTGATCAACAAGGTTGGCGTCAAGACCCAGGAGGTCACCACGGCCAGCAAGTCCCAGCAGAACCTGGTGACGCAGCGGCTGCAGGCTCAGCAGGATGTTTCGGGAGTCAACCAGGATGAGGAATTGATGAGCCTGATGCAGTTCTCTGACCAGTACCGCGCAGCAGCTCGCCTTATCGATGTCGGTTCACAACTGTTCGATACATTGCTGGGACTGCGCAACTGATTGCGGTTGGCCCAATAGATATACAAGATTGACGGAATAACCAGGATATAACCATGCGCCTCAGTACTTCGCTCATGTACAGCATCAGTGCTGCCACGATGACCAACAAGCAGAAGGACATGTCGCAACTCTACCAGCAGATTGCTCAGGGCAAGCGTGTGCTGCGTCCTGGTGACGATCCTCTGGCGGCGTCCCTGGCAATCAACGTGAGCCAGAGCCAGGCGGTCAATACACAGTATGGCAAAAACCGCGACGTGGCCGAGCGCAACCTGCAGACCTCCCTTGAAGCGCTGGACAGCGTCTACAGCTCGCTTACGACAGTCAGCACCAAGTTGGTGAATGCTGGCAATGGCAGCCTGTCGCCGTCCGATCTGCGCTCCCTGTCCGCCGAGTTGAAAGAGGTCTATGCCAGCCTGTATACCCAGGCCAATGCCACCGATGGCAACGGGCACTACATTTTCTCCGGGAATCAGGGCCAGACGCCTGCCTACGAAGTGCAGAATGGCTGGGTGGTGGGTGATTACCAGGGGGGGAACCAGCCGCGTACGATCCAGGTGGACCAGACTCGCCAGATGCCATCGTCTAACCTGGGTTCCGAGATTTTCGAGCGGGCCAATCCCGGTTCGCGCGGCGTTGTGGCGACGGTTGCCACCGGTGCCGGCACGGCCAACTCCACTCTGGTCGCGGGACATCCGGTGCTGCCTTCTGGTGGTGCCACCAACAACAATACCTACACGGTCGTGCTCGACAGCGTCGCGGGGACCTATGATGTTCGCCAGGCGGATGGCACGACTTCCGTCGTACCTCCCATCAGTGGTGCCTATGACGCATCGACGGGTGTCACGGTGACCCTGCCCAACAATGTCAAGATCCAGCTTGAGGGTGAACCCGGTTCAGGCGGGACAGGCAACGATGTCGTGACCGTGGCACCGATCGTGTCGTCGGATGTCGACATGAATATGTTCACGACCCTGAAAAAGGCAATCGATGCACTGGATCAGGTCGATACGGATGATGCTGCCAGTGTCGCAGTATTTCGCAATGCCATGAATGAGGCAGGTGCCAAGCTGTCCAACAATTTCGACAATGTCCTGACAATACGTGCGTCCATCGGTGCACGTATGAATGAACTGACGGCGCTTGATACCAACAGCAACCTGCGTGCTCTGAGCTACAGTGCCCAGATGACCAGTCTGGAAGGCAGCAGCGAAATGGACATGGTTGAGATGTACAGCATGCTGCTCTTCCAGAGCAATGCGTTCGAGGCTTCCATGTTGGCATTCCAGCGCATACAGGGATTGTCCCTGCTGAACTCTCAGCGATAACCGGAAGTAAAACCCAAGCGGCCTGTTTCACGACAGGCCGCTTGGTTTTCCCGTATTGATTTTGCGTTGCAGCACGATAAGATTGTCGTAAGTAGATAGGGAGTAGCGAGTGCTGAAGAATCTCACCGTCCGCACAGGTATGTTACTGGTGCTGTCCTTGTTTGTGTCGGGGCTGTTGTTGGCAATCGGCTTTACATGGAATAACGCGCAGCGTTCAGAGCAGGGTTTCCAGAATCTTTACGATGTGGCGACCAACAGGGTGGAGGTGCTGACTTCGTTGCGCGCTGCCCTGAATGAAAACCGGCTTTATCTGGCTTTGTCGCATCGTGATTATTTGCTGAACAATCCCAATGGCGTGAAGGCCAACGTGGCCAAGGCCCAGGAAGCTGAACAGAAAGTCGCAAGCATTTTCCAACGTTTCCATGATGCGCCGAAGGATCCTGAGGGACAGAAGATTTCCGACAATATCGATCTGGCACTCAAGGGCTATCTTGGCATGTCTGCCAGCGCCGTGCAGGGTTTCAGCGATGGCGACGATACTGAATATGCGTCGCCCTCGAAGGCGGCGGAACGTGACAAATACGTTACGGAATTGAACCGGCAATTCGATGCCTATTTCGCCTGGGCACGTGAACTGTACGCCAGCCTGACGGGTGATGCCTCCCGGCAGACCGATATTGCCACCATTGGAGCGGCTGCCTTGTTGGCTATGGCGTTGATTCTGGCACTGGGATGCTGGCTCTATATTTCACGCTCCGTGTTGCGTCCCCTGGCTCAGGCGGGAGATGCGTTGGGACTGGTAGCTGCCGGTGATCTGACGCACCGTGTGGATGTGACATCACGCAACGAGATTGGCCAGCTGTTTGTATCGCTGCGCAAGATGCAGGAGAGCCTGACGCGGGTGATTGCGCAGGTGCGCCAGGGTGTTGACGAGATCAACACGGGAGCGACGGAGATCGCGCAGGGCAATACGGACCTGAGCAGCCGCACGGAGCAGCAGGCTGCGTCGTTGGAAGAGACTGCGGCGAGCATGGAAGAGCTGTCGGGCACGGTCAAGCAGAATGCGGACAATGCGCGGCAGGCGGATCAGCTTGCGGGCAACAGCATGGGTGTTGCGCGTCGAGGTGGTGAGGTGGTGTCGGAAGTCGTGACGACGATGGATGCGATCTCGGCGAGTTCGCGCAAGATTGCGGAGATCGTGAATGTGATCGACGGGATCGCGTTCCAGACGAACATTCTGGCGCTGAATGCGGCGGTGGAAGCGGCGCGAGCTGGCGAGCAGGGCAAGGGCTTTGCGGTGGTGGCCGGAGAGGTTCGTACGCTGGCGCAACGTAGTGCGCAGGCGGCGCGCGAGATCAAGACGCTGATCGAGGATTCGGTGAGCAAGGTTGAGGCAGGTTCGAATCAGGTTGAGCGCGCGGGCAGCACGATGAAGGAGATCGTGGATGCAGTGCAGCGAGTGACAGACATCATGGGCGAGATTTCTGCGGCGACGCAGGAGCAGTCGAGCGGTATCGAGCAGGTGAACCGAGCGGTGGCGCAGATGGATGAGGTGACGCAGCAGAATGCGGCGCTGGTGGAAGAGGCGGCGGCAGCGGCGGGATCGCTGGAGTCACAGGCGCAGCAGTTGCGCCAGGCGGTGTCGGTATTCCGGATCAGTTCGCAGGAAGTCATCGAAATGCCGGCGCATGCCGTCGCCGCAGCCCGTTCTTCGGCTCCTGTTCGCAAGCCGGTACAGGCTGCTCCGGCAGCGGTATCCAAACCAGCCGTCGGGAAAAAGGCCCCTGGTGCAGCGCTGCCCAAACCCGCTGCTCCGCAGGCGGGCACCACATCTGCTGCGCCCCGTGCCGCTGCGCCAGATCATAATGAGCCGCTGCTGCGGCCCAACCTGGGAAAAACCAGCTCGACCGGAAAGAGCCGTCCAGGTGCAACGAGTCATACACAGAAAGCCGACAGGGATGATGACTGGGAGACATTCTGACATGCCGTAGGCGATAAAAATGGTTCCAGCCTGCCGTACGAGTGGGCGGAGCCGTCAGCAAGGGGAAACAAATGGACTATGCTCTGGAAGGGCGGCGGTCGCGTTCGACCCACGCCGTGTTGGATGTAGTGCCGGCTGAAAACAAAAAAAGCCGTTTTGGGGCAAGGCGCAGGCAGCAGCCTCCCTGGCGTCTGCGTGACCTGAAAATCGGTACGCTGATGCTTTTTCTGTTCGGGGCATTCATGCTGCTGTTGATCGGGATCGGTGCCATCAGCGTACTATTCCTGGCTCAGAACAACCAGGTTTTTCAGGAAATGAGTGGCGCACGTCGGCAGGTCAATCTGATCCATAGCCTTGGTGCAGATACCGCGGCCGCTCGCCTGGGCCTGATGACGACCGCCAGGTCTCTGCAGGAAGCTGAAGAGTTCCGACTGAAATCGATGCGGGAGCGGGCGCAGACAGAACTCCAGGCTGTCGAGGCGTTGTTGACCAAGATCGATCGCGATTTTCAGGATTTTCGTGCCCTGATCGGGGATGACGGTGCCGAACAGCCCATCATGCTCAGCCTGATCCGAACTTATCGTGCCTACATCGATGATGCCGTGCAACCCATGCTGGATGCCTTGCGCGATGGCAATCACTATATTTTCTACATGGTGAATACGGAATACGGTACGCCACGTGCTGCAGCATTCTCCCAGGCGTTGCAGCAACTGGTCGACCAGCAGGAGCAGGCACAGCACCAGGCCGAACAGGATGCGGCGGGCCTTTTCCAGATCGGCAGCATGGCTGTGGGCGCAGCCATCTTGCTGGGCGTGTTGTTCATGTTGTTGGTGAGGATTGTATTTGGTCGTCTGATCCTACAGCCGTTACGACAGGCTGGCGAGCAGTTCCAGCGTATGGCGATGGGGGATCTGACTGCGCGTGCGGCTTTCGATTCGCGCAATGAAATCGGTCAGCTATACGCTGCTGTGCGGCAGATGCAGGATGGCCTGATCCGTACCGTGGCTCAAGTCAGGCAAGGTGTGGAAGAGATCAGCGTGGGGGCCCGCCAGATCGCGCAAGGCAACAATGATCTCAGTAACCGCACTGAACATCAGGCCAGTGCCCTGGGCAAGACGGCTGTCAGCATGGCGGAGTTGGCAGGGACGGTACAACAGAACGCCGACAATGCCCGTCAGGCAGATCAACTGGCTGCCCGCAGCATGGACGTGGCTCAGCGCGGTGGTCAGGCCGTGGCTGCCGTAGTGGGGACCATGCAGGCCATTTCCGGTAGCTCGCGCAAGATCACCGAGATCGTCAATGTGATCGACAGCATCGCCTTTCAGACCAATATCCTGGCGCTCAATGCGGCCGTGGAAGCTGCTCGTGCCGGCGAGCAGGGCAAGGGTTTTGCCGTGGTGGCTGGCGAGGTGCGCACGTTGGCCCAGCGCAGTGCGCAGGCGGCGCGCGAGATCAAGGTTTTGATAGAAGACTCTGTTGGCAAGGTCGATACCGGCTCGGCGCAGGTAGGACATGCAGGCGATACCATGCGGGAGATCGTCGATGCTGTGCAGCGTGTAACCGATATCGTGGGCGAGATCTCTGCTGCGACGCAGGAACAGTCGTCAGGCATCGACTCGGTCAATGGCGCGGTGTCACGCATGGACGAAATGACACAGCAGAATGCTGCATTGGTGGAAGAAGCAGCTGCAGCAGCGTCATCGGTGGAGCAACAGGCGCAGGATCTGAATCGGGCAGTGTCGGTGTTCAGGCTGGCTTGACGTGATGCGATATGGAACTGGGCAGAATTCAGAAAAAATAAGCGATTATTACGCTAAATGCCATTTTTTATGACTTGTTTGCATGAGTCGGCGTAAAAAGAACGGCGTTATTGGAAGACTGCCACACCCGACGCAGGGATATAGTGTCCATATATCGATTGCACAGTTGGAGTCAACATGTTGAGCAAACTGAAAGTACGCACGATTTTCCTGTGTATTCTGGCCGTATTTACGCTGGCGCTGGTCGTATCCAGTGGAATCGGCTGGAAGAATGCCTATTCCGGCTATCGTTCCGTGGATCGTATCCATGACATGACGACCGAGCAGGTTCGCAATGTCTATGGTGCCTGGGTGGCCTTGCTGCGCGCTCGCGTGGGACTGGCCACGGCCTATACCGAACTGCAGGAAGGCGAAACCGGCAAGATTGGCGAACGCGTGGACGGTGCGCGCAAGCGTCTGGAGCAGGCTACTTCGGCCATCCAGACCTACCAGGCGACTGTCGCGTCCGATGCCGAGCGTACACAGGCTCAGGGGCTGGCTACGGCACTGGGGCACTATACAGCGGCCATTGAAAAAGTCGGTCAGGCGTTGCTGCAACAGGATGCCCAGGCCTATCTCCAGGCCAATGCCGCGTCGCGCGAGGCGAATCAGACGTTTGATCGGCTCCTGAATGAAAATCTGGATAACATTGGCGTGCAGATGCAGGCACTGGAGGACGATTCAGCCGAAGGCTATGACACGGCACGGGCCGTCACAATCGGTCTTTTCGTGCTGGCGGTGATCATGTTCCTGGCCGCATGGAGGTTCATCGAGCGGACTGTTCTGGGGCCGCTGCGGCAGGCAGGCCAGTTGTTCGAATACATGGGGCAGGGCGATCTGACACACCGTGTGGATGTGACATCACGCAATGAGATTGGCCAGTTGTTTGTATCGCTGCGCAAGATGCAGGAGAGCCTGACGCGGGTGATTGCGCAGGTGCGCCAGGGTGTTGACGAGATCAACACGGGAGCGACGGAGATCGCGCAGGGCAATACGGACCTGAGCAGCCGCACGGAGCAGCAGGCTGCGTCGTTGGAAGAGACTGCGGCGAGCATGGAAGAGCTGTCGGGCACGGTCAAGCAGAATGCGGACAATGCGCGGCAGGCGGATCAGCTTGCGGGCAACAGCATGGGTGTTGCGCGTCGAGGTGGTGAGGTGGTGTCGGAAGTCGTGACGACGATGGATGCGATCTCGGCGAGTTCGCGCAAGATTGCGGAGATCGTGAATGTGATCGACGGGATCGCGTTCCAGACGAACATTCTGGCGCTGAATGCGGCGGTGGAAGCGGCGCGAGCTGGCGAGCAGGGCAAGGGCTTTGCGGTGGTGGCCGGAGAGGTTCGTACGCTGGCGCAACGTAGTGCGCAGGCGGCGCGCGAGATCAAGACGCTGATCGAGGATTCGGTGAGCAAGGTTGAGGCAGGTTCGAATCAGGTTGAGCGCGCGGGCAGCACGATGAAGGAGATCGTGGATGCAGTGCAGCGAGTGACAGACATCATGGGCGAGATTTCTGCGGCGACGCAGGAGCAGTCGAGCGGTATCGAGCAGGTGAACCGAGCGGTGGCGCAGATGGATGAGGTGACGCAGCAGAATGCGGCGCTGGTGGAAGAGGCGGCGGCAGCGGCGGGATCGCTGGAGTCACAGGCGCAGCAGTTGCGCCAGGCGGTGTCGGTATTCCGGATCAGTTCACAGGAAGTCATCGAAATGCCGGCGCATGAGCGCTTGCACCAGGCCTGACTCTGTCTGAATAATGGGCCACCTTGTAAAAGGCTGGCCCATTCTCATTGATAATGACTGGTTTGATATTCATTTGGTCTTGAACGTATTGATGTGCAACATTGTGAATTAAAAATTTGTATTTAAGTTTTTATATGTCGGGTATTCCACATGTGTTGCCCGATAATATAAACAATGTGGGCAATATGGTTTTTATTGAATAATTGAACGCATTATCAGGATATTAATATTGTTCAGCCGTGCTGCGTAGATGCAGGGCGAGGCCGGTTTCTCGCACATATATGCGAATTTGGCCTTGGTTTCATCTTGGTGTGTCAAGGAATGAACGATGTTAAAAAATATGATGGTGCGTACTGGCATGATGCTGGTACTGGGCTTGTTCTTTGCCGCTATTCTGTTGGCAATCGGGTTTGCCTGGCGGGGTGCAGGGCAGGCCAATACAGGTTTCGAGTCTCTCTACAGTATGGCTGTCAAACGGGCGGATCCCCTGCATGCGGTTCGCGAAGGATTGCTCGAGAATCGCCTCCGCATGGCGTTGGCACATCGTGACTATCTGCGTGGAGAGGCCGAAAAATCGCGTGCCAATGCCAAACTGGCTGATGCTGTGTTGGATCAGGTCGAAAACACTTTCCGCCAATTCCATGCCGAACCCAAGCTGGGTGATGGGCAGCGCCTTTCCAATGATATAAGCCAGGCATTGGGTGCATATATTCCCATGTTGCGGCAGGCTGCCCAGGGATTCATGAGTGGCAGCGACAGTGAATATGGTTCACCGGCCATGCTGGCCGAGCGCAATATTCTGGTCGATAAAATGGAAAAGCTCTTCACGGATTATTATGAGCTGACGCATCGGATTTATGGTTCGATGATGACGGAAGCTGCACAGCAGAAAACGTTTGCCGATGTCGGCGCCATTGTGTTGCTGCTGCTGGCTGGGGCCCTGGTGCTGGCCGGATGGCTTTATATCGCACGGATCGTGCTGAGGCCGCTGGAGCAGGCGGGGCAGGAATTGGGGCTGGTGGCTGCCGGTGACTTGACCCATCGGGTCGAGGTGGGCTCACACAATGAAATCGGCAAGTTGTTTACTGCAATCAGGCGCATGCAGGAAAGCTTGTCGCAGGTTGTCATGCAAGTACGCCAGGGGGTGGATGAGATCAATACGGGCTCTACCGAGATCGCCCAGGGCAATACCGATCTGAGTAGTCGTACCGAGGAGCAGGCTGCCTCGCTTGAGGAAACTGCAGCCAGTATGGAGCAGCTTGCCAGTACGGTAAAACAGAACGCCGACAATGCCCGCCAGGCCGATCAACTGGCAGGTACCAGTATGGGCGTGGCACAGCGTGGCGGAGTGGTGGTGTCTGAAGTGGTCACGACCATGCATGCCATCTCTGGGAGTTCACACAAGATCGCAGAGATCGTGAATGTCATTGATGGCATTGCATTCCAGACGAATATTCTGGCATTGAATGCTGCGGTGGAGGCGGCGCGAGCAGGTGAGCAGGGCAAGGGCTTTGCGGTGGTGGCCGGGGAGGTGCGTACGCTGGCGCAGCGCAGTGCGCAGGCGGCTCGCGAGATCAAGACGCTGATTGAGGACTCGGTGAACAAGGTGCAGGCCGGTTCGCGGCAGGTCGAACTGGCTGGCGAAACGATGAAGGAAATAGTTGATTCCGTGCAGCGGGTGACGGACATTATGGGCGAGATCTCGGCTGCATCACAGGAGCAGTCGAGCGGTATCGAGCAGGTGAACCGCGCAGTAGCACAGATGGATGAGGTCACACAGCAGAACGCCGCACTGGTGGAAGAAGCGGCAGCAGCGGCCAGTTCGCTGGAGTCACAGGCGCAGCAGTTGAGACAGGCCGTATCCGTCTTCAAGGTCAGCTCACGCGAGGTGATCGAGATGCCGGCGGTAAGGGCGCTTACTTGAATCAAGCATTGATCTGGGGATCTGATCGGATGAAATAGTCAGAAACAATCGCCTTGTTCGGAAATTTAAAAGAGGCGATCGCGTTACACCATAGACAAGCAGTCTTGACAAAGGTCAAGACTGCTTTTGTTTGTGTGCAAAGCGGCGAGCGCTTTCCGAACATGCAGTGGATTGGAATAAATGAGAATAAACCTGCCCGTCACTGACCATGAGTTCAGGCTGGAGGAGACGGATTACCTGATTTCGCGTACGGACTTGGCCGGACGAATTGTGTATGCCAACCATGCATTCGTAAGAGCAAGTGGCTATGCGCTGGAGGAGCTGCTGGGGGCACCGCACAATCTGGTCCGGCATCCGGACATGCCTCCTGGTGCCTTCGCTGACCTCTGGAAGACGCTCAAGGCCGGCCAGACTTGGTTGGGCGTCGTCAAGAATCGTCGCAGAAACGGAGATTTCTATTGGGTGCTGGCCAATGCCTCACCGATATTTCGGGGTCATGAAGTCGTGGGCTACTCGTCGGTGCGTACTCGACCGACCCAAGAACAGATCGATGCTGCTGCCTGGTATTACGCGCAATGGAGCCAGGGCCGGCAGGCAGGAGCGACTGTGGCACAGGGGCGCGTCGTGCCGGTTGGATGGCGCCGGATATTGAGGGCACTGGTGCGTAGCCTGGCACCTCGTACGGCTTTGCAGCGCATGTTGCAGGCATGTGTGCTCGGGATTGCGGCTGTGGGGAGCGCGGGCTGGACATTGCATGCTGCACGCATGAACCCGAATTGGCTGGCTGGGCTTGAACCTGACTGGATTGCCGGGCTGACCATCTCGGGCGTGCTTGCGTTGGCGGGGTATGCCGGTATGGCATTCTGGAGGCTGCGCCGGTCTCTGCAGCAGTCCATGCAAAGTGCCTATCAGCTTGCTGCGGGCAATCTTACAAGTCGATTGGATTTCGATGATGATGATGAGTTGGGACGTCTGCGTTTTGCCCTTGAGGTCACGCGTTGCAGCATGATCAGTGTTGCACGTGACATGGGCCGGACACTGGGCGGTACACAAAAGGCGGGGGAGGTCATCGGGGCGGGTGGGTACGAGCTGTTGCAGCGGACACAATTGCATGATGTCATGCTGGAACAGACCGAAGCGCGTATCAAAGCTCTGGATGGTGCGGTCCAGGACAATGCGGTGCATGTCGAGACAGTAGGGCGTCGTACCAGTGAGAGCAGGGCTCTTGCGCAGCAGGCAGGCCGTACCGTGACGGATGTCGAGGAAACGATCAGTGGGATAGCTGCCGAGTCGGATCGTATGGCGGCTATCGTCGGGATGATCGACGGGATTGCCTTTCAGACCAATATCCTGGCGCTCAATGCGGCCGTGGAGGCGGCCAGGGCGGGAGAAAGCGGTCGAGGTTTCAGTATCGTGGCAGCAGAGGTCCGAACCTTGGCGCAGAAAAGCGCGCATGCGGCGGCGGATATCAAAACGCTGATAGAACACTCGGTGGGCAGGATGGATGCAGGTGTTCAGCAGGTACGACAGGCGCAGGGCATGATGCAGCAAGTCCTGGAATCAGTTGCGCGTGTCGATGCGGCTGTGGCCTCGATTTCGGATGCTTCCACGGCTCAGCATGCGGGCATTTCAGCCGTGAATACTGCGATGCAGGAAATCGAGCAGGGGACGCAGCAAAACAGAGAACTGGTAGGTGAACTGAGGCGGGCCAGTGAACTGCTGGACCAGCATATCCAGCGGCTCAGCATTGCACAGGCCGTGTTCCAGACACCTTGAGAAAGTGTTGCAGGCCCATTCGCAACGGGTGTTTCCTGTGTTTGGGCGCGATACGCCCTAGGGGCCCTGCACGGCAAAGCCGGCAGCGACCCCTTCCATGGTTTCGAGCCCTGCGGCGATCAGGCGTTCCAGGAAGCCGCTGGTCTGCGGAATCATGACAGTCAGCATGATCATGCCGGCAATCAGGGAGATCGGGAAGCCGACTGCGAAAACAGACATTTGTGGCGCGGTGCGGTTCAGGATAGCCATGCACAGATTGATAGTCATGAGTGCCGTCATCAAAGGCAATGCCATCAGCAGGCCTGAAATGATCACCTGACCGCCCCATTGGTTGAGCAGGCCCCAGCCAGCGACATGGAGGGGGGCATCGCTGATGGGTAATGTTTCGAAAGAGTGCAGCAGGCCTTGCAGCATCAGCAGGTGTCCGTCCAGGGCAAGGAACAGCAGCATGGCGATCAGATTGAGCATGCGCGAGAGAACGGCAGTGTTGCCACCCGTGGACGGATCGAAGAACGAGGCAAAGGACAAGCCCATCTGCAGGCCGATATACTCACCGGCCGTCTGTACCGCAGCGAAGACCACGCGCATGGTCAGCCCCAGCATGATGCCGATCAGCGTTTGTTGTACGGCGATACCCAGGCCGGCATAGGATGCTGGGGGGATATCGGGCATGGGACCTAGGGCGGGCGCAACGGCAACAGTCAGCGCGGCAGCCAAGGCGATCTTGACCCGCTTCGGGATCGTTGATTCACCAAATAGTGGTGCGCTTGCGAACAGTCCCAGGAGACGAAAAAAAGGCCAGAGGAAGGCCGCCATCCAACCATAGAGTTGATCGATCGTGAACGAGAACACGGTGTCCGTCTCCCGTATGCGCCTACATCGCCAGCGTTGGAATGTTGCTGATCAACTGGCGCATGAAATCGACCAGGGTATTCAGGATCCATGGTCCCAGCAGGACCAGGGCCGCACACATGGCCAATAGCTTGGGAATGAACGAAAGTGTCATTTCATTGATCTGGGTAGCTGCCTGGAAAATGCTGATCAGCAGGCCGACGATCAGGGTCACGAGCAGGAGCGGTCCGGCGATGCTGAGGGTCAGTTTGAGCGTCGCGTAGATCAACGTCATTACGGATTCAGGCGTCATGCGAGTCCTCCGTGTCTATATATAGAAACTACGCGCCAATGAACCCAGTAACAGGTTCCAGCCATCGGCGAGGACGAACAGCATCAGCTTGAACGGCAGCGAAATGGTGACAGGCGGTACCATCATCATCCCGAGCGACATCATGACACTGGCAACGACCAGATCAATGACGAGGAATGGAATGAAAATGGTAAAGCCAATCTGGAACGCAGTTTTGAGTTCACTGGTGATGAATGCGGGCACCAGCACGCGAAACGGTACCTGTTCCGGTGTTTCGACTTCAGGCAGGTTGGCCATGTTGGCGAACATCATGAGGTCGTTTTCGCGGGTCTGGTGCAGCATGAATGTGCGCAACGGCTTGCCGGCCTCCTCGACGGCCGCTTCGAACGAAATACTGCCCTCGGTGAGCGGCTTGTAGGCCGTGTCGTAGATCTGGTCAAAGATCGGCGACATGGTGAAAAAAGTCAGGAACAGTGCCAGGCCGATCAGGATGTGATTGGGTGGAGAAGTAGCTGTACCGATAGCGTTGCGCAGCAGACTCAGCACGATGATGATGCGGGTGAAGCAGGTCATCATCAGCAGCATGGCCGGTATGAAACCGAGCATGGTCAGCAGCAGCATGGTCTGAATGCTGAGCGAATAGATCTGCCCGCCATCGGCACCAGGCTGGCTGGTGATGGCAGGCAATGCCTGTGCCTGAACGGCCCAGGGTGCACACCACAGGATCAGCCCCAGTACAAGGGCCATGATGCCATGGCGCTGGAATGAAATCGGAGTCATTGCGGAGTCGACGGGGGCTGTGCGCGCTCAAGCGCGTCCTTGAATGTGCCATCGGTGCTGCTGGCGGGCGCTTCTTCGGACGTGATGGATTCGGATGGCGGGAAGGTATGCAGCAGGTTGATGCCGTTGGGGTGCAGGCCGACCACCAGGCGGGTGCCATCCGCTTCGATGATGGCGATTCGGTGACGGGGACCTAGTCCGAGACTACCCAGCAGGCGCAGACTGCTGGCCTGACGCGATGTGCCGGCCAGACCGAGACGGCGCACGAGCCAAGCCGCAGCCAGGATCATGCAGATGATCAGTATCAGTACTGCGATGACACGGATCAGCGCGGCCTCGGTCATGATGACAGGGTGCGATCAGCGCCGGTTGTTGAGGCGGCTGAGACGTTCGGAGGGCGTAATGATGTCGGTCAGGCGGATGCCATAGCGGTCTTCCACCACCACGACTTCACCCTGGGCAATCAGGAAGCCGTTGACGAATACGTCCATGGGCTCACCAGCCAGGCCATTGAGCTCGACCACGGAGCCCTGACCCAGTTGCAGCAGATTCTTGATGGTCATCCGGGTACGGCCGAGCTCAACAGTCAGTTGTACCGGCACATCCTTGATGAAGTCGATGTCGTGACCGATGGTCTGGCCACTGGGCGTCAGCGGCTGGAAGGCAACGGGCGACGCCGTAGCGGCAGTGGTCGCTGCAGCAGTGGCAGATGCCGGAGCGGCTGCTGTGCTGCTGGCAGGGGCCGGCTCGCTGCTGGTATCCTGTTCTGCGAATGCTGCGGCCCAGTCATCCATGCTGACGCCAGCTGGGTCTTCGGTCGCGGCGGCAGTCGTGTCGACGGCGGCTGACTCGCTGCCCTGCACCAGGCCATCAGCCTGGGTGCCGGCGAAATCGGAGGATGCCGGCTGGTCGGACGCAGGTTGTTGGTCGGGGGAGAGATCGGTGTCAGTCATGATAGGTGATCGTTGATGAATTCGTCATTGCGTGTATCCAGAATGTTCTGGACGCGCAAGGCATAGCGGTTGTCATGTACGCCGTACTGGCACTCGAGCACAGGTACACCATCGACGTGGGCCGTGATGGTTTCGGGCATTTCGATCGGCAGCACATCACCAGCCTTGAGGGCCATCAATTGGCCGATGCTGGACTGGATGCGCGTGAATTCTGCAGATACTTCAATATCTGCACTGCGCACCTGTTGCGAAAGTTGCTGCATCCAGCGCTGGTCTACTGATTCCAGGGAGGTTTCCTGCAACGGCCGAGTCAGCAGGTCACGTACCGGCTCGATCATCGAGTAGGGCAGGCAGATATTGAGATTGCCACCTACGGCACCGAATTCGATGCGAAACGACGAGACGACGACAATTTCGTTATTTCCGGTGATGCTGGCAAACTTCGTGTGCATCTCGGAGCGGACGTACTCGAATGCAATCGGGTACACCTTTTCCCAGGACTTGCCGTAGCTTTCAAGGGTGAGCCCCAGCAGCCGCTGGATGACGCGTTGTTCGGTCTGGGTGAATTCGCGACCTTCGACCCGTGTATGGTAGCGGCCATCGCCACCGAACAGGCTGTCAATGATCAGAAACACCAGGTTCGGGTCATAGGTGAAGAGCGCCGTACCCCGCAGCGGCTTCATGGTGACCATGTTGAGATTGCTGGGCACCGGCAGGTTGCGCTCGAACTCGGCGTATTTCATGATACGGATATTGCCGACGGAAATATCCGGGCTACGCCGCATGAAATTGAGCAGCACCGTGCGCATGTTGCGCGCAAAGCGTTCGTTGATCAGCTCAAGCGTCTGCATGCGCCGTCGCACGACGCGATCTGGTGAACCCAGATCATAAGCGCGTACTCCGGACGTGTCCTGCTGGGTGCTTTGACTGGCCTGCGACTCTCCCAGCTCACCGGCAAGGAGGGCGTCGACTTCATCCTGGGAAAGGAATGCCTCGTAAGACATGATCTTTACTGCACAACGAAGTCGGTGAACAGCACGTCTGTGATGTGCTGCGATTCGGTCATCGGCGAGAAGGGCATGCTGATGGCCTTGGAAATGGCCATTGCCAGCGCGACGCGGGTATTGGCCTGCTGTACGGTATCCGGGGGCTGTTGCGACAGAATGAACAGGATACGACTGCGCACTTCAGGCATATAGCTCTTGATGCGGTCTTCGGAGGCCAGATCGGCAACGCGCAGCGTGATCGCCGTGTGCAGGATGCGTTCCATCTGGTCGTTGGCCAGCGTGACGGTGAACGGTTCCAGAGGCACGAATATGGGGGCCGCGATGACAGGTGCGGGTGCGGGTGCGGCAACGGGTGCGGGTGCCGCAGCCGGTGTGGCTGCAGTGGCGGTGGGTGCGGACGACTCGGTGCCTGCGGCTGCCTGTTTCGGCAGATAGAATTGGGTCATCACATACCATGTGGCACCGACGCTCAGGCCGACGACAATAAGCAAGGCCAGCAGCGCCTGGATGAAGCTGCCGAGACGACCACTGGAACGTGAGGGAAGAGTACTACGGGCGGGCATAATCGTTTGCTTGAGAGTCGCCATGGTTTAGGACTTGCGAAAAAGCGGCCATTGCGCAGATTCCTCGAAGTCTCGATTCTGCCTGATACCGGCATGGCGAGGGGGATGAAAAAGGCAGTAAATACCAGCCATCTCAACCGTTTGGGTCTCCATGATGAATGGCATCAGACGAATACGTCGATCAATGCGTCCGGGCGACGGGATTGTTCAGTTGCAGAAACCAGGCCGGAACCGTTTGTATCGCTGCCTGTCAGGTTGTCGGAAGCATCATGCCTCTGGCCTTGTCCTGCTGCGAATTGTTCGTCCTGGCGCTGTTGTGCTGCGTGGTCCCCTACATTTGCCTCGCCCAGGGCGATACCAGCCTGATTCAAGGCCTGCTGCAATTGTGGCAGAGCCGATTCGACGGCCTGGCGCACGGCGATGTGAGGGGATACGAACGAAGCCTGGGCAATGCCGTCCTGGAGACTCAGTGTGATACGCAACGGGCCGAGATCCGGTGGGTCAAGGCGCAATTCGGCGTGCTGGACGCCCAGACGGATGGCCTGGTTGCCGAGCCGCGCGACGTGCTGGCCGAGTTCCGGAGCCCAGCCTCGGGAGCCTACGGTTGCCTGGATCTGATCGTGAGTGCCTGTCGTGGTGCCGACATGCGACAGCCCGACGGGTTGCATGGAGCCGGTGGCGGGAGTGTTGTGCTGCTGCAGTTGTGTGTCGACGGCGGCCAGGGGTTCCTGCATGCGTGTCGAGGTGTTGTTCTGGGCAACCTGCTGCATGCCTGCCTGGGTCGGTTCGATTGCCTGGAATGCGCCTGTCTGCGACTGCAGGCGTTCGTTGCGCTGTTGCGCCTGCGAACTGCTCGAGGAGGTTCTGGCTGGCACAGCGGCGAGGTCAGGTCTGGATGCTGCCGACGTGAAAACCGTGCTGTCCGTGCCGCGCGTTGTGGCGTCGGCAACGGATGCCCGATTGATCGCAGCGTCTTGATCCTGTGGTTCTGCCTCGCCTGCCTTCGGGACTGTCCGCTCGATGTGATCCCGCTGTGCAGCCAGTTCAAGCATATCCCTGGGCGTGGCTTTTGCCTGCGAGACCAAGTCTTTGCTGTTGCCCTCGGTTCTGTCACCGATGCGCAACAGTGTGTCGGCATCCATGACATCTTCTTCGGTCTCGCCAGCAGGGGCGGTGCCTTGTGTGCTGTCCTGCTGAATGAACGCCTGCAGCAAGCCCAGCGCTGTGTGGTCTGCAGCAAGCGGATCCGAGTGGTCCGTATCGGTTGTGTCGTCGATCGCACGCTTGCGTTGCGTAAGCAGATCCTTGAAAGGTGCCGAGCCCGCCTCGAGTTCCTGGCTGGTCTGGCTCGCAGCAGCCACGTTGCCACGGGTGGCTACATCGGTATCTGCCTGGACCGGGACATGAAGCACGGAAGATGTTACGGACATAGCGATCCCTAGATTCAGAAGGTACCAGCACCAGCGCGCAGATACGCACGGATACTCTGTTCGTCAGTCTGACGTTGCTCTCGCCGTTGTTGTTGCAGGGCGATCGTCTTTTGTTGGCGTTGTACCAGCGTATCGAAAGAGTCCAGCTTGCGTTTGGCCTGGCGCCATTGCTCACGACCCTGTTCAAGCTGCTGGTCGGCGGTGAGGACGACCTTGTGCTGCTGGTCAATCACGTTGTCGAGAACGGTCAGGAACTGTTCGTAATTCTGGTAGTGCGCAGCAGGTACGCCGTTACGCATGGCATTTTGCAGGCGTTGTCGGTAGTCCTGCTTGTAGTCGTACAAGGCTTCAAGCTGATGACCGGCCTGGTTGCGCTGCGTCTGCAACTCCCCCAGCGAGCGCACGGCAGACTCCGTGCGCTTCTGCGCGAGATTGATCAGCGTATCAAGAGGTGAATGCTTGGCGCTCATGGGAGTTCATTTCCGATTCGAAAACCTGATCCAACTGGCGGACGGCCATTTCGTAAGGAATATTAACATCCAGATCCTGCTGGAGGTATGACGAGAGGACGGGATATTTGGTTACGGCTTCGTCCAGCTCGCTGTCATGGCCCGGTGCGTAGGCCCCCACGGCAATCAGGTCGCGATTGCGCTGGTAGCGTGACAGCAATTGTTTGAAGCGGCGTACGCGCGTGAATTGCGAGCGATCGATCAGCGCTGTCATAACCCGTGAGATCGAAGCCTCTATATCGATGGCGGGATAATGGCCTGCTTCTGCCAACTGTCGCGACAGGACAACGTGGCCGTCCAGAATGGCCCGTGCCGCGTCTGCAATCGGGTCCTGCTGGTCATCGCCTTCGGTCAGCACGGTATAGAAAGCGGTGATTGAACCTGCAGCACCGCCTTCTGCCGTGGGTGTGCCATTGCCGGCACGTTCAACCAGGGCTGGTAGCTTGGCGAATACCGAGGGAGGATAACCCTTGGTGGCCGGCGGTTCACCGATGGCCAGAGCGATTTCGCGCTGGGCCATGGCATAGCGGGTCAGGGAATCCATGATCAGCAGCACATGCTTGCCCTGGTCACGGAAATATTCGGCCAGGCGTGTGGCGTAGGCAGCGCCCTGCATGCGCAGCAAGGGGGATACATCGGCTGGCGCGGCGACCACGACGGAGCGGGCAAGCCCTTCGGGCCCCAGGTTTTTCTCGATGAACTCCTGGACTTCGCGGCCGCGCTCGCCGATCAGGCCGACGATGATGATATCGGCACGGGTATAGCGTGCCATCATGCCCAGCAGCACACTCTTGCCGACCCCCGAACCTGCGAACAGGCCCATGCGCTGGCCACGCCCCACGGTCAGCAGGCCATTGATGGTGCGCACGCCAACATCCAGCACCGTATCGATTGGCGCACGTGCCAGCGGATTGATGAGGGTGGTGCTCAGTGATGCCGGTGTGGCATCGTGCTCATCAATCGGGCCGAGATCGTCGAGCGGCCTGCCTGTGGCATCCAGTACTCGCCCGAGCAGGCCTGCGCCGACGGGCAGGTGGCGCGCCATATTGGGACGGGCCAAGCCATTGATGCGTGCGTGCTTGGGCAGGGGAATCGGTGACTGTACGACTGCATCTTCAGGCAGTACGCGTGCGCCGGGCATCAGCCCATCGATATTCTGCAATGGCATCAGGTAAAGGGTGCCTCCATCGAAGCCGACGACTTCGGCCTCGACGCCATGCTCTGCGCCTGGTGCGATTTCAATCAGGCAGGAGGCTCCGACCGGAAGGCGCAGGCCGGTGGCCTGCAATACCAGTCCTGCTGCCCGCGTGACCCGCCCAGATACCTGCCAGGCAGCGGCGGACGTGCCGCGCAGCGAGGCAATCTGGAGTTGGGTCTGCCAGCGGGCAACCGTATTGCTCATGGCTGGGGCTCCTCCCAGCGGAGTGTCTGGCCCAGTGCGCCGGCAATGTGTTGCCAGCGGGTCTGCAGCGTGGCATCGATGTCACCATATGCTGTTTGTGCACGACAGCCGCCGCGTGCCAGCTCGGGATCAGGCAGCAGGCGCCAGTTGGCATCCTGCAAATCTTCCTGCAGATGCTGCTGTACCAGTTTCAGATCTTCGGGATGCAGCCAGATACGCACGCGGCCGGGACCGGCTTCGGTGTGCAGGATTTCCTGCACCAGAGGCAGGATCAGTTCCGGATGCACGTCGAGCTGGGTGCGGACCATCTGGCGCGCCAGATCCAGGGCCAGCTTGATCACGCTCTGGCCGATCTGTTCCTCAATGCTGCTGATGGACTGGGCACATTGCTGGGCTGCCTCATGCAACCGGGCAGCCTCAATGGCCCCCTGGGCGCGTGCCGCTTCTGCCCCTTCGGCCTGACCGGCCGCATAACCCTGTGCGTGCCCTGCAGCCTTGCCTTCGGCGAACCCCTCGGCCATACCGGCGGCATAGCCTGCCTCGCGGCCGGCCTGTTCTGCTTCTGCACGCCACTGTGCCAGCAGTTCCGTCGGTGGCTCGGGGGGGAGGGGCTCCGGCTCAGGTTCTGGCTCGACTTCGGCGGGCAGTTCCGGTTCGGGTTCCGGCGTCAGGATGGACGCCATCTGCCACCGCCGCCAGGCGGCACGGTGACGATCCATTGACCGAGGGTCTTTGCCCGGGTCAGACATAGGCGTCGTCGCCCTGGTTGCCCAGCACGATCTGGCCTTCTTCTGCCAGGCGGCGGGCGATTTGCAGGATGGTCTTCTGTTCGGTCTCGACACGCGACATGCGGACCGGACCTTGCATCTCGAGGTCTTCGCGCAGGATTTCGGCAGCACGCGACGACATGTTCTTGAGGAACTTCTCCCGCAGGTCTTCGGTGGCACCCTTGAGTGCGATGACCAGCACTTCGCTTTCGACTTCCTTGAGCAGCAACTGGATGCCACGGTCATCGATATCGATGAGGTTGTCGAAGACGAACATTTCGTCGACGATCTTCTGTGCCAGGTCTGCATCGCGTTCGCGCAGACTGGCCACGACAGATTCTTCCTCTGTCGAGTTCATCATGTTGAGAATCTCGGCGGCCGTGCGTACGCCGCCCATCTTGCTGCGCTTGGCGCTCTGGCCGCTGAGCAGGTTATTGAGGGTTTCGGTGAGCTCCGCCAGCGCGGTCGGCTGGACGCCGCCGAATGTCGCAATGCGCAGCATGACATCGTTGCGCAGGCGGGCAGACAGGAGATTCAGCACACTGGCTGCACGGTCACGTTCCAGGTGGACCAGGATCGTGGCGATGATCTGCGGGTGCTCGTCACTGATAAGTTCAGCCACGGTGCTTGCGTCGAGCCAGTTGAGCGCATCGATGCCGCTGCCGCTGTCGCCTGCCTCGAGGATATCCTCAATCAGGCTGGCAGCACGATCACTGCCCAGCGCCTTGGTCAGCACGGCGCGTACGTAATCATCAGAGCCCAGCGAAACGGCCATGACCTGATCGGCTTCTTCACGGAAGCTGAGCAGTACGGCCTCGACATCCTCACGCGAAACCTGTTTCAAGCCGGCCATGGTGGCACCGAGCTGTTGTACTTCGCGAGCTGTCAGGTGGCGAAATACTTCCGCAGCGGCATCCTCGCCGAGCGACATCATCAGGATGGCGCTGCGTTCAAGGCCTGTGAACTCTTTTTTCTCAGGGTTGTTTGCTTGAGCCATTGGGGTCGGTCCAGGTGCGAATGATCATGGCAACGGCACGCGGGTCCTTCATGGCCAGTTCGCGTGCGGATGTCAGGTTGTTTTCGTACAGATGTTTCTTGCGCTCGCGAGCCTCTTCCTTGGCTTGGCGCATGCGTTCCTGTTCTTCCAGCGCGACTTCCTGCTGGGCCTCTTCTTCTTCGGCCGTTGCCTGTTGCTGGCGCATCGGACGGATGACGGCACGCCAGAACCAGATCAGCAGCAGCAGGATCAGCAGGTAGGTGCCGAAAGTACGGCCCATGTCGAGGAAGTACGGATCACGCCAGACCGGCAGGCTCGGCTCGAGATCGTTGAACTGGCTATTGGCAATGCTGACGGTATCGCCGCGTTGCTCGGAATAGCCGACCGCCTCGCGAACCAGTTTTTCAAGTTTCTGGATTTCGTCTTCAGGCAGCGCTTCCCACTCACCGTCGGCGTTGACTCGGTAGTTGACGACCACGGCCACGGACATGCGGGTCAGTACACCCACGGGTTGCTTGGTATGGCTGATG
This sequence comes from Corticimicrobacter populi, assembly GCF_003123725.1. Lineage (GTDB taxonomy): Bacteria > Pseudomonadota > Gammaproteobacteria > Burkholderiales > Burkholderiaceae_B > Corticimicrobacter > Corticimicrobacter populi. The sequence continues at coordinate 5,370 of NZ_QETA01000008.1, read as the reverse complement.
GTGCGATCGACCTCATAGTTGGTCGTATCGTCGTGGCGCGACTGGGTGGGAACCGGCGGTGTGGCCGGTTGTTGAGCGCCCTGCTGGTTTCCTTGCTGGTTGCCCTGCTGGGCTACGGCAGGCGGTTGCTCTATCGGTGCGACAGGATTGACCGGTGGCTGATTGGTGAGCGCACCCGGCACGCCGATTGCGCCTTGCGGGCCGGTCTGGTTGCTGCTGCTGGTCTGGCGGCTGCGGACTGCGGCCTGACCTGGCGTCTGGTTGGGGCGGTAGATTTCAGAGGTTTCTTCGCGCTGGGCAAAATCCATTTGCGCGCTGACCTGGGCATGAACATTGCCCGGACCCACCAGTGGGTTGAGCAGCGTCAGGATGCGTTCGACGGCTCGCTGCTCGATCTGCTGCACGTATCGCAGCTGGTCTGCATCGGCTCCCATCGGGCCGGTATCGGGGTGCGAGAGCAAACGGCCATTCTGGTCGACGATGGATACATTGTCGGCGCTCAGGTTGGGCACGCTGGAAGCAACCAGCCAGGTGATCGACGACACCTGCGACTCACCCAGTTGACGACCCGGGTAGAGCGTCAGTAGCACGGATGCAGTCGGGGGCTGGCGGTCGCGTACGAACAGCGACTGGCGTGGCAGGGCCAGATGCACGCGCGCCCGTTCGACTGAATGCAGGGCTTCAATGGAGCGGGCCAGCTCGCCTTCCAGGCTGCGCTGGTAATTGATCTGTTCCGAAAACTGGCTGGCACCGAAGCGGGACTGGTCCAGCAGCTCGAACCCTACTGAGCCGCCACGCGGCAGTCCCTGGCTGGCGAGTTGCAGGCGTGTGTCGTACACCTTGTCTGCCGGCACCAGCAAGGCATTGCCATTGTCGGAAAACTTGTAGGGCACGTTCATCTGGCCGAGTGCGGTCACGATGGCTCCGCCATCACGTTCTTCGAGATTCGAGAACAGGACACGGTATTCAGGGCCGCGGGACCACATGAACACGACGGCCAGCAGTGCGACCAGCAATGCGCCAGCACCCAGCAAGGCTGGTTTTGGCAGTTTTGCCAGGGCATCCAGTTTGGGCAACTTGGCTTTCAGCGCCGCAAAGGCGTTGTTGGCAGGGTTGTTCATCGGTTGTTTACCCGGTGGGAATCATTCTGCCCAAAGCCAGTGGACACGCAAGTGCGGTGGAGGTGGTGAAGCGGCATGAAGCAGGGCTTTCTAATCGGAACGATGGATTATCGGGCGGGAGAGGCTGAGTCGAATCAATGAAAAGCCGTATTTTTCAGGGTTATTCAATGGATAGGCGCTGGCCTGCCCTTTCTAGAATACGATTGCCGACTCGTGTGCTGTGTGCAATCTGATGCGCTGCAGCAACCCGGCGCGGCCCTAATTATATAGGTGTGTGTAATGTCGATACAAAAATTGTCAGGCTTGGCTGGAATCGAGCAGATGTTGTCGCAAATGCGCGCTGTCGTACGTGCTGCCGGCATGCTGGATGGGCAGGCCGAGGGTACTGTGCGCCAGGCCGATGCAGCACAGGGCAGCTTTGCCAGCGAACTCAAACGTTCCCTGCAACAGGTGGCGGCGCTTCAGGAAAGCTCTTATGCGCAGGCCAAGGCGTTTGAGATGGGCGACCCCGGTGTGGCGCTCAATGACGTGATGATCGATCTGCAGAAGTCCGGTATCGCGTTCCAGACGAGTTTGCAGGTTCGCAACAAACTGGTCACTGCGTATCAGGAAATTGCCAGCATGTCCATTTGATCAGGTTGTGTTATTGACCTGATGTGTTCAGTGAGCTAGAATCAGAAGCTCGCTGGAATATGCCTATGGTGTAAGCCAACGCAAGAATTTCGCAAGACCTGCTCTTTTTTACGGTGTCGAACCGTGCCTGGGGCAGGCTTGTGGCAAGCCCCAAAAGGAAGAATCCGGGTGGTCCTTCCTGGCGGAACAAGAAACCGGCATCCGTAAAGGAAATCTAAGGTCATGCCTACTATCAGTCAGCTCGTGCGTAAGCCGCGCGAGGCCAGTACGACGTCGAGCAAGAGTCCTGCTCTCGAAAACTGCCCTCAGCGTCGCGGTGTCTGCACTCGTGTCTACACCACTACTCCCAAGAAGCCGAACTCGGCATTGCGTAAGGTCGCCAAGGTGCGCCTGACCAACGGCTTCGAAGTCATCTCGTACATCGGCGGCGAAGGCCACAACCTGCAAGAGCACTCGGTCGTGCTCGTGCGCGGTGGTCGTGTCAAGGATTTGCCGGGTGTGCGTTATCACATCGTGCGCGGTTCGCTTGACCTGCAAGGCGTCAAGGATCGTAAGCAGGCTCGTTCGAAGTACGGTGCCAAGCGTCCCAAGAAGGCCTGATAGCATGGGCCCGCGCCGGTTACGGTGCAGGCATGGTGCAGCTGGCATTGGCCAGCAGTAAGTGGTCATCGGCATGGCCGTATTGACCGAGACTGCATGCAAGGGCATGTGGTTCAACTGAATCGACACACAAGGAATAGAAATGCCACGTCGTCGCGAAGTACCCAAGCGTGAAGTGTTGCCAGATCCCAAGTTCGGCAGCGTAGAACTCGCAAAATTCATGAACGTTGTGATGTTGTCCGGCAAGAAAGCCGTGGCTGAGCGCATCGTCTATGGTGCCCTGGACCAGATCCAGCAGAAGACGGGCAAGGACCCGATCGAAGTCTTCAATACCGCCATCAACAACATCAAGCCGATCGTCGAAGTCAAGAGCCGCCGCGTGGGCGGTGCGAACTATCAGGTGCCTGTCGAAGTACGCCCGGTGCGTCGTCTGGCCCTGTCGATGCGCTGGCTGCGTGAAGCTGCCAAGAAGCGCGGCGAAAAGTCGATGGACCTGCGTCTGGCCGGCGAACTGCTCGACGCCCTCGAAGGTCGCGGCGGTGCCATGAAGAAGCGTGAAGATACGCACAAGATGGCCGAAGCCAACAAGGCATTCAGCCACTTCCGCTGGTAAAGCGATGGCCCGCACGGGCCGTGCTGTAAGCAATCAAGCCCCGGCCATGGTGCCGGGGTTCCAATCAAGGAACCAATATGGCTCGCAAAACTCCGATTGAACGCTATCGGAATATCGGGATCTCGGCACACATCGACGCCGGCAAGACCACGACCTCCGAACGTATCCTGTTCTATACCGGTGTGAACCACAAGCTGGGCGAAGTGCATGATGGCGCAGCCACCATGGACTGGATGGAGCAGGAACAGGAGCGTGGCATTACGATCACCTCCGCCGCTACCACGGCATTCTGGCAAGGCATGGCCGGCCAGTATCCCCAGCATCGCATCAATGTGATCGACACCCCGGGACACGTGGACTTCACGATTGAAGTCGAACGTTCCATGCGCGTGCTCGATGGTGCCTGCATGGTTTATTGCGCTGTGGGCGGTGTGCAGCCCCAGTCCGAAACCGTGTGGCGTCAGGCCAACAAGTATGGCGTGCCGCGTCTGTCCTTCGTCAACAAGATGGACCGTACCGGTGCCAACTTCTTCAAGGTCTATGATCAGTTGAAGACGCGCCTGAAGGCCAATCCTGTGCCTATCGTGATCCCCATCGGTGCCGAAGACAACTTCGCCGGCGTGGTCGATCTGATCAAGATGAAATCCATCATCTGGGACGAGGCCAGCCAGGGTACCAAGTTCGAATACGGTGATATCCCTGCAGAGCTCCAGGCCCAGGCCGAAGAGTGGCGCGAAAAGATGGTCGAGTCGGCTGCTGAAGCCAATGAAGATCTGATGAACAAGTACCTCGAGACGGGCGAACTGACCGAGGAAGAGATCTTCAAGGGTCTGCGTGCACGTACCATCGCCTGCGAAATTCAGCCGATGCTGTGCGGTACTGCCTTCAAGAACAAGGGCGTGCAGCGCATGCTCGACGCCGTGATCGAATTCCTGCCCTCGCCCGTGGACATTCCCCCGGTTGAAGGCCAGGACGACGAAGGCAATCCGATCTTCCGCAAGGCTGATGACAGCGAGAAGTTCGCTGCACTGGCTTTCAAGCTGATGACCGATCCGTTCGTGGGTCAGCTGACCTTCGTGCGTGTGTACTCGGGTGTGCTCAATTCGGGCGATACCGTCTACAACACGGTCAAGGGCAAGAAAGAGCGTATCGGCCGCATTCTGCAGATGCACTCCAACAGCCGCGAAGAAATCAAGGAAATCCGCGCTGGCGATATCGCTGCCGTGGTGGGTCTGAAGGATGTCACGACGGGTGAAACCCTGAGCGACATCGATGCGCACGTTGTGCTGGAGCGCATGGAGTTCCCCGAGCCCGTGATTTCGCAGGCTGTCGAGCCCAAGACCAAGTCCGACCAGGAAAAGATGGGTCTCGCCCTGTCGCGCCTGGCGCAGGAAGATCCTTCGTTCCGTGTCTACACCGACGAAGAATCCGGCCAGACCATCATTTCGGGTATGGGCGAGCTGCACCTGGACATCATCGTTGATCGCATGAAGCGTGAATTCGGTGTCGAAGCCAACGTCGGCAAGCCGCAAGTGGCTTACCGCGAGACGATTCGCAAGACCTGCGAAGAAATCGAAGGCAAGTTCGTCAAGCAGTCCGGCGGTCGCGGTCAGTACGGCCACGTCGTGCTCAAGATCGAGCCGCTGGAACCGGGTGGCGAAGGCTTCGAGTTCGTCGATGCGATCAAGGGCGGTGTGGTGCCGCGCGAGTTCATCCCCGCAGTCGAGAAGGGCCTGCGCGAAACGCTGCCTTCGGGCGTGCTGGCCGGTTATCCGGTGGTCGACGTCAAGGTCACGCTGTTCTTCGGTTCGTACCACGATGTGGACTCGAACGAAAACGCGTTCAAGATGGCTGCTTCGATGGCATTCAAGGACGGTATGCGCAAGGCTTCGCCCGCGCTGCTCGAGCCGATGATGGCCGTTGAAGTCGAGACGCCGGAAGACTACGCTGGTACCGTGATGGGCGATCTGTCGTCCCGCCGCGGTATCGTGCAGGGCATGGATGACATGGTCGGCGGCGGCAAGATCATCAAGGCAGAGGTGCCCCTGGCTGAGATGTTCGGCTACGCCACCAACCTGCGTTCGATGACGCAAGGTCGTGCAACGTACACGATGGAGTTCAAGCACTACGCTGAAGCTCCCAAGAACGTTGCCGAAGAAATCATCAGCGCTCGCGGCAAGTAATACCAACCTATCGACCGGGCGGCGGGCGCTGTCCGGTCAGTATTTTGAATCAAGCAAGGAACCAAAATGGCAAAAGGTAAGTTTGAACGGACCAAGCCGCACGTGAACGTGGGCACGATCGGTCACGTTGACCACGGCAAGACGACGCTGACGGCAGCGATTGCAACGGTGCTGGCCAAGAAGTTCGGCGGTGACGCCAAGGGCTACGACCAGATCGACA
>NZ_QETA01000007.1 GCF_003123725.1 Corticimicrobacter populi | reverse complement strand
GCAATCCGCTGGACAAGAGCACGATGGTGGGGGCGCAGGTCTCGAAGGTGCAGATGGACAAGATCCTGTCGTACATCGACATCGGTCGCGGCGAAGGGGCCACATGCCTGACGGGCGGGGCCCGCAATCAGCCGGGCACGGGCCTGGACGAGGGTTTCTACGTCAAGCCAACGCTGCTGCTGGGCAAGAACGACATGCGCATCTTCCAGGAGGAGATCTTCGGGCCGGTAGCGTCGGTGACGACCTTCAAGGATGAGGACGAGGCCATCGCCATCGCCAACGACACGTTCTTTGGCCTGGGGGCCGGGGTATGGAGCCGTGACGGCACGCGTGCCTATCGCGTGGGCCGTGGGGTCGAGGCAGGCCGGGTCTGGACCAATTGCTATCACCTCTATCCGGCGCATGCGGCCTTTGGTGGCTACAAGCATTCCGGCATCGGCCGCGAGACCCACAAGGTGGCCCTGTCGAACTACCAGCAGACCAAGTGCCTGCTGGTCAGCTACAGCCCCAACGCCCTGGGCTTTTTCTGATTGCATCACAAGGAGACGTTTTATGCAGACCACCATGAAAGCGGCAGTGCTGCGCACTTTTGGCCAGCCACTGCAGATCGAGGAAGTCACGGTGCCCCGTCCGGGGCCGGGTGATATTCTGGTCAAGATCGAAGCGTGCGGCGTATGCCATACCGACCTGCACGCGGTCGAGGGCGACTGGCCGGTCAAGCCGAACCCCCCGTTCATCCCGGGCCACGAGGGCGTAGGCCATGTGGTAGCGGTTGGCGCAGGCGTGACGCATGTGAAGGAAGGCGACCGGGTCGGCATTCCCTGGCTGTACTCGGCATGCGGCCATTGCGAGCACTGCCTGGGCGGCTGGGAAACGCTGTGCGAGAGCCAGCAAAACGCAGGCTATTCGGTCAATGGCGGTTTTGCTGAATATGCACTGGCGGCAGCCGACTATGTCGGCAAGCTGCCCGACAATGTCGGTTTTGTCGAAATCGCACCTATCCTTTGCGCTGGCGTGACGGTTTACAAGGGCCTGAAAATGACGGAGGCCAAGCCAGGACAGTGGGTGGCGATCTCGGGCATCGGCGGCCTGGGTCATGTGGCCGTGCAGTATGCGCGTGCCATGGGCCTGAATGTGGCCGCGGTGGACGTGGACGACAGCAAGCTGGCATTGGCCCGTTCGCTGGGCGCAGAAGTCACAGTCAACGCCCGCAATACCGATCCTGCTGCGTATCTCAAGAAGGAAATCGGTGGCGTGCATGGCGCGCTGGTCACGGCGGTTTCTCCCATTGCCTTCCAGCAGGCCATGGGTATGACCCGGCGCGGCGGCACCATCGCCCTCAACGGTTTGCCGCCGGGCGATTTTTCGCTGTCGATCTTCGATATGGTGCTCAATGGCACCACCGTGCGTGGTTCCATCGTCGGCACCCGTCTCGACCTGCAGGAGTCACTCGCGTTTGCGGGTGAGGGCAAGGTCAAGGCCACGGTCACGGCGGACCGTCTCGAAAACGTCAATGATATTTTCAAGCGCATGCATGCCGGCCAGATCAATGGTCGTGTGGTGCTGGATCTGAACGCCTGATTTTATTTTTGCAGTAGCCGGTTGAGCCCTGTGCTGCCTTTGCAGCCAGGGCTTTTTTATCAATGGTCACGGCCGGTGGACGAAACCGGATTGAACTGGCACAACATGTTTATAATCCGGCCTGATATGCATTCCTGTTTGCGAATGCGCTTTCCTCTCCTGACGCGCCGGATATGTCGTCTCCCGAAATTTCCTCATCATCGCCTGGCTCCAGTGCCACTACGGTGGCTGATCTCTATGTGCGCCATCATGGCTGGTTGCAGGGATGGCTGCAGGGCCGGTTGGGCAACCGGCAGGACGCGGCAGACCTGGCGCAGGATACCTACGTCCGGCTGATCGGCTCGGGCCGCCTGCCGCCAGCAGGACAATCCCGTGCGTTCCTGACCCAGATTGCCAAGGGGCTGGCAATCGATCTGTTTCGTCGCCGGCAGATCGAGGCTGCCTACCTGGAGGCATTGGCCTGCCGGGTCGATGCGCATGCGCCATCACCCGAGTACCGCGCCCTGATCATCGAGGCGTTGATGCAGGTCGATCGTGCGCTCGACAGTCTGCCGGGCAGGGTGCGGGAGGTTTTCCTGCTGTCCCAGTTCGACGGGCTGACCTATAGCGCCATTGCGGCTCGCCAGGGGATTGCCGTGGCAACGGTACGCAAATACATGTTCCAGGCTGCCCAGGCCTGCTGCGCGGCATTGGCATGACGTCCCGCAACAGACCGGAGGCGGCGGCATCGTTGCCTTCTGCAGCACTCGACTTGCATGAGCAGGCTTTGCACTGGCTGGTCACGCACTGGTCCGGCGAAATGAGTGCTGTCGAGCGTCGGGCATTCGAGCAGTGGCTGGCACAGCCAGGGCACGCCGGGGCCTGGCAGCAGGTACAGCGCATCAATGGTCTGCTGCACGACGCTACGCTGGATCAGGCACCGGATCGTGCGTTGCTGGCGGATGTCTTGCGTGGAGCGGGCGGGCGCCGCCGACGTGAGCGGCGGGCATTGCTGCGCAGCCTGCTGCTGGGGCTTGGCGTGGGTGGCGTGGTGACCCTGGGCGGGCACGTCGTGCCGTGGCGCACCATGGTGGCTGAATATCGGAGCGGGCGTGGCGAGCGCACCCGGGTTGGCCTGGCCGATGGTGGCGAAGTCGTGCTCAATACCGCGAGCGCACTCGACGTTGTCTATGACGCGGCTGCTCGACGTCTGCTGTTGCGCAGTGGCGAGATTTTCATTGTGACGGCACCCGATACCCATGCGCTGCCCAGGCCTTTCGTGGTGGAAACCGACTATGGCACGATCCGGGCGCTGGGCACGCGCTTCGAGGTCGCGCAGGAAAATGAAGGTATTCGGGTGGCCGTCTACGAAGGTGCCGTCGAAGTCCGACCAGGCGGGCTGGCCGAGGGGGCAGCGACCCGGCTCGAGGCGGGCCGGCAGATGCGCTTCGATCGCCATGCCGTCCAGCAGGATATCGCACTGGTGCAGCCGCGCCCGGCCTGGACGCAGGGGCAGCTCATTGCGGAACGGATGACGCTGGATGCATTCCTGGCGGAAGTGGCGCGTTATCGAAGTGGTTTCGTGCGGTGCGATCCGGATGTCGCGGAGCTGATCGTGTCGGGTGTCTATCCGCTCGACGATACCGATCGCACGCTGGCCATGCTGGCCCAGGCCTTGCCGGTCAAGGTGGTGTTTCGCACACCTTATTGGGTGACGGTGACGCGGCCGTAGCACTTTTTCATTCTCGTTCGGGAAAGAGATGAGACCTCATTGTGGTGAGGATCGATTTTCAACGGGAACGAGGCAACGAAATGAGTCAGGAAAAGAACAGGGCGGACAGTGTGTCCGGCAGGCATCGGCAGCGCTCGGTGCGGCTGGCGCATATGCTGGTAGGGACCGGCATCGTACTGGCTGGCGCGACGGCATGGCCTGGTGCCGTACAGGCGCAGCCGGCGGTAGCGGGGCAGGACGGCATGCGGCAGTACGGTATCGAGGCGGGGACACTGGATCAGGTGCTGAACCGTTTTGCAGCCGAATCAGGTATCGCCCTGGCCATTGATGGCGCGCTGACTGCCGACTTGCCCGGCCCTGCTCTGTCGGGTCGTTATGATGTCGCCGGTGGGCTGGCCGTGCTGCTGGCCGGGTCGGGGCTCGAGGCGGTTCGCAACCGGGATGGCGGCTATGTGCTGCGCAGGCGGTCCCGACAGGATGTTCAGGCGCTGGAGGCCGTCACGGTGCGCGGACAGCAGGAGGCGACCGAAGGTTCGGGTTCCTACACGACGGGCCTGATGAGCACGGCCACGCCGTTGGCTCTGTCGATTCGGGAAACGCCGCAATCGGTCAGCGTGGTGACCCGTGACCGTATGACCGACAACGGTATGACGACGGTGGAGAATGCGCTTAACTACACGACCGGCATGACGGTCACCTCGACAGCCAGTGAGCGCGAGGAGTACAACGCTCGCGGGTTCCGCGTCAGCAATATCATGGTCGATGGCCTGGCGATGGGTCACGATTACGATGTGCTGGGTTCGGGTACGCTGGATATCTATGACCGGATCGAGGTTGTGCGCGGGGCCACGGGTCTGTTGGAGGGAGCGGGCAATCCGTCTGCATCGATCAATCTGGTCAAGAAGCGTCCTACGGCCGATTTTCGCGGTTCTGTCGCTGCATCGTATGGCCGCTGGCACAATCGAGGCACGACGCTGGATGCCGGTGGTCCGCTGAACGAGGCAGGTACGTTGCGAGGGCGGGTGGTGACGACACTGCGCGACAGCGATACGTTCACGTCGGGCTACAGTCGTGAGCGTCGCCTTTTCTATGGCATCCTGGAGGCTGATATCACGGATCGCACCACGATCACGCTGGGGGGGTATCACAATACTGAAGACAATCCCGGCGCGGACTGGAATGGTTTGCCGACCCGTGCCGATGGATCCTTCTATGACTTCGACCGTGATGTCCGTGCGTCACCCTACTGGTCTTATTGGAACAAGGAAAACACTCAGGCCTTTGCCGAAGTGACGCATGCTTTCGACAATGGCTGGAAGATTGAACTGAAGGGATCGTGGCTGGACGGCAAGCTGAACATGGCGGGCACGTCGTTGTTGTGGGCGCGGCAGGCGAATGATGCGATGTTCTACAACACGGGGAAATATCATTATCAGCATCGCCAGACCGCTCTGGATCTGCGTGCTTCGGGACCGTTCGAGCTGGCAGGGCGGAATCACCAACTGGCGGTGGGCGTCAACCACCGGCGCAAGGTCGAGAATGACGGCCCTGGGGGGTGGGCGACGGCGTATCCGTATGCCTTCGATCCGGCTGACTGGGCGGCTTCGGTCGATGCACCTGAGCCGGCATGGAACATGATGTGGAGCCGCGAGAGCAAGGAAGTTCAGTATGGCGGCTATGCCACGGTCAAATTCAGTTTGTCCGATCCGCTCAATCTGTTTCTGGGGGGGCGATTGAGCTGGTATACCTATGATAGTCTCATGCGCAGCGGCACTTATGTAGGCGAAACGCGCTTTACCGAGCATGGCAAGCTGACACCCTATGCTGCACTGACCTATGACTTGAACGAGCAATACACGGTCTATGGTTCCGTTACCGGTATTTTCAAGCCGCAGGACTATACGTCTGTGGGGGGCGGACTGCTTGATCCGGTCGAGGGGACAAATTACGAAGCGGGGATCAAGGGCGAATACCTGGATGGCCGCCTCAATGCCAGCCTGGCGGTATTTCAGATCAACCAGACCAACCTGCCCAACGCACTACCGCAGACGGCTTGCTCGAATACGGCCATATCTTGCTATGCGGCTGCGGGCGAGGTGAGAAGCCGGGGTTTCGAGGCCGAGCTGTCCGGCAATGTCACCCACAATTGGCGCATATTCGCCGGTTATGCCTATGTGATGGCGAAATACCTGGAAGATTCGACCGAAGGGCAGGCGGGTTCGCGCTATGGGACGACGACGCCGCGGCACCTGCTGACGTTATCCACGGTGTATAGCTTCGATGGCGCGCTGGCAGGTTGGCGCGTCGGGACGTCGGCGCGCATCCAGGGGCGGACGCAAAGTACCGTGTCGGGTTATGAAACCGTACGCCAGCCGGGGTACGGTATCGTCAACCTGATGGCGGGCTACAGTCCGAGTCGCAATCTGGACTTTCAGCTCAACGTGCTCAATGTATTCGACAGGAATTACTACCGCTCGATCAGTTATCCGGACAATGGCAATGTACTGGGCGAGCCGAGGAGCTGGCTTTTGACAGCCCGCTATTCCTTCTAGCCTGCAGCTTCTTGCCCAGAGGACGGCAGCGTTTCGGACGGACGCTGCCGATGGAGTGTGGCTATACTGCGTTCGATATTCATCGACCCGAGTCATGCCATGCCCGATTCCTCCTGCCCGTGCGGCAGTTCCCAGACCTATGCCCGCTGTTGTGGTCGCTGGCATGCCGGACCGCTGCGATTGCAGGCACCGGATGCCGAGTCGCTGATGCGGTCGCGCTACAGCGCGTTCGTGCTCGATGATCTGCCCTACTTGCTGGATACCTGGCATCCCGATACCCGCCCGTCGGCACTTGAGCCCAATCCTCCCGGGCTCAAGTGGCTGGGGCTGCAGGTGAAACGGTACGAGCGCCAGGACGATACCCATGCCACGGTCGAGTTCGTGGCGCGCAGCCGCCTGCATGGCCGGGCCGACAGGCTGCATGAAACCAGCCGCTTCGAGCGTATCGGCGGTGTCTGGTTCTATCTGGATGGCACGTTTTCGGGAAACACATGAGCAGCATCGCACGTATCCAGGAAGGCGTCACGGCGTGTCCGGCCCTGGCGGACAAAGATATCGCCGGGGTTTTCGATTTTTTCATCCGGCTCTATGTTTCCGAACGGATTGACCAGACGAATATCGAAGAAGATGGCGACATGCTGCTCTATCAGTGGAGCAGGCAAGGCGGCCATGTCGAATTGGACCTGACCCGGCAAATCATGCTGGATCTCGAGGATCCAGATGAAGCCGCAGACTCCATGACCCAGCTTTCGATCAAGTTCCGGTTTGCGGAAACGGCAGACGTTCCTTCGGTTGGAAGCGGCAATGTGTGGTGCAGCAGCCCTGCCGAGGTCGCGGCATTCAGGGCGGAGCTGGATGATTCGGTGCCTTTCACCTGGGCCAGGCAAGTTGTCGCAGCAGGGGTACGGGTCACGCTTGATAGATTGTGAAGGGTCGTATTCGGGTAAATATCCGGGATAAGATAGTCCGCTGACAAACAGACAGATAACGACAGGGGACAAGCATCATGAATCATCAGGAACAGGCGCTCGGTTATCCGCTGGGCGATTTTCTGCCCGCACCGGGTACGGCACATGAAGTGGCTGACGGTGTCCGCTGGATACGGTTGCCATTGCCGTTTGCGCTGGACCACGTCAATGCCTGGCTGCTGCGCGACGAGATCGACGGGCGAGAGGGGTGGACGGTGATCGACTGCGGTATCAGCCGCGATACCGTCAAGGCGCAATGGGAAAGCATTTTTCGTGACGAACTGCAGGGCCTGCCGGTATTGCGTGTACTGGTTACACACATGCATCCCGACCATATCGGACTGGCCGACTGGATCTGCTCGCGCTGGCAGGCTCCTCTCTGGACCAGCATGACCGACTATGCCGTGGCCCGCTGGTGGTCTGCGGCTGCCGATGAGGGTCTGGGCGGGCCGACCGGGCAGGCTGCGGTGGACCATTTCGTCCGGCATGGCCTGCGCGATCCCGAGGCGCTCGACAAGATTCGCCAGCGGGCGCGCTATTACCCGGATCTGGTGCCGTCGGTGCCGGCCTCGTTCGTGCGTGTGATGGACCACGACCTGGTGAGGATTGGCGGCCGTGACTGGCGGGTCATCATCGGCTATGGCCACGCACCGGAGCATATCTCCCTGTACAGCGCGGACCTGAATGTACTGATTTCCGGCGACATGGTGCTGCCGCGCATTTCCACCAACGTCAGCGTGTTCAGCCACGAGCCCGAAGGCAATCCGCTGCCGCTCTACCTGATGTCGCTGGATCGCTACCATGATCTGCCGGCAGATGTGCGGGTACTGCCTTCGCATGGCCGGCCTTTCATCGGCGTGCACGAGCGCATTGCCCAGCAGCGCGCGCATCATGCGGCACGCCTGCAGGAGGTGGTGGAGGCCTGCGCCGAGCCGTGCAGCGCGGCTGATATCGTGCCGGTATTGTTTCGGCGAGAACTCGACCTGCACCAGTTGACGTTTGCCATGGGCGAGGCGCTGGCCCACCTGCATGCCCTGTATTTCGAAGGGGTCTTGAGCCGGCGGCAGGATGCCGATGGCGTGGTGCGCTTTAGCCGGATTGCCTGATACGGGCCTGCTGCCTCAGTCGTCGATCAACTGGCCGTTTTCTTCATGGAAAGGATAGGGGCCGGCATGCTCGCCCAGCACGGCGACATGCGATACCAGCGCACCGTCGTGCCAGAGATGCAGGTGAAAGCCGGCAGGCTCCAGGATGAATGCGGAAGGGCCGTCGGGTCGCAGGTCCAGCGCGACCTGATGGGCGGGCGACGGGCAGATCGAGGCGAGCGTACCGCCGAAACGCCGGAATACGGTGCGATGCTGGTGGCCGCAGATGATCCGCTCGATGTTGGGAAAGGCGGCCACGATGGCCTCCAGTTCTGCGCGTCCCTCCAGCAGTCCGATGGCATCCATATGGTCGATGCCGCTGTCGAAAGGGGGATGATGCATGGCGATCAGGGTGGGGCGTCCCGGCTGTTCGGCCAAGCGCTCGGCCAGCCAGTCCAGGCGTCGTGAACACAGCGCGCCATGGGGAGAACACGGCACGACGGTGTCGAGCATCAGCAGGCGCAGCGGATGGTGCTCGATGGCGTACTGGACAAAGTCGTCGAGCCGCTTTTGCCAGGGCAGGTCGGGAAAGGCCGCCAGCAGGGCGGTGCGATCATCGTGGTTGCCGGGGATCAGATAGCAGGGCATGTCCAGGGGCTGGAGCATGTCGCGCAGGTGGGCGTATTCGGCCGGACGCCCGAAATCGGTCAGGTCGCCAGACAGGATGAGGCAGTCGGGGCGCGGGTCGAGCCGGTTCAGCGCGGCGATGGCGGGCGGCAGACAGCGGTCTGTTTCGACGATGCGATAGGCCTTCTGGCCAGGCATGCGGATGTGCAGGTCGGTAAGTTGGGCGATGAGCATAAAGGGTATCTGCGGGTCGTTTTTCTGTAAGTGCTGTATGCCGATGCGTGGGCTCAATGTGCCGCGGATTGCAGGATGCGCAAGCCGGCCTGTTCTCCGGCCTGGAAGGCGCAATCGGGTGGCGCGGTGATCTGCAGCGATTGCCCGTCGCCCAGGCGCAGGGTATAGCGGATCTGGTCCCCAAGAAAATAGCGTGCCGTGATGGTGGCGGCAAGATCACCGTGTTGCAAAGGTTCGAGGCGGGCTGCATGGGGGCGGAAACGCAGGGGCAGGTGGCCGGCCTGTAGCCGGGCACCGTGCAAAATGCCGCGTACCTGGCAGGTTTGGCCCAGGAAATCACCGACAAACGCGCTTTCCGGCCGGGTATAAAGGTCCTGGGCGGAACCGGTCTGCTCAATGCGACCGGCCGACATGACGGCGATGCGCTGGCCCAGAATCATGGCTTCCTGCTGGTCATGGGTCACGATGATGGTGGTGATGCCGAGGGTGCGCAGCATGTCTGCCAGCTCGGTCTGCAGGTGATCGCGCAGCTTGGCGTCGAGTGCGGTCAGGGGTTCGTCCAGCAGCAGGACAGAGGGTGTGACTGCCAGCGCCCGCGCCAGGGCCACGCGCTGGCGCTGGCCACCGGAAAGCTGCTGTATGCGTCGTCGGGCCATGTCCTCGAGCCGGATCAGCGCCAGCAGTTCTTCGACCCGCTGGCGCTGCTGCGCCTGGGCAACGCCACGGATGCGCAGGCCATAGGCGATGTTCTCGGCCACATTCAGATTGGGAAACAGCGCATAGTTCTGGAAAACCACGCCGACATTGCGGCGTTCTGCCGGCAGGTCGCCTACGTCGCGGTCGCCGAACAGGATGCGACTGCCGGCATCGGCGCGTTCCAGCCCGGCGATCAGGCGCAGCAAGGTGGTTTTGCCGCATCCGGAAGGGCCGAGCAGGGCCAGTATCTCGCCCGCAGGGATATGCAGGTCGAGCGGCTGCAGCGCAGGGCGACCGCTGGCCCAGGTCTTGGCGCAGTGTTGCAGAGTGATGGAGGTCGGAGGATGGGTCGTCATGGGCATCAGGAGAGAGAAGCGCGCGGCGTGCGAGCAGCCAGCCATTGCAGGCCGACCAGCAGCGGCAGCAGCATCAGCAGGAAGACCAGGGTGTAGGCCGAGGCGACTTCCAGGCGCATGGAGGCATAGCTGTCGGCCAGTCCGACCGGCAGCGTCTTGGTCAGTGGGGTGTGCAGCAGCCAGGTCAGGTTGAACTCGCCGACCGAGAGCGTGACCACGGTGAGCGAACCGGCCAGGATGCCGGGCAGGGCGTTGGGCACGATGATGCCCAGAAAGCGCTTAAGACGGGAGCTGCCCAGCGTGGCGGCCGCTTCGTCGAGCTGGATCAGCTCGGTGCCCTGCATGCTGGCGCGGGCGGCCCGTACCATGAAGGGCAGGGTGAACAGGACATGGCCGATGATGATGAACAGCGTACTGCTGCGCAGCAGCGGCAGCGTGCCCCAGGAGACGATCAGCGCCAGCGCGGTGGCCAGTCCGGGTACGGCCACTGGCAGCGTCAGCAGTTCCTCGAGGATACGGCTGGTGCGGCCCGGATGCAGCGTCAGTACCCAGGCCAGCGGTACGCCGGTCAGCAGGCAGATCAGCAGGGTGCCGAGGGCAACGATGCCGGTGCGGGCCAGCGTGTCCGAATAAAGCTGCCAGACTTCGCCGATCCAGCGCAGCGTCAGGCCGCTTTGCACGCCGGTGAAATAGTTGCGGGTCAGGCCCGCGAGCACGGACAGCAGTACCGGGCCGATCAGGAACGAGGCGACGGCCAGGGTCAGCAGCCAGCCCAGCCCTGCATCCAGCCGCGAGGGCGCATCGAGCGGGGGGGCGATGTGGCGGGTGTCAGAAAGGGTCTGGTGTGCCTGGTGGGATAGGCTCATGCCCCTGCTCCTTGTTGCGCATCGGCCAGGTGGTGGGCCACAGCCAGGATCAGCCATGTGATCAGCCCCAGCAGGATGGACAGGGCAGCCGCCACCGGGATGTTGGCGTAATTGGTGAACTCGTTGTAGATGGTCAGGGGCAGCACATTGATCTGCGTCGCCAGTGTGAATGCCGTGCCGAAAGCCCCCATGCTGGTGGCGAATGACATGGCACCGGCTGCGATCAGGGCCGGTTTCAGGGCCGGTAGTTCGATATGGGCAAAACGCTGCCAGGCGTTGGCACCCAGCGTGCGTGCAGCGGCCGGCAGGGCCGGATCGATCTGCTCGGCGGCAGCGGTCAGGACTGAAATGGCGCGCGGCAGGGAAAAATACAGGTAACCCAGGAACAGGCCGGCCATGCCATAGGCAAACACCACCGGGTCATTGAACAGTCGTTCGGTCAGGTCTGCCAGAATGCCCTGCCGGCCGGCCAGCAGGATGATCAGGAAGCCGACCACGACCCCCGGAAAGGCCAGCGGGAATGTCAGCAGTGCGATCAGCGTGCCACGGCCCCGGAATTCGCGATGGTGCGCCAGGAAGCGCGCCACCGGCACGGCCAGGATCAGCGTGGCCAGTGTGGCGGCTGCCGACAGCAGCACGGTATTGAACAGACTGCGCCAGTACAGCGGCTCCGACAGGACGGTCAGATAGGCGGAGCCGCCATCGCGGCCGGTCTGGCCCAGCCATGCCAGCCGGATCATCGGCAGCAGCCAGAAGGCCAGGAAGACGAGGGTTGCCGGCAAGGCGAACCAGATCCAGCCGCGCCGTGTCATCAGTGGACTTCCTTGCTGTAGCGGGTCGAAAAGCCGCGTTGCGCTTCCGCCATCTTGCCGTAGTCGACCGTGCCGGCCCGGGCGTACTCCGTGTCAGGCAGGAAACGGGACTGGGCTTCTGGCGAAATGGCCGAGGCGAAGACGGGGCGCAGGAAGGCATTGGCCCAGACGGCCTGCCCCTGATCGGACAGGACGAAATCCAGTACTTTGCGGCCATTGTCTGCATGGGGGGCGTCACTGACCAGACTCATGACGTACGGGATGGAAATGGTGCCTTCCTGGGGGATCACGAATTCGACGTTGGACTCATCCTTGTATTTGGCGCGGTAGGCGTTGAAATCGTAGTCGATCAGGATGGGAATCTCGCCCGACAGCACGCGGGCGTAGGCCGTCTGCTTGGGCACGATGGGCTGGTTGGCCTGGACCTGTTGGAACCACCCGATGGCGGGGTCGAAGTTATCGAGGCTGCCACCCAGTGCCTGATTGAGCGCGACGGCACCGACATAGCCTACGAAGGCCGAGGCCGGGTCGAGGTAGCCGATCATGCCCTTGTATTCGGGCTTGAGCAGGTCAGCCCACGACTGAGGGACCGGTTTGCCGCGCAGGGCATCCACGTTGACCATGAACCCGAGCGTGCCGGAATGGATGGCAAACCATTTGCCGTCGGTATCCTTCAGGCCTGCGGGGATCTCGTCCCAGCGGGCGGGCTTGTAGTCGGTGACCAGATTGTCCTGTGCGGCCTGGATGCCGAACGACACGCCGTAGTAGACGACGTCGGCCACCGGGTTCTGCCGCTCGGCTGCCAGCGAGGCCAGGGCCTGGCCGGAGTTCTTGTTGTCGCCAGGCACGGTGATGCCGGTGGCTTCCTGGATGTTGCGCAACTGGGTGCCCCAGTCGGCCCACTCGGGCGGGCAGTTGTAGCAGATGGCGTTCTGGGCCTGGGCGCTGGCGACCAGACCCAGGCTGAGGGCTGCAACGTGCAGCAGGGGCTTGAGCAGGTGTTTCATGAACAGGACACTCCTGTGAGAGGCGGAGAAGGCAGATCGGCGTCGGCGACGGTGCCGCCGGAGACGATCCGGTAGGGAAGACGGATGGGAAAAGCGGGGGCGGGTGCCGTGTCATGCGTGATGCCAAGCATGGACAACAGCAGGGCGCAGGCCTGGCGACCCATGTCGTGACTGGGTTGCGACACGGTGGTCAGGGCGGGTTGCAGCATGGCGGCAAAGGCCATGCCGTCGAAGCCGCAGACCGAGATGTCGTTGGGGACGGTCAGACCCAGTTGCTGGAGCAGGCCGATCGCTGAGGTGGCGAGCAGGTCGTTGGAGCAGAACAGCGCCTGGGGCGGCTGCGGGCCCGCCAGCGCAGTGCGTAGCGTGTCTGCGTCGCAGCAGGTGTGGTTTTCCATGGGGAGATGGACGATCCCGGGCAAACCCTGCCGGCGTACCTGTTCCTGTGCGCCGTGCAGGCGGCTGCGGGCCCGGTCGGATGCCGAGAGCGGCCCGGAAACGAAGGCGATATGCCGCTGACCGCGCTGTGCCAGCCATTGCACCATGTCCATGGCAGCCTGGTGGTTGTCCACCGAAACAGAGGGGTGCCGGGGCGATTCGTTGTAGGCCAGCACATAGGGCGTACCCGTCTGTGTCAGCAGGTCCAGGGCCGGGCTGTCGTGCGCGTTGGCCACTGTCAGGATCAGGCCTTCGACCCGGTGATCCAGCATGTTGCGCACGGCATCGCATTCCCGCTGGGCATCATAGGCGGTCGCGGTCAGCATGACACTGTATCCGGCCTCACGCGCTTGCTGTTCGGCACCCTCGAAACATTCGGCGAATACCGGATTGGAGAGAGTCGGTGCGATCAGGCCCAGCGTGCGGGTGCTGCCCGAACGCAGGCTGCTGCCGATACGGCTGGGCCGGAAATCATGCTGCCCGGCGACAGCCAGGATACGGGCCAGCGTGTCTGGATTGAGCAGTTCGGGCTGGTTGAAGGCGCGCGATACCGTGGCCGGGGAAACACTGGCGGCCTGGGCTATTTCACGGATGGAGGGCGTGTGCCTGGCGGATGTCACTGTTCCGACCCAATGTGATGAAAACGTTTTCATCGTAGAGGGCGAACATGACATGAGGATGACGGGCGACTTGCCCGGCATGCCGATTGGGTCGTCTATTTATAAATGGCTATGCGGCCATCCACAACACACCATTGAGCGCCGCCACGCCCAGTACCACGCTGAGCAGCGTATTGCGCCAGCGCAGGTAGCTCAGCGCCACCAGGCCCAGCGCCAGCAGTTCTGCGCCCAGACGCATGGGTTCGTTGCCACCGCCCTTGAGCGAGGCCAGCGTGAGGATGACCATGATGGCCAGCGGCAGTGTGCGATTGAGTGCGTCGATGGCGCGGTTGTTGCCAAGGAAGCGCTGGGTGGCCAGCGGCAGCAGGCGCAGCAGGATAGTCAGTGCCGACATGATGGCCAGGGCTGGCCAGAGATAGGATAGGCTCATCGGCTGGCTCCTGCATCTGTCCGCGCGTGTCGCTGCTGCAGGCGATCATGGCACACCAGGCCGATCAGGGACAGCAGCAGGGCGCTGATCAGGACATGCTCCTGAGGCAGCAGCAACCGGCACAGAACGAAGGCGACAATGCCCAGTACCAGTGGCTGCCACTGGCGTCGCAGCAGGTACTGCTCGATCGCCAGGATGACGAACAGGCAGGGCAGTGCAAAGCCGAGGTTGGGAATCTGGTTGCCGATCTGCGGGCCGAGTAGCGCACCCAGCGCAGTGCCGGCGACCCACCAGGCCTGGCAGGTCAGGTTGATCGAGAAGGCCATGCGGCCGCGCCGTTCGGCGGGCATGGCGCTCAGCATCGAATAGGTTTCGTCGGTCAGTGCTGCCAGTGAGTAGAGCCGCGTGGCGCGCTTGCGTGACAGGACCGGCAGCAGGGGCAGGGCATAGAGCAGGTGACGCAGGTTGAGCAGCAGGGTGGTCAACGCGAGCGCGCCCAGGCCGATGCCGCCCGCCAGCATGGGCAGTGCGGCAAACTGCAGGGCACCGGTATAGACGATCACGCTCATTAGTACTGCATACCAGGCCGGCAGTCCGGTTTCCACCGCCAGCAGGCCGAAGGCGAAGCCGATCGGGACATAGGCCATGGCGATGGGAATGGAGTCTGTCAGCGCCTGGCGCCAGGGGGATGGCTGCAGGTGCTGGGCGCTGGCGGGCGAGGGCGTGGACATGCGGTCTAGGCAATGGGCAGAAACGATAGCGGCCCATCATAGCAAAGCTGTGGTGCCAGGGGCGGGCGACGATATGCAAAAACGGCCTGCATCGCTGCAGGCCGCTGTTCCGATACGCGCAAACAGGCCAGGGTCGGGCCTGATGCGCAGGGAGCGCCGGGGGGAGCGGCGCTGATCCGTCGTACCTGTCGCTCAGCGAGGCAGCACGCTTTCACCCATCAGGAACTCATCCACCGCCCGGGCGCACTGGCGTCCTTCGCGGATGGCCCAGACGATCAGCGACTGGCCGCGGCGCATGTCGCCTGCCGCGAAAATGCCGTCTTCGGTCGTGCGGTAGTCGTCGGTATTGGCACGGGCATTGCCCCGGTTGTCCCGGTCCACGCCAAAGGCGTCGAGTACTTGCTGCACCGGTGAGACAAAGCCCATGGCCAGCAGCACCAGATCGGCGGGCAGCGTGGTCTCGGTGCCTTCGATCGGGGTCATGTTCATCAGCCCGGTGGTCGGATCGCGCTGCCAGTCGACGCGCACGATGCGGATTTCCTGCAGCTTGCCGTTCTTGCCCTCGAAGGCTACGGTATTGATGGCCCAGTCGCGTTCGCAGCCTTCCTCGTGCGAACTGGAGGTGCGCAGCTTGATCGGCCAGTAGGGCCAGGTCAGTTCGGTGTTTTCCAGTTCGGGCGGACGGGACATCAGTTCGAACTGGGTGATCGATTTGGCTCCCTGGCGATTGCTGGTGCCGACGCAGTCGGAGCCGGTATCGCCACCGCCGATCACGATCACGTGCTTGTCCTTGGCCGAAATCACCTTGCTCAGGCGGTCGCCTGCCACGATCTTGTTCTGCTGACGCAGGAAGTCCATGGCAAAGTGCACGCCTTGCAGGTCACGGCCCGGTGCCGGCAGGTTGCGTGGTGTTTCAGAGCCGCCCGCCAGCACGATGGCATCGAACTGCTGGCGCAGCTCTTCGGGAGTGATCACGGCCAGGCCGACACCATGGCGGTTGGCATCCGAAGACTGGCCAACATAGGTCGAGGGGCGGAATTCCACGCCTTCGGCTTCCAACTGGGCCATGCGACGGTCGATCAGGTGCTTGGCCAGTTTGAAGTCGGGGATGCCGTAGCGCATCAGGCCGCCGATGCGGTCGCTTTTCTCGAACACCACGACCGCGTGTCCGGCACGTGCCAGTTGCTGTGCACAGGCCAGCCCGGCAGGACCGGAGCCGATGACGGCGACCTTCTTGCCAGTCTTGCGGCTGGGCGGCTGCGGGGTGATCCAGCCTTGCTCCCAGCCCTTGTCGATGATGGCATGTTCGATCGACTTGATGCCTACGGGCATGCGGTCGATGTTCAGGGTACAGGCGGCTTCGCAGGGAGCCGGGCAGATGCGGCCCGTGATTTCGGGGAAATTGTTGGTCGAGTGCAGCACATCGAGCGCCTGGCGCCACTGCTGGTGGTAGACCAGGTCATTCCAGTCGGGAATGATGTTATTGACCGGGCAACCGTTGTTGCAGAAGGGGATGCCGCAGTCCATGCAGCGTGCCGCCTGCTGGCCGGCTTGGCCGTCGTCCAGGCGCAGCACGAACTCGCGCCAGTGGCCCAGCCGGCTGGCCGGTGCCTCGGTGGCCTCGTGCAGTCGTTGGTATTCCAGGAATCCTGTGATTTTTCCCATGATCGTATCCGTATAGTCTGTTCGTGTCAGGGGGCGTGGCTCAGGCCAGCGCCTTCTCCTTGCGTGCGCGGGCCGCCTTGGGCCGAGGGGTCTCGGCCGGGGCAGCGGTCTGTTTGGACTGGGCGGCCTGCCACAGTTCGGTCAGGGCGCGACGGTAGTCGCGCGGCATGACCTTGACGAACTGCTGGCGAGCGCTGTCCCAGTTGCCCAGCAGGTCGCGGGCGCGGAAACTGCCGGTGGCACGGAAGTGGTCTTCAATCAGGGTGCGCAGGATAACTTCGTCGGGTTGGCGGGACGACTGACGATCACGACTGTGCCAAGAGGCGATGTCGCCGGCCAGTTCCTGCTCGGCTTGTGGCACGACATTTTCGAGATCGACCATGCCGGTGTTGCAGCGCTTGCGCAGGATGCGTTCCGGATCCCAGACATAGGCCACGCCGCCGGACATGCCGGCTGCGAAATTGCGACCGATGCCGCCCAGGACCACGACAGTGCCGCCGGTCATGTATTCGCAACCATGGTCACCGGTGCCTTCGACCACGGTCGCGGCACCGGAGTTGCGCACGGCAAAGCGTTCGCCTGCCACGCCGTTGAAGAAAGCCTCGCCCGCCAGTGCACCGTACAGCACGGTATTGCCGGCAATGATGTGTTCGGGGCCGTCACCACGGAAGTCATTGGGGGTGCGCACGATGATGCGGCCACCCGACAGGCCCTTGCCGACGTAGTCGTTGGCCTCACCTACCAGGTCCAGGGTGACGCCATTGGCCAGGAAGGCTGCAAAGCTCTGGCCTGCCGTGCCGTTGCACTGGATGTGGATGGTGTCGTCCGGCAGGCCCTGGTGACCGTAGCGGCGCGCTACTTCACCCGACAGCATGGCCCCGATGGTCCGGTTGCGATTGCGTACCGGCGTGATGAAGGACACTTTCTCGCCACGCTCGAGCGCCGGCTTGCTGCGCTCGATCAGTTGCAGGTCGAGAGCCTTGTCCAGGCCGTGGTCCTGTTCGCCGATCTGACGGGGCGACTCGTCGGACTCGACCTTGTGGAAGACGTTGCTGAAATCCAGGCCGCGTGCTTTCCAATGTTCGACGCCCGTGCGCATATCGAGCAGGTCGGCACGGCCGATCAGGTCGTCGAACTGGCGGATGCCAAGCTGGGCCATGATCTCGCGCACTTCCTCGGCGACAAAGAAAAAATAGTTGACCACGTGCTCGGGCTGGCCCTTGAAGCGCTGGCGCAGGACCGGATCCTGGGTGGCGACGCCGACCGGGCAGGTATTGAGATGGCACTTGCGCATCATGATGCAACCTTCGACCACCAGCGGTGCGGTGGCGAAGCCGAATTCGTCGGCACCGAGCAGCGCACCGATCACCACGTCGCGGCCGGTTTTCATCTGGCCGTCGGCCTGGACCCGGATGCGGCTGCGCAGGTGGTTCAGGAGTAGCGTCTGTTGGGTTTCGGCCAGGCCCAGTTCCCAGGGCGTGCCGGCGTGCTTGATGGACGATACCGGCGAGGCACCGGTGCCACCGTCATGGCCGGCGATCACGACATGGTCGGCCTTGGCCTTGGCCACGCCGGCCGCCACTGTGCCGACGCCCACCTTGGACACCAGCTTGACCGAGATCGAGGCACGCGGATTGACGTTCTTCAGGTCGTGGATCAGTTGCGCCAGATCTTCGATGGAGTAGATGTCGTGGTGCGGAGGCGGCGAGATCAGGCCGACGCCCGGTACCGAATAGCGCAATTGGGCGATGTATTCGGACACCTTGTGGCCGGGCAACTGACCGCCTTCGCCGGGCTTGGCACCTTGGGCCATCTTGATCTGGATCTGGTCGGCGCTGACCAGGTATTCGGCACTGACACCAAAGCGGCCCGAGGCCACCTGCTTGATGCGCGAGCGCAGCGAGTCACCCAGTTGGAGTGGAATATCTGCTACGACGCGGTCGGAGCCCAGCACGGAGGCCAGCGTATCCTTGGCTTCGATGCCGCTGGTGCCATGGCGCAGTTCATGTTCGTAGCGGCGCGGATCTTCGCCACCCTCACCAGTGTTGGACTTGCCGCCGATACGGTTCATGGCAACGGCCAGCACGGCATGCGCCTCGGTCGAAATCGAACCCAGCGACATGGCTCCGGTAGCGAAGCGGCGCACGATGCTGACAGCCGGTTCGACTTCGTCGAGGGCGATGGCACGGGTCGGATCGAAACGGAACTCGAACAGCCCACGCAATGTCATGTGGCGCTTGCTCTGGTCGTTGATGATCTGCGCGTATTCCTTGTAGCTGCGGTAGTTGTTGCCGCGTGCCGCATGCTGCAGGTGGGCGATGGCATCGGGCGTCCACATGTGTTCTTCGCCGCGCGTACGGAAGGCGTATTCGCCGCCGGCATCCAGTGCATTGACCAGTACCGGATCGGTGCTGAAGGCTGCCTTGTGCATGCGCAGGGCTTCTTCGGCCACGGTGAAGATGTCGATGCCCTGGATCGGGCTGGGCGTACCGGTGAAATACTTGTCGATCAGTTCACGTGACAGCCCGATGGCCTCGAAGATCTGCGCGCCGGTATACGACATGTAGGTCGAGATGCCCATCTTGGACATGACCTTGTTCAGGCCTTTGCCGATGGCCTTGATGTAGTGCTTGATCGCCGTCTTGGTATCGAAATCGCTTTCGGGACGGGCTGCCAGTTCTGCCAGCGACTCGAGTGCAAGCCAGGGGTGGATGGCCTCGGCACCGTAGCCGCCCAGCAGGGCGAAGTGGTGCACCTCGCGTGCTGATCCGGTCTCGACGATCAGGCCGGTGCTGGTACGCAGGCCGGTGCGAATCAGGTGCTGGTGGATGGCCGAGGTCGCCAGCAGTGCCGGGATGGCGACCCGCTCGGCATCGACATTGCGGTCGGACACGATCAGGATGTTGTAGCCATTTTTGACGGCGTCGGCGGCCTTGGCGCAGAGTGCGGCCACGCGAGCTTCGATGCCCTCCGGACCCCAGACCACAGGATAGGTGATATCCAGCTCGTAGCTGCGGAACTTGCCGCGCGTGACTTCTTCGATGTCGCGGATCTGCGCCATGTCGTGCGTGTCGAGTACAGGTTGTGACACCTCGAGGCGCAGCGGCGGATTGACGTTGTTGATGTCCAGCAGGTTGGGCTTGGGACCGATGAAGGACACCAGCGACATCACCATCTGTTCGCGGATCGGGTCGATCGGTGGGTTGGTGACCTGGGCAAACAGTTGGCGGAAATAGTTGTAGAAAGCCTTGGGGCGGTGCGACAACACGGCCAGCGGGGCGTCGTTACCCATCGAGCCGGTGGCTTCCTCGCCATTGCGGGCCATGGGTTCGAGGATGAACTTGTAATCTTCCTGGCTCCAGCCGAACGCTTGCTGGCGATCCAACAGCGAAGCATG
Organism: Corticimicrobacter populi; assembly: GCF_003123725.1. GTDB lineage: Bacteria > Pseudomonadota > Gammaproteobacteria > Burkholderiales > Burkholderiaceae_B > Corticimicrobacter > Corticimicrobacter populi. The sequence goes on along the minus strand of NZ_QETA01000007.1, from coordinate 199,356 downwards.
TGCGCGGGCGGCCTGGCGAGCATGCGGCTCGGCCTCGGGCAACGAGTCCAGGCGGATGCGCAGACGCTCGATCCACTGGCGGTAGGGATGTGCGTTGGACAGTTGCGACTTGATTTCGCTGTCGTCGATGATACGCCCCTGCTCGAGGTCGATCAGGAACATCTTGCCCGGCTGCAGGCGCCATTTCTTGACCACGCGGTTTTCCGGCACGGGCAGGGTGCCCGCCTCGGAGGCCATGATGACCAGGTCGTCGTCGGTGATCAGGTAGCGTGCCGGACGCAGGCCGTTGCGATCCAGCAGTGCGCCGATCTGCAGGCCGTCGGTAAAGGCCATGGCGGCAGGTCCATCCCACGGCTCCATCAGGGCGGCGTTGTATTCGTAGAAGGCGCGGCGGCTTTCTTCCATCTCCTCGTGCTGTTCCCAGGCTTCGGGCATCATGATCATCATGGCGTGCGCCAGCGAGTAGCCGGCCATGGTGAGCAGTTCAAGGCAGTTGTCGAAGGTGGCCGTGTCCGACTGGCCTTCGTAGACGATGGGGTAGAGCTTTTGCAGGTCTTCGCCCAGCACGGCCGATTGCATCACGCCTTCGCGGGCGCGCAGCCAGTTGAAGTTGCCTTTGACTGTGTTGATTTCGCCGTTGTGGGCGATCAGGCGGTAGGGGTGGGCCAGCGGCCAGGCCGGGAACGTGTTGGTCGAGAAGCGCTGGTGTACCAGTGCCAACGCCGAGACGGCGCGCGGATCGGACAGATCGCTGTAGTAGCGGCCAACCTGGTCTGCCAGCAGCAGGCCCTTGTAGACCACGGTGCGCACCGAGGCGGACGGGACAAAATATTCCTGGCCGTGCGCCAGTTGCATGTTCTGGATGGCGTGGCTGGCGGTCTTGCGGATGACGTACAGCTTGCGCTCAAGGGCGTCGGGCACCATCACGTCGGCACCACGGCCGATGAAGAGCTGGCGGATGACCGGCTCATGTGCCTTGACCGTAGGCGACATGGGCATGTCGCTGTCGATGGGCACGTCACGCCAGCCCAGCAGGATTTGGCCTTCAGCGCGCACGGCGCGTTCGAGTTCCTGTTCACAGGCCAGGCGCGAGGCGGTTTCCTTGGGCAGGAACACCATGGCCACGCCGTATTCTCCGGGGGGCGGCAGGGTCACGCCCTGCTGGGCCATTTCTTCGCGGTAGAGCAGGTCGGGAATCTGGATCAGGATGCCGGCACCATCACCCATCAGCGGATCGGCACCGACGGCACCCCGGTGATCGAGGTTCTCGAGGATCTTGAGGCCTTGCGAGATGATGGCGTGGCTTTGCTGGCCCTTGATATGGGCGATGAAGCCGACGCCACAGGCATCATGTTCGTTGCTGGGATGATACAGACCCTGGGGCGAGGGCGTACAGGATTGGGTCATGGCGGCGATTCCTGGCAAGGCACGGTTGAGCGGTACTGGAAAACCAGCGAGTAAATCAAAAATACCGCGGGCCAAATCGCAGCGCAACAAAAATAAAAAAGGGTCTGTCCCCTTTTATTTTCCAGTGATGATAAGGGTTCGCAGCAAACGCCTGTTGTTATGTCCCTTATTTTTATGTTTTCTGGCTGAGTGGCCAGAAACGTGGGTTGTATTTGCGAGTTGTTCCTGTTTATGGTTCGTACGTGACGCGCTCCACCAGGGTTTCAAGTGCTTGTGCGTTGCGACAGTGTCCGGGTAAGCGGCACTCCGTTGCGCCCTGTGTGATACGCCTTGCTTGTATTGCAGCAGGATGAATGGAATCAATTGGTCACTATTTTGTTCTTTCAAAAAATAAGCTTATATCCTTTGTTTTTTGAGGCATCTGTAATGAGTGTAATTCTTTCTATCCCCTGTTTTTGTCCCCTCTTACGGAAATCGAATAAAACAAGTCGCATTTGCACTGCAATAAAAATATTTTGAAAGAATGTTGCGGTGTTTTGCGCCTAGGATTCGTGCACCAGGATTCCCGAAGCACCCAAAATGGGTTGGTTTTGCGCCAACCCAGTGTTTTTTGGCAACGTTTCAGGATTCCAAACGGGCGTCGCACAAAAAATTGTTTCTGGTTGTGTTTTTTGCCCGTCTGCTCGGACGCTCTTCGATCCCTTGTCTGGACTTCCAAGTTCAGCCCGTCACTAACCCTCCCAAGGAATATGAATGGCTGATTTCACGATCGCTCCCATTGGCACTTGCCGAATCCACACGCCATTGCGCAATGCCGTGACACGCTACCCCTTCAAGCTGCAGCTCGGACGCAACTATGGTTTTGTGCACACCAGCACGGAAGCGCTCCAGCAAGCGCGTTTCATGTTCGGCGAAGGCGAGATTCCCGCCGACGTGCAGCGCCTGATCTTCCGTCCGTCCATGGTGGGCAAGGCACACAGTGCCACGCATATGCCGGCGGACCTGTACCTGGTCGAGCTGTCGTCGCGCAAGCTGCTGACGCTGGACGGGTACCCCATTCAGTCCAACTACCTGACTCGCCACTTTACCGAGTTCTTCGCAGACCGCGCCCGTACCCGGACCTATTGGTCGCAGGCAGCCACCGAGTTGCTGGCCGAGCGTCGGGCCTTCCTCGATCAGGATCCGGTCTTCAAGAACCTGCCGGCGGAAGATCGCGAACTGTTGGCTCGTATCGTGAAACGCGATTTGTCGGACGACGAGATCGAAGCCGAAATGCAGCAGATCGTCGAATTGCTGGGCAAGGACAAGGTGGTGTTCGTGACGCACGTCAACGCACTGGCCGCTGACAACACGCCCATCGAGTCGCGTCAGGAGCTGATCCGTGTCGTGACGGAGGCTGCACAACGCATCGGCGTGCCGAGTTACGATCCGACGGCCGTCATGAACAAGTTCGGTCAGGTCGATGCCATGGAGAACGGCGGCCTGGACTTGACGCACTATACGGAGCGCTTCTCGGACCGCCTGGGAGCCGAGTGGTTCAAGGCCTATATGCGCCCGAAGATGAGCGTGTCCCAGCCTACACCGGCATCGGCCAGGCTCGGCCACGAGGAGAGTGTCGAACGTATCGAAAAGGTGTGGGAATCGGGAGATATCCGCGAGGCCTCGCGCCGCGTGCGCGATGTGCTGCGCCGCCATCCCGGCCTGCCGGAGCACGTCGTGCTGCTGGCGCATATGCAGTCCGAGCTGGGTGCCTACGAGGAGTCGATCGGCCTGCTGGAAAATGCCGGTGCCGTTGTGGCCACGGGCAGCAAGGCTGAACAGATCCTGATGCGCAACCATTTCAAGCTGGGGCGCTACGATCTGGCTTATTCACTGTCTGTCGGGCTGATTGGCGATGAAAAGGAAACTCCGGAGATCCTGCGGGTGGCAGCGGCGTCTGCAGCCCAACTGGGCCATCTGGACGAGGCGCTGAGTCACTGGAAACTGGCGTTCCGGATGGCGTCGGCCAGTGACGCCTGGACGACGGAGGCAGCGGACACGGTGCTGTCGATGTTGCAGGCCAGCGGCGACATGGAGGCCGTCCTGCGCTGGGTAGGCGAGGTACGAGGGAAGCAGCCTTCGAATGGTCGCAGTTTCGCCGTGTTGTGGCGCGACCGCCTAATCGCGGGGGATCGCGAGAGCCTGCGCGCCCTGGCATCCGAGTCGCCCGTGTTGAGCGATGCCGAGGTGTTCGAGCTGGTCCAGGAAGCCACCTGGCGGGGTTGCCTGGTGGCCGCGTCCGCACTGACCGTATCGAGCGGCCTGGTCAGAAGCGAACAAGACGACATCCGCCTCTGGCTGCAGACGCAATCGGCCATGTGGGCGACCGAAGGTGCCCAGGCACTGGAAGAAGGCCGCCTGCGCGATGCCGCCGAACGGATCTGCGCACATCGCATGCTCGACCCCGATACGCTGGCCAGCACGCGGGCGCTGCGCGCTTTCGAGCGTGCCACCCGCCTGGCTGTGCGGGCCGCGCTCCTGGCCGGCAACCACAAGGAAGTGATCGAACTCACCGACATTGCGCTGGATGCGCATGTCGACTTCCCTGAACTGGATGCGATGCGTGGCCGGGCCGCAGACGCGCTTGGCGACACAAAGACCGCGATGCTCCACTTGGAGCGCGCGGTGGCGGGCGAATCTGCCCAGTTCAGCACCCAACTCTACTATGCGCGTGTGGCGTTCAACGGCGGCTGGTTTGGCGAGGCCATCGATGCCTACAAGGCTGTGCTGAACCATGCGTCGGCAGACCAGAGTGCCAAAGACGAGGCCGAGCGCCAATTGGGCCGCCTGGGCCCGCGCTCGATCCGTGCCGCGCGCCAGATACTGGCCGAGGGCGATCCGCAAGCCGCGTGGAACCTGCTGGATCGCGTGGAGCAATCGTGGCCGCAGATGTCCGAAGTCGCGCATGAGAAGCGGCGCATCCTGGGTGTTCTGTACGCTGAAGTGCGCGCACTGGAGCCGTCGAGCACCCACGAGCGCCTGGCGGTTGGCGAGAAGATACTGGGCCTGGTTCCCGATGATGCCATTGGCCTGCGCACTGCGGCGGTTGGTGCGATGCGCCTGCATATGTTCGAGAAAGCCTTGCCCTACTGGCAATCGCTCAAGGCCCGTTCGGAGAATCCGGAACAGTTCGACAGCTACATCCAGCGTTGCCAGGTCTGGATCGACAAGGCAAATCGCAGGAGGGCTGCATGACGGGCCTATCCGCTACCGAGCAACACGCCGTCGAGGCTTCATCACTTGAATGGGTGCAGGCCCAGTTGGAGGAAATCGTTGCTGCGTCGGGTCGGGTGCTGCTGGCGCAGGAGAACCTGCCGCGCGCTCAGGCGCTGGCGAACGATTTCCCGGATGACGCGAAAGTTCGTTTCCTGTTGTTGCGACTGAAGGAGACGGCAGGCCTGAACGAAGGCATGGCCGAGCAGTGGTCGGCGCTCCTGCGCGACTACCCAGGCGATTTCCAGATCATCCGCTATTGCGCGACCCGCCTGGTCAAGGATCGGAACGTCGAGGCAGCCCTGGCGCTGATCGACCGGCATTTCCCCAAGTTGACTCGCAAGCCGGAGAAGCTGTTCACCAAGGCCAAGCTGTTGGGTGATATACGCGCACACGAGCAGTCCGACGCGCTGTTTCGCCGCCTGATCGCCAAGTACGACGCTCGCAATGTTCGCGTCGAGTTCGCCAAGCGCCTGCGCAAGCGTGGCTTGCTGCTGGATGCCTTCGAGGCGATTCAGCCGGTTGCGGATCAGCTCGCGGCTGGCAGCAAGGCGGCCGAATTGGCCAGCAGCCTGGCTGCCGATGTCGCGTTCTACCAGGGATTCGAGTCGGAAGCGGCACTGGCTGGCAAGGACATCAAGATCGTCTCGATGAAGCACGCGATCCTGCATTTCCGGAATCGCAGCGTGGCGGACCAGCCGCCCGAGAACCCGGTTTCGATCGCGCTGGTGACCGGCAGCCTGGGGCCTGGCGGTGCCGAGCGGCAGCTGACCCGGCTGGCGAGTGAGCTACACCGCATGGCGTCCTCTGCCGATCAGCGTCCGTCCTTCATGGAGGTACGGCCGGAAAAGGTCGAGGTGCTGGTGAAGCAGCACACCGAACCGCCCGGCTCGGCCAAGAAAGGTGGTCAGGATTTCTTCCTGCCCGTGCTGACCAAGGCGAATATACCGGTCACGGAAATCAACGCCTTGCCCGCGATTTCGATGGCCAGCCAACCGCTGGAGGATGAGAGCCTGACGCGCCTGCTGGAGCAACTGCCGCCACCCGTGCACTACGGCGTCACGCGCTTGACCCCGATGTTGCGCGAGCAAGGTTTCGATGTCGTGAGTCTGTGGCAGGACGGCACGTGCCTGTTCGGCGCGCTGGCTGCGCTGCTGGCGGGTGTGCCCACCATTCATCTGGTGTTCCGGGGGTTGCCGCCGAACATCCGCAAGGACCGCTTCCGCGAAGAGTATCCGGTGTTGTACCGTGCCCTGGCGCAGGTGCCGGGTGTGCACTTCTGCAGCAACAGTCTGACGGCAGCCAAGGAATATGCGAAGTGGCTCGACATGCCGATCGAACGCTTCCACATTCTCTACAACGGTGTGCCCGAGTTGGCGACACATCCGTCGGCCGAGGACGAACAGAAGTGGAATGCCTTTCAGGCCAGCACGGCCGACGCAACCGAGACGATCGGCGGCGTCTTTCGCCTCGAACCTGACAAACGACCGCAGCTCTGGCTCAAGCTTGCCGCGCAATACCTGAAACGGCGGCCGCAGGCGCGCTTTTTCATCGTTGGTGACGGACGCATGAGCGATAGCATGACGGCGCTGGCGGAAGACCTCGGCCTGACCGACCGTTTTCTGTTCGTCGGGCTGTCGAACCATGTGGGCTATTGGTATTCGCAGATGGATGCCAAGGTGTTGCTGTCCCGGTTCGAAGGCCTGCCCAATGTGCTCATCGAAGCGCAGTTGCTGGGCGTGCCTGTCGTGTCCACGCCTGCTGGCGGCGCGGGCGAGTGCTTTGTGCAGAACGTGACGGGTCACCTGATCGAAGATCTCGATCATCCGGACCTGAACGAGGCGTGCGACAAGATCGAGTCGATCGTTGACATGATGCGCGGGAACGATGTGTTGAAGCAGCACAGCCGGCAGCGGGCGCGGGACCTGTTCTCGCTCAACACGATGCTGGACAAGTTTCTGAGCCTGTGTGTGGCTGTTCTGGGGGCGTTGCGCTATGACGAGGACGCCGTTGGCCTGGACGCCAAGCGCGCTTGAAAGGAGGCCTGATTCTGGAAACGATGGACGCTATGCAAAAGAACGCGCCGGTCTTTGCGCCGCAACGCAAGGCGGCACTGCTCATGGCAGTGCTTGTCCCCCTGTTCGTGGCGGGCTGTCAGTTGCCGCGTACTGGTCCGATGCTGTACGAGATGACTGCGGCCAACGACGCCAGAGATGTGGTCGTGGTGGAGGTGACGCCTGAGCACGTGCGCGCCAGCCGCATGCCCGCTGTCGAGGATTTCCCGCAGCATTATCGCGACCTGACACATGCCGGCTTCGACCGTCTCGTGCCTGGCGACGGGATCAACGTGACGGTCTGGGAGCGTGATGGTCTGGGCGTTTTCGCTGCCGATGCCACGGGTGCAAGCAACCTGGGGAATCACCAGGTCGACGCTCAGGGTGATCTGTATGTGCCCATCCTGGGCAACTTCAAGGCGGCGGGCATGACGTTGTCGGCGCTGCGCAATGCCATCGTGGCTCGCCTGAGCAAACTGGTTGTGGCGTCCGACGTGGCGGTGAACCGCGTGGGCGAACGCGGCCAGATGGTCACCGTTCAGGGCAATCTCACCAAGCCGGGCATGTATCCGATCACGCAGACAGCCCAGCGCCTGAGCAGTGCGCTGGCGCTTGCGGCACCGGTGCAGGAGAACCCCGAGCAGATGGTGATCACGCTGCGTCGCGACAACCAACTGGCCTCGGTGCGCCTGGCTGATATCTATCGCAACCAGGACAATGACATCCTGCTGCGTGCGGGTGATGTCATCACGGCGAGCGACGCGCGCGAGCACCTGACGGTGCTGGGTGCCGCTGGCAACCAGGGGCGTGTCGCCATCAGCAAGCGCAACTACACCGTGCTGGATGCGCTGGCCGATGCCCGCGGCCTGGACGGTGCGACTGCGGACCCGCGTTCCGTCTTTTTGTTCACGCCGGCGCAGGCCGGGGTGGACGGCAAGCCGGACTCCGTCCCGGTCGTCTATCAGTTCGATCTCACCAAGCCTGAACAGGTGGCGATGGCGCGGCAGTTCGCGGTGCGCGAGGGAGAAGCGATCTATATCTCGGATGCGCCGTTTGCTCAGGTCCAGAAGGTCTTGTCGGCCTTCAGGTTCTCGATGAGCGCTGGCTTCAGCGCGACACGCCAGATCGATGGCGGTTCGGGTCCCACCAATTCGGTGATTCCGGAATAGCGTGGCGACGAGCAATGAGGACCGCATTCGCGGCTGGCGCTCGCGCCGACAGGGCGGCAACTACACCGTGGGTGCGGGCGTCTCCGAGTGGCGGCTGGATCCGGCTGCGCTGTTCGACAGCAACTCGTCGCCGGCCGTTCTGTTCAAGCCATTGCTGGCGCGGTTGCAGGGCGAGCCGCACGATTCGGTCGCAGCCCGGCGGGCAGTGTATGACGCGATCCAGTCCGAGCTGGACGAGGCGGTTGTGCGTGAGGGGGCCGACGAGATGGTTGCCGACTTTTCCCGCCGGCGGCTGCGTCTCATCGTGCGCCTGCTCGAACACGATATCCGCACGGATGTCGATGTGTTCAAGCCTGGCTACATGCCGGCCAAGCTGGTGGAGGAAGACCTTCGGCTGAATGCGGCGCACGAGCGACGCGTGCAGCGGCGCAGGCAGGAAGAAGCGCAGGAGGCGCGACGCCATGCGTCGCGCAACGATATCGCGCTGGAGATTGCGCTTGCTCCTGCCGAAACCGGAGACCTGGCGATCCTGCGCGACCGCATGCGTGGCCTGCACCTGGGGCACACGCCGCGCCATGCAGACGAAGGCGGGGGCGGTGTGCGCACCCTGTTCGCGCTTTTCATCTACCAGTTGCAGGTGATGCACGGTGAAAGCCGGTTTGCCCTGGTCTGGGCCCTGATCGGCCCGGTGGTGCTGCTGACGCTGATCACGTCGATGTACATCATCCTGGGCACACACTACATCATGGGCATGGACGTGCTCACGTTTTCGATGGTGGGGGCCACCACATGGATCATGTTTCGCCAGGTCACCCTGAGAACCAGCACGGCCTACGTCTCGGCGCGGGGCCTGCTGAACCTGCCGGGTGTGACGCCGCTGATGTGCGCGGTCGTGCATTCCTTTCTCTACACCGTGGTGTACCTGGTGGTGTTCGGCGTGCTGATCAGTGCAGGCCATGCGCTGAACCTGGTCACGCTGCCGGATCATGTGACCGGTTTCCTCATGTTCGTCGTGTCGATGGGGGTGTTTGGCGGGGCGTTGGGCGTGCTGTTCGGTGCGATCTCGACTACCTGGCGTTTCTTCCTGAGGGTGGCGCCGATCATCGAACGTTTCCTGCAACTGTTTTCGAGCGTTTTCCTGGTGTCGGAGCAGTTGCCGGAGCAGTACCGTCCCTGGGTCCTGTGGTCGCCGCTGGCGCATGGCATGCAACTGCTGCGGTCGGCCTATTTCACCAACTACACCTCGCAGGACGCGCGTCTGAGCTACTTCCTGATCGCGTTGGTGTTCATGATTGTCATAGCCTGGGCTGCCCAGCGGCTCGTGCGCAGCGATGTCCAGCCCATGTGAGCGATAGCGATGATCCATCTATACGGCGTCACCGACGAACCCTTTGCATTCGGCAGCAGGCAGCCGCTGCTGATCGATGCCGACCTCGATATTCCGGTCGGGCGCTATGCGCTGCTTTCGCCCACGCCCGAGCGGCATCGCCAGGTGATCGATGTGCTGTGTGGCCTGCGTCCGCCGCGCCATGGGTTCGTGCGGCACGAAGGTCATATTTCCTGGGCGATCGGACGGCAGGGTTTCGTGCGCGGCAAGGCCAATGGCCTGAACATCATCCAGCTGGTGGCCGACCGCTACGAGTTGGATGCCGGGGAAACGGCCGATCTCGTCGCCGATCTCATCACCGAGCCGCAATGGCTGGCCAGGCCCATGGAGCACTGGCCACTCTACATCCGGCAGGAGTTCTCGTTTGCGCTGGCGCTGGCACCCGCTTTCGACATCTACGTGATCGAAGGGACGATTCCTTTCGAGCCCTGCCGGTTCACCCGTCTCTGGCTGGCGTTGTTTGAGGAGCGCCTGGTCGGACGGACGCTTGTTTTTTCCAGTTATCGCCAGAACCAGTTGGCGGATTACTGCTTCAAAGGCCTAGTTTATGAACGAAGCGCTCTCAGAATCGAAGAAGACCTCGACCAGTGCATCAGCAAGTACCCACCAAGACGATCCAGAGACGACTCCGGGTCAGGTGAGGAGTCCTTCGGAGGCGGCTTCGATGACGTCGGCTTCTGACAACGGCTCCGAGATCGAGCGCCGCCGCCATGACCGCGACGCGGCGCTGCGTGGCCGCCTGCGCCGGCGCTGGATCAGCGCGGGCATCGTCATTGCACCTGTGGTGTGTGCGCTGATCTATCTGTTCAGTATTGCCACTCCTCGCTACGAGGCGGAATCGCGTTTTTTCGTGCAGTCGGCTTCCAGTCAGCAACCCGCCGCGGCCCCCGGGGCGGCAAGCCTGATCACCACCGGTAACGCGGGCGGCATGATGGGCGGTTTCGTGGACGGCTGGGCGGTCAGGGACTTTCTGCTGTCGCGTGACAGTATGCGCCAGCTCGACAAGAAGATCGATTTGCGCCAGTACCTGGTCCAGGACGGTCTGGATCCCGCCAACCGGCTGGCGGAGGATGCCAGCGAGGACGCGCTCTATCGCGCCTACCAGGCCTCGGTTCATGTGTCGTTCAATGCACTCGAACAGATCGACGTGCTGCGCGTCAGCGCGTTCTCGCCAGAGCATGCCATGCTGCTGTCGAAGGAGCTGATCGGCCTGGCAGAAGAGTTCGTCAGCCGTCTGAATGCGAAGGGTGTGTCCGACAAACTGAAGGTCAGCGAAGAGTCGCTGCGGCAAGCCGAGGCAAAGGCGCTCGAAGCCCGTGAGGCCCTGACGGCATGGCGCACGGACCACGGCAATATCGATCCCACCGCCACGGTGCAGATGCTGCTCAATCACGCCAGCCAGCTCGAAAGCGAATTGAACAGCGCGAAGATCAATCTGGACAAGATCCGTGCGCTGGGCAACAGCGATCATCCCATGCTGCGGCCCGCGCAGATGCAGATCACGGCCCTGCAGAGGCGGATCGAGGGGGTGCGCGAGCGCCTGAGCGGGCAGGGCAATACGGAGGCGACGCTGCTCAAGTCGTACGAGGCCCTGAGGAACGCCCAGGGATTCGCGGATTCGAACCTGACCCTGGCGCAGCAGTCGCACCAACAGGCGCTGGTCGATACCCTGCGGCTGCAGCGTTACCTGTCGATCATCGTGCAACCGGTCGCGACCGACAGGCCCAGCAGCCCGCGCATGTGGACGCTGCTGCTGGAGGCCCTGGCACTGGGTTTTGCACTGCTTTTCGTCGTACGCGTTTCGATGTCCTTGTTGAGGGGGCTGCGCCATGGCTGAGTTGAATGTAGCGACCCCAGGGGCGCAAGCCGAGGCGGCGGCCCGGCTGCTGGCGGTCATTCAGCGTATCCGCAGCGCATCGGATCCGGCCAGCGCGATGGCCGATTTCGATGCGGCGCTGGTGCTTGCGGCCGACGGCTGGCGCGATGCCAGGCGGCTGCTGGTGTCTCCCTATGTGAAAGAAGGCCAGTTTGCGTTGGCCATCTCTGCGCTCGACGTGCTGATTGCCGCCTATCCGCAACGTGTGGAGGATCGCCGCATGCTTGCCAGCCTGTTGGGGCGCACGAAGCAGTGGGATCGTGCGATTGTCGAGGCGGATGCTGCCGCCGGGCTTGAGCCGGATGATGCAACGCTGCATGCCGCAAGGATCCAGCTGCGCCTGCAGGCTGGGCAAGTTGGCGAAGCCGCGTCTGTGGCACGCGCCACGGCCGACAAGGCGGGCGGTGGGGGCACCGATGCGAGCGCGTGGATGATGGCGTTCATTCGCAATGGGGAGACGTCCGAGGCTGCGCGCATGGCCGCGACGCTGGAGCCGGCTGCCTTGCCCAACGCGCGCGTGGCGGCGATGGCGGTGCGCACGCTGCTGGAGGATGACCGGGTCGATGCGGCGATCTGCTTCGGCGAGGCGGCCCTGAACGCTGCCCACGACAGCGCGGCCCTGCGCACCTCTCTTGGCCTGTCGTATTTGCGGCGCGCGACGGAAGCGGATCGCAAGGTGCATGCCCTGGCGCATTTCGAAGCCGGCCTGAAGGCCGCGCCCGATGACGTCAGGCTGCTGTCCCTGCATGGCGAAACACTGTTGCGTGCCGGACAGTACCGTGACGCGGTGCCGTTCTTGAAGCAGGCGCTGGTGCTGGCTCCGGACATGGAACAGACGCGGATGCTGTATGCGCGCGCGCTGCGTTATTCCGCGCAGCATGACGAGGCGGCAGACCAGTTGCTGATCCTGCTGGAGAAGGCTCCCGACAGTCTGCTGCGACAGCGTTCGGCGATCGGCGCGCTGTCGCAGGCGGGCCGCAAGGAAATGGCCGAAACCCTGTATGCGCAATACGTGGCCAACCGCAGCAAACTGCTGCCCGACTCGTTCCAGGAGGCCGTGGCCGATGTCTCGCAGCGGCTGCATACTGCCCCGATCCCGCAGGCGCGGCTTGACTGGGCGTGGTCGTTGCGCGGCGATACTACCGTTGATCGTGCATCATGGGAGCGTGCGGCGCGCTGGGGCCACCTGATGGACCAGTTGTTGTTCGATTGGCTGGAGTGTCGGGAGGAGCGCGCCGAAGAGGCCATGCAACTGCTGGGCGATCTCGAGCCCGGCGAGCGTTTCTTTGCGCCGCTGCTGGCTTCTGGCCGGGGCGTTGTGGTCGCTACGGCGCATGTGGGGCCGATGTATGCCGCGCTGATGGCCCTGGAACTGCTGGGTATTCCCTCGCGCTGGCTGGCCACGGCACCGAATGTCGAGCAGAGCAGCTACTCGCAGGCATTGATTTCTACCGCCGACCAGTCGGAGGCGCAGGTTGCCAAAGCCTGCATCCGCGCGATTGGTTCGGGCTACGTACTGGGGCTGGCCGTGGATGGCGCAGCGAACCCCGCTGCCCCGCGGACGACCTTCGAGGGGCAGGAAGTGACTTATTCGAGCTTTGCCTCGCGCATGGCGCACCGCCTTGGCGTGCCGTCGGTCTTCTATGCCCCGCGCTGGGAGAACGGTCTGGTGACGTTCACGCTGGAGATGTTGCCTGCGGTGCTGCCCGGCGAAGATGCGGATGCCTATGCCCAGCGCTGGCAGGCAGCCTATTTTGCGCTGCTGCGCGAGCACCTGGCGGGACCTGCCGAGAACTTGCGCATGAGTGGCGGGATCTGGCGTCATGTCACGCCGGCGGACCGGTCTGCCGTCCTGTCGGCAGCGGAGCGTGCATGAAATATTGGCTGCTGGTGGTTGTGCTGTGGATGAGCGGCACCGCCGCAGCCAGCGAGCCGTGCGCCGTGCCGGATGCGCAGTGCCCGATCGTGTCGTCGCTGCTGCAGCATCGCGAAGGCTATGGGCAGAACGTCACGGGTGGCCTGGATGGCCGTTTCGTCGAGGTGACGTCCGACCAGGACGACGGGCCTGGCACGCTGCGTGCGGCGCTGGAAGACGCGAGGCAGTCGGCTTTGCCCACCTGGATCCGCTTTGCCTCGGACATGACGATCGTGCTGAAGACGCAACTGCGCGTGCCGTCGAACATCACGGTGGATGGGCGGGGCAGGCGCGTCACCCTGATCGATGACGGGTTGGGCGTCTATCGCAGCAGGAACGTGATTCTGACGCACATGAGTATCGACGGGCGTCTGACCCGGTTCACGCAGGCGGTGAATGTCGCCAACGACAGCCGGGACGTGTGGGTCAACCACATGGATCTGGCCCGTTTCTCGGACCGGCTGTTGAATGTGAAGAATGGCTCGACCGACGTGACGGTATCGTGGAACAAGTTCCATGATTCCAACAAGGTCATGCTGTTGAACAACATCACGTCGAAGAACATGTACGAGAACTACGAACGCGACAGGATCGCGCGCGTGACGCTGCATCACAACTACTTCCTGAACACGGTACAACGCAATCCCAGGGGACAGTTCGGCACCTTTCACCTGTACAACAACCTGCTGGAAGACTGGAACCTGTATGGCATGAGCTTCAGCCTGGAGGCGCGTGCGCTGGTCGAAGGCAATATCTTCAGCAACCACGCCCAGCGCGTCTGCCTGGAGCCAGAGCGCACACCGACGGTTCACGGGATCGACGTGAACTATTGCGACAAGCTCCCGGACTCGCCCAACAGGACTGCGCTGGAGAACGGTGCCGCCGACCGGCGCAATTATGAGCGGACGCAGGCCCAATATGGCTACGAGCGAGGCTACAAGGCCTTCCTGCGGGTGCGGGACAATCTTTACCTGGGCGAGGCCAGGGCCGTGCTGGAGGATGATCAGCCCGAATCCGTGCCGAATCCGCCTTATTGCTATGGCTACGAGCAGCCCACGCCGGCGGTGGTGGACAGGATCCGCGCGCTGGCAGGGAACACCAGCGGGGATGTGCCGATCATTGTCCCGCGTCGGGGGCCTGCATGTTCCTAGTTCACTGCGCCGGTGACTCGGGCGGTGTCTTGCGCGGCCGGCCGCGCTTGCCCGGTGTGGCCCGGCGGCTGGCATCGGCACCCAGACGCTGGGTATAGGCGGGATCGCCCAGCGCCCATTGTCCGTACAGCGCCTGTGCGATGCGGCGTGCCTGGGCTTGCCCCAGGCCGCTTTGCAGCAGGGCGCGGTAGCGTGCCTGGCGGTCAAAAGGCGTATTGCCGCATTGCCAGTAATCGGGATGGTCGCTGAGTGCGACCGGTGAGCTGGGCAAGGTGCCTGCATGCAGGCCTGCCGAGGACCAGGGCCAGGACTCTGCATCGCCGGTAATGCCGGTGCGCACGGGCAGGGTTTCCAGCCAGATCTGTGCTGGCAACAGCCAGGTGCCGGCTTCGACCAGCGTGGAGCGGTAGCGGCTGGAGAATACGCGTCCGGTACGCAGGCGTGCCGCCAGGTTGCGCCCCAGCGTCTGCATCAGTCTTGGCAAGGCCTGGGCATCGGTGGGTGTGGCCAGCAGCAGGACCTGGTCGTACGACAGCGCCCAGGCATGCAGTGCGACCTGCTTTTCACGTGCGCCCGCCTTGAGCCAGGCAACCAGCTGGTTCAGGTGCTCGGTTGCCTGGGCCGTACCGTGATGGTTCAGTGCGGTGCTGAACGAGGCCTGGATCAGTTGGGGCTGACCAGGCGCGTAGAGTCGGGGAAGGCGTGCCATGCTGCGGGTGTCACAGGCCGGGAAGTGGATCAGGCACCCAGCCGTTCGGCGTGAAAGGCAAGGTGATCGGCGATGAAAGTCGAGATGAAATAGTACCCGTGATCGTAGCCGGCGTGGCGGCGCAGCGTCAGTGGCTGGGCCGACTGGGCGCAGGCCGCTTCAAAGATGTCGGGCCGCAACTGGTTCGGCAGGAACTGGTCGGCCAGCCCCTGGTCGATCAGGATACCTTCGGGAAACGGCGTGTGTGCCTGTTTCATGAGTTCGCTGGCGTCATGTTGCTTCCAGGTTTCATGATCCTTGCCCAGGTAATGGGTAAAGGCCTTGATGCCCCAGGGGCAGTGGGTGGGGTTGGCAATGGGGGCAAAGGCTGAGACCGAGCGAAAGCGCGTGGGATGGCGCAATGCCAGCGTCAGTGCGCCGTGTCCGCCCATGGAGTGCCCGGTGATGCCGATGCGCTGCCGATCTGCGGGAAACTCGCCACTGCTGGCGATCAGGTCAAACAGCTCCTGAGCCACATAGCTTTCCATCCGGTAGTGTGCTGCCCAGGGTGTCTGCGTGGCATCGAGATAGAAGCCGGCACCGCTGCCGAAGTCCCAGTCATCGTCTTCGCCGGCGATGCCGGCACCGCGTGGACTGGTGTCGGGCGTGACCAGCATCAGGCCATGTTCGGCCGCGAAACGCTGCGCACCGGCCTTGATCATGAAGGTTTCTTCCGTGCAGGTCAGGCCCGCCAGGAAGAAAAGCACCGGTACCGGGCCTTCCTCGGCCTGGGGCGGTACATAGACCGAAAAGCGCATCGGCAGGCCGATAACCTGCGACTCGTGGCGATAGTAACGCTGCCAGCCGCCGAAGCAGCGATGTTCACTGATACGTTCCAGCATGATCGGAATCCTCCTTGGTGTCTGCAATCGGGGCCAGCCGGTAGAACAGGTTGGGCTCACTGACCATATAGATCATACCGTCCTGGCCGAGTGTCAGGCCTTCGGCCTGTGGAATGTCCGGATCGCCGGGCTGGTGGCCGAGATGGCGGGCGCTGAGCGGCTGGCCGTTTTCATCGAGTTCCAGCAGCGCCTGCGACTGCTCGCTGAGCAACAGCAGGTGGCCACGGGCCGGATCGAACTGCACAGCCGAAAAATCGCGGGCGAAGCCGGTGGGCGCGAGCCAGTTGCTCAGGTCATGGATCTGGAGGCCGTCGGGCGAGCAGTTCAGCACGTCGCGACACAGGCCATCGATGCGGTAGAGGGCCTTGGGCGAATGCTCCTTGACGGCGTAGAGCCGGTCTTGTGCACGGTCATAGCTGAGGCCTTCGATGCCGCTGTTGCTTTTTTCGCCAGGCCCGACGGCAAAGCGTGGCGCATGGGTCAGATCAATGGGACCGGGTTGTTCGGGCAGGCGGGCGATGACGACCTGACCATGCTTTTCATCGCTCAGTGCAACCTGGCCATGCCCCAGATAGCTGACCCCTTCTGTGTCGGAGATGCCTTCCAGCGGATAGGCGGCCTTGAAGTTACCCGCCAGATCGAGCGCGACCAGTGTGGGAGGCCGGTTCAGCACGGCCAGCAGTTCCTGGCGCTCGCCGACGAAACTCAAGCCGGACAGGTTGTTGTCGATTTCGGGAATGCGATGCCACGAGACGACGCGGTAGTCCGGCAGCCAGAAGGCGCTGTTGCGATCCTGTTCATCGTTCCAGACAGTTTCATCCATTTGCCGTCCCTGGAACCAGGTGATCAGGGTATCGTGCAGGTGCTGGTAGCGTATGGCATAGAACAGCCAGCCACCGAGCAGGGCGGTCAGGGACAGGATGATCAGGATGCGAGCGAACAGGCGGGTTGCCGTCGGACGCTTTGAGGCGGGCGGGGGTGAACTCACGCGAGACAATCCTGGAGGGTGCGGCTGGGTGCAAATTATATAGGCTATACCGGTGGCCGGAAGGGAACCAAATGTGTATGTCGCAGTCGAATTAGCACTCACCTAATAGGAGTGCTAATATAAATACCTTGTCGATCAACGATCGCTTTCAGGAGACTGCCTCCATGAAACACGCAAACCAGCCGCTGGCCCTGTCAGGCAATGCCCTGGCGGCAGCGGTTGCCAATCCGGGCGCACTGGGTTCGCTGGATGCCTATATTGCTACTGTCAACCGACTGCCGGTGCTGAGTGCCGAGCAGGAGACCACGCTTGCGCAGCGCCTGCGCGACGAGGGTGATCTCGAGGCTGCGCGCCAACTGGTGCTTTCGCACCTGCGACTGGTCGTGTCCATCGCGCGCCAGTACATGGGCTATGGCCTGCCGCATGGCGATCTGGTGCAGGAAGGCAATATCGGCCTGATGAAAGCCGTCAAGCGTTTCGACCCGGCACGCGGTGTGCGGCTGGTGTCGTTTGCCGTGCACTGGATCAAGGCCGAAATCCACGAATTCATCGTCCGCAACTGGCGGCTGGTCAAGGTCGCCACCACCAAGGCACAGCGCAAGCTGTTCTTCAACCTGCGCAGCATGCGGCCCGACGGCCGTACGCTGGATCCCGAGGCGGTGCAGGGCATTGCCGACAAGCTCAATGTTCGGCCTGAAGATGTCGCCGAGATGGAAGTGCGCATGTATGGCCATGAGGTCGCGCTCGAAGCACCGGTCGATGCGGACGATGATCATCGCTTTGCACCTGTGGCCTGGCTGTCCGACGAAGGCGAGCAGGAGCCCAGTCAGGTGCTGGAGCGGCAGGCGCATGATGAACTGCAGAGCACCGGACTCAAGCGTGCCCTGGATGTGCTCGATCCGCGTGCCCGCCATATCGTCGAATCCCGCTGGCTGGGTGACGAAAGCGGCCCGACCCTGCAGGACCTGGCACAGCAGTATGGTGTGTCGGCAGAGCGCATCCGCCAGATCGAGGCGGCTGCGATGAAAAAAATGCGGGTGGCCCTGGCTGCCTGACGACGCAGCATATTGTGTGGTGCCTTGGCCGTGCATGACCCGCAGTAATCTGCGCCCTCGAATTCATTATCCGGCATGAGCAGCGTCCCCTATGAACGCCTGGTTGGCAAAGTATCGGAACTGAGCACGATGACAGGTCGCCAGGATTTTGTCTGGCGGCAGGGGGATCGTGACGTCGGTGCGGTCGCGGCGACCGGGCTTGCCCTGGAAGGGCTGGCGGGTGCTGCGGCGAGTGCGGCAGCCAGTCAGGGCGATGCAACCGATCCCATCATGACTTTTCAATGCCGGGTAGGGCCGTATCCGGTGACCGGCTTTCTTGGCAACGTCGGGTTCCTCGACGAGGATGAAGTGATTGTGCTGGGGCAGCGTCAGGGTGACACTTGGGTTGCCCGGGCCGTTGCCCGACCATTGGATCGAACCATCTGGATGCCGCCGCACAGCGGCCGTGGACATCGGGCTTTCCTGAAAATGTTGCTGCTGGGCTGGGGATCGGCGTGCCTGCTGGGGTCTTTCCTGTTTGCCATGGTGATGGATATCATCCACGGCATGCCGATGGACTGGTTCTGGTGGCTGACATCCAGTCTGGTTACGGGCACGATGCTGATGTTGGTCGTTGGCCTGGTTGCGTGGCGCGTGTATCCCTACGCCGTGATGTCCAGTCGACTGTTTCTGGCGTTGGGGCTGCCGAATCCCAGTCGGGTCAATTTGCCTCGGCTGACACGACAATACTTGCGTGGCACCCCTGATGCCACGTCGAGGTTCCACCCCATGACACCCTGGGTCTTTCGGTACTGAGCCGCTCGCACGTCATGCGCGCACGAGGGTGCGTATATATTCGACCTCTTCCTCCAGCAATGCCAGCCAGGTCTGGCAAACGAGGGGATCGGCGGGGGCTGCGGCGTGTTTGCGTGTTTCGGCCTGAATGGCGTTGATGGCAATGTCCAGCATGGCCTGTGCCTCGACTTGCGACTCGCCACCCTCCAGCAGCAATTGCAACCCCAGTGTTCGGGCATGCTCCAGCCGTCCGGTTGTGGCTCCTTCGCATTGATCCAGCGCGTATGCCATCGACATCATCAGCGTAATGGTATGCAAAGCACTCGGTTCGATCGGTTTTTCGCCGTCTTGCAGGGGATCACCGTACAGGATTGCCAGTTGCTCGCGCCGTGCCTGATGTCGTGCTTTGTCTGCCATGTTGTTTCCCTGTAAAACGTCACCATAACGGAATGATGCGGCACGGCCAAGTGCGGCAAAGTCCCTGCTACACTGGGCCGATGGAATGGTTGATCAGTGCTCTCGTACAACTTCTTGGTGCGCTGTCTGTGATAGTGGCCATTGCAGCCGTGCTCCTTGGCGGGCTGTTGCTGCTGCTTGTCCTGTTTGACGGGTCGGGTGGCCTCATCCTGAATAGCGTCGGTATCCTGGAACCGCTGATTGTTCTGGGTATCGGCAATCTCATCTGTCTCGTACTCAACGCAGGTATCCTGGCACTGCGCCGTGGGCATACGGATCTTGACTGGTTGCGCGACCGTGTCGTGCGTCGGCAACTGTGGCCGGCGCTGCTGTTGCTGCCGGTGGGGGGCTTGCTGTTGCTGTGACGGCTCGGGTACCAGATCGTGCCGCGATGCATTGAGTAGAAGGCGTCTGACCGTGCAGCAGCGTGCAATGGCGGTCAGGTGGCCTGGCTGTAGTGCAGCAATCCCTCGACCAATACCAGCGCTGCTTCCTGCGTGAAGTCTCCCGCTTCCAGCATGGCGGTGACTTCGAGGGGAGATGCCGTTCGGATGGCCATGACTTCGCCGTCCTGGTTGGCAGGCCGCACGTCCGGCGACAGGATGCAATCGCTGACGATGATGTCTTCAAGCTGATAGCCTTCCGGCAGACGGCTGCGCACACGCCAGATGGTGCGCAGTGGGCTGCGCGAGTTCAGGTCTGCAGGCGCTAGCCCGGCTTCTTCGGCGCTTTCGCGCAGCAGCGCCGTTTCCATGCTTTCGCCATAGGCGGCCAGGCCGCCGACCAGGGTATCCCACATGCCGGGGTCGGTGGATTTGGTCAGGGCGCGCTGTGCGATCCAGAGATTGCCTTCAGGCGTCCATGCATTGAGATGCAAGGCGAATGTCAGCAGTCCGAATGGCCGTACCGCACCACGCTCCAAGGCTGCAAAGACCTGGCCTGACGCGTCGGTGACGGGCAGCGTTTCGTCGCGCCAGGTGCGCAGGCAGCCAGCATCGCGCAGTTTCAGCGCCAACGCTGCCAATGCTGCATCCAGTGCCGGGCCGGGTGGAATGTCATGAAACAGTTCCAGGCCGTCGTCATGGCGCACGCAGACAGGGTTGTCGGCCAGGGCGGCCTGTGCTGCCGGATCGAGCCAGCCGCATAGCCTGCCGGCGATCCGCAGTGGCCGGCTTGCAGGCACGGGGCTGGATGCCGACTGCTGTTGGTAGCGTTGCTGCAGGCGTTGCAGGGTTTCGATGGCAGCTGCGGGCAGCACAGGGGCGGGTATCATGAGCATGCGCTATTTTAGCGTGCAGGGTCTTGAGCAAAAAAAAGGACACCTGCAGGAGGTGTCCGGAATGCCCGTCTCTATTTGGGAGGGGAAGGAGGAGAAGCCGAGACGGGCAGGAAAACTGATGATATTCATGCAGCATCCAAGGGTTAGTCCTTGCCTGGTGGCGAAAGTTTCAGGAAATCCTGTATCTTTCCAATCAATTTGTATCTTTGTGTGGAGGCAGTCATGGCAGCAGATTCTTTCAATCCATTTGCAATACCGGGCGGCCTGGGGAGCATGGGGAACAACCCTCTGCTGTCGGGCATGGACATGATGCAGCAGGCCTGGGGCGGCCTGGCCGGGCCACAGGGCCTGGCCAGTGGGCTGCCGTTGGCAGCAGGGCTGGATCCTCAGGAGCTGGATCGTCGCATCACGGAACTCAAGACGGTGCAGGGCTGGTTGCAGTTCAATCTGTCCATGCTGAGCAATACCATCCAGAGCCTGGAGGTGCAGCGTGCCACGATGGCTGCCCTGCAGGGATTTTCTGATGGTCTGCTGGCTGCGGCACGGACCACAGGGCAGGCGGCAGAACGCAGCCAAGCGCAGGCTGCCGCTGGCAAGAATGGCACCGCCGGCGAAGCTGATGCTTCAAAGTCGGCGACGGGCACGGCAAGCGAGGCGGCCCAGGCTGTTTCGGCGGCGTTCGGGCAATCGTCGCAGGCCTGGTGGGATACCCTCAATACACAGTTCACCCAGATCCTGGACATGGTGCGAGTCAGTGATGCGGTTGTCGCGCCTGCGGCCTCCGCTACGCCGGCTTCGGCTCCTGCCTCGGCGGAAAAGACTGTCGGAGCGAGGAAAAAAACGGCAACTGCCCGGAAAGCGACGGCTGTCAAGAAAACGGCGACCAGCACGCCTGCCGCACGCAAACCGGTCGCAAGAAAAACTGCCGCCCGCAAGCCTGCGGCCAGCAAGGTGGCAGCAGATAAAAAGTAACGACCGCACATGGCGGGGCCAGGGGCGGCATGACACAATATGCATATCTCAAACCTCGGGGATATGACCCATGTTGAATATCGTCATCCTGGCTGCCGGACGCGGCAAGCGCATGCAGTCCGATTTGCCCAAGGTGCTGCATCCCATCGCCGGCCGTCCCATGCTGGGTCATGTGCTGGCCAGTGCTGCTGCGCTCGAGCCGGCGCGCGTGGTGGTCGTGATCGGCCATGGCGGCGAGCAGGTCCGGCAGGCCTATGCCGACTGGCCCGGGATCCGCTTTGTGCTGCAGGAACCTCAACAGGGCACGGGTGATGCCGTGCGCCAGGCGGTGCCGGAGCTGTTGGGCGGCGATGGCCCGGATGACGCTACCCTGGTGCTGTATGGCGATGTTCCCCTGGTGCAGCCGGAAACGCTGCGGCGTCTCCTGGCTGCACGTGGCCAGGGGCTGGCCCTGCTGACCGAAACGTTGGCCGATGCGACGGGCTATGGACGCATCGTGCGCGATGCTGCCGGGGCCATCCAGCGCATCGTCGAGCACAAGGATGCGTCAGAGGCCGAGCAGGCCATCCGCGAGGTCAATACCGGTATCCTGGCAGCACCAACCAAGGCGCTGATCGGTTGGCTGGCGTCTCTGGATAATGACAACGCGCAGCAGGAGTACTACCTGACGGATGTCGTCGGCATGGCCGTGGAAAGCGGTGTGTCGGTGCAGGCTGCGCAACCCGCTGCGGGTTGGGAAACCCTGGGTGTCAACAGCCGTGCCCAGCAGGCTGCCCTGGAGCGCGCCTGGCAGCAGGAACAGGCGCGTCGCCAGCTCGAGGCTGGCGTGACACTGGCCGATCCGGCCCGTTTCGATGTGCGCGGTGAGTTGCTGTGTGGCAGGGACGTGTTCATCGATGTGGGTTGCGTGTTCGAAGGCCGTGTCGAACTGGCCGATGGTGTGCATGTCGGTCCCCACTGCGTGCTGCGCGATGTGACCCTCGGCGAGGGGGTGCGCGTCGAGGCGTACAGTCATCTTGAGCGCGCCACAGCGGCGCAGGGTGCGAAGATTGGTCCCTATGCCCGTCTGCGGCCCGGAGCCGAGCTGGGCGAGGACAGCCATGTCGGCAACTTCGTCGAGGTCAAGAATGCCCGTATCGGCAAGGGTTCCAAGGCGAACCACCTGTCCTATGTCGGCGATGCCGAAGTGGGGGCCCGCGTCAATATCGGTGCCGGCACGATCACCTGCAATTACGATGGTGTCAACAAGCACAAGACTGTGATCGAGGATGATGCCTTCATCGGTTCAGATTCCCAACTGGTGGCACCGATCACGGTCGGTGCCGGTGCCACGATCGGCGCAGGTACGACGCTGACGCGCGATGCGCCGGCGGGTCAACTGACGGTATCGCGTACCCGGCAGACCAGCATTGAAGGCTGGGAACGGCCCGTGCGCACGTCGTGACCGACGGCTTGCCGATGCCCCGCCGCCTGTGGGCGGCGGTGGTGCTGTTGCTGGGCATCGGCCTGACGGTGCTTGACGCCAGCAGCCTCAATGTGGCGCTGCCTGCGATTTCCGACGAGTTCGGCGTGCAGCCGGCATCGGTGGTCTGGATCGTCAATGCCTACAGCCTGACCGTACTGTCGCTGTTGTTGCCTTTGGCTGCCGTGGCCGAGCGGGTTGGGTTCAGACGCATGTTCGTGTGCGGCATGAGCCTGTTCCTGGCGTCGGCGGCACTGGGGGCGCTGTCGACCTCGCTGCCCTGGCTGATTGCGGCGCGCATGGGCCAGGGAGTGGGCGCGGCCAGCCTGATGTGTCTGTTCGGGGGGCTGGTGCGAGCCATCTATCCCCGCGAAATGCTGGGGCGCGGTATCAGCTGGAACGCCATGACGGTCGGCATGACTGCGGTGCTGGGGCCGTCGATCGGTTCGACGATCCTGGCAGCAGGCTCCTGGCGCTGGATTCTGTTGTTGAGCCTGCCGATCGGCCTGCTGGCCCTGGCCGGTGTGCGCAAGTTGCCGGAAGTGCCGACTGTGCGTGCGCGCTTCGACATGGCCAGTGCCCTGCTCAGCATGCTGATGTTCGGGTTGTTCGTGGTGGGGTTGGATCATCTGGCTAGTCATCCGCTGCGGGCGCTGGCGATGATGGCCCTGGCTGTCTTGCCGGGCCGCTTGCTGTATGTGCGCTCGCGTCGTCAGGCGGCACCACTGGCACCCGTGGACCTGCTGCATATCCCGGCCATTGGGTTTGCGGTCAGTGCCTCGGCATTCATGTTTGCGGCGCAGATGGCCACCATTGTTTCGCTGCCGTTCTATTTTCTGAAGGTATTGGGGCGCGATTATCTGGAGCTGGGCATGCTGATGGGAGCCTGGCCTATCGGGACGGCAGTGATGGCTCCGGTGGCTGGATGGCTGTCGGACCGGGCACCGGCTGCGCGGCTGTCGGCCATCGGTGCCGCCGTGATGGTGGCCGGGCTGGCCACGTTGCTGGGCCTGCCGAAGGACGTCGGCAATGGCTGGATCATGCTGACCATGACGCTGACCGGCATCGGTTTCGGTTTTTTCCAGACCCCCAACAATCGGGCCATGCTGTCGTCGGCTCCACTGGAGCGCAGTGGTGCGGCAGGTGGCATGCAGGCGACCACCCGGGTATTCGGGCAGAGCGTGGGGGCCGCCTGTGTGGCGGTGGGGTTTGGTCTGCATGATACGCAGGGACCGATACTGGGGCTGTGTGCGGCGTTGCTGTGTGCGTCGGCAGCGGTGGCACTCAATCTGTGGCGGATGCGGGCGGAGTGAGGGCGATCCGGGTATCGAACTTGGCCCGGTTGATGGAAAAGAAGGTCCGTACGTTGCGGACATTTTTCTGCCCCGTGAAGAAGCGATGTGCCAGTGCGTGGTAGGCCGGCATGTCGGTGACCTCGATGATCAGCACGAAATCCGGCCCCTGTGAGACGCGATAGCATTGCTGGATGGCGGCTTCGGCCTGGCAGGCGCTCTCGAATGCTGACAGCTGTTCCTCAGCCTGCTGGTCGAGCGTGATCTCGACGATGGCGGTCAGGCTGGGGCGGATGCGGTTGGCGTCGAGCAGTGCGACTTGGCGTGCGATCACGCCGGTTTCGACGAGCCGTCGCACACGCCGCAGGCAGGTGGCAGGTGAGGTATGACTCAGGTGGGCCAGCTCCTGATTGGTCAGGGCGCTGTTTTCCTGCAATAGCGCGAGGATGCGGTGGTCTGTATCGTCGAGCTCGATGCGTGTGGATGCTGCAACAGTCATGATGGTCGTGATGCCTGCTATGTATGGAGGTGTGAACCTGGCTTGTGCTGTGCGAGCGCATGCAGGGGATACTGATGTGGGCATCCTGTATTCAATCAGCTTTAATGATATTAAATTTCTAAAAAAATAAACATGGGAAATTAAATTTCCTGACAAATATGTGTGGAAATTAAATTTCCATATTTATTAAAAAAAGAAATCATATTTCTCGATGGCTGCCGCACAATGCACCCATCTCAATTCATTCGGGCTGCGATAGCCTTTTTACTGGAGCGGATTCTATGTGTGGCATTGTTGGCGCCGTGGCGCAACGTGATATCACCCCTGTGCTGGTCGAAGGTCTGCGACGGCTCGAATACCGTGGCTATGATTCCTGCGGCGTGGCCGTGCATGCCGATGGGCAGTTGCGCCGTTCGCGCAGCACGCAGCGCGTGGCCGAACTGGCCGAGCAGATCGAGCATGATCACCTGGCCGGGTTCACCGGCATTGCCCATACCCGCTGGGCTACGCATGGCGCGCCCGTCACGCAGAATGCGCACCCACACTTTTCCGGACTGAACCTGGACGAGCCGCGTATCGCGCTGGTGCACAACGGCATCATCGAGAACCATGACGAGCTACGCGCCGAACTGACCCAGATTGGCTATACCTTCGTCAGCCAGACCGACACCGAGGTGGTCGCGCATCTGGTCGATCACCTGTATGCCGGGGATCTGTTCGAGGCCGTGCAGCAGGCCGTGCGTCGCCTGCAGGGTGCCTATGCCATCGCCGTGTTCTGCCGCGACGAGCCGCACCGCGTGGTTGGAGCCCGCCAGGGCTCGCCGCTGGTGGTCGGCGTCGGCGAGGGCGAGAACTTCCTGGCGTCGGATGCGCTGGCACTGGCAGGCACGACGGACCGCATCATCTACCTTGAAGAAGGCGACGTGGTCGATCTGCAGCTCAACGGGGTCTGGGTCGTCGATGCCGAGGGCCGTCGCGTCGAGCGCGAAATCCATGTGGTGCACGTGCATACCGGCGCTGCAGACCTGGGACCGTATCGCCACTTCATGCAGAAAGAAATCTTCGAACAGCCGCGTGCGGTGGGCGATACCCTGCAGGACATCGAGTCGATCACCCCCGAACTGTTCGGCGACCAGGCCTACAAGATTTTCAAGCAGGTGGATTCGGTCCTCGTGCTGGCCTGCGGCACCAGCTACTACGCCGGCCTGACTGCCAAGTACTGGATCGAATCCATCGCCCAGGTGCCGGTGTCGGTCGAAATCGCCAGCGAATACCGCTATCGCGACAGCGTGCCCAATCCCAACAGCCTGGTCGTGACCATTTCCCAGTCGGGCGAAACGGCTGATACGCTGGCTGCGCTCAAGCATGCCCGCAGCCTTGGCATGCAGCACACCCTGACGATCTGCAACGTGGCGACCAGCGCCATGGTGCGCGAGTGCGCGCTCAACTTCATCACGCGTGCCGGTGTCGAGATCGGGGTGGCTTCGACCAAGGCCTTCACCACGCAGTTGACGGCCTTGTTCATGCTGGCCCTGTCCCTGGCGCAAGTGCGGGGAAGGCTGAGCGAAGAGGCCGAGGCGCAGCACATCAAGGCGTTGCGTCACCTGCCGACGGCGATTGGCGCGGTGCTGGCCCTGGAGCCGCAGATCATTGCCTGGGCCGAGCGCTTTGCCGGCAAGGAGAATGCATTGTTCCTGGGGCGCGGCATGCACTACCCGATCGCCCTCGAAGGCGCGCTCAAACTCAAGGAAATCAGCTACATCCATGCCGAGGCCTACCCGGCCGGCGAACTCAAGCATGGCCCGCTGGCCCTGGTGACCGAGCATATGCCGGTGGTGGTGGTGGCACCGCACGATGCCCTGCTGGAAAAGCTCAAGTCCAATATGCAGGAAGTGCGCGCACGTGGCGGCGACCTGTATGTGTTTGCCGATGCCGATAGCCGTATCGCCTCGTCCGAAGGTACCCACGTGATCCGCATGCCAGAACACTACGGCATGCTGTCCCCCATCCTGCATACTGTGCCTTTGCAATTGCTGTCGTATCACACGGCCTGCGCGCGAGGCACCGATGTGGACAAACCACGGAACCTTGCAAAGAGTGTCACTGTCGAATAAAGGTTACAACCTTGTCTGACAGGAGTGCATGATGAAGAAGATCGCAATGCTGGCGGTGTTGGCGCTGGCACCGATGGTGGCCTGGAGTGCCGGCAACCATACCGGTGGACACGGCAGCCCGGCCCAGGGGGACACCAGCGCGTCTGCCCATGGGCAGGCCGGGCATGGCTCCGCAGCGCATGACCATGGTACGGGTGGCGGTCACGCCGCTGTCGATATTGGTCAGCCGGGTGAGGCGGCCCAGGCCAGCCGTACGGTCGAAGTATCCATGGACGACATGATGCGCTTCTCGCCAGCCAGGATCGATGTGGCTGCCGGGGAAACCGTACGCTTCGTCGTGCACAACAATGGCGACATCGCTCACGAAATGGTGCTGGGATCGCTCGAAGACCTGCGCGCGCATGCCGTACAGATGCGCGAGCAGCCGGGCATGGCGCATGCCGAGCAGAATGCCGTCAGCCTGGAGGGCAAGGCCAGTGGCCAACTGGTCTGGACGTTCGGCCAGTCCGGCACGGTGGATTTTGCCTGCCTGCTGCCCGGACATTCCGAGGCCGGCATGGTCGGTCAGATCTCGGTAATCTGATTCCCGGATCGCGTCAGCGCAGCGCCAGAGCGCTGCGTATGTGCGCATGGCATTCCGGCAGTCGTGCCCGGATGGCCTTCAGCCTGCTGTCGTGCCAGATCACATGGCGTGCCGGATCGTGCTTGGGCGCGGCCCACACAGGGTCTGGAAAGTGCAGGTCATCCTGCCAGCGCGGGATCAGGTGCCAATGCAGGTGCGGCACCATGTTGCCAAGCGAGGCCAGGTTGATCTTGTGCGGCTGCAGCGTGTCGCGCAGTGCCTGTTCCACCGTCCACACCGCCTGCATCAGGTGTGCCCGTGCAGCGGGTGGCAGGTCTGTCATCTCGGCAGCATGCGCGTTCCAGATCACCCGGGTAAAACCCGGATAGGCCGGATCATCGACGGCGATGACGCGGAATTGCTCATCGTGCCAGATCAGAGTTTCGTCCTGGGGTTGGCAGAGCGGGCAAGAGGCGGGTGTTTCAGTATGCATGGCTCGGCAGGGTCTGTGCGAGGCTTCTTTTAAGTGAGTGTGGCGGGCCCTGGCGTGTCAGGAGGCCTCGTGGAACTGCGACTCGATCGATGGTTCCTGGTAGACCGGAGCCTGGTCAGCGCCCTCGAGTGCCAGCACCACGGCCTTGAGCACTTCGATGCGGGCGCGGCGCTTGTCGTTGGTCGCCACCACATGCCAGGGGGCGTGCGGTGTGTCGGTGCGGCGCAGCATCTCGTCGGCAGCGGTCTTGTAGGTGTTCCAGCGGTTGCGGTTGCGCCAGTCCTCGTCGGTGATCTTGTAGTGCTTGATGCTGGAACGCATGCGTTCCTCGAAGCGCTTGAGCTGTTCGTCCTTGGTGATGGCCAGCCAGAACTTCAGTACCAGCGTGCCATTGGCGACCATCTGGGCTTCGAAGTTGTTGATCTCGCCGTAGGCACGCTGCCATTCGGCGGGCTTGGCGAATTTCTCGACCCGTTCGACCAGTACGCGGCCATACCATGAGCGATCGAAGATCGCGATGTGCCCGTGGCGTGGCAGGGGACGCCAGAAGCGCCAAAGGTAGGGGCGAGCCCGCTCGTCTTCGCTGGGGGCGGCCACCGGATAGACGTCGTAGTAGCGGGCGTCGAGCACATCGGTAATGCGGCGAATGGCTCCACCCTTGCCGGCAGCGTCCTGGCCTTCGAAGGCGATGACCATCGAGCGGTGCGCAAACTCGGGGGTTCGGGCCGCACGGGCCAGCCGGGCCTGCCAATGCTGCAGTTCGGATTCGTAGTCGCCTTTTTCCAGTGCGGGAGCGTACTCCATGCCGGTCAGCCGTACCGTGTGCGGATTGAGCGGCACGCTGGTGGGGGCGTGGACGGTGACCTTGCGAGCGGGCTTCTGGCGCAGGGCGTCGAGCACGGTCAGGCCGGTACGCACGCTGCGCAGGTTGTCGTTGGAACTGGGAATGATGACCCAGGGGGCATGATCCTGGTGCGTCAGGCCGATGGTGTCCTCGGCGGCCTGGCGCAGGCGCTTGAAGCGCTTCTGTACCTTGAGGTCTGCTTCGGTGACTCGCCAGGCTGTATCTGGGTCAGCCAACAGAGTTTCGGTGCGTTTTTTCTGGGCTTTGGCCGACAGGTGGTACCAGAGCTTGACGACCTGTACGCCTTCCTGAGCCAGCATGGCTTCGAACTGGTTGATCTGCGAGGCATAGCGGCGGATCAGATCGGGGTCGGGTTTTTTGCGGCTGGCCTCGGTCAGCAGCGAACCGTACCAGGAACCGAAAATCACACCGGTCTCGCCCTTGGCCGGCAGATCACGCCAGTAGCGCCACATGGCCGGGCGCATGGCTTCGAGATCGCTCAGCTCGCCATAGGCCAGGGTGCGAATGTGGCGTGGATCCATCCAGCTGTTGAGCTGGTTGATGGTCGAACCCTTGCCGGCACCGTCGATACCGGCGACCACGATCAGCAGGGTCTGGCGTTTCTCGTCGAGTCGGCGGTACTGTTCCCGCAGCAAGCCGGTACGCAGTTCCTCGATGAAGTCGGCAGATTGCTGCGCCTTGGGCAGGGATGGGGCGTTTTCGGCTTCCTCGAACATGCCGGATTCCTGATCTTCTATGAATGGAAAGCGTAATATACGCATGTTCAACCGGTTATGTCATATGAATTCCAGATCCAATCCCTACCAGCGCGTGGCCATTGCCTACTCCCATTGGGGCGTGGAAGAAGTGGTTTCCGCATTGCGTGAATC
Source organism: Corticimicrobacter populi (assembly GCF_003123725.1). Classification (GTDB taxonomy): domain Bacteria; phylum Pseudomonadota; class Gammaproteobacteria; order Burkholderiales; family Burkholderiaceae_B; genus Corticimicrobacter; species Corticimicrobacter populi. The sequence goes on along the minus strand of NZ_QETA01000007.1, from coordinate 169,875 downwards.
GCGCGAAGTTACGCACAAGATCCGCTATCTCGGCCGCATCCGCGAACTGCCTTCGCGCGAGGCGGTGTCCAGTGTGGTGCATGGGTGTGCGGCCAGCCTGTTTCCCACGCACTATGGGCATGCCGACCTGACCGAGGAAAGCATCGACTATTTTGTCGGCACCACACTCAGCTCGACCCTGGCGATATTGGTCGAGCAGGTGCGCCGGGCGCTGTTTTTCGTGCAGGGACGTGAGCCGGGGACTGACGAGGCCATCGAGGCCCAGGCCGTTGAACTGACACGTCGGTTTGCGGCTGCATTGCCGGGTATCCGTGCGCTGTTGGTCAGCGACATCCGGGCGGCCTACCAGGGTGATCCTGCTGCCGGCAGCGTGTCAGAGGTGCTGCTGTGCTATCCCGGCGTCAGTGCGATCATCTCGCATCGACTGGCGCATGAACTGTATCGTCTGGGTGTGCCGATGCTGGCGCGGCTGATCTCCGAGATCGCCCATTCGGAAACCGGGATCGACATCCATCCCGGCGCGCAGATCGCCGAGAGTTTTTTCATCGATCACGGTACCGGGGTGGTGATCGGCGAAACCGCCATCATCGGCCGTAATGTCCGGCTCTACCAGAATGTCACGCTGGGGGCCAAGCGCTTTCCGGTGGCCGAGGATGGTTCCCTGGTCAAGGGCAATGCCCGCCATCCCATCGTCGAAGATGATGTGGTCGTCTATGCTGGTGCCACCATTCTGGGGCGTGTCACCATCGGGCGGGGCTCCGTGATCGGCGGCAATGTCTGGCTGACGCACGATGTGCCGGCCGGCAGCAGCATCAGCCAGGCGCGCTGTTCCTGATCCGGTTCCCATTTCAGGGCGTTGCTGCCATGGGCACAGCCTGGTGCCGTTACGCCCTGTATCTCATCGCCGCCATCCCAGTCATACTGCTGCAAGAGAATGCATGCGAGAATGCCGCCAGTTCGAATGGCTGTTTTCGACCTGTCCGCAGAGACGGGGGAAAGACCGATAGGGCCTTAACCTTGTTTAACCGGATGCAGGATCATGATGTTCAAGCTGTTGAAGCAGCTCGCCCTTGGCGGGACAGGTTTGCTGGTTGTGGTGGCAGTGCATGCCGGCATCAACCAGATGACGGGCAATTTCCATGAGGTGATCGACGGACAGCTCTATCGTTCCGCACAGCCGGATGGCGATGATCTCAGGGAATATGTCGAGGAGCACGGCATCCGCACGGTCCTGAACCTGCGCGACGAGGATCGTGGTCCGTGGTACCAGGAGGAAAGCCAGACAGCGGAAGCCCTGGGCGTCAGACTGGTCAATTACCCGTTTAGCTCTGGCAAGGGACTGAGCGTGGAGGAGGCAGAAGAGCTGGCTCTGCTGATGGAAACATTGCCCAAGCCATTGCTGATCCATTGCGAGCATGGCGCAAATCGCACTGGACTGGCTGCCGCCATTTACGTCGATGCCGTCGCCAAGGGTTCAGATCTGGCTGCTTTCTGGCAACTGAGTCCCTACTATGGCCATGTTCCCATCAAAGGTATCGGCCGCTATGCCATTTTTGAGTCGTATCTGGATTTTCAGCGGCTCAGCGACCTGTAAAACCGGATTAGTCTGGCCTGATTTCCCCGCCGTGATCGCAAACCTTGATACGGCTGCCACCGATCTGTGCGACCGTTTCCACGACGGTTTGGGCAAAGGCCTGGGCCAGCGCCGACGGGGCACAGCCCTGGCAGCAAAAAGCCATAGCGCAAGTGCAGTGCGGGCTCGAAATTTGAGTCGTATCTGGATTTTCAGCGGCTCAGCGACCTGTAAAACCGGATTAGTCTGGCCTGATTTCCCCGCCGTGATCGCAAACCTTGATACGGCTGCCACCGATCTGTGCGACCGTTTCCACGACGGTTTGGGCAAAGGCCTGGGCCAGCGCCGACGGGGCAAACAGCCCTGGCAGCAAAAAGCCATAGCGCAAGTGCAGTGCGGGCTCGAAATCCAGCAGCACCAGTCCGGGTACCCTGGAGGCCAGTACCGGATCTGACAGGGTCAGACCCATGCCCAGCGAGGCCATCATGCAGGCAGATTCTCCGGTCGATGTTTCTGCCACAATCTGGAGCTCGATCCCCTGGCGGGCGCAGAGCTCATCGGTAAACTGTCGCAGCAAAGTCGAGGTGCGCAGTGCAATGAAGGGCTGGCCCCGCAGGTCTTCGGGTCGCAGGACCTTCCTGTCGGCCAGCGGATGGCTTGGCGGCATGGCCACGACGACCCTGGCTTCGGCAAACGGCTGTGTGCGCAGGCCCGGAAAGTCCAGTGGCAGGGCGGCCATGCCGAAGTCGAATTTTTGCCCCGACATCCAGAGTCCGACATCCACTCGCGAGCGGACTTCCAGCGAGACCCGGGCGCTTGGATACTGCTTGGAGAAGGCATGGATGGCATTGGGCATGATGCCATGGGCGAAATAGGGCTGGGTGACAATGTGCAGCCAGGCCTCATGGTGCGACCGAATGGACTTGGCGACGCGGGAGATATCCTGCAAGCCATCCAGGATATGGCGGGTTCCTTCGTAGAAGCGCAGGCATTCACGGGTGGGCAGCAGCCCCCGGCCCTGGCGCACGAACAATGGAAAACCGACTTCGTCCTCCAATGCGGCCAGCAGACGACTGATCTGGGGCTGGGTGCGGTTCAGCATTTGTGCGCCGTCGGTGACGCTGCCTGTCTCTAGCACTGCCTTCAGTGCCTGGAGTCGTTTCAGACTCATAGGGGTTTTCCCTTATTTTGTGGATAAAAAGCAGTTTAACTGGGGGTGCTGCAATCCTGTGATGCGTGCCATATGCGGCGATACGACAGAGTATGACGGAATTATGCCGAATGCGCATTCACTCATGCGAATAAGGAAATTGACGTAAGGTTTGATACCCCTCTAGCATGGGTACATTGGATGCGTTGCAGAAGCGTCCCATTAAAATATCAAGGCAGCTTCTCGTGTCTAGCACCATTTATACCTTCCCGACCAAGCAGGTGACGCCAGGCCTGTTCGCGCAAGATGCCGAGGGCATCGAAGCGCTGTCCTGGGATACGGTCGGCCAGTATTTCCCGATCCGGTGCGAACGTGCCTACATGAACAATGCCTCGATCGGTGCCCTGAGCACGCCGGTGATCGATGCTGTTGACCGGTTCATGCATGATGTGCGCGACCATGGTCGCAACAATTATCCGCATTGGTGCAAGTATGCCGACGATGTCATCAAGGCCCGCATTGCTCGCCTGATCGGTGCCCGGCGCGAAGAGATCGCCTTCGTCAAGAATACGACCGAAGGCCTGGTCAATGTCGCCAATGGCTTTCCGTGGCGCGAGGGTGATAACGTCATTCTGGCGGATATCGAATACCCCTCCAATGTCTATTGCTGGATGAAGCTGGCCGCGCGTGGCGTGTCGGTACGTTGGGTCAAGAATCGCCAGGGGCGTATCCTTGTGGATGATATCCGTGCCCAGATGGATGAGCGGACCCGCATGGTGTCGCTCAGCGCGGTGCAGTTCTCCAATGGTTTTCGCCTGGATGTGGCGGCGGTTGCGGCATTGTGCGCCGAGCGTGGTGCCTATCTGAATCTGGATGCCATCCAGTGGGCAGGTGCACTGGCGATGGATGTCGAGGCGCTGGGTGTGCACTTCCTGTCGGTGGGTGGTCACAAGTGGATGCTGGCACCGATAGGCACGGGTTTCTTCTATTGCCGCCGTGATGTACTGGAACTGCTGGACCCGCCGAGCGTGGGCTATCATTCCGTCACCAGCCCTGATGAAGACCACATGGATTACGTGCTGGAATATCGCAAGGATGCTGGTCGCTTCGAAGAGGCGCTGGCAAACTTCACCGGGCTGTGGGGACTCGATACGGCAGTCCGTATTCAGTTGGCCCTGGGTTCGCAGCGGATCGAACAGCACATCATGAACCTGACCGGGCATGCCGTCGAGGCGCTCCTGCAGAAAGGTTATGTGGTCGTCAGTCCGCAGGGTGCCGAAGAACGCTCGGGCAATCTGTCTTTCCGGCACCCAGGGGGTGTCGATGTGTATGCCATTGCGGCACAGTTGCGCGAAGAAGGGGTAGACGTTGCAGTACGGGGCGGCAATCTGCGGATGTCGGCGACGTATTTCAATGATCTGGCCGATGTGGATCGGATGATAGCCGCATTGCCTGGTGCCGCGTAACGGCATGGGCAGTGTGGTGAGCGCAGGATTCGACTCGAAAAGGGGAAAAACGATGGGTCTGCAGATCTGGAAGCGACTCGGGGCGGCAGCAGGCATGAGTGTCCTGCTGGGCAGCATCTCCGTTCCCACTTTGGCCGATGAGGCTGTCAAGCGCGGTGGTACGTTGCGCTACGGCACGGTATCCGAGGTTGCATCACTGGATCCACATGTAGCAGGAGGCAGTGCCTGGCGTGCCTTGGTGGGGGTGCTCTACAGCCCTCTGGTGACCTACGACAAGAACGGCGATATCGTGCCTGCCCTGGCTGCCAACTGGGAGCAGCCCGATCCGCAGACGCTGGTGTTTCACCTGCGTGAGGATGCCCGTTTTCAGGATGGCTCTCCGGTGACAGCTGATGATGTCCGGTTTTCGCTGGAGCGTATTGTCGACCCGGCCACCGGTGCCACGCTGCGGGCCAATCTGCAGGGGGCACGTATCGAAACGCCCGACGCTCGCACGATCCGTATCAGCAAGGATAGCCCCGACGTGACGCTGTTGTCCGTACTGGCGCTGACAGAGGCGGCTATCGTACCCAAGCAGTGGGTGCAGGGCGGTGCCAACCTCAAGGTGGAGGCCAATGGCGCGGGTCCTTTCCGCCTGGCCAGTTATGAGCCGTCGGTGCGGGCCAGCCTTGAGCGCAACCCGTCTTACTATGTCGAGGACCAGCCTTATCTGGAGGGCGTCGATTTCCGCATGATCAAGAGCGATGATGCGCGCGTCAACGCACTGCGCAGCCAGTCACTCGACATGATCGATTTCGTACCATGGAAAGATATTGCCTCGCTCAGCCGTAATCCGGCATTCGAGGTGGATACTGCCGGTGGGGCGTTCATGAGTGTCTGGTTCAACGCTACGCGCAAGCCGTTCGACGATCCTCGCGTACGTCAGGCCGTGTCCTATGCTCTGGATCGTGATGCTGTCTCCAAGGCTGCGTTTTTCGGTCATGGCACGCCGATCACGGGTGCACCCACAGCATCTGATTCGCAATATTTCAATCCCGGTTTTGAAGGGACCTACAACCGGGACCTGGACAAGGCGCGGGCGCTGCTGGCCGAGGCCGGCTATCCCGATGGCCTGGACATGTTGCTGCTGGTGTTCCAGGGGCTGGGCATCTACACCACGACGGCGCAGATCCTGCAGGCCAATCTCAAGGAAGCCGGCATCAACCTGACACTTGAGCCGGTCGAGTGGGCCACACTGGTCGAACGCAAGAACCGTGGTGACTACGACGCCATGATCTACGGCGTGTCGGTCAAGTTGCCTGATCCCGATGCCTATGCCTATTACCTGGGGGCGGACTCCAGTTTCTGGGCCAAGCCGATCGGTTATCGCGATGACCAGCTTGAGCAGTTGCTGGCCCAGGGCCGTGCACAGACCGACCCCGAGCAACGCAAGCTGATCTATCGCGATGTTGAGCAGCGCGTGCTGGAAACCAGTCCGTGGGTATTCATCAACTGGCGCGAGCAGGCCCAGGGCTATGCCCGCAAGGTGCAGGGCTACCAGCAACTGGGTGGTGCCCTGAGCGAAAGCAGTCCGGCCATTTCGTTGCCGACGATCTGGATAAAGTAAAGCAGGACGCAGGCTATGCCGGCATTCATTGCCCGACGCCTGCTGGCTGCACTGGCCAGCCTGTCGCTGGCGGCATGTGTGGTGTTTTTCGCCATCCACATGCTGCCAGGCGATCCGGTGGCCATGATGTTGGGAGAACAGGCGGGCAGTGACCCGCAGACAGTTGCGCATATGCGTGCGCAACTGGGGCTGGATCAGCCTCTGGCGGTACAGTTTCGGCAGTGGGGGGCGCAGGTGTTCCGGGGGGAATTTGGAACGTCCTTGCGCACTGGCGAAGCAGTATCGTCGGAGTTGATACGCCGCATTCCGCGTAGTTTAGAGCTGATTGCGGCGGGCTTGGCCATTGCCGTGCTTCTGGGTGTGCCGCTGGGGGTGGTGGCTGCACGGAAGCGCGGCAAGGCGGCCGGCATGCTGGCCTCGGTCATTGCCGTGGCTGGTTTTTCTTCACCGGTGTTTGTGCTGGGTATCGTGCTGGTACTGATATTCAGCCTCTGGCTGCCGTGGCTGCCTTCGTCGGGCTACGTGCCGTTTGCCGACGATCCGGTGGCGCACCTGATGTGCCTGGCGCTGCCGGCACTCACGGTGGGACTGAATTTCATGGGGGTGGTCGCACGCATGATGCGCGCCAGCCTGACCGATACCATGGGCAAGGATTATGTGCGGCTGGCACGGGCCAAGGGTCTGTCGCCGGCGCGCGCGATATGGCGTCATGCCTTGCCCAATGCCATCGCGCCCGTGGTCGCCATCGTGGGCATCCGGGCAGGCAGCATGCTGGGGGGGATGGTCATTATCGAGGCATTGTTCGACTGGCCTGGCCTCAGCTCGTTGCTGGTCAGTGCGGCCTTTGCACGCGACTATCCGGTGATCCAGGGCTGTCTGCTGGCCATCTTCGCCATCTTCATCCTGATCAGCCTGGCGGTGGACCTGATCCAGGGTATGCTCGATCCCCGCATGCGGGGGAAAGGCTGATGGCGACCCTGTCGATGCGTCTGGCCGGTCATGGTCGCTCGATTGCCGTCTGGCTGGCGGCAGGCTTCCTGGGCGTGCTGGCGCTGGCGGCGTTGACCGCCCCCTGGCTGGGTCTGGCCGACCCCTATGCCATCAATGCCGCCAACCTGCTGGCTTCGCCGGACGCTGCGCATTGGCTGGGTACGGATGAACTGGGGCGGGATCTGTTGTCCAGGGTAATCTATGGGGCACGCGTTTCGCTCGGCGTGGCCACTGCGGCGGTGCTGGTGGCAGGCATTTCCGGCGTGACCATCGGCGTCTGCGCAGCGTTTGCCGGTCGTCGTCTGCAGGCAGCCATCGTGCGAATCATTGATGTGCTGGTGTCGCTGCCCGAGACGTTCGTGGCGCTGGTGGTGCTGGCCTTCATCGGTGGCAGTCTGCCGACGCTGGTCATGACGATAGGCCTGCTGTATTGTCCGCAGTTCGCACGGGTCACCTGGGGCGTGGCGCGCAGCATCCAGGCGCGTGAACATGTCCTGGCAGCCCAGTCACTGGGGGCAGGTACCGGCTGGATCATTCGCCGCGAGATCCTGCCCAACATGCATTCCATCATTGCCGTGCAGGCGTCCTTTACCTTTTCGTTCGCGATGCTGCTCGAGGCCGGCCTGAGTTTTCTCGGTCTGGGCGTACGCCCGCCCACGCCCTCATGGGGACAGATGGTGGGTACGCTCAAGGATTATCTGTTCACCAATGCATGGCCTGTCCTGGTGCCGTCGATCGCGCTGTTTCTGACGGTGCTGGCGGTCAATATCCTGGGTGACTGGTTGCAGGATACGCTCAACCCGGAGCTGCAGCGATGACGACACCACACGATGTCCTGCTCGAGGTGCGCAATCTCCAGACGGTGTTCGAGACCCGCGAAGGTGATGTGCGTGCCGTCGATGGCGTCAGCTTCACTCTGCGGCGAGGCGAAGTGGTCTGCCTGGTGGGCGAGTCGGGTTCCGGCAAGACGGTGACCGGCTTTTCCATCATGGGGCTGGTCGATGTGCCGGGACGTGTCGCAGCCGATGCGCTGTCGTTCGATGGGCTGGACCTGCTGACGCTCTCCCCGGAGGTATTCGACGGTCTGCGCGGGCGGCGGATTGCGATGATCTTCCAGGAGCCGATGTCGGCGCTCAACCCATCGATGCGGGTTGGGGAGCAGATTGCCGAGGTGATTCGCATCCATGAGCGTGGCGTGTCACAGGCGCAGGCCATGGCGCGTGCCGTGGCCTTGCTGGAGCGGGTGGGCATTCGCGAGGCGGCCCGGCGTGCCCGGGCCTGGCCACACGAGCTGTCGGGTGGCATGCGCCAGCGGGTGATGATCGCGATTGCCTGCGCATTGTCGCCGGATCTGATCATTGCCGATGAGCCGACCACGGCGCTCGATGTGACCGTACAGGCCCAGGTGCTTGAACTGCTGTTTTCCATCCAGGCCGAAACGGGATCTGCGGTGTTGTTCATTACACATGACCTGGGCGTCGTGGCTGAAATCGCGGACCGTGTGATCGTGATGCGCCAGGGGCGCATTGTCGAGGAAGGCCCGGTCGAGCAGATTTTTGCCGCGCCGCAGGCAGACTACACGCGTGCGCTGCTGGCGGCGGTCCCGAATGTGGATGCGCGCCGTGATCCGCAACGGCGTCTGGTGGGCTATTCATGAGTACCCCGATCCTGCAGGTAGACGGCCTGAGCAAGACATTCGTGACGCGGCGCACCCTGCTTGGCAGACCACGCGAGACGGTGCAGGCGGTGCGCGACGTCAGCCTGGTGGTCGAGGCCGGCACGACGCTGGCTGTCGTAGGCGAATCGGGGTCTGGCAAGAGTACCCTGGGACGTTGCATCACGGCACTGGAGCGCGCCGATGCGGGACGTGTGCAATTGGCCGGTTTCGATGTGCCGGGGCTGCATGGGCGGGATGAGATGTTGCGTTTCCGTCGCTGTGTGCAGACTATTTTCCAGGATCCGTATTCCAGCCTGAATCCGCGTCGGCGGGTGGGTGATGCGATCATGGATGGCATGGCGATCCACCGGCTGCATACGCCTCGGGAACGGCAGGATCGCATGGTGGCGCTGTTGCAGCGGGTGGGGCTGTCGCCTGACCATGCCCGGCGCTATCCACACCAGTTCTCCGGTGGGCAGCGTCAGCGGATTGCGATCGCCCGGGCGCTGGCGCTCGAACCGGCCTTCATCGTGGCCGACGAGGCCGTATCGGCGCTGGATGTGTCGATCAAGGCGCAGGTGCTGGATCTGATGGCGGATCTCCAGGCTGAGCATGGCCTGACTTACCTGTTCATTTCGCATGATCTGGGTGTGGTGCGGCATTTTGCCGATCGCGTGGCGATCATGGAGGCTGGACGGCTGGTCGAAGAGGGCCAGACCGACCAGATTTTCGAGGCACCGGCACAGGCCTATACGCAGCGCCTGATTGCTGCCGTGCCCCGTCCGGACCCGACGCGGCGGCGTTTTTGGCGCAACGCCGAGCAGGTTGAATAGACCTGGATCGATTTCGACCTACTGCCCCTTGAATGCCGGTGGGCGCTTTTCGAGAAAGGCGCTGCGGCCTTCGCGATAGTCCGCACTGTCAAAGCAGGCCTGCACGGCATGCTCGATTGCGTGTGCGGCGGCCGCATCGATGGCATGGCCCGCTGACAGTGTACGCAGCGCCAGCTTGGCGGCCCGGATGGGCAGGGGGGCGTTGCCGGCGATGGTGGCGGCGACCCGTTCGATCGCGGCATGGAATTCGCCGTCTTCGTGGAAAGCGTGGATGAAATTCAGCCGCAATGCCTCGGGGGCGTCGAAAATGCGTGCGGTGTAGAAAATATCGGCGGTATTGGCCTGCCCGATCAACTGGACCAGCCTCTGTACGCCATGCAGGCTGTAGCCTACGCCCAGGCGGGCCGCAGGCATGCGAAAACGGGCACTGCGATTGGCATAGCGCAGGTCTGCGGCACCTGCCAGGCCGAGTCCGCCGCCCATGCAGATGCCCTCGATGGCGGCAATCACGGGCCGTTCGCAGGCGGCGATGGCGTTCAGCGCCAATTGGGCGGTGTCTTCATAGCGTTGCACCTGTTCTGCCGAATCGCGCAGGTGTTCGAATTCGGAGATATCGGCACCCGAGACAAAGGCCCGGCCGCCGGCACCGCTGAGCACCACCACGCGCACCTCGGGTGCCTGGGCGATGGTCTCGAAGTGCTGTGCCAGTTGTTGCCACATCCCGAAGGTCATGGCGTTATGGCGCTCGGGATGATCGATCAGGATACGGGCGATGCCGTTTTCGATGGTCAGGGCAACCTGTGGCATGGTGTTTTCCTCAGACGATATGCCGGGCGCGCAGGGCGGTGATGCCGGCATCGTCGTAGCCCAGGCCGCGCAGGATGATCTCGGTATGTTCGCCGGGCGTGGGGGCTGTGGTGCGCAGCGTGGCCGGTGTACGGCTCAGTACCGTGGGCTGCGAGACCAATTGGCGTATCGCGCCGTCAGGGGCCGTGACGTCTGCCGCAACCTGCAGGTGCCTGACCTGCTCATCTTCGAAAACCTGTGGAATCGAATAGACCGGCCCTGCAGGGACGCCTGCTTCGTTCAGCAAGCGGGTCCAGTGCGCGACCGTGCCGGTGGCGAAGACGGTGTTGAGCGCTGCATTGAGTTGCGCACGATGTTCGACGCGCCGGGGCTCGGTGGCGTAGAGAGGGTCTTCCAGCCATTGTGGCTGCTCAAGTGCGCGGCAGAGCCGCAGCCAGTTGCCATCGCCCGAGGCCCCCAGGTTCAGGTAACCGTCCGCTGCCTCGAACAGGCCCATGGGGCTGGTCAGGGGGTGATCGTTACCGATCTGCACGGGTGTTTCACCATCGACCAGGTAGCGGGCCGCCTGGAAGTCCATCATGGCGATCATGGCATGCAGCAGCGAGGCCTGCACCCATTGGCCCTGGCCCGAGCGCTCGCGTTCGAGCAGCGCGGTCAGCACGCCCAGCGCCGCAAACAGGCCCGCGCTGGCGTCCGATACGGCCAGGCCGGCGCGCACGGGACCCTGACCGGGAAAACCGGTGACTGACATCAGTCCGCCCATGCCCTGGATGATCTGGTCAAAGCCGGGGCGCGAGGCATAGGGGCCGGTCTGGCCGAAGCCCGAGATGCTGGCCAGGATGATGCGTGGATTGACGGCTTTCAGTGTGTCGTAGTCCAGCCCCAGTCGTGTCTTGACGTCGGGTCGCCAGTTCTCGATGACGACATCGGCTTCGGCCGCCAGCTTCAGGAATATTTCCCTGCCTTCCGGCTGCTTGAGATTGAGCGTCAGCGAGTGCTTGTTGCGATGCAGGTTCTGGAAGTCGCCGCTGTCCCGGTTGGCGAACATCGCCTCGTTGGGATCGACGCCTGCAGGGGCTTCGATGCGGATCACTTCTGCGCCGAAATCGGCCAGGAAGCGGGCACAGGTGGGGCCTGCGCGTACGCGTGAAAGATCGAGGACGCGGAACGGCGCGAGAGGCGATGCGGAGATGGACATGCTGCGGTGAATCAGAAGCTGGGAATGGCGAAGCTGGCGAATTCGGTTTCGATGAAGGTACGGACCTCGTCGGACTGGTAAGCCTTGATCAGTTGCGCAACCCAGGGCTTGTCCTGGTCTTCGGTACGCACTACCAGCAGGTTGGTGTGCGGGCTGTCGCTGTCCTCGATGGCAATCGCATCACGCTTGGGCACCAGGCCTGCCTTGATGGCGAATGAGGTGTTGATCGAGGCGATATCGAGGTCGTCGAGCGAGCGCGGCAACTGGCCGGCATCGACCTGATGGAATTTGAGGTTGCGCGGGTTTTCGGCAATGTCACGCGGGATGGCGTCCAGGCCGGCACCTTCGCGCAGCTTGATGAGGCCGTACTTCTGCAGCAGGTGCAACGAGCGGCCTGCATTGGCCGGGTCGTTCTGGATGCCTACGGTGGCACCGTCGGGCAGCTCGTCCAGCGACTTGTATTTCTTCGAGTAGAAGCCCATCGGGAAGAGCACGGTATTGGCCACGCTGGTCAGCTTGTAGCCACGTGCCTGGATCTGTGCCTGGAGAAAGGGCTGGGTCTGGTAGTTGTTGGCGTCGAGGTCGCCGGCATCGAGTGCGGCATTGGGCTGGATATAGTCGCCGAACTCGATGATCTCGATGTTCAGGCCATCGCGGGCAGCCACTTGCTTGACCACTTCCATGATCTTGGCGTGCGGGCCGCTGGTCTGGCCGACGCGAATGGTGGTTTCGGCCTGAGACAGGGCAGGCACAGTCAGGGAAACGGCGAGCAGGGCACCGGAAAGGCGGGAAAGGAAGCGTGACAGCATGATGGCGGGATTACAGCGAAGGGAGAATCGGACCGGGCGTCAGTCTGTGCCGGTGTGGCAAGACAGGAGAAAGTGTGGTGCCCGGCTGCACACGATTGTAGATGTGCATATATCCGTTCTTAATAATTTTTAGGTGTTTATATATCCATAATGATTATAAGCAGATGGAAAAGTTATTTGTTTATTCCAATATAGAATGATTGGCGGGTGGCCTTATGCCGTGTCGTGCTAACTTTGCCGCCTTGCCTGCTTATCTCCTTGCGCCTGCCCTGCTGGCCGCCGTTGTTTCTCGCTGCTGTTTCATATCTCATGCATATCTCTGATGCTTCCACTGCGCCGCTCATCCGGCTCGAGGCCGTGGGCAAGCGTTTTGCCTTGCCTGATGGCCGTGTCTTCGACGCCGTCAAATCCGTGTCTCTGGACATCCACGCAGGCAAGATCTATGGCCTGATCGGCAAGAGCGGTGCCGGCAAATCGACGGTGCTGCGGCTGATCAATCTGCTTGAGCGACCGGACCAGGGGCGTGTGCTGTTCGGCGGGCGTGACCTGACCGCATTGTCCAAGCGGGATCTGCGTGAAACGCGCCAGCAGACCGGCATGATTTTCCAGCAGTTCAACCTGCTCCAGAATGCCAGTGTCTTTGACAATGTCGCCTTCCCGCTCAAGCTCCATGGCAGTCGGAGCCGGGCCGAGATCGCCGCGCGTGTGAAGGAGTGCCTGGATGTGGTCGGTCTGGCAGACAAGCTGGACAGCTTTCCCGCCCAACTCTCCGGCGGGCAGAAGCAGCGGGTCGCCATCGCGCGTGCGCTGGCACCGAATCCCAAGGTATTGCTGTGTGACGAGCCGACATCGGCGCTGGACACCGAAACCACGCGTGCCGTGTTGCAGACGCTCAGGCAGATCAACGATAGCCTGGGCGTGACGGTGGTGCTGGTCACGCATGAACTGTCGGTGGTGCAGGCATTGTGTGACCGGGTTGCCGTACTCGAGCATGGCGAGCTGGTCGAGCAATTCGACGTGGCTGACTTCCAGACGCCGCGCCTGAGCGCCCTGGGTCAGGAACTGGCCCGCGAGCAGGAGGATGCCGAAATCCTGCGCCGTCATGCAGCGGGCACGCTGGCCGAGGCAGCCGCCGCGCCGCGTGCGCAGGCAGCCTGATCGGCCCGGTTGTCTCCGGCCCCATTTTCATTTGCAGCGACGCTCAACATGCTGACTCAGAACATCATCAATATCCTGCCCGAACTCTGGACGGCCATCGGCCAGACCCTGCTCATGCTGGGCGTAGGCATGGCGGCAGCCATCATTTTTGGCGGCCCGCTCGGCATCCTGCTGTTCCTGCTCGGACCCGGACAGTCGCTGGAGAACCGGCCTGTGCATGCTGCACTGGGCTGGGTGGTCAATACGGTCCGATCGTTCCCTTTCATTATCCTGCTGGTCGCGCTGGTGCCGATCACGCGTGCCATTGCCGGCACCTCGATCGGGCCGCTGGCCGCTGCCGTACCGCTGTCGGTGGCGGCCATTCCCTACTTCGCTCGGCTGGTCGAACAGACCGTGCGCGAAGTCTCGCGCGGTGTGATCGAGGCGGCCCATGCCATGGGTGCCTCGGAGCTGCAGATCGTCTGGCGTGTGCTGCTGCTGGAGGCCCGTTCCGGGCTGATCCTGGCGCTGACCGTACAGGCAGTGAGTTTTCTGTCCTACTCGGCAGTGGCCGGCGTGGTGGGCGGTGGCGGCATCGGCGACCTGGCGATCCGCTATGGCTATTATCGCTTCGAGACCGATGTCATGATCCTGACGGTCGTGTTGCTGATCGCGATGGTGCAGGTCATCCAGATCGTCGGCAATCGGCTGGCGCACCGGCTCGACAAGCGCTGAGGCGGGCGGTGTCTCCAGACACCGTTGGCTAGTCCTCGCGGTTGACCAGTTCCGGCGGAATGCGCCGCAGCATTTCCGCCTGGACATGATCGATGAAGGGTTGCAGCAGCATCGAGGGTACCCGGTCAGGTGCCATCAGCAGCGAAAAGTTGGTCGTGATGGAAGGTTCGAACTCGATGAAGCGCAGGCCGTTTCCTTCATAGCAAGAGGCGGTCAGCGGATCGACAATCGCAACGCCGGCACCGGCCTCGACCAATTGCAGCATGGCATACGAGGTCTGGGTCTCGATATGCAGCACCCGGCTGACCCCGTAGGCGGCAAATACCGAATCGATCTTGGTGCGGGTATCCAGCAGATAGGGATGCGAGATATAGCGCTCGCCGCGCAGGTCGGTTGGCACGATCACGGTCTTGTGGGCCAGCCGGTGGGTGGCCGGCACGACGCAGACCATCTTGGTCGACATCAGCAGGCGGCCGTAGGTCGATTGCAGTTGCAGGGACAGAATCACAAAACCGATATCGCAGCGCTCCTCCTGGACCATGTCCATGACGGTGCGGGAGCTGTGCATGAGCAATAGTATCCGCGCATAGGGACGGCTTTCGATAAAGCTGGCAATGGCCTGCGGCAAAAATGTCAGGGCCAGGGCCGGTGCCGCCGCAATCTGGATGCTGCCGCGCTGCAGGCTGCGGATTTCCGCGGCGGAACTGGTGATGCGCTCGATGCCTGCCAGGGATCGCTGCACTTCCTCGTACAGCAAGGCCGCCTCGGGGGTGGGATACAGCCGGCCCTTGCGCCGGTCGAACAACTGGATACCGATGCGTTCTTCAAGATCCGCGATCAGCCGGGTCACGACCGGCTGCGAGACGTGCAGCATATTTGCTGCATTGGTCACGGTCTTGCAGAGCATGATGGCGCGGAAAGATTCCAGGTGCCGCAGCGTGATTCTCTTATCCATAGCAAAAAGACATGATTGATGGAAAAAATAGCATTATGCGGAACAGCATAAATTGCCTAACCTATAAACACAAAGGTTCCTGGCCCGGGGTGATCATATTTCAATATGACATAGGGTTTTCACTAATGAGCATTGCTTTCAAGGGGATTTGCAATGAAACGTTATCTGACTGCGGCATCCATTCTCGTGGCGTGTGCCTGGGCACCGGCACAGGCGACCGACCTGTATCTCGGTGCATCGGGCGGTACGACCGAGAAGGTCATGAAGGAAAAAGTCATCCCGCTGTTCCAGCAGAAGCACGGTGATGTCAATGTGATCTACGTGGCGGGCAACTCGACCGATACGCTGGCCAAGATGCAGGCCCAGCGCAACCGTCCCGAGTTCGACGTGGTGGTCATCGACGATGGTCCGATGATGCAGGCCCAGCAGTTTGGCCTGTGTGCCAAGCTGGAGGATGCTCCGGTCTACCAGGATCGCTACCCGCTGGCCCAGATGGGCGACAGTGCTTCGGCGCTGGGTGTGATCGCGACCGGCCTGTTCTACAACACGGAAGCCTTTGCCAAGGCCGGCTGGCCGGCACCGGACTCCTGGGAAGACCTGACCGATCCCAAGTTCAAGCAGAAGGTTGTGGTGCCGCCGATTTCCAACGGCTACGGCCTGCACACCCTGATCAAGTTCGCAGAACTGCGCGGTGGCAATCTCGAACAGATCGAGCCGGGTTTCGAGGCGATGATCAATGAGGTCGGCCCCAACGTACTGGCCTGGGAGCCGTCGCCCGGCAAGATGACCGAGCTGTTCCAGAACGGCGACGGTGTACTGGGCGTGTGGGGCAGTGGCCGGGTACAGGCGCTCAAGGACACTGGTTTCCCGGTTGAATTCGTCTATCCCAAGGAAGGTGCCATTGCCTTGTTCACGGCAGTGTGCCCGATTGCCAAGCCCAATCCCAAGCCGGAAGCCCAGGCTTTCGTCCAGCACTTGCTGAGTCCGGAAGTGCAGGCGATTCTGGCCGAAGGCGTGGCCTGGGGCCCGGTCAACAGCAAGACCGAACTGAGTCCGGAGGTGGCTGCAACGGTGCCTTATGGTCCCGAGCAGATTGCCAAGCTGCAATCGCTGGATTACTCGGTCATCAATGCCAAGCGCGGTGAGTGGACCAACCGCTGGAACCGGACCGTCGAACGCTGAGTTCCGCTTTGCCTGGCGGGCGTCGTGCAGCAGCGGGACGCCCGCACCTATTGGGGTTGCATCATGAGCTTTCTTGATATTCGGGGCCTTGGCAAAAGGTTCGGAGATTTCGTTGCCGTTGAAAACCTCGACCTGCAGGTCGAGCGCGGCGAATTCGTATCGTTGCTGGGGCCTTCCGGCTGCGGCAAGACCACGACCCTGCAGATGATCGCCGGCTTTGTCGAGCCGACGCGCGGCGAGGTCAGCGTCAATGGTCGCAGCCTGCTGGGCCTGCGGCCGGAAAAGCGCGGCATGGGCATCGTCTTCCAGAGCTATGCACTGTTTCCGCACATGACCGTGGCGGAGAACATCAGCTTCGGCCTGGAAATGCGTGGCATGGGCAAGACCGAGCGCATCAAGCGCGTGGCCGAGACACTGGACATGGTCCGGCTGCAGGGACGCGATGCCCGCTATCCTCGCGAGCTGTCGGGCGGCCAGCGCCAGCGCGTGGCAATTGCCCGGGCATTGGCGATCCGGCCCGAGGTGCTGCTGCTCGATGAGCCGATGTCCAACCTCGATGCCAAGCTGCGCGAGGAAATGCATATCGAACTGCGTGCCATCCAGCATCAGCTCGGCATCACCACGATCCTGGTCACGCACGATCAGATCGAGGCCATGACCATGAGCGATCGCATCGCAGTCATGCATGGCGGCAGGATTGTGCAACTCGATGCACCCTATGCCACCTATGAGCGCCCAGTGTCGACGTTCGCCTCCAACTTCCTGGGCAAGACCAATGCGTTCAGTGGTCGGACCCTGTCCCAGGACGAATCGGGCTGTACGGTGCAACTGGGCGGCCTGACGGTGCGCGTCGGGCACGGTGGCCGTCGTGTGGCGCAGGAAGTACAGGTCTATATCCGCCCCGAGAAGCTGCGGCTGGCTCCGGTGGATCAGGGGCGGCTCGATGGCGAAATCCGTACGCGTCTGTTCCTGGGCAGCTACTGGATGCTCGAGATCGAGACCCCGCTGGGCACGTTGCGCGTGAGTGTGCCCAACGTGGGGCTGGTGACGGTGGGCGAAGGCGACCGGATCGGCCTGATCTGGGACGACGCAGACCTGCGGGTACTGGATACGGAGTCGCATCATGAGTAGCGCCGCCGCTGACCGCTCGCGCCGCATGGCCCCCTGGCTGTTGTCCGGCCCGGCGCTGGTGCTGTTCCTGGCGATGCTGCTGGCACCGCTGCTGTTGACCGGCATCCTGTCGTTTCATGTGTTCGATGGCATCGGTACGATCGACGAGTCGTATTCGCTCAAGAACTACCTGGAAATTCTGTCCGACGACTATTACCACGAGATCTTCCTGCGCACGGCAGGCATGGCGGGTGCGGTAACACTGCTGTGCGTGCTGCTGGGCGTGCCCGAAACCATCATCCTGTCGCGCATGCGCAGTCCCTGGCGTGGCCTGTTCCTGGTCGTGATCCTGGCTCCGTTGCTGATCTCGGTGGTGGTGCGCACACTGGGCTGGGCTATCCTGATGGGCAACAACGGCCTGCTCAACGAAGCCATGCTGTGGCTGGGGATTGTTGATGAGCCCGTCCGGCTGGTCTTTACCCTGACTGGCGTCATCATCGCCATGACGCACGTGATGGTGCCGTTCATGGTGATCTCGGTCTGGGCCTCGCTGCAGAAGCTGGATCCGCAGGTCGAGCAGGCTGGCCTGTCGCTGGGGGCATCGAATTTCACGGTGATGCGCCGCGTGGTGTTGCCGCAGGTTCTGCCGGGCATTCTCTCGGGCAGCATCATCGTGTTTGCGCTGTCGGCCTCGGCTTTTGCCACGCCCGCACTGCTGGGCGGACGTCGCCTGAAAGTGGTGGCGACGGCAGCCTACGACGAGTTCCTGAGCACGCTTAACTGGCCGCTGGGTGCCGCTATCGCGCTGATCCTGCTGGTGGCCAACATCATCATCATCCTGGGCTGCAATCGCCTGGTCGAACGTCGTTTTCGCCAGGTATTCGATTCCTAGGATCTGTTCACTCGCATAAGGATATAAGGAGCGCATCATGCGAAAAAACGGCTGGCTGTCGATAGCCTACCATGCGCTGTTCATTCTTTTCATCGTGGCACCGCTGTTGGTGGTGATCGCTGTGTCGTTCACCGACAAGGGGTATATTTCGATGCCTTCGGACGGGCTGTCGCTGCGCTGGTTCAGGGCCATCCTGGATGCCAATGAGCTGATCCAGGCTTTCTGGTTCTCGTTCTGGCTTGGCCTGGTCTCGGCCAGCGTGGCGATCGTGCTGGCGGTGCCGGCGGCACTGGCGATGGAGCGCTACCGCTTTCCGGGGCGGGGCACGTTGATGGGATTCTTCCTGTCGCCATTGATGATTCCGCAGGTTGTACTGGGTGTAGCATTCCTGCGGTTTTTCAATCTGGCCGGCATGAGCGGCTCGTTCTTCTGGCTGGCGATGACACACGTGATCGTGGTGATGCCCTATGCGCTGCGGCTGGTGCTTTCCGCCGCCACCGGGATGGACCGCGATGCCGAGCGGGCTGCGCTGTCGCTGGGCGCGTCGCGCTGGACAGCGGCGCGCCGCATTGTCCTGCCGATGATTCTGCCGGGCATTGTCGGGGGCTGGCTGCTGTCGTTCATCCAGAGTTTCGACGAGCTGACGATGACGATTTTCGTGGCCACGCCGGGCACGATGACGCTGCCGGTGGCCATGTACAACCATATTGCCAACACCATCGATCCGCTGGTGGCTTCGGTGTCCACGGTGCTGATTGTCGGCACGCTGATACTGATGGTGCTGCTGGACCGGGTGGTCGGGCTGGATCGCGTGCTGATCGGGAACAAATAGGTGCAGGAAAAGGAGTAATACGATGGAAACGAGAGACGTCGTGGTCGTGGGAGGCGGGCTGGTCGGCAGCGCGGTGGCCTACGGACTGGCCCGACAGGGGTTGAAGGTGGCGTTGCTGGATGAGGGGGATCAGGTGTTTCGCGCATCGCGCGGCAACTTCGGCCTGGTCTGGGTGCAGAGCAAGGGCGAAGGCAAGCATGACTATGCCCGCTGGAGCCTGCAATCGGCACACCTGTGGCCGGGTCTGGCAGAAATGCTCATGCAGGATGCGGGTGTCGATGTTCAGTTGCAGCAGCGCGGTGGCCTGCATATCTGCCTGTCGGAAAAGGAGCTGGTGGACCGGCAGGCCCGGCTGGCGACCATCCAGCAGGGCGTGGGCGACGACTACACCTTCCAGGTGCTGGATTTGCAGCAGGCCCGCGAGTTCATCCCCGGCCTGGGGCCCGACGTGGCGGGCGCAACCTATACGCCGATGGATGGCCATGCCAATCCACTCAAGCTGCTGCGTGCATTGAATGCCTCCTGTCAGGTGCGTGGTGTCAGCATCGTGCGTGGCGCGGCAGTGACCGATATCCGGCGCGAAGGGGGCTGCTTCAGGATCAGGACGGCGGCCGGCGACTGGCAGTCCGATCGCGTGGTGCTGGCAGCAGGATTGGCCAATCGCAAGCTGGGGGCCATGGTCGGCATGGATGTGCAAGTGGGGCCGAATCGCGGGCAAGTGCTGATCACGGAGCGTACCCGGCCGGTGCTGGACTACCCGACCAACTATATCCGGCAGACCGACGAGGGCACGATCCAGATTGGCGATTCGCAGGAAGACGTTGGCTATGACGACAACGTGACGGTGCCGGTATTGGCCGCCGTGGCGGCGCGTGCCGTACGCTGCATTCCCGCGCTGGGTCAGTTGCGGCTGGTGCGTACCTGGGCCGCATTGCGCGTGCTCAGCCCCGACAAATTCCCGATCTATCAGGAGTCCGAGGCCATGCCGGGTGCCTATGTCGTGACCGGCCACAGCGGCGTGACCCTGGCCGCGCAACATGCGATCACGCTGTCGCCCTGGCTGGCGGGTGGCGAGCGTCCGGCCGCGATTGACGGTTTTCGCGCAGATCGTTTTCCACCTTCTTCAGAAATCAAGACCATGGGAGCCGATGATGCTCACTGAAAATCTGTTTCGTACCTTGCCGGCGCGTCCCGATACTGCCCCGCCGGCCCTCGTGGCCATCGAGTTCGATGGACAGAACCTGCAGGTGCCGGCTGGCGTGACGCTGGCGGCGGCACTGCTGGCCGCGGGCGTGGATCGCTTTCGCACGTCGGTGGTCAGCCAGGCACCGCGTGCACCCTATTGCATGATGGGCGTCTGTTTCGAATGCCTGGTCGAGATCGATGGCAAACCGAGCCAGCAGAGCTGTCTGACGACGGTTCGGGCTGGCATGAAAGTACGTTCCATGGAGGGCGCACGTGCGCTGGAACTGGCCTTGACGGGAGAGGATGATGGCCGATAGTCATGCAGGCATGTCTGTGCAGGCACAGCATGTGGAAGGGGAGTACGACCTGATTGTCATCGGTGCCGGGCCGGCCGGTATGGCAGCGGCCACTGAAGCCCGCCGCCATGGATTGTCGGTGGTGTTGCTGGACGAGCAGGAAACGGTCGGGGGGCAGATCTATCGCAGCATTACGCGTACCGATGCCCAGCGCCGGGAGATCCTGGGGCCGGACTATGAACATGGTGCCTCGCTGGCCGAGGCCTTTGCGGTGTCCGGGGCCGAACATCGCCCTGGCAGCTCGGTCTGGCAGGTGACGCGCGAGCGCATGGTGCATGTCCTGCGCGGCGGACGTACCGAGGCATTGCTGGGACGCCGTATCGTGCTGGCGACCGGTGCCATGGAGCGGCCTTTCCCGATCCCGGGCTGGACCTTGCCGGGCGTGATGACGGCCGGGGCTGCCCAGATCCTGCTCAAGGGGGCCGGCGTGGCACCGGCCCAGCCGGTCGTGCTGGCGGGTTGCGGGCCTTTGCTGTACCTGCTGGCCTGGCAATATCTGCGTGCCGGCGTGCCGATCAAGGCCATCCTGGATACGACCACACCGGCTGACCAGCGTCGTGCCCTGCGCCATGTGGCCAGCGCCTTGGCAGGCTGGCGCGATGTGCGCAAGGGGCTGGGCCTGTTGCGCACGCTCCGGGCACATCAGGTGCCGCACTACAAGGGGGTGACGAAACTGGTGGTGCATGGTGAGGGGCAGGCCGAACGCGTGACGTTCGAGGCCAATGGCCAGGCGCAATCGCTGGCGACCGGGCTGGTGCTGCTGCACCAGGGGGTCGTGCCGAATACACAGATCACCTGGTCGCTGCGGGCTGGTCATGAATGGGACGAGGCGCAATTATGCTGGCGGCCTCTGCGCGATGGCTGGGGCGAACTGGATGTGGCGGGTATCTATATCGCTGGCGATGGCGCTGCCATTGGGGGCGCACGGGCTGCCGCCCTGCAGGGACGACTGGCAGGGCTGGGTGCTGCCTGTGCGGCCGGTCGCCTTGATGCGGCGGCGCGTGATGCCCAGGCCGTACCGCTGCGGCGTGAGTTGCAGGGCTTCCTGCATATCCGTCCCTTCCTCGACAGCCTGTACCGGCCCAAGGACGAGAACCGCATTCCGGCCGACGACGTGATCGTCTGCCGTTGCGAGGAAGTCACGGCCGGTACGCTGCGCGAGCATGTGGCGCTGGGCTGCACGGGGCCCAACCAGGCCAAGTCTTTCAATCGTTGCGGCATGGGGCCATGCCAGGGCCGACAGTGCGGCCTGACGGTGACCGAGGTCATTGCCGAGGCGCGGGACGTGTCGCCGGCCGAGGTGGGCTACTACCGCATCCGGGCACCGATCAAGCCGCTGACGCTGGCCGAGCTGGCGCAAGGAGGCTGAGGTGACGGCTGCGGCAGGCAGTGCACATCCGGCCGTCGCGATGCGGGCCGGTGCGCCAGCGGTGCTGACCTCGGAACGGGCACGCGATGTCGATGTGCTGATCGTCGGCGGCGGGCTGCAGGGCATGTCCAGTGCCTTGCATCTGGCGCGCAGGGGCGTGCGTACGCTGTTGCTGGAGGCCGATTACTGCGGTCGCCATGCTTCCGGCGTCAACGCCGGAGGCGTGCGCACACTGGGGCGCCATCTGGCCGAAATCCCGCTGGCACTGGCCGCGCGCGATGAAATCTGGCATCACATCCAGGAGTACGTGGAGGATCGCTGCGGTTTCGTGGCGAGTGGACAGTTGCAGGTCATCGAGTCGGATGCCGACCAGGCCAAGGCGGCCGAGCGGGTGCAGATGCTCAATGCCGCTGGTTTCTGGCATGAGCGCCTGATCGGACGTGAGGAGGTTCGCGAACTGGTGCCGGCCATTTCGCCGCATGTGCAGGGCGGTATTTGGGTCGAGCGTGATGGCTATGCGCTGCCGTTTCGTACGGTCACGGCTTTCCGGCTGGCGGCGCAGCGAGCCGGCGCGGATATCCGCGAGGGCATGCCGGTCCAGCGAATCTACCGGCGTGATGGCCTGTGGCATGCCGAGGTGCGGGGCGAAGTGTTCCGGGCGCGTACGCTGGTCAATACCGCAGGGGCCTGGGCCGGCGAGATTGCCGCCCAGGTTGGTGATCCGGTGCCGGTGCAGGCCGGTGGCCTGATGCTGATGGTGACGCGGCGCGTGGCACCCTTCGTCAACCCGGTGCTGGGGGCGGTGGGTCGACCCCTGTCGTTCAAGCAGTTCGACAATGGCACGGTGGTGATCGGCGGTGGTTTGCGCTGTACGGCCGATCCACAGGCCCGCGTGGCCGATGTGGATGTCTCGACCATGGGGGCCAGCGCACGGACTGTGACGGAACTGTTCCCGCATCTGGCCGATATTGCGATTGCTCGCGCCTGGGGGGGCGTAGAGGCCTTCATGCCGGATCTGATTCCGGTCATCGGCTTCAGCCGCCAGGGCCACGATGTCGTGCATGCCTTCGGGTTTTCGGCACATGGTTTCGAAATGGGGCCGGTGGTCGGGCGGATCGTGTCGGAGCTGGTCTGCGATGGCGAAAGTCGTCTGCCGATTGCGCCGTTTGCGGTAGAACGGTTTTTTTAGTTTCTTGATGGCCAAGTCGCTGCAAGCCAGACAGTATGCAGTGAAAGAGCAGTAGGGCATGCAGGGGCATGCAGCAACATTTTCATCACCCGTGCCGGACGATCCTGTGCCGGCACGGCATTCTCAAGGGGAGTACTACAACATGACACAACAAGCCATCCAGCGCATCGACAGCAACGAGCGCCTCAGCCGTATCGTGATCCATGGTGGCGTGGCACACATCGCCGGCGTGACCGCCTCGGACAGCAAGGCCGATATCCAGGGCCAGACGCGAGACGTGCTGGCCAAGATCGACGGCTATCTGGCCCAGGCCGGGACCGACAAGTCGCGCCTGCTGACCGTGCAGATCTGGCTCAAGGACATCGAGCGCGATTTCGCCGGCATGAATGCCGCCTGGGGCGAGTGGGCCGACCGCAGTGCCTTGCCGACGCGCGCGACCTGCGAGGCCAGGCTGGCCCGTCCGGAACTGCTGGTGGAAATCATCGTCAGCGCGGCAATCTGAGAACGTGTAAACGTTGGATCAGACAGGGCAGTGCCGGAGGAATTTTTATTCTGTGCCTGCTCTGCTGGTTTTGTTGATCGCGTGTTCTGAATACCCAGTTTCAGGGATTTTCTGGAAATTCCGGCGTCCTTAGAATGGCAGCCTTGTGCTTTTTTAATGGAGGTTGCTGAATGATGCGGAATCCCATATTCATATTTTTGGTGGCTTTTGCTGCGGTGTTCGGTTCTGGTGCTGCTGGTGCCCAAACAGCGGGTGACTGGGTGCTGGGTAATTTCCAGGGGGCCGGGCGATGGTATCCGGGTATTGTTCAAAGCACCTCCGGAGGGCAGGTAATTGTTCTGTACGATGATGGAGATACCGAAATCCTGCCTGCCAGCAGAGTGCGGCATTACAACTGGATGGTGGGGACGCGAGTCGAATGCAATTACCAGAATCAGGGCACCTGGTACCCCGGAAAAATCGCATCCCTGTCGGGAGAGCGGGTGGGTATCAATTATGACGATGGCGACAAAGAAATCACCCGCACCGGTCTTTGTCGTTCAAGGTAGTCGAGATTGATGGATCTATTGTTGCCTTGCCCATTTCTCGGAAATGCAGCAAGGCAACTGTCTGTGACACGGGTGTGAAAGATGAAGCGGCAGTCCGTCAGGCCTGTCCCATCAGTTCGGCCAGCGCAACACCCGGATCGGTTGCCCGCATGAAGGCCTCACCGATCAGGAAGGCATGCACTTCATGGCTGCGCATCAATTGCACATCTTCGGGTGCGAGGATGCCGCTTTCCGTGACCACGCGCTTGCCGGCCGGGATGCGGGGCAGCAGCTCCAGCGTGGTTTGCAGCGATGTCTCGAAGGTGCGCAGGTTGCGGTTGTTGATCCCCAGAAGGGGGGTCTGCAACTGCAGTGCGATGTCGAGTTCGTCGACATCGTGTACCTCGATCAGTACATCCATGCCCAGTGACAGGGCGCAGGCTTCCAACTCCTGGAGTTGCGACAGGCCGAGTGCGGCGGCGATCAGCAGCACGCAGTCGGCACCCATCGCCCGCGCCATGATGATCTGATAGGGATCGATCATGAAGTCTTTGCGCAGCACCGGCAACGGGCAGACGGCGCGAGCCTGGCGCAGGTAGTCGTGCGAGCCCTGGAAAAACTGTACGTCGGTCAACACTGACAGGCAGGCTGCACCGTGGGCAGCATAGGTGGCAGCGATCTCGGACGGTGCGAAATTCTCGCGCAGAATGCCCTTGGAGGGTGAGGCTCGCTTGATCTCGGCGATCACGGCCGGCTTGCCGGCGGCGATCTTGTTCTCGATGGCCTGGATGAAGCCGCGCACGTCCTGGCGTGCCTGTGCCTCGCGCAGCAGGTCGGCCTCGCTGCGCAGCAGCCGTGCCTGGGTGACTTCTTCGGCCTTGACGGCCAGGATCTTTTGCAGGATGTCGCTCATGGGGGGTCAGAACTTTTTGGTGAAACTGCAGAATTCGTCGAGTTTGGCGCGTGCCGCACCGCTTTCCAGCAGTTCGGCAGCCTTTTGCAGACCGGCATCAATGGAGGGGGCACCATTGCCGGCGTAGATCGCCAGCCCGGCATTGAACAGCACGATATCACGCGCCGGACCGGGCTGGTTGTTGAGTGCCTGCAGGACCAGGTCGCGGGATTCCTCGCGGTTGCCGACCCGGATCGAACGGTTCGATACCATCGACATGCCGAAGTCCTCGGGATGGATCTGGTATTCGCGTACCTGGCCGTCCTTGAGTTCGCCGACCAGGGTACTGGCCCCCAGGGAGGCCTCGTCCATGCCGTCCATGCCATGCACGATCAGTACATGCTTGGAACCCAGGCGCTGCAGGGCCCGTACCTGGATGCCGACCAGATCAGGGTGGAAGACACCCATCAACTGGTTGGCGGCACTTGCCGGGTTGGTGAGCGGGCCGAGAATGTTGAAAATCGTGCGTACGCCCAGCTCCTTGCGGATGGGGGCGACATTTTTCATGGCTCCGTGATGCGCGGGCGCAAACATGAAGCCGATGCCGATTTCCGCGATGCACTGTGCGACCTGCTCGGGGTTGAGGGCCAGGTTGGCTCCCAGCGCTTCCAGCACGTCGGCACTGCCCGACGAGGATGAGGCGCTGCGGCCACCATGCTTGGCGATGCGCACGCCTGCGGCGGCGGCCACGAACATGGCGGTGGTGGAAATGTTGAAAGTGTTGCTGCCGTCGCCGCCGGTGCCGCACATGTCGAGCAGGCTGTCGGGATCGGCCACGCGGACCGGCGTTGCGAATTCGCGCATGACCTGGGCAGCAGCCGTGATCTCGCCGATGGTTTCTTTCTTGACGCGCAGGCCGATCAGCAATGCGCTGGCGGTCTGCGGCGACATCTCGCCGCGCATCAGCATGCGCATCAGATGCAGCATTTCGTCGTGAAAAATCTCGCGGTGCTCGATGCAGCGGGTCAGGGCTTCGGTAACGGTGATGCTCATGGGACTGTCCGGTATCTTTGCGTTCAGAGGGTCAGGAAATTGCGCAGCAGGTCATGGCCGTGTTCGCTCAGGATCGACTCGGGGTGGAACTGTACGCCATAGACAGGCAGCTCTTTGTGACAGATGCCCATGATTTCGCCATCTGCGGTTTCGGCAGTGACGCGCAGGCAATCGGGCAGGGTGCTGCGCTCGATCGCCAGGGAGTGGTAGCGGGTAATGGTAAAGGGAGATGGCAGATTGCGAAAGATGTCGGTGCCGGCATGGGTGATCGGCGATGTCTTGCCATGCATGATTTCCTTGGCGCGCACGATGTCGCCGCCGTAGGCCGCGCCGATCGACTGGTGGCCCAGGCAGACGCCCAGGATGGGCACCTTGCCGGCAAAGCGCTGGATCAGCGGTACGGAAATACCGGCCTCGGCAGGCGAGCAGGGGCCGGGCGAGACGCAGATGCGCGCCGGGGCCAGGCGTTCGATTTCCTCGAGGGTGATCTGGTCGTTGCGCGCCACATGGACGTCTTCGCCCAGTTCGCCGAAATATTGCACCAGGTTGTAGGTGAACGAGTCGTAGTTGTCGAGCATCAGCAGCATGATGATTCCTTGGATGTGGGCGCAGTCAGACGGATTCGTCCAGGCCGTTCTGGACCTGTTCGGCAGCGCGCAGCACGGCGCGGGCCTTGGATTCCGTTTCCTGCCATTCCTTTTCGGGGTCCGAGTCGGCCACGATGCCGGCAGCCGCCTGCACGTACAGGGTGCCGTTCTTGATGATGCCGGTGCGGATGGCGATGGCCACGTCCATCTCGCCGCCGTAGCTCAGGTAGCCGGCCGCACCGCCATAGATGCCGCGCCGCACGGGTTCCAGTTCGTCTATCAGTTCCATGGCGCGCACCTTGGGCGCACCGGTCAGCGTGCCGGCCGGGAAGGCCGCACGCAGCACATCCATGGCGCTCATGCCGGGGTTGAGCGTGGCGCTGACGTTGGACACCAGGTGCATGACGTGCGAGTAGCGTTCCACCACCATCTTGTCGGTGACTTCGACCGTGCCGGTCTGTGCCACGCGGCCGACGTCGTTGCGTGCCAGGTCGATCAGCATCACGTGTTCAGCCACTTCCTTGGGGTCGGCCTTGAGTTCGGCTTCCAGCGCCAGGTCTTCTTCGGGCGTGCCGCCGCGCTTGCGGGTACCGGCCAGCGGCCGGATGGTGATGCGGCTTTCTCCCTCGGCGGTGCCATCGGCAGCAGGGCTGTCCGCGTGTTCGATCTTTTCCTGGCGTACCAGAATCTCGGGCGAGGCACCGACCACCTGGAAATCACCGAAATTCCAGAAGTACATGTAGGGTGACGGGTTGAGCGAGCGCAGGGCACGGTATAGCGACAGCGGCGCATCGCGGAATGGCTTGGCGATGACCTGGCCGACCTGGACCTGCATCAGGTCACCGGCGGCGATATATTCCTTGGCGCGGCGCACGGCAGCGAGGTAGTCCTCTTTCTTGAAGTCGCGCTGCGGTTCGGTCTGCAGGCTGGGCTGGCTGTAGGGCACCTGGGCCGGCTTGCGCAGTTGTGCGCGCAGTTCCTGCAGGCGCTGGCGGGCGCGGCTCCAGGCTTCTGGCTGGGTCGGATCGGCGTATACGATCAGGTAGATGCGTCCGGCCAGGTTGTCGACGATGGCCAGTTCGTCCACGTGCAGCAGCATGATGTCGGGCGTACCCTCTTCCATACCGGCCGGGAAAGGCTTGACCGCCGGTCCCAGGCGCGGCTCGATGTGGCGTACCGTGTCATAGCCGAAGTAGCCTGCCAGGCCACCCGCGAAGCGCGGCATGCCGGGGCGCAGGGCGACGCGAAAGCGTTGCTGGTAGGACTCGATGAAGGCCAGCGGATCGCCGTCATGGGTTTCGACGACGACCCCGTCACGCAGCAGTTCGGTCCGGGTGCCGCTGGCGCGGATCACGGTACGGGCCGGCAGGCCGATGAAGGAGTAGCGGCCAAAGCGTTCGCCGCCCACCACGGACTCCAGCAGGCAGCTCATGCGGCCGGCCTGAGGGCCGCTGTGAGCCAGCTTGAGATAGAGCGACAGCGGCGTGTCGAGGTCGGCGTAGGTTTCCGCCACCAGGGGAATCCGGTTGTAGCCCTGGGCGGCTAGCGCGTTGAATTCGAGTTCTGTCATGATCGGCCTTGTGTGGGTGTCTGGGTGGCCGGACAGATATGAAAAAGCCCGGCCAATGCTTGGTTCCGGGCTGGAATTTCGATGTCGCTGCTGGGTCGGGAGACGGCACGGTGAGGGCTGCCATCATCGACCGGGATCGTCATTGCCCGGTACGCGAACGCCACCAGCGCCACCAGGCGCCAGAGAACGGAACGGAACGGGAAATGGAGTGGATCATTCGAGTCTGTGTTTATCTGTGTGTCGAAGAATATACCATCGTTGGTGTTGGGCTGCCAGTGTGTTTTCTCTGGGGGGTGTTAAAGAGCTGGTGTCTTGCTGACCCGCCGGGTGGCGGCCCTTGGCTGGTTGAGCGTGCGTCGTCGGGTCCCTGCGCTGCGCTTCGGGACTGCCCTGCCTCTGGTCGGGCAACTGGGCGGCGGGCAAACTCGCCCTGCGGGCTCAGACAGTGCCCGCCTTGTTCCCGGCCGCCCGACCAGATGCAGGCCGACGCCAAAACGCTCACCCAGCCAGGGGCCGCCACACGGCTGGATGTTCAAGCGTATTGGCAGCGGGGGAAAGTGACCATGCTGTACGGCCTGATTATTTGCTGCGGACAATAGCGTCGTGTTGTGTGTCTCCGAGTGAGTCGTCAGACTGGATACTTAATGCACCTGCCCGCAGTCGCAGCCCGGCCCCATCTTTTTGCCCCAGCGGAACAGCTTGGATGTCTGGCCGATGCCGGGGTTGAAGGTGTTGCTGGGGTCCAGTTGCTCGTAGAACTCGCGCAGCGCCGGCTTGGCCGGATAAAGGTGGCCGACGTTGTGTTCGGCGGGATACTCGGCACCGCGTTCATCTAGCAGGCTCCACATCCGGTGCTCGATGGCGATGGGATCGCGGCCTTTCTTGACGATGTAGTCCTGGTGGAAAACGTGGCAGAAGAAATGCCCGTAATAGAGCTTGGCCAGGAAGTTTTCCTCGATGTCGGGCGGCAGGGTTTCCAGCCAGTCACGGTCGTCGCGGCGCAGGGCGATGTCCAGTGCCAGGATGTCCTCCACGCTGTGGCGATGCGTTTCGCGGTAACGCACGGCGGCGCTGGCAACGGCGAAGCGGTGCAGGAAAGCCTTGCGGCCTTCTTCTGCATCACACTCGAAGAAATCGCCTTCGGTCGTGCCGAAGTGTGTCTGCAGGAACGCGCGGGTGGCGTCGGCGTCGGTCTTCGAGACGCGCAGCAGCAGGTGGTGGTCGAAACGCTGGCGAAACGCTAGGACGCGACGGGGCAGGTGCTCGGGCAGCAGGCGCGAGAAGAATTGCAACACGCGATCGCTGACGCCGCGCAGGCCCAGCCCTTCGAAGAAGGCATCGACCTTGCCCTTGAAGGCGAAGGCGGCCGGCACCTTGTCGGTGCCGAGCTTGTCGATCAGCAGGAAAATATCCTTGCCGTACTCTTTGCCGATGTCGAAGGCATCGCGGTGGATGTACTCGCCGGCGATCGGCAGCGTGTCGAAGGCCGTCAGCATGTGGCGGCGCACGGCGGTCAGGTCGGCGGTGTCGTTGGAGCCGATGTAGAACACCGTGCTGGGCTCGGTGGCGAAGGTGTCGAGCCGCACGGCGAAGACCGCCAGCTTGCCGGCCGAGCCCGAGGCCTCGTACAGGCCGCGAGGGTCGGCATTGAAACGGGCGGGAGAAGGTTCGTCTACCTGGCGCACGCGCTCGGCGTAGTCGCGGCCCGAAGCGACCCGCTCGGCGTCGTCGCGCACGTCGGCGGGGGTGTATTCGCCTTTTTCCAGGCGCGACAGGATGGTCTCGGGGTCGTCGCCCAGGTTGATGCCCAGGTGATTGACCAGCGCCAGCCTGCCCTCGGCATCGACCTGCGCATACAGGGACAGCTCGGTATAGACCGGGCCACGCCGTACCAGCGCGCCGCCCGAGTTGTTGCAGACGCCGCCCAGCACCGAGGCACCGATGCATGAGGAGCCGATCACCGAATGTGGTTCGCGGCCCAGAGGGCGCAGTGTCTGTTCCAGACGATCCAGTGTCGCGCCGGGCAGGCAGACGACCTGGCGACCCTCGTGCAGCAATTGGATGCCGCGCAGGCGCAGGGTGCTGATGAGGACGACCTGCCGGTCATAGTCATTGCCGTCGGGTGTCGAGCCGCCGGTCAGGCCAGTATTGGCGGCCTGCATGATCACGATGCGGCCGGCGGCGGTCGCGGCCTGCAGGACGCGCCACATTTCGACCAGACTGCCGGGTTGCACGACAGCCAGCGCAGCACCCTCGCCCGTGCGGTAGCCCTTGCGGAAGCGGCGCGTGGCCTTGCTGTCGGTCAGGACATGATGGGTGCCGACATGTTGGCGCAGGGTCTGCAGCAGGTCGTGATCGGACACAGGAGTACGGGCAGTCGTGTTCATGGCAGTCGATGGAAAAGGGAGCATGCACGCCGTCGCCGATGCGCATGGCGGGGCGTGCGTGAGAGGTGAGGATCAGGCGAGCGAATCTGCCGTGATTTCGGCCAGCGTGCGTGCGCCGGTCAGCGACATGGCGACGCGCATCTCTTTCTCGAACAGACCCAGCAGGTTGGAGACACCCTCGCGGCCCGCTGCTGCCAGTGCGTAGGCATAGGCCCGGCCCAGCATCACGCCGTCGGCACCGAGTGCCAGCATGCGCACCACGTCCAGACCGGAGCGGATGCCCGAGTCGGCCAGGATGGTCAGATCGCCCTTGACGGCGTCTGCAATGGCCGGCAGGGCGCGTGCCGATGACAGCACGCCGTCGAGCTGGCGGCCGCCGTGGTTGGAAACGACGATGCCGTCGGCCCCGAACTTGACCGCATCGCGGGCATCATCCGGATCGAGGATGCCCTTGATGATCATCGGGCCTTCCCAGAACTCGCGGATCCATTCCAGATCCTTCCAGGCGATGGACGGGTCGAAGTTGGCACCCAGCCAGCCGATATAGTCTTCCAGGCCCGTCGGTTTGCCGAGGTAGTGCGAGATATTGCCCAGGTCGTGCGGCTTGCCCTGCAGGCCGACGTCCAGCGCCCAGGCTGGATGCGTCACGGATTGCCAGTAGCGGCGCATGGCGGCGTTGGGGCCGCTCATGCCGGAGTGGGCATCACGGTAGCGCGCGCCGGGAACCGGCATGTCCACGGTAAACACCAGTGTGGTGATGCCAGCCGCCTTGGCGCGCTCCAGCGCATGCTTCATGAAACCCCGGTCACGCAGCACGTAGAGCTGGAACCAGATGGGATCGGGCGATTGCGACTGCACTTCGTCGATATCGCACACGCTGACGGTCGACAGGGTAAAAGGGATACCGCGCGCAGCGGCAGCCTGGGCCGCCTGCACTTCGCCGCGGCGGGCATACATGCCGGTCAGGCCGACCGGTGCCAGGATCACAGGCATCGACATCTTGCGTCCGAACAGTTCGGTGCTGGTGTCCAGCGCGGCCACGTCGCGCAGGATGCGCTGGCGCAGGGCGATATCGGACAGGTCGGAGACGTTGTGGCGCAGCGTGTGCTCGGCATAGGAGCCGCCGTCGATATAGTGAAACAGGAACGGCGGCAGGCGACGCCGGGCGGCTTCGCGGTAGTCGGTCGATGCGGAAATGATCATGATGGTTGTCGCTTTCTGGCCGATCGCGAGGTCGTGGTGCCCTGCGGCTTGGCCGCCAGGCGGGCCGAGCGGGCCTGGCGGGCCTCATCCTCGTCGATGGTCTTCAGGGTTGAGTAAACAAAATCGATATGGGTGCGCATGGCGGTGCGGGCACGGTCCGGGTCGCCGGCCTCGATGGCCTCCACCAGCGCCAGATGTTGCTGCGTCAGCGTTTCGTATACATTGGGCCGGGTATAGAGCTTGCCCAGGTTCTGCGATACGCTGGCCTGCAGCAGGTCGAACAGGCTGCGCATCACCAGGATCAGCACCAGGTTGTGCGAGGCCTCGGCGATGGCGATATGGAAGGACGCATCGGCGCGGGCTTCCTCCATCGGTGCATCGGTGCCGTGACGCGCCATCATGGCGTCGAACTTGGCGCGGATGCGTGCCTTGTCGGCGTCGGTCGCACGCAGCGCAGCATGGCTGATGGCCGTGCTTTCGAGTGCATGGCGGATTTCCAGCACGTCGTAGCGATACTCGGGATCACTCTCGAGCAGCGGCAGCAGCGGGTGCATGATGCTGCCGTCATGTCGGTCATGTGCCGTGGCCTGCACGTAGGTACCGCCACCCGGCCGGCTCACCAGGATGCCCTGGCTGCTGAGCTTCTGGATGGCCTCGCGCAGACAGGTGCGCGAGACATCCAGCTCCTTGGCAAGCTGGCGCTCGGCAGGCAGGCGGTCGCCTGCCTGGAGGTTGCGGGTCTGGATCATGAGCGTCAGTTCATGGGCAACGCGGTCGGCCAGGCGGGTGGTTTTTACGGGTGTCCGGGAATCATCCATGGGAAGACATAGGCTTGCAGAGTCGTGATGACGCCGATCATAGCGGCAAAGCACAGACTATGTTTCACAGTGAAACGGAACAGGTCCGACTCGCGTCCGGCCAGGCCCACGGCGGCGCAGGCGATGGCGATGGACTGCGGCGAGATCATCTTGCCGGTCACGCCGCCGGTGGTGTTGGCCGCCACCAGCAGAATATCCGAGACCCCGATCTGCTGTGCCGTAGCTGCTTGCAGGGCACCGAACAGCGCGTTGGATGAAGTGTCGGAGCCCGTCAGGAACACGCCCAGCCAGCCCAGGAACGGCGAGAAGAAGGTAAAGGCGTGGCCGGTGTGGGCCAGTGCCAGTGCCAGCGTGGCCGACAGCCCCGAATAGTTGGCGATGAAGGCGAAGGCCAGCACCATGCCGATGGAGTAGATCGGGGTCTTGAGTTCCTTCATGGTCTCGCCGAAGGTGCAGAAGGCATCCTTGGGGCGCATGCGCAGCAAAATGATGGAAATGATTGCAGCGATCAGGATCGAGGTGCCGGTGGCCGAGAACCAGTCGAACTTGTAGACGGCGGCGTAGGGGCTGGCGGCCGTCACGATCGGCGGCATTTTTTCGACCAGTTTGTCGAGGAAGGGGACCGGGATCGAGACGACCCAGCTTTCCAGTGCCCCGCCGGGAGCGAACATCTGCTTGAACGGCTTGAGACTCCAGATCGTCACCATGGCGGTCAGGATCAGGAACGGCGACCAGGCCTTGACCAGTTGACCGACCGTGCGTGCGGGAGCTGCATGGCCGGCGGCTGTGTCTGCATGTGCGCTTGTAGCAGCCGCAGCCGGAGCGGTGGTCGAGTGGGCCGTAGTGTCGTTGGCATCATGTTCGAAGCGGAAAATGCGCTTGGGCTTCCAGACCTTGAGGAACAGCGTCAGGCAGACCAGCGAGGCGATCGATGACGTGATGTCGGGCAGTTCGGGACCGATGAAGTTGGAGGTCAGGTATTGCACGATGGCAAACGAGCCGCCACCCACCAGCACGGCGGGCCAGGTTTCCTTGACGCCGCGCCAGCCGTCCATGATGGCCATGATCCAGAACAGCACGATGATCGTCAGCAGCGGCAACTGGCGGCCGGCCATCTGGCCGATCTGGAAGGCATCCAGGCCGGTGACCTGGCCAGCCACGATGACCGGGATACCCAACGCACCGAAGGCGACCGGTGCCGTGTTGACGATCAGGCACAGGCCGGCGGCGTACAGCGGCTTGAAGCCGAGCCCCATCAGCAAGGCTGCGGTGATGGCCACGGGGGCACCGAAGCCGGCCGCACCCTCGAGGAACGCGCCGAACGAGAAGCCCACCAGCAGCATCTGCAGGCGCTGATCCTCGGTGATCGACAGAATGGATTCACGGATCACGTCGAACTGGCCGGTCTTGACCGATACCTTGTACAGGAACACAGCTCCGACGATGATCCAGGCGATGGGCCAGAGCCCGTAGAAGAAGCCATATACGCCAGAAGCCAGTGCCCGGCCGACGGGCATCTGGTAGAACAGCACGGCTACGGCCAGCGCCAGGACAACGGTGATGGTGCCAGCGACCCAGCCCTTCAGGCGCAGGACGGTAAGGGCAAGGAAGAAAAAGACGATGGGGATCAGCGCCACCAGGCTGGATAGCCAGATGTTGCCTGCTGGATCATAGACTTGCTGCCAGGCTTGCATGACGGAATGTCTCCGGTTGGGTTTTTATTTGATGAAAGGTCATTGCCTCTCCGGGCATGCGCGCCGCGGGTACGCGACGATGCGCGACCGGTGTGCAAGGCAGGAGCGGATGTATTGCGTGTGCGGATGCCTGAACGGCGTCTACACCCTACAGGGGGATGAATGGCTGAACACGGGTTGTCTCCTGTGCGAGGTCATGACCTGTTTTGATATGGATTGGTCTGACCAAAAAGAATTTTTGGTTGGAAAATTCTAGAAGAAAAAGTGAGGCGGGTCTAACGCATTGCATCAAAACTAGGGTAAATACTAGTTTTTAAAAGCGTTGTTCATATTTTGGTCAGACCAATTTGGTATTGATTGGTATGCTGGCTTGCAAGGGCGGGATGTGCAGCGGGATGGTGACCGGCCCGTCGTTGACAAGATGCACGGCCATGTCTGCGCCGAAGCGGCCTGCTGCGACGTCGGGCAAGCCCTGTCTGGCTCGTTCCAGCAGGTATTCATACAGCTCGCGGCCCAGCTCGGGGGGCGCAGCCTGCGTGAAGCTGGGTCGGTTGCCGCGACGCGTGTCGGCAGCCAGGGTGAACTGGCTGACCAGCAGCAATCCACCCTGCACGGCGCGCAGGTCAAGATTCATCTTGCCAGCCTCGTCGCTGAAGATCCGCAGCTTGCCGATCTTGTCGAGCAGCAGGTCGGCTTCGCGGCGCGTATCGCCCTGCTCGGCACAGATCAGCGCGAGCAGGCCGGGGCCGATGGCACCGACCGTATCGCCATCGATATCGACATGGGCCCGCAGGACGCGCTGGATCAGGGCGATCATGCGAGCGGGGCGATTTCTGCACCGCGGATATCGTGGCGGGCCAGGGCTTCGGCGACAAATCCCTGTTTTTTCATATCCTCGACAAAGCGGCGCACGAATGCCGCTGCGCCTTCGCCCCGACTGCGTGGCGTGCCCATGGCTTGCTGGATCTGCATGAAATGACCATCCAGCAGGCGCAGCCCGCCCAATCGGACGGCATCGGCTTCGATCTGCTGGCGTACGCCAGCGGCTACATCCAGCCCTTTGTTGAGGAAAAAATCGACCACGGCAGGAGAGCTGGGTGCGCGGACGATCTGTGCGTGCGCCAGCGTACGGCTCAGGTGCAGGTCGTAGGCGCTGCCCTGGCCGACCACGACCCGTATGCCGGGTTGGTCCACTTCTTCCATGCTCAGGATCGGAGAATTTTCCCGCACCAGATAGGCACCCTTGATCAGAACATAGGGCGCGGTGAACAGCAGTGCTTCGCCGCGCTTGGGATCGATGGCAAAGAAGCCGACATCGGCCTGGTTGCCGGAGACCGCTTCTACCGACTCGGCAGCGGTGTCGAAGACACTGAGTTCGGCCTCGACACCCAATCGTCTGGCAAGCTCATGGGCCAGGTCGATAGAGACACCCGAGACGCTGCCGGTTGTTTTGTCACGGTGGGCGAGGATCGGATTGCCCACATTGATGGCGGCACGCAGCACGCCGGTCGGGCAGAGTTTCTGGATCAGTTCGGCAGGCAGGTGCAGCATGGACGACTCCTGGGGCACGGTATGGGCACAGATTCTACACAGGGCGCGATCTTCGGCAAAGAGAAATGATCCGGATCATTTTCGAGAGGATTAATTTTTTCGCATGGGTTTTTAATTGGAATTGATGGGTATTAAATATTGTGTCTATTGATTTTTTGTTGGATTTCCTTTTTGCATCAATAGTTTTTGTTGATTCACAAAATAAATGATTTATATGACTTGACCATTGTCAATTGTAAATAATTGCTCCGGCCTTCTAATCAAGACAACGGTGAATAAAGATATGTAGGCGGGTCATGAAGACAGGTAGGATGAAAGGGCTCCAGCAGGCAGGTTGGCTGGTTGTGATGTTGCTGTTTTCCTGTCTTTTTGCTGTGTCTGCGCGTGCTGGCACTCTGACTGACTTCCTGGCCAGCACACCCGCTGCCGAGGTGGTGCCCGGTGCGGATCACTATGGTGCCGTCGAAGGCAAACCACCTGTCGTGCCGGTCTATGCTGGCGATAAGCAGGTCGGCTATGTCTACCTGAACTCGGATGTGGTCAATACGGCAGGTTATTCCAGCAAGCCGATCGACATCCTGATCGGCCTGTCCATGGACGGTGAGATCGTGGGTGCCAAGCTGGTCGAGCACCACGAACCGATTGTGCTGATCGGTATCCCGATGGCAAAGATCACGCATTTCATTGATGGCTACATCGGCCTTAATTTTGTCAAGAATCCTCCTTCGGGGCGGATGAAGCCGCCAGTCGATATCGTCAGTGGTGCGACGGTCACGCTGATGGTGATTGGCGACAGCATCACGCGTTCAGCTATTGCCATGGCACGTACCCATGGCATTGGTCGTCCTGCCGAGCAACAGCAGGCGGTGGGGCCGAAATGGCAAATCAATGCGGATCTTCAGGAAAAACTGGGCTGGGATGCGCTGTTGGGCGACGGTTCGGTGCGTCGACTCCAATTGTCGGTGGATGACGTCAATCAGGGATTTCTCAAGGCAGACAATGCCGCCGCCGCTGCGCATCCTGAATCGGATGACCCGCAGGACCTGTTCATCGAAATGTATACCGCCCAGGTCAGTGTGCCGTCGATCGGTTTGAGCCTGCTGGGCGATGCGCTTTACCAGCGTCTGCAGTCGCAGCTCAAGCCCGGGCAGCAGGCCATTCTGGTGGCAGGTCAGGGGCTTTATTCGTTCAAGGGGTCGGGTTATGTGCGGGGGGGCATTTTCGACCGCATCGAGATGGTGCAGGGTGATCGCAGCTTCCGCTTCCGTGACCGCAATCACCAGCGACTGGCCAACATCATGGCTGAGGGTGCGCCGCGCTTTCCTGAGATTGCATTGTTCGTCGTGCCTGAAGATCAACCTTTTGATGCCGTCGCACCCTGGCAATTGCAATTGCTGATCCAGCGAACGCTGTCCGTGTCTGAAAAGGCGTTTGTCACGGTGGATCTGCCCTATGAGGTGCCGGAACGCTACCTGCGTCAGGACGCGTCGGCGCAGCCTGCCGTTTCCGGAGTTGCTTCGGCAGCAACCGGCCAGGCTGATACTGCCAATTGGGATGAGTCTGAAGATACGCCGCTCTGGAAGCAGATGTGGTCGGCCAAGGTTGTGCAGTTGACTGTGCTTGGCATTGCCCTGTTCGTGCTGACGCTGGTGTTCTTCGCGCAGAACTGGTTTGCCCGCCACCCGGTTTTCTATGACCGTTTTCGTCTGACCTACCTGAGCTTTACCTTGTTCTGGCTGGGTGGCTACTGCGTGGCGCAACTGTCGGTGGTCAATGTGCTGACTTTCACCCATGCACTGCGCACCGGCTTCCAGTGGGAATACTTCCTGATGGATCCCATTGTGTTTGTGCTTTGGTGCGCCACGGCCGTGTCGGGCTTGTTCTGGAACCGGGGCGCGTTCTGCGGCTGGCTGTGCCCGTTCGGTGCCCTGCAGGAACTGCTCAACCGGCTGGCGCGGGTGGTGAAGATACCGCAACTGAAAATTCCGTACTTCATCAGCGAACGCATGGCGGCGATGAAGTACGTGATCTTCCTGATTCTGTTCGGCCTGTCGCTGTATGACCTGGGCTTTGCCGAAAAGATGTCCGAGGTCGAGCCGTTCAAGACATCCATCATCCTCAAATTCGTGCGCGAGTGGCCTTTTGTGCTGTTTGCGCTGGTCCTGCTCGGCCTGGGGCTGTTCGTCGAGCGTTTCTACTGCCGCTATCTCTGTCCGCTCGGCGCGGCGCTGGCCATCCCGGCCCGCCTGCGCCTGTTCGACTGGCTGCGGCGCTATCGTGAGTGCGGCGATCCCTGTCAACGCTGTGCGGTCGAATGTCCGGTCAACGCCATCCACCCGGAAGGTCACATCAATCCGAATGAATGCATCCAATGTCTGAATTGCCAGGTGCTGTATCACCACAAGCAGAAGTGCCCGCACCTGATCAAGAAGCATGCCAAGCGCGCCAAGAAACCGGCGCCGGGCATGGCAGCAGGACAGGGGATGCCAGAAGCTGTAGAACTCAAGTTCGTTCCGAAGGAAGAACTGGGTTCGGCAGGCAATTGAGCAGGCATAGGGGCCTGCGGAATCTAGGAGAGCAAAATGTCTTCAAACAATGAACGTACGGGCATCAGCCGCCGGGGTTTCCTCGGTACGGCAATGGCCTCCGGCGGGGTGGGACTGCTGGGTGGCGCGCAAGTGTCTACTGTATTCGCAAAGGGACCGGCCGCCGGTGGCCTGAACGGTCATATCGCTCCGGGCGAACTCGACGAATACTATGCCTTCAATTCCAGCGGCCAGAGCGGCGAAGTCCGCGTGCTGGGCCTGCCGTCGATGCGCGAACTGATGCGTATCCCGGTGTTCAACCGCTGCAGTGCCACGGGCTGGGGGCTGACCAACGAAAGCCGCAAGATCCTGACCGAAGGCCTGACCGAAGAAACCAAGAAGTACCTGGCCGACAAGGGCGGTGTCTACCTGAATGGCGATGCGCACCACCCGCACATGTCCTTCACTGACGGTACCTACGATGGCCGCTATGTGTACATCCAGGACAAGGCCAACAACCGGATCGCCCGTATTCGCATGGATGTGATGAAGACGGACAAGATCGTCGAAATCCCCAATGCCGAAGGCATCCATGGTCTGCGCCCTCAGCGCTACCCCAAGACCGGCTACGTGTTTGCCAATGGCGAACATATCGTGCCGGTACCCAATGACGGCACCATCCTGGATGACCCCAAGAAGAACTTCTGGGCGATCTACACGGCAGTGAACGGCGAGACGATGGAAATCGCCTGGCAGGTCATGGTGGACGGCAACCTTGACAACGGCGATGCCGATTACCAGGGCAAGTACTCGTTTGCAACCTGCTTCAACTCCGAAAAGGGGGTGGTGCTGGACGAGATGATGGCCAACGAGCAGGACTGGGCCGTTGTCTTCAATCTCGAGCGTATCGAAGAAGGCGTCAAGAATGGCGACTTCCAGTTGATCAATGGCGTGCCGGTGCTGGATGGCCGTCATGGTTCCAAGTACACCCGCTATATTCCCGTGCCGAACAATCCGCACGGTTGCACGGCCACGCCGGACGGCAATCACGTGATCCTGGCTGGCAAGCTGTCGCCCACCGTCACGGTGCTGGATGTGCATAAACTGGATGATCTGTTCGCAGACAAGATCAAGCCGCGCGATGTCGTGGTGGCTGAGCCGCATCTGGGCCTTGGCCCCCTGCATACGTCGTATGACGGTCGTGGCTTCGGCTATACCACGCTGTTCATCGACAGCCAGATCGTCAAGTGGGATATCGAGAAGGCCAAGCGTGCCTACAAGGGCGAGGATGTCGAGTACATCGTCCAGAAGATCGATGTGCACTACCAGCCTGGTCACAACCACACCAGCATGGGCGAAACCAAGGAAGCCGATGGCAAGTGGCTGGTGTCGCTCAACAAGTTCTCCAAGGATCGCTTCCTGAACGTTGGCCCGCTCAAGCCCGAGAATGATCAGTTGATTGATATCTCCGGCGACGAGATGAAACTGGTCCACGACGGCCCCAGCTTTGCCGAGCCGCACGATATGTGCATCGTGCACAGCTCGAAGGTCAACCCGCTGCATATCTGGGATCGGAACGACCCGATGTGGGCTGATACCCGCGAAATGGCCAGGAAGGATGGTGTGGTGCTGGAAGAGGCGGCCAACATCATTCGCGATGGCAACAAGGTTCGCGTCTACATGGTATCGGTCGCGCCCAAGTTCAGCCTGGATAAGATCGAGGTCAATGAGGGTGATGAGGTCACGGTGGTCGTGACCAATATGGATGAGGTCGAAGACCTGACCCACGGTTTCACCCTTGAGCGCCACGGTGTTGCCATGGAAATCAGCCCGCACCAGACGTCGTCGGTCACCTTCAAGGCTGACCGCCCTGGCGTGCACTGGTATTACTGCCAGTGGTTCTGCCATGCCCTGCACATGGAAATGGTGGGGCAGTTCATCGTCAAGCCCAAGAAGGCCTGATGACAATGAGCAATACGGCTGGCCCCACATGGGGCTGGGCGGTGCGGGTCCTGCTGCTGGTAACAGCAGCAGGCCTGTGCGGCGCACCAGCTGTACCGGCTGTGGCAGCCGTGCTGGAGATCGGCCCGGAGGCTGATCTCCAGGCGGTGCTGGCTGCTGCGCAGCCCGGGGACGAAATCCTCCTGCAGGCGGGAACGTATGCCGGTGATTTCGTGATCGACAAGCCGGTGTCGCTGCGCGGACCTGCAGACCACTCTGCAGTGCTGCAAGGCACTGGGGAGGGGCGTACGCTATGGTTGCAGGCCCCAGGTATTTCGATACGCTCCCTGACGGTGCGCGGCTCGGGCATGGACCTGTTCGAGATGGACGCGGCCATTTTCCTGGATCGCGAGGCGCAAGGTGCCGTGATCGAGGACAATCATGTACTGGACAACCTGATCGGTATTTATGTCCGGGGCGCGGCTGATGTACAGGTGCGTGGCAATCGCGTCGTCGGCAATGGTGAGTTGCGGATGTCAGAGCGTGGCAATGGTATCCAGCTCTGGAATGCACCCGGTACCGAGGTGGTCGATAACGAAATCCGCTCTGGCCGGGACGGTATCTATACGGATACCAGCAAGCACAATTCCTTCAGGAACAACCGGATTGCGGATGTGCGCTTCGGCGTACATTACATGTATACCCAGGATAGCGAGTTGGTCGGCAACGAGGTATCTGGCAGCCAGATCGGCTATGCGCTGATGATGTCGGATCGGCTGGTGATCAATGCCAACCGGTCACTCGATAATCGCGAGCAGGGCATTGCCCTTAATGCGATCAATCGTTCGGTGATCGAACATAATTATGTCGAGCATTCCGAGAAGTGCGTGTTCCTGTACAACTCAAACATGAACGAGTTCAGGAATAATCGGTTCGAGGATTGCGAGATCGGTATTCATTTCACGGCGGGCGCAGAGCGCAACCGGATCACGGACAATGCCTTCGTCGGCAATCGGACGCAGGTCAAGTACGTCAGTACACGCTATCTTGACTGGTCGGTCGACGGGCGGGGTAATTACTGGAGCGATAATTCGGCGTTTGACCTCGATGGCGACGGCATCGCGGACTCGGCCTATCGGCCCAACGGCATCCTCGACCAGGTGTTGTGGCGCGCGCCGATGGCCAAGGTACTGCTGAACAGCCCGGCCACGCAGATCGTGCGTTGGGCACAGTCGCAGTTCCCGGCGCTCTATCCGGGTGGTGTGGTCGACAGTGCGCCGCTGATGGCCGCGCCGGAAGTGGCGGCACAGCCGTCCAAGGAGCAAAAATGAGCGACAACCATGTCGTGCTGCGTGCGGTGACCAAGGAGTTCGATGGCACGGCAGCAGTGAACCAGGTGGACCTGGAACTGAAGGCGGGGCAGTGCGTGGCACTGGCCGGGCACAATGGTGCCGGCAAGAGCACCATGATCAAGCTGATGCTGGGTCTGCTGCGGCCCACGCATGGTCAGATCGAAGTGCTGGGCCGCGATCCTATGGACAGCGCCTCCGAGGCGCGGCGCAGCGTGGGCTATCTGCCGGAGACCGTGGCGCTGTATCCCGCCATGACCGGTATCGAGACGCTGGCCTATTATGCACGCTTGAAAGGACAGTCACCGGCACGCAATATCGCGTTGCTGGAACGGGTCGGCATTGCGCAGGCGGCACGTCGCCGCGTGGGAGGCTACTCCAAGGGCATGCGCCAGCGTCTGGCGCTGGCGCAGGCATTGCTGGGCGAGCCGCAGGTGCTGTTCATGGACGAACCGACCACAGGTCTGGATCCGGCCTCGCGCCAGGTGTTCTACGAGATCGTGCGGGAGTTGCGCGACCGGGGCGCGACCATCCTGTTGTGTTCGCATGCGCTGGCCGAGCTTGAAGGCCAGGCCGATCGCATTGTCATCATGAAAAACGGCAGCAAGGTGGCGGACGGTACGCTGGGCGCATTGCGTCAGCAGGCTGATATGCCGGTCACGATTCGCGTGGCGCTGGCGCAGCCGCTGGCCGACGTGGCGGCGCTGCCGCCGCAATGGCAAGTTGCCGGGCCGTTCATGCTTGAACTGCGTTGCAAACCCCAGGAGAAGGTCACGGCGCTGAAGAATATCTGGACGCTGGGGGCGGAAATCGCCGACATCGATGTGGTGCAGCCTGGTCTGGATGAGATGTACGCCCATTTCCTGCGGCGGGAGGAAGCATGAGAAATATCGCGCTGATTGCGGGCAAAGAGTTTCGCGATGGTCTGCGTAATCGCTGGGTGATCGCGATTACGTTGCTGCTGGCTGTATTTGCATTGACGTTGTCGTTTCTGGGCAGTGCTCCGGCTGGTGCGGTCAAGGGCAGCGCCCTGGCCATTACGGTGGTCAGTCTGTCCAGCCTGAGTATTTTCCTGGTGCCGCTGATTGCCCTGCTGTTGTCCTATGACGCCATCGTCGGCGAGATCGAACGTGGCACCATGGCATTGCTGCTGTCTTACCCTGTCTCACGACAAGAGGTAATCATCGGCAAGTTCGCCGGGCACTGCATGATTC
This sequence comes from Corticimicrobacter populi, assembly GCF_003123725.1. Taxonomy (GTDB): domain Bacteria; phylum Pseudomonadota; class Gammaproteobacteria; order Burkholderiales; family Burkholderiaceae_B; genus Corticimicrobacter; species Corticimicrobacter populi. The sequence goes on along the minus strand of NZ_QETA01000007.1, from coordinate 127,031 downwards.
TGGGCGTGGCGACACTGGTGGGCTATGGTGTGGCCGGTGTGCTGGTGCAGTGGCTGCGAGGCGATGGCATGGATGCCGGCTGGGGGCCGTTTCTGATGCTGGTTGGTTCGAGTGTATTGCTGGGGGCCAGTTTCCTGGCGCTGGGCTACCTGGTCAGTACCGTTGTGCGTGAGCGTGCCACAGCGGCTGGTATGGCCATTGGTGTTTGGCTGTTTTTCGTGCTGATCTACGATATGGCGCTGCTGGGTGGACTGGTGGCGGATGGGGGGCGCTGGCTGACGCCTGGCATCGTCACCGGGCTTCTGCTGAGTAACCCGGCCGATGTCTACCGGCTGCTCAACTTGAGCGGTTTTTCGTCGGTGGGGGCATTGTCGGGCATGGCTGATCTGGGTGAACACCTGGCCATCAGCCCGGTGGGCCTGTTCGGTATGCTGGTACTCTGGGTGTGCGCGCCGTTCTCGCTGGCGTTGCTGTTGTTCCGGAGAAAACAGATATGAAGGCCATCGTATCCCGTCGTGAGATAGCCATGATCTGCGATGTGAGTCGCTGGCTGCTGGCTGGATTGGCCTTGGCGTGGCTGGCCGCGTGCAGCGATGATACTGGTGCTGGCGAACAGCCACCGCCACACGCGATCACTGAAGAAGCGGTGGGCTATTTCTGCAGCATGAACTTGCTTGAGCACAGCGGGCCCAAAGGGCAGGTGCTGGTGCCGGGCGAGGATCGCCCGGTCTGGTTTTCGACTGTGCGGCAGACGGTGGCCTACACCATGCTGCCGGAGTCGCCCCGAGTGCTGTCGGCCGTTTACGTATCCGATCTGAGTGCTGTCGAGGACTGGCGTCGCGTCAATCCCGATGCATGGGTTGAAGCCCGCAGTGCCTGGTTCGTGGTGGAGAGCGAAGCGACTGGAGGTATGGGTGGCGAGGATCCGATGCCGTTCAGCGACAGGAGCAAGGCCGAACAGTTTGCGCAGCGCCACGGAGGTCGTGTGCTGGCATTCGATGCGCTGACCGAGGACTATATCCTGTACGCCGACAGCCTCTTTGAGACACGTCCCGGAGGTACGTCGCAGGCAGTTGGCGAGGCAGGGACAATGACGGAGCATATGTAATGCAGGACATGACGAATATGAGAGACTCGGGTTGCGCTGTTGCGCCGGGCCGCGTTGGTGGTCGCCGGCGCTTCATCTCGATCTGTGCGGCCGTTTCCGGGCTGGCGACCGTTCCCGCCTGGGCGCGACAGGCTGCCGCACCGGAGATGACACATCGTTGGCAGGGCATTGCACTGGGAGCCGATGCCTCGCTGGAGATTCGTCATCCCGATGCAGTCCTGGCACAGCGTGTGCTGACTCAGGTACAGGCCGAACTGGAACGGCTGGAGCAGTTGTTCAGCCTGTACCGGCCCGACAGCGCACTGGTCGCGCTCAATCAGCAAGGCGTATTGGCCGAGCCGGCTGGCGAGATGCTGACGCTGCTGTCGGAAAGCGTGCACTTTGGCCAGCTGACCGATGGCGCGTTCGACATCTCGGTGCAGCCGCTGTGGCGCGTCTATGCCGATCACTTTTCCGAAGCGCAGGCCGATCCGGCCGGCCCGACCGTTGCCGCGCTGGCAGCAGCACGCGAGAAGGTCGATTACCGCCGGATTGCCCTTGATTCGGATGCCGTGCGCCTGCAACCGGGCATGGCGTTGACTCTGAACGGCATTGCACAGGGTTATGTGACGGATCGCATCGTGGCCTTGCTGCGTCAGGCCGGTATCGAACATGCACTGGTCGATATGGGGGAAATCTACGGCATGGCACCTGAGGCTGTCGCACCCTGGCGCGTCGGCCTGCAGGACGCGGCGCGGCTCGAAAGCCTGAGCCGGACACTGGATGTCGCCAACCAGGCAGTCGCCACTTCTGGCGGCTATGGTACGCCCCTCGATATGGCTGGCCGCTTCAACCATCTGTTCGATCCGCGTACCGGCCTGACCGGTCGGCGCTATGCCAGCGTGTCGGTGGCGGCGCGACGTGCCACGACGGCCGATGCAATGTCGACGGCATTTTCCCTGATGCCCGAGGCGCAGATCGATACCCTGGCGCAGTCACTGCAACTGGATGTCTACGTCCAGCATCACGATGGAAGTCAGGCCGAATGGCGTTACGCTGATCCAGCGCAAAACGCCTAGGCTATGCCCGTTTTACTATCGCCGCACTGAGTTCATTAGCAGGAATGGATATGCGACGGACAGGGCAACGTCTGGTGGGCCTGATAATGCTGCTGGTGCTGACGGCGTGCAGTGACGCGGTTGCACCTATGGCACGGCCTGCCCCGGCCGCGATCAGCCAGGAGGCAGAAAGCTATTTCTGCTCCGCAATGAGCGTACTCGAACACGATGGCCCCAAGGGCCAGGTGCTGGCTGATGCGCAGGCTACACCCCTGTGGTTCGCCACCGTACGGCAGACAGTGATCTACACCATGTTGCCCGAAGCACCGGCAGACCCGGCGGCGGTCTACGTCTCCGATCTGGCGGCTGCGCCGGACTGGCGACAGCCCGACCATACCGCCTGGGTCGATGTACGTGATGCCTGGTTCGTGGTGGATACCGGCCTGATGGGCAGCGACCTGGCACAGGATCTATTGCCGTTCAGTGATCAATCCCGGGCCGAGGCGTTTGCGTTGGCGCATGGGGGCCGGGTTCTGCGTCTGGATGATCTGACGGAAGACTACGTACTGTATTACGGGACGGTATCTGTGGCGGCCGATGGTTCCGTGTCGCCGGCTACGCCATAGCATTCAACCTTCACAAAGGGTAAAGGCGCTGGTGTGCCTCGCGGGTTGGCGTATCATGAGCGGCTTCCATCATCCTTCTCTTGCATCGCCGGCCGCATCATGTCCATTCACGCGCCCATAGGTGTATACGACTCCGGCCTGGGTGGCCTGAGCATCCTCCAGGATCTGCAGCGCGAACTGCCGTACGAGCATTTCCTCTACGTCGCTGACAGTGCGCATTTGCCGTACGGTGAACGCTCCTCTGATTATGTGCGGGAACGGGCGCTGACCATAGCCCGGTTTTTTGTCGACCGTGGTGTCAAGGCCATGGTGGTGGCTTGCAACACGGCCACTACGGCAGCGGCCACGCTGATGCGCGAGCATTTTCCGGACCTGATCCTGATCGGTGTAGAACCGGCCATCAAGCCGGCGCTGGCCCTGACCCGGGCTGGCAATGTTGGCGTGCTGGCCACGGCAGGTACGCTGCGCAGCGCTTCGTTTCGACGACTGTGCGAAAGCCTGGCCGAAGGCCGTCGCATTGTGACGGTGGCCTGTCCCAGTTGGGTCGAGCTGGTGGAACAGGGCGAGGCGCATCCGGACATGCAAGGTCGTGTCGATACGCTGATCGCGGAGCCCATCCGAAAATTGCTGGCGCAGGGAGTGGATGTGCTGGTGCTGGGGTGCACCCATTTTCCGTTCCTGCGCGACCGGATCGCATCGCATGTGCCCGAGGGTATCTCAGTGCTTGATACCGGCGTTGCCGTGGCGCGTCAGACTCGGCGACGGCTGGCGGCAGCCGGACTGCTTGCTCCGGAGGATGGGACGGTGCCCGAGTTCAGCCTGTCAGTGCTGTCCAGCAGCGGCGAAACAGAAGCCATCTCCCTGCGTGTGTCCCACTTGCTGAGGCAGCCCGTGAGGGTTGCGCAACTGGCGGCGGCTTATTGCTGATCGGGGCCTGGTTCAAGAGCCTCTGGTACGGAATCGGGCCGCATTTTCCGCGTAGACCGTTTCCAGGGTTGGTCGCTCCGGCACGAGAGGGTGGGCGATGAGTTCCATGTCGAGTGAGTGGAACAGTCGCAATAGACTGATCATTGAACAGTCATGCCCCGCCTCGATGGAAATCAACGTACGCCGGCTGACCCCCGCCCGGCAAGCTGCGCCTGCGTCCACCCCCGCGCCTTGCGGCCCGCGACCAGTTGCTCGGAAAGAGAAGGCATGAAAACCTCGCCATGATGTGAAGCCAGATGCACATCATGACGAAAAATCCAAAAAATGAGAAATATGCCGCACTTCAAGAAGTTGTGCAGCACTTCCAGACGTTGTTTTTCTTCTCCCGCAGACAGCAACCGCAGCCCGTTTGCGCCTGAGGCGAGGCGGCATTTTGGTGGCACGCCGCAGCACCACAGCATAGACGGGAGCCTTCAGCGGGACCTGTCTGAACGAAGCGAAGCGCAGTGAGTTCGTCCCGCTGCCCGGCTATGCTGTGGTGCTGCGGAGAGTCCGGTGCCGTTCAGGCACCCGGACCGTGTCACAGATGCCGCCTCGCCTCAGGCGCGTACGGGCGTGTCAGCAGTCAGCTCTTTACCCGATAGCGCGCACTGGCCGCATGCGCCTGCAATCCTTCTCCCAGCGCCAGCGTTTCTGCCAGTGGCCCCAGTGTCTGCGCACCTGCCTGCGACACATGGATGATGCTGGAGCGTTTCTGGAAGTCATAGACCCCCAGCGGCGACGAGAAGCGGGCTGTGCGTGCCGTCGGCAGCACGTGGTTGGGACCGGCGCAGTAGTCGCCCAGGGATTCGGAGCTGTGGCTACCCATGAAGATCGCGCCGGCATGGCGGATCAGGTCGGCCCAGCGCTCGGGCTGGGCGGCGGAAATCTCCAGGTGCTCGGGCGCGATGGTATTGGCAATGGCGCAGGCTTCGGCCATGTCGCGAACCTGTATCAGGGCACCCCGATTTTTCAGGCTGGTGCCGATGATGGCCGCGCGCGGCATGTCGGGCAGCAGTCGGGCAATGGCCTCGGCAACCGCGTCGAGATAGGCGGCATCCGGGCTGAGCAGGATGGCCTGAGCCAGCTCGTCGTGCTCGGCCTGCGAGAACAGATCCATGGCAACCCAGTCGGGTGGCGTGGTGCCGTCGGCGATGATCAGGATCTCGCTGGGGCCGGCAATCATGTCGATGCCCACCGTACCGAAAACGCGGCGCTTGGCAGCGGCCACGTAGGCATTGCCGGGGCCGGTGATCTTGTCCACGGCCGGGATGGAGGCCGTGCCGTAGGCCAGCGCACCGACGGCCTGGGCACCGCCGATGGCCCAGACCCGGTCGATGCCGGCCACGGCTGCTGCCGCCAGCACGATGGGGTTGCGCACACCGCCGGGTGTCGGTGTGACCATGACGATTTCCGGCACACCGGCCACTTTGGCCGGGATCGCGTTCATCAGCAGCGAGGACGGATAGGCGGCCTTGCCGCCCGGCACGTACAGGCCGACGCGATCCAGCGGCGTGACTTTCTGGCCCAGTACCGTGCCGTCGGCTTCGGTGTACTGCCAGCTGTGCATGACCTGGTGCTCGTGATAGCTGCGGATGCGGGCAGCGGCGCGCTCCAGCGCATCGCGCTGGTCGGCGGGCAATGCGGCCAGCGCGGCGGCACAGTCGGCAGGCGGGATCTCGAGCGCCGCGATCGTGTCGGCTTCGACCCGGTCGAAACGACGGGTGTATTCCAGCAGGGCGGCATCGCCACGCTGCTGGATATCGGCCAGGATATCGGCCACGGCCTGTTCGATGGCAGCATCCTGCGAGGATTCGAAAGCCAGCAGGGTGCGCAGACGGGTATCGAAATCAGGGGCGGTGGTGTTCAGGCGGTGGATCATGATGGGTATGAAGCGAAAGTCTGGTAGATCAGGCCGTACCGGCATCGGCCGTCGATGCACGTTCGAAGGCATCCAGCAGCGGCTGCAGTCGTGCGCCGCGCGTCTTGAGTGCTGCGCGGTTGACGATCAGGCGCGAGGAAATCGGCATGATGTCCTCGACGGCCACCAGATTGTTGGCGCGTAGCGTGCCGCCGGTCGAGACCAGATCGACGATGACATCCGAGAGGCCGACCAGCGGAGCCAGTTCCATCGAGCCATAGAGCTTGATGATATCGACGAAGACACCCTTGGCGGCGAAATGCTCGCGCGCCGCCTGGACGTATTTGGTGGCCACGCGCAGGCGTGCGCCCTGGTAGACGGCACCTGCGTAGTCGAAGTCGGCACGGCAGGCCACGGACAGCTTGCAGCGGGCAATATTGAGATCGATGGGCTGGTACAGGCCGCCGGGATGCTGGGCGGTATGCTCGATGAGCACATCGCGGCCGGCAATGCCGAAATCGGCGGCACCATACTGGACATAGGTCGGCACATCGGAGGCCCGGACGATCAGCAGGCGCAGGCCAGGATCGCTGGTGGGCAGAATCAGCTTGCGCGAACTGTCGGGGCTTTCCGTGACATGGACACCCGCCGCCTCGAGCAGTGGCAGCGTGTCCTCGAAGATGCGGCCCTTGGACAGGGCCAGGGTCAGCGGGGCATCCGGGGTGAAATCGGGACTCATGCGGCTTCCTTGCCGGTGATGCGTTCGATGGCTGCGCCCAGGCTGCGCAGCTTGACTTCCATCTGCTCGTAGCCGCGATCCAGATGATAGATGCGGTCGATCAGGGTTTCGCCTTCGGCGGCCAGACCGGCGATCACCAGGCTTGCCGAGGCGCGCAGGTCGGTGGCCATGACGGCGGCACCCGACAGTCGCTCGACGCCACGCACCACGGCGGTATAGCCGTCGATGTCGATCTCGGCACCCAGTCGGCACAGTTCCTGCACGTGCATGTAGCGGTTCTCGAAGATGTTTTCGATGATCACTGCGGCACCGTCGGCCAGCGTGTTCAGCGCCATCAACTGGGCCTGCATGTCGGTGGCCACGCCGGGATATTCCTGGGTGCGCACATCGAACGATTTGGGCCGCTGCTGCATCACGGCACGGATCCAGTCATCACCTACAGTCAGTTCCAGGCCGGCTTCGCGCAGTTTGTCGAGAGTCGCGCCCAGGTGCTCGGGAATGACGTTGCGCAGCGTGATGTCGCCGCGCGCCGCGCCCACGGCGCACAGGAAGCTGCCGGCCTCAATGCGGTCGGGGATCACGGTGTGTTCGGCACCATGCAGAGTCTCGACGCCATCGATCACGATACGGTCGGTGCCGTGGCCCTGGATGCGTGCCCCCATCTTGATGAGCAGTTCGGCCAGATCAATGATCTCGGGTTCGCGAGCGGCGTTTTCCAGCACGGTCTGGCCTTCGGCCAGGACGGCCGCCATCAGCAGGTTCTCGGTCCCGGTGACGGTCACCATGTCGGTGCGGACCACGGCCCCCTTGAGGCGGCTGGCGCGGGCCACGACGAAACCGTGCTCGATCTGGATGTCGGCACCCAGTGCCGCCAGACCCTTGATGTGCTGGTCGACGGGACGCTGACCGATGGCGCAGCCGCCGGGCAGGCTGACCCGGGCCTCGCCAAAGCGCGCCAGCAAGGGGCCCAGCACCAGGATCGAGGCGCGCATGGTCTTGACCAGATCATAGGGGGCTTCGAGGCTGGTGACCTGGTCGGCGCGCAGTTCGACCGTGCCGTCATCCAGGCGTTGCGTGTGCACGCCCAATTGGTTCAGCAGCCGCAGTGAGGTGCGGATGTCGTTGAGGCGCGGTACGTTGTGGAGCTTGAGCGTATCTGCGGTCAGCAGGCTGGCGCACAGAATCGGAAGGGCCGAGTTCTTGGCGCCGGAGATCGTGACTTCGCCGTTCAGTTGGCGACCACCGGTGATGAGAAGCTTATCCATTGAACTGCTCTTGGTATTCGGCCGGCGTGAGCGTAGTCATCGCCAGCGCGTGGATTTCGGCATTGCTGCCCTGGATGCGGTCACCCAGGGCGGCATAGACCAACTGATGGCGGGCCACCGTACGCTTGCCCTCGAAGGCCGGGCTGACGATCAACGCCTGGAAATGCGCGCCATCACCCTCGACCTGGATGTGGGTACAGGACAGGCCTGCTTCGATGTAGCTCTGGACTTTTTCGGGGGTGGGCAGCATGGCAGTGACTCAGTAGCGCAGTTTGTAGCCCCGCGCCATCAGGCGCAGCGTCAGGGCCGAAAGGACGAAAAATACGCCAGCCGTGACGCCCAGGCTGTGCCAGGGCGAGACATCGGACTGTGCGAAGAAACCGTAGCGGAAACCGTCGATAGTATAGAAGATGGGGTTCCAGTGCGAGACGCTCTGCCAGAAGGGCGGCAGGGTATGAATGGAGAAAAAGACGCCTGACAGGAACGTGGCCGGCATGATCAGGAAATTCTGGAAAGCGGCCAACTGGTCGAATTTCTCGGAGACCAGCCCGGCCAGCAGGCCCAGCACAGCCATGATGCCGCAGGCCAGTACGGCAAAGATCACCATCCACAAGGGGCGGGCCAGCGGCAGATCGACGAAGGCCATGGCCACCAGCCCGACGCACAGCCCCACGATCAGGCCACGCAGGACGGCAGCCAGGACGTAGGCCCAGAAAATTTCGCGATGCGACAGCGGCGGCAGCAGCATGAAGACCAGATTGCCGGTGATCCGGCTCTGGATCAGTGATGAGGAAGGATTGGAGAAGGCATTCTGCAGGATGCTCATCATGACCAGGCCCGGCACCAGGAAGGTGGTGTAGGGAATGGTGCCGTAAACCTGCAGGCGGCCTTCGAGAACCTGGGCAAAGACGGCGAGGTAAAGCAGTACCGTGACCAGCGGGGCCACGATGGTTTGCAGGCCCACTTTCCAGAAGCGCAGGACTTCCTTGCGCAGCAGGGTCGGAAAGCCGGAGCCGGCATCGAATTGCGGGGTAATCATGCTGGCAGCTCCATGGTTGCGCCGGTTTCGTCGTGCATGATGCGCACGAAGGCTTCTTCCAGATCCTGGCTGCCGAGACGGGCCAGCAGCGAGGCGGTGCGATCCAGGGCCACGATGCGGCCGGCCTTGAGCATGGCGATGCGGCCGCACAGCTCCTCGGCCTCTTCCAGGTAATGGGTGGTCAGCACGATGGTGTGGCCTTCACGGTTGAGGCGGCTGACGAAATCCCAGAGCGTGCGGCGCAGATCGACATCGACCCCTGCCGTGGGTTCGTCCAGCACGATGACCGGTGGCCGGTGTACCAGGGCCTGGGCTACCAGCACGCGGCGTTTCATGCCGCCCGACAGCGCGCGCATGTTGGCCTCGGCCTTGTCGAGCAGGCCGAGGTTGGCCAGGATTTCGTCGATCCAGTCGTCGTTGCGGCGCAGGCCGAAATAGCCGGACTGGATACGCAGCGTTTCGCGCACGGTAAAGAAGGGGTCGTAGACCAGCTCCTGGGGGACCACGCCCAGGGCGCGGCGTGCCTGCCGGTACTGGCTCTGGACGTCATAGCCACAGACCGAGGCGCGGCCGCTGGTGGCGTGGGCCAGACCCGCCAGGATCGAAATCAGCGTGGTCTTGCCGGCACCGTTGGGTCCGAGCAGGCCAAAGAATTCACCGTGCTCGATATCCAGGCTGACGTCGCTGAGCGCGCGCAACCCGGGCGACAGCGGTGGCTTGCCCAGCAGGCGGCGCAGCGCAGTGGTGTGTGCGGGATAGGTTTTGGAGATGGACTCTAGACGGACGGCAGACATGACATGACCTGTGGCCCGCTTCGGCATTGAAGCGGGCAGGCCATTATAAGGTGATCGCCAGGGCCTAGGCGGATTCACCCTGGCGCGGCAGTCGGCAGAACTCGATATGGAACTGCCCCGGCTCGATGAAGGCGACGCGATGGCGTATCTCAGGCGCGATGATGAGGGATTCGCCGGCGGCAAGCTCTACACTGACATCCGGCGACTGCGCCAGTTGATAACGCAGTCGTCCGGCCTGGACCTGCAATCGTCCCCAGACCCCTGCTGCCGTGGCATGGTCTGTCTGGAGTGCTGTCGGCAACGTGTCAGGTGTGAAGTCGGGCGAGCGGCCGTAGGGTTCCACGCCTGGAGGAAGCGTGAGCGGGAGATCAGGATGTCGAGGATGCGTCATGCGAGGGACCTTTCTCCATCATGGTGATGCCGTGGGCATGATCGGTCAGGCAGGTTGATGGCTGCCTGGATGACCGGTGCCGTGTACACCCTGGTAGTTGGCCCATAGTTTGTTGGCAATCCGACCGGCCATGGCTTCGACTTCGCTGCGCATGGCGGCATTGTCGAGTTCGGCGGTGCACTGGTGAAAAATGGCCAGCCAGCGGCGGAACATGTCGGCAGTCAGGTCGGGCAGGGCCGCGTGCTTGGTCATGGGCGAGCCACTGAAACGGCGGGTGCCGCGCAGCAGTGAGGACCAGAAATCGACCAGCAGGACGAGATGGGCGTCCCAATCATCGACGCTGGCCTCGAAAATCGGCCCCAAGGTTTCGTCGGCACGGATACGGCCGTAGAATTGATGCACCAGGCCGGTGATTTCCTGTTCGGTACAGAGTGTCGGATCGGGCATATGTTCTTGTATGGAATATATGTAAATTGTATGTATAAAACCGCTGTGCAATCAGGACGTCAGATACACTGCTGATCGTGGCAAATAAACTCACCGACGTAAATGACAAACATCAATCATGATATGGCGCAGGTCCATGCCCGGCAGTTGCTGGGGGCCTACGCGCTGTTCAAGGACTTCGAGCCGGCCGTGCTGGATGCGCTGCTGCAGCTTTCCCGCGTGGTACGGGCGAGCGCTGGCGATATTCTGTTTCGCGAGGGCGCACCTGCTTCTTCCTACCTGCTGGTGATGCAGGGCAAGGTCGAGATCCTGCGCTTCGGTGCCAATGGCGACGAGAAGATCTTTGGCCTGCTGGGCGAAGGTCAGGTCGCGGCAGACGCGGCCATGTTCATGCCGCACGGACGCTATCCGATGACGGCACGGGCCCAGGGCAGTGCCCAGATCTGCCTGCTGGGTCGGCAGCAATTGCACGAGTGCTGCCGGCGCTACCCGGATCTGGCCCTGCGCCTGCTTGCGCAGCTCAGCCAGCGGGTCTATCAGCGGGTCAACGAGGTCGATTGGGTCATCAGCAGTTCTGCTGCCCAGCGGCTGGCGGTGTACATGCTGAATCTGGCCGGGCCGGTCGGACGCGAGATCAACATGCCCGTCAACCAGCGGCAATTGGCTGCACGCCTGGGCATGCGTCCCGAAACGCTCAACCGGTTGTTTTCCAAGTGGCAGGAAGACGGCTGGATCTCAGGCCGCCAGCGCGACTGGACCCTGCTGGATGCGGAGGCGTTGCAGCAGGTGGCGGGCGACAGTCGCCGGTTGTTCTGATTGCCGGTGGTGCATAAATAGGTTGGCGGTACGACACCGCCTTCAAAGATACGACTTGGCGTCGAGGCGATGCCATCCGCTCAGATCAACTTGCGTCGTACCTGCGCCGTTACCCACTCACTGACAATGACCGTGGCCAGGATGACCAGCAAGAGCAGCGTGACCTTGGGCCAGGCCAGCGTGCCCAGTGCGGCTTCCAGTTTGACCCCGATGCCACCTGCGCCGACCAGCCCCAGCACGGTGGATTCACGGATGTTGATGTCCCAGCGGAATACGCTGACACCGGCCAGCGTGGGCGCGATCTGCGGTACGACACCCCAGGCCATGACCTGGGCAGGCGATGCACCGGTGGACGCCAGAGCCTCGGTCTGTGCAGGATCGATTTCCTCGATGGCTTCGTAGATCAGCTTGCCGATGAAGCCGACCGAGCGTAGCGCGATGGCGATGATGCCGGCCAGCACGCCGGGGCCGAGGATGGCAACCAGCAGCAGGGCCCAGATCAGGGAGTTGATCGACCGCGAGGCCACGATGGCCAGCAGGGCAACGGGACGAACGAAGCGGACGCTGGGCGTGGTGTTGCGGGCGGCCAGGAAGGCTACGGGTATGGCGATGGCGGTGCCGATCAGCGTGCCGAGGGTGGCGATGTTGAGCGTCTCCCACAGGGGTAGCCAGAGTTCATTGATGAAACCCCAGGCCGGCGGCAGCATGCGGCTGCCGATATCGGCGAATTGCGCCGGTGCATCGCTTACGAAAGCCCAGATCGTGTCCTGGGTCATGACCTGGAAGGCCCAGGAGACGAAGGCCAGCGCCAGGGCCCAGCCGGTGAATACGGCCAGGTTGGCGGATGAGGTGCGCTTGTGCCAGGTGGTGGTCGTCATTGGATCCTCTCACGCAACCAGCCCGACAGGTATTCCGCCAGCATGACGATGGCGATGATGACCAGGATCACGGCGGCTGCGGTATTGAATTCGTAGCGATCCATGGCTGTATTGAGAGTGGCACCGATGCCACCGGCACCGACGATACCGATGACGGCCGACTCCCGGAAATTGATGTCCAGGCGATACAGTGAAAGTCCGACCAGACGGGGCAGTACCTGCGACAGTACGGCAAAGTCCAGGACCTGCAGGGGGCTGGCACCGCTGGCGCGCAGGGCTTCCAGCTGGCCGTGGCTGATTTCCTCGATATCTTCGGCCAGCAGCTTGGCCATGAAGCCGATGGTGGCCAGGGTCAGGGTCAGGAAACCTGCAAACGGGCCGAAGCCGAACATGGCGACCAGGAAGATGGCCACGATGATTTCATTGAGCGTCCGGGCGGCGGCGATCACGGCTCGGCAGCACAGATAAACCGGCTTCGGTGCCAGATTGGCGGCCGCACCCACGGCGACCGGCAGGGACAGCAGCACGCCGACGGCAGTGGCCGTCACGGTCATTGTCAGGCTTTCCCGGAAGCCGATTACGATGTCGCCCCAGCGTGAACTGAAATCCGGTTGCGCGAAGGCGGCGACAAAACGCCAGCCGCGCATCAGCCCTTCGCTGACGCGGCTCCAGTTGATGTCAAGGGACGCCAGCGCCAGCGTCAGGTACAGCAGCGTGCCCAGGATCAGGGTCCAGCGCAGCAATGGGCTGCGGATGAAGGGCGGGCGCTGCCAGCGGGTCGGCCAGGGGGCAAGGTCCGGCTGGCGGGCACGGTGTGGAGAGGACTGCATACAGGGTAATCCGAGGGCCTGTTGATGGAGACCTGCGACGCTGCTCAGGCCAGGCGACGCCGCAGGTCGGTGTTCAGGAGCTGGCAACAGCCAGCGCAGCCGTCGGTGCCAGGGCTTCTGCGCGATGTGGACTGGCAGCGGCAGGTTCCATCCGCTGGGTCAGGGCGCTCCAGTCTTCGTCACCATAGATGCGTGTCAGCGCTGATTCGTCCACGCCGGCGGCCGGGCCGTCGTAGACGATCTGGCCGCTGCGCAAGCCGATGATGCGGGGCAGGAATTCCGTGGCCAGCACGACGTCGTGGATGTTGATGATGGCCGCCAGTTGATGCTCCCGGCACAGTTCCAACAACAATCGCATGATCTGGCGCGAAGTCTTCGGGTCCAGGCTGGCAGTCGGTTCGTCGATCAGCAACAGTCTGGGTTGCTGCATCAGGGCGCGGGCAATGCCGACGCGCTGGCGCTGGCCGCCGGACAGGGCATCGGCCCGCTTGTTTTCCATGCCCGCCAGTCCGACCCGTGCCAGCAGTTCGTAGGCCCGGCTGATATCGGCCGCATCGAAGCGGCGAAACCAGCTGGCCCAGAAGGCGGTATAGCCCAGGCGCCCGGACAGCAGGTTTTCCATGACGGTCAGCCGTTCGACCAGGGCGTATTCCTGGAAGATCATGCCGATCTCGCGACGGGCTGCCCGCAGTTGCCGGCCCGAGAGCGGGTTCATGTCGCGACCGAGAAAGGCGACTTGTCCGGCGCTGGGCGTGACCAGCCGGTTGATGCAGCGGATCAGGCTGGACTTGCCGGCACCCGACGGGCCGATCAGGCCGACGATCTCGCCGGGGGCGAGGTCCAGGCTGATGCCCTTGAGGGCCCGGTCGCCTGTGGCATAGCGTTTTTCCAGTGCGTGGATGTGCAGCATGGCGCGTCTCCTTGTGCGGCGCGCGGGCCGGTTACTTGCAGGTGTATTCGATGCCCATGGCGCGATCGATGTCGCGCACGACCTGCCAGTGCTGCTGATAGGAAATGGGCATGAACTTCTCTTGCGGTGGTTCGCTCTTGCCGAATTCCTGCAGCAGCTCGGAGCCGTTCCAGTCGAAGCTGAAGAAGGCTTCGCGGATCTTGGCCGCCAGTTCGGGCTTCAGGTTGTAGGCATGGCCGTAGCCGGTGGTGGGAAAGGTCTGCGAGGTGTAGATCACGCTCAGTTGTTCGGGCTGGACCACGCCCCGGCCTTCCATGCGCTGCTTGACCGAGTTGGCAATGGCGGCGGCCGGGTAGTCCTTGTTGGCAACGCCCAGGATGGAATTGTCGTGCTTGCCGGAGAAGACCGGTTCGTAGTCCGTGCCGGCTTCCATCTTGAACTCTTCGCGCAGCAGGGCCGAGGGAGCTTTGTAGCCGGAATTCGAGGTTTCGGACGTGAAGGCCAGTTTCTGGCCCCGGATATCCTCGACCTTTTCGATGCCGCTGCCCGGATAGGTGATGATTTCCATCTCGTAGCCGAAGCGGTCGTCGTTGGAGGCCATCATGGCAAAGGGCACGAAGCCCGCGCAGTTCACGGCCAGGGGGTTGGAGCCGGTATTGAAGCCGGCTACATGCAGTCGGCCGGCGCGCATGGCTTCAAGCTGGGCGGCATTCGACTGGACCGGGAAGAACTGGACCTTTTTGCCCGTGACTTGCGACAGGTGCTGCAGGAAACCGTCCCAGACCTTGGCGTACACCGCTGGATCCTCGACGGGCGTATAGGCAAACACCAGCGTGGCCGGATCGACCCACTGGGCCGGGTCGGTCGGCGCATCTGCCACCAGATCGCCATTGGCATCCTGGTAACGTGCGTCCAGGGCGTGGGCCGGTGCAAGGGCGCACAGGCCGATGCCAGCGAGCAGGGCGTGGAACAGGGGCTTGAGGGACATGGTGGGACTCCCGCGTCAGGTCATGAAAATGATCGGAATCTGGGAGTCTATGGGGGGCAGATGACGTGAATATGACGTTGTATGAAATGAAACGGCGTGCCTTGATGGTGACGGGAAACCTATTGGCAATAATAGGGTTATTCCGATAGCGCTTAAGCATAGGGCGAACAAGTCTTTGTGAATGAATGGCCTGCCTCTCTACACTCGGTAGCTACACATTCATTTCCAAGGAATCCTCATGCATCCCGTCAGGAAATTGTTTTCCATTTCGCTCGCGCTCGTGCTGGGCAGTGCGTACGGCGCAGCGACGGCTGCCGAGTTCACGGTGGCCTACCAGACGATCCCGGTACCATCCCAGGTGGCCCAGGCCGATGGGTTGTATGAACAGGCGACGCAATCAAAAATCGACTGGCGCAAGTTCGATGCCGGGGCCGAGGTGATCAATGCCGTGGCGTCCGGCGATGTGCAGATTGCCTACCTCGGCTCCAGCCCGCTGGCGGCGGCTGCCAGTCGTCGCCTGCCCATCGAAACCTTCCTGATCGCTGCCGAACTGGGCACCAGCGAAGAACTGGTGGCTCGTGATGGTGCAGGCATCAGCACCCCCCAGGATCTGGTGGGCAAGAAGGTCGCCACGCCCTTTGTGTCGACCAGTCACTACAGCCTGCTGGCTGCCCTCAAGCATTGGCAGATTGATCCCAAGAGCGTCGAGATCGTCAACCTGACGCCGCCCAATATCATTGCCGCCTGGACGCGGGGTGATATTGATGCCACCTATACCTGGGATCCTGCGCTGAGTCGCGCCAAGGCCTCCGGCAAGGTGCTGATCAGTTCTGGTGATCTGGCGAAGCTGGGCGCACCGACGTTCGATGTCTGGCTGGTGCGCAGCGATTTCGCACAGCAGCACCCCGAGATCGTAAGTGCCTTTGCCAAGGTCACGCTCGACAGCTATGCGGATTACCAGAAGGACCCGCAGGCCTGGCTGGCGAATAAAGACAATATCGATAAGCTGGTGCGCATTACTGGAGCGAGTGCCGAGGAAATCCCGAACGTCCTCAAAGGCAGTGGCTATCTTGCGGCTGCCCAGCAGATCGAGGCCCTGGGCGCGCCAACGGTTGCGGCGCTGGCGGATACGTCGGCCTTCCTCAAGGAGCAGGGACGGATCGACGATGTCCTGCCCGATTACGCCGCCTACACGACGCCGCGTTATGTCCAGGCAATCAAATAAAGAACCCGGTAGGTCGGCATGGCATATCTCGAACTGCAGCACGTAGCGGCCCGTTATCCGGGCAGTGGTCATGATGTCCTGGCAGATATTTCCTTGACTCTGGGGCCAGGGCAACTGCTGGTCGTACTGGGTCCCTCGGGCAGTGGCAAGACAACCCTGCTCAATCTGATCGCGGGGTTCGAGGCACCGTCGCGTGGTAGCCTGACGCTTGATGGCGAACCGATTGCTGGGCCAGGGGCGGCGCAGGGCGTGGTTTTCCAGGAAGGCGCGTTGCTGCCCTGGCAGACCGTGCTGGACAATGTTGCGTTTGGACTGCAATTGCGCGGCGTGCCGCGCTCCGAGCGAGAGGGCATTGCACTGTGCCACCTGGCCCAGGTCGGATTGGACGGGTTTGCCCGTCGTCGCATCTGGCAACTGTCGGGTGGTCAGCGCCAGCGAGTCGGGATCGCCCGTGCCCTGGCGGCCGATCCTCGTATCCTGTTGATGGACGAGCCTTTTGGTGCTCTGGATGCCATGACGCGTGAGCAAGTGCAGGAGCTGCTGCTCGCGGTCTGGCATCAGGCATCCAAGCCTGTGTTGCTGATTACGCATGACATTGAGGAAGCCGTTTTCCTGGCAACGGATCTGATCCTGCTGGGCGGGCAACCTGGGCGGATTGTCGAGCGGTTGCAACTCGATTTCGGACGCCGTTACGCTGCAGGTGAGCCTGCCCGTGCGCTCAAGTCCGATCCTGCCTTTATCGCCATGCGTGAGCATGTGCTGGCACATGTATTTGCGCAGCCGGTGTCGGCTGTCTCCGTGCCCGCGACCTCAGGCATGGTCGAGACAGGCGTGCGGCAATGAGCGCGCGTGTAGAACGTGGTGCTGTCGATCTGGCGGCAGCGGTGTCGCCCCCTCGTCCTGGGGGACGCGCCTCAGGACGCGTGTTGCCGGGTGGCCAACGTGCTGGCAGGCATTTGTCAGTAGGGCTGATCAGTGTGGTGACATTGGCGGTATTGCTTGCCGTCTGGTGGGGCGTGACGGCTGCAGGCCTGATCGAACCCTTGTTCCTGCCGGGGCCGGGCGAGGTGTTGCGCCGACTGGCGCGGCTGGTGACGGCTGGCTATATGGATGCGACGCTGTGGGAGCATGCCTGGGCCAGTCTGCAGCGGATCGGGCTGGCCATGATTGCGGCCATTGTGCTGGCGGTGCCTGCCGGCATTGCCATTGGGCGCAGTCGTCTGGCGCGGGGCATCCTGGACCCGCTGATCGAGTTCTATCGGCCCATTCCACCATTGGCCTACCTGCCGCTGATCGTGATCTGGTTCGGGATCGGTGAACTGGCCAAGGTGTTGCTGATTTTCCTGGCGATTTTTGCGCCGGTTGCCATTGCCACCGCCAATGGTGTGCGTCATGTCGCGCCGGTCCGGTTGCGCGCCGCACAGTCGCTGGGCGCGACGCCGCGCCAGTTGCTCTGGCATGTGATCCTGCCCAATGCCCTGCCGGAGATCTTGACCGGGCTGCGGATTGGTCTGGGGGTGGGGTGGTCCACCCTGGTCGCATCGGAACTGGTGGCGGCGACGCGCGGGCTGGGTTTCATGGTGCAGTCGGCAGGCCAGTTTCTGGCGACAGACGTGGTGGTGGCAGGTATCCTGGTCATTGCCGCGATTGCAGTGGCGCTGGAATTGGGGCTGCGGGCGCTGCAGCGGCGGCTGGTACCCTGGCACGGCACGGGGCACTGACGGGGTCAGTATGTCGGAGAAGGAAAGCACCATCGCATTCGTTCCGACGCGCACAGAATGTATCGTGCGGATTGTCCCGACTATGGCCGCCGGTTTGGCTTTTAGTCAGGCTGGATGCTGGTGATCTGCAGCACGACTGGTTCATCTCCGGTACGGGCAAAGTGCTTTTGCGAGACGGGATGGGTGAACACGCTGCCTGGGGGCAGTGTCTGCAGTCTGGTAGCGTCGAATTCGGTGCCGAAGCCGAGCTCCAGCGTGCCGCTGATGACCGTCACGATGAAATAGCCCTGGTCGGGGCCGTGGGGCTGCAGGTCCTGATTCGGCGGCAGTGTGGCGCGGATCGTGCGGATATGGTGCGTGGCGTCTTCGTGCAGCACGACCCGCCCCTGCTGTGCGGCCAGCTCGGGTCCGAGCAGGGCGATATCGGCCGGGGATTGTGCCTGTGCGGCCGCTGCTGCTGCGCACAATGTGCCGGCGAGAATTCTGGCGAGGTGTCGGGTCATGATCTGCTCCTGAAAGATGTGTGTATGGCTGGTGAGGGAGGGGGAGATATCGATGTCATCCTATCGTCTCAGTTTTTAATTGAGAATGATATGCGTCAATAATTGAATCGCAGGACAGTCTGGAGCAAATCAGTGGCAGGTTGCTGTGGGCCTGCCAGCGCAATTTCTTGCCATGGCTTGATCCAGTTCATGTGCATCGGGCTTGGGATGAGGCACATCCGGGTAAACTCGCGGTTTTGCCTCTACTTCCATCCATCTTTCGGCATCCAATCCCATGTCCGCATCTTCTTCAACGCTACTGCGCGTCCTTAACCGCGTGCCGCTGATTACCCAGATCGCCATTGGCCTGCTGCTGGCTGTGCTGCTGGCCTGGTTCAGCCCGGATACGGCGCGGCAGTTCGGTTTCCTGGGCGACATCTTTGTGTCTGGCTTGCGCGCAGCGGCTCCCGTACTGGTACTGGTGCTGGTGATTTCTGCCATCGCCAACCAGCAGACCAACCAGCCTACGCATATCCGGCCCATTCTGCTGCTGTACGTTATCGGTACTTTGGGGGCGTCGATGATCGGCGTAGGGGCCAGCTTCCTGTTTCCGTCAGGTATTACCCTGAGCGAAAGCACGCAAGCGCTGTCGCCGCCGTCCGGTATTGTCGAGGTCGTCAAGAACCTGTTCATGAGTGCCATCACCAATCCGGTGCGCGCTCTACTGGATGCCAACTTCATCGGTATCCTGGTCTGGGCACTGGGCCTGGGCGTGGCCATGCGCCATGGCAGTGAAACGACTCGCCAGGTCTGGGCTGATCTGGCTGCAGGCGTGTCCCTGATCGTGCGGGTGGTGATCCGCTTTGCGCCGCTGGGCATCTTTGGGCTGGTGTGCCATACGCTGTCCACCACGGGTTTTGGTGCGTTGCTCGAATATGCGCACCTGCTGGCCGTGCTGATCGGCAGCATGCTGCTGGTCACCTTCGGGCTGAATCCGTTGCTGGCGTTCTGGAAGATGCGCCGCAATCCGTATCCCATTGTCTGGCGCGCCGTGCGCGAAAGCGCTGTCACCGCGTTCTTCACGCGCAGCTCGGCCGCCAATATTCCTGTCAATCTGGAACTGTGCAAGCGCATGGGCCTGCACGAGGATACCTATTCGATCTCGATCCCGCTGGGGGCCACCGTCAATATGGCGGGTGCAGCCATCACCATCAGCGTGATGACACTGGCAGCGGTGCATACGCTGGGCATTCCGGTCGATTTCCTGACGGCACTGCTGCTGTGCGTGGTTGCCTCGGTCGGTGCCTGCGGCGCTGCCGGCGTGGCGGGGGGGTCATTGCTGCTGATTCCGCTGGCCTGCAACATGTTCGGTATCCCTGATGACATCGCCATGCAGGTGGTGGCGGTTGGGTTCATCATCGGCGTGCTGCAGGATTCGTTCGAGACGGCGCTGAACTCGCATACCGACGTGGTGTTCACGGCAGCCTGCGAACAGCGCTGATGTTGCATTCCCGGTACTGGCCATAGCGGAATCGAGCCATGTCTTACAAGTTTTTGCTCTACACCTGCTTGGCCATGTCGCCTCTGCTGCTCATCGGTTTTTTCCTGAAAATCAGCCGTGCCAGAGAGGCAGGGCGGCAGTCGGATCCTGCTGCGGGCATGAGGCGGATATCGAAGAAATCCTGGCTGCTGAAATTCTTTGATGTGTCTGGCTATCAGGCCGAGTGCTACTTTGATGTCAGATATTTTTTCATCAGGGACAATGGCGCGCTCAAGGAAATCCCTCTGACCAGCATCCGCAGGGTCTACCGGACCTCGGTGAAAGTCAGCGGACGCTACATGTGGGCTGTGGTCTATGCGGAGGGAGCACAGGAACATACCGTGAAGTTCATCCATAACTTCACGGTATTCAACAAGGACTTTCTGGGCTTCCTGAGTGCGGTCGAAAAGGCCAATCCTGCGGCGGGGGTCGAAAAGCTGACCGTGTTCAGTCTGTAGTTGAATCCCAAAGTTTGTTGCACCGCATCTCAAGGAAAACCTGCATGTACGGCCTGCCGTCATGACGGCACACTGGCATCCAGGCCATGCCCGGCCGGGCGCGCCTGTTTTCGGGATGAGGTCGGATGCAGTCTTCACATGTGGCGCATGTCCAAGAAATCGAGGCCGTTTGCCTGGGCAGCCTGTCGCAGCGCGATGCGGCAGTGGTACACAGCTGGCGGCGGTGCATCGAACATCACCGGCTTGATCCGGCGCAGGCCTGCGAAGCCTACATCGTGCCGGATGCCCAGTTGCGCGAGCATCGCCAGCAGTCCGAGGCGCTGATCAATATTGCGCGCTCCGGGTTGGAGCGCCTGTACCAGCAGGTTGCAGGGCTGAACTATGTGCTGCTGCTGTCCGACAGCAAAGGAGTGGCGGTCGATTTCCTGGGGGCAGAGGGCCAGCGTGACGCCTTGCGACAGGCCGGTCTCTATCTGGGCTCGGAGTGGTCTGAGCAGCGGGCCGGTACCTGTGCCGTGGGGGCTTGCCTCCAGACAGGTGAAGCCCTGACCATTCACCAGAGCGATCATTTCGATCATATGCACACGCCGCTGTCCTGCACGGCAGCACCCATCTACCACCACGATGGGGAACTGGCAGCAGTGCTGGATTTGTCGCTGCTGCAGTCACCGCAGGCCAAGGCCAGCCAGGGGCTGGCCCTGCACCTGGCCAATGCCGCAACGCGACGCATCGAACTGGCCAATCTCATGGCTTGCCATCGGCAGGAGTGGGTTCTGTGTCTGTCGCTGTCGCCCGAGTTTCTGGATATTGATCCAGAGGCCGCCGTGGCGATCGATGGTGCGGGGCGCATCAAAGGCATGACGCATACCGGTGCCCGCATCCTGGCGCGTGCCGCCGGCCTGGACTGGCGCAAGCCGGCAGGCTTGCTGGGACAGCCGATGACACGCTTCCTGCACCTGGAGACGGACCAGTTGCCGACGCTGATGCGGTATCGCCCGGCACAGGAGCGCGTTGTGATGGCGCGTGATGGCAGCGTGCTGTTTGCCCATGCGATCGAACCCCGTCGCGCGCCGGCAGGCCGGGTTGCCGATGTCGGCCGGGTCGAGGCCGATGCCGCGCTGCCCCCTGCGTTGCAGGGATTGGCAGGGTGCGATGTTGCCATGCAGTCCATGCTGGCCAGGGCCGCACGGCTGGCAACGCGTGATTTGCCGGTGCTGCTCCAGGGCGAGACGGGGTCGGGCAAGGAATATCTGGCACGTGCTATCCACACTGCCAGCGGTCGGCAAGGAAATTTTGTCGCCATCAATTGCGCCGCATTGCCGGAAAGCCTGATCGAGAGCGAATTGTTCGGCTATCTGGCGGGCACGTATACGGGGGGAGCAGCACGCGGCCGCGTCGGCCTGATCGAGGCGGCGGATGGTGGCACCCTGTTTCTCGACGAAATCGGCGATATGCCGCTGGCGCTGCAGAGCCGGCTGTTGCGGGTGCTGGCCGAATCGGAGGTCATGCCTCTGGGCGCGCGTCGCGGCAAACCTGTGGATATCCGCGTGATCTCGGCAACACACCAGGACCTGGGGACGCTGGCGACGCAGGGACGATTCCGGGCTGACCTGCTGTATCGCCTGAATGCGGCGGTCCTGTCGCTGCCGGCTTTGCGGCAACGCACGGATATCGAGTGGCTGGTGCAGCAGATAGTGCAGCGGCGCAGTGTCGAGGACGATGTGCCAAGCCTGTCTCCCGCTGCCTGGCAGGCGCTGCAGGCATATCACTGGCCGGGCAACCTGCGAGAACTGGACAATGCACTGATGCTGGCCATTGCCCTGGCCGACGGGCCGTGCATCGAAGTCCATGATCTGCCCGAGGTCTTGCGCGCGGGGCGACCGGGTCTCTCACTCGACAGCAAGACGGGCGATGGGTCAGCAGAGGCTGCATGGCAACGTGTGTTGCAGGCCTGCGGTGGCAATGTCAGCGCCGCCGCGCGACATCTCGGGATCAGCCGCTCCACACTGCATCGCTACATCCGGCGTGATGGCCTGGATAATGGGTGTGCCAATGGCGATACAGGGCGCGACACCTGATGCGACACCTGTGTCACTGCTGGCACAGGTTCATTCCGTGTTGGCCGGCCGGGCCCCAGTAGCATGGCCGATTTGCGGCTGGCATGTAATTTGCTTGGTTCTCCATGACCGGACAGCACGAAGTCCGGCATATCAAAAACGATACGGAGACACACCATGCAAAAACAGCAGGAAACGCCGCCGGCTGCACGCCAGCTCGATACCGTTCTCGAACAGTTGACTCAGGCGCTGGCCCGCCATGCGCCAGAGGAAGCCGCAGCCCTGTTTGCCGATGACAGTTACTGGCGCGATCTGGTCATGTTCACCTGGAACATCCGCACACTGGAGGGGCGTGACCAGATACGTGACATGCTGGCACAGCAACTGGAGGGCGTTGCGCCGGTTGCGTTCGAACGGGATGATACAGAGCCTGTCAGCGACGACGGGCAGGGTCTGGTCGAAGGCTGGTTGCGCATCGAGACGGCGCTGGCGCGTGGCTATGGACATATCCGCCTCAAGCATGGCCGGATCTGGACATTCCTCACGACCATGTCCGAGCTGAAGGGGCACGAGGAGCCTCTGGGTGTACGCCGTCCCATGGGGGCCGAACATGGTATCCGGCGTGGCCGCCAGACCTGGCAGGAGCGACGTCAGCAGGAACAGGCCGAACTCGGGACGACCCGCCAGCCCTACGTACTGATCATCGGCGGTGGCCAGGGGGGTATCGCACTGGGCGCACGCCTGCGGCAACTCGACGTGCCCTCCCTCATTATCGACCAACACGCCCGGCCCGGCGACAGCTGGCGTCGGCGCTACAAGTCGCTGTGCCTGCACGATCCGGTCTGGTATGACCATTTGCCGTACATTCCCTTTCCCGAGAACTGGCCGGTCTTCGCACCCAAGGACAAGATCGGCGACTGGCTGGAAATGTACGTCAAGGTCATGGAGCTGAACTACTGGAGCAGCACCGTATGCAAGCGGGTGCAGTACGACGCATCCAGTCAGGCCTGGGAAGTCGAGATCGAGCGCGATGGCCAGACGCAGATCCTGCGGCCACAGCAACTGGTCTTTGCCACCGGCATGTCGGGCAAGCCGAACATTCCGAAAATCGCCGGACAGGATGTCTTCAAGGGCGAGCAGCAGCACTCTTCGCAGCACCCCGGCCCCGAAGCCTATGCCGGCAAGAAAGTAGTGGTGATCGGGGCCAATAACTCGGCCCATGATATCTGCGCGGCCCTTTGGGAGGCGGGCGCGGACGTCACCATGGTGCAGCGCTCGTCTACCCACATCGTGCGTTCAGATTCGCTGATGGAGATCGGCCTGGGCGACCTGTATTCCGAACGGGCGCTGGCGGCCGGTGTCACGACGCGCAAGGCCGACCTGCTGTTTGCCTCGCTGCCGTATCGCATCATGGCCGACTTCCAGATCCCGGTCTACGACAAGATCCGCGAGCGTGATGCGGACTTCTATCGCCAACTTGAGGCGGCTGGTTTCATGCTGGATTGGGGCGATGACGGCTCCGGCCTGTTCATGAAATACCTGCGCCGGGCCTCCGGCTACTACATTGATGTTGGCGCGTGCCAGTTGATCATCGATGGCAGCATCAAGCTCAGGTCGCGCACGGATATCAGCCATCTGACCGAGGATGCCGTGGTTCTGGCCGATGGTACGGCGCTGCCGGCCGATCTGGTGGTCTACGCCACTGGCTATGGTTCGATGAACGGCTGGGTAGCCGACCTGGCCGGACAGGAAATGGCCGACCGGGTTGGCAAGTGCTGGGGCCTGGGATCAGACACCACCAAGGACCCGGGGCCGTGGGAAGGAGAGCAGCGCAATATGTGGAAACCGACCCAGCAGCCGGCCCTGTGGTTCCATGGTGGGAACCTGCACCAGTCACGGCATTATTCCCAGTATCTGGCACTGCAGCTCAAGGCGCGTGAGGCAGGGCTGCCGGTGCAGGTGTATGGGACACAGGAAGTGCATCACCTGCGGTGAGTCGGGCAGGGCAAATCATTCTGTCTGAAAGGGCAGGCTGACTGAGTGGTGTCACCAAGAGGGCATCCGTTCAGTCAGCCTGCTCGTGCATGTTTGTTGTATTGAGGAGATATAAACATCAACGGATCAGCCTCTGCATGCAGAATGAGCATATGCATTTGGATTGAAATGTTATTTACACGGGCGTGGTGTACAGTAAAAAGCTTGAAAGCATTTCTGGATCGCAATAATTCAAAAAAGTGATCTTGTGTGGTCTTTATGAGGACCTTGGTATGACGCAGCTTCAAAGCACCACAACCGTGCAGCTTCACGCCAGTATTTGGCAAGTGTTGGAACTCGTTCGATTACGCCAAACGCCATGGCACAAGAAACAGGCCGTTTTTGACAAGCTGCAATCACTCGGACTGATCGAGGCCATTCCACAGAGAACGCTGACACCCTCTCCACACCCGGCTCTGATGATCGCTGCCCTGACAGACGATGGGCGCCGGGCGCTTGAAATGCGGGCAGATCAGCAGGCTGCCATCGGCAGGTTTTTGAGTGCTTGAGATGCTGTAGGCCAGGCTGCCGGGTAATGTGCTGCATTGCGGGCATTCTGAGCGCACCTACTGCGGCCCCTGTAGACACACCGGTTCTACAGGTTCACACTCCTGCTATTCGATTCGCCCGGCACGCCTCTCATGCTCAAGACTTTTTATGAATTGTCCGTTTCGCTGCTTGAAATCTGCGGAACTCTTGCGATCCTGATAGGATCGGCCGCAGCAACCTGGCAGTTTTTCAGGCAATCGCTGCGTGATGGCTACGCCAAGGCTTATCATCCTTTTCGATCGTCGCTCGGACGCAGCATTCTGCTTGGCCTGGAGTTTCTCGTGGCCGCAGATATTCTCAATTCATTGGTCATTGCGCCCACACTCGACGATTTGCTGATTCTCGCGGGCCTGGTGCTGGTGCGTACTTTCCTGAGTATCTCCCTGGGCGTTGAAATCAATGGGCATTGGCCGTGGCAGGATACCCGGCTTGAGCGAGAGGAAAAGGCTGCGGCAAGCAAGCAGGCATGAGTCTCGTGCTGTATGACCCTATGTTGATGTCCTTGATTTTTTGCCCAGATAAAAGTCCAGATATTTTTTCGGACGCTCCCGAAATGCCCGCTGTTTACCATAACGATAGGCGTCATGAAAATAGGCATATGCCTCTTCATCCTGGCCCAGTTCGTGGCAGACCATGCCCAGGTCAATAAGCGGGGCAGTATCGATGTCCGAGCCTCTGGTTTTCAGGGAGATTTCTGCCCATTTCTTGGCTTCGGCATAGGCGGCGCACTCAAAATGGATACTGTAGAAGCATGAGGCGATCCAGCTGGCAATTTCCCAATCCAGTTGGGGGGCAGGCAGCAAGTCCCATGCGGCCTGATATTTCTGTAGTGCTGCCTTGTAATCTTTATTTGTCTGGAGAATATTGCCTTCCTCTACAACGGACACAATGGTGTCTTCCAGTTTTGGGTTGAGGTCGGAAAGCACTTTCATGATGGATGGAATTTGAGTACGGGCGCAATAAACAGGTTTCCTGGCATGCCTGTGATGTCGACACCATGGAAAGTGTCGGGCAGGCCGACCAGGGAAGTGAGTCTTGATTATCTCAAATCCTGGCCCGTACCGACCGAGGGATTTTATTCCCCCGGCCTCCTCACTCTTTAAAACCCCAGCGTCAACCCATCCGGATTACGCGGGTCCGAATACCCGTACAGCTTTCCATCCCGCACCATGATCGTCTGGGTACGCCCCATGGCGGGTTTCACCGCCAGCTTGTGCCCACGTTGCTCCAGCAGCGCCATCGTATCCGGACTCAGGCCCTTTTCGATGCGCAGCTCATCCGGCAGCCACTGGTGATGGATGCGCGGCACCGAGGCGGCTTCGGCCGGGTTCATGTTGAAGTCGATCACGTTGACTACGGTCTGCAGCACCGTGGTGATGATGCGCGAGCCGCCCGGGCTGCCGGTGACGAGGAAAGGCTGGCCGTCTTTCAGCACCAGTGTCGGCGTCATGGATGACAGCGGTCGCTTGCCCGGTGCGATGGCATTGGCGTCGCCGCCGATCAGTCCGTAGGTGTTGGCCACGCCCGGCTTGGCAGAGAAATCGTCCATTTCGTTGTTGAGCAGGATGCCGGTGCCGGGTACCACGATGCCGGTGCCGAAGTTGGTGTTCAGCGTGTAGGTCACGGCGACGGCATTGCCGTGCTGGTCGATGGTCGAATAATGCGTGGTC
Organism: Corticimicrobacter populi; assembly: GCF_003123725.1. GTDB lineage: Bacteria > Pseudomonadota > Gammaproteobacteria > Burkholderiales > Burkholderiaceae_B > Corticimicrobacter > Corticimicrobacter populi. The sequence continues at coordinate 100,600 of NZ_QETA01000007.1, read as the reverse complement.
TGGTCGCTTTCATAGGCTTGCGGCTGGCCGGCGCGTATTTCGCTGGCGGGGCGGGCCCGGTCGGTGATCGACAGCGCGAGGTTGTCGGCATAGGCCTGGGAAATCAGGCCGCTCAGCGGGATGTTCACGAAATCGGGATCGCCCAGGAATTCGGCGCGATCCGCATAGGCCAGCTTCATGCTTTCGGCCATGTAGTGCAGGCTTTGCGCACTGTTCTGGCCCCACTCGGCCAGGGGCCAGCGTTCCAGGATGTTGAGCATCTGCACCAGGTGTGCACCGCCCGACGATGGCGGCGGCATGGTGGCAATCTGGTAGCCGCGATAGGTGCCTTCGACCGGCTTGCGCTCGATGGATTGATAGCTCTGCAGGTCCTGCCGGGTGATGGCACCAGGCCAGGCCGCCATTTCCTGAGCAATCTTCCGGGCGATTTCGCCTTCGTAGAAAGCGGCGGGGCCTTGTTGCGCGATCAGTGTCAGCGAACGGGCCAGATCTTTCTGGACCAGTCGGTCGCCGGCCTTGAGCGGTGCACCGTCGCGCCAGAAGATGGCACGGGTGGCGGGCCATTTGCCCATGTTGTCCTTTTCACGCTGCAGGCCATTGGCCAGGCTGTTGCTGACAATGAAGCCTTCATCGGCCAGGCGGATGGCGGGCGCGATCAGTTGCGCCCAGGGCAGCGAACCCCATTTGGCATGGGCATGCGCCATGCCGGCGACGGTACCCGGCACACCCACGGCATAGTGCGTGTAGAGCGACTTGCCATCGATCACGTTGCCATCCTGGCCCAGGTACATGTCGCGGCTGGCCTGGCTGGGTGCCATTTCCCGGAAATCCAGCGCGATGTTCTGGCCCGTTTTGGCATCATGCAGCACCATGAAACCGCCACCGCCGATGTTGCCGGCATTGGGCAGCGTGACTGCCAGTGCGAACCCGACCGCCACGGCAGCATCGACGGCATTGCCACCGGCCTGCAGCACTGCCAGACCGACCATGGACGCCAGGTTCTGCTCGGTGGCGACCATGCCCTGGGTGCCCGTGACCGGGTGGAAGATTTCCAGTCCGGATTCGTAGGCAGCTGCTGCGGCGAGGGCCGCTGCGGATTGCTGGAAGGAGGGCTGTTCCTGGCCGCTCTGCAGGGCCGAGGTCGAGGTGGTCGTGCCGCAGGCGGCCAGCAGTACGCTGGTCAGTGCAAGGCCGAGCAGGGGGAGGGTTCTGGCGGTGCCATGTGTCATTGGTTTGTCTCCTTGAAACGGGCGGGATACGGCCCAGGTGCCACTCTAGCTGGACACAGCCAATAATTCGAGCGCTATTTTCCTGATAGGGTAAACACTAACAGGAAAAAAACTCCTGATCCGAGTGGAATTTATATCGTTTTGAGGAAGGCGGTGTGCTGCCGTGTAATAGCCCTGACCCCATACCCAAGCGATGTTTCAGAGACTCATGGATAAGATCGGATTCCGAATTTTCCCCAGCCCTGCGGCTGAACAGGATGCCAGCCTGCTCGATGCCTTCGAGCAGATCGGCGTGGCACAGATCAGTGATTGCATGCAGCGCCTGTACGGCGCGGTCGGGCTGCGGCCCTACCATGTGGCCGGCAAGCCCATCGTCGGTTTTGCCGTGACCGTCAAGGTCCGGCCGGGCGACAACCTGATGATCCACAAGGCGATCTCGATGGCAGTGGAAGGCCAGATCATCGTCGTTGATGGCAAGGGGGAACTCAGCAACGCGCTGGTCGGTGAGCTGATGATGCTCGATGCCCGCCGCCGCGGGGTGCGCGGCTTCGTCATTGATGGCGCGGTGCGTGATTCTGACGTGTTCGCCGAGCATGATTTTGGCTGCTTCGCACGTGGCGTGTCGCATCTCGGGCCGTACAAGGACGGTCCGGGTGAGGTCAACGTGCCCGTCAGCATCGGCGGCATGGTGGTCCAGCCCGGCGACATCATCGTCGGCGATGCCGATGGCGTGGTGGCGATTCCCTACGCTCAGGCTCGGGCGGTGCTGGCCCAGGCGCAGGCCAAGGAGGCCGCCGAGGCCGAATCCAAGCGCAAGATTGCAGCCGGGAACTATCCCAAGCCCTGGCTGGACAAGACGATTGCAGAAAAAACAGGAGCCTGACATGTCCATCATTGCGGACCGGATCAAACGTATCAAGCTGTCGCCCAGCGTGGCGGCACGCGGCATCATTGCGGAACTGCGCGAGCAGGGCCGCAGCATTATCGACCTGACCATCGGCGAACCCGATTTCTCGACGCCGACGCATATCTGCGAAGCGGCCAAGCGCGCCATCGACAACGGGCAGACCAAGTATCCGCCCGCGCAGGGCGTGGCCGCGCTGCGCAAGGCGATTGCCGCCCGGTTGCAGCTGGAAAACGGTATCGATTATCCGATCGGGCAGATCATCGTCAGCACCGGTGGCAAGCAGGTCCTGTTCAATGCCCTGGCGGCCACCCTCAATGAGGGCGACGAGGTGATCGTGCCGTCTCCCTATTGGGTGTCGTACCCCGACATGGTACTCGTCAACGGTGGCGAGCCGGTGATTGCACAGACCGATCTGGCTTCAGGGTATAAACTCACCCCGGAAGTGCTTGAGGCGGCCATCACGCCCCGGACCAAATGGCTGATCTTCAACGCGCCCAGCAACCCGACGGGGGCCGTTTACTCGGCGGAGGAATTGCGGGCGTTGGCCGATGTATTGGTACGTCATCCGCACGCCTGGGTGATGACCGACGATATGTATGCGCGCCTGAGTTTCATCGACAGGGCACCCAGTTATATCCTGGCCGTGGCACCCGAGCTGGCGGATCGAACCTTGCTGGTCAACGGAGTGTCCAAAGCCTATGCCATGACGGGCTGGCGCATCGGCTACGGTGCCGGCCCGGCCGGGCTGGTCGGGGCAATGGCGATCCTGCAGTCGCAGAGCACGTCCGGAGCATCCTCGATCAGCCAGGCGGCTGCACTGGAGGCGCTGACCGGTCCCCAGGGCTGCGTGGACGAGTTCGCAGCCATTTTCCGCGAACGTTGCGAGGTCGCCTGCGACTTGCTGGCCTCGGTGCCCGGACTGACCCTGATCCGCCCGGAAGGTGCGTTCTACGCCTTCCCGGATTGCGCTGCCCTGATCGGCAAGCGCACGCCGGACGGCGCAGTCATCCGCAACGACGAGGATCTGTGCCTGTTCTTCCTGCGGGATGCCGGTGTGGCGGTGATCAGTGGCACCGCATATGGCGCACCGGGCACGTTCCGCCTGTCCTTTGCGGCTTCGTTGGACGATATCCGCGCCGGTTGTCTGGGCATCCGGGCGGCCTGCGAAAAGCTGGCCTGAATTTATCCGCGCACCTGAACGTGCGCGTCATCCAAGGGGAAAAAAACCATGAAATCCAAAATCACCGCATCTGTCTGCCTGTCGTTGGCCGCACTGGTCTCGTCAGCTCCGGCCCATGCCGACCAACTGGCCGATATCGCTGCGCGCGGCACGCTGGTCTGCGGCACCCTGGGGACGTCGCAGCCGTTCAGCTTCCAGGATGCTGCAACCCGTACCCTGGTTGGCTACGACGTGGATGTCTGCAAGCTGGTGGCCGACAAGCTGGGCGTGGGTGTTGAATACAAGTTGCTGTCGGTGGCGGCCCGCGTGCCCGAGCTCAACGAAAGTCGCGTCGATATCCTGGCCGCCAACCTGGGCCACTCGCCGGCGCGGGCCGAGCAGATCGCCTTCAGTCACGCCTACTACGTCAGCCCGCAAAAACTGCTGGTGCGCGAGGACTCGGGCCTGGAGACCGTCGAGCAGGTCAACGGCCGCCGCGTGGGGGCGACCAAGGGATCAAGCTCCGAACGCGAGGTCAAGCGAATTCTCGACAAGTCTTCCGTGATCGGCTACGCCGACAGTTCGGCGACCTACCTGGCCCTGCAGCAGAAGAAGATCGATGCCCAGGTGGCTTCCGAACTGGTGCTGGTGCGCTTGCTGCTGCAGTCGCCGCCGACGGCACCGGTTGCCATCGTGCGTGAGCCGGTTTTCATGGAGTACTGGGGGCTGGGCATGCGCAAGGATGAGCCGGCCTTCGTGGCCCGCGTCAACGAGATCCTCGACGAGGCCGAGCAGGATGGTACGGCGGCGGCACTGTTCGAAAAGTGGTTCGGTGCCGAAACACCCTACAAGCTGGAACGCAGCTTCAAGATCGCACCGATCGCCGAGTGATCGTTTCGTCCGGGATGCCAAATGCTTGAATCCGTCTACCTGTGGCAATTGCTCAATGGCATGGCCACCACGCTGACGCTGTTCTCGGTGGCCTGGGTCATGGCGTTCTCGCTTGCCATGGTCCTGGTCGTCGTGCGCACGCTCAACCTGCGGATCTGCCGCTGGATTGTCGATGCCTTCGTCGAATATCACCGCAATGTGCCGTTGATGGTGCAGGTGCTGTTCTGGTATTTCGGCATGCCGGAGCTGTTGCCGGAAGGATTCCGCAGTTGGCTCTATGCCCACAATGCCGAGCTGTCGCTGGCGGCAATCGCGCTGGCGCTCGGTTCTTCGGCCTATATCGCGGAAGACATCCGCAGCGGCCTGCGTGCCATTCCGGGCACGCAGTTCGAGGCGGCCCGCGCACTGGGCTCGAGCTATCTGCAGACGATGCGCTACGTCATCGTGCCGCAGGCATTGCGCATTTCGACCGGTCCGCTGATCAGTCGCGCGCTGCTGCTGTTCAAGAACACCAGCGTGGCCATGGCCATCGGTGTGGTCGAGCTGACCTACCAGGCTCGCGAGATCGAAAATGAAACCTATCGCACCTTCGAAACCTTTGGCGCAGCGACCGTGCTGTACCTGTGCGGGTCCTTCCTCATCATGCTGATCGGCATGCGCATCCAGGCACGCTTTGCCCTGAACAGGGGGGCTGGCCATGCTTGATATCCTGCAACAATACTGGCTGATGCTGCTGGTCGGCCAGTATCCCAATGGTCCGCTCGGCGGACTGGCCATGACGCTGATCCTGGCCGTGTGTGGCCTGTCGCTGTCGTTTCCGCTGGCGATATTGCTGGCTGTGGCTCGCACCAGCCCGTATCGCTGGGTGGCCCGCATCAGCGGCTACACGGTCAACATGATCCGGGGTATGCCGCTGCTGATGTTGATTTTTTGGGCCTATTTCGTCCTGCCCAAGGTAACCGGCCACTCCATCAGCGGATTCTGGACGCTGGTCTGCGCCCTTGTGGTCTACGAGAGTGCCTACCTGTCCGAGGTGATCCGCGCCGGCATCGAGGCCATTCCCAAGGGACAGATCGAGGCATCCCGCTCGCTGGGCGTGGGCTATTGGACCACGCTGCGCAAGGTGATCCTGCCGCAGGCGCTGTTCAACGTGCTGCCGGGCATGACCAGCCAGTTTGTCTCAACCATCAAGGAAACGTCGCTGGGATACGTCATCAGCGTGAACGAGCTGACCTTCGCCGCGAACCAGATCAACAACATGGTGCTGACACAGCCGCTGCAAGTGTTCGGCATCCTGGCGATCATGTATTTCATCGTCTGCTTCAGCCTGAGCCGTGCAGTCGGCTGGCTGGACCGGAAAATACGCCGCGTGCGGCAGATGAGCCCAGCCTGAATTTTTCGGAAAGAATGCTCCCATGATCAAATTCGACAAAGTCAACAAGTGGTACGGTGACCATCACGTCCTGACCGATATCGACCTGCATGTCCGCAAGGGCGAGGTCATGGTGGTCTGCGGGCCGTCCGGTTCGGGCAAGTCCACGATGATCCGCACCATCAATCGCCTCGAGGAAATCCAGAAAGGCACCATCCTGGTCGATGGCCAGGACATTCATGCCAAAGGGGTGAATCTGAATCACCTGCGCGGGGGCATCGGTTTCGTGTTCCAGCAGTTCAACCTGTTCCCGCACATGAGCGTGCTGCAGAACATCATGTATTCACCCGTGCATGTGCGCAAGCAAGGCAAGCAGGAAACCCGCGATCTGGCGATGAGCCTGCTGGAGCGCGTGGGACTGGCCCACAAGGCCGAGGCCTATCCGGGGTCGCTGTCGGGCGGTCAGCAGCAGCGCGTGGCGATTGCCCGTGCGCTGGCGCTCAAGCCGCCGGTCATGCTGTTCGACGAGCCGACCAGCGCCCTCGATCCGGAAATGGTCGGCGAGGTGCTGCAGGTCATGAAGGCACTGGCACGCGACGGCATGACGATGGTCTGCGTGACCCACGAAATGGGTTTTGCCCGCGAAGTGGCCGACCGGGTCGTGTTCATGGACGCGGGACAGATCATCGAAGTGGCGGCACCCGACGAATTCTTCGGCAACCCGAGGCATCCCCGGGCGCAGAAGTTCCTGGCTGATGTACGGGCGCATTGACCTGCGCAGTGTGCTATGTTGACGCGATCGCACTACACCTCGACCGCGGCCATGTTCACACTGAAGCAAATGGAAGCTTTCCACTGGAGTGCCGTGCTGGGCAGTTTCAATGCCGCCTCCAAACGCCTGTTCGCCACGCAGTCGGCGATTGCCAAGCGGGTGGCCGAACTGGAAACCTTTGCGGGCGCGCCGCTGTTCGAGCGTGACACCCGCAAGCTGGTGCTGACCCAGCAGGGACGTCGCCTGTTCGAACTGTCCAGCCAGTTGCTGGTACTGAACAACAACATCGTGCGCGAAATGGCCGATACCTCGCGCTTCGAAGGCACCGTGCGCCTGGGCGTGACGGAACTCAGCGGCGTGACCTGGCTGGCGCGCCTGATCGGCGAGGCCGGCCGTCGCTATCCCAATATCCAGTTGCTGCCCGAGATCGATGGCGGCATTACGCTGTACGAGCGGCTGATGAATGGCAGCCTGGACCTGGCCGTGATGCCGGGGCCGTTCTGGAGCTATGAATACGAGAGCGTCCCCCTGGAGGCGATCGTCAATGTCTGGATGGCCAGTCCGGACCTGGACATCGACTTCGAGGCGGATCTGACTCCGCAGGATCTGGTACCGTTTCCGGTGATTACCCAGCCGACCAATTCGGCGCTGTCGCACCTGTACGATGCCTGGTTCACTGAGCAGGGTATTACGCTCAAGCGCGTGCTGACTTGCAACAGCCTCGACATGATGGCGCGCCTGACCATCATGCGGCAGGGTATCAGCCACCTGCCGCGTGGCTATTTCAGCCCGCTGGTCGAGCGCGGGGTGTTGCGTGCCCTGAAAGTCTCGCCGGAACTGCCCCGTGTGCAGTATTACGCGGTCTTCAAACGGGACCTGATCAGCCACCAGGTGTCACTGGTGGTGGACATGATCCGGGAGACCTGCAACTTCGAGATGCACGATACGCTGCTGGCGTTCATGCACTGAGGGTGCGCTGACTCAGGACTTCCCGCCATTGGCAAGCTGCAACACGGCATGCAGCAGGACATCGGCTCCCATGGCCAGATGTTCGGGCTTGGCATCTTCCAATTCGTTGTGGCTGATGCCGTCCTTGCAGGGTACGAAGATCATGGCGGTGGGGGCCAGGTTGGCGACGTAGACGGCATCATGACCGGCACCGCTGACGACTTCCATATGACCGATGCCCAGCTTGTCGGCGGCCTGGCGGACGGTGGCGATGCAGGTCGGGGTGAAGTGGCAGGGCGGGAAATACACGACCTGTTCGATTTCGATGGACAGCTTGCTGTCATGCCGTTGCAGCAGTTCGGCATGGCTGTGCAGCGCATTGTGCATGGAAAGCAGCGTGGCATCGTCCAGCGCCCGAAAATCCACCGACATGGCCACGGAGCCTGGAATCGTGTTGCGCGAGTTGGGCATGACGTTCATATAGCCGACCGTGCCGCGCGCATGCGGGGCATGGTCCATGGCGATCTGGTTCACCTTGGTGACCAGGCTGGCAGCCGCCAGCAGCGCGTCGTGTCGCATGTCCATCGGCGTGGGGCCGGCATGGGCTTCCATGCCCGAGAGCGTGACGTTGTACCAGCGCTGACCCAGTGCGCCAGGGACGATGCCGACGGGCAGGTCGTGGGCCTCGAGGATGGGGCCCTGTTCGATGTGTGCTTCGATATAGGCCTCGAACATGCCGCCCGGCACGTCGCCGGCTGGATGTGTGCCGGCATAGCCGATGCGCTGCAACTCGTCACCGACGGACAGGCCCTGCGTATCGGTGGCGGCCAGTGCATGCGCCAGCGTGAAGGCACCGCTGAAGACGCCTGATCCCATCATCACCGGGACAAAACGCGAGCCTTCCTCATTGGTCCAGGCGATGACCTCCAGGGGGGCCTCGGTCTGGATACCGTGCTCATGCAGCGTGCGCAGGACTTCCAGGCCTGCCATGACACCGTAGTTGCCATCGAACTTGCCGCCGGTCGGTTGTGTGTCGATATGGCTGCCCATGGCGATGGCGCGCCGGTCGGGATCCGTGCCGGGCCTGCGGGCGAAGATGTTGCCGATCTCGTCGATACGAACTTCCAGGCCGATTTCCCGGCACCATTCGATGAACAGGTCACGTCCCTGCCTGTCTTCGTCGGTCAGGGCCAGTCGGCAGACACCTCCTTTGGGGGTGGCACCGATCTGTCCCAGTTGCATCAGGGAGAGCCAGAGTCGGTCGGAATTGATGCGCAGCGTCGTCATGATGTGTCCTTGAGTGAAGTGATGAAAATCAGGAGAGGTAGGCGTCGTTATCTCGGGCGGGGCAGGCGTGCAGCCAGTGCAATCAGGGACTGATCGCTGCCACGCGGGCCGATCAGCGATAGCCCCAGTGGTACGCCTGCTACTGACAGGTAGGGCAGCGTCAGTTGTGGCATACCGGCCAGTCCGGCCAGACACAGCATGGCAAGGGAGCGGTTGCGATAATCTTCCTGTTCGCTGTCGGGCTGTGCGACGAGGGGGGCGACATCCGGCATGGTCGGCATCAGCAATACGCTGTCATGTCCCAACAAGGCCTGAAATTGCGTGGCGAAGGCTTGCTGCAGCGCCATATGCGGCTGGATTTGCGCCTGGGTCAGTTGGCGTGACCACTCGAACCGTTCATGGACACCCGGCCCCAGTTGCAGGCCGTAGCGGTCGATGGCCTGTCCATGGCTTTGCCAGGCCTGCCAGCCCTGGATGTAGCGAAAGGCCCAGTACAGGTCAGTGGTCGGATGTGTCCAGGCCTGCACCGGGCGCAGGCTATCGAAGCCAATACCGCGCAAGGTGTCGATATAGCTGGCAAAGGCGGCCCGGACCGGGGTGGCGACCGCCTCCAGGATATCGCTGGCCAGCAGTAGCCGGGGGATATCCGGCAAGGCATGGGAGTCGTCGCCCAGCAGTGTGGTCCCCACTCTGGAGAAGGTCTCCAGGTCACGGGCAAACCAGCCGCAGGTATCGAAGCCGGGTGCCAGCGGCATGGTGCCCGTCAGCGTGATGCGGTCATGGGTGGGGCGCAGGCCGATCAGGCCGCAATGGCTGGCGGGTGCCCTGACCGAGCCCCCGGTATCGGAGCCGATGGCAAAATCGCACAGGTGATTCGAGACAGCCGATGCCGAGCCTGAGCTGGAGCCGCCGGGAATGCGGTCAGGTGTCGCGCCATTGAGTGGCGTGCCGAAGTGGCTGTTCCTGCCGGTCATGGAAAATGCCAGCTCGTCGGTCACGACCTTGCCATTGAAGCAGGCGCCCGCATCGAGCAGTCGTTGCACGACCGGGGCGGAGTCTTGCTTGATGCCGGACAGTGCCAGCATGTGCGGGTTGCCGCAGCCTGTAGGGTAGCCTGCAACATCGTAGATGTCTTTGACGGCGAAGCTCAGACCGTGCAGTGGGCCGTTATCGGCATGTGCGACTGGCGTGGCGGGATAGGGCAGGTAGCAGTGGGAGGGGAGTCGGGTAGGCATGGTATGGAGGCAGCGAAAGAGGGTCAGGCAGAGATCGTGGCAGGCGTTGCATCGGGCTGGTGGGCAACCAGTTGCCAGCAGTGGGCAGTATGCTGGCTGGACAATGCCGTCACGGGGGGCACGCGCTGGTGGCAGATCTCCGTCTGGTGGGCGCAGCGGCTGGCAAAGGCGCAGCCTGCAGGCAACTGACCGAGATCGGGGGGAGAACCGGGAATCGTTGGCAGCGGTTCGCCCTTGCGCATGACGCCGTGACCACGACTCTGCATCAGCGCCTGGGTGTAGGGATGGCTGGGCCTGGACAGGATCTCTGCGGTGGGGCCTTGTTCGACGATGCGCCCGGCATACATCACGGCCATCCTGTCGGCTACTTCGGTCGCCGCGCCGATATCGTGCGTCACGAAAATGATGGACAGGCCGAGCTCTCGCTGCAACTCGCGCAACAGCAGCAGGATCTGGATCTGTACCGTGGCATCCAGGGCCGTGGTGGGTTCGTCGGCAAGCAGGATTTCCGGGTTGCAGGCCAATGCCAGGGCAATCATGGCACGTTGGCGCATGCCGCCCGACATCTCGTGAGGATAGGCATCGAGACGTCGTTCCGGGCTCGGAATCCTGACTTTCTGGAACAGTGCCAGGGCGCGTGCATAGGCCTGCTTGCGGTCGAGTTGTTCATGATGGCGGATGGTCTCGATGATCTGTGCGCCGACCGTGTAGACGGGGTCGAGCGCTAGCAGTGGCTCCTGGAAGACCATCGCGATGCGCTTGCCCCGGATTTGCTGCAGCTTGCCGGCTGGTGTAGCGAGCAAATCCTGGCCGGCGATGCGAATGGTGCCCGTGTAGCGCGTGCGACGCTCGTCGTGCAGGCGCATCAGGGCGCGCAGGGTGACACTTTTGCCGGAGCCTGACTCACCGATCAGGGCCAGCACTTCGCCCCTGGCAACGTGCATGCTGACGCCGTTGACGGCCTGGATGCGCTTTTTCTGCGAGCGGAATTCGATATGCAGATCGCGCAGCTCGATCAGTGAAGCTGCGGTGTGCGTGTGACCGGTCATGCCGCACCCCCTGGCTGGGAGTGGGCGTAGGTGCTGTCCGGATCATGGCGCAGACAGGCGACATGATGCAGCGGCGCGATTTGCCGGATGACAGGATGCTGCTGGCTGCAGATAGCTCGGGCATGCGGACAGCGGGTATGGAAGCGGCAGCCCGACGGTGGGTTGATGGGGTTGGGTGGATCACCGGAAAGCGGCGCATGCTGCGTGCGTCGGGCGGGATCGGTGCTGGGCATGGATTGCAGCAGCGCGTGGGTGTAGGGATGAGCCGGCGACTCGAAGAGCGCTTCGGCAGGCCCGATCTCGATGACCTCACCCAGGTACATGACCAGTATCCGGTCGGAAATGAAGCGCACCACATTGAGATCGTGGCTGATGAATACATAGGTCAGGCCGAAGTCGCGCTTGAGCGTCATCAGCAGGTTGAGCACCTGGGCCTCTACGGATTTGTCCAGGGCGGACACGGCCTCGTCCAGGATGATGAGCCTGGGTTGCAGCGCCAGTGCTCGGGCGATATTGACGCGCTGTCGCTGGCCACCCGACAGCTCATGTGGGTAGCGCCCTGCGAAGCGCGCCGGTGCAAGATTGACCCGCTCCAGCAGGTCATGGGCGCGACTGAGTGCTTCCTGACGTGATACGCCATGTACCATGGGGCCGAAGGCAATCGAGTCCTGTATGGTCATGCGTGGATTCAGCGAGGCATAGCTGTCCTGGAAAACCATCTGGGTCTGGCGCCGGAATTCCCGCAGGGGAAGCGCAGATGAACCGACTGTCTGAGCATCGAACACCAGCTCGCCGGCATCCTGTGCAATCAATTGCATGAGCAGGCGTGCCGTGGTCGATTTTCCGCAACCGGACTCGCCGACGACTCCCAGGGTTTCGCCCTTGCGGATGTCGAAACTGATATCGTCGACGGCGCGTACCACGGATCTCTCGCCCAGCGCCGGGATCAGCCGGCGTGATTTCAGTGGAAAGTGCTTGCGCAGGTTGCGGATGCTCAGCAGTGGCTGCATCGGGCCGCCCACATCGCGTGGGTCGGTGGTTGGAATGTGCTGTGTCATTGCTTTACCTCCATGGCATTTCGCAGGCCGTCGGCCAGCATGTTGAAGGACACGGATGTCAGGAAGATCAGTACGCCTGGCAGTGCAGCCAGCAATGGTTGCGTGTAGATTGCAGTGCGCAGCGTGTTGAGCATCAGGCCCCACTCCGGCTCTGGAGGCTTCACGCCCAGTCCCAGGAATGACAGGCCGGAGGACAGAATCATCGAGACCGAGATCAGGCTGGTCGCATAGACAAAAATCGGACCGATGACATTGCCCAGTACATGACGGCGCACGATGACCAGTGCCGATGCGCCGGAGGCGCGAGCCGCTTCGACATAGTCGCTGTGCCGTGTCTGTGTCGTCACGCTTTCGGCGATGCGGGCAATCTGCGGGACGAACACAACCGTCAGGGATATCAGCGAGTTGGTGATGCCGGCACCCAGAGCACCCGACAGGGCAATGGCCAGCAGGACTGAAGGAAAGGCATAGAGGATATCGATGCCGCGCATGATGAAGGTATGGGTCGCACCTCCGGCGTAGCCGGCCGTGATGCCGATGGCGCTACCGATGATGAAGGCCAGCAGCACCGGCGTAATGCCCATGAACAGCGACAGCCTGGCACCCAGGATCAGGCGCGACAGCATGTCGCGGCCCAGTTCGTCCGTGCCCAGCAGGTGGCCGGTGCTGCCCACGGGTTGCAGGCGCTTGAGCATGGATGTCTGAAAGGGATCGGCTGGCATGATCCAGGGCGCAAAGAGGGCACAGAACAGTAGTATCAGGATGATGCCTGCACCTATCATGGCGACGGGATTGTGCATGAGCCGAAACATGACATTGGCTGCATGGCTGCGCGAGCTGACGGCGCTGGCCTGCGTCAGGGGGGCGGCGGATGGCAGGGTGCTCATGCTCAGCTCCTTTCGATGCGTGGGTCGAACTGGGTCTGCAGGATGTCGACCAGCAGGTTCAGAATGACGAAGAACAGGGCCAATACCAGGATCGTGCCCTGCAGGAGCGGCAGGTCGCGCTGGAAGATGGCCTGGTTCAGCAGGAATCCGGTGCCAGGCCAGGAAAAGACGGTTTCGATCAGGATCGATCCTCCCAGCAGGTAGCCTAGTTGCAGGCCCATGACGGCCAGCGCGGTTGGCGCGCTGTTCTTGATGACGTGCAGGAAAATCCTGTATTCACTCAGGCCGCGTGCGCGCAGCCCGACGATGAATTCCTGCGAGAGGATGTCTGCCATCAGGGCACGCACGGTACGCGCCACAATGCCCATGGGAATGAAGGACATGGTCACGGCGGGCAGGATCATGTACTGGAAGTGGGCCCAATCCCAGGCCCAACTGCCCGAGCCGCCAGGGCCGGCACCGGTTGCGGGTAGCCACATCAACTGGGTCGAGAAAATGATGACCAGCACCATGCCCAGCCAGTAGTGCGGCACGCTCACGCCGATCACGGCCAGGAAGGAGGCGATCCGGTCAGCCCAGGAGTGTCGAAAATATCCGGCTACGCAACCGAACAGCGCGCCGAAGAAAAAACCGATCGCACAGGCCAGGACCGCCAGCCTGAGCGTATTGCCGACAGCCTTGAGGACTTCGTCGACGACGGGGCGGCCGGTGGCAATCGAAGTGCCCAGGTCACCGTGCAGTGCGCGCCACAACCATTGGGCAAACTGCTCCGGCAGGCTGCGGTCGAAGCCGTACAGCTTGATGAGCTGTTGTTGCAGTTCGATGGATGCATCTGCCGGCAGGATGGAGACCAGGGGGTCGCCAGGCGACAGGTGGACCAGCATGAAACAGACAAAGGAAACCCCCAGCATGATGGGGAGGGCGTAGCCCAGGCGTCGTACCAGGTAGGCGAGCATGTATGTCCTCCAGGAATACCGGTGCCGGACGAAACTGTCCGGCGCTGCGAGGAGCCTGCGGCAGAATCGGCGTCTTGCTGCAGGTCCAGGCGGGCTGTACCGGCTCGGTCAATCCATTTGCATGGTGGCAATGTCGATGAACCAGCTCTTTGGCTGGACGACATGGGTGACCTTGGGAGACATGGCGCGGGGGCCGACGTCATGAGCAACAAACAGGAATGGTGCTTCGTCGACGATGTTGGCATGCAGTTCTGCCAGGGCGGCATCGCGGGCGGCGGTCTCGAAAGACGTGCGAGCCTTGTCCACCAGGGCATCCATCCTGTCGCTGCTGTAGTAACCCCAGTTGTTCGAGACGGGCGGGAATGCTTTGGAGCTTACGAAACGCACCATGGCGAAGAAGGGGTCCATGGTGGCGGCACTGACGTTGGTCGCGTGGGCTCCGTGGGCCGAAGGATCCTTGGCACCCAGACGCCAGCTGGAGAACAGCGTATTCCACTCGACGACATCGAATTCGACCTGGAAGTGGCATTCTTTCAGGTTCTGCTGGATGAATTCGTTCATCGGCAGCGGCTGCATCTGACCAGAGCCCGAGGCAGATGTCTGGATCTTGACGACGGCCGGCTTGCTGGCCGAATAGCCTGCATCTTCCATCAGTTTCCTGCCACCTTCGACGTCGTACCTGATCTGGAAGGTCGGTTCGCCGCGCCACGGATCGCCCGGTTCGGCGATGCCGGTAGCTTCGACCATCATGCCGCCCAGCAACTGCTTCAGGGAGGCTCGGTCCACACAGAGGTTGGCTGCCTGGCGAACCCGTACATCGCTGAAGGGCGAATCCGGCAGCAGCGAGAATTGCCATGGCCAGATATGGGGCTGCAGGTTGGAGTAGATGTTGAAGCCGCGTGCCTTGATGGCATCGATGGCATCGGGCGAAGGGGCCTCGATCCAGTCTACCTGGCCCGATAGCAGGGCTGCCGTGCGGGCACTGGCCTCCGGCAGTGGCAGCAGTACGACTTTGTCGATCTTGGGCCGGCGTGCACTGTCCCAGTATTCGGGATTGGCGACCAGTTCCAGGCGTTCACGGGGAACCAGCCGGGCCTGCCGGAAGGGGCCCGTGCCGGCAGGCTCGGCGGCAAAGGCAGCCCAGGCCTGCTTGCTGCGTTCGGCGGGATCGGCGACCGAGGCAGGCACGGCGTCGAGCTTGCTTTGCCACTGAGCCGGCGATGCCATGAACAGATTGGTCAGGTTGATGGGGAGGAAGGCGTCCGGCTCGGAAGTCGTCAGCTCGACAGTCAGCGCATCGATGGCCCGGGCGCTGCGCAGGGTCGGCATCCGCGAGGCCGTGACACCGACCTGGGCAGGATCGTAGTGTGGTGCTGCCGTATCCAGTACCTTGCGTACATTCCAGACCACGGCGTCGGCGTTGAACGGCGAGCCGTCATGGAATTTGACGTCAGGCCGGAGCTTGAAAATCCATTTCGTCTTGTCGGCATCATCGACCTGCCAGGACAGTGCCAGGCCGGGAATCACGGTACTGGGTGCCGTGTCCGAGCTGAGATCCCATTGTGTCAGGCCGTCGTACATGGGAATGCCGGTGAAGCGGTTTCCTTCGAACCCCTGGTCGGGCTGCCCCGAGGTGCGGGGGATATCCCCGGCGGTCATGCCGATGCGCAGGACTTTTTCCTGTGCCCAACTGGTTGATCCGCATGCGGCTGTCAGTGCCAGCACGAGCGCCAGCGATTTGATCTGGAAAGAAAAACGATGTTGCTTGGATGCGTGATACATGAGACATGTCTCCAGGTTGAGTGGGGCCATCTGCTCATCATTCAAGCAACCAGTATGCCAATCGAATCATTAATATCGATTATCGATATAAAATAGGGTTTGTCCGCATGCATGCGCAGTTGAAATACCATATTCATGCCACGTTGACGGGGCATGGCATCGAGGCCATGGCGTAGTGATGACATGGTGCTTGGGTGAGCAGCCTGTCCTGTGCACCAAGTTGCATCATGCGCCTGCGCTGTTGTTGTGCATGGTGCGCATGGCTGGCGCATCCGGCAATGCGAGTGCGGACCCGAATCCCTTTTCTGGTGGCATGTACCTTATGGCTGACTCCCTGACTGCATCGGTATCCGACTCCCTGTTCAACCAGTCGCTGGAAAAGGGGCTGGCCGTGCTGGGTGTGTTCGACGAGGTGCATCGCACCCTGACGCTCAACGAGATCGCCGAACGGGCCGGCATGAGCAAATCCTCCGCCCAGCGCACGGTGCATACCCTGCAGGTGCTCGGCTACGTCGGCAAGCATCCTGCATCACGGCGTTTTCGGCTCCTGCCCAAGACGGTTGAACTGGGTTTCAGGTATATCGCAGGCAATGCCATGATCCGCATTGCACATCCGTATCTTTCTGAACTGGCCAATGCGAGCGGGGAAAGCGTGACACTGACCGAGCCCGTCGGGACGGACATGGTGTATGTGTTTCAGCTGGCGACGACCAAATTCATGCCGATACTGACACCGATCGGTATCCGTACACCCATGTATTGCACGAGCGCGGGCCGAGCCTACCTGAGCCGCCTGCCTGAAGACCAGGCGCGCAGTCTGCTGGTGCAATCTGAACGGGTGGCATGTACGCCTGCCACGCTGACGCAGGTCGAGGATATCGTCGCGGCAGTGCAGGAGTGCCGTCGCCAGGGCTATGCAGTGAATTGCGAAGAACTGTTCATGGGCGACATGGGGATTGCCGCCCCGATCGTCAACAGTCGGGGCGAAGCCAGGGGGGCAGTGCATGTAGCACCGCCTCTCAGCCGCTGGAGTGCCGAATCAGCTCAGCGGACGCAGGCTCCCCTGGTGATGGAGTGTGCCCGCGCCATTTCGGCAGCGATCGGTGACTATTGAAAACTTCAGACGGTGGTGGCCGAGCGGTGTGCCGCTGTCAACTGCCCCAGTCGCTCCCCGTACTGTACTTTTTGCTGGGGACCCAGTGCGTCCAGTTCGGCCATGCCGTCCGGGAACAGCACGATCACGGTCGAACCCATATTGAAACGGGCCATTTCGGCGAAACGATCGATTTCGATGGTGTCGTCGTCGTAATCGCGTTGCTGGATGGTGCGGGCATAGGGCGGGATGGTCAGGCCGCCCCAGACGGTCGTGACCGAAGAAACCAGCATGGCACCGACCATCACGACCACGAAGGGCCCGTGGCCGCTTTCGAAATGACAGACCAGGCGCTCATTGCGGGCAAACAGGCGCGGCACGGCATCGACCGTGGCGGGCGAGACGCTGAACAGCTTGCCCGGGACATGCACGGTACGCACCAGGCGACCGCCCAGCGGCATGTGCACGCGATGGTAGTCGGAGGGGGACAGGTAGATCGTGACGAAATGGCCGTTACGGTAGGGATCGGCCGCCTGGGCATCGCCACCCAGCAGTTCATCGACGCTGTAGTCGTGACCCTTGGCCTGGAAGATGCGTCCGGCATCGATGCGCCCGACCTGGCTGATGCGGCCGTCGACAGGACAGAGCAGAGCATTGCAGTCGGGATCGGCCTGGCGTGCATCGGGACGCAGCGTGCGGGTGAAAAAGGCGTTGAAATGCGGATAGGCCTCGGGGTTGGGCTCGGCTGCCAGCGACAGGTCGACGTTGAACTTGCGAATGACATGCTGGATGGCCCATCGCTTCCAGGGGCCGAAGGTCCAGCGTGCCAGCGCGTAGGTTAGCCGGGTCAGCGTTTTCTGGGGTGCCAGGTACTGGAGCAGTATATTAAGATTCAAACGATTACCTTTTTGTGTTGCGCGGCGCGACAGAAGCGGCGACAGTGCATATTTTGCAAACCCATCCTTCGGGAGCATGCATGAAGCATTATTTGCTGGCGGCGCTGGGCCTGGCGCTGTGCGGCCTGGCCCAGGCGGCGGGGACGGCGCATTACCGTCTTCAGGAGAGCGATTCGTCCGGGCGGCCGGTGCAGTTGAGACTGGAATATACAGATACGATGCTGCGGATGCAAACCGACCCGCAGCAGCGCGGCTATGGCCTGGTGCGGGCCGACGGGACGTATGGCGTGTTTGACCTCAACGGACGCCAGATGGTGGCCGATGCCGCTCAGCTCGGGCAGTGGTTGCGGTTGCTGTCGGTCGACCCCGGCAAGTTCCTGCAGGTGGGCAGCGGCCCGGCTGCCGTTGCCGAGTTCGTCAGTCTGGACGATCTCGGCCGTCGTGAGTCGGTGGCCGGGGTCGATGGTCGCGTATATCGACTGACCTATCTCAACCCGCAGGGCGAGGAACGCCGGGTCGAGGCCGTGCTGACCCAGGATGCTGAAGTCGTGTCCTACACCCGGCGCTTTATCGAGGCGGCACGGCGTCTGCAGCAATCGCTCGGCCAGCCCGTACCGGCCGGTACGGTCGCTCTGGCCGACGAGGTGCTGGCGCGCGGCCTGGGCATGCTGCGGGTCGACAATCTCATGACACTGTCCAGGCTGGACCGGACGGCCCCACAGACTTCACGTTTCGAATTGCCGGCCCAGCCGATGCAATTGCCCGACGTACTGGGGCTGGCGGAACGGTTGCGCAAGCAGTAAAAAGAGTCAGGACAAAGAGTCAGGCCGCGCGAAGTGACGTGTCATGCGAGGCGCTTTGCTGTGTCTCGGTTACTGCGTGGCGTGCGCTCAGAGCCAGCGGTTCCAGAATGTGCCTGGCGAGATGGGCGACGACTGGAACGACGACACCATCTCCGGTGAGATGGTAGGCCTCGTTGTATTTGTCGGGGAGTTGGTAGGACTCCGGGATGCCCATCAGTCGCGCAGTTTCCCTGGCGGAGATCAGGCGTGAGCGGATCTGTTTGCCCTGGATGAGCATCACGATCTGGCGAGATGAGCCACCAGACGGGGTGCGCAGGCAGCCGGAAATGCCGTCGAAGCGGATTTCAGCGCGCTGCGTGCCCAGGCGGGTGCGCTTGTAGAGGGTGCCGACCTGACGCGCGCCCGTCCTGGCCGCTTCGTGTACCTTGGCGAGATTGGCGGCAGTCATCATGTCCAGAAGCTGCTGCGTTTGCGTGGCGCTGTGCAAGGCGACCGACGTCGGGGCATCTTCGATCAGCTCTTCCAGATGTGGCACCGCCCCTTCCGGCATCGGTAGTTTCCACCATACCCAGGACTTGCGGACACTCACGGGCAAAGCTTCGACGACATCCTGAAGCTGCCTGCGATGCCATGCCGGGTTGGGAGTGCGGGTCGTGACGCCCCTGGGCATGGGGACGGTTTTTTGCACCGCGATGATAAAGAGCCGGGGGCGGGATTGGGGCACGAAATGTGCCGCGTCGACTTCCAGGGCTCCTACACGGTAGCCTGCATTTGCAAGGCATTCGATGAGTGTGGTGAGGTCCTTGCCGCGATGTGATGTGACGAGACCCGATACGTTCTCCAGCGCGATGATCGGCGGCATCCGTTGCTCGGCCCTGAGGCGGGTCAACAGATCCCAGAATGCCCAGAATACGCCGGATCGGCTGCCGGCCAGCCCTTTTCCATTGCCTGCCAGACTGAGATCCTGGCATGGAAAAGAGCCCCATGCCAGCATGGCTTTTCCTGGCAATTGCGCTGGCTGAACCTTGGCTACATCGCCGATATGCAAGGCATCATCCCCAAAGTTGGCGGCATATGAAGCCCCTTTTTTGGGATCGAAGTCATTTGCGAACAGGCAGTTCCATTGCTTGCCCAAACCCATCCGGGCCATGCCACCACCGGCAAAGAATTCATAAAAATCAAATTGTTGCGGCTGGGTGGTCATGTTTGATATCCATGGGGCAAGCGTGGCTGGCCTGATATATTCAAACCACTGTTATTGTATACAGTCATCTGGTGGGTGCCAAGGGCATCTTGCATCATGAAACCGGGCCTGACTGGCGTTCAGCCTTCATCGCCTTCGTCACCTGATGTTTCCAGGTTGGCTGGCGCGCCGCGGACACGTCTTTCGGCCAGATCGGCCAAGCGACGGGCCTGGGTCAGCAAGGTATGGCGCAGGCCTGTCTGCACCTTGCGTTCAGCGATGACTTTGGCAAGTCGGGCAATGGTTGCGGCGCGTCGGGCCAGCCGCAGATCGGGATGGTCTCTCAGGCGGCTCACTTCGTCAGAAACGACTTTTGCGTGGTACGACGCAGGCAGATCGATGGGATGATCAGGCGAGAGGGGCGGTTTCTCGTTCAGGATTGCTCTGAATTTGGACTGCCGGATGAGATGCGTGTAGGCAGCATGTTCCATGGCATTCAAGCGTGCTTTCGCTGTCTTGACGTCGGTCCGGCCAATCTCGACACCCTCTACGTCTGTCAGTGGCCAGACCTCGATGTAGCAGACCTCGTAGGGGTCCAGTACCGACATAGCCACGGCGTCTGTACGCTGGTTCGTCAGGTGTCTGCGGATACGTGTGCTGAGCTGTTCGTTCGTCTGGCCTACATAAATAGGTTCGTGGTCATAATCGTAGAACGCGTAAACCCCCCATTTGTAATGACCGATGATGCGTTTTTCGTTGAGAAAAGGATCTATCCAGGTGTGCCGCAGGAAGTGTTCGAGTTGATCCCGGAGCTCCTGGGTCTCAAATGGCAATCCGTGTTCTGAGGTATCGGGCAGGAGGCTGCGCTGGGCGAAATCTGTCACTGTATGTCGGGTCACTGTTGTATTCAGGGAGGAAAGGTCCTGATGGATTCACCCACCGGGTAGCATGGATCATCCTGGTCGGCGCGGCTGTCAGGGGCTGCCACCACTTACTATAATCCCGTACATGATGACATCGCGCGCACTGGTTCTCTTCTCGGGTGGACAGGACTCCACGACATGCCTGGCTTGGGCGCTGAATCGCTATGGCCACGTCGAAACGATCGGCTTTGACTATGGGCAGCGCCATCGTGTCGAGCTTGAATGCCGGCAGACGGTGCTGCAGGCCCTGCGCGACGATTTTCCGCAGTGGGCCGGCAAGCTGGGCGAGGATCACATGCTAGACATGTCGGTGCTCGGCCATATCAGCGACACGGCCCTGACACAGGACAAGGCCATTGAATTCGAGCAAGGCGGGCTGCCCAATACTTTCGTGCCGGGGCGCAACCTGATGTTCTTCAATTTTGCCGCCGCTGTGGCCTGGCGGCGCGGACTCGAGGTGCTGGTCGGGGGCATGTGCGAAACCGACTACTCAGGCTATCCGGACTGTCGCGACAATACGCTCAAGGCACTGCAGGTCGCGCTCAGCTTGGGGCTGGATGCCCGCATGGTGATCGAGACGCCGCTGATGTGGCTCGACAAGCGGGAAACCTGGCAACTGGCCCGGACGCTGGGTGGCGAGGCATTGGTGCAACTGGTGCGCGAGTCCACCCATACCTGTTATATGGGTGATCGCAGCCACCGGCATGCCTGGGGCTATGGCTGCGGCGAGTGCCCGGCCTGTGCCTTGCGGGCGTCGGGCCATGCCGCGTTCGTCAGTTCCGCAGCATCGGATACAGCGACGCCACCAGCAGCAGAGCCATCAGCACATTGAAAGCCCGCACGACGCCGGGCTGCCGTAACCAGCGCCGCAGAGCCATGCCGAACAGCGTCCAGACCGAGATGCTGGGCAGGTTGACCAGGCCGCAGAGCAGTGCCGACAGCAACAGGTTGGTCAGGAAGTCCTGCTGCGGCACATAGACGGCGATCACACCCAGTGCCATGGTCCAGGCCTTGGGGTTGACCCACTGAAACAGGGCTGCCTGGATAAAGCTGAACGGCCGTCCGCTGTGTTCGGCCGTAGTGACCGGACCTGCCGTGGCGATACGCCAGGCCAGGTACAGCAGGTAGACGGCACTCAGTATCTTCAGGATGTCATGCAGGACCGGCCAGGTCTGGAACAGTGTGCCCAATCCCAGTCCGGTGACGACCAGCATGATCATGAATCCCCCGCTGATGCCGAGCATGTGCGGTACGCTGCGCCTGAATCCGTAGTTCAGGCCGGAGCTGGCCAGCATGATGTTGTTCGGGCCGGGCGTGATGGACGAGGCGAAGGCAAAAAGTGCCATCGGCAGGAAAATGGGCAGGCTGTTCATGCTGCTCACTATAGACAGGATGTGCGGTACAGTACCGGTACAATTTTTCGGATAAATTGATTACTGTACTGGAGCAAAGGCATGAAAAGTCTCTTGGTGGATGCTTTCGAGCCCCCTCTGCGGGACAGCGACCAGACGCTGACCGAGCAGATCGTGGCCATGCTGATACGCAAGATCACCCTGCTGGGGTTGCGGCCCGGCAGTCGCTTGCCGTCCATCCGCCGCCTGGCCGAACATCTTGAAGTCAGTCGTTTCACGATCGTCGAGGCGTATGAGCAACTGGTTGGCCAGGGGTGGCTGCAGGCGCGCCAGGGCGCGGGCTATTTCGTCAGTGGCCGGCCTGCCCCGCAGGACCAGGGCGCACTCGATCCCCGCCTGACCGCCGGGCAAGGGACCGAACCGGCGGCTGCGACGCTGGATGTGGCATGGCTGCTGAAAAGCACCCTGCGCGATGTTGGCGGCGGTTTCGTGCCGGGATCATCGGCGCTGCTGCCACAGCAGTGGCTGGATGTGGATATGCTGGCGGCCGCTGTGCGCAGCACGGGTCGTGGCTCCTGCTCGTCCTTGCTGGGTTATGGCCCGCCGCAGGGTTATCTGCCGTTGCGTGTGTCCATGGCGGATGCCTTGCAGCGGCTGGGCATACCGGCGCATCCTGAACAGAATCTGCTGCTGACGGCTGGCGTGACCCATGCGGTTGATTTGGTCCTGCGTGCCCTGACGCAGCCGGGTGACTGTGTCCTGGTCGAGGATCCTGCGTGGTTCCTGGTATTCGGGCGGCTGGCTGCGGCAGGGGTGCGTGTGCTGGGGGTGCCACGCGGGCCGGATGGCCCGGATGTGGCCGTGCTGGAGCAACTGGCCCGGGAGCATCGCCCGCGCCTGTTCATCATCAACAGTGCGATTCACAATCCGACCGGCTACAGCCTGTCGGCGCGGTCTGCCTATGCGGTGCTGAAACTGGCCGAGCAATACGATTTCAGGATTTTCGAGGACGATACCTATGGCGACCTGCATCCAGGGGGCGCGATACGCCTGGCGGCGCTGGATGGCCTGCAACGGGTCGTACATGCCGGCGGGTTTGCCAAGACACTGGCGGCGGGCATGCGGGTTGCCTACCTGGCTGCGGCCCCCGAACTGGTATCGACACTGACGGACCTGAAACTGTTGTCCGGCCTGACGACGCCGGAACTCAATGAGCGCATCATCCAGAAGATCGTATCGTCCGGCGACTACCAGCGCCATGTTCAGCGCGTGCGTCAGCAGGTCGATGCGGCCCGCCACGAAAGCCTGCGGCTGTTCGGCCGGCTGGGCTTGCGGATCGATCCGGAGCCGGTGGGCGGCATGTTCCTGTGGCTGGACTGCGGGCAGGACAGCGAACAACTGGCGCGCCGGGCCGCTGCCGACGGGCTGTTGCTGGCTCCCGGCCGTCTGTTCTCGCCAACACAGGCACCGGATACGCATATCCGTTTCTCGGTATCGATCACACAAAGCCCGCAGACCTGGAAAAAGGTGGCCGCCTTGCTGGCGGGGTAATGCAGCGCAGTCTGGTACATCGCTATGTTTGATAAAATATAGCGTTATGTAGACGGTATCGATGTGGTGCTTCATGAATGCGCAAACAACGACGCATGTGCTGTTTGGTACGGATGAACTGGATGGCTGGTTGCATGAGGATATCGGCTATTTCGACCTGACCAGCGCGGTACTGGAGATCGGCGATCGGCCGGCACGCATTGCCTGGAAAGCGCGTGGTTCTGTGGTGGCGGCCTGTACCGAGGAGATCGTGCGCCTGCTTGCGCAGCGGCAGGTCGTCCAGATCCGGCATGCCGCCAGTGGTACGGTGCTGCAGGCCGGGGATGCCCTGATCGAGGCAGAAGGGCCGGCGCAGGCCCTGCTCGATGTCTGGAAAGTGGGGCAGAACCTGCTGGAATATGCCTGTGGCGTCGCGACGCGCACGCATGAACTGGTGCGTGCCATACATGCAGTCGATCCACGTGTGGGGGTGCTGACGACGCGCAAGCATCCCCCTGGCCTGCGTCGTGTGGCGATCAAGGCTACGCGTGCCGGTGGGGCGTGGCCACATCGACTGGGCCTGTCGGAAACCGTCGTGGTCTTTCCGCAGCATCGTGCCTTGCTGCCGGAAGGCGGCTGGGCCTCGATCCGCGAGACGCTGACACGCAATGCACCCGGGCTGGCGGAAAAGAAGATCGTGATCGAGGCGGCAACACTTGAAGAGGCCGAGTTGGCCGTGCAGGCGGGGGCCGATGTCATCCAGTTCGACAAGGTGATGCCTGAACAACTGGCACCGTGGTGCACACATCTGCGCAATCGCTGGCCACACCTGAAAATTCTGGCTGCCGGCGGCATCCGGCATGACAACGCCACCGGCTATGCGGCCAGTGGCGTGGATGCGCTGGTGACCAGCAGCCTGTACTACGGAGCTCCGGCCGATATTGGCGTGACGCTGACACCGGGATAAATACGTCCAATGTGACAATTTTGCCCAATTTTCAATGGCATGATCACCCGGTAGATTGTCTGTATTGCCATGCAGACAGGATGCATCGATATGCCGGATACCCGCTCGTCACAGACAGCCTCTGAGTTGCTTTTTCATACGGTTGCGCCTGTGGGGCTTGTCGACCGGATATTGCCTCCCCCGGGGCTGCGCTTGACCAACGACCTGGTATTCAAAGCACTGTTCAGTCGCCATCTGCATCTACTGTCGGATCTGATCAATGCGGTGTTGCAGTGGCCCGAGCCGATTACGGTAGTACAGGTACTGAACCCTGACATCCTGCCACAGCACATCAACGGCAAGCGGATAGTCATGGATATTCTGGTTCGCGATGCCACCGAGGCTGTGTTCATTATTGAAATGCAGGTGAGGCGCGAAGAACCCTGGCCGGAACGCAATGTGTACTACCTGGCGCGGGGCCTGTCGGAGCAATTACAGGCCGGTCAGAGCTATGATGGTCTGCGGCCGGTCATTGGGATCAGTCTGCTGGCACATGATCTTTTTCCTGATCATCCACAACAGGCGCTCTGGCGGCTGGCGCTGCGCGATGAGCAGACGCCGGCCATCTGCTTCAAGGAAGCCTTGCAACTGCATATAATGGAGTTGCCCAAGGCCGAACGTTTTGGCGATCTGCCGCCTGATCTACGGGCCTGGATCACTTGCCTGCTGCATAACCTGGACGAGGCTGCCATGAACCAGATCACACATCCCCCAGTGCAGGAAGCCCTGCAACATCTGCGGACCCTGTCTGCCGATGAAAAACTGCGCTGGGCTGCGTTGCAGCACGACATTGCCATGTTGGACGAGCGCACCGCCTTGAGCCGCGCCACCCGCAAGGGGGAGCAGGCAGGCTTGGAGCAAGGCCGCCAGGTGGCTCTGGCTACACTCAATGAACTGTTGCTGCGTAAATTCAGCAGCATACCCGCCTGGGCCCAGGATCGTATCTCTACTGCAGATCTGAACACGATTCAGCACTGGACACTCAATATTCTGGACGCAGACCGGATCGAGGCGGTTTTCGGCCCGGCAGCCTGATGCATACGGATCAGTGCCTTATGGTCAGTTCGTTCATGCCTCGGGAATGCGCGTGCGCAGAGGCATGAACGGCAGGTTGATTCAGCTCGCCAGTTCGGGCTCGGCCTCGGGCAGCACGCAGCAGGTTTCGACATAGGCATCGACCTGGCGGAAGGCGGCCTGGGCACCGGCATCGGTACGGGCTTCACCGTTGGCGTCCAGTTCGATGGCATTGAACTGCTCCAGGAATCCATGCCAGTTGGGCGCGCGACCATCCGGGTGCGGGGCCAGGTGG
This sequence comes from Corticimicrobacter populi, assembly GCF_003123725.1. GTDB lineage: Bacteria > Pseudomonadota > Gammaproteobacteria > Burkholderiales > Burkholderiaceae_B > Corticimicrobacter > Corticimicrobacter populi. Next base: position 74,973 of record NZ_QETA01000007.1, on the reverse strand, counting down.
TGTGCGCCGAAGTTGCCGTCCAGGCCGAGCTTGGCTGCCAGCTTGTACAGGAATGCCGCGCCCAGGTTGGAGCCTTCTTCGGTGTACAGCCAGCCCAGCGCCGTGGCGATATCGACGTCCTTGCCTGCTTCGAAGACGGGCGGCACCGACAGCGCGGGAATCTCGATACCCAGGTCGCGCATGTCCTGTTCGACCTGCTGCAGGCGGCGGCGTTGTTGTAGGCCTGGTAGCAGGCGATTCAGTTCGGGGTGGTCGAACAGTGCATCGACATCGCGATGAAAGCGGTATTGCATCTGCAGGAAGGCGGCATAGTGCTCGCGGCTTTCGAACGGGTGGAAGCTGCTCAGGCGGTTGTCGAGGGCATCGTGCGTGCCGTGGGTCAGTGCCTTCAGGCGCTTGGCGCGGGTCAGGACGGTATCGGTCGTGGTCTGGGTCATGGCAGGCCTGCTTGAAAAAGGATTGCGAGTGAGAACGGCTCCTATCCTAGTGCAGGACCTTGCCACGACGATACCTGCAGGTCATTAAGATTGATTAAGGCGTCCTTGCCAGATGGGCAGGCAAGGACGTTGTCGCGCGCTCAGAACTGAATGCGCACGACGTGTTCGGGTTTGCCGGCCTTGGCGCTGTCGCCGTCGTTCTTGACCGTGACATAGAGAATGTTGCCGGCAGCGTCGAGCGCCAGGCTGTTCGGATGGGGCGGCAGGGGCAGCGTTTGCAGTGGCTGGTAGGCCTCGGTATCGTAGATCGTGACCGAGCCTTGCGCCGAATCGGGCCGCACGCCACCTCGATTGGTGACGTAGAGCCGATTGCGCTGCGTGTCGAGGTTCAGGCCGATGGGTACTTCGTCGGTGGGCATGACAGCCAGTGTCTTGCCGCTGTCGGCATCCAGCACGAACACGCGGTGGCCGGGGCTGCGGTGGGCATATTCACGCTCCAGGTGGTTGTTGCGCCATTCGTCACGGTCGATGCCCTGGTCGACGCCGAACAGGCGGTTGGTCGCAGGATCGTAGACCAGGTTCAGCAATTGATCGGCCTCGACCTCGAGCGTGCCGGTGATTTCCAGTGTACGGCTGTCGAGCGTGATGATCTGACCTTGCATGTTCGAGACAAAGATGCGGTGCCGGGTCGGGTCTGTCACGATACCGACGGCGTTGTAGCCGAAGCCGGGGAGGATTTTCTCCAATTCCAGCGTCTCGGTATCGATCACGAACAGGACACTGTCGATGCCCAGCCCCAGTCCGGGGGCAAACAGGCGGTGCTGGTCGGCATCGATGGCGAGTTCGCGCAGCTTGTAGGGAAAGTCGTCAACCACGTTCCATTTCTTGAGCTGTTCGAGCAGGAAGTCGCGGCGCGTCTGCGACAGTTCGTGCTCCTGGTACAGCTGTTCGAAATTCACCTTCTGCATGACGGGAATGCGCTTGACGATCTGGTTGCCCTGCGTGTCGATCACGCTGATCGCGCCGTTGAATCCCTGGGTCAGGTAGAGGCGGTTTGCGGCATCATCCAGGGCGACACCAAAGCCCTTGCCGTCGAGCGGCACTTCGGCCTGGATGTCGAGACTGTCGGGAGCCAGGCGCAGCAGCCGTGAGCGGCTTTCATCCTGCCAGTCCGGTGCCGATACAAAAAGGGCGTTTTCGCGCGGGCTGTAGGCTAGCTCGACCACGGCAGAGGCCGTGGGGCGGGACAGGATCTGATGTGCAGTGATGGGTGTGTGGGGTGTGACGACGGCAGCCGTGCGCATCTGTGCGTTGTCCTCCGTGATACCGGACTCGCTTTGTTGTCGGGGCTGCTGCTGTGCGCGGGTGTCGGCCTGGGCATATGGGGTGATCAGCATCAGGCTGGTGGCGATCAGGGGCAGGGTGAAATGTCGGGTGGCGTGCATGGTGATCATGTCCTCGATGAATATCCGAAATGGCGTCAGAAACTGAATTCGGCCGTGATGCCGACCAGCCGGGGCCGCTGGACGAAGGGTGTGGTCGGGTCGTTGTTGGTGATGAAAGTCGGCCGGTCGGCATCGAACAGGTTCTGCGCAAACAGTGCGACACGGCCACCCTTGAAGGCGTAGGCCAGTTGCAGGTTGGCCGTCCAGTGCGAGGCGATCCGACCCAGGGCGTCGTTGTCGTACTGGGAGTAGTAGCTGTCGTTGAACTGGACGTCGCCGCTGATCTCGAAGCCGCCGCCGAAGCGGTACTTGAGTCCTGCATTGAACGAGTAGTCCGGGGCGCGTGCCAGCCGGTTGCCCTCGATGCCGCTGTCGGCGAATTGCGTGATCTTCGTGCGCAGCAGGCCCAGCGTGCCGAAGGCTTCCAGTTCGGGTACGGGCATCCAGCGCACGCCGAGTTCTGCGCCATAGGTGCGTGCCTTGTCGGCATTGCGGATCACCGAGGAGTTGGGCCCCAGGTAATAGGGCAACTGCATGTCGGTGTATTCGTTCAGGAACAGGTTGGCCGTCAGCTCCAGCGTATCGTCCAGGAAGTGCTGGCGGCTGTACAGCTCATAGTTCCAGACGTATTCGGGGTCAAACGTATAGCTGACGATGGGCGCGCCGAAGGTGATGCCTGCGCCGCCGGCGTTATAGCCGCGCGTGATCATGGCCCCCAGCGTCAGGTCGTGGTCGGGTTTCCAGGCGAGGTCGAGTTTGGGCAGGAACGCCGAGTAGGTTTTGTCGAGGTCGATGCGGACCGCGCTGCTGCCGCCGCGTCGCTTGTGGTGTTCCTGTTCGAAGCGTGTCGCCAGCGTCAGGTCAAGCTGTGAGGTCAGTGCGAATGTGGCTTCGCCGAAAATGGCACGCGTCTCGGTTTCGTCGCGGAAGCTGCTGCCATTGAACAGATTGACGTATTCGTCCTGTGTGCCCCGGAAATAGCGGATACCGGCCAGGCCGCGTATGTCACCGCCGGGCAGATCGAAGCGCAGCAACGGTTCGAGCTGGAATTCGTGGCCGTCGATGCGGGCGTGCGGCAGGGTATCGACCATCAGCCGTTCGTTGGAAAAATCGGTATAGACCAGCTTGTTTTCGAGGCGAATGGTATCGGATGCGTTCCAGCCCAGATCCCAGATGCCGCTGGTGGACTTTGTGGTGAAAACCGGTCGGCGCGGGTCGAAGCGCGCGCTGACGTAGCCGGGTGGAGGATTGGTCGCTTCGCCCTGCGGCGTGCGGCTGTCGATATGGTTGAGTGTCAGCATCGACGACAGGCCGGGCAGTCCGGAGGGTTCGAACAGCAGCTTGGCGCGGGTCGTGGTCGTTTCGATGCGGCGCGGATCGCCCACCGGATTGTAGGAAATCAGGTCGACGAAGCTCTTGCGCTCCTGGCGATCCACACTCAGGCGGAACGCCAGCGTGTCCTCCACGATGGGGCCGGAGAGCATGGCCGCCGTTTGCCAGCTGTGTTGATTGCCCTTCATGCCCCTGACCGCGCTTTCCCAGGCCCAGGACGGGTTTTTGGTACTCATCACGATGGCACCGGCAATGGCGTTGCGGCCCTGGATGTGGCTTTGCGGGCCGCGAAAGATCTCGACCTGTTCCACGTCCCACAAGGACTGGGTGCCGAAGGCGAATTCATTGTAGGTCGACGAGCGGCCATCCACTGACATGTTCAGGCGGGGGCGGGTGCCCGCCAGGAAGGCGGCTGCGCCCTGCAGCGGGCCGGACCCATCGACGCCGCGGATGGTGGGCAGGTTGTTGCCGATGCCCAGGTCGACCACGTTGGGTGTGCGCTTGAGCACGTCCGAGACGCTGGTGGCGTTGGGCAGGCCGGCCAGGGTCGCGGCATCGTAGATGGCGACGCTGGAGCTGGTATCGAAAATGGAGCGGCTGACCTTTTCTCCGGTCACGATGATGTCCGGCAGCGTGGTGTGCGCGCGTGCCTCGGTGGGGGTCGCCATCTGGGGAATGCGGCGCAACCTGAAACCGCTGCCGGGTGCGTTGGGTACGGCTTGCAGGGAAGTGCCTTCCAGCAACTGCGACAGTCCTTCTTCCAGGGTATGGCGGCCATGCAGGCCCCGTGTCTGCTGGCGGTCGGTCAGCGCCGGGTCGGCCACGATGGTGGTGCGGCTGGTCTGGCCGAACAGGATGAGGGCCTGGCCGAGCGGTCCGGGAGCGATGTCGAAATCGATCTGCTGCGTGGCAACTGCCTGTGCCTGGGTTGGCATACCGACCAGTGTCAGCATGCTGACGGCCGGCCATGCGGCGAGCGCCATCTGCAGCAGTGCGCGGGCTGTCGTGTACCGAGGCATGGCGCTAAGTCTGGTATTGCAAAAAAGATCATCTTTGATCATGAGGTCGATTCCTGTTTGCTATCCGTTGCCGGGACCTGTATGAAGGCCCTCTATAAGGTCTAACGAATGGCGCTCGGGAATCTGCCGGGCGTTTACAAATTAATGTCTTCAGGCTGCTTCCAGCGTGACCCAATAGCGTGTCCGGTAGCGCAGGTGCAACTGCAGTCCGAGCGCAAGGGCCTGGAGTGCCTGGTCGGTATCGGCCAGCATGAAGGTGCCTGTGACAAGGCGTCCTGCAAGTTCCGGCGCACAGTCGAGGATACCGGGACGGTAGCGGCCCAGTTCTGTGAGAAAGGTATCCAGGCGCATCCGGTCCGCCACCAGCATGCCCTGTATCCAGGCGGAGGAGGTGGAAGCAGCCGGTTCGGACGGGGCGACCTGGTTTCGAGAAAAAAGTGCCTGCCGGCCTGCAGGCAAGTCAACGCTGCTGTCGCTGGCCTGACGTGGCGTGATCCGCACCATGCCATCCGTGACCGTGACCAGCGTGTGTGGATTGTCCGGCAGCGGATAGCGGACGACAAAACGCGTACCGATGGGACGCACCTGTCCATCTCGGGTTGCAACCAGGGTCGTCAGGGCGTGTGGTTCAGCGCCGCTGGTGATGGCGATTTCTCCGTGGTACAGCGTCAGCACGCGCTGCAGCCCGCCGGTATCGATATCGATGGCAGTCCGGGTATTCAGGATGATCCGGGTGCCATCGTCTAATGCCAGTTCGCGCTGCTCACCGCTGCCGGTACGGTAGTCGGCCAGCCAGCCGGGTACGGGTGTGCGATGTCGGCCGGCCCAGCCCAGCAGCAGGGCACCGCTGGCTGTGGCTGTCCATTTGAGCAGCTTGCGCCGGTCCTGGCTTTCGACTGTCTGGTGCAGGGTCTGGCTGACGATGGTGGGCGAAATGTGTTCCTGGCGTGTGATGCCCAGGTCCTGATGCAGGCCGGCAAATCGCTGCCAGGCCCGCTCGTGATCGGGATGTGCCTGTCGCCAGTGTTGCCAGGCGGCCAGGGTGGCATCGTCGGCTGGTTGCTCCAGGGTGACCAGCCAATGTGCGGCCTGCGCCACGATGGCGGGAGGCAGCGCCGCGGACTGCGTATCGACCGGGCCGAAGAGAGGACGTGACATGTGGCTGCCTACCCGTAGATGGCGGCGTAGCAGTGCTGCCAGGCCTTGAGCATGTCCTTCTGCACGATGTTGACGCTGATTTCCAGCTGGGCGGCGATATCCTGATAGCTGGCACCATCGATCTGGGCCAGCATGAAGATGCGCCGCATCCGCGACGGCATGGCATCCAGCATGGTGCATACCGCAGCCAGGGCTTCCAGCATCAGGGCCGTGGTTTCCGGGGAAGGGGCCAGGGTTTCGGGCTGGCAGGCTAGGCTGTCCAGGTAAGCCTGTTCGAGTGTGTGCCGGCGGAACTGGTCGATGGTCAGGCGCTGGGCGATAGTCGCCAGATAGCCACGCGGCTCGACCGGCACCTTGGCGATGCCGGTGCGCATGACGCGCTCGAAGGTGTCGTGTGCCAGATCCAGCGCATGCTGGTGATCGCCAGACAGCCTCCGACGCAGGAATTGCACCAGCCAGCCATGATGCTGGCGGTAGAGTGCGGAGACCGTGTCGGGGGCAATGTCGGGCTTGGGCGACAGCATATGCAATGCAATGGCGACGGAAATGATAATTGGCCTCGATTCTACTACTGAACGTGTCAACCTTAATAAAACTTAATCCACATTCGGCGGACCCTTGCGCATAATTGGTTTTCATTTTCAGTGGACAGCAGCGAGGGTGAGCGCCACATGCAACACATACGCAGAAAACTCCTGGCGCTGGCCGGGTTGATGGTGGCACCGATGATGGCGCGGGCGTTTCCTGGCATGCGGGCCGACCACGGGGGTGGTGCAGCCGTTTCCTGTGCGTCCGCGCCGGAGGGCCAGGCCCGGGTGGTCAGCCTGGGCGGCGGGATTACCGAGATCGTCTATGCGCTGGGGGCCGGCAGCAGGCTGGTGGGCGTGGATGTATCCAGTGTCTATCCGGCGGAGACGGCTTCCCTTGCGCACGTCGGCTATTACCGCAATGTGCCGGTGGAAGGGGTAGCCGCCTTGCGTCCGGCGCTGGTGCTGGCTTCCGATCAGTCGGGGCCGGATGGTGCGCTGGAGCAACTGCGCAGCCTGGGGATCCGCGTCGAAGTACTGCCGGATCAGCCCGATCTGCCGGCCTTGCAGGCACGCATCGAACAGGCGGCACGGGCCCTGGATTGTGCTGACGCGGGGCAGGCATTGGTGGCACGCCTGCAGGGGGAACTGTCACAGTTGTCGGAGGGCGGCCGCGAACTGCCGCAGCGTGCCTTATCTCTGGTTGCGCATACCAGCACCTTGCTCATGGCTGGCGAGGGAACTGCTGCCCATGCCACGCTGGCGCTGGCGGGTTTTCGCAATGCGATACCTGGGCAGCAAGGCTACAAGCCGGTCACGGCAGAATCCATGGCTGCTGCAGCACCGGACATGCTGGTGGTGACGGAAATGACCGTACAGGCACAGGGCGGCATGCAGCGCATGCTGGCGCTGCCGGCACTGGCGGCAACACCTGCTGTGCGCGAAGGAAGGGTTGTCGTGATGGCCGATGACCTTTATCTGACTTTCGGTCCGCGTCTGCCGCAGGCAGTTGCACAGTTGCGGCAGGCGCTGGTGCGCATGCCTGCCGATACATGATGCTGACGGCGACCTCGGCCAGCGGCACTGGGCAGGATGGGCGGCAGCGTTTTCTGTGCTGCATGAGCGCCATGCTTGTCTTGCTCGGTGGTGTGGTCGTCATGTCTGTGCTCAGTGGCGCTTATACGATCACGCCGGGCAGTGCCTTGCGCATCCTGACGGGTGGAGCCAATGCCGAGATGGCGTTGGACAGCCGTATCCTGCTGGATATCCGTTTGCCTCGCATTGTGCTCGGGCTGGTCGTGGGGGCTGGCCTGGCGCTGGCAGGGGCTGTGATGCAGGCATTGTTTCGCAACCCTTTGGCGGATCCGGGGCTGATCGGTATTTCCTCGGGGGCGGCGTTGGGTGCCGTGGCCGCGATCGTGCTGGGTGGCGGAGCTTTCATGACCCTGGTGCCTGCTGCCTTCGCGGGTAGCCTGTTGGCGACATTCTGCGCATATTTGTTGGGGCGGCGCACGGCGGGCGTGGCTGGCCTGTTGCTGGCTGGTATTGCGATCAATGCCGTTTGCGCCAGTGCGATCGGCTTGTTCAGCTTCGTGGCCGATGACAGTCAGTTGCGCAGTCTGACGTTCTGGACCATGGGCAGCCTGGCGCAGGGCAACTGGTCGGTGCTGGCGCTGCTGGCTCCCTGGACGGTGTTCTTCGGCTGGGTGTTGTGCCGACAATGGCGGGCACTCAATGCGCTGTTGTTGGGAGAGCGCGAGGCCATGCATCTGGGGTTTGAATTGCACCGGCTCAGGCGGCGTCTGATTTTCATGGTGGCGCTGCTGGTCGGACCGCTGGTTGCGGCGACCGGTGTGATCGGTTTTGTCGGTCTGGTGGTGCCGCATATCCTGCGTATGTTGCTGGGTGCGGATCACCGCTGGTTGCTTGCGGCAAGCATGCTGGGGGGCGCGATTGCCCTGGCGCTGGCCGACAGTCTGGCGCGGGTGTTGCTGGCACCTGCGGAGTTGCCTGTCGGGATCGTGACGAGCCTGGTGGGGGCACCGTTCTTTCTCTGGTTGCTGGTCAGGGCCGACAGGCGGGATGGATGATGGCCAATTCGCTGCAGCTTGAGCATATTCGCGCATTGCGCCAGAGTCGTCCCGTACTGATGGATGTGTCGCTGCAACTGGTACCGGGCGAGGTGCTGGGTGTGCTGGGTGCCAATGGTGCGGGCAAATCTACGTTACTGGCTGTCATGGCGGGTGAACTGGTTGCGGATGCAGGCCACGCGTTACTTGACGATGTGCCGCTACGCAGCTTGCCGGCGGTGCGGCAGGCTCGCAGCCGGGCCGTTTTGCCGCAGCAGGCTGCGCGGGGATTCGATATGCCGGTCGAGACAATTGCGGGCATGGGCGGGTACCCCTTTCCGGAGGTCGCGCCGGCCCGACTGAGCGCGGTTGTCGAGGAAGCCTTGCAGCAGGTGGGGCTGGCGCATGCCGGCCAGCGATCCTATGCCACCCTGTCCGGTGGTGAACAGCAGCGGGTGCAGTTTGCGCGGGCATGGGTTCAGACAGCGCTGGCCGTGGCTGCACAGGGCCATGCCTATCTGCTGCTGGATGAACCTGTTTCCAGCCTGGATCCTCGTCATCAGAATGCCTTGCTTTCGACGGCATCCTGTCTGGCACGACAAAAGCAGGTGGGTGTCCTGGCTGTGCTGCATGACCTGAATCTGGCCGCTGCCTGGTGTGACCGGCTGGCGTTGTTGTCCGGCGGTGTGCTGTTGGCATGTGGCAGGCCAGAGGAGGTCCTGGTGCCGGATCTGCTGGCGCAGGCGTATGGAGAACGGCCTGACGTACTGGCGCATCCGCTGGTGCCTGGACGGCCGCTGGTCCTGTTTTCCTGAGGGGATTAACCATCCGTGAGGCATGGTATCAACCAATTGTAATAATAATGGTAATGGTTCTTATTGGTAAATATAATCGCCTCCCGCCCTGTTGTGGCTGGTTCGCGAGCATGCGACCAAGCCTGTTCTGTGGCGGCGACAGCGGTTGCGCCCAGTCGCTTCCGTCAGCGCTGTCGGGGGAGTAGAGATGAGAGTTCTGGTCGTAGAAGATGATAGCAAGGTGAGTTACTGGTTGGGCAGCAAGCTGCAGACATCAGGGTATCAATGTACGCTGGTGGACAACGGCGAAGATGCACTGGCTGCCATCGAACGCGAGGCGTTCGATGTGATCATCCTCGACCGCATGCTGCCCCGGCTCGATGGCATCCAGGTGTTGCAGCGCCTCAAGGGGCGGCGGCATCCTCCCATCATCATCCTGTCTGCTGTGGATCAGCCCGATGATCGGGTAGAGGGCCTGCGCGCCGGAGCGGATGACTATCTGGGCAAGCCATTCGACTTTTCCGAGCTGTTGGCCCGCATCGAGGTGCTGGTGCGTCGCATGGGTGGCCAGGTGGATGAGGAGCTTGTCCTGTATGCCGCCGATCTGCGCATGGATGTGTTGCGTCGTGAAGTGCGCCGGGGCGATGCGGTGCTGGACCTGACCGACAAGGAATTCAAGCTGCTGCAGGTACTGCTCGAGCACAGTGGCCGCGTGGTGACGCGCAGCATGCTGTTGCAGCGGGTCTGGGGCTACGAATTCGATCCGCAGACCAACCTGATCGACGTACATATGTCTAAGTTGCGTGCCAAATTGGACAAGGGATTCGAGGCGGCGTTGCTGCGCACGATCAGGTCGGTTGGCTATGTCCTCGGATGAAGTGGCCGTCGGTCCGGCAAGGACTTTCGCGCAGACAATAAGGTCGCTGTGCGAGACCAGCTATTTCCGGCAGGCTTCCAGCATTGCCTTCATCTTCTTGCTGGTCACGCTGATGACCACCATCTGGAGCCGCTCCCTGATCGAGAACGTGCTCTACAACCATGTGCGCGAGATGGTGCTGTCCGATATCCGGGCGCAGCATGCGTTGGGCATGGACAGTGCGGCTCAGGTGCGCTCGGCGCTCTATACACGGGACTATCTGGAATATCGCACTGAGCGCAAGGTGCTGTTGCTGGGTCCCTATCAGCGGGTCGAATATGGCGATCCGGCGCTGCTGTCAGTGATTGGTTGCCTGGACATGGGATGCCATGGTTGGCGGCATGTCGAATGGACCGATGCGGACGGCAATCACGCCGAACTGCTGGGGCTGGTGGTGCCGTTGGCCGATGGCAGCGTGTACTTCAGCAGCTACGATATCCAGCCCATGATGGAGCGGGTCGGTATCCTGCCGCTGACCGCAGGAGCCAGCCTGTTCATCGTGCTGCTGTTCAGTACCGGGATCAGCGTTGCCTTTGGGGCCGATAGCCTCAAGCGCGTGGATACGATCCGCAGCGTGCTGCGACGCTATGTGGCGGGCGACAGTGCCGTGCGTACACCGGTCGGTCAGCGGCGCGACGAGATCGACCGGCTGGGCGAGAATATCAACCAGGCGCTGGCGCGGATCAACCGCATGATGGAAGAGGTCAAGAGCGCCAGCAGTCACATTGCCCACGAACTGGGCACACCCTTGACGCGCCTGCAGAACCGGCTGAGTTCGGCTGCCGAACTGACGGGCGATGTGGCTGTGCAGCAGGAAATCGCTCTGGCGGCAGAAGAGGCCGAGCGTATCCAGAAACTGTCCCGTGCCATCCTGCGGATTGGCGAGATCGAGTCCGGACGCTGTCTGCGTCAGTTCGAGTATCTGGATGCCGGAGGGGTGCTGACTGAGCTGGCTGACTACTACCGGCCGCTGGCCGAGTTGCGTGGCAATATGCTGACGGTCACGGTGCCGCCGGGCAGCAAGGTTTATGGCGACAGGGCATTGTTGATGCAGGCCATGTCCAATCTGCTCGACAATGCGCTCAAATATGCTGCGCCGGGCACGCCGGTCACGATGTTCGTGCGTACTATCGGCGATCAGATAGAACTGGGGGTGGCCGATCGTGGTCCTGGGATCCCAGCGGACCAGCGCGAAAGCACGCTGTTGCGATTCAGCCGGCTGCGGCAGACTTCGAGTGTGCCTGGTTATGGCCTTGGGCTGGCACTGGTGCAGGCGATCGCCAAGTTGCATGGTGGCGAGCTGGCTTTTGATGATAACGAGTACGCAGGCGCGGGCAAGACGCCGGGAGCGGGCGACGTTGGCATTCAGGTGCTGTTGCGGCTCAAGCGGCACCATGTGCTGCAGGGGCGTGCAGAGACAGCCCAAGTCTGATTTCGTGATTGCGAATGGCTTTCATTAAGTAAACTTAATGGAACCTTCGTTGTAAAAAATAGCAGCAAAGATAGAATTGATTTTTGTTTAGTTGCTCGCTATTTTTTACGGGATTCATCCAGATGGCCTCCAAGCTCAAACAGTTCCTGAACGACGAAAGCGGCGTGACCGCGATCGAATACGGCATCCTGGCCGCAGCAATGGCGGCCGCTGTCGCCGTGATCTTTGGCAATGATGGTGCCTTCATCAGCGCACTGCGCGGTAAGTTTGAAGATATCGCTGGAGACATCTCCGGTGCCGGCGAAGACGTCAAGACGTCCGCCAACTGATCTGACGGGCTGTTTGCCATGCCTATGCTGCCCGGAGCTCAATGGCTGCTGATTGCGGCACTGGCCTGGGTGGTGCTGTCAGACCTGCTCTATAGACGTATTCCCAACCGGTTGGTCTTGCTGCTTCTGGCGGTCTGGCTGCTGCATCCTTTGCTGGCTCTGTTTGGGCAGGGCCCTTGGGCGGCGGGCATCGAGTGGGGCGCGTGGCTGGGTTGGCCTTTGCTGTCCGCAGTGCTGGTGCTGGTGTTTGGCTATGGCCTGTTCCTGATCAATCGGGTCGGGGCGGGGGACGTCAAGCTCATGGCCGTATTGATGCTGTGGGCGGGCGATCACGGACTGATTTTCCTGATGGTGACATCCCTGGCAGGGGGCGTGCTGGCCTTGGCACTGCCTTTGCTGAACATGATTGAGCTGACACTGGCTCATGGCATGGTGCGCCTGGGCGCGCGGCTTCCGGGCCGCAATCCGCCATTGCCTCTCATCCTGGGTAATAACCGGCCTGCCGGTATTCCCTATGGCCTGGCCATTGCCGCCGGTGCCGCCTGTACCTTCGGGTTGATGGCGCGCTGAATACGCCTTGCCGACTTTTGTCGCGGTTTCGTTGTATCTGAACATGAAAACTTCTTCTGTTTTATTGCTGGCTGGTGCCTTGGTTCTGGCTGCCACTTCTGCCCTGGTTGCGCGTGCGCTGATGCGTCCGCCGCCGCCCGAGATCGTCGTCAAGGAAGTGCAGGTTGAGCCGCCTGCCAGTCGCCAGATACTGGTGGCGGCACATGACCTGACTCCAGGTGAGTTCATCGATGGCAGTGCGCTCAAGTGGCAGGATGTGCCTGTCAATGATGTGCGGGCCGGCGATATGGACGCAAACCGCGCCAATGAGCGGGAACTGTACGGTGCCACACTGCGCCGGCCATTGATGGCTGGTCAGTCATTCCGACCTGATGTGCTGGTCAGGCCTGGCGAGCCGGGCTTTCTGGCTGCCGTGCTGCAGCCAGGCATGCGGGCGATTTCCGTGCCGACCAGTGCCGTGGCCAGCAATGCAGGCCTGGTGGCAGCGGGTGACCGCGTGGATGTCATCCTGAGCCTGGAACGGAATGGTGTGGTTTCGGCCTCCGAGCCCGATCTGCCACCGCCGCTGGCGGCCGAAACGATCCTGCGCGATGTGCGGGTGCTGGCTCTGGGCGACATGGCAGCGAGCATCGTGCCGGCAGAAGCCCAGGGTGAGAATGCCGGGGCAGGCACAGGTCAGGCACGGTCTCCGCGTCAATATTTCGAAACCATCACACTGGAAGTCGATCCGCGCCAGGCCGAAAAACTGGCGGTGGCCAAGGAGTTGGGCACCTTGCATGTGGCACTGCGGCGCGTGGGTGATGACGTTGCCGAAGATGCCGGTGAGACCCATGTGACACGGCTTGCCGATACGACCGGCATTTTCCTGCGTACGGCACCGAGTGGTGGTGCCGGGCAACCGGCCAGGGTCAACCTGTACCTCGGCAGGCAGGTGCAGCCGGTCGTCTTTGGCGCAGGTGCGCAGTGACTTTTTCCAATCCGACTCTGATTTGCGTGAACCGAATGTCCAATCATGTTGCATCTGTCCAGCCTGTTAAGGGGGCACTGGTCTCCCTGTTGAGCGGGCTGTCCCTGCTCGTCACCACGCCGGCCTGGAGCCAGGACGTGCCATCTTCTGATACTGCTGGCAGCGCCATTGTCAACAGCAGTCCGTCCGAGTTGCCGCGTCATCTGCGCCAGGTCGAGGAGACCGGCCACATGACACTCAAGCTGCGCCAGGGCAACCTGTTGCGCCTGCAGCGTCCGGTGTCAAATGTTCTGGTAGCCGATCCATCGGTGGCCAGCGTGCAGGTGCCGTCGCCCAACAGCCTGTTCGTCTATGGCGAGAAGGTAGGGGCCACGACGCTCTATGCGCTGGATGAGAGCGATGGCATCATCGCCGCGATCAAGATCGTGGTCGAGTATGACCTGGCGACGCTGGTGGAGCAGATCAAGCGCGAAGTGCCTGGTGCCGATATCCAGATCGAGCCGTCGGCCAACGAGAGCCTGATCGTGCGTGGCAAGGTACGCACGCCGCTGCAGGCTCGGCAGGTCATCGAGAGTGCGCAGGCCTATTTGAACAGTGCTGCCGCCTCGCAAGGTGGTGCCGGAGGAGGCGGGGGCAGTGCGGGTGGTGGCGGCAGTTCGCGCAAGGTCATCAACCAACTCAAGGTCGAGCAGTCCGCACAGGTCAACATTCAGGTGCGGGTGGTCGAGATGTCTCGCACGATGTCGCATGAGTTGGGCTTTGACTGGGCTGCCGTGCTGAGTACGGGTCGGGGTGTCGCAGGGGCGGCAACCGGTGGGTTCGGCAATCTGTTTTCCGCGGCCTCGAATACGGCAGGCATGGTCAGCGGCATGAATGGTGTGATCGGCAGTGCAGTGCCTGCAGGTGGCGGTATTTCGGCGGGTGGTTTTCGTACTCGCGGCAACTTTGGCTTGGGGGTGTTGCTGACGGCTATGCAGGGCGAGGGCATGGCGACGGTGTTGGCCGAACCCAACCTCACGGCGATGTCTGGCGAAACGGCAGCGTTTGCCGCGGGCGGCGAAGTGCCCATCGTGATCATCACCAACAACAATGTCCAGATCGACTACAAGTCCTATGGCGTGATCCTGCGGATGACGCCGACCCTGCTGTCCTCCAACCGCATCAGCCTGCATATCGCGCCTGAAGTCAGCGAACTGACGGCCGAGGGCTCTGTCACCCTGGAAGGGGGGTCGACGATTCCGGCCTTTACGGTACGGCGCGCCGATACCACGGTCGAACTGGCCAGTGGCCAGAGCTTTGCCCTGGCTGGCATGTTGCGCAGCAATACCGGGCAGACGGTTCAGGGCGTGCCGGGCTTGCGCAGCCTGCCGTTGCTGGGTCGTTTTTTCGAACATGAACAGACCGAGCGCCGCGAAACCGAACTGGTCATCCTGGTGACGGCCTATGTCGTCGATCCGGTTTCGAAATCCGACCTGAAAGTACCGGGCCAGGGCATTCCCGATATCGATTCCCTGGTGCCGCAGCAGGCTGCTGCCGGCTATCTGTACTGAGGAGAACACAGTCCATGCAGAAAAATTCAACGCTTTCCCGCTGGTCCAGGCTGGCTGTCTCCGCGCTGCTGGTATCTGCGCTTGGTGCATGCATGACGCCGCCTGCGCAGCCGGTCGCGGTGCAACCCCAGGCCCTGGCGCTGGGGCTGGCGGTCACCGAGGATGGGGGGCTGGCTCCGGATGCGCTGGAGCAGGTCAATGAACTGTTGCGTCAGCAGGGCCGCATCAGCCGCCAGGCGCTGACGGTGGCACCGCTCAGCACGCAGGGGGTGCCCATGGCCGCCCGCCTGGCCGAGGCATTGCGCCAGGCCGGCGCAAGCGATGTGGCCGTGTTGCCGCTGGCCGGCATGGCAGCGCAGGAGGCCGCATTGGCCCAGGGCTGGGATCTTGAGCTGCGTTCGGAGTCTATCGCTGTGCAGGCGCAGGATTGCGGGCCTGCCAACAAGGATCTGAACCGCTGGCCGCTGACCTCGCATCCTTACTGGAGCCTGGGGCCGCTGGGTTGTGCCAACCGGCACAACCTGGCACAGATGGTCAGCGATCCGCGTGACCTGATCCAGCCCAAGGTGCTGGAATCCGCCGATGGTGTGGTGACGGCCGAAGCCGTACGCCGCTACCACGAAGACGAAGTGAAAGACCTGGTCGATATCGATTTCGACGAATAACGGAACAAGGCAGCAAGCGACATGAGCGAAACCGATATCCAGTCTGATCTTGCGGGCGATCCGCGTGTCACGGTATTCGTGGCGCCGGCCGATGTGCCGCAGCTGACCGACTACCTGGACCGTCTCGGACGGCCCCGTGTCGTGACGGCGGGGGGCGTGGCCGATGCTGCGGCATATTGTCGGCAGCAGGCGGCTCCTGCGATCCTTGTTGTCGATATCAGCCACGAGGCCCATCCCCTGCCTGCCCTGGGTGAACTGCTGCAGGCCGCGGGTCCTGCTTGTCGCCTGGTCGTGCTGGGCGAGCGCAATGACGTCAATCTCTATCGCAGCCTGCTCGGCGAAGGCGTGGTGGATTACCTGCTCAAGCCGGTGGCTTTCGACCAATTGGCCCAGGTGCTGCAGCGTGCCGATGATGACCAGCCGGTACAGGTGCCGGCTTCCGGTCGGACGATTGCCCTGACAGGAGCCAGCGGCGGGGCCGGAACCAGCACCGTGGCAGCAGGTCTGGCACTGGCGCTGGCACGTATCGGTCATGCGCCCCAGGCTCTGGTGGACTTCGACCGGCGCAATGGTGACCTGCCGCTGTTGCTTGGCACGGGGCCAACTGATGGCCTGCGGGCCGCACTGGATGCTGGCGACAGCGACCCACGCCTGCTGTTGCGGACCCTGTCTCGCATCAGCGACCGCATCTATCTGCTGGCCCAGCAGCCTGATATCGAGGCTGTTTCTCTGGACGAGGGACAGGCGCTGCAACTGGGAGCCGCGCTGTGCCGCCTGTTCGGACTGTCGATCTGGGACCTGCCGGCGCAGCGTGATAACGCCTGCCTTGAAGTGTTGCGCCATGCCGAAGTCCGTGTGGTATTGACCGACCTGACCGTGCAGGATGCGCGCAAGGTATTGCGGCTGCTGCGCGAGATCGGTGATGAGAGTGCCGGACAGCGTTTGTTGCTGGTGGCCAATGCAAGTCGCCAGGGCGCGCAGCCTGCCGTGCCTCGTGCGCAGTTCGAAGAGTTCGTGGGGCACAAGATCGATCTGTTGCTGCCTTGGGGCGGGTCGGCCCTGGCCGGCAGTCTGCTCAAGGGGCCGCTGGATCCTGATGCTGCACCGGCATTTCGTGATGCACTGGCGGGCCTGGCCGATCTGTTGTCTGGTCGCCAGCCGACCGTGGCTGCCCGCAATCAGGGCGGCGTGGCCGGGCGTTTGCGCTCGCTGTTCTCGCGTGATGCAACTGCGGTCCGCCGCGCAGCCTGAGGAGACGCGAGATGCTGGTACGAAAACCCGCTCCTGCGCCGACAGCACGGCCACAGCCGCGTGCGTCAGTCACGACAGCGGTTGCCTCGGCACCGATTGCTGTGCAGGATATGCCCGCGGCACACGAGCCGGTTGCAACGGTGCGTGTTCCGGTGGCTGCAGCCTCTGCCGTGTCGCGGCAGGCCGCGCCTGCCACACCTCGCGCGACGGGGCGTGCTTCCCAGGCGCTGACGCCCGAATCACTCAATCAGCGACGCCTGATCCGTACCCAACTGTTCGAGCAGATCGATCCGCTCAAGGCAGCGCGCATGGAGCGCGACCGGCTCAGGAGCCAGATCGACAGCGTCATCCGGCGTATCGCCGACGAACATCGTTTGCATCTGTCTTCGCAGGAAGAGGAAACCATCTCGCGTCAGATGTTCGACGAGATGATTGGTATCGGGCCAATCCAGCCGCTGCTGGAGGACGATACGGTCAACGATATCCTGGTCAATGGACCGCACCAGGTTTTTATCGAGCGTTTTGGCAAGCTGGAGCTCTCCCAGGTGTCTTTCCTGGACGAGGAGCACGTCTTCAATACCGCCCAGCGCATCGCTGCGGCGGTCGGCCGCCGCATCGACGAAGCCAATCCGATGGTGGATGCGCGTCTGGCCGATGGCAGTCGGGTCAATGTGATCACGCATCCTCTGGCGCTGCGCGGCACCACGATCTCGATCCGCAAGTTCATGCGTCGCAATCTGGCGCTGGAGTCGCTGGCCGAGCGTGGCGCGATGTCGATGGACATGGCTGACCTGCTGACCAAGGCGATGCAGGCCCGGCTCAATATCGTTGTGTCGGGTGGTACGGGGGCTGGCAAGACCACGTTGCTCAACGCGCTGTCCCAGAAAATCGATCCGACCGAGCGCATCATCACCATCGAAGATGCGGCCGAACTGCAATTGCAGCAGGAACACGTCATCACGCTCGAAACCCGGCCCGAAAGCGCCGAGGGCACCGGCAAGGTCGACCAGCGCGACCTGATGCGCAACTCGCTGCGGATGCGGCCCGACCGCATCATCCTGGGCGAGGTGCGTGGTGGTGAATGCTTCGACATGCTGCAGGCCATGAATACCGGCCACGACGGTTCACTCTGCACGGTGCACGCCAATACGCCGCGTGATGCCCTGCTGCGGCTCGAGAACATGGTGATGATGGCCAACATGCAACTGCCGCTGATGGCAATCCGGCGCCAGATTGCCAGTGCCGTTGATCTGGTCGTGCAGATTGAGCGCATGCGCGATGGTGCGCGTCGTGTGGTCTCCATCGTGGAGCTGGGCGGCATGGAAGAGGATGTGATTCAGACCCAGGAACTGTTTGCCTTCCGTACCCGCTCCATCAGCCATGCCGGGCAGGTCATCGGCGAGCACGTATCGGGTGGGGTGCGGCCACTGTTCTATGCGGACAAGGCACACCTTTTCAAGCAGGATGGGCATTGAGATGAGTGCTCTGCTGGACCTGTTCACGCTGCTGACGTTTCTGGCCGTATTTGCCGGCATCTATGCGCTGCGCGCCTTCAGCCGTCGCCAGCGTCTGGCGGAACAGGCTGCGGCGCGCCTGGCACAACTTCAGGTGGAGTTGCAGCCCGAACTTGCTGGTCGGCCAGGTCTGGCCGGCGATGACGAAGTCTCCATCCTGCAGGATGGGCAACAGGCCTTCCGGATGGCTTCTTGGCCGCTGGTAGGGCCCTGGCTGGCACGCGCCCATGCCAATCTCGACGTGCTGGGCTGGCGTGAGAACCTGCGTCTGAGGCTGGTGGTGATGGCGGCACTGGCATTGATCGGCGGCCTGTTGCTGGGCCGGCGCTCACCGGCACCGCTGCTGGTCGGATCGCTGTCTGCGCTGGTGCTGTTTGTGCTGATCGGGCTGGTGACCTACCGCAGGGCGCTGGATCGCTATCTGGAAGCATTGCGCACGTCCCTGCCCGAGGCCATTGATGCCATTACCCGTACTTGCCGCGCTGGTGTACCCCTGCACAGTGCCTTTGCGATTGCTGCCGAGCACCTGCGCAGTCCGTTATCGGCCGAATTGCTGCAGATTGATCGATGGCTGCGCCTGGGAGTGCCGCTGCGTCGCGCCATGATCGATTCGGCCCAGCGCGTGCCGATTGCCGAATACCGTTTCTTTGCCGTCATCCTGATCATCAACCAGGAAACCGGTGGGCGGCTGGGCGAGACGATGGATCGCCTGAGCGCAACCTTGCGCGCGCGTGCCGAACTCAAGATGAAAGTCATGTCCAAAACTTCCGAGGCACGTGCGTCAGCCAAGATCGTGGCGGCGCTGGTACCGTCGGTAATGGCCTATATGTACGTCAATGCGCCCGAGGATTTCCAGTTTTTGCTGAACGATCCTGCCGGCATCAAGGTCACGGTCTACGCGGTCTGCAGTGTTGCACTGGGGCTGCTGATTACGCACTTGATGGTGCGCCGAGTGGCCTAGGAGAGCGACATGGATGGCTTCTTTTCCGATCCTTTCGTGCAGTTCATGCTGCTGATGCTGGTCCTGGGTGTCGTCCTCGGCGGCTGGGTGTTGCGTGCCGGTGGTGTGCGCAGCAGCGATCTGGGCCAGCGCCTGCGCGACTATGCCATACAGCAGGATGCGCAGCGCCGGGATATTCTCAATGCCGGTGCAGCTGCCGATATCCTGCGTGATGCCGGGCGACCCGGATCGGTGCGTCTGGCGCAGTGGATGGATCGCCTGGCGGCCTTCGGCAATGCGCTGGCCGGCAATGACAAGGCGCGTCGCGAACAGGCTGTATTGCTGGCTCAGGCTGGCTATCGCTACAGCGATGCCGGCGGGCTGTTCATCGCTGTCAAGACGCTCAGTGGCCTGGCCTTGCTGTTGTCGGTACAACTGGGCTGGCTGGATGCTTCCAATCGCCTGACGCTGACCGGGCTGGCGATCTCGCTGGTGGCCTGGTTCGTGGGGTCGCTGTTGCCGGAACTGTATGTCAAGTCGCGCGCCGCACGTCGTGCCGAGCGGCTTACACGCAGCGTGCCGGATGCCCTTGACCTGATGGTGATCTGCGCGGAGGCAGGCCTGCCGCTAGGCCGCATCTTCAAGGTGGTGGCACGCGAGATGGCCCTGAGCGCGCCAGTCATGGCGGAAGAACTGAGCTACACCGAAGCCGAACTGCAACTGGTATCCGAGCGTAGTCTGGCATTGCTCAACCTTGCCGAGCGCACCCGTGTGCCTGCCATCGAAAGCATGGTGGCCTCGCTTGTGCAGGCCGAACGTTACGGCACGCCGTTGGCACAGGCGCTGCGCACCATTGCCGACGAAAGCCGCACTACCCTGATCCTGACGCTGGAAGAGCGGGCCGGCAAGCTGCCGGCACAACTCAGCCTGCCCCTGATGACCATGATTCTTCCCCCCATTGTTGCGCTCATGGCAACGCCTGCCCTGGTGCGCGTGATCCGGATGCTGACCGAATGAAAACTTCCCTCAAGACCCTCTGCGCTATTGCGCTGGTTGCCGCCCTGGGAGGGTGCGCCAGCCTGGGCGGTACCTCTGCATCGACAACGGCCGCGGCCGACAAAGAGCTGACTGGCAGCCTGGCCGAAGGCCTGCGTCTGGCTCGTATGCTGCGCGATAACGGCCGCATGGAAGGCGCTGCAGGCATTTATGCGCGTCTTGACCAGCGTGGCGAGCTCAAGGGCGCGTTGCTGCTCGAATATGCCACCGTGGCGGCGACCGTCAGCTCGCCGCGTCAGGCACTGGCCTTGTTTGGCCGTGCCCGGCAGGAGATGGGGGGCGACCCCATGGCATTGCCCCCGGCGACCGGGGTGGCGCTTTGCAACGGCCTGGGCCGCGCCCGCCTGGCATTGGGCCAGACCGATGCGGCGCTCGGGGATTTTGATTGCGCCTTGAAGCTGGATGCAGTCAATACGGTGGCACTGAACGGCAAGGCCGTGATCCTTGATGCCCAGGGCGAGCACGAACAGGCGCAGGTACTCTGGCGTCAAGCCCAGGAGATCGATCCCGCTGATTTCACGTTGCTGAACAACCTGGCCCTGTCCTATCTGTCGCAAGGCAAGACGGACGAAACCATCCGCCTGTTGCGCCAGCTGGACATGCCCAGGAACATGCCTACGCTGACCCTCAACCTGGCTCTGGCCTATCTGCTGGAAAACCAGCCGGAACAGGCCGATCAGGCATTGCGGCAACTGGTCTCAGAGCGTCAGGCCGAGCAATTGCAGGCGCAACTGATGCGCTACAGCACTCGCATCCGCGAGGGTGAGCCCGTTGCTGCCGAATTGCTGGTTGCTAGCCGCCAGATGCTGGCGCTGCAGGATCAGGATGAGTAAGACCATGTGCCTGCACAGGATAGCCATCCTGCAACGGATCAGGCACCGGCATGTCGTCATGGGCCGATACGCCCGGTCTGACGAGTGCGGCGCAATTGCTACCGAAACGGCCTTCCTGATCCCGGTGGTGCTGGTCGGCATCATGATGTTCATGGAACTGGCACGCATCATGCTGACCATCAGCATCGGCAGTACGGCCATGGATGCCGCTATCCAGTCACTGCGACGCGAAGACCGGCTCGACGTGGACTCGGTCAAGACGCTGGTGGCTGAGCGCATGGCTGACCGGCGCTACTCCTATGGCTATCTGGACCCGGATGATATCCGGATCGAAGTCGAGCATTTCGACTCGCTGGAGGCATTGGGCGGCGGGCAGTCCGTCGATGACCGTGCTGCGTCCGGCAGTGCGCAGGGCGAGGACGACGATGCGATCAGGGCTTCACAGTCGCGACCGGTCTGGAGCATTACGGTGGACGTGCGCAAGCAATACATCACGCCACTGCCCACCTTCCTGACGCTCGAAGATGCATTCCGCTATCGCTTCAAACAGGTATTGGGTCATCTGGATGAAACCGAAGGGCAGGAGAGCGGCGCATGATGCCTTTCATACGTGCGATTTTTGGACGTTTTTGCAACTCATTTTTGTTGAGGTTGCGGTTTGATGAGCGTGGTGGTGCGGCCGTCGAGACGGCCTTGCTGCTGCCGCTCATTGTGGCCGGTGGTTTGCTGTGTGTGGATCTGTTCAAGGTCGGCATCGAGCGCACACGCATGGAACAACTGGCTGGATCTGCCGCCATCACGCTGTCGGTGCAGCAGAAGCTGGGCAAGGCGGGTCTGGATGGCCTGTACGAGACCTTGTTCAAGGTAGAAGGGCTGAAGGATGTGCGAGGTCGCCACCAGATGGTGGTCAGCAATGTGACCATGCCGTCGCGTCGTATCTGGTGGAGCCTGAGTCGGGGTGGCGATGGGGTCTGCGCGGAAACTGCGCGGGAAGGGACCTATGAGGGCACGCTGCCCGTGGATGCCGAACTGGATGGCAATGGAGATCCCGAGAACGACACACACTCGCTGATCGTGGTGCGGCTGTGCCGCACGGTAGACGATATTTCGATGGAGCATCTGGCGTTGCCGGACAGGCTGGCCGTGGTGTCGGTGAATCGTGCTCTGGCGACCAATGTGGATCTCGACGAGGTTCTGCTGGCCGAGGCGGTGGGCGCGATCGTGCAGGAAGAGAGGGAATAGAGACATGTCGCGGTTCAGCAAAATGGCCGGGTATCTGGGGAAAGCATGGATGTCGGTGCGCGTGTTTGGCCGTGACGAGCGCGGCGGCATGGCACCCTTCATGGTGTTGGGAATCGCCGGCGTGATGGTTGCCGGGGCCTATGCGTTCGATGCCACGCGCATGACGACCGGGGCGGCGCAGTTGAAGCGGGCGACCGATGCTGCGGCGATGGCTGTGGCCGTGGATGGCATGGGGGATCCCGACATGAGCGCTCCGCGGCTCAATGCCCTGGCCGAAGAGTATGTGCGCGCCAACCTGGGCATGGATTCGGTCGTGTCCAGCCAGTTGGGTGATATTCGTGTAGAGGTGGGGCGCAAGGAGCCAGGCCGGACCTACAAGGTGCGGGCAGAGTTGCAGCCGGTATCGGTGTTGTTGGGAGCCGGGAGCGGCCCGGTCGAAGTGCATTCGACAGCTTATGCGGAGAATCCCAAGACCGAGGTTGCGATTATCCTGCCTTCCGAGGGGGATTTTTCCATATCGGCCGCAGAGCGTACGGCGTTGGCGGAGATCGCCAGTGACTTTGTCGATGACCTGTTCGGCGGATCATCGGCCGATACCCGTGCCAATCTGCGCGTTGCCGTGGTGCCGCATGGTGATGGCGTCAACGTGACGCCGCAAGGTCAAAACCGCCTCAGCCGGTTGCGCCAGTGGGTACCGCCCAATATCGTATCCAGGCCAGTGGATTTCCTGGGCCGGACCTTCCCATGGAACAGCAGCACGCCGCGCGTGACCACTCATGCGTCTCCCTTGATGCCCGACTCACGGACCAACAGGCTCTGCCTGACCGATAGAAGGCAGACCGAGTCGCGCTATTGGTGGCGAGGCCCTGCCGCACAGGCGTTTACGGTCAACTATCGCCTGGATCAGACCAACGAGTGGCAGTATCAGTACCGGATACACGTCTACAGCAATAACAACAGCGATTTTTTCCAATACATTGTCGATGACCTGGCCTGCCCTCGGGCCCGCTTCCTGCCCCTGGAAGAGTCGCGCAGCAAAATCAAGGAAAGCATCTGGGAAAACGCTGAGCATCCCAGTTTCAATCAGCGCTACAGCCCGGGCCTGATCTGGGCCGGCCGTGCGCTGTCGCCCGATATGCGAGGCGCTGCGGGCTGGGGCGATGCTGTCCATCCGCTCGATTTCGAAACGGACAACAGTGATAACCGCAAATATATCGTCATGTTTGCCAAGCTGATCGGCGACTGGTTCCTTGATCCATATGGCAACTCGGGTTCCGGACAGAATACCCGCAGCGCTTTCGAAGGGCTGTGCCGGGAATATGTCGACGTAGGAATCAAGACCTATTTCCTGGGGTTGAGCACGGTCGAGCCTGATCATCACATGTTGTCGGCCTTTGGGCAGGTGGTTGCGCCGGGGCTGAAAATCTGTACCGATGGTGACAAGCGTTACAGCTATGTAATGGGCAGCGTTTTCAATGCCGGCAGTGTCAGGACGGACTTTCGCAACCGGCTCAAGGCCATTGCCGAAGAAATACAGAAAAGCAGTAGCGGCGTACGTTTAATTGAATGAGTTCTGGTCAGCCCGGTATTGGAGCGGCCTGCTGGACGGTATTCGTATAACTTTGTGAGGTTCTCATGGCTCGAACGACGGTGAAAATGGGGCGCAGCAGCCCATTGCAGCTTGCTTTGGAGGCACGCATGATGTTCGATGCGGCCGCCGTGGCAACGGCGGTGGAGGTAGCCGATGCAACGGATACCGCCCAGGCGGATGTTGCGGTAGCCGCCGATGTTGTTGAAAAGCCCATGATCGGTGCCGAGCCCGGGGCCATGAGCCTGGTCGAGCGGATCGAGATATCCAGCCCGGATGTGTCGTGGGAGAGCCTCTTCAAGGGCGTCAAGGATATCGTTCGGGTGGATGGTCAGATCTATGTAGTGACGGTGACGGAAGATTTTGTGTGGGATGAGGCTTCCGGGACAGGCGGTTATGTCATGAATGGCAAACTGCATGTCCTGCAGCCAGATGGTTCGGGTGACCTGAGCAGAGCGTGGAGCATTGGTAACGATGCCATTGCGGCGCTGGCCGGTGCAGAGCAGATCCAGGCATCTGCCGATGGCAGCATGCTGTTTGTGACCGGTAGCCAGGGTACGGCACTCTTTGGGCGTGATGCGACTACGGGGGCCCTGACATCCATGGGAACGCTGGCAAGCAATCCGGAGGATGGTTCATACGGTACGATCAGCCAGGTCGTGCAGCACGGCCAGAACCGTCTCTATGCCACCTCCGACGATGGCAGCCTGCTGGTTTTCGAGCGGAATTCCGGCAGCACCGCCTGGCGCGTGGCTCATCAATATTCCGATGCGGGCGAAACCGGTATCCAACTGGATGGTGCCAATGCGCTGATCCGCTCGAACGATGGCAATTACCTGTTTGTCGGCACATCCGGCGGCAATACGCTGGCCAGCGTGTTCCGGATCGGTACGGATGGCCAGTTGACGTTTGTGGCTGCGGCACAGGGACTTGACCATGGTGCTGATTCCCAATACTTCACCTCGACCCTGACGCTGTCTCCGGATGGCACCAGACTGTATGCATTCGATAGCGGCAACAACGTGTTGCGTGCATTGTCCATCAATGCCACGACCGGTGTGCTCTCCGAATTGGGTACGACCACGGTGGGCAGCAGGCAAAGCGGCATCATCGACCTGATTGCCACGACTGATGGGTCTGCATTGATCGCTATCCGAGACAACGGTGTGGATCTGTATGCCATTGGCAGCGACGGCATCCCCACCATGAAGCGGACTTACGACGCACTGGGTGAGGGGCTGAGGTCATTGCGCGGTGCCACGCTGAGCGAAGATGGCACTCAGCTGTATCTGGCCAAGGGCGATGAGTACAGCGAGAAACTGCTGCTTGTGCAATTGAAGCCCGAGGATATCCAGTATCGCGAAGGGACAGATCCAGTGGCGCTGCTGCCGGGGGGGACGCTGGCCGATCCTCAGCTGGATGCCGCCGATAACTACCGCAATGCCAGTATTGCCGTCGAGCGCATGGATACTGGTAAGGGCACCCATGATGCCTTCAGTTTCAAGACTGGAGATGGCTGGACATTCAATAACAACACTGTGTTGCTCAATGGAGTCCAGGTGGCTTCGTTTACGGTGTCGGGTGGTGTGTTGACGATGACGTTCACTGCTGATATCAGCCGTCAGGATGCACAAAATGCCCTGCGCCGCATCGTCTACGAAAACCGCAGCAACGATCCAACCAAGGATGGCAGTGCTGCCAATTTCAAGATCACGTTGAACGATGGTAGCCAGAACCTGGCCGAATTGTCGCTCGACGTTGCGTTGCAAGGGGTTAACAACCCGCCTGTCGTCAGCACCGATGCCGTCCAGACTGATTTCTATGCTGAAGGTGAGCCGGTCAAGCTGTTCGAGAATACGCAGATCGATACGGTCGAGGCCGGTCAGACAATCTGGCAAATCATCCTGAAGATAGACGCCATTGATGAAAACGGGGTCCTGATCGTCGATGGAGGGGGCAAGATTCCCCTGGACAAGGCAACCAGCGGTACCGCCACGACCGGCACCGGTCGAACGTACATGGTGACCCTGGACAGAACAGCAGGCACGACGACTGTGATCGTCTATGTAACAGGCAGTTCCGCCGAAGCGGCTGCGCAGGTCGTGAATGGGCTGGCCTACAGCAATGGCGGAGAAAACCCGAGCGGTGATCGTACCTTTACGTTAAGAATCAAGGATAACGGCGGCTTCGAGACGGATGCCGATGGCAAGAATCTGAGGAACGATGAAGGAGAGGCTGCCAGCAAGGCGGTCGTGACCCTGAATGCAGCACAGGGAACGAATACAGCTCCAGTTCTGGACAATGGGGCCGACGTCGAGTATCGGGAACAGGCAGCCCCGGTCCCGCTTGCCCCGGGCGCGACCCTGCAAGACACCCAGATGGATGCCTTCAATGGAGGGCTGGGCAATTATGACGGCGCGGTGCTGACGATCCGACTGGGTGAGGGCAAGAGTACAGCCGATGCGCTCGGCTTCCAGGCAGGCCATGATCTGTCCGTGAATGGTAATACGCTGCTGAAGGCGGGCAAGGCGATCGGTACGCTGACCAACCAGGATGGCGTGCTGACGATCCGTTTCAGCGATGGTGCAGGGGTCAAACCGACTTCGGTCGATGTGCAGAATACGCTGCGGCAGATTACCTATGCCAACAGCAGTGACGTGCCGGCCGCCAGCGTGGCAGTGGCAATCACGCTGGCCGACCAGCGTGGCCTGGTCTCCGAGGTGCTGGCCCTGTCGATCCAGATCGAGGCCGTCAATGACAAACCGGTGATGGTGGTCGATCCAGTGCTGTCGCTGGGTGACTTGAGCAGCCTGCAGGTACTGGATGGCCTGGATGGTTTTTCGAAGCCTGTATTCAGTACGGTGTCGACGGCCGGAGACCGTGTCTATGTTGTTGATGACCAAGGGGCGATTGCCTTGTTCAGCCGCAATCTGGACTCGGGGCGGTTGACGCATGTCGAGACTTTTGCCGCGCAGGAAACGATCAAACAACTGGTGCTGTCCGGAGACGGCAGCAGTGTGTATGCGCTGGCGGGGAGTGGCAATGCGATTCTGCGTTTTTCGAGCGATGCCGATGGCAAGCTGACGCATGAGGAAACCATCGTCGATGATTATGCTGTGCATGGCAGTTCGCTATACAGCATGCAGGGCCTGACTCTGTCAGAGGATGGGGAAAGTCTTTATCTGACGAATTCCTACGCTTTGCTCGAGTTTAGTCGGGACATTCAGAGCGGTGAGTTGCAATGGGTGGGTAAGCATGAAGGGAGCATGTTCAATGCGCCATATCTGTGGAGTCCGACGGAGGTTGTCAGCAAAGGCGATCTGGTCTACGTGGTGACGAGTCCGTCAGGGTCATATGGCAAGCCGGCCCTGATTGTTTACCAGCGCGATGCCGAAGGAGGCATTTCCCTGCTTACCTATGCCGCCAACACCGAAACCGATGCGGCAGGCAAAGCGTTGTCCCTGGGGGGGCTGAAGCATCTTTCAGTCAGTGCCGATGGTCGGACCATCCTGATTTCCAGCGATCGGCAGATTGATGTCTTCAGTCTGGACATCGAGAAAGGAGCGCTGACGCATCAACATACGCTGGCTGTCGATGCGGATGTCAGGGATATTGCACTGACAGATCATGGCAGGGCCCTGTTCGTGACGCTGGCCGATGGCTCGTTCAAGCGCTACGCAGTAGAGAATGGTGGCCTGTCTGATTCGCTGACTGATCTGGGCAACGTTGGCCATATCCTGCCGATCAAGGATGGCGGTATTGTTGTCGTGGGGGACAAGCTGCATGTACTGCGTGCGCCGGATGTCCCGGCACCTGTCTATACAACGGGCGGGGAACCCATCGCTGTCTTCCCGGCGCTGCGTATCTCTGATGTCGAGCTGGATGCCGCGGGTAATGGCCAGGGTAACTATGCCGGTGCCTTCCTCAAGGTGACGGGCGATGCCGGCAGTCTGTTCGGTTTTGCCGGCAAGGATGGCTATGAGCTGGTCGGCAACGAGATCAGGCTGGATGGCAAGGTGATTGCGACCTTCGAGCAGGAGGGGGATACGCTGGAGGTCCGTTTCGGTGATGCCGTGACCACCGTGCAGGCCAATGCCGTATTGCGGCAGATCGATTATGCCTGGCAGGGTACCGAGACATCAGGTTCGGTGGTGTTGCGCGTCCAGTTCAATGATAGCGACCTATTCACCGAGCTGGAAGTGTCGGTTGCCATCAATGCCGTGCCACTGCCGGGCACGGATGATTACGCGTTGCCGACGCGCATCGTCGGTCGTGACTATCCTCCGATCGTATTGCCCGAATCGCTGTTCAATGATGCGGATGGCGACCGGCTGGCATGGGAGATCGACAATCTGCCTCCAGGCGTGACGTTCGATCCTGATACCCGGACATTGTCCGGGATGCCTGATGCTCCGTGGAGTGGGGTGTTGCGGATCACGGTAACCGACAAGGGCAATATGTCGGCAACGCGGGACTTTGCCTGGGCTATCGAGGCAAATGCCGAGCCTGTTCCGGTTGCCGGGACGGTGAATGTGCCTCCGGTCGCAGTGGGGGCAGCTTTCGACTATGCCTTGCCTGCGGTATCCGAGCTGTTCTCGGATGCCAACAACGATGCCCTGACGCTGGATGTGGAAGGGCTGCCTGCCGGTCTGTCGTTCGATCCCGCAACTGGCAGGATCGTCGGCGTGCTGTCCGTAGCCGGCCGGTTCGAATTCGTTCTCAAGGTCACGGATCCGAGCGGAGCATCGGCGTCGCGCACAGTCAGCCTGGATGTGGCGAATGTACCGCCCGTGGTGACGGTGGTGCCAGGCAGCAATCTGGAGTACATCGAGAATGGTAGCGCGGTGGTCGTGTTTGATGATGTTGCGATCGATGTTCGCGGTGCCTCTGAAACCGTCACGCAGATCGTCCTGCGCCTGGACAATGTCGTGGACATTGGCCATGAAACGCTGGTCATCGACGGCACGACCATCGTGCTGCGCGCCGGGGCTTCGGGGCTGACGGCGGGTGGGCATGCGTATGCCATCTTGCAGGATGGCACCAGCCTGCGCCTGACGCTGACGGCTGCAGCCTCCGGCTTGCCGGCGGCACAGGCCGAAGGGCTGCTGGAAGGGATCCGCTATGCCAGCACCAGTGACAACCCGAGCGTGAGCCAGCCACGCGTGATTGCCCTGGTGTCCGTGCGTGACAGCGGTAGTACGGCTGGCGGTGGTTCGGATACGGTGCAACTGTCCGGGGTCGAGTCCTCGATCACGCTGGTGGCGGTCAATGATGCGCCGCAGGCCAGCGGGCAACTGGGCGGTGTGCAGGCAGAGGTCCAGCAGGAATTTTCGTATACGTTGCCGACCAATCTGTTTTCCGACCCGGAAGGCGATGCGTTCAGCCTGTCCGTGACAGGTTTGCCGGCCGGACTGACATTCGATGCCGCGACCGGCACGATCTCGGGTACGCCAGCCGCCACAGCGATTGGCAGCCATACCGTGGTTATCACGGCGACTGACATACACGGTGCCAGCAGCAGTGTGACGCTTGCCCTGCAAGTCAATAGCCTGATGGATGGCGCGACCCTGTCCCAGCTTCAGCCCGACCATGCCCTGTCGCGTGATGTTTCGGCCTCATCAGGCTCGTTGACGTCGCCCTATGCCGGTATCTGGCAGACCGACACTGCCCAGCGTCACCAGATCCTGGCTGAGGCCTGGGCTGGGGTGCCCGGCATCGGCGGTCGACCGCTGGGCTATTCGTCGTTGACCATGGCGGGCCTGTCTGCCGATCCGGGGTTGCGCGGCCTGCCTTTCTACCTGACCGATACGCCGCGCTCCGAGTGGGAACGTGAACTGGAACAGCGTCGAATCGAGCGTCCGGCAGCAACCAGCCTGGCCGACCATGGTGGTGGCACGTTGCACGCGACCCGTGAGACTGTGCGTGGTACGGCACAGTGGGATGCGATCCAGGGCCACTACCAGTACCAGTTGCCCGATGGCCTGTTCTCCGGCCGTCAGGCCGTGGTTTCCGTGGTGCTGGTGCAGGCCGATGGCAGCCCGTTGCCGGAGGGAATCCGCCTGGATGCGCGTACCGGCCGGATCATCGCAACCGGCAGCAGCGGCCAATGGGATCTGGTGCTGGTGGCGCAGACACAGGATGGCCGTGCCGTGCAGGTGCCGGTCGTTCTGAACGTGCCGGAATCGGCTGCCGATGTTGCCGCAGCGGGCCGTCAGGAGGCTGTGGTCGCACTGACCGAGGACTTGCAGCCAGGGGCCAAGGTGGCGGTCAGCGACCAAATTCGGATGCAGGCTGCGCCCAGCCTCGTACAGGATGCCCAGCGCCTGCTTGGCCTGCTGGGAGCCGCGCCGCAACAGGAAGAACGGCCCGCAGGCGAACGGGCTGCTGCATAACGATCATGTGCCGCAATCATGTCGCAGCAAGGGGCTCGCTCCTGCTGGCTGCGGCATGGCGCGCGGTTGCCATTTGGGATTTTGAAAGAAGGAAGAACAGACGTGTCCAACAAGCATCACAATGACAAGATCTCGGTCGCTCGCCAGCGCTTCGTGCGCCTGGGTAGCCTGACCATCCTCGCTGCCGCGCTGGCCGGTTGCGCCATTACCCCTCAGCCGCTGGCCGAGGAAGAGCAGTTCGTGCTGGCCCTGGCTGATCGCGAGGCCATGTACGCACAACAGGAGCCGGTTACACAGGCCATCACGCTGGAAGAGGCCATCGCCCGTGCCGTCAAGTACAACCTGCAACATCGCCTGATGCTGATGGAACGTGCGCTGGAAGACAACCTGGCCGATGTGCAAGGGCTCGATATGCTGCCCAAGCTGACGGCACGTGCTGGGTTCAAGACACGAGACAACACGTACGCGTCGTCGAGCTATTCGGTGGAAAGTGGGCGCGAGTCGCTGGAACCCTCCACCAGCCAGGAACGGAATATCCGCAACGCCGACCTGCAACTGTCCTGGAATGTGCTTGATTTCGGCTTGAGCTATTTCGGTGCCAAGGCCCAGGCCAACAAGATCCTCGCTTCCGAAGAGCGTCGCCGCCGAGTCGTGGCGGACATCATTCGCGAGGTGCGGACAGCGTACTGGAATGCCGTGACTGCCGAGCGCCTCAAGAACGAAGTGTCCTCCATCCTGGGCGAGGCGCGCACGGCGCTGTCGCAGGCGCGCGAGACTGAACGCCAACGTCTGCTGGCACCGATCAATGCACTTAAGTACCAGCGTGACCTGTTGGGCATGGTGCGTCAGGTCGAGGCGCTGGAGAGCGACCTGGCATTGGCCAAATCGCGCCTGGCATCGCTGATGAATCTGCCGCCGGCATCGCAATATGATCTGGTGGTGCCTGCGGCCGCCAGCCTCGAAGTGCCACGCCTGGCCTATGGCCTCGAGGACCTTGAAACCCTGTCGATGGTGCGTCGTCCCGAGATCCGCGAAGAGGCCTACCTGGCGCGCAACGCCGTGCTGGAAACACGCATGTCGCTGCTGCGGCTGTTGCCGGGCGTATCGCTGTTCGGTGGCCTGAACTACGACAGCAACAAGTATCTGGTCAACAACAACTGGGCGGATGCCGGCATGCAGGTCAGCTGGAATCTGTTCAATGTCCTGTCGTGGCCGGCCATCAGCAAGGCCGGAGATACCCGCGAAGCGGTTGCGCAATTGCGTCGCCAGGCATTGCGCATGGCCGTGCTGACCCAGGTGAATGTGTCGTACCTGGAATTCCAGCGTGCTGCCAGTGTGTTTGAGCGCTCGAAAGAGCTGGATCGCATCCAGCGGGCCATTCTGCAGCAGACCGAAGGTGCCCTGCGCAGTGATGCCCAGACCGTGCTTGAAACCATCCGCACGCGAGTGGAAACCGTGTTGGCCACTCGGGCCCGTGACTTGAGCTATGCAGATCTGCAGAATGCCATGAGTGCCATCCACCAGGCGGCCGGCATCGATCCGTTGCCACAGACTGTGGCCGATGACAGCGTGGCTGGTCTGGCGGCGGCGGTGGCCGACAACGGTCGCGTCATTGATATGGGGGGGCTGCAGGTGCCACGCCTGATGGCCGAGTCCAGCCTGATCCAGCAGGCCGTGCCAGTCGAGGCCGCCACACCTGTGGCGCAGACCGCGCAGGCTGTTGCAGCCGCACCGGTTGTCTCATCGGTTGCGCAGCAGCCGGCGTTGCGGCCAGTGGCGGTGTCGATGTGGTCCAGCACCGGCTCCCTGGTCAGCGGTCAGGCCGCACTGGATCAGGCCGAGACGCAGCGCCAGGCGGCTCTGGCGGCCGAGGCCGAGGCGCGTCAGGAGCGGATGCGGCGGGATATTTATGCGCGCTGAGTATGCTCATTCTGCCCGCCATGTGACTGCCCTTGCGGGCAGTTCACCGCGCCACGGACTGCAGCGGCATATCCTGCCGCTGCTGACGGCTCTGGCACTGATAGGCATGGCCGAAACGATACAGGCCCAGGAAGCGCAGGTCGTCCGTGCCCAGGTCACGGCGGTCCGGCAGGCCGTGCTGTCCAGCGAGCTGGCGGGCAAGTTGCTCAAACTCCCGTTCCGGGAGGGCGATAGTTTCAAGGCTGGGGACGTGCTGGCGGAGTTCGATTGCTCGCTGCATCGGGCTCGGCTGAGCCGTTCGGCGGCAGCCGAGTCGTCGGCACGCCAGCAACTGAATGTGGCCAACCGGCTTGATGCGCTCGATTCCATCAGTGTGTCGGACCTGGCGCAGGCCCGTTCGGCCGTGTCGGTCGGACAGGCCGAAAGTGCAGTGGATCGTGCCATGGTGCAGCGCTGCACCATCAAGGCCCCCTTTGCCGGGCGTGTGGGGGAAACGCATGTGCGGGTGTCGGAGTACGTACCCGAAGGCAAGGAACTGCTGGGCATTTACGAGACGGGTGGTTTCGAGGTCGAAATGATCGTGCCGTCGCGCTGGCTGGTCTGGCTGCGGCCGGGCTATCCCTTTGCCGTCTTGCTGGATGAAACGGGTCAGGCACATGCAGGCGAGATCGCCCGCATCGCAGGCAGCGTGGACCCGGTCAGCCAGTCGGTCCGGGCCATCGGGCGACTGGGTGCCGACGAGCAGGGGTTGTTGCCGGGGATGAGCGGCACGGTCAGTATCGAGCCGCCAGCCGCCGCCGTATCGGATGGGCAGGCACACGCGGGTGGTGACCTTGCGCCCCATCGTGCGGAGCAATGAGAAGAGTCGGATGACGCATCGTGCAATGAGGAGTGATGTTTCTCAGGCGCTGGCTGGCCTGGTCGAGCTGGAGCGCCGTGCTCGTGCCTGCGATACGCCCGAGGCGCTGGGCTGGCTGATGGTCAACGATACCTGCCAGCTTGTGCCCTATCGGCAGGCTGCATTCTGGCGCGCGGATACAGGGCAGATACAGGCCTTGTCGGGACTGGGTACACCGGATCGCAATGCGCCGTTCGTGGTCTGGTTGGCCGGCTGGATGCGCGTGCAGGCACAGTCCCATGTACAGCAGGCAGCGGTATCGCATACCGCAGGCGTGCCGGGTGCCCGTGCGGCAGATGCCGTGAGTCGACTGTTATCGGTTGATATGCAGGCGGCTGAGGATGCAGCCATGTGGCGCGAGCATCTGCCGGCGCAGTGTATATGGCTGCCTTTTTTCATGAATGGCACGGATGGGCCTGTCATGGGGGCGCTGGTGCTGTGGCGTGAGCAGGCCTGGACCCAGCCGGAGCGGGCCTTGCTGGAATCCCTGGCGGATGCCTATGCGCATGCTTGGCGTGCGCTGTCGCGGCGTGGCCGTACCGGTGTGGCGGCTATCCGTCCGCATCGTCGTCGCCTCTGGTGGGGGGCGGCAGCATTATTGCTGGTGTTGTTGCTCTGGCCGGTACGGCAGTCGGTACTGGCACCCGCAGAGGTGGTGGCCCATCAGCCTGCCATGGTGCGGGCACCGATTCAGGGCGTCGTGGATCAGGTTGAAGTGCAGCCCAATGAGGCTGTCAAGGCAGGCCAATTGTTGCTGACGCTGGATGCCCGCGAACTGGAAAGCCAGCTTGAGACGGCCCGTCAGGCACTGGCCGTGGCGGCGGCCGAATTGCGTCAGGGGCAGCAGCAGGCGCTGCTCGATGCACGCAGCAAAGCCATGCTGGGGGTATTGCAGGGCAAGCGTGACCAGGCGGTCGCGGATGTGGAATACCTGGAACAGGCACTGGCACGCAGCCGCATCCATGCCGTGCGCGATGGCATCGTGATTTTCGATGATCCGAATGATTGGATCGGCCGGCCTGTGGCGCTGGGCGAGCGGATCATGATGTTGGCCGACCCTCAGGAGGCTGCGCTGGATATTTCACTGCCGGTGGCAGACGCGATCGCGCTGGCCCCGGATGCGCAGGTCAAGTTCTTCCTGAATATCGCACCGGCTTCGCCGCTTGATGCCCGCATGGTGCGCATGGGATATCGCGCCAGCCCGATGCCGGATGGCGTGATGGCCTATCGCGTGCGTGCTGCCTTTGCGCCAGAGGAGGCGCTGCCTCGTATCGGACTCAAGGGAACGGCCAAGCTGTATGGCGAAAGGACGATCCTGTTCCTGTACCTGATGCGGCGGCCGTTGGCGGCGTTGCGTGCCTGGTTGGGGTGGTGATGTACTAGGAAGAGGCTTGAGTATGGCTAGTTTTGCAGCGAAAAAATATAATTCAATTATTTTTTAAATAGGGAGTTGGGATGATCTCAAAAAAATATTCAATTTTCTTATTGTCAATTTTTCTGGCTGCATGTGCCATACCGAAACCGTTTTGGTATAAGGCCGGAGTGGATCGGGATAATACGCAGAGCGTAGAGTCGCAATGTCGCTACGAGATAGGTGTTAATAATGTTTCTGAGTCGAAAGAGGATGCATTGTTCACGCATTGCATGCAATCGAAAGGGTTTCGGCTAAGGGCAAATTGAGCCGTTGATGTTATTTCCAGAGTGCAGTTCTTTTGAATTGCACTCTGATTTTTTAAAAAAGCATGGTGGTGTTAACGATCTTGGACAAATGGATGCACCTGAATATCAGCATCGGGAAAAGATGCGACCAGCTTGAGTTCACCACCGAGTGCCTTGATGTACTCCCGCAGTGTGCTGATGTACATGTCGTCGCGGTGTTCCAGTTTTGAGATGGCTGCCTGTTCAACGCTCATGGCTTTTGCAACTGTGATTTGTGTCACTTTGCGGGTTTTGCGCAGTTCCTGGAGTTGCATGTCTACCAGTATGGCTTCGGCTTGCGCGGCTGCGCGGGACTGAGCCTCCGGTGACATCTGTGCACGTAGTTCACTGAATTTTTTTGCCATTGATCCGCCTTTCTTTTCCCAAAGTCCCGATGTGTATGTCATACAGTGCGTCTGCTATTGGTATGTTTTTTTCGTACCAACGGTCATTGCCGGTCTTGTCTCCACCTAGCAAGAGGATGGCGCAGCGACGAGGGTCAAATGCGTAAAGAATCCGGTATGGACGCCCAGCATGCTGCACGCGAAGTTCACGCATATGGGCGTGCCTTGAGCCTGCGATGCTGGATGTATGAGGGAACCCGAGGTTTGGGCCTTTTTCTTCCAGAAGCCGAACAGAGGTATCGATGGATACTTGCTCGAGTTCGGTTAGTTTTGCCCACCACTCAGCCAGTTCGTCGGTGTATTCCACATCCCATTTTGCAGTCATTATTCCTTCCGAGAACTATTCTGTCAAAGGAATATTTTGGTGCTTCAGGAAGATTTGGGAAAGATGTAGATATATCAGTGATTCCTGAGTCCGACTCTATACCGGAACGGTGAAATGGCTACTGTCGATATCCGAGCTTCTTCCAACCCAGCCCAACCCCCTCAGCCATCCGCACTGCCCCCTCTGCGCGATGAGCTCCTGCTGCATGAGGGGCCGCGACTGGCGGATGGCTCACCTTCCTGGACACTTGAGGATCCGGGGCGCGGGGCATTTTTCCGGATCGGCTGGGTCGAGGCGGAGATGCTGTCGGCCTGGCAAGAGGGATCTGCGCAGGCCGTGGCACAGGCCGTGATGGCGCGTACAACGCTGACGGTCGAGGCGACCGAGGTAGAGCAGTTCGCCCGTTTCCTGCAGCAGCAGCATCTGGTGCGCCTCCAGGGTGAGCAGGCGCTGGCGCAATTGCAGGAGCAGGCCGAGCGTACGCGCCGGCATGCAAGCTGGTATCAGCAGGCGTTGCGACACTATCTGTTCATCCGCATTCCACTGTGTCGGCCGGATGGCTTCCTGACCCGCACGTTGCCCTGGGTGCGCCGCGTATTTCTCAATGCCGGGTTCCTGTGGCTGACGCTGCTGGCCGGGGTGCTGGGCCTGGTGCTGGCGTTGCGTCAGTGGGACGAATTCCTGCATACCTTTCCCTATTTTTTCACGCTGGAAGGGGCCGCACTGGCCGGGCTGACGCTGGTGCTGGCCAAGGTCGTGCACGAGCTGGGCCATGCCTATGTCTGCAAGCACTATGGATGTCGCGTGTCGACCATGGGCGTAGCCTTGATGGTGCTGTGGCCGGTGCTCTATACCGATACCTCCGGTGCCTGGCGCCTGCCGGGCCGGCGGCCCAGGATGATGATCGGCGCTTCCGGCATGCTGGCCGAAACGGCGCTTGCGGCCTGGGCCACGCTGGCCTGGAGCTTTCTGCCCGACGGCATGTTGCGCAGTGCCATGTTCGTGCTGGCGACCACGACCTGGATCCTGACGCTGGCGGTCAATCTCAACCCTTTCATGCGCTTCGATGGGTATTTCCTGATGTCCGATGCGCTGGCGGTCCCTAACCTGCAGCAGCGTTCGTTTGCGCTGGCGCGCTGGCGGCTGCGGGAATGGCTGTTCGGCTTTGGGGATGCCGCGCCCGAGGTGTTCGAGCCGTGGCGAGAGCGGGTGCTGACTGTCTATGCCTGGTGTGTCTGGATTTATCGTTTTTTCCTGTTCCTGGGGATTGCCCTGTTGGTGTATCACATGGCGTTCAAGGTTCTGGGGATCATTCTGTTTCTGGTGGAAATCGTGGCCTTCATCCTCAAGCCTGTCTGGACCGAAATGCGTGAATGGGGCAAGCGGCGGCAAGACCTGCATTGGAATCGGCGCACCGTGACCGTAGTTGCGCTGTTGCTGGCCTTGTTGCTGCTGGCCGTAGTGCCGTGGCGCACGGCTGTGCATGCGCCTGCGTTGTCGCGTGCTGCAGGGCAGTTCCAGATCTATGCGCCTGTGGGGGCGCAACTGGCGCAACTGGAGATTCGTCCGGGGCAACCGGTGGTGCAGGGTGAGCCCTTGCTGGCACTGGAGGCACCTGCATTGCGTCATGAACTGGACAATGTGGCCCGCCGGCTGGCGCAACTGCGCTGGCAGTCGTCTTTTCATCCGTTGGCCAGTGATACGCGGGCCCAGGCTCCGGTGGCCCGACAGGAGCTGTCGGCGGTGCAACTGCGGCTGGCTGTGTTGCAGCGGCAGGTGCAGCAGTTGACGGTAGCGGCTCCGTTCGATGGTGTCGTGGTAGATATGGCAGAACCGCTGGGGGTGGGAGAGTGGCTGGAGGCCGGAGAGTGGCTGGCCACGATCGTGGCACCAGGCGAGCGGCTGCTGGAGGCCTACGTGGCCGAGCAGGATGTCGCCTATCTGCGCGAGGGTGATGCGGCCTGGTTCTACCCGACCGATCCGGCACAATCCGCGGTACAGGCCGAGGTCGTGACCATTGCCCAGACGGCAAGTCATGATCTGGGGGCGGTGCCGGAACTGGTCTCTGTACATGGAGGTGCACTTGCGGCCAGCAAGGATGGTCAACGGCTGGCACCTGAGCAGGCGGTGTATCGAGTGGTCTTGCGGCTAGCAGCGTTGCCGGAGTCTGCGCAGGTCATGATGACTGGGCAGGAGCAGGCAGGACAGTACGCTATTGCGCCTGTTTTGGTGGGCAGTGTGGCGATAGAGGGCGAGGCGCGCAGTTGGGCGGCGTCGGTCTGGCGTCAGGCGGTCGCTGTGTTCGTGCGGGAAATGGGCTTCTGAAGCTGGGGGACAGGTCCGCTCAGGTGGCCGCGGGCAACCGCATGCATTAGCCTGCGTCGCGATCTGCCATCAGGCTAGAGTAGCGATAGACAACTTTCGAGCCCGTTTCCACCAGAATGATTTCCACCAGCCAATCGCCATCGTCCAGGGGGGAGACTGGCTGCCCGACTTCATATTTCAGGCCCAGCGGACCCAGTAGCTTGAGGGTGCCGACCGGGACGTCGGGTGGTGTGTTCAATGTGTGTGACATACCCGTATCCATACGTTATTTTGAGCAGTCGCTAGATTACCAGCGTTGACCTGTCATCAGAGCCGTCATGGCATGAGACTGGCCCTCATGGCCGTTATTCGGTAATCTGCCCGGCATCGTGCAGCAGAGAGGTTCTGTCATGTCCATCCAGTTCGATTTTGTCGATTTACGCCTGTTTACCTATATCGCCGAGGAAAAAAGCCTGACCAAGGCAGCAGGACGAGCCTGCCTGTCCTTGCCTGCCGCCAGCATGCGGATCAAAAACCTTGAGCAGTCGATCGGCGTGCCGTTGCTCAATCGCAGCGCCCAGGGCATTACGTTGCGCCCGGCTGGCGAAGCTTTCCTGCATCATGCGCGGCAGGTACTGGGTCAGATCGAACTGCTCAGCTCTGACCTGCAGGAGTATGCCAAGGGCATCAAGGGACACGTGCGCATCCTGGCCAATACCACGGCGATGACCGAGTTCCTGCCGCATGTACTGAGTGATTTCCTGGCGCACTGGCCGGATGTGAATATTGACCTGAGCGAGCGCCAGAGTGATGAGATCGTCAAGGCGGTGAGTGCGGGTGTGACCGATATCGGGATCGTGGCAGGCTCGGTCAAGACGGCTGGCTTGCTGACCTTGCCGTACCGGAAGGATCGTCTGGTGCTGGCCGTGTCGGAAGATCATGAACTCGCCCACCATGACCGCATTCCCTTCGAGCGCACCATGGATTGCGATTACATCGTGCTGCACGAGGGCAGTGCCATCTACGCCTTTCTCAATCGTGCCGCAGGCGAGATCAACCGGCAGTTACGGATACGCATCCAGGTGGGCAGTTTCGAGGCTGCCTGCCGCATGGTGGCAGCCAATGTGGGGATCTCCATCCTGCCCGAGTCAGCAGCCCGGCGCCATGCTCGCAGCCTGCCGATCAAACTGGTGGAGCTGGAAAACACCTGGGCCATCCGCAATATGCTGATCTGCGTGCGGGACATGGAAACCCTGCCGCATTTCACGCATGAACTGATTCGGCTGTTGCAGCAGGATGGTGTGGCCAATGAGGGCACCCATCACCCCTGATGGCGTGAAGGGTGTCTTTTGTATCTGTTGTATTTACAAAAGGAGCCTCGCCATGCGTGCTGCCGCCATCAATCATTGAATACGATTTCATTGTCTTGTCTACCATGACTTGGGACGGCTACTGTGCCGCTTTTGTCCTAGTCGACCAGCACACCCCCCACCAGTATGCCGCCGCCGACCAGCCAGCCGAACAGCAGGGCCGCCAGCAGAATGGGGCGCCAGCCAGCTTGCCGGATGACTGACAGGCGGGTGGTACAGCCCAGGGCGGCCATGGCAGCCGCCAGGCAGAAGGTATCCAGTTGGTGCGCGCCTTGCAGAACCACAACCGGCACGGGCAGCCATGAGTTGAGCCCTGCGGCCAGCAGGAAGCCGAAAGCGAACCAGGGAATGACGATGCGGCCTGGTGTGTGTGCCGCATCTGACGTGCGCGGCGACAGCACGCGGGCGACATAGAGCGATAGGCCGATCAGGAAAGGGGCGAGCATCATGACGCGGACCATCTTCGAGACCACGGCGAGATAGGCCGCCTCTTCGCCGATGGATTGGCCGGCGGCCACGACCTGCGCGACCTCGTGGATGGTGGCACCGGTGAACAGGCCGAACCAGCCCGCAGACCAGTCGAACAGCATATAGCGCAGATTGAGCTGATAAAGCTGGGGATACAGGAAAAGTGCCAGCGTGCCGAACAGTACGACCGTTGAAATGGCCACCGTGACCTGGTCAGGCCGGGCCTGCAGGACGGGGGCCGTGGCGATGACGGCTGCCGCGCCGCAGATCGAGCTGCCTGCGCCGATCAGCATGCTGGTGCGCTCGTCCAGCTTGAACAGCCGGGTGCCCAGTATCCAGGCCAGCATGAAGGTGCTGCCGAGCATGATGGCATCGAAGAGGACGCCTTGCCAACCAATGCTGCCGATATCCTGCAGCGTCAGTCGCAAACCGTACAGGACGATGCCCAGCCGCAG
This sequence comes from Corticimicrobacter populi, assembly GCF_003123725.1. Lineage (GTDB taxonomy): Bacteria > Pseudomonadota > Gammaproteobacteria > Burkholderiales > Burkholderiaceae_B > Corticimicrobacter > Corticimicrobacter populi. Next base: position 35,105 of record NZ_QETA01000007.1, on the reverse strand, counting down.
CAGAATCTGCTTGCTGAAACCCAGACCCTCCTGTGTCGCGGCATCGAAGCGGCCCAGCAACGGACCTGCCAGCAGGCCCAGGGCGAGTGCCAGTGTCAGGGTCCCCAGCCCATGTGCCTGCAGCCAGGGATGCTGGGCAATCCACATGGCGGCCAGTGCCAGACTGCCCGCCAGAATCAGGCCGGGCAGTCTGGCGCGAAGGCGGTGTGGCCAGTTGGAGAGCCGCTGGGCACTTGACCCTGCTGTGGTGTGGTGGACGTTTGCCTGCCCGGCATCGGGCCTGCCGGTCAGCGATGGAATCGGGGCACTATGATCAGGCGGAATGGGCAGCGACTGCATGGCGGTACACACGGCAAGAGAGATGCGTGGTAGTGTGAGGCCGCCATGTCTATCTGTAAAACGGGTTATATGGTTATATCCTATTGGAATAAACGATAAAGAAGGATGCCCGTCATGCATCTCACGCTGCGTCAGCTGGAAATCTTCATTGCCGTGGCCGACTGCGGCAGCACGTCTGCTGCGGCGACGCATATTGCCTTGTCACAGTCGGCTATCAGTGGTGCGCTCAACGAGTTCGAGTCGCTGCTGGGCATTCGTCTGTTCGACCGTGCCGGCAAGCGGCTGGTGATCAACGAGACCGGGCGTGCCTTGCTGCCTCAGGCCAGGGTTACGCTGGAGTCTGCGCGCCAGATCGAGCGCCAGTTCGGTGTCGGCTTGCCTGTGTCTGCGCAGGTTCAGGCTCCCGTGTCGATTCGGTTGGGGGCCAGCACGACCATCGGCAATTATCTCGTGCCAGGCATGGTGGCGGCCTATCTGAGGGCTGCGCCGCTGGCCCGCGTCGAGGTGGAAATCGGCAATACCCGCGATGTGGCGTCGGCAGTGGCACGGATGGAAGTGGATCTGGGGTTGATAGAAGGCCCCTGCCATGAGCCGGATCTGCATGTCGAGCACTGGATGGACGATGAGATGGTCATCGTGGCTGCGCCTGATTATCTTTGGCCAAGGGAACCCGCTCATGACACACAGGATGATGAGGAGACTGTGCATGTCAGACCGGCTGTGTTGCCCGATAGCGAGGGCGGTGTGGTGCCTGAGCAACCCATTACGCCCACGGTGTTGCGCCAGGCCTGCTGGCTGTTGCGCGAGCAGGGCTCGGGCACGCGCGAGACGGTCGAACAGGCACTGCTGCCACACCTGGATCACTTTGAGAGCGCGATGTACCTGGGCAGTTCGGAAGCCATCAAGCAGGCCGCAGCCGCAGGCCTGGGCGTGACCTGCCTGTCGCGGGCGGCCGTGCAGGATTTCGTGGCGGCCGGACGCCTGGTGATATTGCACACGGCCCTGCCCCGGATCGAGCGTCGTTTCTACCTGATTCGCCATCGTGCCCGCATCCTGTCGCCAGCCTTGTCACAGTTCATCGGCATGCGCAGTCCAGGCGTGGAAAATGGTGATGGACAGCCGCCGTTGGCAGCGCAACAATCTGCACTTTGACCGGAGCGGCAAGATGCAGATACGCGATGCACAGGCCGGCGATGCCGCAGGGATCGCCGCCATCTACAACTACGCAGTCACGGATACGCTGGCGATCTGGAACGAGCGAACGGTGGACGCCAGCGACCGTGTCGCCTGGATCGCAGCGCGGCAGGCGCAGGGCTATCCGGTGCTGGTTGCGGTCGATGAGACGGGCGGCATCCTGGGCTATGCCTCATTCGGTGACTGGCGCGCCTTCGAAGGTTTTCGCCATACCGTCGAGCATTCGGTATACGTGCGTCCGGACTGTCATGGCAAGGGACTGGGGCGGGCGCTGCTGACAGCGCTGATCGTGCGGGCCCGAGAGGCCGGAAAACATGTGATGGTCGCTGGCATCGAGGCTGGCAACGAGGCATCCATCCGCCTGCACAGGGCCTGCGGTTTTGTGCAGACGGCGTTGATGCCACAGGTCGGAACCAAGTTTGGCCGCTGGCTGGATCTGGCGTTCTTGCAGTTGATGCTGGGTGAGGGAAAATAGTGGCGTTCGCAATGTCGCTGATCATAGGTATGTCGCATGAAAGAAATCCCCCTTGGCGATCTTGATTTGGCCGTCGTGTCGCACAAAGACGGTGTGCCCCGTTGTGTCGTAACGTTGCCAACGGGCGCGGTGACGACGGTCTTGTTCGGGCGACAACTGGATGCTTGTGTCGCGACGCCACTGCATTACATACTCTTTCTGAGTAATGACCTTATCTACGATGAACGCTTGCACATCTACCTTGTGGACACCCAGGCTACGGTGCTCGATCAGGCCAGGCTGGGAGCCTTGGATACGGCAGCTTTTTTGAGCGAGCTGACGATGGATTCGGCAGAGCGTATCCAGTTCAGTTTCTTTGGTGGGGATTGTTGGGAAATATTGCTCCACGAAACGCCCAGATCAGTGTGGAACTCACTCTTTAGTGGTTCACCGTGGGTGTGGCGTCCGCGGTTGCGCCGGCGTTATTTCGATCTGCGGAGTGTCGAATGAAACCTGTCGCACGTCGCGTCTGCTTCTACCTGGTCAGTAGCATGCTGTGCGGCTTGGTTCTGTATATCAACGTGACCACGCTGTGGGAGTCCTATGGCAATGTTCCGCCTTATTATGGCAGGACCACCAATATGGACAAGTGGACCAGTCCCTGGCCGGTGCTGGCCATCATCGATGTGTTGGCTGTGCTGCTGTATCTTGGTATTCGCCGTTGTTTGAGCCAGAAGGTGTGACTCCTGCCTGCTGCTCGGCCAGTACTTCCCTCACGGTACGCAAGCGTTCACGGCTGTTGCTGAGGTGAGTGCGCATGGCGGCCCTGGCTGACTCTGCATCCTGCCGTTCTATGGCACCCAGTACGACCAGGTGCTCGCCGTGGATCTGGCGCAGGTATTCATGTTGTTGCTGGGGCGTGCGGCGAACGGCGTCGACACGGTTGCGAGGAATGATGGCTGCCCCCAACTGTTTGAGCACGTCTGCAAAATAGCGATTGCCAGTCGCTGTGGCAATGGCAGTATGAAAAGCGATGTCGGCTTTGACGTTGCTTTCGTTGCGAAGATCCGAGGTGACATCGAATTGCTCGAGTGCTGCGCGCATGGCATGGATGTCGTCGGCTGTCCGGCGGTGTGCCGCCAGTCCGGCGGCCTCTGATTCGATGCTGATCCGGAATTCCAGGATCGACATGACATCAAGCAGCGTGACAAGGTTGCAGTCCAGACTGATGTCGCTGGAGGGTGAAGCCGGTATGTCCAGCACGAATGTGCCCACGCCATGACGGGTTTCGACAAGTCGCGCGGCCTGCAGTTGGGAGATGGCTTCGCGCACGACTGTACGACTGACGCCTTCTCTCTGCATCAGCTCGGCCTCGGGAGGCAGCTTGCTGCCTGGCAGGAATTCCCCCTCGCGAATTTGCTGGGTCAGAGACAGGACAACTTCCTGTGTCAGGCTGCGGCCTCGTTTGCGTGGTGCGCTGTCGGTGCTCATGGTCGGAGGGTGGATCTGTGTGCTGAATACGAAAAAGGCGGCGGCCTGGAATTGACTGAAAAATGCATATCGGGTGCCCAAGTCCGTATATTAAGTCATCCTACGACATGTCAACAGACAGAGCGTTCTGCCTGACAGGGCAGGCAGAACGCTCCATGGGTTGTAGATGATGGTCAGCTCATCCAGTGCAGAGGGGCCAGTACGATTTGAGGGAACAGGATCAGCATCGTCAGCAACACCAGTTGTGCCAGCAGGAAGGGCCACATGCCTTGCAGCACGCCGCCCATGGTGGTTTTGCCGACGCTTGCCGCTGCCGCCAGCACAGTGCCGACCGGTGGTGTCAGCAAGCCGATGCTGAGGTTGATGATGAAGATGATGCCGAAATACACAGGGTCAATGCCGGCTTGTGTGATGACTGGCATCAGTACCGGTGTGAGTATCAGAATCACGGGCGCGAGGTCCATGGTCATGCTGATGACCAGGACGATCAGGTTGATCAGCAACAGCAGCAGCAACGGGCTGTCGGTCATACCACTGAGCATGTCGGCCACCAGCATGGGGATGTCTGCCATGGTCATCATCCAGGCACTGACGGAGGAGGCAGCCACCAGCAGCATGATGATGCTGGTCATGCGGGCAGCCGCCACAAAGACATGGAACAGGTCCGCCAGACTGAGCTCGCGATAGACCACGACGCTGACGAACAGTGCATAGAACGCGGCCACCACACCCGCCTCGGTGGGGGTGAAGATGCCGAAGCGCAGGCCACCGACGATGATGACCGGCAGCAGGAGTGCCCAGCCGGCCTGACGCAGGGCGCGCAGCATGTCACCCAGGCTTTGCCGGGGCAGCGGTTGTTGCTCGCTGCGTCTGGACACCAGCCACCAGGTGACAATCAGAGCCAGCCCCATCAGCAGGCCGGGCACGACACCGGCCAGAAACAGCTTGGAAATGGATACCCCGCTGGTAACGCCAAACAGGATCAGTGGAATGCTGGGCGGAATCACGCCGGCAATGACGCCTCCGGAGGCAATCAGTCCGGTAGATCGGTTTCGGTCATAGCCGGCCCGCAGCATCAGCGGGATCAGCACGGCCCCCAAGGCGACCGTATCGGCGACGGCAGAGCCTGATAAGGAAGCAAAGATGATCGCAGCAATGATGGCGACATAGCCCATGCCGCCCTGGCGATGTCCTACCAGCGATAGACCCAGGTCGATAATGCGCCGGGTAATGCCGCCGGCATTCATCAGTTCACCCGCCAGGATGAAGAAGGGGATGGCCATCAGGGAAAAATTATTGGCACCACTGACCAGGTTTTCCGCCACGACCTGCACACTGAACATATCCAGCTGAAACATCAGGGCCACACTGGCGACAATCAGCGAAAGGGCAATGGGGACACCCAGCGCGATCGGTACGAACAGCGCGATTACAAACACCAGCAGTTCGATCATGCTGCATTCTCCTGGTCATCGTGTGCGTTCTGGCTCGCGTTCCAGATACGCCACAGGTCACGGCAGGTGATCAGGGCTATGGAGACGGCCATCAGCAGGCTGCCGGCAAACAGCAGCCAGAGCGGAAACCCCGTGACCGGGCCACGGGATTGCAGATTGATGATGGCCAGCTCCCAACTGCCCCACGCCAATATCGCCAAGACAGCCAGGGACAGCAGGCAGGCCAGGATGCGGGCCGCACGGCGGGCACCCGGTGCCAGGCGCAGGACAAACATATCGACCGAAATGTGCTTGCCCAGCATGGCAGCATTGACCGAGCCAAAAAAGATCATGAATACGAAGAAATAGCGTGACATTTCTTCAGACCAGGTGATCCCGGAATTGAACGCGTAGCGCAGGACGACATTGGCGAACACCAGGACGGTCATGGCGGCCAGGCAGATTGCCATGCAACCGCCCAGCACCGTGTCCAGCCGACGAGCCGCAGCCCGTTGATGTGAGGATGTATTGAGCATGACGGAGATCCGTTGAGACAGGCTTATGGTTGTGTGGCGACTGTCTTGATCTGTTCAACGATGGCCTCTGCGCCGGGGCGTGCCGTATAGAAACGGCGGTATGAGTCCTGCACGGCAGCCTGGAGTTCGGCATGGAAAGCAGGGCTGGGAACGATGATTTCCACATTCTCGGCCTGCAACTTGTCTTTGATCTCGGACTCTTGCGCGACCAGCAACTCCCATTCACGGGCGGTGGATGCCTGTATGGCATCGCGAACTATCTTTTGCTGCTCGGGTGTCAGTTTGTCCCAGACTTTGCCGTTGGCGACATACAGATTGGGTGTGAAGACGTGGTTGGACTCCAGGACGTGATGTGTCAGCTCATGCCATTTGGCGGCATACAGGTTGGGGTAGGGGTTTTCTACGCCATCGACCACCTTTTGCTCAAGGGCTCCAAAGACTTCATTGATGGGAAGTGGCGTGACGTTGGCACCCAGGGCCTGGCCAATGGCCACCATGTTCTCGATGCCGGGAAAGCGCAGGCGCAGTCCTTTGAAGTCTGACATCTGCTGGATGGGCTTGTTGCTGGCGATTACCCGGAAACCCTGAACACCCCAACCCAGGAACTCCAGACCCAGTTTGTCGCGGAAATCCGCCACCAGACTGGTGCCGATATCGCCGCGCAGCACGTTGGCGGCATGGTTGTAGTTGGTAAAGAGAAAAGGTTGCTGCACGATGCCGACGTAGTCGACTTCGTTTTCCATGATGTTGCCGATCACGGCAATATCCAGTGTGCCCCCGCGGACTGCGTTATACAGGCGTTCGTCACCGCCCAGCGTGCCGTTGGTGTAGATCCGGACCTTCAGTTCACCCGCAGAGCCGGTTTCGACGGCGGGCTTGAAGACTTCACGCAATGCAATGTTGACGGGATGGCTGTCCGGAAAGAAATTGGCGATCTTGAGGGTGGTGCTGGCGAGTGCCGTGGTAGCCGTCAGGCTCAGGCCGATAGCAGTCAGGCTGGCTGCCAGCCACGAGGGGAAGCGCTGGGTCATGATTGTGTCTCCGGTTTGTTATCGCGGGCACCGGATTGGCCGGCACCAGAAAATCTTGTTTTTTATGGGGTAATGCTTGCCAGTGGGCTGGCGGTGTCAGTGGTTTCAGGGGCGGTTCAGTTGTTGCCGTGCCAGGGTATGTGCCTCCATGACATGCGGATCTGGCATAAAGCCCAATCCGGGTGCTGTGGGTAATTGCATGACGGGCTCAAACGCCATCCAGTTGTGCAGTGGTGCCTGAAATGCCAGGAAAGGCACTTCCAGAGGGGTGCCTTGCGGCAGGGTTGCTACGACGTGAGCAGTGGCAAGCAGGCCAGGGCCAAAGTAAAAACAGTGCGGCACAACCTGTATCTGCATGGCGGCCGCCAGTTTCAGTACGGCTTGTATGCCGGTGATGCCGCCGATCTTCGCGACGCTGGGTTGTGCGATATCGATGGCTCCACCCTGCATGAGTTGCAGCAAGCCATTGACGCCACTGGCGTTTTCGCCGGCGGCGATGCGCATGCCTGTCGTGGTGCGCAGTCGCGCCAGGCCGGCGATGTCGTCAGGTGGCCACAAGGGTTCTTCAAGCCATCCCATGCCGCGTGCTTTCAAGTGCCGGGCGGCCTGTTCTGCTGCCAGGGCATCCCAGGGGCAGTTCACATCGACCATCAGTTCGACGCCCGCCTGCAATGCATCCAGCGCTGCATCCATGGCAGGCAGGCTGGTTTCGTGCAATTTGATCTGTTGATAGCCCAGCGCCTGTACCCGGCGTACCTGGTAGGCGACTTCGTCGGGATCGACGTAGGCGGGCAGGCTCGGGTAGGCGGGGATGGCTGTCTGCTGGCTGCCCAATAGCTGGTGCAAGGGCAGACCTGCGCGCTGGGCGGCAATGTCCCACAATGCAATGTCGATGCCGGACAAGGCGTATACAAACGGCCCGCTCTGACCAAATGCATGGAACGCACGACTGGCCTGCTGCTGCAAGCTGACAGGATCAGTTCCTGCAAGCGTGAGGAAGTAGGGGCCCACCACGTCCGACAGGGCCGCCCAGGTGGCCGGGTTGGCTTTGTGCCCAAACGCTTCGCCCCATCCGGTCAATCCGTCGGATGTCGTGATTTCGATTATGAGGCATTCCATGCCTTCTGCACGGGCGGTGGCCATGTTGTACGGATCGTGTGTCTGCAACTCGCGCCGGCGGGCAGTTTCGTAGGGGACTCGCACACGGTGCAGGCAGATTGATTCGATATCCACGCCAAGCCTTCCTGTTAAGTACGTTCATACACGGGTGTTTTTATTCTAGATTAGTAGTACGACAACCTACAACAATGTGAGGTCATGGATATCCCTAGGTTTTGGGGAAATTATTTAATCAAGCTGATTTTTGCAGGATTTGTTTGGCGTAAAGGTGTTTTGTAGTCATTGTGGGCTTGCTTTTTCTATTTTGTCTTGTACGATGACGTACTTCTAGTGCGTTGTCGCACATCTTGTTCTGATGACTTTAGGAGAAAGCCGTGACTACCCCCCAGGAACTCAAAAGTATTCTTTCGCAAGGCCTGCTGTCTTTTCCGCTGACTGATTTTGACGAACAGGGCGATTTCAATGAAAAGGCCTATGCTGCTCGCCTCGAATGGCTGGCACCTTACGGGGCCAGTGCATTGTTCGCGGCAGGCGGCACAGGCGAGCTGTTTTCGATCAGTGGCGATGAGTACGGCACCATCATCCACACGGCGGTGCAAGCCGGTGCTGGCAAGGTGCCCATCCTGGCGGGGGTGGGTGGCCCGACGCGTACTGCGATTGCACAGGCCCAGGAGGCCGAACGCCTGGGGGCTCATGGCGTGCTGCTGCTGCCGCATTACCTGACCGAGGCCAGCCAGGAGGGTATCGCCGCCCATGTGGCGCAGGTCTGCAAGTCCGTAAAGATCGGTGTGGTTTTCTACAACCGGGCCAACTCCCGCCTCAGCGCGGAGTGGCTGTTGAAGCTGGCGGATGCGCATCCCAACCTGATCGGTTTCAAGGATGGCGTGGGTGATATCGAGCCCATGGTGCGTATCCGTCGCAAGCTGGGCGACCGCTTTACCTACCTGGGTGGCCTGCCGACAGCGGAAGTCTATGCCGCTGCATACAAGGCTATGGGTATTCCTGTCTATTCGTCGGCTGTCTTCAACTTCATTCCCAAGACCGCCATTGCGTTCTACAACGCGGTGGCCGCTGGAGATCATGCGACGACGGATCGCTTGATCGATGAGTTTTTCCTGCCCTACCTGGAAATCCGCAATCGCAAGCAAGGCTATGCCGTCAGTATCGTCAAGGCCGGTGCCCGCCTGGCAGGGCATTCTGCCGGCCCGGTTCGCGCGCCGTTGACCGATCTGGAAGAAGAAGAGGTGCAGGCGCTGAAGGCGTTGATGGACAATCTGGGCAGCCAGTAATCGCAGTTCTTTCTAAAGGATGGATGATGACAATTAGCGGCGCGATGTTGATTGGCAATCAGCGCGTCCATGGTGGGGCGGGCGGGCAGAAGGCCGCCAATCCTGCTACGGGCGAGACGTTGGAGCCAACATTTGGTTTTGGTGGGGCCGAGCATGTCGAACAGGCTGCGCGGTTGGCGCAGGCGGCATTCGATCCTTATCGGAATTTGCCACTGGCGCAACGCGCACAGTTCCTTGAAGAAATCGCCAGCCAGATCATGGCATTGGGTGATGAACTGCTGGCGCGTGCGCATGCCGAGACGGGCTTGCCGCTGGCACGCCTGCAGGGCGAACGTGGTCGGACGGTGGGGCAATTGCGCCTGTTTGCGCAGGTGGTGCGTGATGGGCGCTTTCTGGCAGCCAGCGTCGACCCTGCCTTGCCGGATCGCACGCCATTGCCGCGCAGTGATCTGCGGTTGGCAAAGGTGCCGCTGGGACCGGTTGCCGTGTTCGGGGCCAGTAATTTCCCACTGGCGTTTTCCGTGGCGGGTGGCGATACAGCGTCGGCCCTGGCCGCCGGCGCGCCGGTGATCGTCAAGGGGCACAATGCGCATCTGGGGACGTCGGAACTGGTCGGGCAGGCAATCGTGGCCGCCGCGCAAGCCACGGGGATGCCGGAAGGCGTGTTTTCCCTGTTGTTTGGTGCCGGTACGCAACTGGGCAGCGCCCTGGTGGCGCATCCTGCCATCAAGGCGGTGGGCTTTACCGGATCGCGGCAGGGCGGTCTGGCCCTGGTTCAGGTGGCACAGGCCCGGCCCGAACCGATCCCGGTCTATGCCGAAATGAGCAGCATCAACCCGGTGTTCCTGTTTCCGGGGGCGCTGTCGGCTCAGGCGGCGCAATTGGGCAAGGCGTTTGTCGATTCGCTGACACTGGGATGCGGTCAGTTTTGCACAAACCCAGGGCTCTTGATCGCCCAGGCCGGGCCTGCTCTGGATGCATTCCTGGCTGCGGCGGCTACTGCAATGGCCGAAAAACAGGCCGCCGTGATGCTGACCGAAGGCATACACCAGGCATACGAGAAAGGGGTGTCGCACCTGGCGGCGGCGGGCGTGCAGCCCGTCTCTGAAGGGCTGCCGTCGCAAGGCGTCAACACCGCCCAGGCCGTGCTGTTCACCACGACGGAAGCGCATTTCCTGGCGTCTGCCGCTCTGCGGGAGGAAGTATTCGGTCCGGCTGGCTTGCTGGTCAAGGTTGATTCAACCGAGGCTTTTGCACGCATTGCCGAGACGCTGGAAGGTCAGTTGACGGCAACCCTGTTCCTGGAGTCTGAAGACCATACGGTTGCGCAGTCACTGGTGCCCGTGCTGGAGCGCAAGGCGGGCAGGCTGCTGGTGAATGGCTTTCCGACCGGTGTCGAGGTGTCTCATGCCATGGTGCATGGCGGGCCTTTCCCGGCCACGTCCAATGCGGCATTTACGTCGGTGGGCGCGACGGCCATTGAGCGCTTCCTGAGACCGGTCTGCTATCAGGATTTCCCGGATGCGCTGCTGCCACAGGCATTGCAGCGGGCCAATCCGCTGGCGATTCCTCGCCTGGTCGATGGCGTGCCGGAGACCAACTGCTAAGTCTGCGGGCCTATGCCAGCGATACAAAACGGGCCGGAGGCACATTGCCTCCGGCCCGTTTTATGGTGAGGCGTTTGGCAAGCGCTTACTTCACCCCCAGAAACGGCACTGCCGATCCCGGTACCTGTGTCGTTGGCAACTGGCCGTCCCATTTCTCGACTGCCATCAGGTTGACCAGCCCCGTATTGGAGGCCAGGGCCTTGGCGCGTGCCTCGATGGCGGCCGCTTCGGCTTCGCCACGCAGCCGGATGCCGTCGGCTTCAGCCTGGAATTGCTGACGCTTGGCGTCGGCGTCGGCCTTGGCCTGCACAACCTTGATTTCGGCCTGGATTTCGGCGGTCTGTTTTTGCTGGCGCGTGGTTTCGATCTGGACCTGGGCCAGCATGCGCTGTTCGATGCTCTGCTCGTAGGCCTTGGAGAAGCCGACTTCCTCGACCTGCAGGCCCACGATCTGCACAGGGGCGTCGCGCATGGCCAGATTGACGGCCTGCAGGGCGTCAACGCCGAGTTTTTCGCGTTCCTGGATGGCGCGCACGGCGGTGAATTTGCCGAATACGTTCTTGACGGCATCGGGGGTGCGGCGCTCGATGACGCGGGCCTGCAAGGCTTCCAGTGTGCCGTATTCGCTGTAGAGATCGGCGACACGGTCTACCGGTACCCGGTAGGTGACCGATACTTGCATGGTGGCGGGTTGCTGGTCGAAAGAATAGGCTTCCAGCGGCATGACGACGTTGTGGTCGCGCACCGAGATAAAGCGTACGCTGTCCAGTACCGGCGTCTTGAAGCCGAGGCCGGGTTCGGCCACGTGCTGCAATGAGCCGTTGCGCAGCACGACGGCGCGTTCGCCCTGGTCGGTCTGGTAGAACGCGCTGAAGGCGCACAGGATGATGACGACGAACAGGCCTGCGGCCAGGACAAAGAAGCCGGCTTTGTTTTTCATGTTTTCAATCTTGGTTTGCATGGGAAATTACCTGTTTTTCCTGGACAGGAGTGCACGGATGCCGACGGCGATCAGATAGGCAACGACTGCGGCACCGACAATAATCAAGACGGTTCTCACGGTTTTTCCTGAGAATGAGGGCAGCCGTATTGGACCATAAAAGCGATGCCGAGAATGTAAGGATGGAATAATTCTCATCCTGCTCTATGCGCGTTCGCATGCAGGCGTAGCGGTGTGTACGAATGACATGAAAAAAAGGCGCTCTGGTCAGAGAGCGCCTTGATGTGGACGGGCTATTTGACTGCAAATCGTGACTGCAAAGCGGATATCACCCGCAGTCAGACGACATCATGCAATCAGGCCAGCGTCAGCGTGACGTCGATGTTGCCGCGCGTGGCGTTGGAGTAGGGGCAGACCACGTGTGCTTTTTGCAGCAGGTCTTCGCCGACAGCGCGGTCGATGCCCGGCAGGGAGACGTTCAGTTCAACCTGGATGCTGAAGCCGGTCGGGATCGGGCCGATGCCGACGCTGCCGGTAATCGACGTATCAGCGGGCAGGGCGACTTTTTCGCGACCAGCCACCAGGCGCAGCGCGCCCAGGAAGCATGCCGAATAGCCCGCGGCAAACAGTTGCTCGGGGTTGGTGCCTTCGGCACCGTTGCCTCCCAGTTCACGCGGCGTGGAGAGTTTGACGTCGAGCTGGTTGTCGGACGATACGGCACGGCCATCACGGCCGCCGGTGGCGGTGGCATGGGCGGTGTAGACGACTTTTTCGAGAGACATGGCAAGATTCCTTGGTGGGTGGGGAAAAGAGATCAATCCGGCGTGATATGTCGCGCCAGTCGTTCACGCAGGGCTTCGAGTTCCTGCTTGAGCGTATCCAGTTCGGTCGGTGCGCAGCCGGTGGCACAGACGGCCCCTTCGGGGACGCTGCGGGCGCGCTGTTGCATGGCACGTCCGGCATCGGTCAGGCCGATGCGTACCTGGCGTTCGTCTTCGCGATCGCGGGTACGGGTCACCAGTCCTGCGGCCTGGAGGCGCTTGAGCAACGGGGTAAGCGTTGCAGAGTCGAGGTGCAGGCGTGCGCCCAGTGCCGAGACGGTCAGGCCGTCGTGCTCCCACAGCACCAGCATGACCAGATACTGCGGATAGGTCAGGCCCAGCTCGGCCAGCAACGGACGGTAGACCTTGTTCATCGCCAGGTGCGCTGCGTAGAGGGCAAAGCACAGTTGCCCGTCGAGCCGGTAGGCTGCATCGGGCAGGGGCGTTGAAGAAGATACGGAGGCAGTGTTCATGTCGCCAATATATATCGTGCAATATTAAATAGCAAGCTACTTAATTTCATCTCAAAAATGACATGTCACGCGCCTACAATCGGCGCATATCCATCGTGCCAGAGAACCCCATGCCTGATTTCGACCATACCGTACGCCCCACCCGCCAGCCGCCATTCATGCCCTTCACGGGTTTCATGGAGGCCGAGGCCGCCGTGCAACGGCTGATCGAGATCTATGCGCGCAATACGGCTTTCATCCGCGATGCCTTCGGTACTTTCGTGCGCAGTCAGCAGATGCCGGATCATCGTGTGCGTGCCTGCTATCCGGCCATCCGCATTCGCGTCACGTCACACCAGGAAGTCGACAGTCGCCTCTCATATGGGCACGTGGTCGAACCGGGTGTCTACATGACCACGGTGACGCAGCCGGCACTCTATGCAGATTACCTGCGCGAGCAGATCGGCCTGCTGATCGACAACCATGGCGTGCCGGTGGAGATCGGTGAGTCGGATACGCCGATTCCATTGCATTTCACGCTGACCGATGGAGCCTATGTCGAGGGCGTCTATCCGGATGGCTCGGGCCATGTCTTGCGTGACCTGTTCGATGTGCCGGATCTGGCCGTCATGGACGATGCCATCGTCAACGGCACCTGGAAAGGGCGGCCGGACAGTCCCCGGCCACTGGGACCGTTCACGGCACCCAGGGTGGATTACTCTTTGCATCGCCTGCAGCACTACACCGCGACTGCGCCGCAGTATTTCCAGCATTTCGTCCTGTTCACCAATTATCAGTTCTATGTGGATGCCTTTTGCGCCTGGGCACGCGATACGCTGGCACGCGAAGAGGGGGGTTATACCGCCCTGGTGGAGCCCGGCAATGTGATTACGGTGGCAGGGGCTGATGCACAACCGCAGGGCGCTGCGCCGACACGGACGCCGCAGATGCCGTCTTATCACCTGCTGCGCGAGGGACACAGTGGCATTACGGTCGTCAACATCGGCGTTGGTCCGGCCAATGCCAAGACCATCACCGATCATGTGGCGGTGCTACGGCCATCGGCATGGCTGATGCTGGGCCATTGCGCCGGGCTGCGGACTACCCAGCGACTGGGTGACTATGTGCTGGCGCATGGCTATGTGCGCGAGGATCATGTGCTGGATGATGACCTGCCGACCTGGGTGCCGGTGCCGCCGCTGGCCGAGATCCAGGTGGCGCTGGAGCAGGCAGTGGCCGAGGTGTCGGGCGTCAGTGGCTGGGAACTCAAGCGGATCATGCGTACCGGCACCGTAGCCACGACCGATAATCGCAACTGGGAATTGCGCGATCACGACGAGCCAGTGCAACGCCTGTCGCAGTCACGGGCAATTGCGCTGGACATGGAGTCTGCCACCATCGCGGCCAACGGTTTCCGGTTCCGGGTGCCCTATGGCACGCTGTTGTGCGTGTCGGATAAGCCGCTGCATGGCGAACTGAAGCTGCCCGGTATGTCCAGTGAGTTCTATCGCACGCAGGTGGGCCAGCATTTGCATATCGGGATTCGTGCGCTGGAATTGCTGCGCGAGATGCCGGAGGCGCGGCTGCATTCACGCAAGCTGCGTAGCTTTCTGGAGACGGCGTTCAAATAAGCCGCACAGCCAGGCCTGCGGGTTAGCCGATCTGGAAGGGCGTCTTAGGCAAAATGCGATTCCGTTGGCCGGGTGTTTGTCCTAGCATCGGGAATCGGCTTATTGCCTCGGCTTATTTTGCGCTGCCTTTTCATGAATATTTCCCTGATCGTGACGCTTGCCATCCAGGTGCTGGCCTCCATGGCGGCCCTGACCGTCCCCGTGCTGGCACCGGCGGCATCGCAGGATATCGGTCTCTCGGCCACGCTGGTCGGTGTGTTCATGGCGATTGTCTATGCGGCGGCGATGTTCTCCTCGCTGGCCAGCGGGGGGCTGATCGCCCGCTACGGCGCGATCCGCACCAGCCAGCTTTGCCTGCTGTCCTGTGGTGTGGGGCTGGCCTGCGTGGCCGTGGGGCAGGTGGGGGCCATGGTACTGAGCGCCGTGCTGATCGGTCTGGGCTATGGGCCGGTCACGCCGGCCAGCTCGCATATCCTGGCGCGGACCACGCCGGCCCATCGCATGGGCCTGATCTTTTCGCTCAAGCAGACGGGCGTGCCACTGGGTGGCGTGATGGCCGGGCTGCTGATTCCCGGACTGGTACTGCTGTGGCAATGGCAGGGGGCGGCGCTGGTGGCCGGGCTGGCCTGCCTGGTGGTGGCGGCGCTGGCCCAGCCGATCCGGGCTGATTTCGATGCGGATCGCTCGCCGGCGCACCGGCTGGGGATCGGCGGCGTGTTCCGGCCCTTGCAGATGGTGTTCGAGCATCGGCGTATCCGCAACCTGGCACTGTGCACGTTTTTCCTGAGTGCCATGCAACTGTGCCTGACCTCGTATCTGGTGACTTACCTGACTGGTTCATACGGTGTGGCGCTGGTGACGGCTGGATTGGTGCATGCGGCATCGCAGACGGCAGGGGCCGTCGGGCGGCTGCTGTGGGGCTGGGTGGCGGACCGCAGCCGGGCACCCGACCTGGTGCTGGCCCTGCTGGCGTTTGCCATGGCGGGCGCGTCACTGCTGACGGCGTTGTTCCGCCCGGACTGGCCGTTGGCCATCGTCATCGTGGTCAGCATGGTGTTTGGTGGCACGGCGATCGGCTGGAATGGCGTGTATCTGGCGCAGGTTGCGCAACTGGCACCCAAGGGCATGGCTGGTCAGATGACGGGCGGCACGCTGTTCTTCACCTACTTCGGTGTGGTGCTCGGTCCGCCTGCCTTTGCCGGGCTGGTGTCGGCGACGGATTCCATGGCGGCAGGCTTCGCGGGTATCGGTGTGGTAATTCTCGCGGTAGGCTGCGTGCTGCTGTATGTGCGTCAGGCTGAAAAGCGCGCAGCCTGAGATGCTTTGGGGGAGACCGACCCGGCAAGTCGCGGTTATCGGTCAGTCAGTCAAATTCCATTTGGTTATAAACAAGCGACCATAAGGTATTTTTTGAAATGAGCCAATCTGCCTAGACTGTGTCTTTCCGATTGATTGCACATGAAACGACGGGCAGGAAATATGCGTATTCTGAAAAAACTCATGGTGGTGGCACTGGCTGCTGCCTCTCTGGCACCCCTGGGGGCCGCCTGGGCGCAGAGTGCGCCTGAGGAAGTCCGTTTTGCATGGGCAGGTGGCCCGCGTACCTGGGTGTTGGGCCAGATCGACAAGTCGTTCGACAAGGCCTTTGGCGTGCCCGTCAAATGGGTGGCCTTCAATTCCGGTGCCGATGTGCTGTCGCTGTTTGCCGCCAAGGAAATCGACATTGCGCGCTTCGGCTCCAGCCCGGCTGCCGCCGGCATTGCCCGGGGCCTGCCGATCGAAGTGATCGGCGCACAGGAAATCATCGCGACCAGCGAGCGGCTGATTGCCAGGGATGGTATCAACTCGCTTAAGGACCTGGAAGGCAAGCGGGTGGCTTATCCGGCCAATTCGACGGCACAGTTTGCGTTTGAACTGGCCGTCAAGCTGGCGGGCGACGGTGCCGATCGCAGCAAGATCCGCACAGTGGCGCTCAAGCCGGCCGAGATCGTGTCTGCCTGGCAGCGCGGCGATATTGATGCCGCCTATGTCTGGGGACCCTTCAGCCAGCAGCTCGAAGCGGCCCAGGGCAAGGAAATCTTCGCGACCAAGGACCTGGCCGAGCATGGCGTGCTGGTCTTCAACAATTATGTGGCTCGCAAGGAGTTCGCCGAGCAGCATCCCGAGCTGATCGTGAAGTTCCTCCAGGTCGCACAGGACAAGGCGAACGAGTACCTGGCCGATCCCGAAGCCGCCTCACAGAAGATCGCCCAGTACCTCGACATCCCGGTCGATACGGTGCGCAGTACCCTGGGTGGTCTGCAGTATCCGTCCATCCAGGAGCAACTGACCGTGGACTACCTGGGCAACAGCCAGACCAAGGCCGATTCGCGCATCACCCGTTCGTATCATGATGCCGCGACGTTCCTGGCCGATATCGGCGAGTTGCGTGCTTCCGACGTACCGGCGACCTACGCCGATGCCATCAATACCCGCTACCTGGAGCAGGCTGCCGCCGCAGCGCCGCAGCAGTAAATCATGGCAGGTCAAGTTTCAGGCAAGGCTGCGCCGGCTGGCGCAGCCGGTGGGGGGCAGTGGAAATACGCCGCGATCAGTGTGATCGCGGTCGTGGCGTTTCTGCTGGGCTGGCAGGTTTCGGGGTGGGCAGGTTGGGTTGATCCGCTGTTGCTGCCTCCGCTGGGCGAGGTGTTGCGCACGGCGCTGGATCTTGCAGAAAACGGCTATCGCCAGTCTTCTCTGTGGCATCACATCGGCATCAGCGTGGCGCGAGCCGGCGTGGCTTTTGCGGCTGCCATTGTCATCGGCGTGCCGGTAGGGCTGGCAATGGGCCGTTCGCGCGGGCTGTCGGCGCTGCTCGATCCGTTCGTGCAGTTCCTGCGGCCATTGCCCAAGATTGCCCTGATTCCGCTGGTGGTGCTGTGGTTCGGCATTGACGAAGGGGCCAAGTTTTTCCTGATCTTCATTTCGACCCTGCTGAGTGTGCTGGTCGGTGCGGCTGCTGCCGTGCTCAATGTCAGCCAGCAGCGCCTGCGTGCTGCCGCCACGCTTGGAGCAAGCCGGCATCAGGTGTTCTGGTACGTGATCCTGCCCAATGCCCTGCCGGAAATATTCACGACGATCCGCCTGGCTGTGGGGATCGGCTGGACTTCGCTGATCGCTGCCGAAATGGTGGCGGCCGATTCCGGGCTGGGCTGGATGGTCATCAATGCAGGGACTTACCTGCGTACCGATATCGTCATGCTCGGCATCTTCCTGCTGGGCCTGATCGGTTATCTGTTCGATGCGTTGCTGGTGTTCCTGCAGCGCCGGCTGGCACCCTGGGCCGGGAAAGAAGCATGAAAAATCCCATCTCCGCTGTATTCGTACCGACACCGGAAGGCGCTGCCGGCGGCACGCCCGACCTGACGCATACGCAGGTGCCGAACGCTTCCGTCAGCATCCGTCTGCAGGGCGTGGGCAAGTCTTTTGCGCATGGCCGTCGCCAGGCGCAGCGCCTGACCGTGCTGGAAGACATCAACCTTGAAGTGCGCACCGGAGAGTTCGTGTGCCTGCTGGGCCCATCCGGTTGCGGCAAGTCCACCGTCCTCAATTTGCTGGCAGGCTTTGACAGCCCCGACCATGGCACGATCAGTCTGGATGGGCAGGCCATACGCGGGCCGGACCCCCGGCGTGGCATGGTGTTTCAGCAGCCGACCCTGTTCCCGTGGCTGACCGTGCTCGACAACGTGGCGTTCGGGCCACGCATGGCGGGCCGCGATGCCCGCGACTATTTGCCCGAGGCACGTCGCCTGTTGCGCCAGGTCGGCCTGGAACGCTATGCGGAGCATTATCCCTGGCAATTGTCGGGCGGCATGCGCCAGCGGGTTGCGCTGGCCCGCGCCTGGCTGCCGGGGCCGCAGGTGCTGCTGATGGATGAGCCGTTCGGCGCGCTCGATGCGCAGACCCGGCTGGTCATGCAGGAACTGCTCAACCGGATCTGGGCAGAGACCGGCACGACCATCGTCTTCGTGACGCACGATGTGGATGAGGCCCTGTTCCTGGGCGACCGCATCGTCATGATGAGCGCCCACCCCGGTCGGGTGCGCGAAATCATCGAAGTTCCCTTTGCCCGGCCACGCACGCCCGATGCGCTGCTGGCCGATCCTGCCTATGCCCCCGCCAAACGGCGTATCCTGCAGATTCTGCGTGAAGAAAGCGGTCATCTGCTTGAGGAGATCAATCCATGAAACTGTCCCATTTTCCCCGTGTGCGTCTGACCCAGGCACCCACCCCGCTGCAGCATCTGCCGCGCCTGAGCCGCCTGCTGGGTGGCCCAGAGATCTATATCAAGCGCGATGACAACACCGGACTGGCCACCGGCGGCAACAAGACCCGCAAGCTCGAATTCCTGCTGGGCGAGGCCCTGGCGCTGGGCGCGACGCATATCGTGACGCAGGGCGCGCGCCAGTCCAACCATGTGCGCCAGACCGTGGCGGCCGCAGCCCGTTTCGGCCTGAAATCCACGGTGCTGCTCGAGGAGCGCATCCAGCATACCGATGCCGACTATGACGACAACGGCAACGTGCTGCTGGATCGTATCTTCGGGGCGACCATCGAGCGACGCGACGGTGGCCTGGACATGAACCAGGAACTGGTCGCGGTGGGCGAGCGCCTGCGTGCCGCGGGCGAGACGCCCTATCTGATCCCCGGTGGCGGTTCCAATGCCGTGGGGGCGCTGGGCTATGTCGAGTCGGCGCAGGAACTGCTGCAGCAGATCAACGACCAGCAACTCGATGTACACCATGTGGTGCATGCGACCGGCAGTACCGGCACCCAGGCCGGCCTGCTGGTCGGCCTGCAGGGCAACAACAGCCATATCCCGGTGCTGGGTGTGAGCGTGCGCGCACCGCGCGAGCGCCAGATCGAGAATGTCACGAAGCTGGCGCGCCAGACCTGGGAACTGCTGGGTATCCGGGGCGAATTTCCGGCCGAGGCGGTGCAGGTCACGTCCGACTACGTGGGCGAGGGTTACGGCATTCCCAACGACGGGACGCTCGAGGCCCTGTTCCTGCTGGCCCGGACCGAAGGCATTTTGCTCGACCCGGTCTATAGCGCCAAGGGGTTTGCCGGCCTGCTGGACTATATCCGCAAGGGCGAGTTCAAGGCCGGGCAGAATATCGTTTTCATCCATACGGGCGGTGCAGCAGCCTTGCCGGGCTATCGCAGCGTGCTTGAAAACTACGCACGCGATCATGCCCTCTGATCTGACCATTGCGGCGAGCGTCGGCGCGGTTGCGCCGGCTTTCCGGCTGGGTGTGCTCGGCGGCATGGGGCCGCTGGCGACGGTAGACTTCATGCACAAGCTGGTGCTGGCCACCCCGGCGCGGATAGACCAGGAGCATGTGCCGGCCGTGGTCTGGAACGTGCCGCAGATTGCCGATCGCCAACAGGCCATTGCCGGGACGGGGCCGTCTCCGCTGCCGCAGTTGCTGGAGGGCGTGGCCCAGTTGAACCGGGCCGGCGCGACGCTGATTGTGATCCCCTGCAATACGGTGCACCACTGGATTGAGCCTTTGCGGGCCGCCAGTGCGGTACCTTTCCTGCATATCGTCGATGCCACGCTGGAAGCGCTGGTGCGATCGGGGGCTGGCGCGGGCCTGTCGTTTTCCGTGAACGCGGCTGTCGTAGCGGACAGGGCGGTTGCTGGCCCGAGTAGCTCGGATGATGTGGATGCGCAGCCGACCGAGGCCGCAGGGCCAACGCGGATCGGGCTGATTGCCACCCAGGGTGCCCTGCAGACCCGCCTGTACCAGGACCGCCTGGTGCAGCATGGCTACGAGGTGCTCGAAAACACAGTGGAAGAACTGGATACCCTGTTTACGCCGGGCTGTTATGCCATCAAGCGCAATGCGCTCGATGATGGTGCCTTGCTGCTGGAGGCGGCGGCCCAGGCCCTGGTCGATCGCGGCGCGCAAAGGCTGGTACTGGCCTGCACCGAGGTGCCGCTGGCGCTGGCGCATGGTCGGTCGGCCTTGCTGGCGCACAGTGTCGATCCCAATCAGGCGTTGGCCGAGGCAGTGGCTGCACGCTGGCTGGCGCTACGCGAGGCCTGAGCGGCAGGCCGGGCAGGGCGCAGGGCGATACGTTAGAATTTCGCCCTGCATGGAGAACCTGTCATGACGGCTGCTGTCCGTTCCGATTCCCACCTGTTCGATGAACAGGAACCCGCAGCTTTTGAGGGCTACTTCCGCGAGCCCGGCTTTGCTGCCGAGTCACCGCTGGCCTGGATACTGGGGCAGCGGCTGGCGCTGCTGGATGCCGTGCGCGGTCTGATGTCCGGTGGGCAGTCGGCCGCCCGGTTGCGGCTGTGGGTCTTTCTTGAGCTGGCGGCGCAGGCGCAGGGGCGCTTTTCCCGTGAAGACCTGAACCTGCTTTTTCATGGCCTCAGGCCCGAGGCGCTCGATGTGGCCCTCAAGCGTTTGCGCGATCTCGGCTTGCTGGTCTGGGACGCTACCGTCCAGGATTACCATCTGTCACCACTGGCGCAGCAGGCGCAGGGGCTGCTGGCACCGTTGGTGCGTACCCCCGAGGACGACGATGAGATGGGCGCATTGCTGGCCCAGGTGGCCGGTGCCCAGGCGCTGGGCCTGTCCGATCCTGCCCAGATACGGCACCTGCATGCGCAATTGGCACGACTCTATGATGAGTTTGCCGATGCCATTGCCAGTGGCTCGGAAGCTCGGCTGCGCGAGTCTCAACCGCGTTTCGAGCGGGCGCTGGCACTGGTTGGGCGGGCCGGCGAGGCGTTGACCGCCCTGATTCGCAGCGAACATGACGATCCCCGTCTGGAGCGCGAGGCGCGCGCATTGGGCCATGCCCAGGCCCGGCTGCTGTCGATGGCCAGCCAGTTCACGCGCGCGTTGCAGCAGGCCGATCGCCAGCGGGTGACGCTGGGATCGACCGGTGTGACCAGTTCCGATGTGCGTCTGTGGCTGCAATCGCATCCTGCCTTGCATACCTTGCTGGCCGATGTGCTGGCGACAGGCGTCCAGCCGGTGTTCGTCAGTGCGCATGAAATGGTCGACGTGGCCGAGGGCGAATTCGAGCGAGACCGTCCCGATCCGCAGCGGGCACAGGGTTTGCCACCGGCGGCAACGGCGGGTGCCGGCGAGATCGAGGCCTTGCGCATGCCGGTCGAACTGGGTGCATTGATCGACTGGTTGTCTGATGCGCAATCACTGTCGTCCGACGACGGTGGGCCGGCCCAGCCGCCGGTCGCGCAGGCCGTGCTGGGCGGACGCTTTGCGCAGGCCGCCTATCGCATGCAACTGTTACCGCTGCTGGGCGATGCCCAGGCCCGTACCCTGCAGGGCCAGACCGGCGACCTGGCCCGCCTGCCCTGGCGGGCCGAACTGGATCCGGTGCTGGAACCGACCGACGATCCCCATGTGGCGCGCCTGAGCGCCGGACGACTGATTCCCGATATTTCCAATCCATCCCATGACTGAACCTCTCGATGATGCCGCCCTGCTGGCGGCCGAGCTGCTGGCACAGCGCTGGTTGCCGCGTCGCCATCCGCGCGTGCGTCGTGCACTGGTCGATGCCGAACTGTGGCAATCGGTACAGGACCGGCTGGGCCGCATCGGCCTGCGCCTGATCGACAATATCCACGCCGACTATGTCAGCGTCGCCCTGTTGCGCGATGCGGAAACGGCTGTGTTCGGCGAGGCCGGTCTGTCTGCCAACAATAATCTCGACCTGCCGCGTGATGCCGTCTCGCTGCTGGTGGTGCTGTGGTCCATGATCGTGCTGCCCAAGCGCGAACGGCAGGCTGCCCGGGCGGCTTCTGCCGAGGGCGAGAGCCAGGAAGAGCTGTTCCGCAACGATCGCCCCATGCCCAGCGCGGCCGAGGTGAGCCCGGAAGTGTCATACCGGGCCTTGTTGGCCGACTTCGGGGCACAACTGGGGCGCAAGACCCGCCTGGATACCAATCTCAAGCGCCTGGAGGCGCACGGCTTCATCGTGCGCCGGGGCGATGTCATCGCCGAAGGCCCGTTGCTGGATCTGCTGCTCGACTACGACACACTCGCGCCGCGCATTCTTGATGGCACGCTGGGCGATGTGCTGGCGCGTACCCGTCAGGAGAAAAACTGATGTTTCACCTGCAATCGATTGAACTGCTGCAGTGGGACTACTGCCAGCGCCTGACGCTGCCGCTCGATGGTGCCATCATCACCGTGGCCGGTCCCAACGGCTCGGGCAAGACCACACTGCTCGATGCCATGCGCACGCTGCTGGGCCTGGAATGCTCGGGCGGGCGCAGCTACAAGACCTATGCACGCCATGCCAATGCCGACCAGACCTGGCTGCGCGCCACGGTCGACAACCGGCCGCATGGGCGTCAGTTGTCGAGCCGGCCGTTTGCCCGCAACCTGCTGTATTCGGATCAGGTCACGCTGGCCTGTCGCATCGACCGCAACGGGGGCGACTGGCAACGTCGCTACATCATGGTCGAAGGCGACGAACCCATCGAGAATCTGGCCGAATTGCCGGGCAAAGACTGGTTGGGTATTGAACACTGGCGCAAGCGGCTCGAAAGCGCTGGCCTGTCGCGGGCCATCGCGCGCGTGCTGGCGCTGGAGCAGGGCCAGACCGACCGGCTCTGCGAGTACTCGCCCAAGGAACTGTTGCGGCTGGTGTTCGACGTGTTCGGCGATCAGGAAGTGCTGGATGGCTACGAAGAGGCCCGTCGCCACCAGCGAGAACTGGCTGCCGAGGTCGAGACCGCCGAACGCGAACTGGTGCATGGCCAGACGCAGCTGGAGCAGATGGAACTGCGCGTGACCCGCTACCGGTTGCATCAGGACAAGTTGCGCGAGCGCGAATGGCTGGCAACCGAAGTCATGCCTGTGCTGGCCTGGCACGAAGAACGTCGCGATACGGCGACCCGGTTTCTGGAGTTGCACCGACAACGGCTGAACTACGCTGCGCAGCGTCGCCAATGGGCGGACGACAGTGCCCGTCTGTTGCGCCTGTCCGAAGAACAGCAGGCTGCCAAGGAAAGGGTGGCGCAACTGGAGGCCGACAAGCGCGATGCCCAGGTTCGCTTGCAGCAGGCCCGCGATGTCGAGCGACCGGTAGAAGAGGCGCTCAAGCGCGCCGAGGAGCTGCAGGCCCTGGCTGCCGTAGAAACCGATGCCGCGCAACTGGCCGAGCGTGTACGTCGGCTGGAGCAGGAAAAGAGCGAGCTGGACAGCCGCTGGCATGCCGCCAATCGGCAGCGCGATGAACTGCAGATGTCGCTGGATGCGCTGCAGGGACAACGCCAGGCTCCCCCGCCTGCCGAAGTGCAGCGGTTCCTGCAGGTGCTGCGCAAGGAAGGTATCGGCCATCATGTCATGGCCGATGTCATTCAGATTACCGATGAGCACTGGCGTGCGGCCGCCGAAGGCGTGTTGCGTGCGGCTCGCTGGGTTGTGGTGCTGGAACGCGCCGATGACGAAGGCCGTGCCATGGCGCTGGCCGAACGGGAACGCTATCGTCACTACCTGGTGGCCGAGGCGGAGACCGTACCGAGCCAGCCGCCTGTCGACAGCCTGCTGGCGGTACTGAAGTTCTCGGCGGCCGCGCCGGGTTGGCTGCTCCGGCAACTGGCCCAGATCAGCCGGGTCGAGGATACACGTGCAGGTGCCCGACAGGGCGGTGAATGGATTACGCCGCAGGCCTATTGGCGCGATGGCCGGGGCGGGCGCAGTGTCTGGGTCGATCCGGCCCAGCACCAGTTTGGCGCGGCTGCCGTGTCGGCACGCCGGACGGCGCTCGAGCACAAGCTGGACGTCCTGGATCAGGAGCTGGCGGTGGTGTCCCAGCAGCAGAAGGAAACCCGACGGCAGTTGCAGGCTGCGGTCGAGGCTGGCAAGGGGCACCGGGCGGCGGAGGAATTGGCCCGCTGCAGCGACGAATTCGAGCAGGCGCGGCAGCAGTTGCCGGCGCTCCGGCAGGCACGGCTCGCGGCGGGCGAACGCTGGCATACACTGGACGCCGAATGTACGCAGGCCGTGATTGCCAAGACCAAGGCCGAAGCCAGCTATCGCAGCATGCAGCAGCGCTTGTCCGATGGGCAGCGCGATGCGGCCCAGCATGAGCGCGAGTGGCGCGAGCGCTATGAGGCGCAGCGCCTGCGTGCTGCCGATTCACGCGTACGCCGGGGTGGCTTTCCGGCATCATGGATTGCGCCGGCGCGGCTGGCCGAACTGTACGAACGTTTCGGCAATGCGACTCAGGCCCGGTTGCGCAGCGAGGCGGTTGATCGCGAACTGGAGCAGGGGCAGTGGGAAACCGATGCCTCCGTCGAGGAAAAGCATATCCTGCTGCAGGCCGCCGTAGGCAGCCAGTCGCTGCGGCTGGATGAGTGCAAGGCACGCAATGCCGCTGCGGCTGAATCAGTCAGCAACGCCCGCGAACGCTATATCGATGTGTTGCGCGCCACGGTGCGACGCTATCGGCGCAATATTGTCGACCTGGGCCTGCTGGCCGGCGTGGAGGTGCATGCCGATCTGCCACATCTCGAAAACGACGATCTGGTGCTGCGCCAGGCCGAACTCAAGGTCGGTTTCAGCTTCGACGGCAAGGGCAGCATTGGCCTGAACGATGGCGAGGCCTCGGGCGGGCAGCAGGTGATCAAGTCGCTGATCCTGCTGGTGGGCCTGCTCAAGGACGACGAGATGCCGGGCGGCTTCGTGTTCATCGATGAACCGTTTGCTCACCTGGATGTGCGCAACATCCAGTTGGTGGGGCATTTCCTTAAATCGACCCGGGCCCAGTATGTGCTGACCACGCCGATTACGCACAATGTCGAGGTATTCGAGCCGGCGGATATCACGCTGGTCACGGCCAAGAAGCCGCGTGATGCCCGCTGGGCTCCGCCTATTGGTGTACTGCAGCGGCGTGCCGAGGCGGATTGATGTGGCAGCTTGGACAGGCGGCCTGACCGGTCGCCTGTCTTGCCATCCTTATGCCAGCGTTGCTTCGATGGTCTGGCCGATATCCAGGATCCGCTGGTCCTGACCGCCAATACCCGCCACCATCAGCCCCACGGGCGCAGTCCCCACCGCATGGCAGGGCAGCGACAGGGCGCAGCCGTCCAGGAAATTGATCAGCGTCGGATTGCGCAGAATCAGGCCGTTGGCGGCAAAGTAGGCTTCGTCGGAAGCTTCCAGGTCGGCAATTACCGGCGCGGTGACCGGGACGGTCGGTAGCAGCAGTGCGTCGAACGATTGCAGGCGTGACTCGACGCCGGCGATCCACTGCGGACGGGCTTGAAGTACGTCGATATAGTCGGCTGCACTCATGGCCTTGCCGCGCAGAATGCGCGACGACACACGCGGGTCGTATTCGGCTTCGCGGCTCTCGAGCAGCGACTGATGCCAGTGCCAGGATTCCGAGCAGGTAAAACCACCCTTGCGGTTGATGTGGGCCAGTTCGTTGAATTCGGGGATATCGATCGTGCGGATCTGCGCACCGGCCTGGGCCAGCCGCTCCAGCGTGGCGGCGAAGGTCGCACGGACATGATCGTCGGCACCGTCGAGCACGAGGTTGGCAGGGACGGCAAAGCGCAGTGACGACAGGTCGGGAGCCTGCGGGGCCGCGTAGGGCGAGCCGCTCAGGATGGCGTCCAGGATGGCGCAGCATTCAACCGATGCTGCCAGCGGCCCGATTGAATCCAGGCTGGCCGACAGTGGCAGGGTACCTTGCTGGGAGACACGGCTGGCCGTCGGCTTGAAGCCGGTCAGGCCGCAGAAGGCCGACGGGATGCGTACCGAACCGCCGGTATCGGTGCCGATGGCGGCCACGCTCATGCCATCGGCCACCGAGACGCCGGCACCCGACGACGATCCGCCGGGAATACGGCCGGTGGCGCGGTCCCAGGGGCTGCGCGGCGTGCCGTAGTGCGGGTTCAGGCCGAGGCCGGAGAAGGCGAACTCGGTCATGTTGGTGCGCCCCACAATGATGGCACCTGCATCGATCAGGCGCTGCACGATCAGGGCATTGGCGCGGGCCGGTTCGGCATCGCGCAGCACGGCCGAGCCGGCCGTGGTGGGCTGGCCGGTGATGTCGAACAGATCCTTGACCGAGATCGGCAGGCCGTCGATGGCCGAGCGGCGCAGACCGGCCGCACGCAATAGATCCGAGGCGCGTGCGGCGGCCAGCGCCTGGTTGCGGTAGACCTGGGTAAAGGCGCGAGCGCCTTCGCCGCCGGTATCGTCGATGCGGGCCAGGGCGGCATCGGTCAGGGCCAGAGAGGTGGTGCGGCCTTCGTCCAGGTCGCGTTGCAGTTGGGAAATGGTGGGCAGCATGGGGTGGGATCGCTTCAAGGAAAAGACAGGATCGGTCGGTTCATCGGCAGGCCGCCGCGGGTATGGGCACGAGGCGGCTGCAGGCGTATCAGGCGACTTCCGGCAGAAAATCGATTGTATAGCCGTGGCCGATGCGGCGATCCAGCAGCGGGTCATGCAGTTCCATGCGGAAAGACGGCGCGGGTCGGATGCCGCCGATGGCACCGACCGTACCGCAGGTCATGCCCGAGCCCGCCGGAATCCGGTTCAGCCCGAAGTGCTTCTGCAGCAGGAACTCAGGGGGTTGCAGGCTGGCCAGCGTGCCTTCCTGGTACAGCGTCTCGACGCCATTTTCGACAATCCAGGCGCGCAGGACGAGCTGGTCCCAGTGCGTGGCGACATCTTCGTAGCGCCAGGCATCGCGAGCCACCGGCTTGGCGCAGAGCTGCTTGGACAGGGCCACGCTGTGTGCTTCCAGTGCCCGGTCGGTATGGTCGGAGCCCAGGCTGACCCACATATCGCCGTCATGCTCGAACAGGAAAACCTCGGCTTCGCCCGAAGAGGCCGGGCCGACGCACTGGACGACTTCGTCCTGCGTCAACTGGTTGGCCGCTACGCGGTAGAACAGCGGGACGGCGCTGGGACGGGGTACGCCCAGTTCCGCCAGTTCCTCGATATGGTGCTCGATGGCGGCCAGATCGCGCCCGGCCCAGCCGGCGATGATGCACTGGCGGATGTCGATGTCGGCAGCGCGCGAAGCGCCGGCATGGTGGAGGGAGAAAGTCAGCAGCATGATGGACAGGCCTTCAAAAGTATCCGTGGATCGTATCTGTGGTAAGCGAGGCCGGACCCGCCTGTGCTGAGGCGCATCCGGCCCGGCAGGTCTAGTTGAACAGGGTCGGCAGGTACAGCGCCATGCCGGGGAAGAGCGCCAGCAGCGCGATCAGGATCAGCATGGTCGGCACGAACGGCAGTGCACCGATCATGACGTCATTCAGGCTGCCCTTGCTGCGTAGGCTCTGCACCACAAACAGGTTCAGGCCCACTGGCGGCGTGATCAGGGCGGCTTCGACCAGAATGATGATGACGATGCCCAGCCAGATCGGATCGTAGCCCAGTGCAATCATGATGGGCGCGACGATGGGGATGGTGGTGATCATCATCGACAGTGTTTCCATGAAGCAGCCCAGCACCAGGTAGAACACCACCAGCACGACCAACATCCAGCCGGGCGACACGCCCAGGTCGGTGATGGTGCTGGTCAGGGCCGAGGTCAGGCCGGTGGCCGACATCACGAAGTTCATGAAGGCGGCACCGATCACGATCAGCATGATCATGGCGCTGGATTTCATGGTGCCTTCGAGTGCGTCACGCAGCATGATCAGGTTCAGGCGGCCCATGCCGGCAGCCAGGACCAGTGCGCCCACGACGCCGAGTGCTGCGGCTTCCGTCGGCGTGGCGATGCCGGCATAGATCGATCCCACCACCAGCAGAAAGATGCCCAGCGGCGGCAGCAGGTGCACCAGTGCCGTGAAGCGCTGTTTCCAGCTTGCCTTCAGCTTGTTGCCGCCCCAGGACGGACGCAGCACGCAGGCGATCATGATGATCAGCATGAACAGGCCCGCCAGCACTAGACCGGGTACGATGCCGGCCAGATACAGCTTGGGTACCGAGGTGTTGGTCAGCACGCCATAGATCACCAGATTGATCGAGGGGGGCAGCAGGATGCCCAGCGTGCCACCAGCGGCCAGACTACCCAGGAACAGGCGCTCGTTGTAGCCGTTTTTCTTGATCTGCGGGATGGCGACGGTACCGACCGTGGCGGCGGTCGCCACGCTGGAGCCGGAGGTGGCCGAAAAGACGGTGCAGGCACCGATGTTGGCGTGCATCAGGCCGCCCGGCAGCCAGGACAGCCACAGGCTCATGGCACTGTACATGCGCTCGGCCAGACCGGAGCGCAGCAGGATTTCGCCTAACATGATGAACAGCGGGATGGCGACCAGCAGAAATTCGTTGCTGGTACTCCAGGCCACTTCGCCGATGGCCATGGTCAGCGGCAGCATCGAGTACAGCGGGTCGAGTGCCAGGCCGAGCAGGCCGAGCGCGGCACCGACGGGGATGCTCAACCCCAGGAATACGAGCATCAGGATGAGGGTAGTGGCGATCATCGCGCGTCTCCGTGTTGTGCTTCGCCGTGAACCATGCGCTTGCCGGCTTCGGCTTCTTCCTCGGCTTCTTCACGGGTGCTGCGCATGCCGCAGAGGGCCTGCACCGTGCGCAGGTCGCCCGTGACCAGGGCCAGCGAGGAGCGCAGCAGCATCAGGCCCAGCACCACGCACAGCCAGACCAGACCGGCAACCCACATGAACTGCGGGATCCACAGCGGCGTGGCCATGGTGCTGTTGGCTGTCGAGCCGTTGCTCCAGGAGAGCGCCGCCACGTCGATGGCATAGCGTGTGAGATAGGCAATGAAAATTCCCAGACCCACCAGGCTGAGCCAGTCGAGGAAGGCGCAGATGCGCACGGGCAGCAACTGGTAGAGCGCATCGATCCGGATGTTGGCGCGGTTCAGCGCGACGAACGAGAGTGCCCACGAAATGCTGATGGCAAAGGCATAGCCGGACAATTCGTCGGAGCCGCCCAGGTTGGTGCCGAACAGTTTGCGCACGACCACGTCGGCGGCCACGTAGAGCGCGCTCAGCAGTGTCATGGCACCGGCCAGCCAGACAGTCAGGCGCGATAGCCGGTTGGCCTGGTGCAGCAGGGCGCTGATCCATTGGAATCGGTCAATTGAGTGGGTCATGATGGTCTTCTGGGAAATCTGCTGCGTCATTGGGCGCAGCGGGTCTGGCACGCGGGGTGCCGGTGTCCGGGCAGCCAGCCTGTTCGAGAAATTCCGGCAGGCTGGCTGCGGCGTATGTGCCGGACGGTGTTACTTGCTGGCGACGATGCCCAGTTCCTTGCCGATGGTGTCGTTGAAGTCTTTCACGCACTGTTCGTTGCAGCGGGCGGCCCACTTCGGCACCACGACTTCGGCGGTAATCTGGCGCAGCAGTTCGCGATCGGCGTCGGTCGGCTGCACCAGGGTCATGCTGCCCTTGACAGCCTGGTCGCAGGCGGCGGCACCGGTATTGCAGTCATAGCCCATCTGGGTTTCGCGCGCGGCGGCATCCCAGATCTGGTTGACCAGACCATCGATCTGGATCTGCAGGAAGTCCTGCACCTTGGGATCAAGCTGATTCCAGGTGTTCAGATTGGCTGCATGGATCTGCTGGTTCCAGTTGATCGGCAGTTCCAGCAGGTGGGTACTGACTTCGTACCACTTGGCCGAATAGCCGGACATGGAGCCGGTGATGGCGCAGTCCACCACGCCGTTCTGCAGCGCTGGCACGACTTCGCCAAACGGCAGCGTCACAGCCGTGCCGCCCAGTGCCTGCACGAATTCGCCGGTGGTGCGACTGCTGGTACGGACTTTCTTGCCCTTGACGTCGGCCAGACCGGTAATGGGGGCATTGCAGAACAACACCTGTGCGGGATAGGTCGAGATCCCCAGGACCTTGACGCGGTTCTTGCCGTAAAAGTCGGAATAGACTGGCTCAAAGGCCTCGGTCACGGTACGGGCGGTGGCCACGTCGGGGGCCAGACCGGCCAGGTCGATGGCTTCGTTGATCGGGTTGTCGCCCGCGAAGTAGGACAGCGTGGCCGTGCCGAAGGGCACCACGCCCTGGCCGATCAGGCGCAGCAGCTCAGGGCCCTTGAGACCCATCTCATTGAAGCCCTGGACCGTGGCGGTGACCTGACCACCGGAGCGCTCGGGAATGGTCTTGGTCCAGAACGGCTGCTCGTTGTTCTGGTAGGCGGTCAGGTTGCTTAGGCCACCCACGACCTTGAGTTCGGTGCGGGGCAGGTCGGGCGTGACATCCTGTGCGCCGGCCTGTGCGCCCAGCAGCAGGCCCAGTGCCAGGGTTGGCAGGGCGAGGGTTCGGGACATTTTCATGGGTATTCTCCTTGAGAGTATGGCCTGTCTTACAGCACGGCCAGTTTTGTGTTGAGCAGATCGGTGATCAGCATGTGGCCGGGGGCATGGGTAATGCAGAAAGGCGGGGCCACGGTTTGGATGACGGATTGCGGCGTGACGCCGCAGGCCCAGAACACGGGCAGTTCGCCCGGGCGGATTTCGACTGCATCGCCATAGTCGGGACGGCTGATGTCCTGGATGCCGATCAGGGCCGGATCGCCGATGTGCACCGGCGCACCATGCACCGAAGGCAGTCGGCTGGTGATCTGTACGGCGCGGATGGCATCGGCGGCCTTGAGCGGACGCATCGAGACGACCATCGGGCCATGCAGGCCTGTGGTTGGGCGTGTCGGGATGTTGGTACGGTACATCGGCACATTGCAGCCCTGGCTGATATGGCGTACGTCGATGCCCTCGGCCAGCATCGGTTCCTCGAAGGAGAATGAGCAGCCAATGGAAAAAGTCACCAGGTCATCGCGCCACCAGTCCATCAGGTCGGTCGGCTCGGCCACCAGCTTGCCATCCTGCCAGATGCGGTAGCGCGGGGTATCGGTGCGAATATCGATGTCCTCGCCCAGCCCCGTCAGCAGCGTCTGCCCGGGATTGGATACGTCGAGTAGCGGGCAGGACTTGGGGTTGCGTTGGGCGAACAGCAGGAATTCGTTGGCCAGATCCTTGGGCAGGATCATCAGGTTGGCCTGCACATGGCCGGGAGCCAGCCCGGCGGTAGGGCCGTCGAGTTCGGCTCGGCGGATGCGTTGCCGGACTTCCGGGGCAGACAGGGCGATTTCTGGGAGGATGGCAGCAGTCATGTCGGCTCGCAGGAAAGGGTGCCGTGCATACAGCCTGCAGAAGTGCAGCACGCATACGGCCTATGGCAGCGATTCCAGCCTACGGGGTGATGACTGTCCAATCATTCGTTTGGATGTTTTCTTATAAATTAAATTTATAAGATTGAAAGAAAAGGATTTTTTCAGTGGCCGACCCTATGTTCGGAAAGCGCTATGAGGGTAAGTCCTGATGTCTGAACAGAGGCTGGGTCGGCGTATTGGCGCACACAGAAGGTCAGCCAATGGAATCAGGCGGCAGACTTGCTGTGTGCGGCATGTGCGACTTCCTGGGCGACCTGTGCCACGGTGCGCACGATGTAGCTGTCGGGCGAATCCAGCCAGCAGGCATAGAAACTGAGTTCCGGCAGTGAGTCCCGCACGTCGAGAATACGGATGCTGCCCTGGGCCAGTTCGTCCTGCATGACCTCGGGGGCGATGGCACTGACACCGATGCCGCGCCGGGTCATGTGTACGATGGTACTCAGCGAGGCGCAGCCATACATGCGTGGCGTCTTGATGCCGGCCGCCAGCAGCGTGCCGCGTACTGCGCGGTAGGGCTGGCTGTTGGCCGGGTAGGTGATGATGGGATACGCAGCCAGCTCGCGAGCCTTGAGCGTGCGGTCATCCAGGTGCAGTGCCGGACTGGCTGCCCAGACGACGGGGTAGTTGCACAGATGCAGGTGTTGCAGCTTGGGATCGTCACCCACGCCCACCAGCAGTGCCAGGTCGATCTGGTGGGCAGCGACCTGCGGGCGCATGACCTGCGTGGTATCGACATGGATTTCCACCACCAGTGCCGGATAAAGCGCGCTGAGCCGTTCCAGCAGGGCGTGCAACCAGGTATGGGCGATGGTTTCGGCCACGCCCAGACGCAGGGTGCCGCGCACGGCATTCTGGGCGCAAGCTGTCTGCATCATGTCGTTGCGCAGGTCCAGCATGCGCTGTGCCT
This sequence comes from Corticimicrobacter populi, assembly GCF_003123725.1. Lineage (GTDB taxonomy): Bacteria > Pseudomonadota > Gammaproteobacteria > Burkholderiales > Burkholderiaceae_B > Corticimicrobacter > Corticimicrobacter populi. The sequence continues at coordinate 2,657 of NZ_QETA01000007.1, read as the reverse complement.
GCGCCAGCAGCTCTTGGCCCTTGTCGGTGATCTGGATACCGCGCGTATCGCGGGTGAAGAGGCGAGTGTTGAGTGTCTGCTCCAGCGCGGCGATGCGCTGCGAGATGGCAGGCTGCGTGGTGTTGAGTTTTTCCGCAGCGGCGCGAAATCCGCCCAGCTCGGCGACCCAGACGAAGGTTTCGATTTGCTTGAAGTCGATCATGGCGGTTCCCGGATGGGCAGATACTACACCACGGTTGCCTGTGACAGGGGGTTTGTGCTGGAATGAGGCCGCGTTCGACAGGACTGCAGGGCTGGAGTGGCATGCCGCCAGCCCTGATCGCCTTGACGTCCATTTCCTCTTCTGACATTTCGTGCCGCTCCATGACCGCCGCTTCCCCGCCTGCCGTGTCGCATGCCCCGGGCCCCAATGCCTGGCTACGTGAACTGACCCGACTCAACAAGCCGGCCGCTTGGCGCTGGGGGCCTTCGCTGCGGGCGGCGCTGGGCATGGCCGTGCCGTTGGGTGTCGGCCTGGCGACCCAGCAGTTGGCGCTGGGTCTGCTGGTTGCGCTGGGTTACCTGATGCAGATGAATGGCGAACGAGACGGTCCGTACGAGGATCTTTTCCGGCGTCTGCTGATCACGGCCCCATTGGGTGCGGCCGGTGCATTGCTGGGTTATGCCTCGGGATTGCCCTGGGGCTGGATCGTGTTGCTGATGATGGGGGTTTCGTTTCTGGCCAGCGTGGCCAGCAGCTACAGCGCGGCCCTGTCGATCGGCACCATGCAGGCGTTGGTGCTGGGCACCGTGGCGCTCGGCAATCCTGCACTGCATGGCAGTGCCTTGCATATGTTCCTGATGTTGCTGGTGGGGACTGCACTGTATGCGTTGTTGCTGGGTGTGGAGGCGTTGCTGCAGCGCAGCCGTCCCCGGCGCGAAATGCTGGCAGCCCTGTTGCTGTCCTTGTCCAGGCTGGCCGAGGGGCAGGTCAGTGGTGCTGCCGTAGAGACACAGCGCCGCCAAGTGACGACACAGTTAGCTGCCGTGTATGCGTTGATGCTGCAGACTCGTTCGCAGGCACAGGGACGCAGCAGCCAGGCGGACCGGCGGGCTGCTGTGCTGCGGCGGGCCGATGGGCTGTTTGCTGCGATCCTGGCATGTAGTGACTCTGCCCTGTTGTCGGCAGCGGCGCGGGACTTGAACCAGATGGCCGAGGCCGTCAAGCATGCGCAGCGGCTGCCTGTCCCTGTGTTCGATACCCAGGCTCCGTTGCTGTCGCGTGCCGTGGCGGCGTTGGGCGTGGCTCTGTGGGGGCCGATGGCAATGACCGCGCCAGTGGCCGTCGGGCCTGTGCGGACGGATGCGCCGGGCTCGCAGGCGGCAGCCATGCACTCGCAAGCGCGGCTGCGCGTGTGGCTGGATCGACTGGTGCCGGGGCGCGATGTCTTGCTGTCGGCGCTGGCGCTGGCGCTATGCGTCGGCATTGCCTATGCACTGCGCTGGCTGGATGATCGCAGCCACTGGTATTGGCTGCCGATGACGGTGTTTCTGGTGATGAAGCCGGATCTTGGATCGATCTTCGGTCGCACGGTGCTGCGTTGCCTGGGGACGGCCGGCGGCGTATTGATCGGCGCGGCCATCCTGGCCTGGTTGCCTCCCGGGCCGCTGTTCATCGGCATCATGGCCCTGATTGCCCTGCTCATGCCGCAGGCACGCCAGATTTCCTATGCCGTGATGACGCTCACGATGACACCGCTGGTTCTGGTGCTGATCGATCTGGTCAGTCCCGAAACCAAGGGTATCGACTATGCACTGCTGCGTCTGGTCGATACGCTGGGCGGTGGCGCGGTGGTGCTGATTTTTGGCTATCTGATCTGGCCCAAGTCCCACCATCGGCAACTGGCTGGTGCTTTCCAGCAGGCGCGCCAGTCCATGGCGGATTATCTGTTGAGCACACTGCGCGCGACAGATCGACTCGGCCAGGAAGGAGCCGATGCGGCAGCACTGGGCACCTGTCGACGTACCGTATACGGGCAATTGGCCAACATGCGGGCCATCCTGCAGAAAACGCTGGCTGACCCGCCGCCATCGGGTCGGGAGGCCGCTGCGTGGTTCCCCATCGTGACCAGTGCCGAGCGGGTTTGTGATGCCATCACAGCCTATTCCATGGCGGCGACTACGGCAAGGACAGCCTCACAGACCGCAGAGCTGGAGAGGCTGGCCGCCTGCCTGGCGGGTGGCGCGACAGACTGCGATGGCGATGCACATGGGAGCCAGTCGTTGCCGGCCGGTGATCCTGCCGCGTCCCGATTGGTTGCGCACATCAGGGAAGAAGTGGGATCGATCCAGAGCTATGTCGGGGGAGGCGCATAATCGCCCAGAACGATCTGTCGGCGATGCTCAAGCCCGTGTATATTCCATTACATTGGGTACTTTAAAGAGGCATATGTAGATGTCTCTGTAATAGGTCTTTGCAGCGCGGTTTTCCGGTCGTGCACAGGATTTTCAGGAGTCATGGGTGTCAAGCGCAAAGCAGGGTAGTTTTACTCGTCGGGATTTCATCAAGCTGGGCACGGTGGGGGGTATTTCGCTGTGGCTGGGACGCTTGCCTGCGGCGCAGGCGGTCGAGGTTTATCCTGGGGCCAGTCCGACCAACTGGATCGGGCCGGATGGCA
>NZ_QETA01000006.1 GCF_003123725.1 Corticimicrobacter populi | reverse complement strand
CCAGTTGCCGAACTGTGGCTGTACCCGCCGCCCAGGCTGATGCCGCTGGCTTTGTAATCACTGTGGTTGGCTATGTCACTGGCGCTGAGCGTGCCTGTCGAGAGCCGGTTGCGGCCCGCCTCCACCGTCTCACGGGCGCTGGCAATCACCGCGCCTCTCAGGTCTGTGTGGCCTGCCACATCGACATCAAATCCGCCTGCGCCTGCCTGGATGCCGCTGATCTCATTGACGCTGGCGTAATCGCCTTCGGCCTTCGCACGGCTGTAGCTGCCGCTGGCCGCAAAGCCCGCGCCTACTGTCAGGCTACCGCCCATGCTGCTGTCACGCCCTTTGTACGTGCTGGTCTCCTGCAGGCTCTCGATCGTCAGGTCGCCTCCCACGCTGGCGCGCACGCGCTCGCCTGCTACCTGAGCCCCCTGCAGCACGGTATCTGCGCCTGATATCAGCGTGGCTGTCTCACCTGCGCGCACATGGCTGTTCGTCCAGGTGGTATCGCGGCCATCAGCGCTGCCTCGTCCACGGCTGGCGCTGACGGTCACGCCTGCGGCCATGCCATTCTGACCAAAGGTCAAGGCGACGCCCGCGCCTGCGCTGCTGCTTTTGCTGCTGCTCTCCTGACTTGCACTGTTGCGTGCAGCCTGCAGGCGAATATCATTTTGCGCCAACAGGGTTGCATCACCACCGGCTGTCACATCGCTGCCGCGCACCAGGATATTGCTCTTTGCATCGGCACCGGTTGCGACCAGACTCACATCGCCTCCTGCCTGCACACTGGAACCTCTGGCCTGATCCTCGCGCATTTCCTGCCAACTGCTGCTCTTGCTGCTGCCGACCGTCACACTGATGCCGATGCCCGCCTGGGCCGGATTGCCATTGGCCAGCGCACTGGCTGAATCCGCAATGGCCCCTGCATTGTTGTAGACATTGAGCGCTGCCGCACCGGCTGCCAGGGCCTGCATGCGGGCGTCCCCGGTATGGCCGGCAGCCTGCTTCATCTGATCGGCCATCTGCACCGCGCTGATCACCGGCGAGGTCACGCTCACGCTCAGACCACTCTGCCTGAATTTCGTCTCCTGGGTCTGCCGCCAGGTGTCACGCGCCTCGGTGATCGCGATGTCCTGCGCGGCGATCAGCACGTCGCCGTCAGGCGCCAGTACGTCGCTGCCGGTCTGGCGGTATTGGCCACCGGCCACGATCGCCACGTCGCCCGCCACGCTGCCGACGGTGCTGGCGGCAGCGCTGGCCTGGGTGCTGTCCTGGTCGGTGCTGAGCTGGCGGCTGCCGATGGTAAAGCCGATGCCGCTGGACATCAGGCCGCTGCGTTTGGTTTCCTTGAAATGGTTTTCGTCGTGGAAGTCCTGCCCGGCCTCGATGGCCACGTCGCGCCCGGCGCGCAGCGACAGGTCGCCATCGGCGGCAATCTGACCGGCCTCGATACCAATGTCGCGGCCCGCTTGCAGCGCAATCGTCTCGGCGCTCAGGCGGGAGCCCTGCGCGGTATCACTGCGCAATTGGTCGCGGGTCGCCACCGAGGAGCTACCCAGGGTGCCGCTGTGCTTGTGATAATGGGCCTCGTCAAGGTATTGCGCATCGCGGCCTGCCTGCAGATCGATGTCACGGCCTGCAGCCACGCCCAACGCCCCGCGTTCGCTGCTGATGGTGGCGGCTACGGTACGTACGTCCTGACCGGCCTGCAAGCGCACGTCGCCTGCCGTTTCAATACGGCTGCCCACATCCTGACGGCTACCCTGGCGCAGGTAGTTGCGGCTGTCGGCCACGCTGTTTTCATCCTGCGCCACGGTCACGGCACTCAACGTCAAGTCACGCCCGGCCAGCACGCGCGTCTCGCCCTGTACGCCAGCGTGCGAGAACACCCCGCCCAACGCGGTCAGGTCGCGACCGGCGCTGGCCACCAGAGTTCCTTGCGCATCCGGGTTCAGCACATATAGCCCGGCGACCCGATCAAGGTTGGTGCGGCTGAAACTGGATGCGCCCGCTTCATTGGCATCGCTGCGCACGGTGCTCTCCAGGTGCAGGTCGCGCCCGGCCAGCGCAGCCAGTTGTTGGCCTGCCAGTACCTGGCCACCCAGCAGTGCCAGATCGGCGCGAGCATCCAGCAGAATATCGCGGCCCTGAATGGTGCCTGCGTTGTGGATGTTGTCGGCGGCAATGCGTACCGTGCTGCGTCCAGCGATCGTGCCGCTGTTGACCAGATCGCTGCCAAGCGCCAGGTCGATCTGGTCAGCCGCGATCAGCGTACCGTCTCCCCGCAGATCGCCCGGCTGCACCCGCACGTAGACCTGCGGAGCCAACACGCGCTGCACCGTGCCGTCATCAAGCGTCACGTCACGCGCCACCAGCCAGACCATGTCAGTGGTCAACTGCGCCATCTGCGCGGGCGTGAGCGCCACGCCCGGCACCAGATCCCACTGCTGCGCATAGGTCAGACCGGCCTGCATCAGGGTGCGATACTGTTCCTCGTCGCTGGCATGACCCTGGAGGTAGCGCCTGCCGGTCAACTGGCTGATCTGCTCGCGTATCAGGCGCTGCTCATAGAAGCCATCTCCCAGCCGTTTCTGCATCCGGGTCGGATCGCTGGACAGCGCCGCCAGCATGTAGTCTGAACTCAGCCACTGGCGATAATCGGTAAAGCGGGTATCGGTTTCAATCAGGTAGCGGGCGGCAGGATCAGGCTGACGGCGATAGAGGCCGGCATCCGGTAGTTGAGTGTCGGATGCTACGGTGCGGATCAGCGCCGGTGTCTGCGTGCCGGTACCCGCAGCACCCGCTTGTTGGGCCAGAGCGGCAGCGGCCTGGTCGCGTGCGGTCTCGACGGCGGCCTGCGGTCCGGCATGCGCCTGCACTTCGGTCACGCGTTCGCCCAGCGCTGCCAGTTCAACGGTCAGGCTGCCATCATCAACCCGTCCACCCGAGGCCTGGGCGTCTGGCGCATAGCCGCTGCCCTGGGCCTGCGTGTCGCCTTCGGCACGCGTAACCGGCAACGTGATACTGGTCACTTCATCAGCCGGCAAATAGGCCACCCGATCGCCCCACCTGCGCTGGTGGTAACGCTTGAAGCCGCCGCGCCAGCGGCTGTAGGTGTACTGGCTGGTGCCTTCCTCATGGACCACATGCACGCCTTCGGCGTCGATGTTGTCAAGCCTTTCCAGGTCCCCTTCGAGCGCACCGCCTGCGACGATCTGACTCTTATCGTTGACCAGATGACCGCCTTCGAGACGCAATGCGCCCCCGGCCAGAATCTGGCCTGGGTCAGAGACCGCCACCTGAGTCTCGTACTCGGTACGCGTCACTGCATACTGAGTCCAGTCACGGATCTTGTTACCCGCGAATCGGTTGTTGTAGGTTGCGATTGCCTGATCCAACGCCTCGTAGCGCGTCTCGGATTCAACCTGCCATTGCGCATGGTCAGTTTGATACTGTGCCCAGGCCTGATCATAAGCCTGCTGATCGGCGCGATACGTGTCCCATGCCGCCTCATACACGCCACACGCCTGGGCATCATAGCCAGCCCCTGTTGCGCAGGCAGTCTGGCCTGCAGGATCGGGTGCCGTCGGCTGCGCCAGGGTTGGCCTGGGCGGTGCGGCGGCCGGTGCTGGCAGGCTGAAATAGCTCCAGGCCGGATCATGGCTCGGGTAGTCCGCCCCCGCCAGCGGGGTGCAGACTTCGCTGGCCTCATCGCCTGTGCAATCCTGCTCGCCTACGCGTGGCACCGGCGACAGTCCCAGCACACCGCTATCGTTGTCGGGCGGATCTGTTTTAAAGCGATACTGGCCTGCCCGGCTCCAGCCCTCCCAGCGCAGATTCTCAGCCAGGATTTTGAGTGTGCTGCCACGCGGCTGGATATACAGCAGCGATTCGGGACCCGCAACCTGCTCCAGCGTCGTCCTGAAATCGGCATTGGCGTTTTCCAGCGCCGCAGCGCCCAGCCGCAGGTTACCGAGTGCCTCGATCGTGGCCCCGACGTTGTCGATCCGGCCCGCCAGACCGGTCGCCCGATACTGCGCATCGAGCATACCGCCGACAGCCATATCTCCGGCGCTGAACACCAGGGCATGCCCTGTGTTACGCAAGGTGCCTGCGGCGATGTCGAGGCGCTCGCGTGCGGCGATCACCGCCGAGGTCGTCGCGCCGTCAACGGTTTCGGCGGTATTGTCGAGCAGGTCGGCTCGGATCGACACCTCGTCGCCATAGATGCGGCCAGTACCGGTGTTGTTGAGATGGGCAGCATCGATACGTGTGTGAGCACCATCGATCAAGCCACGGTTATCCAGCCGGTCAAGGACGTGAAGCGTCGTCTTGTCGGCCAGAAGGCGTCCCTGCGCCGTGTTGTCGATTTGGCGGGCGCGCAGAGTCAGGCTGTCGCCGGCGGCCAGTTCACCCCGGTTGACGATCCGGCCAGCGCTGGTCAGCGCCACGGCACCATTGGCCTGCAGTTGTCCCTGCGCTTCATGCTGATAATCCTGACTGAGATCGGCAGCCAGATCGCCCGAGCTCAGCACCTGCCCATCGCCGCTCAGGCGGGCGGCGGCAATGTCCAGACGCGTTCCAGCCAACAAGGCACCGGCGCGGTTGTCCACCGCCAGGGCGCGCTGCTGCACGTCTGCCGCATCACGGTCATGCAGGTTCAACACGCCGTCGGCTGACACCAACCCATCCCGGTTGTCGAGTCGCTGCGCCACCGCCAGACGGGCCTCGTCCGCCTGGAGGGCACCACGCCGATTATCGATGCCGGCGGCAGTCAGCGCCATGGCCTGTCCAGCCGCGACGACACCTTCGCGGTTATCGATCTGCCCTGCCGTGATGCGTATCCTTTCAATCCCAGCGATACGGCCCGACTGGTTGTCCAGGACTCCCGTATCGACCTCGATGTCGCGGGCGCGCATCTGGCCGCCGCGATGATCCAGCCGTTGTGTCTGCTGCGTGCGCAGAGCCAGATGGTCGCGCGCCGACAGCGTGGCTTCACGCGCATCGATGTCGCCTGTTTCGGCCACAATCTCGATTGCTGCGCCACTGAGCTGGCCGCCGCGCACGTCCACGCTGGCGCCCGCCAGCGTGACGCTGCCGCTGGCAGCGGTCTGTCCCTGCGCCTGGGCGGCCTGCCGTGCCTCGGCGCGCAATGTGCGGGCGCCGTCGACAAACCTGCCTGTGCCATCCACACCTGCGGCCAGCAGGCTGCCGGTGCTGCTTTCCAGCGTCTCTGTGGCCAGCGTCAGATCGCCCTGTGCGGCGATCGCGCCGCTGTTGCGCACGCGGCGGTCACTGTCGATATGGCTGTTACCCTGTGCATACAGACTGCCGGCGCGATTGTCGAGATCGCCTCCCAGGCGGATATCAAGATCACCCGCCGTCACGATCTGACCATCGCGATTGTCCAGCGTGCCGGGCAGCTCCAGATGCAAGGTCCGGGCCTCGCGCTGCGCGATGCGGCCACCTGCGTTGTCCAGGTTTTGTGCCTGCACTGTGATGTGGTTGGCACCCAGTTGGCCTTGCGCGGTGATCACGGTATCTGTAGCCTGCAACGCTGCACCGTCACGGGCGATGGTGTCCGCCTGCGACAGATCGATATCACCTGCGCGAGCCTGCAGCGCAATATCACGCGCACCGCTCTGGCTGCCGCGCATATCAATCTCGCTGCCCTGTACCGACAGGCTGGCCTGTGCCAGGATCTGGCCCTGAACCTGTACCGCACCATCAGCCTCCAGTGACAGATTGCCCTGGTCCTGCACCGCCAGGCGGCCATCGACCTCCATGCCGGCGGCCAGTGCCGAGGTTCGCGCCGCAACAATACGACTGTCTTGGCCCCGTGCCTGCAAACGGACATCGGCACGGGCCGCCAGCACGGCCTGCTCATCCTGCACGATATCGCTACTGGCCTGGATCACGGCATCGCCCTGTGCATAGAGTGTCCCGGCATTGCGCGCCTCGCCCGAGGTACGCACCACGATATCGGCGCGCTCGCCGCCGGATGACAGTATCTGGCCCTGGTTGTACAGCTTGCCATCAGCCGAAATGGCCACCTGCCCAGCACTGGCGGCGATACGCCCGGCGTTGCGCACGCCCAGGCCCGCCTCGGTGCCCACCAGCGCAATCTTGCCTGCATACATGCCGCCCAGCGCCGCGACATCCAGCGCATAGCCAGATACCGGCCCCGTGGCGGGATCACCCTGCCCAGGCCGCGCCGTATCGACTGCAGAGCCGGCTGCAGCCACTTCGCTGGCCCCCGCAATGACCTGCAGGTCGTTGGCCCAGACCCCGGCATTGACTTCGACTGCCCGCGCCAGCAGGCCGGTGTAATCCGTACTGCTGGCGTCCAGCCCCTTGCCCTCGATGGCAATCGTGCCACGCTGTACGCGATAGCCCTCCAGGCTGCCACCCTGCAGGATCGGCTGGCCGGTCGTGATCGTGGCTCGGCTGGCGTTGATAAAGCCGCCGCCATCGATCTGCACGCCAGCCGGATTGGCAATCACCACTTCGGCGCGCTGGCCAGCGACTTCGACATAGCCGCGCAAGTGGCTGGGGTCGCTGCTGTTGACTTCGTTCAGGATGACACGCGCCTCGCCGCGCGCCAGCCACGGATTGCCCTGCACCCATCCCCCCAGTTGGGTCTGTGCCTCGCGGCGGCTGTTGTTCAGGATTGCGCCCTGCTCCTGCACATCGAACTGGCGATACTCGTTGCGACTGACCCCTGCCGCGCTGGGCGTCTGGATATTGACCAGTGGCACGCCGTTGGGTGCCTGCAGAATCGTAGGCTGCTGGTTGCCGGGTGCCGCCGGATCGGCCACGATCTGGGCCTCAGCCGGACGCACAACCGCCAGTGCCAGCAAGATCGCCATTGATAACAGGCCGAGGCGAAAAAACGGCATCGATGTTCCGGCCAGCACGACAGCGCCCTGCGTCGTACGCCCGCCCGCCTTACCAAGGCCGCGTGCCGTTTCACCGACGACGATGAGCTGCCCGCGCACTGCGCTGAAAATCACTTTGTACAGGTTTTTATTCATGTCATTGCCCCGTTCGCACCTGGACCGATCTGCGACCAGATGCCCGGAAAATGCTGCGTTTTCAGAATTGGTAGCTGAGACTGAAACCGGCTGTCTTGCTAGCCGTCTGGAATCCATCAGGCTTGCGCAGCGGCAAGCCACCGAACAAGTCATACTGCAGACCACGCCAGCCACCACGCACGCCAATCACGCCGCCGACCAGCGTACGCCCCAGCAGCCATTGCGCCGACTGACCACCGACCCGTCCGGCATCCACGCCGAGATAGAACTCCTGGCCCGTGTTGCCCAGCGCCAGCCCCAGATCGTTGCGCCATAGCCAGCCACGCTCTGCCATCAGCGTGGACTCGCCATCGAAACCACGCACGGTATAGCGTCCGCCAATGGCAAAGCGTTCCTGCGGTGACAAGGGCGTACGGTTGAACTGAGCACGCCACAGTCCGGCATAGCGCAATCGCAGAGGCCCCAGCTGGAACGGCACCCCCAGGCTCAGATCGGCAGTAATCAGTCGAAAACGCGACGTGCCTTCGCCAAAGGCCTCTTCGGGCGCGGGCAGGGCACCAAACGCCCCGGTGCCATGACGGTAAGCCAGGCTGGCATCGAGCACGGCCCGGCCCAGGTAGGCCCGATGCGACAACCCAGCCTCCCAGCCGCCCGTAGCCCGTCGCTGAACTTCGATCTCGGTATCGTCGATGTAGTTGCGCGAACGCCGCTTGAAGACGCGCACATGGGCGCTGAGCTTGTTGCTCGCATCGCGCCATAACAGGCGCGACAGGCGGAATTCAGCCTGGCGGCTTTCGCCGCTGTATTCATAGGTCTGGTTCAGGCCGGCAATGGACTGATAGTAGCGGTTGCGGCTGGCCGTGACCGAAAACAGCCAGTAGCCATACGGCACCGAATAATGCAGCGTATCGGCACGCGAACCACGCCGGCCCGACTCGCCACCGCCCAGGTCATGGCTGAGACTGGCATAAAAAAGATCGTTGAGCGTCCACCAATGATCATAGGATACCGTCAGGCTGCCCTGGTACTTGCCCGTGGCGCGTGTCCCGCCATCATCGACCGACGCCACCACCCGCCAGGGAAAGCCCTGTCCGTAGCGAACTACGATATCGCTCTGTCCAGGCAGCGCATCATCGCCGGTTGCCGGCTCGATCTGGATGTCGGCATCGGCGGTAGGCACACGCTTGAGGTTTTCGAGCATTTGCTCGATATCGCGCAGGTCAAGCAAGTCGCCGGGTGCCATCGGCCGGGCATTCCAGAGCCGTGCGCGCGGGTCGGCAGGCTCGGCCAGACGGATGGCTCGAATGCGGCCAGGCAGCAGCGTCAGCGTCAGCGTTCCCTGAGCCAGATCCTGCGGCGAGGCCAGGACCCGCGTGGTGATGTAGCCATGATCGACAATTGCGTTCTGGATCCGGGCCATGACCAGATTGATGCCTTGCGCGCCCAGGCAGCGGCCAATGGCTGGATCGTCAGGCCGATCAGCCGCCCGCAAGGCCCATTGAAAATCTTCCGAGGACTCGCCCTCCAGGGCAATGTGTTCGATCGGAAAGCAAGGCTGCTCGGCCACCGGCAAATAGGCAGCCCTATCAGTCGCAGTCGACGACTCCAGGCGCACGTCCGGCGTGCGCTCCTGCGCTTCGCGCAGCGCACGCTCACGTTCCTGCTGCCGGGCCTGCTCCTGGGCATCCAGCCCCATCCCGACAGAGCCCATTCCCTGCCCCTGGACACCAAAGGCCACCACGACACAACTGGCCGCCAACAACAGCCGAGCATAGCGCCGCCCATCCCGCAGCACCCTGGATTTTTGTATTGTCATTTTCAGCGCTGCCCTGAATGAATACAGGCAGACTATTGTTTATATATATTTTAACTATGCAACTCCAATTGGGAATTTATCGTGTTTGCTCTTTTTTGGTGCGATTAAATGTAACAGGCCTGCTTTGCAACAGGCCCGGCCAAATCAAAATTGAAGACGTCAACGGAACATTCCAGCCAGATCGACAGAAAATTTTCGATACTCAATCAGGCCATTCGAGACATATTCCGTGTAGGCAAGCTCAGCGCACTTGCGTCGCACCATGCCCCGCATCTGCCAGCGCCTGCGTCAGTTGATCCACTTCCGCGCACCCCTGCTGACCACACAGCATTTGCAGATAATGCAGATTCTTGCGTGCGGCCTCGATATCGCCCGTGGCAATGAACAGTTCGCCCTGGTACTCGAGTGCCGGTCGGTGTGTGCCATCGAAATACAGGGCTTCGCGATACCACTTGCCGGCTTCGTCGTAGCGCCCCAGCTTGCGATAGCTGAAGCCCAGCAGATTGAACAGATCGGGGTGGCTGTTCTCCTGTGCCAGTGGCAACAGCGCCTCGATGGCTGCAGCATAATCACCCGCATAGATCTGGGCACGAATGGGGGAAATGTCGGGCAGATCCGACACCGGTGCCGTATCGGCTGCCCAGACGCTGCCGGTGGTCAGCACCAGCGCCACGCCCAGGGCGCTCAGCCGGAACCGGCTCATGCCGCCTCCTGCTCGAGGCCAGCGTATTCACCCATCGCTGCCAGGATATCGCGCTTGATCGACACGAAGGCATGACTGGCCCGATCTCGTGGGGCCGGCAGGTCGATCTCGATCTGCCGGACGATGCGGCCCGGATTGGCGTTCATGACCACGACCCGATTGCTCAGGTAAATGGCCTCGTCGACATCATGCGTGACCAGGATCATGGTCACGCCTTCGACACGCCAGATGCGCAGCAACTCCTGCTGCAGGCGAATGCGGGTCAGCGCATCGAGCGCGCCCAGCGGCTCGTCCAGCAACAGGATCTCCGGACGGCTGGCCAGACCGCGCGCAATGGCTGCACGCTGCGCCATGCCCCCCGACAACTGGTGCGGATAGGCCTGCTCGAATCCCCCCAGCCCCACCAGCGAAATATGATCGTGCACGGTCTGGGCCTGCTGCGCCGGATTGAGCGTGGAGTTCTGCACACTCAGCGCCACATTGCGCTCGAGGGTCAGCCACGGCAGCAGGCGGTGATCCTGGAACACGATGCCACGCGCCAGACTGGTACCGGCAATCCGGTCGCCGTGCAGCAGGATATCGCCCTCGTACTCGTCATCCAGCCCAACGATCAGTCTCAGCAGCGTGGACTTGCCACACCCGCTCGGGCCGACGATGGAGACGAACTCGCCGGCCTCTACCGTCAGGCTGGCCCGATCAAGCACCTGCACGCTGGCGCGGCCCTCGACCTCGTATTTCTTGGAAACATTGCGGATTTCCAGCCGCCCGCTCTGACTCATGATTACTGCTCCCTCAGTCCTGAATAGTCTCTTGTCGGGGCGACCGGGGCCGATCGCCGCCCGCCATCATCAACCGTCGTAGCCCTGCTTCCAGCGCAATACGCGCCGTTGCAACAGGTACATGCCGCGATCGATGGCAAATCCCACCAGACCGATGATCACCATGCAGACCAGCAACTGGTCGGTCAGCAACAGGCCCTGGGCACGGAAGATCAGGAACCCCAGCCCTTCCAGCCCGCTCAGACCCTCGGCCACCACCACCAGTGCCCAGGCCAGCCCGGCCGCATAGCGCAGCGACACCATGATGTTGGGCATGGCGGCCGGCAGGATGATCTGCCGCACCAGTTGCCAGCGCGTGAGCGTCAGCACCCGGGCCAGCTCGATGTGGCTCTTGTCCACATTGCGGATGCCCTGCAGCGTATTGAGGAATACCGGGAAGAACACCGACTTGCCGATCACCAGGATCTTGGCCGGTGCGCCCAGCCCCAGCCAGAGCACGATCAACGGAAACCAGGCGATACCCGGCACATGGCGGATAGTGTCGAACGTCGGCCCCAGGAAACGCTCGACGTTCTGCGACAGACCGGCGGCCACGCCCAGCACAACGGCCGTGATGGTGCCGTACAGGAAAGCCTGGCCGACGATGCTCAGGCTGGCCAGGAAATCCAGGGCCAGATTCTGGCGCAGCAACATGTCCCAGAAAGACGCCACCACCACTTTCGGCTCGGGCAGGAACACCTTGTCGATCCAGCCTTGCGATGACGCCATCTGCCATAGCAGCAGGATGGCAGCGGGCAGGATCAGGCCGATCAGGTTCTGCCTGCGCCACCGTGATCGCGCCGGCCCGGAACGTGTGCTGGGCAGGCCGAGGCGGGCCTGGTCGATGGTCTGGACGGCTGTGCTCATGTCCGCTCCCTGTTGCGTATCCGCGCTTACTGGCGGTAGATCGAGTAGTCACCGCCCACGAAGAAACGGCCATCGATGAAGGCATCCACCTGGTCGTCGCTCAGGCGGCGCTCGGAAAGAATGTCATCGCCATTGGCGACATACCATTCCTGGAAATTCTTGATGGCCTGGCGTGCACGCTCGGCATTGGGCTCGCCAGCCATGAACTCCCACTGACCCGGATGCGTGATCTGGAACTTGGCGATATTGACCGGCACACGCGTTTCGCGCGCCACGATCTCGGCAGCCTCGTCGACATTGTCGAGCGCCCATTCGCGGGTGCGCTCGCGTGCCGCCAGGAATGCCTTGACCACGTCGGGATAGCGATCCACGAAGTCGCGACGGGCGAAATAGGTGACCCGACCGCCATTGTTGACATAGACCCCGTCATCGGGCGACTGGGCCACGACCTTGAGCTTGCCCGACAGCCAGGCTCCGGTGAAGGCACCTGCCGCCAGGTGGGCGGTGGTGGCATCGGTCGCCCCGGACAGGACGGCCGAAATGGCGACCGCGCTGTTGTCGATGGACTCGTAGCGCACGCGGCCACGCTCGTTGCGAGAATCGAATGGCAGGCCTGCCTTGGTCAGGATCTCGAAAGGCGAAGACCAATAGCAACTGATGCGGCTGCTGCCGAATTTCTTGCCATCCAGGTCGGCGACCGAGTTGATGCTGTCATTGTCGGCCCGCGCCAGGATCGGCGCGCGATAGCGGTTGGACGGTTCCGACGCCCAGATGATCACGCCATCCAGGCCGTTGGCGCGATGCACGGTCGCGGGATAGATCATGCGCTGCGCAATGGCGATGGCCCCCCCGCCCACGGCAGCCGCTTCGGCCCCCAGCAGTTCGGCTGCGCCCGAGGCGATCAGGTTGACCTTCTGGGTACCGATGCGACCGAACTCTTCTTCGAAGAAACCTTTTTCGCGTGCGATCACCGACCAGGGAGAAAGCTGCAGATTGATCTCGGGCAGTGCCTGGGCCTGAGACGGTCCGGTCGAGACGGCAGCCGATGCATCCGTGGCGGCATGAGCCTCCGGTGTGCGCAGCAGCACGCTGCCGCCGGCCACGCCCAGGGCAACCAGGGTTGAGACATAAAGTTTGAGGTAACGGCGCGCAGGCGCAGTATTCGGTTCGGAACGCTGGAAACCGGACGACATGGATGATTCTCCGCTGATGAATATGATCGAATATCGAATTCAGCCAGCAGGCTAGCACGCATTGATTTTGGTCAATAAATATATGTTTTGAATTTGCTATTCAAAAATAAATATTAAGCATGGCCGCATAAAAACACAGAATATATATAGAGACCCTGATCCTGGATATATATTAATCACCCAGAATAATGCCCGACAGAAAATACTCGCGCGCCGATCTCCGCCTGCCAGCGACGGCCTCGAACCACCGACCTGCCATACCGCAACAGTCCAGGCGTATCGGACGACGTACACGCGGGATTGTGTGTCTGCTTATGCTGGTGGCCGCTACCTTGTGCCTGGCCACGGTCTGGCGCAGTGGCGCGTTGGCTGGCGTCGATGCGCAGGCTGCTGTCATCCCGCCATCCAGTAGCGATCGCGCCATGCGCCCGCTGAGAATCGGCCTGCTGCCCTCGGCCATGCCACTGGATGATGGCACCCGGCGCTATACGGAAGAAGGTTTCGAAGCCCTGCTGGCGCAGGCACTGGCGGACACGCTGGCGCGCCCGCTGGAACTGGTGCCGCTGCCCGCCGATGCCCAGGCAACCGCCCTGCTGGGTGCCCAGGTCGATGCCGTGCTGTCCCGACCGGAGGCCGACCATCGCGACACGCGCCTGCTGTGGCTCGACACCCGCTTCGAATCAGGCCTGAGCGTCGCCATGCGTTCGGATACCGATATCCGGACCTGGCAGGATCTGGCTGGCCGCACCCTCTGCCTGTCGGCCGCCGACCCGCGCAGCCTGGCACTGGCACAATCACTGGATGCCCATATCCGCGTGCTGCGCGCGCCCGGGCAGGCACTGGCGCTGGTCCGCTCCGGCGACTGCGACGCCTCGCTGCACGCCCAGGCGCAACTGGCGGCGCTCTTCGACCACCAGGACTGGCAGAAATTTTCGGCCACACTGCCACCCCAGGACACGACGCGCCTGGCACTGGCCGTCTCGCCGGCAGCGCCCGCCATGGCAGCCGCGCTCCAGCAGGCCCTGACGGCACTGGACCGCCCTGCAGCATGGCAGGAGCGCACCCACCAATGGGCGACCGATGTCGCTTTCGACGCCTACCTCGACCAGGTCGGCACAGACTGCCACTGACCCCCGACAGCCACAAGGGCACAGCCCCTGCCATGCGCCTCACCCTGCGCTGCCTGACAGCCCTTGCAGGGCCGCTGCTGATCATCGGCCTGTACCAGGACACGCCTGCGCAACGACACACGGGATCCAGCCCGACCGACGCAGACCCTGCCACCCTGCGAG
This sequence comes from Corticimicrobacter populi, assembly GCF_003123725.1. GTDB lineage: Bacteria > Pseudomonadota > Gammaproteobacteria > Burkholderiales > Burkholderiaceae_B > Corticimicrobacter > Corticimicrobacter populi. The sequence continues at coordinate 237,000 of NZ_QETA01000006.1, read as the reverse complement.
CCCGCTACGAAAAGCCTGCCACGCATTGGCCGCCAGCCTGGCTGGATCCCGGTGTCCCCTTGCGTGAGCTGGCCATCCTGCCTGCCCGCGCAAGGCCCACCCCGTATCGACAGGCACAGGCCGCGCTGGGAGAACGCCTGTTCTCGGACACCGTGCTGGCTGCGCCTGGATACCCATCCTGCGCGGCCTGCCACCAGCCCGCGCAGGGCTGGAGCGCGCCCCCGCGACGCTTCGAGGCCCCGCTGGGCAGCACCGCCGGCCGCAAGCCGCCTTCCCTTTATCATGTCGCCCGACGTACGCACTGGGGCTGGGATGGCCGGCGTGACTCGCTGGTGGCACAGACGCTGGCACCGCTGACCGATCCGGATGAAATGGGCAACACCGACCTGGCCGTTGTCCTGCAGCGCCTGGCCCGCGATCCACGCCATGCGCAGGATTTCCAGTCCCTGTATGGCCCCGGCCCGGTCACGGCAGCCATGCTGGGGGATGCGCTGGTGGCCTATCTGGCAGGTATCGAGAAACCCAGCCGCCTCGATCGCTTCCTGGCAGGCGACCATGCCCAGTTGTCCGACCAGGCCATTCTGGGATTGCACCTGTTCCGCACCAAGGCCCGTTGCCTCAATTGCCACTCCGGTCCCTTGCTGACCGACGAAGGCTTCCACAACCTGCGCATCTCGGCCTTTGGCGAACCTGCCGAGGATCTGGGCCGCTACCGGGTCAGCGGCCAGCCTGAAGATGCCGGAGCCTTTCGTACCGCCAGCCTGCGCCATGTCGGCGAACATCCGCCCTATATGCACAATGGGTTGTTCCCGACCCTGGCGGGTGTCATCAACCTGTATGACCGGGGTGGCGGCGAAGTCTGGGCACGCAATGCCCAGGAGGCTGCCCATCCGCTCTATCCACATGCCGCACGCCGATCCGCCCGGCTGCAGCCACTGCATCTGGATGAGGCCGAAAAAGCCGCCCTGCTCGCCTTTCTGGAAGCACTGTAGAAATATGCGCAGATTGCGCATATTTCAGCATGCACGCCATGCCAGCTTATTAAAAATAAAAATAAGAAAATAATATTGGCAGAGACAAACTCCCCATTTCTCAAGCGACACAGCCGATTTCTGATTCCTAATAAACAAATAAAAAAACAATGCATTCGATCCCCCCTGATCAGGGATTAAATAGTCTGCCTGACCCTCTGGTCTGTTCACATTGGCCCAACCGGACTATTTACCATGATCAAATCGCTGCAAACCCTGGCTGCCGCCCTGGCACTGTCCATCCTGCCCCAGACCCATGCCGCCCCGATCAAGATCGGCGTCGTGCCCGGTGCCTATGCCGACTCGATCACTGTCGCCGCGCAGGAAGCCAAGGCCCAGGGCCTGGATATCGAAGTCGTCGAGTTCACCGACTGGACCACACCCAACGTCGCGCTCAACGCCGGCGACATCGACCTGAACTACTTCCAGCACGAACCGTTCCTGCAGGACGCCATCCAGAAACAGGGCTTCAAGCTGACCGGCATCGACACCGGCATCCTGGCCAATATCGGTCTGTACTCGCTCAAGCACACTTCTGTCGATCAGGTGCCGGAAGGCGGCAAGGCCGCCATCGCCAACGATCCCGTCAACCAGGGCCGTGGCCTGCTGCTGCTTGAAAAGGTCGGCCTGATCAAGCTGCGCGATGGCGTCGGCTTTCTCGGCACGGTGGACGACATCATCGAGAACCCCAAAAAGCTGACGTTCGTCGAAGTCGAAGGCCCGCAACTGGCGCGCATCACCGGCGACGTCGATGTGGCACAGGGCTATCCGCACTTCATCGTCGCCTCCAAGGCCTTTGATCCGTCCAGCGGACTAGCCTACTCCGGCATCGAGGATGCCCGCTTCGCCATCCGTTTCGTCGCCAACGAAAACAGCCTCAACAATCCCGACATCAAGAAGTTCATCGAGATCTACCAGAACTCGGACGCCGTGAAAGCCGACATCCATCGCGCCTTCTCCAACGACAACCGCCTCTACACCCTGGCCTGGCTGCGCAAGTAAAGCCGGCGCTGCTGCGCCCCTCGCCTGATCATCGCCACGCACAGAAAGACACGGAGTTTTCCATGCCGAATCTCACTACCCTGGCCCGCTGGCTGGGCCTCCTGACACTGGCAACCGCCGCCACGGCGCATGCAGCCGATGTCGTCAAGGTCGGCTCCACGCCCGGTGCCACCGCAGATGCCGTCGCCGCCTTGGCTGAAGAGGTCAAGGCCAGTGGACAGGCCCTGGATATCCAGCTGATCGAATTCACCGACTGGACATTGCCCAACGAGGCCGTGGACAACGGCGACATCGACCTGAACTTTTTCCAGCACCAGGCCTTCCTTGAAAACGCAGTCAAGGAGCGCGGCTACAAGCTCGAACTGATCGGCCTGGGGCTGCTGCAGAACATCGGCCTGTACTCGGACCGCATCAAGCGCCTGGAAGACATCCCGGACGGTGCCCGCATTGCCGTCGCCAACGATCCGGTCAATCAGGGCCGTGGCCTGCTGCTGTTGCAGAAGGCCGGACTGATCAAGCTGCGCGAGGGTGACGCGGTCGGTGCCTCGGTACACGATGTCATCGACAACCCGAAGCAACTGAAATTCGTCGAAATCGAAGGCCCGCAATTGATCCGTTCGCTGCAGGACGTGGATCTGGCCGTGGTCTGGCCCAGCTATTTCGTCAACGCCGGGCGCAAGGAGCAGGCCGGCCAGGCGCTGATCTACTCGGGCATCGACGACACCTTCTATGCCATGGGCTTTGCCGCCCGCAGCGACCGGGCCGACGAACCGAAGCTGCGCAAGTTCGTCGAGCTGTTCCAGTCCTCGCCCGCCGTGCGCCAGGTCATCAGCGACCGTTTCGACGGCAATCCCAACCTGTACACACTGCCCTGGCAGCGCTGAGCACTGAGCAAGGAGCCTGCCCATGACTACCAGCCAGAGTACTGCCATCGCCCTCGAGCACGGACTTGAACGGCACGGCGATACGGCGTCGGCAAGCCGTGCATCCGCGCTCGATGCCGCCACCGTTGCCGGTTCGGTCGTCTTCGAACGCATCGGCAAAACCTACCATTCATCGGCCGGCCCGGTCCATGCTCTGCAGGATATCGACCTGTCGATTCCGTCGGGCAGCATTTTCGGCATCATCGGTCGCAGCGGAGCCGGCAAGTCCAGCCTGCTGCGCACGATCAACCGGCTGGAATCGCCCACCTCGGGGCGCGTGCTGGTCGATGGCATCGACATCAGCCAGCTCAGCGAACGCGAACTGGTCCAGCTGCGCCGCCGCATCGGCATGATCTTCCAGCATTTCAACCTGCTGTCGGCCAAGACCGTCTACGAAAACATCGCGCTGCCGCTGCTGGTCGCCGGTGCCACGCCCGCCGAGATTGAACCACGCGTGCTCGAGCTGCTGAATCTGGTGGGCCTGCAGGACAAGCGCAACACCTATCCCACCCGCCTGTCAGGTGGCCAGAAGCAGCGCGTCGGCATTGCGCGGGCCCTGGCCACCGGCCCGGAGATCCTGCTGTGCGACGAGGCCACCTCGGCACTCGACCCTGAAACGACGCACTCCATTCTGCAATTGCTGCGCGACATCAACGGGCGGCTCGGCATCACCATCATCCTGATCACACACGAGATGAGCGTCATCCGCGAGATCGCCGACCAGGTACTGGTGCTCGAGCAGGGGCGCATCGCCGAGACCGGCCCGGTCTGGAAGATTTTCGGCGAACCACGCCACGAAGCCACCCGGGCCCTGCTGGCACCGCTACAGCACGACCTGCCCGACGATCTACGCCGGGTACTGCGCCAGACGCCCCCCGAAGGCGCGGCACAGTCCGGTTTCGAACGCATCCTGCAACTTTCCTACACCGGTGCAGGCGGCCTGGAGCCCGACTTCATCCGCATCAGCCAGGCACTGGCCGCCCCTGTGCGGCTGGTCCATGGCGGCGTCGATCGTATCCAGGGCCACGCCAATGGACGTCTGCTGGTCGCAGTGCCGGCCAGCCACGCCTTGCCCGAACTGCCCCCGCTGGCGCACGGCGCAGCCGCCATCGCCCATCACATCGAGGAAATCGGCTATGTCCCTGTCCTTTGAACGCTACTGGAATGCCTTCCTGGATACCCTGATGATGGTCGGCGTCTCCGGCGGCATCGCTTTTCTGGCCGGCATTCCGCTGGCGGTCCTGTTGATCGTCACCGCCCCCGGCGGATTTCTCGCCTCGCCCCGCATCAACCGCGCGGTGGGCAGCGTGGTCAACGGCTTTCGCGCCACGCCGTTCATCGTCCTGCTGGTGGCACTGATTCCGTTCACCCGCATCGTGGCCGGCACCACCATCGGTGTCTGGGCTGCCATCGTACCGCTGGCGATCAGTGCCACCCCCTTCTTTGCGCGCATCGCCGAAGTCAGCCTGCGCGAAGTCGACCCCGGACTGATCGAAGCCGCACAGGCCATGGGCTGCCGCAAGTGGCACATCGTGCGCCATGTGCTGCTGCCCGAGGCACTGCCCGGCATCATCGGCGGTTTCACCATCACCCTGGTCGCACTGATCAGTTCGTCCGCCATGGCGGGTGCCGTGGGCGCGGGTGGCCTGGGCGACCTGGCTATCCGCTATGGCTACCAGCGCTTCGATACCGAAGTCATGCTGATCGTGATCGCCATCCTGATCGCCCTGGTCACCGCGGTGCAACTGAGCGGCGACCGCTATGTCCGCTGGCTCAGGAGCCGCTGAGCAGGCCTGCCGTCGATCCGTCCATATTTCACAGGAATCCTCATGTCTGCTGTTTCTCCTGCCGGCACCACGCCGGACACCCCTCAGGCCGAACGCTTGCCCCTGCCGCCGCGCACACCGGACCGCATCCGCGATGACGCGCACGCCATCACCGTGGCACAGGCACTGGCCGAAGAATTTCGCCAGGAAGCCGCCACACGCGACCGCGAGCGTCGCCTGCCCTGGGACGAGCTGGACCGCTATACCGCCAGTGGCCTGGGCACGATCACCATCCCCCGCGAATACGGCGGCACCGGCGTGTCCTACGAAACCCTGGCGACGGTCTTCGCCACGATCTGCGCAGCCGATCCGTCGTTGGGTCAGATCCCGCAGAACCATTTCGCCGTCCTGCAGAACCTGCGCGACACCGGTACCGAGGCACAGAAACGCCGCTGGTTCGGCGATGTCCTGGCCGGACATCGCCTGGGCAACGCCGGACCGGAGCGCAAGGCCCGCGCCGGCAAGATGACCGACGCCACCGCCCGGCTGACGCGTACCGCCGATGGCCTGCGCGTGAGCGGCACGCGCTTTTACTCGACCGGGGCACTCTATGCGCACTGGATTCCATTTCGCGCCGCCGATGAGGAAAACCGACCACTGCAGGTCTGGGTACGACGCGACGCCCCAGGCGTCAGGGTCATCGACGACTGGGATGCCTTCGGCCAGAAAACCACCGCCAGCGGCACGGTCCTGCTCGACAATGTGGCCGTGGGCGAGGAAGACTTCATTCCACTGTACCTGCATCTCGATACGCCGACCCTGTCCGGCCCGGTCTCGCAACTGATCCAGGCATCCATCGACGCAGGCATCGCGCAAGGCGCATTGCGCGATGCGCTCGACTATGTCCGCACCCGTACCCGTCCCTGGGTGGATTCGGGCGTGGAACTGGCCGTGCAGGACCCCTACATCATCCAGGAAGCGGGCCAGTTGCAGATCGAAGTCGATGCGGCCCATGAGGTGCTGCTGTCGGCAGCACGCACCCTCGATGCACTGTCACGCCAGCCCGTGACCGACGACACCAGCGCCCAGGCCTCCATCGCCGTGGCCGAGGCCAAGATCCTGACCACCGAGGCCGCGCTGGCTGTCAGCGAAAAACTGTTCGAGCTGGCCGGCTCGTCGGCCACCCGTGCCGCACACAACCTCGACCGCCACTGGCGCAACGCCCGCGTGCACACCCTGCACGATCCGGTGCGCTGGAAGTACCACCTGCTGGGCAACTACCTGCTCAATGGCGTGCGCCCGCGCCGCCATCAATGGAACTGAACGCCATGAGTACCGATACCCTGATCGCCCCTCCCGACGCGGTGACTGCTGCCGCCGAACCTGCCACCCCGGCGGCCCGCCTGACCAGCACCGAGCAGGCCCTGGATGTCGCCCGCAACTTTGCCGCCACACTCGAAACGGATGCCGTCGCCCGTGATCGCGACCGCATCCTGCCCTGGCAGGACATCGAACGCTACAGCGCCAGCGGCCTGTGGGGCATTACCGTCCCGCAGGAGTATGGCGGCCTCGGTGCCTCGAGCGGCACCCTGACCCAGGTCATCGCGACCATTGCCGCAACCGACGGCAACTTCGGCCATATCCCGCAGAACCATTTCTATGCACTGGAAGTCCTGCGGGTCGGTGCCAACCATGCGCAGAAGACATTCTTCTACGACCGCGTGCTGCGCGGCGAACGCTTTGGCAACGCCCTCGCCGAAATCGGCCACAACGACTACAAGCGCCGTACCCACCTGAGCCGCGAGGCAGACGGCTGGTTCGTGCAGGGCCGCAAGTTCTACTGCACCGGCGCGATCTTCGCGCACTGGATCCCCACCCTGGTCACGGCCCTCGAGAACGGCCTTGAGGTCACCTATCTGGTATTCATCCCCCGCAGCGCGCCCGGCGTCAGCATCACCGACGACTGGGATGGTTTTGGACAGCGCGTCACAGGCAGCGGCTCGGTCGCGTTCGAGCGGGTCCGGGTTGAACCGGAATGGGTCGTACCATTCAAGGCATCGTTCGACCGGCCCACGACCATCGGCCCCTTTGCGCAGATCATCCATGCTGCGCTGGACGTCGGCATCGGTCATGGTGCCCTCAAGGCAACCCTACCCTACCTGCGTGAACACACGCGGCCCTGGGTCGATGCCGGCGTCGACCACGCCAGCCAGGACCCCTTGCTGCTGCACCAGCTCGGCCATGTCCATCTGCGCCTGCGTGCCGCCGATGCGCTGATCGCCCGGGCGGCACGCTTTGTCGATGCAGCGCAGGCCGAACCCACCGACGCATCCGTGGCGGCAGCCTCGGTCGCCGTCGCCGAGGCCAAGGCTCTCAGCACCCAGGCCAGCCTGCTGGCAGGCACCAAGCTGTTCGAGCTGGCCGGCACGTCGGCCACTGTAGGTGGCCTGGGGCTGGACCGTTTCTGGCGCAATGCGCGTACCCACACACTGCACGACCCCGTGCGCTGGAAATATCACGCCATCGGCAATTACGTCCTCAATGGCCGTCATCCGCCCCGGCACGGTGCGCTGTAAGCCGCCCCGCAACACACCAGGAATCCGAGCATCATGAGCAGGACAAACGATTTGATCGCCCTCACCTCCCCGGACCAGCCACGCACTGGCCGGACACAGCGCCGACGCACCATGACACGCCTGGGTGCCTGGCTGGTCACCTTTTTCGGTGCCACCGCACTGCTGGCCGGCAACGCGCTGGCCGCGCCCCTGAAGATCGGCGTCGTGCCAGGCATCTTTGCCGACTCGGTCGAGGTGGCCGCGCAGGAAGCCGGCAAGCAGGGGCTGGACGTCGAGGTCGTGGAATTCACCGACTGGGCCACGCCCAACGTGGCGCTGGATGCCGGCGACATCGACCTGAATTACTACCAGAACAGCAACTACCTGGCCAACGCCATCCGCGACAAGGGATTCAGCCTGACCAGCGTGCAGCCGGGCATCCTGTCCTACCTGGGCCTGTATTCGCTCCGGCACAAGAGCCTGGACGATCTGCCGCAGGGAGCCAAGGTGGCGATTGCCAGCGATCCCGTCAACATCGGTCGTGCGCTGCGCCTGCTGCAGCATGCCGGACTGGTCACGCTGCGTCCGGGCACCGGGCTGCTGGCCGAACTCAAGGATATCCAGGACAACCCGAAGCAGTTGCAGTTCGTCGAGGTCGAAGGCCCGCAACTGGTCCGGGTCACACCCGACGTCGACCTGGCCCAGGGCTTTCCCTATTTCATTATCGCCTCCGGTGCCTTCGATGCCACCCAGGGCCTGTCCTACACCCGCTACGAAGATGATTCGTGGGCCATCCATTTCGTGGCCCGCACGGACCGCGCCGATGATCCGCGCATCCGGCAATTCCTGGATATCTACCAGAACTCCAATGCCGTACGCGACACCATCCACGCGTTCTACCTCAACGACCCAAGGCTCTACCGCCTGGCCTGGATCAAGGACTGACATGAGCCAGAAAAAGCAGATCCACGTCAACGCATTCAACATGAATTGCGTCGGCCATATCCACCACGGTCTCTGGACGCATCCGCGCGACCAATCGACACGCTACAACACGCTGGAATACTGGACGAACATTGCCCGCATACTCGAGAAGGGCCTGTTCGACGGCATTTTCATTGCCGATGTCATCGGCTACTACGATGTCTACCAGGGCGGTACCGACCTGACCCTGCGCGAGTCCATCCAGTTGCCGGTCAACAACCCCTGGCTGCTGATCTCGGCCATGGCGGCCGTCACCGAGCACATCGGCTTCGGCGTGACGGCCACCGTGGGTGCCGAGCACCCCTATACCTTCGCCCGCAACGTGTCGACCCTGGACCAGGCCACCCGTGGTCGGCTGGGCTGGAACATCGTCACCGGCTATGTAGACAGCGGCGCACGCGGGCTGGGGCAGGACGGGCTGGCCGCGCACGATGCGCGCTACGACCGCGCCGACGACTTCCTGACCCTGTCCTACAAACTGTGGGAAGGCAGTTGGGAGGACGACGCCGTCATCGCCGACCGCGCCAGCCGGGTCTATGCCCGGCCCGACAAGGTACACCCGGTGCAGCACGAAGGGCCCTACTACCGGGCCAACGCCATTCACATGAGCGAGCCCTCGCCACAACGCACGCCGGTCCTGTTCCAGGCAGGCACTTCCGAGCGCGGCATCCGCTTTGCCGGCCAGCATGCGGAAGGCATTTTCATCGGCGCGCCCAATCCTGCCGCCGCCCGCACGGCCTCGCGCCGCCTGCGTCAGGCGGCTGCCGACGCAGGCCGCGATCCGTCCGACCTCAAGATCTATGTCGGGCTGGCCGTCATCCCTGGCCATACCGAAAAAGAGGCCCGCGACAAGTACGCCGAGTATCTGCAGCATGCCAACCCGGAAGCCGGACTGGCGCACTTCTCGGCCAGTACCGGCATCGATTTCTCGCAATACGGGCTGGACGATCCGATCAGCTACGGCCCGTCCAATGCCATCCAGTCGGCGACACAGACTGCACGCCAGCAAGGCTGGACCCGTCGCCAATTGCTGGAGCAGCACAAGCTGGGCAGCCGCTATACCACCGTGGTGGGCGACCCGTCGCAGGTCGCGGATCAACTGGAGCAGTGGATAGACGAAGGCGAAATCGACGGCTTCAATCTGACGCGCATCGTCGTCCCCGAAACTTACGCGGATTTTGCCGAACTGATCGTGCCGGAATTGCAAAACCGGGGCCGCTACCGCACCGCCTATGCCGAAGGCACCCTGCGCCAGAAACTCTTTGGCCGGGGCGACCGACTGCCGGACAGCCACCCTGCCGCGCAATGGCGTCATGCAGGAGTGACCGCATGAAGGTGCGCCACTCCGCTTGCAATCGCCTGTTGCACCCATTGCAGATGATTCTGTGCGCCGGCAGCCTGCTGCTGTCCGGCACACTGGCGGCAGCGCCCTTGCGGGTCGGCGTTACCCCCGGCTCTCTGGCCGACTCGGTGGCCGTGGCCGCCGCCGAGGCCCGCCAGCAGGGGCTGGACGTCGAACTCATCGAATTCACCGACTGGACGGCTCCCAACACCGCCCTGGATACCGGCGACATCGACCTCAACTATTTCCAGCATCAGGCTTTTCTGGACAACGCCATCCGGGAACGCGGCTATCGCATCCAGAGCGTGGCGGTCGGCCTGCTGCCCAATATCGGCCTGTACTCGAAAAAACATGCCCGCCTGGCCGACCTGCCCAAAGGTGCCACCATCGGTGTCGCCAACGACCCGGTCAACCAGGGCCGTGGGCTGCAACTGCTCGACCAGGCCGGCCTGATCACCCTGCGCGACGGCGTCGGGCCGCGCGGCACCGTCGATGACATCGTCGCCAACCCCGCCGGCTTCCGGCTGGTCGAGGTTGAAGGCCCGCAACTAGTCCGCGCCATCGACGACCTCGACCTGGCCCAGGGCTATCCGGCCCACTTCGTCAATGCCGGGCAGCCTGAACTGGCCAGCCGGGCGTTGCAGTATTCCAGCATCGACGACATCTACTACGCCATCCGTTTCGTCGCCCGCACCGAAGGGGCCGACGACCCACGCATTGCCCGCTTCATTGCCATCTACCAGGGATCGGATGCCGTGCGCCGCACCATCCATGAGGCCTTCGCCAGCGATCCGCAGCTCTACGCCCTGCCGTGGCTGAACGCCTCGCCTTCCCGCTAAAGGACATTTTCGCCATGATCACTTACGCCCCGCCTGATTCCGACACACCGCTGCGTGCCGTCGTGCTCAACGGCAGCCCCAGCGCCTCCTCGCGTACCCGCGTCCTGCTGGATGCCTTGCAGGCCCGCCTGGCACAGGCCCTGCCGCTCGATACCCGCTTCATCGATCTGCCGGACCTGGTCCCGCACATCGGCACCGCGCTGTCCGCCCAGCACCTGCCTGCCCCGGCACAGGACACCTTGCGCCAGATCGGCAACGCCGACTTGCTGATCGTCGGCTCACCGGTCTTCAAGGGCAGCCTGCCGGGCCTGTTCAAGCATCTGTTCGACCTGATCGACCAGGATGCGCTCATCGGCACGCCGGTTCTGCTGGCCGCCACAGGTGGCAGTCCACGTCATTCGCTGTTCATCGACCACCAGTTGCGCCCGCTGTTCAGCTTTTTCCAGGCCCTGACCCTGCCCATCGGGGTCTATGGCACACCCGACGAAATCATCGGCGGCCGGATCGCCGCCCCCTTGCTGGCGGAACGCATCGAGCTGGCCGCGTCCCAGGCACTGCCGGTACTCAAGGCACTGCAACGGGCGCGCCAGCCCCTGGCATCCGAACTGCTGGAGGCCTGAGCGCCATGGCACCGACCTCTGTACACCCGGCACCGGCATCAAGCGATTACGATGTGCCGGGCGGTACGCCGGAATTCATCAGCCAGGAACTGGCACGCCAGTTTGCCGCGACCGCAGCCGCACGCGACGAAGCCGGCGGCACCCCCCAGGCCGAGCGCGACGCACTGCGCCGCAGCGGTCTGCTGGCACTGAGCATTCCTCGCCAGTACGGCGGCCTGGGCGCAGACTGGGCGCAGGTTCTGGACAGCGTGCGGCAGATCGCCACCGCCGACAGTTCGGTTGCACACGTCTATGGTTTTCAGCATCTGCTGCTGGCCACAGTGCGGCTGTTCGGCCAGCCCGAACAATGGGAACCCTGGTGGGAACAGACTGCCCGCAACCACTGGTTCTGGGGCAACACGCTGAACCCGCTCGATACCCGGACAGTCGCCACCCGGCATGACGGCTGGTGGAGTTTTTCCGGCAAGAAAAGCTTCTGCTCCGGTGCCACCGATTCGCAGATGCTGGTCGCCTCGGCACTCGACAGCGAATCCGGCCGCCTGCTGATCGCCGCGCTGCCGACCGGACGTGCCGGCATCACCCTGAACCAGGACTGGAACAACATCGGCCAGCGCCAGACCGACAGCGGCAGCGCCCTGTTCGAAAAAGTCAGGGTCGAGCAAGCCGAACTGCTGCTGAATCCCGGCCCGCTGTCCACGCCGTTCTCGTCGCTGCGACCATTGCTGGCGCAACTGATATTCGTGCATATGTTCCTGGGCATCTCCGAGGGCGCACTGGCACAGGCACGCGAATACACCCTCAGCGAGGCACACCCCTGGTTCAAGTCGGGCGTCGAGCGCGCCAGCCAGGATCCACATGTGCTGACCCGCTACGGCGAGTTCTGGGCTGCCCGCGAAAGCGTGCGCGCCCTGGCCGCCGAGGCAGCCCAGCGCTTTGACGAGGCCTGGCGGCAGGGCGAGACGCTGACGGCAGAAGCACGGGGCCGACTGGCCATCGCCGTCAGCACCGCCAAGGTCGTGGCCGTACGCGCCGGGCTGGACATCACCAGCGGCCTGTTCGAGGTAACCGGTGCCCGGGCCACCCACGGCGCGCTGCGCCTGGACCGGTTCTGGCGCAACCTGCGTACCCAGTCGCTCCACGATCCGCTGCACTACAAGGTCCAGGAACTGGGCGAGTGGGCACTGAACGACAGCGCCCCCACCCCGTCGTTCTATTCCTGAGGCATCATGACTTCGACGCTGCCGACCTGGCCCATTCCGACACCCGAGCCCCCGCCCGAGACACCCGGCTGGCTGTTCGAGGACCCGGCCTCGCGGGCACTGCACGAGATCATCGAGCAGATCGCCCCCAGCGACGCAGGCGTCCTGATCGAGGGCGACAGCGGCACCGAGAAGGAACTGGTCGCCCGCCATATCCACACCACCAGTCTGCGCCGCGCCTATCCTTTCGTGGCCGTCAATTGCGGAGCCTTCTCGGAGTCGCTGGTCGATGCCGAGCTGTATGGTCACGAAAACGGGGCCTTTGCCGGGGCCTTCGGCAGCCAGCCCGGCTGGCTGGAGACAGCGCACCGGGGCACCCTGTTCCTGGATGAAATCGAAGCCCTGCCGCTGCAGGCTCAGGCCAAGCTGATCCGCACGCTGCAGGAGGGCACGGTATCCCGGCTGGGGTCGCGCCAGCGGCTGCCGGCCGACGTGCGAATCCTGGCCGCTACCCATGACGATCTGGCGCAACGCGTGCAACAGGGCCTGTTCCGCAAGGATCTCTATTACCACGTCAATGTCGTCAGCCTGGTCATGCTGCCGCTGCAATCTCGCCCCGGCGACATTCTGCCGCTGGCGCGTCACTTCATCCGCCAGTACTGCAAGCGGCTGCACTATGCGCCTGCCGAACTGAGTGCAGGGGCCGAGCGCCGGCTGCTGGCGCACTCCTGGCCCGGCCATGTTCGCGAACTGGAAAACGTGATCTACCGCACCCTGCTGCTGAGCCGTGGCCTGCGCATCCAGGCCGATGACCTGCGACTGCCGGCTGCGTCCGACACGCCGGTCACACCTCCCGTCAGCCCGGTGCCTTCCCCTGATATCAAGGCGACGTACCGCGCACAGGAAAAACCGGATACTGAAATATCCCTTGCTCGGGACACAGCGACTTTCCCAGGCAATGACATTGACCCTGCCGGATCCCCAATCTCTCTTGAACAGGTCCTGGAACAACTCTGCCAGACCTGCTCGCACGACCTTGAACAGCGCGTGCTCGACACCCTGCTGCTCAAGGCCTGGCATCACAACCACTACAGCCAGGTCCAGACCGCACAGCAACTGGGCATCAGTCGCCATGTCGTCCGTGCCCGGCTGGTCCGCCTGCAACAACTGGCCCCTGGCCGCAACAGGCTGACCGACACCGGCCCGGATGCCCCCCCCCTTCATCTTCCACCTGATAGGACCGTCACATCATGAGTCTCGACATTTTCTGGTTCCTGCCCACCTCCGGCGATACCCGCTACCTCGGTGCCTCCGAGTTTGGCCGACCGGTCACCAACGAATACCTGCGCCAGATCGCCGTCACCAGCGAATACCTGGGCTACGACGGCCTGCTGATCCCAACCGGCAGTTCATGCCTGGACCCCTGGGTCGTCGCCTCCAGTCTGGTACCGGTCACTCAGCGCATCAAGCTGCTGGTGGCTTTGCGCACCTCGCTCGGCAACCCTGTCTCGACCGCACGCCAGGCCGCCACGCTCGACCAGGCGCTGCACGGGCGGCTGCTACTGAACGTAGTACCCGGCGGCGATGCCGTCGAACTGGCCGCCGATGGCATTTTCCTCGAACACGACGCGCGCTACGAGGCTGCCGACGAGTTCCTGACCATCTGGCGCAAGATACTGGCCGGTGAAACCGTGGACTTCGATGGCAAGCACTACAAGACCCGCCAGAGCCGCAACTTCTTCGAGCCCGTGCAGAAACCCTATCCTCCGCTGTATTTCGGCGGCTCGTCCGAGGCGGCGCACGAACTGGCCGCCAAACATGTCGATGCCTACCTGAGCTGGGGCGAACCACCGGCCCAGGTCGCGGAAAAGATCGCCGATGTCCGCGCCCGCGCCGCACGCCACGGCCGCACCGTGCGCTTCGGCGTGCGCCTGCATGTGATCGTGCGCGAAACCAGCGAAGAGGCCTGGGCCGATGCCGACCGGCTGATCAGCAAGTTGAGTGACGACGACATCGCCCGCGCCCAGGCCAACTTCTCCCGCATGGACTCGGTCGGCCAGCAACGGATGGCACAGCTGCACGGTGGCCGTCGCGACAAGCTGGAAGTCAGCCCCAACCTGTGGGCCGGCGTCGGACTGGTGCGCGGAGGTGCCGGCACGGCCCTCGTCGGCGATGCCGAAACAGTCGCTGCACGCCTGCAGGAATATGCCGATCTCGGCGTGGACACGTTTGTCCTGTCGGGCTACCCCCACCTGGAAGAATCGATCCGTTTCGCGGAACTGGTCTTCCCCCTGCTCGGCAAACAAGCCGTAACGTCAGGCCAGGCACAGACCGGCGGTGCCTTCGATATCCGTGCCGCCGCGCCCCAGGCTGCGCGCTCCGCATCGTGAGGCAGGCATGACCCGTATCATCGACATGCGTTGCAGGCCCGCCTACCTGCATGATTTCTTCGGGGCCACGCCGGGCTCTGCGGAACACGCGACGGCACTCTGGCTCAATGGCCGCGTAGGCACGCGCGGCAACCCTGCTCACTTCGAGCGCTCGCTGACGCAGGAGGGTTTCCTGGCCGAGATCCATGACGCCGGCCTGAGCCACGCCGTCGTGGTGGGCCGGCACACGCCCGGCCAACACCTGCCCAACGACACCATCCACGGTATCGTGCAGGGACATCCGGAACTGATCGGCATCGGCGCCGTCGATCCGGCCCTGCAGGGCGAGGCGGCCGCCGTCGCCGACGCCGAACGCGCACTGCGCGAGCTGGGCCTGGCCGGCATCGACCTGGAGCCCGGCTTCGGCGCACCGGCTCGCCATCCGGACGATCCCGTCTACTGGCCGATCTACGAGCTGTGCCTGCAGCACGACGTGCCGGTCTTCCTGATGAGCGGCCCAACCACGCCGGATCCGCGCTTCAACGATCCCGCGCCGCTGGCGAAGGTCGCCCAGGCCTTCCCCAACCTGCAGATCGTGGTCTATCACGGCTATTGGCCCAACGTGCAGCAGGCCATCGGCCTGGCCTTCCGCTACGCCAATATCCATCTGGTGCCGGACATGTACCTGTTCCAGCCCGGCACTGAGGCCTACGTGCAGGCAGCCAACAGCTTCCTGGCCGACCAGTTCCTGTTCGGCTCCTCCTACCCGTTCCGGCCCATCGGCCAGACCATCGAGGACTTCCTGGCGCTGGGCCTGCGCGACAGCGTGATCGAACGCCTGCTGTACGGGAATGCGGCACGCCTGCTGAAAGTCTAGGACGAGCGCCCCCTGCAGGCGGAGTATCATGAAGCAAACACACCTCCCGCAAGGACCTCTCCATGGCGACCCCGACTTATGACTACCTGATCATCGGCGCAGGCATCATCGGTGCCGCACTGGCAGCCGAAATATCGCGCCGGCAGCCGGGGGCCCGCCTGCTGGTCGTGGACAAGGAAGACCGGGCCGCCTTCCACCAGACCGGCCGCAACAGCGGCGTCGTCCACTCCGGCGTGTACTACACACCGGGCAGTCTCAAGGCCCGCTTTTGCCGCGAGGGCCTGGCCAGGCTGCAGGCCTTCAGCCAGACCCACGGCATCGGCTACGACACGCGCGGCAAACTACTCGTCGCCACCAATGCGCAGGAAGTCGACCGGCTCGACAACCTGGCGCAACGCGCTGCGGACAACGGCGTGACTGCGCATCGCCTGGACCGATCCGCCCTGCAGGCCTGCGAGCCGGCCGTGGCCGGCCTGGCGGCGCTGCAGATTCCGGAAACCGCCATCATCGATTACACCGGCGTCACCCGCACCCTGCTGACCGAAGTGGAAAATGCCGGCGGTACACTCCGGTTCGGCCAGCCGGTCAACCATGTGGCGGCTACCCAGGCTGGCTATCGCATCCGAATCGGTGACGATAGCGTGGAAGCCGGCCGCATCGTTGCCTGCGCCGGGCTCGCCTCGGACCGGGTGGCCCGGCTGCTGGGCATAGACCCGGAAATCCGCATCGTCCCCTTCCGCGGCGAATATTTCGTGCTGCCGGCCGCGCTCAACCAGGTCGTTCACCATCTCATCTATCCGGTGCCGGACCCGACGCTGCCTTTTCTCGGCGTACACCTGACCCCGATGATCGACGGCTCCATCACCGTCGGCCCCAATGCAGTGCTGGCGCTGGCCCGTGAAAAATACCAGCGTTTCAGCTTCGATGCCCGCGATGCTGCCGATGCGCTGACATACCCCGGATTGTGGAAAATACTGGCACGGCACCCACGCGCTACCTGGCAGGAACTCAAGGGCTCGTTCTCGAAGCAGACCTATCTGCAGGCCGTGCGCAAATACTGCCCCCGGATCACCTTGGCAGACCTGCAGACCTATCGCAGCGCCAACCGTGCCCAGGCCGTGCGTACCGACGGCAGTCTGGTCGATGACTTTCTCATCAAGACTCAGGGCGGCGCGACTGCCATCCTGAACGCACCGTCACCGGCCGCAACCTGCAGCCTGCCCATCGCTGCCCACATCGCCGATCTCATACTGTAGCCCGCACTCCTCGCCACAAACGACTTGCGGGCGGCATCGAGCAGCCCGCAAGTCAGTGTAAAGCGACAGGAAAATCAGCCCTTGAGCAGCGTGGCGCGGTCAGTGGCTTCCCAGGTGAACTCGGGTTCGGCACGGCCGAAGTGGCCATAGGCCGCCGTCTTGGAATAGATCGGGCGCAGCAGGTCGAGCATGTTGACGATACCGCGCGGACGCAGGTCAAAATGCTCGCGCACCAGCTTGGCGATCTCCGCATCGGGGATCACGCCGGTGCCTTCGGTATAGACCGTGATGTTGATCGGTTCGGCCACGCCGATGGCATAGCTGACCTGCACCTGGCACTGGCGCGCCAGACCCGCTGCCACGACGTTTTTGGCAACATAACGGGCAGCGTAGGCCGCCGAACGATCCACCTTGGAAGGGTCCTTGCCCGAGAAGGCACCGCCACCATGCGGACATGCGCCGCCATAGGTATCGACGATGATCTTGCGGCCGGTCAGGCCGCAATCGCCCTGCGGGCCGCCGATCACGAAGCGTCCGGTCGGGTTGACCAGGTAGCGGGTGTTGGCCGTAAGCAGGCCTTCGGCAAAGCTGGGCTTGATGATGTCTTCGATCACGGCCTCGCGGATGGTTTCCTGCGAGACATCCGGCGAGTGCTGAGTCGACAGCACCACGGTATCGACCTCGACGGGACGGCCATCGACATAACGGAACGTGACCTGCGACTTGGCGTCAGGACGCAACCAAGGCAGGCGGCCATCCTTGCGCAGTTCGCTCTGGCGCTGCACCAGCCGGTGCGCGTACCAGATCGGGGCCGGCATCAGGTCGGGGGTTTCGTCGCAGGCATAGCCGAACATCAGGCCCTGGTCGCCGGCACCCTGGTTGAGGAAATCCTCGGAGGTGCGATCCACCCCCTGGGCGATATCGGGCGACTGCTTGTCGTAGGCGACCAGCACGGCGCAGCCCTTGTAATCGATGCCGAAATCGGTGTTGTCGTAGCCGATGCGGCGGATCGTATCGCGCGCCACCTGGATGTAATCAACATTGGCGGTCGTGGTGATCTCGCCGGCCAGCACCACCAGACCGGTGTTGCACAGCGTTTCGGCGGCCACGCGCGCATTGGGGTCTTGCTCGAATATGGCATCGAGCACGGCATCGGAAATCTGGTCGGCGACCTTGTCGGGATGACCTTCCGATACGGACTCGGAAGTGAAGAGGAAATCTTGTGGGGCCACGACTGGCATCCTTGCAAAACCGGCTCTACGGAGAAACCGGACAGGTTGACGGGCGCGTTGCACGCCTGACGAAGACCTGGAAAGCAGGAGAGTACGGGCGCGACGCTTTAGCGGAAAAAAGCCGGAACGTGTGCAGACGATAATACAGCCCGCCCTGCAGTTCCGCGGCCGCCCCGCAAGTTGTCGGTTAATTCGGCGGCCTTTCTCATTTTAGGCGAAAATGGCACCTTTTGGTGATCCGTCAGCCGACGAACAACCGGCCAAAGCGCCATCACTTCACGGCCTTCGTCAGACTCCCGCCCTATGTTGCTCCTGCTCCTGCGCCTGCTGGCCTGTCTTCCCCTCTCCGTCCTGCATGGTCTCGGCCGACTCGCCGGGGGCCTGATCTACGCCCTGCCGGGCAAGTACCGGACCCGTTTGCGTGCCAATGCCACCCAGGCCGGCTACCCCGAGGCGACGTTCGCACGCCGCGCTGCCCGCGAGGCCGGCGCCATGATTCTCGAACTTGCCTATGTCTGGCTGCGCACGCCCCAGGCCGTGGCCAGGGTCGAGGTGGATGACGCTGCCGACCTGCACGAGGCCCTGGCCGATCCGCGCGGCATCCTGTTTCTCACCCCGCACCTGGGCTGCTACGACATCACCGCCCGCTGGCTGGCCCAGCATCGCGCCATGACCGTGATGTACCGTCCGCCGCGCAAGACATACCTGGCCCCCATCCTGTCCACCATCCGCAACACCGAAGGCCTGACGGCCGTACCGGCCACCATGCAAGGCGTGCGGGCCTTCGTACGCACACTCAAGCAGGGCCACAGCATCGGCATGCTGCCGGACCAGGTACCCAACGCGGGCGACGGCGTCTGGGTGCCTTTCTTCGACCGCCCGGCCTTCACCACCACGCTACCTGGCCGGCTGGCCCGCCAGACCAAAGTGCCGGTGGTCATGGTGGCAGGCGAACGCCTGCCCGGCGGTCGCGGCTGGCGGCTGCACCACCTGCGCCTGCCCGACCCGCTGCCGGAATCCCCCGAAGAACAGGCCCGCCTCATCAATGCCGCCATGGAGACCCTGATCCGGCGCTGTCCGCAGCAATATCTGTGGAGCTACAACCGCTACAAGCAGCCTCACAAGGAAACCGCCCGCCACCCGGACGGCACCGCACCGGCCAACGCCCACGACAGGCCGGCCACCTCCGAAGAATCCGCAACGCCCCGCACATCGGGCCATACGCCGCATGACTGACGCCGCTCCCGTCTCCACGTTCAAATCCCGCATGCTGTTCCGGCTGCTGGGCGTCTTCGCACGCCTGCGCCCGGCCAGCCGCCTGCGGCTGGGCCGCATCCTGGGCCGGCTGGCCTACCGGCTGGTGCGCCCCCGCGTGCGGGTGGCCCGGCGCAATCTCGAAATCTGCTTTCCCGAACAGACTGCCGAACAACGTGAAATCCTGCTGCGCCAGCATTTTCATGCGCTGGCGCAATCCGTGATCGACCGTGGCGTACTGTGGCGCGGCAGTGAGACTGACATTCTCGACATGGTGGAGCTGCGCGGTTTCGAGCATATCCAGGCACTGCAGGATGCCGGCAGGCCCGTCATCATGCTGGCACCGCACTTCATCGGACTGGATGCCGCCGCCACCCGCCTCTCGATCGCACTGACCGAAGCCGCCTCGATCTATTCCGTGCAAAGCGACCCCGGCATCGACGCGCTGGTACGCGCCGGGCGCGCCCGTTTCAACAAGATCCACCTGGTCAGCCGGCGCGACGGCGTGCGCGGCCTGATCCGGCACCTGCGCGCCGGCTTGCCGGTGTATTACCTGCCCGACATGGACTTTGGACGCCGGGGCGCGATTTTCACGCCGTTCTTCGGCACTCCTGCGGCCACCATTCCGGCCACGGCCCAGATCGCCCGCAACTGGCATGCCGCAGTCGTCCCCATCATCAGTACCTGGGACCCGGCCAGTGGCCGCTACCTGATCGAAGTCCTGCCCGCACTGGAGGACTTTCCTGGCGACGCCTCGCTCGAAGAAGCTACGGCACGGCTGAACCACCTGCTGGAGGGCTGGATCATGGCCCGCCCTAGCCAGTATTATTGGGTACACCGACGCTTCAAGACCCGGCCCGAGGGCGAGCCCGGCCTGTACTGAACACGAGACACGCATCATGGCTTTCTACGAATTCACCAAAATGCACGGTGCCGGCAATGATTTCATTGTCCTCGACGGCGTGCGCCAGCAGATCAGCCTCAGCCCCGCCCAGTTGCGCGCCCTGGCCGATCGCCGTTTCGGCATCGGTGCCGACCAGATCCTGCTGGTCGAGCCAGCGCAGCATGGCGAAGCCGATTTCCGCTACCGCATTTTCAATGCCGATGGCAGCGAGGTCGAACACTGCGGCAACGGCGCACGCTGCTTCGTGCGCTTCGTGCACGAGCAGGGCTTGTCCGACCGCAACCCGCTGCATGCCGAGATCGCCACCGGCACGCTGACACTGACGGAGCAAGCCGACGGCGAAGTCACCGTCGACATGGGCATCTGCCGCTTCGAGCCCGCGACCCTGCCGTTCGATCCCGATGGTCTGACCACCAGGACCACGGGAGAAGCCACCCAATGGGCATTGCCGCTGGAAGGCGAGACAGAGCCGGTCTGGATCGTGCCCGTCTCGATCTCCAACCCGCATGCCGTGCAGGTGGTGACCGATGTCGATACCGCACCTGTCGCCCGTACCGGCCCACTGATCGAATCGCACCCCCGCTTTGCGCGCCGCGTCAATGCCGGCTTCATGCAGATCCTCGGTCGTCACGATATCCGCCTGCGTGTGTACGAGCGCGGTGCCGGCGAAACCCTGGCCTGCGGTACGGGTGCCTGCGCGGCTGCCGTCGCCGGCATACGCCTCGGCCTGCTCGACAGCCCGGTCAGGGTGCAAACGCGCGGCGGCGACCTGACGATCCGCTGGGATGGCACCCGGCTCGCCATGACAGGGCCGGCCACCACCGTCTTTACCGGCCGGTTCGATACCGATACGCTGGTGGGTGACTGATGCAGGCTGCGCGTGGCCACAATACCGACCGCCACGCGTACGCATCGCCCACTTTCATTGCCCCCCTTTCGCACCACATTATCGCCATGACCGACGCCACCACCCACACCCCGGAAGACATCGCGCTCTTTCTGCGCCAGCATCCGGATTTCTTCATCCAGAATGCAGACATCTTCGCTGAATTCAAGCTGCCGCACCCGCACTCCGGCAAGGCCATTTCACTGGGAGAGCGCCAGATCCTGACGCTGCGCGAACGGCTCAAGCAGACCGAAAACACGCTGGCAGGGCTGATCCACAATGCCAAGTCCAACGATGCCATCAGCCTGCGCCTGTATCAGTGGGTCGAACACCTGGTGGCCCTGCCCGACAGCGATACGCTGGCCGATGCCATCCGCGCCACGCTGATCGAGGATTTCGGCCTGCAGGACGCCACGGTGCGCTGGTGGGGTGCCACGCCCCCCGAGGATGCCGCCCTGCTCGACAGTCTGACCAACCAGGCCGCCCCTGCCGTCGGCTCCAGCCTGGATCACCCGGCCGTAGCCTTGCTGGCACAGCCGCCCGCGTCAGTCGCGATTATCGTGCTGCGCCATGACGTTATCGGCGACCAGCCGGCCGGCGTGCTGGTACTGGGCGCAGACAGCGCAGACCGTTTCACGCCGGACATGGGCACGCATTTCCTGGCCACCATCGGTGCCCTCGCCAGCGCCACGCTGGGGCGCACAGCCGCCTGACGCCATGCGTGGCCCTCCATCCACCGCTTCGCCTCCGATGCCCAGCCTCGCTGGAGCCGAAGTGTCGCCGAATATGGGCCATGACAGCGACGGGCCAGCACCGAATGCCCCCCTGCCATCCCCGATGGCCGGCTGGCTGCAACACCTGCAGACCGAGCGACGCTACTCGCCCCATACCCTGTCGAACTATCGTCGCGACCTGTGCGCCCTGCTGCGGCAGGCCGAGCACCGCCCCCTGGACCAGATCAGCCAGGGACATATCCGCCAGTATCTGGCGCGCCTGCACGGCCAGGGGCTGAGTCCTGCCAGCCTGGCGCGCACGCTGGCCGCCTGGCGTGGCTTCTTCCAGTGGTGGGGGCCACAGGCCAGCCTGCCGGCCAACCCGGCCCTTGGCGTGCGCGCGCCCAAAGCCCCCAAGGCGCTGCCCAAGGCGCTGTCGGTAGACTACGCCATCCACCTGCTCGACCAGGTCGCCCCCGATGCCACTCAGGCAGCGGTCGCCCTGCAGCACGGTCAGGAAGCCCAGACCATCCTGCGCGACCAGGCCATGTTCGAGCTGCTGTACTCAAGCGGATTGCGCATCTCCGAACTGGTCGCCCTGGACTGCCGGCACCACCAGTCGCAGACCTACGCATCACGCAGTTGGCTGCAGCTGGATGAACGCGAGGTCATCGTGCTGGGCAAGGGTGGCAAGCGCCGCAATGTTCCTGTCGGCCAGGCCGCCGCACAAGCCCTTGAGCGCTGGCTGCAGGCTCGCCCAGCCTGGGTCCCGGCACAGACAGACGAAGACACGCAGGCCGCGCTTTTTCTGGGCCTGCGCGGTGCCCGCATCACGCCCCGGGTGGTCCAGTTGCAACTTGCCAAACGAGCGCAGGCTGCCGGCTTGCCCACCCATGTGCATCCCCATGTGCTGCGCCACAGTTTCGCCAGCCATCTGCTGCAGTCTTCACAGGATCTGCGGGCCGTGCAGGAGTTGCTGGGTCATGTCAACATTTCCACCACCCAGATCTATACCCGGCTCGACTACCAGCACCTGGCCAAGGTCTACGACCAGGCCCACCCGCGGGCCCAGCGGCAGGACAAGGACAAGTAAACGGACTGACCCGTCCACAGGGTGATCGGGGCTCCTCCCGCCCGCATCGCGCCGGGCGTCGCCGAGCCGTCAACACGCAGGGTTGAAGGTCCGCTCCATGGCGTCCCTGTCGTAGTCGAGCAGCCAGGCATGGTGCTTTTCATACAAGGGTCGCAGCCGTGTGGAGTCGCGACAGATCACATCCATCCCCCGATCATCGTAAGGATGAAGCAGAATGCCGGATGCCGGCTGTATCAGATACACCCGGCACTGTGGGTTTGGGCAGACAGTACTCAGGTCGGTCGCCAGGGCACACCAGAGCAGGTTCTGCAGTTTGGCTGCAGGAACCTCAAACGCACAGTTGATCCAGCTACCGATATCGGACGCATCGGTGTCACTGTCCGCTTCGCGCCATATCGCCCGCACTTTCGGCACAGCAATACCGGCCAGTCGAAGCTCGCGCAGCGTCTCCCGCAGTTCGAAACCCGAAGCCCCCACAAAGCGCTGCATATGCACCAGCACGCGGTCTTGCGTACCGAACACGTCTCGGGCGATGACCGTTGCCCTGTGCAACGCAGTCAGCATCAGGTCGAGCGGGCTGTCGCCCTCGGACAGTTCAAAGCGCAGCCCACCGGGGAAAGTATAGAAAAGAGCATGCCGATAAGGCCCCGCCCCGGTCAATTCATGAGTGATGCGCTTGAAGTCCATGGCTGCTGGTCACATAAGAACGGCAAAACCGAAGCGTACTCCACCGCCTGCCATCACGACTAAAATCCTGCCTGCCGCATCACCTCATCATGCCCACACGCACACAAGGCCTGCCGTGAAAGACTGGTTCGAATCCGCCCCGCTCGTCGAGAACGCCGCCGTCGAGATTGCATTCCTGCTGCGCACCGACTTCTATTACGGCCCGGATGGCCATCAGGATATCGCCGAGAAAAAGCTGATCGTCCCTCTGGGCCTTCCCGAGTTTCCCAGAGTCGTCGCCTCACAGGCCACGACCCGGGAAGCCGAGCGCCACACCGGCGAACTGATCCGCTATTACGCCGACATCATCCGATATGCACAGCAATACGGCCGGAATATCGAGCAGGTGCGCCACTATTTCTGGCTCAGACTGTATCTCAGCACGCCTTCCGGCCATTTCGATGTCGCGTTTCCCTATTACGACACCCTGGCCGAGATTGCCCCACTGCTCCTCACCCTGATCAATCCACCCGCCAGTGGCGAAGTGCTGTGGGATCGGGACCAGTGCTGGGAACTGGACATGATTGCCCACGACGGCATGCTGTATGTCCGCGAATGGGACCCGGATGGCGCAGATCACCCCAGGGACCCCGAGGCCGGTGCCGTCCATGCCCTCGGCAAGCTTCCCCTGCAGGCGTTGGCAGCATCGAGCAAGGCCGCACTGGAACGCGCCAGGCGCATCGTGGCCACCCTGAATGACGCCCTGGGGGTGGATCTCTGGAGTGCCCGCCCGCCGGAGGACATGGATTTCCAGCGGCTGATGCTGCCTGTCCAAGCCAGCGGGCGCGCTTCATCATAAAATAGGCAATGCTTCCTGTTTTCAGTCATAGAGGTTGGTCTTGCCGCCCCGCAATGCTCCTACCGTCCTGATCGTCGAAGATGACGCCGCACTGGCCGAGAACCTGTTCTCTTCGCTGGAAGCAGACGGCTTCGTGCCCGACATCGCCTACGACGGCAGCATGGCGATCGAAGCCATCGACCACCAGCGCTTCGACCTGATCGTGCTCGACATCGGCCTGCCTCACGTCGATGGCTGGACCGTGCTGCGCCACCTGCGTACCGAACTGGGCCTGTCCACCCCGGTCCTCATCCTGACGGCACGCCAGGAAATCGAAGACAAGCGCATCGGCTTCAACCTGGGGGCAGACGACTACCAGACCAAACCGTTTTCGCTCGAGGAAATCTCGTTGCGACTGCATGCCCTGCTGCGCCGCAGCAGGGCCAGCCAGGCCGATCCCATCCTGCGCTGCGGTGCCCTGACCTACGCCCTGGCCACACAGCAGGTCTGCCTGGATGACACCGAACTGCGACTGCCTCGCAAAAGCCTGCAGATCCTGGAAGCGCTGATGCGTCAGCCTGGACGCATCGTCTCCCGCACCGAACTGGAACAGATCCTGTGGCCCGATGAAACACCGGCCTCCGACGCCCTGCGCAGCCACATGCATGTGTTGCGCAAGACGCTGGCCGCCCATGGCTTCGAGGGGCTGGAAACCCTCAGCGGCAGCGGCTGGAAAATGACCGTTCCGCCCTTGCGCCAGTCCCCGCCCGAGGCCTGATACACATGCGCCCGTCACTGGCTACCCGCGTCATCCTGGCCTTGACCGTGCTGATCATGTTCGCGGTCGGGCTGGTATCCCTGACCGCGTTCTATACCCATCAGCGCATGGAAAGCCGCGTCATCGACACGCTGCTGAAAACGGAAGCCGACAGGCTGGTGTCGCGCATCGCCAGTGTCAGCCCGACATGGGATGTGCCCTTCGTGCGGCAGTTCGGCCCACACCTGTATGCCTGGGGCGAAAGCGACCAGGTCCGTGCGCCGGACATGCCGGATTTCCTGCGTGCCCTGCCCAACGGCATGCACTACATCGATGGCGAGCACAGTACCCTGCACATCAAGATCGTCGATGCCCGCGATGGTCGCTTCTACGTCATGTACGACGCCGTGGAAACCGAGGCCCTGACACGTGAGTTCGGACTGTCGCTGCTGCTGATCGCGCTGTTCTTCATCCTGGCCTCCTACGCCACGGCATGGAAACTGGCCCAGTGGGTGGTACAGCCGCTGCAGGAGGTGACCGACCTGCTGGCGCGCTGGGCACCGGGGCGACCACGCAAGCAGGACGCCCGCAGCGACGAGCGCGGTCGCCTGACCGAAGCCTTCAACCGCATGCAGGACCGGATCGAACGTACCATCGCCGACCAGAAAGAGTTCGCCGCCAACTTCCAGCACGAAGTTCGCACCCCCCTGTCGATCATCCGCAGCGATGCCGAACTGCTGCGCCGGCTGCCGCTGGACAGCCCGGCACGCCAGCATCGGCTGGATCGCATCATCCGCTGCGTGGATGAGCTCAACGACGCGCTCACCAGCACCTACAGCCTATCGCAATCAGATGATGGGCAGCGTGAAACCGTCAGCCTGCAGACCATCATCCAGGATGCCCTGTCGAGCCTGTCGGAAGAGGCCGCCCGCCAGGGACTGACCCTGCACATCGAAGTCGATCCGGCCTGCCATGCCACGGTCAACCCACACGCCCTGCTGACGGTGGTCCGCAATATCGTACGCAATGCCATCCGCCATGCAGCACCGGCTACCCTGTCCATTCGGGCACTGCCGGGCGGGCTGTCTTTTACCGATGACGGCCCCGGCATCCCGGCCTCCGAACTGCCCCATATCTTCGATCGCTACTTCAGCCAGCGGCGCAAGGACGCCCCCGCCCAGTCCTCGTTCGGCGATAGCGGCATCGGCCTGGCGATTGCCAAGCAGACCTGTGCCCTGCAGGGATGGCAACTGGAAGCACACTCCCCGATCAGGGACCAGCGCGGCACCGCCTTCACCCTGACATTCGACACCACATCGCCACGCGCCCCTCAGCCTGCCGCTGGCGACACCGGCTCGGCAACGATCACATAATCATGGCCATGCCGCAGGCCCCCCTCGGCATCATCCAGGGCGCGTGCCCGCTGGCGCAACTCGGCCACATGCGTGGACAATGACACCGCCAGTGAACGGTCACGCAGCCGGGCCAGGCGCTGATCGCACATATCCAACTGGCTGTCGATAAAACGGGCACCGTAGCGGATGCCGTAGCGCTGCATATCCAGCACCCGGAAACCTGCCTGCTGCAAATGGCGCACGACCCAGTCCGCCGGATATTCGCGATAGGGCCGCTCCCCCGCCAGCAGCAGGCAGGCATCGCGCAACCGGCCGATCTCGCACACCATGCGACCGGCCGCACTCTCGGGAAAATAAGGCACGTACGGTTCCAGGCCGATCACATACAGCCTTTGTCCCACCAGCGGGCGCAGGCGACCGAATATCCGGTCCTGCCAGTAGGGCGCGAAACCATCGATGGCCCCCACCAAGTAATCGGCCAGCACCGTGTCGTAGCGCTCGCCTTCCAGCAGGCGCTCGTCCATCCAGTTGCCGGTCACGATCCGGTCCTGAGCCCGCATGCGCCCCTCGGCCAGCGCCCTGACACTGTCTGCCATGCCGCTGGCCCCCGTCACCGCCGTCCAGGCCTCGGTATCCTGCTTCAGCAGCCAGGACAGCGATCCGCGCCCGGTACCTGCATCCAGGAAGCGCCCCCAGGGCACATCGCCCTGCAGGGTCGCCACGATGTCGAACAGCGTATTGCCTTGCTTGAGAGGAATGCTCACCGTCTGCGCTCAGAAATCGAACCGGACACCGGCAATCAGGCTACGGCCCTGTACCGGCGCGGCACGCGAAATGAAGGAGGCATGATTGTAGGCCAGCCGGTTCAGCAGGTTGGTGCCACGCAGGTAGACCTGCCAGTCGGTCGCTCCCGAGCGGCCCAGGTAGGCGACTCCGGCATTGACCATGTTGTAGCCCGGCGTCTCGCTTTCGAAGTCGGCGATCCGGTTCTGGCTGAAGACACGGTAGTACTCGGCATAGGCGCGCCATTGCTGCCAGCTGGTATCCGCCCGCAGGCCCAGCCGGGCGGCAGGAATGCGCGGCAGGTTGCCCGCCCCTTCGCGCAGCTTGCCGCGCACGTAGTCACCGAACAGCGTGGTCTTGAGCAGCGGCGAGAAACGGTACGAGACGTTGGCCTCGGCACCCGTGAACTCGGCATCGTGCTGGGTGTACTTGATCAGGCGGAAATCCTCATGCTGATCAAGCGTATTGGCATAGATGTAGTTCTTCGTGCGACTGTGGAATACATTGATGCCAAACTGCAGGTCACCCTCGTGCTTGCGAAGCCCCAGGTCCACGCCCCGGGTGGTTTCCTTGCCCAGGTTGGCATCGCCCAGTTCGTAGGTGTTGGTCGCCAGGTGCACGCCCCTGGCATACAGCTCCTGGGCATTGGGCAGGCGCTGCGACTGCGTGAACGACAGCGTCGCCGCGTAGGCTGGAGCAAAATCCCATACGGCAGCAGCCGACCACGACACGGCACGCAGATCGGACTCCGGCTGGCTGTTGTCAGGCGTCACGCGCTGCCATTCATGGCGCGCCCCCAGCTCGAAGCGCCAGTCGCCCAGCGGGTACTCCTCGACCAGGAAAATTCCCGTATTGGTCGTCCGGGTGCGCGGCATGAAATTTTCCAGTCCGCTCGACTCGAACTCCGAGCGCGCCGTCTGCACACCCAGCACCCCGCGCCAGCCATACAGGGGACGGTGCTGCAATTCCAGGCGGGTATCGTGGCCCCGGTTGGTGAAGACCGTCGTCTTTTCGTCACCGTCGCGTTCATCGTGACGGTAATCGGTATAGCCGGCACGCAGCCGGATCTTTTCTACACCCGCCATCGGATCACGCCATTCGCCACGGATATCGAAGCGTTCGCTACGCAAATGCGCCGTCGCGGAGTGACCGCCGCCATGATCGTGGTCATGGTCGTGATCATGTCCGTGCCCATGATCGTGGCCGCCGCAGTGCAGGTGCTGGCCGTGCGGATGGCAATCCTCGTATTCATGGCTGTGGCCAGGCAGGCCATAGTCCTCTTCCCGGTAGGAATAGGCCACGCCGAGATAACCGTTGTCACCCAGGAAAGTCATGCCCAGGCTGCCGGTGGTGGTGTCGGCATTCGAATCCTTGACCCGTTTCTCGTCCCAATGCCCGACTCGGTAGTCATCCGATTTGCTGCGTGCACCTTCGGCATGGAAAACCACGCGCCCCGTCCCGCCCGTCACCGAAAATGCGCCGGCCCGTTCTCGAGCCGCCGTCGCTCCCTGCAACTCCAGGGAGCCTTCAATACCGCGTTCCGGCATGGCTGTGGGGATCTTGTTGTCCAGCACGTTGACCACGCCACCAATGGCTCCACCGCCATACAGCAGGGCAGAAGGCCCACGCAGGATCTCGATCCGCTCCGCCAGCAGGGTATCGACGGTCACCACATGATCGGGCGATACCGCCGAGGCATCCATGATTTCAGAACCATCGCTCAGCACCTTGACACGCGGTGCAGTCTGCCCGCGAATGACCGGACGGCTGGCACCGCCGCCGAACGTATCGGCATGCACGCCCGGCTGACCATCGAGCAGTTCGCCCAGCGTACCGCGACGACGCTGGATCAGTGCATCGCCTTCCACGATAGTGACGGGGATGACCGACTCCTCCGCACTGCGCGCCAGGGGACTGGCCGATACGGTAATGCCGGGCAATGCAGCGACATCATCATGTGCCACCTGCTGGGCCTGCGCGGGGATGGACTGTGTCAGCGCCGCCAGCAGGGCCAGCGACAACGGGGATCGTGAAAGCGTCATACGAAAAGTCTCTCTGCTTATCTGGGAACATACAAAAAAGCAATGATATAACATTTCATATATAAACAGTGGGACATCCCGCAGGATTGCACCACGCCATGCCTCCAGACCGCGCAGGCATGGCGCGCCCAGCCGCTTACCTGTCCGGGTGTCGCACCATCAGGCACGCCACCTGTTCCATCGCCAAACGGCCGGCTTCCCTGGGCTGTTTGAGGGATACCCAGAGCCGTCCATGTTCGCCATCCACTGCCAGGCTGTTCGGAAGATCTCCGGTATGCCAGTCCTGCAGGCGCTCGAGCGTATCGGCATCGAAGACAGCCACGGAGCCTGCGCCACGCTCGGTCACATAGACCCGCCCTTGCGAAGACTCGACGTGCAGAGCCAGCGGATTGGCCTGCGTTGGCACCTCTGCAAGCACACGCCCATCAGAGGCATCCAGCGCCAGTATCCGGTTGCCGTCATGGCGCGACACGAACCCCGGCAATACCCGGGCCTGCCAATCGCGAATGGAGGCCATGCCCTGGTCTGCCACGTAAAGCCGGTTGCGGGCAGCATCGTAGGCCAGTCCGACAGGCTGTTCCAGCCCGCCGATACGCCAGCGTTGCGTAATGCGCAGCGCCTGCGTATCGATCTGTAGAATCTCGCCCCCCATGTTGGAAACGAAGAGTCGCCCGCCCTCTGCATCCAGCGCCAGACCGGTCGGATAGAAGCCCAGTCCGTCCAGTCGCGCCTCGACCCGCAGGCTGTCCAGGCCGATCACGAACAAGACACTGCCCTCTGCCGACAGGCCGGGCACATAAAGTCGACGGGCTGCGGTATCGAGCACCAGGGCACGCAGGTCATGTTCGGCACGCGGGGCTCCCGGCGGCTTGGGGCTGACCTCGATATCGGCCAACCGTCCCCAGCGTTGCACGTCGATCACAGAAATCCGCCCCTCCAGAGAATATCCGGCATACAACCTGCCCTGGCCTTCGTCGAGCGCCAGTCCGAACACCTTGTAGGGCAGCAGCAGGCCACTCTGCTCCTGCAAGGTCTCAGGATCGAGACGCGCCACACGCGCAGGGGGCGCCTGCTCATCGAAACCACCGGAAACAGCCACATACAGCGACTGGTGCGTCGGGCTGTAGGCCAACTCGTACAGGCCCACACCGACCGGGCGCGCCATGAGCGGCCCCTGCCCGCAAACCGGCTCCCCAGCCTGTGCCGAAAAGGGACCCGCAAGCGCTGCCAGCACCAGGGCCCATGCACTTGCGCGTCTTGTCCACGCAGATATCATGATGCCTCCGCTCAATAATGCAGCGTATAGGTCAATGCCAACGTACGTCCCTGCCCCTTGAAATCCAGCACCGAGGGCGAAATCGAGGACGCATAGGCAAGCTTGGCCTGTTCACCCCAGCGGGTGGCATAGGTTCTGTTGAACACATTCTGCACACCGACACTCAGGATGCCCTGCATGCCGCGACCATGATCGAAACGATAATGGCCCAGCAGATCCACCAGCGTCAGGCTGGGCAGGCTTTCCCCTTCTCCCGTGCCGAAACTGGGCACATCGCTGTTCAGGCGGAAGCTGTGCGCTGCCTGCAGACGCACGCCCCAACGATCGGTCTGTCGGCCGACGTAGAGCGTCGCCTTGGAGGGACTTGCATAATAGATGCCACGACGGTTCCAGCGGCCATCATCCTTCTGCTCGGTACGCAGCAACAAGGCATTACCCCCCACGAACCAGCCATCCTCCAGCCGGTAATCCAGCTGTCCCTCGATACCGTAATTGCGTACCTTGGCTTCGTCGAGAGCAATGTTCAGAGTAGTCCGGTCCACCGCAATCGACTTGTTCGACTGTGAATGGAACAGGGCAGCCTGCGCCTGCCAGCGTCCCTCGTTCAGACGCCAGCCCAATTCATAGGAGCGGGTCTTGATGGCAGCCATCTCGGTCTCATCGACATTCAGGTAGCGATTCAACGCCCAGACGCCTCCCGCACCGCCCACCAGGCTGTAGCTGGCATTCGAGCCATAGTACTTGGCCGGGTCGGCCAGCTCGAAGCCTTCCGAGAAATTGGCCCAGACCTGCTGGGAGGGGGTCAGCCGATAGACCAGCCCCGCATTGAACAATGTCGCGGAATAATCATTGCTGCCCCCCGGTATCGCCTGCGCCGAGACGCCATAGCCTCCTGCGATCAGGCGCTGCTGGGCCACCTGCACGAAATCATCGACCTCGATATCGACCCGCTGATGTCGCACGCCGGCGCTGAGGGTCAGGTCATCGGTCAGATCGTAATCCGCCTGGGCAAACACGCCCCAGATATCCGTTTCGAAGCTCGGATAACGGCCCAGTCCAGCCGTCTGGCGGAAATTCAGGCCGCCACTGGCGATGGCCTGGTTCACATCGAACATGGTCTGCCGGGCCGTAAATTTCTCATGGTCATAATCGACACCATAGCTCAGCCGCAGCGACGACCAGTCCTTGTGCAGCATGGCCTTGAAGCCATAGGTCGTGGTGTCCTGCGTGGAGGTGCTCCAGTACGGCACTCGCGCCCCTCCCAGCGGATTGACGTCCGTCCCCGGAAAGGGATAGAACTGCAGGGACTCCTTGCGTTCGTATGCCTTGAAATAGAAATCCTGTCCGCCCAGCACGTCGGGCAAGTGCCAGTCCAGCGCAAGCAGGTGGCGCCGGGTATTGGGATCGACATCCGACGAAAATCCGTCGCGGATATCCAGGGCCGAAGGCTGCAGGATATTATTGCCCGGCCCAGGCTGCATCCACAGCGCCTTGCCCGCATGAAAGCCGGAGTCGTAATACTGTGCCAACAGACGCAGCGAACCCAGTTCGAGCATATCGATATCGGCCGAGCCCATCACATCGACTGCACGATTCCACTGCAGGTCGGTCTGCGTGATGTCCGGCAATACCCGATCTCCCTTGCCATCATAGGAGCCACCATTGCGGCTGTAGGCGACGGCCAGGCGTCCCTGGACACGCTCGTTGCCCCCCTGGATGGACTGCGCGGCATGCCAGCTGAAACTGTCGGATCCGTGAAACCCGCTGCGCATCCCGGCTTCGGATGTAAAGGTCGAATCAGCGGCATTGGCGCGTCGTGTGATGATATTGATGATGCCACCCGTGGCATTGCCGCCATAGATCGCTGTCGCCCCCGACAGGACCTCGATGCGTTCGATGTTGAATGGATCAATGGAATCGAACTGGCGGCTCAGCAGCCGCGAACCATTCATCGAAATGCCATCGATCATGACCTGGGCCGAACGCCCACGCAGGTTCTGGCCGAAATTGGTCCGCATCTGTCCGCCCAGGTCCAGCCCCGGTACGAGAATCCCCAGCATTTCCTTCAGCGGGATACCGGCGCGCGCCTGGTCCTCGATCTGCTCGCGCTCGATTACCCAGACCGTATTGGGCGTTTCCTCGATGGCACGCGGCGTACGCGATGCCACCACCGTCACCTGGGACAGCGTACCGACCGGCACATCTCTCGCCATAACGCCGGTCTGACCTGCGGGCACGATGGCATAGGCACCATCACCATTGGCCTCCAGGGTCAGCCCGGTCCCCTCCAGCAGACGCGCCAGCGCTTCTGGTGCGGTATAACTCCCCTGCAATGCGGGTGCGTTGATCCGGCTGGCCGCATCGCTGGCAAAGAGCACCTGCACGCGCGCCTGGCGAGCCACCTGGTTGAGTGCCTGCTCCAGGGAAGAAGCCGGCACATCGAAGGCAATCCGTGCCTCCTGTGCCAGGACTGTCGTGGAAAAAAGTGCACTCAGCACTGCGACACGAACAAGACGGCGCATCTGCGCACCGGAAGAAGATCGCTTCATGAAAGGTTCCTTGAAATCAGCCAAAGAGACGGGTCTGCTCACATAGCCGTATTCAACGCACGGAAACCCTACCTGAAATTACATATCGTTTCTTTTTGGCGCACCTGCGGCACGCACGTGTATTTCATCTGCCTGCTGATCAACCTGCACAGGCCAGACGCGTGGCAACAGGTCGAAAATCCGCGCCGCCTGGGCAATCTGGAAGACCCCGGACACACGCAGCCCCGCCAGGGAAGGATCGTCCAGCATGATCCGTTCCGGACGATAACGCTGGATCTGCGCCAGCGCATCAGCCAGCGGCAATTGCTCGAACACCAGCAGGCCATCGGCCCAGGCCGGACGCGCCTCACCCGCAACGACGGCATACGGCAGCACGGCCTCCGCCCCTACCCGTAGCGCCTGCCCCGGACGCAACTGCCACGCAGAGGGTCCAGAAGACGATCCGGCATCCGTACGCTGAACGGCCACGGATCCTTCGTAGAGTCTCACATCGACTTGCTCACGGCCACGGTCGACATCAAAGGAAGTGCCCGTCACGGTCACTTCGGCCAATCCGGCATCGACACTGAAGGGACGCCACGACGAACGCGCGACATCGAAGTACGCCTGCCCCTGCGCCAGCACGGCACGCCGGCTGCGCACATGCCAGGCCACCTGTATTTCCGTGCCGGTATCGAGGACCACCGTCGAACCATCGGTCAATGGCCATGTACGCTGCTCACCTGCCAGGGTCGTCATGGTTTCGACGCGATAGGCCGGATCCAGCCAGTAGGTGCCGCCCAGCAGAGCGGCCAGCAGCGTACAGGCTGCCGTGGCGGTCCGGCGCTTGCGTTGGCGCGCACGCAGCATGGCAGCCGCACGCATGCGATCCAGATCGGGCAGCGGGAACTGCGCCTGCAATTCCGCCAGATGCCTGGCCAGGGCCGCATCCACACCCGGCGCCCCCTCGCTCATGCCCGGCTCTTGCGCGGTCGCCTGCGATGATGCGCTGTCATCCATGCCTGGATGTGACATCACGCCCCCTCCTGCAAGTATCGCCGGCAGGCATGCATGCCCAGCCGCAGATGCTTCTCGACGGTCTTCAGGGAAATCTGCAGCGTGTCGGCCACGTCTCGCTGCGATAGGCCATGAATTTTATGAAGGATGAACACATCGCGGCAGCGTGGCGTCAATGTCTCGATCGCATGGGCGAGTCGCGCCAACTCCTGACGAGCAGCCAGCGCCTGCTCGAGCGCCGGAAGCGGGCAAGCCGTCTCCGGCAACTCATCCATGGGACACACGACGGCATGGCGAGCATCGGCGGCACGCATATGGTCCACCGCCAGATCATGCAGAATGCGGCGCAACAGCCCGAGAGGAGTACGGACAGGCTCGCGCGAGGCACCCCGGCCGCGCAATTGCAACCAGGCATCGTGTACCACTTCGTGTGCCATGTCGCGCCGGCCAAAGCGGCGCTGCACATGCGCCACCAGGTCATCGTAATGCGCCACCAGCGCAGTCAGCAAAGTCTGCGCTGGGGTATTGGGCAAGGGGGCATCGGCAACAGCGGGATCTTCGGCGGTCATGGCGGGCCGGCGGAGGCAGGCAACAAGAAAAATAAAAACCATTCCCATAATACATTATGAAAACGCCACCTGCCACGTCATTCAACGATATGCGGCCAGCGCCCCTGCCAGCAAAGCCAGCCCGAGCAGCAGCACCATGAGGGCCGCGCACGCGGCAATCAGCCGGCGCAACCACTGCGTATGGCGCGTCTGCAATGGCAGGCGCAATGTCAGCCGCTCAGCCGACAAGGCCCCAGCCGCCAGCAGCGACACCGTCAACCCGGTCCCCACCCCCATCGCCAGCGCGGCCACGACGCCAGCCAGAAAAAAATCCTGCGCCATGGCAAAGGCCAGCACGATCAACGCACCACTGCAGGGCCGCAGCCCCATCGAGAGCAGGGCCACCCAGGCCTTGTGCCAATCCAGCCGGCCTGCCACCAGCGCAGGGGCAGGAAGATGGCCGTGACCACAGTCACATCCAGCCTCGCCACGCACACCGGCATAGCGCAAGCGCCTGTAGCCCCCCCTGCCATCCTGACCGGCAGCGTCACTCCGCAAGGTCGCCGTGCCAAACAGCCCGACAGGCTGCCGCCTGGCCGCGCGCCATTGCCCGACCTGTCGCCACAACATCCAGGCTCCCAATCCGGCCACCATTGCATAGGCCACGATTTCCATCTGGGTGGCGGCACGCGTCACCGCCGCCCCATGCCAGCCCAGCAGCCAGCCCAGTCCACCGATCAGCAATACGGCGACCAGCGCCTGCAGAAGCGCCGACAGCATGGCCAGCACGGCACCATTGCGTACCGTTTCCCGATTCGCCAGCACGTAGGAAGCCAGCACCGCCTTGCCGTGCCCAGGCCCGAGTGCATGGAAAACGCCATAGGCGAAAGACAACCCGACCAGCCACCAGCCCTGCCCGCCCCCCTGCCAACTGCGGACAGCACCGGTCAACTGGCGGTAGAAGAGGCTCTGCCATTCCGACACCCACGCGGCAAACCGGCCCAGCCAGCCGTCCGGTGCAGGCGGCGGTGCTGGCACGCCGACCGCGAAAGGATGCCCCTGCGCCCAGGCCGATGACACCCCCAACAGCAGCAATACCATGACCATCCCCACCAGCAGGCCAGGCCAACATGATCCGCCCCAGCCTTGCCTGCCGTGGATTGCCCTCAGCCGCATGTCAACAACAACCTGTGCTGCAATTGGCCTGCGGCTTCGAGTAGGTCGGCGGGCATGCTTTCAGGATCGGCATCCTCGGGGATCTCGGCCAGGCGGGCCATGGTCTGCCAGTCCAGTTCCCTGGGCGGCACATAGCGGACCCCACAGCCCGCCGGCGCATTCACCAGTCTGAACGGTTTGAAGGAAGGTGGCGGCGGTGCGCCCGTCACAGGGTTTTCGCCGGTGAAATCGTATGCCACGAAAAACGTCGGGTCCTGGATGGACACCTCCAATGTCTGCCCCGGTGCCAGTGCCAGCGGCTGCACCAGCGGCAGCGTGAAGGTCAGCCCGAGCTGGCTGCTGTCGGCAACCCAGCGGCCCGAATATTCGGTAGGCGCAACAGTCGGCAGCTCGTGGTCCATCAGGCTGACACGCGTGAAATAGTGCGAAATGGGATCGCCGAGCGCCTCCATCCAGGGACTGACCATCTCCTGCAATGTCTTGTCAGCATAGCCGCCCCCCTTCTGCTTGGTCACGCCCATCAGCGCATAGGACGAAAACATCTCGTCAAAATCCCAGTGTTCTTCGAGCGCGGCCAGACGGCCCTGCGCATCGAATCGGAAATCCACCGTGGCATTGATCCACATATGTGGATGGGCCTGGGCTCCGCAAAGCGGGACCAGTGTCAAAGCCACGGCAGCAACCAGGCGTTTCAGGGGTGCAATGCGTCGAGAATCTGACGGGTATTCCATTCGTACATGTCCAGGTAGGTCGCAGCAGGCTGACCCGGCTTGGACAAGGCATCGGAATAGAGGGTTCCACCGACTCGGGCACCGGTTTCACGTGATATCTGCTCGACCAAACGCGGGTTGCTGATATTTTCCATGAAAACGGCCTGCACGCCTGCCTCCCTGAGCTGACGGATGATCGCTGCCACCGTGGCGGCAGAAGGCTCGGCATCAGTCGAAACGCCAGCAGGTGCCAGGATCTTCAGCCCATAGGCATCGCCCAGGTAGCCAAATGATTCGTGGGAAGTCACCAGCGTGCGACGTCCGGACGGGATAGCGGCAAACGCTTCCTTGAGACGGGCATCCAGCGCCTTCAGGCGCAGAATATAGCTGTCGGCATTGCGCCGGTATTCGTCTGCATGCGCGGGATCGACCTGCGCCAGACCCGCTGCGATGTTGTTGACATAGACCTCGGCATTGCCCAGGCTTTGCCATGCGTGCGGGTCGGCTGCGCCGTGCTCGTGCGTATGGGCATGGGCATGGGCATGCTCGTGTGCGTGACCGTTCGACGCTGCGCCATGATCGTGATCATGCGCATGAGCCTCATGATCATGATCGTGCTCATGATGATCCTCGGCATGGGCATGCTCGTGATCATGGGTGGCCGCTGCTGCCGACGCGTGTTCATGGTCATGTGCATGCTGCGCATCATGACCATGATCCGCATCGTGGGCCTGCCCGACCGCGTCATCCTCTGCACCGAAGGCGCGTGGATGGATACCCTTGCTGGCTTCGATCATCGGCCCCGCATAACCGGACGACTTCACCAGACGCGGCATCCAGGACTCGAAATTCAAACCATTGACGAACAGGATCTGCGCCTGGCTCAGGCTCCTGACATTGGCCGGTGTCGGTTCGTAGACATGGGCATCGCCATCGGGACCGACCAGCGTCGTCAGCTCGACATGATCCCCGCCCACTTCACGCACCAGATCGCCCAGGATGGAAAAGCTGGCCACCGCCTTCAAGGGCGCATCTGCCGCCCAGGCTGCCCCTGCCGGGCACAGCGCCACCACCACGGCTCCGGCCAGCGCCTTCAGTGAATACCTGCGCAACGCACGTTGCTCACGACTGCCTGCCCGCGACTCATCCTGACTCATTGCTTTCTCCTGTTTCATGACCGAAGCCGATACACGCTACTGCACCTGCTGGCTGGCCGCCTGCGCGTTTTGCCCCTGGGCATAACGCGTGCGCCGACAGACACCGCCGTAGGTACCGAAAAAGATCGATGCGAGATAGCCGCTGCCCGCAACCAGAATGATGGCCGGCGACGCCGGCACATCGAAGTGATAGGAAAGCAGCAGGCCGAGCACGCTGGAGGCCACGCCCCACAGGCCGGCCACCACGATCTGTCGTCCGACGGTGCGTACCCAGAAGCGCGCCGTGGCTGCCGGCAGCATCATCAGGCCCACCGCCATCAGCGTGCCCAGCACCTGAAAGCCTGCCACCAGATTGGCCACCACCAGGACCAGGAACACCATGTGTACCGCCGGACCGTTGCCGCCAATGGCGCGCAGAAAGCCCGGATCCAGACACTCGGCGATCAACAACCGATAGATCACCGACAGCGTCAGCAGCGTCAGCGTGGCGCAGGCCGCCATCAGGATGAGCGCACTGTCGTCCAGGCCCAAGACCGTGCCGAACAGTACATGTAGCAGGTCCATGTTGGAGCCCCGCAACGACACCAGCAACACCCCCAGCCCCAGGGAAATCAGGTAGAACGCGGCAAAACTGGCATCCTCGCGCAACGGCGTGACCCGTGATACCAGCCCGGCCAGCAGCGCCACGGCCAGGCCTGTCACCAGCCCGCCCAGCATCATGGCCGTCAGCGACAGGCCGGCCACCAGGAAACCGGCCGCCACCCCCGGCAGGATCGCATGTGCCATGGCATCGCCCACCAGGCTCATGCGTCGCAACACCAGAAACACGCCCAGCGGTGCGGAACTCAGGGCCAGTGCACTGGCCCCCGCCAGCGCCCGGCGCATGAAGCTGAACTCGATGAAGGGAGAAAACAGGATATCCACCAGCACCATGCTCAGCCCCAGAACGCGGCATCGCAGGATTTGCGCGCCAGCCTCAGATTGTCATCACTCAATACCGTGGCGGTATCGCCCCAGGCGATCGGCCGTCGCGCCAGCAGCAGCGTGCGCGGAAAATGCTCGCGCACCAGGTCCAGATCATGCAACACGGCAATGATGGTGCGCCCCTGGTTGTGCCACTGCCGGATCAGGGCCATCAGCACATCGATGGTCTCGCTATCCACAGCAGCAAACGGTTCATCCATCAGCAGGACCGGCGCATCCTGCAGCAGCATGCGCGCAAACAGCGCACGCTGCATCTGCCCACCCGACAGCGCCTCGATCAGCCAATGCGTGCAGCGGGTCAGGCCCACCGCCTGCAAGGCCTCGTCCACCAAGCGCAAGTGTCGGCCCCGCAAGGCTCCCCAGGGACCGACCTGACGCCAGGCCCCCATGGCCACCAGGTCATAGACAGTGATTGGGAACTGCCGATCGAGGTCGGCGGCCTGTGGCAACCAGGCGATCTCCCCTGCCGGACCAGGGCAACGTACCACACGGCCATGGGCCGGCTTGAGCATCCCCATGATGCCCTTGAGCAGCGTGGATTTGCCTGCCCCGTTGGGGCCCACGATGGCTGTCAGGGAACCCTGCTCGAAAGCGCCGGACACGTCCCGGGTCACGATACCGGTCGGCCAGCCAAATGCTGCTTCTTCGAGCGCGATGGCCGGCACGGCGGCTGCGGACGCCACGTTGGATGCAGAACTCATTGGCTCAGACCTGCATCGCCCAATACAGCGCGCCCCAGATGACGACACTGACAGCCAGGGCCCAGGGCAGGCGTCCCGCCGCCGAGGCCAGGAAAGCCGAGCGATAGGGGTCGGGCTTGCAGTGCGTATGCGCATGATCATGCGCATCGGCGTGACAGGGAGGACGTTCTGGAAGGGTCGGCATGACAATAACAGGCAGGCAACAGTGCCTTGCAACTTTGCCCTGATGCGTTGTTGATATTTTAATGTTATATCATATCATGCAGATTTGCCGTGCCAGGCATTTTTCTGCTAATGTCCAAGTCTTTGCTTTTTCTGGCCTATTCATTATTCCGGCCTATCGATTGCCAGTCACCATAGGGGGTGCCACCATGACGACAGCACCGGCCGCCGCCAGCGGCACGCCCGACGACGCCACCATCCAGGCACGCCTGCAGACTGCCGAAGCGCTCTGCCTGCGGCAGGGACTCAAGCTCACACAGATCCGTCGCACGGTCCTCGAGTTGCTGCTGCGCCACGGTCGCAGCCTCAAAGCCTATGAGTTGCTCGACACCATGCGCAGCATACATCCGGGCTCTGCGCCGCCCACCGTCTATCGCGCCCTCGACTTCCTGGTTGAAGCCGGCCTCGTACACAGACTGGATGCCGTCAACGCCTGGATCGCCTGCCATGATGCCGACGGCGACCCGCACGACCTGCTGATCGTCTGTACCCATTGCGGCGCGGTGGCCGAGATCAGCGATCCGGCCATGAGTCGCCAGTTGGCCGAGCGCGTGACACAGGCGGGCTTTTCACTGAGCGGTCACGAGATGGAAATCCGTGCGCTCTGCCCGTCCTGCAGGCAGCAGGCCCAACCGGCAGCATGCAAGCACACACATTGATGTACTCATCGACAGCGGCTTTTCATCCTTTACGTTCGCTTTTTTCACACGGTTGATCATGACAGCGGCCTGTGATGTAATCGCTCGTTATCCTTTACTCGGTTTGGCGGTCTGATCACACCATGAATGCACATTCTTCCCCGGACAAATTGATTCCCGTCACCGTGTTGACCGGATTCCTGGGCGCGGGCAAGACCACCCTGCTCAAGCGCATTCTGACCGAACACCACGGCCAGCGCATCGCCGTGATCGAAAACGAATTCGGACCCGAGAGCATCGACAACGACCTGCTCGTACAGCACAGCGACGAGCAGATCATCGAGATGAGCAACGGCTGCATCTGCTGCACGATCCGGGGCGACCTGGTAGAGGCGCTCAGCGACCTGCGCCGTCAGCGCGAGACCGGCAAGGTCAAGTTCGAACGCATCATCATCGAGACCACCGGCATGGCCAACCCCGGCCCGGTGTGCCAGACTTTCTTCATGGACGACGAGGTCGCCGAGTTCTACAAGCTCGACGCCGTGATCACCGTAGTCGATGCACTGCACGGCATGCAGACACTCGACGACCAGCCCGAGGCCCAGAAGCAGGTCGGCTTTGCCGATCGCATCCTGGTGTCCAAGAAAGACCTGGTCAACGATCTCGATTACCAGGCCCTGCGTGCGCGCCTGATGCGCATGAATCCCCGCGCAGCCATCACGCCGGTGCATTTCGGTGAGGTCGACCTCAAGGAAGTGCTGGATATCAGTGGCTTCAACCTCAACGACATCATCGAGATCGATCCGGCCTTCCTGGCCGAGCAGCATCCCGACGCGCATGACCACAGCCATGCGCACCACGATCACGACCA
Source organism: Corticimicrobacter populi (assembly GCF_003123725.1). Classification (GTDB taxonomy): domain Bacteria; phylum Pseudomonadota; class Gammaproteobacteria; order Burkholderiales; family Burkholderiaceae_B; genus Corticimicrobacter; species Corticimicrobacter populi. The sequence continues at coordinate 195,886 of NZ_QETA01000006.1, read as the reverse complement.
TGGTCACGACCACCATCATGACCATGACGATGAGGATCACCACGGCTGCGGCGCAGGCTGCCAGCACCATCATCATCACCATCCTGCGCACGACGACGAAATCAGCGCCTTCGTCTTCAAGTCCGAAAAACCGTTCGATCCCGCCAAGCTGGAAGAATTCCTGGGTGGCATCGTGCAGGTCTATGGACCCGATCTGCTTCGCTACAAAGGCATCCTGTATCTGAAAGGCGTCAAGCGACGCATGATTTTCCAGGGTGTCCACATGATGACCGGAGCCGAGCCAGGACAGCCCTGGGGCCCCCGGGAACAACGCGGTACCAAGATGGTCTTCATCGGCCGCAAACTGCCCCGAGACGTATTTACCAAGGGGCTGGAAATGTGTTTGGCCGGAGGCTGACAGCCTCGGCCCGACTCGACGTCTACAGGAGTGTTTCTCATGGTTACCAAGACAGCAAAAGATAAAGAAGCCGGCGCGGAAACGCAAGATATCGCCCTGCCAACCGAGCAGGAACTCCTGGCTATGCCTGAGTCCGACTACATGAACGCGATTCAACTGGCTTTTTTCAAGAATCGCCTGCATCAGCTCGAACAGGATATCCTGAGCAATGCCGACGCCACCACGGAAAACCTGCGCGACACCCAGTTCGTGCCGGATCCGGCCGACCGCGCCACCATCGAGGAAGAGCACGCGCTGGAGTTGCGCACCCGCGACCGCGAGCGCAAGCTGCTGAAAAAGGTCCAGCAAGCCATCGCCAGCATTGATGCCGGTGACTACGGCTGGTGTGAGGAGACGGGCGAGCCCATCGGCATCCCCCGTCTGCTGGCCCGACCGACCGCCACGCTGTCCCTCGAGGCACAGGAGCGCCGCGAAATGCGCCAGAAGATGTACGGCGACTGATCGCGCATCCTGCTCCATGAAAAACGCCCCCTTATGGGGGCGTTTTTTTACACCTCAGAAACCCACAAGGCTCAACCGTATACCGGGAAGCGCCGGCACAATGCCTCCACTTCGGCCCGAACCCGCTCGCGTACCTGCGTATCGGCAGGTGCAGCCAGCCGGTCGGCGATGGCATGCGCTACCCGCACCGCATCCTCAACGCCAAAGCCTCGTGTCGTGATGGCCGGTGTCCCAAGCCGGATACCGCTACTCACCGTCGCCTTCTGCGGATCACGCGGTACCGTATTCTTGTTGCAGGTCAGCCCGACATCTTCCAGCAGCCGCTCGGCCTCCTGGCCCGTCAGCCCCTGGCCGCGCAGATCGACAAGCATCAGGTGGCTTTCCGTTCGCCCCGACACGATACGCAGACCACGCCGGATCAGGGTGTCGGCCATGGCACGGGCATTGTCCAGAATCTGCTGCTGGTAGACCCTGAATGCAGGCTCCAGCGCCAGGCCGAACGCCACGGCCTTGCCGGCAATCACATGCATCAGCGGACCGCCCTGTATCCCCGGAAAGATCGCCGAGTTGATGGCCCGCTCGTGCTCTGCCTTCATCAGGATCGCGCCGCCACGCGGACCACGCAGGCCCTTGTGCGTAGTCGTCGTGACAAAGTCTGCATGTGGCACCGGATTGGGATACCCCCCCCCGGCAATCAGGCCGGCATAATGCGCCATATCGACCATGAACCAGGCTCCTACCTCTTTTGCCACACGGGCAAAGCGCTCGAAATCGATCCGCAGGGCATAGGCGGATGCGCCAGCGATGATCAGCTTCGGGCGTGTTTCCCGAGCCACGCGTTCCATTTCGTCATAGTCGATTTCTTCCTGCTCATTCAAGCCATAGCTAACCACGTTGAACCACTTGCCGCTGATATTCAGCGGCATGCCATGCGTCAGGTGGCCTCCTTCATCCAGACGCATGCCAAGAATGGTATCGCCCGGATTGAGCATCGCGAAGAACACGGCCTGGTTGGCCTGCGAGCCGGCATGGGGCTGCACATTCGCGGCTTCTGCACCAAACAGAGTCTTGAGCCGTTCGATAGCCAAATTTTCTGCCTCATCCACCACGGCACAGCCACCGTAATAACGCCGCCCCGGATAGCCTTCGGCATACTTGTTGGTCAGTACGGAGCCGACCGCCGCCATGACGGCCGGATGGGCGTGATTTTCCGAGGCGATCAACTCGATATGCGCCTCCTGGCGTCGGGCTTCACGCTGGATGACATCCCAGATGGCGGGGTCAATGCGGTTCAGCGGCTCGTGATGTGCGTCGAACATGGTGTACTCCTTCTGCGGCTCATGACAAAAATCGATTGAATCAATTTAATTAACCCAATAACATTAATTTAATCGATTTAATCGGTCAAGAAAATTTCCGGCCCTGATCCATTACACTAGGCCGTATTCATCCGGGACGTTCGACATCTGCATGTCATGACTACCCCTTCCCATCGAGGAGACGTTTCGCCGTGTGGTCACCCGATCTGACCCAATACCAGGGTGCGATTTACGAAAAAATCGCGGCCGCCCTCGAACACGATATCCGTAGCGGCTTATTGCAGCCCGGCACCCGGCTGCCCACGCTCAAGGAACTGGCCAGCTCGCTGGGCGTCACACCCGGGACAGTCAATCGTGCCTACGAACTGGCACAACGACGCAACCTGGTGGAAGGAGAGGTGGGCCGCGGCACCTTCGTGCAGCCGCGACGCACGCAAAGCCATCAGCCCCCCGCATCTGCACAGCAGCCCGCGCCGGCATCCCCTGCAGTGGCTGCTGACGCACACTCGGCCGCCCCTGTCAGCGACACCATCGACCTGTCGATCGTCAAACCCAACCTGCAACTCCAGGAACCCTATGTCCGGGCTGTCCTGAAAGAGCTGGCACACTCGGGCAGCCTGTCCGAAATGCTGGACTACACCCCTGACGGAGGCTTGTTGCTGCACCGCCAGGCCGGCGCTGCCTGGATGCGTCATGGCGGCCTGGATGCCGACGCCAGCCAGGTCGTCCTGACTGCAGGTGCCCAGCATGGCTTGTGGGTCGCCGTGCACGCGCTGACCCGTCCTGGTGACCTGATCTGCTGTGAGTCCCTCTGCTATCCCGGCATTGCCTCGGTTGTCCTGAGCCTGGGACGACGCCTGCAAGGGATTGCCATGGATGCCGACGGCATGCTGCCAGCGCAGCTTGCCGAACAGTGCGCGCAGGAAAAACCGGCCATGGTGATCTGCATCGCCACGCTCCAGAATCCCACCACAGCCATCATGCCTGCGGCCCGCCGACATGAAATCGCACAGTTGGCACGCGAGCACGACCTGCTCCTGCTGGATGACGATCTGTACGGATTTCTCGCACCCGACCCCGTCGCGCCGCTGGCAACCTTCGCCCCTGAACGCACGGTCTACCTGACCAGCCTGTCGAAATCAGTTTCTTCCACCATTCGCCTGGGCTACCTGCATTGCCCGCCAGAATGGTTGCCACGCATCACCTCGAGCGTACGCACCAGCATCTGGATGGTGTCACCACTGGCAGCGCAGATGGCCACCTCGCTCATCAATACAGGCCAGGCCACTGACATGGCGGCCCTGCAAAAACAGGAAGCCATCGCCCGCCAAGAGATGGCGCACGAACTGCTCGGGCAGTACGAATACCGCGCCCAGCCCACGGCCTTCCATATCTGGCTGCGCCTGCCCGCTCGCTGGCCCAGCGGCGAGCATTTCGCCGTCCTGGCACGCGGTCATCAGTTGCTGGTGCCGGGTGGTGACGCCTTTTCGGCCAACCGCGATGGCGAAGGCCGACAGCATGTGCGCATCTCGCTGATGGCCGGCACCCGCGACCAGATGCGCTTTGTGCTGACCAAGCTGGCCGGCCTGATCGACACGCCGGCCTCGGTCTGGCTGTAGATTAAAGCCATTGGTTACAGTCGGCCTATCTTGTTTTCCTCCCACTCGCCCCCATGTGCAGCTTTCAAGGCAAGGAAAAGGAACCATGGAACAATTTCACGCCACTACCATTCTCTGCGTCCGGCGCGGCAATCGCGTTGCCCTGGGCGGAGACGGCCAGGTCACGCTGGGCAACGTGGTCATCAAGGGCACGGCCCGCAAGATCCGCCGCCTCTACCACGACAAGGTGTTGGCCGGTTTCGCCGGTGCCACGGCCGACGCCTTCACCCTGCAGGAACGCTTCGAGACCAAGCTCGAAAAACACCAAGGTCACCTGATGCGGGCCGCCGTCGAACTCACCCGCGACTGGCGCACCGACCGCGTGCTGCGCCGCCTCGAAGCCATGCTGATCGTGGCCGACAAGGACCACACTCTGGTGCTGACCGGCAACGGCGACGTACTCGAGCCAGAACACAGCCTGGCCGCCATCGGTTCCGGCGGCAGCTATGCCCAGTCGGCCGCTCTGGCCCTGCTGCACAACACCGACATGCCACCCGAGGACATCGTCAAGAAGTCGCTTGAGATCGCCGGCGACCTGTGCATCTACACCAACCAGCACCACACCATCGAACTCCTCGAAGGCTGACCATCATGTCCGCATCCACCATGACGCCCGCCGAGATCGTTTCCGAACTCGACAAGTACATCGTCGGCCAGGACCGCGCCAAGCGCTCCGTCGCCATCGCCCTGCGCAACCGCTGGCGCCGCCAGCAGGTCGCGGAACCCCTGCGCCACGAGATCCAGCCCAAGAACATCCTGATGATCGGCCCGACCGGCGTGGGCAAGACCGAGATCGCGCGCCGTCTGGCCAAGCTGGCCAATGCGCCCTTCATCAAGATCGAGGCCACCAAATTCACCGAAGTCGGCTATGTCGGCCGCGACGTGGACACCATCATCCGCGATCTGGTCGAGATCTCCATCAAGCAGACTCGCGAGCAGGAAGTAAAGCGTGTCCGCACCCAGGCCGAAGATGCCGCCGAGGATCGCATCCTGGATGTGCTCGTACCGCCACCGCGCGATGGCTCGGGTAATCCCATGCGCGAGGAAAACGCCGCCCGCCAGACTTTTCGCAAGCGCCTGCGCGAAGGCCAGCTCGATACCATGGAAATCGAGATCGAAGTGGCCCAGGCTGCGCCGCAGATGGACATCATGGGGCCGCCGGGCATGGAGGAAATGACCGAGCAATTGCGCGGCATGTTCGCCGGCCTGGCCCGCGACAAACAAAAGCCGCGCAAGCTGACCGTCAAGGAAGCCTTCAAGCTGCTGACCGAGGAAGAAGCCGGCAAGCGCATCAACGAGGAGGAACTGCGCAGCCGTGCCATCTCCAATGCCGAGCAGAACGGCATCGTCTTCCTGGACGAGATCGACAAGATCGCCACGCGTCAGGAGCATGGCGGTGGTGATGTATCCCGCCAGGGCGTGCAGCGCGATCTGCTGCCGCTGGTCGAGGGCACCACGGTCAACACCCGCTACGGCATGATCAAGACCGATCACATCCTGTTCATCGCCTCGGGGGCCTTCCACCTGTCGCGCCCGTCCGACCTGATCCCGGAGCTGCAGGGCCGCTTCCCGATCCGGGTCGAACTGGACTCGCTCAGCGCCCAGGATTTCGTGCGCATCCTGTCGAGTACCAATGCCTCGCTGACCAAGCAATACGCCGCCCTGCTGGCCACCGAAGAAGTCACACTCGACTTCACCGAAGAAGGTGTGCAGCGCCTGGCCGAGATTGCCTTCTCGGTCAACGAACGCACCGAAAACATCGGTGCGCGCCGCCTGTACACCGTCATGGAAAAACTGCTCGAAGCCCTGTCGTTCGACGCCGGCTCATCCAGCGGCAAGACCGTGATCATCGACGCAGCCTATGTCGATGACAAGCTCGAGGAAGCCGCCAGCCGGGAAGACCTGGCCCGCTACGTGCTTTGATTTGCCTCAGCCCAGCGCCACCGCCTGAACAGGATTGACGCACTGGGCCTGCCCGGCATCCACGACAGCAAAAGCCCCTGGCAGCCCCTCCGGTGCTGCCAGCACCCGCACTACCAGCGCCGCCAGGTCGGCGCGCTGGATGAAGCCATGCACTTGCGGATCTGCGCACAAAATGCCTTGCCCGGTCGCCTCGCCATCACGCAGCCCTCCGGGGCGCAGGATGGTGGCATCTGGCCATGCTGCCTGCAGGTGTGCCTCGGCTTTTGACTTGGCATCGACTACCGCACCGAAAGCCGCAATCGCCTGCGGTGAGCGGTAAGGGGCCATTTCCCCGCACCCCATGGCCGTCACCAGCACGAAGCGGCGCACCCGGCCGCTGGCCACGGCATGATCGATGACATTGATATTGCCATCGGCATCGACCCGGCAGTCCCCTGGCCCGCCCCCCAGCAGCGACACCACATCGCAGGGCCCCGCCTGTGCGGCAAAGGCATGCGCCACGTCCCCAGGCAGCAAGGCATCCCCCCTGACCACGGACACGCCCAATGCCAGCAGTTCATCCGCCGCGACCGACTCACGCAGCATCACCTGCACGGCCACGCCCTGCTGACGCAATTGCTGCGCCAGCAACAGGCCCGTGCCACGACTGGCACCAAAAACCAGAACCGGTGTCATGCCTGCGGCTCCTGAACCGCCAGACGCTGCTCCAGGGCATCGAAGCGCAACAGTTGATCCTGACGCAGTTCACGGTTTTCATCGCGCCCCACATACACCTTGAACATCGCGGTCCCTTCAAGGTTGAAGAACAGGATGGAGCGCGTTTCCTTGCCCATGAAGGGACGGCGCACAAAGTAGATCGCACCGCAGCGGTCGGCACGCAAATGCCCACTCACCACACCACCGCCCTGCAGGTTGTAATAGCCATGCCCGGTCTTGCCAACCGGCAGCGGGCCGGAGAATTCGATGATGGCATCCGCCGTATGCACAATCAGCGTGACGTCACCCCAGCTTGCGATATCCTCGAACGCGTCGATGAAGACACTGCCCGGTGCCTGGCGGCGCACCTGGACAGGCAGGCAATCGATCACCGTCTGCAAGGAAACCTGATGCTGCGCAGCCAGCGACTCGAGAATGCCATCCGGATTATCGGCCAACGCCACGCGCAGGGCCACGCGGGCCTGGTCAGCCTCTGCCGGGATAGAGTGTGTGGATGCAATGCTCATGAGACAACCTCCTTGTCCGCCACCTGGCGAAGAAAAACAGGCTCCCGGGGCTGTTGAGGACGCCCACCGGAAGCAGATGAATGCGCGGGCACGGCATCGCCGCTCAACAGCGCATCGAATGCAAAAATCAGATTGCTGGCCCAGAAGCGGCCTGCCAGCGTCAAATCCAGCCGGCTTCCCTCAATCCGCAGCAACCCGGCCAACTGCCACTGCTCGGTCAGGTATTGCATCTGCTGCAGACATGACTCAGGTGCCAGCGACTTCAGCCCTGCCAGATCCAGGCGACCGGCCTCGAAACCGGCCGTCACCCGTTGCCGCGCCGGCTGCCGTGCATCCCCCACAGACAGCCCGGCCAGCGGTTTACGACCCGCCTGTACCGCCTCGCCGTAGCGGGCCAGGTCGCCATCGATGGCATAACTGTGCCCTCCCGCCAGGCCACCTGCCCCCGAACCATAGGCAAGGCAATCCACACCCTCCTTGATCAGCCGGTTGTAGCGATTCCGTTCCAGCGGCGTGCGCTGCCAGTGACTATTGCTGAGCTGGTTCCAGCCCTCGGCAGCCAGGAACGCGGCCCCTGCCCGGTACGACAGACTCTGATGCTCCAGTGTCGCCATATCGGGAAACTTGCCATTGGCGGTGGCCCGCTGCAACGGCGTACCCGGGATCAGGTTCAGGCCATACAGATCCACGCCATCCGGGGCCAGCGCCACCGTCGTGCGCAGATCCTGCTGCCAGACATCCTGTGTCTGACCAGGCAGGCCGTACAGCAGATCGATAACCAGCGCCAGTTGCTCCCGAGTCCGCAGTCGCTCCAGAAAATGGATCGCCTCTTCACGGCTGGACTGCCGACCCTGACGCCGCCTGACCTGGGTATCGAAACTCTGCACGCCAATCGATATCCGGTTCACACCTGCCGCAATGCAGGCATCAATTTTGTCATCATCGAAATGGGTAATCCGTGCTTCCAGCGTGACCTCGCAATCATCCGTCAGCGGCAGGCATTGCCGTGCCGTATTCAATATCCGCTCCAGTTGCTGTGCAGACAGCGCACTGGGCGTGCCACCGCCCAGATACAGCGCCTCGACCGGTGCCGAGCCTGCTGGCAGACGCGCAGCCTCACGGCTGATTTCCGCGACCAGACATTCGGTGTAGTGGGCCATCGCATCCTGCGAGCAGGCATTGCGATAGAAACCGCAGAACAGGCAATGATTGGCACAGAACGGCACATGGATATAGGCAATGCGATGGCTGCCGGGTACCGCGTCCAGCACCTGGGCCCAGGCGGCGGCCATGCCTTCGGCAGGGACGGCCTGCTGGCGACGCCAGGGCATCACGGCCCGTCGCATGGCAAATGCCGTACGCAAAGGATCATCGCCTGTTCTGGCGAAATAGACTGCAAGCTTCTCGTCCATCCGACTCATCACTCTCGATCGCCTGCAGGCACACGCCTGCATGCATGGGTTCAACAGATCAAGAAAGCGTAATCAGACGCAATTTCAGTCTGTTTGCGTTAACGCAAACAGACCCGGCCAGGCAAGGAAGTCTTAATCCAACCCTCATCCATTCTTCATGTTTCTCCCTTTTCCTGCCCGCGCGGGCCCGATGAACCCGGATGGTGCCGGGTGCGCCGCAACAGTGCATATCCAGGCACCTGCGCACCAAGTCCGGCGCGCAGGCCCACACCACTCAGGCAATCACAGCCGGCCATGCCCTCCCGGTTCACGGGCTTTCGCACGGTACAGCACCGGGTTTTCCCCAGCCCGCATCCGGTCTGGCACAGATATTGCTTGATAACCGGTAGAGAAGTTTTCTCGCCCAGACAACCTGTGCAGTACCGGCAAAGGCGCCCCCGACCCTCCCAGGTCAGGAGCGCCTTTTGTCTTGGCGGCGGCATTGTTTGCAAGGAATTACACATGAACATCGCGTCTTCTACCCCTCGCCAGGATCGGCCCACGCTCATCATCATCGGCCACGGCATGGTCAGCCATCACTGTGCGGAGCAATTGGTCGCCCATGGCGCAACCGCACGCTACGACATTCATATCTTCGGTGAAGAACGCAGCCGGGCCTATGACCGGGTTCATCTGTCCGAGTACCTGAGTGGCCGCGATGCCGAATCAATGGCGCTGGGCGATGGTGCCCTGTACTCCACGCCTGGCCTGACGCTGCATCTGGATACCAGCGTGCTGGAGATCGATCGCGCCAGACAGGAAATCCTGACCAGCCTGGGTCGCCATCATTACGACCACCTGATCCTGGCAACCGGGTCGTATCCGTTCGTGCCACAGATCGACGGTGCTGCGGGCAACGCCCGCCTGGTCTACCGCACCCTGGACGATCTGGACACGATCCGCATGGCCGCCCGCCATGCCCGACGCGGCGTCGTTGTCGGCGGCGGCCTGCTTGGGCTTGAAGCGGCCAATGCCCTGCGACTGCTGGGACTGGAAGCCCACATCGTCGAATTTGCACCGCGCCTGATGCCCGTACAGCTCGATCCACAGGGCGGTGCAGCTCTGAAAGCACGAATCGAGGCCCTGGGTGTGCAGGTACATCTGGATCGCGCCACACAAGCCATACATCCCGGCAGTACACACAGATACGGCATGCATTTTGCCGACGGCAATGTGCTGGACACCGATCTCATCGTTTTTTCCGCAGGCATCCGGCCCCGCGACGAGCTGGCCCGAGCCGCCGGCCTGACACTGGGCAAGCGGGGCGGCATTGCCATCGACAGCCTGTGCCAAACCAGCGATCCCGCCATTTCTGCAATAGGAGAATGCGCGGCCTGGAACGATGCCGTCTTCGGCCTGGTCGCTCCCGGCTACCAGATGGCGCGCTGTGTGGCGGCCCGGCTCTGCGATCTGGAGGCATCGCCCTTTGCAGGCGCGGACATGTCCACCAAGCTCAAATTGCTGGGGGTGGACGTAGGCTCCATCGGCGATGCCCATGCCGCCACGCCGGGGGCCCGCAGTTATCGCTATATCGACGAAATCACTGCCAGCTACCGCCGCCTGGTGATCTCCGAAGACGGCAAGCGCGTGCTGGGTGCCGTACTGGTAGGCGACAACAGCTATTACGACACGCTCTCCCAGTATGTCAGCAACGGCATTGCACCACCGGCCGATCCTGCCGCGCTGATCCTGCCCCAGGGCTCTGCCACGCCTACGCTGGGTGTGGATGCCCTGCCGGCCACGGCCACGATCTGTTCCTGCCACAACGTCACCAAGGGTGCCATCTGCAATGCCATCGACGCAGGCTGCACCGATCTGGGTGAAATCAAGACCTGCACCAAGGCAGCCACCGGTTGCGGCGGATGTGCAGCACTCCTCAAGCAGGTATTCGATCATGAGCTGACTGCGCGCGGTGTGGCGGTCGACAAAAGCCTGTGCGAGCACTTTGCACTGACCCGCCAGGAACTGTATGCCTGTGTCCGCGTGGAAGGGCTGGAAACCTTCGAGCAGGTGCACGCCAGGCATGGCCGGGGTAACGCGCTCGGTTGCGACATCTGCAAGCCCATCGTCGGCTCCGTTCTGGCCTCGTGCTGGAACCGCCCCATCCAGAACCCGGCCCTGGTGCCCTTGCAGGACACCAACGATACCTTCATGGCCAACATGCAGAAAAACGGCACCTATTCGGTGGTGCCGCGCATTCCAGGTGGAGAAATCACCCCCGATGGTCTGATTGCCATCGGCCAGATCGCCCGCAAGTACCAGCTCTACACCAAGATCACGGGCGGCCAGCGGATCGACCTGTTCGGTGCCCAGTTGCACGAACTGCCGGAAATCTGGGCCGAGCTGATCGAGGCCGGCTTCGAGACCGGCCATGCCTACGGCAAATCCACCCGTACCGTGAAATCCTGTGTGGGCAGCACCTGGTGCCGTTACGGTGTGCAGGACAGTGTCGCCATGGCCCTGCATATCGAACACCGCTACAAAGGACTGCGTGCCCCGCACAAATTGAAGTTTGCCGTCTCGGGCTGCACCCGCGAATGTGCCGAGGCGCAGAGCAAAGACATCGGCGTGATCGCGACCGAACAGGGCTGGAACCTGTACGTCTGCGGCAACGGCGGCATGCGCCCGCGCCATGCCGAACTGTTTGCGACAGATCTCGATGACGCCACCCTGATCCGCTACATCGACCGCCTGCTGATGTTCTACATCAGCACCGCCGACAAGCTGCAGCGCACGGCAGTCTGGAGGGAGTCCCTGGAGGGCGGCCTGGACTACCTGAAAGCCGTTGTCATCGACGACAGCCTGGGCCTGGCCGGACAACTCGAAGCGCAGATGCAGCTCATCGTGGACCGCTATGAGTGCGAATGGGCCAATGCCCTGTCCGACCCTGAAAAGCTCAAGCGTTTTCGCACCTTCGTCAACGATTCGCGCAGCGATCCCGACATCCGTTTTGAACAGGAACGCGGTCAACCTCGCCCCGCCCGCGTCATCCAGATTACCGAGGAGATTGCATCATGAAAACCACCACGTCCTCCCCCCACTGGCAGCCGGTCTGCCGCCGCCAGGATCTGGTCGCCCGCTCGGGTGTGGTGGCTCTGGTCGGAGAGCACCAGATTGCCCTGGTGCTGGTGCCGGACAGCGAACAAGGCGACACCGTGTTTGCCATCGACAACCGCGACCCCCGCTCCGGGGCCAATGTCATCGGGCGCGGGCTGGTAGGTTGCGTGCAGGATGAGCCTGTCATTTCATCCCCTCTCTACAAGCAGCAATTCCGGCTGCGTGACGGGCAATGCCTGCAATACCCGGAGCAACGCCTGCGCACCTGGCCCGCCCGGCTCAATGGCGACTGGGTGGAAATAGGCTGATCACGCCGCTGCCCTGCCGCCTGCCTCACACCATACCGACTCACTCCAATCACTGCATGCAAGGGAAAACATCATGACCGATACTCTCCTGAAGACACGCCGCAGTTTCATGCGCAACGCCACCGCCATGGGTGCCCTGCTCTGCGCGCCCGCCCTGCTCCCCGCGCGCGCTGCCGCCGGCGGCATGGGCACGCCAGAAAAGAAGGAAGTCCGGATCGGTTTCATCCCGCTGACAGACTGTGCCAGCATTGTCATGGCCTCGGCCCTGGGCCTGGACGAAAAATACGGCATCAAGATCATTCCCAGCAAAGAAGCGAACTGGGCCACGATCCGGGACAAGCAGCTCAATGGCGAGAACGATTTCAGCCATATCCTCTACGGTGAGCTGGTCGGCCTGCAAGTCGGCATCGGCGGCCCGCAGGCCGACATGGCCAACCTGATGACACTCAACCGCAACGGACAGGGCATTTCCCTCTCCAGGAAACTGGCCGAGGCCGGTGCCACCGACCTGGCCTCGCTGGCCGCCCTGATGAAGCGGGAACCGCGCGAATACCCATTCGCCCAGACCTTCCCGACCGGCACCCATGCCATGTGGCTGTACTACTGGCTGGCCACGGCCGGCATCAATCCGATGCAGGACATCAAGGTCATCACCGTGCCGCCCCCGCAGATGATTGCCAATGCTCGGGTCGGCAACATGGACGGTTTCTCGGTCGGCGAACCCTGGAACATGCGCGGCATCCTGGACGGCGTATCGGTCCATGCCGCGTCCTCGCAGGACATCTGGCCAGACCATCCCGAAAAGGTGCTTGGCACGACACAGGCCTTTGCCGAACAGCATCCCAACACCTGCAAGGCGGTCATCGCCGCAATTCTTGAAGCCAGTCGCTGGATCGACAGCACACCGGAAAACCGTGAACAAATGGCCGACACCATCGCCGCCCGGGCCTATGTGAACACCAGTCGGGCCGCCATTATCGACCGCATCCAGGGCCATTACCAGGACGGTCTGGGCAAGACCTGGGATGACCCCAATCACATGAAGTTCCACGATGCCGGCCAGGTCAACTATCCCTATGCCTCCGATGCGGCCTGGTTCCTGACCCAGCACAAGCGCTGGGGGCTGCTGGCCGACCACCCTGACTATCTGGCCGTGGCACGGCGTCTCAACCAGACTGACCTCTACCGCGAAGCCGCCGCCGCTGCAGGCGTTGCCGTGCCGGACAGCGATTTGCGCAGCAGCACGCTGCTGGGTGGCAAAACCTGGGATGGACAGGACCCGGCCACCTACGCCGACTCTTTCGACATCCACGCCTGAACGCGGCACGGGAGCATGCTGTGAGACATATTCTGAACCGTTGGTTGCAAGCCATTCTGCCCCCCCTGCTGGGCTTCCTGCTGGTACTGCTGTTCTGGCAAATCCTGTCCCAACAGGGAGATGGCATCCCGCCACCACTGGAAACCTGGGACTCGGCTGTCGTGCTGTTTTCCGACCCGTTCTACCAGGCCGGGCCGAATGACCAGGGGATAGGCTGGAATGTGCTGGCCTCGCTGCAACGCGTCGGCCTGGGCTTCGGCCTGGCGGCACTGGTGGGCATTCCGCTGGGATTCATGATCGGCCGCTCCGCCTTCCTGGGGCGCATGCTCAACCCGATCATCAGCCTGCTGCGTCCCGTCTCGCCGCTGGCATGGCTGCCCATCGGCCTGCTGGTATTCAAGTCCGCCAATCCTGCCGCCATCTGGACCATTTTCATCTGCTCGATCTGGCCCATGGTCATCAACACCGCCGTAGGGGTACAGCGGGTCCCGCAGGATTACATGAATGTGGCCAGGGTACTGGCCCTGTCAGAGTGGAAAATCGCGACCCGCATCCTGCTGCCCGCCGTCCTGCCCTACATGCTGACCGGTGTGCGGCTGGCCGTGGGAACGGCCTGGCTGGTCATCGTGGCGGCAGAAATGCTGACCGGCGGCGTCGGCATCGGCTTCTGGCTCTGGGATGAATGGAACAACCTGAACGTCAACCACATCATCATCGCCATTTTCGTGATCGGCATCGTCGGCCTGCTGCTGGAAACCCTGTTGGTACGCCTTGCGGCTGCCGTGACCTTCGAAGAATCACGCCACTAAGAATCACGCCACTGATATGGAACCCATGATGAGTGACAGCAAATACATCGAAATTTTCAACGTGGCTCAATCCTTCAAAACGGCCAAGGGCATTTTTCCGGCACTGCGCGATATCAACCTGAATATCGCCAAGGGAGAGTTCGTGGCGCTGATCGGCCATTCAGGCTGCGGCAAGTCGACCTTGCTGAACCTGGTGGCCGGTCTGACCGTGCCATCTGCCGGAACGCTGATTGCCGCCAACAAGGAAATCGCCGGCCCTGGGCCGGATCGGGCCATGGTGTTCCAGAACCATTCCCTGCTGCCCTGGATGACCTGCGAAGGCAACATCATGCTGGCCGTCGAACGCGTGTTCGGCAAGCTGGAAACACGAGAGCAACTGCGGGCACGCACCGCTGCCGCCCTGGAACTGGTTGGACTGTCCCATGCGGCCCACAAGCGGCCAGGGGAAATCTCGGGCGGCATGAAGCAGCGCGTCGGCATTGCGCGTGCGCTTTCCATGGAGCCCAAGGTCCTGCTGATGGACGAACCCTTCGGGGCGCTGGATGCACTGACCCGTGCCAAGTTGCAGGACGAACTGCTGGCCATCGTGGCCCAGACCCACTCCACCGTGATCATGGTGACGCATGACGTGGACGAAGCCGTGCTGCTGTCGGACAAGATTGTCATGCTGACAAACGGACCGGCCGCCACCATTGGCGAAGTGCTGTCGGTCGAGTTGCCACGGCCCCGCAACCGCATCGAACTGGCCGAAGACAATCACTACCAGCAATACCGGAAGGCAGTGATCGATTTCCTCTATACCCGCCAGGGGCATGTGGAAAAGGCCGCCTGAGCGGCCCGGACACCTGCCCATATCCGCCGGAACCCTCACCATGGCCGAGACCGTCAAATCCGTATGCCCCTATTGCGGCGTGGGCTGCGGCATCGTGCTGCATGTCGACGGCCAGCGCGTCATCAAGGTATCCGGTGACCGCAATCATCCCAGCAACGCGGGGCGGTTATGCACCAAGGGGCAAAGCTGTCACCTGCCACTCGATACGCCTGGCCGGCTTGCCGACGCCTGGGTGCGCACACAGCGCCACCAGGAGCCCATGCGGATGGATATCGATGCGGCCTTGCGCGATACGGCCCGACGGCTGCGCCATATCCTGGACACCCACGGGCCGGATGCCATTTCCCTGTACGTGTCCGGCCAGATGTCGCTGGAAGCCCAGTACCTGGCCAACAAACTCGCCAAAGGCTATATCCGTACCCGCCACATCGAGAGCAACTCGCGATTGTGCATGGCCAGTGCCGGCAGCGGCTACAAGCAGTCACTGGGTGCGGATGCACCGCCCGGCTCATACCAGGATTTCGATCATGCCGACCTGTTTTTCGTGATCGGGGCCAACATGGCGGACTGCCATCCCATCCTGTACCTGCGCATGATGGATCGCATCAAGGCGGGAGCCCGACTGATCGTAGTCGATCCACGACGCACGGCCACCGCCGACAAGGCACACCTGTATCTGCCGATCCGCCCTGGCAGCGATCTGGCTTTGCTCAACGGCCTGTTGTACCTGCTGGTGGCAGAGGGACATATCGATCCGGCGTTCATCGCCCAACATACCGATGGCTGGGAGACCATGCCCGCCTTCCTGGCAGACTATGCACCGGCGCAGGCTGCCGCCATGACCGGCCTGCCCGAAGCCGATATCAGGACCGCCGCGCAATGGATCGCCGAAGCCGGCGAATGGATGAGCTGCTGGACCATGGGGCTGAACCAGAGTACCCACGGCACCTGGCATACCAATGCCCTGTGCAACCTGCACCTGGCCACCGGCAAGATCTGCCGACCCGGCAGCGGCCCATTCTCGCTGACCGGCCAGCCCAATGCCATGGGCGGGCGCGAGATGGGCTACATGGGGCCTGGCCTGCCGGGTCAGCGCTCGGCCCTGCAGGCCGATGACCGAACTTTCATCGAAAATCTGTGGCAACTTGCCCCCGGCACCCTGCGCAGCGATCCGGGTGATGGCACCGTCGCCATGTTCGAGCAAATGCGCGACGGTCAGATCAAGGCCTGCTGGATTATCTGCACTAACCCCGTCGCCAGCGCCCCCAACCGCCAGACCGTCATCGACGGACTGGGCGCGGCGGAACTGGTCATCGCGCAGGACGCCTTTCTGGACACGGAAACCAATGCCTATGCCGATGTCCTGCTGCCAGGTGCGCTGTGGGCCGAGAGCGACGGCGTGATGATCAACTCGGAGCGCAACCTGACCCTGGCGCGCCAGGCCGTCCCACCACCCGGACAGGCCATGGCCGACTGGCGCATCATCGCCCGCATCGCCTGTGAAATGGGCTACGCCGACGCCTTCGACTACGCGTGTGCCAGCGATGTGTTCGACGAAATCCGCCAGACCTGGAACCCCGCCACCGGCTATGACCTGCGCGGTGCCAGCCATGCCCGCCTGCGCGAGACCCCCCTGCAATGGCCCTGCCCACCCGACGATCCGCAGGACCGGCATCCGATCCGCTACCTGCACCCGGGGCCGGCACAAGGCCCGCGCCTGAAATTTGCCACCGCCAATGGCCGGGCCGTTTTTTTCGCCCGCCCCTGCCTGCCGGCAGCCGAACTGCCGGATACAGAATTCCCGCTGATCCTCAATACCGGACGACTCCAGCATCAGTGGCACACCATGACCAAGACCGGCAAGGTGCCGGCGCTCAACCGCCTGAATCCGGCCCCGTTCATCGAAATTCATCCCGAGGATGCTGCCGCCCTTGGCCTGACCGACCAAATGCAGGTCGAAATCCGTTCGCGCCGGGGCAAGGCCCGCCTGCCCGCCAGCATTTCAAACCGGGTTCAGCCAGGCAGCTGCTTTGCGCCGTTTCACTGGAGCGATGTGTTTGGAGAAAATATGGCCATCAATGCCCTCACCAGCGATGCGGTCGATCCGATCTCGCTGCAACCGGAACTCAAATACTGCGCCATCTCGCTAACGCCCATTGCATCAGAGACAGCGCAGGCACCTGAGTGCAGCACAGATACCAGCGACACGGCAACAAGGCCTGCCGCCCCCCTGCAAAACATGTGCACCAACATACACCCTGCACTCGATATCGTGGCCAGCCTGCTGGGATTGGACAACCCGCCGACCATCACCCTGGAGCCCGACGAACAGCATTATGTCCAGGGCTATCTGACGGCATTGGGCACCCAATCCCTGTCCACTGCGGGCGTTGCGCCCGTCCTGCCGCTATCAGCCCCGCTCAAGCCCGCCCATCGGCTGTTTCTGGATGGTCTGCTGGCAGGCCTGCTGAATCACAGCGTCGCACCGGCAGGCCAGGCAGTTATTGCACCACCTTCCGCACCCGCCAATACAGCCCAGGTCATCACCCTGTTGTGGGCGTCACAGACCGGCAATGCGGAAACGCTGGCCCGGCAATGCGCGCAGCACCTGCGCGAATGCGGCCTGGATGTCACACTCAGCAGCATGGATGCCATCCAGGCCACCGACCTGGCTCGCGCCCCACACATACTGGCCTGCGTCAGCACCTTCGGGGATGGCGAGCCACCAGATCATGCCGCAGCATTCTGGCAGGCGCTGTGCGCGAACGACATGCCCCGCCTGGAGAAAAGCACCTATGCCGTGCTGGCGCTTGGCGACTCCAGCTATGATCAGTTCTGCGGGTTCGGCCGCCAACTCGATCAACGCCTGGCTGCACTGGGGGCACGCCAACTGACGCCGTGCCTGCCCTGCGAACCCGACACCCATGATCAGGCCACGGCATGGTGCCAGCACATTGCCCAGGCGCTCACCGCCGAAACTCTCCAAGCACCGGAACCCACCACAGTTGCCGCCATCAGCGCTGTTACGGCCAACCCCGCACCGGTGCCTGCCGGTAGCGCCACCCCGGCCGCTGTCGGCAGTGCCTCAACCGCAGAATCAACCGCTGCGTTCAGCCGCAAAAACCCCTTGCCGGCCCACTTGGAGCTGAACCAGCGCCTCAACCTGCCCGGCTCCGGGAAAGACACCCGCCAGTTCGGCTTTGGCCTGGCCGACAGTGGCCTGCGCTACGAAGCAGGCGATGCCCTGGGCGTCTGGCCACGCAATGACCCGATGCAGGTTTCCTCCTTGCTATCTGCACTGGCGCTGGCCCCCGACACATCGGTGGAACTCAACGGCATCACGATGCCACTGGGTGATGCCTTGCTGCACCATCTGGACATCACCCGCATCACCAAGGAGCTGCTGCATGCCATTCATGAACGCAGCCAAAGCGAACTGCTGACCGGGCTATTGCAGCCTGCCCACAAGGCACAATTGCAAGCCTGGCTCTGGGGCAGGCAACTGACGGACCTGCTGGCAGCCTGCCCGATCCGTCTGTCCGCACCGGAACTGCTGTCGCTGCTCAAGCGCCTGCAACCCAGGCTGTATTCGATTTCATCCAGCCAGAAGGTCGTGCCGCAGTCGGTACACCTGACCGTGGGCACGGTCCGCTATCTCCTGGATGGGCAACCGCGCGGCGGTGTCTGCTCGACATTTCTGGCCGACCGTGCCGAGCACGGCACTGTGCCCATCTTCGTGCAGAAATCCCCTCTATTCAAACCACCCGTCGATCCTGACGCGCCCATGATCATGATTGGCCCAGGCACGGGTATCGCCCCCTTTCGAGCATTCCTGCAGGATCGGGAAGCCGATGGCGCACACGGCCCGAACTGGCTTTTCTTTGGGGAACAGTATCAGGCCACCGATTTCTACTATCGGCAGGAATTGGATGCCTGGCTGGCCAGCGGCCACCTGAACCGGCTGGATACCGCGTTTTCGCGCGATCAGGAAACGCAGATATATGTCCAGCATCGCATGCTTGAACAGGGGGCTCTGCTCTGGCGCTGGCTACAGGAAAACGGGCATCTCTATATCTGCGGCGACGCCGCCCGCATGGCCCGCGACGTCGATGCCACGCTGCGCCAGATCGCCCGCACACACGGTGGCCTGACACCGGAAGCGGCCGATCTCTATATCGACAGTCTGGCGCAACAGCGCCGCTATCTCAAGGATGTGTACTGATGCACAACACGCTCTCGCACCCAGGCATGCACCCCTCTGTCTGGCTGGTCGGGGCCGGGCCGGGCGACCCGGAACTGCTGACACTGAAGGCCGTACGCATCCTGGCCCAGGCCGACATTGTGCTGGTCGACGATCTGGTCGGGGAAGGGGTCCTGCACTATTGCCCGCAAGCCCAGATCATCCGTGTCGGCAAGCGCGGGGGCTGCCGCTCCACGCCCCAGTCATTCATCCAGCGCCTGATGCTGCGCTACGCGCGCCAAGGGCTCACGGTCATTCGCCTCAAGGGCGGCGACCCCGGAATTTTCGGACGCAGCGGCGAAGAAATCGAATGGCTGGCCCGCCACGGCATTGCCTGCGGCATCGTCAATGGCATTACGGCAGGCCTGGCGGCAGCCACCGCATGCAACATCCCACTGACACTGCGCGGCATCGCACGCGGCGTCAGCCTGGTCACGGCCCACACGGACGATGACAGCCCGCCTCCCTGGGAAGCGCTGGCACGCAGCGGCACCACACTGGTGGTCTACATGGGCGTGACCCGGCTGGACGACATCTCCCGGCAATTGCAGGAGGGTGGCCTGCCCGGACATACCCCGGTCTGCATGATCGAGAATGCCAGCCTGCCCTACCAGCGCCAGATCGACAGTACGCTGCACGAGATGCCCGCAGACGGGCAGGCAGCCGGCCTGCGCAGCCCGGCCATCCTGATCATCGGCAGCGTCGCCGCCCAGGCCGGGACACAGGCCACCTCGTGTTCCGAATACCGCTCCTGTATGATTCCATGCAGCCAGGAGGCCTGAGTCCCCCGCAAACACCACGCACACCATGACCCGACAGACCCTGCCCCCGACACTGCGCTTCCTGATCGCCGCCCGCCAGGCGGAACTGCACAGTCTCGAATCGCTGGCGCATACGTGCGAGCTGGTCACCCTGATCAGCCACCTGGTTCATGAGCTGCAAAAAGAACGGGGCTACACCAATCTGTTCCTGTGCCATCCGACGCCTGAGCGGCAACACATTCTGGATGCACAGCACCAGTCGGTATCCACCCATGAGGCCGATGTCCGCACCTTTCTGGATGCCCTGCTGACCCACCCCATCGGCAGTGACCATGGCCGGGCCCGGCTGTTCGACAGTATCGCCCATGCGCTCTACCGTCTGGATGGACTGCCCATCCTGCGCTGCAATATCCTCGCGCACCGCCTGCAGCCAGGCGACGCCAGCGCGGCCTTCACCCGCCTGATTTCCAGTCTGCTGGCCGTTGCGGTAGAAACGACCGATGCCGCGCACGATGCCGACATCACTCGCCTGCTGGCCGCACTGCTGAACTTCATGCAGGGCAAGGAACTGTGTGGCCAGGAACGAGCCTACGGCGTGCTCGGTTATACCGCGGGCCGCTTCAATCCTACCCAGAAAGTCCACATGGTCATGCTGGCCGAAAGGCAGACGCGCTGCTTCATGCAGTTCGAAGCATTGGCCGACAGACAGAGCCTGCAGGCCTGGCAGAGTCTGGACGACCTGCACGAACCCGTTTTGTCCCTGCGTGGCATGGCCGCCCGCACCTCGGCAGAGCAGCCGGTCGATACCGGCATGGCGGCCCTGTGGTTTGATCTGTGTACCGCGCGCATCGACGGCATGCACCCCATCGAATGCCAGTTGACGACCACGCTGGCCCAGCGCTGCCGCCAGCGCATCGAAGCCGTCAGCCTGGACCTGCGCAACCACCGCGCTCTGCTCGACAGCATGGCGGCCCACGAGGGCAGCACCCGGCCCACCATGCTGTTCGATGTCCAGAGTCGTCCGCTGGACGTGGCTCCGGCTGACGGCATCGCCAGCGGCATGGAACGCTCCATTCTGGATCTGCTGCAGGCCCAGGCCGAACGCATCCAGGCATCCGACCAGGCTCTGGATCAGGCCCGTACCGCCCTGGACGAACGCCGACATATCGAAAAAGCCAAATGGATACTGGTCGAGCTGCACCGGATCAGCGAAGCCGACGCGCACGCACAACTGCAACATGAAGCCATGCGCAGCGGCCGCACCTTGACCGAAGTCGCCCACGCACTGCTGGCAACACGCAACGCCACACAGGGCTGAGCCGGCACACCTCCATGACGGGTACTCTCCCCGTACCTGTCAGCTGGTTATGGCAGTGAGGACCGATGCGTTGCACGCCAACGCATCCGCAATTTCACGACCACCCGCACAGCCAGCAGCAGCACCAGCACACCGCCATACAGCAACGGCTCCAGCCAGTCGTTCTTGCCCGCCTTGTGCCACCAGAAATGCAGAATCGCCAGCCCGCCGGCCAGGTACACCAGCCGATGCAGGCGCTGCCACTGCCTACCCAGCATGCGCATGGCCGCCTTGCTCGATGTCGCCGCCAGGGCCAGCAGGATCACGAATACCGCCACGCCCACGGCGATGAACGGTCGTTGCAGGATATCCGCGCCCATGTCACGCAGCACCAGGGCATGATCGAAAAACGACCAGGCCAGCGCATGCAGCACGGCATAGAAAAAAGTGAACAGGCCTGCCATGCCTCGCCAGCGCGGTGCCCCCTGCCAACCCAGCAGGTGACGGGCCGGCGTCAGTGCCAGGGTCACCAGCAGACAGACCAGCGTCCAGGTGCCTGACGAACGCAGCAGAAACTCCGTCGGATTGAAGCCCAGCGCCCCGGTCGCGCCCAGCCAGAGCCAGCGCAACAAAGGCAGCAGCCCCAGCAGGAACGCCAGCCACCAGATACACCTATCGGCACGCGCCCTGCCTCGTCGATTGCGCTGACTCATCGCCTCACGCGGGTCATGCTGGCCGGCCATCCCGGCTCAGTAATTGGCCTGCAGATCCATCCCCTGATACAGGGATGCAACCTGCTCGCCATAGCCATTGAACGGCAGCGTATTGCGGCGCGGGGTGAACAGCCCCCCTTCACCAATGCGACGCTCGTTGGCCTGGCTCCAGCGGGGATGGGCCACATCAGGATTGACGTTGGCATAGAAGCCATACTCATGCGGTGCCGACTTCATCCAGGAGGTCATCGGCCGCTCGCGCACCAGGCGGATCGTCACCAGCGACTTGGCCGACTTGAAGCCGTATTTCCACGGCACGGCCAGTCGCAGCGGCGCACCATTCTGGTTGGGCAGCAACTTGCCATACAGGCCAAAGGCCAGCAGCGTGAGCGGATGCATGGCCTCGTCCAGCCGCAGGCCTTCGGTATAGGGCCACTCGAGCACCGGGTAGCGCAACCCGGGCATGGCCTGCGGCTGCATGACCGTCTCGAACGTCACATAGGCCGCCTGCCCGGTAGGTTCGACCTGGCGCAGCAGATGCGACAGCGAATAGCCGACCCAGGGCACCACCATCGACCAGGCCTCCACACAGCGCAGTCGATAGATACGCTCTTCCATGGGAGCCAGTTTCAGCAGGTCGTCGATATCGAATGTGCGTGGCTTGAGCACTTCACCTTCGACACGCACCGTCCATGGACGAGTCTGCAGGGCCCCGGCCTGGCGCTTGGGGCTATCTTTGTTGACGCCGAATTCGTAGAAGTTGTTGTACGAAGTGACCGCGTCGTAATCGGTACGCGCCTCGTCGGTGGACAGGGCGGCATTGAGCGTAGCCTGTTGCATCGCCGCCTGCGCCGCCGTCAGCGACGCGGATCCATCTATTGTTGTACCTGAAGCTGACGCTGCCGCACGGGCTGTCTGCGCCACGCCACCCAGGCCCATACCGGCCAAGCCTGCTGCGGCAATCAGCGCGCGGCGCTTGTGCCATACCGATTCCGAGGTGATTTCCGAGGCGGGGATATCTGAGGGAAATCGAATCAGCATGGCTCACTCCGGAAAAGGCTATTTGAGATTGCCCGACAGGAAGCGGGCCAATCGTTCGCTGCTGGGGTTGGCCAGCACGTCGCGCGGATTGCCCTGTTCTTCGATCAGGCCCTGGTACAGGTACACCAGATGGCTCGACACCTCGCGCGCAAAGCCCATCTCGTGCGTCACCACTACCATGGTGCGGCCCTGTTGCGCCAACAACCGCATGATGCCCAGCACTTCACCGACCAGTTCAGGATCGAGCGCGCTGGTCGGTTCGTCGAACAGCATCACCTCGGGTTTTACGGCCAGCGCACGGGCAATCGCCACACGCTGTTGCTGGCCCCCGCTGAGATGGCTGGGATACGCCTGTTCGACCCCATTCAGACCGACAAGTTCCAGCAACCGACGCGCTTCGTCGATGGCTTCGTCACGCGCCATGCCCAGTACGTGTACCGGTGCCTCGATGATATTCTGCAGCACCGTCATGTGCGCCCACAGATTGAAATGCTGAAACACCATGGCCAGCCGCGTGCGCAGGCGCTGCAGTTGCTGCGGCGTCTCGGCCTCCAGGTCACCGGCCGCATTGGGTTTCAGGCGCAATTCTTCACCGGCCACGATGATGCGCCCCTGACTGGGTTTCTCGAGCAGGTTGATACAGCGCAACAGCGTACTCTTGCCGGAGCCGGAACTGCCGATGATGCTGATCACATCGCCAGGCCGAGCCGCCAGCGATACGCCCTTCAGCACCTCCTGGTTGCCATAGCGCTTGTGGATATTCTCGACTTGCAGGGAAAAGGCAGATTCGGTCATCGCGTGTCGTAGTCAGTGCGCCCGAGGCCGCAGATAGGCGGTAAAGCGGCGCTCGGCCAGTCGGAACAGGCTCATCAGGAAAAACGTGATCAGCAGGTACAGGATGGCGGCAAACAGATAGGCCTCGAACGGCAGGTAATAGTCGGAATAGATCCGGCTGGAGACACCGGTAATATCCATCAGCGACGGAATGGTACTGGCCAGGCTGGTGCCGTGCATCATCTGCATCACTTCATTGCTGTAGGGCGGCAGGATGCGGCGCATGGCCCCAGGCAGGATGATGCGATACCAGACCTTCAGGCGGCTCATGCCCATCGCATAGCCGGCCTCGATCTCGCCCGCCGGCGTGGCGCGGATGCCACCCGCCAGGATTTCGGCCAGGTAGCCGGCATGATTGATGCTGAAGGCCAGCATCGCGCAGAACAGCGGTGTCTTGAAATACGTCCACGGCCAGACGGCATCCCAGCGCTCCTGCACCCATTCGAGCTGGGCCACGCCGTAATAGATCAGGTAAAGCTGGATCAGCAGCGGTGTGCCGCGCACGCAGTAGGTGAAGGCCGAGGCAATGCGCTGCAACACGACCGAGCGACCGGTCAGCATCAGTGCCAGCACAAAGCCGGCAATCCCGCCAAAGCACAACAGGCCTATCAGCATGTAGAACGTGGTCCACATGCCCCAAGCATACATCCGCAATGTATCAGGCTGCAGAAACAACGCCCAGCTGAACTCGTTGGGATCGAGAAACTGTGCCCAGCTCATAGCTGCACCCGCTCCGATCCCAGGTTGTAGCGTGCATCGAGCCGCCGCAGTACCCACAGGGAAATGCTGGTGAACAGCAGGTAAAGCGCCGCAGCAAACAGGATGAAGATAAAAGGCTCGCGGCTGGCGGCCCCCGCCTGGCGCGCCAGGTAGGTCATGTCATGCAGGCCGATCAGGCTGACCAGCGCCGTCGCCTTGAGCAGCGCCATCCAGCTGTTGGTGAAACTCGGCAGCACATAGCCGATCATCTGCGGCAGCGTGATGCGGCGAAATGCCTGCCAGCGGGTCATGCCGAACGCCCAGGCAGCCTCGGCCTGTCCGTGCGGAATAGACAGGATCGCACCCCGGAAGGCCTCGGCCATGTAGGCACCATAAATAAAACCGATCGTCAGCACACCCGCGACAAACGGGTTGATGTCAACGCCCTGATCGTAGCCAACGTATTCGAGCAAGGCATTGAGCCCGATGGCTCCGCCGTAGAACACCAGCAACATCAGCACCAGTTCCGGAATGCCCCGAATCAGCGTGGTGTAGAGCGTCGCCAGCCGCACCAGCACAGGCCGCCCGGACAGCTTGGCGCTGGCCCCCAGCAGGCCCAGCGTGATCGCCACGACCAGCGACAGCAAGGAAACGGCCACCGTGGTGCCCGCCCCCTGCAGGATCATCCAGTAGTAATCAGACACGGATCAATCGGTACCGTAAGGGTCGAAATCGAAGTACTTGCGGCTGATTTCCTCGTAGGTGCCATTGGCACGGATGGCCTGGATGGCCTCGTTGAGCGCCTGCTTGAGATCTTCCCGGTTCTTGCGCAGAGCGATGCCCAGGCCTTCGCCGTAATACTTGGGGTCGTAGATGTCGCCACCCACGGCATGGTAATCGGCCCCTTCGGGCTTGCTCAGAAAGCCACCACCCACCTCGACCTTGTCGGCCACCGTGCCGTCAAGTCGGCCGGAGCGGATATCCAGATAGACCTGATCCTGGGCCGGATAGGAAATGACCGTGGCCCCCTCAGGTTGCAGCACGCCCATGGCATAGCGCTCCTGGGTACTGCCCTTGAGCACGCCCAGACGCAGGCCCTTGAGCGACTCATGGCCAACATAGGGGTGATCCTTGCGCACCACGACGGTGCTGGGTGTCTTGTAGTAGCGGTCGGTGAAGTCCACCACGCGCTTGCGCTCGTCGGTGATCGACATGGAACTGATGATCACGTCGTACTTGCGGCTCTGCAGGCCGGCGATCATGCTGTCCCAGACCTGCTCGACGAATACGCACTTGCGCTGCAACTGGTCGCACAGGGCATTGGCAATATCCACGTCGAAGCCGGCTGGCTGGCCATCCGGTGTCTTGTAGGTAAAGGGCTCGTAGGTCGGATCGATCGCCACGCGCAGATCCTGGGCCGAGACACCCGCCGCGAACACGGCGCAAACCATCCCCATCAGTATTCTTTTCATGGAAGCCTCCATTACCAACATGCAAAAAACAATCCCGCATTATAGAGGGAAGCGACACGGCTCCCGTCGGGCTGATAGCGTCGGGCGCAGACGCACCGGCCCGGCACAAGGCTATAATGCGAACACCTTTCATTATTCTTTTCTACGCCTGCACGCCGTCTGCCGCCACCGTGTTCGAGCGCTACTACCAGGAACTGCTGAACTTCTGCGCCCGCCTGACCCGCAACCGGGATGCGGCAGCCGATGTCGTGCAGGAAACCTATGCACGGGTACTGACGGCCCAGCAACAGGGCAGCCGGATCGCTGAGCCACGCGCCATGCTCTACCGCACGGCCCGCAACCTGATGATCGACCAGCATCGCCACGATGCCCTGCACCTGGGCACGGCCTCGCTCGACGGAACCATCGATGCCGACACCCTGGTCGGACCGAGTGCCCAGGAGCCCGAAGTCGCCGCCATGTCACAGCAGGCCGCACAGGTCCTGCTGGCTGCCATCCAGGGTCTGCCGCCACGTTGTCGCGAAGCCTTCGTGCTGCATCGCTTCGATGGCCGCTCACATGCCGAAATCGCTTCCATGATGGGCATCTCGCAAAAAATGGTGGAGCAACACATCCGGCTGGCCATGCAGACGTGCAGGCGCGAACGACGCGCCTGGGAAGCTCGCCATACCCCTTCTTGCACCGATACCCATGGGGCCGCCTAAAATAGTCCCTGTCATGACTGCCTCCCCTTCTTCTCCCTCCGCCTGTACGGACACCCCGGAACAGACTGCGCTGGACTGGTTCATGCGCAGCCGGAATGGCCTGGATAATGCGCAGCGCCAGGCACTGGCGCAATGGCTGGCCGCCGACCCGGCCCATGCCCAGGCCTATGCCGAATGGCAGGAAGACTGGGACGGTCTGGACACATTGCCCGCGCAGCAGCAGGGTGCCTTGCTGGCTTCGGCACGGAATGCATGCCAGCCACCTGCAGCACAGCGCCCCACGCCACACACCGGCTTCTGGTCGCGCCGCTGGCAATTGACCGCCCTGCTGGCCAGCCTGATCGTAGCGCTCCTGCTGTTCCAGTTGCCAGGCACGGCATCTCCCTCTTTCGCACACAGCTATGCCACCCTGCCCGGCGAACAGCAGACAGTCGAACTACCGGATGGCAGCCGGATCGATCTGGATACCGATACCCGTATCAACGTGGCACTCTTTGACGGGCATCGTGAGGTACGCCTGATACGGGGCCAGGCCATGTTCCAGGTCGCCGCCAACTCCGCCCGCCCTTTCATCGTGGCAGCTGATGCAGCACGTATCACAGTGGTTGGCACGCAATTCTCGGTACGGAATACGCCCGGACAGCCCGGTGCGGATACCCTGCAGGTTGCCGTGGCATCGGGCCATGTGCGCGTGGCACCGGAGGGCGACAGTTGGCTGCCCTGGCGTGCAGCATCTCAGATCGACCTGACCGCCGGCCAGCAACTGCGCCTGGACACCCGCCAGAGCACCCGGCCCGAGCCAGCCATCGCAGCCGACATCGGAGCCTGGCGCAACCACAGCCTCAGTGTCGACGACACACCGCTGTCCCACGTCCTCGCCGAATTCGCTCGCTATGGCCATCCGTCACCGCTACTGGCCGACCCTGGCATTGCCGCGCTACGGATCACCGGGACATTCGACACACAGAACATGGCAGGCTTCTATCGTCTGCTGCCCCGAATCCTGCCCGTCCACGTCGAGGGACAAAACACGGGTACGCCCCGTATTACCACTTCCCACTGACAGGCAAAGAACAAGCCGGCCCGGGCTTGCAGACGGGCCGGCTTGTGCTCAGAACTCCAGCGTGGCGTTCAGCATAAAAGTACGGGGTGCCCCCAGCACCAGATAGCCACTGTTGGGATACCCGCCTACCGAAGACCAGTAGTCGAGCCCAGTCGCATTCTCCAGACGGGCACGGAGGGTCAGCAGCCGGTCGCCGATGTCCATCATGTAGCTGGCTCCCAGATCCAGCCTGACCCAGCCCGGCGCACGCAACGTATTGGCCACGTCCGCATAGCGGCTGCCGGTAGCGATCACCCGCGCATTCAATGCCAGGCCGTCCGTGCCGGGTACATCCCATTCGACGCCCAGGTTGGCCTGCCGGGAAGGCACACCGATCACACGCTTGCCGTCATGCGCAGGATTGCCGGTATTGCGCTGCTTGGCATCCAGCAGCGTGATACCGCCCAATAGCCGCAAACCCGGCCAGGCTTCGCCGTAGAGCATCAGCTCGGCACCGCGATGCCGGTTCTTGCCCGCCTCACGGAATACCCGATCCGTACCGACATAGCCACGCGGCTGCTCGGTCGTGAACAGCGCCAGGCTGCCGCCGATCTGCCCGCCATCGTATTTGAGGCCGATTTCCTTCTGCTTGGAGACATAGGGAGACAACCGCTCTCCCACATTGATGGCTGTGTTCGGTGCGCTTTCTCCCTGCGCCAGGCTTTCGATGTAATTGGCGTAGACCGAGACACTGTCGTCCAGCTTGTAGACGATACCTGCCACCGGGCTGTTGTGACTGTCGTCGTAGGGATTGGCTTCCGGCAGGGAGCGAGCATAGTTGTAGGCCGTGCTCCGCAAACGCTGATGTCGCAGGCCCACGATCAGGTCGATACGATCATCGAACAGCGACATCGTATCGCCCAGCGTGAAGCTGGTCAGGCGCGTATGGTTGAACAGACCGGGATCTCCCAGGTCGCCGCCACGAAAGGCATTGGCAGAAAAAGCCGGGCGATCCCAGTACGTCGGATCATAGATATTGGTCGCCAGCGTATTCATGAAATCCATGACGATGGCATTGCGCTCCTCATGATCGTAATGCGACACCGAAGCCACCAGGTCATGACGAACCGAACCTGTCTGCAGTGCCGCACGCACGCCGATCTCTCCGGTCCATACATCGTCCCGGCGCCGGTTGTCGAAACGGTAGGCGCTGGCCGCACCCGTCTCGGCATTGCTGACCGTCACACCAGCCAACGAGTTGAACTCCTTGCCACGTCGTGCACCGATGGCAGCCCAGCCAGTCACCGCATCATTGAAGTCATACTCGGCCCGCAACGTGCCAAAGAAATCCTCTTCATTGGAGCGTGTCCAGGGCTGTGCATAGTTGCGTCGCGCATCGGGTGCCACCGGCACACTGTCGACACCACTCAGCGACACGTTGGGACGCATGCCGCTCAGGCGATTGTTCTGATAACCCGCATCAGCCGACAGGCGCAGGCGCTCACCGCGCCAGTCCCAGCCCAGTGTGACCAGATCCAGCTCGACATGTTCGCCATCAATGGCCGTATCCCCATCACGACGGGCGACATTGACACGCAACCCGCTGCGCTGATCCTCGCCGAAACGGCGGCTGAAATCTGCTGCCGTATAAACCTGCCCGCCACTGGCGGTGCCCAGCGTGACCGAATTCAGCGGCTCGCTGGCGGCCCGCTTGGGCAGAATATTGACTGTCCCGCCAATCCCCATGCCCGACGGTGCCGCCCCATACAGGAACGCGCCGGCTCCCCGCATCACCTCGACGCGCTCGATCATTTCCGCCGATGTGAACTGGCGTGGCAACAGACCATACAGCCCGTTATAGGCAATATCGTCGGAGGTCGTCAGAAAGCCCCGGATGAAATACGTCTCCTGGAAGTTGCCGAACCCGCGTGCCGTCCGTACGGAAGGATCGTTCTGCAACACGTCAGCCACGCTGCGCGCCTGCTGATCCCGGATCAGGCGATTGGTATAACTGGTCAGGCTGAAAGGCGTATCCATATTGTCACGGGCACCCAGCACGCCGACCCGGCCACCGCGTGCCACCTGGCCACCTGCATATTCGCCCAGCAGGCCGCCAGCCGAGGCATCGGCACTGGCCTGAACCGTGATCGCAGACAACTCACCGCCGTGATGCAGGGCACTCTCGCTGTCTTCGGCACGAGAGATCACAATCGCCCCCTCTTCGACCCGAAAACCAAGCCCTGTGCCCGCCAGCAGCCGCTCCAGCGCCTGAGCCGGGGTCAGGCTGCCCTGCACCGCCGGGGCCGTTCTGCCGGCTACGCTGTCGGGACGAACGATCAACTCCAGCCCGGCCTGGCGGGCAAACGCATTCAGTGCCTGCGCCAATGGCTGGGCCGGCAGGGAGACCGAGACCGGCGTATCGACCACGGACTGGGCCAGCGCTGGTGACGCCAGGATCAATAGTGTGGCGCACAGGGCCCCGGCCCTGGGAAAAACATGCTTCATGATGCAAACTCCGGAAAAATTCAGGGCAACTGGATACGCGCCACGCTGCCCTGGCCGCTGGCGAAGCGGTCAGGCGTGAAGGGCGTCTTGACGGTGACGTAGAGGTGGCTGCCGTCGGCATCCAGCGCAAGGCTGTTGGGGTTGGGCGGCAGGTGGTGCGTCTGCAGCACACGGTAGTCGGTGGCATCAAGGATGCTGACGGTGCCTTGGTCGCGGTGGCCGATGTAGAGTTGGTTGCGCGTCGGGTTGAGCAGGATGTCCATCGAGTCGCCCACCGGCAGGCGGGTGATGACGCTGCCGTCGCGGGCGTCCAGCACGAAGGTGGTCTTCTGCTGCGAATGGTCAGTGACGTACAGGCGCTGGGTCTTGTCATCGAGCGCCAGGTTCACCAGCAGCGCTTTGGCATCGCCAGCCGGCTTCCAGCGTTGCTCGATGGTGTGGGTGCGGGTATCGATGACCAGCACTTCGCCATCGCCGTTGGCGGAGTAAAGGCGGTGCTGTGCCGGGTCGAGCAGCAGTCCTGTCACCCATTTCCCTGCATTCCCGATGGTCGCACGCACAGCCATGGTATCGGCATCGATAGCCCAGATCATGCCGGGGTCACCGACCCCACCGACATACAGCAGATTGCTGCCTGCATCATGGACGACAGTACGCGGGCCATAGTTCGAGCCATCGGTACTTTTTTCAGTGAATTTCAGGCGCGCCAGCACCTTACCTTCCTTGAGGTCGATCTTGCTGACGGCGCTGGCCAAACTGTTGGTGACGAACAGGGTGTCGCCAGCCGGGTTGAGCGCCAGGCCGAAATTCTTCTCATCGGTATGGATCAGGCCCTTGGTGGCCAGGGTTTCGGGATCGAGCTGATAGATCACGCCGCCACGGACACCGGGCTGCGCTTCGGTCGATGCCACATACAGCGACTGGTTGAACGGGCTGTAGCGCACCTGATACAGCCCATGCGCCAGGTCACGCCGCAGCGCCCCCTCGGGCGAGAGCTGATAGGCCTGAGCAACAACAGGACGGGCAGAATTTTGCGCGGCTTGAGTCTGGGCAGAGGCAGGCACTGCCCCCATGAGCACCGCAGCAACGGCAGCCGCCACACATGTAAAACGAACAGGGAACATAACGGACTTCTCCAATGGATACCGGAAGGGGTTGTCCATGGAGACGAACGACGACGATAAAACCCTATGTGCTAATCAAAAAGATTTTTGTTTTTCTGCTACCGTATCGGCGCATCGGAATGTGTTCTGCCCGATATCGACCCAAGGAGTTTCCATGATCCCACGCCCGAACCCGCTGCTGCTCCTGGCACGCACGGCACTGCTGCTGGCCGCCTGCGGCCTTTCCTCCACAGCCTTCGCCACCGGCGAGGCACCGCAGTTGCCGCCCGCCCCAGGCGACGCCCAGCAATATCAGTTGACCCAGGAAGGCGCACTGCGCCGCGAGCTCAGTCCCGGCATCTACCAGGTACGCTACAGCCCGTTCAACCAATCGCTGTATGTCGCCGCAGCAGAAGCTCGGCCCGGCGTACAGGGTGGCGTAATCTATCAGCTTGATCCCGAAACCCTGGCCACCAAGGGTCTGATCCATACCGATGAGAAGAATTTCGGCCTGGCACTCAACCCGACTGGCGACACCCTGTTCGTCACCAACAGCCTGGCCGGTGCCGTCAGCAAGATCGACCTCAAGGAAGGCAAGACGCTCGGCCGCATCCGCTTCACCGAGAAAGGCAAGGATGGCTGGCCCTATGGCCCCCGCAGCGCCATCTACAGTGCTGACAACGACACCCTGTATGTCGGCGGCGTGGGCGATCCCGGCGTGATCTGGGCCATCAACCCGGCCGACATGACCCTGCGCACGACCATCGAAAACGCCGGCAAATGGATGACCGGCCTGCTGCTCGACCCGGCACAGCATCGCCTGTACGCCGCCAACGGCGATGGCGAAGTGCTGGTCATCGATACCCGCACCCACGCTATCGAGCAGCGCTGGAAACCGGCAGGCGACGCCAAGGCACTGCTGCTGAACCTGGCGTTCGATGACAAGACTCAGCGCCTGTACGTGACCGATCACTCGCAGCAGAAGACCACCTTCGTGCTGGACGCCCGCGACGGCAGCGTCATCACCCGCCTGCCGGTGGGTGACTCGATGGACATCCTGCTCAACCCGACGCGCAACCAGCTCTACATCGGCCACCGCGATCAGGGTACCGTCAGCATCCTCGATGCCACCGACTACCGCGAGCTGCAGACACTCCACCTGCCGCCCAACCCCAACAGCCTTGCGCTGGATGCCGACGGCAGCCACCTCTACGTCACGGTCAAGACACCCTTCACGCCTGACCGCTTCGCCAGCGGCCCGGGCAGCGTGGTACGGATCGAACTGCCCTGATGCACCCGGTTGATGCCAGCCTTGCTCGCTGGCATCAACAGCACAGGGAGAGCTCGATCTGTTGGCAAGCCTCGCGAACGGCTAGCCCGGCAACAACGCGCCCGCCAGCCTGCGCAGCCAGGCCGGGCGCTCTTCGGTATCCAGCCAGTTCTTGACGACCAGGCCCAGTTCGGTATCGCCCGAAATACGCAGGCGGCGCTGGAAGAACAGGGTATCGGCGTCCATCTCACCCTGCATCATCACCAGGAAATCGGCGGCGCAGGCACTCAGCGACAGATCCTCGTCCTGGCCCATGCAGGGCCGGAAGCGACCCGCCATCACACGAAAGCGACTGGCCACGCCCAGGTCCTCGACCCGGATGAGGAAAACCTTGCCCTCCAGCTCCTCGGGCGGATTGAGCCAGTGCATCAGGCGCGCCACCTCCAGGCCGGCGACGAAATGCAGCGACACAAACGGCTCCGGCAGGCGTGCGCCCACCTTGGCAAGGAAAGCCGGCAACCGCAAGCGATTCTGTTCCATCATCATGTTGCTCTACGCCTCCCTGGCGACATTGACCTCATTGGCCGCCGGCTCGACCCATTCGATACCGGCCCGGCCATACCAATACCCATTGCAGCGCTCCATACCCTCGGGCAGCGGAATACCTGCCGCCAGCGCCTGCGCAGGCGTGCTGCCCCGACGCATCGCATCCAGCGCCGCCACCGCCTCGAAGGTACCGCGCGACTGCGGACTGACCCGCAGCACACTCACGCCCATTCGCGCCAGAACCGCCGCCTGGTCGAGAATGTCCATGCAACCGGCCGACTGCGTCTGAATGCCGTTGATCGCCAGGAACTGCTGCGACTCGCGCGTTTCCATCAACAGCCCGTCGGGATGCTCGATACAGCGGAACCCGCAATCATCCTTGCGCAGGCGAAAATGCCGCGCCGTGAAGCAGCGTGCCGAGAAAGCCAATGGCAGCCGCCCCCAGACAGCGACCTCCGTCTCCAGGCCTGCCGGGGTTTCCTGCAACAGCAGACACAGGCTCTCGCGGTCGTTTTCCAGTGGCATGACATAGCGCACGGCACCCAGCCCATGCAGCCAGGCCAGGGTATCGCCGTGATAGGCGTTCATGTAGGGGCCGGCCACGAAAGCGCGTCCCTGCAGATGCCGCACCGCACCCACTTCGTTAGCCTCGACCAGCCAGTCCTGCTGCGCACAAAGCTTGCGCAACGCCTGGGCATCACTGCCCGTCTCGATCAGCGTCTGGGTCGACAGCACAGCGGTCTTGCCGGCCTGTGCCAGCATATCGGCCACGTCGATCCAGTCGGCCGCCCGCAATTCATGCCGCCGACTACAGACCGTCTCGCCCACATAGACGATATCAGCCGGCCCCTCGGCCACGGCCTGGTAGAAATCAAACACCGACTGGCGCGGCCAGTAGTACTGCAACGGTCCCAATGCAATCCTGAACATCATTCCACTCCTTACTTCCAGGGCCGCTCGAACGCGCCCTGCGTGACCTGCGTACCCTCGGCATGACGTGCCAGCGTCGTCATCCATTCCGGCCGGGCTGAAAAACGCGTCGACTCCTGCGCCACCCCATCCAGTGCGGCGCGCAACGTCGATACCACCTGGGCCACATAGGCCGGACTGCGCTGGCGCCCCTCGATCTTGATGGCGCGCACACCCATCTCCTGCAGGCGCGGCAGCAGGCTGATCGCGTTCAGGCTGGTCGGTTCCTCCAGGGCATGATCCTCCTGCCCATCGATGCGGAAGCGCCCCTTGCAGATGGTCGGATAGGCCGCCGCCTCGCCCGGCGCATAGCGATCCACCAGCAGACCGTTCAGGCGCGCATCGAGCGTGCCATCGCGTTCTGTCCAGCGCACCGCATGCGCGGGCGAACAGACCCCCTTGTTGTTGGGCGAATCACCCGTGGCATAGGAAGACAGCAGGCAACGCCCCTCGGCCATCACACACAGGCTGCCGAAACCGAACACTTCGATCTCGACCGAGGTGCGCTGCGAGATTTTCTCGATCTCCTGCAGCGTCAGCACGCGGGGCAGCACCACGCGCTGGATGCCGAACTGCTCACGCATGATTTCGATGGCATCGGCATGGGTGGCCGATCCCTGCACCGACAGGTGCAGGCGCAGGTCAGGATAACGGCGGCTGGCGTAGCCCAGCATGCCGGGATCGGCCATGATGAGGGCATCCACGCCCAGATCATGCGCGGCATCGACCGCATTGCGCCATTCCTGCGTACGTCCGGCCTGGGGAAAGGTATTGATGGCGCACAGGACCTTGCGGCCACGCTGGTGCGCCAGCGCCACCCCGGCACGGATATCGTCTTCCTTGAAATTGAGGCCCGCAAAATTGCGGGCATTGGTAGCGTTCTTCAGCCCGAGATAGACTGTATCCGCTCCGGCATCCAGCGCAGCCTTGAGGGCTGCCAGACTGCCTGCAGGTGCGACCAGCTCCATGCGCTGGGCACCCGATTGATGAGATGACATGACCGGCACTCCAGAAATTCTTCGTGCCGGACAGTCTAGGCAAGCGCTTCGGGATCGTGATTGACGGGCGTCAACCTCATTTCTAAAGCGGCGATCCCACCGCCTTCTTCAATCAACTCCGGATAAAAACACAATCCGTCGTTAATATTTATCAACCTTTATACAGCCGGGTGCGTACTCGGCGTGGTGCCGGCAACCAGCGGTTCGGTCAGGTGATCCACCGGATCCTTGTCATGGCCGGGTTCACCATTAAGCACCGCCGTCAGTTGCGACTTGTCCAGCTCGCCTTCCCAGCGCGCCACCACGATGGCAGCCACGGCATTGCCCGTCAGGTTGGTCAGGGCGCGACACTCGGACATGAAGCGGTCGATGCCGAGAATCAGGGCCATGCCGGCCACGGGCACGTCAGGCACCACCGACAGCGTGGCCGCCAGGGTGATGAAACCGGCACCAGTCACGCCTGCGGCCCCCTTGGAGCTGAGCATGGCGACCAGCAGCAACAGAATCTGCTGCTGCAGCGACAGATCGATATTGCAGGCCTGGGCGATGAACAGCGCCGCCATCGTCATGTAGATGTTGGTGCCATCCAGGTTGAACGAGTACCCGGTCGGCACCACCAGCCCGACCACCGACTTGGCACAGCCGGCGCGCTGCAGCTTCTGCATCAGCGTGGGCAGCGCAGCCTCTGACGAGCTGGTACCCAGCACCAGCAGAAGCTCTTCGCGGATGTAGCGGATCAGCTTGAGGATCGAGAACCCGTTGTAGCGGGCCACGGCACCCAGTACCACCACCACAAAAAAGACCGAGGTCAGGTAGAAGGTCACCACCAGCAGCGCCAGACTCGAGACCGACTCGATCCCGTACTTGCCGATGGTGAATGCCATCGCACCAAAGGCACCGATGGGCGCAGCCTTCATCAGAATGGCCACCAGCTTGAAGACCGGGAACATCAGCGCCTGGAAGAAATTGAGCACCGGCTTGCCATAGTCACCCACGGCAGCCAGCGAGATACCGAACAGCACGGCCACAAACAGCACCTGCAGGATGTCGCCGCCAGTAAAGGGGCTGACCAGCGTGGCCGGAATGATGTTCATCAGGAAGGCGGTGATGGTGCTGTCATGCGCCTTCTGCACATAGGTCTGCACGGCACCGCTGTCGAGCGAGGCCGGGTCGATGTTCATGCCGTGACCGGGATGCACCACATTGCTGACAATCAGGCCAATGATCAGCGCCAGCGTCGAGAAAGTCAGGAAATACAGCATGGCCTTGCCGACCACGCGGCCCACCTTCTGCAGATCGCTCATGGCCGCAATACCGGTCGTGACCGTCAGGAAAATCACCGGTGCGATGATCATCTTGACCAGCTTGATGAAGGCATCGCCCAGCGGCTTCATGCTTTCGCCGACGTCGGGATAGAAGTGGCCCAGCAGGATGCCGATGGTGATCGCCACGATCACCTGTACATACAGGACCTGGTAGAGGCGGATTTTGCGGGGAGCGGTCGGGCGCACGACAATGCCTTCGCCCTGAGAGAGGTCGACCATCTTTTATGTCTCCTGATACCTTGAAACGGGTCCGTATGTTTCGGACAGTTGGAGGGGCAAAAGCAAATTTCATGCCAACTCATGCACCACACCGGATCAAATGCACCGAGACGGCGCAGCGCGCCTTCGCGGACGGCACCACAAGCGGGCATAGCGACCAGGCGACCAGGATTGTGCGAAAATCCGCACAACCACTCAGTACATCACGCGGATTTTCACACAGACATGCCAGATATTCCGGCACGGCCCCGGCCTCTCGACCAGCGCATACGGCATGACTGGTGGCTGTTCGGTGCCATTGGCCTTGTCCTGCTGGTACTGGCCGCCATGTTCTCGGGACGTCTGGGCGACAACCAGGCCTACCAGGCACAATCCGTACGGCTGGACAGCCTGGCCTCGGCCAATGCCCGCCTGATCGACAATATCCGCAACAAGTTCGATGCCCTGCCCTTTATCCTGGCGCAGGATACGGCCCTGCAGCAGGCGCTCACGCAACGCAACCCCGCAGCGCTGGCTGCGCTCAACCTCAAGCTGGAGCGCCTGGCCCAGGGTACGGGTGCCAGCGTGATCTACCTGATAGACCACCAGGGCGACACCCTGGCATCCAGCAACTGGCAGGACCGCGACAGTTTCGTGGGCAAGAATTATATGTTTCGCCCCTACTTCGCCAATGCGCTGCGAGAAGGGCAAAGCGAATATTTTGCGCTGGGTACCTCCAGCGGCCGACCCGGCCTGTATTTTTCGCGTCGGGTCGATACCGATCCAACACGCGAGAATGGCGTCATCGCCATCAAGCTCGATTTCGGCTGGCTGGAACAGGCCTGGCAGCACGCCGGTGACATTCTTTTCGTCACCGACGAGCATGGCGTCATCATCCTGAGCAGCGACCCCGACTGGCATTTCCGTACATTGGGCACCCTGCCGCCCGCCCTGGCAGATAGCCTGCATGCCGACCTGCAGTTCGGCACGGCCAGCCTGACACCCCTGCCACTGGTGCCGGGTATGCAGGCCAATCTGCCGGTCCTGCGCAGCGGTACCCGGGAAAGCTATCGCCAGATCAGCCAGGCCATCCCCGACAGCACCTGGACCCTGCATGTGCTGTCGCCGACCCGCGCCATGCTGGCTGCCAGCGCACAGACCTCGCGCCTGACCGCCCTGCTGGCCACCGCCAGCCTGCTGGCACTGGCTGCTCTCTGGCTGGTACGCCGGCACCAGAGACTGGAGCGCGAGGCGCTGCAGGCTGCCTCACAGACGGAGCTGGAACAGGCCGTCGAAGCTCGCACCCGGCAATGGCATGCCGCCAACCAGCGCCTGGAAGAAAAAATGCAGGCTCTGGAACAATCGCGGGCGCGGGCCCGCGATCTGCGCGAACAACTGGAGCAGGCCGACAAACTGGCCTTCCTGGGCCAGATTTCGGCCGGCGTGGCCCACGAAATCAACCAGCCCGTCGCCGCCATCCAGACCTATGCCGACAATGCCCGAGTCTATCTGGAGCGGACGGATACCGAGGCGGCCGCCCGCAACCTGACCATCATCACCGACCTGACCCATCGCATCGGCCTGATTACCGGCCAATTGCGACATTACGCCCGCAAAGCCGGGGACGAACCCGGCCCGGTCTCGATCCGTGCCGCGCTCGACAATGCCATGCTGCTGCTTGAGCCACGCGCCCGCCGCCAGGGCGTGACCGTCGACATCGACGATACCCTGGCACCGCTGCAGGTCCGCGCCGCGCAGGTCAGGCTGGAGCAGGTCTTTATCAACCTGCTGCGCAATGCCCTCGATGCACTCGGCCCGGCCACGGGTGGATGCATCACCATAGCGGCGAGCCAGGCCGATGGTCAGGTCCGGATCCGCATCCGCGACAACGGCCCGGGCCTGGATGCAGACATCGGTCGCAAGCTCTTCACGCCCTTCACCTCCAGCCGCAGCGATGGCCTGGGACTTGGGTTGCTCATCTCGCGCGACATCATCCAGGCACTGGGCGGCACACTGGTACTCGAACCCTCCACCCCCGGCCAGCCGGGTGCCTGTTTCCTCATCACCCTGCCGGAATACACCGCATGACCTCCGCCACTGCCCTGCGTGCCGCCTTCATCGACGACGATCCCGACCTGCGGGCCGCTGCAGCACAAAGCCTGGACCTGGCCGGCATCACCGTCGACCTGTTCGCCAGCGCCCAGGATGCACTGGCGCAGTTACCCGCCGACTACCCAGGCGTCATCATCAGCGATATCCGTATGCCGGGCATGGATGGACTGGCCCTGTTCCGCGCCCTGCGTGCCCGCGACGCAGGACAGCCTGTCATCCTGATCACCGGTCACGGCGATATCGACATGGCGGTCCAGGCCATGCAGGAAGGTGCCTTCGACTTCCTGGCCAAACCCTACCCGACCGAACGCCTGCTGACCTCGACACGCCATGCCGCCACCCAGCGCCTGTTGACCCTGCAAAACCGCAGCCTGCAACAGGCGCTGCACCAGAACGACAATGAGCCCCTGATGCTGGGCGAGTCGCCTGCCATGCAGCGACTGCGCAATACCTTGCGCCATATCGCCGATGCCGATGCCGACGTCCTGGTCGAAGGCGAAACCGGCACTGGCAAGGAGGTCGTTGCCTCGCTGTTGCATCACTGGAGCCGGCGCGCCTCGCATCGGCTGGTCGCGATCAACTGCGGAGCCCTGCCCGAAAACATCATCGAGAGCGAACTGTTCGGTCACGAAGCCGGTGCCTTCACCGGCGCGCAGCGCAAACGCATGGGCCGGATCGAATATGCCGACCACGGCACCCTGTTCCTGGATGAAATAGAAAGCATGCCGCTGGCTGCCCAGATCCGCCTGCTGCGCGTACTGGAAACGCGCAGCGTCACCCCGCTGGGCACCAACGAAGAACGCCCTGTCAATCTGCGCGTGGTGGCAGCCACCAAGGTCGATCTGGGCCAGCCCGACAATCAGAAACAGTTCCGGGCCGACCTCTACTATCGCCTGAACGTGATCACGCTGCGCCTGCCGCCCCTGCGCGAACGGCGCGAGGACATTCCACTGCTGTTTGCCCATTTCTGCGCACAGGCGGCGCGCCGCTTCAACCGCCCGCAACCACCGGCCGACAGCCGCACGCTGGCCTGGCTCGACAGCCACACCTGGCCAGGCAACGTCCGTGAGCTGGCGCATTATGCCGAGCGCCATGTGCTAGGCGTGTCCGACCCCGGACTGACGCAATACAGCGCCAGTACCGGACTGAGCCTGCCCGAACGCATGGAGCGCTACGAAGCACAACAGATCCGCAGCGCACTGGCTGCGCACCGGGGCGATATCCGGGCCACCCTGGCCGAACTGGGCCTGCCACGCAAAACTTTCTACGACAAACTGCAGCGCCATGGCATCAGCCGCAGCGACTTTGCCCAGGATGCCGATATCGACACCTGATCAACCTATGGCAAAACCACATATGACACCGTTTATCGCCATAAAAAAGGCATAATATGGCGGATAACATCACATAATACGGATTCATCCCTCAACGCCATGCCCGCCTTCTCCGCCCAACCGCTGCGCCGCAAGAATCGGACGCTGGCCGAAGAAGCCGTGGCAGCGCTGATGCATCCCATCCAGCAAGGCATCTGGCAGACAGGAGACAAGCTGCCCTCCGAAGCCGAACTCATCCGCCAACTGGGCGTCAGCCGGACTGTGGTGCGTGAAGCCATTTCACGACTGCAGGCACAGGGACGGGTCGAAACCCGACAGGGCGTGGGAACCTTCGTTCTGCCATCCCCCGTGTCCACCTGCCCGCAAGAGGCCAGCCCGGACAGCAAGATTGAAGACAGCGCCGCACGCCTTGAACTGTTTCGCGCCCTGGCCAGCGAAAGTGCAGCCCTGGCGGCGCTGCGACGCACATCGGCAGACCTGGCCCGGCTGCGCCATGCCGCTTCACAGCTCAGCCTGGCACCCGCCGACAGCGAACTGGATCCACAGACGGAGATCCAGCAGGCAGCCAGAGCCTTTTTCCACGCCCTTGCCGATACCGCCCGCAGCCACTACCTGTCACAGCACCTTGCCACGTTGGGCTATACCGCCAGCCCCGAGCACCGACTCCCTGCCGACAGCCACGCAGCCGCAGCACAGCGCAACTGGATTCGCCAGGAATATGCCACGATCATCGCCGCCATCCAGGAACAGGATGCCACCGGCGCACGTCAGGCCACCTGCGCATACCTTTCCAGAACCGTCGCCTGAGCGAGAAGTCGCGACCATCACACATGCCCGGGATGCCAGGCAACTCGCCTGCCACGGGTTTGCAGTGCCATAAAATGATGCGTTGCTTCCATAGCCCATCCTGTCATTGCGCATGCCTTCTCATCTCCGCCTCCATCTGGCCGCCGCAAGCCTGGCCCTGACCCTGGCTTTGCCCTGCACCACCGCACTTGCCGCTTCCTCCAACATGATCGCCACTGCACCTGCCGTACAGACCCAGCTCGCCACCACCCATCCCAGCACGCTCTACATGCATGCCCAGAAGCTGTTCGAACAGGGCCACAAGGATGAAGCCACAGTCTGGTTCTATATCGGCCAGCTCCGTTTTCGCTACCATCTGCTGGCCCATCCGGAACTGCCCGCCGATGGCGAGCCTGCCGTCATGGATGCACTCAATGCCACCCTTGGACAGCAGATCAATGAATGGGCCGGCGGCTCTATCGATCATTGGGTCGCAGCCATAGACCAGGCGCTGGACTGGGATGCCCGCCACGACAATCCACTGACGCCCAAAGACCAGTACGCCACCCAATTGGCCGAAATCCGCACCGGCCTGCAAGGGTTGCGCCAGCACATCCTGGACAACGCCGACACCATACGCGCAGAGCGTGTGGCCAATGGCCTGGACAACCGCTGAATACCCTTTCTGCCATGCACATCATCATCGACCTGACCGATGCCCACACTTTCCCGACCGTGGTGCGCACATTCAACCAAGCGTTCATTGCACCACTGGGTGGCGAATGGCATGGCAGTTGGGACGCCCTCAATGACTATTTGTCCTGGCCCGAAGCAGAACACTACACGCTGGAGTTCAGGGGTTGGCATACCTGCCAGGGGCTGACCACGGACGACCGGGTCATGCTGGCCAGCATACTGGCCGACCATCCCGGCATACGTGCCTTGTTTCCCCTGCCGGAATCGGATGCGGCAGAACAATCTGCCAGCCTGCAACGCTGGGCGGCCGACATGCGGCCACTACGCTGGCGGCTGGTCGAATACAGTGGCGTCGAATGCCTGGCTGCCAGCGATCTGCAGGCCCATGAGGTCGATGCCCGCATCCGCGCACTCATCGACCAGGGATTTCATCTGGCAGGCGCACGACAGGGGCAAACCGCCGTACTGCGTGCCCATGAAGGCACGCCGGTGCCACCTTGGCTCAGTGTCTTCGCAGAACGCGACCTGATCGGCGGTCTGGATGCAGAACACCAGAACGAAGACGGCCCCATGGATGCCGAGCGTCTGGTCAGTTGCTGGCAAACCGAGAAAGCCGCTCAGTTGCTTGGCCTGCTCAAGCAGGACAGCTCTGGCCTGGCGGCAGCCCAATGGCGTGCACTGAACCTGTCCGGGGAACAAGCCGGACAGGTACTGGCAGTGCTCGATCAGGTCTGTACCGATCTGCTCTACACCCTGCTGTTGAGCCTGGATGGTGCCGCTGCCGCTGGCGGCGAACAGCATACTTTCGAAGTCCGCAACGAACAGGGCCAGAACCTGTCGCCCTGCGGGGAACTGGAAGCGGCGGCCTATGCCCTGCTGATGGAACGGCAACCCTGATCAGGCGGCAGGCGTCAGCCGACGCACCTGCAAGGTATCCGTGGCGAACGCATATTCGTATTCATACACAGCCGCCACGGCATAGGGATCGTCCAGCCCTGGCGCATCCTGGGTCACGATCCCCCGCAACACCATATGGCCGTCAACCCGGTCCAGCAAGCCGAACGAGGTATGCCCCTGACGCAGACCAGAGGCGCGCAGTTTTTCAGGAATGCCGTAATCCCGGTACAGATTGCCGGACGGTACGATGTAGAAGCCATCCTGCACGAAGAATGCATTGCGTGCGCGCATGGCGTCGATTGCGCCATAGCAGGCTGTCCGCAGGGCAGGCTGGCGCTCGGAAACGATGTGTGGTGCTGCAATCGCTTGGGTATCCAGAGACCAGAGTGCCGTCGAACCGTCATCCTGACTCTGCATGTAGGTCTGTGGCGCACCCCGGATAAGTTCGATCGGACCGTGATAGCCCTTGCCCAGCGGATCGACATAGTCCGCCCGCGCCGAAGCCGGATAGATGTCGATCTGTGGCGGCGGTTGCAAGCCGGCACGCATCACGCCCGCAAGCCCCCTGGCCATTGCTGCGCCGAACAGCGGCTGGTCATGGCGCAATGCACCCATATCGGCAAAATACGCGATATTCCAGCGCGGCTTGCCGTAGACCGAGTCAGCCTTCAGGGAAAAGAAATCACCTTGCAGGCCTGCTGCGCGCAGGGAGGCCAGGGCCTGGCGCTGTTGCTGCACGAATGCGTTTTTCTCGCGCCGTGCT
The DNA here is from genome assembly GCF_003123725.1 of Corticimicrobacter populi. Lineage (GTDB taxonomy): Bacteria > Pseudomonadota > Gammaproteobacteria > Burkholderiales > Burkholderiaceae_B > Corticimicrobacter > Corticimicrobacter populi. The sequence continues at coordinate 152,785 of NZ_QETA01000006.1, read as the reverse complement.
GCCTCGACCTTGGGCACCAGGCTCTCGGCACTGTCGTCCTGAGCCAGCCGCACCATGAATGGCTCGCCATCGGCCCGGTCGCGCACATACAGACCGTAGACGCCCTTCCAGCGCGCCAGCGGCTCTGAAGACCCGAGCTTGCGCAGCGACAGAACCTGCAGTTCACCGCTGAAGCGATCCTCAACCGTGCGCTCGAACATCCGCGCCGGCCCCCGACCCGCGCACGCCGCCAGCACACCCAGCAACAGGCAGCCGGCGACGACCAGCCACAGCTTGTGCGTCATGCTCAGTTGGCCAGGCCAGCCGCCTCGGCCTGCTGATCCGCGTGGTACGAGGAACGCACCATGGCACCTACTGCAGCATGGCTGAAGCCCATGTCGTAGGCTTCGCGCTCGAACATGGCAAAGGTATCGGGATGCACATAACGCAGTACCGGCAGGTGATGCTCGGAGGGTTGCAGGTACTGGCCGATGGTAAGCATGTCGACGTTGTACTCGCGCATGTCGCGCATCACCTGGAGGATTTCCTCGTCGGTCTCGCCCAGGCCCAGCATCAGACCGGACTTGGTCGGCACGCTGGGCTGCAGCTTCTTGTACTCGGCCAGCAGCTTGAGGGAATGCAGGTAATCGGCCCCCGGACGCGACTGCTTGTACAGACGCGGCACGGTTTCGAGATTGTGGTTCATGACATCGGGCGGTGCCAGATCGAGGATCTCCAGCGCACGCTCAAGCCGGCCACGGAAATCGGGCACCAGTACCTCGATGCGGGTCTTGGGCGACATTTCGCGGATCAGCCGGATACAGTCGGCATAGTGCCCTGCGCCACCATCACGCAGGTCATCACGATCAACCGACGTGATCACGACATACGACAGCTTGAGCGCTGCAATGGTACGTGCCAGGTTCTCAGGCTCTGCCGTATCCAGCGGGTCCGGACGACCATGCCCGACATCACAGAACGGGCAGCGACGGGTGCACTTGTCGCCCATGATCATGAAGGTGGCCGTACCCTTGCCGAAGCATTCGCCGATATTGGGGCAGGATGCTTCTTCACACACGGTATGCAGATTGTGCTCGCGCAGAATGCGCTTGATGTCGTAGAACCGCGACCCCTGCGAGGCCGCCTTGACCCGGATCCACTCGGGCTTCTTGAGCCGCTCGACCGGCACGATCTTGATCGGGATCCGTGCCGTCTTGGCCTGCGACTTCTGCTTCTGGGTGGGATCGTAGGCGGCCGGCGCGGGTGCCGGAACAGCCGTACCCGGCGCAGTCGTCTGGATCGTTGTCGGAGAGGATTGCTGATCGGCAGCCGTGGTCATGGGATATCCTGGGCAAAGCGTGTGCAAAAAGCCAGTGTAACCGCAGGTGCCCTGCCCCGCATCCTTTCACGCATGGCAGGCCAGGAATGCGCGGCCTGCTCACGACAAAACGCCAGCCAAGACATCCTGGACACGCTATCGAGAGAAACCCTGTCCCGTGGCACGGTGTCCCAACTGGTGATCGATCTGCGCGGCAAGTGCCTGTCCGGCATGCTCGAAATCGACATGCACGCCCAGCGTCGCCAGGTCTACGGTACGCAGACCGGCATAGCCACAGGGGTTGATCCCCAGAAAGGGCTGCAGGTCCATATCGACGTTGAGGGCGGCACCGTGGTAGCTGCAGCCATTGCGGATCTTCAGGCCCAGGGCGGCAATCTTGGCTTCATCGCCCTGGTGCGTGACATACACCCCCGGCGCGCCCGGCTTGCGACGCGCATCACGCACGCCAAAACCGGCCAGCGTGTCGATCACGGCCTGCTCAAGCCTGAACACATATTCCTTGACGAAGATGCGCGCACGGCGCAGATCCATCAGGCAATAGGCCACGGCCTGACCTGGCCCATGATAGGTCACCTGCCCGCCCCGGTCGGTCTGCACCACCGGGATATCGCCGACATTGAGCAAGTGCTCCGGCCTGGCGGCCTGGCCCAGTGTGTAGACCGGCATATGCTCCACCAGCCAGATATGATCCGGCGATTCGGCCGTGCGCATTTCGGTGTAGTCCTGCATCGCCAGCCAGACCGGCGTGTAATGCGATTGGCCAGCCAGACGATCGATCCGGAAACCGCTCACAGCACGACCGATACCATCTCGTGACCGTTCAGCGCACGGTACAGGTTGTCGAGCTGCTCACGCGAGGTGGCACGCACCACAAAGGTCAAGCCCATGTAGTTGCCACTGCTGCTGGGGCGCATCTCGACCGTTGCCACGTCGAACTCAGGATCGTGCTCCAGCACCAACGCCGTCAGCAACTGGGCAAAGTCGGGATGCGCCTTGCCCATAACCTTGATCGGAAAGTCGCTGGGATACTCGATCAGCGACTGCTCGGGAGGAATTTCCGGAAAAGCACCTGGGGTATCTGTCATGACAAGACCTCGTATCAAGTGATCAGTTGAACCAGCGGCGCACGGTATCAGCCATACGGCCGAAGAACCCGGCGCGCTCGACCGGCGTCAGAACCTGCAAGGGCTCGCTGCGCAGCACCTGGCCATCCAGCGTCAGGTCCAGCGTACCGACGCGCTGGCCCTGGGTCAGCGGTGCCACCAGCGGATCGGTGCGGCGTGCCACGGATTGCACATCACCTGCCTTGCCACGCGGCACGGTCAGCCAAACAGCCTCGGGCACACCCAGGCCGACTTCTTTCTGCTCGCCTTCCCAGACCTGGGCCTGCACGGCAGGCTGGTCGGCATCGAGCAGCTTGACCGTGTCGAAGTTCTGGAAGCTCCAGTTCAGCAGCTTGAGGCTTTCCTCGGCACGGGCCGCTTCGCTGTCGGCACCCACGATCACGGTCACGATGCGGCGGTCACCGCGCTTGGCGGTCGCCACCAGGCAATAGCCGGCCGAAGAGGTGTGACCGGTCTTGAGCCCATCGACCGACGGATCGGCCCACAGCAGGCGGTTGCGGTTGGCCTGTGTGATGTTGTTGTAGCTGTACTCGCGCTGCTGGTAGTAGTGGTAGTACTCGGGGAAGTCCTCGATCAGGTGCTCTGCCAGGATGGCCAGATCACGTACCGACACCAAGTGACGCTCGCCCGGCAAACCGGTGGCATTCTCGAAATACGACCGGCTCATGCCCATGCGCTCGGCCTGCTGGTTCATCAGGGCGGCAAAGGCAGGTTCGCTGCCGGCCACGGCCTCGGCCAGCGCCACAGAGGCATCATTGCCCGATTGCACGATCATGCCCTGCAACAGTTCATCCACCGTCACCGGCTTGCGCGGCTCGATGAACATGCGTGAACCGCCCGTCTTCCAGGCGAATTCGGACACGATGGCCTGCTGGTCGAGCGACAGGCGGTTTTCCTTGAGTGCCTGGAACACCACATAAGCGGTCATCACCTTGGTGATCGAGGCCGGCTCGACCTGCACGTCGGGGTCCTTGGACGTCAGTACCTGGCCACTGGTCAGGTCGATGGAAATCCAGGCGCGTGCCGCCAGCACCGGGGCAGGCACGGCCGACAGGTCGGCCAGCGACGTCACGGGTGCCTGCGCCTGCTGGGCAACAGCGGCAGCCGGTGCGGCGGCTTCCTGTGCCATGAGCGGGGTGGCGGTCGCCAGCACCGAGGCGGTCATGGCGAGCATTACCATGCGCGTGGTCGGCTTGAGTACGAGAGAACGAAAAGACATCGACATGGATTTCACTATGGGAGGAATGCGTAAACGGGGACGAATGTGGCAGTGTACAAAGGCCTCAGGACTGCCACAACCAGCCGAGATGTCTGGTTGCCAATTGTCGCAAGACCAACAATTTGCCATGGAAGAAATGGCCTGCGCCCGGCAGCACCACGACCGGCAGGCCCAGCGGACGTGCCCAGTCGAACGCCTCGGCCAGCGGCACGACCTCATCCTGCTCTCCATGGATCAACCAGGTATCGTCAGGCAACGACACGTCGCGAAACAGAAAACGACTCACCGCGGGCCCGGCCAGCATCACGGCATCGAACGGTGCTGCGCCATCGCGCTCGGCCAGGGCCGAATAGAGCTGCGCAGCCACCGCCGTGCCAAACGAAAACCCCGCCAATACCTGCTTGCCTGCCACCAGGGCCGGATAGCGTTCGCGGAACTGATCCACCAGGGCCTGCATGTCTTCGGTTTCGCCGCGTGCCTGGTCGAACGCCCCTTCGGACTTTCCCACGCCACGAAAATCCGGGCGTACCACCACCAGTCCTTGCATCAGGCAGGCTCGCGCCAGTGTGGTCACGACCTTGTTGTCGCGCGCACCGCCATGCAGGGGGTGCGGATGCAAGGCCAGCGCCCAGCCGCGCGGCTCGCTTTCGGGCCAGTCGATGGCGCAGTCGATGCGCCCTGCCGCGCCGCTGAAAGTGATGTATTCGGTTTTGATTGCCATGAGTCTCTGAATATCGTGCGATCCGTAAGTTCAATCCTGCAGCCAGCCATCGACCTGCTGCATGGCGCGATCCAGCGCCAGGGCCAACGCCCGCACACCAGCAACGGCCCCCGTGCCGGACACATCCTGCACCTGGTCGAAGCGGAACTGACGCGGTGCCTGCCCAGCCTCGAACCAGAGTCCGCTGAGTGTGACATGGGCCTGGCTGGCACCGGTTTCCGGCGCGTAGATCTGCTCGAACCGCTCGAGCCGCACCTGCAAATGCGGCATTGCGCCTGTCAGGTCCTGGGCCAGCACAGGACCGCCCGCCGACAGGCGTTCGCGCAAACGCTGATCAACAAGGCTGGCCGGTGTGGCGACCCAGCGGTAGCCTTGATAACCATGCGGCTCACTGCTGCCTGCCTCACGCCAGATCACCAGCGTATCGGTCAGCAGGGGTGCAGCCTGCACCGTTTCCAGCACCAGGGCAGGCCGGGCCGGCGCACTCGCGCTGGCGAATGACGTATCACCCTGGGCTGCCCCCAGATCCAGCATGACTGGCATCACCCCCGTACGGCCCATGCTGCAGGCCGCCAGCACCAGCACGGCAAACACTGCCGACAGGCGTGCCATCAGGCGCAGCGGCTGCGCGCCCTGCTTCATCACTTGTTTCATTGGTTTCCTCCAAACCCTTGGAACCCGGACTCGCCGGGGCCTGGCCTGACCGCAGGCGGCCCGAACAACAGCGACTGAGGCGACTCACCGATCACCCGCGCCGTGTTGCCAAGGCTGGCCGCCGCACTGCCGACCTGGCCGGCAGCGGTTCCCAGGGTCGGCAGTGTTTGCATCCGCAGTTGCGCCGCCACCCTGGCCAGGTCTTCCATGCTTTGCGTCGCCGTATACAGCGGACCTCCGGGTGCCAACACCCGATCCAGGGCGCTGCGTGCCGACAACACGGCTTCGCTCATGTCGCGCGCCATCCGATCGGCCTGCGCGGCCACGCCCCGCAGTGACTGCACCAGCGGACCGGCCTGTTCCATGGCCGGACGCAACGACGCCGTAATCGCATCGAGATTGTCCAGTGTCTGGCCCAACGCACGCACATGCCTGTCATCCAGCACCTTTTCAACCTGGCTGGCGATACGCTCGACACTGGCGAGAATGACACTGGCGCGTGCCTCTACGCGTGCCAGCAGACCCGGTTTGAGCGGAATCATGATCGGCTCGCCGCCCGGCTTGGGCACCAGCATCTCGGTCGACGAACCATCATCGTGCAGTGACACGAATGACATGCCGGTCACGCCCTGGGCCGTGAGTTCCGCCCAGGTCGAAGTCGTGATCGGAGTGCCGGGCCGGATACCGATCTGAATGCGGACGTTGCCAGGCCGGTTGGTGTCGAGCGACAGCGCCAGTACCTTGCCGACCGGCACGCCCTGGTAATTGATCGCCGACTGGGACGACAGCCCGGTCACCGAGGTATCGGTACGCAGCTCGTAATGCAGCAGATCACCCTGGCCGCGCGACATCCAGATCGCCACCAGCACGGCGGCAACCAGCAATGCAATCGTGAACAGTCCCGCCAGCAGCGCGTGACTACGGTTTTCCATGGACAGACTCCCCGGACGCAGCCGACAGCCGGCTGCGATATTCCAGCTCACGCTGGAAAAATGCCTTGATGAAAGGATGGTCGAACTGCATGACCTTGTCCACCGTATCGCAGACAATGACGCGCTTTTCGGCCAACACGGCGACCCGCATGCTCATGGCAACCAGCGTATCCACATCATGGGTCACCATGACCACCGTGAATCCCAGTTGATGATTCAACTGGCGGATCAACTCGACGAACTCCGCCGAACGCTGCGGGTCCAGACCCGCCGTAGGCTCGTCAAGAAAGACCAGATCGGGGTCCAGCGCCAGCGCACGCGCCAGTGCCACCCGTTTGATCATGCCGCCGGACAGGTCCGACGGCTGCTTGAGCGCATCGCCTGGCGTCAGCCCGACCTGGGCCAATCGCATCATGACCACATCGCGGATCACCGCTTCCGGCAGTGCACGCAGTTCGCGCAGCGGCAACGCCACATTATCGAAGACCGACAGTGCCGAAAACAGCGCCCCGCTCTGGAACAGCATGCCCCAGCGGCGCGGCAGCAACGCACGCGTACGCGCATCCATATCGTGCAACGCCTGGCCGAATACCTCGACGCGTCCCGCCGCCGGATGCTCCAGCCCGAGGATCTGGCGCAGCAGCGTCGTCTTGCCGGAACCCGACCCACCGATCAGCGACAGGATCTCCCCCGGCATCACATCCAGGTTCAGGTGCTCATGGACGACATGCGTCCCGAACGCCGTTTTCAGGTCACGGATCGAAATCACCGGGCGAACGGCAGCAGTCTGGCTCATGACCTATATGCCCAATCGGCTGAAGATCACCGCATAAATCGCATCCAGCAGGATCACACCCGTAATGGCCGTGACGACGGATGCCGTGGTGCCCCGCCCCAGGCTCTCGGTATTGGGTTCGATGCGCAAGCCGAAGAAGCAGGCCACCAGGGCAATCATCATGCCGAAGGTCACGCCCTTGCCCAGCCCGATCCAGTAATGGGCCGACGCAACCGCATTGGGCAGTTCCTGCAGGAACCAGCGTATCGACATGCCCAGTTCCAGCTGGGCAGCGATCATGCCGCCCAGCAGTGCCATGGCATCCGTCCACAGCACCAGCAGCGGCATGGTGATCGACAGTGCCAGCATGCGAGGCAATACCAGCCGCTGGCTGTGTGAAATTCCCATGACCTGCATGGCATCGAGTTCCTGCGTCACCCGCATCACGCCGATCTGCGCCGTAATGGCCGATCCGGAGCGGCCTGCCACCAGGATGGCAGCCAGCACCGGACCCAGTTCACGAGTGATCGACACCCCCAGCAGCGTGACAATGAGACGATCGGCACCGAACAGCTTGAGCTGCTGGGCCGACAGATAAGACAGGACGACACCGATCAGAAAACCAACCAATGCTGTGATGCCCAGCGCCTGCGTACCGGTGTGATAGACCTGCGCAGAGATTTCGCGCCACGGCCCCCTGGCCGGGAAACGCAGCATCCGCAACAGATCCAGCATGACCTGCCCGAAGAGCGCCAGCATGTCCTGAGCGGCACGCGCGCCTTCATAGACCCGGTCACCGACCCGGCGTACATGACGCCAGTGATCGACTATCGGCTCAGGCGGCACCACGACCGGAAAACGCGCCAGCATGTCGAATACATCACGCTGCAGATCGGTCAGCGTCACCCGCGCGGGCAGCGTATTGCCCCAGGCCCGCCACAGCATGTGCGCCCCCACCGAATCCAGGTGCCGCACGGCAGACAGATCCCAGGCCACGCCATCGGCCTGTTGCTGCAGCCGCTGGTCCAGATTGCGGGTCTTGCGGCGATCCGACAACCCCTGGGCCGTCCAGTCACCCACCACGCGGCAAGCCTGCCCGTCGCAATGCAGGGCAGGACCACTGGGCAGACTGTCTGAAGGCTGTGGCGAGTTCACCATACAATATCGGTCGAAAATTTTGTCACATCATAACGCGTCGAGACTGTCATGCATGTTCCAGAGGCCTCTGTCCTGCTGCCCGATCCCGCCCAACAGCAGGCCGGGCTGGCTGCGCTGCTGCCCGGCTTCGGCCACCTGGACTGGCTGGCGCAGACCGGCTCGACCAATGCCGACCTGTTGCTGCGCGGTCGCCAGGGGCATGCGGGCAACCTGCCCTGGCTGCTGGGCACACACCTGCAACAGGCCGGACGTGGCCGGGCCGGACGCCCCTGGCGCAATCGGGCCGGTGCCGCGCTGATGTTCTCGTGCGGGTTCGAGGTCCAGGCCCCGGCCGCACGCCTGCCATTTCTGTCATTCCTGGCCGGCATGATCGCCTGCGAAACGCTGCGCCGGATTGCACCCGCCCCGGCACGCCACGACATTATCCTGAAATGGCCCAACGACGTGCAATTCGGCCAGGCCAAACTGGCAGGCATCCTGGTCGAATCGATGCGCATGGGCACGGGTTTCCTGGTGGTCATGGGCATCGGCATCAATCTGGCCGATGCCGCAGAAACCAGTCTTCACCTGGGACGCGAAGTGGCCGACTGGAGCCAGATACTGAGCACCGCCCCCACACCTGCACCGCAGGATGCCTGTATGATCGTGGCGTCCCTGGCCCAGGCCTGGCAACAGGCCGTCGCTGAATTCGAACACGGCACCCTGGGCGATGTCGACGCCCGCTTTGCCGCCATCGATGCCCTGCGTGGCCGCGCCATCAACGTCATCGACCGCGAGCATGTGCTGCTGAGCGGCACGGCGGCGGGCATCGACCACCAGGGCTGCCTGCAGGTAGAAACCGAAGACGGCCGCATCCATCCCGTGTCGATCGGCGAGATTTCCGTACGGACCCATTCATGAGCATACTGATAGACGCCGGCAATACCCGCATCAAACTGGGCTGGCTGGCTCAGGACACGGTTCCCGGACAGCCGCCCTGCATCGAGCACATCATGGCCTGCCCCCATGCCGACCTGCCGGAAGTGTTCACCGGCTGGCTGCGCACGCTGCCCTACACGCCGGAACGGGCGCTGGGTGTCAGTGTCACGCACCACCGCATCAATGATTATCTGTCGCGCACGCTCGATACGCATGGCTGCAGCCTGATCTGGCGCAAAGCTGCGCAACAGGCACTCGGCCTGACCAACGGCTACCTGCAGACCACCCAGTTGGGGGCCGACCGCTGGGCAGCACAACTGGGTGCCTGGCAGCGCTGGCGTCACCTGGCGCAACCGCTGCTACTGGCCGGCTTCGGCACCGCCACCACGCTGGATACCATCAGTCCCGACGGCACATTCGTGGGCGGCCTGATCCTGCCTGGCACGGCACTCATGCGCCATGCCCTGGCCCAGGGCACCGAGTTGCTGCCAGTGGCCTCCGGCGAAGCCCAGGACTATCCGCAGGATACCCACAACGGTATTATCTCCGGCATCTACGCTGCCCAGTGTGGTGCGCTGCTGCGCCAGTGGCTGCTTGGCCTGCAACGCTATGGCCAGCCTCCCCACCTGGTCGTGACCGGTGGAGCCTGGCCTGCGCTGGCCAGCGAAATGGAAACCCTGCTGCGCACGGAAACCACGCTGCTGGGCAAGCCGTCTCCCGAACTGCACTATCATGAACACCTGTCGCTCGAAGGCGTCGCCTATCTGTTGCAGGAGTCTTCCCATGCGTAGCCTGTTCTTTCTACTGGTACTCGGCAACCTGGCCCTCTATGGCTACGGCCAGGGCTGGCTGGGCACGCCCCCCGAACTGCAACAGCGCTCGCCGGGCTATGCCTCGCAGGAAATCCGGGCCGATGCAATCACGGTACGAAAAGAACCGAACACACGCCAGAGTGGTTCGTAGGCATCGCCACAACCGTACTGCAGGATCAGTCGGTGCCTGAAAACACCGCCTCCAGCGTTTCTGCATCCAGCAGATTGATGGACCACGCCTCAAGCTGCAAGGTACCTGCCTGACGAATACGCTGCTGCACTTCCTCGGACAAGGGGCCGAATTTGCGTGTCAACTGGCGCGCCAGCAAGAGTGCCTCGCCTTCCTGTCGCCACTTATGACCCCAATCATGGGGATGCGCTGCCATCATGAGGGTGATCTCCTGTAAATCTTCGGTATCCGGCAACGTGGCCGTGGCAGGTGCCGCTCGTGGCAGCAGCACATGCCGTGCCCAGGCTCCGAATACCCGGCGCAACTCCTGTCCTTGCGCGCAGTCGGTCAGTCTGAGCACAGTGTGCAGCAATTGCGCCGTTTCCTCAATACTACGGCTGTGCTCCAGATGAAAGAGGGCACTCACCAGATTGTCCGCCGGCAAGACATCGGCATCAGCCAACGCCCCCTCGTCCAGCAGCAGGTAGCGCATCTGCGGCTGATAGGGCGTCAGCTCCGGTGGCGCGGGATCCATCAACTCTGATACCTGACGTGGCTCACGCCAGCGTCGAGCACCGCTGTACAGCACAATGGGCAGAATGATCGGCAACCGTCCCGAAGGACCAAGCAAACGACGCATGGCAAGGTCCTCATACATCAAGGCGCAATAGCCCATGACCCGTACACTGATCATCCGGTCTGTACCAGATTGATGCTCCAGCATGATAATCAGGTACAGCATCTGACCATCACGCCGCCTGACGCGCCAGAGACGATCTCCCTGGCGCTGCCGACGTCTGTCACTGACGTAGTCGGTAGGCAACGGCTCCAATGTGCCAAGATCCACCAGGTCCAGCAACCCTGGCGGCAATATCCCTGCGAACAGCGCGCGCACCATCAGCGGACTGCTGAACAGGCGGCGATAATACTGGTCCTGCAGATTCATGACGTGTGTCCCGTGAGTGACAGGGACACTGACTTTAGGCCTCAGACAGGCAGGCTGGGTAAGGGATGTGACGGTTTTGTCATAGCCGTACCATTCAAAAGCGTCTCAGAAATAGGCAGCCAGCACCCTCAACGCCCGCTCGGTCGCACCGCGATGCGCAGCCACCCACTCGCGTGCCGCCGCTGCACGCCGGGCACGCTCTGATGACTGGTCTATCCAGGACTGCGCCACGGCCAGAGCCAGCGGCAAATCCGGCACCTGCTCGATAGCACCGGCGGCACAGCCATCCACCACGGCCTGCTCGAAATTCCAGGTATTCGGCCCCACCACGGCAGGCGCACCGGCGGCACAGGCCTCAATCACGTTCTGCCCGCCCATGGGTGCAAAGCTGCCTCCCATGAGCACCACATCGGCCGCAGCATAGTAAAACGGCATCTCGCCCAGCGAATCCCCCAGCAGAACCGTGGCATTGCGCAGGGCCTGCATATCATCCTCGTGGCCTTCGGCCATCCGCTCCAGCGTTCCCAGTGTCGAACGCCGCAGCAGTGTGCCATCCAGCCCGGCCAGGATACCCGCAGCCTCGTCGAAACGCTGCGGATGACGCGGCACGACCAGCCAGAGCGGCGTCTGTGCCACACTTTCTGCTGACGAGGCAACAGCGACCCGTACGTTTCCTGCCTGCGTCACCGGCATTGCAGCCCCGCTCGACGGCATCGCCACCTTCACCGCATCGATCAGCATCTGCTCTTCGCCATCACGCGCACTGGCCAGCAACACGACCGGGCGACCCAGCGCACGACGCCATGCATGACCAGCCGCCAGCAACGGCTCCGGCAAGCCCATGTCGAACTTGAGATTGCCCATCACGCTGACCTGCCGGGCTCCTGCCTCGCGCAGCCGCTGCGCATCCATTTCCGTCTGCGCCAGCACGTCATCCAGGCTCGCCAGCGCAGGCCCGAGCAATGCCCGAAAACGCAGCGCCTGCCGCAGGCTGGATGCCGAGAACCGGGCGCTGACCATCACCATCGGCACCCGCGCCTGTTCGGCTGCGGCGAGCAGATTGGGCCAGATCTCCCGCTCCATCAATACACCGCAACGGGGTCGCAGCGCCTGCATGAAGCGCCGCGTTGCGCCTGGAAAATCATAGGGCTGCCAAAGCTGCACCAGTTGGCCTTGCTCGATGGCCTGCGCAAACAGCCGCGCGCCCTCGGCACGACCTGTCGCCGTCATGTGCGTCATCACCACCGTCTGACCGGCCAGCAGCAATGCACGCACCAATGGCTCGGACGCACGCGTCTCGCCCAGGCTGACGGCGTGCATCCAGACCGCGCCCTGTGGCAATACATGATCGCCATAGCGGCCAAAGCGCTCGCCACCCATCACCTGCCATCGCCCGCCCGAACGGCGTGCCCGACGAGCCAGCAGCAGCCAGACCAGTGGTGCCAGCACATAAAGCAGTAGGGAATAGAAAAAGCGAGCCATCACTCAAAAGCCAGCGCCTGCTCGACCGCCTGCAGCACCTGGTCGCGTGACGGCGACAGGCCACGATCCCCCAGACTGGCTGTGTAGGCTGCGCCGACCAGCGGCGTGCGCACCGGCGTGGACGCTCGATAGATGCCGATGGTCGGGCGCGCCAACGCTGCCGACAGATGGGTCAGCCCGCTGTCCAGGCCCACCATCAGGCGAGCGCCACTCAACAGCCGCGCCGTTTCGGTCAGCGTCATGCGCGGCACGACCTCGACACGCGAACGACCAGCCACGAGCTGCTGGGCCCGCTCGGCTTCGCGCGCATTGCCCGACAATATCCTGAGATCCAGCCCGGCCAGCGCCAGGCGGTCAAAGACCGCGTGCCAGTCCGCCTCGGGCCAGAGCTTGTCGTCCCGGCTGGCCGACGGCATGATCACGGCATAGGGTGCCACCCCATCGACCGTTTTGCCTGCTTCGGGCCGGAAGAACTGGGACAGGCCGAAATCGGGTTCGCCTTCGTAGTGGTAGCCGAACGTCTGTGCCGCCAGCTTGCGCTGGCGCGTCACGGCGGGCTGCCAGAACTCGACCCGGTGACGACGCTGATAGAACAAGGTCGCCAGGGGTTCGCGAGCAGATTTCCAGTCCAGGCCATGGCGCACCCCCTTGGCCAGCCGTACCATCCAGACGGACTTGAGCAGAGCCTGCATATCAAGCACCACGTCATAAGGCTCGACCTTCAGGCGTGCCGCCAATGCGGCCCGCTCGGAACGGGAGCGTGCCGACCACCAGTCCTTGCGCCAGCGCCGATGCGCCACCGGAATGACATGGCGCACGGCAGGGTGCCAGCCGGGGATTTCGGCAAAGGCTTCTTCGACCACCCAATCGATCTTGGCACCGGGAACATGCCGCGCAATATCGGAAATGGCTGGCAACATATGCACTAGATCGCCCAGCGATGATGTGCGTACAATCAGGATTCGGGTCATGGAAGCGCTCATAATTACCCGCCATTCTAGCGAAATTTTTGTCGGGCACCGCGCATGCGCCCTGCTCGCCATCCAACCTTATGCCCACTCCATCAGATTCTTCCACCGCCACTGACGCGCCCTGTACGTCACCGGCGGAGCTCAGCCGTCGCCAGTTATTGATGGCCATGCTCGGCGTCTCGGCCACACTGGTCCTGGCAGCCTTCGACTCCACCATCATCGCCACCATGCTGCCACGCGTGGCCGAAGCGCTCGACGGCATGGACCTGTACGCCTGGGTCGGCACCGGCTACATGCTCTCGACATCGATCGCCATTCTGATCTTCGGACGGCTGGGCGACATGTACGGCCGCCAGCGGCTGATGCTGGCCTCGGTGGTCATCCTCGCGCTGGGCGGGCTGCTGTGCGCCACCGCGCAGAATATGGCGCAACTGGTTCTGTGGCGTGCCCTGCAGGGTGTCGGCGGCGGCATGATGATCGCGACCGCCTTTGCCGCGCCAGCCGACCTTTTTCCCGACACGGGCCAGCGCGTGCGCTGGATGGCCATGCTGTCAGCCGCCTATGCGGTCGCCAGCGGTATCGGTCCCTTCATGGGCGGAGCCATCACCGAAGCACTGGGCTGGCGTGCCACCTTCCTGCTGGTCACCCCGCTCACGGCACTGGCAGCCTTCGTGCTGCTGTTCCGTTTTTTCCCGGATTTCCGTCCCCGGCACGATCCTGAACGTCGCATCGACTGGCGCGGCGCGGGCCTGCTGGCACTGGCGTTGGGTGCGCCCCTGGCCGCCCTCGAACTGGGCCTGGCTCCCGGCGAACACAGCCATCCCTGGCTGGCCCTGATCCTGCTGACATGCGGTCTGGCCGCCCTCGCCGTACTGATTCCGCTGGAGCGGCGTCTGGCCTGGCCGATCTTTCCATTGCGCATCCTGGCCCTGCGCCAGACCCGCCTGCTGACGCTGGTATCCGTCTACGTAGGTGCCACCATGTTCATCCTGATCTACTACAGCCCTCTGCTGCTGCAACAGGCGCTGGGCTACGAACCGGGGGCCAGCGGCCTGCTGATCACGCCCCTGGTCGTCGCCATCCCGATCGGCAGCATCATCAATGGCCGGATCTTTCCTCGCCAGACCGAACCGCAACGCCTGTTGGTATTCGGTTCGCTGCTGCTGGCCGCCGGTTGCCTGATGACGCTGTTCATCGGCCAGGGCAGTCCGATTGCCTACATCCTGCTGGCGTTTTTCGTGAGCGGCCTGGGTCTGGGCTTTCTGCTCCCTAACCTGACCCTCATCATGCAGATGCTGAGCGACCGGCGCGACATCGGCCTGGGCTCTGCCCTGGTACAGACCGCCCGCAGCACCGGCAGCGCGGTCGGGGTCACTGTGCTGGGCCTGGTGATCGCACGCCTGACAATCGAGTCCGGCATCCGTACCGGCCTGGCCTGCTGTATCGCGCTGGCCCTGCTGTGCGCCTGGACCTCGACCCGCATCAAGATGAAGAACCTGCCGGATTGAGTGTTGCAGCAATGAGCCGCCGGACAACCCGGCCGTCAATCCCGACGATGAGAGCCGAATCAATCAGACCGCATTATAGAAATCGTGCAGGTCCTCATCGATATTCAGACACACCTCGACGTCACCCTTTTTATAGGTCAGTGACAATGTGCCCTTCTCGCCCATGCCTTCGATCGCCCTGACGCCATCCAGGACACAGAAAAAACCAAAAACAGCGCTATCAGCCACCTCCTCCAGGAGATGCCTGATCATGGCCTGCTCTTCTGCGCTCTTGCTGTTGTAGTACGCCGACATGGCGAGCAGGGCAGGGGCTGGCCTGCGTCCCGGCGGAGCAGTCAAAATGGACACAGTCCCCTCTACAGCCGAGTCTCTGACCTCTCGCCGGATCACCTCAACAAACTCTTCAGCATTCATTTTTTACTGCCTGTCTTAAATACGCCATCACCGGCACGCCATCTGCAGCAGAAACACCTGGAACGCGGCCACCAGCGCTGCGCTGCCCGACAGGTCCATCCGCTCATTGAGCACATAGTGGCCATCCCGAGCGTCCATGACTTCCAGCACGCATGAGCCATCATTCCAGGCCGTGAAGCGGCCCAGCCGATGATCAGTGTCGATATCTACCACCAGGCTTTCCGACAGGCCGTGCCGGTGCGTGACGGGCGCATAGTCGCCACAGGACTGCACATGACGCTTCAATTCGGACAGCATCCGCTCAGGGCAATTCAAGCTCGGTCACGATAGGGGCATGGTCCGACAGTTGCGTCCATGGCTTGCCGCGCAGCACCCGCGCCGAGCGTACGGCAAAGCCGCGCTGGTAGATGCGATCCAGCCGCAGCCAGGGGAAAGCCGCCGGGAAGGTGCGTGGCGGCGGCAACGGCTCGTAGCCGCCCTCATGGCCAAGTTGGTGACTACGCTGATGCGCACGGCTCAAACCGGCACCACGCTGCAATGCCTGGCGCAGCGCCTTCACGGAATCCCGCAGTCGCGGCATGCCAATATTGGATGTGTGCTGCGCGTAGGAGAACACCTCGTGCAACCCCAGTCGCTGCACGAACAGGGGCGACAGCCGGTTGGTCCAGTCGTTGAAATCGCCGGCAATCAGCACCGGTGCATTCGCCGGCACCAGCCGCTCGATACGGTCGGCCAGCGCCTGCACCTGACGCACCCGACTGACAGCGAACAGTCCCAGGTGCACCACAAAGCAATGCACCTCGGTTTCCTGCACGAACACCTTGGCATGCAGCAGCCCGCGCTGCTCGAGCGCATGATCGGAGATGTCCTGGTTTTCGAAACCGATGATGGGGTAGCGCGACAGCAGCGCATTGCCGTGGTCGGTTTCCCGACGCACCGCATTGCGGCCGTAGGCCACCTCGAACTGCAGGCCGGCGGCCAGCGCCTCGTGCTGGGCATCGAGAATGCCGCTCTGGGCGTTGCGCCCCTGCACTTCCTGCAGAAAGACCAGGTCCGGCTGCAGACCATACAGGCCAAGCCGCACGTCGTACAGGCTTTCCCTGCCGCCCAGTGCGGAGCGGCCCTTGTGGATGTTGTAGCTGACGACCCGCAGGATGGACATAGGCGGCCCGGCTGCGGCCGGAGCCGCAGCCCACGAAGGGTTATTTGACTTCGGTCTGGCGCAGGCGGATGTGCAGTTCGCGCAGCTGCTTTTCATCCACGGACGAAGGCGCTGCGGTCAGCAGGCACTGGGCGCGCTGCGTCTTGGGGAAGGCGATCACGTCGCGGATCGAATCGGCACCGGTCATCATGGTGACGATACGATCCAGGCCGAAGGCAATCCCGCCGTGCGGAGGCGCACCGTACTGCAGCGCATCCAGCAGGAAGCCGAACTTCTCGCGAGCTTCCTGTTCGTCGATCTTGAGGGCGCGGAACACCTTGCTCTGCACTTCCTCGCGATGGATACGCACCGAGCCGCCACCGATTTCCCAGCCGTTGAGCACCATGTCGTAGGCCTTGGCCAGCGCCTTGCTGGGATCCTTGGTGAGGAAATCCTCGTGGCCATCCTTGGGGCTGGTGAAGGGATGATGCGCCGCCACGTAGCGGTTGTCGTCCTCGTCGTATTCGAACATCGGGAAGTCGACCACCCACAGCGGCTTCCAGACATTGTCGAACAAGCCGTTGTTGCGACCGAACTCGCTGTGACCGATCTTGACGCGCAGTGCGCCGATGGCATCGTTGACTACCTTGGCCTTGTCCGCGCCGAAGAAGATCAGATCGCCATCCTGGGCTTCGGTCCGCTTGAGCAATTCGGCCAGCGCAGCATCATGGATGTTCTTGACGATGGGTGCCTGCAGGCCCTCGCGGCCCTTGGCCACTTCGTTGACCTTGATCCAGGCCAGGCCCTTGGCACCGTAAATGCCGACGAACTGGGTGTAGCTGTCGATCTCGCTGCGCGAGAGCTGGGCACCGCCCGGCACACGCAGGGCCACCACGCGGCCGCCGACCATGTTGGCCGCACCGGAGAACACTTTGAAGTCGACATCCTTCATGACGTCGGTCACATCGGTGAACTCGAGCTTGACGCGCAGGTCGGGCTTGTCGGAACCGAAGCGATCCATGGCTTCCTGCCAGGTCATCTCGGGGAACTCTGCCGGCAGCGACACGCCCTGGACCTTGTTGAAGACATGACGGATCATGCCCTCGAAGATCTCGCGAATCTGCGTTTCGTTGAGGAACGAGGTCTCGCAGTCGATCTGGGTGAACTCGGGCTGGCGATCGGCACGCAAGTCTTCGTCGCGGAAGCACTTGGTGATCTGGTAGTAACGGTCGAAACCGGCCACCATCAGCATTTGCTTGAAGAGCTGCGGCGATTGCGGCAGCGCGAAGAAATGACCGGCATTGACGCGCGACGGCACCAGGTAGTCACGCGCGCCTTCGGGCGTGCTCTTGGTCAGCATCGGAGTCTCGATGTCGATGAACCCCAGTTCGTCGAGGTACTTGCGCACTTCGATCGACACACGATAGCGCAGCATCATGTTGCGCTGCATCTGCGGACGACGCAGGTCGAGCACGCGATGCGTGAGGCGCGTGGTCTCGGACAGGTTGTCATCGTCGAGCTGGAACGGCGGCGTGACCGATGCGTTCAGGATTTCGATGTCATGGCAGAGGATTTCGATCTCGCCCGACTTCAGGTCGGCATTGGTGGTGCCGGCCGGACGCTCACGCACCAGGCCGGTGATGCGGATGCAGAACTCGTTGCGCAGGCTCTCGGCCGTCGCGAAAGTATCGGCACGGTCGGGATCACACACGATCTGGGCCAGTCCGGCTCGGTCGCGCAGGTCGATGAAAATCACACCGCCATGGTCGCGGCGACGATGCACCCAGCCGAAAAGGGTGACGATCTGACCCAGTTGATCGCGGCAAACCTCACCGGTGTAGCAGGTACGCATGAAGGGAACTCCGACAGGGGAATGTAAAGACAATCAATCATTATAGTGCAGGGAAACGGCCTGCCGGCTGCGGTAAGATGCGACTGCGCGGCCGGGAACACCTCGGTCCATGCCTGATACCGACACGCGACATGACCTCCGTTTCCCCTTCCGCCCGATCTCGCTGGCATACGCTGGCCACCGATATTTCCAACATCATGGGCATCGTGCTTTCGCTGGCGCTGGTCATCAGCATGTCCGTGGAAGCCTTTACCAGCCCGACCATGTTCGAGCAGCAGATCTACAACGACATACAGCTGTGGGTATGCCTGTATTTCCTGGCAGAACTGTTCGTCATGCTGTGTTACGCGGAGCACAAGGGTCGCTATCTGCTGCGCAATCTCCCGTTGCTGCTGCTGTATATCCCCTATCAGAGCCTGCTGGCGCACTTCGCCGTAGAGCTGTCCGACGAAACCAGCTACCTGCTGCGCCTGCTGCCCATCGTGCGCGGCGGCGTGGCCCTGGTCATCCTGACTCGGATGACAATCAAGAATCGCATCAACAGCCTGTTCGTGACCTATATCGCGATTTTTCTGGTGCTCTGCTATTTCCAGATACTGGCTTTCTATATCTTTGAAGCCAACATCAACCCCCTGGTAAAGAACTACGGCGATGCCCTCTGGTGGGCCGCGATGACGGTCACGACGCTAGGCTCCAACATCGTGCCGGTCACGACCACCGGCAAGATTGCCACCGCCGTGCTGGCTGTCATCGGGATGACGACCTTCCCGATTTTCACGGTGTATATCACGACACTGGTGCAGAATCTGAACCGCAAGCCAACATCTCCTCACCAGTCCTGAGTCCAGGCAGTTGCCAACGCATCAGGCTCGCCGGCCCATGCGTTCTCCACACCAGGTTTCCCCCTACTGCCTCGTCCCGCCCTTCTCTGATACAGTGCCTTCATAACAGTGGCCGCCTCGCCCATCCGGCGCACACGGCCACAGTCGCCCGTACCGGCATCCCGCGATACGCGGCGACATCCATGCAAGCCAGACACAATCTGCGCAGGAGACAAGGCCATGACCGCATCACAGGGATCACTCCGCCTGCACGTGCCCGAGCCCTCCGGCCGGCCCGGACAGCGCACCGACTTTGCCTACCTCAGGCTGAGCCCGGCAGGCTCGCTGCCTCGCCCCCCCATCGATACGCCCTATCGCGACACGCTGCCGCTGGCCGACGGACTGATCCGCGTACTCAATGACGACGGCCAGGCGATCGGCCCCTGGGATCCACAGGCCGATCCCGGCCTGCTACTGCATGCCCTGCGCCTGATGCTGCTGACGCGGGCCTTCGATGCCCGCATGGTCATTGCCCAGCGCCAGAAGAAAACCTCCTTCTACGTCCAGAGCCTGGGCGAGGAAGCCGTCGGCATCGGCCAGGCCCTGGCGCTGCACGCCGACGACATGTGCTTTCCGACCTACCGCCAGCAGGGCATCCTGCTGGCACGCGGCATGCCCATGACCGACATGATGTGCCAGTTGTTCTCCAACAGCCGTGACCCGCTCCTGGGCCGCCAGTTGCCGGTCATGTATTCCTCCAGGACTCATGGTTTCTTCTCCATTTCCGGCAATCTCGGCACCCAGTTCGTCCAGGCCGTAGGCTGGGCCATGGCTTCGGCCATCAAGGGCGATACACGCATCGCCTCGGCCTGGATCGGCGACGGCTCGACCGCCGAAGCGGACTTCCACACGGCGCTGACCTTCGCCCAGGTCTATCGGGCACCGGTCATTCTCAACGTCGTTAACAATCAGTGGGCCATCTCCACTTTCCAGGCGATCGCCGGCGGCGAAACCACCACCTTTGCCATGCGGGGCGTCGGCATGGGCATTGCCGCGCTGCGGGTCGATGGCAATGACCTGCTGGCCGTGCTGGCCGCCTCGCGCTGGGCTACCGAACGCGCACGCAGCAATGCCGGCCCGACCCTGATCGAATGGGTCACCTACCGGGCCGGACCACATTCCACTTCGGATGACCCGTCCAAGTACCGTCCTGCCGACGACTGGACTCACTTTCCTCTGGGCGACCCCATCGAACGACTGCGACGGCACCTGACCGCACAGGGTCTGTGGTCGGATACGCAGCATGAAGCGGCTCTGCGCGACATCGAAGCCGAAGTACTGGCCGCCCAGAAGGAGGCCGAACGCCACGGCACCCTCGGCGATGGCCGCCCCGATCCGGGAGCCGACCTGTTCGAAGACGTCTATGCCGACCTGCCGCCGCACCTGGTGCAGCAACGCGCACAACTGGAGGGCTGAGCCATGGCGACCATGACCATGATCCAGGCCCTGCGTTCGGCCATGGATATCATGCTGGAACGGGATGAGAACGTCGTGTTGTACGGCCAGGACGTCGGCTACTTCGGTGGTGTATTCCGCTGTACCGAAGGCCTGCAGGCCCGCCACGGGCGCACCCGCGTCTTCGACGCGCCGCTGTCCGAAAGCGGCATCGTCGGGACGGCCATCGGCATGGCGGCCTACGGCCTGCGCCCCGTGGTGGAAATCCAGTTCGCCGACTATTTCTATCCGGCCTCGGACCAGATCATGTCCGAAGCCGCACGCCTGCGCCACCGCTCGGCCGGCGACTTCACCGCCCCGATGGTGATCCGCATGCCCTGCGGTGGAGGCATCTACGGCGGCCAGACCCACAGCCAGAGTCCCGAGGCGCTGTTCACCCATGTGTGCGGCCTGCGCACGGTGATGCCTTCCAACCCCTACGATGCCAAGGGCCTGCTGATCGCCGCCATCGAGAGTGACGACCCGGTCATTTTCCTCGAACCCAAGCGGCTCTACAACGGCCCCTTCGACGGCCACCACGACCGCCCGGTCACGCCCTGGTCAAAGCATCCGATGAGTGACGTGCCCGAGGGCTACTACCGCGTGCCACTGGGCGTACCAGCCATCCATCGTCCCGGCCAGGCCGCGACCGTCCTGACCTACGGCACCATGGTGCACGTGGCAGCCGCCGCCGTGGCAGAAAGCGGCATCGATGCCGAGATCATCGACCTGCGCACCCTGTGGCCCCTCGACATCGAACCGCTGGCAGCCTCCGTGCGCAAGACCGGGCGCTGCGTCATCGTGCACGAAGCCACGCGCACGGGCGGCTTCGGTGCCGAACTGGCGGCGCTCATGCAGGAGCACTGTTTCTATTCGCTGGAGTCGCCCATCGAGCGTGTCGCGGGCTGGGACACCCCCTACCCGCATGCGCAGGAATGGGCCTACTTTCCATCGCCGGCCCGCATTGCCGCCGCGCTGCGACGCGTCATGGAGGAATGAGGCATGCCCATCCACACCATCAAGATGCCGGACATCGGCGAAGGTATTGCCGAGGTCGAACTGGTCGGCTGGCACGTCCGCGAAGGAGACCAGGTCAGTGAAGACCAGCCGCTGGCCGAAGTCATGACCGACAAGGCAGCCGTCGAGATTCCTTCACCCGTAAATGGCCGGGTCCAAACGCTGTGCGGCACACTGGGCGAGATGATCGCCGTCGGTGCCCCGCTGATCCATATCGAACTGGCGGACGACAGCGCCCCACCCACACAGCCTGTGGCCGTCCCCACTAACCAACAGGATCCCACCTCCCCTCAGGCAACCTGCCCGAGCCCCATTACATCTGTCGAACCTGAGCCGGCAGCAGCCTGTCGCCAGGCCACCCACCCGCGCCCCCTAGCCTCGCCCTCCATACGCCGTCGGGCGCGTGAACATGATATCGATCTCCATGCACTCCAGGGTAGCGGCCCAAGCGGGCGTATCGTTCACAGCGACATAGACACGGCCTTGGCACGCACACACCCACCGCATGGCACCGCCGGCCACCCGGCACACGCTACACCGGCCAACCCGCCTCCTGTTACCGCCGCAACCAGCCCCACGGTACGCACCGGCACGCAACAGATCCAGGTCATCGGCCTGCGCCGCCGGATCGCCGAGAAAATGCAGGCGTCCATGCAGCGCATTCCGCATTTCAGCTATGTCGAAGAGGTCGACGTGACCGATCTGGAAGCACTGCGACAAGCGCTGAATATCGAATACAGCGCAACACATGGCAGGCTCACCCTGCTGCCATTCCTGATCCAGGCCCTGGCGCGGGCCACCGAGGCCTTTCCGCAGATCAATGCCTGCTACGACGACGAGGCCGGCATCATCACCCGCCACGCGGCCCTGCACCTGGGCATCGCCACTCAGACCCCCGGCGGCCTGGTCGTCCCGGTCCTGCGCCATGCGGAATCGCGTGACCTGTGGGGCAATGCCGCGGAGATCACGCGCCTGTCGCATGCCGCACGCGAAGCGCGCCTGCCCCGCGAAGTTCTGTCAGGCTCCACGCTGACCCTGACCAGCCTGGGTGCCCTGGGCGGCATTGCCAGCACCCCCATCATCAACCATCCCGAAGTCGCCATCGTCG
Organism: Corticimicrobacter populi; assembly: GCF_003123725.1. Classification (GTDB taxonomy): domain Bacteria; phylum Pseudomonadota; class Gammaproteobacteria; order Burkholderiales; family Burkholderiaceae_B; genus Corticimicrobacter; species Corticimicrobacter populi. The sequence goes on along the minus strand of NZ_QETA01000006.1, from coordinate 130,231 downwards.
GGGTCAACCGGCAGGTCGAGCGCCCGGTGGTACGTCACGGACGGATCGAAGTGCGCCGCATGATGAACCTGTCTTCGTCCTTCGATCACCGCGTCGTGGATGGCATGGATGCAGCGCGCTTCATCCAGGAGCTGCGACGCCTGCTGGAGACACCTGCATTGCTGTTCCTGCCGGCCCCCGGCTAGCAGAATCCGCCGATCCTTGCGCGCTGTGAGCATAGCGGCGGAATATAGATAGTGGATCTGCCCTGACGGCAGTGGCGCCAATGCGAGGTGCCCGCTATCATGCTTCGCATGAACAAGACACACCACATTGATACCCGCCTGATGCACACCGGCAGCGCGCCGTTCGACCCTGCCACGGAGTCCGCGCCGGTCAGCCTGCCCTCCATCCGTACCAGCACCGTCCGCTTCAAGAGCCTGGACGCGCTCGACCGGGCCATCGCACGACGCGCCAGCGGCGAACGGATCGCCGCCTACGGCCGTCAGGGCCTGGACACGCACCGCGCCTTCGAAGACCTGATCTGCGAACTCGAAAACGCCACGCACAGCTACATCGCCCCCTCCGGCATGGCCGCCATCACGCTGGCCTTCATGGCCCTGCTCGATGCCGGCGACCATGCGCTGGTGGCCGACTGCGTCTACGGGCCGACCCGCATCCTGGACCACTCCCTGCTGGAGCGGATGAATATCGAGGTCACCTACTTTTCCGCACAGGACGACCTGGCCGCGCTGGTGCGTCCCAATACCCGCCTGCTGTACGTCGAATCGCCCGGTTCGCTGCTGTTCGAAACCCTGGACCTGCCTGCGCTGGCCACCTTCGCACAGCAACATGACCTGGTGCTGGCCAGCGACAACACCTGGGGCTCGGGTTATCTGTACCGTCCGCTCGATCTGGGCGCGCAGGTCTCGGTCATCGCCGCCACCAAGTACATCGCCGGCCACTCCGACGTGATGCTGGGTGCGGTCGCCACCAACGACGCCAAAACCGCTGCCCGACTGGCCAAGGCCCACTACGCGCTGGGCTACTCGGTCAGCGCCGACGACGTCTGGCTGGCACTGCGCGGCGCACGTACCCTGCCACTACGCCTGGAGCAGCACGCCCGCAACGCGCTCGAGGTCTGCCGCTTTTTTGCCAGCCGCCCCGAGACGGTACGCATCTTTCACCCCGCCTGGCCCGACGATCCCGGCCATGCGCTGTGGCAACGCGATTTCCATGGTTCCAACGGCATGCTGTCGGTGGCGCTGGCGCTCGAACCGGCGCAAGCACGGCGCTTCGTCGATGCGCTCACGCTGTTCGGCATCGGTTTCTCGTGGGGCGGTTTCGAAAGCCTGGTGCAACTGGTCGAACCCTCCCTGATCGCTCCGCACGGCTACTGGACGCTGGCACCGCATGCCCTGGTACGCCTGCAAATCGGACTGGAACACGTCGACGACCTGATCGCTGACCTGCAGCAGGCCCTGGATGGCGCTCAGGCCTGATCCCCTCGGCAGATCGCTTCATCGGGCTACCTGACGCCTGATCGTTGCGCATTTGCCGGCCTCATGGTCTGCCCCGACCAACGGCCTATATGCCGTTGCGGGCGCAGGTGGCACAATATGCGATTACGGTCCGCTTCCTCGCGAAGCGGACTCCGCCCTTTCGGCGGCCCGATGCCGCAGGCCATTTCCATGAAGCCCATCCACAAATCCAGCAAGCTCGCCCACGTTCTCTACGATATCCGCGGCCCCATCATGGATCGCGCCAAACAGATGGAGGACGAGGGCCAGAAAATCATCAAGCTAAACATCGGCAACCTGGCCGTATTCGGCTTCGATGCCCCCGAGGAAATCCAGCAGGACATGATCCGCAACCTGCCCAACTCGGCAGGGTACTCCGACAGCAAGGGCATCTTCGCAGCGCGCAAGGCAGTGATGCACTACACCCAGGCGCAGGGCATCAAGGGTGTTGGCCTGGAAGACATCTACCTCGGCAACGGTGCCTCGGACCTGATCGCCATGGCGACCAATGCCCTGCTCGACGACGGCGACGAACTGCTGCTGCCCGCCCCCGACTATCCGCTGTGGACCGCCGTCACCAGCCTGTCCGGCGGCACGCCAGTGCATTACCTGTGCGACGAAAGCAAGGGCTGGATTCCCGACCTGGAGGATATCCGCGCCAAGATCACACCCCGCACCAAGGGCATCGTGGTCATCAACCCCAACAACCCCACCGGCGTGCTCTATCCCGACAGCGTCCTGCAGGGCATCATCAAGATCGCACGCGAGCATGGCCTGGCCATCCTGGCCGACGAGGTCTACGACAAGGTGCTGTATGACGGAGCCAGGCACACGGCCATTGCCAGCCTGTCATCGGATGTCCTGACCCTGACCTTCAACTCGCTGTCCAAGAGCTATCGAGCCTGTGGCTATCGGGCCGGCTGGATGATCGTCTCGGGCGACAAGAGCCTCGCCAGCGACTACATCGAGGGCCTGAACATGCTGGCCAACATGAAACTGTGCGCCAATGTGCCTGGCCAGTGGGCGATACAGACCGCCCTGGGCGGCTACCAGAGCATCAATGACCTGGTCTGCGAGGGTGGCCGCCTGCGTCGCCAGCGCGACCTGGCCTACAAGCTGATCACCGCCATCCCGGGCGTCACCTGCGTCAAGCCGCATGGCACGCTGTACATGTTCCCCCGCCTGGACCCGGAGATCTATCCGATCCAGGACGACCGCCAGTTCTTCGTGCAACTGCTGGAGGCCACCCGCGTGATGCTGGTACAGGGCACCGGTTTCAACTGGCCCCATCCCGACCATTTCCGCATCGTCTTCCTGCCACACGAGCCGGACCTGCGCGAAGCCATCGGGCGCATCGCCACATTCCTGGAAGGCTACCGCAACCGGCACGCCAAGAAAGCCTGACCGAACGATCGTCCTGGCACTGACCATACCGGCTGCAGAAAATCCTCTGTGGCCGGTTTTTTTTCAGATAAAATTCGCTCCCCATCTACCGATTTTCTGATGCTGCGGCCACATCATGGCGCTGTGGCAAGGAGACTGCGATTCGAGTCGTTCCGGTGTTTCCGCTGAGCAGGATGGATCATGACGCAGCCGCTTGATACGCTGCTCGATCTCTTAGAAACCCAGGGCTGGGCCATGTCGGACGACATCATCCCGCCGGAACTGACACATCGTTTACGCACGGAAGGCATGCAGCGCTGGCAACAGGGCGAATTCCATGCTGCCCGCATCGGACGACAACAGCAGGAAGGCCGCCATCCGGAAATACGCGGCGACACCATCTGCTGGCTGGACCACGACAATCGGCAACCGGCCAGCAGCGAATTCCTGGCCTGGACCGACGAACTGCGCACGCTGCTCAACCGGCATTTCTACCTGGGCCTACGCCACCTGGAAATGCACTACGCGCGCTACGACTCCGGCATGGGCTATGCCCGGCACATGGACCAGCATCGCGGCATGCCTTATCGCATGATCACCATCCTGCTGTACCTTAATCCCGACTGGCAACCTGGCGACGGTGGCGAGTTGCGCCTGTTCGAAGCTGACGATCCCGAACGCGAATTCCACCGTCTCGAACCGCTGGCCGGCCGTCTGCTGCTGTTTCGCAGCGACCTGATCCCGCATGAAGTCCTGCCCTGCACCCAGCCCCGCTGGAGCCTGACCGGCTGGTTCCGCACCGATGATCCGGCCCTGCTGCCGACCTGATCTGCCAATACTGAACCATCAGGCCCTACAATTCTCAATATGAGAAACATGGACCTGGATGATCTGGACATTTTCCGCTGCGTGGTCCGCGAGGGCGGTATCGCGCGTGCGGCCGCCCGCCTGCATCGTGTTCCGTCCAATATCACGACCCGCATCAAGCAACTCGAGGCACGCCTGGGCGTTGCCCTGTTCCGCAAGCAAGGACGCAGCCTCGCCCTGACCGAGTCCGGACAGACCCTGCTGGGCCACGCCGAACGCCTGCTGTTGCTGGCAGAACAGGCCGAGCAGGAGGTCCGCAATGGCACCACCCACGGTACCCTGCGACTCGGCTCGCTCGAAAGCACGGCCGGTGCACGCCTGCCATCCCTGCTCTCGACCTTCCATCTGCAGCATCCTGGCATGTCGATCGAACTGCAGACCGGGATCACCGACACGCTATTGCGCATGCTGGCTCGCTTCGAGATCGATGCGGCCTTTATCGCTGAGCCCTTCGAACCCGGCAGGTTCAGCAGCCGTCCCGCCTTCAATGAAACCCTGACGCTGATCTCGGCCCAGGGTACGCCACGCATCCACAGTGCAGCCGACCTGAGCGGCCAGACCCTGGTCGTCTTTCCGCATGGCTGCTCTTATCGTCGCCGCCTGACGGAATGGCTGGCCGAAGAAGGCGTGACACCCGGCCGGATACTCGAATTCGGCTCCTACCATGCCATCATCGCCTGCGTGGCCGCCGCAACGGGGATTGGCATTATCTCGACCGAACTGCTCGACCATGCCGTACTGGGCAATGCCGTGCAACGTCACCCCCTGCCCGACAGGCTGCGTCTCAACCGTACCCATCTGGTCTGGACCGATCAGCCTGGCGCACCGCTGCAGGCATTGATGGCCCTGTTGCCATGATAAATTTCCCAAAAACAGAAATATTGAACAGAATTATTCAATTTTCATAAATTATTCTGCTCGTTAGACTCCCGATAACGCATCCATTCTTTTTCATCGGGATTTTTCATGACCCTGCGCACCCTCGGACTGATCGGCGGAATGAGCTTTGAAGGCTCGGCTGTCTACTATCGAAAAATAAACGAAGCCATCCACCAGCACCTGGGTGGACTGCACTCGGCAGAACTGCTGATGCGCTCCATCGACTTCCAGCCTATCGTCGATATGCAACGCAGTGATCGCTGGGAGGAAGCGGGCCAGGCATTGGCAAAGGCCGCCCGCGCCCTGGAGGCTGGCGGGGCAGACTGCATCATGATCTGTGCCGTCACCATGCATCTGGTGGCCGACGCAGTAGAAACGGCCACTGCACTGCCCTTCATCCATATCGTCGATGAAGTGGCCTCCCGCCTCAAGGCGGCCGGACGCGTCCGGCCTCTGCTGCTGGCCACACGCTACACGATGGAAAACGGCTTCTATCCGGCTCGCATGAAGCCGCATGGCATCGACGTCATGGTGCCCGATGCGCCATCTCGTGAACGTATCCACGAGATCATTTTCAATGAACTCAGTATTGGCAGGGTAGAAGACCTATCGCGCCAACAGTTGGTCGACATCATCGAAACCGCCAGGACGCAAGGTGCAGACTCGGTCATTTTTGGCTGCACCGAGATCTGCATGATCCTCGATACAGATACCCTGCCACTGCCAGGCTTCGACTCCACGGCAATCCATATCGAGGCTGCCGTGGACTTTGCCCTGGGCAAGTCTGGCTCCCTGGCATAGCAGACATTTATTCGCTCATATCTAATTTAGATAAATCTAAATTATAATTCCGGTATCACCGCTGCCTGCCGGGCGGCATTCTCAAAAACAATCACCGGAGTTGTCCATGTCCGCGCCGCAATACAAGCAGCTGACCCAGTCCGTTTCGACCCAACTCGCGCAACTGCGCAAAACCCAGCCGGGCGTCATGAAAGGTTTTGCCGACATGGGCAAGGCTGCCATGGCAGGAGGGGCGCTTGACCCCAAAACCAAGGAGCTGATCGCACTGGCCATCGGCGTTGCCTCCCGCTGCGATGGCTGCATCGGGTTTCATACCCAGGCGCTGGCGCGGCTGGGGGCCAGTACGGAAGAAGTTCACGAAGCCCTGGGCGTGGCCATCTACATGGGCGGCGGCCCTGTCGCCATGTATGCCGCGAATGCAGTGGCCGCCTTCAACGAGGCCAGCCTGCCGGCCCAGGCCTGAAGGTCCCTCCGAACCGACGACAAAAATAAAACCCCGCCTGGCTGCATCAGCCAGGCGGGGTCGTTCATGACCAGAACGCGATCAGTGCGCCAGGATCTTGTGCAGGAAGTCCTTGGTACGATCCTTGCGGGCATCCGGGTTGCCAAAGAACTCCTGCGTGGGGCAGTCTTCCAGGATCTTGCCGCCCACATCCATGAAGATCACGCGGCTGCTGACCTTGCGCGCAAAACCCATTTCGTGGGTCACGCACATCATGGTCATGCCTTCCTGGGCCAGTCCGACCATCACGTCGAGCACTTCGCCCACCATTTCGGGATCGAGTGCCGAGGTCGGCTCATCGAACAGCATCACGATGGGGTCCATGCTCAGCGCACGGGCAATGGCCACACGCTGCTGCTGGCCACCCGACAACTGACCGGGGAACTTGTCCTTGTGCGCCAGCAGACCGACCCGCTCCAGGTATTTCAGGCCATGGGCATGGGCCTCGTCCTTGCTGCGACCCAGCACCTTGATCTGCGCCACCGTGAGATTCTCGGTGACCGACAGGTGCGGAAACAGCTCGAAATGCTGAAACACCATGCCCACGCGGCTGCGCAGCTTGGGCAGATTGGTCTTGGGATCATGCACTGCCGTGCCGTCAACCCAGATCTCGCCTTTCTGGAACGGCTCCAGCGCGTTGATGGTCTTGATCAGCGTGGACTTGCCCGAACCGGACGGCCCGGCCACCACCACCACTTCACCCTTTTCGATGCGGGTCGAGCAGTCGGTCAGCACCTGGAAGTCGCCATACCACTTCGAGACGTTTTTCATTTCAATCATGTTGTGCTTTCCTTCTGACTAGCGAATGATGGCAATCTTGCGATGCAGTTGCTTGACGCACCACGACAATGAATAGCAGATGATGAAGTAGGCCACGGCTGCCGCAACATAGGCCTCGATCGGGCGACCGAAGTTCTTGCCTGCGGTCTCGAAGCCCTTGAGCATGTCATAGGCACCGATAGCGTACACCAGCGACGTATCCTGAAACAGGATGATGGTCTGCGTGAGCAGCACCGGCAGCATGTTGCGGAAGGCCTGCGGCAGAATCACAATGCGCATGTTCTGCCCGTAGGTCATGCCCACGGCCTGACCGGCATAGACCTGTCCACGCGGAATGGACTGAATGCCGGCACGCATGATCTCGCTGAAATAGGCCGCCTCGAATGCTACGAAGGTAATCACCGCCGAGGTTTCTGCGCCCACAGAGAAGCCGACGATCAGCGGCATCAGCAGGAAGAACCACAGGATGACCATCACCAGCGGGATGCTGCGCATGCCATTGACGTAGATGGTCGCAGGCAGCACCAGCCAGCTCTTGCCCGACAGGCGCATCAGCGCCAGCACGGTACCCAGGGCAATGCCGCCCAGGGTCGCCACGACGGTCAGCCAGACGCTGAAGTAGAAGCCCTTGAGCACGTAGTCGCTGATCAGCGCCCAGTTGTAGAAACCGAAATCAAAATCGAAGCCCATGATCAGTGTCCTCCCTGGGCACCGCCCACGATGAAGCCCGGAATGCGGACGCGGTTTTCAATGAAGGCCATGACACGGTTGATGCCGAACGCGGTCACGATGTAGAGCGCCGTCACGCCCAGGTAGATCTCGATGCCGCGCGAGGTTTCTTCCTGCGCCTGCATGGCGAACATGGTCAGTTCTGCAATCGACACGGCAAAGGCCACCGACGAGTTCTTGACGATATTCATCGATTCACTGGTGAGTGGCGGAATGATGATCCGGAACGCCAGGGGCAGCAGCACATAACGGTAGTACTGGAAGGTCGTAAAGCCCAGTGCCATGCCTGCATAGCGCTGGCCGCGTGGCAAGGCCTCGATCCCGGCGCGTACCTGTTCGGCAATCCGGGCCGACGTGAAGACCCCCAGGGCACACACCACCAGCACGAAACCCGACACGCCACGCATCACCGGAAACAGAGACGGCACCACGTGATACCACAGGAAAATCTGTACCAGCAGGGGAATATTGCGAAAGATCTCCACCCACGCATTACCTGCCCGCACCCAGAAGCGGCTGTTGGGCAGCGTACGCAACGTGCCCACCAGAAAACCCAGCGCCAGCGCCAGGGCCAGGGATACCAGCGACACCGAAATCGTCCAGCCCCAGGCCGACATCATCCAGTCCAGATAGGTCACGCTGCCGTCTTTACCGAAGCATCCCTGTACCACTTGCTGGTCCAGGTTATCCTGGCAGAATACCTGCCAATCCCAATTCATACAGCCTCCCTACCGAGGTAGTTCCGTGCGTGCCGCGATCATGCCACGGCAACCCGCATCGGTGCAATTCCAATCAAAAACGCCCCTGCAGACCGGCTGTAGGGGCGTATGTACATCAGACAACCCAAGTCCGATACGCGATCATTCGATCACGTAGGCTTCCATGGGCTTGTCGTTGGGATTTTCCCAGGCTTGCTTGGTCGCTTCCGACAGTTGCAGACCAATGACCGTGCCTGCCGGCGGGGTCGGCTGCAGGAACCACTTGTCCCACAGGGCATTGAGGGTGCCGTCGGCAATCTGGCGCTCGATGCTCTTGTTGATGGCGGCCTTGAAGTTGTCGTCGTTCTTGCGCAGCATGCAGGCGATCGGCTCGACCGACAGGACTTCACCAACGATGCGGTAGTTGTCGGGGTTGCGCGACTTGGAGATGTTGGCGGCCAGGATCGAACCGTCCATCACGAATACATCGGCACGGCCGGTTTCGAGCAGCAGGAAGCTGTCGGCGTGGTCCTTGCCCATGACTTCGTTGAAGTTGACGCCTTCGGCACGCTTGTTGCGACGCAGGGTCTGCACCGAGGTGGTACCGGTGGTCACGGCCACGTTCTTGCCGGCCAGGTCGGCGACAGAGCTGATGCCGGAGTCGGCCTTGGTGGCCATGCGCACTTCTTCCACGTAAGTGGTGTGGGCGAAGTCCACATCTTTCTGGCGGGCCGTATTGTTGGTGGTGGAGCCGCACTCGAAGTCGACGCTGCCGTTGTTGATCAGCGGGATGCGATTCTGCGAGGTGATCGGCTGATACTTGATCTCAAGCTTTTCGAGGCCCAGATCCTTGCGCAGGTCCTCGATGATGTTTTCAGCCATTTCGGTATGGAAGCCGACGTATTTGCCATTACCCAGGGTGTAGCCCAGCCCGGACGATTCGCGCACGCCCAGGGTCACGGAGCCGCTGTCGCGGATCTTGGCGAGCGTATCGTTGGCTTGCGCCATGGCATTGCCGGCGGCCAGCGCCAGGACTGCTGCGGCCAGAATATGTTTTTTCATACGTTCGTTCTCCTTGGGAAAAACCGGATGGGGGCGACGCACGGTCAGCGCGTCGTGCAAGAATTATATTGTGACCTAAGTAACGACCTGCCACCATCAGGGAAATACCTACATGTCCCTGTTTTTTAAGTGCTTGCATTTTCAGGGACCGAACGCTAGAAAACAACCTCCTGAAGATGCCGTACCAGCAATGAACGCAGCACCGGCAGACACCCCGTGAAGAAATGCCCGACCCCCGGCACCACCACAACAGGATGCCCTTCTGGCCGGGCCCAGGCCAGTACGGCATCGAGCGGCACCTGACGATCCTGCTCGCCATGCACGACCAACGTATCGGGCAAACCATCGGGCGTTTCGTACGAACGCCCCGCTTCCACGGTGCCAAACGGCATGCCTGCCAGAAAGGTGCGCCATGCCGGCGTGCCCGCATCCGCCAGACGCCGTGCCAGCCGCGCCTGCACGAACGCGCCGAAGGAAAAGCCCACCAGCACCACGGGCAACCGGGCATGTCGACCTGCAGCAGTTGCAGCACGGCCCACATATCATCGGTTTCACCCTGCCCGGCATCATGCACACCGGCACTGCGTCCCACGCCACGAAAATTGGGCCGCACGGCCAGCCAGCCAGCGTCGCGCAAGGTGTGTGCCAGAAATTGCGGGATCTTGTGCCGGGCGTCTCCTCCCATCAGGGGCTGAGGGTGCGCCACCAGCGCCAGCCCCCGGAGCGGACCGGATGGCGCATCAAAGAGCGCCTCAATGGGGCCAATCGGCCCCGGCAACAACTGTGCGCCGCCCTGCTGCCACGACCATGCAGCCGTCATTGCAACGGCTCCCCGCTGCGCTGCCGATCCAGCCGTGTCGTAGCCGGACGATTGGAGGAATGATTCATTGGGCTGTGACCTGATCTAAACAAAGGAAGCCTTCATTCTAAACATGGCGGCGGCCACAGCGGGCCAGACTCTGCAGACCAGGTGGACTTATGCCCTGTCACGCCAGGCTCGAACACCGGCAGCGAACCCGCCCCGCAAGCAGTCTCCGTCAATGCGCCCCGCCAGCCGCCTCCGCCGCACCACCCGCCGGCCCAGAACGATTGGGTCGTGCCAGCCAGACCAGTGCCGTCAGCAACACGAAGATCACGGCCGACGCGTGAAAGATATCCAGCGCCGACAGCGTGAAGGCCTGTGTATTGAGCAATCCGTCGATGTAGCTCAGCGCCCGTGCCGGGTCCAGCGTCTGCCGCAGGGTCTCGAAGGCACTGTCGAAACCGGGGCTGCCGGGATGGGCCACCTCGCTCAGGCGGGCATGATGGAAGGCCGCCCGGTCATCCCACAGCGTGGTCGTGATCGAGGTGCCAAAGGCCCCTGCCGTCAGCCGCGCGAAATTGGACAACCCCGAGGCAGCCGGAATCCGCGCCGGATCAAGGCCGGACAGGCTGATGGCGGTCAGCGGCACGAAAAACGCAGCCATCGCGATCCCCTGGATCACCGTCGGCACGATCAGCGTCGCCATATCGGCCTGGGTATTGAAGCCCGAGCGCATATAGGACACCAGCGCAAAAACCAGGAACGCGAACGTCACCAGGCGACGCGGGTCCTGGCTGGCCAGCAGGCGTCCGACCACCGGTGTGAGCAGAATGGCGAACAACCCGACCGGTGCCGTCACCCAGCCCGCATCGGTCGCGGTATAGCCCATGAAGCGCTGCAACCATAAAGGCATCAGCACCACGTTGGCAAAGAACACCCCGTAGGCCACCGCCAGCGTCAGCACTCCGATGGTGAAATTGCGCCCCAGGAACAGCCTCAAGTCTACGATGGGATGGGCCTCGGTCAGTTCCCAGATGAGGAAGAACACGAACGCCACCACCGACACCACGGCCAGCGTCACGATCACCGGGCTGGAGAACCAGTCCAGTTCCTGCCCCTTGTCGAGCATGACCTGCAACGCGCCGACCCAGACCACCAGCAACGCCAGCCCCATGCGATCGATCGGGATGTGGCGCGTGGGCGATTCACGATCCTTGTAGATGCGCCAACTGAACCAGGCTGCGAGCAGCCCCACCGGCACGTTGATGTAGAAAATCCAGGGCCAGGTGTAGGTATCCGAAATCCAGCCACCCAGCAACGGACCGGCCACCGGGGCCACCAGGGTGGTCATGGCCCAGATCGCCAGCGCCATGCCCGATTTTTCGCGAGGAAAACTGGCCAGCATCAGGGTCTGGGACAGCGGAATCATCGGCCCGGCCACCGCCCCCTGCAGGACCCGGAACACGACCAGCGCCTCCAGCGATGACGCAAAACCGCACAGCCACGAGGTCAGCACGAACAGCAACGTGGACATCAGGAACAGCCGCACCTGCCCGAAGCGCTGCGTCAGCCAGCCCGTCAGTGGCACGGTAATGGCATTGGCCACGCCGAACGACGTGATCACCCAGGTGCCCTGGCTGCTGCTGACCCCCAGGTCGCCCGCAATGGTCGGGATCGAGACATTGGCGATGGACGTATCCAGCACGTTCATGAACACCGCCGTCGACAATGCGATCGAGCCAATGATGCGGGCCGCCCCCTCAAGCGGCGGATGAGGCGCCGGCGCGGCAGCCGGAGCCGCGCCGGTTGCCGCATCCTGCCGTTCGGCAGTCGTGCCGCTCATGACGCCAGGTTCTCGCGGATGATGGTGTCGATCAGCGCATCGGCCACGTCCTGGTCCAGCGTCAGGGCATCGGTCTGCAGGCCCGCCACGGCAGGGACTGCGTGACCTTCATCGCCCACGTCCACTTCCACCGTCATCGACAGGCCGATCCGCAGCGGATGCTCGGCCAGCTCGGTCGGGTCCAGCCGGATACGCACCGGTACGCGCTGCACCACCTTGATCCAGTTGCCGGTGGCATTTTGTGCCGGCAGCAGCGCAAACGCACTGCCGGTACCGGCATCCAGACCGCTCACCACACCGTGATAGCGCACACGGTCGCCATGCAGATCGGACACCAGCGTCACCGGCTGGCCGACACGCATATTGCGCAACTGGTTTTCCTTGAAATTGGCCTCGACCCAGAGCTGATCCAGCGCCACCACGCTCATCAGCGCTGCCCCCGGTGCCACCCGCTGGCCGACCTGAACACTGCGACGCGCCACCATGCCATCGACCGGTGCCGGCAAGGCCGTCCGCTCACGCGCCAGCCAGGCCTCGCGCAACTGTGCGGCGGCCCGTTGCACATCCGGATGATGTGCCACATCGGTGCCACGCGTCAGCGCCTGGTTGGTTTCCAGCATGGCCTGAGCGGCTTCCAGCGCTGCCTGCGCCTGGGCGGCCTGCGACTGCGCCGAGCGCAGCGCGGTCTGCGCATGCTGCAGTTCTTCGCCGCTGACACCACCAGTGCGTGCCAGCTTCTGGCGTCGATCCAGATCAGTCCGTGCCCGGGCCAGATCCGCCTGTACCCGCTGCAGGTCAGCTTCGCGCGCCGACACATCGGCCTGCAGGGCCTCATTCTGAACATAACGCGTACGGGTCTGGCGCACCGCCTGCGCCAGTTGTGCCCGCGCCTGCGCCAGCGCCGCCTCGGCATCGGCCGGGTCGAGTTGCACCAGCGGCTGGCCGGCCTTCACCCACTCGGTATCGTCGGCAGCAATAGCTACCACCGTACCGGCCACCTGGGGCGTGATCTGCACCAGATTGCCATGTATATAGGCATCGTCCGTGGACTCGAAATGCGAGCTGTAGATCCACCACCACAGGCCATAGCCCACGGCCAGCAGCACAAAAACGGCGGTCGCCAGCAACAACAGCCGACGACGCGAAGCGGGAACGGAAATTTTTGAAGTCATGATCAATACACTATCCAGATATCTTTGAAAGCAGGGCGGGCCCGCATCAGAAAGCAGTCTGCGCGGGCTCGGCATAGCCGCCACCCAGCGCCGTCATCAGGCCGGCATCGAGCTTCCAGGCACGCGCCGCCAGCGCGGTATCGCGGCGCGTCTGCTCCAGCACGCCGGCCTGAGCCGACAACACCGTCAGGTAATCGCCCAGGCCCGCGGCATAGCGGTCGCGTGCCAACGCATAGGCCGCATCCAGAGCCAGCCGGGCGTCGCGCTGGTGCCGGGCTTCATCGGCCACCAGCCGCAGGCTGTCGAGCGCATCGGCGACTTCGCGCACGCCCCCCAGCACGGCCTGGTTGTAGCCCGCCACGGCCTCATCACGCTGCGCCCTCCGCGCATCCAGATCGGCATTCAGGCGTCCGCCCTCGAACAGCGGCAGGCTGATGGCTGGCGTCACCCCGGCCATGCGGCTGCCTTGATCGAACAGCGTGGCCGTATTGAGCGTCAGCAAGCCGGCAAACGCCGCCAGGCTCACATTGGGATAGAACGCCGCCTTGGCCGCCTGTACCTCGGCCCCCGCCGCCTCGGCCTGCCAGCGCGCCGCCACGATGTCGGGGCGCCGCCCCAGCAACGCCAGCGGCACCTCGGCGGGCCGCGCCTGCGCCGGCATCTGCAGGGTCGCCGGCTCAAGCGACAGCGCCGTATCCGGCCCGGCCCCCTGCAAGGCCGCCAACTGGTGTCGGAAGCGGGCAATGTCGTTTTCAACCTGGCTGGTCTGCACACGCACTTCCGCACGCTGCGCTTCGGCCTGCCGCACCTCGACCTGTGTATCCAGCCCGGCCTCGTAACGGGCCTGCGTCAGGCTCAGCACATCATCGGCCCGCGCCAGTGACTGTGCCAGGACATGCTGCTGCGCCCAGGCATTCTGCAGATCGGCATAGCCCTGTACCACCGCCAGCACCAGCACATTGCGCGCCCACTGCACATTGGCCTGCGCCGCTTCTGCGCTGGACCGGGCGGCATCCAGGCCGCTGCGGTACTTGCCCCACAGGTCCAGCTCGTAGCGAGCATCCAGCGCCAGACGCGCATCACTGCCCACGGAGCCGCCCAGCGGTTCGGGATAGACATAGTGCTCGCTGTAGTGCTGGCGCGTGAGCGTGCCATTGGCTTCGACTGTCGGCAGCAACGCAGCTCCCGCCCGCCCGACGGCAGCCTGTGCCTGACGCAGGCGTGCTTCGGCCGCCACCATATCGGGGCTACCCGCCAGGGCCGCCTCGACCAGCCGATCAAGCTGCGCATCGCCATAGCGCTGCCACCAGCGGGCAGCGGGCCATTCCATGGCCGTAGCGGCAGCATGCAGCCCTACCGCCTGCGGTGCAATCTGCTGCGCCTCGGGCACGCCATCGCGCATGGGCGCACATCCTGCCAGCACCGCAGCGCTGGCGATAGAGACAATCAAACGATTCATTCTGACAATAAGCTTAAAAACATTGCCTGATCTGTATCTGCCTAGGCAGCAAACAGGATCAAAAAAGCGCAGGCAGACTGCCTGCGCACCGATTGCGCCGACTGGCGCGCGTTCACGCTCGTGGTTGCGCGCCGTTGACCAGCATGCGTTGCAGGTATGCCCGCAATGCCGTCACTTCCTCAGCCTTGAAATCACGCAAGTGATGATCCAGCATCCGGCCCAACACGGCCGGACACTGCGCCGCCACCTCGCGGCCCGCATCCGTCAGCTCCAGCCGCACCACGCGCCGATCGTCCTGGCTGCGCTCCCGGCGCAGCAAGCCTTTGCCTTCGAGCCGGTCGAGCGTACGGGTCATGGCACCGGTATCCACATCCAGCACCCGGGCCAGTTCTGCCGCCGTATCGGCCTTGCCGCTGTAGACCATCATCAGCGGACGCCACTGCATCGCCGTCAGATCCAGCGGCACCATGTCGCGCTCGATGATGCGGCTCATGGACACCAGCACGCACTTGATCAGGAAGCCGATACTGTCCTCGGACGTGCAACTGACCGGGTCACGCAGGGAATGCGCCAGGGCGCGGGAATTGGAACGCTTCATGGGCTGGATTATTAACTGCCTAGGCAATCATTGTCAAGGCAGATGCCATATCCCTGACTTACACACTCTGTTACCATCATCTTAATAGGTCGCCGCCCTCCGGCTACCCCGCCCCTCGATGGCAGCGGCCGATTCAGATCATCAACCCCTGAACAGGAGTGCCCCATGAAAGCAGCCCGCTGGCACAAGGCCCGAGACATCCGCATCGAAGACATCCCCGAACCCACCGTCGGCCCCGGCCAGGTCAAGATCAAGGTCGCCTGGACCGGCATCTGTGGCAGCGACCTGCACGAATACGTGGCCGGCCCGATTTTCGTACCCGTCGGTACACCGCACCCGATCAGCCAGGACGTGGCCCCCATCGTGCTGGGCCATGAGTTCTCCGGCGAAGTCACCGCCATCGGCGAAGGCGTCACCCGCGTCAAGCCCGGCGACCGCGTAGTGGTCGAACCCATCCTCTCCTGCGGCCACTGCGACGCCTGCAACCACGGCAAGTACAACCTGTGCGACCAGTTGGGCTTTCACGGCCTGTCGGGCGGCGGCGGCGGCTTCTCCAGCTACACCGTGGTCAAGGAACGCATGGTGCACCGCATGCCCGAAGGCCTGTCGTTCGAGCAGGGCGCGCTGGTCGAGCCCGCCGCCGTGGCACTGCACGCCGTGCGCCTGAGCACCCTCAAAGCCGGCGGCACCGCTGCCGTGTTCGGTGCCGGCCCCATCGGTCTGTTGCTGGTCGAAGCCCTGCGCGCCGCCGGTGCCGCCGCCATCCACGTGGTCGAAATCTCGCCAGAACGCGCCGCCAAGGCCCGCGAACTGGGTGCCACCACCACCATCAATCCGCTGGAACAGGACCCGGTCGCTCGCATCCGCGAACTCACCCCCGGCGGCGTGGACGTGGCTTTCGAAGTGACGGGCGTATCCAAGGTGCTGCAACAATGCGTGGACTCGACCCGCTACGAGGGTGAAACCATCGTGGTCTCGATCTGGGAAGGCGAAGCCGCACTGCACCCGAATGCCGTGGTGCTGAAAGAGCGGACGCTGAAAGGAACGATCGCCTACCGGGATGTGTTCCCGGCGGTGATGGACCTGATGACGCGTGGATTCTTCCAGGCAGATCGGCTGGTGACCAAGCGGATCGGGCTGGAGGATATCGTGGCGGAAGGGTTTGAGACGCTGGTGAAGGAGAAGCAGCAGGTGAAGATTTTGGTCAAGCCTGTGGGGGAATGATTGGTTAGCTGAGTATGGCTGCGGGGGCTTGGGCTCTCGTGGCTGTTTTCGGCCATCAAGAGACGTTCTACTGTTCTTGAACACCGCCAGATGAGCGTCCACTATGCTCCGGAACCTGCAGGAAGGGTAATTCCGGCCTCTCGGCCGAAACGGCAGTTTAAGCGAGCATAGTTAGATGCCCGGTCTCGATCTATAAGCGGCCGAGAATGCACTGAACAGTTTCTCTTTTCCCAAGGCAATCTCTTTATTCCAACCCTATAAGCCCTCTTCAGCACTTGCCATCGGCATTAATACCGTGTAATTTTCCGTCACTCTCAATCCATAATAATCCGTGTCACACACACGGAAGAAAAAGGCTTGGCAACCAGGATTTCCTATGAAAATCTTCCTTTCTCATAGTTCCAGCGACAAAGACATCGTTAGTAACGTCTACAGGGAGCTTGGTCCCGGGATCTGCCATTATGACGTTGCCACTTTTGATCCGTGTGGGTTCTTGCCAGATCAGATTTACTCTGCACTGAACGAGTCGACCCATTTTATCCTCTTCGCATCAGAAAGAGCTCTTGCTTCAGAGTGGGTAGGCGGTGAACTTAAGGTCGCTTTCATTAACTGGATGCGCAATCGGATAGCGACTGCCATGGTTTTTTTACTGAGAGGTGGACAACGCTCGGCGGTGCCTGATTGGCTGCAAAACTACGTAATAACAGAGCACCCATCACCTGCTCATATTGCCTGCCGCATTTTGAGCGAATACGACAATTGGCAAAACAAAGAAGCTCCTTCGGCTCCTTTTTACAGAGCTGACGAACTTAAAGCGATCGAAAAGGCATTAACGGTCGAAGCTGCAAAGATGCCGGCCTGCTTGTTGATTTCCGGGCCTGATGGAATGGGACGTAAAGACCTGATCAATCAGCTATTTAGCAGACAGTTCAGAAATATTCCCTCGCGGAAGATGTTAATCTATACGGAGAGTTTTGAGTCTGATGTTGATCTCTTCAAGTCCATTAAGGGGCTCGTAGGCCTTACGACAGCAAGAGATCTCGCGGCCTCAATGGAAGATTATGGAAAAAAACCACTAAATCAGCGCATATGTGAGCTAGCGGACCTCATTATCTCTACTTGCGGCAGTGGGCAGGTATTGGTTGTTGAAGCTGCCGATTCAATCCTAAATGACTCCGGAGAACTAAACACTTGGGTCCAGAAACTTATTGAAGCAATGCCTTCTGGTTCTTATCCACTCATCAACATAGTTACAGGCAGAAAGCCGAATTTCATCAATTCATCTGTTTCGGAAAAGACCGCCACCTGCCACCTTGAACCCATGCCTGAAGACGAGTCGTCTTTATTGTTTGCTTGGTGGATTTCAAATCTTGGCGTCGTCCTTCCTTCCTATACCGCGGAAATCGTTCTGGAACAAGTGTCAGGCAACCCGGCACTCATAGCCTCAGCCGCACGTCTTCTCAAGACCCTCCCTGATACATCTGATATGAAAAGCATCAGAAAGTATGTATTTTCTGATCTTGAAAGAAACGCGTCGAAGCTTGTGCGGAGCATTGCGGACGATAGCATCTCAAAATTGATACTTACCTTCGTCGCCGATTGCGGGCATATCGCTGCATCAGACATTTTTGAGACGCTTTCTCAAGTAATGCAGTGCCAAAGGGAGGAAATACGAAACGCATATATACTACTACAATCTTACGGACTTCTTCAAACAGACGCCACGTCGGTGAAAGTTCCAAATTTTCTTAGCAGAACCGCACGGGCCTTTGGTAAAACGCCTCCTACCGATTCCGATTTGAGGCGTTGCTGGATCGCACTGACGGCGTCGGTCGAGCGTATTTCCTTCGACACCGAAACCAATATCGCTCTTCTCAATGAAGCATGCATGCTAAAGCTCAAAGAGGGAACAAATTTTATTCCGGGAATTGAGAGTCTCATTCTTCCCTCTCAATGCCTGCGGACCGCTAAACGTCTTTATGATAGCAACGCATACGACAAGGCATACCAACTCTGCGTGCGTGCGTATCAGAGCCGCCTTGCCCTGACAGATGACGGAGCTATTGAAGCGCTGAGGTATCGCGGCATGTCGGCAGCGCGCCTAAATAAGCAAGATCTGATGGCGGAAACACTGGCCCTTTTTTCGGAGTATGGAGGGAACAAACGGGCAAAGCGTATTTCAGAGTTCGTCCGCGGATTTAACTCTCGATTAGCAGGACAATTCGATGATGCGTTAAAGCACATGGAGTACGCCCTAGAACTGAGAGGAGATGATGACATTCATATTCTCCGCGAACTTGCCTATTTGTATCTAGCGACAAACCATCCGGATAAAGCGAAAACATTTATCACTAAAGCCAAGTCTAGGGCAAAAAATAACTCATATATCACGGAGCTGCAGGTTCTAATTGAACTGGCCTTCGGAAAAGGCTACGTCATCCATAATGCGACCTCCATCCAGGGATTGATTGATGAACTTGAAAACATGGGTGTCTCAATAGGGGGGGTATCCGCATTCCGCTCGAAAGTACGGTACTTGTTCACTAGAGGCGATGTTTCGGAAGCGCGAACTGCTTTCAATTCCAGTCCTAAGTGGGGGCAAGGAATTTCTTCTGTCGGCAGCCGTCTACTAGAAGCTCAGATTCTAATGGCGGAGAAAAGGTTTCAGGATGCTTTCAATATCCTGGTCGGTCTAAGGAAGCGCGTGCTTTCATCAGCGGAATCGCAGCGTCGTTCAACGTTGCCTCTAATTGTTGAACTCCTGATCCAAGCGGCTAGCGGAATCTCTATCTCCAGTGGGGTCTCGGAGTTTGCGCAAAACCGCAAGTACATGCCGAAGAAAGTGGAGATGAAGACCAAAGAGGAGCTGAAGGAGCAAGCTGCTTTTTCCAGGTATCAACTATCAGCCAATGAACGGACAGTTTTGGAGCAATAATATCGGGTCTGTCAGAGATTTCGTGTTTAAGGCATAACATACACTCAAGGATTATGCCTCACAAGACGAAAACCCCGCCGCTGGTATTGCCGGCAATACCAGCCGAACTGCTTGAACAGTTCGGCAACGACTCGAGGGTCCTAGAACGGAATATCGTCATCCATATCAGCCAAACTGGCCGCACCGCCCCCAGCAGGCGCTGACGGTGCCGCAGCCGGCGCAGGCCGCTGCGCGGGTGCCGGACGGCTGCGCGGTGCCGGTGCGCTGTCGCCATAGCCGCCATCATCGTAGCCGCCACCGCTGCTGCCGCCACTATTGCCACCACCTTCACGCCCGCCCAGCATCTGCATCTGGTCGGCCACGATTTCGGTCGCGTAACGATCCTGGCCGGTGTCCTTGTCCTGCCACTTGCGGGTCTTGAGGCGGCCTTCCACGTACACCGAGCGACCCTTGCGCAGGTACTCGCCGGCGATCTCGGCCAGGCGGTTGTAGAACACCACGCGGTGCCATTCGGTTTCTTCGCGACGCTCGCCGCTGTTCTTGTCTTTCCACTGCGAGGAGGTCGCGATGGTCACGTTGCAGATGGCAGCGCCATCCGGGGTGTAGCGGATCTCGGGATCGCGTCCCAGGTTGCCGACGATGATGACTTTATTGACCGATGCCATGCCGATCTCCCTTCCAAATTCAGGCAATTGAACAATGCCGCATTATCGACGATCCCGCAGGGTTCGACAGCCACAATGCGTAAATAAGTCGCACCACAAAACTCGTACCGCCCGCGACGATGTGGCAGACGGGCCTTGCGGATACAACGGATTGCCGCGCCAGCGGCTCAAACCGGCGATGCCGCTTTCAAGCGTTCGGCGCGACTTTTATGCCACCCGGCACGGCACCCGCGCCAGGACCAGCCAGACCAGTGCCAGTCCGCTACAGGACCAGAATACCGCTACACTGCCCGACGCGGCCAGCAGGCGACCGCCCAGCAGCCCCCCCAGGAACAGGCCCAGTGCCTGCGCGGTATTGTAGATGCCCAGCGCCAGCCCTTTCAGCTCGGGCGGTGCCAGGCGCGATACCAGCGAAGGCTGCAACGCTTCCAGGATATTGAAGGCCACGAAGAACACCATCAACGCCGCCACCAGCGCCGCAAAGTGCGCGCCAGCCAGTGCCATGCCGGCGCAGGCCAGCACCAGCACCAGCACGGCCAAGCGCAGCATCTCGGGCTGGCGGCCACGCTTTTCGGCAACGATGATGGAGGGCACCATGCCGACGAATGACACCAGGATCACCGGCAGGTAGACTTTCCACAGTTCGGATGCCGCCAGTTCGCCATAGCGGACCAGCAGGCCCGGCACGGCAACGAACAGCGCCACCTGGATCAGGTGCAGCACAAATACGCCCAGATTGAGCCGCAGCAGGCCGCCATGGCGGAACACGCCGCCCACGGCCCCCTGCACGGCAGGTGTCATCTGGCGCGGCACCACCGGCACCCGGAAGGCCGCCACCAGCAGCGAAGCCACGCCCAGTATGGCGATCAGCCAGAACAGGCCCGACAGGCCGGCCCAGCCCACCACCAGCGGTGCCAGCACCAGAGAAATCGAAAACGACATGCCGATCGACATGCCGACCAGTGCCATGGCGCGTGTGCGCACCTCGTCGCGGGTGGCATCGGCCAGCCAGGCAGTGATGGCGGCGGAAATCGCGCCTGCACCCTGGATGGCACGCCCCAGCGTGATCCAGAACAGGTCATCGGCCAGCGCACAGACCACGCTGCCGACAATGAACAGCAGCAGCCCGGCCAGCACCACCGGCTTGCGCCCCCAGCGGTCGGAAGCCAGCCCGAAGGGAATCTGCATGACAGCCTGGGTCAGGCCATAGATGCCCAGCGCCAGCCCCACGCGAGCCGGGTCGTTGCCGCCCGGCAGGCCGTGTACCGCCACCGCGAACACCGGAAACAGCAAAAACAGGCCCAGCATGCGACAGGCATACAGGCTGGCCAGCGCCACGCTGATCCGACGTTCGGCGGGCGTCATGGTATTGGCTTGGGGAGTCGGCATGAATCTAGTCTGAAGGTTTACCCCGCAAAAACCGGGGCAGCTTGCTATAGTACCAAGTTACCCCCAAAAAACGCCACAGGCGGTCTATGCAAGCCATCAGAATCCGGGGTGCTCGCACCCACAACCTGAAGAACCTGACGCTGGACCTGCCGCGCCACAAGCTGGTCGTGCTGACCGGCCTGTCCGGCTCGGGCAAGTCTTCGCTGGCCTTCGACACGCTCTACGCCGAGGGGCAGCGCCGCTATGTGGAAAGCCTGTCGGCCTACGCGCGCCAGTTCCTGCAACTGATGGACAAGCCCGACGTGGATCTGATCGAAGGGCTGTCGCCGGCCATCGCCATCGAACAGAAAAGCGCCGGCCACAATCCTCGCTCGACCGTCGGCACCATTACCGAGATCCACGACTACCTGCGCCTGCTCTATGCGCGGGTCGGCACGCCCTACTGCCCCGACCACCACCTGCCACTGTCGGCGCAAAGCGTAAGCCAGATTACCGATGCCATCCTGGCCTGGCCCGAAGGCACCCGCCTGGCGCTCCTGGCACCGCTGGCGCGCGGTCGCAAAGGCAGCTTCGAGAACGACATCGCCGGCCTGCAGGCGCAGGGTTACGTGCGCCTGCGGATCGATGGCACGATGACCGAGATCGACAACCTGCCGCCGCTCGACCCCGCCACCCGCCACGATGTGGACGTGGTGATCGACCGCCTGCGCGTGCGTCCCGACAGCCGCCAGCGACTGGCCGAGAGCATCGAGACGGCGCTGACCCTGGCCGATGGCCGCATCATTGCGCTCGACCTCGACAGCGAGCGCGAGCACCTGTTCTCCAGCCGCTATGCCTGTCCGGCGTGCAGCTACAGCCTGTCCGAGCTTGAGCCGCGCCTGTTCAGCTTCAACAATCCGGCAGGTGCCTGCCCCTGCTGCGACGGCATGGGCGTGGTGGACTATTTCGATCCGGGCAAGGTGGTGGCGTTTCCCGAACTGAGCCTGCCGGCTGGTGCGATCCGCGGCTGGGACCGCCGCAACGCCTTTGCTCATACCATGTTGATGAGCCTCGCACGGCACTATGGCTTCGACCTGGACCTGCCGTTCGGCGAGCTGCCGGAGGCAGTACGGCAGGTCATCCTGCACGGTTCGGGTGACGAGGAAATCGAATTCACCTACCTGGGCGACAAGGGCCGCCATCAGGTCAAGCGCCATGTCTTCGAAGGCATCCTGCCCAATCTGGCACGGCGCTGGCAGGAGACCGATTCCGGCACGGTACGCGAAGAACTGTCCAAATACCGCAGCACCCGCGCCTGCCCCGAGTGCCACGGCTCGCGCCTGCGCCGCGAGGCGCGACACGTGCTGCTGGGCAGCGCGGTCGCTGATACCACGCCAGACGCTGCCCAGGCGACAGCGTCGGCATCTGCCGCAAACTCGACATCGACGCCAGCCTCAGCAACTGCGCCTGTAACCGGCCACCAGCACGGAGAGGTGCCCACACGCCCGCACGGCAGCATGGCGATCTACGAGGTCGAGGCCCTGCCGCTGTCCGACTGCCTGCTCTGGTTCGAACAGCTCAGTCTGGGCGGTGCACGCCAGGAAGTCGCCAGCCGCATCGTCCAGGAAATCGCCGCGCGGCTGCGTTTTCTCAACGATGTGGGGCTGAATTACCTGTCGCTGGACCGCAGTGCCGACACCATCTCGGGCGGCGAGGCGCAGCGCATCCGGCTGGCCAGCCAGATCGGCTCGGGCCTGACCGGGGTCATGTATGTGCTGGATGAGCCTTCCATCGGCCTGCACCAGCGCGACAACGACCGCCTGATCGCCACGTTGCGCCACCTGCGCGACCTGGGCAACAGCGTGATCGTGGTCGAGCACGACGAAGACATGGTGCGCGCCGCCGACTGGGTGGTCGATATGGGCCCCGGCGCGGGCGAACATGGCGGCCAGGTCATCGCTGCCGGTACGCCGGCGCAGATCGAAGCCGATCCGGCATCGATTACCGGCCAGTATCTGAGCGGCTCCCGCAAGATCGCCGTGCCCAAGCGTCGCCCTGTTGACCCAGCCACATTGCCCGATGCGGCGCAGTGTCCTGCCGTACTCACCGCCCCCGGCGACCAGGGCGATCCGCAGATCCAGCCTGCGCTGGCCGAAGGCTGGCTGTCGCTGACCGGCTGCAGCGGCAACAATCTGCGCAACGTGGATCTGCACCTGCCCATCGGACGCATGATCTGCGTGACCGGAGTGTCAGGCTCGGGCAAGTCCACGCTGGTCAACGACACGCTGGCCGCAATTGCCGCCCGCGAACTGCAGCGGGCACACAGTGTGCCTGCGCCCTTTACCGCCATCCACGGACTGACGCAATTCGACAAAGTCATTGACATCGACCAGAGCCCGATCGGCCGCACGCCGCGCAGCAACCCGGCCACCTATACCGGCCTGTTCACGCCGATCCGCGAGCTGTTCGCCGGCGTACCCGAGGCACGCGTGCGCGGCTACGATCCTGGGCGTTTTTCCTTCAACGTCAAGGGCGGGCGCTGCGAGGCCTGCCAGGGCGATGGCGTGATCAAGGTGGAAATGCATTTCCTGCCCGACATGTACGTGCCCTGCGATGTCTGCCACGGCCTGCGCTACAACCGCGAGACCCTGGAAATCCGCTATCGCGGCCGCAACATCAGCGAAGTGCTGGACCTGACGGTGGAACAGGCACTGGAGTATTTCTCGGCCGTCCCGGCGGTGGCCCGCAAGCTGCAGACCCTGGCCGACGTAGGCCTGTCCTACCTGCGGCTGGGCCAGAGCGCCACCACGCTGTCGGGCGGCGAGGCGCAACGCGTCAAGCTGTCGCTGGAGCTGTCACGCCGCAGCACCGGCCGCACGCTGTTCATCCTGGATGAGCCGACCACCGGCCTGCACTTTCACGATATCGAGTTGCTGCTCGGGGTACTCAACCAGTTGGTCGAAGCAGGCAATACCGTGGTGATCATCGAACACAACCTCGATGTGATCAAGACGGCCGACTGGCTGGTGGACATGGGACCGGAAGGCGGCGGTGGTGGCGGTCGGGTCGTGGCACAAGGCACGCCGGAAGATATCGCCCGCCACCCGGACAGCCATACGGGGGCCTATCTGGCGCGATATCTGGACTGATTTCAGTCCAGCAGCCGCCCCTGCAGTGCCTGGCGATCCCTGTCCCCGACGCCAATGTACTGCAGGTATCCCTCGACGCTACCGTGGCGCGCCTCAAGGTAGTCCAGCGTAGCGGACATGGTTTGCGGCTTGCAGGCTAGCAGGGGTTCGATCACGGCGGCATTCATGCCTTCGCCATAGCAGGCGGCGACCATCTGCGACATGCGGAAGGCCATCAGGCTTTCCGTCAGCGCATAATCCTGCACGATGACCTGTTTCTCCACACCCGCCAGCGCCAGCAGCAGGCCGGCCACCAGCCCCGTACGGTCCTTGCCGGCAGAACAGTGAAACAGCACCAGCCCCGGATCGGCACGGCTGATGGTAGTCAGCACCTGGGCAAAGGCATCGCCGCACGTTTCCAGTGCCTTGGTGTACAGCACGAACAGCATGTCCGTATCGGCATCACCGGCTGGCCAGCTTCGGGGAATGATGCCCTCGAACACCGGGATGCGATGCTGCACCACCGGGTCCTGGGAGGTAAAAGGATCCGGTGCCCGCGCCGCT
The DNA here is from genome assembly GCF_003123725.1 of Corticimicrobacter populi. GTDB lineage: Bacteria > Pseudomonadota > Gammaproteobacteria > Burkholderiales > Burkholderiaceae_B > Corticimicrobacter > Corticimicrobacter populi. The sequence goes on along the minus strand of NZ_QETA01000006.1, from coordinate 105,273 downwards.
TCCGAGGCTTCGCGCAGGTCTATCACCATCGCCAGCCCGGCATCCAGCAACTGGCGCTTGCCGGTCTCGTCCATTTCGTACAGGCTATCGGCGCGCAACAGGCGACGCCACTGTGTCTGTCCCTGGTCGGCCGGATAGCCTCCCAGGTCGCGGACGTTGCAGGTGCCGGGAATTGCGATATGGCGGTCGGGGCTGGGCGTATTCATGATGTATGGGTCGCACCTATGGAGATCGCACGCAAGGCCGTGCATCGGAACCCAAGCATAGCCCAAGCCCATGACATGCAAAAAATACCCCCACGCTTGTCGCTACGCCCCGGCGCTGCCCCCCAAGGGGGTGTTTTTTGGCTTGGGGCGACCCGGCGACAAGAAAATGCATGCCGGATACAGCCTGCAAGCATTTTGCAGTGAACCATTTTCCTGCTGTACAGTCTGAATCCTGATACCAATCTGACAAGGAACTGAAAGCATGTCGATCCAAGCCATCCTGCAACAACTGCTCCAGTCCGGACAGGGCCTGGCCAAAGACGTCGCTTCCTCGACCGGCCTCGGTCAGCAACAGCAGCAGCAAAACACCGGGCAGGGCAAATCCCTGCTGGGCGGCTTCACCGGCGGCGCACTCACGGGAGGCGCGCTGGGACTGCTGCTCGGCAACAAAAAATTCCGCAAGATGGGTGGCAAGGTCGCCGCATATGGTGGCATGGCCGCACTCGGGGCCGTGGCCTACCGGGCCTACCAGGACTGGCAAAGCAAGCCCAGCGGTCAGGCCGCCCCGGCACAGCCCCAGCCCTATGGGTCACACGCCCCGCAGCCCTCCCACGCTGCCGGCAACCAGACCAGCGCCTTTGCCTATCCTGCCACCATGCCCGCACCGGCACAGTTGCCGGTGACCTCGCAGGCCTACGCCCAGTTGCCTGCCCTCGAGATCGAACGCCACAGCCGCAACGTGCTGGCCGCCATGATTGCCGCCGCCAAGGCTGACGGTCACATCGGCGCGGAAGAGCAACAACTGCTCGATGCCGAATTCCAGAAACTGCAGGGTTCACCGCAGGACCAGCAGTGGATCGCTACGCAACTGGCCGGCCCGGCCGATCCAGCTGCCATTGCACGCCTGGCCGCCACACCCGAGCAGGGCGCTGAAATCTACCTCGCCAGCCTGCTGATCACGGATGCAGACAGCTTCATGGAGCGCGCCTATCTGGATGAACTGGCCCGCCAGCTCAGCCTGGCTCCGGATCTCAAGCTGCACCTGGAGAACACTGCCCAGGCTCATGTAGCAGCCTGATCCGCTGTTCCGAGGAAGAAGAACAACAGATCAAGAAGCCGGATCGAAGACATCTTCGATCCGGTTTGCATCCAGCACATTGAGCGTCCATTGCTGCAAGTCCGTCAGATCTGCGGCAGCCATGCGATCCTGTATCGGGGCCGGGATATGGCCGAACTTGCGCAACAGTAATTGATTGAGTGTCGTGACGGCATTTCCCCGACGACCTTGTTCCAATCCCGCCTGCTCTCCCTGGCGGGTTGCGCGCTTGAGTGCGGTACGTTCATCGAGCATGGCAATATCATGCTGCAGTGCCGCCCAGCGCAGTTTTTCATCGGCAGACAGGGTCTGCAGGTGTTGCAGGGTTTCCTGCACAGGGGGATGGGTGATCTGCTTCATGGCGGCCTCGTCCAGGTTGTGCAGCAGGCAGGCGATCCAGGCGCGCAGTTCGGGCGGCAGGTCGCCCAGTCGTTCAGCCTTGGGCAGTTCCATTATATGCAGTTGCAGGGCTTCCTTGAAGCAGACGGCAGGCGTCTGTTCATCGCGCAGGGCCAGACGCCAGAGGGCCTGATGTGGATACTCCGGGAACAGGTCATGAGCCAGCAGGCTGATGCCGATCACCGGGCGCAAACCTTCATAATCCTGCCCGGCTTGTAGTTGCTCCGATAAACCGCGTGCCAGGTAATACACATTCCGTTCCGGCCAGGGCTCTTCACGCCGTACCTGCATCTCGATGATGAATACGGCGTTGGTGGCATCGCGTACCAGGATATCCATGACGATACGCTTGCCATTGGCGTGGCGCGGCAGGATATCGGGATTGAGTATCTTGACGACGGCAATTGGCGTGGGCCACTGCAGAACGGCATTGATCAGATCCGACAGCAGGTGCAAGTGTCGGCTGAAGAGTGCTTTGGACACCAGGTCATTCGTCAGGCGCAGGCCGGGCGCGGACGCAACGTGATCGGATGGCATCTCGGCAACTCCCTGTCTGTGTGGCAACACAGGCAATCTACCGGATTGCTATCTCATTGAAAATTGGACAAATTTGTCACACAGAGGGGCTGCATTTCATTGCACGCCCCTCATGAAACAAGCCCGTCAGGCAGCCAGCGTACCCGCCGGCTCCCAGGAAATCAGGGCCCAGCAGATGTCCCCGCCACCACGCCGGGCACGTTCCGGATCGGCACCATACCATTCGGCCAGGCGAGCCTGCTCGTCGGCGTTCAATTCGCCAAACGACCAGGCCACCTTGTCGATGAACTCCTGGGCATCACGGGTACCGGCCAGCCGGCCCGGAAACGTCAGATAATCTACACGCGGATGAATCCCCATGCCGTGCAGGATATTGACGATATAAACATAGTCGGGAAAGGCCCGCACCTGCCGGCCCAGCAGCTCGGCAATCGCCGCATCGCCAAAATGCCCGCCGACCAGGTGGGTCATGTAGCAGCGCAAGCGCGCATGCGATGTCATCTTGTGCAGCGCATCCGCCATGTCCGGCACCAGGCTGGAGCGTGATGCGACTGCAATATCGCAGACCGGCACGCCTTCCCAGTCATCCGTCCAGGAACGCAATAGCGGCGTGACATTGTCCAGGCCTGCCGCCCTGGCATTGTCGGTCAGGCACTCCAGCATGCCCGGGCTGTAATCCAGCCCGTATACCGCTTCCAGCCGACCCGCCAGCGGCACACCGATGGTGCCGGGGCCACAGCCTATATCCAGCAACGTGGCTGCGCCCGACAGGTCCATGCGGGCCAGGAATGCCTTGGCGTAATCACCCTGCATCATCTTGGCTCCGGCCGAGCGGGCGCGCTCATCCCACACGCTGGCGGGTTTTTCCGGGCGGTCGCTGCGGCGCATGTGCTCGCGATACATTTCGGCAAAATCGAGGTCGTGGATGATCATGTCTGGGTAATCCTGCTGCGCGGGTTCGATATCTTGAATGATGACTGCCGTACACGACAGTCTACTGTCTGGTTATATACGGCAGGACATAACAATACATCCGATCTACCCTTCAAGTCTGCCCACGGGCCATGATCCGTTGCGGAATTTGCGGTCGGTCAAACTCGACAAGTACTCACCCTCCCTCTACACTCGCCGCCTTGGTTATATATACAGATATATAACGCTTGATGAACATCATGCCTGTGGATGCACGGGCAACAGACGCAGCACACCACGATGCACCGACGATCTTTCCTGTCCGCCGCAGCCAGCGGCCTGCTGTTGCAGACTTTTGCCCCGCGGCTGCTGGCCGCCCCGGTCGAACCGCTGATTGCCGTCCAGTTCGGTCAGTTCCCTCCCGGCGATCAGGTACGTCGGATCGCCAGCGCCGGCCCCCTGGCCGATGTCATGCTGATCTCTCTGGTGCCGGACAAGCTGCTCGGCATCTCGACCCACAACATCCCGGAATCACGCAAGAAATTCTTTCCGGAGTCGGTGCGCCATCTGCCCAATACCGGCCGACTCGCGGGCCGGGGCACCACCTTCCCGATGGAGTCATTGCTGGCCTTGCAGCCGGACCTGATCCTCGACCTGGGCAATACCAGCGATACCTATACGTCCACGGCAGAACGTGTCTTCCAGCAGACAGGCATCCCCTATCTGGTGATGAGCGGGCGCCTGGACGCCTCGGGCGAGCAGTTGCGCACGCTGGGCGAAATGCTCGGTGCCGCCGAGCGCGGACAGACACTGGGTCGTTTTGCCGACCGCATACTGGCAGATGCCCGTCGCCTGCGCGAGCAGACAGCGGCACACCCTGTACGCGTGTTTTTCGGGCGCAGCGCCGATGGGCTGGAGACCGGGCTGTCCGGCTCCATCCATGCCGAGGTCATCGACACGGTAGGCGGCTACAACGTCGCGGCTGCAGCCGGCAAGGAGCTGCTGGCCCGTGTGTCCATGGAACAGTTGATCCAGTGGGATCCCGACGTCATCCTGACCCAGGATGCCAACTATTTCGAGCGGCTGCGCCACGATCCTCTCTGGAAAGACCTGCGTGCCGTCCAGACAGGTCGCATCTATCTCGCGCCCACCATGCCGTTCGGCTGGCTGGATCATCCTCCCGGCATCAACCGCCTGCTGGGCATCCTCTGGTGCACGCATGTTTTCCATCCCGAAGTCCTGCCACTGGCGCGTTATGAGGCAGCCGTGGCCGAGTATTTCGAACTGTTCTACGGCTACCGTCTGGCCCCAGGTGAACTGGCGACCCTCGACCATCGCGCCGCCCTGACAGGCGGCTGAGATGACGGCACCGTCTTCTTCTACCGGCGATCCGGCTGCCAGCCGGACAGCCTCCTCCACTGCGCCTGCCCGCTCTGGACCGGCCACAGAGCGCTCATCCCGCCTGCCTGCAACCTTGCTGCCGGCACTGTGCGTGCTGATCGTGTTCAGTGCCTTTTTCGTGGGCCAGTTTCCGCTGGGCCTGGACGATTTCCTGACGTCGGCCCGCCACTGGTTCCTGGAGGGCGGACAGGCCGCCCCCAACGCCGTCGACAAAGTGCTCTGGCAGATCCGCCTGCCACGCATCCTGGCGGGCGTGTTTGTCGGTGCCAGCCTGTCGGTAGCCGGTGCCGCCTACCAGGGCATGTTCCGCAATCCACTGGTCTCGCCCGACATCCTCGGCATCACGGCGGGCGCGGGCTTGGGAGCCATGCTGGCCATCTACCTCGGCCAGCCGGTGATCGTGATCCAGTTGGCCGCCTTCTGCAGCGGCCTGCTGACGGTCGGCCTGGTCTGCCTGGTATCACAGGCGGCACGGTTCCACAGCCCGACACTGGCACTGGTGCTGTCGGGCATCGCCATCGGTGCCCTGTGCGGTGCCGGCATTTCACTGGCCAAGATCCTCGCCGATCCCTACCGCGACCTGCCCAGCATGACCTTCTGGATGCTGGGCGCGCTCAATTCCGTCACGCTCGACGACCTGCTGCCGACCCTGCCGGTCATGCTGGCCGGCATGCTGCCCCTGGCCCTGTTGCGCTGGCGCATGAACCTGCTCAGCCTGGACGATGAGGAAGCCCAGGCCCTGGGCGTCAACGTGCGCCGGACCCGCCTGCTTTTCATCCTCTCGGCAACCCTGATGACCTCCGCCTCGGTCGCCATCACCGGCATCATCGGCTGGGTCGGACTGGTCATCCCGCACATCGCCAGGCTCTGGGTCGGCCCGGATTTTCGTCGTCTGCTGCCGGCCAGCCTGTGCCTGGGTGCCGGATTCCTGGTGCTGACCGATACCGTGGCGCGCACCCTGTTTCCCATCGAGGTGCCGCTGGGCATCATCACAGCCTGCATCGGTGCGCCCTTTTTCCTGGGTCTGCTGATCCGTACCGGAGACCGGCGATGAGCCTGCTCGCCCTGCGTGCCGTTTCGGTGGGTTATGGCACACGCACCGTCCTGTCCGATATCGATCTGCTGCTGGAGCCGCAGACTGTGCTCTGTCTGCTGGGGGCCAACGGCTGCGGCAAAACCACGCTGCTGAAGACCATCCTGGGGCTGATTCCAGCCTCATACGGCGAAATCCGTATCGAAGGCCGTCCGCAGGCGGACTGGTCGCGCACCGCCCTGGCACGCCGCATCGGCTATGTGCCCCAAGCGCACCACGGTGTCTTTCCCTTTACGGTCGAACAGGTCGTGCTGATGGGCCGCACCGCCCACCTGCCCTGGCACGCCACGCCCCGCACTGCGGATATCGACATAGCCCGACACAGCCTCGAGCTGCTCGGTATCGACCACCTGCACCACCGCAACTACATGCATCTCAGCGGCGGTGAACGCCAGCTCGTGATGATCGCCCGGGCACTGGCCCAGGAACCGGCCTTGCTGGTCATGGACGAACCGACTTCCAGCCTGGATTTCGGCAACCAGATCCGCGTGCTCGAACACATCGATCAATTGCGCGCCCAGGGCCTGTCCATCCTGCTGACCACGCACCAGCCCGAGCAGGCTGCCCGCCTGGCTGACCGGCTGGTCCTGCTGCATCAGGGCCACATCCTGGCCCAGGGCATGCCTGGCGACGTCCTGACCCCGGCCCATCTCGCCCGGATATACGGGCTGACCGAACACACCGTGACAGCCCACCTCCCGCATCTTTTCCCGTCTGCTCCGGCAGACGTCCGTCACCGAGAAGCACCATGACAATACGCTACTACCCACTTTCCTCGACACGATATCGCCCGGCCTGTCTGACCGCACTGGCGAGTGCCCTGCTCTGCCTGGGCGTACAGCCTGCGCTGGCCAACAACACGGCCACCGGCAACCAGAACGTCTTTACCCTGGGCACGATTGCCGTGCAGGGCGCACGCCAGACCGAAGCCGAGAAGGCCGAAACGGTCGTGGACCGCGAGACCATCGACCTGCTGGAGAAAAAAGATGTCGGCACCGCCCTCTCACTTGCGCCGGGCGTGTTCTACAACCGGCCGCAGGGTGGGCGCTATGAGTCCAATGTGATCGTCCGCGGCTATGACCTGCGCTCGGTGCCGATCTTTGTCGACGGCATCCCCGTCTATATCCCGTACGACGGCTATTCCGACCTGGGCCGTTTCACGACCGCCGATATTTCCGAGATCAACGTCGCCAAGGGCTACAGCTCGGTCATGTACGGGCACAACACCCTGGGCGGTGCCATCAACATCGTCTCGCTGCGGCCTCAGTCTGAACTCGACGCCAGCGCCATCGTGGGCACGGCCACCGGCAACGTATCAGAAGCAGCCGTCAACGTCGGCACCCGCCAGGAGAACTGGTATTTGCAGGCTGGCCTCTCGCACTACGAGCAAAAGTACACCCGACTGGCGGAAAACTTCGTCGGCACCGATGCGCGCGGCAACGAGGTCGATTCGGACAAATACAACTACCGCACCCGCGACCGTCGCGGCAGCCTGCGCTTGGGCTACACACCCAACGCCACCGATGAATACGTGGTGAGCTATTCCAAACAGGAAGCCGTGAAACTGCCCGGCCAGACCGGCAGCAATGGCTTCGTCCCGACCGTCTGGGCGTGGCCAAAATGGGACCGCGAGACAGTTTCCTTCGTGTCCAACACGCGTTTCCTCGACAACAAGTTCTATATCAAGCCACGCGTCTACTACGACAAGTTCGACAACACGATGGACTGGTGGCGCGGCATGCCGCAAGGCAGTCACTACCGCGACAAGGCATTCGGCGCATCGCTGGAACTGGGCACGGAGATCATCGAGAACCATCTGCTCAAGGCCATGATCAGCTACAAGGATGAAGAACACCGGTCATTCAACACGGACATCCATAGTGGCGCAACCCTGCCCAACACCGATGAAAAGGTCACGCAGGAATTCTTCTCTGTCGCGCTGGAGGATACCTGGACAATTTCCAACCACTGGGAAACGCAAATCGGCGCGCTCTATACCCGTCGCAAATCCGATGCCAGCGATGTCGGCATCAACACCCAGAACCTGATTAACCAGTACCCGGCCGCCGGTTCAATGCTCAACCCCAGCATAGACACCATCGATCCGCAGGCGGCCCTGTTCTACAAGCCTGACGAAGATCACACCTGGCGTGCCAGCATCGCCCGCAAGACCCGCTTCCCGTCGTTCAAGCAAGCCTACTCGAACTACGCCGCAGGCAGCACCGCACGCTGCCCGAGCGGCGCAACGACCTGCACGCCCGGCAGCTCCGTACCCTCCATGACGCTGCAGAACCCTGGCCTGGCACCCGAAAAAGCCATGCATTACGAGCTGGGCTACGCAGGCAGGCCGTTGCCTGACCTCTACATGGACGCCAGCGTGTACTACAGCGAGTCGAAAGACGCCTTCGGCCGGACCGACCGCGACTTCGTCACCTTCCCCGGCTACGCCGTGTCGCAGAACGTCAACCTAGACGGCAAGACCGAACGCAAGGGCCTGGACCTGAGCCTGAATTACACATTCGCCCCGCGCCTGAGCGTCGGCCTGAACTACAGCTACCTGCACATCCGCAACAAGGATGACTCCAGCTACCGGTTCACCGACATGCCCGAACATTTCGGCATCGCCTATGCCGACATTCGCGCCACCGAATGGCTGACGGTCACGCCCTCGATCGAGTATCGCGGCAGCAGCTATTACGACACCAAGGGCGAGGACAAGAACCCCGGCTACGCCATCACCAACCTGAAGTTCTCCGTCACGCCCCCGGCCTGGAAAAACGCCACCTTCAGCATCGGCGTCGAAAACCTGTTCAACAAGGATTACCGTGCCTTCGATGATGAATACGCCAGCCCGGGCCGCAGCTTCTTTGCCAATCTGCGGGTGAGCTACAACTGATGCCCACCGCCCCCGTCCCGCACGCCCTGCTGACCGACCTGCGCGACACCCTCGTCGAGGCCCTGGGCGACACCCTCGACACCCTGCTGATCGAGCGTGTCGTGGTCGGTCTGTTCTTCTCCGGCGTCAAACTCGGCAATGGTGCCTGCGGCCTCAGCGCCACGCCGATCAAGAGCATCCCCGCTGCCGTCTGCTGCCCCAGCTCGGCACTGGCACTACCCAGCCCCGGCAAGCTGCGCGGACGCCCGGCCGCCGACCTGCTGGACGACCTGACCAGCAAGCAGGACATGCGCCGCGCCCTGGCCATCGCTACACTCAATGCGCTGGTCGAAACGCTCTGGCAGCGCGATGGAGCACCCGCTACCCAGGCCGTCACGGACGGCGACACCTTCGAGGGCATGGACATCCGTCCGAATGACCGCGTAGTGCTGGTGGGTGCCTTCGCCCCCTATATGCGGGAACTGCGCAAGCGGCAAATCGACTACCGGGTACTGGAACTGGATATTTCCACACTCAAGGAAGTCGAACTGCCTCACTATGCACACCCCGACACCGCACCCGAGGTCATCCCCTGGGGTACGGTGCTGGCCGTGACCGGTACCACCCTGATCAACGGCACACTGGACGCCCTGCTAACCCATGTCAGGCCCGGCATGAAAGTCGCCGTAATCGGCCCAACCGCCCCACTGCTGGTCACGCCGTTTGCTCAGCGCGGCGTGACCCACATCGGCGGTGCCCGGGTGCGCGATCCGGATGTGCTGCTCGATATCCTGGCAGAAGGAGGCTCGGGCTATCACTTCTTCGGTTCGCTGGTGGAGCGGCTGACACTGCATGCCGGCAGGCCCTGACATTGCCCGCTTCCTGACTGTCATCCAGGCGCGGTTGTGCCGCGCCCGGGTCTGGCACACAATAGGCGTCTGCCCTGACACCCTAAAGGAGAAGACACATGTCCCAGGCCAACCTGACATTCAAGCGCCCCGATGGATCCGACTGCCCGGCCTACCAGGCGTCGCTGCCCGGAGGCCGCAGGGGGGTCGTCGTCTTGCAGGAGTGGTGGGGGCTGAACGAGCAGATCTGCAGCGTGGCGGATCGCCTGGCGGCAGCCGGCTATCAGGCCCTGGCCCCCGACCTCTATCATGGCCGTGTTGCCCAGGATGCCGATGAGGCCAGCCATCTGATGGATGGCCTGGATTTTGCCGGCGCAACGTTCGAGGACATTCGCGGTGCCGTTGCCCATCTGCGCGAGCAGGGCTGCGAGACCGTCGCGGTGATCGGATTTTGCATGGGCGGCGCGCTCACCATTGCCAGTGCCGCCCATCTGCCGGAAGTCAATGCTGCCGTCTGTTTCTATGGCATCCCGCCGAAGGAAGTGGCCGATCCCGCACAGATCCGCATTCCCTTCCAGGCACACTTCGCCAGCCGCGACCACTGGTGCACGCCGGCAGCCGTGGATGCGCTGGAGGCTGCCATGCGCGATGCCGGCCAGTCACCGGAGATCCATCGCTACGAGGGCGAGCATGCCTTCTTCAACAAGCTGCGGCCCGAAGTCTACGACCCCGAGGCCAGCGAACTGGCCTGGAAGCGCACACTGGATTTCCTGCTCAAGCACCTGTAGGCAGCACCTGCCCTACATCTGAAACAGCCGCTTGTGCTCACTGATCGCGTAGCGATCCGTCATCCCGGCGATATAGTCCGAAATCGCCCGCAGTTGTTCCACCTTGTCGGCACGCTGATAATCCGGCGGCAGCAGGCGCGGATCATCGACAAACGCCATGAACAGCTCACGGATGATGGTGCGCGCCTTGCGCGTCATGCGCATCACCTGATAGTGCCGGTACAGATTGTCCATCAGGAATTTCTTGAGCACATCGGCCTGCGCCCGCACTTCGGGTGAGAACCCGGCAATCGCCGGTGCCTGCCGGAGTTCATCGGCGGACTGTGGCTTGAGTTCCGCCAGACGCTGCTGCGTGGTCGACATCAGATCCACGATCAGGGTATTGATCATGCGCCGGATGGTTTCCGACAGGATGCGGCGCGGTGCCACATCGGAATAGCGCTTGGATACTGCGTGGTAATGCCGCTCGAACAGTTCCACCTCCAGCAACTGCTCCAGGGTGATCAGGCCAGAACGCAGGCCGTCATCGACGTCATGATTGTTGTAGGCGATCTCATCTGCCAGATTGGTGAGTTGAGCCTCCAGCGACGGCTGGGTGCGGTCGATGAAGCGGCTGCCGACATCGCCCAGTTGCCTGGCATGGTAATGCGAGCAATGCTTGAGAATCCCCTCGCGGGTCTCGAAGCACAGGTTCAGTCCGTTGAACTCGGCATAGCGCTCTTCCAGTTCATCGACCACCCGCAGGCTCTGCAGGTTGTGCTCGAAGCCACCTGCATCGGGGGAAATCTCGCGCAGGCAGGCATTGAGTTCATCCTGCCCGGCATGGCCGAACGGGGTGTGCCCCAGATCATGCGCCAGCGCGATGGCCTCGGTCAGATCCTCGTTGAGCCGCAGGTTGCGTGCCAGGGTACGGGCAATCTGCGCCACTTCCAGGCTGTGCGTCAGCCGGGTACGGAACAGGTCGCCTTCGTGGTTGACGAACACCTGCGTCTTGTACTCGAGCCGGCGAAAGGCAGTGGCATGGATGATGCGATCCCGGTCACGCTGGAACTCGCTGCGATTGGCCGAAGCCGGTTCGCGGTATCGACGCCCCCGGGTCTGCGCCGGATCGCAGGCGTAGGGAGCCAGCGCATGGGCTTCGATCACGGCGGACAGTTTGCTTTCCATACATTGTCTCCTGGCAGGGACGGCTGCCTGCCGCCCGGATACTCAAAATCGCAGATGCGTCATACCCGCCACATTGCCTGAACCGGCCACACCGCACCATGATGCAGCGCAATAATCGATCATGCCACCGTCGCCGCCAGAACATCGCGAACCGCCTCGTCGGGTGCCGCGCAACGCACAGCCTCGCCGATCGAGGGCAACAGCACGAAACGGATCTCGCCGGCCTCGGCCTTCTTGTCGACGCGCATCAGGTCGAACCAGCGCTCGTCGCCCAGGTCGGGGGCCGTGACCGGGCAACCGATGGCCTCGACCAGGGCGCGGATGCGGTCCACGGACTCACGCGGCAGGCCGCATACCCGCGCAGACAGTTCGGCCGCCTGCACCATGCCGCAGCCCACGGCTTCGCCGTGCAGCCACTGGCCATAGCCCAGCCCAGCCTCGATGGCATGGCCAAAGGTATGCCCCAGATTGAGAATGGCCCGCAGGCCCGACTCGCGCTCATCCTGCGACACCACGTAGGCCTTGAGTTCGCACGACCGCGTGATCGCCCAGCGCAGCGCTTCGGGATCGAGGGCGCGCAGGGCCGCCACATTGCGTTCGCACCACTCGAAGAAATCAGCGTCGAGAATCATGCCGTACTTGATGACTTCGGCCAGACCCGCCGAAATCTCGCGGGCCGGCAACGTGCGCAGCACATCGGTATCGACCTCGACCGCGATCGGCTGGTAGAAGGCACCGATCATGTTCTTGCCCAGCGGATGATTGACGGCCGTCTTGCCGCCCACTGACGAATCCACCTGCGCCAGCAGCGTGGTCGGCACCTGGATGAAGCGGATGCCACGCATGTAGGTGGCGGCGGCAAAACCAACCATGTCGCCGATCACACCACCGCCCAGCGCCACCAGAACGGCACGCCGGTCGAACTTTTCTGCCAGCAGCAGGTCGAATATCAGGTTGAGCGTCTGCCAGTTTTTGTGCGCCTCGCCGTCCGGCAGTTCCAGTTGCACCACCCGATGCCCGCTGGCTTCGAGCGAGGCACGTACGCGGGCACCATAGTGCGCCGCCACAGTGGGGTTGGTGACCAGCGCCACGGCCGTGGCGTCTTCGGGCACCGCCCGGGCCAGCGCGTCGAGCCGGCCAGGCGCGATGCGAATCGGATATTGCCCGCCAGGAGTGTCTACATTGACGATATTCATGATGCCCGTATGAGGTTGTGCCGTAGAAGAATGTTTGTCCGGTGCGGTATGCAGCATGCGGATCAGCTTGCGCACCAGGGTCGCCACCGGTGCCGTGCCTGTTTCCAGGCGCAGGCCCGCGACCTCGTGGTAGAGCGGTTCGCGCCGCTGCATCAGTTCGTGCAGGGTCTGGCGCGGATTGGCGGTCGCCAGCAACGGCCGGTTGCGATCACGTGCAGTGCGCCGTACCAGTTCGTCCAGTTCGGCCTGGAGATAAATCACGATGCCATGTTCGCGCAGCAGCTTGCGATTGTCTTCGACGGTGACGATGCCGCCCCCGGTCGCCACCACCACACCCTGCTGGTGCATGTACTCGGCCAACAGCCGCGACTCACGCTGGCGAAAACCGGCTTCGCCCTCGATATCGAAAATCACCGGGATGCGCACGCCGCAACGCGCTTCCAGGGCATGATCCAGGTCGACGAAGGCATAGCCCAGTTCGCGTGCCAATCCGCGCCCGATGGTGGTCTTGCCCGCACCCATCATGCCGACCAGGAAAATCGGCCGGCCGAACGGTACGGACACGCCGTCGTGCGGCACGGCGGCAACCGTATTGCTCGTTTGTAAAATGGCGTTCATAGCTCACATTATCCCATTCGTAAGGGTTGTTTGGGCGCGACATAGACCAATCCTGTTACATACACTGCACGCAGAGATGCCGCCACCCTGCATAACCCCGGTAAAATCCGCCCTGAAATGAGCCAAGATTCCTCCCCCGACCAAAAAAAACCGGCCCCACGCAAGGGATCGCGCCTGCTGCGCTTCTTCGTCAAGACAGGCGTCTTCTTTGCCGGGCTCGGCCTGTGCGTGGCCCTGCTGGTCGCCATGGCGCTAGCGCTGGCCTGGCCCAACCTGCCGGACCTCAACGCGATGACCGACTATCGGCCACGCGTGCCGCTGCGCGTCTACACCGCAGACAAGGTCCTGATCGGCGAGTTCGGCGAGGAGCGCCGCAACGTACTGCGCATCGACGAAATCCCCGATGTGATGAAATCGGCCGTACTGGCCGCCGAGGATGACCGTTTCTACCAGCACGGCGGGATCGACTGGCTGGGCGTCATCCGCGCCGGCCTGACCAACGTGCTGACCATGTCCAAGTCGCAGGGTGCCAGCACCATCACCATGCAGGTGGCCCGCAACTTCTATCTGTCGTCGGAAAAGACCTACTCACGCAAGTTCTATGAGCTGCTGCTGACCTTCAAGATCGAGTCCAGCCTGACCAAGGATCAGATCCTTGAGCTGTACATGAACCAGATCTTCCTGGGACATCGAGCACACGGCTTTGCAGCTGCCTCGCGCACCTACCTGGGCAAGCCGCTGTCCGAAGTCACTGCCGCCGAGGCGGCACTGCTGGCCGGCATTCCCAAGGCCCCTTCGCGCTTCAACCCGATCTCGAATTTCCCACGTGCGCAGGTGCGCCAGCACTATGTGCTGAATCGCATGCACCTGCTCGGCTACCTGACCGATGCCGAGTACCAGGAAGCCATGCAGCAGGAAATCGAAGTCCGCGCCGGCCAGGGCACGCCTGCCGGTGGCTACGCCATCCACGGCGAATACGCAGCCGAACTCGCCCGCCAGTTGCTGTTCAACGTTTACCAGGACAACGTCTACTCGCGCGGCCTGAACATCTACACCACGATCAATTCACGCGACCAGGAACTGGCCTACCAGGCCGTGCGCGATGGCGTGCTGGCCTATACCCGCCGCGCCCGCTACCCCGGTCCCGAAGGCCAGGCCAGCCTGGCAGAAGGCCTGGAGCAGGACGCGCAGGCGTTCGACGAACGGCTTGATGAAATACTCGAAGCCTATCCCGACAGCGCCGATCTGCAGTCTGTCGTGGTGCTTGCTGCCAGCGGCGACGCCATCAAGGTCGCCCGCAACTCGCGCACCATCATCGATATCACCGACAAGAAGGTGCTTGACGTGGTGCGACGCGGGCTTGATCCCAAGGCCTCCGAACAGCAACGCATCCAGCGCGGCTCGGTCGTCTACGTCCGCAAGACCGGCGATGACGCCTGGGAAATCCTCAACATGCCCGGCGTGCAGGCAGCCTTCGTGTCGCTCTCGCCCGAGGACGGTGCCATCCGTGCCATGGTGGGGGGATTCGACTTCAACCGCGGCAATTTCAATCGCGTCACGCAGGCATGGCGCCAGCCCGGCTCCTCGTTCAAACCCTTCATCTACGCCGCCTCGCTGGAGCGTGGCCTGACGCCCGCCACGCTGATTTCCGACCAGCCGTTCAGCCTGACAGCGGCCGAAACCGGCTCGCGTGACTGGAATCCCAAGAACTACGGTGGCAAGTACGAACCGGCGCTGACCATGCGCCAGGCGCTGTACAAGTCCAAAAACATGGTATCCATCCGTATCCTGCAGGCCATCGGCCCCAAGTACGCGCAGGAATACGTCACCCGCTTTGGCTTTGACGCCAATCGCCAGCAGCCCGTGCTGCCGATGGCACTCGGCTCGGGCGAAGTCACGCCGCTGCAACTGGCCGGTGCCTATGCCGTGTTCGCCAACGGTGGCTACCGGATCACACCTTACCTGATTGATCGCGTCACCGACGGCGAGGGCAATGTGATCATGCAAGCCCGCCCCATCGTGGCTGGTGACAGCGCCGCCCGTGCCATTGATCCACGCACCGCCTACGTCATGGACGACATGCTGCGCGGCGTGGCCACCTCGGGTACCGCGGCACGCGCCCGCGCCACCCTCAAGCGCAACGATCTGGCCGGCAAGACCGGCACCACCAACAATTCGGTCGATGCCTGGTTTGCGGGCTACACGCCCTCGCTGGTGGGCATCGCCTGGCTGGGCTTCGACCAGCCACGCGGCCTGGGCAGCTCGGAAACCGGCGGCGGTGTCGCCATGCCGATCTGGATCGAATACATGCAGGGTGCCCTGCAGGGTGTGCCCGAAACCCGGCGTCCGGAACCCTCGGGCCTGACCCGCCAGGGTGGCGAGCTGTATTTCTCCGAATTTCCTCCGGGACAGGCCGTCGCCACACTGGGACTGCCGGTACCCGATCTGGTCGGAGACTTCCTCAATGACCTGATCCTGCGCGAGCAACAAGGTGGGCAAGAAGGCGCATCCGGCACGCCGGATACCGCCGGCAATGGTCAAATTCCGCCAATTCCGCTGCCGTTCTAAACGAATTCTATTCCCACTTTTTGTTACAGCAAGATAGAATAGGACGGTGCCACCGTCCTGCGCAGACCAGGCGAGGCGGTGCTGTAGGCACAGCAGTCGAAACCACCCCCAAAGGGGGCATCCTCGCTTCATGTTGCCGGCAGCCACTCACAGCCTGACTCAGGGCCGGACAACGGCCAGCCGCATGAACGCGAACGACCATCTCGGAGGCTTCATGCATTACACCCGCCTGACCCCTGTCCTGGCCGCGCTGGCCCTGTCAGCATGCGCCAGCACCCCCAGTGTCTACACCGACTTCAGCCCGACCGTTTCTTTCAGCAATTTCCACAGCTACGGCTGGGTGAAGGAACCGACCGATGTGCCGCCGCTGGTCAGCCAGCGTATCGTGGCCGACATCAATGCCCAGCTCCAGGCCAAGGGATGGCGCCTGGAACCCTCAGCCGCCAATGCCGACGTGGCGCTTGCCGCACACGTCTCGACCCAGCAGAAGCAGACCCTCGACACCTTCTACGATGGCCCCACCTGGGCCGGCTGGGGCTGGCAGCCAGGCTGGTATGCACCGGGCTGGTATGCACCCAACGTCAACATGGCAACCACGACCGTCTACACCTATGAGGTCGGCACCCTGGTAGTCGATATGTTCGACACCAAGACCAAGCAGGCCATCTGGCGCGGCAGCGCCACCGATACGGTGCCGGAATCGCCCCAGGCCCAGGATGCAGCGCTGAAGGCCGGTATCGACAAGATGTTCTCGGGCTTCCCGCCCGAAAGTCCCAAGCCTGTTCGGCAGTAATACGACGTAGAGGCAACCATTGCCATGCATCAAGGGCACATGACCCGGCATGGCGATGGCATGGCTGAGGTACTTACAGCTTGACCGTCAGCACCTCGCCTGCCGCGTTCGACACGATCTGCGACAGCGCCTCCGGCAGGTCCGGACCACCACGCGTATCGCGCCAGTGCCCATCCTGCAGCCGGTAATGAAAACCGCCACTGCGTGCCGCTACCCAGATTTCCTGCATCGCAGCCTGCGTGTTGATCACGATCTGTGCGTTTTCCCCAAAAACCAGCGTCAACACGTTACCATTACGGCTGGCCTCGATATCCAGGTCCGTACCCGCTGCCCAGTCATCCGCCTGGCTCTCGATATGATCCAGCACCTGCTCGGCAAGCGTCAGGAATTCGGTTTCGTTCATCATGTGTCCCCTCTGCCAAAACGGAGTTTCTTGAAATGTCTGCACCCTTCAGTCCTGCGGATGCACGTCGGTATGTGCGCATTGTAGCCATGCTGCTCGTCCTTGGGGGAATCACCGGCTGCGGCTACAAGGGGCCACTGACACGCCCGGCCCTGGCGGCGATACCAACAACCCAGACAGCCGATTCCCTGACCCATCCAGCAGGGCACATCCGCATGGCACCTGCAGTCACCTTGAACGACTCAGGCCCGAAGCCCGTCGCAGCCGTGCAGGCAAACGCCACATCCAGGGCATAGCCAGCACGGATCACCACTGATCACACAACCCGTCCTGGTGTCTGCCACACCTGCCATGGCTTGCATGCCACTCGCGCTGCCACGCCAACCAGGATGCCAGCATTTCTTACACTTTTCCTATTCCTGATCTCCTCATGACGTCCCCTGTTTCATCCGAGCCTGTCGGCCAACCGCATTTCCATTACGCCAACGGCCAGTTGCATGCCGAACAGGTTGCCCTCGAGCCACTGGCCCGCCAGCTCGACACGCCGCTGTACGTCTATTCCCGTGCCGCCCTGCAGGCCGCCTGGACACGCTATCAGGATGCAATCGCCGGCCGCGACGTGCTGGTCTGTTACGGCATGAAAGCCAATTCCAATCTGGCGGTGCTGGCCGAGTTCGCTCGCCTGGGCAGCGGCTTCGACATCGTCTCGGGCGGCGAGCTGGCCCGCGTGCTGGCCGCAGGTGGTGATCCCGCACGCATCGTCTTTTCGGGCGTGGGCAAGAAAGTCTGGGAAATCGAAGCCGCGCTGACTGCCGGCATCAAGTGCTTCAACGCCGAGTCCGATGCCGAGCTGGAACGCCTGTCGGCCGTCGCCACGCGCACCGGCCAGACGGCGCGTGTCTCGCTGCGCGTCAATCCCGACGTGGATGCACAGACCCACCCCTACATCTCGACCGGCCTGCGCGACAACAAATTCGGCATCGCCATCGAACGCGCCCGCGAAGTCTATCGTCATGCAGTCAGTCTGCCGGGCCTGGAAGTCGTCGGCCTGGATTGCCACATCGGCTCGCAGATCGAAAGCGTCGCCCCTTACCTAGATGCCCTCGACAAGCTGCTGGATCTGATCGACGCACTGGAAACCGATGGCGTCCAACTGCACCACCTCGATCTGGGCGGCGGCCTGGGCATCCGCTATGAGGATGAAACCGCCCTGCCGCCACAGGCCCTGCTTGACGGGGTCTTCGAACGCCTGCAGCAGCGTGGCCGCAGCCACCTGCAACTGGTGCTCGAACCCGGCCGCTCACTGGTCGGCAATGCAGGCGTGCTGCTGACAGAAGTGCAGTATCTCAAGCCCACCGAGGCACGCAACTTCGCCATCATCGATGCCGCCATGAACGATCTGATCCGTCCGGCCCTGTACCAGGCCTGGCACGGCGTCCTGCCGGTCACGCCGCGCCAGGACGAGCCTGCCCAGACCTGGGATCTCGTCGGCCCGGTCTGCGAAAGCGGTGACTGGCTGGCCCGCCAGCGTGTCCTGGCAATCCGCCAGGGCGATCTGCTGGCCATCGAATCGGCAGGTGCCTACGCCATGGCCATGGCCTGCAACTACAACAGCCGTAACCGGCCTGCCGAAGTCATGGTCGATGGTGCGGACTTCCACATCATCCGCCGACGCGAGACGCTGGAAGACCAACTGCGGGGTGAGTCGATTCTGCCTTGAGTATCAGTTGAAAGCCTGTGGCGCAGCCAAGCCAGCTGCGCCACAGCGTATCCGGGGACTTAGAGTTCCCCGTAGGAATGCAATCCTGACAGGAACATATTGACCCCCAGGAACGCAAACCCCGTGATCAGCAGCCCCACCAGCGCCCAGTAGGCGGCCAGCGTACCGCGCAGCCCCTTGATCAGCCGCATGTGCAGCCAGGCGGCATAGTTCAGCCAGACGATCAGCGCCCAGGTTTCCTTGGGATCCCATTGCCAGTAGGCACCCCAGGCATCGGCCGCCCACAGTGCCCCCAGAATCGTCGCTACGGTAAAGAAGGCGAACCCCACCGCAATGGCGCGGTACATGATGTCGTCCAGCACTTCCAGCGACGGCAGTCGCGCCGCGATCGGTCGGCGTGCCAGCAGGATGCCGCCCGCCACGATCGCCCCCAAACCGAAATAGATCGCCCAGGTTGCCGACAGCCCTTCAGTGCGGAACACCATTGGCTCGGCCATCAGCAGCACGCCCATGATGAAAAGCGGCACCAGCGTGCGCCAGGAGCGCGATTCGCCATTTTCCTTCACCAGGTAAGCAAAACCCACCATCGCCGCCAGCGAGAACGTGCCATAGCCGATGAAATTGGCCGGCACGTGCAGCTTCATCCACCAGCTCTTGAGTGCTGGCACGAGAGGCTGAATCTGCTGGGCATCGCGGGTCAGCGAATACCAGAACAGGAACACCACCATCGAGGCCACCACCAGCATCACGAAGCCGCCCAGAGCCCGTGTGGCATAGCGACGCTCGTAGTACAGATAGAACAGCGCCGTGACCAGCGCAAACAGCACGAACACCTCGTACAGGTTGCTGACCGGGATGTGGCCCATGTCCGGCCCCATCAGATGGCCCTCGCGCCAGCGCACCATCAGGCCGGTAAAGCCCGCAAACACACCGCCCCAGGTCAGGGCCGTACCCAGCCAGGCGGCCGTCGGGCTGACGAAACCGATCCAGTAGCAGACCGTGGCCAGCACGAACAGACAGCTCATCCACAGGATGGCCGACTGGGAGGAAAACAGGTACTTGAGCCAGAACACACTATCGGCCCGCCCCAGGTCATCCTGGTACAGCAGCACGCCCAGCAGGCTGGCCAGGGCAACAGCGACCATCAGCGTACGCAGTGGTCGCCACAGCCAGCCCAGCCAGGCCACCACCGGCACCGTACAGACCAGAATGACTTTTTCGTAGCCATCCATGGCATAGCCATAGGCAGTCAGCGCGTACCAGGTACCCGCCGCCAGCAGCAGCAAAAACACCAGGTCAGTCCAGTCCGGCCGCCCCCGGAACTGGCGGGCGTCGCCGGTTTCCGAAATCGATTCAACCCAATCCTGACTGGCGGAAGCGAGTGCGCGGCTCATGATGTTTTCTCCGTCGGTGAAGGTGCCGCCGGAGCGGCCTGCTGAGTCTGGTCATCGGCCGCAGGGGCCATGCGTTCCAGCATCTGCCGGAACTGGGAAAATTCGCGCAGGAAGTCCAGAGTACGCTTCTGCGAAGTCATGGCGGCCAACAGACTGGTACTTGCCGCAGGGCCATCGGCACCGGGTTCCGGCTTGAGCCAGATCCAGATGCGGCGATCACGGATATAGAACATCGCAAACACGCCGATCACCAGGAACAGACAGCCAAGATACACGATATTCTTGCCGGGAGAACGTGTCACCTGAAAGACACTGGCCTTGCGCTGTTCGAAATCGACCAGGGTCAGCACCGAATCCGCCGGATAGAACGCCAGATCCGACAAGGCGGCCACGGCCAGGCGGGTCCATATCTGTGCCTGCAGGGCTTCGTCGCCCTGTTGCGGTAGCGCTGCCAGGCCCATGCGCTCGCGATTGATATCACGCAGGGACTCCAGTGAAGCACCGATCAGGCGCACCACGATGCTGGCGGCACGCTCGCGTTCGGCCTCGGGCACATTGCCGTCGATGAACTGGGCCACGGCCTGCAGGCCACCGTTGGAGAAGGTCTCCAGCGCCCGTTCGGCAGAGTTTTGCAGTGCCTCGGCATTGGGGCCGCCTGCCGGCGAATTCTCGCGGGTAAAACGCGCGGCGGCTTCACGTCGCAATTCGGGCTGATTGAGGCTGGCACGCAGCGCCATGAACTCATCAAGCGACAGGTTTTCGTCGGCCGGCAGTTGTAGATAACGAAAATCCTCGGCCGGCGACGGACGAGCCCCGAACAGGAAAACCGGGAAGCCCTCCAGCTCGATCGGTGCCATGTAACTGTGAAACTGGTGTGCCTGCCCGGCGGCATCGATCAGTTGATACTCGATGCTGGGACCGACATTGCGCAGGTTGCTGTTGGACTGGCCTGCCGCGCTACCGGTCACTGCCGCCACATGCTCGCCCAGTTCCTTGGGCTGGGGCTGGCCGGTCGTCAGGTCCTCGACATTGATCGGACGCAGCGCCGAAAGATCCAGCCGCAATGCCGCCTGGCCATTGCCCTGCAGATCTTGCGACTCGCCCACCACACCACTGACGAGCGTGCCCTCGGCCTGTCCTCCACGCAGCGGGTAGCGCATCAGCCGCACGCTGCTGCCGCCATCCTCGAAACTGGACTGGTAGACCGTCACACCCTTGTAGCGCAGCGGCTCGTTGACCTCGATCACCTGGTCGAAGCGATCACCGGTTTCCCAATCGATGACTTCAACCTTGCTGGCGAACCGGCTCGGCATGCCATTCGAGTAGTAATCGACCACGAATTCGTCGAGCCGCAGGGAGAACGGCAGCGGCTGTACCAATGCACCTTCGCGGGCCAGAATGATGGCGCTCTGCGTGATGCTGCCCTCCGGCAGCATCATGTTGGCGCGAAAACTGGGATTGTTCAGCGACAGCCGACCACTTTCCGGCACTTCGCGAATCAGCATGTTGTCGACAACCGGCTTCTTGTCGCCCAGCCAGATCTGCAGACGCACCGGCAACTCGCTGTCGAGCAGCCCGCCGACACAAATCACTACAATGGCGGCATGCGCAAAGATATAGCCCAGTCGATTGCTGGCCCCCTTGCGGGCCGCCAACAGTACGGCATCACCTTCGCGGCGCTCGCGTATGGCATAGCCCTGACGTCCCAGCCACTGACGCATGCGCAATTCAATGGCACCGGCCGGCGCATCGATATGCTGTTCGACCCGTTGCGGAAAGGCACGCAGGCTGCCTGCACGGACATGCTCGCGAAACGAACGCATGTCGCGCACCATCTTGGGCACATTGCGGATCAGGCAGATGGTGGTCGACACCACCAGAAAGCCCATGATGACCAGGAACCAGACGCTGTTGTAGACCTGCCAGATATCGAACTTGTCGAACACGTCGTACCAGAACGGTCCGAAGCGATCGATGTACGTCCCCTGGGACTGGTTCTGCCCGAGCACGGTGCCGACCACGCTGGCGATACAGATAATCACCAGCAGGCTGACGGCGAACCGCATGGAACCCAGCAATTCAAAAAGTTCTGCGCCGATTCTGCGCGGCGAGGGAGGAGGCTTGTGTGTCGTGGTCATAAAAAAGGGGAGTGCGGCTGCCTCCCCAATAGACTGAAGGCGGGCCCTTCAGTTCCGGCCATGATGCCGGAAAGATGCGCCGGTTTGATTCTGCTCAAATCAGGCGCATATGATAGTACGGATCAGCGCAGCCCAGCTGCGTAATCTGCGATCGCCTTGATATCGGCATCCGACAGGCGCTTGGCAATCGTGACCATCACCTGGTTATTGGCCCGATACCCCTCGCGGAACAGCTTGAGCTGTTCTTCCAGGTACATGGCATGCTGACCACCCAGGCGCGGATACTGTGCCGGAATGCCTTCACCCGAAGCGCCATGACAGGCCGCACAGGCAGGAATACCGCGCGCCGCATCACCACCACGCCACAGATGCATACCCGTTTCGACGGTCGCTTCATTCTCGGCAGTGGCCGGCTCGGTCAGTTCCTGGTGCGACAGGTAGAGCGCGATATCCTGCATGTCCTGGGGTTCGAGCATCATGACGTTGAAGCTCATGACCGAGGGACCGCCATCGGCACCACCACGGGTGGCGACATCCTCGCCATCCTTGAGCTTGAACTCGCTCAGTTGCTTGTAGAGGTATTCATGCGGCATGGCGGACAGATTCGGGTTGAGCGGAATCTGGCTGTTGCCAGCCACGCCATGACAGGACGAACAGGCAATCACGCCGCGCGCCGCATCACCCTGTTCGTACAGCATCTCGCCACGTGCGGCATCCGGACGAACGGGACCATCGGCAGCCGCAAAGCTCGCCGTGGAAACGGACGCACAGAGCATCACTCCACTTGTAACAAGTATCCTGGACAGCACACGCTTCATGAAATCCTCGATCAGTTCGCATATGCGCAGCCCCGGCGGACGTGGAATGCTGCGCTTTTATCAGTCAGGATATTCCTGACCACAATCTTTCTTATGCTATACCTGCGCAGCCGATTTGTTTTTGATATGGCGCAAGGTTTTTGATATAGCGCAAGCTTCCCCGAAAAGGCCCCTTGCGGGTTGTTGATTATACAATAGGCCCTTACTGCTTCTTTTCCAACCGCCCCTCTCGGACGACCCGTGTCGCTACTGCACCGCGCCTCTTTCTTTACATCCGCCGCCCGCCTCGACCAGCTTCCCGAAGCCGGCGCTCCCGAGGTGTGTTTTGTCGGCCGATCCAACTCCGGCAAGTCCTCTGCAATCAACGTATTGACCAACCAGAAACGGTTGGCCTTCTCGAGCAAGACCCCCGGCCGGACCCGCCTGATCAATATGTTCTCGCTGCCCGATCCGCTCGAGCCGGAAGCCGCGCTCGGCTTTCTGGTCGATCTGCCGGGCTATGGCTATGCCGCCGTCGACAAAAAGGCCCGCGAGGAATGGGCCGAAGTGCTCGGCGACTATCTGCGCAGCCGCAGCTCTCTGGCCGGCGTGGTGCTGATGATCGACATCCGGCGCGGCGTGACCGACCTCGACCGTCGCCTGGCACACTGGCTGGCCCCGACCGGCCGCCCCGTGCTGGCCCTGTTGACCAAGGCCGACAAACTGCCGTATGGTCAAAGAATCAAGGCGGTCTTCGCCGTCAAGAAAGAGCTGGCCGAAATCGGTGCACTCTATGCCGTGCCGTTTTCCGCCACACATCGCATCGGGCTCGAAGAGGCCGCCCTGCATATCGAAAACTGGATCTCTCCCAAGGTCGTACCATGACTCTGCTCAATGCCGACGCCGACTTTCCGCTGTCGCGCCCTCGCCGCCTGCGCCGCGACGATTTCAGCCGCCGCCTGGTGCGGGAAAACCACCTGCACGCCGATGACCTGATCTACCCGGTCTTCGTGGCTGACAGCGCTGACCTGGCCGGTCCGGTGCAATCGATGCCCGGCGTCGAACGCTACACGCTGGAAACCCTGCTGCCGGTCGCCGAGCAGTGCCTTGAGCTGGGCGTGCCGGTGCTGGCCCTGTTCCCGGTCATTTCACAGGAATTCAAGACGCCCGACGGCCGCGCCGCCACCGATCCCGACGGCCTGGTGCCGCGCGTGGTGGCACGCCTCAAGCAGGACTTCCCCGAGCTGGGCATCCTGACCGACGTCGCGCTCGACCCCTACACCAGCCACGGCCAAGATGGCCTGCTCGACGACAACGGCTACATCCTGAACGAACCCACGGTGGAAATGCTGATCAAGCAGGCCCTCAGCCATGCCCAGGCCGGCGTCGACATCGTCGCCCCCAGCGACATGATGGACGGCCGCATCGGTGCGGTGCGTCGGGCCTTCGAAGACCAGCGCTTCATCTACACGCGCATCATGGCCTATTCGGCCAAGTATGCCAGCGCTTTCTACGGCCCGTTCCGCGATGCCGTCGGTTCCGCAGCCAACCTGGGCAAGGCCGACAAGTTCACCTACCAGATGGATCCTGCCAATAGCGACGAGGCCCTGCGCGAAGTGGCGGCCGACCTGCGCGAAGGAGCCGACATGGTCATGGTCAAGCCCGGCATGCCCTACCTGGATGTGCTGCGCAAGGTCAAGGACACTTTCCGCGTGCCGACCTATGCCTACCAGGTCAGCGGTGAGTACGCCATGCTCAAGGCGGCTGCAGCCAACGGCTGGCTGGATCACGACAAGGTCATGATGGAGGCTCTGCTGTCATTCAAGCGCGCCGGAGCCGATGGCATCCTGACCTACTTCGCACTGGAAGCCGCCCGCAAGCTGCGCGAGACGGCCTGATCACAGGGCATCGCCCACATGGCGGCACTTGCGATCAGGTGCCGCCGTCCCCCCTCGCTCCCTTCCACATGCATCGCCTGCGGCCAGACGCATGGCGGTCAGCGTCATGCGCCGACAAGATATGCTGTGCTTATCGCACCCGCTCCAGCACACCGGCGAACGTCTGCGCATTCATGAAACCGATCACCCTCGGCTCAGCCTGTTCCTGTCCCTGAGCGTCGAAAAAGATGATGCCCGGCGGCCCGAAGAGCCGGAAGCGACGCAGCAACTCGCGATCCTGTGCCGTATTGGCCGTGACATCGGCCTGCAACAACAGAAAATCACCCATCAGGGCGGCCACGGCGGGATCGCTGAAGGTAAAGCGCTCCATCTCCTTGCAGGACACGCACCAGTCGGCATAGAAATCGAGCATCACCGGCCGGTCCGTCGATCGCAGCCGCGCCTCGAGTTCTGCCACCGAAGCCACGCGCTCGAATCCAGCCTTGCCGACCGCCTCAGTACCTTGTGGGCCTGCGGTATTTCCGCCGAGGAAGGGAGCCAGGGGATGCCAGGGATCACGCGCCCCGGCCAGCGCGCCGGCCACCCAGGCTGCAGCCAGCAGCACCAGCAGAATGGCCACCGTGCGCGACAGCAGGTGCCTAAAGCCGACCGATCCGCCCCATGGACTGACCAGCCCCAGCAACAGCGCCAGCATGATTGCCAATGCCGCCCAACCCAGCATCAGCACGGCGACCGGCAGAACCGGCGACACCATCCACCAGGCCGTCGCCAGCAGGAGCCAGCCGAAGAGTCGCTTGATGCGATCCATCCACGCCCCGGGCCGGGGCAGCCAGGCCGGCGAGGCAGCGCCCACGATCAACAACGGCACACCCATGCCCCATGACAATGCAAACAGCGCCGCTCCCCCCAGCCAGACATCTCCCGTCTGCGAGATGTACAAGAGCGCACCGGCCAGCGGTGCCGCCACGCACGGCCCCACGATCAGGGCCGAAATCGCACCGATCAGGGCCGCGCTGCCCAGTTGCCCACCCGGCATCCGGGCCAGCACCTGATTCAGTCGTGACTGCAGTGCACCAGGCACCTGGAAGGTAAACACATCGAACATGGCCAGCGCCAACCCTGCCAGCAGCAACGCAAACAGCGTCAGCACCCAGGGCGTCTGCAGCCAGGCGGCCAGACCGACGCCACTCAGCCCCGCGGCCACGCCCAGCGCCGTATAGACCACTGACATCCCGGCCACATAGGCCAGCGCCAGCAGCCCGCCTCGGCGAGCCCGCGACCCCTTGGGTCCGCCCTCCACACCCTCGCCACGCACCAACAGTGCGGACAGGATCGGCACCATCGGCAATACACAGGGGGTAAACGCCAACAAAATACCCAACGCAAAGAAAATCAGCACTGTCTGGGCCGTGCCTGCCGACAGCATGCCATCCATCAGACCGGTATCGGACGATTGCAGCCAGCGCTGCCAGAAGCCCCCTTCGGCACCATTGCCCGATACGCTACCAGCCGCAGCGACCGTACCCGCAGCATTGTCGACAACCTCACCATCAATCACTTCGCGAATGAGCGCCTGACCCGGCCCGGCCATGACCAGCTCATAGCCCTCCGCCGTCGGTGTCAACTCCAATTGCTCCATGCGCGGCGGATAGCACAGACCGGCATCGGCGCACCCCTGGCTGCCTACGCGCAGCGTCAGGGGCAGATCCGAATCGGGCAGCGCCACCAACAGGGAAGCGCTGCCGTAATAGATTTCCATGTCTTTTTCGAAAGTCGGGTCGTACTTGACCAGGCCATCCGGATAACGCACGGCGTCGACCGCCAGCGGCACTGGTTCAACCTCCCAGACAAAGCGCTCGCGGTACATGTAGTAGGCGTCGGCAATCCGGTAGTCGAGCTGGAGCGTATGCGGATCCTTCATCTGCGCCGACAGCACGAACGCCTGCTCCGGCGGCAGGAAATCCGCTTCGGATGCGCCAAACAATTGCGCCTGAGCCTGCCCCGACCACAACACCGCCATTACCAGCAACCACCGCCACATCGTGCGCATCACCGCTTTCCTTGTCTTGCTTTGCCCGAGCCGGGCTCCTGACCGATCATAGCCGCCTACCGTTCAGGCGGATTTGTCCAAAGGCAAAGTCTGGCCGCGCACCCACTGCAGATAGGCAGGCAACCCTTCAGTCACCGGCAGGGCAATGATCTCCGGTACCTCATAGGGGTGCAGCGCCTGGATCAAGCCGATCACTTCGGGCAGGCGTACGGCCGTGGTCTTGATCAGCATCGGCGTTTCATGCGCGTGCTCGACCTGTCCCTGCCATGCATAGATGGACAGACAATCCGGCAGAAGGTTCGCGCACGCAGCCAATCCCTGCTCCACCAGAGCGCGGGCAATGCGCTCGGCACAGTCGCGATCCGGCGCATTGCAGAAGACAAGCCGCACCTCGCCTGCCGGCATATGCTCATTCTCACGGGTCATGTCGTTCCTCCAGTGCCTGACTGCCTCTCGCGCATAATAGCGCCTTCGGGCCATCCTCCCGAGCCGTCACCCCCAGCCTCCTACGCTCCGAGCCAGTACGACGCCTTCATGCTGCCTTCCCAGAAACAAACGCTTGATCTCGAACTGCTGCGCAGTTTCGTCGCCATTCATGATGGCGGCACCTTTGCGGCGGCAGGCCAGGCACTGGGATATACGCAGGCTGCCATTACCCAGCACATGCAGCGGCTTGAACTCCAGATCGGCCGTCCCCTGTTCCTGCGCACCGGCCGCACCAAACAGTTGAGCGAACATGGCCGCCAACTGCTGCGCTATGCCCGAGAACTGCTGAACCTGAACGATGACGCACTGCGTTCGCTGGCGGACAACGGCCTCAGTGGTTCTCTGCGCATCGGCTCACCCCACGATATTGCCGATACGCTGCTCCCCCCCTTGCTCAGCCACATTGCGCGCTCGGCTCCCAATCTACAGCTGGATATCAGCGTTGGCCGCAGCCCTTTCCTGATGGAGGAACTGCTGAAGGGAGAACTCGACCTGACCATCTCCACGCGCCAGGATCCGAACCTGGAAGGCATTGCGCTCCATACCTCGCCGACACTCTGGATCTGCTCCTCACGCTTCAGCCACACGCTCAGGCAGCCACTGCCGCTGGTTCTGATCAGTGAACCCAGCATTTTTCGCCGGCTGGCCGTGGACACGCTGGAGCAGCAGGGCATCGCCTGGCGACAGGCCTATGTCTGCTCAAACCTGATCGGCATCAAGGCCGCCGTGCGGGCCGGGCTCGGCATCACGGCACGCAGCATGGAACTGCTGGGACCCGATATGCGCGTACTGGGCGAGCAGGACGGATTGCCACGCCTGCCGGACGTGACCTACTACCTCTGGATCCGCCGCCATAGCGCCAATCCCGTGGCCCGGGAAGCCTTCGAGCTGATCCGCAGCCGGGCAGAGATCAATCCGCAGTCCATGACACCTGCGGCAGAAGAAAAGATAAAGAGCCGATTTAAATCATAAGACTTCATTATCAAAATACTCTTCCGGCAGATCATCAAAAGCAAAAATTCTATTTATTTTCAATTAATTAATAGAAAAACAACTCCCCATAATATATCCATAACCTGAAAACACTTAAACAAATAACCAAATCCGGACTGTTCTGAGCACATCCGTTTTTACATAATTTTCCTGTCTCGACGGCACATGCACCCAACCAGCATGTTCCTTTTTCAGGAAAATCCATGACGACCCGCCTCCCGTTCTCAGAACGCCACCCCTCGCGTGCCAGGCATCTGCTCTCGATACTGGGCGCATCACTGCTCTGCCTGTTTGCCCGCACCGCCCTGGCCGATGCCACACTGGAACAGATTCACTCGCGCGGCAAGCTGGTCGCGGGCGTTGTCCTTTCCGGCCCCCCCTTCGGCACGATAGACCCGGCCACCCAGCAGCATATCGGCTACAACGTCGAACTCTCCCGAGCCATTGCCGATGCCCTGGGTGTCACGCTTGAAACCGTCCAGGTCCAGCCCTCGAACCGCGTCCAGTTCCTGCAGCAGAACAAGGTCGACATCCTGATCGCCAATATGCAGTGGACACAGGAGCGGGCCGACATTCTGAGTTTCGTGCCCACGCCATTCGAAGAAGTGGGCGGTGCCCTGGTCACGCGCAGGAACAGCGGCATCACCCAATGGGAAGACGTACGCGCACAACCCGTCTGCCTTTCCCAGGGCAGCAACTTTGCCAAGCCCCTGACCGAAACCTATGGCGCGCAGTTGAAAGCCTTCCGCAGCCAGGCCGAGTCGCTGCTGGCGCTCAGGGGAGGCAACTGCGTAGCCGCCGTCCATGTCAGCCCGACGCTGCGCAACCTGGTCGCCACCAATCCCGACTGGCAGGACTATGCAACGCCACTGGACACCGATCTCATCCCTTCGCCTTCCGTAATCTGGCTCCGCAAAGGGGAAACGGACACTCAGGCAGCCATCGACCGGATCGTGCAGGACTGGCATCGCACCGGCTGGCTGATCGACACCGGCAAGCGCAACGGCATGACACCGACCGCCCGTCTGTACGAACTGCATGAGCAGTTCAAGCGCGACAACTGAACAGCCCTCCTTATATCTCTTCATTCGACCCCGACGGGAACGGCTGCGGGCATCCAGCCTGCAACGGCCATGCCCACCGTCCCATTCACCAGGAGCTCCCATGGCTTCCAAGCCTGCTTTCCAACGTACCCTGCAATCCCTGCCTGCCACCCTGTCCATGGGGCTGGCCCTGGCCTTCGGCACCACTGCAACCGCGCAGGCAGACACCACCCTGGACAAGATCCAGTCCCGCAACTCGGTCACCATCGGCGTGCTGATCAATGGCGGTCCCTTCGGCTCCATCGAGCCTGGTTCCCAGCGCTTCATCGGCTGGAATCCCGAACTGGCCCGTCAACTGGCCCGCGATCTGGGTGTACAGGCCGAACTCGTCCAGGTCCAGCCCTCGAACCGTGTGCAATTCCTGCAGTCGGGCAAGGTCGATCTGTTGATCGCCTCGATGGAACTGACCGACAGCCGCGCCGAGATCCTGGGCTATGCCCCGACGCCCTTCTATCGGGTCGGCGGTGTTGCCATCGCACCGGCAGGCAGCACGATCCAGTCCTGGGAAGACCTGCGCGGACAACCTGTCTGCCTGTCACAGGGCAGCAACTATGCCCAGCCCCTGACCACGCAATATGGTGCCCAGGTCAAAGGTTTCCGGGGTTCTCCCGAATCCCTGCTGGCACTCAAGGGCGGCAATTGCGTCGCCGCCGTCCATGATGCCACCTTGTTACACCCGTTGGTCAGGACCAATCCCGACTGGCAAGGCTACAAGGTTGCCCTCGCCGACGAATTGATCCCGTCACCTTCCGTCGTCTGGACGCGCAAGGGCGAAAACGACACCGCTGCCGCCATCGACCGCATCATCCAGGACTGGCATCGCACCGGCTGGCTGATCGAAACAGAACAGCGTCTCGGCATCGCGCCAGCTTCACCGGCCCTGGTGGAACTACATGCACAATTCAAGGACAGCGCCCCGCAATGACTGCGCTGCACTGGTTCGTGGAAACGGCCCGCATGACAGGCCTCAACTACGGCTTCCTGCTGGAAGCCTATGAGCGCGATGCCTTTGTCCGCGGCCTGGGCGTCACCCTGCAACTCTGCCTGCTCGTGATTCCTGGCAGCCTGCTGTGCGGACTGGTACTCGCCCCCGCCCTGCGGGCCCCGCAGCGCTGGCTGTCCGGCGCGGCCCGCGCCTGCGTGGAGTTCACGCGCAACACCCCGACCCTGGTGCAGTTGTACTGCGCGTTCCTGGTATTCAACATGCTGATCACCCGTGCCTTCGAAACGCATGGGGAAACCAACCCGCTCACGCCGGTTTTCTGGGTATTCGTGGTCGTCTCGATCCACAAGGGTGTTTTCCATGCAGAGGCACTGCGCGCCGGCATCGAGGCCGTGCCGCCGGTCACATTGGAGGCGGCACGTTCTCTGGGACTGAGCCAGCGCCAGATATTCCTGCAGATCGAACTGCCCATCGCACTGCGCTTTGCCCTGCCATCACTGATCAACAACATGGTCGACCTGGTGAAGATGACCGCGATCGCCTCGGCCATTGCGGTCGGCGACGTCACCTACGAATCCATCATGATCTGGACGCACCGCGACAACGTGCTGGAACTGATCCTGTTGATCCTGCTGTATTTCTGGCTGCTGACCTGGTGCGTCAGCGCCATCGGCAGGCAACTTGAAACACGCCTGAGGATGCCCGGCTATGGACAATGACGCACACGTCTTCCTGCAGCTCTGGCAATGGGCACCGGCACTGTTGCGAGGCATGCTGACCAACATCCAGATCAGCATCGTCGCAATTGCCCTGGGCACCGTCACCGGCCTGCTGATCGGCGCGCTGTCCATTGCCGGTTCCCGCCCCCTGCGCTGGCTCACGCATCTGTACGTGCAAGCCTTCCGCAATGCGCCGGCGCTCGTGCTGATCTATTTCACGACCTATGTGTTCCCGTTCGAGATTGTCCTGTTCGGGCACTGGTTTGCATTCCCGGACTGGATCAAGGTCACGCTGGGCCTGGCCCTGCCTGCCAGTGCCAATATCGCCGAAATATTCCGCGGGGCCATTCAGTCCATCCCGGCCGCCCAATGGGATGCCGCGCGCTCGCTGGCCTTGCGTCGCAGCCAGATATTCAGCCTGATCATTCTGCCGCAAAGCGTGCGCCGCATGCTGCCGCCCTGGATGAATCTGTACGCGATGATCACCATGAGCACCTCGCTGGCTTCCCTGGTCGGCGTCCACGATATTGTCGATACCGCCCAGATCGCCAGCAACACAGTCATGCAGACCGACTTCACCATCCTGATCTACATGACCATGCTGGCCCTGTTCTTCTGCTACTGCTATCCGATTTCTCGCTATACCCGACGACTGGAGCGCCGCCATGCCATACGCTGAACCCTCTTCTTCGCCCCTGGTCTCGCTGCGCGACATCCACCTCTCCTTCGGCAGCAATGAAGTGCTCAAGGGTATTGATATCGATATCCAGCGCGGCCAGGCTGTTTCCATCATCGGCCCTTCGGGGTCGGGCAAGTCCACCATCCTGCGCTGCATCACAGGCCTGATCCGGCCGCAGTCGGGACAGATCCGCGTCGGGGCCACCCAGGTCGACCAATTGCATACGGAAGCCGAGCTGATCGCACTGCGCCAGCGGGTGGGCTTCGTCTTCCAGCAGTACAACCTGTTCCCGCACCTGACCGTTCTGCAGAACCTGACCCTGGCACCGATACGCGTCCTGGGCCTGGACCGTCAGCGTGCCGGCCGTCTTGCCCGCGACCTGCTCGAACGGGTCCGCCTGGCCCACAAGGCCGATGCCTATCCAGGCGAACTGTCGGGCGGCCAGCAACAGCGCGTCGCCATCGCCCGTGCCCTGGCCATGCGTCCCGAACTCATCCTGTTTGATGAAGTGACCTCCGCACTCGATCCCGAAACCGTCGGGGAGGTGCTGACCGTGATCCGGGAGCTGACGCAGGATGGCATGACCTGCGTGCTGGTGACACACGAAATGCGCTTTGCAGAGGAGATCAGCGACGAGGTGTATTTCACCGAAGCAGGCAACATTGTCGAGCATGGCCCGGCCTCGCGCATCTTCCACCACCCCGCCAACCCCCGAACCCGCATATTCCTGGAGCGCAGCCTGGGGCAGGGTCCCCTGCCGTCCCGGCACCTGCATCCGGCCCGGGCCGCCTGACCGATCCACACCCGCACACCTTTTTTTCAGCACATTTTTTCAATTTCCTGGAAACCGAACCCATGAGCCAAGTCCCTCATTCCGAACGCCGCCAACTGGTCGAGCAAACCCTCGCGGACATCCGTCATATCCTGGCCGCCGGCGTCAGCCGCGACAGCCTGGCACAGGCCACGCAGCGACTGGAAGCACTGGCATTGCGTCCAGAGCTGTTTTCCCGTGCCGAATTTCCGCCTCCTTCGAGCCATGAAGGCGAAGGTGCCTCGACCCGCTATCGCCTGAATCCGGATGACGGCGACGACGATATCGCGCTCTACCTGAACTCGATCAACCCCGGCAAATCGACCTGGCCACACGACCACACGACCTGGGCCATCATCGTTGCGCTCGAAGGCCAGGAAATCAACCGCATCTATGCCCGCACGGATGATCACAGCGATCCCGGACAGGCCCGGCTAGCACTGGCACGCGAAACCATCGCCCAGCCCGGCAGCCCGCTGGCCTTTCTGCCCGATGACATCCACAGCATTGCCGTCACGGGCGAGCAGCCAACCCTGCATTTCCACCTCTATGGCCGGCCTCTGGAAACGCTGACAGGCCGCATCGGCATCCATCCCGACACCGGCAAGATCGTGAACTACAACCGCAACCAAATGTCGCCCAGCGTCAATGTACGGCTGTAGTACGGAATCCGCAGACATGACACACCACCTCGACACCCAACTGGTACAGGCAGGCCACCCCGAGATCACCGCCAGTGGCACCCCCGTGAACATACCGGTCGTGCGCGGCAGCTCGCTGCTCGTGCCCACGGCTGCCGACCGCGAGCGTCTCTGGACCCGCCGGCATGCCGGCGAGAACATCCCGGCCTACGGTATTCATGGCCTGGATACGCACCGCGCCCTTGAGTCGGCACTCTGTGCCCTCGAAGGCGGCCATCGTGCCTGGCTGACACCGTCGGGGCTCTCGGCCATCAGCCTGACCTTGCTGGCCCTGCTGTCCCCAGGCGATCATGCCCTGCTGTCGGACAGTATCTACAACCAGGTCAGACAGTCCGACCTCCGACTGTTTCAACGCCTGGGCATCGAACTCGAATACTTTGCGCCGCAACCGGAGGTTCTCGAAACCACGATCCGGCCCAATACGCGCCTGCTGTTCCTGGAATCGCCTGGCTCCCTGCTCAACGAGGTACTGGATCTGCCTGCGCTGACGCATATTGCTCGGCAGCGAAACATTCCGGTCGCGGTCGACAACACCTGGGGATCTGGCTATCTGCTGAAGCCCCTGACGCTGGGTGCCGACATTTCGGTACTGGCCAGTACCAAATACCTGGGTGGCCATTCCGATCTGCTGCAGGGTGCCATCGTCTGTGCCAATCCGGCACTCGACAAACGGCTCAACGATACCCATGAGTCCCTGGGACTGAGCGTCGGCCCCGATGATGTCTGGCTGGTGCTGCGTGGCCTGCGCACACTCGCCGTGCGACTGGCTCAGCATCAGCGCCATGCTCTGCGGGTTGCGGACACGCTGCAACAGCACACCGCCGTACGTCGCGTGTTCTACCCGGCCTTGCCTGACGATGCCGGTCATGCCCTCTGGCAACGCGATTTCCAGGGTGCCAATGGCCTGCTGTCCTTTGAGCTGCAGAACGCCGACATGGCACAGGCCCACGCCTTCATCGACGCGCTGGCGCTGTTCCGTATCGGGGCATCCTGGGGCGGGGTAGAGAGCCTGGCCCTGGCAGTCGACCCTGCACGACTGGCCTTGCACAGCCATTGGCGCAATCTTGCTGGCCAGGGCCCCGTGATCCGGCTGCATGTCGGACTGGAAAATCCGGACGACCTGAACGCAGACCTGCTGCAGGCATTTGCGGCCATTCGGTCCTGACCCACTCTCTTATCAATCGCACCTGATCTCTACTCATGACCTCATTCTCTTCCCCCCATGCATCGATTTCGGCAGCCCAGTTGGCAGACTGGCTGCAGGATGGTGAGGAAATCGCATTGATCGATGTACGCGAATACGGCCAGTACGGCGAAGGACATCCCTTCTTTGCCACCCACCTCCCGTACAGTCAGCTCGAACTGCTGGCCCCTTCACGCCTGCCGCGCCCGGACTGCCGCATCGTCCTGTTCGACCAGGATGACGGCGTTGCCCTGCAAGCCGCACACCGGCTGGCCAGCCTGGGCTATTCGAATCTGACCCTCCTTGAAGGCGGCGCAGCCTCCTGGCTGCAGACCGGACATGCCCTCTTCCAGGGCGTCAACCTGCCGTCCAAGACATTCGGAGAGTGGATCGAACAGATCGAACAGACCCCGCACCTCTCTGCTGCCGAGCTGCACCGCAAGCAGCGGCATGGAGAACCCTTCGTCCTGGTGGATGGCCGTACGCCCGCAGAACATCGCAAGATGACCATTCCCGGAGCCATCCCGATTCCCAATGGCGAGCTGCCGCTGCGCATCCACAGCGTCCTGCCCGATGCGCAGACCCCTGTGATCGTGCATTGTGCCGGCCGCACCCGCAGCATCATTGGTGCCCAGACACTGCTCAATCTGGGTTTGCCGAACCCTGTCTTTGCCCTTGAAAACGGCACCCAGGGCTGGGCGCTTGCAGGTCTGCCACTGGAGCATGGCAGCACTCGCCCCATCCCGCCGGCTGCAGCCGAGCCACAGTGCCAGCAACTGACCGACACGGCAGATCAACTGGCACACCAGGCGGGCGTTGTCTTCCTTGATCCAGCGCAGGCCCGCGACTGGGCTCTCGACACGCGACGCACCACTTATTTCATCGACATCCGCAGCGCCGAAGAGATCGCCACGCTGCCGATCGCAGGTCTGCTCCACGTTCCTGGCGGACAATTGGTTCAATGTGCCGATCAGACCATCGCCGTCCGACACAGCCGGGTTGTCCTGATAGCGACCAACTCACCCGCAGATGCGCGGACACGCGTCGTCGCAACCTGGTTGCGACAACTGGGCATCCAAAGTGCCATTCTCGAGGCTGCGCCCGACACGATCGCTGCGCTGCTGTCACAACGCCCTCAGGTCCCTGCCGGTATCAGGGCCGAAATACGGACGCTTGATGCAGAGAGCTATCTCCGGCGCATCCAGTTGCCGACACATCTGCTCCTTGATCTGCGCTCCGGCCTGGCGCATCGCAGCGGGCACCCACAAGGCGCTCGCTGGAGCATACGGCCGCACTTGCCCAGAACGCTCGCAACGCTGTCGGCGATTCCCCAACATGTCACCGTACTGGCAGACAGCCTCGATATTGCGAGTCTGGCCGCATTCGACCTGAACGGATACGGCATCCAAGACATCGCCTGGGCGGCAGAATCAATCTGGCACCCCATCACCCAGAATCTTGAAGTCACGCCCGACCTTCCCAGCGATGAGGAGATGATCGACTACCTGTTCTTCGTACATGACCGCCACGACGGCAATCTGGAGGCGGCCCGGTGCTATCTTGCGTGGGAAACCAATCTACTCGCGCAATGCCAACCGGATGAATTGTCGGGCTTTCGCGGCAGGCACTGACCCTGCAATGCAAAAAGCCCGTACTGCATTTGCAATACGGGCTTTTTTGTCGCCGCGCCTCCAGGATGACATCCCACAGGCGCATCAGGACTTATTCGGCG
Source organism: Corticimicrobacter populi (assembly GCF_003123725.1). GTDB lineage: Bacteria > Pseudomonadota > Gammaproteobacteria > Burkholderiales > Burkholderiaceae_B > Corticimicrobacter > Corticimicrobacter populi. The sequence goes on along the minus strand of NZ_QETA01000006.1, from coordinate 69,026 downwards.
CTGGCTTCTGCTTCGGTGGGCTCAGGACGGTCCACCAGCTCCATGAAAGCCATCGGGGCATTGTCGCCCTGGCGGAAGCCCATCTTCAGCACGCGGGTGTAGCCACCGGGACGGCCTTGGTAACGGGGGCCGATTTCGGCGAACAGCTTGACCACGGCAGCGCGGTCACGCAGGCGAGCAAAGGCCAGACGCTTGTTGGCCAGGGTCGGCTCTTTGGCCAGGGTGATCAGGGGCTCGATCACGCCGCGCAGTTCCTTGGCCTTGGGCAGGGTCGTCTTGATGGCTTCGTGCGTGATCAGGGCGACAGCCATGTTGCGGAACATGGCAAGGCGGTGGCTGCTGGTGCGGTTGAGCTTACGGAGACCGTTACGGTGACGCATGTTGATTTTCCTAGTAAGAATCTAATGAACGGCTTGCGCCGCAGGGGCCCGGTTCTTCTATCACGCCCCTCTTTCACTTGAAAAGAAAGGCATGCGGTCCGGTAGTCAATCCGGCCAGCCGGTTACTGCAAATCGGCTGGACGCGGGATTATAGCTGAACTATGGCTGCGCCAGGCCTTGCAGCACTGGCGCCATACCGAGATCAGGGACGCTCGAGGCCCATCGGGGGCCAGTTGTCGAGCTTCATGCCCAGTGTCAGGCCGCGTGCGGCCAGGACTTCCTTGATCTCGTTGAGCGACTTGCGACCCAGATTGGGGGTCTTGAGCAGCTCATTTTCGGTACGCTGGATCAGATCGCCGATGTAGTAGATGTTTTCGGCCTTCAGGCAGTTGGCCGAACGCACCGTCAGTTCCAGGTCATCGACCGGGCGCAGCAGGACCGGATCGATTTGCGGGGCGACGCCGCCACGCACGATGCCGTTCTCGGGCTGATCACCTGCACCTTCCAGTGCGGCAAAGACGGAGATCTGGTCCATCAGGATGCGGGCCGACTGGCGCACGGCTTCCTCGGGCGAGATCACGCCGTTGGTTTCGACGTCCAGGACCAGCTTGTCCAGGTCGGTGCGTTGCTCGACGCGGGCGTTTTCGACAGCGTAGCTGACACGGCGTACGGGGCTGAACGAAGCATCCAGGACGATGCGGCCCAGGCTGGCGCTGCGATCTTCCTGCAGGTTGCGGACGTTGCCGGGCACATAGCCGCGACCCTTCTCGACCTTGATCTGCATTTCCAGCTTGGCATTGTCGGTCAGCGTGGCAATCACATGATCAGGGTTGATGATTTCTGCATCATGCGGCAGTTCGATGTCCGACGCCAGCACGGGGCCGGTGCCTTCCTTGCGCAGCACAACGGTGATTTCGTCACGGTTGTGAAGCTTGAATACGATGCCCTTGAGGTTCAGCAGGATATCGACCACGTCTTCGCGCACGCCAGGGATGGTGGAGTACTCGTGAACGACGCCGGTGATCTGAACTTCGGTCGGAGCATAGCCATACATCGACGACAGCAGGATGCGACGCAGGGCATTGCCCAGGGTGTGGCCGTAGCCGCGCTCGAAGGGTTCGAGAATAATCTCGGCGCGATTGACACCCAGCGCTTCGACTTCGATGCTGCGCGGTTTCAGCAGACCATTGGTGGACATGTATGTGTATCCTTTTCAATACCCTCGGCTCGTTACACCGATAAGGCTGATGGAGAGAAGGCCGATCAAGGCCAGGAAACGCAACAAACGTACGCCTGAAAACAGGCGTACGTTTGTACGGAAACGCGTGATATTAACGCGAATACAGTTCGACGACCAGCGACTCGTTGATGTCGCGAGCCACGTCGACGCGGTCAGGGGCTTGCTTGAACACGCCGCTTTGCTTGCCAGCGTCCACTTCAACCCACTGGGGCAGGCCAATGCCGGTTGCCAGATCCAGGGCTTCCTTGATACGGCCTTGCTTCTTGGCCTTCTCACGGATGGAGACAACGTCGCCAGCCTTGACGATGATCGAAGCGATATCGGCAGTACGGCCGTTCAGCTCGATGGCGCGGTGGTTCACCAGTTGGCGAGCTTCAGCGCGGGTCGAGCCGAAGCCCATACGGTAGACCACGTTGTCCAGACGCGATTCGAGCAACTGGATCAGGGTCTCGCCGGTGTTGCCACGACGGCGCTCGGCTTCCTGGAAGTACTTGCGGAATTGCTTTTCCTGCACACCGTACATGCGCTTGAGCTTTTGCTTTTCGCGCAGTTGCAGACCGTAGTCGGACGTACGGGCACCCGAAGTGCGACCGTGTTGACCGGGCTTGGAATCCAGCTTGCACTTGGAATCCAGCGAACGGCGGGCGCTCTTCAGAAACAGGTCGGTACCCTCGCGGCGCGAGAGCTTGCATTTAGGTCCAATATAACGTGCCACGATGCTTTTCCTTAGATGCGCCGACGCTTGGGCGGACGGCAGCCGTTATGCGGGAGGGGCGTGATGTCGGAGATGCTGGAAATCTTGATGCCCAGCGCATTCAGCGCGCGCACCGACGATTCCCGGCCCGGACCCGGTCCCTTGATCCGCACTTCCAGCGTCTTGATGCCGTATTCCTGGGCCACGCGGCCTGCGGTTTCGGCAGCGACCTGGGCTGCGAACGGCGTCGACTTGCGCGAGCCCTTGAAGCCCGCGCCACCCGACGTCGCCCACGACAGGGCATTGCCCTGGCGGTCGGTGATGGTGATGATGGTGTTGTTGAAAGAAGCGTGGACGTGAGCAATCCCGTCGGCAACGTTCTTTTTGACCTTTTTGCGAACGCGTGATGCGCCGCTGGCAGAAGCTTTGGCCATTTCTCTTATCCTCGATTATTTCTTCAGCGCCACACCGGCACGACGCGGACCCTTGCGGGTACGTGCGTTGGTGCGGGTACGTTGACCGCGGACCGGCAGGCCACGACGGTGACGCATGCCACGATAGGTCCCCAGGTCGATCAGGCGTTTGATCGAAAGCTGCACTTCGCGGCGCAGATCGCCTTCGACGGTGAAGCTGCCGACCTGTTCGCGCACACGCTCAAGCTCGGTGTCGTCCAGATCCTTGATCTTCTTGGTGGTGGGGATCCCGGCCGCTTCACAGATCTTGCGGGCGCGCGTGCGACCGATGCCGAAAATGGCGGTCAGACCGATTTCGGCGTGTTGATGCGGCGGAATGTTGATGCCAGCAATACGGGCCATGACTGTTCCTCAGTAAAACGAATTCAGAGCCGATTAGCCCTGGCGTTGCTTGTGTCGCGGATCGGTACAAATAACACGCACCACGCCGTGACGTTTGATGATTTTGCAGTGACGGCACATCTGCTTCACTGATGCCATTACTTTCATTTTAATAACTCCTTGAATTCCCGCTGGCCGTTCTTATTTGGAACGGAATACGATTCTGGCGCGCGTCAGGTCGTATGGCGTGAGCTCCACAGTTACCTTGTCGCCCGGCAAAATCCGGATATAGTGCATACGCATCTTGCCCGAGATATGGCCCAAAACCTGATGGCCATTTTCCAGCTTGACGCGAAATGTCGCGTTCGGGAGGTTTTCGACAACCTCCCCCTGCATTTGAATGACGTCGTCTTTTGCCATCGTCGTTCTACCGCATCGTCAGTCCGTTGCCGCCCTTGAAGTTAGCCTTCTTGAGCAGGGAATCGTACTGATGAGACATCATGTAGGCCTGAACCTGGGCCATGAAGTCCATCGACACCACGACGATGATCAGGAGCGAGGTTCCACCGAAGTAGAACGGCACATTCCAGCGCAGCGTCAGAAACTCGGGCAGCAGGCAGACCAGCGTGATGTAGATGGCGCCCGCCAGCGTGAGCCGGGTCAGGATTTTATCAATATACCGTGCTGTCTGCGTACCAGGACGGATCCCGGGAACGAAGGCACCACTGCGCTTGAGGTTATCTGCGGTCTCGCGGCTGTTGAACACCAGGGCCGTGTAGAAGAAGCAGAAGAATACAATCGCGACGGCATACAGCGTGATGTACAGCGGACGGCCCGGCGACAGCTCGGCAGCCAGATCACTCAGCCACTTCGCAAACCAACCCTGGTTGCCACCCTGCGAGAACCACTGGGTAATCGTGGCCGGGAACAGGATGATCGACGAGGCGAAGATCGGCGGAATCACACCGGCCATGTTCAGCTTGAGGGGCAGGTGCGAGCTTTGCCCGCCATACACCTTGTTGCCGACCTGGCGCTTGGCGTAGTTGACCGGGATCTTGCGCTGGCCACGTTCCACGAACACGACGAATGCAGTCACCAGGACGACCAGAGCCAGGATGAACAGCGCCGACAGGGCCGAGATCGAGTTGGTCCGGACCAGGTCGAGCGTGCCGCCCAGCGCTGCCGGCAGACCGGCCACGATACCTGCAAAAATCAGGATCGAGATACCGTTGCCAAGGCCGCGCTCGGTGATCTGCTCGCCAAGCCACATCATGAACATGGTGCCGGTCACCAGCGTGATCACGGTCATGACACGGAACAGCATGCCAGGATCGATGACCAGGCCAGGTTGCGACTCGAGTGCGACGGAAATACCGACCGCCTGCACCAGAGCCAGCACGACCGTGCCATAGCGCGTATATTGAGTGATCTTGCGACGTCCTGCTTCGCCTTCCTTCTTCAAGGCCTCGAGCGATGGGATCACCACCGAAGCCAGCTGCATGATGATCGATGCCGAGATGTACGGCATGATCCCCAATGCGAAGATGGAAAAGCGCGACAGGGCTCCACCCGAGAACATGTTGAACAGTCCCAGGATCCCGCCTTCATTCTGGCGGAACAGGGAAGCCAGCTCGTCCGGATTGATGCCAGGCACGGGGATATGCGTCCCCAGCCTGTATACAACCAGGGCCAGCAACAGGAACACCAGACGACGTTTCAGATCGCCGTAGCGTGCCCCTGTCTTTCCAAGTGCCTGCGCGTTAGCCACTCGTCCTCCGATCTTCTCAGGCCAGCGAACCGCCGGCGGCTTCGATCGCGGCGCGTGCGCCGGCCGTTGCCGTCAGACCCTTGAGAACGACCTTGCGGGAGAGTTCGCCGGACTTGATGACCTTGACGAAGCGCACGGCCTGGCCAACCACGCCGGCCTGCTTCAGGACCTGGACGTCGATTTCATCGACGGGCAGGGCTTGCAGCTCGGACAGGCGCACTTCGGCACGCAGGTGACCACCCAGGGGCGTGAAACCACGCTTGGGCAGACGGCGCTGCAGGGGCATCTGACCGCCCTCGAAGCCGACCTTGTGGAAACCACCGGCACGGGACTTCTGGCCCTTGTGACCGCGACCACCAGTCTTGCCGAGGCCGGAACCGATACCGCGACCAACGCGGCGGCGGGGATGCTTGGCGCCCTCGGCGGGCGACAGCGTATTGAGTTGAACGTTATCCGTCATCACGAATCCTTTCAGACTTCTTCGACGCGCACGAGATAATCCACTTTACGGATCATGCCGCGCACTTCGGGCGTATCGACCAGCACGCGGCTGCTGTTGAGACCGCGCAGACCCAGACCACGCACAGTGGCGCGGTGCGGAGCCTTGGTGCCGATCACGGACCGGACCAGGGTGACTTTGATTTGTTTCTGTGACATGACTTACCCCAGAATCTCTTCAACGGTCTTGCCGCGCTTGGCCGCCACTTCGGACGGGGTCATCGCAGCCTGCAGGCCGTTGAGGGTGGCACGCACCATGTTGTACGGGTTGCTCGAACCGAGGCTCTTGGCCACGACGTTGCGAACACCCATCACTTCGAAAATGGCGCGCATCGGGCCACCGGCGATCACGCCGGTACCTTCGGCTGCCGGCGAGATCAGCACCGTGGAGGCGCCGTGCTTGCCCACGACGGTGTGGTGCAGGGTGCCGTTCTTGAGGGCAACCTTGAACAGACCGCGACGGGCCTGTTCCATTGCCTTCTGGACGGCGACCGGCACTTCACGTGCCTTGCCCTTGCCCATGCCGATGCGGCCATCGCCATCACCGACCACGGTCAGCGCAGCGAAGCTCATGGTGCGACCACCCTTCACTACCTTGCTGACACGGTTGACGGCGATCATCTTTTCGCGAAGACCATCATCGCGCTCGTCCGCCGCAGCGTTTTTGCCTTGTACCTTGGCCATAATGAGTATCCTCGCTTAAAACTTCAGGCCGGCTTCGCGAGCGGCTTCGGCCAGCGCCTTGACGCGGCCGTGATAACGGAAACCGGAACGGTCAAACGCGACCGTTTCGATGCCGGCAGCCTTGGCCTTCTCGGCCACGCGCTTGCCCACCAGGCTGGCGGCTGCGACATTGCTGCCACGGCCGGTTTCGCCAGCGAGTTGCTGACGCAGCTCGGTTTCGACGGTCGAAGCGCTGACCAGAACGCGGTCGCCTTCGGGAGAAATGATGTTCGCGTAGATGTGCTGGTTCGTACGGAAAACCGAGAGGCGATGCATGCGCAGTTCGGCAATCTTCCGACGGGTAGGCACCGCACGACGCAAACGGGTTTGCTTTTTGTCCATGATCTGTCCTTACCTGGGCGCTTATTTCTTCTTGGTTTCCTTGATGACGACGCGCTCGTCGGCATACCGGACACCCTTGCCCTTGTAGGGCTCGGGCTTGCGGTAGGCGCGAATCTTGGCCGCCACTTCTCCAACCACCTGCTTGTCACTGCCCTTGATGACGATTTCCGTCTGGCTGGGACATTCGGCCTTGATACCGGCCGGCAGGGGATGCACGATGTCGTGCGAGAAACCAAGCTGCAGCTTGAGTGCCTCGCCCTGGACCTGGGCGCGGAAACCCACGCCAACCAGGGTCAGGCGACGCTCGAAGCCCTTGCTCACGCCGGTGACCATGTTGTTGACCAGCGCGCGCAGCGTGCCGGACATGGCCTTGGCATGACGGGTTTCGTTGGCCACAGCAAAGTTCAGCTTGCCATCTTCCAGCTTGATTTCGACATCGCCGCTCAGGGGTTGGCTGAGCGTGCCCAGCGGACCCTTGACGGTGATCTGTTCTGCCGTAATGTTGGCTTCAACACCCTTGGGCAGGTCTACGGGGTATTTTGCGATACGTGACATCTGATTCTCCTTAGGCCACGTAGCACAGCACTTCGCCACCCACGCCATTGGCGCGAGCCTTGCGATCGGTCATCACGCCGCGGGGCGTGGACACGATGGCGACACCCAGGCCATTCATGACCTGAGGAATGCTGGTGCGACCCTTGTAGATCCGCAGACCGGGGCGCGATACGCGCTCAATGCGCTCGATCACGGGGCGACCTGCGTAGTACTTCAGGGCGATTTCGAGTTCCGGCTTGGCGGGCGTACCCTTGAGCGCGAAATCCTCGATATAGCCTTCATCTTTCAGCACGGCGGCAATGGCCACTTTCAGCTTGGAGGAAGGCATCGCAACGGAAACTTTCTCGACCTGTTGCGCATTGCGAATGCGCGTCAGCATATCGGCGATGGGATCGCTCATGCTCATAATGTTTCTCCTACCAGCTGGCCTTGGTTACGCCCGGGATCTCACCGCGCATTGCCATCTCGCGCAGCTTGATGCGGCCGAGACCGAACTTCTTGAAAACGCCGCGAGGACGACCCGTGATCGCGCAGCGATTACGCTGACGCGAGGGGCTGGCATTGCGCGGCAGCTGTTGCAGCGCGAGCCGAGCCTGATAGCGCTCTTCGTCGGATTTCGACGCGTCGTCGATGATCGCCTTCAGCGCAGCACGCTTGGGCGCATACTTTGCAGCCAGCTTGGCTCGCTTGACGTCACGATTGATGAGTGAGAGTTTTGCCACGTCATCGCCCCTTAGTTGCGGAACGGGAAGTTCAGCGCTGCCAGCAGCGCCTTGGCTTCCTCGTCGGTTTTGGCCGTGGTGGTGATGCTGATGTTCAGACCACGCAGCGCGTCGACCTTGTCGTATTCGATTTCGGGGAAAATAATCTGCTCTTTCACCCCGACGTTGTAGTTGCCACGACCGTCGAATGCACGACCGGAGATACCACGGAAGTCACGCACACGCGGCAGGGCCACGGTCACCAGACGATCCAGGAATTCGTACATGCGTTCGCCACGCAGGGTCACCATGCAGCCGATCGGGTAGTTTTCGCGGATCTTGAAACCTGCGATAGCCTTGCGGGTCTTGGTGATGACGGGCTTCTGGCCAGCGATGCGAGTCAGGTCGCCAAAGGCATGTTCGATCACTTTCTTGTCGGCAACCGCCTCGGACACGCCCATATTCAGGGTGACCTTGGTGATGCGCGGCACTTGCATGGCGCTCTTGTAGCCAAATTTTTCGCGCAGGGCGGGAGCCACCTTGTCGCGATAGAGTTCTTGAAAACGAGCCATTTTCGTTCCTTATGCCTTGGCGCCGACGACTGCGCCGTTGGAGCGGAACACACGAACCGCCTTGCGCTTGCCTTCGACCTGCTCGACCTTGATCGACACCCGCTCGCCCTTGCCGGACGCCGGGTTGAACACTGCCACATTCGAGATGTGGATGGGCAGGGTCTTTTCGACGATGCCGCCAGCCGTACCCAGCGAGGGGTTGGGACGTGCATGCTTCTTGACGACGTTCACGCCTTCGACCAGCACGCGGTCTTCGCCCACGATTTCCAGCACGGTACCGCGACGCGTCTTGTCACGACCAGCCAGAACGATGACTTCGTCACCTTTGCGAATTTTGTTCATCATCCGCTCCTTACAGCACTTCCGGGGCCAACGACACGATCTTCATGAACTTTTCGGTACGCAGCTCGCGCGTGACCGGTCCGAAGATGCGGGTGCCGATGGGCTCCAGCTTGGCATTGAGCAACACGGCGGCATTGCCACCAAACTTAATCAGCGAACCGTCCTTGCGGCGAACGCCCTTGGCGGTGCGAACCACCACGGCGTTGTAGATTTCGCCCTTCTTGACGCGCCCGCGGGGAGCCGCATCCTTGACACTCACTTTGATGATGTCGCCGATGCCGGCATAACGGCGCTTGGAACCGCCGAGCACCTTGATGCACATGACGGAACGTGCACCGGTGTTGTCGGCCACGTCCAGCGTGGTCTGCATTTGAATCATGATTTATCCTGTTCCAACTTAGCGGAAATAGCCGGAAGACCTTGCGATCACCCCACCGATTCCACCAGTTTTGGTCCCGTCAGGTAATAACTCAGCACTGTTGCGCCTTGCCATCGCCCTGGGTTGAAATCTGGAAAGTTAACCTTGCCCGACAAAACTATCTAGGCAAGCAGGCCATTCTATACGCAATCACGGGATATGGCAACACCTATGTTGACTTTGTCTTATCCCGTGTTGCGCAAAGGGAACCCTATAAAGCGTAGCGCAAGGTCAACATGGCATTGCGTGGTGCCCCATACAGATTGTAGAAGGTCGCGTGACCCGGCGTGCGCAGATACGTACGATCGAAAAGATTGTTGACTGCAAGCGAAGCATCCCAGTGCGCATCGAACCGGTAGCCAAGACGCAACGATACGGTCGCATATGCCCCTTGCCTGATCGAAGCGGTCTGGACATTGCTCTGAGCCTGCAGACCTGCACCGATCCGCCAGCCAGTCAGCGCACCATCAAAATCGGTGGGACCAAACCGGTAATGCGTCCACAGCCTGAGCAGGTGGCGCGGCAACACATCGGCACCAAAGCGCCGCCCGACATTGGCCGGATCCGAGTCGCTCAGATATTTGGCATCCGTATAGGTATAGCCGGCCATGACATCCCAACCAGGTGATAAACGCCCACTGACCTCCATCTCGACGCCCTGGCTCTGTACCTTGCCGGCAGCGCGATAGCAGGCCCCGTTGGGCGTCCCACCGCAGCCGATGTTCGCGTCGTCCGTGATGGCGCGGTTGGTATCCCGGATACGGAACACCGCCAGCGAAGCGTTCAGCCTGCCATCCAGAAACTCACCCTTGACCCCTGCCTCGGCCTGCCAGCCCACGCGCGGGCGCAGTGTCTGGCCGCTGACATCTTCTTCGTCCTGCGGTACGAAAATATCGGCATAACTGGCATATACGGTCATGTTATCGGCCACGTCCCAGACCAGCCCGCCGAACGGTGTGAACTCGCTATCGACGTCTGCAGCACTGCGCGTCCAGCTACTGGCGACCGGGGCAACCTGCCGGCTTTTGAGCCGGTAATCGGTCCAGCGCCCTCCCAGCACCAGGGTCAGCGGCTCGGCCAGCCGAATCCGTGCCGTGCTGTACAAGCCCGACTGCTTCGTCACGCTGCGGTTGAAATTGGTCACCGGCGCATCGAATGCCGCACCAAAATCATGATCCTGGAGTGGAGCCCAATCAGGCAGCCAGACAAAACGGCTACCCGTCGTCGACTCATAACGGCTACTGTTGTAACCCAACGCCAGCCAATGCTCCTGTCCCAGCAGTCGTACCGGCCCCGAGACTTGCAGGTCGCCCTGATCCCATTCAAAATCATTGGCAATCCGGCCAGCTGAAATACCGGCACGTCCCGTGGCAGTATCCAGGGCACTGCCGGCAAAGGCCGAGTAACCCCGATAACGCTCGCGCCGGTGCATATAGGTGGCCTTGGCGGTCCAGCCATTGTCGAAACGATGCGTCAGGTCGAGGCTGTAGTCATGCTCGCGATACTTGGAAAGCCGGTCTGATCCTACATAATCATCACGACCGGGCAGGCTGCCGTCCGCATACAGAGGCAACCCGTTGAAATTGCGAAACTGCCGCTCATGCCAGGTGCCAGCGACGCCCAGTGTCGTGCGCTCGGACAGGTCGAGCTCGATCACCCCATAAAGCGTGCGTGGTGCGTTGTGCCCCAGTTCGTAGAACTTGTCCTCCCGCTGCCAGGCACCCACCACTCGCCCCCGGAGGGTGCCGGCTTCGTTCAGCGGCCCGCCGCCATCCACTTCGGCACGCCGGTATGACCAGGACCCGGCCGTCAACGCCGCCGACCCATGCGCGGCATCGCGTGGCCGCTTGCGAGCATAATTGATCGCGCCGCCCGGCTCGCCTGTGCCGGTCAACAGACCCGAAGGCCCGCGCAGCACCTCAACCCGGTCATAGATCGCCAGATCCAGATGGGTGCCAAAGTCTTGCTGGGGAACGCCGTCGAACTGGGCACTGGTTGCAAACCCGCGCGCATTGAATTTTTCAGTGCCCTCATAATCTGATTGCGTCAGCCCGGTCATGTAGCCCATCGCCTCCGCGACCGTCACGGCCCCCATGTCATCCATCTGGCTACGGGTCATGACCGACACTGATTGCGGGATTTCACGCCAGGACTGAGTGCCCTTGCCCAGGCTCACATAGCGTGCGGCATAGCTATCGTTGCCATCCGTGGCTGCACTGCGCACGGCTTGCCCCTGGACCATTACGGCATCGAGCGTCGACACGCCAGCAGACGGTTCTGCCGGCAACGCCTGCAGTACATAGCCCGCCCCGGTACGCACGGCACGATAGCCCGTGCCACGCAACAGGATGTCAAACCCTTCCGCCACGCCATGCCGTCCTTGCAGCCCATCGCTGCTGCGCCCTGCCAGCGCGCCCCTCGCATCGATCACGATGTCGGCACCCGATTGCTGGGCATAATGCCGCAGCACATCTGCCAGCGACCCCGCCGGGATGTCGTAGACAATGCTTCCCTCGGCCACCTCGGTATCAGCACGCACCTGGGGGACATTCAGAGCCATCAGACCGATGGCCGCCAAGAGTGGCAGGCGACGCAACATGGCAAAGCGACGGGCACCAGGTACGGTACGGCTTGCCGTCCTGGAACGATATAAAGTGGCCATCTCGGCATTCTCCTGTTTCAAGTGTTCTTTCTTGCTTGACGCACGAAAAACAGGAAATAGAACCGGCCTCGTCAAAAAAATTGCCTTGCGGTGAAACGCCTATCGAGTCAGGGACGAGGCACGCTGTCCACCTGCACCCAATAGGAAGTGAACATGCGCACGCGCAAACCGGGCAGACTGACTTCCAGCAACTGCAACGCCCGATCCGTGTCATCCAGAGGCAGGACAGCCGAAATCCGGATACCCGCCAAGGCACGGGCGTCATACCGGAGCACGCCACGCCGATAACGGCTCAGGATATCCAGCACTTCGGTCAGAGGCTGGTCGTCTACCAGCAGACGCCGCCGCTGCCATGCATCCTCGATGGCCGGCACGTCAAGCGCAACCAACGGCCCGACACCCTGCGCAGTGATGCGCACCTGCCATCCCGCATCGACCCGGCGGGTTGCTTGATCAACCGGCATTGTCACCGTGCCGGATCGCGCCTCGACCTGCGACTCCAACACCCCCAATTGCGTCGCATCAGACTGGCGGCTGACCTGAAAGCGCGTGCCCAGCGCACGCATGCTGCCATCCCGTGTTTCCACGATGAAAGGCCGGGTGGCATCCTTGGCCACGTCCACCAGCATATCGCCCTGGATCAGCTCGACCACGCGCTGCCCTGCGTCGTAGCGCAGGTTGACTGCGCTGGCAGCATTAAGCATGAGCCGCGTGCCATCCGGCAGCGTCTCGCTGGTCCATTGCCCCACGCCCGAGCGAATATCCGCCAGCAGGTAGGCAGGAGAATAGGTACGCAGCACCAGCCAGCCTGGCAGCAAGGCCACGCCAGCCAGTAAAAGTATTGCGAGACCTGCGCGAGTACGACGACGGCCACCGCTGGTCAGCACGGAGGATACGGTTCTTGCCCCCAGCGCCGCCCCGCCGTTGGCACGCAGCGCACCCACCTGGCCCAGCAACCCCTCCATTGCCACAGCAGCCTCGGCATGCCGTGGATCGGCCCGCTTCCAGGCCTCGAATGCAGCGTGTGTGCCAGCTCGCTCATGCTCGTCATCCACCGACAGCAGAACCAGCCAGTGCGCTGCCTGACTGGCAATTTCATCCTGCTCCGGTTTGTTGCGCGCCATGCTGTCGACTCAACGGCTCTGGCTGTGGCAATGCAGCAGCACCTGAACCAGATATTTCTGCACCATCTTGGCGGAGACCCCCAGATGCGTCGCCACGTCGGCATGCGTCCAGCCATCCAGATAATGAAGCAGAAAGGCGGCCCGCGCACGGGCCGAGACACCTTCGAGCACGGCGCAGATATGTGCCAGCGCCTGCACGGCCTCCATGATCTGTTCGGGAGAGGGGTAGCCGGCAACATCCTGGGCCCTGGCATGCAACGCCTCAAGGTAGGCACGTTCGACCTGTTCGCGGCGCGCACGGTCTATCAGCAATCGCCGCGCCGTGGTGGTGAGATAGGCCCGTGGTTCGTCAATCGGAATGCGCTGCCCTTGCAAGGCGTTGCGCGATGCCAGCAGGCGCTCGAAGGTGTCCTGCGCCACATCGGCAGCATTGTGGCGGCAGCCCAGGCGACGGCGCAACCAATCGAACAGCCAGGCATGGTGATCGCGGTACAGTTCGTGCAACTGCTCCCGCACTCCCGATTCTGCCACCAACCTGCCCTCCACGATTGCCCGAAAAACGCAAATGATAATAGTGCTCAATTTTAAAATAAGCGCTTCGCGAGTCAAGCCGCCCAACACAAAAAAACCGGGCTGTACGAAACAGCCCGGTTTTCAGTGTGGCAGATATGTGCAGAATCAGCGCATGGCTTCCGGCAGGAAGGTCACGATCTGCGGGAACATGCTGATGATCACTACCGCCAGCACCAGGATCAGGAAGAACGGGAAGGACATCCTGACCAGCTCGAACAGGTTGCGCCCGGTAATGCTCTGGATCACGAACAGATTGAACCCGACGGGTGGCGTGATCTGTGCCATTTCAACGACCAGGATCAGGAAGATACCGAACCAGATCGGATCGATACCGGCTGCCTGGATGGCCGGCATCAGAACCGCTGTGGTCAGCACCACGATGGAAATGCCATCGAGGAACGCCCCCAGGATGATGAAGAACACCGTGAGCACCGCGATCAACTGGTACTGGCTCAGACCCAACGAGGAGATCCAGGCTGCCAGGTTGGCAGGCAGGCCGGAAAAGCTCATGGCACTGGTCAGGTAGGCGGCACCCAGCATGATGAAGCAGATCATGCAGGAAGTACGAGTCGCGCCCAGCAGGCTCTCAAAGAACGACTTGAGCGTCAGCGACTTGCCCGCAGCCGCGATCAGCAGCGCACCGATCACGCCGACCGTTGCCGACTCGGTGGCTGTCGCCAGGCCCGTATAGATCGCACCGATCACACCGGCGATCAGCAACATCACCGGCAGCAGCAGCTTGAGGCGACCGAACATTTCGCGCAGCGGCACCGCCGGCTCCATGGGGGGAACCTTGTCCGGATTGCGCCACGACCACAGGCCGATGTAGCCCGAGAACAGCACCATCAGCATCAGGCCCGGCACGATGCCTGCGATAAACAGCCTGATGATCGACACCTGTGCCGAGACACCGTAGACAATCATGACAATCGACGGCGGAATCAGCAGGCCCAGCGTACCCGCACCGGCCAGCGAGCCGATACTGATGCCGTCGTTGTAGCCACGCGCCTTGAGTTCCGGCAACGAAATCTTGCCGATCGTCGCAGCCGTCGCGGCCGAAGAACCGCTCACTGCCGCGAAAATGCCGCAGCCCAGCACGTTGACGTGCACCAGCCGACCCGGCAGACGACGTACCCAGGGCGCGAGACCGTTGAACATATCTTCGGCCAGACGGGTGCGATACAGAATCTCGCCCATCCAGATGAACAGTGGCAATGCCGTCAGTGCCCAGTTCGCGGTCGCGTCCCAGCCTTTGGTCGCAAATAGGATCCCGGCAGGCGCGTCAGCAAAATACACCAGCCCGAGCAGGCCGCAGGCAATCAATGCCAGCGCTACCCAGACGCCCCCGGCCAACAGGATCAGAAGCGTGCCAATCAGGACGACAGCCTGAAACATATCACCCATGGCTGGCTCCTTCCACACGTTCGATCTGTTGACCACGAATGCAGGCAATCAGCCGCTTGAGCATGATCGCGGCCAGCAGGGTCATGCCGATCGGCATACAGATCTGCACCGGCCACAAGGGCACATTGAGCATGCCCTGGGCCACTTCGTTATAGACATAGGATTCGTAGACAAACTCGCTGACGCTCCATGCACCCCAGGCCGACAGAGCGAAGCCGATCAGGGTCGCCACCACTTCATACGGTTTGACCGCCCGTTCAGGCAGGAATTGCAACAACAGCGTGACCCGGATGTGATCCCCGCGCAGCAGGGTATAGGGCAACGCCAGAAAGACCGAGGCCGCCATCGACCACGCAGCCAGATCGTCCGCCCCAGGGATCTGATGACCCATGAGGCGGCCGACAATCTGCGCAGCCACAACGATGCCGATCATGGCCAGGAACAGCGCGGCGACAAACCCGCTGAGCGTGGCAAGGCGATCAAGTAGTGGCATAGTGCTCTCGCTTATTGTTGCTGATAGGCGTCCAGCAGCTTCTGGCCGTCTTCGCCGGCCTTGGCTTTCCATTCGCCGACCATGCGCTCGCCGATGGCGCGCAGTTCTTCTGCGAGCTTGGGCGGCAGCGGTGCGACTTCCATGCCATTCTGGGCCATGATGTCGGTCAGCTTCTGGGTCTGTTCGCGGGCATCGGTCCAGCCACGCGTCTCGGCACGAGCAGCCGCATCACGCACGGCCTGCTGGGATTCGGGCGACAGGCGGTCGAAGGCACGCTTGTTGACGATCACGAAGTTCAGGGGAATGAAGGCCTGGGCATCGTAGTAATGCTTGACGTAATCCCATGCCTGGGTGTCCACGCCCGTGGCCGGCGAGGTCAGCATGGCATCGATCACGCCCGTCGAGAAGGCCTGCGGAATTTCGGGTGTCTGCACCGTGGTGGGTGTCGCCCCCATCAGGCTGGCCAGGCGGCTGGTCACCGGGCTGTAACCGCGAAAGCGCACGCCAGCCAGGTCAGCCAGGCTTTCGATGGGCTTCTTGGTATAGATACCCTGAGGAGGCCAGGGGGCCGAGTACAGCAGCACGATGCCCTGCGCATCCAGGCGCTGTTCGAGGAAAGGACGGGTCGCCTTCCACAGCTTCTCGGACTCGTCGAACGACGACGCCAGGAACGGCACACTGTCGACTTCGAACAGAGGATCTTCATTGCCCATGGCGGCAACCAGCACTTCGCCCACCTGGACTACGCCCTGCTGCACACCGCGCTTGACCTCGGGCCGCTTGAGCAGCGTACTGTTGGACTGAACCTTGATCTCCAGTTCGCCTTTGGTGGCTTCCTGGATTTCCTGCGCGAACTGGCGCGCATTCTGGGTCAGGTAGTTGGCATCCGGCTGTTCGGCAGACATATTCCAGGTCGCGGCCTGGACCGTACCGGCGAACAGCGTCGCCAGGGCCATCGTCAATGCTTTTTTCATGTGGCTTCTCCGTGTCAGAGGGGTAATTAGCGCGAGGCCTGCAAATCGCTCGATTGCAAATCCCACAGCAAACTGTAGATATGGGCCTTGTCCTGTGCCAGGGCCAGCTTGTCCGCTGCCAGCTTGACGGCAGCCACCGCAGCCTCAGGCGTCGTGGCGTCGATCAGCAACACCGGCTCCAGCACACGACCAGCAGGATCTTCGGAAGGCAGCGGCGTGGACAGTTCGGGATCCGGGGTCAGCACGCGCACCGTCAGTGCACCATCAACCTGAGCCAGTTCGGCAGCCAGCGCAGCAGCGCGCTCGGCCGTCAGCAAATCGCCCAGTTGCAGCAGACCCAGCGCCGCCCCCGTACCGACACCGGCCAGCGGCGACACGATCATCACACGGCGGCAGGTGTTGCCCATGCGGCCAAAATTGGTCAGCGACCATTCGGTCTGTTGGGTAAACGCCTTGCGATAGGGCTCACTGCCGAATACGCCCATCGATTCCGTGCGATACAGCGCCAGATAGCGGCGGGCAGGCTGGTGCCCGTCCAGATTGGCGGCACGATAGCGACGCGCCCAGCTGAAACCGGGGATACCGGCACGCTCGGCCATGTGCTCGCGGTCATACCACTGGTTGAAGTCCCCTTCGTGGGCCGGGTCGATGTCGGTCCAGATGAACAGCTCGCCCATTGCGGCACGATCCTGGCGGATAACAGAAGTCACTTGGTTTCTCCATGCTCGATGCAGGCAAAATCGCCTAATTGCAGCGATTCTGTCGAATGGAAAAAGGGACGGCAAACTGTTTATTGTCATCCGCAAGAATAAGAAAATCTTATCAGGCCGGCACCAGCACAAATCGGCCCTGCCACCCGCTATCCCCCTGTTTTTCAGCCGGGAAAACCCCTAGGGTGGATTGACCTTCATTTTATGACCTCTCCAAATGCGACGCGGGCCTGGACGAATCGTCCAGGCCCGCTTGTCAGTGACGGCTCAGAAATGAAGTGGCCCCGACAACAGGCCTCCTCGACGTAAACCCCACGCCGTCAGCGCTTGGCATCCAGCCGGTCATACATGCCCTTTTCGTGGTCGAGCCAGTTCTCTCCCTTGTTCTTGAGGAAGAAGATGTAGACCACCAGCGACACCGCCATCACGGCCGTAGCATAGATCACGAACGACGATACCTGATCAGCCTTGAGGGCAGCCTGGTACAGCACCGGAGCGGTCCCACCAAAGGCCGAATTGGCCAGCGCATAGCCCAGTCCCACGCCCAATGCGCGGATATGAGTCGGGAACAGCTCGGCCTTCACCACGGCATTGATCGAGGTATAGCCGGTCAGGATCACGAAACCGACCCCCAGGATCAGGCAGGCGGTCCACGGATCGGTCTGCTGTGGCAGGGCCGTCACCAGATACCAGGTGTAGAACACTCCGCCAAAACCGAAGAACACCAGCAGCGTCTTGCGGCCCACGATATCCGACAACCAGCCACCGACCGGCTGCAAAAGCATCAGGAAGGTCAGCAGTCCCAGGTTGATCAGCGTACCCGTGATGACATCACCACCGGCAAAGGCCGACTGAATCATCTTGGGGCCATTGACCGAATACGTATAGAACGCAACCGTGCCCCCGACCGTGACCAGGAAGCACAGCAGCAGCGGCCGCCATTGATTGACGAACAGTTCCTTCAAGGAGCCGGAGGCACGGGCACGACCACTGCGGGCGGCCTCGATGGACTCTGCGCCCAGCGACTCGTCCATTGTCCGGCGCAGCCAGAACACGACGATCGCGGCAATCCCGCCCAGGCCGAACGCAATACGCCAGCCCCATTCGGAAATCTGCGGAATCTCGAGGAAAGTCAGCATGATCAGCAAGGTCAGTTGCGCCAGCACATGGCCGCCGACCAGCGTCACATAGTGAAAGGAGGACAGGAAACCGCGGCGTCCGGGAATGGCAGCCTCGGACATATAGGTCGCGCTGGTGCCATACTCGCCACCGGTGGCAAACCCTTGCACCAGGCGGGCCAGCAGCAGGATGATGGGAGCCGCAATGCCGATGGCCGCCATGTTGGGCGTGATCGCGATGACGAACGAGCAGGCCGCCATCATCGTGACGGATACCGTCAGTGCCAGCCGACGCCCATAGCGATCGGCAAAACGGCCGAAGTACCAAGCACCGATAGGGCGCATCAGGAAGGTCATGGCAAAAATGCCCCAGACATAGAGCGTCGCATTCTTGTCTTCGGGCGAGAAGAACTGCGACTCGAAGTAGATGGCAAAGACCGAGTAGACGTAAACGTCGTACCACTCGACCAGGTTGCCGGCTGAGCCCTTGAGCGTATTGGAGATCGAGCGACGCAGATTGCCCGGAGTGGTGCCGCCTGCGGTTGCGGACGCGGAATGGGAGGTCATGAAGCAGGGCCTCTGTAAGTGAAAACAATTCTGGAGTATAGATGCAGCCTATTGCAGGCTGTCAATCACATGATTAAATAACCAGCACACCGCTATCGAGCGGCGGCGTCGTATCGTCGGGCCAGGCCGAGGCATAGCGATGCATCTCATCCATGGCCAGCGTCACGACTGCCTCTGACAAAGACGCCACCGGATCAGGACGCCAGGTCGCCACCAGCTTGAGCGCCGGCATCTGCACATCGCACTGCACCACCCTCAGTTTACCCGCAGAAATCTGATCACGGACCGTGGCAATCGGCAGCGTGGCAATGCTCTGATTGGTCCGGATCAATTGCACGCAGGCGAAGATGGATGACACGAAGTGAATCCGCGACGCCTGCACGCCCTGGTGCATCAGCAGGTCCAGCAATTGCAAGTGAGGCTGCGAGTGTCGTGGGAAAGTCACCAGCGGATGCTCGACCAGTTCGGCCAGGGACAGACGCTCCGGAATATCCGCATCGGTGCTGCAGATCCAGCCCTGTTCCAGCGCCCCCAGGTCACGATTGCGGACATCGCGCTCGATCAGCGGATCCGTCTGCAGCAGGACATCCACCACGCCTCTGCGCAACAGGTCATGCAGACGCCGGGTAGATTCCGTCGTCAGCTCGATTTCAAGACCTGGATGGGTTTCCTGCAGGCGCTTGATGAAGGGCGCGAACCAGGTGTGAACCACCGACTCGACAATCCCGATCCGTGCCAGTCCGCGCAGTTCTTCGGGGCCGCGCAGCGTGCGCCGCATATTGCTTTCCAGTTCAAGCATCTGCTCAGCATAGAACAGCAACGCCCGACCGGCTGGCGTCAGAGGCAAATCGCGCATGCCGCGATCAAACAACTGCTGCCCGACCTCTTCCTCCAAGGCGGCAATCCGTCCTGAAATAGCTGCCTGTGTCAGGTTGAGCTTGCCCGCGGTAGCCTTGAAGCTGCGCAAGCGGGCAACCCACAGGAAGGTTTCGAGGAAGCGGATATTCATAACCCCGGATGATACTGTACGCCACAGAAATCGTGCGGAACGGGTGGGCAATCCCCTATATGCAAGCCGGTCATGCAGCAGCACAGCAACGCCTGGACTCGCACGGCACGCAGATAAGAATAATTGATCGACCGGAAAAGGAAATTTGCGTTCGACAAGGTCTGAGGGTTCACGAATAATCAGTGGCGTTTTATCCGTCACCTTTTATCCGACAGATCGCCAGAAAGTGATCGTATGACTATATCTGCTGCCGCATCCGACCTCCCTTCCATCGAACCGCTGGGCGATGCCGCGCTGACGGTCGTGTTCGGACGTCAGGCCTCTCCCGACAACAGCGCGCGGGCGCTGGGCTTTGCCAAGCTGCTGTCCCGCCATCGCGAACACGATGCCATCCTCGGCAGCATTACGGAATGGGCACCTGCCTTCTGCTCCGTCACGGTCTGGTTCGATCCGCTGTCGACAGACCGGCAAGCGCTGATCGCCAGACTGCAAGTGCTGGCAGACCAGGGCACGCGCCTGGAATCGGAAGGCCAGGAATGGCTGATCCCTGTCTGCTTCGACCCGCGACATGCGCCTGATCTCAACTTCCTTGCGCAAAGCTGCGGCCTTGACACACGCGAAGTGGTCGCGCTCATGACTGAAACCACGTTCACCGTCAGGATGCTGGGCTTTTTGCCTGGCTTCCCTTATATGGATGGTCTGTCGCCCGTACTCAGCCAGCCACGCCTGAAAACGCCCCGCAAGACCGTACCGGCACGTTCCATCGCCGTCGCTGGCGAACAATGCGCAGCCTACCCTTGGGAAAGTCCTGGCGGCTGGCACCTGCTGGGACGCACACCCGTCCC
Organism: Corticimicrobacter populi; assembly: GCF_003123725.1. Taxonomy (GTDB): domain Bacteria; phylum Pseudomonadota; class Gammaproteobacteria; order Burkholderiales; family Burkholderiaceae_B; genus Corticimicrobacter; species Corticimicrobacter populi. The sequence continues at coordinate 48,520 of NZ_QETA01000006.1, read as the reverse complement.
CCTGTTCAGCCTCGACCGTCCGGAGCGGCCCGCGCTGCTCGTGCCCGGCGACAGGGTTCGCTGGCGTGCCATTGCAGCAGAGGAATATGAAACGCTGGAAGCGCGCTATGCCCGGCCTGGCTGGTCGCTTCAGGAATTCTTGCCTGACGGACAGACTCCTGGCTCGTCTATATCGACGACCAAACCTGCCCTCCTCTCGGACATCAGCCCGTCCATCCCTGATCGCAGAGCAGCAACCCCTCAGGGCAGCCTGCCGGCCACCACGGCCGCAGCCGGCCTGCTCGAAATCATTGACCCAGCCTGGGCCGCCAGCATTCAGGATCAGGGTCGGGCCGGTTACCGCGCGCTGGGCATTCCGTTGTCTGGCGCACTCGATCCGAGCCGACAGGCCGCTGCCAACGCGTTGGCAGGGAATACACCACAGGCCGCCACACTGGAAATGCTGGGCGGTGGACCGACACTTGCTGTCCGGCAAGGGCCGGTACGCTGTGCCCTGGCGGGTGCCGGCACCCTAGTGCGAACATCAGCCACAGGCCTGACGTGTACGTTGCCCGCCTGGCGTGGCATCGTGCTTCATGCCGGCGACACGTTGCAAGTCCGACTGGACGATAGCCAGCCTGCCTACCTGGCCCTGAGTGGCGGCATCCAGTCAGAACCTGTGCTGGACAGCCGTGCCACCTATGGTCGCGCACGCCTGGGTGGTCTGGCCGGCGAGCCGTTGCGTGCGGGGCATCGCCTGCCCTGCGCTGCACTGACGACAGACGATGCTCGGTCTGACCTGCAGGCACTGCCACTGGCCGCGCCGCCTTCAGAAAAACGGCACGAACATGCACTGTTGACGCTGCGCGTCATCGCCGGCCCCCAGGATCATCATTTCACCGAGCAGGCCCGGACCCGCTTCTGCACCGAAACCTATACCGTCTCCCGTGATGCCGACCGCATGGGGCTGCGCCTGGAAGGCCCCGAAATCAAACATGGTGAGCAAGGAGCCGACATCGTGACTGACGGCATCACGCCCGGTGCCATCCAGGTCCCGGCCAATGGCCAGCCCATCATCCTGCTGGCCGATGCCCAGACTACAGGCGGCTACGCCAAGATCGCCACGGTCATCCAGGCAGATCTGCCCCTGCTGGCACGACTGGCCCCCGGTTCGACGGTCGCATTCCGCTATGTCGATGCCTCCGAAGCGCTAGCGGCACTGCAGGCTTGCACCGCAGCAGCAGCGGGCTGGCAGGCCAGCCTGCGCAAAATGCCCTCCGCCGGCGCACTCCAGACAGACGCCTTGGCCCATATCGATTATTCCTTCAGGTGACATCCGCCATGCAGAACGCGATCAATCTCAATGCCGACCTGGGCGAAAGCTTCGGTGCCTGGAACATGGGCCTGGACGAAGCCCTGCTCCAGGTCATCGATTCCGCCAATATCGCCTGCGGTTTTCATGCAGGCGATCCGGTCGTCATGCGTCGCACAGTGCGAGCCGCCAAGGCAGCCGGAGTCGAAATCGGTGCCCACCCCTCATTTCCGGACCTGCAAGGATTTGGCAGACGCCGCATGCACCTGGCCCCCGACGAACTCGAAGCCGCACTGCTCTATCAGATCGCTGCACTCGATGGCATGGCGCGCACGGAGGAAACCCGCGTCACGCACGTCAAGGTACATGGCGCGCTCAGCAACATGGCCTGCGATGATGCGGCCCTGGCTACCGTCGTTGCCCATGCCATCCGTACCTACGGGCAGGACCTGATCCTGCTGGCGCCGGCATGTTCCCAGCTCTGCCTGGCCGGACGTGCCGCCGGCCTGCGCGTCGTCGAGGAAATCTTTGCCGATCGAGCCTATACCGATGCAGGACAACTGGTACCGCGCAGCCGGCCCGATGCTATGATTCACGGTGCCGCGGCATCACTGGCACATGTCGAAGCCATGCTGCAGGCCGGTGCCCTGATCTCGACCAGTGGCAAGCACATTCCGACGCCCATTGGCAGCATCTGCGTACATGGCGATGGTCCCGATGCCGTCAATACTGCAGCGGCCCTGAAGCAGGCACTGGGCGAGCGTGGTTACCACCTGCGGGGTATGGCAGCATGAGTACGGATCACATGCATCCCCCCCTCGCACCCGATATCCTGCTCGCGGCCTTGTTCGACACCCTGCCGGCGTCTCGTCACTGCAATGGCCTGACGCTGGCCAGCGGCACACTGCTGGGCCACCCGCTGGACTGCTTTGTCCTGCATGGCAGCGATTGCACCAGTACGGATCATGCTGCGCTGCTCGAGTTCCTGACGACAGCGCGCACTGCCGTGCGCCCCCTGATCGGTATCTTTGCCTGCGGTACCGCCGCTGACGAAGACGGCCACCTGCTCGAACGACAGGCATTGCTGCTGCAGCAACTCGCGACTGCACGCAGCCTGGCCCCCTATCTGTCCATCGTGCTGACGCAGCAGACCGGCCCCCTTGCCGCACTGGCTGCACTGGCCGACCTGACGCTGGTTGCCAGGCCAACCGGCAGCCTGGCGCTGCATGGCCCGAATGCCGTGCTGCAGGCCCGCGCTCTGGTATTCGACGCCGATGCCCTGGGGGGTGCTGCCGCACTGCGCCACCAGAGCGGCCTGGCCACACGATCCTGCCGCAGCACATTGGAAGCATTGCGACATGTGCGCCTCGCCCTGCCACTGCTCTCCAGCCCGCAAAGCCTGGGCCCTGCCAGTGCAGCCAAGCCGGCCCAGGCCCTGGCAACGCTGTTGCCGGACACCCGCAACGCCTTTGACTGCCGCGAACTCATCGACACGCTGATTGATGCCGGCAGCCTGCTGGCATGGCACGATGACGACGATCTGGCCGTGGCAACCGGCATTGCCCGTCTGCAGGGCCGCACCGTCGGTATCGTATCGAATCAGCCCCGGCAACACGCCGGCCACCTGGGGCTGGCCGAACTGCGCAGGATCGAGCGGTTTCTGCAACTGTGTCGTATCCGCAAGCTGCCTGTCCTCAGCCTGATCGACACAGGCGGGCTGCTGCCCGCCTTGCCGGACACCGACGCCGACCTGCTGGCGACATGGCTGCGCGTACTCGATGCCTGGCAGACACTGGAAACGCCCCGCATCAGCATCGTGCCACGCCTGGCGCTGGGTACCGGCGCACTGTCCATGGGACTGACACCGGCCACGCCCCGCCATATCCGCATCGAATGGCTGGGTGCCGGTACTCAGGCCAGCGGTACGTTTGCCGATGCACACCCCACTGCGCAGCAGACAGGCCCATACCATCTGCTGACCGCCCCGGCCGACTGCCCCCTGGCCGTACACACCGCCCTCGACTTGCTGCAGGCCTGATATGTTCAAGAAAATCCTGATCGCCAACCGTGGGGAAATCGCCTGCCGCGTGATCCGTACCGCCCGCCGCATGGGCATTGCCACAGTGGCTGTCTATTCCGATGCCGACCGCCGTGCGCTGCATGTCCACATGGCGGACGAAGCCGTCCGCATCGGCCCGCCCCCCTCGCGCGAATCCTACCTGAATATCGACGCCCTTATCGACGCCTGCCGTCAGACTGGTGCCGATGCCGTCCATCCGGGTTATGGCTTTCTGTCGGAGCGTGCCGATTTTGCACGCCGTCTGGAAGAAGCCGGCATTGCCTTCATCGGCCCACGCCCCGAGGCCATTGCCTCGATGGGCGACAAGATCGCCTCCAAGCAACTGGCGCAACGCGCAGGTGTCAGTACCATTCCCGGCCATGACGGACTCGTGGAAAGCCCGGAGCAGGCCGTGGACATCGCACGCGGCATCGGCTACCCCGTCATGATCAAGGCTTCTGCCGGCGGCGGGGGCAAGGGACTGCGGGTTGCTCACGATGACCAGCAGGCCCATGCCGGTTTCCTGGCCTGCCAGAGCGAAGCCATGCGCAGCTTTGGCGATGACCGTATCTTTATCGAGAAATTCATCGAGCAGCCACGCCATATCGAAATTCAGGTACTGGCGGATGAGCACGGCCAGGCCCTCTACCTGTGGGAGCGCGAATGCTCCCTGCAGCGGCGCCACCAGAAACTGATTGAAGAAGCCCCCAGCAGCTTTCTGTCCCCCGACACACGGCGCGCCATGGGCGAGCAGGCTGCGGCCCTGGCTCGAGCAGTCGGCTATCGCACTGCCGGCACCGTGGAGTTCGTGGTGGGCAGCGACCAGTCGTTCTATTTCCTGGAGATGAACACCCGCCTGCAGGTCGAGCACCCTGTCACAGAGGCCATCACCGGCCTGGATCTCGTGGAATGGATGATTCGGACTGCCGCCGGTGAGGCGCTGCCATTCGGTCAGGCAGATATACGCATGGACGGCTGGGCCATCGAATGTCGCATCAATGCCGAAGATCCTTTTCGGAACAACCTGCCCTCGAATGGCCGCATTACACATTACGTACCGCCCGAACAGGTCAACGGAGTACGGGTGGATACCGGTATCGAGCCCGGAGCGGAAATCTCGGTTCACTACGATCCGATGATCGCCAAGCTGATCGTCCATGCTCCAGACAGGAACAGCGCCATTGCACGCATGCTGCAAGCACTGGATGAGTTTGTGATCCGTGGCGTACAGGCCAATATCCCGCTGCAATCTACTTTATTGCAACATCGCGATTTCGTCTCTGGCCAATTCGATACCGGGTTCATGGCGCGCCATTATCCGGATGCCCTGCCTGCAGGCGGAGCCATCGCCGCCGACGAGTCCTTGCTGGCCTGTCTGGCAGCATGGAGCCAGTTCCAGCGAGACTATGCGCTGGCCGCCGATCCAGGGACATTCGGACAAACTGCCGAACACTACTGCATCTGCGCTGCGGAACAGCCTGAACAAATACATCGGATCGCCCTACAGCACAGCGCTGCTGCCGATGGCTGGCAGGTGTCCATCGACTCAGGCCCCGCCCAGGCCTTGAGTGTCATCGTCGAAGCACAGGGACGTCGACTGAAGGGACACCTGGGTGAGCACACCTTCGTGGTTCAGGTCGAAGACGAAGCGGGCGATGCCCTCGGGCCAGTCTGCGCACTCTGGCAGCACGGCAGCGTGCGACGCTTTTTGGCACTGCGCCCTGCCGAGCATGCTCTGTTGCTGGCGCAACCGGCAGACGCAGCCCTGCAGCACGGACTTGCCGTGACAGCCCCCATGGCCGGCACGCTCCTGAAAGTGTCCGTCAGCAGCGGCCAGATCCTGCAAGGCGGCGATACCGTCGCCGTCATCGAAGCAATGAAAATGGAACACAGCCTGACCGTCGACGATGACTGCATCGTCGACAGCCTGCTGGCCGAAGCCGGACAGGCCATGGCTGCAGGACAGACGCTGATGACACTCAAGCCCCTCTGAAACAAGATGCATCGGTATTTTGCGTGAGGTTGAGCAGACGCAAAACCGATGCATGCACAATCGCGACGAGCCATCGCAGGGCTGATAACAATCGGATATATTTCACCGAAACCGATTGTCAGGATCAGGCATGTCTGTTCTAGCACTATTTCACGCACCACGGGCCTGGTTGCCCAAAGTGGCTACCGCACGACCGATGGTCGCGATACGCGAAGGCTTGCTGTGGACGCTGCCCTTTTTACTGATCTCGACACTTTTCCTGCTCCTGTCGCAGATCAGCCGCATGGCGGGTCTGCCCGTCCAATGGAGCAATACCCTTTCGTCCATTTACTGGATGCTGCGCGATATCCTGCCCTGGATCGCAAGCATTTCCATCGGCTATATTCTGGCCACGCTGTATCGCCTGCCACCACTGCCAACTGCATTCCTTTGCCTGTCTTACCTGTTGCCGATCGATAGCCTGCTGGCCGCAACACCACGTCTGGCCCAGACACTGTCGTTCCTGGTCGCGATACTGACCCCCTTGCTCTGCGTGCCATTGATTGCCCGGCTGCATAACATTCGATGGCTCAAGCTGGCACCACGCGGTATCGCCAGCAGTGCTGTACGCGAAACACTCAACCTGATCCTCCCCGGTGCTGTAACCGGACTGATCCTGTTGCTGCTTGTAGCTGCAGCACTGGCACCCTTGCGGATACTGGATCCTGCCGGCCTGCAAAGCTGGCTGGCCGACATGCCCGCCGTTGTGCTTGGCCCTGTTTTGGTGCTCATCAATTCGATTGCCTGGTTTTTCGGTATCCATGGCAATTACCTGCTGCAGCCCATACTGGATATGCTGGATCACTTGCCGGCACTGCACAATGGCCAGCACCACTACCCAATCAGCCGCGCCATGCTGTTCACATTTGTCTACACAGGTGGCAGCGGTGCGACTCTGGGCTTGATTCTTGCCATTCTGCTTTGTTCATCCCAGAAGGCACTGCGCCTGCTGGCGCTGCTCAGCCTGCCCACAGCCTTCATCAACATCAACGAAATCCTGCTCTTCGGCGTTCCGCTCATACTCAATCCCTGGCTGCTGGCTCCTTTTATCCTGGCACCGATGGCAGCCATGGTCTGCACACTGGGGGCGCTCGAAATGGGCTGGTTGACGCTGATGCCCATGCAGCTCCCGTTCAGCACGCCCGTGCTTTTCAATGCCTATGCCCTCAGCGGAAGCAGCTGGTCCGGTGCTGTATTCCAGTGTTTCCTGATCGTGTTGAGCGCAATCTGCTATGCCCCGTTCATCCGCCGCATGGAGCAACGCCGGCATCTGGGACAGTCTGTCCATATCAAATCCATGGATATCACGTTTACACGCCTGCAGGAAGTCTCGCAGTTGCTCACCCGCGAACCCGTCAGCCAGGCAATTTTACGCCAGCAGAACAAAGATGCCGCCATGCGTGACATGCGGGCACTCAGTCATGCCGAGTTCTATCTGGAATTTCAGCCGCAGGTCACATTGCACAGTCGCCTATGCACCGGCTGCGAGGCGTTGCTGCGCATCCGTACGCCTGATGGTAGCATCCTGTCACCGGCTCGCTTTCTGCAATCCCTGCATGAAGCCAGTCAGATGACCGAAGTCGATCTCTGGGTGGCCAGACAAGCCTTGCAGCAGTATCACCAATGGCGCGCTGCAGGATTCACGCTGCCGATCAGCATCAACGTCTCAGGCGCAACCCTTCTCGATCCAGCGGCGCTGGAACACCTCGCCAGCATCCTGTCGCGCGCTGAGGGCATGATATCGGTCGAGTTGACGGAAGAAACGCTGATTGGCGATGAACATGCCCTGCACCATGCCTTCCGTCGCCTGCACGATATTGGCGCCCGGATCTATATTGATGATTTTGGAACAGGCTATGCCGCCCTGAGCCACCTTTATCGTTACGACATCGATGTCGTCAAGCTTGACCGCAGCTTCATCCTGTCCAGCGATACTGACAAAGGCATGCAGGTCCTGTCCGGCATCCTGAACCTCTGCCACGGTCTGCAATTGCAAGTAGTCGTGGAAGGCGTCGAAACCACCGAACAGATACAGGCACTGCGCACAGCCAGTGCACACGACATGGGCATACAAGGCTGGTATTTCAGCAAGTCACTGCCAGGCGATATGCTCAGACAATTCGCACAAAAAAGGCACTTGCCGGAAGCAAGTGCCTTGGAATGATCACCGGGCAGGACGCCTTTCAGAGAAAGGCGAACCTGTCAGTCGCGATCAGATGATGCGCGCAGCCTCGACCAGACGGGTTACCGTCCAGGACTTGGAACGCGAGATCGGACGGCCTTCGGCAATCTCGACCGTATCACCTTCGTTGTACTGGTTGGTTTCGTCATGCGCCTTGTACTTGTTCGAGCGCACCACGATCTTGCCCAGCAGCGGGTGTTTGACGCGACGCTCGACGCGAACGACGACCGTCTTGTCCATCTTGTTGCTGACAACCTGACCAACCAGCGTGCGCTGGCGCTTGGCGGGCTGCTCGGCAACCGGAGTGGTTTGAGTTTGACTCATGTTTAGCTCCCTGCCTTCTGGTTCAGCACGGTGCGGACGCGCGCGATGTCGCGGCGAACCTGCCGAATCTGGCTGGTGTTGGTCAGCTGTTGGGTAGCACGTTGCATACGCAGGCTGAACTGGGCCTTCAGCAGCTCTTCGAGCTCCTTGTTCAGTTCGGCCACGTCTTTGGAACGGAGGTCTTGTGCTTTCATGTCAATATTCCTCTGGTCCGCAATTACACGCCAACCTGGCGGGTAACGAACGTGGTGGCGATGGGCAGCTTGGCTGCAGCCAGACGGAAGGCTTCGCGGGCGAGTTCTTCGCTCACACCTTCCATCTCGTACAGCACCTTGCCCGGCTGGATTTCAGCGACCCAATACTCGGGGTTGCCCTTACCGTTACCCATACGGACTTCGGCAGGCTTTTGCGAGATGGGTTTGTCCGGGAAAACACGGATCCAGATGCGGCCACCGCGCTTGATGCGGCGGTTGATGGCACGACGGGCAGCTTCGATCTGACGAGCGGTCAGGCGGCCACGACCGATGGCCTTCAAACCGAACTCGCCGAACGACACATGCGCGCCACGAGTGGCGACGCCGGTGTTACGGCCCTTCTGCTCTTTACGATACTTTCTGCGTGCTGGTTGCAGCATGCTTATTCTCCTTCAGCAGGCGCGGCAGCAGCCTCGCTCTTGCGCGGTGCACCACGACCGCCGCGGCCGGTACGCTCGCCTGCGGGACGATCACGACGATCGCCACGGGGCGCGCGGCGCGGACGGCGCTCTTCTTCACGCGGTGCGGCTTCGGGCGGCAGTTGGCCGTTGGCCAGGATCTCGCCCTTGTAGATCCAGACCTTGATACCGATAATCCCGTAGGTCGTATGCGCCTCGGACGTCGCGTAATCGATATTGGCGCGCAGGGTGTGCAGGGGCACACGGCCTTCGCGGTACCATTCGGTACGTGCAATTTCGATACCATTGAGACGGCCCGAGCTCATGATCTTGATGCCCTGGGCACCCATGCGCATTGCATTTTGCATGGCGCGCTTCATGGCACGGCGGAACATGATCCGCTTTTCGAGCTGTTGCGAGATCGAATCGGCGACCAGTTGAGCATCGGTCTCAGGCTTGCGGACTTCTTCGATGTTGACGTGCACGGGCACGCCCATCAGAGTCTGCAGATCGGCCTTGAGGGTTTCGATGTCTTCGCCACGCTTGCCGATCACCACGCCCGGACGTGCCGAGAAAATAGTGATGCGTGCATTCTTGGCAGGACGCTCGATGACGACGCGGCTGACCGAAGCATTCTTCAGTTTCTTCTTGAGGTACTCACGGACGCGGATGTCGGCGGCCAGCGTTTCGCTGAACGTCTTGTCATCTGCGAACCAGCGCGAACCCCAATTGCGGGTAACCGCAAGACGGAACCCAATCGGGTGAATTTTCTGTCCCATCGTGGCTCCTTAAGCGCCGACTTTGACCACAATGTGGCAAGTCTGCTTTTCGATACGGTTGCCGCGGCCTTTGGCGCGAGCGGAGAAACGCTTCATCGATTCTGCCTTGTCCACGTAAATGGTGGTCACACGCAGTTCGTCGATATCGGCGCCGTCGTTGTGCTCGGCATTGGCGATGGCCGACTCGACGGCCTTCTTCAGGATGCCAGCGGCTTTCTTGGGCGTGAAGGTGAGGATATTCAGGGCCTGTTCGACCGACTTGCCGCGGATCAGATCCGCAACCAGACGGGCTTTCTGGGCCGAAATATGCACACCACGGATAATGGCTGTGGTTTCCATGGCTTACCTCTTGGCCTTCTTGTCCGCAGCGTGACCCTTGAACGTACGGGTCAGTGCGAACTCACCGAGCTTGTGACCGACCATGTTCTCGTTGATGTAAACGGGAACATGCTGGCGGCCATTGTGCACAGCGATGGTCAGCCCGATGAATTCGGGCAGGATGGTGGAACGGCGCGACCAGGTTTTGATCGGCCTCTTGTCTTTACCCGTGACAGCCGTGTCCACCTTCTTGACCAGGTGGGCATCGACGAACGGGCCTTTCTTGATAGAACGTGACATAGTCTTGGCCTCTTACTTACGCTTGCGCCGTGATTGGACGATCATGTTGTCTGTCCGCTTGTTGCGACGGGTCTTGAAGCCCTTCGCCGGAGTACCCCACGGGCTGACCGGCTCGCGAGCTTCGCCAGTACGACCCTCACCACCACCGTGCGGGTGATCGACCGGGTTCATGGCCACACCACGCACCGTCGGGCGGATACCGCGCCAGCGCACAGCACCGGCCTTGCCGATCTTGCGCAGGCTGTGCTCTTCGTTACCGACTTCACCAATGGTGGCACGGCATTCGATGTGCACACGGCGGACTTCGCCGGAGCGCAGGCGGACTTGAGCGTAGGTACCTTCACGGGCCATCAGCACTGCCGAGGCACCAGCCGAACGGGCCAACTGAGCACCCTTGCCGGGTTGCATCTCGATGCAGTGAATCGTGCTACCAACCGGAATGTTGCGGATCGGCAGCGTGTTGCCTGCACGGATCGGCGCTTCGCTGCCGGACACCAGGGTGGCACCGACTTCGAGGCCACGCGGGGCGATGATGTAGCGACGCTCGCCGTCGGCGTACACCAGCAGGGCCAGGTGCGCAGTACGGTTGGGATCGTATTCGAGACGCTCGACGCGTGCCGGGATACCATCCTTGTTGCGACGGAAGTCGACCAGACGATAGTGCTGGCGGTGACCGCCCCCACGATGGCGAATCGTGATGTGACCGTTGTTGTTACGGCCGGAACCACGCTTCTGCTTTTCGATCAGGGCATCGACCGGGCGTCCTTTGTAGAGGTCCGGGCTCACTACCTTGACCATGCCACGGCGACCTGCCGAGGTAGGCTTGACTTTGACCAGAGCCATTTAGTTCACCTCCGCAAAGTCGATTTCCTGGCCTTCCTTGAGCGTGACGTAAGCCTTGCGCTCATTGCGGCGACGACCCACGAAACGGCCAAAGCGCTTGACTTTGCCCTTGCGATTCAGAACCTGCACGGACTCGACCTGCACCTTGAAGAGCAGTTCGACGGCAGCCTTGATTTCAGGCTTGGCGGCGTCCGATACGACACGGAACGCGACCTGCTGATATTTTTCGGCGACGAACGTGGCCTTTTCGGTCACGATCGGGGCCAGAATGACTTGCCACAGACGATCGTTGCTCATCCCAGGATCTCCTCAAGTTGAGCGATGGCAGCCTTGGTGATCAGCACCTTGGCATAGTGAACCAGCGACAGAGGATCGGCGTAGCGAGGCTCGATCACGGCCACATGGGCCAGGTTGCGCGTCGCCAGATAGACGTTTTCATCGACCGTATCGGTGATGATCAGCACGCCTTCGCGAGGACCGGGCTGCAGACCGAGGCTTTTCAGCTTGTCCTGAGCCAGCTTGGTCTTGGGCGCATCGATCGAGAAGGTTTCGACGACCGAGATACGGTCTTCGCGGGCCAGCTGCGACAGAATCGAGCGGATGCCAGCGCGGAACATCTTCTTGTTGACCTTCTGGCTGAAGTTCTCGTCGGGCGAGTTCGGGAATGCACGACCACCCCCACGCCACAGAGGCGAGGACGTCATACCGGCACGAGCACGACCCGTACCCTTTTGGCGCCAGGGCTTCTTGGTGCTGTGCTTGACCACGGCGCGGCTCAGCTGGGCGCGATCACCGCTGCGTGCGTTGGCCTGATAGGCCACGACGATCTGGTGAACCAGCGCTTCGTTGAATTCGCGACCGAAGATCGTGTCGGGCACGCTGATGGTGCCTGCATTACCCTGATCGTTCAGGAGCTTGATATCCATGGCTTAAGCCCCCTTGCCAACGTGTTTGATTGCCGGGCGGACAACGATGTCGGAACCCACGTGACCGGGGACCGCACCCTTGACCAGCAGCAGACCACGCTCGGCATCGACCCGGACGATGTCCAGATTTTGCGCCGTGCGCGTCACGTCACCCATGTGACCTGCCATGCGCTTGCCGGGGAACACACGACCCGGATCCTGTGCCATACCGGTCGAACCGGGAGCACGGTGGGAACGCGAGTTACCGTGCGAGGCACGTTGCGAGCTGAAGTTGTGACGCTTGATCACGCCAGCGAAGCCCTTACCGATGGTGGTGCCCGTGACGTCGACCTTCTGGCCTTCGGCGAACACGCTTTCAACGGCCAGGACAGCGCCGGGAGCCAGTTCGGCTGCCTTGGCGGGATCGAGGCGGAATTCTTTGAGGATGGAGCCAGCTTCTACGCCAGCTTTGGCGTAATGGCCAGCTTGCGGCTTGGTCACGCGAGTGGCGCGACGCGTACCGTATGCAACCTGCACGGCAGCGTAGCCATCGACTTCGGGCGTTTTGACCTGAGCGACGCGATTGTTGGACACGTCCAGCACCGTCACCGGAACAGATTCACCCTGTTCGGTAAAGATGCGGGTCATGCCAACCTTGCGCCCCAGCAGCCCCAGCCGATGAGCGGCAGGCGTGGACGTCGGTTTCGACATTATTTTCTCCGGGGTTGGACCCTGGGTTGTACCCTTTAATCCCAACTACGATTGGTTGGGGCGAATTACAAGGCAAACCCAAAGGCAGCCTTGATGATTTGAATACTGCAAATACAAAAGCACCTGCCAAAAATGGCAAGTCTCTTATGTTAGCACGGATGGCTTAGAGAAAGCAACAAGCAGGGTGTCCGCGCGCGACAGACCTGTCTTTTTCCAACACCCGCACGCACGTCCGAAAGGTTATCAAAACCTTGGATCGGCTCTAATTCTGAGCCCCGCAGACAGGCATGACCGAAATTTTCCATCGTAACAACGGCTTTGGCAGCCCTCCCGGCAGTCCGCTTTTTGTGTGGAAACACCTCAAACCATGTCGTTACATAAATTCTCAAACCAGCACATTATCTGTCGTGGTGACACGACCAAATCTGTAGCACATGAGTATGAAAAGCATGCCTATCAAAACTTTCGCAAACAAGCTCGGATTAACTTTGGCCAATCATCGCAGGGCAAAAGGACTCACGCAGGAGCAATTGGCCGAACATCTTTCGGTCGAACAGGAAACCATCTCCCGCTTCGAGCGCGGTGCCACCTTGCCGCCGTTGCCACGCCTGTTGCGCCTGGCAGACCTGCTGAATGTTCCACTGGTTGACCTGCTCGGCACCTGTTCCCCTCGCCAGAGCGATCAGATCGCGGATATTGCACGATCGTTGCAAAGCCTTGACGAGGAGAACCGGGAATGGGTTCGCCAACTGGTCGTCGAGCTGTGCAATAGACTCAGTGGCAAGAATATTACGACCATCAATATGCCTGTCAGTTTTCTGTCCCTGCCAAACAACGGCGGCAATGATAGCCTGTCCCATCATTCCGTGGCATCAGAAATGCATACTGAATGAATCCTGCCGGCTGGGAACGGCCATCCATTACCCAATCGGGCAAGAGAACAGGTGGTTTGTACCATTCGTCCCCAGGATTGCACTAAGCAGGCAAGGCACTCACGGTTTCAGCCTCTGACTGTAGTGTGACAATGCGTACGCCTGCCTCGCGCAACTGCTCTGCCGCCTCGGCCGTGACCGAGCCATCCGCAACGGCCTGCGCCTGCATCGCAATCATGGTTTGCATGATGGCCCCCAGAATGGCCTGCGCACCGACATGGTGCGGCAGATCATCGACAAAGTCGCTGCCCAGCTTGACGTAGGCCAGCGCCAGGCTGTCGAGATAGCGCAAGGCATCGAGTTGTTGCGTCAGGCGGCGCAGGCCGAATCTCACACCGGCCTGGGCAAGCCCTGCGCAGAACTGCTGGACATCCACGCCATAGTCACGCTGCCCCTGGGCAGACAGGGCAAAGGCATCCAGCTCGATGAACAGATGCCGGGCCGATCGCTCATGGCGTGCCAGCAACGCCATGGCCCGATCACGGAAATCTACCTGCGCCAGCGATGCAAGCGATACCTTCAGGACCAGTTCGCGGCCGTCGACCTCCAGCCACGACAAAGCCAGCGCCAGTGCCCGCAGATCGCATTCTGCAGACAGGCCCACGCGCACGGCTGCCGGCATGAACATATACGCGGACAACACCTCGTTCTGCTGCGTCAGCAGACCCAACGTCGCTTCGCAGCGCACGACATCCGCTACGGCCCCGCTGGCCGGCTCGTCGCACCACCGCTGCAACGACAGCAGCAACTGGTCACGTGACAGCGCCGTTTCCAGCAATTGCCGCCAATGCCCCTCACCGGTAGAGGCCGCCCCTCCCTGATGCTGCCCTGAGAGATATTCGATTTCGCCATGACCGGCATTTTCTGCTCGCATCAGCGCCTGATCCAGGCGTCCCATGACAGCCGCCACATCTTCACCCTGCACATAGTCAGTGAGCGCCAGCGACCAGCGGCATTGCCTGCCGCTATCGAGCGTCACGCGCAGGCGGGTCAACACCTGCAGCAAACGCTGTGCCTGGCGATTGGCCTCCAGGGCCGAGACGCCCGGCAACAACAGCGCCAGGTCGGAACCATTCAGCCGGGCCAGGATGGCCCCTTTCACGCCGTTTTCACGAACTTGCGCAGCCAGCGCCTGCGCCACCGAGCGCAGCCACTCGTCTGTCTGCACGCGGGTCATCTGCTGGTTGATGGCAGCCAGATCACGCAGCCGGAAGACCAGCGCATGGCCGGTAACGTCCTGCTGCACCGATTCATCTGCAGTGCCACCAAGCTGCAGCAGGCGGCGCAACTCATTGACGAAATAGCGGCGTGTCGCCAAGCCGGTCACGGCATCGGTATGCAGTTCCAGCTGCAGCTGCTCGATCTGGGCATGTTGCTCCTGGGCCGTAGTACGGACCCGCTCACGCATGGCATGGATCGCCTGCGACACCGACGCCAGCTCAGCCATGACAGGCGGTGCCTGCCGCTCTTCAAGCGTATCGTCCATGCCGACCGATTGCACCGGATTCATGACCTCCTTGACCAGCGCCCGCTTGAGCCAGCGAATCATCCAGACCGCAAACAACGCCCATGCCGCCCCGGCCACCAACACCAACACCAGAATGCGCACCGAACTGCGCCACAATGCCTCGCGGGCATAGCCATCATGTGGCGTCAGGCTGACCACGCCGACCTGGGTCCAACCATCGGCCACACCGCGCTGGGCCGCACCTGTCGTCAGCGGCAACAGGCGATTGAACCAGTCAGGTGCCGTCGAGGCCGACTCTCCGTCCTGTCCAAGCTTGCGTTCGAAAATGACCTTGCCATCCGTGTCCGAAAAGCGGACTTCACTGAACTGAGCCGTATCGAACAGCGCCATCATGATCAGTTCTCGCGTCACGGGGTCCTGATTGGTGGACTGCGACAGCACCAGCGCCAGTGTGGCAGCGGCATTCTCGCCCTGCGCACTCAACTGTTCGTTGAGATAGCCGCGCGCCGAACCGATGCTGAAAGCCAGGGTCCCCGCCAGAATGCAGATCATGGCCAGGGTAACGCTGAGAAGCAATTGTCTGAGCAGAGACATGGGTACGCCTTTATTATCAATCGAGCCTTACGGCTGGAATCCTTCCTGTTGCATCCGCGTCAGCAGGTCGCGCCAGCGGCTGATCCGGTCAACCGATGTCGTCTGCCCGCCCGCATAGATGCCCTGCGCGTTGAAACTGAACACAGGCGTGAGATCGCGCCGCTGGCCGGCTGGCAGAATGGTGCCCACCAGATTGTCGAGCACCAGCGGTTCGGCATTGGGTGTCGGGTAATAGCCCAGCACCATGTGCGCAATACTTTCCTGGCTACCAATGCCGCCGATACGAGCACGCACATAGACGAACCGGAGTTTCTCGGGGGCCACGCCAAGCCTGATCAGGGAAAAGTATTTGCCGATAACATAATCCTCGCAATCTCCCGCACGCTTGCCCAGGCTCTCCAGCGGCGTCGCCCAGTAATCCTCCTGGCCCCAGACTGCCTGGTCGGTCGATCCCTGCACCCGCGAATTCCAGAAATCATTGACCATCCTCAGCGTATCCGGCTCGGATGCCGCCGGCCCACGCTCCATCAGATCGAACCACGCCTCGACGGCCTGCACGGCGAGGGCACCATAACGCGACTGCGCAAGCTGCAACACTCTCGCCCGGTCATAGTCGAACGACCAGACCAGTCCCGACAGCACCACCAGCAGCCCGGCACACGCCAGCAGGACATACCCGCGCGCCCGGCCAGGGCGCAGCATCATGGCACGGTTCCTCCCCCTTCGAAGAGGTCCCGATGCTCGACAGCGTACTTGACCAGTTCTGCCTGCCCATCGAGTGCCAGCTTGCGCCGAATATTGCAGCGATGCGTCTCGATGGTCCGCACCGACACATACAGTTTCTGAGCAATCTGCTTGCTGGACAAACCGTCGCCGATCTGGCGCAGCACATCCCGCTCGCGCTGGGTCAGCAGTGCCACAGAAGTCCCGGCCTGGGCCAGGCGCGCCATGATACGGGCACTGAACCAGGTCTGCCCCGACATGACCGCCGTGACTGCTACGGCAATCTCGTGTGCAGGGCCATCCTTGACCAGATAGCCACGCGCCCCGGCCCGCAATGCCTGGGTGATGTATTCGACATGGTCATGCATGGACAGCACCATGCAGGCGATCTGTGGCCATTGCTCGTGCACCTGACCGATGAGCGCAAGCCCATCGGAGCCCAGCATGCTGAGATCGGTCAGGATCAAATCCGGCAGCGGCAACCCCTGGTGCTCGCGTACCCGCAACCATGACAACGCGCTGGCAGTACTCTCGGCCTCGCCCATGATTTCCAGCCCGGGTTCCGCTCCCAGACGCAGCCGCAGCCCATCGCGGACCAGCGCATGGTCATCCACCAGCAGCAAATGTACGACAGCAGTTTCGATCATGCGCTCACCGTACTGGAGAAATCAGGACTGCGGGCCGGTAGGGGCAACCATGCACGCAACAACGCACCATGCGCTTGCGCATCGTCCAGCCGCAATCGGCCTCCCAACATCTCGACACGTTCCCGCATGTTACGCAAGCCAATTCCTCCCTCACTCTCTGACGCCCCACCACAGAAGCCGGTGCCATTGTCCTGGATAACCAGTTCGACGCCATCGGGGGCATAGCGCAGGATCAGCGACGCCCGGGTCGCACGGGCATGGCGAACGATGTTGGTCAGCCCTTCCTGGGCAACGCGAAACAGCGTCGTGGCATAAGCCTCAGGCAACGGCACGGCCTGACCTGATTCTGACACATTTACCTGGAGCGCGGCAGGGTTTTCCCCCTCTGGGGAACACTCTGCCGCCAGGTGACGCAAGGCCGCAGGCAACCCCAGATCATCCAGCAGTGCCGGCCGCAGATTGTGGGACATCCTGCGCAGTTCGGCCAGAGACTGGTGCAACCGTTCCAAGGCGCGTGCCAACGGCTCATCCAGGCTGTGCCCGGGTGCCAGGCAGACCTGCTGATGCCGTGCCAGGCTATCCTGGGCCGTCTCGACCATCAGCTTGACCGACACCAGCATCTGGCTCAGTCCGTCATGCAACTCCCTGGACAGGCGTGCTCGCTCTTCTTCCTGAGAATAGACGACCTTGCGCGCCAGTTGCCGCAACCGCGCATCGGCATGACGGTGGTCACTGATATTGAGCGCCAGCGCGCAACCGGTCACCAGCAGGATCGCCAGACAGGCAATCGCAATGGCCTGTCGCTGCATGGCATGGATGCTGTCCTGAGCTGTGGCATCGACCTGCGCCAGGGCCACCTCGACATCATCGAGATAGATCCCTGTGCCGAACATCCAGCCCCATGCCTCGAGCGACGCCACAAATCCCAGTTTCTCGGCCACCTGGCCGCCAGCCGACGGCTTGGGCCAGAGATAACGCACGGGCTTGCCGTTGCGCCCTCCTTCACGGGCAACTTCAAGCAGCAGCCGAATGGGCTTCTGGCCGCTGTCATCCTGAAAATCGAATAGATTCTGCCCAACCAGCTCCGGCTGGCGAGGATGCATCAGGTTGACACCCTGTTCGTCATAGACGAAGAAATAGCCGTCGGGACCGAAATCCATTCGCGCCAGCAAATCCAGCGCCTGTATCCTGGCCTGCTCATCATCGCGCCGGGCCAGCGGCTCGATCACGCTGTAGGCCAGCCGGACGTAGTGCTGCAGCTCGCTTTCCTTGCTCGACAACCAGGCCTGCTCGACGATGGTCTGCTGTTCGCGGGCCAATGCCATACCCTGCCGTGCCATGCTCCAAGTCGTCGCCGCCAGCGCAACCAGCACAGGCAGAATCGCCAGCAGCAGGATTTTCAGGCGGAGTCTCATGAGAGCACGATGTATGGCCTGTGTATTAATACGTAGAAAAATTGCGTAATAGCACGCTTGTGAGCCCGGGCAGGCAACCGAAATAATAGCCGATAGTCCGCGCACCACGCGGAGGAATCGAGGAGATACACATGCATACCCTGGAAAACAGGGGCTGGTCCAGCCATATCATCTGGCTGGGCATTGCCCTGCTCGGCGCTTTTGCGCTCGGCACCGTCGCGCTCGGACGCGGCGAAACCATCAACGCTCTCTGGATCGTGGTCGCCGCAGTCTGCGTCTACCTGATCGCCTATCGCTATTACAGCCGCTTCATCGCCAACAAGGTCTTCAAGCTCGATCCCACGCGCATGACGCCGGCATGGAAGCACAACGATGGTCTGGACTACGTACCGACCAACAAACACGTGCTGTTTGGTCACCACTTCGCCGCCATTGCCGGAGCCGGCCCCCTGGTCGGCCCGGTACTGGCTGCGCAGATGGGCTACCTGCCCGGCATGCTCTGGCTGCTGGCCGGTGTGGTACTGGCGGGTGCGGTGCAGGATTTCATCGTGCTGTTCATCTCCACACGCCGGGATGGCCGCTCGCTGGGCGACCTGATCAAGGCCGAACTTGGTCAGGTACCAGGCGTGATCGCGCTGTTCGGTGCCTTCATGATCATGGTGATCATCCTGGCAGTACTGGCGATGATCGTGGTCAAGGCGCTGACCCATTCTCCCTGGGGCACCTTCACCGTGGTCGCCACCATCCCCATCGCCATTTTCATGGGCGTATACCTGCGCTACATCCGGCCCGGGCGCATCGGCGAAATCTCCATCCTCGGCATCGTGCTGCTGATGGCCGCCATCGTATTCGGCCAGGATGTCGCAGCACACCCGACCTGGGGCCCGATGTTCGATCTGGATGGCAAGCAACTCACCTGGGCGCTCATCATCTACGGCTTCATTGCTGCCGTACTGCCCGTCTGGCTGCTGCTGGCACCGCGTGACTACCTGTCCACTTTCCTCAAGATCGGCACCATCGTCGGTCTGGCAATCGGTATCCTGTACGTTGCGCCCGAGCTGAAAATGCCGGCGCTGACCAAATTCGTAGACGGTACCGGCCCGGTCTGGTCCGGCAACCTGTTCCCGTTCCTCTTCATTACCATTGCCTGCGGTGCGGTCTCGGGCTTTCATGCTCTAATCTCCTCCGGCACCACGCCCAAGCTGATCGAAAACGAAACCCAGGCCCGCTATATCGGCTACGGCGGCATGCTGATGGAATCCTTCGTCGCCATCATGGCGCTGGTCGCCGCCTGCGTCATTGAGCCGGGTATCTACTACGCCATGAACAGCCCCGCAGCCCTCATCGGCACAACACCCGAGCAGGCAGCCCAGGTTGTTTCAAGCTGGGGCTTCATGGTCACGCCCGATCAACTGACACAGATGGCGCATGACGTGGGCGAAAGCACCATCATCTCCCGTGCCGGTGGTGCCCCGACGCTGGCCGTGGGCATGGCCTACATCCTGCACCAGGTATTCGGCGGCGATGGCATGATGGCCTTCTGGTACCACTTTGCCATCCTGTTCGAGGCACTCTTCATCCTGACGGCCGTTGATGCCGGCACTCGTGCCGGACGCTTCATGCTGCAGGATCTGCTGGGCACCTTTGCGCCTTCGCTGCGCCGTACCGAGTCGCTGCCCGCCAACTTGCTGGCCACGGCACTCTGCGTGGCCGCCTGGGGCTATTTCCTGTATCAAGGCGTGGTCGATCCCCTGGGTGGCATCAATACCCTATGGCCGCTGTTCGGTATCGCCAACCAGATGCTGGCCGCCGTGGCACTGATCCTGGGTACGGTCGTGCTGTTCAAGATGAAGCAGGACCGCTATGCCTGGGTCACCATCGTACCCACCATCTGGCTGCTGATCTGCACACTCACGGCGGGCTGGCAGAAGATGTTCGACGCCAACCCGAAGGTCGGCTTCCTGTCCCGCGCCGAGGTATACGCCAAGTCGGTGGCCGACGGCATCGTCCTGGCTCCCGCCAAGTCACTGGCCGAGATGCAGCGTGTGATCTTCAACGACTACGTCAACGCCACGCTGTGCGGCCTGTTCATTTTCGTGGTGCTGAGTATCCTGGTATTCGGCATCCGTTCGGTGCTGATCGCCCGTCGCGACAGCCAGCCACATACGGCTGAAACCCCCTACGAGCGCCTGCCCGACGAAGCCCTGGCGCCTGCAGGACACTGACCATGACCCGCCGACTGTTTTTCAGCGGCGTGGCAGGCAACGCCCTTGCCGCCACAGGTGGCGCAGGGCGCTACCTGGGCCGCACATTGCGGCTCATGGTAGGCCTCCCTGACTATGAAAACTATGTAGCGCACATGCGCAAGACACATCCCGACCAGGAGCCGATGAGCTACGAAGCTTTTTTTCGGGAGCGACAGGAAGCGCGCTATGGCGGCAAGGGACGCATCGGCTGCTGTTGAACCCGCCATGTAGAAAGTGCTGGATTCCAGAACGGGATCCAGCACTTTTTTCATTCTCTGCGTCCTTCCGGACTGTGCCGTGCCTAAGCGTCCCGACTCTCGGTCACGTCAGCTCGGTTCAGGACCAGCAGGACCCAGCCATCGCCAAATGAAGTTTCCAGCGCACTGAGACAGCCACCATCCACCATATCCACCATGAAATGGCGACAGAACTCACTGCGCCGCATGTGATCAACCACTTGTAACCAGGCATCGATATCCTGCGTACTGCCAAGTGCCGGGCCACACTCGTGATGAAAACAATAGCGCATCATGTCGGCAAAGGTCTTGGTATCGGCCTGTACGCTGAACCACTCGCGGAACAGTGCATTGGACAAGACCAGTCGATCATCAGGATCGAACAGGCCCAGACCACATCCCGACTGTTCGAGCCCCTCGAAAAGCTTTTCCATGAGTTGCGGCTGACGCGCATGCAGCGCCTCAAGGTCTGCTGCCCGGCCTACAGACTCCACCGCAGTTTCGCCCGCGACCGCCATGCAGTCCCGGCCGACCTGGCGAGCCCTGAACAATGCCTGGCTGGCCTGCCTGACCCAATCGGCCAGCGCCAACCACTCGATCCTGTACCCTGCCACGCCAAAACACAGCGTCACACCCAGAGCTTGCAATTGCGGGGTGTCCTGCACCGCCTGCCTGATTCGCAACACGGCCAGCCGCGCCTGGGCTTGGCTGGCACCTGGCAACACCACACCCACCGTCGAATCATCCAACCGTCCGACGATATCACCCTCTCTCAACACACGCTGCAAGCACTCTCCCAACGCGGGAAAAAGCATGTCCCTGGGCTGCAACGCGACATCTTCACCGCTGCCGGCCACCGGATCGAACGCCAGGCAAATCAATGAGGCAGCATCGCCCTGGCGACAACGCGACAAAGCACTCTGTGCCCGACTCTCCCAGTAGCGCCGCACAAACAGCCCGGATTCCGGGTCGTGGCGCAGCCTGCGTTCATGCTCTCTGCGCTGGCGGCGCAACCGAGCAACCACCTTGTCGAGAGAGCGACCGATCAGCAAGGGATGCAACATGATCAGCGGCGCGCACAGCAAAATAGTCAGCAGGCTGCTATGCGGCGACCACATGAAGCCATAGGACAATACGCTCAGCAGTACACCAGATCCCTGAAGCAACAGGCCGCGCGCTGCCAGTTGCCAGCCACCGTGGCGCCATGCGTTCAACCCACCCAGCAGGATTGCCAGCATCGAAGGCAGCATGTCAAAGCGCATAATCGCAACCATGACGCCGCCCATGAACAGGTCTACCAGGACATTACGCCGCTGGGCCGCCTTGGGCGACAGCGCCTGCTCGGCAAGTTCACGGGCCAAATACGGCCAGCCCAAACAAAACAGAACTGGCAGGACCCAGTGCGCCAGCGGTGCCTGCTGATGCCAGAGGACTGATGCCAACGCCAGGAAACCGAACAGCAGGGTAACCTGACGAGCCCGATAGTCGCTTGGAATGCGATATCCGGGCCCCTTGGCCCCCAAGGCATTCAGCACGATCAGTAGTCCGAGGATTTGAGCGTGCCGTCTTCCTTCAGCGAAGCAGCGATATCCTGTGCCATCTTGGCGTCATAATCCACGTTCTGCAGTTCAATCCGCTGATCGACGCCAAACTCCTTGCCCTTGCTGCTGATTTCGATCACGGTCTGCCCCCTGTCACCTTCCAGCACGCTCAGGTAATCCTCTACGTTGCCGTCCTGCAATCCTTCGGACAGCAGACCGCGTACATCGAGCGTATCTGTACCGGACTTGCCGAAATCGGTAATCACATCCACCGAAGGACGCTCATGGGACCCGACATCATTCAACGTCCAGACGAACGTGTCATCACCGTCGCCTCCCGTCAGAATGTCATCGTCGACACTGCCGTAGAGCACATCATCGCCCTCACCGCCGTTGACAGTACGTGCATGTGACACAGCAGTATCCTGCTCGTGATGCGTATCGGCATCCTCATCAGGTGCCCACAATGCCGCAAGAGAGGCATGCTCATCACCCGATTCGGCTGCTGCCATCCTCATCTCGGCAGGAGCCACCAACTGCAGCCCCGTCACGAAAATACTGTCGGCCTGGTTGTAGTTACCGCTCACGCTCCACTCCAGTGTCAGCCTGGCACTGTCATGATCAGGCATGTCGTCGGGCAGGCGAATCAGGATCTGCGTGAAACCATCGGCATTGCCAGGCAGACTTGGATCGACCCACCAGTCATTGGTCAAGGTCTTGACGGCATCCAGCGTACCCTTGCTGACCGC
This sequence comes from Corticimicrobacter populi, assembly GCF_003123725.1. Lineage (GTDB taxonomy): Bacteria > Pseudomonadota > Gammaproteobacteria > Burkholderiales > Burkholderiaceae_B > Corticimicrobacter > Corticimicrobacter populi. Next base: position 25,573 of record NZ_QETA01000006.1, on the reverse strand, counting down.
AGCACCATGCAAGGCCTCGATCGTCAACAGTCCCGTGTCATGCGTTCCGGCCGCCTGTGCTGCGCTGCTCAACACGGCATAGTCCACGCCACCGATCTTGATGACCAGCGACACGCCCCCAGCCCCTGCGCCAGCGCGCTGGACATCCACCCAGCCCACATTGATCGCAAGGACAGAGCCACTCTTCACACCCGCAACGTCCTGACTGATGGATGAGACACCCTGGGAGGCATTGACGCCGGAACCCGCGTAGGGCTTGCCAACCGTTTCCCAGGTAAATCCAGAACCCGTACGGCTCCAGTTCGCCCAGCCATCGCCGGCATAGTAGGGATTGCTGTATTCAGCGAAATCGCCATTGCGGACAAGATTGGGCTGATCCTCAGGCGGCGTGATGGGTGTCGGCTCAGGCTGAGGTTGTGGCTCGGACGAACCGGGCTGGCCCGCATCGCTGCCGCCATGATTGCCCGCATCACTACCGGCGGTATCGGAATCATGCCCCGTACTGCCTGCATGATCCGCCCCTCCCGACTGCCCACCGTCACCATCATGACCACCATCCGTGCCCGCTTGCAACGTGGCAGACTTCGTGTCACTTTCAACCTGCTTGCTGGAAGCAGGATCGGCCGCATAGGCCTTGGCATCAATGTGCGTCAGCGGGCTGCTGCCAGCGGGCAGGCGCACCTCCAGCACAGCCTGCAGATTGCCCGGCTGCGGACCTGTAATGATCCAGCTGCCGTCAGCCTGATGCTCGGCCGTCACGCCTGCAGGCGCAATGATCTGTGCACCCGCAGGCAGCCCCTGGATGATGACCGAAGACACTGTGGCTGCATCGCTGCCATGGAGCACTTCGGCATCGAGCCGGATCTCGTAGTCGTGCGTTGCCGGCACCCCACCTTCGGTCTTGCCGTTGCCATAGACAACACCCGCCAGCTGATTGCTGCCACGCACATTGGTACCGGTCAGGTTAATGCTGTCGATATGATTGACCTGGTTGTTCTGTGGATGCGGCACTTCACCCGTGGGCTTGATCTTGCCCTCATATGCACTCGGGATGAAAATCACGTCGGGATGGCTGTCGCCCGCATTACCCGTGACAGCATTCATCTGCTGCCAGTTGTGCTGAGTGCCCTGATTGTCGACCTGCTTGGTTGAATAACTGCTCTCCGGCTGCAGGATGAAGACATCACTCTTGCCCGTCGAACCGTGGACATTGCCTTGCTGATAAGCCTTGAAATTGTCCTGGCTCACGCCTTGCGGGCTGTTCTTGATGATCTGTTCAATTTCCTGCTGCGACAGATCGCGATACTCCTTGTAGTTCGACTGCCCTTCCCGGCCACTCTTGCTGTCCGTGTACCACAGCTGGACATTCTGACCGATGGCATAGATCTTGCCATCCTTGACGTCGAAACCGTCAGGATTCTGGCTACCGCCATTTACATGAGTGATATCGCCACTGCCATCACGGCTTTGCAAGGCAACGTCCAGCTTGACCCCCAACTCAGGCTCATGCTCTGAGTCGGTATCGGAGGTGCTGCTGCTGTCACTGTCCGAACCGCTGTCGGACGTACTGCTGCTGTCGCTATCCGAGCCACTGTCAGACGTGCTGGTGCTGTCGCTATCCGAACCGCTGTCCGACGTACTGGTGCTGTCACTGTCCGAGCCGCTGTCGGACGTGCTGGTGCTGTCGCTGTCCGAGCCACTGTCAGAGGTGCTGGTGCTGTCGCTGTCCGAGCCACTATCCGACGTGCTGGTGCTGTCGCTATCCGAACCGCTGTCGGACGTGCTCGTGCTGTCGCTGTCCGAGCCGCTGTCGGAGGTGCTCGTGCTATCGCTATCCGAGCCACTATCCGACGTGCTCGTGCTGTCGCTGTCCGAGCCGCTGTCCGACGTGCTGCTGCTGTCGCTATCCGAGCCACTGTCAGACGTGCTCGTGCTGTCGCTATCCGAACCGCTGTCCGACGTACTCGTGCTGTCGCTGTCCGAACCGCTGTCCGAGGTGCTCGTACTGTCGCTATCCGAACCGCTGTCAGAGGTGCTCGTACTGTCGCTATCCGAACCACTGTCGGACGTACTCGTACTGTCGCTATCCGAACCGCTGTCGGACGTGCTGGTGCTGTCGCTATCCGAACCGCTGTCAGAGGTGCTCGTGCTGTCGCTATCCGAGCCACTGTCGGACGTACTCGTGCTGTCGCTGTCCGAACCGCTGTCGGACGTGCTCGTGCTGTCGCTGTCCGAGCCACTGTCGGACGTACTCGTGCTGTCGCTGTCCGAACCGCTGTCGGACGTGCTCGTACTGTCGCTATCGGAACCGCTGTCGGAGGTGCTCGTACTGTCGCTATCCGAACCACTGTCGGACGTACTCGTACTGTCGCTATCCGAACCGCTGTCGGACGTGCTCGTGCTGTCACTGTCCGAGCCACTGTCAGACGTGCTGGTGCTGTCGCTATCCGAACCACTGTCCGACGTACTGCTGCTGTCGCTATCCGAACTGCTGTCAGAGGTGCTCGTGCTGTCGCTATCCGAGCCACTATCCGACGTGCTCGTGCTGTCGCTGTCCGAACCGCTGTCAGAGGTGCTCGTACTGTCGCTATCCGAACCACTGTCGGACGTACTCGTGCTGTCGCTGTCCGAGCCACTGTCAGACGTGCTGGTGCTGTCGCTGTCCGAACCGCTGTCAGACGTGCTCGTGCTGTCACTGTCCGAACCGCTGTCGGACGTGCTGCTGCTGTCGCTGTCCGACGTACTCGTGCTGTCGCTATCCGAACCGCTATCCGACGTACTGGTGCTGTCGCTGTCCGAACCGCTGTCAGACGTGCTCGTGCTGTCGCTATCCGAACCGCTGTCCGACGTACTCGTACTGTCGCTGTCCGAGCTGCTTTCGGACGTACTGCTGCTGTCGCTATCCGAGCCACTATCCGATGTGCTCGTGCTGTTGCTATCCGAACCGCTATCCGACGTACTGGTGCTGTCGCTATCCGAACCGCTGTCAGACGTGCTCGTGCTGTCGCTGTCCGAGCCACTGTCAGACGTGCTCGTACTGTCGCTATCCGAACCGCTGTCCGACGTACTCGTGCTATCGCTATCCGAGCCACTATCCGACGTGCTGCTGCTGTCGCTGTCCGAACCTGTATCCGCCGCTACAGCAGCCACCGCCGCATCATCCGCAACACCAGGCACCCAACGCGATACGCTGGCCGCATTCGCCGTCTGGGCATATTCCAGATTGAGTGGATTGATGGCTTCAAGCACACTGGCCAGACGCACAAACGTGCCACCGCCGCCACCGCCTCCACCACCCAGTGTTGCAGCCGTTGCGTCCAGCACATCAAAAGGATCCTGCCCATTGAACGGATCACCGCCTGCCTGCAATACCGCCACCAGGTTGTCGAAGTCCACATTGCCTGGCGGAACGATTGCAGCCTCGGAAGCATCCGGCTGGGTCTGAGCCAGCATATCATCAAGCTGCATGACACGGTCGGCACCCACCGTCACGACCGGCGCATCGCCAATCTGTAATTGTAGTGACGCCCCTTGCCCCGTCACGATCTCGGCATCTGCCGGAATGCGCATGCCCGGACGAATCGGCGTCAGTTGACCGTTGTCATCCCGGATCCACGCAGACCCAGTCAGATTGATTACCAATGCCGTTGCAGCCATGATGCGTTCCTGTACCTAAAACTATATAAATCTATATGAGTCCATCCTAATCCTGCAGCAGACTCATGCACATTGGCGTCAGCGCCAATACGACAGATCAGTTACACACTATTGCAACATCTGCGCCATCAGATCAGACCACTTCTGACATACCTGCATCGACGCAAATCGCGCTGCCGAATCCCTGGCCTGCATCGACATTTTTTGATGCCTTTCCGCATCATTCAGCAATACCACGATCTTGTCAGCCAGCAATTCGATCTGGCCAAATGGCGCAACCAGGCCATTTTCACCATCCCTGAGCATGTCAGGAACACCATACGGCACATCAAACGCAGCCACAGGGCAACCATGCGCCAGGCTTTCGGCCAGCGAGAGGGAAAATGCCTCGCTGGTACTGGTCATCAGAGACAGGCCCGCCTGTTCATAAATCGGCCCGACAGCGCTCACGAACGCGCCGACCGTAACGCTATTTTCCAGCCCCAGTGCCCGAACCTTCTCCTCTATGGCGGTTCGCTGGCTGCCATTGCCATACAGGGCAAGACGCGCAGCCGGAACCTGGCTTACCACCCGTGCAAACACATCCAGAGCGAGATCATGGCGTTTTTCAGGCGCGTAACGCGCCAGGTAGACCAGCAGAAATCTGTCCCGTTGCACGAATTCGGCTCGTGCTTCCGCAGGGTCGGCATCATAACCATGCGGAATCACACGGATATTTCCGGTCCCATAGCGGGTACCGATATCGTGCGCCTGGGGCTCGGTCAGCACGACCATGGCGTCGATAGCCGCCGGCTGCTCCAGAAAGCCCGCATAGTGTCTGTTGGTACGTGACCGGGCCAGATCTGCAGCATCCGAAACGTGTACGGCATGCACAACCGGCACGACTTTGACGCGCTGCCCTCGCTCCTGCTTGAGCGCACATGCCGCATCCAGATACAGCAAGGAACGATCCACGATCAAAATACTGGTTTGCTCGGAATCAGCCGCGACAAGACTGCGCAGCCAGGCCAGCGCCAGATCTTCCTCCCGGGCAAAGCGCTCGATGACACGTCCCTGTGCGTCACACACATCGATATACAGCAAGCGGCGTGCGGGCTGATCAAGGTCGTACCGTTTGATGAGTGCGGTAGAGCCATCGGGACGATAGTAAATTTCGCGAACCACCTGCTCCTGTGCCCCTTCGAGTATCTGCGTCATGGACAGGACACCAGAAGGATGAAAGAAATCGCGTCGTGACTTACGATGAGGCTGGCGCCCATCCATGTGATTGATATAGCTGAGCACGCCCGTGGTCCGGGAATGGAAGACATACATCGCCAGCCGGCCCGCACGATCATAGATCCGCTGGTCGCCCGGTGTGTCCGGTACAGGCTCGATACGCAATGAGGCCCCCGGCTGCCAGGCGACACGCCGTCCAGGACGAGGCGCGCTTTCCATTTCCTGGTACCAGTCGTACATATTGAGAAACCGGACACAGGGTTCCAGCGCACCGCCCGCGATGGCTCCCTGCTGCACATCGGCCGCATCGGACCGGTACTTCATGGTCAGGATCACCGGCGACAAGCCCAGGTGGCACCGAAACAAGCGCTCCCTCAAGAGAGCGGCCACCTCGATCCCGGTCCGCGCCCAACCAAAATCTTCATTCAGGAAAAACACCTGCAATCGGCGTCGCCTGCCCATAGCTGCATTGCCTCAAAAGAAAATCGCCCCGGAACAAAATAACAGCATTTTTGTTCCGGGGCGAATGGCACAAGGCCGGTTCAGCGCTTACGAGTCGAGACCGGACTTGCCCTGATCAACCAGATCGCGAGCAAACTGGCTCTGGGCTTCGGGATCGACGAAGAACGAGGGTTCTGCCGACGCCGGTGCGGCCTGCTTGCCTGCCACGCCGGCATCCTGTGCACCCAGCTCGATACCCTTGAAGTCCTTGCTGATCAGGACTTCGGCCGTCTTGCCATCTGCCCCCGTGGCCTCGTAGACATCGAAGTCCTGGTTGGCAGCCGACTTGTCCGAATTGAGCTTCCAGCCATCCGACTCCAGGAAGGAGACACGGTCACCCTCATTGGCCTTGATCGTCAGGATATGGTCACTATCCGTCATGTCGAGCACGTCCTTGACGCTCAGGTTCAGGAGTTCATGATCGAACCCTTCACGCGTCAGATCCAGTGTCTCGATATTGCGGAACGGCACGGCAGCCTGACCCTGTTCGCCATACTGGCCGAAATCGATATCCTCGCCAAAGCGCAGCCATACCGTATCATCACCACCCTGGCCATCGATCGGGTTGACACCATCGAACAGCAGATGGTCATCGCCTGTCGATGCGGCAGCCTGCTTGGACAATGCCAGACTGAACTCGCCATTCGCCACAGCCGACTTGTCGCCGCCCTGGGATTCCACCGTCCAGGCTTCGAACGTCACCTTGTCAGCAGCGGCATTGGCCGATTGCAACACACCCAGGGAATCAGCCTCCGCCTGGCTCAGGCCATAGACCTGATAGGTGCCGGTCGCGGCGTCGTAGCTGAAGCCCTTGTCCGTACCATTGAAGGCCAGCAGATCATTGCCGACATAGAAGGCAGCATGTTCACCCAGACCGCTGAAGGCCAGCGACAGTGTTTCGACCGACTGATCAGCCACCGTCCCTTCCACCGCCTCGCCGTCCTTGAGCATGACATTCAGGTTCAGGCGCACGATATCGCCCTCACGACCGAACGCAGGCGCAGCATTGATCGAATGGATGCCATCCGCAACCGCCTCGACATGGAGATTGAACGTCGCAGCATCATCACGAATCACTGCATTCGTCTCGCCATTCAGTACAGACAGTTGCAGATTGTCCAGCGTACCGTTCCAGTTTTGCGGCGGCTGGATGGCGATGTAGGCCGGCAGTTTTCCGCCTTCGAGAGGAATCGTCCACAGCGCCGAGCCATCGACTGCCGCACCGGCATTCTCGGCCAGGCCTGCGGAGGCCGCATCGGCCCCCACATAGACCAGGAAGCCGTTGGGCAGGTTCTTGAGCAGTGCCACATAAGCTTGTTCGGAGCCATCGGTATCGAGCAGACCCTTGCCACCGATATCCAGCTCGATCCGGGATTGGCCGTCCTGGTTTTCCTTGCCGCTCTGGACCCAGGTTTCCTTGCCATTGGCGTCGGTCTGTTTCTCACCCACAGTGATGTCGTAGCCATTGCTGACACCCTTGAGGGTTGCGTCACCTGCACCGCTGGCCAGCTTGGGTGCATCGGCACCCTGCTCGGTCTTCTGGACCCAGGCATCGACCTTGACATTGCCACTGGTGTACTGATGGTCGGGGTGCGGCGTGTACTTCAGGTCGACACTGATCGAGCCACTGGCAGGAATCGTGGTACCCGGCTGCACCGGCACGGCATAGTACTGCCCCGCTGGCAAGCCCTCTGGATTCGTCACGACAACCAGTGGCTGGCCATTGGCATCCGTCAACTGACCGGTCTTGCCATCGGAGCCAAAGCCTGCTTCCTTGAGACTGACATAAAGTGTGTCACCCAGCGTCGACGGGCCATCCACGCCATTGCCGATCGTGATCTTCACATCGACCGGGCTGCCTTCTTCAGGCACATCGTTCGTGCCTTCCTTGGTCAGCGCAATGCTGATGCCATCTTCGTCGGTCACCGGCGTAAGCGGCAACGCCTGCCCTTCCAGCACGCCCTGATCCTGGCTGCCACTACCGGGGTGATAAACCGTCAGCGTGGCGTCATAGACAAGCCCACCGAAGTTATCGTTCAGGTTGGCCGGCGGCGTGATCTCGATATCCTTCAGGAACTCCTGCAGCGCAGCGTCGTCACCCTTGCCGGAAATCACCCACAGCTCCGTCGCGCCATCACCGATTTTGGTCGGCGACAGCTCCACGCCGTCGTGCGTGATCTTGGCACCCGCCGGCAACTTGAGCGTCAGCGTGAAATTGGCCGACGTCGCGCCATTACCGAGATCGAGCTTGGCATCAAAGGCCTGATCCAGCGTGAACGGCTGTTCCTCGGTGCCCTTGAAGTCATCCTTCTGGCCCCATTCCAGATCCACCGACGGTGCCGTACCCGCATCGCTGCCATCCAGGTCACTCGTGAGATTCCACTTGACCTGATCCAGCGCCAGCTCAGCTGCACCGGTATCCTGCGTTACGACCGTGATCGTGATCGGCAGATCCGTATGTTGTCCAAGCACGGAACCGGCCTGGAACTGAACCTGGGCATCGATCTTGCCATTGAAGGCCGGATAGTCCTTGGAGGGGATCTCAAGCAGCCACTTGCCGTCGCCAAGATAGCTGACCGAACCCACAGGCTGGCCCGCCACCACAAGGCCCTCCACGACCAGGCCATTGGGCACGCCCTCGACCACGATCTGCGTCAGGTTCTCGCTGCCATCCAGGTCATCCTTGGAGAGTTCGAGCTTCACCCCGAAGTTGCCGGTCGAGGACACGGTAATGCCATCGGCATCCGCCTGGGCCACGCCCGCAGCTGCATCCACGCCCTTGAACTCGGCCGTGACTGCATCCGTTACGGCTTGCACGGTCAGTGTGTACGGCTGCTCATCCATCACCTTGGTGACCGCATCCACCTTGCCATCGGTACTGTGATCGGTGATCTCGTACTTGATACCGAACGAGAACTTGGGCGCACCCTGGTTATGAGCGAACTCGGGCGTATTGGCCTTGGCCGTGACCTGCGTCAGTTGATCTCCCGACAGCTTGTAATAGCCATTGGCATCCTGAGTCAGGACATCCTGCAGCGGCTTGCCCTCCAGGTACAGCGTGAAGCCGTCGGCATTGGCGGCCTTGGCAATATCTGCAGCATTGATATAGACCGCAGTCACCGCTTCGTTGGCATCACCATGGTTGTTGCCCACGCCAAAGCTGATCGCAACTTCCTTGTCTTCGGTCAACGCATCACCACCCTGGCCTGTCGACTCAGGCGATGGCGTCACGACCGCGACGACCTCGACAGGTTTGTTGGTCAGCCAGTCACCATCGTTTTCCGTGGTCACGGGCGTAATCGTGACCTTGACCTCACCACTGTAATGCGGCGGTACAGTGATCTTGACCTGGTCCAGCGCAGCCTTGGCGACATCCTCCACCGTCTGCCCAGCCTGCGGCTTGGGCACAGACACCACCCACACGCGGGCCGCACCCTCGCCACCCAGGAAGGCCGCGCCTTCGAGATTGAACTGTCCATCCAGGCCGGTGATACGGAACGACAGCTTTTCCGAGCCATCGGTATCGTGCTGCGACACACTGCCGATCAGATCGCCCAGCGTAATCTTGCTACCCAGGCCTTCGACATGCGCCTCGGTTACCTCATAGGGCTTGGCGGTCAGGCTGGCCACATCGGCCACCCCCTGGACACGCACCGGCAAGGTCTGTTCGGCCCACTTGCCGCCGGCCGGGTCACCCAGATTGCCCAGCACGTCCACGGTCTGCGCGCTGACCTTCAGGTCGAAATCAACATTGCTGTTGTGTGGCGGACGGATCGTCAGCGGCTTGCTCGTATCGAAATCCTTGATAGTCACCGAGCCATTCGTCACGATCAGCTCCTGACCGTTGTACTTGAGCACGGCACCCTCAGGAATGTTTTCGAGCTTCACGTTGAAGGTTTCCGAGGCATCGGACGTGGAAGGACGAATCACCAGCGCGATATCCGTATCTTCCTTGCCGCGGGCCGGGCTGACAGCCAGCGCATCGAGGTCATCGGCCACGGGGGCGATCTTGATGCCAGTCAGCTCAGCCTTGCCGGAGATTGCCGTTGCTGTGCCACCATCCGGATCATGATCAACCGTCTTGGCCTGGACTTCGATCTTGAACTCGCCCGCCACGTTATGCGCCGGCAGGAACTTGACGGTATGCAGGAACTCGACCGGGATCTCGACCGGCTTACCGGTGAACTCGACCTTGACCTCCTTGCCATCAGCCCCGACGTAGCTGAACCACGAGCCGGTCACACTGTCGATCAGATTGCCCTGCGCATCGCGAGCCCCCTCGACCAGCACCGGCGTCAGCAGTGCATAGGTATCTTCCGATCCGGCCCCCCCCTGCTCCTTGCCATCAGGATTGCTCCAGCCATCCTTGAGGTTGAAGCCATCGGTATTGAGCGCAAACCATTCATCCTCCTGACCCAGCACGCTCTGACCATAGGCATGGCCACCGGTCATGGTCAGATCGTTGTTCAGGTTGCCATCATTTTCGCTGCCGGGACCGCCTACGGTTTCAGCCACGGCCTTGACGACAACCTTGAGATCGCTGGTGTAGTCCTTGGAATCCACCACCGGCTTGCCATCAGCACCCAACACCGGATTGCCGCTGGCATCCAGCTTCACATCGCGCACCGAATACTCGACCTTGAAGGTCGCATCGCGACTATCCTGGGGCGGTGGCGTAATGGTCCAGTCCTTGAAGGCATCCATGCTGGACACGCCAGCCTGGCCTGTCGGCGTCGAGACCAGCTTGTAGCTGCCATCGGCCTCTGCCGACACAACCTGGCCATTCTCATCGCGGACCACCCAGCCGGCCGGCACATCCTTGATGACGAACTGCGTGATGGTTTCGCTGCCATCGCTGTCCTGGAAGCCGATCTTGTCCAAGAAGCGAATCGCAGAATCCTCATCGCCTTCGGCACCCTGAATATTCAGTTCATCGGCTACCGGAGCTACTTCCATATTCAGCGTAACGGAAGCCGATTTTTCCTGAGTGTTGGCCTTCGCACTGTCGCTATCCCGATCCTTGGCATGAAGCGTAACCGTAATGCCATTGAGTGAACCACTGAAGTTCTTGGCACCGCTGATGTTCAAATCGCCAAAACCATCGGTCTTGGTCGACAGGCTGCCCTGGGCAAGCTTGCCAGATGTCGCGCCGTCAGCCAGTTCCTGACCATTGACCAGGATTGTATGACCGGTGTTGTTGGTAATCGTCACCCAGCGCTCTTCACTGCCATCCAGATCCTCGAACTGGGCCTGCAGCAGACTCTTCAGATTGACGGGTACATCTTCCCTGGCATCCGTGATCGACAGCGTGCTGTTGCCGTCCTTCCAGGTCAATGCCACGTCATCCGTCACGGCCTGCACATCAATATTCACCGTTGCCGTCTTGGATGCTGAAATCTCCTTGCCAGCGGCATCCTTCAGAGGCATACCCTCGTCATTGACCTCGTAGCTCGTCACACCAACGGTAATCTTGACGTTCTCGTGGCGATGCTCGGCCGGCTGCAGTTGCATACCCTCATACTGCGCCTGTGTCAGCTTCAACACTGCAGAACCGGCCTTTTCGGCCGCATCGATGGCGGGTTTGGTGTGCGACACGTAGTTGCCATGCTCATCAATGATGACGATCTGGATTTTCTGGCTACTCTTGGTCAGCTCGATATCCCTGGCAGCCTGCGTACCGTCCGCAGGAATCTTCAACACCCCTGGATTGCCCGCAGTGAACGCATTGCTTGTCACGGTCAGCGTGATCAGGCCCAGCAGTTCGGGATTGTCGCCTTCGGCACCAGAACCATTGAGATCGATGCCATCGGTCACCAGGGGCACCTTCAGCCCCAATGACGTCGGGTTTTTCGGATCCGCATCGGCCACTGTCGTGACAGTATCCTCCTGCGTCGTCAGGTCCTTGCCCTTGACATCCGGCGCATCAGCAACCGGCTGGACTTCGAAATTCAGGGTTGACGTCGACTTCAGGCCTGCCTCGCCATTGCCTTCCGGCTCCTGCACCGTATAGGTAATGGTCGGAATCTTGCCGGAGAAATTGGCCGCCGGCTTGAAGTCATAGGAACCATCTGCACGCAAGATCAGTGTCCCCAGCGGCTTGTCTGCTGCAGCGCCCGGAATCTGGATGGAAGTGGTGCCGGGCGCGAATTCCTTGAGCGTGGTGCCATCGGCCTCGAATACACCGGCAATGGTGAAGCCCGTCACCTTGAGCGCGCCTTCGCCCCAGTTATTGTCGTTGGCAATCACATTGCCCTTGACTGCACCACCGGAGATGGCTGTTTCCTTGCCATTGATCCAGGCCTTGCCACCCGAGAGGTCTTCCTTGAGCACCACGCTGTCGGGAGCCGCCACTGGCGCATCGTTGGTGCCATTGACCTTGATCGTGATCTTCGTGTCATCCCAGGCACTGTGCTGGTCCCAGACACGCACATCGAAGACTTCATCGACGACGTCTCCACTCTTCAACGCCTGGGTCGCCGGCTTGCTGTCGTCCAGTGTATAGGTCCACTTGCCCGTTGCCGCATCCAGCGAAATCGAACCGTACTTGCCTTCCAGCGTCAACACACCCTTGTTGGAACTGCCATCCTTGAGCGACCAGGTCAGTTGTGCGCTTTCGTCCTTGTCGGTCGCCACCAGTTGCCCGCTGGCCGAGCTATCGCCATCCACACCATAACCAGACTCGGTCACGGACAGATCCCAGGTCGACTGGTTATCGGTAATGACAGGCTTGTCATTGGTGCCGTTGATCGTGATCGTCAGCGTCGAATAATGGGTTGCGCCCTGGGGATCGACCACCTCGTAGGTGAAGGTATCAAACACCTTGTCGCCCAGATCCAGCTTCTCGACCGCATCGGAGCCATCCTTGAGCTGGTAGGTGTAGCTGCCGTCGGCCTTGATCGTCAGTGTGCCGTACAGCGTATCAATCGTAATGCCCGCATCCGTAACGGCTACGCCGCCGCTGCCCGGCAGCGTGGCATGCTCACCCTCGAAGAGCTGGCGGACACGCAGTTGCTCGGTTTCACCGGCATCAAGGTCACGGTCATTGCTCAGTACGTTGGCCGACACCTCAACCGTACCCGCAAACGCCTCGTTGCCCCCTTCCTTGACACCAGATTCGGTCACGGTGTTCGTATCGGGTGCCGCCACCGGCACATCATTCGTACCAGTGACCTTGATCACCAGCTTGGCGTCAGCGGTACCACCCTCACCGTCGCTGATCTTGTAGCTGAACTCGACAAAGGCTTCCTTGCCGACTGCCAGATAGTCAAAATCCGGGCCGGGATTGAATACGTAGCTGCCGTCGGGCTTGACCGTCAGCGTACCGCCAGTGACACCGCTGCCCTGAATGACACCGGCCAGGTTGACGCCATTGGCCGGCACCGCCTGATAGGTACCCGGCTGGCCATCCGTACCGATCTTGGCAACATGCGTCACGAAGATATCATCGCCATCGGGATCGCTGTCGTTCTTGAGCAGACCGTCTTCCTTGCCCACGGTCAGCACCGTGTTCTCTTCGGTCGTGTTCGCATCATCAACCGCCTCGGGCGGCGGGTTCTCCACCGTCCACTCGAACGGCAGGCTCACGCTCTTGCCGCCCGTGTCCGTCGCCGTCACGATCACGCTGTACTTGCCACCATTGACCTGGCTGGCACTGTTGTCGATCGTCCCGCTGATCACTCCCGTCTTCGGATCGATCACCAGGCCCTCGGGCAGCCCCGTCACGCTGTACGTCAGTTCGTCACCCTGATCCGGATCGCTGAAGTACTGACCCACATCCACGCCGGACACCTTGTCCGCATCCAGGTTGCCCTGGCTCAGATCCACCGTCGGCGGCACTTCCACCACAGGCGTATCGTTCGAACCCGTGATGTTGATCAGGATAGGCTTCTCGTCGTACGTCCCCAGACGCTCCCCCGTCACCGGATTGACGTCATACACCCGCACCTGGATCGTATCCTGCAGCTTGGCTCCTTCCTTGAGCCCATTGACCGTGGCGTTCGTATCGTCCAGGCGATATTCCCACGCGCCTGTCGTCTTGTTCAGCGTCAGCACACCATACTGGCCCTGGGCCTGCACTTCCCACTCATGCGTGTCACGCGTGTCGGCATCCGACTCTTCCAGCTGACCCTTGACCACATCGCCACTGTCTTCCGTCACAGCGCCCGTGCGATCTGCCTCGGACGTCGTGATCTCCGGTGCATCATTGGTGCCCGTGATCGTGATCGTCACCTTCTGCGTCACCGTGCCGCCCTTGCCATCCGACACCGTCACATCGTAGACCTGTGTCAGCGTCTGACCCTCGGCAAGATAGTCCAGCGCACTGTCATTCACATTGAAGTGCCAGCCCACCGTACGCGTACCCTGATCCACCGCATCCAGCGTGAAGTCGCCCAGGTAACCATTGCCCTGCGGTGTCACCGTCGCCTGGTGCTGGTCGCTGCGATCCATGTCCGAGAAGGCAATGCTGCCACCCTGGGTGTGCACCACCGTGTTCTCGCCCGCCAGGCCGTCACCGATTTCCTTGACCGCACCACTGTCGTCGGTGCCACTGCCCACGATCTGCGGACCGTCGTTCGAACCCGTGATTGTGATTACCAGCTTGGCCGTATCCGTACCACCTTCGCCATCACTGATGTCGTAGGTAAATTCGACCTGCGTCGTCTCACCATCAGCCAGATAATCAAAGTCCAGCCCCGGATTGAATACGTAGCTGCCGTCGGCATTGACCGTCAGCGTGCCACCATTGCTGCCCGCCACCGGCGTGCCCGGCGCAACCTTCACACCATTGCCGTTGTCGATGCCCGTCACGAAAATATCGTCGCCATCAGGATCACTGTCGTTCTTGAGCAGACCGTCTTCCTTGCCCACGGTCAGCACCGTGTTCTCTTCGGTCGTGTTCGCGTCATCAACCGCTTCGGGCGGCGGGTTATTCACCGTCCACTCGAACGGCAGGCTCACGCTCTTGCCACCCGTGTCCGTCGCCGTCACGATCACACTGTACTTGCCACCATTGACCTGGCTGGCACTGTTGTCGATCGTCCCGCTGATCACTCCCGTCTTCGGATCGATCACCAGGCCCTCGGGCAGCCCCGTCACGCTGTACGTCAGTTCGTCACCCTGATCCGGATCGCTGAAGTACTGACCCACATCCACGCCGGACACCTTGTCCGCATCCAGGTTGCCCTGGCTCAGATCCACCGTCGGCGGCACTTCCACCACAGGCGTATCGTTCGAACCCGTGATGTTGATCAGGATAGGCTTCTCGTCGTACGTCCCCAGACGCTCCCCCGTCACCGGATTGACGTCATACACCCGCACCTGGATCGTATCCTGCAGCTTGGCTCCTTCCTTGAGCCCATTGACCGTGGCGTTCGTATCGTCCAGGCGATATTCCCACGCGCCTGTCGTCTTGTTCAGCGTCAGCACACCATACTGGCCCTGGGCCTGCACTTCCCACTCATGCGTGTCACGCGTGTCGGCATCCGACTCTTCCAGCTGACCCTTGACCACATCGCCACTGTCTTCCGTCACAGCGCCCGTGCGATCTGCCTCGGACGTCGTGATCTCCGGTGCATCATTGGTGCCCGTGATCGTGATCGTCACCTTCTGCGTCACCGTGCCGCCCTTGCCATCCGACACCGTCACATCGTAGACCTGTGTCAGCGTCTGACCCTCGGCAAGATAGTCCAGCGCACTGTCATTCACATTGAAGTGCCAGCCCACCGTACGCGTACCCTGATCCACCGCATCCAGCGTGAAGTCGCCCAGGTAACCATTGCCCTGCGGTGTCACCGTCGCCTGGTGCTGGTCGCTGCGATCCATGTCCGAGAAGGCAATGCTGCCACCCTGGGTGTGCACCACCGTGTTCTCGCCCGCCAGGCCGTCACCGATTTCCTTGACCGCACCACTGTCGTCGGTGCCACTGCCCACGATCTGCGGACCGTCGTTCGAACCCGTGATTGTGATTACCAGCTTGGCCGTATCCGTACCACCTTCGCCATCACTGATGTCGTAGGTAAATTCGACCTGCGTCGTCTCACCATCAGCCAGATAATCAAAGTCCAGCCCCGGATTGAATACGTAGCTGCCGTCGGCATTGACCGTCAGCGTGCCACCATTGCTGCCCGCCACCGGCGTGCCCGGCGCAACCTTCACACCATTGCCGTTGTCGATGCCCGTCACGAAAATATCGTCGCCATCAGGGTCGCGATCATTCCGCAGCAAGCCATCCTGAGACGACACCGTCAACACGGTATTCTCTTCGGTCGTCCCGGCGTCATCGGTCGCTTCGGGCGGCGGATTGAGAGCTGTCCAGGTAAATGTCAGGCTGGTGCTGGCACCCAACGAGTCGGTTGCCGTAATGACCACCGTATAGACCCCACCATTGCCGCCCTGACTGGCGCTGTTGTCCAGCGTACCGGTAATCAGACCCGTGACAGGATCGATACTCAGGCCTGGAGGCAGGTTGGTCGCACTGAACGTCAGCGCATCACCATCCGGATCATTGAAATACTGTGCGATACCCAGTGGGTCAATCGTATCGCTATCGTCATTGATGCGGGACAGATCAAGCAGTTGGGGGCCGGTAATCGTAACGACGGGAGCGGCGTTGGTATTGCCCGAACCCGGCACCCAACGGATCGTGTCATCGTCACCACCACCCCGGGGATATTCGAGGGCCAGCGGCGTGATATTTTCCACGACGCTCAACAGGCGCACAAAGCTGCTGCCGGCACCACCACCACCGCCCAGCACTGCGGCGGTCGGGTCGAGTTCGGCAAACGGATCCGCATCCGGATCGGCCAACAATGCAGCAATACTCTCGACAGCCTGCTCGGTCGGCTGAGCCACGGCAGCCTCACTGGGGTCCACATCAGACTGTGCCATCGAAGCATCAAGCTGAACGGCGCGATCTGCACCGATCACCACAGAGGGCTGCCCTTCGAAATCGAGCTGGACGGACGCTCCCGCGCTGGTCACGACCTCGGCATTGTCCGGAATCCGCATTCCTTGACGCAGCGGTGTCAGTTGTCCATCTTCACCACGTATCCAGGCCTGCCCCACCAGTTTGCCAACAATTGCCGTTGCCATACGACTCTCCCAGTATAGATTTGATTGGGATCCATCTTAGTCAGGCACTACGGACGCGCATACTGGCGTTGACGACAGTCTGGGAAAGAAGTTGCAGGAAACTTGCTTTTATTGACAATGCCGCAGCTTGACGTACCGCTGCAAACGCGGATCAGGCATGCTGGATGCCATGCACCTTGAGCGCCAGCGCCAACCGGTCGGTCACGCCCAGTTTTTCAAAAATGGCGGAAAGATGCGCGCGCACTGTACGTTCACTGATGCCCAGCTCATCGGCAATGCCCTGGTTGGAAATGCCACCGGCTGCGCGGCGCGCCACATCTATCTCCCGTTCGGTCAGCCCGCTCATCCAGCCCGCCTGTTCCGTCCCGACCTGGCTCACCTGCCGCAACAGGCGCTGCACCAGGGATCGTCCTATCCAGATTTCCCCCAGGGAGACCGTCTGCAGGATATGCGCCAGCGCTGTAGCCGGCACATAGGCATGAAAATAACCCCAGGCACCCATGGCCAGAGCACGGGTTGCCTCGGCATCATCGAGTCGACCGCTGCCGATCAGAATGCGGGTCTTGTCCGCCACGGCTTGCCAGGCAGCATCGTTCCAGGCTGGCAAACGAGGTAAATCGGCATCGATCACGACCAGGCCACGCTGTGCCTCTCCCCAGCGGGCAATATCCTGCAGTGCATGACCCCGTGCGGGCAGCCAGCCCAATGCATCGATCTGGCGCCAATGCTGCCACAAGGCATCATCCTGGGTCACCAACAGTACCGGCACTGCTTGCATTGTCCTCTCCATAAACACTTTGCTACTCGCGCTTACATCCTAACAAAATCAGCATGGCATCGATATTGGCGGTGACGCCATAATCGATGCATATTTCACTAATTAACGTTCTGTCAGCGCATTCTCACGCGCCCGCAGGATAGGTTTCAGCAGATAGTGCAGCAATGTGCGCTTGCCTGTCATGACATGCACCTCGGCCTGCATGCCAGGCAGGATGGGGCGCGCATCGTCCCCGACGTAGGATTGCCCAGTACGCACCTTCACGAGATAGTACGAATTGTCTTTTTCATCCGTGATGCTGTCGGCACCAATCTGTTCGACCTCACCTTCCAACCCACCGAAAATGGCAAAATCGTAGGCAGTGAATTTGACCTCGGCCTTCTGCCCTGGGTGCAGGAAACCAATATCACGTGGATTGATCTTGACCTCAAGCAGCAGCGTATCGTCGGATGGCACGATATCAAGGATATCCTTGCCGGGTTGCACGACGCCACCCACTGTATTGATCATCATGTTGTTGACGACGCCACGCACAGGCGAACGCACTTCGGCCAATTTCACACGATCAGCCAGCGCGACCTGGCTTTCCTTGAGCGTGGCGAGCTTGGCCTGGGTCTCGGACAGCTCACGACGCGCTTCGTTGCGAGCATTGAGTTCCGACTCTTCAACCTTGGTGGTGGCTTCGGAAATTGCCGCTTCGATCCGGCTGATCTGCGCCTCGGCCGCCTTGGCCTCGCCGCAATAACGCGCCACATCCCGCCGCAATCGCAGCAAATCCACTTCGGACACGGCACCGCTCTGCAACAAAGGCTGGGTCACCCGCAGCTCCTGGGACGTCAGGCCGCAGCTTGACGAAGCCTGGTCACGATTGGCGCGGGTTTCGCGCAGCTCCTGCTCGCGCTGGCGCAATTGCTCCTGCGCAATCGTCAGGGTAGCCGCCAATTCGCGGTTACGAGTCTGCCAGACCTGACGCTCGTTTTCAGCCAGGTCAGGCGCATCACGCAACACATCTTCAGGTGCCACGAAATCGGTACCATTGGCCAGCGCCTCCAGACGCGCCGCCTTGGCCAGCAGCGACAGGCGCTCGGCCCGGTTCTCACCCAGCGAAGAGGAAAATCGGGTCGGATCGATGCGCAGCAGAATCTGCCCAGCCTCGACCTGCTCGCCCGGCCTGACCAGAATCTCCTCAACGATACCGCCGTCAAGACTCTGGATAACCTGCACCTGGCGCGACGGCACGACCTTGCCTGTCCCTCGCACCACTTCGTCGATCTTGCCAACGGCCGCCCACACCAGCAACAGCACAACCACCAGTGTCGATACCCACAATAGCTTGCGTGAGCCCCGGGCCTGCTGCTGCTGGATTGTCCATTGCGCATCCGCGATCAGATCCTGCGCCGCATAGCGCTCGGCATAGGGATTGCGGCCATCGACCAATCGATCGAACAATTTCATGACCGGACGCACGAGCCATGAGAACGGCATCCACAACAAGGCAAACAGACGCTTCATGTCCGGCCCCCTGCACGGCTGATGCGACCGGCCTTGAGCGCTTCCATCACCTGCTGTTTTGGACCATCGGCCACGATTCGGCCCTGGTCTACCACGATCAATCTGTCAACCATCTCAAGCAGGGCCGTACGATGGGTCACGAGAAACACGGTTTTGTCCTTGCCTGCATCCAGCAGCCGCGCCTTGAGGTTGGCCTCGCTCTGGTTGTCCATATTGCTGCTCGGCTCGTCGAGCAGCAATATGGGCGGATCATTGATCAATGCACGGGCAATACCAACCGCCTGACGCTGCCCCCCCGAGAGTGAATCACCTCGCTCACCGATCATCATGTCGTAACCCTGGGGATGCTGGCTGACGAATTCGTCCACACCCGCCACACCCGCCACATGCAGCATGTCTGTCGAGGCAGCGAATGGGGCACTCAGGGTCAGATTTTCCTTGAGCGAACCATAGAACAGTGTCGCATCCTGCGAAACATAGCCGATCGAACGCCGCAGATCGATTGGATCAATCTGACCGACATCCACATCATCGATCAACACCGCGCCGGAAGTCGGGGCATACAACCCCAGAATGAGTTTTTCGAGCGTGGACTTGCCGGAACCGATACGCCCGATCACGCCTACCTTCTCGCCAGCCTTGAGCTTGAAGCTGATGCCGGCCAGCGCAGCCTGCTCGGCCCCCGGATAGGTAAAAGTCACATTACGGAATTCGATGCTGCCCTGCAACTTGGGGCGCGGCACGAACTGCCTGCCAGCAGGGTGCTCGATCGGCATTTCCATGGCCTGGTTGACCGATGCCAACGATGTCTTGGCCTGGTGATACTGCATCAGCAAGCCCGCCACCTGCCCCAGGGGAGCCAGACACCGTCCGGCAATCATCGAGGCAGCGATGATGCCCCCCATCGAAATGGCCGATTCGGAAGCCAGATACACACCAATGATGACGACCGCTACCGAGACCAGTTGCTGCACCATCTGGATGAAGCCCACCGTCGATGACGAGATCAGCTTGAGCTTGCCGCCCATGTGTGCCAGGAACTGGGTAGCCCCTTCATATTTGCGCTGGATGCTGCCCTGCGCGTTGAGGGTCTTGATGGTTTCCATGCCGGACAAGGCCTCGATCAGCGTGGCATTACGCTGCGCTGATGCCTGAAAGGTTTCCAGCGTAAGCTGTTCCATGCGTATCTGTGCCGCCGCAGATACGATCAGCACCAGCACGATCGCCACCAGTGGAGGAATCAGCATGTAGGGCGAAATCCAGGCCAGCACCGCCAGGAACAACAGCACGAACGGCAGATCGACCAGCGTTGTCAGGCTGGCCGAGGCTATGAAATCACGCACCGATTCGAAAGCCCGCAGATTGGAGGCAAACGACCCGACCGAGGCCGGCCGGTTTTCCATCTTCAAGTCCAGCACGCGCTCCATGATTTGTGCCGACAGCTTGACGTCGATCTTCTTGCTGGCCGTATCCACCACGTGGGCACGAATCGTGCTCAATACATAGTTGAAAATCAGGACCAGTCCAATGCCACCCGCCAGTACCCAGAGTGTCTCGACGGCATTGTTGGGCACAACGCGGTCATACACGTTCATGGTGAACAGTGGCATGGCCATCGCAAAGACATTGATCAGCAAGGCAGCCAGCAGCGCATCACGATAGAGCCGCCGGTTTTCCATCACCACACTCCAGAACCAGTGTCCGGCACGCGTCTTGGTCTGTGTCTGGTTGCGTTTCTCGAAACGGAAGTTCGGACGGACGAAGCACGCCAGTCCGGTGTAGCGCTCAAGCAGCTCCTGCGTGGCAATCTCTACCGGGCTGTCCGACTCCGGGAACTGCACCAGGCACGTCTGCTCCCGTACTTCCAACAGCACGCAGGCACGTGCGCCATTGAGCATCAGAATGACAGGCAGCAGGCCAGCCGGCAGGTTTGCCAGGTTACGCCGAACCAGCCGCGCCGAACACTGCACGCGTGCAGCCGCCCGTGCCAACAGCGAAGGGACCATGCGATGACCGACCAGCGGCAATCCCTGCGACAGGCCCTGGCCTGTGCAATCCACGCCATGGTGCCGAAGAACGGCAACCAGACAGCTCAACAGGGGATCGTCATGTGTTTCATGGGCCGGCATCTGCCATGCGCGGTCCGGCATTTCATCAGATGGTGCTGTCATCATCCTCGCCAATCAGGTCCAGCGAATTGCGCAGCTTCTGCCGCGCACGCTTGCGTTGATTGAGCTTGTCCTGTGCCTGAGGCGGCAAGTCAGTCAGTCGCAAGACGCCATTGTCGATCAGCGTGTCGATCAGATCTTCGAGCACACGGATGAAACCGACGTCCAGCGCCTGCATTTCCTGGTGAACGGGGCCTTGCTGCGCGCGCCCTTCCAAATGGTTGTCGCTATCGCTCATCATGCCGCTCCTTGCCGCTTCAGATAAGAAAACCAGGACATCGGCACTGCGTCTGTCCTGGTCATCCGGCTTGCTCAACTTATGACAAGAATTCTAACATTGCAGCAAGAAATGACTACCATCCGCCAGCACCTGCACCATTCTGTTGTATGGGCGTCAACACAGGAGGTGCCATGCCGTCGCGATAGGTCACCGCAACAGGTGCCAGGTTGCTGTTGTCGGGCACCGGCGTACGGCACTGCTCCAGCACCTCATCGGGCAACAACAGCTTGGCATCCTCTTCGGGAGCCACCTGGTTGGGGCTCAGGCCCACCATCGGCAGCACCTTGTGCGACAGGGCCAGCCACTGGATTTCTGCCTGACGCAGGTTGAACTGCGCATTGGTCAGAGCACGGCGTGCATCGAACAGCTCGTTCTCTGTATCCAGCAAGTCGAGCAGCGAACGCTGACCAATCTGGAACTGCTGCTGGTAGGCCGTACGCACCTTGGACGTCGCCAGCTCATGCTCGACCAGATAAGGCATCTGGGCACGCAGGCGTTCGACCGTATTCCATGCAATCGACAGTTCCTGCGACACGTTGCGGCAGGTATAGTCGCGGACGTCTTGAGCAGCGTACTGCTGTGCAGAGGTCTGGCGCACACGTGCAGCATCGGCTCCACCCCGATAGAGGTTGTAGCTCATGCGCAGTTGCACACGGGAACTCTGGATGTCGCGTGAGGCCGGTGCGTTGGTTTCACGATCACGACCAGTCGATGCCAGAAACTCGAGCGTGGGCTGGAAATTGCCACGTGCCGATTCCACACCGGCCTCGGCCGCCTGCACCAGGGCCTGCTTGGACAACAGGCTGGGATTGATCCGCACCGAACCGGCAAAGTCCTTGACCTCCGGCGTCGGCAGGAACGTGGCCATGTCGGGCACGGCTGCCAGATGGGTGGCCGGAAATTCGCCAACCACGCGGCGATAACGCTGTGCAACATCATTGAGGTTGCCGCTCTCGGTCATCAGGTTGCTTTGTGCCAGAGCCAGACGACCATTGGCTTGCTCCAGATCCACGCCTCGCCCGACGCCGGACATCGAGCGCTCGCGCAGATGTGCCAGCGTCTGCTCATGGATATTGAAATTGTCCCGGGCCAGCCGCTCCATCTCACGGTAGCGCTGCACATCGAGATAGGCCAGCGACGCTTCGGTCGCCAGATTATCGATTGTCGCCAGCAGCTCGTAATAGCCGGACAGCTTTTCGAAGCCCAGTTGACGAACATTGTTGACCGAACTCCAGCCGTCGTAGATCAACTGGCGCAGTTCGACGCTCCAGCCCGGACGGTTCCAGTTGTAGGAAGATGAGTCGGGCACATGGCTGCGCCACTCCTTGCCTACCCAGCCATTGGCATTGACCTCGGGACGCAGCGCGCCGCGAGCCACGTTCTGGCCTTCCAGGGTCGACAGCATGTCGTTGGCCCGGGCACGGATTTCAGGATGCGTGGTGATTGCTTTATCGATAACAGTCTGGAGCGTATCGGCCGGCGCATTGCCGCCCGCCTGTTGCGCCAGGGCAGACCCTGCATAGGCCATGAGAATCGCGGCGCACAGGGAAGACTTAAGTGAAAAACCGGTGGCAGACATATGTATTTTGTCCCGTTCGGCAAGGCGGAGCTGCAAGCTTCCGGCTTGCATTCTTGAGGCATGACCCTGCGTCGCGACGCTGTGTTTTACAGCGTGCAGGGATTGTACTTACTAAGAATCTGTATATCTACTTTACAGTATCGATAGAACATCAAGAATAATCAAATTCCTTTGTGCCTGTAAAACAGGTCCTGTGATGCTGAATCGCGACACAGGGTCAGCATACATCATTACTACTGCCGCCCCTCTGCAGTAATGCGCGCCAGCAACGATGTATCGCCCAGGGGTTTGGCAAATAAATAACCCTGCAGTTCGTGACACCCTTGCGCCAGCAACCAGTCCCTCTGAGCCCAGGTCTCCACTCCTTCGGCGACGACCTTCAGTCCCATTTTGCGCCCCATCGATATCAGCGCTCCGACCAGTGCAGCATGATGATCATTGTCCGGCAGCATGCTGATGAAGCTGCGGTCGATCTTGAGCCTGCTGACCGGGAACTGCGCCAGATGCGACAGACTCGAATAACCCGTGCCAAAGTCATCCAGCGCAATCGACACTCCACGCTGATTCAAGGCGCTCAGGGCACGCCTCACGCTTTCAACTTCGCTGACCAGCGTGGTTTCGGTAATTTCCAGTTCCAGCGAATGCGGATCGAGGTGATACATGGCCAACAACTCAAACACCCGCTCGCAGAAGCCCGGATTCTGAACCTGATCCGGTGTGATATTGACCGAAATGCGGAAAGGCCGACCAGTCGCCTGCTTGAGAATGGCAAGCTGCTCACAGGCTTTCTGCAGCACCCAGTCGCCAATCAGGATGATTTTGCGGGTTTCTTCTGCTATCGGCACGAACTCTGCCGGAGACAGTCGACCATAGCGCCGATGGTTCCAACGAATCAGGGCTTCTGCCCCGACCAATTGACCGCTGGAGGCACAGACCTGAGGCTGGTACTCAAGGAAAAACTCGTTTTTGTCGAGAGCCTCCTCGATATCCTTGGCAATGGCAATATTCTTGTAGATCTGCTGAGCAGTTTCCTGTGTAAAGAAACGCTGATATTGCAATGTGGCATCCTGTGCCTGATCCAGCATGGTACGGGTATTGAGGGTCAGCACCATCAGGCCGGCCTCGACGACCGTATATTCATTTGCTGTAATGGTCGCACTGATGTCGAGATGATGACGCCCCAGCACGAAAGGCTCGGACAGGCAGGCGATCAACTTGTCGAGTATCTCTATCAATGCCGTCTCTGCCGGGCACTGGATAATGACGACAAACTCATCGCTTTCCAGGCGCGCCAGAAACTCTCCCGTGCTGCAGCACTGCGAAAACCGCCGTGCAGCCGTCAACAACACCTGGTCGCCCACATGATGGCCCAACGTATTGTTGATATGGCGAAAATTATCGATATCGATCAGCAGGTAATAGAGCAGATCGCTGTCATTGTCTGCCCTCAACTGCCTGCGCAACCGTCGCAGATGGGCTTCGGCCATGTGCCGATTCGGCAGATTGGTGAGCAGGTCATAGCCTTTGACATGCTCGGGAAATTGCTCTGTCAGCAACAGCTCTTCGATACAAACCAGGTAATGACTCTCAGGCTGAGCTCGCGCGATATGCATGCGCATGGCAGCTGCGCCGTTCGTTTCTCTCAGCCAATGCCAGGTTTCATCCCTGTTGATATGCCGGGCAGCAAACTCTGCCCAGGGCTGGCTTTTATCCTCATTGACGAATCCGCTGCGTGACAGCAATGCAGCAATGTGGCTACCAGACAGAACATCCAGGGACCGGCCAAACAGGCGAGCGCTTTCGGGATTGGCATACAGGATGCTGCCATGCTCATCCACGACGAACACCGCTACAGGCAGCATATCCATCACCTTGCCATGAATATGCTCGATACACCTGTCCTGTTTTGCCGGTTTGCTGCTCACATCCGCCATTCCAGCACATTGCCGGTCATACGTACCCTGCCTGTGCATACCTCTCTATCCACCAGACCTGCTGCAATGAAGCAATTGTCAACTATCCATCAAACTATGCAGATATCACTGACAGAATCTGACCCAAGCGGTCAGTATAGGAGCAACAGCAAAAATTCAGCCCATAAAAAAAGCCACTAAATAGTGGCTTTTTCCGGGACATGACCCTGATTACTGCAGGGCGATCTCGACGTCGACACCGGCCGGCAGGTCAAGGCGCATCAGCGCATCAACCGTCTTGTCGGTAGGATCAACGATGTCCATCAGACGCTGATGGGTACGGATTTCGAACTGATCACGCGAGGTCTTGTTGACGTGCGGCGAACGCAGCACGTCATAGCGACGGATACGGGTGGGCAGGGGCACGGGGCCGCGGACGACAGCACCGGTGCGCTTGGCCGTATCAACGATCTCGGCAGCCGACTGATCGATCAGGCGATAGTCGAATGCTTTCAGACGGATGCGGATTTTTTGGTTCTTCATGTGGGTTCCTAAAGAGCGAATTGGAGGCGCGAAGGCCGGAAGGCCTTCGCACAAGGCTTATGCCAGCGATCAGGCGATGATCTTGGCGACGACGCCGGCACCGACGGTACGGCCGCCTTCACGGATGGCGAAGCGCAGACCTTCTTCCATGGCGATGGGGGCCAGCAGCTTGACCGTCATCGAGACGTTGTCGCCCGGCAGAACCATTTCCTTGTCGGCCGGCAGATCGATCGTGCCCGTCACGTCCGTCGTGCGGAAGTAGAACTGGGGACGATAGCCATTGAAGAACGGCGTGTGACGGCCACCCTCTTCCTTGGACAGAATGTACACCTC
>NZ_QETA01000005.1 GCF_003123725.1 Corticimicrobacter populi | reverse complement strand
TCTTCAGGTACCGCATCCGGCATATTTATTTCAAACCTCAAAACAAACCTGCCAAATCCCTTCACATCCCCAACTACCACCTGGGCGTTTGCCTCAAGGTCTGGTTCGTCTGAACTGCGAAGGAGCGAGACTATAGCACCGCAATTCAGGAAACGTCAAGAAGGGCGGAAAAACGTTTTCGAAACGCGGCCACCTTGGGTGCGATCACCATGTTGCAGTAGCCCTGCTCCGGGTGCTGCGCAAAATAATTGTGGTGATAATCTTCGGCCGGCCAGAATATTGGCGCAGGCAACACCTGTGTCACGATGGGTTTCGCATAGACCTGTTCACGCTCGAGCTCGGCGATCACTTCCCGCACTTGCCTATGCTGCATCTCATCCCGATAGAACACGACGGAACGATATTGGATGCCAGCATCCGCCCCCTGCCGGTCTTGCGAAGTCGGATCATGAGTCGCAAAAAAGATGCGCAGCAGGTCAGCATAGGACACCAGACCTGGGTCGTAAACGATCTCCACGACTTCGATGTGCCCGCCCTCGCCCCGACACACGGCCTGATAAGAGGGTGACGAAGTCGAGCCCCCCGCATATCCGGGCACGACAGCAGTGACACCACGCACATGCGAAAAAACAGCTTCGGTGCACCAGAAGCAACCACCGCCAAACAAGGCCTTGTCATGCTGACTCATAAGTTCTCTCCTCTTATATATATAGGCAACCACACGATGGCCCCTATCACTCACCCTGGCCCTATACGATACAGCCATCCGCCATCGACAGGCAGCGCACCCCCGGCAAGCATTGGTGCCGCCTCTCCACGATCCGGTTATGATGCCCTATCCATTTTCATCGCGACCTCCCATGCTGCAACATCCCGTCTTCGATCCCATTGCCTTCAGCATCGGCCCTCTGGCCGTCCATTGGTACGGCCTGATGTACCTGCTTGGCTTTTCCCTGGCCTGGCTGCTGGGGCGATGGCGCATCAACCATGGTCTGAGCAGGCTATCACTGCGCGATCTGGAAGATCTTATCTTCTATTGCGTAGTGGGCGTGGTCCTTGGCGGCCGCCTGGGCTATATCCTGTTCTATAAGTTCGATTATTACCTGGCACACCCCGCCGACATACTCAAGGTATGGGAAGGCGGCATGGCTTTCCATGGGGGGTTGCTCGGTGTTGTGATTGCATTGCTGCTGTTCGCCCGCAGTCGGAAAATGTCGTTGCTGGAAGTAGGCGACCTGACCGCCCCGCTGATCCCGCTCGGCCTTGCCGCCGGCCGATTGGGCAACTTCATCAATGGAGAGTTGTGGGGTCGCCCCACCGATCTCCCCTGGGGCATGGTTTTCCCGCAAGCCGGCGACGGCATTGCCCGCCATCCCTCCCAGCTTTACCAGATGGGCCTCGAAGGCCTACTGCTGTTTGCAGTGTTGTGGTGGTTTGCCCGCAAGCCCCGGCCTATCGGCCAGGTATCGGCAGTTTTCCTGATCGGATATGGGCTGTGCCGGTTTGTTGCGGAATTTGCCCGCGAACCGGATGACTTCCTCGGACTGCTGGCCGCCAACCTGAGCATGGGACAGTGGCTGTCCCTGCCCATGATCGCGGCTGGCGTCGTTATTTTCCTGTGGACCCGGCGCCCTGCAGCTCAACTTCACCATTGACAGACACGCTGACACTGACGGTATCGGCCTCGAGCGGCACCGGCGCACTATCGGCCTTGAGTGACATCATGGCCGGGGCCGCCCCCATCCGAACACGCGACTGCTCGTAGGCCATGCCGCTGCCACTCAGGTCAAGCTTGCGAATCTGGTAGCCGGCAAAGCCAAATGCCTCAGCCGCCTCCTGGGCACGCTCACGGAATGCCGTCGCAGCCTGGCGCAACAACTGCTTTTCCTGCGCAGCCCGGGCCTGCTCCGACAGCGAAAAGTAGATACCGGCAATCGGCATCTCAGCGCTGACCTCTGCCGCGAGCCGGGATGCCGCACCAAAATCCGTAGATTCCAGATTGACTTCGGCACGCCCCCGCCAGGCAGTAATCTTGCCATCCCGGTCCGTATTGGGCCAGATCCGATAGCTGCCAGTATGCGCCTTGACGTTCGGCACACGCTTGGCCGCTTCCATGACCTTGGCCATGCGCTGCGCCAGAGGCTCGCTGACCGCATCCTCGCTGGCCGCCTCCACCTCGGAAGCCAACGTAATATTGACGGTATCCTGCTGAACCTCCGTCGAAGCGCCGGCTTGCAATGTCAGTCGCGTAGCCCGCTCATGCCGCTCGAGCGGCCGTTCTCCGGGTGCGCCAATCGCAGCGCCCATGCTGCCTGTCAGCAGTAATGCGCCCAGCACCGCGTGCCTGCCGAATCGTGAGGTTGCAATGCGTGTGGTTGCCATGGGTATCCCCCTCTGGTTTCATGTGCCGAATCGGCAATAAAAAAAGGGCCTGCCAGCTTGATGCTGACAGACCCCATGTATTTGCCCCGCCTGTGCCGTCTAGGTCGGCATCTCGAACCCTCAGGTTCAAGTTGGCCACTTTCAGGGCCGCTTCGGGTTCGTCTGACTAGAGACGATCTCACCTACGACCGATCCTGCAGCCGTTTAGCCATATGGCATAGGTTCAGAGAATATATGACCAAGTCACGAACACGGCAGGGACTTAAACTTACGAATTCAGGACACCATCAATCATGGTGTTCATGTCTTCAATTTTACGCTTGAAGTCGCCAATCGCCAAGCCACCCAGGGGTCCGTCAGGTGCCTTCATGGTCAGCAACTCGCCGGCTATGGCAATCGCTGCCATGACCGCAATGCGTTCATTGCCAGAAATCTTGCCGGAAGCATGGATACTCCCCATCAGGCGATCGGCATGTTTTACGGCAGCCAGCAAGGACTCGCGCTCGGATGCGGCGCATACGAGCGAGTACTCCCGGCCAAGAATCGTGACATCAACGCGCTCCATCATGCACCTCCTTCCTGGACCTGGCCGCCGGGCAACCGGGCCAACAGTGCATCGACACGTTCGCGGGCCTGATGGGCCGCAAAACGCAATTGACCGGAATCCTGTTCCTGGTCCTTGATCTGACGAAGCAGTGCCTGCTCACGAGTCTCGGCAGCCGCACGCTCACTTTCGAGCTGGACCCGCAACTGCTCGGCTTGCCCTCGGGCATCCTGTTGCCCCGCTTCGAGCTGGGTACGCAGATCGGACATCTCGGACGCATGCTCGCCCGCCTTGGCGCTGAGCGTCATGAACTGTTCGTCGAGTTCGGCACAGCGACGCTCCAGCGCCTGCCGCTCGGTATCGGCCCGCGCCAGGCGAGCATGCAGGTCGGTGCGCTCGGCCTGGAGCTGGCGCACGGTCTGGACCAATTGCCCGATACGGGCGGCGAGTTTATCTAGGTCTTGCAACATGGGCGTTATCGTAAACCATCACAGTCCGGCACGCGGCGGTGCCCGGCAATTTGCCTTAATTTTTTACCGAACTTCACCTTCTGATCCAACCTCGGGTGCCTGCACGACAGACACCCGCCATCGGTCAGCTCTGGGCAGCCGCCGTTACAGCAGGCCGCACCCGCTGGCGGAGATAGCGGGCATCGCTCTGGCGACGAAACAGGATGCCGGAGAGCTCGTTGAGCGCCAGCGTATAGACCTCACGCTTGAATTCGATCACGGACTCCAGAGGAACCCAGTAATCGCTCCAGCGCCAGGCGTCGAACTCGGGATGCGAGCAGGCCCGCAGGCAGACATCGGAGTCCTTGCCAACCAACCGCAGCAGGAACCAGATCTGCTTCTGGCCTTTGTAATGTCCCCGGCAATCGCGCCGGATAAAATGTTCAGGAACGTTATAGCGCAACCAGTCACGCGTGCGCCCCAGAATGCGGACATGCTCGGGCCTGAGGCCCACCTCCTCGTGCAGTTCACGGTACATGGCCTGAGCGGGACTTTCACCATGCTTGATCCCACCCTGGGGAAACTGCCAGGAATGCTGCCTGATGCGTTTGCCCCAGAAGACCTCATTTTTGCCGTTTACGAGGATAATGCCGACATTGGGACGGTAGCCTTCACGATCCAGCATGGCCGCCTCCAGCGAATTCAATACAATTGAAGTTGATTATACGTACCTCCGACCCTTTTTAGAGTCTTTTCAGAACCGATCACTGGCAACAATCTTCCATGCGTGCATCCAAATATCACCTGAACACCCTCAAAGAGGCGCCTTCCGAAGCCGAAGTCGCCAGCCACCGCCTGATGACGCGGGCCGGCATGATACGCCGTCTGGCTGGCGGGATCTATACCTATATGCCGCTGGGCCTGAAGGTGCTGCGCCGGATCGAGAAGATCGTGCGCGAGGAGATGAACGCAGCCGGTGCCATCGAGCTGCTGATGCCCGTGGTGCAGCCCGCCGAGCTGTGGGTGGAGTCTGGGCGCTGGGAACAGTACGGCCCGGAACTGCTGCGCATCAAGGACCGTCACCAGCGCGACTTCGTGCTGCAGCCGACGTCCGAGGAAGTCATCACGGATATCGCCCGCAACGAAATTCACAGCTGGCGTCAACTGCCGCTCAATTTCTATCATATCCAGACCAAGTTCCGTGACGAACGTCGGCCGCGCTTCGGCCTGATGCGTGGTCGCGAATTCACCATGAAGGATGCCTACTCCTTCGACCGTTCGGCAGAGGCCGCACAAGCCAGCTACGATGCCATGTACGCAGCCTACCAGCGCATTTTTTCGCGCCTGGGGCTGGAGTTCCGCGCCGTGGCAGCAGATACCGGATCGATCGGCGGTTCGCGCAGCCATGAATTCCAGGTGATTGCCGACACCGGCGAAGATGTGATCGTGTATGACCCTGATTCGGACTACGCCGCCAACATCGAACTGGCCGCCGCACCATGCCTGATTGCCGAACGTGCCGCAGCCGCCGAACCTCTGATCAAGACCTCCACGCCCGGTGCCGCCAAATGTGAAGCCGTGGCCGACCTGCTGAGTCTGCCGCTGGCCCACACCGTCAAGTCGCTGGTACTGGCAACCGACCACGCAGACAAGGCTCCGACGATCTGGCTGCTGCTGCTGCGCGGCGATCACGACCTCAACGAGATCAAGGCAGGCAAGGTACCCGGGCTGGACCAGGGCTTTCGCTTTGCATCCGAATCCGAGATCGTCGAGCATTTCGGCTGCCTGCCGGGTTACCTGGGGCCAATCGGAACGACGCGCCCCGTCAAGGTGGTGGTCGATACCACGGTTGCCAACATGCACGATTTCGTCTGCGGTGCCAACGAAGTCGACTTCCACTACACCGGCGTGAACTGGGGCCGCGACCTGCCCGAACCTGAGCTGGTCACGGACCTGCGCAATGTGGTCGAAGGCGACGTGTCCCCTTCCGGCAACGGAAGCCTGCTGATGCAGCGTGGCATCGAAGTCGGCCATGTCTTTTTCCTGGGCGACAAGTACTCATCGGCGCTCAAGGCAACCTACCTGGACGAGAACGGCAAGCCGGCCGCCCTGCAGATGGGCTGCTATGGCATCGGCATCAGCCGGATCGCCGCTGCGGCCATCGAGCAGAACCATGACGAACGTGGCATTGTCTGGCCGCGTGCCCTGGCACCTTTCGAAGTGGTGATCTGCCCTGTCGGCTGGAACAAGAGCGAAGCCGTCCGGGCCGAAGCCGAGCGTCTGTACGAAGGACTCAAGGCCGAGGGCATCGATGTAATCCTGGATGATCGTGATCAGCGACCGGGTGTCATGTTTGCCGAATGGGAGCTGATCGGCGTGCCGCTTCGTGTAACAGTTGGAGAACGCAGTCTCAAGGAAAATATGATTGAATTGCAGGCACGCAAACAGGCCGAGAGCCAGCAGGTACAGACCAGCGACGCTCTCGACGTCATTGTGGCCCGCCTCACCGAGCTGGGCTGACCAAGGAGCACACGACCCTCATGAACCAGGCAGCAACGCACGCTTCGGGCTTTGTCTTCCCCGTACGTATCTATTATGAAGACACCGACGCGGGTGGGGTCGTGTTCTACGCCAACTATCTTAAATTCATGGAACGGGCCCGCACCGAATGGCTGCGAGCCCTGGATTTCCACCAGCACGAGATCGCCGAACGCGAACAGGCGATTTTCGTGGTCCGGGCACTGGACATGGATTACCGCAAGCCGGCCCGGCTGGATGACCTGCTCGAAATCCGCAGTGACATCTCCACGCTGGGCCGCGCATCGGTCACGTTTTTTCAGCAGGTCTGGCGCGACGGGGAACTGTTGACGCAAGGCAATATCAAAGTCTGTTGCGTGAACACATCCAGCATGCGGCCAGCTCCCATACCCGAGACGCTGCGCGCTACACTTGCGTCGCACGTCCGCCCGTCCCTTCCGTAGACGGTCCGGATTTTTTTACGCCCATACCTTTTACACGAACCGCTCTCGATCGAGGAATACCTCCCCATCATGGAAGCCACACACGATATGTCGATTCTTTCGCTGGTGCTGCAGGCCAGCGTGCCTGTACAGCTGGTGATGCTGTTGCTGGTGGCCATATCGGTCGTTTCATGGACCTATATCTTCAGCAAGCACCGCGCCATCAAGGATGCCGACGCGCAGACACGACGCTTCGAGAAGGACTTCTGGTCGGGTGGCGACCTGTCGATGCTCCAGCAATCCATCAGCCGCCAACGCGACGAGCATGGCCCGCTGGCGCGCATTTTCGATGCCGGCATGACCGAATTCCTGAAGGCTCGCAACAAATCCACGTCCGATCCCCACGCGCCGCTCGACGGTGCCCGTCGTGCCATGACGGCCGCGTACCAACGCGAAGTCGACGAGCTTGAGTCGCGCCTGAATTTCCTGGCATCGGCAGGCTCGGTCAGCCCCTACATCGGCCTGCTCGGCACGGTCTGGGGCATCATGCACGCCTTTGTCGGCCTGGCCAATGTGCAGCAAGCCTCGCTGGCCTCGGTAGCACCTGGTATTGCGGAAGCCCTGATCGCCACCGCCATTGGCCTGTTTGCCGCCATCCCGGCCGTGGTCGCCTACAACCGTTTCACGCATGCCGTCGATCGCCTGTCGATCCGCTTTGAAAGCTTTTCCGAAGAGTTCCTCAACATTCTGCAACGCCAGGTGCGCTGATGTCTTCGATACGTGCGGGCAGCCGCCGCGGCCAGCGGCGCATCAAAAACGAGATCAACGTCGTGCCCTATATCGACGTGATGCTGGTATTGCTGGTGATCTTCATGGTGACCGCGCCACTGGTCACCCCCGGTCTGATCAATCTGCCCACAGTCGGCCAGGCGGAAAGCATTCCTCGCAAGCCCTTTGAAGTGCAGATCGATGAAAAAGGGGCATTTGCCGTGCGCGACCGGGATACCGGCGGCGCAACCGAGCAGGTAGCCGCCGACCAGTTGACTGCCACGGTATTGGCCCGGCTGCAGCCTGAACAACCCGTGGTGATCGCTGCCGATGGCAAAGTACCCTATGAAACTGTCATGAAGGTGATGGACGACCTGCGCCGCAGCGGTGTCAGCCAGCTCGGCCTGCTGGTCGACCAGAAGAGCGAACACGCCCCCGGCCAACGCCGCCCCTGACACGGAGGCTCCTGCAGCCATGTCCCGCGATAACCACCCCTCCCAGTCAGACCATATCGAGCCCCCCCGGCACGAGGATAGCCGCCGCGCCCTGCTGCAATCTCTGGGCGTGCACCTCGGGCTGGTCCTGGTCATCTGGCTGGGCACGATGCTCAGCACACCCAACGATCCCAATCCGGTACAGATCACCCTCTGGGCCGACGGCAACTCGCCCGATAACGCCCCTGAGCCAGTGCCGGAACCGGAAAAGCCCGTGCCGACGCCGACCGAACCGGCCCGGCCCGAACCGCGTCCCGAGCCTCCACCAGAACCGGAGCCAGTGCCACAGCCAACGCCCGATGTCCGGCCGGATCCGCAGCCCGATCCGGAGATCGCGCTCGAGGAAAAGCGCAAGGAAGAAGCCCGCAAGCAGGAAGAAGAACGTCGCCAGGCTGAACAGCAACGCCGCGAGCAGGAGCGCCGCAACCAGGAACGCCAGGAGCAGCAGCGTCTGCAACAGGAGCGTCAGGCTGCGGAGCGCGCCGAGCGCGAAAAAATCGAGCAGGAGCGCAAGCAGGCCGAGGAAGAGCGCCAGAAACGCCAGGAAGAACAGCGCCAGCGCGAGCAGGCAGAAGCCGAACGCAAGGCGGCAGCAGACAAAGCCGCAGCCGAGAAAGCAGCGGCTGAGAAAGCGGCGGCTGAGAAGGCTGCTGCAGAGCGCAAGGCCGCCCAGGACAAGGCAGCCGCCGAGCGCCGCGCCCGCGAAGAGGCGGCACGGCGCGAGCAGGAAGCCCGCATGCAGCAACTGCGCGACAGCATGCGTGCCGACGCTACGGGCGCTGCGGGTATTCCTGGCGGCACCGCCGACCGCAACCAGGCGGGCGGCCAAAATGATGCCGGCTATGCAGGACAGGTTCGCGCCTGCATACAGCCCGGCGTCTCGTTCGCCTCGCCGGCGCGCACCGGATCCAACAATCCGGTTGCGCAATTCCGGGTACAACTCGACAGCAGTGGCCAGGTCACCAATCTGGCCCTGGCACGCTCGTCCGGCAACCAGGTGTTCGACCGCGCTGTCGAAACCGGTATCCGCCGCTGCTCGCCGTTCCCAAGGCCCCCGTCAGGACGGTATCCTTCGTCCATCGACGTTGTGTATAGAATGTACGACTAACCTTTCGGAGTGCACACCATCATGATAAAAGCCACCACAGGCGTTCGTTACGCCCCGACAGGCTGGGCTCGCGCAGCCGGCGCGGCGGCCTTGTTCGGCCTCGCCAGCATGACCCCGGCGCAGGCGCAACTGCGTGTCGACATTTCCGGCACGGGTGCCACGCAATATCCGATCGCCATTGCCGACTTTGGTGGTGCCGGTGCCGAAGGCACCGCCATGACCGAAGTGATCCGTGCTGACCTGACGCGCACCGGCCAGTTCCGACTGATCGGCACCGGCGGTGCCACGCTGTCTGCCGATACGCCGCCTGACTATGCCGAATGGCGCAACCGTGGTGCCGATAGCATTGCCTACGGCAGCATCAGCCTGGGAGCCGATGCCCGCTACGACATCCGCTATCGTCTGGCCGACACCATCCTGCAGGATCAACTCGACGGCGTGGCCTTCTCGGGTACGGCACAACAACTGCGCCGCATCAGCCACCAGATCGCCGACCGCATCTATGAAAAGATCACGGGCGTCCGAGGTGTCTTTTCGACCCGACTGGCCTACGTGCTCAAGCAGGGCAATACCTTCGAACTTCAGATCGCCGATGCCGACGGCCAGAACCCGCAGGTTGCACTGCGTTCGCGCGAACCGATCATTTCGCCGACCTGGTCGCCCGACGGTACGCGTCTGGCCTATGTCAGCTTCGAATCGGGCAAACCCGTCGTCTATGCACACAACCTGTCCACCGGACAACGCGTGCCGGTCGCCAACTACAAGGGCAACAACAGTGCTCCGGCTTGGTCCCCTGATGGCAGTCGCCTGGCCGTGGTACTGACCCGGGATGGCCTGTCCCAGATCTACACCATCAACTCCAGCGATGGCTCGGGCCTGCAACGTGTAACCCAATCTGGTGGAATTGATACAGAACCCGTCTTCACGCCCGATGGTCGTTCCATCATATTCACCAGCGACCGCAGCGGTAGCCCGCAGATCTACCGCGCCAGCCTCGATGGCGGCAACGCCCAGAGACTGACGTTTAATGGCAACTACAACATCTCGCCACGCATCTCACCGGATGGCAACACGTTGCTCTACGTTGCACGGCGAAACGGTGATTTCCGCATCGCATCACTGGATCTTGCGACAAATCAGGAAACATTGCTGACGAATGGTCGCGATGATCTTTCCCCCAGTTTTGCCCCCAATGGCATGCAAATCATTTATGCTGCGTCGCTAGGTGGGCGCAGTGTGCTTGCCGCCGTATCGAGCGATGGCCGGGTTCGTCAGACCCTGTCCGTTCTGAACGGTGAAGTGCGCGAACCGACCTGGGGACCTTTCCCCAACAACTGACAATTTGTGCATCAATCAATAAACCTTCGACCCTTCATCAGTAAGGAACCATCATGAAATTTCGTCTTGCCAAACTTGCCTCCCTCACTGTGTTGGCTTCTGCTTTGGCAGCTTGCAGCACGGTATCGCTGGATGACCAGGCCGCCAATGGCTCTGGCACATCCGGCAGCGGCACGGGTGCCGGCGCCAGCTCGGGTCAGATCCTGGACCCGTTCAATCCGCAAAGCCCCCTTGCACAGCAGCGCTCTGTCTATTTCGGCTTCGACAGCTATGTCGTCGAACCCGAATACCGCGACATGGTCGAACTGCATGCCCGCTACCTGACCAACAACCCGCAGCAACGGGTTCGTCTGGAAGGCAATACCGATGCGCGTGGCGGTACGGAATACAACCTGGCTTTGGGCCAGCGCCGCGCCGAAGCCGTGCGCCGCACGCTGACCCTGCTGGGCGTGAACGATGCGCAAGTCGAAGCCATCAGCTTCGGCAAGGAAAAGCCCAAGGCGCTGGGCAACACCGAAGCCGACTACGCGGAAAACCGTCGTACCGACTTCAACTATCAGCGCTGATTTTCGCGCAATGTGCGCTGGTCGCAAGGCCAGCGCACGCAAACCGCCGGCGGACCCCGGGTGCATCGGCATTCATTCTTGCGTGCCTGTAAAATGAATGCCGATGCATCCTGGCAATTCGCCGGCATTGTCATGACTGGAGTATCCGTATGCGCCTATTCTCTCGTTCCGTCCTGGCCGCAGCCCTGCTGGCCATCCTGCCTCTGCAGGCCCATGCATTCGCCGATGACGAATCGCGTCGCGCTATTCTCGAACTGCGCCAGCAGATCCAGCAGATGACAGAACAGAACCAGCGCGCACGCCTGCAACTGGCAGACCAGATCGAGAACCTGCGCCAGGAGATCACCCGCCTGCGCAATCAGGTTGAGCACCTGGACCAGCAAGCCGCACAGGCCTCTGCTCGCAATGCCCCCCCTGACGATGGCACACCGCGCGTCAGCGACGAGCAGGAACAACAAGCCTACGATGACGCCATCGACCATTTCCGCAATGGCCGATACCGCGAAGCCGCGGAACTCATGACAGCGTTCACTGCACTCTATCCAAGCAGCGCACTGGAGCCACTGGCCCGTTTCTATCTGGGCAGCAGCCACTACGCGCTCAAGGACTACAAGGCTGCCATCGAGTCCCTGGACGCCATGCTCAAGAGTGCGCCGACCAACCCGCGGGCACCTGACGCACTGCTGGTCATTGCAGGCAGCCAGATCGAACTTGGCGACTATGCCGCTGCCAAGACTTCGCTGCAACGCATCGTGCGCGAATATCCAGGCACACCCGCGGCCGAAACGGCAAACAACCGGTTGCAACTTCTGCGATAATCCGCAGCATGGCACCGGCAAAAGAATCTCATTCAGTCTCCTCTTCCGTTCTATATCGCAGTATGACCCGCCGGCGCGTGGTCATGCTGCTGGGCATGACGCTGGCAATCATCGGCGCACTGCTGCTGGATTTCACGATGGGAGCCACGGGCCTGCCTCTGGGCCAGTTGATCGACACACTGCTGCACCCCGGTGATGGTGCCGGCAACCCCATCCACGTCATTGTCTGGGATATCCGCCTGCCTTCGGCGCTGATGGCCGTGATCGTCGGCATGGCGCTGGGTCTGGCCGGTGCCGAGATGCAAACCATCCTGAACAACCCGCTGGCCAGCCCCTTCACGCTGGGGCTGTCCTCCGCTGCGGCCTTCGGTGCCTCGCTGGCCATCGTGCTGAACATCGGCATTCCCGGACTGCCGCCCGAGTGGTTCATCACGCTCAATGCTTTCGTCTTTGCCGTCATTTCAGCGTTGCTGCTTGATGCCGTGGCGCGCTGGGGCGGCATGAGTGCCTCCGGCGTGGTGCTGTTCGGCATTGCGCTGGTGTTCTCCTTCAATGCCCTGGTGTCGCTGATGCAGTACATCGCCAGCGCAGAGGCACTGCAAGGTCTGGTGTTCTGGACCATGGGCAGTCTGTCGCGGTCGACCTGGGCCAAGGTCGGAGCCCTGACGCTGGTGCTGGCACTGATCCTGCCACTCTCGCTGCGCAATGCCTGGAAGCTGACCGCGCTGCGCCTGGGCGAGGATCGTGCCGCCAGTTTCGGTATCGATCTGGGCCGAGTCCGCCTGGGCACGCTGGCGCGCATCAGCCTGCTGTCGGCCCTGGCCGTCTCTTTTGTCGGCACGATCGGCTTCATCGGCCTGGTCGCACCGCATATCGCCCGCAGGCTGTTCGGCGAAGACCATCGCTTCTACCTGCCAGGCAGCGCGCTGACGGGTGCACTAATCCTGTCGATGGCTTCCGTCGCCTCCAAGAACATTGTCGAGGGCTCCATCGTACCGGTCGGCATCGTCACTGCATTGGTCGGCATCCCCTTCTTCCTTGCCGTCGTGCTGCGACGCAGGCTGCCCTGATCCAGCATCGAACCGCCATGTCCGTTTCTTCTCCCGAAATAACCCCGGCCATCGGGTCTGCCGCGCCCGCCACTCCGATGTCAGCCCTGTCGGTCGATGATCTTTCCGTCGCCTATGGCCGACGCCGTATCATCGACGGTCTGACGGCCCAGCCCATCGAGGCTGGCCGTGTCACCGCACTGCTCGGCCCCAATGGCAGCGGCAAATCCACATTGCTCAAGGCACTGGCAGGACTGGTCCGCACCGTCTCCGGCAACATCCGTCTCGGCACCCAGGACCTGACACACGCCAGTTTTGCCGAACGCGCGCGCCATGTCGTCTATCTGCCGCAATCGCTGCCAGCCTCGGTACACTTGCGCGTATTCGAATCGGTCCTGGTGGCAGCTCACGCACAGGCCCAGGCCACGCACCGGCCCGACCTGGACGCCGTCGAAGCGTTGCTGGAGCGCCTGGGTATCGCCCATCTCGCCTCAGCTTACCTGGATCAGTTGTCAGGAGGCCAGAAACAGCTGGTCGGACTGGCCCAGGCCCTGATCCGCAGGCCACGTGTGCTGCTGCTCGATGAACCCCTGTCTGCGCTCGACCTGAACTACCAGTTCCACGTCATGGATCTGCTTCATCAGGAAACACAAGCGCACGGCTTGATCACGGTCATTGTCCTGCACGATATCAATATCGCCCTGCGCCATACCGATCATGCCCTGATGCTGCATCAGGGTAAACTGCTGACGGACGGTCCTTCAGCCGACGTGATTTCCAGCGAAACGCTGCGTACCGTCTACGGCGTGCAGGCCCGTGTCGAGCGCTGCAGCCACGGTTTCCCCCATGTCATGATCGATGCGCTGGATACGGCGCACGGTTCACATCCAGGGAGTCAGTCGTCATGAAACGCCTGCTGATCCCGGCACTGCTCGCAATCGCAGCCGCCGGCCTGCTGTTCTTCTACCTGCAACCCAGCACAGGGATCAATACACCTGTCGCGGCCACCCCAATGCCCGAGACCCCACAACCTGATGCGCTGGGTGCCCTGACCGTACGTGAATTCCAGGATCTCGACGCACAAGGCCAGCAGGTCCGCCAATGGATAGGACAGCCCATCGTCATCAACTTCTGGGCGACCTGGTGTGCCCCCTGTGTACGCGAAATGCCTGATCTCGAGCGACTGCAACAACAGCATCCAGGTGTTCGCATGGTTGGCATCGGCATCGACTCGGCAGACAACATCCGGGCCTTCCTGCAAAAAGTCCCGGTGACCTACCCGATCCTGCTGGCCGGCCCCGGCGGCACGGACCTGATGCGCACGCTGGGCAATCCCATCGGTGGCCTGCCCTTCACGCTGGTCCTCAATGCCGACGGCAGCCTGAATCGCGCCATCATCGGCGAAATCAACCCCAGCGATCTGGCTGCTACACTATCGGGCATGACTCCTGAATCGACGCATTCCTGACGCTTCTGCTGGACAAAAGACGTCATTTGGCAGTAAAAACGCCCCTCATCGACAGGTTTTCGGATTTCAATGCCCAAACGCGCCCTCATCCTGAACGGCCCCAACCTGAATATGCTGGGCCGTCGCCAGCCTGAAATCTATGGCAGCACGACCCTGGCGGATATCGACCGCAAGCTGGTCGAGCTGGGCCAGGGGCTGGGCGTCGAGGTCCTGACCTTTCAGAGCAATCACGAAGGAGAGCTGATCGACCGCATACAGGCCGCCCGCGACGATGGTACCGATATCATCATCATCAATGCGGCCGCCTACACGCACACCAGCATTGCCTTGCGCGACGCCTTGGCCGCAGTGGAACTCCCTTTCATCGAGGTCCACCTGTCCAACGTCCACCGGCGCGAACCCTTCCGCCATCACTCGTATCTGTCCGACCTTGCCGTCGGCGTCATTGCGGGCCTGGGCGAAGAAGGCTACATGGCGGCACTGCGCTACGCAGCCACGCTGAAACGAGCGTAGTCCGCCAGCCTGCACGGGTATAACCGGGGCGTCCAGGCTCCAACCAGCCGAACCGCCCGCACACTGTAAATTTTTCAGGAAACTCCATGGATCTTCGAAAACTGAAAACCCTGATCGACCTGGTTGCCGACTCCGGCATCGCCGAACTGGAAAT
Organism: Corticimicrobacter populi; assembly: GCF_003123725.1. Classification (GTDB taxonomy): domain Bacteria; phylum Pseudomonadota; class Gammaproteobacteria; order Burkholderiales; family Burkholderiaceae_B; genus Corticimicrobacter; species Corticimicrobacter populi. Next base: position 256,874 of record NZ_QETA01000005.1, on the reverse strand, counting down.
CACCGAAGGTGATGGCACGGTCCGCATCGTCAAATTCGCCCAGGCCTCTGCTCAACCCGTGATGATGGCCCAGCCGGCCACCACGGTCGTCGCAGCCCCGGCTGCCGCCGCACCAGCAGCGCCTGCTGCGCCGGCCGCACCGCAGGGTCATGCGGTCAAGGCCCCCATGGTTGGTACGTTCTATCGCGCCCCCAACCCTGAAGCGCCTCCGTTTGTCGAAGTCGGCCAGACCGTCAAGGAAGGCGACGTGCTGTGTATCATCGAAGCCATGAAGCTGCTCAACGAAATCGAAGCCGACAAGTCCGGCGTCATCAAGGAAATCGTGGTCGAAAACGGTGGCCCGGTTGAGTACGGCCAGCCCCTGTTCATCATCGGCTGATCAAGCGTATGTTCGAGAAACTCCTGATCGCCAACCGGGGCGAAATCGCATTGCGCATCCAGCGTGCCTGCCGGGAACTGGGCATCAAGACCGTGGTGGTGCACTCCGAAGCCGACCGCGAGGCCAAGTATGTCCGCCTGGCCGATGAGTCGGTCTGCATCGGCCCTGCTCCCGCGACGGCCAGCTACCTGAACATGCCAGCCATCATTTCGGCAGCGGAAGTCACCGACGCCGAGGCCATTCACCCCGGATACGGTTTCCTGGCAGAGAACGCTGACTTTGCCGACCGAGTCGAGAAAAGCGGCTTCGTGTTCGTCGGCCCTCGTCCCGACTCGATCCGACTGATGGGCGACAAGGTCAGCGCCAAGCACGCCATGATCGAAGCCGGCGTACCTGTCGTGCCCGGCTCCGACGGAGCCCTGCCCGATGATCCTCAGGAAATCCAGCGTATCGCCCGCGAAGTTGGCTACCCGGTCATCATCAAGGCTGCCGGTGGTGGTGGCGGACGCGGCATGCGCGTGGTCCATACCGAGGCAGCACTGCTGACCGCGGTGGCCATGACCCGCTCCGAAGCCGGTGCGGCGTTCAACAATCCCGAGGTCTACCTCGAGAAGTTTCTCGAAAATCCCCGCCATATCGAAATCCAGGTACTGGCCGACGGCGTGCGCAACGCAGTCTGGCTGGGTGAGCGCGACTGCTCCATGCAACGTCGCCACCAGAAGGTCATCGAAGAGGCACCGGCCCCCGGCATCCCTCGCAAGCTGATCGAGCGCATCGGTGAACGCTGCGCCGACGCCTGCCGCAAGATCCAGTATCGCGGTGCCGGTACGTTCGAATTCCTGTATGAAAACGGCGAGTTCTATTTCATCGAAATGAACACCCGCATCCAGGTCGAGCACCCGGTCACCGAGCTGATTACCGGCATTGATCTGGTCCAGCAGCAAATCCTGATCGCCGCCGGCGAAAAGTTCACGCTGCGCCAGCGCGACATCGTATTCAAGGGTCACGCCATCGAGTGCCGCGTCAACGCGGAAGACCCCGAGCGTTTCGTGCCCTGCCCCGGCCGCATCACCAACTGGCACGCACCCGGCGGCCCTGGCGTGCGCGTAGACTCGCACATTTTCAACGGCTATTTCGTGCCGCCCAACTACGACTCGATGATCGCCAAGATCATCACCTACGGCGATACCCGTGACCAGGCCCTGGCCCGGATGCGCATTGCCCTGTCGGAAACGGCGGTCGACGGCATCCAGACCAACATCCCGCTGCACCGAGAACTGCTGGCCGACGCCCGCTTCATCGAAGGTGGCACCAGCATCCACTACCTGGAAGAAAAGCTGTCGCAACGCCATTGAGGCGTATGGCAGCCCCCTACGGAAACCGATATGCGTGAACTGGTCTTCGATTGTCCCGGACAACAGGCCGAGGCCCTGTCCGATGCGTTGCTGGAGGCCGGCGCGCTTTCGGTGTCCGTAGAGGATGCCGACCGCGATACAGAGGATGAACAGCCCCTGTTCGGCGAGCCGGGGCTGGAACCCGACAGCCATGCCTGGCAGCGCAACCTGGTCGTTGCCCTGCTGCCCGACGGCGTGGACCCGGCCCAGCTGTTCGAGCAGGCATTGAGCATTCACCAGGAAAATGGCAGCACGCTGCCGGAATCCTGCACGGACTGGCAACTGCGCGAAGTGCCCGACGCGGACTGGGTCCGACTGACTCAGGCGCAATTCGCCCCCATCCCGGTCGGTGACCGGGTCTGGATCGTGCCAAGCTGGCATACGCTGCCCGCCGAGGCCCGACCCGATGCCATTGCCATCCAGCTCGACCCTGGCCTGGCTTTCGGCACCGGCAGCCATCCCACCACGCATCTCTGCCTGCAATGGTTGGTGGCGCACCTGCAACCGGGTACCAGCGTACTCGATTACGGCTGCGGATCGGGCATCCTGGCCATCGCCGCCCGCAAACTGGGGGCCGGCACCACGCATGCCATCGATATCGACGAGCAGGCCGTACAGGCCACCGGCGACAACGCGCTCAACAACCAGGTCGAACTGATTCCAGGCCTGCCCAACGCCTTGCCGGCCGGCACCCACGATCTGGTCATCGCCAACATCCTCTCCAACCCGCTCAAGGTACTTGCCCCCATGCTGTCGGGCCGCGTCGCCCCCGGCGGTCATCTGGTGCTGTCCGGCGTGCTCGAACGCCAGGCCGAGGAAGTGGCGGCCGTCTACGCGCCCTGGATATCCCTGTCGGTCTGGCGTGCCCATGATGGCTGGGTCTGCCTGCACGGGCAACGTTCCTGAGTCGAGGCCTGAGCATGGGCCTGCAGACACGGTGTCCGGCATGTCATACCGTTTTCGGCATCACCCCCGATCTGCTGGCTCGCCGTCATGGCATGGTGCGCTGTGGGGCCTGCCTGACCGTGTTCGATGGTCGCCAGTCACTGTCCGACACAGACGACCTGCCACTACTGACCGAAACCGTATCGCCCTCTGAGCCCCCCCCATCATCACAGGCCGAAGCACCAGCGTTACCTGTCGATGAGCCAGTAGCGGCAGAAGAGGCTTCTTTTCGTGGCACACCCTCGCCCGATCCCTGGCATGAAGAAGCAGATTTTTCCACCGGAATAGACCCGGACACTCCCGTCCATGTCATCACTCCGGACCGGGAAAAAGAAAAAGACGCCCCCCGCCACTGGCTGGGCGACCCACCCGCCACAGGGACAAACGACGACGACCGCGCGAACGACACGCCAGGCTATGTGGAGCCGCCCCGCGACCCGGAGCTCGACACACCCGCTGACAGCTTCCTGCTCGATGAAACAGATCGTCGTGCCGGCCTGCCCGAGTTCCTGGATGACGACACGCAAAACCGGCAGCGCCACCATCAGGGACTCTGGACGGTGCTGTGTGTGCTGGCGCTGGCCCTTATGCTGCTGCAACTGTTCTGGCAACAGCGCGATTGGATTGCCTCATGGCACCCTGCAGTGCGCGGTGTGATCGAACGCCTGTGCGACCCACTGGGCTGCAAGGTTGGTTACCTGCGACATCCTGACCAGTTGCAGATCGTGTCCTCGTCGCTGCAAACCGCCACGCCAGCCGCTCCGGACGGCTCCCGCCAACTGACGCTGCCGGGCGAACAGCATAGGCTCGATCTGAACCTGCGGTTGCGCAACGGTCATCATTCGCCACAGCCCTGGCCGGGTATCTTCCTGAGCCTGACAGATTTTTCAGATACCATAGTGGCCCGCAAGGCGCTGTTGCCTGCCGACTATCTGCCACCTGACCGGCTGTCCCGGCCCTTTGCTGCCATGAGCAGCCTGGACCTGTCGATCCCGCTGACGCTGGACGACCTGACCGTGAGCGGCTACCGGCTCGAACTTTTCTTTCCATAGCACACTGCAGATATGACCAAGACTGTACTGATTTGTGGCTCCATGGCCTTCGATACGATCGCCATCTTCAACGGCCGTTTCAAGGATCATATCCTGCCCGACAGCATCCATGCCCTGAGTGTGTCTTTCCTCGTGCCATCAATGCGCAAGGAATTCGGTGGCTGTGCCGGCAATGTAGCCTACAACCTCAAATTGCTGGGCGGTACACCGCTGCCGGCCGCGACCATCGGCGAAGATGCCGGTGACTATCTGGAGCGTTTTCGCAACCTGGGGATCGACACCCGTCTGCTGAAGATCCAGTCGGACACATTCACTGCCCAGTGCTTCATCACCAATGACCTGGACGATAACCAGATCACGGCTTTCCACCCCGGTGCCATGGAGTTTTCCGCCCAGAACGATGTCTCGGGCAGCGGCGCACGCTGGGCCATCGTCGCGCCCGACGCAAAAGAAGGCATGTTCGCGCATGCAGAGCGCCTGCACGCCGAAGGCACGCCTTTCATTTTCGATCTGGGCCAAGCCATGCCGTTGTTCGACGGCGCGGACCTTGAACGCATGCTGACGCTGACCCAGGCCCTGACGGTCAATGACTATGAGGCCCGCGTGGTGGAACAACGCACAGGCAGGTCGCTGACAGATATTGCCAAAGGCCTGCAGGCCGTAGTGGTCACGCTCGGTGCCGATGGTTCGCGCCTGATCACGCAAGGCCAGGAATATCATATCCCGCCCGTGGCGGCCACCGAGGTCGTTGACCCGACCGGGTGCGGCGACGCCTATCGCGGTGGTCTGCTCTATGGCCTGGTCGAAGGCTGGAGCTGGCAAGACAGTTGCAAACTCGCCAATGTGATGGGAGCCATCAAAATCGCCTCGCGCGGTCCGCAGAACCACACGCCTTCACGCAGCGAAATTGCCGACACGCTTCTGGCCCAGTACGGACTGACCCTGTCCTGAGGAGATACAGCATGACATTGCCCGTTGTCGCACTGCGCCGGCTTGCCGTCCCCCTGCTGCTGGTATCCGCCCTGGCGGCCTGCAAGACCGTCGAGCAACGCGAAGCGGCAGAAGCCCGCTACCAGGTGCTGGACATCTCATTCTCGTGGAGCGATACCGCTGCCTGCGGAGACACGGCGTCGCCGCTTTTTTCGATCCGAAACGTACCGAGTGGCACGCAGAGGCTGCGTTTCACCATGGTCAACGCCATGACGCCGTCGGAAAACAGTAGCGCTGAAATCGACTATACCGGACGTTACGGACGGGTCGCCATCACGCGCGGGGCATTTGAATACACCGGTCCCTGCATTGACGAAGGAACCAAGCGCTACCAATGGACCGTGGAAGCACTGGACGCAGAAGGCAACTTCCTGGGTGGAGGCAAGCTCGTTCGCCCCTTCCCGGATCGGTAAAGGCCATGCATCTTCATATCCTCGGCATTTGCGGCACATTCATGGGTGGACTGGCGTTGCTGGCCCGCGAAGCGGGCCATCGCGTGACCGGCTGCGATGCCGGCGTCTACCCCCCCATGAGCACTCAGTTGCAGGAACAGGGCATCGAACTGATCGAAGGTTTTGCCCCCGACCAGCTGGCATTGAAGCCCGATCTCTATATCATCGGCAACGTCGTGTCGCGCGGCAATCCGCTGATGGAAGCCATCCTCGAGTCGGGTGCCCCGTATATCTCGGGCCCCCAATGGCTCGGCGAACATCTGCTGCAGGGCCGGCATGTGCTGGCAGTTGCCGGCACCCACGGCAAGACCACGACCAGTTCAATGCTGGCCTGGGTGCTGTCACAATGCGGCCTGCAGCCTGGATTCCTGATCGGCGGCATCGCACCAGGGCTGGAAGTCTCGGCCCGGCTGGGTCAGTCGCAACCTGCAGCAGGGCAGGCCCGCCCCCTGTTCGTCATCGAGGCTGACGAATACGACACAGCATTCTTCGACAAACGCTCCAAATTCGTGCATTACCGGCCTCGCACGGCCATCCTGAACAATCTGGAATTCGACCACGCCGACATCTTTGCCGATCTGGAGGCCATCGAAACCCAGTTCCACCATCTGGTACGCACCCTCCCTGCCAGTGGCCGCATTATTCATCCGGCGCACGACGCCGCATTGGAACGCGTCCTGGCGCGAGGCTGCTGGTCCGGCACACGTCTGCTCGACAGCCCTGCCGGCTGGCAGGCAGGCGAACCGGATGAGCAGGATCATTTCGATGTATTCCGTGACGGCCAGCCAGTCGGTCGCATCACCTGGTCGCAGACCGGCGCTCACAATCGCATGAATGCGCTGGCCGCACTGGCCGCCGCCGAGCATGTCGGCGTCGCGCCCGACACTGCCATCACTGCCCTGAGCAGCTTCGGTGGCGTAAAGCGCCGCATGGAGTTGCGCGGCACAGTGCGTGGCATTGCCGTATACGATGACTTTGCCCATCACCCGACGGCCATCGCCACCACGCTGGCAGGACTGCGCCATAAGGTCGGCCCGGCACGTATCCTGGCCGTCCTGGAGCCCCGCTCGAATACCATGAAGCTGGGTACCATGGCGCAACGCCTGCCTGCCGCGCTGGGAGGCGCCGACCTGGTGTTCTGCTACGGCGAAACCCAGGGCAGGCATGCACTGGGCTGGGATCCTGCTACCGTACTGGCTCCGCTGGGCTCACGCGCCACTGCTTACAGCGACATCGACGCCCTGGTACACAGCGTAGCGGCACAGGCACGCCCCGGAGACCATGTCGTGGTCATGAGCAACGGCAGTTTCGGTGGAGTGCATGAACGGCTGCTGGCCGCGCTCGACCCTGTGATTCCCGGCAGCCAGCCTTCGCATACTGCAACCGCGACCCCTTCGCCCTGATTTTTCCAAGCAATCCAGATCCGAGTTTCAATGTACGTACTTTACGAAGAAGATGGCAGTTTCAAGGGCGGGCGCATCCTGTCCGAGGCAGATTCCAGCCTGCAGGTCGAAGCCGCCAGCGGCAAGCGCAGCAAGATCAAGCGCAACAATGTCGTCATGGAATTCGCAGCGCCCGATCCCGACAGCCTGCTGACACAGGCCCAGTCTGCGGCAGAAGCGATTGATCTGGATTTTCTGTGGGAGTGTGCCCCCCAGGAAGAGTTCGACGTGGCTGCACTGGCCCAGGACTATTTCGGTCATGCACCCAGTGCTCTGGACCAAGCCACACTGCTGTTGCGCCTGCACAGCGCGCCTGCCTATTTCCATCGGCGCGGCAAGGGCCGCTACCGTCCGGCACCACCGGACATACTTCAGGCCGCACTGGCCGCGATCGAGAAAAAACGTCTGCAGGCCGAGCAGCAGCAAGCGTGGACCGATGCCATGACGACGGGCACGCTACCGCCGGAGATTGCCGAGGTCGCGCCATCGCTCCTGCTACGTCCTGACAAGAACAGCCTGCAGTGGAAGGCGCTGGATGCAGCCTGCCAGCAGACCGGCAAAACACCGGATCAGTTGCTGCTGCAGCTGGGCGCATGGCCTCACCCACTGGCACTGATGCGATTCCGCTTCCTGGCGCAACAGTTCCCCAAAGGAACCGGCTTTGCCGAAGTCACGATGCCCGAGCTGCCCGACACACTGCCCGAGGCGGATGTCGAAGCCTATTCGGTCGATGATGTCAGCACAACCGAGATCGATGACGCACTTTCGGTCTCGGTCCTGCCCGATGGCAACATCCGCGTCGGTGTCCATATCGCAGCACCGGCGCTGGCCGTGACGCGCGGCAGCACCCTCGACGAAATCGCCCGCCAGCGCATGTCCACCGTGTACATGCCTGGTCAGAAAATCCCGATGCAGCCACCTGGGCTGATCGAAGCCTTTTCCCTTGATGCGGGGCGTCCGGTACCGGCACTCTCGCTGTACGTCACAGCCAATCCGGAAACTGGCGACATCCTGGAAACAACGACCCGTCTCGAACGGATCCAGGTCCGGGAGAATCTGCGCCACAACCATCTGGATGCGGACATCACCCCGGAGCGCCTGGCGGCCGAAGACCCGACACTGCCCTACGCGCATTGGCTGCTGCCGCTCTGGAAACTGGCGCTGGCACTCTCGCGCAAACGCGATGAAATACGAGGCAAGCCAGAAGGCAATAACCGGGTCGAGTACAGTTTCGAACTCGACGGCCCCGCCGACGATCCCGATACACCGGTCAATCTGGTACCACGCCGCCGGGACGCGCCGCTGGACCGGATGGTGGCCGAATACATGATCCTGGCCAACAGCCAGTGGGGAGCACTGCTCGACCAGCACGGCGTACCCGGCATCTATCGTTCCCAGCAGATGGGACGCGTGCGCATGAGCACCCAGGCGCTCCCGCATGAAGCCATCGGCGTCAAGCAATACATCTGGTCCACATCGCCGCTGCGGCGCTATGTCGACCTGGTCAACCAGCAACAGTTGCTGGCAGCAGCCGAGCACGGCATCTCGGCACGCTTGGTCGCCCCCTACAAACCTCGCGATGCCGATCTGTATGCACTGATCAGCGCTTTCGATGGTCAATACACCGCCATCTCGGACTTCCAGCGCACCATGGAGCGTTACTGGTGCCTGCGCTGGCTGAAGCAACAAAACATCACCCGCTGTCGGGCCAGCTTCATCCGCGACAACCTGGCACGACTTGAGATCGCCCCCCTGGTGGTGGAAATCAACGGCATGCCAGAACTGGCTCGCGGCCAACAGATCGAAATCGAGATCCTGGGGCAGGACGAGATCAATCTGACACTGGACTGCCGTTACCTGGAAGCGATTCCGCAGGAATCCTGAGTGCAATTCACCCAGGTGCCAGACTTACACTAAAATCCGCAGGGTGAATGCCCTGCGCCCCGCCCCCTCGCGCCAGTCTCTGAACTGGCTACGCGCCACACCTGCCAGTAGCCGATATCTGCATATCGGTATTGGTCTCTCGTTGCTGCTGCATGGCGTGGCCCTGACCCTGCATTTCGGGTCAATGTCGCGTACGCCGCAGATGGCCCCCATGCTTGAGGTCGCTCTCGTCAACGCCAGTACTGATACCGAACCCTTGCAGGCCCAGGCGCTGGGACAGGCCGCCCTCGACGGCGGCGGTGATGGTGAACAAGGCATGGCACGCTCACCACTGCCTCGCACCGCCCCCTCGGCTGACGATATCGTGCTGGCCGCCATGCGCAAGCGCCAGGCCGAGCTGGAAGCGATGCAACAACAACTGCTGACCGTACTCGAATCCGAACAAAGCGTGGCTCAGGCTCGCCCCGAGACTTACCCCTGGCCCGAAGCCGATCGTCCAGGCCAGGATGAGCAGGATCAGGAGGCGCAGTTGCGCACAGCCCGCATTGCGGCACTCTCGGAACAGGTCCAGACCTATACTCGCCAGCCACGCACACATATCTATGCACCGGCAGTATCGCCCTGGCCTTATGCTGAATACGTGGAGCAATGGCGCAGTCGCATGGAAGACATCGGCACCCGTCATTACCCGACCGGGAACCAGGGCAGGCTCTACGGCGTCCTGCAGGCCACGGTTTTCATCCGTGCCGACGGCAGCCTGGAAGATATCCGCATCGATCAGCCGGCCCGCAATGGGGCCCTTAACCAGGCGGCGCGACGGATCGTGCAACTGGCAGCCCCCTTCCCGCCATTGCCACCCGAGCTGGCACGCGAAACCGATATACTCGCCATCACACGCACCTGGCGCTTCACCAACGATACGCTCCACATGCAGGCTACCGAATGACCGACTTTCCGACCATTGCCCGCTATGCCGTGATCGGCAATCCGATCGCGCACAGCCGTTCCCCGGACATCCATCAGTTGTTCGCTGCCCAGACGCAGCGTACGCTGGAATACGACAAAATCCTTGCCGAGCCCGATGAGTTCGGAACGGTCATGCCCGCCTTCTTTGAACAGGGCGGCCTGGGCCTAAACGTCACGGTACCTTTCAAGCAGGAGGCCTATGCTCTGAGCCAGATCCTGAGCGCACGCGCCGCTGCTGCCGGTGCAGTCAATACGCTGTGGCTCCAGAATGGCCTGCTACATGGGTGCAATACGGACGGCATTGGCCTGGTCCGTGACCTGACCCGTCTCGATGCCCAGCTCGACGGTGCCCAAGTACTGCTGGTCGGTGCAGGTGGTGCCGCACGAGGCGTGCTGCAACCGCTGCTGGAAGCCGGCTGTGCACATATCCACATCGTCAACCGTACCGAACGCCGTGCACACGAACTGCGTGAAGACTGGTTGAGTGCACTGGCCGACCACGGCCTGCCTGCCGCGCATTTCGACGAGCATGCCCTCTCGGCGGGCAACCTGCTCAGCGCCGGCACAGGCAGTTGGGATATCGTGATCAATGCCACTGCCAGCAGCCTGCAGGGGCAGGCCCCCGAGTTGCCTCCTGATATCTACCGCCCCGACAGCCTGGCCTACGACATGGTCTACGGCCCGGAAGACACACCCTTCATGCGCGTAGCCCGCATTCATGGCGCGGCACGTTGCGCCGACGGACTGGGCATGCTGATCGAACAGGCTGCCGAGAGCTTCTACCTCTGGCACGGACTGCGCCCGGATACACAGGCCACGCTTGAAACCATGCGTGCAACCTGGTCGGCCGCCCGCACCTGAGCCGGACACAGGCACCTGCCATGACAGGCATTCGGCATCCATGGCTGCACCGCATCATGTTGGCACTGATGGCGCTGGCATGCCTGTTTCTGCTGGCCCAGTTCTGGTTCTTTGCCCAGGTCATCTGGTACCAATACAAAACGCCCGCACGCACGCCCATCATGCAGGAGCAACTCGATATCCTGCGCGACAAGCGCCCCGACGCCGAACTGCAATACCGCTGGGTCGATTACGATCGGATCAGTGCATCGCTCAAGCGTGCCGTGATTGCCGCCGAAGATGCCAATTTCATGCAGCATGGCGGCATCGAGTGGGAAGCCATCCGCAAGGCCTGGGACTACAACCGCCAGCAGCGTGAAGATGGCAGTTCACGCGTTCGCGGCGGCTCGACGATCACGCAGCAACTGGCCAAGAACCTGTTTCTCTCGGGCACCCGCAGTTATCTGCGCAAGGCCCAGGAAATGATACTGGCCTATATGATCGAGCACGTCATGGACAAAGAGCGCATCCTGGAGCTGTATCTCAATGTGGCTGAATGGGGCAACGGCATCTTTGGTGCCGAGGCGGCTGCACGGCACTATTTTGGCACCAGCGCCGCACAGTTGAGCAGCGCCCAGGCAGCCCGGCTGGCAGCCATGCTGCCCAACCCGCGCTACTACGACCAGCATCGCAATACCCGCTACCTGAACGGGCGTACTGCCACGCTGCAGCAACGCATGCGCATGGTCGATATTCCTTAATCAGAACCATCATGACGTCTCCCTCTCCGCTGCCCCATCCACCCGAACTCACCACACTGCCCGAATGGCAGGCTTTCGTGAGCGCCACCGGGCAGACCCACCGTCATGCGGAAATGCTGCGCATCCTGCCTGCTGCAAGCCTGCACATCGATGTCAGCGCCCAGCCGCTCTCTCCCGCTCTCGATCAAGCGGCCAGCGACCTGCTGACCGTACGCGGTTTCGAGCAGGCCCGCGAGGCGCTGTTTGCAGGCCTGCCCGTCAATGTCACGGAGCAACGTGCGGCCTGGCACACCATGCTGCGAGCCCCTGCTCCCATCGCCGAGGTCGTGCAGGCGCGTCAGCACATGCTGGACTTCGTCCACCGTGCCGATACAGAACGGCGCTGGCGCAATATCGTGCACATCGGCATCGGCGGCAGCGACTGGGGCGTCCGGCTGGCGGTGGCGGCATTCGGCAACACTGGCGTCTGGCGACAGATCCGCTTCGTCTCCAATATCGACGGCCATGCGATCGAAGGCGGCCTGGCCGGGCTGGACCCGCACCAGACCCTGGTCGTGGTGGCATCGAAATCATTCGCCACGGCAGAAACGCTCGAGAATGCCCGACGTGCCCTGGAGTGGATGCGCGCCGCCGATGTCCCGCATCCCGAGCAGCAACTGGTCGCCATCACCGCCCAGCCGCAGCGGGCCCAGGACTTCGGCGTCCCGAGCGCGCACATCTTTCCCTTCTGGGAATGGGTCGGCGGGCGTTTCTCGCTCTGGTCCTCCGTCAGCCTGTCGGCCGCACTGACTGTGGGCACCGACGTGATCTCCGGCATGCAGGCGGGCGCAGCAGCAATGGATCAGCATTTCCTGCAGGCTCCACCAGTCAGCAATGCCCCCGTGCAGATGGCACTCGCAGGCATCGCCAACCGCAGTGTGCTGGGGTATGGATCCCTCAATCTGGCGGTCTATGATTCACGATTGTTCTATCTGGTGCCCTACCTGCAACAGCTCGAGATGGAGTCGCTGGGCAAGTCGGTCGATATCGGCGGCCAGGCCGTGCAGGTCGCCACCGGGCCCGCCGTATGGGGCATGCCGGGCACCGACGCACAGCATACGTTCTTCCAGTGGCTGCACCAGGGCAGCGATGGTGCACCGACGGACTTCATCGTCTGCCAGCATGCCGATCACCGCTGGCCCGGCCACCACCAGCAGTTGCTGGCCCATTGCCTGGCCCAGCGCGAAGCACTGCTGCGCGGCAAGTCGTACGAAGACGCACTGACCGAAGCACATACGCTGGCCCCCGATGATCCACAGCGACAGGCCTGGCTGGCGCAACACAAGACACACACAGGAGGCAGGCCCTCCAGCCTGATCGTACTGCCACGCCTGAGTCCTTATACGCTGGGCGCACTCCTGGCACTGTATGAGCATAAAATATTTGTCCAGGCGCTGATCTGGGGCATCAATCCCTTTGACCAATGGGGTGTCGAGTTCGGCAAAAACCTGGCCAGCCGCATCCTGCAAGAGTGGGCAGGTGCCACGCCTGCCGCCGAGCACGATGCCTCGACCCGGCACTGGATCGATACCCTCTCCTGATACGACAGCATGGCCTACAGATCAGGTCATGCCACGCATTGAGCATCAACCACTCACCTATCCTGGATCCATCATGCTGGAAAAACTGTTCGGCCTGCGTGACCACGGCACCAACTTCCGCACGGAAGTCACCGCCGGCATCACGACCTTCCTGACGATGTCTTACATCATCTTCGTCAATCCCGATATTCTTTCATCGACCGGCATGGACAAGGATGCCGTTTTCGTGGCGACCTGCCTGGCGGCGGCCCTGGGCTCGATCATCATGGCCCTGGTTGCGAACTGGCCCATCGGCATGGCACCGGGCATGGGCCTGAACGCCTTTTTCGCTTTCACCGTCGTAGGCGTACTGGGCTTCACCTGGCAGCAGGCGCTGGGAGCCGTGTTCATCTCCGGCCTGATCTTCATCGTGCTGACCGTAACCGGCGTACGCGCCTGGCTGCTGGCCGGCATCCCGACCTCTCTGCGCAGCGCCATCGCGGCCGGGATCGGTCTGTTCCTGGGCATCATCGCCCTGTCGAGTGCCCAGATCGTGGTCGACCATCCCGTCACCAAGGTCACGCTGGGCAACCTGCGCCACCACGAACCCTTGCTGGCCATTCTGGGCTTTTTCCTGATCGCCGCGCTGGATGCGCTGCGCGTGCGGGGTGCCATCCTGATCGGCATTCTGGTGGTCACGGTGCTCAGCATCCTGCTGGGCTACAACAGCTTCCAGGGTATTGTCGCAGCCCCTCCCAGCATCGCCCCCACTTTCATGCAACTTGATATCGTCGGGGCCTTCAATGCCGGCATCGTGCAGGTCCTGCTGGTGCTGGTGCTGGTGGAGGTCTTTGACGCCACGGGTACCCTGACCGGCGTGGCCAAGCGGGCCGGCCTGCTGGAGCCCGGCCGCAGCAACCGCCTGGGTCGCGCCCTGTTTGCCGACAGCACAGCCATTACCGTCGGCTCGCTGATGGGCACCAGCAGCACCACGGCCTATGTGGAAAGCGCCTCGGGCGTGCAGGCTGGTGGTCGAACCGGTCTGACCGCACTGGTCGTGGCCCTGCTGTTCCTGGCGGCCCTGTTCTTCGCCCCGCTCGCCAGTTCGGTGCCTGCCTATGCCACGGCCCCGGCCCTGCTGTACGTGGCAGGCCTGATGATGCGCGAACTGATCGAGATCGACTGGAATGATGTGACCGAGGCCACCCCGGCGGCCCTGACAGCCCTGGCGATGCCCTTCACCTACTCAATCGCCACGGGCCTGGCCTTTGGCTTTGTGAGCTATGTCGTGCTGAAGACTGCCACTGGCCGTTTCCGCGAAGTGCATGCTGCGGCCTGGCTGGTCGCCTTGCTGTTCGTGGCGCGCTACGCTTTCTTCGACTGACGGGATACCACAGCCCCCTGATGTTGACGCGGTATTCAACATCAGGGGAGAACAAACCGGGGGCATCACCGTGGCATCACTTACCAGCGGCTTACCAGCGCCCCGAAGCACCTCCGCCACCACTGCGGCCACCACCGCCCCGAAAGCCACCTGAAGAACGGCCGCCGCCCCGGCCCATACCGCCACGCCAGCCACCCGGTGCGCCGCCTCTGCCGGCGCTCTTGCGGATATGCTGGCGCAGGCCGGATTTGCCAATCAGTGCACTGACCAGAAATCCGGCCACGGCACCACCTGCCGCAAACAGCCAGTTGCCGGCCAGCAACCATCCGGCCAGCGCACCGATCAAACCACCTGCCCATGCCGGCAGGACCAGCAGGAACATCAGCAACGCCAACCAGGCCTCGCCCATGCCCTCGTCGGCCCCGGATTTGGCAGGCGCTGCCGGCGGTGGCAATGCCTCGCCCTCAATGAGCCGGGTCAGGCCATCGACCCCCGCCACAATGCCGGCGTCATACTGGCCCTCGGCAAAGCGTGGCACGATCTGCTCCCGGATGATGCGGCCACTCTGGGCGTCCGTGACCGCGCCCTCCAGCCCGTAGCCAACCTCGATACGCACAGCGCGGTCGTCCTTGGCCACCAGCAGCAGGATGCCATCGTCCACATCCTTGCGCCCGATTTGCCACTGTTCGAACAGGCGCACGGCATACTGCTCGATCGTGTCACTGCCCGTGGTCGGCACCAGCACCACCACCAATTGCGCCCCCTTGCGCTGTTCGAGACCGACCAGCGAGGCATCAAGCTGCTGGCGTTGCGCGAGCGTCAGGGTATCCGTCAGGTCTGTCACCCGGCCCTGCAAATCAGGCAACGGAACTTCCGCCGCCTGCACCGGCAACAGGCTGGCCAGTATCCAGCAGGCCAGTGCCAGATATCGCAACACATGACGATGCAACAATCTTGCACCGCCTATGCAGCACGTAGCAGCGACCACCATTACTGCGCCCCGGCCGTGCCCTGCGCAGGCGCACCGAAGTCAACGCTGGGGGCCTGCGAAATGGCCGCCTCGTTCTCGACACTGAAGTTGGCCTTGGGCGCATACCCCAGCACTTTGGCAGTCAGCACTTCGGGGAAGCTGCGCACCAGCACGTTGTAGTCCTGTACCGCCTTGACATAGCGTTCGCGTGCCACGGCAATGCGGTTCTCGGTGCCCTCAAGCTGCGTCATCAGATCCCGGAACAGGCCATCAGCCTTGAGCTGCGGGTAGTTTTCGCTCACGACCAGCAGGCGCGACAGGGCCGAAGACAGTTCGCCCTGGGCCTGCTGGAAACGCTGCATCTGTTGGGGGTCGTCGAGCTGATCAGCCGTGATGTTGATCGAACCGACCCGCGCACGTGCATCGGTCACTTGCGTCAAGACCTGCTGTTCATGGCTGGCGTACCCCTTGACGGTGCTGACCAGGTTGGGCACCAGGTCGGCACGCCGCTGATACTGGTTGAGCACATTGGACCAGGCAGCCTTGACCTGTTCGTCTGCGGACTGAATGGCGTTGTAGCCGCAGCCCGACAGCAACGAGGCAAACAGCAAGGCACCAAGAAGGGACAAGTAGCGTTTCATCGATGGTTTTCCAAAGAAGTCGAGAAATGAGGACAAACAGAGCTCCTGACATTAAAGCAGTTTCCATGGTCACGGGCCAAGACAGGAAGTGTCAGGCACTTGCCGACACGTGAGGCCGGCAACCTTAAATCATATTCAATTCATTGATCCGAAAGGAGTTTGCATGACTTTCAGGATGGAAGACCATGGTGATTTCATGTATGGTGGGCACAAGACTGTGCACTTTTGGCAAGGATTTCATCCCCTATCCTCTTGAAAAAACCTATAGCCTCAAACAATCAAAATCATCACATATATAAATTTGATCAATCAACAAAGATCAATTAATCTTCTCTATGAATAGCGAGTAACCATCACACAACCCTATTGAAGGAGTGTTGCCATGCAGAACAAAGACACGTTGACCGCCGCCAACGGCCATCCGATTGCCGACAACCAGAACACCCAGACAGCCGGCCCTCGCGGCCCGGCCCTCATGCAGGACTTCTGGCTGCTCGAAAAGCTGGCACACTTCGACCGCGAACGCATCCCCGAGCGCGTGGTCCATGCCAAGGGCTCCGGTGCCTACGGTACCTTTACCGTGACCAAGGATATCTCCTGTTATAGCAAGGCCGCCATCTTTGCCGAAATCGGCAAGGAAACCCCGGTGTTCTTGCGCTTCTCGACCGTCGCCGGCGAACGCGGGGCAGCAGATGCCGAGCGCGATGTGCGTGGTTTCGCGCTCAAGTTCTATACCGACGAAGGCAACTGGGACGTAGTCGGCAACAATACGCCGGTCTTCTTCATCCGTGACCCGCTGAAATTTCCGGACTTCATCCATACCCAGAAACGCGACCCCCAGACCAACCTGCGCAACAACACGGCTGCCTGGGATTTCTGGGTACGCCATCCCGAGTCGCTGCATCAAGTCACTATCCTGATGTCCGACCGCGGCCTGCCGCTCAATTACCGCCAGATGCACGGTTTTGGCAGCCATACCTACAGCTTCCTCAATGCTGCCGGCGAACGCTTCTGGGTCAAATTCCATTTCAAGAGCCAGCAGGGCATTGCTACCCTGACCGATCAGGAAGCCGCCAAGATCGTCTCCGGCGACCGCGAATCGGCGCAGCGCGATCTTTTCTACCAGATCGAGGCCAGCAACTTCCCGCGCTGGCGCGTCTGCGTGCAGGTCATGCCCGAAAAGGACGCGGCCGACTATGCCATCAATCCGTTCGACCTGACCAAGGTCTGGCCCCATGCCGACTACCCGCTCATCGAAGTCGGCATGCTCGAGCTGAACCGCAATCCCGAGAACTACTTTGCCGAAGTGGAGCAGGCCGCCTTCACGCCCGCCAACGTCGTGCCTGGCATCAGTTTTTCGCCTGACAGGATGCTGCAGGGCCGGATTTTCTCGTATGGCGACACCCAGCGTTATCGCCTGGGGATCAACCACCATCAGATTCCGGTCAATGCCCCTCGCTGCCCGTTCGCCAGCTTCCATCGCGACGGTGCCATGCGCACCGATGGCAACCTGGGCGGCAAGGTCAACTACCAGCCCAACCGGTTCGGTGCCTTTGCCGAGGATCCCTCTGTCGCAGAGCCGTCGCTGGCGCTCGACGGTGCCGCCATGCGCTACGATCACCGCGAGGACAGCGATTACTACAGCCAGCCACGCGCCCTGTTCCGCCTGATGTCGGACGAGCAGCAGCAACAGCTGTTCGGCAATATCGCCCGCCATATCGGCGGCGTGCCCCAGGAGATCATCGACCAGGCTCTCGCACACTTCGAGCAGATTGATCCGGCCTACGCTGCAGGCGTGCGCCAGGCGCTCAAGACAGCGTAAACTCGACTCCTGACCACAGGCGGGGCACCCGGCCGCAACTGCCGGGTGCCCCTTTTCATGACGGCCATCCCATACCACAGGAGTCCCTCTTGCTACGCATCATCTCGCTCAATCTCAATGGCATCCGCTCCGCTTTCCGCAAGGGTCTGCAACCCTGGCTGGCACAGCAACAGGCCGACATCGTCTGCCTGCAGGAGCTCAAGGCACAGGATGCCGACCTGACCGATGACATGCGTACCCCGCTGGACTACACCGGCCATTTCTTTTCGGCCGAGAAAAAAGGCTACAGCGGCGTGGGCCTCTATCTGCGCCGGCCTGCCGAACGGGTGCTCGATGGCATGGGCTGCGAAGAGTTCGACACCGAAGGGCGGATCATCCGCGCCGACTGGCCGGGACTGTCGGTGATCAGTGCCTATCTGCCCTCCGGCTCCAGCGGCGACGAACGGCAGCAGGCCAAGTACCGCTTCCTGGATCATTTCGGCCCCTGGCTGGATGCGCTGGCTACCGAGCATCGCGACACCGGACGCGAGTTCGTGATCTGCGGTGACTGGAATATCGCCCATCATGAAATCGACCTCAAGAACTGGCGTGGCAACCGCAAGAACTCAGGATTCCTGCCCGAAGAGCGCGCCTGGCTGAGCACCGTCTTCGACCAGCGAGGCTTCGTGGACGTCTACCGCAGCCTGCATCCCGAGGCGACCGACGCCGCCTATACCTGGTGGAGCAACCGCGGCCAGGCCTGGGCAAACAATGTCGGCTGGCGCATCGACTACCAGATCGCCACGCCAGGCATCGCTGCCCTGGCGCGGCACTGCGCCATCTACAAGGATGAGCGGTTTTCCGACCATGCACCATTGATCATTGATTACGATTGGCACGGTTTCAGCGCCTGAAAATAGGGACGGAGAGGAAGCGTCGCACGACTATTCCAGTCATTCACTCCCTTGCGTCCCCATTAACAAACCCAACATCTAC
The DNA here is from genome assembly GCF_003123725.1 of Corticimicrobacter populi. GTDB lineage: Bacteria > Pseudomonadota > Gammaproteobacteria > Burkholderiales > Burkholderiaceae_B > Corticimicrobacter > Corticimicrobacter populi. The sequence goes on along the minus strand of NZ_QETA01000005.1, from coordinate 238,418 downwards.
AGGGATTTCAATATGTCCCCAAATTTATATTGAACGGTCATCCAGATCACGACAGGCATTTTGCTCGTAGAATTTTTGCACCAATGATGTGCCGCACCATCAAGGTGCCGCACCGCACAGGTGCAAATCACGCAATCGCTGTCAGATACTGGAGAAGATTTTGAACGAGCAGACGCTGGACGGATTCCTGCAATATGTTGCCGCGCGGGACCCCCATCAACCGGAATTCCTGCAGGCCGTACGCGAGGTCGTCGGCAGCCTGTGGCCGTTCATCCAGGCCAATCCGCGTTATGCCCGCCATGCGCTGCTCGAAAGACTGGTAGAACCCGAACGCGTCATCCAGTTCCGCGTCTCCTGGGTTGATGACAAGGGCCAGGCCCGCGTCAATCGCGCCTTCCGCATCCAGCACAGCTCGGCCATCGGTCCCTTCAAGGGCGGCATGCGCTTTCACCCTTCGGTCAACCTGTCCATCCTCAAGTTCCTCGCTTTCGAGCAGACTTTCAAGAATGCCCTGACCACGTTGCCGATGGGCGGCGGCAAGGGCGGTTCCGACTTCGATCCCAAGGGCAAGTCGGATGCCGAAGTCATGCGCTTTTGCCAGGCACTCGCCACTGAACTGTTCCGCCACCTCGGCCCGGATACCGATGTACCTGCGGGCGATATCGGCGTCGGCGGCCGTGAGGTCGGCTTCATGGCCGGCATGTACAAGAAACTTTCCAATTCCGCTGCCAGCGTATTCACCGGCAAGGACCCGGCCTTCGGTGGCAGTCTCATCCGCCCCGAAGCCACCGGCTACGGCACGGTCTATTTCGTGCGCGAAATGCTGGCACGCAACGGCCAGAGCCTTGAAGGCAAGCGCGTCTCCGTTTCCGGTTCGGGCAACGTCGCTCAATACGCCATCGAAAAAGCGCTGGAACTGGGTGCAATCGTCGTGACCGCATCCGACTCGGCCGGTACCGTCGTCGACGAAGCCGGTTTCACCCCCGAAAAGCTGGCAGCCCTGATGCACGTGAAAAACGAGACGCGAGGCCGCATCGAAGACTATGCACGCGAACATGGCTTGCGCTACGAAGCGGGCAAGCGGCCCTGGCATGTCCCGGTCGATATCGCACTGCCCTGCGCAACCCAGAACGAGCTGGATCTCGACGACGCGCGCACCCTGATCGCCAACGGTGTCCAGTGCGTGGCCGAAGGTGCCAATATGCCCTCCACCCTGGAAGCGGCCGAAGCCTTCATCCACGCCGGCGTGCTGTACGCTCCCGGAAAAGCCAGCAATGCCGGCGGCGTGGCCGTATCCGGCCTTGAAATGAGCCAGAACGCCATCCGCCTGTCCTGGGCACGCGATGAAGTCGACCAGCGCCTGCGCGGCATCATGCACAGCATCCATGAGTCATGCCTGCGCTACGGCAGCCAACCCGATGGCACGGTCAACTATCTCAACGGTGCCAATATCGCCGGCTTCGTGAAGGTTGCGGATTCCATGCTGGCCCAGGGTATCGTGTAATCTTTCTCGGGCATAAATCCCCACTCGGAGTCAGGATAATGTAAGCTTGCGGACAGCCCAATCCACTCAAAGCCCCCGTTTTGAGGAGCAAGCCGTTTGAAAGCAGCAGTATCCGACTCCAGCACACCCCCATCTGACTGGCATCATCTAGACCCCGACACCGTCTGCTCCTTGCTGGACAGCGCCCCCCTGGGGCTGTCACAAAAAGAAGCGGCACAGCGCCTGCAGCGCTTCGGCCCGAACACGCTGCCCGCAACAAGCAGGCGACCTGCCTGGCGCAGGCTGCTGGCTCAGTTCCAGAACAGCATCATCTACCTGATGCTGGCCGCTGCGCTGGTCACGGCGTTCCTTCAACACTGGATCGATACCGGCGTGATCCTGGCCGTGCTGGTCGTCAACGCCATCGTCGGTTTCCTGCAGGAAGGACGGGCCGAGCAGGCACTCCATGCTCTGCGCGACATGCTCGCCCCGCATGCCCAGGTTCTGCGGGCAGGCTCCATACTGACCGTACCCGCAGCCGATCTGGTGCCCGGCGACATCGTCCTGCTCGAGGCCGGCGACCGCGTGCCTGCCGACATGCGTCTGCTGCAGGCACGCCACCTGCTCATCGACGAATCCATCCTGACCGGCGAATCCCTCGCCAGCGAAAAGAACACGGCCGCAGCCCCCCTCGACTGTCTGCCCGGCGATCGTACCTGCATGGCGCATTCCGGTTCGCTGGTGCTGGCAGGCCAGGCCCGCGGCATGGTCACTGCCACGGGACAGGCCACCGAAATCGGCCGCATCAACAGCCTGCTGGCCTCGGTCGACATGCTGCAGACGCCACTGTTGAGACAGGTGAATCGCTTCAGCCAGCGGTTTACCGGACTGGTGCTGGGTGGCGGGCTGGTCCTGATGCTGTTTGCCGTGTTCGTGCGCGAATATGCCTGGTCCGATGCCCTGCTGGCCGTGGTCAGCCTGGCAGCATCGATCGTGCCCGAAGGCCTGCCTGCGGTGATGACCATTACGCTGGCAATCGGCGTACGGCGCATGGCCACGCGCAACGCCATCGTCCGCAACCTGCCGGCTGTCGAGATCCTCGGTGCCACGTCCATCATTTGCTCCGACAAGACCGGCACCCTGACCTGCAACGAAATGACCGTGCGCCGCCTGCAGATGTGCGACCGGCTCTATCATGTAGAGGGCAGTGGCTACGCACCGACGGGCCAATTGCGCGAAGACTGCTGTGGCCAGCCAGGAACTGCCATGGCCCACACCAGCGAAGCGTCAGGCGGCTGGCCGGCCGGCATGCGACACCTGCTGCACGCCGCCACCCTCTGCAACACGGCTCGCCTGCGTTGCCGGCAAGGAGAATGGCAGGTCGAGGGCGACCCCATGGAAGGTGCCCTGCTGGCAGCCTCCCTGAAGGCCGGTATCGATCCGGACACGCTGCGCAATGCCTGGCCCGAACAGGACCAGATTCCCTTCAATCCGGAAAAGCGCATAATGGCATCCTTGCACATCATGCGCCCCGACCTGGCACCACACTGGCACCTGCCGGACGGCCAACGCTTCGTCTACGTCAAGGGAGCCCCGGAGCAACTGCTGCAATGCTGCGTGCAACAGATGGCCCATGATGGCACGCTGGCCCCACTGGACACCGATGCCTGGCTGGCAGCCATCACGGCTGCCGCCGACCAGGGAGAGCGCGTGCTCGGCTTTGCAGTACGGGCCGCCAATCCTGCCAAAGATCATTTCACCAGCGAACATCCGGGCGACACCCTGACCTTTCTCGGCCTGGCCAGCCTGATCGACCCGCCGCGCCCCGAGGCAATACGTGCCATCGCCGAATGCACCACTGCGGGCATCCGCGTCAAGATGATTACCGGCGACCACGCCCTCACGGCTGCCGCCATCGCACGCCAGCTTGGGCTGGGAGCACAGCCCACCGTGCTGACGGGAGCCGACCTCGACGGCATCGCCGACGCCGAACTGCCCGCACGCGCCATGGCCACGACGGTTTTTGCGCGCACCAGCCCCGAACACAAGCTGCGTATCGTCCGGGCCTTGCAGTCGCAGGGTGCCGTGGTCGCCATGACCGGCGACGGCGTCAATGATGCGCCCGCACTCAAGCAGGCCGACGTCGGTGTCGCCATGGGCAACAAAGGCACGGAGGCCGCCAAGGAGGCTTCTCGCATCGTGCTGGCGGACGACAATTTTGCCTCGATCGCTGCCGCCGTCCATGAAGGACGTACGGTCTACGACAATATCCGCAAGGTGATTGCCTGGACACTGCCCACCAACGGCGGCGAGGTCCTGTTCCTGATCCTGGCATTGCTGCTTGGCTACACCCTGCCCATGACCCCGGCGCAGATCCTGTGGATCAACCTCGCCACCACGGCAACGCTCGGCCTGGTGCTGGCCTTCGAGCCTTCGGCCCCCGACGTCATGCGACGCCCGCCGCGCCCGGCCAATGCGCCGCTGCTGTCACGGCCGCTGATCTGGCGCATCATCCTGGTCTCTGTCTTTTTCCTGATGGGTGGCCTGGCCATGACCGCCTATGCCGACCATCACGGCTATACCACCGAACACTGGCGCACACTGGTCGTCAACGTGATCGTCGGCATGGAAATCGCCTACCTGTTTTCGGTACGTGGCCTGCATCAACCGCATCTCGACTGGCGACAACTGCTCGGCACCCGGGCCACGCTGGCCGCGCTGCTGGCCATCACGCTGCTGCAGGCCGCGTTCACCTACCTGCCCTGGATGAACACCGCATTCCAGACCGTGCCGCTGTCGCTTGCCGACTGGTTCGCGATTATGATGGTTGCACTCGTCCTGTTCCTGATCCTGGAGGCGGAGAAAAAAATCGCCTCACGCTTTGCTTCCTGAATCCATACGGAGAACTTCAATGTCGTCCACGTCCACACAGGCCATTCCCTCCATTCTCCTGGCAACCGACCTGAGCGCCCGTTGCGACCGCGCCCTGGATCGCGCCGTGCAACTGGCCGGACAGCGGGGTGCCCGTCTGGTCGTCCTGCACGTCCAGGAACCCAGCGCCCTGGCACAACTGACCATTCCCTCATGGCGGCGCGTCAACGCCAATCACCAGGAGGTCGCCACCCGCCGACTTCGCAAGGATCTGGCCGGCACGAAAATCGACCTGGAAGTCGTCGTCAAGGCCGGCAAGGCCGTCGAATCCATCATCGAAACGGCACAGAGCCACGGCTGCGGCCTGATCGTCACCGGGATTGCCCGCGATGAAACCCTGGGCCGGCTGATTCTGGGCACCACAGTGGAAAAACTGGTTCGCACCGCCACCATCCCCGTGCTGGTCGTGCGCAACAAGCCACATGGAGCCTACCGCAATGCACTGCTGGCCACGGATTTCTCCGATGGCTCACGCCACGCACTGTCTGCAGCACGTCCCTGGCTGCCCGGCGTCGATATCACACTGTTCCATGCCTTCAATGCGCCCGCCAGCAGCACCGGCGAAACGCATGCGCAACAGGTCGAAGGCTTTCGCAAGGCAGCGCAGGAGCAGGCCCAGGCCTTCGTCGCCAGCCTGCCCGGCACCGAGGCCGGCAACAAGGTAGAAGTTGAATATGGCCAGCCGGAAACACTGCTGTCGGCCCGCGCATTCGATGATGATGATACCGAGCTGGTCATTGCCGGCACGCACGGCCTGACCGGCATTCTGCGCACGTCGATCGGCAGCGTGGCCGACAGCCTGCTCGAGTCGTTGCCCTGCGACGTACTGGTGGTACGTCAGCCAGCTGCAGCGGCCTGATCAATCCTGTCGATATCCTGGCGCCGCCGGTACAGCAGCGCCAGGCCCGGCACGGAGATCAGCACGGTCGCCAGGAAAAATCCCGGCCAGCCCCACCATCCTACAAGCACCGGCGTCAGAGGGCCCGCCAGATAGGTACGGCCCACCGCCGACAGCGCCGACAACAGCGCAAACTGCGTGGCTGCGAAGCGGGCATCACACAGCCCCAGGCACAACGCCACGAACGCCGCTGTTCCCAGCCCACCGCACAGGTTCTCGAAACCCACCGCCGCGCCCATGATCCAGATATTCTTGGGTGCCACGGCCACGACCCAATAACCCAGATTGGACAGGGCCTGCAGAATACCGAACAGCATCAGCGCGCGATACAGCCGCAGGCGCGCCATCAGCGCCCCTCCCGCCAAGGCACCCACGATGGTGGCTGCCAGGCCCAGGACCTTGTTGACCATGCCCACTTCCGCCGGACCATAGCCGCCACCACGAATCAGGAAGGTGGTCGACAGTGCGCCGGCAAAGGCGTCACCCAGCTTGTAGAGCACGATCAGCAATAGCAATGCCCAGGCCTCGCGGCGGCTGAAGAACTCGCGAAACGGTTCAATCACCGCCGCCCGCAGCGTCCGGGGCGCGGACTCGACCCGCTCCGGCTCGGGTGCCACCAGCGCCGCCAGGGCACCAATCAGCATCAGTCCGCCCATCAGGAAATAGGTGTTGTTCCAGCCCAGCCAGCGATCCGCCAGCACCAGCGCAAGCCCGCCCGAGGCCAGCATGCCGAGCCGATAGCCCATCACGGACAGGGCCGCACCCGCTCCTCGCTCTTCTTTCTTGAGAATATCGACGCGATAGGCATCGTAGGCAATGTCCTGGGTCGCCGATACGAAGACAACCACCGTGGCCAGCAAGGCCAGGGGCCACAGCGACGAGGCCGGCGACAGCATGCCCATCAGCATCAGACCGGCGATCAGCAGCAACTGGCTCATGAAAATCCAGCCACGCCGCCGCCCCAGCCAGGGCAGGCGATAGCGGTCCAGTAGAGGTGCCCACAGGAACTTGAGGGTATAGGCCGAGCCGATCAGGGTCAGGAAACCGATTTCCTGCAGGGAAACATTTTCGACCGTGGCCCACGCCTGCAACGTACCGCCAGTCAGGGCCAGCGGCAGCCCGCTGGCAAAGCCCAGCGGCAGGAGCGGCCAGACATTGCGGCGAAAATAGATCACGCGCCGTCCGCCGTCTTGAAGGGAGACATGAAGCGGTACACGGCCAGGGTACTGCGCCACTGCGGCAACAGGCGGGTTTCATGCCGCCCGTTGAAGGTTGCCCGCTCCAGGATGGTAAAGCCCAGCGTACGTGCCAGATCCTCGAAATCGCGCAGCGTGCACAGGTGAATGTTGGGCGTGTCATACCATTGGTAGGGCATCTGCCCCGTCACCGGCATGCGCCCCCTGAAGATCGACCAAACGTGCGGCCAGTAGCCGAAGTTCGGGAACGAAACGATACCGTAGCGCGCGACCCGGCCCATTTCGCGCAGGATGTGCTCGGTATGATGCATCGACTGCAGCGTCTGCGACAGCACGACCGTGTCGAACTGCTGGTCATCGAACAGGGCCAGTCCCTGCTCCAGATTCTGCTGCAGCACACGCACACCACGCCGGACACAGGCAATCATGCAACCATCATTGATCTCGATACCTGTGCCCTGCACCCGCCGCACATCACGCAGATAGGCCAGCAGAGCACCATCACCACACCCCAGGTCGAGCACCTTGCTGCCCGGTTCGATCCAGCCCGCGATCCGCGACAGATCGGCACGCAACAGCGGAACGCGCTGGATGGTGTCCGGCCCCTGACCTTCGGCCACGCTGGATGCCAACGGGGTCCTGTCCGGGGAGGCAGCACCTTCGCGGAGTGCTGCGGGCGAGAAATCAGGTTGCTGCACGGGGTTCTCCTGCCCTGACCCGCGCCGGCAGACCGAGTTCCAGGGCAATGCGATCATAATAGCCGGCCACCACAGCATGGTAACGCGCATCATCAAGCAGGAAGGCATCATGACCATGAGGCGCATCGATTTCAGCGTAGGTCACGGGGTGGCCGTTCTTGAGCAGGGCACGCACGATTTCCTGTGAACGCTCGGGCGGAAAACGCCAGTCGGTCGTAAACGAAACCAACAGGAAACCAGCCTGGGCCGGCTGCAACGCACGGGCAAGATCCCCGCCCGTGGTTCGGGCTGGATCGAAATAATCCAGCGCGCGCGTAATCAGCAGGTAAGTATTGGCATCGAAATACCGGGAGAATTTTTCGCCCTGGTAGCGCAGGTAGGATTCGACCTCGAATTCGACATCGTAGCCATAGCGATAATCACCATTGCGCTCCTCTGCCGCCCGCTGGTTGCGACCGAACTTGCGCGCCATGTCATCGTCGGACAGGTAGGTGATGTGGCCGATCATGCGGGCCACGGACAGGCCGCGCCCCGGCACGCTGTCGTGCGCGTAATAATGACCACCGTGGAAATCCGGATCGGTGATGATGGCCCGCCGGGCCACTTCGTTGAAGCCAATGTTCTGCGCCGACAATCGCGGCGTACTGGCAATCACGATGCAATGCCGCACCCGCTCCGGGCAGGTCACGGCCCAGCTCAGGGCCTGCATGCCCCCCAGCGAACCGCCCATCACGGCGGCAAACTGCTGGATGCCGAAATAGTCGGCAACGCGGGCCTGGGCATGTACCCAGTCCTCGACGGTCAGGACGGGAAAATCGGCTCCCCAGGGACGACCCGTAGCCGGATTGATGCTGGTCGGCCCGGTGGAACCGAAGCAGGATCCCAGGTTATTGACGCCAATGACAAAAAATCGGTCCGTATCCAGCGGCTTGCCGGGCCCGACCATGTTGTCCCACCAGCCGATATCCTTGGGATCATCGACGGCAATCCCCGCCACGTGGTGGGAGGCATTCAGGGCATGGCAGACCAGAACGGCGTTGGTGCGGGCCTCGTTGAGCTGGCCGTAGGTCTCGACCACCAGTTCATAGGCAGGCAGAACCTGCCCGCTGGCAAGCCGCAACGGCTCGTCAAAAGCGATACGTTCGGGGGTCACGACACCGGCAGAACCGATGGCAGGTGCAGCAGGGACGCGGCAGGTATCAACGAGTGAAGTCGTCGCTCCATGATCGGGGAGCAGTGCAGGTGTGGTCATACGGACCTCTTTAGCTGGATTTATGGGGCGCCCGCAAGCGGATCAGGCAAATCGGCGCCGGAATGTGGCAAATATTCTAGCATCAGCACACGCCGCCAGGCCAATGCCCTTGCTGCCCGCCGGCCATTGCAGACCGGATCTGCCCGGCTCCGATGTGCTACAAAAAGCAACTTCCACCCCAGTAAAAATCACACAATGAAACACATATGACATCATCCAGGCGACCACCGATACTGTGAAATTTTCTCTTTCCAGATCAAAGATTCAGTACCTTTCTCATGAATCGATAGCGCCTTCTGTCTGCGGCAATTCTGCAGACGGATATCGGTAACGTGATGAAGCGATATGCATATCATTTTCAAGAATCGATCTGTCAGGTCTCGTTATAGTCTTTCAAAAAATCACAACCGCAGCAGCCCCCTGCTGCCCACTCCAAAAAGAGAGCCCTATCGTGCCCCTGGACATCAAGAAGCCACTTTCCCCTCGTGAACTCGATTGCCTGAACTGGATCGCACAAGGCAAGACAAGCTGGGAAACCTCCCGCATCCTGCAGATGAGCCAGCGCACCGTCGACTACCATATCCAGAGCGCCTGCACAAAACTCAATGCAGCCAACCGCACTGCTGCCGTTGCCTGCGCCATCCGCAGGCGGCTGGTCGAGTAAAATCGAGCGATCAAATGACCGAAGAATACGACTGTGACTGCTGACACCCTACACCGCCGGCTGGAAAGCCTGGACGCCCACCCGGCTCTGCTGACCGGCATCCAGCGCGGTATCGAACGAGAAGGCCTGCGCACCGACGGCATCGGCCAACTGGCCATGACGCCACATGCAACCAGCCTGGGGTCGGCGCTGACGCACCCCCGCATCACCACCGACTATTCGGAAGCCCTGCTCGAACTGATCACCGGCGTCCACGGCAGTACCGACGCCCTGTTCGACGAACTGGGTGCCACGCACCGCTATGTTCAGCAGAACCTGGGCACCGAGCTGCTCTGGGCCCATTCTATGCCCGCCGGCCTGCCGGGTGAGGCACAGATCCCGATTGCCTGGTATGGCACGTCGCACAGCGGCATGCTCAAGCATGTCTATCGTCGGGGGCTGGCTGAACGCTATGGCAAGGTCATGCAGTGCATTGCCGGGCTGCACTACAATTTTTCGCTGCCCGAGACCTTCTGGGACACACTGGGCTACGCTGGCGACACGTCCAAGTCCCGTCGTTCCAGCGCCTACATCGCGCTGATCCGCAATTTCAGCCGCTACAGCTGGCTGCTGATGTATCTCTTCGGTGCCTCACCTGCCGCCTCGAGCTGTTTTCTGGAGGGTCGCCCCCACCACCTGCAGCGCCTGGACCGCGACACCTGGTTCCTGCCGCACGCCACCAGTCTGCGCATGAGCGACCTGGGCTACCAGAACGAAGCCCAGTCCAGGCTCAAGCCCTGCTACAACGATCTCGACACCTTCATTGCCCGCCTGCGCGAAGCAGTGACCGAGCCCTGGCCGGCCTACGAGGCCATCGGTACGCATCGCGATGGCGAATGGATACAGCTCAACACGTACATCCTGCAGATCGAGAACGAATACTACTCGGCCATCCGCCCCAAGCAGACCGCCGCACGCGGCGAGCGTCCGCTCACGGCGCTGTCCGAACGGGGCATCCAGTACATCGAAGTGCGCTGCCTGGATCTTGATCCCTACGAGCCACTGGGTATCGGTGCCACCACCAGCCATTTCCTGGATGCATTCCTGCTGTACTGCGCCCTCCTCGACAGTCCGCATTGCGGCCCCGCGGGCTTCTGCCAGACCAGTGCCGACAACTTCAAGGCAGTGGTCGAGGCCGGTCGCCGCCCCGGCCTGATGCTGGAGCGCAACGGGGAAAGCATTGCACTGACAGACTGGGGGCATCAACTGTTGGATGGCATCCTGCTGTGCGCCCAACGCCTGGACGCAGCCAACGGCGGCACGCATCATGCAAATGCCGTGGCCCAGCAACGCGCCAAGATCGACCGGGTAGACCTGACGCCTTCGGCACGCGTGCTCAATGACTTGCAGCAACGCGGCATTTCGCTGCACCAGCATGCGCTGGAGCTGAGTCACCGACATGCCGATACCCTGCGGGCACAGCCGCTGCCGGCCGGACTCGACGCCCAATACCGGGCCATGGCACTGACATCGCTGGATGCACAGGTTGAACTGGAACGCGCCGATACCGGGACATTCGACGAATACGTCGCGCGCTACGAACGGGCACTGCCGGGTGCCACCACCTCGGCCAGTTGACGCACATACAGCGGCAGGATCGACAGGTCACGGGCACACAGCACCAGTGACCTGTCGGCCCAGGCATCGACCAGCCGCACGCAACGGATCCCGGCGGTACGGCGACAACGCTGTGCCACTGCCTTCGGCACGATGCCGACGCCAATGCCCTGCCCTACCATGCGGCACACCATATCCAGACTGCCGACTCGCAGCCGGAAGCGCAACGCGCCCCCCAGCATGCGTGCCTGACGGACGATATGGCGCTGCAATGCGCTCTCTCCCGCCAGCCCGACGAACTCCGCTGCCATCACCTCATGCAGTGACACGGATGTCCGTGCAGCCCAGTCATGCCCCGCAGGCACGACCAGTGTCAGCGGATCCGGGGCAATGGGCCAGACCGACAGGCCTGACAGATCGACCAGATCGGACAGGACACCGAGATCACAGGCCTGGCTGCGAACCGCAGCCGCGATCTCATGGCTGGCCCGCTCTTCGAGATCGACGGAAATGCCGGGATGGGTTGCCAGGAATCGACTGAGCATCACAGGCAGATGCTCGCTCAGTGCGGAGGTATTGCACAGCACGCGTACCATCCCCTTGCGACCCTCCCCATACTCACCCAGGTCGTCCGCCAGCAAATCCATCTGGCGGATGACCTCTCGGGCATGATGCAACAAGGCGCGCCCCGCCTCGGTCGGCATCACGCCGCGTCGGCCGCGCAGCAACAGGGCCGCTCCCACGGATGCTTCCATGCCGCGTACGCGCTCGCTGGCGGATGCCAGCGTCATGCAGGCCCGCTGAGCCCCTGCCGTGATGGAGCCGGCCTCGTCGATATGCAGGAACAACCTCAGATCTGTCAGGTCGATGTTCATGAGCATGACCATACCATGCCAACAGCCCTATCAGCCTCAGGTAGAAACTGAGCCTGACTACGTTTTTTACGCATTTTCAGGCAGCGTCCGGCAAGCCAGAATCATGAACATCACATTCCTGCCGGTTGCCTGCCATGTCCATCTCGCCCGATATGCTTTTCATGTTGACACTCGCCGCCGCCATCTTTTTCATGGCGGGGATCGTCAAGGGCGTGGTCGGCCTGGGCCTGCCCACCATCTCCATGGGCCTGCTGGCCCTGGCCATGCCGCCGGCGCAGGCTGCCGCCTTGCTGGTCCTGCCCTCACTGGTCACCAATGTCTGGCAGTTGCGTCCCTGGTCTACAGTACCTCCGTTGCTACGTCGCCTGATGCCGATGCAGATTGCCGTCTGCGCCGGCACGCTGGCAGGTGCCTGGCTGCTGGGTGCGCCTGCCGGCACCTGGGCAGCGCTGGCACTGGGGGCCACATTGGTGATTTATGCCGCCTGGGGACTGGCAGGGCTGCAGCCATCGCTGCCCGCCTCCGCAGAACGCTGGGCTGGACCACTGGTCGGGCTGGTCACGGGCCTCATTACAGCGGCAACAGGCGTCTTCGTCATTCCTGCCGTGCCCTACCTGCAAAGCCTGCGTCTCGGACGCGACGGCCTGATCCAGGCGATGGGCATCTCGTTTACTGTCTCGACACTGGCGCTGGGCCTCGGACTCTACCTGAACGGGCGCTATCCGCTCACCACGCTGGGGCATTCCCTGCTGATGCTGTTGCCGGCGCTGGTCGGCATGTCGGCAGGCCAGCATCTGCGGAGCCTGTTGTCACCTGCCGTGTTCCGGCGCTGTTTCATGCTCAGCCTGATACTGCTGGGGGCCTACATGGTCTGGTCCAATCTCCCGGCAGCCTGAGTTCGATGCGCAGCCCGCCCAGCGGGGAAGCCAGGGCAACGACACTGCCCTGATAGAGTTCGACCATTTCGAAGACAATGTGCAGTCCCAGCCCCGATCCGGGCACGCGTTCATCCAGACGAACACCACGCTGGAAAACTGCCTGGCGATCCTCCTGGCGCAACCCTGGGCCATCGTCATCGACGTGCAGTATCAGCCAGTTTTCCTGCCGATATCCCGACACCCGTACCCGACCCGCAGCCCATTTGCTGGCATTGTCCAGCAGGTTGCCCAGCATTTCGTGCAGATCCTGTTCTTCACCACAAAAGGCGATCAGTTCATCCGGCACCGACACCTCGATATCCAGTTGCCGGTCCGCATGAAGGCGGCGCATGGTTCGCGCCAGCGCCTGCAGCACCGGGGCCAGCGGGGTACGCATGCCGCCCGCCTGCATGGCTGCCGCTACCCGCGCCCGTGCCAGATGCCAGTCGATCTGACGCCGGGCCGCATCGGTCTGCTCGGCCACCAGCCGGGCAAACGGACTGTCCTGTGCATGTGCGGCATTCTCCAGCACCGTCAAGGGTGTCTTGACGGCATGCGCCAGATTGCCGGCCTGCGTGCGAGCCCGCTGGACGATTTCGGCATTGGTTGCCAGCACCCCATTGAACTCATCCACCAGCGGCTGGATCTCGCTGGGAAAACGGCCCTGAATATGCACCACATGGCCGGCTCGGACATCAGCCAGGCGACGACGCAGCATATCCAGTGGGCGCAATCCGCCCAACACCAGGATGACGGCAGCGACCGCCATGCCCAGTGCCAGCATGCCCAGCGCAATGATCATCATGCCCGTGAAGTGTGCCACCGGCCCGGTCAGGTTGCTGCGATCCGAGGCCATGATCAGCCGCCAGCGGATATCTGGCTGCAGGTTCTCGCCGACCTCGACGGTACGGGCCAGCAACCCCAGTGCAGGCAGGGCACCGGAACCTGTCTCGTAGAAAACATCCCCGTCCAGTTCGCCACCCGCATTGTCCGGTGGAGCCGGCAACATCTGATCCCAGGTCGAACGGGAGCGCAGCACGCCGGCCTGCAACGTCGCGCCTTCGGCCGATACCCGATCAATCTGCCAATACAGCCCGGAAAGCGGCTGCTGCAGCCGAGGATCGCTCAATGACATGGACAAGTCGGCGCGGCCGGTCTCGTCAAGCCGGAATGCCGCCGTCAATTGATTGAGGTGTACGGCCAGCTCACCCTGGAACTGTCGGGTTGCATGCTGGGTAAACAGATAGTTCAGCCCCCAGCCGGCAAACGCCACCGACACCAGTATCCAGGCGACCGCACCGGCCAGCAGGCGCCATCGCAGGGACGGGGCACTCTGCACGCCATTGTCCTGCCCCTCCATGGCATCAGGCCGCATCGGCAATCACCAGTCTGTAACCCATGCCGCGCACAGTCTCGATCGTCCCGGCAGGCAGTTTCTTGCGCAAGCGTGCGATGAACACGTCGATGGTGTTGGAGTCCCGGTCGGCATCCTGTGCATAGATATGCTCGCTCAGCGTGGTTCGGGAAATCACTTCGCCGGCATGCTGCATCAGGATGGTCAGCACCTTGTATTCATGGCTGGTCAGCACCAGCGGCTGATCCTCGACCGTGACCCGGGCTGCTGCCGTATCCATCACGATGGCACCACAGCGCCACTGCGCACTGGCATGCCCCCCGACCCGTCGGATCAACGCTCGCAGGCGCGCCAGCAGCTCTTCCATGTGAAATGGCTTGGTGAGGTAGTCGTCCGCCCCCGCATCGATGCCGGCGACTTTTTCATACCAGTTGTCGCGCGCCGTCAGGATCAATACGGGCATGCTGCGCCCCTCGGCCCGCCAGCGCCGCAACACGCTGAGGCCATCCATCACCGGCAGGCCGAGATCCAGTAGAACGGCATCGAACGATTCGACGGTCCCCAGATAATGGGCATCCCCGCCATTGCCTGCCATATCGACGGTATATCCGGCCGCCCGCAGTGCCTGCCCAAGCTGACCGGCCAGGGTCGGCTCATCTTCCACCACCAGGATACGCATGCCTGCCTCCGTCGTCAGTCGCGCCGTCTGCTCTTGGCCTCGACGATCTCGCCGGTACGCGCATCAAGGTCCAGCTTGACCAGCCGCCCACCTTGCTGCAGCACCTTGATCTCGTATTGGAATTCACCATCGTCGTGCTCGAACTCGACCTCCACGACCTGTCCCGGATACTGTTTTTCCACGATATCAAGCACCGTACGCAGGGGCAGCACCTCACCCGCCTCAAGGGCGCGCCGTGCAATCTCGTGATCATCATCGCCTGCCGCCACCGGCCCGGCAACCAGTACCATCAGGCCACAGCACAGCGCGGCCATCACGCCACCGTACGATATTCGCTTTCCGCTTGATCTCATCGATACACCTCCAGCCGGCGTTATACGACAGACTGGATGAATGCAGAATGAATGGACCGCCAACCGGGCTACTTGCCTGCGCTGCGCAACAACCGCTCGTATTCGGCCCGGTTCAGGCGGCGAGCCTCTTCTTCGGCGTAGTCTCGCTCACCGACCTCGTAGGGCCCCTCGTACATGCAGGGACCGGGATTGCGCTGGCACTCGGTGCGCGTGTCAGCGCTGCTGCCACTATGGCTACTGCTGCCACCCAGATCAATCACTGAACAACCGGAAACCAGCACCACCAACGACAAGGCCACCGCACGACGGCCAAAGACTTGAACGGACATGCACCATCCTGAAAAAGAGACGTCAGCCGTTTTTATAGCAGATTCACGATCCGGCTCGGCCCGAATCCCCTGCGCCGATCATCAAGAAAAACAAAGACCCGCTCATGCGCGGCATGCAGCGGGTCTGTGCCCGAGGCGATTGCCTCGGTGATGTTCTGGCGCGACCGACAGGAATCGAACCTGTATCGAGAGCTTCGGAAACTCTAATTCTATCCATTGAACTACGGTCGCGTAGCCGAGCATTGTACCCGGTTTTGGACCGTAGTGGATATCACTCGTCGCCGATCTGACTCTGCAGATAGTTCGCCAGGCCCACCGCGCCGACCAGATCGATCTGGGTCTCGAGCCAGTCGATATGTTCCTCGGTCTCATCCAGCAGTTTCTGCAGCAGGTCACGCGATACGTAGTCCTGCACGGATTCGCAGTGCGCGATGCCTTCCTTGAGCGTGGCCTGGGAAATGGTCTCGAGCGCCAGGTCACAGGACAGGATTTCGGGCACGTCTTCGCCGATGCGCAGCTTGTGCAAGTCCTGCAGGTTGGGCAGGCCATCGAGCACGAAGATCCGCTCGATCAGCTTGTCGGCGTGCTTCATTTCCTCGATGGACTCTTTGTATTCGTGCTTGCCAAGCCGGTCGAAACCCCAGTGGTTGAGCATCCGCGCATGCAGGAAATACTGGTTGATGGCCGTCAGCTCATTCTTGAGCTGCTGGTTCAAGAGTTGAATGACCTTTTTGTCGCCTTGCATGATATCGCTCCTGTGCCGTGTTTGAACGCCACGACGCCTGGCAGCGGCGCGGACCATATACGCAGGCTATCATCCAAACGGGACAGGGTACAGTCGGACTATGCAGGTGATAAACGGCTTTACAAGCCGTAGCGGTAAGCGACGAGAAAACGAGAATGACTCTGCCTTTGCGAAGCACTGCAAAGACAGGTGTGTGCCCATGCGGGCTTGCCGCCGATCAGAGGGCGGGAACAGCCTCCAGGACATGGGAAAAACCCAGCCGATCCTGCAGACGCTCACCACGGGACGAGCCGGATTCGACGACAGGTGCGACCGGCATGGCCGTTGCACAGTCACAACAGCCCCCCGCGCATGCGCAGGCCGAAGCACAGGGCAGGTAGCTTTCGGCCATCTCGGCACAGCAACCGCAGCAGGTGGCAACGCCCAGGTCGGCCTGCAGGTCGGACAGGGTCCGAGCCCCTCGCGCTACACTGGCATTAACCTGCCGTTCGGTCACGGCATTGCAGATACAGATATACATATATCAAAGAAAGGCAAATCTCACTTGTTCTCGTTTATAGCATGATTATGTCGGTCCAGCTATCCCAAATCGTCAAGCCGTGTTATTAAGATGCCGCATGCAAACTGACGTTTATCTCCGCGCCGCGATCACGCCATGAGCCAGCTTTCCGTTTCGCTCCAGCTCGGCCAGCGCCTGTCGCTGACACCGCAGTTGCGGCAGTCCCTGAGACTGCTGCAACTGTCGACGCTTGCGCTGCACGAAGAGGTGGTCCGCCTGGCCGACGAAAACCCCCTGCTGGAACTGGCCGATGCCGGCCCGGCAGCACCGGCCTATGACGATGACATGGTGTTCGAAGAGGCGGCACCGGTCACCCTGCGCGACCACCTGCTCGAACAATTGACGTTCCAGCCAGCCGACGAGCGTCGCAAGGCACTGGTACAGGTCCTTATCGATGCACTGGACGATAGCGGCTGGTTGCCCGACACGCTCGACGATATCCGCACCTGGCTGCCCGATACGCTGGCCATCGAAACGACCGAACTCGAAGCCGCCCTGCACCTGCTGCAGTCCTTCGATCCACCCGGCATCGGTGCGCGTTCGCTGGAAGAATGCCTGGTCCTGCAACTGCAGGCCATGGATACCCATGCCTTCCCCTACGCAGATGACCCGGCCGTGGTGACCTGCGCCCTGAGCATCTGCCAGTCGCATCTTGATCTGGTCGCTGCGCGCAAACTGAACCAGTTGCGCACACTGCTGCCTTTCGACGCCGGCACGATCCAGCATGCCTGCGAACTGATCGCACATTTGTCACCACATCCCGGGCACGACTGGACCCGGCCTGCTGCTGACTATGTCATCCCCGACATTCTGGCCACACGTGATGCCCGCGGCCGCTGGCAGGCAGAACTCAATCCTGCCGCACTGCCCCGCATCAGTCTGAACCAGCAATACGCCAGCCTGCTTCAGGCTCAGGATGCCCGCGAACACAGCGCCATGCACGAGCAGTTGCAACAGGCCCGCTGGCTGCTGCGCAGCCTCGGGCAGCGCTATGACACCCTGCTGAAAATCGGGCAGGCCGTGGTCCGGCGCCAAGCCGGTTTCCTGGATACAGGCCCCACTGCCATGCAGGCCATGACGCTGAAGGATATCGCTCAGGACATCGACATGCACGAGTCCACTGTATCGCGGGCCATCGCCCAGAAATACATGCATACGCCGCACGGACTGGTCGATTTCAAGCAATTCTTCAGTGCCCGGCTGGCAGGCGCGGACGGTACTCAGGACTCCACCTCTGCCACGGCCGTGCAGGCCCTGTTGCGTGAGATCATCGCAGCAGAATCGCCCGACAAGCCCGTCTCCGACAATCAACTGGCCGACCTGCTGTCGGCTCGCGGCGTCGCCATCGCCCGCCGCACCGTTGCCAAATACCGCGAAGCACTGCGGATCCCGCCCGCCTCGGCCCGCAAGAGGCCGCCCACCTGAGGAATCTGCGCATGATCCAGTCTGACCGCCGTACGTTGCATCCCTATCGATACATCATGTTGGCATCTGGCTGGATCTTGCTGGCCATGCCGACCCATCAGGCCCAGGCGGCCGCACCACTGCGCGGCAACCCGCTCGACGGGATCGAAATTCCTGCACCGAACGAACTGGCGAGCCAGCCCCCGCCTGCCGCCACACAGGCACCACCGCCCAGCCAGGAAGGCGTTCAGAACCTGCTGGCGCAGCGCCTGACCATCCGGAACTTTGATGTCAGCGGTGCCCGCACCCTGCCCTTTGCAGAAATTTCCGCGATCCTGGAGCCCCTGGCCGGCCGTACCGTCACGGTGTCCGAACTGGCCAGCGAGGTCAATCGCATTACCGAGCTGTACCAGCAACAGGGTTACCTGCTGTCCTTTGCCATGCTGCAGCAGCAGGACTTTGCCGATGGCCTGGTCAAGGTCACGGTCGTGGAAGGCTACATCGGTGAAGTCCTGATCCAGGGCGAAGACAACCCCGCCGTGGATCGCCTCGATACGCTGGCACAGGCCCTGGTTGACGAAAAACCCCTCACCCGCAGCACACTCGAGCGCACGCTGGGCCTGATGCGTGCCGTCCCCGGCATCCGGATCACCCCCAAGCTGGATATGCCGCGCCGGGCCAGTGGTGCCACCGACCTGGTCCTTGACGTCAGCCATCAGGCATACGCGCTCTCCGGCGGCGTCACCAATCTGGGTGGCAACATGCAGGGGATTGCATCGATCAACCTCAACAGCCTGACGCCACTTGGGGAGCAGACTCGCCTGACAGCCGCCATCCCCACGGCAAGCCGCAGCGTACGCTACTACCAGGGTGAAATCACGGTACCGATCGGGGCCGACGGGCTGGCCCTTGAGGTCAGCGGCTATCACTACAAGGCCGAGCCTGAAGATGCACAGTTGGAAAGCCTGGGATACACGCGAAAAATCTATAACGAGCGGCTCGATGTCGGTCTGACCTATCCGTTGCTGCTCGACAATACCCGCCGCCTCGACCTGCGTGCCGGTTTTTATGGCGTGCAGACACTGGACGACTATACGCATGAGTCCGGACGCCTCTGGCTTGAGGAAAAAAACCGTCTGCGCGTCGCCCGGGTCGAATTGCGCTACCAGGGACAGTCCGCCACCCAATCCCATCATCTGCGCCTGGGGATGAACCAGGGTTTCGATGCCTTTGGCGCAAGCAAATCCCTGACCTCCAGCGCACCCGGTACCTTGGAGCCCCCTGCCCATGATCTCGACTTCAAGCGCTACCACATGTCGGCCGAGCAGAACTGGGTTCTGCCAGCACAGTTCGGACTGACACTGGCCGGTACGGCCCAGTACAGCAACGATATTCTCCCTTCCATCGAACAGATCTCCTTCGGCAGCTGGAACTACGGCCTGGGATACCCACAGGGCGAACTGGCCGGAGACAAGGGCTATGGCATCGCAGCCACCCTGCGCAGGCGCTTTGTGGCCGACCTGGACTACCTGAAGGTCGTCGAACCCTATCTGCGCCTCGATCACGCACGCGCCTGGTACAACGCACCCGCCTGGCGTGTACTGGAGCCACGCCGCCTGGCCTCGGTTGCCCTGGGCATGAAACTGACCGATGACCGCCGCTACCTGCTCGATATCAATATCGCCCAACCCGTGGGGGATCGCCCAATCGGCCGGGATGATCGTCGCCCCCGCTTCAACGCGAACTACTCGCTGTTCTACCAGTAGGCTCGACCGCCAGTACCCTGTGCGGCCTGCAGAGGATTCGCTACGACCCACCGTTACCGATTCAGGTAACGGTTACGCCCCCGTTCCCTCAAACCCACCACAAATCGTAACGCAGATACGATCTTGAAATGGTTTTCAGACGCTGAGACTGACACGACAAAGCAAATTTTTAAAAAATAAAACTCATAAAAAACAAACAACTAAAAAAAATATTATCACCCCTGAAAAGAAATACAGCAGGTCTGGGTAGAACTGGCATCGAATTTGCTTCGATCCCTGCACCCCCCTCATTGACTGCTGCACACCTTTCCAAGGAGACCGTCATGTCGCGCATCGCATCCCCCAGCCTTGCTCCCATTTTCCGTAAAACCCTGGCTGGCAGCCTGCTGCTTGCGGCCTTCGCGCTGGCTGGCTGCGCCAGTTCGGGATCAAGGGACAACAGCAGCCCCACCCCGACCAATCCCGGCACGGGTACGCCGACACCGACACTGCCGGACGGCAATGGTGGCGGTACGCCTCCGGGCAATGGCAACGGTGGTAACAACAACGGTGGCGGCAATCCCGGCGGTGGTACCGATAACGGTGCCACACCCGACTTCGGTGTCGGGTCGCCACAGGCAGGAGCTGTGGAAACCCTGTTGGGCAATACCGGGACTGTTGCAGACAATCTGACAGGGACCGGCCTGGGCGGACCACTCGGCGACCTCGGCAACTCGATCGACCCCCTGATCGAGCCTGTACTGTCCCCGCTGACTCAACTTACGCAACGCATCGGGGCCGAGACCGGCCTGGGAGCCCCGATCAATGATGCTCTCGGCCAGACCGGTAACCTGCTGGGACAGACCGGCCAGGCTCTTGGAACCAGTGGTCTGCCCCTGAACCTCGACAGTGGAGCTGAGGGCTTGCTGACCGGCTTGGGCGATACAGTTGCCAGTCTGGGTGGCCTGCTGCATGCCACGCCGGACCAGGGCATGCCACTGGCCACGACACTGGGTCATGCCACCGGAGCCCTGGATGCACTGGCCAGTGCGCTGGTTGCCGATGGCGGCCTGTTGCAACCCCTGGCGGCTCCCCTGCAAAACATCACTACCACGCTGATGCCTCCAGGCCAGACCATCGCCATCCTGGAGCCAGCCCTGGGCAATACCGGCGCGGCCCTGGACAATCTGGTACCACTCAATCTGGGCAGCGTACTCGGCAACACCGGTGCCGTGCTTGACCAAGCCGCCGTACCTGCCGGCATGGCCGTGGTCGGGCTGACACAGCAAGTCGGTGCCGCCACTGGTCTGGCGCTGCCCGCAGACCAGGTACTCGGTAGCCTGGGCGATGCCCTCGGGACCGTAGGCAGCCAACTCGATCAGGCCCTGCCTGTCGGCGGTGTCGGTCATCTGGTCCAGCAGGTCGGCGCAGGCGTTGCCAGCGCCGGTGGCATCCTGAACCCGGATCACGCACAGGCAGGCAACCCGCTCGGTGCCACGCTCGGACATGTCACCAACGGCGTCGCTGGCTTGACCTCGGGGCTGGCCCAGGGCCTGAGCGATGGTCTGACAGGCGGACTCACGGGCACCAATGCGCAGGAAGGCACGACGGGCGGCCTGGGAGGATTGCTCGGCGGTGGACTGGGCATTCTCAATCGTTGACATCCTCCCCCTCCTGGCTGTATCTGGAAGACCAGCCTGGCGTTGTCCGGGCTGGTCTTTTCAAATGTCGAAACATATTGCAAGGCCTGCAATGTTTTAGTAATCTGACCCGACATTAAATAAAAAAAGATGCACTGTTTCACCACCGACTGTTTCCCGTTGTTCACGTAGCGCCTGCAGCACCCTTTGACCCCCAGAAGGAGAGCAGCATCATGAATACACTCAAACAGTTCTGGCACGATGAGCAAGGTGCCACCGCCATCGAATATGGCCTGATTGCCGGCCTGATCGCTGTCGTGATCATTGCGGCCCTGACCGCCCTGGGCACTGATATCCGGGGCGTATTCGAAGACATCAGCGCAGCCATCACCGGGGAAGGCGACGGCGAGGGATGACATTTTTTGCATCCGTCATTTTCTCAGCCCGGCAGGCGCATTGACCTGACTCCCTGCGCCTGACTCAACCTGCACCGGAGTACCCATGACCAGCAGCCTGGCCTGGTGGGGCGCATTCGTGCTGTTTGCCCTGCTCGTCATCCTGGAAGATCTGCGGCACCGCCGGGTATCCAACCGGCTGCTGCTGTTCGCGCTCGCGTTCCAGAGCCTCTGGCTGCTGGGCAATCGGGCAGGTTGGCTGGCACCTGCCGGCGACGGTGCCTCGGCGCTGTCGGGTGGCTTGGCCATGGCATTGTCGCTGCTGGTGTTCTGGCCACTCTGGCGTGCCCATCTGATGGGTGCGGGTGACATCAAGTTCCTTGCTACGCTGGGATGGCTCACCGGCCTTGAAAACTGGCTGATCATCCTGATGCTGGGGAGCATACCGGGTGCGCTGCATGCGCTGACCCAGGTCATGCTGCTGCGACGCGAGGCAGTATTGCCCGTGCGTTATGCCATCACCCGGCGCGGTATCCCATACGCCGGCTATCTGGCCGCAGCCGCCTTGCTGTGGAGTGCCTGGTGGCATTGGGGACGCATCTCATGACAAGACACGCCTCCCTTCCAGCACAGTACCAGTCGGGCAACTATGCCCTGGAATATGCGCTGGTCTTTCCGCTGTTGTTTCTTGCCATCTACACCATGCTGTCGTTCGGCATGATCTATACCGCCCAGCAAAGCCTCAACATGGCGGCGCAGGAAGGGGCCCGTACCCTGTTGCGCTGGTGGCCGGACAATGAGCCGGATCGTGAGGCAAGTTGCACGGCATGGCGCGGGCTGGCCACCACGCAGACCACAGCCCCCCTCGAATTGCGCGCAGAGCGCGCCAGAAACTGCAGCCTCAGTCACCTGGCCTGGCTGCTGCGCAGCACGGGCCCCGACGGACTGCAGATTCATGTCTGCAACCGCAGCGGCCCCCTGGCCGGCCCAACCTCGCCAAGCTGTGGTGCAGTCCCTCTGGCCGAAAACGAGGTCGAAGTCCTGATCCTTTACCCCTACAGCCGCCACCCGATCGTGCCGGAATTGGGACTGGGACGCCTGTTCGGTATCTCGCTGCTGCCGGACACGCTCGAAAGTCGTGTCCGCATCCTCGCGGAAACGGGGGCAGCCACATGAAACACACACCATCTGGCCTGTTCGCCCAGCGTGGCATTGCCGCCATGGAGTTTGCCCTGGTGCTTGTCCTGATACTGGCGCTGCTGTTTGGCGTCATTGCCTTCGGTTCGATCCTGTGGGTACAGCAGACCCTCGCGTTTGCAGCGGGAGAAGGCGCACGCAGCATCCTGCTGCACTGTGAATACGCTGAGAATGCAGGGCAGGCCGGCCCATGCCCCTCACCTGCCGTCCTGGCACGTGGATGCGAAACCGCCGTCAACGCGGCAGGCTGGTTCTCCAGGGCAGCCATCTGCTCTACGCAAATGGCTGCCATCGAATGTCCTGACGGCTACTCAGCCACCGCCAGCACCACACCAAAGCCGCAACGATTGCGCCTGGATATGGCCTTCGACAGCCGTCGCTGGCCTCCCATACACACTGCAGCACAGGCTGCCGGCATGATCGGTATCGATGATCTGGCTCCGGCCACCCTGCGTGCCCGCAGCACCGTTGTCCTGACCCCGCATGGAGCCTGCCTGCCATCATGAGTCGACTGCACCGAATCCTTGCCGTGATCCTGGTCCTGCTGGCGTTGCTGCTGGGGCTGTGGGCACTACATCTGGCACGCAACCCGGCAACGCCTGCGCCACAACCTGCGCTGGAAAACACGCAGGATGCGCCGGCTCCAGTCCTTTATCCCGTCGTGCTGGCCGCCCGTACCATTGATGCCGGTCAGGTCCTGACAGCGACTGACCTGCGCGTCGAATACTGGCCAACCCGCCCTGTACAGGCTTTCGATGATCCTGCCACACTGATCGGTGCCAGCATGCGCCATCCGCATGCAACCGGAGAGCCCTTGCTGGCCTCCTCCCTGAAACGCGGCCTGGCCCACCACCTGGCACCGGATGAACGCGCCTTGACCATCCCCATCGACGACATTGTCGGTGCCGGCCGGCATATCCTGCCTGGCGATCATGTCGATGTGTTCATCACGCTCAACCGCAGCCACGAGGTCTCGCATACGCAATCCCGCCTGCTGATGCCCCGCTTGCGGGTCCTGGCCTATGGACAGCAGACACTGGAAACCCCCGAACCCGCACCGGCATCCAGCACCACGACAACGGCACGAGGCACTGCCCAGCCGGCAGCCATCCGCTCGGCCATCCTGGCCGTTCCTGTAGGACAGGTCAATGAGCTCCTGTTGGCCACCCGCAACGGCAAACTGCAGCTGGTTCTGAGAGCCCCCGACGACACCGCTCTGCCTGACACGGAGTTATTCGCGCCACGCAATCCGGTACTGAGCGGGCGCAGCAACCTGTCTCCCCAGGAGCGTACAGCCCTGGACAGCCCCAACAACCAGGCCTATGCAGGCGAAAGCCTGCCACAACTGGCCGGCAACCCACAACAGCCTGCTCCGCGCCAGCAGGAGCAAACCCGGCCCACGCCCACATCGACTGCGTCCCGCTCCCTGGAAATCATCCGCGCGGGACAGCGTGAAACCGTACATTACTGAGACAGGAACCCTCCCATGCAGCCTACTCCGGCCCGCCTGATCGCAATCCTGCTAACCTGCCTCGCATCATTGCCATGGCCAGTCGCTGCGCAATCCGCTCTGCCGGATACCACGGCCGTCCGGCCCATGCAGGAAATCCGCCTGCCTGCACGCGGCCAGCAAGCCCTGCCCTTGTCCGGCACACCGGTACGCATCGCCGTCGACAGCCCGGAAATCGCCGATGTACGCATTCTGCCGCCGGCTGGCGACCGCAATGGGGCCGTCATGCTGATTGCAGGCCAACCGGGCACGACACGGCTCCAGGTCTGGCTGCGCGGCCAGGCCCAGCCTGAACAGTGGCGTATCCATGTCGCCAACGAAATCGAACAGGCGCTACCAGCAGGGCCGGAAACTCGGGCACAGGTCGCCATCGCCGGCCAGGGTGCCGTCCTGAGCGGCACCTCGGCATCGTTGCCGGATCACCAGCAGGCATTGGCCGCGACCCAGGGAGCCAGCCAGACGGTCGATGCATCCGTCATCGATGTCGGTGGCATGGTCCAGGTCGAAGTCAAAGTGGTCGAACTCAATAGTTCCGTGATGAAAGAGGTCGGCATTGACTGGTCGGGTGGCCGTGCTGGGGGAAGCTGGTCATTCGCAGGCCGGGTCGGCCAGTCCAACAGTGCCAGCCGGACACTGATGGATGGTTTCAAAGTCATCTTCGGTGGATCAAGGCACTTCCGGGCAGAACTGGATCTGCTGCAGGCCAACAGCCTGGCCCGCGTCCTGGCCGAACCCACCCTGGTCGCCCTGTCGGGCCAGAGTGCCAGCTTCCTGTCCGGCGGCGAAATCCCGATCCCGACCTCGGCCGGCCTCGGTACACAGACGGTCGAATACAAACCGTTCGGTATCGGCCTGACCGTCAGCCCGACCGTCCTGTCCGGCGACCGCATTTTCCTCAAGGTTGCGCCCGAGGCCAGTGAGCTCGACTACACCAACGCCATCCAGCTCTCCAGTGGAGATGACCGCATGCTGCTGCCGGCATTGCGCACACGTCGGGCCGATACCACGATCGAGCTCGGACATGGAGAAAGCTTCATCATCAGCGGGCTGGTCTCTCGCCAGACCATTGCGAATGTCAACAAGCTGCCGTTTCTGGGCGATCTGCCTGTCATCGGCGCCTTTTTCCGAAGCATGCGCTACAACCAGACGGAAATGGAACTGGTCATCGTGGTCACGCCACGCCTGGTGCGACCTATCGCGCGCAATGTCCCCATCCCGCTGCCGGGACAGGATCGCGATCCGCCGGACACCATCGGCAATGCGTGGGGACAGTACCTGCTGGGCGCAGGCAGTTCCCAGGTCATGCCCGGATTCTCACGCTGACAGATACCGTTTATCGAGAGGAAGATTCACCGTGCCCGACAATCTGCAGTCTGCCCCCTACCGGTTCCTGCTGTATGCCGACAACGACGCACTGCAGGCTCACCTGAATACCGTGATCGGCGATCTGGGCGTCATCCTGAGCACGCGGGATGTAGGTGCCCGGTTGGCCGAGAAACCCGGCAACATGGACGCACTGCTGCTGGACTTCATGCCGGATCCCGAGCAGCCCGACAAGCTGCGACAGAGCGCAGAACAGGCCCGCAAGCTGGCGCTGGCACAGCCTGATCTGCCGCGGATCGCCCTGGGCTCGCAGGCCCATCCCGACAGTGTCATCACGGCCCTGCGCGCAGGCGTCAGCGAATTTGCCGATCCAAGTTGCGCCGACGAGTTGCGCCATATCCTCGAACAGTTGCTGTGCCCGCATCTGACCGCGCGACAGGCTGCCAAGAACAGTGCCAACAGTATCCTGTTGCTCGGCGTACGGCCTGGCGTCGGCACCAGCACCCTGGCCGTCCATATGGCAACGTCCCTGCAGACCCGCCTGGCCCAAAAAGGACAGGGCAACGACCCGTCGCGGCCTGAAACTGACATGGAGCACCGCGTCTGCCTGCTGGATCTGGGCACCCCTGTCGGCGATTGTCTGCTGCATCTGGGACTACCGGATACATTCGACTTCACTGAAGCGGTCCGCAACCTGCGCAGGCTGGACGATACGTTGCTGGACGCCGCCCTGCCCCGCACAGCCAGCGGCCTGAGCGTGCTGTCACTGCCACGGGATCTGGAGCGCATGCGTCGCATCTCGCAGGAAGAATCATTGTTGCTGTACGCCAGCCTGCAACAGTACTACGGGTGTGTGCTGATCGATGCCGGCGGGCTGGTCAATCCGGACTTTGCCAGCGCACTGGCGCGTTCGGCCGCCGCCACCTGGCTGGTCACGGATCAAAGTATCGGAGCCCTGGTCTCTCTGGCAGATCGGCTGGATGAGTTGGAACACCTGCATGTGCCACGCCATACGCTCCGCCTGCTGGTCAACCGGTACGACGAACGTTACGGCATGGAGGCTGCTCAGATTGCCGAAAAATTCGGGCTGTCGGTCTACGCCACCCTGCCTGACCGGACCCTGGCGCTCATGTCCGGAGCCAGTCAGGGCAAGCTGCTGTTCGAAACCGCGGAACGCGACCCCTATCTGCGCAGCATGGACAGCCTGATTGACCAGACCATAGACCTGCCGCGCAGCGATGCGCCCCGCAGCAGCTGGTTCAGCACTCTCTTGCCAGGCACACGCCGCACCTCCCCACGCCCCTGATGCTCTGCCCCCAGGAACTGCCATGATCCATGCTGCCAACACCCCCTTCAGTCCCGACGAAAGCCGTCGTTCCGACGACGCTCAGCCTTACCTTCGGGTCAAGGCGGCCGCGCACGAGCACCTGCTCGAACGGATCGAAGAGCTGGGGGCAGAGTTCGGGCGCTGGTCGCGCGAGGCCATCGGAGAATTCGTTGCCATCGAAGTGGCGGCCTTCACCCGGCTCAAGCGCCTGCCGATCAACGAAATGGAGCAGCGTCGCATCACGGACGTCCTGACCAAGGAGCTGTCGGGGTTCGGGCCGCTCGAAGACCTGCTGTCGGATCCCGGCGTGGAAGACATCCTGATCAATGGCTATGACCACGTGTTCGTGTCGCGCCAGGGCATACTGGAAGAGGAGCCGCTGGCTTTCAACGACAATGCCCATGTGCTGCGCATCGTGCGACGCATCCTCGCCCCATTGGGGCGCAGGCTGGACGAATCCTGCCCCATGGTAGATGCCCGCCTGCCCGACGGCGGGCGGCTCAACGCCATCATTGAACCCCTGGCCGTCGACGGCCCCATGGTCTCGATCCGGAAATTTCGGCGCGATCCGCTCAAACCGGAAGATCTGCTGGCACTGGGGACATTCGACGAGCAGATCCTGCGCTTTCTGCGCCTTGCCGTGGAACAACGATGCAACATCATCATCTCCGGCGGCACCAGTTCGGGCAAAACATCCCTGCTCAATGCGCTGGCCTTCTGCATTCCCCAACGCGAGCGGATCATCACGGTCGAGGATACTGCCGAACTGGCCCTCAACCACCCGCACGTGGTACGTCTGGAGTCGCGCCAGGGGGGCTTCGATGGCACCGGCATTGTCTCCATCCGCGACCTGATCCGCAACAGCCTGCGCATGCGTCCTGACCGGGTGATCGTAGGCGAAGTACGCGGTGCCGAAGTCATGGATATGCTGCAGGCGATGAACACAGGCCACGACGGTTCGATGGCCACGATCCATGCCAACTCGCCACGCGAATGCCTGTATCGGATCGAGATGCTGGCAGGCTTTGCCGGCTTCCAGGGCAGCGAGGACAGTCTGCGGCGGCAAATTGCCAGCGCCGTCGATTTCATCATCCAGATCGGTCGCATGTCCAACGGCAAGCGACGCATCCTCTCGCTCACGGAAATCACCGGCGTGGGTGACGGAATCATTGCCACGCAGGAGCTGTATCGCCATGAAACCGTCCTGGATGCCGATGGGGCAGAACTCGAGCGCTGGCACAGCCTGGGCATCCAGCCACACACGCCCAAGCTGGCCCCCGTACGCCACGCACTGCGCGATCCCGACACCGGCACACCCCCGCCGGAGTCGGGAGGGTTCTGGTTCAGGAGATCCTGATGACACCCGCCCTGCTGCTGATCGCCAGCCTCATTTTGCTATTGCTTGCAGCCGCACTCTGGCTGTGGCGCATGGGTGCTGCCCAGCAGTCCAGCGATGCCAGCGCACGCTTCATTGACCAGCAACTACAGCAACGGCACCCTCATGCGCATGCTGCGCCTCCAGGAAGCGCAGCACCTCTGCGCTTGCCGGCCGGCCCCACATTCTGGCAAAGCCTGTTACTGCAGGCGGGTCAACGCCCCAGCCTGCGGTTCTACATCATGCTGGACGGCGTACCATTGCTGCTGGCCCTTGTCGTCAGCCTGCTCGTCCATCCCCTGTCCGGACTCTTGCTGGGCCTGCTGCTGTTCGGCATCCAGTTGCTGCTGTTGTGGCGCCGCGCCGCCATCCGTCGCCAGCGCATGGCCGCCCAGCTCCCTGATTTCCTGGAATCCATGGTACGGCTGCTGACGATCGGCAACAGCCTGGGAGCTGCATTCCAGTCAGCACTGCGCACGGTCGAACCACCACTGCGCGATGCGCTCGATCGCATCGACAGTCTGGTGCGCTCCGGCAAGGATCTGGACAGCGCCAGCAAACAGGTAGCCGGGCAGTACCGGATGCATGAACTGTATCTGGTCGCCGCCATCATCGGCATTGCGCTGCGATACGGTGGCCGCAGCGATCAGGTTCTGGAAAGAATGGCCCTGTTCATGCGCGATCTGCACCAGGCTCGACACGAAATGCGGGCACTCTCGGCGGAAACACGCCTGTCGGCCTGGATACTGGCGATTCTGCCCCTGGCGATTGCCGCCTACACCGTCATCGTCAACGGCACGCTGTTCATGAACATGTGGCATGACGCACTGGGCGGCAAATTGCTGCTGCTGGCAGCCTTCCTTCAAATCGCCGGCACATGTTGGCTATATCGCCTGGCCAGCGCCATTCAGGACGAAAGATAAACATGGACTTCCTGAACAATCCCACCCTGCTCGCTGCGCTGGCTGTCGCCTGCCTGGCCATTGCCCTGTTGCTGGCAGGCCTGGGGCTGCTGCACAGGCAATGGCGACAATGGCGACTGGAGCGGGTTATGGATCGCACCCTGGACAGCCATCGGCAAACACGGTCGGCAGCAACATCCAAGGCCGCGCCGCAGTCGCGCTTCGCCTATTTCATGGAAACCGTTACGACACTGGGCGGACGCTGGGCACGCAGCCGTTTTGGCGATCTGTTATTGCCGCGCGAAGACAGACAATTGCTCGAACAGGGCGGCTTTGATCATCCCGCGCGCACCAAGGCACTGTTCGTTTTCGGACGGACCTTGCTGGCGCTGGGTCTGCCACTGTTTTCCTGGCTGGCGGCAGGGCGTGTCACCCTGGTCGGCAGCGCGATACTGGGCCAGACCGCCCTGCTGTTCGCCTGCTTTGCTCTGGGCTGGATGCTGCCCAAATGGCTACTGCTGCGTCATGTGCAGGCGCGACGCGCCGCCGTCAGCCGGGAACTCCCCTTGCTGATAGACGGATTGCGGCTGCTGCAGGGCGTCGGCCTGTCGATGGATCAGAGTCTGCATGTCATCGTCGAGGATTTTGCACCTGCCATGCCGGTGTTGAGTCGAGAACTGCAACTGGCGCTGAACCAGTACAGCCATGGCCGCACCCGTGAACAATCATTGCAACGACTCGGCAGTGCCTTCGGCAACGACGACCTGTCCGCCCTGTGCCGCCTGATTGCGCAGGTCGATCAACATGGTGGAGCGGTCCAGGAACCTCTGACACGATTCAGTGCCCGCCTGCGTGAACAGCGCAAGCTCGACCTGAAGGAAAAAATCGGTCACCAGACCGTCAAGATGACGGCCGTCATGGTGCTGACGCTCATGCCCGCACTCATCATTGTCACGGGTGGTGCCGGCTTCATTGCCATCATCCGCGGGCTGGCCCGTGTCACAGGAGGTCAGTAAATGACAGTCCGATTGCCGAATACCCTCCTGCTTTCAGGCCTGCTCGGCATATTCCTGTCCGGTTGCAGCATGTCGCAGGCCGACAGTGCCTGGCAGTTCATGCAGGAACAACAGGCACAACAGGCGCAGATGCGCCAGCACGAATTCGACGAAGCCCGTCGGCAGGCCCAGGATACGCCCGCCATGCTGGTGCGCCTGATCCGGGAGAACCAGCAGCAGGGCCGCTATTTTGCGGCACTGGCCTATATCAATGTGCACCAGGCCCGGTTCGGCCGCACACCTGAACTGACAGCGCTGGAAGCCGAATCGCTGCGCCGCACCGGGCAGATCGCACCCAGCACACAGGCCTACCAGGCCTTGCTGCGTACACCGCTGGCTGCCCAAGGCTGGCATGGACTGGGTTTGCTGGCTGCCGGCAATGGTGACCTGATCCAGGCCATCGAGCATCTGGAGCGTGCGACCGGCATGGAGCCTGCCAATCCGGAGATGCTCAATGACCTGGGCTATGCCCGGCTGGCAGCAGGTGATCCTGCAGGTGCCCGTCTGCCTTTGGGACAGGCGGCCGAACTGGCCCCGGACAATCCCGTATTTCTCAGCAACATGGCCATATTACTGCTCATGCAGAACGACCCTGCGGCCGCTGGCCGACTGATGGATCAAGCCGGACTGGCCGAAGATACGCGCCAACATATCCAGGACACGGCAGCACGCCTGGGCCAGATGATGAGTAGCGCCACTGCCATCGCCACCGTGACATCCACCGACACGCCAACTGCGCCCGATACCAGCCGGCCAGTCACTGCATCCAGAGAAGCGGCCCGGTCGTCCATAGCCCCTCAGGACACGGGCCTGGCCCTGGGATCGCTGCTCGAACGCCTCTCCCGCCCATCCCCCTGACCGCCTTGCCCCAGGAGAACAGACATGACTTGCCCCCTCCTTTCAAGACTACCGGAGACTGCCCTGCTGGCAACGATCTGGCTCGGTCTCTCCGGCGTACCGCATGTGTATGCACAACCCACCGATCAAGCGGGCACAGGGTCTTCGGCCACATCCAGCGCCAGTACACCCGAGCGTCCCGTGGTGCGCAGGATCGTCGCGCCGGGGCAGACTGCAGACACCGCACAGCCCGACTCGGCCAGCACGCCGGCAGCATCGGGGCGTTCTCCCGCCATCGGGGAAACGACACGACGCCTGCTGGCTGCGCAAGCCAACCCCGACCGGCCAGGGTCTCACCTGCCCATTCTGGGTGCCACGGCACAACTGAGTTGGCAACGCTATCTGGACAGTTTCCGCCAGCCACTGCCGGAATGGTTCGATGAGCGGCTCGAAAAAGACTGAGCCCTGCGCCATGAGGATTTCGCCACGGCCTGCCCGCACGGGCAATGCACACCATGGATACCAGCGCGGTTCAGTCCTGCTGCCGGCTGCAGCCTCGATCCTGGTGGGCCTGGTCCTGCTCGGCACGGCACACCTTGCCTACCTGTTCTATATGAAGCGGGAACTCCAGAACGCAGCCGATATGGCCGCACTGAGCGGCGTGCAAATGTTACGTCCGGCCTGGCCGGGCAATTGCGCTGCAGCAATCGAAACCGCCCAGGCAACCCTGGCGGCTCAACCCGCCCTGCAGAACGCCAGTGAAGTCGAAACCGATATTGCCTGCGGCGTATGGGATCCGACCGCGCCCGCCACTGCAGTTGATCCGGCCCAGCAAGCGCTGCACTTCAGCCCGACGGACAACGCCCCCGGTCAGGCCATCTATGTATCGCTACGCAGCAACATCCCTGCTTTCGTACCGCTGATGCAGACAGCTGCCCTCCAGGCAAAAGCCATCGCCCGCCTCGAGCCTGGCGAACCCCTGGCGGCCTTCAGTGTCAGCCCACAGTTGCTGGCCCTGGACGACGGCCTGCTCACCAACCTGCTGGCCAGTATCGGTGCAGATCTGCGTGGCACCACCGTTGCCGATCGCAACGGCCTGGCCAATGTCATGCTGACACCGGCAGGCCTGCTACAGACCCTGGGCGTCGACCTGCCCGCCGACCTGACCGTCGCCAGCCTGAACGAACTGTTGGCACTCGATAGCGTAGCTCGGGTCGGCGGTGCCGAACTGCTGCGCGCCGCACTGGAACTCGCCCGCAACGGAGGCTCGAATCCTGCGCCCGGTACCGAGTTGACAACCGTCCAGCTCTCCCTGCTGGAAAGCCTGATCGATGCGCTGGTCGTCGCCGACCCCGTCATTCAGCTTGGCAGCCTCGCCAATGGCCCGCGCGGCCTGTTCGCCCACATCAACGCAGACGATCCGAATGCCGCCCTGAATACCAGGATATCGCTGGGCAGCATCGTCGACAGCGTGCTGGCCTTTGCAACGAGGGAAAGGGCAATCGATGTGCCTGCCGAACTCAACCTGTTGGGCGTACTGCGTGGCTCCGTCAAGATCGGTATCGTCGAGCCTCCCTCTATCGGTATAGGCGGAGCCGGTACGACGGCCTATGGAGCCCAGATCCGCGCCTTCGTCGAACTCTGCGCCAGCCTCGGCAATTGCTCGACAACCGGCGGCGGCATGGTCCCGGCAGGACTGCTCGACCTGGGCGTACACATCCCGATCGGACTGGAACTCGTCACCGGTCACGGTACGCTCGACAGCCTGTGCGAAGAATACGATGAGCAAGGCCAGGCGCTCGCCCGGATCACCGTCCAGGCCAGCCTGGCCAATGCCTGCATCGGCAACATCAGCGCCAGCGACGCTTTCTCGACCAGCTTCAGTTGTCGCACCCCGCTGGATAGCAAGGAGCTGCTGCGGCTGCGGCTGCTGGGCCACAATCTGCTGTCACTCAACACATCCATATCAGGCATCGCACTGGAAGATGTCTCGACCGTTACCCTGGCAGCAGGCGAGACCGCAGATGTGCCGGCAAACGGCAATGCACTGGCCATCGGCACGACCCTGGCCAGTCTAACAGACGAACTGCTGTCCAGCCTGGCAGGCAAAACCCCGGCCAATGGCTCCGGCACCCGGCCTGGAGCACAGCAGATATGGAACGAAACTCTGGCCGCAGAAAACTGCAACCCCGCCTCCGGCCCATTCAACGGCCAGGGATTTGCGTGCCGGAAAGCCGTTGAGGCCAAGGCTCTGCGCAAAATCGAGACAGGATTTAACGGGCTGATCGGCAATATCGTCGATAACCTGCTCAGACTTGACCTCCTGAACCTTGTCGGCGACCTGTTGGGTGACCTGCTGGGCGTCTTGCTGCCAACGGACACATGCGCGGGAGCCACACTGAGCGGGCTGCCACCTTATGCCGGCACGGCATCCGGCTGTGTCGACAAGCTCAACAGCGTGCTGCAGAAAACAAACAGCCAGACCGGCGTGCCCTTGTTGCTGCAGATCGTACTCGACATCCTGCGCGCGCCCCTTGATGCCCTGGGCCAGACGCTGTCGAACCTGCTTGCGAACCTCGGCATCAACCTGGGTCAGGTCCGCACCGAATTGATCTCCCTCGAGTGCGGTCGCCCACGCGCGCAACTCGTGCACTGACAAAAATGGAAAAGCCCGGCATGAACGACACGCCACTCAACCAGGATTTCGATCTCTACATCTGGGAAGGGAGCTCCGATCTGGGCTCGCGTGTCATGCGCAGCCTGGCCGACTTCGACATCAACCTGATCCGCGCCGATGCCGAACCCGAGCTGCTGCCGGCACGTGACACAGGGCGCACCGCCATCGCGATTGTCTCTGCGTCCGTCATGACAGACCCCCGTTTCCGGGGGCAGGACTGGCTGCGCGCCCAGGCCATTCCCGTGATCTGGGTCGCGGCCCACGACCGGGCACAGGACCCCCGTTTTTTTCCACCTGCCTACTCCAACACCCTGCCCCTGCAGTTCAATGCAGCAGACCTGCGCGCCCTGCTGTTTCGTCTGGCCGGCATCGCACAGGCCACCCTGCGGCCGGCCCCTGCACGCCCCTTGCCGCTGGTCACCGGCTCTCCGATCATGCAATCCGTAATCGACGAAGCCAGAATGTATGCTGCCTGCGACAACAACGTGCTGATACACGGTGCCACCGGTGTCGGCAAGGAACGCATCGCCCGACTGCTGCACGACGCCTCGCATCGCGCAGCGGGGTCATTCATCGCCGTCAACTGCGGGGCCATTCCCGACGGGCTGTTCGAGGCGCATTTCTTCGGCCATGCCAAGGGAGCCTTCACCGGTGCAGCCGGCTCGCACAAGGGCTACTTCGAACAGGCGCATGGCGGCACCCTGTTTCTCGACGAGATCGGCGACCTGCCGCTGCACCAGCAGGTCAAACTGTTGCGCGTGCTGGAGCAGAATACCGTCACGCGGCTGGGGGCCACACAGGAAATCATCGTCGATTTCCGGCTGGTGTCAGCCACTCACGTCGATTTGCCCGCCCAGGTCGCCGCCGGACGCTTCCGGGAAGACCTGTACTACCGGCTGGCTGTCATCGAGCTGGACATTCCCGATCTCGATGCCCGCGGGCCGGCCGAGAAGGTGCTGTTGTTCCGCACCCTGGTACGCCACATCCTGGAGAGCACCGACGAACCCCCCGTCTGGCTGACCGAACGGATTGCCAACATGGCATTTCCTGGCAACGTGCGCCAGCTCGCCAATCTGGCAGAGCGTATCGCCCTGGTACGACGCCTGTGCGGCCACTGGGACGACGATCGCCTGGAACGTGCGCTACGCCAGGCCATGCAGGCCACCGCACCATCGCGTACGCCATTGCGCCTGTCGCAGATTCCCTCGACCAGCATGCCGGGCCTGAGCGAAGCCGATGTCATCGAGCGCGAACGCATCCTGCAAGCGCTGGCACAGAATGACTGGCGACGCCAGGCCACGGCCGATACATTGGGCATCAGCCGCAAATCGCTATGGGAAAGAATGCGCCGCCTCATGATCGAAGACAAAGAGACCGAAGACAGGGAGACTGTCGATAGCCCTGCTGAATCAGAGTGATTTATGTATCATCTTGCTTTCAGGTGTTTCCAACCACGATATCTCGGGATTTTCGGCATGAAAAACCACGGCATCCGCCCGGCGCTGCTCGCCCTGGCCATCATCAGCATTCCCCTGGGCGGTTGCGCCCAGGCACAGGACAGCCGCCCGGCTGATGCGCCTGTGGTACGCCAGGTCGACAGCGCGGCCACGCCGGATGCCGACAACAGCGCGACCGCAGTCGTTGTCCAGCAGGATACGACAGCACCGGCCCCCGTTCAGCCGGAGATCCGCACGCCGGCCGCCGAGCATACCCTGGCCAGCGAACTGCAACGCCTGATCCAGGCCGGCCAAGTACATGAATTGCGTACCACCTACAATGGCCAGTTCGGTGCCAGCCTGCTGTTTCAGCCTTCCGATCTGCGCTATTACGTTGCATTGTTCCAACAAAAGAATTTCTGGCGCGTGATCCGCACCGATGATTTTGCCCAGGCCGAAAACACCTACCGCAATTTCAGCCGGCAAACCGTGGAACTGGCCCAGCCCGACATCGAACGCATTCGCTTCGAAGCCGAATACGCCCACACCGAACGACAACTGGCCGCCAGCAGCACCGAACTCAGCAATCTGC
This sequence comes from Corticimicrobacter populi, assembly GCF_003123725.1. Taxonomy (GTDB): domain Bacteria; phylum Pseudomonadota; class Gammaproteobacteria; order Burkholderiales; family Burkholderiaceae_B; genus Corticimicrobacter; species Corticimicrobacter populi. The sequence goes on along the minus strand of NZ_QETA01000005.1, from coordinate 202,474 downwards.
AGAATGACCTGGCCACTCAACGCCAGCAAGAGCGCAGCATCGCCGCCCAGCAGGCCCAGGCCCGCCAGGAAGCGGATCGCCTGAATAGCCAGCAACAGGAAGCGCGCCAGCAACTGCGGGCCCTGCAACGCCAGATCGAGGCGCTGGAAGCCCAGCAGAATGCCGATACCGCGGCCAGTGGCAACCGCGCGAACAGGAAATAATGTAGCCACAGCAGCACAGCCCCACACTTGCCACCCAGGAAGCCGTGGGGCAACCAACCGGCGACAAAACCCTTGCCTGACAGCCTGCTTTGTGGTTGACTATCGTCTTATGAACAAGCCAGCGATCTTCTCCATCGACACCCGTGCGCATGCAGCCGCACGGGCTGGCTTGCGTGCCACCGCCGCACAACTGCTATCCCTATCCCTAGCGATCGGGGGCCGGGCCTAGTGCCCTGTGGCAGTCCGGCCACCCTGTCTCGCCACGCGTCTTTTCGTTCCCCGATTTCGTTTTATCGCCTGTACACAGGCTCCGCCATGGTGGTCGTGCGCCGTCCCATCCAGACGTGATGCGCGCCCTGCCATTGCCGGTCTTACCATCTGACTGAGGTTCCCATGCTCGCCCATCCGGAGAAAAAGTACATCCCCTTCCAGCCGTTCGCACAGGACTATGCCGAACGCACCTGGCCCAGCCGCCGCATCAGCCATCCACCCATCTGGATGAGCACCGACCTGCGTGACGGCAATCAGGCGCTGATCGAGCCGATGAGCGTCGAGCGCAAGCTGCGTTTCTTCGACCAGTTGATCCGGATCGGCTTCAAGGAAATCGAGGTCGGCTTTCCCTCCGCCTCGCAAACCGACTTCGATTTCGTGCGCCGGTTGGTCGATGAAAAGCGCATTCCAGACGATGTCACCATTATTGTCCTGACCCAGGCCCGCGAAGACCTGATCGCCCGCACTGTCGAGTCTGTCGCCGGAGCCCGGCAGGCCATGGTTCACATGTACAACGCCGTGGCCCCCGCATTCCGCCGCATCGTCTTCAACATGAGCAAGGACGAAGTCAGGCAGATTGCCGTCCAGGGCACGCAGTGGGTCAAGCAGTACACCAGCCGCCACCCCGAAACCCAATGGCGCTATGAGTACTCGCCCGAAGTCTTCAGCACCGCCGAGCCCGAGTTCGCACTCGAGGTCTGCAACGCCGTCGGCAAGACCTGGGGTGCCACGCCCGACAACAAGATTGTCTACAACCTGCCGGCCACCATCGAGGCCACGACGCCCAATCTCTATGCGGATCAGATCGAGTGGATGCACCGCAACCTCGACAACCGCAACAGCGTCATCCTCAGCGTGCATCCCCACAACGATCGGGGCACCGCCGTGGCCGCCGCCGAATTCGCCATGATGGCCGGAGCCGACCGCGTCGAGGGCTGCCTGTTCGGCAGCGGTGAACGCACCGGCAACGTCGACCTCGTCACGCTGGCGCTCAACCTGTACACCCAGGGCATCCATCCCGGCCTCGACTTCTCCGACATCGACGAAGTCCGCCGCTGCGCCGAGTACTGCAACCAGTTGCCGGTACACCCGCGCCATCCCTACGCCGGTGATCTGGTCTTCACCGCGTTCTCCGGTTCGCACCAGGATGCCATCAAGAAAGGCTTTGCCAAACAGGATCCCGACGGCGTCTGGGAAGTTCCCTACCTGCCCATCGATCCTGCCGACCTGGGCCGCAGCTACGATGCCGTGATCCGCGTCAACAGCCAGTCGGGCAAGGGCGGCGTGTCCTACCTGCTCGAACAGGAGCACGGCCTGGTCCTGCCGCGTCGCCTGCAAATCGAATTCAGCCGCGCCATCCAGAAGGTGTCCGACGAAACCGGCCGTGAGGTCACGGCCGAGAATGTCTACGATGTCTTCCAGAGCGAATACCTGGGCCAGCATGCCCCCTGGAAGCTGATCCGCCACCGCATCGCCGGCACGCCGGAAGCGGGCGAAGGCCGCCAGTTCCGCATTGAAGTCGATCTCGAGCACGATGGCCAGCCGGTCACCGTTACCGGCGAAGGCGACGGTGCCATCTCGGCCTTCGTCGCGGCACTCGACCTGCCCATCCGCATCATGGACTACCATGAGCATGCCATCGGCACCGGTGCCGACACACGTGCCGCCAGCTATGTCGAGCTGCGCCTGGGTGAATCGGCGACCGGCTTCGGCGTGGGAGTGAACCGCGATATCGTGACGGCATCGTTCCACGCCGTGCTGAGCGCTGTCAATCGTCACCTCGGCCAGGAAACCACCGACGCAGACATCGCCGCCACGGCAGATGCCTCGGCGGCCTGAGCACCCCGGATGACTGTTCCCAGTGTATCTGGCGCAACCCACGCCCCGACACCCGCCGATGCCTTGCGCCACAAGCGCAAAGCGCATCGGGCCGTCAGCCCATGAGCGCGACCGCGCCCCTGTCCTGCCGCGATGACTGCGGCGCGTGCTGCATCGCCCCGTCGATTACCAGCCCGATCCCCGGCATGCCTGATGGCAAGCCCGCTGGCGTACGCTGCATCCAGCTCGACGCCAGCCATCGCTGCCTGATCTTTGGCCGGCCTGAACGGCCCGCCTTCTGCGGTGGCCTCCAGCCTGCGGCCGACATGTGCGGGCCACATCGCGAACACGCCATCCGATGGCTCGGCGATCTGGAGCGGGCCACCGCGCCTGCCTGATCAGCGCTGCCCGCGCAGTCTTCACGCCGCCTTCGGCGGCACCATTTCAACGCATACGCATGGATGTCATTATTTAGAAATAATAATATCTGGCATGCCCAGCGATTTGTTAACAGCAAAGTCCTTGAAGTGTTCACTCCCAAAGTTTTCATGCTCCCTCATTAAAAGGAGGGTATTTTTCATGAATTCAATCAACTCATTCAACTCATCAATCGACACTTGAAGCGTGATCTCTTGCAAACCAATCAACTCGCTCTCTGCCGATTCATAACCATATATATTCATATTCACGCCCTATTCAGGTGGCGTCCAGCAAGGATTTCACCAATAGATTCCCAACTGGCCTTGACACATCACGCTGGCGAAAAATCCAGCCGGAGGCCTCAACGCGAATCGTATCGCCTGACTGAATTTCGATCTCGAACACACCCTCTTGAGATTGCCGGATACGATTGATTGACGACGATGCGCCCCAGCTTTCATAGCGTGGAATTTCAATTTTCGTGAATCAATCGAATATCAATACATGCGATGGCATATTCACAGGAGATAGTCGCAACTCACATTGCGCCAGATCCCATCTGAGGTGAATACCGGTCAGCACCGCATCGTGCAAGGGCAAGGTACCAACAGGCATTAATTCCACTCCATCAATAAATCAGCGCTGCCCGCGCAGCATCCACGCCCCTGCCGCAGCCAGCAGCAACGGCGCGCCCAGCGCCATATAGTAAGCCGGTCGTGTCCACTCGGCAGCAATCATCAGGCCAGCCAGATACGGCCCGGCCGTGGCCCCCAGGCGGCCGATCCCCAGCGCCAGCCCGGTGCCCGTCGTGCGTACTTCGGGCGGAAACACGACTGGAGCCAGCGCATACAGACCGACGATGCTGCCATTGGTAAAGAAACCGATCAGGGCAGCCAGCGCCAGCAAGAGCGGCAGCGGTCCGGCAATCCAGCCGAATCCTGCCACGCAGACAAAGCCCGCCAACAGGCTGGCGGCCGTCAACCTGCCCAGCCCCCGGCGATTGGCCTGCCAGCCCAGCCACAGGCCACCAGCCACCCCACCCAGATTCATGATGACGGCACCCGAGATGCCTGCGCCTACCGGCAGACCCAGGCTGACCAGGATCTTGGGCGTCCAGTTGAGCAGAAAATAGAACGACACCATCAAGGCGAAATAGCTGCCACAGATCAGCAATGTCGGACGCCACAGGCTCGGACCGAACACATCCCACAATCGCGCAGGACGTTGTCGCGCAGGTGCGGGCGGCAGCACATCCTGCGCCGGCAGGCCCATCCGCTCCAGCACGTCATTGAGCCGCACCAGTGCATTGCGCGGTCGGCGGGTCAGCAGGAAATCCAGCGACTCCGGCATGCAACGCCAGACCAGCGGCAACATCAGCAACGATGCCGCACCTCCTGACACGAACACGCTGCGCCAGCCGATATGCTCGATCAGATAGACGGACATCAGCCCGCCCAAGACCGCACCAATCGGATAGCCGACTGCCATGCAACTGATCGCCAGGCTGCGCCGCCACAGCGACGAGAACTCGGCCACCACCGTATTGATTGCCGCCAGGATGCCCCCCATACCCAGCCCGGTGTAGACCCGCAGCCAGGCCAGCTCCTCCAGTCCTCGCGCCCAGGCCGAGGCCAGCATGCCGCTGGCCAGGATCGCCAGGCACACCAGGATGATTCGGCGACGTCCGAACACATCGGCAAGCGGTGAAATGACCAGGGAGCCGACCACCATCCCGGCCAGGCCAGAACTGAAAAGCACCCCCAGCTGCGCCGGTGCCAGCCCCCATTCATGCGAAATCGTCGGCCCGACAAAGGCGACCGAAAGCACATCGAAACCATCGATCATGCTGATCATGACGCAAATCGAGACCGCCATGACCTGGAACGGGCTCATGGCACCTTGCTGCACTGTCTGTCTGATATCCATAACCCAGGAAGAGTGAAAAGAAAAACCCACAAACCATGAGGAGAATTCATATTAAATATGAAATATACTCAAGGAAATATCATTTTCAATCATAGACATACATCAAAACTGTCTATATTCATGCTGATTGACGCGGCATTATAATGAGCTGATCACAACTTTTCTGCAGACCTGTCCTATCCATCGGAATGGACCGCAGCAATCTCCGGAGTCTCGCTTGACCACCCCGCACAATCCCCCCTTCCGCGCCGAACACGTCGGCAGTTTCCTGCGCCCCGCCTACCTGCTCGAAGCCCGTGAGCGCTTTGCACGCCATGAGATCGATGCGACCGCGCTGCGCAGTGTCGAAGACCGGGCCATCGCCGAAATCGTCGCATTTCAGGAAGATCTGGGTCTCAAGAGCATCACCGACGGCGAGTTTCGCCGCACCTATTTTCACGTTGATTTCCTGCGCCAGCTGGGCGGCGTCGAGAGTGCCGAGCCCGTCACCATCATCCGCCCCGACGGCAGCCAGGAGCTGGCCCCGCCAGTGATGCGCGTGGTCGACAAGGTTCGCCATGTGCGCGACATCCAGCGCGCCGACTTCGATTTCCTGCAAAGCGTCATCAAACCCGGCCAGGGCAGCGTTGCCAAGGTCACAATCCCGTCGCCCACCATGCTGCACTTTCGGGGCGGTCGCGCCGGCATCAGTGCCACACACTATCCCGAACTCGATCCGGCCTTCTACGACGATGTCGCTCAGGCCTATGCTGCAGAACTGGCCAGTCTGGCGGCAGCCGGCTGCACCTACGTCCAGCTCGACGACACCAATCTGGCTTACCTGTGCGATGAAAAAATGCGCGAGGCAGCCCGCCAGCGCGGCGACGATCCCAATGAACTACCACACCGCTACGCCCGCTTCATCAACAAGGTCGTGGCACTCAAGCCGGCCGGCATGACCCTGGGCATGCATCTGTGCCGCGGCAACTTCCGCAGCACGCACGCAGCGTCCGGCAACTACGAACCCGTTGCCGAAGCCCTGCTGGCCGAAATGGATCTGGATGCCTATTTCCTCGAATACGACGATGACCGCTCGGGTGATTTCCGTCCGCTGCGTTTCCTGCCCAAGGGCAAGGTTGCGGTCCTGGGCCTGATCACATCCAAATTCGGCACACTGGAATCGGCCGACGCCATCAAGCGCCGCATCGACGAAGCGGCGCAATATGCACCGCTGGAGCAACTGGCACTGTCACCGCAATGCGGCTTCAGCAGCACCGTGCACGGCAACGATATCGCCGTCGCAGACCAGCGCAGGAAACTCGAACTGGTCGTCAAGGTGGCCCGCGAGGTCTGGGGCGACGCCTGACCCTTCAGTCAGATCAGTGTTCGACATCACTGCCCTTGCAAAGCACGGGCAGTGATGCGTACACACGACAATCAGGGAGTCGTCAGTAGAAAACCACCATGAATCGACAATTTTGATAGCAACATGGTAGAATCCCCGATTGCCTGAACAAACATCACATTGTTCAACAGAATAGAGACAGATGCCGCACTGATTGCCAGACAGGTAAATCGCAGCATCGCTCTTTCGGTAAATGCGCAGCACCCTGCTGCCCCCATCGCTCCCTGACCTTTTTCCTGACGCCTGCTGCACTGTGCGGGCGCACACGGTTGATCCGGTCGGCACGATGATCGATAACCCGTGTGATAAAAGGAACACCATGTCTTTTGAAGACCTGGGGCTGGCCCCTGTATTGCTTTCCGCATTGCGTGAAGCCGGTTTCACTGCCCCCACCTCCGTGCAGCAGGCCTCGATCCCGCCTGCACTCGAAGGCCATGACCTGATGGTCTCGTCGCAGACCGGCAGCGGCAAGACCGCCGCCTTCATGCTGCCCGCACTGCAACGCATCTCCCAAAAGCCCGCCAATGGCGGCAAGGGCGTGCAAGTGCTGGTGCTGACCCCCACCCGCGAACTGGCGCTGCAGGTCCACGCCGCCACCCAGAACTACGGCAAGAACCTGCCCGGCCTGCGCTGCACGACCGCCGTCGGCGGTATGCCCTACGGCGCGCAACTGCGCGCCCTGTCCAAGCGCGTGGACGTACTGGTTGCCACACCCGGCCGCCTGATCGATCACCTGCAATCGCGCCGCGTCGACCTGTCGTCGGTACACACCCTGGTGCTGGACGAAGCCGACCGCATGCTCGACATGGGCTTCATCGAAGACATCGAAAACATCGTCGAGCGCACGCCTGCCGCACGCCAGACACTGTTGTTCTCGGCTACGCTGGACGGCACGGTGGCGCGCCTGGCGCAGAAGATGATGCGCGATCCGCAACGCATCGATATCTCCAACCAGCGCCAGCAACACACCAACATCACCCAGAGCGTGTTGTTCGCCGATGACCACAGCCACAAGATGCGCCTGCTGGACCACCTGCTGCGCGATGTCGACATGAGCCAGGCCATCGTCTTCACCGCCACCAAGCGTGGTGCCGACGATCTGGCCGACAAGCTGGCCGAACAGGGCTTTGCTGCAGCAGCGCTGCATGGCGACATGAGCCAACGCCAGCGCACCCGCACACTGACCCAGCTGCAACGCGGCCAGTTGCGCATTCTGGTGGCCACCGACGTGGCCGCTCGCGGCATCGACGTGCAGGGCATCAGCCACGCCATCAACTATGATCTGCCCATGCAGGCCGAAGACTACGTGCACCGCATCGGTCGTACCGGTCGCGCCGGTCGTGATGGCCTGGCCTTCACGCTGGCTGTCCATGCAGAGCGTCACAAAGTGCGCCGCATCGAGCAATACATCGGCCGGCCGATTCCCCCCCAGACCATTGAAGGCCTGGAGCCGCGCGCCGCGGCACGCCCATCCGGCCCGCGCAGCGGCAAGCCGCGTCCCGGTGGCCGTCCTGGCCAGGGCCGCCCCGAGGGTGCCCGCAGCCGTCCCGGCAAACCCTATGGCGAGCGCAGCTTCAGCGACCGCGCACCGGCCAGCCGCCCCTTTGGCGACACGCCGCGTGGTGGCCCGCGTTTCCCGGATGCAGCAGAACTGGGCGGCGACAGCGCCCCCCGCCACAGCAAGCCGGCCTTTGACCGGGACAACCGCTACGGCGACAAGCCCGCCGCACGCCAGGGCGACCGTCCCGGCGGTTTTTCGCGCCCCGGCAAGCCCGGCGCACCCCGCCGTGCCGAAGGCCATGCGCCGGACCGCCGCGCCGGCAAGCCGGCCCCCCGTCGCGAAGGCAGCCGCAACCCGCGTCCTGCCCACTAAGCATACGACCTGAGGCAGGGCAGACCCTGCCGTTACAGCCGGATGCCATGCCGGCCCCATTTCAGGGGCCGGCATTTTTTTGTCTCGGTCTACAATGGCCATCGACATCACGGGCGCAACAGCGCCCGGCCAGACTACCGCGACACACCCCATGCACCGTTCTTCGCCGCCCTCCGCCTCACGCCCGCCCTTGCCCCCTGCCGATCCCGATGCCCTGGCCCACAGCGAACGCCTGTCGGCTCACCTGCGCACCCTGATCCGACAGAACGATGACTGGCTGCCTTTCGACCAATGGATGGAACAGGCACTGTATGCACCCGGGCTCGGCTACTACGCAGCCGGTAGCGCCAAGCTTTCTCCTGCATCTTCCGGCCCTCAGGTCACCGCCGGCGATTTCATCACCGCGCCCGAACTGAGCCCATTCTTCGGCCGGACGCTGGCGCGCGAGGCCGCCCGGGTCCTGACAGCCTGCGACAGCCTGCATGTGCTGGAGTTCGGTGCCGGCACCGGCCGTCTGGCTGAAGACGTCCTGACCGAGCTGCATCATATGGGCATGCCGGTACGCTACTCCATTCTGGAAGTCTCGGCCGATCTGCGCCAGCGCCAGCAGGCGCGCCTGGCCCCCTGGCAGGATCAGGTCGAGTGGCTGGATGCACTGCCCGACGCCTTCAGCGGTTGCGTGCTGGCCAATGAAGTCCTTGATGCCATGCCAGTCAAGATCGTCGGCTGGATCGCCGACAGCGAGGATCTGTCGACACCCGCACAACCTGTGGAATACGGCATCGCGCTGGATGACGACGACCGCTTCATCTGGCAGGCAAGGCCTGCGCAAGCCACACTGGCAACACGCATCGAGCAGCGGCTGCTGCCCTATCCCGGCTACCGTACCGAAATCAACCTGCAAGCCGAAGCCTGGATCGGCCAGATGGGCCGCTGGCTGCAGCGTGGTGCGGCGCTATTGATCGATTACGGCTTCCCCCAGCACGAGTATTACCACCCACAGCGAGCCACTGGCACCCTGATGTGCCACTATCGCCACCACGCCCACCCTGATCCCCTGCTGCTGCCGGGGCTACAGGACATCACAGCGCACGTCGACTTCACCGCCATGGCCGATGCAGCACTGCGTGCCGGGCTGGATGTGTCAGGCTACACCTCGCAAGGACGATTCCTGATGAATGCAGGCTTGCCCGAACTGCTGTCCGAACTCGATCCGCGCGAAACGGCACTGTACGCGCAGGCTGTCGGCCCGGTCCAGAAACTGCTGGGCGAAGCCGAGATGGGGGAACTGTTCAAGGTATTGGCACTGAGCCGGGGACTGCCCGCATCGCTGCAGGGCTTCGCGCGAGGCGACCGACGCCACACACTCTGATTGCGCGGCCCACCCCTTAAAGGGTGCCTGTCCATTCCGGGCCGGCCACCTTGATGCCTACCAGATCCAGCGCCTTGGCAACCGTATGGTCCACCATCTCCTCAATGGACGCAGGCCGGTAATAGAAAGCCGGCAGGGGCGGAAATACGATGCCACCCATTTCCGTGACAGCCGTCATATTGCGCAGGTGCGCCAGGTTGAAAGGCGTCTCGCGCACCATCAGCACCAAACGACGCCGCTCCTTGAGCGTGACATCTGCAGCCCGCGTCAGGAGATTGTCGGACAGGCCATGAGCAATGGCAGCCAGGGTTCTCATCGAGCACGGAGCCACGATCATGCCATCGGTATGGAAGCCGCCGCTGGCCAATGCTGCCCCCACGTCGCGCACACTGTAGACATGATCGGCCAGCGCATGAATCTCCTGGCGCGACATGTCCAGCTCATGCCGGATATTGAGCACCCCCGATGCCGACACCACCAGATGGGTTTCGACATCGGTCTGGGCGCGCAGCACCTGCAACATGCGCACCGCATGGATGGCCCCCGTGGCACCGCTGATCCCGATGACCAGCCTGCGCGCAGCCATCAGGCGGTGGCTCCCGCCTCGTCGAGCAACGTCTTGAGTTCGCCGCTCTCGCTCATTTCGCCCATGATGTCGGCACCGCCGATGAACTCACCCTTGACGTAGAGTTGCGGAATCGTCGGCCAGTTCGAGAATGTCTTGATACCGTTGCGGACCTCTTCATCTTCCAGCACATTGACCGTGATCAGTTGCTTGACGCCACAGGCCTTCAGAATCTGGATGGCACGACCGGAAAAGCCGCACTGGGGAAACTGCGCCGTCCCCTTCATGAACAGCACGACGGGATGATCGGTCACGGTCTTGCGGATGAAATCCTGAATTTCGCTCATTGCTTGCACCTCATGTATCCAATGTCTGTTGAAAACCAACGGACCAGTGTAAACCCGTCCGGACTGCCATGGGGGCAATCCCCTACGCCGCTTGCGTATTGGCAGCAATCGACCTGCTGCTCAGACGCCCACAGCCGCACGCATCATCGCCGTCCACCCGAAATCCGCTCGATACCCGCCAGGTCGCACCGACTGCCCACTTCGGCAAAACCATACGTCAGCAACAATGCCCTGACAGCCTGCGCCTGGTCCCAGCCATGCTCCAGCCAGAGCCAGCCCCCAGGCTTCAGCCATGCGCCCGCGCCCTGCACGATCGCTCTCAAAGCCTGCAGGCCATCAGCCCCATCCGTCAAAGCCGTGGTCGGTTCAAAGCGCAGATCGCCCTGCGCCAGGTGCGGATCCTCGCTCGCAATATAGGGAGGATTGGAGACGATCAGGTCAAAACCCGGTTCCACATCAGCCAGCGCCGCATACCAGTCACCCTGGTGCCACTGTACAGCCGCATTCAGCCGCTCACCATTGCGCCGGGCCACCGCCAATGCAGCACGGCTGGCATCGCTGGCATAAACGACCGCATCCGGGCACATCAACGCCAGCGATATGGCAATCGCACCACTGCCCGTTCCCAGATCAAGCACCCGAACTGCGGGACGATCACGGATAATGTCCTGCGCAGTGGCAACCAGCGTCTCGGTATCCGGCCGGGGAATCAGCACGTCCGGGGTAACCTCGAACATCCATCCCATGAACTCACGCTCGCCCAGCAGATAGGCCATGGGTTCACCCGCCTCGCGCCGCCGCACCCACTCCAGGAACAGTTGCACGGCAGCCTCCGGCAACGGCTCATCATCATGGGCCAGCAACCAGGCGCGCGGCCGACGCAAGGCCTGCTCCAGCAACATGCGCGTTTCCAGTCGAGGCAGGCGACAGGCGGCAGTCAGCGATCGCACAGTTGACACAGTCACTGCGCCACGCTCCGGCATGGCTGTCGCATCAACACCCATGGCGCTCACTCCAGGCTCAATGCGGCCAGTTGCTCGGCCTGGTGCTCGGCGATCAGGGCGCGCACCAGCTCACTCATGTCACCATCCATGATCTGCTGCAACTTGTAGAGCGTCAGGTTGATCCGATGATCGGTCAGTCGCCCCTGCGGAAAATTGTAGGTTCGGATACGCTCAGAGCGATCTCCCGACCCCACCAGACTCTTGCGCTGCGCAGCCTCCTTGCTCTGGCGTTCGCGCTGCTCCTTGTCCTTGAGCCGCGCAGCCAGCACCTGCATGGCTTTGTCGCGATTGCGGTGCTGCGAGCGATCATCCTGGCACTCCACCACCAGCCCCGTCGGCAAGTGAGTGATACGGACGGCCGAATCCGTCTTGTTGACGTGCTGCCCTCCCGCGCCGCTGGCACGGAAAGTATCAATCCGCAGGTCATTGGTATTGATCACGATGTCGCTGGTCTCGTCGGCCTCCGGCATCACGGCTACGGTGCAGGCCGACGTATGGATGCGCCCCTGAGATTCGGTCGCCGGCACGCGCTGTACCCGGTGCGCACCCGACTCGAATTTGAGCTGGCCATAAACGCCTTCGCCATCGAGGCGCACAATCACTTCCCGGTAACCACCCAGTTCGGAAGGACTTTCCGACATCAGTTCAACGCGCCAGCCCTGCTGCTCGGCATAACGTGTGTACATGCGCAGCAGGTCACCGGAAAACAGGGCACTCTCATCACCGCCCGTGCCGGCCCGGATTTCCAGAAACACGCCACGTCCGTCATCGGGATCGCGCGGCAGCAACAGGATCTGCAGCTCACTGTCGAGCCGTTCCAGACGTTCGCGTCCGGCCAGCAACTCTTCCTGCGCCATGTCCTTCAACTCAGGATCATCCAGCATCTCCTGGGCAGCCGCAATATCGGCCTCTGCGCAGGCAAAGGCCTGATAGCCCATCACCACCGGCTCAAGTTCGGCCCGTTCACGCGATATTTTGCGAAAGCGGTTCATATCGTCGGCCGCATCGGGCTCGGCGAGCAACGCGTCGATCTCCAGCAGGCGATTCGACAGTTGCTCCAGCCGGTTGCGCATGGATGCTTTCATCTTCAGGGTCTCCGTCGCGGCGGCGACGGGAGCCGGCGACCAGGCAAAATGATAAAGGCGGAGAACTGTGCAAGCGCCGTCGCGTCCCGTCCACGGCCGGCACACAGTCATGCGCGCAGCGCATACTGTACTGCGGGTCGGACAGCGGCGCTAACGGCGCTGGTCGAGTGGGGGAAACAGGCGCGGCAGCATGGCCAGCAGTTGCTGGCGCTCGGTATCACTGCCGTGATGCAGCGCGGCCAGCGGGCCGTGCATGTATTTCTGGGTCAGGCCATAGGCCAGTTGCTCCAGCACAGCCTCGGCATCGTCACCACGCGCCAGGGCGCGGCGTGCGCGATCAAGTTCGAACTGGCGCAGATCGTCAACCGAGCGATGCAGATCGACGATCGCCGGCACTGCTGCACGGGCCTGCAGCCAGTGCATGAAATTGCGCACTCGTGTCTCGATGATGGCTTCGGCCTGCACCACGGCCGCCTTGCGCGCATCCGCACCACTCTGGACCAGACGGCCCAGGTCATCGACCGAGTAGAGGTAAACGTCGTCAAGCCGCGCCACTTCGGGCTCGATATCTCGCGGCACTGCCAGATCGACCATGACAATGGGCTTGCGCCGACGCATGCTGGTAGCGCGCTCGACCATGCCCAGCCCCAGGATCGGCAGCGAACTGGCCGTACAGGACACCACCACGTCGTATTCGGCCAGCCGTTCTGGCAAGTCCGACAGGCGCATGGTATCGGCGTTGAACCGGTTGGCCAGCGACTCGGCACGCTCAAGCGTCCGGTTGGCCACCATCATGGCCTGCGGCCGCTGGGCCGCGAAGTGCGTGGCACAGAGTTCGATCATCTCGCCCGCCCCGATGAACAGGGTCCGGGTTTCGCTCAGGTCACCGAATACACGCTCGGCCAGCCGCACTGCGGCAGCAGCCATGGAGACCGAATGGGCCCCGATGGCGGTCTGCGAACGGACTTCCTTGGCAACGGAAAACGTACGCTGGAACAATTGATGCAACAGCGTACCCAACGTGCCAGCCTCGCCTGCGACACGCACGGCATCTTTCATCTGCCCCAGGATCTGCGGCTCGCCCAGCACCATCGAGTCCAGCCCACTGGCGACGCGGAAAGCATGGCGCACGGTTTCATCGCCGCTGTGGCGATACAGGTGGGGCTGCAGGCTGCCGGCATCGAGGCTGTTGAACTCTGCCAGCCAGAGCGGCACTTTTTCTACGGCATGGGACTCGGCCGCACAGTAGATCTCGGTGCGGTTACAGGTCGACAGGATGGCAGCCTCGCGCACTGCACCGCCAAAGGCCGCACGCAGGCCTGCCAGTGCCGGCTTGATGACATCAAGGGGCACGGACACCTTCTCGCGCACCGAGACGGGTGCCGATACATGGTTGAGACCAAGACTGAGAACCTGGACGGACATAGGTTGCAGCGATTGCGAGTTTGAAAGCAATATTTTCTATAGATTATAGACCGCTTGACAGCTTATGGAAATTCATGCAACTGAAGAAAAACTGTTCTCAAATGCAGACATCCGCCGTCACCACGATGATACGTGCCACGCGTGCTTTCTCTGTTGATCTGTCACAACCCTTGACGTCTTGGCAGTAGATTCCGGGCCACTGCCAAGACGACCTTGCAACATCGATGTCGACTTTCCTTCAAAAACCATTTGACAGGCCTGAAGAGTGCGGTTTATTATTCCGCTTCTTCGCGTGGCCTTGTAGCTCAGTCGGTAGAGCAGAGGATTGAAAATCCTTGTGTCGGTGGTTCGATTCCGCCCAAGGCCACCACAGATTAAACGCCCAGCTGTTACCAGCTGGGCGTTTTCATTTCTGCCCTGGCCTTGTCTTGTCTACAAGGCTTGCAACTCGGTTTCCTGATGACCGGGACGCCCGCCAGCCACTGGCAACTCAACCTCTCCTGCCGTGCTGCTATCCGGGTCGGCAGCGGTGCCATCGCTGCCTTCTGTCAGCACGTCAAGATACGGCAACTGCAGTGCCTGGCTCGTTGCCCTGCGAATTTCGTTGGTCAAGGCAGCACTGTCGTTGATCTTGCGCCCGTAGGAGGGAATGATCTCGGTCAGGCGTGTTTTCCAGCGTGTCTCGAACTGCTCCGGGAATGCCTGGGACAACACCCGCAGCATGATGGGTGGCGAGGTCGAAGCACCAGGGGATGCGCCCAGCAGCGCAGCGATGGTATGGTCGCGATCGGCCACGACCTCGGTGCCGAACTGCAACACGGTGCCCTGCTCCGGATCCCGCTTGATCACCTGTACTCGCTGGCCTGCCGTCACCAATCGCCAGTCTTCGGGATGCGCCTGAGGATAATACTTGAGCAACTCGGCCTGTCGATCGGTGTCCGACAGCATGGCCTGCCCCATCAGGTAACTGACCAGATCCAGGTTATCGAGACCCACGCGCAACATGCCACCCAGGTTATCGTGATTGACCGACGAAAACAGATCAAACCATGACCCCTCTTTGAGGAACTTGGTGCTGTACAGCGCGAATGGTCCGAACAGAACCACGGGCTTGCCATCAAGCTTGCGGGCATCAAGATGCGGTACCGACATCGGTGGCGAGCCCGTTTCGGCACGACCATAGGCCTTCACATCATGGCGTCCGGCGATATCCGGCGCATCGAATGCCAGGAACTGCCCCCCCACCGGAAAGCCGGCGTAATTGCGTGCCTCGGGGATGCCCGACATCTGCAGCAGCTTGAGTGACGCACCGCCCGCACCAATAAATACAAAGCGCGACTTGATCGTACTCTCCTGCCCCGTTTCCAGATCCCGCACAGTCACGTTCCAGGTCTTGTCGTCGTTCTGGCGCAGGGCCGTCACTTCGTGCGCAAGGCCCAGATGAAAGTTCGGATTACGTTGCAGTGCCTGGGTCAATTGCGTGGCGATCACGCCGAAGTTCACGTCAGTACCCAGAGGCATATAGGTCGCGGCCACTTTCTGCGCCGGATCACGTCCCTCGATCAGCAGGGGTGCCCATTGGCGAATCTGCTCAGGGTCCTCGGAGTACTGCATGCCATAGAACAGCGGATGACGAACCAGTGCCGCATGGCGCTTGCGCAGGTACTCGATGTTCTCATCACCCCAGACGAAACTCATGTGCGGCGTCGGATTGATGAAATCGGGCGGCGACGGCAGGCGTCCCTGCTCGGCCTGATGCGCCCAGAACTGTCGCGACACCTCGAATTGCTCGGCGATATCGACGGCCCGGCCAGTCTCGATGGAGCCATCAGGAGCCTCGGGTGTGTAGTTCAGCTCGGCAAAGCCGGAATGCCCCGTACCGGCATTGTTCCAGCCATTGGAACTCTCGAGCGCAACCTCATCAAGCCGCTCGAACATGTACACCTGCCAGTCCGGTTCCAGTTCCTGGAGATAGGTTGCCAGCGTCACGCTCATGATGCCACCACCAATCAGCACGGCATCGACAGGCTCCTCGTTGCTGGCAGGCGGCACTGACCGCTCGTAGAGTGGCCAATAGAGAAACAGGCCAAAAGCCAGCACAGCCACGGAAACGGTACCAGCCAGATATTTGATCAGTTTTCTGCGCATATGCACCTCGTCAAGGATAAGATTTTCCAATCCAACATATAGTCACGATAGTATCTTTGACAGATGCATCTTGCCCGCATACCCACTGGGCAAGCAAGGTTACGGCCCACCAAACACCCCTGCACGCAAGACAGCAGCAATCAGGCTGCCGTGCGCAGACGACGCAAAATAATGGGCACGAAGAGGGACAGCAACGCCAGCGACAGGAAGATCATTGAGACAGGCGTCTCGACCAGCACGGATAGCTGCCCCTGTCCTGCAGCCAGGGCCGTGCGAAGCTGGTTCTCGGCCAGCGGCACCAGGATCAGCCCGATCAGCAGCGGCGGAATCGGAAAACCATAGACCCGCATCGCATAGCTGAGCAAGCCTAGCACCGCCATCAGCCCCAAGTCGAACACCGACCCGGAAACACCCCAGATACCCATCATCGCAAACACCAGGATGCCGGCATACAGCTGCGGCTTGGGGATATACAGCAGCCGTACCCACAGGCCGACCAGCGGCAGGTTGAGCACCAGCAGCATGAAGTTACCGATATACAGGGATGCGATCAGTCCCCATACCAATTCAGGGTTGCCGGTAAACAGGAACGGACCCGGCTGCAGGCCATAGTTCTGGAATGCAGCCAGCAAAATGGCAGCCGTAGCCGAAGTCGGCAGCCCCAGCGTCAACAATGGCACCAGAATGCCGGCAGCAGCGGCATTGTTGGCCGCCTCGGGTCCCGCCACGCCTTCGATGGCCCCTTTGCCGAACTCGTCCTTATGCCGCGACAGCTTTTTTTCCAGGGAATAGGACAACATGGTCGGTATTTCCGAACCGCTGCCGGGGATGGCCCCCATCGGAAAGCCAATCGCCGTGCCACGCAGCCAGGGCTTCCAGGAGCGACGCCATTCGTCCCGTGTCATCCAGGCCTTGCCCTTGATCGGGATGATTTTCTCCTGTCCGTGCGAATAGCGGCTGGCCACATACAGAATCTCGCCCACGGCAAAGACCGATACCAGCACCACTGTCAGTTCCACGCCATCAAGCAGGTCGGCCATGCCGAACGTCATGCGCGGCTGCCCCGTCATGGCATCGATGCCGATCACCCCCAGCGCCAGGCCCATGAACAGGGAAACGAAACCACGTACACGCGAGGCACCCATCACGACGGCCACCGACGTGAACGCCAGCACCGTCAGGGCAAAATAATCGGCAGGCTTGAGCACGAATGCCAGCTCGGCCACGACGGGAGCGGCGAAGGTCAACAACAGGGTAGCAATCGTACCCGCCACAAAGGAACCGATGGCAGCCGTCGCCAATGCGGCCGCACCTCGACCGGCACGCGCCATCTTGTTGCCTTCCAGCGCGGTCATCATCGAACCCGCCTCGCCCGGCGTATTGATCAGGATCGAAGTGGTCGAGCCGCCATACATGGCCCCGTAGAGCACACCGGCGAACATGATGAATGCCGAGACCGGCCCCACCGAAATGGTGACCGGCAACAGCAGCGCAATGGTCAGCGCCGGGCCGATGCCCGGCAAGATACCAATCGCCGTACCCAGCACAGATCCCAGGAATGCCCACATCAGATTGGCTGGTGTCAGCGCCACCTCGAAACCCTGCAGCAACAAGCCCAGCGTATCCATCACAGCCCCGTCAGCGGCAGGAAGCCGCCCAGTTGCAAGCCCAGCCAGCCGAACAGCAACCAGCTGATCGTCCCCAGGCCAAAGCCAGCGGCCAGGTCAAACAAGACGTGCCTCGAACCGAAAGCACGCGCCACCAGCATGAACGACAGCATCGCCGTTACCGGCAATCCCAATGGTTCCATGGTCAGCGCCGGCAGCACCGCTGCCAGCAAGGCCGTGCAGAAGGCACGCCGGTCCATTGAACGGCCGGCTTCGGCATTTTCGGCATCCTGGGGTTCGAACACCTCGCCCCGCGCAATCTGCACCAGCAGCATAATTCCCAACGCCACCAGCCCCAGGCCGATCACCACGCCGAACATGCCCGGCCCGATGCCTGCATAGCGAGCTGTCACAGGCAGGGCCGACGCAGCATAGGCGCAGATGCCGCCCATCAGTATCACGGCCAGCCCCAGCCACCAGGGGCGTCTGCGCAATACGGGCGTACCGCCGCACTCCGCCGCCGACACTTATTGCTCCGCCAGGCCGGCGTCCTTGAGGACCTGATTGATCCGCTCGCTCTCGGCCTGGATAAAGGCACCGAACGCATCACCCGCCAGGAAATAGTCATCCCATCCCTGCCTGGCCAACACAGCGCGCCATGCCTCGCTATCGTTGAGACGCGTGAATCGTTCGACCCACTCCTGGCGGTTGGCCTCGGGCATATCGACGGCACCGAGGATGCCGCGCCAGTTTGCAATCTCGACATCGTAGCCAGCCTCCTTGAAGGTCGGCACACTTTCCAGACCTTTCATGCGCTCAGCCGTAGTAATGCCAAGAATTCGGATCCGCCCGCTGTCGGCAAACTGCCGGAACTCCGAAATACCGGAAATGCCGGCTTTCAGGGTGCCATTGACAATGCCCGTTACGGTATCCGCACCACCCGCCTGCGGAATGTAATTCAGCGCCGGCACCGACGCCCCGGCGCTCTGCGCCAGCAACGCCAGCGCAATGTGATCCACGCCGCCCGCCGAGCCACCGCCTACAGGCGTGCCTCCCGGATCGCGCTTGAGCGCCTCGGCGAAATCAGCCAGGGTGGCATACGGGGAATCGGCCTTGACGGCCAGCACCAGGTACTCGGCAGTCAACCGCGCAATCGGTGCGAACTTATCCAGTTCGACAGGAGAGTGATTGAGCGTGATCGCCCCCACCGTAATCGCACCAAACACGGCCAGGGCATCTGCCTTACCCTTCTGGGCACGCTGGAACTCGGCCAGCCCGATGGTGCCGCCGGCCCCGCCGCGATTGGAAAAATTGACCGTACCGGTATAAATGCCGGCCTGGTTCAGAGCCTGGAACGCCTGTCGCCCGGTGGCATCCCAGCCCCCGCCAGGATTGGCCGGCAGCATGACGCTGACCTGCGCCTGGGCCGTACCGACGCACAGCACGGCCGTAGCCGCCAGCGCCTTGAGAATATGGCTGATCCGCATCGCGTGTGTCTCCTCGCTAGAGGCCGACAGGTCAGGCCGTCGGCCAGCATGTTTTTTATATATTTATTGGATGTTCCGCAGAACATGCCATTCAGATTATGCGCGGCACTGGAGCAGTGTCAATCGGGCCGATCCCTGCCTGCTGATCAACATACCTTGCTGCCATGGGCATACGCGCCCTCTGCTGCGGCACGCACGTACAATCATCTGCACGTGCGCCGTCCCCACCTTGTCTGCCCCTGCTCATGGAACCCACTCTATGACTGCCCCCCTACGCATCCTGGCCGCTTCTCTGGCAGCCTTTCTCATGCTGGCATCATCAGGTGCAGGCAGCACGGAGCCAACACAGCAGGTGCGTGACACCTCGCCATCCCGGCTCAGCGGCAACATCCTGCAGGTCAGGTTGTCCAAGCTGCGACCGACACAGGGTGCTGTAGGCCACGACCAGATCCATGCCATCCTCGGCCGCTGGCAGGGGGGCCCCATGCCTGCGACCAGGCAAGACGACCCAGACCTGTTCATGCGCTACCTGGGGCAGACGCTGCGCAAAAAATTCGACGATTACTGTGCCGCCAACGGACAGAGCGGCCTGGCGACAGGCACGCTGGAAGATCTCGACACGCTGTACGCCGCCCGCATCGACACCCCCACCAGCTTTACCTGCACCGACGCACCTGGCACCCATACCGCCGCACTCAAGACCGTCATCATCGGGCCGGGCAATGTACTCTACCTGACCGATGGGCATCACACATTCACGTCGTTCTATGAAACCCGCGATGGCGGGCCGGACGTAGCCGTGCATGTCAGGATCGATGCCGATTACAGCCATCTCGACGACGCCACCTTCTGGTCCCGGATGGTCGCGGAGCGCAAAGCCTGGCTGCGCGACGGACACAATGTCCCGATTGCGCCAAACCGGTTGCCGACCCGCCTTGGGCTGGCCACCCCCGAGCAGCCCGATGGCCTGCAGGATGACCCATACCGCTCGCTGGTCTACTTTGCACGTCGCATCGGCTACGACAACGAGGGCTTGCCGGAATTTGCCGAGTTCATGTGGGCCGACTGGCTGCGCCCCCGTCTGAATCTCAGCCGCTACCGAACCTCGCCACCCGCCGCACCCGACACCATATTGGCCCCGGCGGACCTGAGCAAACGGCACCTGGCACCCGAGGGCAGCCACGACAGCTATGCCGCAGCCGTACGCGATGCCGCACTGCTGATGAGTGCACAACCCGACGATGCCCCTGTGGCGGCAGGTTATACAGCCACCGAACTGGGCCGCATCCATCTGCAACCAGATGCGCCAGCTGATTCACCCACCAGTCGGGCACGCCGCAACCTGATCGAACTGACCCGCAGCAATACGCGCCCGGACGATACACCTCGCACGGCAGGACGGCTGTGGTACGCCGTCATGTACCAGCCTGTCAGTCAGCCGACACCGCAACAACCTTAGTGTGTATCGAGCTAGCTCGATCCGCAGGCCTGGCCTCAACCCGGTTGCAGGCAACCGCTAAGGAATGCCTGCGTTCGGGCCTCGCGGGGCGCGCTCATGATCTGTTCGGGCGGCCCCTGCTCGACGATGCGTCCTTTGTCGAAAAAGCAGACCCGGTCGGAGATCTGCCGGGCAAACGCCATTTCGTGCGTGACCAGCAACATGGTCAGGTCATGTTCGCCTGCCAGTCGCTGGATGACGTTCAGCACCTCGCCCACCAGTTCGGGATCGAGCGCCGATGTCGGTTCGTCGAACAGCATGATGCCCGGCCGCATCGCCAGCGCCCGGGCAATCGCCACGCGCTGCTGCTGGCCACCCGACAACTGACTCGGAAACTTGTCAGCCTGGTCGGACAACCCGACCAGCTCCAGATATTCATCCGCACGCGCCACGGCTTCGGCACGAGACAATCCCAGCACATGCATGGGTGCCTCGGTAATGTTGCGCCGCACAGTCATGTGAGGAAACAGATTGAACTGCTGGAACACCATGCCCATTTCCTTGCGCATCATGCGCAGGTGTTCCTCCCCGGCCGGCACCAGCGTGCCATTGCGCGCCTCATGCCAGAGCGGCTTGCCGGCCACATGGATCACGCCGCCGTCGATCTGCTCCAGTGTCATCAGGATACGCAGCACCGTGGACTTGCCTGAGCCGGACGGACCGATGATGGTGACCTTCTCGCCCTTGCGCACCTCGAAATCGAGCGCATCAAGCACCGTCACGTCACCGAATTTCTTGGTGACGGCATCGAAACGGATCACGGGCTCACGCCCAGTGGTATCCCCCTCGGCAAGCGACGACTGCCCCTCGGCGACAACCCCGTCATTGATTGTGGAAATATCGGTCATTTCAGAGGCACCCCCTGCTTGGGCAGACGCGCATCGAGCCAGCGCACGCCCGCAGACGCCACCAGCGTCATAATGAGATAGAGGCCGCCCACCATGGACAGCGGAATCAGGTAATCAAAGGTCCGGTCACCGATGATGCGCGCCACGTTGAGCATCTCCAGCACGGACACGACCGACAGCACCGGCACATCCTTCATGATCGACACCAGATAATTACCCAATGCCGGAATGATGCGCGGAATGGCCTGGGGCAGCACGATGGCTGAAAAAATCCGGCCAGCCGACAGATCCAGGGCGCGGGCCGCCTCGTACTGCCCGCGTGGCACGGATTCGATGCCGGCCCGGTACACCTCGGACGTATAGGCGCTGTACTGCAGGCCCAGCGCCAGCGCCCCGGTCAGGAACGCCGGCAGTACGATGCCGTACTCGGGCAGGACGTAGTACAGAAAAAACAGCTGCGCCAGCAACGGTGTGTCGCGCAGGAACTCGGTGATGGCACGGGCCGGCCAGGCAATGGCGCGACAGTGCGAGGCCTTGAGCATGGCCAGCAGCAATCCCAGAATGGCCGCCAGCACGAAACCGACTACCGTCGCCTGCAGGGTGACGATCATGCCGCGCAGCAGGATGGGCAGGATGGACCAGGCAAAGGCCCATGCGCTGCTGGTGTCCCATTCGATTCCAAACAGCATGTCAGCCTCCCGTGGCGCGCCAGCGCCCGACCGAACGCTCGAGCAGGCGCATCAGCGCGGTCAACACCAGCGCCATGCCGAAATACATGAGCAGCAACAGGGTATACACGGTCGTGCTGTCCTGCGTGAAATTGCGGATCTGCTCCGCCCGGAACGCCAGGTCACCCAGGCTGATCAGCGATACCAGCGCCGTATCCTTGAGGTTCTGCACGGCCAGGTTGCCGAAACTGGGCATCATCTCGGGAATCGCCTGCGGCAGGCTGATGCGCCACAGCGTCTGGCGCGGCGTGAAATCAAGTGCCTTGGCCGCTTCGAGCTGAGCAGGTGGCACCGCCTGCAACGCGCCTCGCACCACTTCCGCGCCATAGGCGCCGATGTTCAGGCTGAGCGCCAGCACCCCCACCACGACAGGCGGCAGACGCCAGTCCAGGCCCAGAGCCTGCCCTGCCAACGGCAGGGCAAAATACAGCCAGAACAGTTGCACCAGCAGCGACGTCCCGCGAAATACCTCGATCACGCAGATCGACAGCCAGCGCAATCCGGGATGGGAGGCCAGCCGGCCCACGCCCAGCAGAAACGACAGCAGCCCACCCAGGAGGGTCGAATACAGTGTCAGCTGTACCGTGACCCAGGCTCCCTGCAGCAGCGGATCGAGATAGTTCAGCCAGTCCATCACTCAGTGCACAGCTCGGCCGTCGTGCGCTGGAATGAGCCTTCGGCATCCGCCTCGCTGAAACCATACTCGGTCAGGATGGCACGCCACTCGGGTGTCTGCTTGAATGCCTGCAGCTCGGTATTGACCGCATCACGCAGTTTTTCGGAACGCTG
This sequence comes from Corticimicrobacter populi, assembly GCF_003123725.1. Lineage (GTDB taxonomy): Bacteria > Pseudomonadota > Gammaproteobacteria > Burkholderiales > Burkholderiaceae_B > Corticimicrobacter > Corticimicrobacter populi. The sequence continues at coordinate 179,677 of NZ_QETA01000005.1, read as the reverse complement.
CGCAAAGGTAAAGCCCCCCCAGCTGCGCACCGGCTGGCCATCGACCACAGGATCACGGAAGCTGCCAGCCCCCTCGACCCGGCCGCTCTTGTCGGCCAGGCCGCTCACGGTCAGGCTGGTGGCCGCATAGGCACTGGCACGCCCGGTCGATACCGTGGAAATGGCGTCGGCATTGTTGGCAATCGTCACCATGCTCGCTTCGGGCACACCCAGAGCCTGCAGCATTTCCAGCTGATCGGCCCCAGCCATGATGGCGACCTTCTTGCCGTTCCTGGCGAAATCCTCGTAGGCATGGATATCGTCGGGATTGCCGGCAGCCACCAGCAGCCCCTCGCCGTAGGAGCTATTGGGCTCGGAGAACAGAACCTGGCGGCAGCGCTGCGGCAGGATCGCCATTTCCGCGGCCACCATGTCGAACCGGTCTGCCTGCAGGCCCGGGATCAGCGAACTGAAACCGGTCGCCACCCATTCAATCCGGCCAATGCCGAGGCGTTCAGCGAGTTGCGCCGCGACATCGGGGCCAGCCCCCTTGGCCGTACCATCGAGGTCAATGTAGCCGTAGGGAATTTCGTTGGCGACAGCGATGCGGATAACGCCGCGCTCACGGATCTGGTCCAGGTCAGCCGCATGCGCGGCACCTGCGACCAGAGTGGCACCCACGGTCAGGCTTCCCAGGATATGTTTGATTTTTGCTGAGTTCATGTCGACGCCCTCCTATTTGTTCATCACAATGGATTTCTGAACAAATAATACACAGACAAATCATTTCAACTCAAATTAAATGCCTGAAGAAATTGGGCTGAATATGCCTCAATCCCTGTCAGCATCCCTGCTCAGGGCTTTATGTTTAAAATGATGAAATAATGTTACTAAATTGCAAATATCGGGATAATTTCAATTTAGCCCCTTGTGTACAAAGACGGAACGGAGAGCAGCCAACATGTGGGTCAGCGCCAAATGGAAAAAGGAATGCCTGGAACTCAGGACCGAACTGGCGGCACTCAAGGCCGAGCTACCCACGCTGCCGACCGCCCAGTCCGGTCATGACCATGGCAGCAATGCGGTTGGCGTGGCTGGGCTTTGTCGCAGCCAGCTCATGGGCAGCCACATGCTGCAGGGCATTGGCGCGGGCATGGTATCGAGTGCCGACATGCTGCTGGCAGAGCGGCAAAAGCTGGCCAATCTGACCGAGATTTTCGACCAGGCCAAGGAGGCCATCCAGCGCCTCAACCGGCGCTCGGCCCTGGTCATGGAGCACACGACCACCAGCACGCAAACTGCCGTGTCGCTGGACAGGACTGCCCAGGATATTCAGAAACTGGTGTCGAACATCCAGGAAATCGCCGACCAGACCAACCTGCTGGCACTCAATGCCGCCATCGAAGCGGCACGCGCCGGCCCGGCCGGTCGGGGTTTTGCTGTCGTGGCGGGCGAAGTACGTCACCTGGCTGGCAAAGTCGCGGAGGCCAGCACTGGAATCCAGGCACTGGTCTTGAAAGTCAGCACCGAAACCGCAGCCATCCGTAATGTAGTCGAGGCCACCACCCGCTGCGCACACGATATCGCGGCATCCTCGCAACAGATCGACAGCGAGGTCGGCGCGGTGATCCACCGCTCCGAACGGATGCAGCACGTCATCCATCACACGACGACCGTCTCTTTCCTGAACTCGGTCAAACTCGACCACGCCATCTGGAAGAACCGTGTCTACCAGCACATTGTCGATGGCGATTTCAATGCCGCGCTCAGCACGCACACGGCCTGCCGTCTCGGCAAGTGGTACTACGAAGGCTATGGTGCCCAGCATTACAGCCGACGCGCCGGTTTCGTGGCCATCGAGAAGCCGCACGCCGAAGTCCATCAGCATGGTCAAGCGGCCCTTGAGGCCGCAGGCCAGGGCGATGGCGAAGGCATGCTGTCTCATCTGGTCGCCATGGAACGGGCCAGCGATCGTGTCGCACAGGCCATTGACCGGCTCCAGCAGGAAGTGCTGTAGCCGGCGCGTCAAGCCCAAAAACAGACTGGATATTGCGCCATCACAAACTCAAAGGCAGATCTGAAACGATTAGATGCTATTATCCTAATATATAGATAGAACCATCCACTGTTTCGACGGGTTGCCTCCATTCTCATGCGCGCGTTTCACGCCTCTCGCCGCCTGACCGCCTGGTTTGTCTGCATCGCACTCATGCTGGGAGCCTTTGCCCCGGCAGCCATGCAGGTCCTGTCGGTGGTGGCACCCGATGCCGAATGGGTGGAGATCTGTACCAACAGCGGCAACAAGCTGATCCGCGTCGATAACGCCGAACAGCCCCAATCCATCATCCAGCAACACGGCACCTGTGTCTGGTGCTCGCTGCATGCCGACATCGCCATTCTGCCGGCGTATGTCGTGGCCGCCCTGCCGGCCGTCCTGCCCAACCTGCAACTGCCTCTGCCGCAGGCCGACCGGCCACTGCGGCCACGCTTCATCCACACCACGTTCGCGCCACGCGGACCCCCTGCACAGGCCTGATCCAGCCTTTCGCAACAAGGCATGCCCCGCCCTGAGCGGCCGGGCATGGCCGCCCGCCATCCCTACCAAGGATTCGCAATGAGTGAAACCATTGTTGACTTGTCACGGCTGCAATTCGCGACCGTGGCGCTCTACCACTTCCTGTTTGTTCCCCTGACGCTGGGCCTGTCTTTTCTGCTGGCGATCATGGAGACCACCTATGTCATGACCGGCAAGGAAATCTACCGTGACATGACCAAGTTCTGGGGCAAGCTTTTCGGCATCAACTTCGCCCTGGGGGTCACCACCGGACTGACCATGGAATTCCAGTTCGGCACCAACTGGTCGTACTACTCCCACTACGTCGGCGACATCTTCGGTGCACCGCTGGCCATCGAGGCACTGGTCGCCTTTTTTCTTGAATCGACATTCGTCGGCCTGTTCTTCTTCGGCTGGGATCGTCTGTCCAAGGTTGGGCACCTGACCGTCACCTATCTGGTCGCCATCGGCTCCAACCTGTCCGCCCTGTTCATCCTGATCGCCAACGGCTGGATGCAGAACCCGGTGGGTGCAGAGTTCAATCCGTTCACGATGCGCATGGAAATGACCAGTTTCTGGGACATCCTGTTCAATCCAGTGGCACAGGTGAAATTCGTGCATACCGTCAGTGCCGGCTATGTCACCGCTTCGATATTCGTACTGGGGATCAGCGCCTGGTACATCCTCAAGGGGCGTGATCTCGACTTTGCACGTCGCTCCTTCCGTATCGCCGCCTCGTTCGGCCTCGCGGCCACCCTGTCCGTGATTGTGCTGGGTGACGAGTCCGGGTATACCGCTGCCGAAACACAACAGGTCAAGATGGCTGCGATGGAAGGCATGTGGAAGACCGAGCCGGCCCCTGCCGGCCTGACCCTGTTCGGCATCCCCGATCAGGAAAACCAGACCACGCGGGCCGCCATCCATATCCCCTGGGTACTGGGCCTGATCGGCACGCGCAGCCTCGACACCGAAATCCCCGGCCTGGATCAACTCGAGCAACGTATCGCTGCCCGTATCGCCCGCGGCGCAATGGCGGTATCCACGCTGGAAGCCCTGCGGGCCGACCGTGAGAATCCGGAACTGCTCAAGCGCTTCGAACTGTTCCGCGACGACCTGGGCTATGGCCTGTTGCTCAAGCGCTATACCGACGATGTCAGCCAGGCCACGCCCGACATGCTGCAGGCAGCCGTCAAGGATGCCGTCCCTCGCGTTGCCCCGCTCTTCTGGAGCTTTCGCATCATGGTGGGGCTGGGCTTTTTCTTCCTGCTCCTGATCGGCCTGTCGTTCTGGCATGCGGCACGCGGCACGTTCGAACAGCGACCACGCCTGCTCAAGACGCTGCTCTACAGCATCCCCCTGCCCTTCCTGGCGTGTGAAATGGGCTGGTTCCTGGCTGAATACGGTCGCCAGCCCTGGTCGATCGAAGGCGTATTGCCCACCTTCCTGTCGGCATCAGACCGGACGGCCACCGAACTCATTCTCTCGATTTCGGGCTTCGTGCTGTTCTACACCATCCTGCTGATTGTCGAGTTGTACCTGATGTTCAAATTTGCGCGCCTCGGGCCGTCCAGCCTGGGCACCGGCAAATACCACGGCGAACGCCCGGAACCGGCCCCCCAACTGACCCGCCCCGCAGCGCAGGAGGTTTGACATGATTGACTACGAGATCCTCAAGATTATCTGGTGGCTGCTGGTCGGCATCCTGATGCTGGGCTTTGCCATCATGGACGGCCACGACATGGGCGTCGGCACGCTGCTGCCTTTCGTGGCCCGCAAGGACGAAGAGCGCCGGGTGCTGCTCAACAGCGTCGGCCCCCATTGGGACGGCAACCAGGTCTGGTTCATCACGGCGGGCGGCGCGCTGTTCGCTGCCTGGCCGCTGGTCTATGCCACAGCCTTCTCGGGTTTTTACTTCGCCATGATGGCCGTACTCTGGGCCATGTTCTTCCGGCCCGTCGGTTTTGACTATCGCAGCAAGATCGAGGACCCGCGCTGGCGTACGACCTGGGACTGGGGCATCTTCGCCGGCAGCGCCATCCCGTCGTTGCTGTTCGGCGTCGCACTGGGCAATGTGCTGCAGGGCGTGCCCTTTTCCTATGACGATACGATGATGATGCGCTATACCGGCAGCTTCTGGGCACTGCTCAATCCGTTCGCCCTGTTGGCCGGGGTCGTCAGCCTGAGCATGATCATCGCCCACGGAGCCAACTACCTGCTGATGCGCACCGAAGGCGTCATCCAGGCGCGGGCTCGTCGCGCGTCACAGATCGCCGTCATCGTCATGCTGGCAGGATTCGCAGTGGGCGGCCTGTGGGTGGGTTCCCTGCCCGGCTACGTGATCACCTCGTCACTTGACCCGGCTGCGCTGCTGAGCCCGCTCGACAAGGAAGTCGCCCTGCAGACGGGTGCGCTGCTCAACAACTTCCGGGCGCATCCCGTTCTGTGGCTGATCCCGGCCCTGGGCTTTCTCGGCGGGCTGGCCAGCCTGCTGTTCGCCAGCCTGCGCCGCAATGTCTGCGCCTTCATCGCCACCGGCGTAGCCGAGCTGGGGATCATCTTCACGGCCGGCGTGGCCCTGTTCCCATTCGTCCTGCCCTCGAGCAGTCATTTTGCCAGCAGCCTGACCCTGTGGGACGGCGTCTCGAGCCACCGCACCCTCAACATTATGTTCTGGGTGGCCATAATCATGACGCCGATCATTATCAGCTACACAAGCTGGGCGTATCGTGTCATGCGTGGCAAAGTCACCGTTGAGCACATCCGTGCCAACGAACACAGCGTTTATTGACCGAAAGGAGCGTGCATCATGTGGTACTTTACATGGATTCTGGGCACTGCCGCCGCCATCCTGTTTGCGGTCGTCAACGCTATGTGGCTGGAGGCGCAGGAGGAAAAACGCCGTGGCAACTAAACCGCATCGCATCACACGTCCGGGACAGATCACACACCCGGTGTCCGCCACGCGCTATGTCCGGCGCGGTGGCGAAATCTGCCGTCCCGGCGCAGCAGGCCGGCCATGGCGAGTCCTGCAGGGCAGCATCCGGCTTGATCATGTCATCGACGATGAACATGCCCTGGCAGGACTGGCCGTGGCCGGCGACATCATCGGGCTGGAAACCCTGCTCGACAACCGCTACCGCTATCAGGCTTCGGCCCTGGTGTCCTGCCAATTGGAACCCTGGTATCCGGATACGGTCGAAGAACCGGCGCAGGCCTCGCTGCAATGGCTGATTGCCAGCCAGGCTCGCACCGTCGACATGCTGGCGCTGCGAATCGGGCGAGCCCATGAACGGATATGTCGTCTGTTCGCCATGCTGGGCCACATGCCCGTGGAGCTGCCCCGGCTGCGCGATATCGCTGAAATCACCGGTCTGGTGAAGGAAACGGTTTCGCGCACCATGACCGAACTGCATGCGCAAGGCCTGCTCCGGCAGGATGTCCGTCCCAGGCAGTCCCGCGTGCGACGTTGCAGCAGCCACGACGCCATCATGTACGCATGAGCGGCAGCCCGGACAGAGACCGTAGCCGACAGGCGCAGCGCTGGCTGCGCGCCTGTGTCCGGGCCGGCCATGCCGGTGCATGGAACGGGATTGCGATCCTGGCCGGGGTCATCCAGACCCTGGCCGCCATTGCCCAGGCCGGCATACTGGCCTGGCTGCTGCACGGCCTGATCATCCTGCACCTGCCCTGGGCTGAACTGGCTCCGGCCTGGTATGCATGGCCTGTCAGCATTGCCGTGCGGGCACTGGCCGGTGTCGTCCGCGAATATGCCGGCCAGCGCGTCTCGGCCCGGATACGCCAGCATGTCCGTACGCAACTGCTGACCCGTCTGCAACAGTTGGGGCCCGCCTGGCGCGAGCAGCAGCAAAGTGGTGCCCTGAGCAATCTGCTGCTCGAGCAGACCGATGCCCTCGATGGCTACTTTGCACGTTACCGACCACAGCAGTGGCTGGCTGTCGTCGCGCCCGTCCTGATCCTGCTGGCGGTGCTGCCGCGCAGTTGGGCTGCTGCGGTCATCTTGCTGCTGACCGCACCGCTGATCCCGATATTCATGATGCTCGTGGGCTGGGGGGCCCAGGCGCGCCAGACCCGGCAATTCATGGCGCTCAAGCGCATGAGCGGCTATTTCCTGGATGTCCTGCGCGGCCTGCCAACACTCCGGTTGCTTGATGCGCATGGTCGCCAGGCCGAACGCATCACCCGCACGGCCGAAGACTTCCGCATCCGCACCATGAGCGTGTTGCGACTGGCCTTCCTGTCCGGCACCGTGCTCGAATTCTTCTCGTCTGTCGCCATTGCGCTGACAGCCGTCTATCTGGGCTTCAGCCTGCTGGGGCATCTCGACTTCGGCTACTACGGCCATGCCCCCAACCTGCAACTGGCATTCTTCATCCTGCTGCTGGCCCCCGACTACTATCAGCCGCTGCGCGACCTTGGCACGCACTACCATGCCCGCGCCGAGGCACTGGCTGCCGCCGAGGCGCTGCAGGAGGTATTGCCCGGCGAACCGACCGTCCCCGCGACGGAAGCCGTTCCCCTCCCTGATGCAACTACCCCGGCGACAGCGCATGCAACACATCCTTCCCGGCAGGCAGATAACAGGGTGCCACCCTCCGGTGCGCCCAGTCTGCGTCTCGACAATCTGAGCTTTGCCTACCGGCCTGGCGAGCCCGTGCTCGCAGACCTCAACCTGCAGGTCGAGCCGGGTGCGGCAATTGCGATTGTCGGCCCCTCCGGCGGCGGAAAAAGCACCCTGCTGCGCCTGCTGTCCGGGCAACTGGCACCCGACGCCGGCAGGATCGAGATCAATGGCATGGCACTGTCGGACATCGACCTGCCGGCCTGGCGTGAACGTATCGGCTGGATGGGACAACATCCTGCCGTACTGGCCACATCCCTGGCCGAAAACCTGCGCGTCGCCCGGCACGATGCCACCGAGAGCGCACTGACTGACGCACTCACCTTTTCAGGCCTGGCCGACTGGTATGCCTCGCTTCCTGACGGACTGGATACGCAACTGGGAGAAGGCAGCCGCCGACTGTCGGGAGGGCAGGTTCGCCGCCTGGCACTGGCCCGCCTGGCACTGCGCCCGGCAGCGCTGCTGCTGCTGGACGAGCCGACCGCCAGTCTGGATGAAGATACCGAGCAACTGATTGTCGAGCGGCTGCAGCAGCTGCGCCAGGGGCGCACCCTGGTGTTGCTGACACATCGCCGGGCCCCGCTGGCCTGCGTCAATACGGTGTATCGACTCAGCGAGCATCGGCTGATCAAGGAGGAAACGCATGCGCCAGCGCTCTGATGCCGCCGTCCTTCTCCCCTATATCCGCCGGATGTCCGGCCGGATGTTCTGGCTGCTGGGCTCCCTGATCCTGATGCTGGCGACCCTGGCCGGCAGCATGGGGCTGCTCAGCCTGTCCGGAGGCTTCCTGACGGCAACCGCCATTGCCGGCCTCTCGCCGGTCACGGCCATGGCATTCAATTTCTTCCTGCCGGGTTCTGGCGTACGCTTTTTTGCCATCCTGCGTACCGCCAGCCGCTGGGGCGAACGCGTGGTGACCCACGAAGCCACCTTCCGACTGATCGCGGGCCTGCGGCTCTGGCTATACCGTCGCATCAGCCCACTGGCCCCCAGCCAGCTCGGCCGCTGGCATGGCGGCGAACTGCTGAACAGGTTGATCCGGGATGTCGATGCGCTCGACAACCTCTATCCACGCCTGCTGCTGCCCATGGTCGCGGCAGGCTTCATGCTGGGTCTGGCCGGCCTGCTGGCCACCTTCATGCTTCCCGCACTGGCTCCCATCGCCTGGTTGCCCTTCATCCTGGCCATGCTGGTCATCCCATTGACAGGCTGGCTGCTGGGCCGCTATATCGCCCCCGCACGGCTGACCCGTCACGCAGCCTTGCGGCGCAGCCTGCTCGATTGCAGCGATGGCCTGGATGATCTCATCCTGCACACGGTAGCCTGGCAACGCCAGCTTGATCGCACGTTGGCCGCCAGCCAGGCCTGGCTAGCGCTGCAAATGCAGTTCGCCCTGCGCGGTGCCTGGCTACAGGCCGGCACGCAAATGGCGGTCGGTCTGAGTGCCTGGGCTGCCTTCGGCCTGGGAGCCGCCCTGCTGGCCGACGATACAGGTGCCGGCCAGATCGACGGTCCCTGGCTAGCGGCGATCATCCTGCTCTGCCTGGGCAGCATGGAAGCCCTGCAACAGTTGCCGACCGCCTGGCTCGAACTGCCCGGTACAGCCGCCGCTGCGCGCCGCCTGGATGAGCTGGCCTGCACCACACCCCGGCCGGCCTTTCCCGAGCAGGGGGCAAAGCCCGACGGTTACGACCTGCAGGTCCGTGCCGTCACGTTCAAGTGGCCGAATGGGCCGGCCGTGCTGGACGGCCTGAGTCTGGACATTCCTTACGGCATGCATCTGGCACTGCTGGGCCCCAGCGGCTGCGGCAAGTCCACCCTGTCACAATTGCTGGCCCGGCTGGAAGACCCGGACAGCGGCGACATCCTGCTGGGTCGCATTCCGCTGCAGGCGTTCGACGAATCCACCCTGCGCCACCTCATTGCCTGTGCGCCACAGGATGCCTGGGCGCAGACCGCCACACTGGCCGACAACCTGCGCCTGGCCGCCCCCGATGCCAGCGATGCAGACTTGCATGCCGTGCTGACCCTGGTCGGGCTGGACGAAACGGTACGCACCTGGCAGGACGGTCTGGAAACCTGGGTTGCGGAAGGCGGTGCCAGCCTTTCGGGAGGCCAGCGCAAGCGACTGGCCATGGCCCGTACGCTGCTGCGCAATGCCCCCATCACGATTCTGGACGAACCCACCGAAGGGCTGGATACCCCGGCAGCACAGGCATTGACGACGCGCATCAGCCAACACCTGCGTGGGCGCACCCTGATCTGGATCACGCACCGGACTATCGGGCTGGATGCCTTTGATCGCACACTCACGATGACGCCCGTGCAGGGCTAGCTGCGCAGCAAAGGTCAGGCAAGCCGCATCAATGCCATGCCGGCCCACAGTGCCAGCACGGACAGTACGACAGAAGCCACGACATACAACACGGCCAGCATCAGTTGGCCGCGTTCGAACAGCATGACCGTTTCCAACGAAAACGCCGAAAAGGTCGTGAATCCCCCCAAGATCCCCGTCGTCAGGAACAGGCGCAGTCCTGCATGGGTGGCTCCCATGCGCTGCGCCAGCCACTCGACCACCATGCCCATCAACAGCGAACCAACGACATTGATCGTCAATGTACCGAATGGAAATACCTGTGCCCATCCGGTGCGCAGTGCCACCATATTCAGGGCATGCCGCGCCATACCACCCAGACCGGCACCGACGAAAACAAAAAAGTAGTTCATCCCGCGCTCCGTTTTGGGTATCGTACTGCACATCGTTTCATCAGGAGCCCGTCATGTCCGAGTTTGTCATCGTCCCGCCCACAGTACCTTCCGTCGCCGTCCACGGCCAGGCAGCGCGTTTTCCCCTGCGACGTGTTTTCTGCGTCGGCCGCAATTATGCCGACCACGCACGGGAGATGGGCCACGATCCCGATCGCGAGCCGCCCTTTTTCTTCGGCAAGCCGGCCGATGCCATCGTACCGGCCACCGGCACCATCGCCTACCCGCCGCTGACCTCGGACTTCCACCATGAAGTCGAACTGGTGGTCGCCATCGGCACCGGCGGTGCCAACATCTCCACCGAGCAGGCCCTGGAACACGTCTGGGGCTACGGCGTGGGTGTCGACCTGACGCGCCGCGACCTGCAGACCATCGCCAAGAAACAGGGCCGCCCCTGGGACTGGGCCAAGGGCTTCGACGCCTCCGGCCCCGTGACCGCGCTGCACCCCGTCTCGGAAACCGGACACCCGGACGACGCCCGCATCTGGCTCAGCGTCAACGGCGAAATTCGCCAGCAGGGATCGCTGGCCGACCAGATCTGGTCGGTGGCCGAAGTCATCAGTGACCTGTCCACCTCGGTCGCCCTGCAACCCGGCGACCTGATCTTCACCGGTACGCCGGCAGGCGTCTCGGCGCTCAAGCCGGGCGATGTGGTCGAAGGCGGAATCGACGGACTGGACAGCTTCCGCTTTACGATCGGTGCCACTGCCCGCTGATGCGCAGAGCCCCCGGCAATCTCCATGTCGGCCAGACACAAAGATTGCCGGGCATGGCATACCTGCACACTGTCAGGCATGCCCACCACCCCGGCATACAGATGCCGGGTATCAGAACTCGGCCTGCATCTTCAGCCAGAAGGTCCGGCCGGGCTCGTTGATACGGATATTGGCAGGCCAGATCCCGACTGCGCCACTGCCGGTACGCGACAGGTGCTCACTGTAGGTCTTGTCGAGCAGGTTATCGACACCCGCAGTCACAAGCACCGTCGGGTGGACACGCCAGCCGGCATTGAGTGACAGCACGCCAAACCCTGCCGTGGGTCCCGAATCGCGACCGATCAGATTGCCCTGGTTGCTATCGTAGCGATTCTGCCGCGCCGCCAGTCGCCACAGTGCACCCACTGAATAGTCACCCTGTTCGTAGTTGAGCCCAAGCCGCAGTTCAAGCGGTGGCTGCTGCGCCAGTGGTCGGCCATCGGTACGGTTCTGGCCGAACACATAGGCCAGCGTGGCCGTTCCCAGCCAGTTGGGATTGAAACGATAGCTGGCATCGACTTCTCCGCCCATGATGCGGGCATCGATATTGCGCGTGACCGTCGAGTTGCCGCTCCAGTCCAGTGAGATATAGTCGGCTACATGTCCATAGAAACCGGATACGGCCACGCTCAAGGGACCCTCGCTATAGCTGGCACCGATATCGAGCTGGGTCAGTTTTTCCGGCTTGACGTTGAGCGTCACACTGTCGCCTGTCTCGTCCATCTTGTTCATGCGCTCCCAGTAATCGGGGAAGCGCTCCGAATGCCCCAGCCCGGCGTACCAATAGCCGCCCTCGAAATCGGCTTCGTAGCGCAGGAAACCACTGGGCAGCGTCCGCTTGTCTTTGTCACCTCGCTGCACCGACGCGGCCCGCTTGTCCTCGACTTCATGCCAGTCCACCCGCAAGCCACTGATCAAGCGCTGGCGAGCATCCAGTTCGTACTGTGCCTCGCCAAACAGTCCCATCTGGCGGAATGTCAGATTGGCACTGCGCGACTTGTCGCGATAACGGTCCGCCATGTCTTCGTTCATGCCCATACCCATCCGCGAACGGTGCCGATCCTGCCTGAAGTCCGTTCCCAGTGTGACCTGCCAATCGTCCGAAGGCGTCAGGGTCGCGCTGAAACGTCCGCCCTGGGTGCGGCGATCCGGATTCATGGCAGAAAACATGCCTGTCACATTGTCGCGCAGGCTGTAGTTGTCCATCACATGATCGACATAGTTATGGTAGAGGCGCGCTTCGATCTTCGACAACACCGGCGTCAGGTTTTTTTTCTCGAATAACAAGGACAGGTTTTCACGCCGGAACTTGCTGCCATCCATGCCGCGATCAGCATAAGCTGCCTCACCATCGCTGAGCGCAGCCGACAGTTCAATCCGGGTATCGTCATCCGGCGTCCAGCCCACCGCGCCATAGGTATTCCAGCGACGATAGGCAGAATGAACGGTATTGCCGTCGCCATCCTTGTAGTCATGAGCATGCGCACGGCTACCACCGGCACGGACGTAGAACTGGGACGTGCCGACAGTCATGTCCGCCACCTGGTCATTGCGCGCCGCACTGCCAAAGATCAGGCTGGCGTGACCGCGCCAGCCAAACTCATCGAAACGCTCGAAATTGCGCTCAAACAACGCCACGCCGGCCGACCAGCCTGCGCCATAGAGCACGCTCTGCGGCCCCTTCAGCACACGGACATTGTCATAGGATTCAGGATATACATAGGCAGTCGGTGGATCCATGCGATTGCCGCAACCACCATAGATTTCCTGGCCATCCAGCAAAATGCCCAGGCGCGAACCGGCCTGACCACGAAACACCGGGTCACCATCCGTACCGCCCTTGCGAATCACCGAAAAACCAGGGATGCTTTTCAGGAAGTCCGCGCCATCGTTGGCAGGCAACGGTTGCCTGGGTGCACTGGGGTCTGTCTCGACCACCAGCGGTGCCACCACCACGGGGGCAGTCACAACCACAGGGGACAGTATCTGGACCGTCGACGCCGATTGCGCCTGCACCGCCCACGATGCAGAAGCGATGGCCAGTGCCAGCAATGTAGGATGGATCACTTCAATTTTTTTTCTGCAATTCACAACAAGCTCCTCATTCATGCCGTACCGACGAGCGGACACAGCACCACGCTACATCTCGGGGATATAGGGCGCGCACATAACTTGGCCTGCAACACGGAGCCGCACTGCAGGCCAAATAGGGGATCAATCTAGGAGTGTCAGAGCAGAGGCGGGGCGCGCGGACCAAGCGGCGCGCCGGCCGTGAAAGTCGCTATCGGGACAGGATGGATATCCCGCAGCGTCTCCACGCCATCCCGTTGCGGGATGGACAAGATACCAAGCGCCGCGCTCAGCGCGACCTGGGTAACAACGGAAGCAAAAAGGCAGGGACTGGAACCGACAACATCATCCGGCGCGGACGATGCGCCATCATCGCCAAGATCAAGCATGATGGTTTTGACCGGCCCGTCCATCGAGCACAGGACAAGGCTGAATGTGCGATCCTCACCCGGAGACATGCCCGGCATGTAGCCCACCGGAATCGCACTGCGCAGGAACAACGAAACCAGCAGGAACGCCAGCAGCGCCCACCGCCCGGTCGGGACGGCGGATCTGCTGCGGCAATATCCTGAAAGCGGGTTCATCATGAAAATCCGAAAAAGAAGGTGACCTGTCGCACCATCCTGTCTGGATTAAAGCACGACAGCCCCCTTTTCCTCTTTGACTTCCCTCAACTTCGGGCAGCAGGTTTCAGGCAGCCCGCAGCACCATGTTGGCAGCCACCCATTCCTCGTTGGTGGGTTCCACCACGACCTTGACCTTGCTGCGCGACGTCGAGATCACGCGGGCATCGGACTGGTTCAATTCCTCGTCCAGTTCGATCCCGAGGTAGGCCAGTTCGCGGCAGACGCGGCGGCGAATCATGGCACTGTGCTCGCCAATACCGGCGGTGAAAGCCAGCATTTCCAGCCCGCCCAGCATGGCGGTCAGGCCACCGATCTCGCGCACAATCCGGCGCACGTAGAGCGCCAGCGCATGTTCGCAACGGATGTTGGTGTCGGAGTGCGCCCGCAGCACACGCGGATCGTTGGACACGCCGGAAACACCCTTCAACCCGGAGTCGTGATACAGCACCTTGCCGACCTGCTCGAGTGTGAGCTTCTCGATCTCCATCAGATAGAGTACGGCCCCCGGATCGATGGAACCGCATCGCGTGCCCATCATCAGGCCATCGAGTGCGGAGAACCCCATGGTGGTGGCTTCGCTGCGCAAATCCTTCATCGCACACAGGCTGGCCCCGCTGCCCAGGTGAGCCACGATCGTGCGGCCCTGGGCACGCTGACCATACAACTCCGCCAGGACGATCGACATGTATTCGTACGACAGGCCATGAAACCCGTAGCGGCGCAGCCCCTTTTCCCAATACTGGTAGGAAATGGGCAGCATCTTCTCGATGTCGGGCGTGGTGTGGTGAAAGCCCGTATCGAAGCAGGCAATCTGCGGCAGATCGGGACGCAGCGCCAGCAACTCGGCAATCGCAATCAGCGCGAAAGGCTGATGCAACGGTGCCAGCGGCACGTAGCTGCTGAGGTCATCAAGTACCTCGCGGGTAACACGTACCGGTTCAAAATACTTGTGGCCACCGTGCACGACCCGATGCGCCACCGCGATCACCGGCTTGCTGCCGATTTTGTCGAGCACACGCTGGCGGATCATCACCAGAGCCGCCCGATAGGGATCGGCATCCAGGCTCAGATCGACCGGCTCACCCTCGGGCGAACGCCCGAGCACCAGGGCCGGCTGCTGGCCGGTGATGTTCTCGATCCGACCACTCCACCATGCCTGACGGGGAATTTTGAGGCCACCATGCGTGGCACTTTCGACCTCGAACAAGGCAAACTTGATGCTGGACGACCCGCAGTTCAGCACCATGATGTAGCCGCCGCCCTCGGGCAGATTCTGCAACAGACTGCTCATGGACGGTGTTTCCTGTAATGATGAGCCAGGATGACACCGATGGCGCACGATGCCAGGCGAGCATCGGCCGGATCGGCACGACTGGTCAGCATGATGGGTACGCGCGCACCCAGCACAATGCCGGAGCTGGCAGCATCGCCCATGTATTCGAGCTGCTTGGCCAGCATGTTGCCGCTTTCCAGATCAGGCGCGACCAGGATATCGGCCTGCCCGGCCACGGGGGAATGGATCCCCTTGATGGCCGCAGCATTGAACGAAACAGCATTGTCGAAGGCCAGCGGGCCATCGAGCACGCCTCCGGTGATCTGGCCACGGTCGGCCATCTTGCACAGAATGGCTGCATCCAGTGTGGCCTGCATGCTGACATGTACAGTCTCGACGGCCGCCAACAGTGCGACCTTCGGCACCTCGACGCCCAGCACCCGGGCCAGGTCGATGGCATTCTGCACGATATGCACCTTGGCCTCGACCGCCGGAGCGATATTGATGGCCGCATCGGTGATGATGAAAGGCCGGGGATAGGCTGGCGTCTGCATGACGAAGCAGTGCGAAATGCGCCGCTTGGTACGCAGGCCGCCGGCCGACGAAACCACAGCCCCCATCAGCTCATCAGTATGCATGCTGCCCTTGACCAGCGCCTCGACATCCTGGCTGGCCGCCAGTTGCACGGCCAGGGCCGCTGCCGCGTGGCTATGCTCGACATCATGGATCTCGATGTCGGCCAGGTCATGCCCGAACTGTTCGGCGACCGCCTCGATCTTGCTCCTGGGGCCGATCAGTACCGGCTCGACCAGGCCATGCTCGCGCGCCTCGAACGCCGAGGTCAGGCTGACCTCGTTGCAGGGGTGCACGAAGGCGGCACGGATACGCTCCAGCGGGCGGGCGGCTTCCAGCAGCCATCCCAGGCCATGGGTTGCCGCAGACTGATGTTCTGCTTTCATTCATTCACCTCAGGATTACGTCAGTACATGTGCTGGCCGCCATTCATGGCGACGTTGCTGCCTGTCATGAAACCGGCCACGTCGCTGGCGATGAAGGTCACCAGCGCAGCAATTTCCTCGGGCTTGCCCAGGCGACCGACCGGCACCTGCGCAACGATCTTTTCCAGCACGTCGGGGGCAATGGCCTGGACCATTTCCGTCCCGATGTAGCCGGGCGACACGGCATTGACCGTCACGCCCTTGCGTGCCAACTCCTGCGCCAGCGACTTGGTAAAGCCATAGATACCCGATTTGGCCGAGGCGTAGTTGGACTGCCCGAACTGCCCCTTGGAGCCATTGACCGACGAAATGTTGATGATCCGGCCCCAGCCGCGATCGGCCATACCTTCAAAGAACTGCTTGGTGACATTGAAGACAGAGTCCAGATTGGTGCGCAGCACCGCATCCCAGTTTTCCTTGGTTAGCTTCTTGAGCGTGGCATCGCGGGTGATACCGGCATTGTTGACCAGGATATCGACCTGCAGACCATCAGCCGCGATCTTCTGAGCCAGTCGCTCGCACGAGCCATAGTCGGCCACATCGGCCTCGTAGGCCTTGAAACTGTAGCCAGCACCGGTCTGCGCAGCCAGCCAGGCCTCGGAAGCCGCCTCGGTGCCGGGCAGATAGGTCACCAGCACCTGGTGGCCTGCGTCGTAGAAGGCGCGGGCAATAGCCTGGCCAATCCCGCCTTGTCCGCCGGTGACCAGCGCGGTACGTTTATTTGACATTTTTATCTCCTTGCTTTGCGATTGCACTTGCCCAGAACGCCTGGGTTGCTTCAGCCTGTCGCGCAAGCTGATTCCAGAACTCCGATGCCGGTGCCTGCGCACCCTGCCCCAGCTCGCCCAGTGCGGCGGCCGAGGCCTTCTGCCAGGCCCGGAACGCCTCGGCCGATTCGTTGCTCAGCCGGGCATAGTCTTCCGTCACGGACTGGACGCCAAGCGCCAGCCATTTCTGCTGATGCTCCTGCAGCAAGCGCCCGATACGCTGGGCGAATGCAAGGTTGGCCTGGTACAGCGCTGCGGGAACTTGATTCAGACTCATCGCCTTCTCCTGTGACATCCATGAATGAAAATTAGTCGTGCAGATCTGCCAATACACCGCATACCTATGGTTATCCGCATATCTGCCACCTCCTGCTCACTTCTGCAGTACGTACTCGCCCGGGGCATCACACACGATGTCGTAGCCCTTGCGAGGGGCCCCCATGCTCGGCGGTGCCACCTCGGCTCCGGAATGGGCTGCCAGCCAGCGTTGCCACTCGGGCCACCATGAGCCTTCGGTGACGGGTGTCTGCGCCTGCCAGGTATCGGGATCAAGTGCCTTGTTGCCATGCGTGTGGGTATGGACCTGATAGCTGCGACGTGGCCGGCCCGGCTCGCTGACGATGCCGGCATTGTGGCCGCCGCTGGTCAGCAGGAAGGTCACTTCGCTGGTATCGGCCAGACTGTTCAGCTTGTATACCGAGCGCCAGGGAGCTACGTGATCGGACACGGTACCCACCGCAAACATCGGTACCTTGATATCGCTGACGAACACCGGCTTGTCGCCAACGGTATAGACCCCGCGACTCAACTCATTGTTGAGGAACAGGCGGCGCAGGTACTGCGCGTGCATGTGGGCCGGCATGCGGGTCGCATCGGCATTCCAGGCCATCAGGTCATTAAGCGGCCGGCGCTCGCCCAGCAGATATTCGTTGACGATCTTCGACCAGAGCAGGTCGTAGGAGCGCAGCATCTGGAAGGCACCGGCCATCTGTTCGGCAGCCAGGTAGCCCTTTTGCTGCATTTGCGCCTCGAGCAGGCTGATCTGGCTTTCGTTGATGAACAGCGCCAGCTCGCCCGGCTCGCTGAAATCGGTCTGCGCAGCAAAGAACGTCAGGGAGGCCAGTCGGTCATCACCATCGCGAGCCATGCGGGCTGCTGCAATCGCCAGCAGCGTACCGCCCAGACAATAGCCGGTGGCATGCACCCTGGCCTTGGGCACGATGGTCGTGACGGCATCAATGGCTGCCCCCAGTCCCAGATCGAGATAGTCGTCCATCCCGAGGTGGCGGTCGCCTTCGTCGGGATTCTTCCAGGAAATGCAGAATACGGTATGGCCCTGGTCAACCAGATACTTGACCATCGAATTGTGCTCGGACAGGTCAAGGATGTAGTACTTCATGATCCAGGCCGGGACGATCAGAATCGGCTCGGCCTTGACCTTGTCGGTGGTCGGCGTGTACTGGATCAGCTCGATCAGTCGGTTGCGGAAAACGACTTTGCCGGGAGTACGAGCCACGCTCTGACCCGGCACGAAATTTTCGGTGCCTTCGGGAGACTCCTCTGCCACCAGACGACGCACATCGTCCTGCCAGTTGCTGACGCCACGCAGCAGGTTGGCACCACGTTCCTCGAGCGTGCGACGCAGCACAACCGGATTGGTCAGTAGTTGGTTGCCCGGCGAGAACATGTCGAGCCACTGGCGAGCATAGAACGAGACGAAATCCTCATGCTTTTTCTCGACACCCCAGACCTGGGTCGTGGCCTGTGCCAGCCACTCCTGGCCGAGCAAAAAACCCTGGTGCAGGGCATTGAACGGCCAGTACTGCCATTCGGGTGCGGCAAAGCGGCGATCGCTCACAGGACGATCCACACAATCGCGCGTTTCACCGAGCGGCGTAGTCATGCATTCCTGGAGATAGTTGAAGAACCGCCCCCAGTTCTGCATGCCGGCCATCAGCAATTCGAGCTTCTTGCCCGGCGAGGTAGCCAGATGCGAGAGCCAGTCCATCCACGCCAGCATGGCCGCTTCGGGCGACAGTGAAGAACTGAAGCGCGCCTGGTTGATGCGCGATGCCAGATCAAGTTGACGGAAGGGACCTTGCGTATAGGTCGTGCTCTCTTTCATGCGCCATCACCCGTTTATAAATTTAAACACAATGTCACAAATGCACTCGTATATTAACATTTATACCTGCCCAAGGCATGACATCCGTTAATACGTATTGCTGCCACCACATGTACCGAACCTGACAATGGTGCACCGCAACACATTACACTATTGCAGCGCTTCTGACAAAACTCCTTGTATGCCCCTGTCGAAGACAGGTAAGCTGCTGCCCGGTTTCCTTCCCCTCTTGCTTTCCTGGCACACATCATGTCCGACTCCTTCTTTCCACGCTGGCGCGAGGTCCCCGGTGGCCTCCAGGACGGCAGCGTCGTCCAGCCCGACGAGCGACTTTCCTGGCCCCACACCGTTGCCATGGGTGCCCAGCATGTGGTCGCCATGTTCGGCTCGACCATCCTGGCTCCGTTGCTGATGGGCTTCGATCCGAACATGGCGATTCTCATGTCCGGCATCGGTACTCTGATCTTTTTCCTGTTCGTGCGAGGCCGGGTACCCAGCTACCTGGGCTCGAGCTTTGCCTTCATCGGCGGCGTGATTGCCGTGACCGGTTATGCCGGCGTGGGTGCCAATGCCAACATGGGCGTCGCGCTCGGTGCCATCATCATCTGCGGCCTGGTCTATACCGCCATCGGTGTCGTGGTCTGGGCACTCAGCGCCCGCTCGGCCCGCGTGACCGATCTCATCGACGCCTGGATGCCCCCGGTGGTAACCGGGGCCATCGTTGCCGTGATCGGTCTCAACCTCGCCCCCATCGCCGCCAAGGGTGCCATGGGCAGTGGCACCTTCGACGCCCTGATGGCATTGATGACCGTGCTCTGCGTCGGCGGCGTCGCCGTCCACACCAAAGGTGTCGTCCAGCGCCTGCTGATCCTGGTCGGCCTGCTGCTGGCCTGCCTGCTCTACTGGATTTTCACCAACATCATGGGACTGGGCGCGCCCATCGACTTCAGCCGCGTGGCGGCCGCTGCCTGGTTTGGACTGCCGACGTTGACCGCACCGGTTTTCGAGGCCCAGGCCATTACCGTGATCGCCCCCGTGGCCCTGATCTTGGTCGCGGAAAACCTTGGCCACATCAAGGCCGTCAGTGCCATGACCGGGCAGAACCTGGACAAGTACCTGGGACGTGCCTTCGTCGGTGATGGTGTGGCCACCATGGTGTCCGGCGCAGCCGGCGGCACCGGCGTGACCACTTACGCCGAAAACATCGGTGTAATGGCGGCCACCCGCATCTACTCGACCATCGTGTTCGTGGTCGCTGCCCTGATCGCTATCTTCCTGGGCTTTTCACCCAAATTCGGCGCACTGATCCAGGCCATTCCCGGCCCGGTGCTGGGAGGGATGTCCATCGTGGTGTTCGGCCTGATCGCCGTCGCCGGCGCACGGATCTGGGTGATCAACAAGGTCGATTTCAGCGATACCCGCAACCTGATCGTCGCCGCCGTGACCCTGATCCTGGGGACCGGCAACTTCACGCTGGAGTTCGGCGTATTCAAGCTCGACGGCATCGGTACGGCGACCTTCGGAGCCATCATTTTGTATGCGCTGTTGCGGCGCACCCGACGCACGGCTTGATCAGAACACACCGGGCCTCTCGCGCCAACGGGCGGAGAAATACGCTTTACCGCCCTCTCTCAGGCCCGATGCAGGCTGCGCCAGCGGCGCTCCTGCCGCCAGGCCAGCCACAGTACTACCAGCCCGGCAGCAGAAAGGACGGCCCCGGCCCAGCCGGTTGCCCGCAAGCCCCAGCCCGCCTCAATCACCGCGCCCCCCAGCCAGGCCCCCAGCGCATTGGCCAGATTGAACGCAGAATGATTGAGCGAGGCAGCCAGCGTCTGAGCCTCGGCCGCCACATCCATCAGCCTGACCTGCAGCAGCGTGCCCAGGGCCACGGCGGTTCCCACCAGGAAAACGCCGGCAAACACGGCCACGGGATGGACCATCAGGACCGGGAACAGCAATAGGACGACCATGGTCCAGACCAGCACGCCCAGCATGCCCTTCATGACGGAACGATCTGCGGCCAGGCCACCCGCGTAGCTGCCTGCAATCATGCCAGCACCGAAAACCGACAGTGCCACCGGCACGAAACGCTCCGACAGGTGTGCTGCCTGCGTAATGATCGGCGCGACATAGCTCATCACGGCGAACATGCCGCCACAACCTATCGCACCGATGGCCAGCGCCATCCAGACACGGGGATTGCGCAATGCCCCCAGTTCCTGGGCTGCCGAGCTTTTAGGCTCGGGCAGCTTGCGCGGCACGCAGCGCCAGATCAGCACCATGGTCAATACGGCAATACCGCCCACCAAGGCAAACGGATAGCGCCAACCCGCTACCTGCCCCAGCCAGATCGCCAGCGGATTGCCCAGCAAGGCCGCCACGGTCAGGCCCATCATGACCCGACCGACCGCGAAACCACGCCGATACGGTTCGACCATCGAGGCCGCAATCAGAGCCGCCACGCCAAAATAGGCTCCATGCGGCAGCCCACTCAGGAACCTGAAAAACATCAGGGTTGCGAAATCAGGGGCCAGCGCACTGGCAAAATTGGTCACGGCATACGCCGCCATGAGGCTGATCGCCAGGCGAATACGCGGCAACCGGGCACCCCATACCGCCAGCACCGGCGCGCCGACCACCACTCCCAACGCATAGGCACTGATCAGGCGGCCAGCCTGTGGCTCGGTCATCATGTGATGAGCCGCCACTTCCGGCAGGATACCCATGATGGCAAACTCGCCCGTACCGATGCCGAAACCGCCCGCCGCCAGAGCCAGCAAGGCCAGCCAGAGCCGTGGCCCGGCCACGGGTTGCCGGGCCACCGGCACCACTTCTACATTGGACATCTGCATGTCCCCCCTGTCTGCAAAAGGGCGCCAGTGTATTCCAGTCCGCTTACTGCCGGCTGACAGTCGGCAGCCTCCGTACATTCGCATATAACCAACGTTGCAGGACACGATGCACCGCCGGCATCGCCAGATAGACCATCACAGGCACCTGCAGCAGGGTCACCAGCAACAACCGCAGCGGCAACGGCGCACCGACCAGCGGTGCCTGCAAAATGGTATTGAGCAGCAACGAAAGAGGAAACAGTGCCAGCCAGATGGCGCAGGCCTTTTTCCAGCGCGGCGGCTCGGCCTCGCGCTGGCCGAACACGCTCTCTACACTGTCCACGCGCATGATCTCGGTCGAGCGCACCAAGGTCTCGCCACGCTCCAGCCACATCCGCCGCGGCAATGACTTCTCCCAGGCCTTGAGCGACTGCGCATCCTGGAAACGGAACATGATCTGATATTCATCCCCGCCGGGTGCGGGTGCCAGCGTGCCGGCACCGAGGAAACCGGGAAAACCTGCCGCCAGCAGGATCCCCCGGCGCATCCAGGATTGGAATTCGCTGAACCGATCCGGCGAGATCCGACGGGTCACGAGTAAAGTAACGGGCTTGGAGAGGGGCGAGTCCATGATGCGTATCCTGCAAGGAACAGAGTAGGGGCATACAGGAACAAGCAAAAATCGTGCCAGGGTTTTCCCTAGAAATTACAGGGCGCAAACATCAGGGTTTTCACCAATACAGCGCATTTTTCCAACCAGCATTGCTGCGGCGCACCAACCCAGGCAAAATACGCACCAGAGTGGTGCGCTCACAATCTGAACAAATCCAGATCCGTCAGACCAGCTCAGCCCACAGATCGTATTCGTCGGCATCGATCACGCGTACACGTACCATATCGCCCGGTTTGAGCGAAGTGGACTCAATAAAGACATTGCCATCGATTTCAGGCGCATCGGCAGCCGAGCGGGCCACGGCACCATCCTCATCGACCTCGTCGACCAGTACATCGATCTCGCGGCCGATCTTGCGCTGCAGACGGGCCGCGCTGATGGCTTGCTGGTGCGCCATGAAGCGCTCCCAGCGCGACTGCTTGATCTCGTCAGGCACCTGTTCCATCCCCAGGTCATTGGCGGGTGCGCCATCGACCGGCGAGTACTGAAAACAGCCAACTCGATCGAGTTGCGCCTCGGTCATCCAGTCGAGCAGATACTGGAAATCCTCCTCGGTCTCGCCCGGGAAACCGACGATGAACGTCGAGCGGATGGTCAGATCAGGACAGATTTCGCGCCACTGCTTGATGCGCGCCAGCGTGCGGTCCTCGAACGCCGGCCGCTTCATGGCCTTGAGCACCTGCGGACTGGCATGCTGGAACGGAATATCGAGATAGGGCAACAGCTTGCCTGCGGCCATCAGCGGCACCACATCATCCACATTGGGATAGGGATAGACGTAATGCAGCCGCACCCAGACGCCCATGTTCGACAGCGCTTCGCAGAGTTCCTTCATGCGCGTCTTGACCGGCTGACCGTTCCAGAAATCGAGCTTGTACTTGAGATCGACACCATAGGCGCTGGTGTCCTGCGAGATCACCAACAGCTCCTTCACGCCAGCCTTGACCAGCCGCTCGGCCTCGGACAGCACATCGCCCACCGGGCGGCTAACCAGCTTGCCACGCATGCTGGGGATAATACAGAAGCTGCAATTGTGATTACAGCCTTCGGAAATCTTCAGGTAGGCATAATGGCGCGGCGTCAGCTTGACGCCCTGGGGCGGCACCAGATCGACGAAAGGATCGTGACTGACCTGGGGCGGAGCCGCCTCGTGCACGGCACGCACCACCTGTTCATACTGCTGCGGACCGGTTACGGCCAGCACGCTGGGATGCACGTCGCGGATGTGGTCTTCTTCCACGCCCATACAGCCCGTCACGATCACCCGCCCGTTCTCGGCCAGCGCCTCGCCAATCGCATCAAGTGATTCGACCTTGGCGCTGTCGATGAAGCCACAGGTGTTGACCACCACCACATCGGCATCCTCGTAGGTCGGCACGATCTGATAGCCTTCCGTGCGCAACTGGGTCAGGATGCGTTCGCTATCGACGGTATTCTTGGGACAGCCGAGGCTGACGAAACCGACCTTGGGCGCGGCGGCAGGAGAAGCGGCGGACATAGGAGGAAAAACCTTTTTCAGGGATGCGCAGACGGCATCGGATAGATGGGCGAACACTCGATTTTAAAAGAATATTCGCCCTCCGCCCGCAATAGCCCTCAAAGCTGGTTGGCGCTGGCCACTCCGCGATTGTAGGCATCCACCATGCCACCGATCCGATCAGCATCTCCATCCTGCTTCAGATTGCGGTAATAGGCCAGGACATCGATCATGGCCCCGGCCAGATGGTCATAGGCAAAAGCAGGCTTGCGCTCCTCTCCAGCCGCGTCCTTCTGACGCAGATACTCATTCCTGAGATCGGTAGCGGCCTGCTGCAATTGCGCTGCCAGATCGTCTGTGGTCTCGAACACCATCGGCTGACCAGTCGTATTCTGCTCGACCAGCGCGCTGACAAGATCTTGCCCCAACTGGATATTGAGCAATGCGTAATACGGCAGCTTGTTGTCCTGGCTCTTCAGCTTGTCCAGATCGGCCTTGCGACGCGCATCAAGGTGACGCCCCAGCGCATCATCGAACTCATTCAGGGCAGCCAGAGCCCCCTCGAAAGCACCACGAATCGCCGGATCGGCAGCCTTGCCCTTGGCGACGCCATCGTCCTTGTAGGCGTTGGACGAATAGTAGACATCCAGCTCGCGATGCTGCGCGAACAGGGTGTCCAGCGCCGCAATCAACCGGTCCGCAATCGCATCGAGATCCGAGTAGCGATCGCCCTCGATACCGCGTGCCTGCTTGAGACTGTCAAGCGGACGATCCAGGTTCGACACCGAAAACCCCAGCGTACTGTTGGCTGTCGCCTTGGAGAAATCCTGGCGCAGATAGCCTGCGGCCTGGTACTTGAGACCATACTCATTGGACAGCGCATTGAAAGCAGTCACATAACCGGCCAGCTTGCGGCCTTCATCCTGCGCAACCGTCGTCGCGCCTTCTGCCTGCTGCCCTGCGGCAGGTGCCTGGGTGCTGGCAGCTTCCTTGTCACCGCAGGCGGCAAGGCCTGCGCCCAACAACAGGACGACCGCAGTCTGTCGCAACAATCCCAGGGCGGTTCCTCGATTTTTTTCCTGCATGGCAAACTCCTCTGTTCCAAAGAGCCGGCAGTGTAGATCAGCGCTTTGTCGCAGACCCGTACCATTCGTATCCAAATCAATCCCTCTCCCCCTGCTGCTATCATCCAGACACCAGCGACTTTTGGCCCTGTCTCATCATGTCCGTCCACCACACACCGCCTGCCCACCAACCCACCTCCAACGTGAGCGTACTGGTCTTTGAAAGCCTGTCTTATCCAGAGCTCCTGCAACAGGCGCGCGGCCTGCTGGCCGGCGAGCATGACCGGATCGCCAATGCCGCCAACCTGAGCGCCCTGGTTTTTGAAAGCCTGCCCGACCTGAACTGGGCCGGCTTCTATTTTTTCGACGGTACAGAACTGGTACTCGGCCCGTTTCAGGGACGTCCGGCCTGTGTCCGCATTCCGCTGGGCCGCGGCGTCTGCGGTACTGCCGCACGCGCGCGCAGCACCCAGGTCGTGGCCGACGTGCACGCCTTTCCCGGACATATCGCCTGCGACGCTGCCTCCAATGCCGAAATCGTCGTGCCACTGATCCTGAACGACGGCACGCTGCTGGGCGTATGGGATGTGGACAGCCCGCTGGCAGGCCGTTTCACGGATGCAGACCGTGACGGCATGCAGGCGCTGTGTGCGCTCTACCTGGATAGCATCCAGCCTGGCAGCGCCTCCTGAGCGGACACCATCGGGATGCGAATTTTCCTGATTGAAGACGAGCCCGAGCTCGCCCGCTGGGTCTCGCGCTCACTGGCCCGACATTCCGGCTTCGTGGTCGAGTGGGCCGACGACGGCATCGTGGCCGACCGTCGGCTGTCGCTCGAGGAGTTCGATGCTGTCGTCCTGGACCTGGGCCTGCCGGGTATGGACGGCCATGCCGTGCTGAGTCGCATGCGCGCCCGCGACGATCGAACTCCGGTTCTGGTGCTCACGGCACGCGACTCGCTGGCAGAAAGAGTTGGCTCGCTACACGGGGGGGCAGACGACTTCCTGCCCAAACCCTTCATGATCGAAGAACTCGAAGCCCGCCTGCAGGCCCTCATCCGTCGCAGCCGGGGTCGCGAGCATCCCCGCCTGGCCTGCGGTCCGTTGCATTACGACACAGCTGCACAAAAGTTTTCACTCGATCAACAGGTGTTGCCCCTGTCTCCGCGCGAACACGCCGTCCTGCGTGCCCTCATCCAGCGCAGCGGTGAACCGGTCAAGAAACAGCAGATTCTGGAGCGCGTCTTTTCCGACGACAGCGACGTCAACCTTGAAGCCATCGAAGTCCTGATCCATCGGCTGCGCAAAAAGCTCACCGACAGCGGGGTGCGCATCACCACCATGCGAGGCCTGGGCTATTGCCTGGAAGAAAACGATGGCGATCCCACGCAGCCTTAAATGGCAACTGCTCTCCTGGGTCATTCCGGCGCTGCTGCTGAGCCTGGGTGTCGGGCTCTGGATTTCCACCACACTGCTGGACGAACAGGCTGAAGCTGCCTATGACCGATCCCTGGCTGGCGTTGTGCGGGCACTCGACCTGAACATCTCGACGGCCAGCGGCGGACTGGCGCTCGAACAACCCTACCGGTTGCTGGAGTTCTTCCAGTTGACAGCCAGCGGCAACGTCTATTACCACGTCTCGACCGAGGACGGCCTGGCCGAGATCGGCCATCCGCGCCTGCCTCTGCCACACGGTCCCCTCCAGGATGGCCAGCTTTATTTCTACAACACCACCTACCTGGGCAACGAACCGGTACGCGTCGCCACCATGGCCCGCCAACTGGACCTTCCATCCAGCGAGTCAGCGCCAGAAACAGCGCAGCGCCCATCCAGTCACCCAGCCACCGCCCCTTCTCGCGTCATCATCCAGGTGGCCGAAAGTATGGAAGGACGCCACCTGTTCACCCAGAGCATCCTGATCCGCAGCATCGGCCGCGATGTACTGGTGATCCTGCTGAGCGCCGTGCTGCTGGTAGCCGGCATCATCATCGCTCTGCGCCCGCTCAACCGCCTGCGCAACGAGATGCGCCGCCGCCACCCCGATGATCTGCGCCCCATCGACACCCAGGATATTCCTGCCGAAGTCCTGCCACTGGTCGATGCCGTCAACCAGCACATGGCCCGCTTCTCGTGCCAGGCAGAACAGCAGCGACAATTCCTTGACGACGCGTCTCATCAGTTGCGCACCCCGTTGTCGGTGCTGCGAACCCAGATCGGCTACGCCCTGCGCGAGAACGACCCCGCCGAGACCCACGAAGCGCTGCGTTCGATGGCCAGCGGCCTGGATCGGGCCGTGCGCGTCACCAACCAGATGCTGGCCCTGGCACGGGCACGCGATGCCGGACTGCAGGACAGGTCAGCGGCCCGCTCACGCTTTGACCTAGGACTGGCCACCGAAGAAGCGGTACGGTTCCTGCTGGCCAATGCCCGCGCACGCCGCCTGCAATACGATCTCGACCTGCCCGACGAACCCGTCATGCTGGCGGGCGACCGCCTGCTGGTACAGGAAGCCATCGTCAATCTGATCGACAACGCCATCCGCTACAGCCCCGAGCGCGGCACGGTCAGCATCAGTCTCTCCTTCGAGGCCGCCTGCGCCCTGGTCTGCATTGATGACAGCGGCCCTGGCATGGGTGCCGACGACCTCGCACAGGCCGGCGTACGCTTTCGGCGCGGTGCGGCAGGCAAGGGCAAGAGTGGTGCGGGCCTGGGACTGGCCATCGTGCGCACAATTGTCGAAGCCCACGACGGCAAATTGATCCTGCAAACCTCCGAGCAACTGGGTGGTCTGCAGGCCAGACTGGTGTTTCCCCTAGGGTAGATTGAAAGGCAACCGAAAGCCTGCTGTGCGTAAGGTGTCGTCATGCAGAGCGTACAACCACAATACCGCCTGCTTTTCTTCCCCCTTACGGAGACAACTGTAATGGCTATCAAAAAAATCGGCACCAGCTTCATGCTGGCAGCCAGCCTGATCGCATCCGCCCTGCCCGCCTCCGCGCAGGCCGAACCCAACCGTCCCGAATGCATCGCACCGGCACAGCCCGGCGGTGGTTTCGACCTGACCTGCCGCCTGGCCCAGGCAGCCTTGCGGCAAAGCGGCGCACTGGAAAGTCCGCTGCGCATCGTCTACATGCCCGGCGGCATCGGTGCCGTGGCCTACAACAACATCGTCGCACAGCGCCCCGCCGAAGGCGGCTCCATCGTGGCTTTCTCCGGCGGCTCGCTGCTCAACCTCGCCACGGGCAAGTTCGGCCGCTACACCGTCGATGACGTCCGCTGGGTTGCCGGCATCGGTGCCGACTACGGCATGGCCGTGGTCCGCGAGGATTCTCCCTACAAGAACCTCGACGACCTCATGAACGCCCTGCGCGAAGACCCGAGCAAGGTCATCTTCGGGGCCGGCGGCACGGTCGGCAGCCAGGACTGGATGAAGGCTGCCCTCACCGCCCAGGCCGCCGATGTCGACTACAAGAAGATGCGCTTCGTCGCCTTCGAAGGCGGCGGCGAGGGGATCACCGCGCTGCGCGGTGGTCATATCCAGGTCTTCATGGGCGATGCTGCCGAAGCCATCTCCATGCTGGAAGGCGGCGCGCCCATTCGCGTGCTGGCCGTCTACAACGACGAACGTCTGCCCGGCCGCCTGGCCGACGTGCCTACAGCAAAGGAGCAGGGCTACGACATCGAGTGGCCAATCATCCGCGGCTTCTACGTAGGCCCCAAGGTCTCCGACGCCGACTATGAGTGGTGGGTGGATGCCTTCAAAACCACCATGGCCACACCGGAATTTGCCGAGCTGCAGGCACAGCAGGGCCTGTTTCCCTTCGCCATGACCGGCCCCGATCTGGATGCCTACGTCAAGGAACAGGTTCAGAAATACGCCGAGCTGGCCGCCTCCTTTGGTCTCGTCAAGAAGTAAGAAGCATCCATCATGAATGATCGCATCCTTGGCATTGCTGCCCTGGTGCTGGCCGCCTTCATGACGTGGTTCGGCCACGACCTGGAGGCGCCCTTCGCCTACGAACCCCTCGGCCCCAAGGCCTTTCCCCTGTTGCTGGCGCTGGTCATCGCTCTCTGCGGCCTGACGCTCATCATCAAGAATCGCCATACGGCCGACCCCAATCCACCCGGTGCCAATGCCCGCATTGGCGTCATGATCACCATCGTGGCCGGCTACGCCATGCTGTTCCAGTGGCTGGGCTTCGTCATTTCGACAGCCCTGATGACCACGCTGGTGGCACGTCTGTTCGGAGGCCGCTGGGTCTACGCCATCATCGGCGGCGTTGTCATGGGTGTGGCCTTCTTCCTGCTGTTCGACAAGGTACTTGACGTCGTATTGCCTACCGGCCTGCTCGGAGACCTGCTATGAGCGATATTTTTGAACACCTGAGCATGGGCTTTGGCGTGGCCCTGTCCTGGCAAAACGTGCTGGTTGCCGCGCTGGGCTCATTCTTCGGCACCATCGTCGGCGTCCTGCCCGGCCTGGGGCCCATCAACGGCGTGGCCATGCTGATCCCGATCGCATTCGCCATGAACCTGCCCCCCGAAACGGCACTGATCCTGCTGGCTGCCGTATACGTGGGTGCCGAGTACGGCGGGCGGATTACCTCGATCCTGCTGAATGTCCCCGGCGAAGCCGCCTCGGTCATGACCACGCTCGACGGCTACCCCCTGGCACGCAAGGGTCTGGGCAGCGTAGCCCTGTCCCTGTCGGCATGGTCTTCGTTCTGCGGTTCGTTCGTGGCTTTCATCGGCATCGTCATCTTCGCTCCGCTGCTGGCCAGTTGGGCGCTGGCCTTCGGCCCCCCCGAGTATTTCGCCCTGATGGTCTTCGCCTTCTGCTGCCTGACCAGCCTGCTGGGTCAGAATCCCGCCAAGGGCGTACTGGCGGCGGCACTCGGCCTGTCGATCTCGACTGTCGGCGTAGACTCCAACTCCGGTGTCTACCGTTTCACGTTCGACTCACCCAACCTGGCCGACGGCATCGACTTCGTGGTGGTCGTGATCGCGCTCTTTGCCATCAGTGAAATGCTGCAGATGCTGGAAAACGTGGTCGGAGGCATGTCGGTCAAGGTCCCCAAGAGCGAGCGCAAGTTGTTCAACCTGAAGGAGTTCAAGTTCACGCTGCCCAGCGTAATCCGCAGCGCACTGACCGGCTTCGGCCTGGGTGTGCTGCCTGGCGCAGGTGCCAGCGTCGCCTCGGCCGTCACCTATGCAAACGAGAAGCGCCTGATCGAGCAAAAGGACCCCAACGCCTGCTTCGGCAAGGGCGACATGCGCGGCCTGGTGGCCCCAGAGGCGGCCAACAACGCCTCCGCCACCGGCTCCTTCATTCCCATGCTGACGCTGGGCGTACCCGGCTCGGGCACGACAGCGGTCATGATGGGCGCACTCACGCTCTACAACATCACGCCCGGCCCGGTACTGTTCGAGACCCAGCCGCTGCTGATCTGGGGCCTGATCGCCTCACTGTTCGTCGCCAACGTGATCCTGCTGATCATGAACGTGCCGATGGTGCGCCTCTTTGCCAGTATCCTGGCAATTCCGCCCTGGTTGCTGGTTCCCGGCATCGTCAGCATCAGCTTTATCGGTGTGTACGCCATCAACGCGACCCGATTCGACCTGATGATGGTTGCCGGGCTGGGGCTGATCGGCTACTTCCTGCGCAAAGCCGAAATGCCCATGGCTCCGCTGATCCTTGGCGTCGTGCTGGGCGATCTGATGGAGCAAAACCTGCGCCGGGCCCTGTCGATGTCCAATGGTGAAGTCGGCATCCTGTTCGCCAGTCCGATCACAGTGCTGTTCTGGGTGCTGTCGATCTCGGTGGTGATCGTGCCGCTGGCGTATCGACGGTGGAATCGACGGCAGAAAGCGGCGGACAAGCCGGTGCAGCACAAGGATACAGCCCCCTGAGGGCGCGATACCGGCGACACCCCGGGACAATGCCATACAGCGACAGCGGGCCCAGCAAGGAAGACTTGCCGGGCCCGTCTGCTTCTCCCTACCGGGGAATCAAGTAATGGAGACGCGCATGCGCACGAAATTTCGTTATAAACCATTACTTACAAGTAAGGATATTCTGCTAGGATACAGGTATCAATCCCAATTCATTGATAATTAATAACAATCCTCATTCCGCAGATGTCCGACACTCATCGTTTCACCAGCACATCCTGTCCGCCACACCAAACCGACGAAATAGACCTTGTCACCCTGCTCCGCTCCCTCTGGCAACAGAAATTGCTGATCATCGGAACCATGATCGCCTTTGTGACTATTGGCGTATTCTACGCCTTTGTCATCGCAAAGCCCCGCTACGAAGCAACGGTCTATCTGGACGAACCTTTTGCAGGTTCCCTGGCCCTCCTCAACGAGGGCCGTACGCTGCGACCGATCCAGCAATTGCCCAACACAGCCAGCCTGACAACCAATCTCAAACCCTACACTCCATCCGAGATTTTCACTTACACCAAGCATTTCCTGGGTTCTGACACCCTGCAGCAACAGCAAATCCGTTACGTCCTCGATATCTCCAAGGGCGATGCATTGCCGATCCAAGAGCTGCAAAGCAATGGGTGGCGCATCCAGGCCGTCCCTCCTGCCGCCAAGGGCAGACAGCTTTACCGCATCAGTGCCTATGCGCACACACAGCAGGCCGCACAGGATGATCTGATTCATTATCTGAAACTTTTACAGCAGTACGCCACCGACACTTTGCTGGACGACAGCGGCAGTGACACTCAGCTGGCGATCGATAATATCCAGCGCACGTTACAAGAGCAACGTGTTGTGGCGCGCGAACAGCGCCAGGACCAGATCGCCCGACTCAAGGAAGCCTTGCAGATTGCCCGTGCGGCCGATCTGGAGCAACCGCAGTTCACTGTCGCCCAGGCGCCGGGCCAGGATACGCTGCGTCCCTACATAGATGGCAGCGCACTCTACGCACGTGGCATCCAGGCACTCGAAGCCGAACTCAAGATACTGGAAACGCGCCAAAGCGACGACGCCTATATCGATAGCTTGCGCGAATACGAAGCCCAATTGCGACTGCTGCAGGCCATACGCCTGGACCAGCTCAGCGATTTTATGCCGTATCGGCTTGATGGCGAAATGTACGTCTCGGACAGCCCCGTCAGCCCCAAGAAATTCCTGATACTGGCCCTGGCCGCCATCCTGGGAGCAATGACGGGAACCTTTCTGGTGCTGGGCCGACAATTCTGGAGAACTCACAAAGGCTAGACTTTCATCCCATCGATATACCGCTCTGCAGGCACGGCATGAGGTCACTGCATATGCACGTATAATAAGGCTTCTCACTTGCAAAATATGCTTACGTGATTTTCGTGCGCAGCCCTTTTCTGCATCCGCATTACCTGTCTGCATGGTCCAAGTCATGTCCCATCTTCCTGAACCACACTCGCGCGCCACTACGCCCACCAACGAAATCGACCTCCTGGTGCTGGCTCGGGCCATCTGGTCCCATAAATACCTGCTTCTTGCGTATATCGTCGGCGCCATCATCCTGGCTGCCTTGTATGTGTTTATCATCGCCACACCCCGCTATGCCGTATCGGTCTATGTCGACGCCCCATTCAGCGGCAATCTGGCGCAACTCAACAAGGGGCGTGGACCAGCAGGGCTCGAACCCTATACGCCCGGACAGGTATTTGCCTACTTCACCCGCAGGCTGGGCTCGGACGAAGCCTTTCAGCGTTATCTGCAGATCACGCTGCAGCATCCCGACGGCACCACCCTGCCGGCCAGCGAACTGGCGGGCAACGACTGGCGCGTCAGTATCGACGCCCCCCAGCCCAAGGGGCGCAACCTGTACAAGATCACGGTGCAGGACAACACCAGCCAAGCCGCGTACGATGGCCTGGTACGCTATCTGAACCTGGCCCGGTCCCAGGCGGCTGACACCCTGATCGACGATGCACGGCAATCCATCGCCCTGTCCATTCGCAACATCGAGCGCACCCTGGATGAGCACCGCCAGGTCACGCGCGAAAAACGCGAAGATCGCACCCAGCGCCTGACTGAAGCCTTGGCCGTGGCCCGCGCCATCGGCCTGCAGCAACCGCAATTGACCCTGGCGCAACCGCCCAGCCAGGATGCCCTGCGCCCCTATCTGGATGGCAGCGAATTGTATGCCCGCGGCATCAAGGCACTCGAGGCCGAACTGGCTGTACTCAAGGCGCGCGAAAACGACGATCCCTTCATCAGCAACCTGCGCGAAGAACAGGCCCGGCTAAGACTGCTGCAGGAAATCGACATCCAGTTGGACAATGTGCACCTGTTCCGGTTCGATGGTGAAGTCATCCAGCCGGAAAAGCCTGTGCATCCCAAGAAAAAAATGATTCTGGTGCTCGCCGTACTACTAGGCAGCATGCTGGGTGTCCTCCATATTCTGTGGCAACGAATATTACGCTCTGGAACCGCATTCTGATCACCTCCAGGAATACGATGTCCCATCGCGTTCTTGGAATACTTATGCCCCTAGACTGTGCTGCCCGATTACAATCTGAGTTTCCAGAGATATAACAACGCGCATGCCCACCCTTCTAGTCACCGGCGGCACTGGTTTCATCGGTAGCCATACCAGCGTCGTCCTGCAGCAGGCCGGCCACGATCTCCTGATCCTGGACAATCTGTGCAACAGTCAGCGCACCACGTTGCCCGCCATCGCACAGATATCCGGCAGACCACCTCTGTTCATCGAAGGCGACGTCCGCGATACCGAATTGCTGGCGCGAATTTTCAGCGAGCACACCATCGACGCCGTCCTGCACTTTGCCGGCCTCAAGGCAGTGGGTGAATCCACCCAAATCCCGCTGGTCTACTACGACAACAACGTACACGGCAGTACCGCCTTGCTGCAAGCCATGCAACAGGCCCAGGTGCGCACGTTCATTTTTTCATCCTCCGCCACTGTCTATGGCGATCCCCAGTACTTGCCGCTGACCGAGGCTCATCCGCGCAACGCCACCAACCCCTACGGCCACACCAAGTTGATGGTAGAAGACATCCTGGAAAATCTCTACCAGAGCGAACCCGGCTGGCGCATCGCGCGGCTGCGCTACTTCAATCCGGTCGGTGCACACCCCAGCGCCTGCATCGGCGAGGCACCACGGGGGATTCCTAACAATCTGATGCCTTATATCGCCCAGGTCGCTACCGGAGAACGCCCACTGCTCAATGTATTCGGCGATGACTACGATACGCCCGACGGCACCGGTATACGCGACTACATTCATGTGATGGACCTGGCCGAAGGACATGCTGCCGCGCTGGATTACTGCCTGCGTCATACACAGACACTGCTTACCACCAACTTGGGAACAGGACAGGGTTATTCCGTCATGCAGATGATCCGGGCCTACGAGCAAACATGCGGCCAGCCGATCCCCTATGAAATCGCGACACGCCGCCCCGGCGACATCGCCGCATGCTGGGCCGATACCCGTCATGCCCAGGCTACCCTGGCCTGGCGCGCCACACGAAGCCTGCAAGATATGTGCGAGGACGCATGGCGCTGGGCCAAGGCTTCTAATGCTGCGTGAGCCTCACCATATCATGACTCATTCATCCTGACATGCATATCAGCAGAAGAAAGCGCAAGCTCCTATACCGCACCCGCTCGGTACTCTCGCAGATTGTGCTGGCGATCTTCGATCTGGCCACCTTCAACCTGGGACCGCTGATCGCCATTCTGTTGGTCATGAGCCTATGGGGCAATCTCGATAACTATATACCTGACGCCGAAATCGTATCCCGCCTGGGTGCCCATTTTTTACTCTCTTTGAGTTGCGTAGTCTGGTTCTGGGCAAGACTGCGCCATTACACCTATCGCAAGACCTTCTGGTTCGAGCTCAAAGATATCCTGCACACCCTCGCTATTTTCGCAGTTATCGACCTGGCCATCATAGCCTTCTCCAAATGGCACCTGTCACGCTATATCTGGGTATTCACCTGGTCATCGATCCTGGTACTGTTGCCCCTGTTCCGATTCTTCGCCAAGGTCCTGCTCCAACGCTTGAACCTATGGCAGAAACAATGCGTCATTATCGGCACAGGCAGCAATGCCACCGATGCCTTCAATGCGCTGCACGGCGAAACGGATTTGGGCCTCGACATTCAGTATTTTTTTGCCAATCATGCCATCTCAAGCCGGCAGTACCTACACGGCCTGCCAGTTATTGGCGACGAACGGCTGCTCTGGCGCACCACGGACCGGCGTCACACGCAATACATTATCGCCTTGGACGACGGTCAGGAAAAACTAGGCGAACACTGGATCAAGCAGTTGGCCATGCGCCGCTGTACCACGGTATCGGTCGTTCCCACCATGCGCGGCTTACCGCTAAACAGCACAGACATGTCCTTCATTTTCCGGCATGAAGTGTTGATCCTGCGCATCAATAGCAACCTGACCAAGAAGTCGGCCCGCTTCCTCAAGCGCAGCTTCGACCTGTGCGGCTCGCTGCTCATCGTCCTGCTCCTTTCGCCGTTGCTGCTGGGCCTGGCGCTATTGGTCATGCGCGACGGAGGCCCGCCCATTTACGGCCACACGCGCGTGGGACGCGACGGCACACCTTTCAAATGTCTGAAATTCCGCTCCATGATCATGAACTCGCAGGAGGTCCTGGCCCGGTTGCTGGACAACGACCCCGCCGCCCGTGAAGAGTGGCAACGAGACTTCAAGTTGAAGGATGACCCCCGGATCACCAAAGTCGGCCATTTCCTGCGCATGAGCAGCCTGGACGAACTGCCTCAGCTTCTCAACGTGATCAGGGGAGACATGAGTCTGGTCGGACCACGTCCGGTCGTCACAGAGGAACTGCAGCGCTACGGTAGCAACAAGGAATACTACCTGATGGCCAAGCCCGGCATGACCGGACTCTGGCAGGTCAGCGGGCGAAATAATGTTGACTACGATACCCGCATCTACTTTGATGCGTGGTACGTCAAGAACTGGTCACTGTGGAATGATATTGCTATTCTGTTCAAAACGATCAGGACCGTATTGAAAAGGGAAGGGGCCTACTGACCTCATGAGGCCGGACCGGAAAGAACACGCCCCTTTCAGGTCCCTCGCTTAGGCGTTATGCTGGGTCAGTCTGTCATCAACCAACGATCTGAAGTGCTCGCGGAAATACGCTGCATTGAAGGTTTCGGCATGTGCGCGGATACGAGCTCGATCCGCCACGAAGCCACTTTCGAAACGTACCACAGCATCACATAGTGCGGCAGTGGTTTGAGCAGGATAGAGCACCCCGGTCTGTCCATCGATCACCGTTTCCAATGCACCGCCAGCGCCGAAGGCAATCACCGGCGTACCGCAAGCTTGCGCCTCCACGGGGAGAATCCCAAAGTCTTCCTCGGCGGCAAATACAAATGCCTGCGCCCGCTGCAGGTAATCCTTCAATACCGGAAACGGCTGATAGCCCAGGATCTGCACATTGGATGCAACAGCAGCCTGGATCTTTCCCATTTGCGGACCATCACCAATCACCACCAGCCGCTTGTCAGGCATCTGCGCAAACGCCTGTACAATCAGGTCCATCTTTTTGTACGGCACCATGCGTGAAGCCGTAACGTAGAAACTATCTCGCTCCTCCGACAGTTCAAAATCATCCGTTGCAACACAGGGATAGATCACTGTGGCTTCTCGCCGGTACACTTTCCAGATACGCTGTGCGATATAGCCGCTGTTGGCCACGAAGCAATCGACGCCATTTGCCGTGCGATAGTCCCAGGCGCGGATCCGGTGCAGCAGGTAGCGCACCAGCCAGCCCCTGACGCCGTGCTCCAGCCCTGACTCATGCAAATATTGGGACTGCAGATCCCAGGCATACCGCATCGGGGAATGGCAATAGCACACGTGCAACTGGCGCGGCCCGGTGATCACCCCCTTGGCCACGGCATGACTGCTGCTGATCACCAAATCGTAGGACGACAGGTCAAACTGTTCTATGGCCAGCGGCATCAGCGGCAAATAGTGCCTGTAAAAACGCCTCGCTCCCGGCAAGCGCTGGATAAAGCTGGTCTGCGCTCGGCGTCCGTGCAACGAAGCACGCTGACGGTCATCCAGGAAATCCACCACGCTGAACACATCGGCCTGGGGATACAGCGCAATCAATTCGGCCAATACCTTTTCGGCTCCTCCCAGGGTCACAAGCCAGTCATGGATGATGGCAACTTTCATGGCAATATCAACTCCATCGCAATGGCCAGTCGGGGTCATTGTCCAGCGTACCGATTGCAGCCCTCAGGCGCTCGGCCACACGATCCCAGGTAAACACGGCTGCCCGTTCCCGGCCTCTGACCGTCAACATCCTGCGCAGGCCGGCATCGGAATACAAGCGCTGGATACCCCGCGTCATATCCTGCTCATCGCACGGATCCACCAGCAGAGCCGCGTCGCCCGCGATTTCCGGCATGGACGTCAGGTTCGAAGTCAGTACCGGCGTACCGCAGGAAAAAGCCTCCACAATAGGCAGACCAAAACCTTCGTAAAGAGAAGGAAACGCCAGAAACAAGGCACCCCGGTACAACGCAGCCAGTTGCGTTTCGCTCACCCGGCCGGTAAACACCAATCGGCCACTCAAATCCAGCTCGGCCGCCAGCACCTCAAGCTGCCTGCAGGCAGGCCCCGTCAGCACCAGATTGACGTGCGTCGGCAGCCCCGCCTGCGCGAATGCCCGCAACAGGGCGGGTTCGTTCTTGTGCCCCTTGCGGTTGCCCACGCCCAACACATATTCGCCATAATCCAATACCCGCTTGCCTTCCGACACAAAGACAGGCGATACCCCATTACCGACATTGAACACGCGTTCGGGCTGAATGCCAAACCATTCCACAATGCGCTGGCGCGAAAACTCCGACACAGTGAACACCCCGCGGGCCCTGCGGCACAACCAGGCTAGAACCACCCGGTAGTAGAGGCGCTTCATCCGGCTGCTGTTTTCCGGACGATCGACATGGTTCAAATCATGGATGGTCAGGAAACAGGGCAACGAACCGAACAACGGCGCATTGTAGCCCGGCGAAAGAAACCAGTCCCCCGGTGCTGCCTGCGCACGCAGCCGCACAGCAAGACGCCATGGATCCATCGGCGACATCGGCCGACCCGGCAAGGCCAGCGCAGTTACCTGCAAACGCGCGCCCAGTTCAGCAGCAAAGCGGCCGATGCCGTGAGGGCCATCCCAGCGTGGATCAAAAAAGCAGGACATATGACCTATCCAATGGCTCTGATCCTGGATTTGAACAGCCTGAACGGCAGCTTTGCGAGCACCCGCAGCGCCCGCGCCACGCCATACTGGCTCGCCGCGAGGATTCGAGCTTCCTCCAGTGTGCCGGTGCAGATGTGGGTCGAAGAAACACCGCTCCCGTCGAAATCCACGGTTACAGTCTCAAGGAACCGGAAGGCCGTCTCTCTTGGAAGTCGGGTCAGCCACTCCAGATCCATTCTTATTTTGATGTCCGGAGAAAAAAGCCCATATCGCTCGAACAGGTCGCGCCTGAAAAGGGTGGCCTGGTGCGAGATATAAATGAATTCGTCCCTGCCCGGTTGCAATGAGCGTGTAGGCAGGTTGTATCCATGCTGCACGACTCGCGCATAAGAACAGATCATCGCCACCGAGGCATCCCGGGCACCGGTCAGCAACTCCAGCGACCTGTCATCCGAGAACGCATCGCCGCCATTGAGAAACTGGATCCACTCGCCAGTGGCCGCAGCCACGCCGGCATTTAGTGCATTGGAGATGCCGGGGCTTTCACTCTCCGTCCAATGTATCCGGCCATCGGCAGGCACATTGATGTCCCGGGATCTGCCGGCCAGCACCAGTATCTGCTCGTACGCCTGAAA
Source organism: Corticimicrobacter populi (assembly GCF_003123725.1). Lineage (GTDB taxonomy): Bacteria > Pseudomonadota > Gammaproteobacteria > Burkholderiales > Burkholderiaceae_B > Corticimicrobacter > Corticimicrobacter populi. Next base: position 141,217 of record NZ_QETA01000005.1, on the reverse strand, counting down.
CGACTGGCCGGAGACAGATGCCAAGGTTTTCGCTAATCCCTCCGGATCATCCTTCGAAATCGTGATGATGCTGACAATCGGACTTTTCCCTGTCATGGCTGACACACCTTGAATGCTTCATACGCCCGCCGCAATCCTTCTTCCATCTCCACTTCCGGCCGCCAGCCCAGCCCCAAGAGCTTGTCGCTGTTCATCAGCTTGCGGGGAGCGCCATCGGGCCTGGTGGTATCGAAATTCAGAACGCCAACATAACCCACTACTGCGGCAATCAGTTCTGCTATCTCGCGGATAGCGTAGTCCCGGCCGCAGCCCACATTGATATGCGAGCACATCGGCTCGACAGTCGCCCGCCATTGTTCCGGCGGCAGGCTCATCACATGCACGCTGGCGGCGGCCATATCATCCACATACAGGAACTCGCGGCGCGGCGCACCGGTCCCCCAGACAACGACCTCGGCATCACCGCGCGCTTTGGCTTCGTGAAAACGGCGGATAAGCCCAGGAATCACGTGGCTGTTTTCCGGATGGTAGTTATCACCGGGACCATAGAGATTGGTAGGCATCACGCTGCGGTAATCGCGTCCATACTGGCGATTGTAGCTTTCGCAGAGCTTGATGCCGGCGATCTTGGCGATAGCATAGGGTTCATTGGTGGGTTCCAGGACACTGGTCAACAAGCTATCCTCCGCCATGGGCTGGGATGCCAGCCTTGGATAGATGCACGACGACCCCAGAAACAGCAGTTGCTGCACCCCGGCCAGATGCGCGCCATGGATGACATTGGCCTCGATCATCAGATTTTCGTAGATGAATTCGGCCGGGTAGCTATTGTTGGCAAGAATACCGCCCACCTTGGCTGCGGCCAGGTACACCAGATCGATCCGCTCCTGCCGGAAAAAGGCCCGCACCGCCGCCTGGTCGCTCAGATCCAGCTCACTGCGGTTGCGGGTGACAAGGTTGTGATAGCCTCGGGCCTGCAGCTGGCGCACGATGGCAGAACCGACCATGCCGCGATGGCCGGCGACGAAAACGCGCTCATTCAGGTCCATGGGCATATCCAATCAGCTCTCCACAGACACCACCACATCATGCCCATGCGCTTTCAGCAAGGCGTGGCACCGGGCGGTCTTCAGATCTTCGGCCACCATTTCAGCACACATTTCCTGGACGGAAATCTCCGGCACCCAACCCAGCTTTTCCCGGGCCTTGGCAGGGTCTCCCAACAGGGTTTCCACTTCGGTTGGTCGAAAATAGCGCGGATCTACCCGCACGACCACATCTCCGGGCCTGACTGCCGGGGCCGCCTCGCCCGTTACGCTCGCCACCACGGCATGCTCATCCACTCCTAGCCCCTGAAACTGCAGTACGATGCCCAACTCCTGTGCCGCCCATAGAATGAACTGGCGCACACTGTGCTGCACCCCCGTGGCAATCACGAAATCCTCAGGCTGCTCTTGTTGCAGCATCAGCCACTGCATGTGCACATAATCCCGGGCGTGGCCCCAATCGCGCAAGGCATCGAGATTGCCCATATAGAGACAGCTTTCCAATCCTTGGGCAATATTGGACAGGCCGCGGGTGATCTTGCGGGTCACGAAAGTTTCTCCGCGGCGCGGACTTTCATGATTGAAGAGGATACCATTGCACGCATAAATGCCGTAGGCCTCGCGGTAGTTCACCGTAATCCAATAAGCATACAGTTTGGCTACTGCATACGGACTACGGGGATAGAACGGCGTGGTTTCTTTCTGGGGAGTCTCCTGCACGAGACCATACAGTTCACTGGTAGAGGCCTGATAGAACCGCGTCCTCTTCTCCATGCCCAGAATGCGGATCGCCTCCAGCAAGCGCAGCGTTCCAATGGCATCGACATCCGCAGTGTATTCCGGCGACTCGAAGCTCACCGCCACATGCGATTGCGCTCCCAGATTGTATACCTCGTCCGGCTGTACCTCCTGCAATATCCGGACAAGGTTCGAGGTATCCGTGAGGTCGCCGTAGTGCAAGCGGAAACGCGCGTGCTCCACATGGGGATCCTGATAAACATGGTCGATGCGCTGTGTGTTGAAAAGCGAAGCCCGGCGCTTGATGCCGTGGACTTCATAACCTTTTTCCAGCAGAAACTCGGCCAGATAGGAGCCATCCTGGCCGGTAATGCCGGTGATGAGAGCTTTTTTCATAGTATCTTTTCCCTTTAATTATTTCTCATGCACGGCATGCATCATGGAGTAAGGCGACATTATCTTTCCGGCCTCGATGATTGCCTGAGCCCCTGGGTAAGCGGAACATTCTTGAAAAATCCAGGGAAAGACAAACAAAAGAGCACAAGCTCGGAAATCACAAACACGACACAAACCCCCAGAAGCCCAAATCTTTCCGCAAAGCAGATATTGGCCAGAATGCTGAAAACAGCAACCAGGACCCTGAAGCTCACATATTTTCCATACGCCTCGACACGCACATAAAACATCTCGACAACAACATTCGGAAATCTAAACAAAAAATAAAAGGAAGAAACACCCAGGATAATAAACGAATCCCGATATCTTTCATTGTACAGATATTCGAACGCAAAATATCCGAAAAATTGACTCCCGGCAAGGACCAGCACGCCCAGAAGAACCATGCCCCAGAAAAACCTGGCTGTATCAAAAATGCCTGCGCCCCTGGCAAATCTGGGCATATAGAGCGACCAAATCGCACCGACAAGCAACTGGCCGACCGCGATAATGTTATAAGATGTTGCATACCTGGCAAGGGCCTCTTCTCCCAAATATTTCATGACGATCACCCTGTCCGACAGGGAATACAAATAGAACGACAGGAAAGACATGAAAAAAGGAAGCCATCCTCGCCACAGCCTGAAAACAGCAATAATCTTTCCAAAGAAACCAGCCATCGCACCTGCAAGGTCAGCCACCCGCAACATCCAAAAAGAATACGAGGCAAAAACAAAAAGCGATGCAATCCCTATCGAATAGAAAAAACTATCCGTCACAAAAAAAATGGCCACCCTTGAAAATCCGGCCACAATCTTGATGCAAAAGTCGATTCTTGAGAAAACAACAAGCCGATCTTGCCTTTGATAGAAAAAAACGATCGATTTATAAATTACCGATAGTGCAAAAACCTCAGGCAAAACAATCAGGAATATTTCGATGCCGGAGCCGCTGGCCATCCCCACACAGATTGCAACCGGGAAAAAAACAATGGCTGAGAACAAAAAAAGACTCTGCACGTCTCCTTCCCGATGAAGTCCGGCCTTCCTACCAAGGAAGAAATCCTTCAAACCCAAATCCGAAAAAGCGATGGGAAAGGCAATCAGCGCCAGAACATACGAGTACCGGCCGAACAGATCTACATTCAGCTTATTTGCCAACAGCATCAAAAATACGAAATTCGTTGCCGCCGGCAACACCTGAGGCAACACGACGGTCAATACATGCAAAACACCCCTCATCATGCACGTCCGTAGGTGTCCTCGAATCGTACGATATCATCCTCGCCCAGATAACTGCCCGACTGCACCTCGATGATTTCCAGGGGAATGGCACCGGGATTGGTCAGCCTATGCACTTCCCCCAATGGAATATAAGTGCTCTGGTTTTCGGTCAATAACAGGGTTTCGCTCCCCCGAGTGATCTCGGCCGTGCCCTTGACTACGATCCAGTGCTCAGCCCTGTGATGATGCATCTGCAAACTGAGACTGGCCTTGGGCCTGACCATAATGCGCTTGACCTTGAAACGGCCGCCTTCATCAATGCTGTCGTACCACCCCCAGGGGCGATGCACCTTGCGATGAAGGCTACGCTCTTCCCGCTGCCGCAGACTGAGTTCGTCAACGATATGTTTGACCGCTTGGCTATGGGACCTTCCAGCCACCAATACGGCATCCGGGGTTTCCACCACCACCAGGTCCTCCACGCCCACCAGCGCCACAAGCCGGCTGCCTGCATGAACCAGGGTGTTGCGGCTTCCGGTCGCGAGCACGTCACCCTGATGGGCATTGCCAGCCTCATCCCTGGGCAGCGCATTCCAGACGGCATCCCATGCCCCTAAATCGCTCCAGCCAGCCGCAAGCGGCACCATGCGGATGGGAAAACCGCTGCCAGGACACTTTTCCATGACCGCATAGTCAATGGACTCACCAGGCACAGCGATAAAAGAGGCCTTGTCGGGGCGGATGAAGGCGCCATCCCGATACCTGTCCGCCCAGGCAGTTGCGGTACCCTGGGCGATATCCGGCCGAAAGGCCTCGAGGGCCGCCAGCCAGACAGAAGCCTTGAGCACGAACATGCCGGCGTTCCAATAGTAGCCGCCCTGATCCAGATAGCCCCAGGCAGTGGCAGCATCGGGTTTCTCGACGAAACGGAGAACATCCCGGATGCCCTCCCGCCCACCGTCTCCGGCCTGGATATAACCATAGCCCGTCTCGGGCCGATCCGGAACAACACCAAGCATGACGATGCTGCCGGTATCCGCTTCCCGGATGGCTGCCTGCATGGCACGCACAAAAGCGGCTTCATCGACAATCGTCTGATCGGCCGGCGTGACGACGAGGACGGGATCATGGCCCGCCTCGATCGCGAACAGCGCCGCCAAGGTCAGTGCCGGCGCAGTATTGCGGCCAGCGGGTTCCAGCAGAAAGGATGCGTCCTCCAGCCCGATTTCCCGCAGCTGTTCCTGGGCCAGGAAGCGATGTTCTTCGTTGCTGACGACACAGGGCGGCAGCGCACGGCAGCCACTGTCGTCCCGCATAGCCCGCAAGCGCTGTACAGCCTGCTGGAAAAGGCTCTCACCGCCAGTCAGGCAAAGGAATTGCTTTGGAAAACCAGCCCGGGAAAGAGGCCAGAGGCGTGTACCGGAGCCGCCGCAAAGAACGACGGGCAAAAAGGGGATGCTGAGAGTCATCGATGTCGGCCAGAGAGGAAGCGCACACTGGATTTTGCCTTGCGTTGGAACAACGATGGACCAGCCATGCACCGGGTCGCGGGGAAACTGCCAATCAGACCCGACTTGGTCGCCTCGCCCTTGTGCGGTTGGACTTTATCACAGTTCTCCCTGGTAGCATCCAAGGCATACGCCTTGTTTTTCTGGTGTCCATGGGTGCGTGAATATCAAGTCAAAACCTGTCATGCAGACTACTGCACAATCACCATCCAGCACTTTCCCAAGTCAGTACGAGCTGGGACTGTCGCAGAAAGTCAACATACAGTTCGACAGTATACGCCTGGGCCACTCAAGGGCGAGACTCTCGGTGTGGAAAGTCCCTGATAACGGAAATCTGCACAAATACCTGTTTCCAGAAGGAATACCGGGGGCCCCCATACAGGTTCACATATTGTGGAGCCCTTCGCTCCCTCTGCCGACGCCCACTGAGACAACCCGCACATACCCGGGCATTACCCTTGATAACACTTGTCGCTCCCTTGATGGAAACCGGCCGGTTACAATCCCAACCTCCAGACAACCACTAGCAGTACCGGCTCCATCGATAGCCATACCAGTATCGTCCTGCAAAAAGCCGGCGACGTCCGCAACGCGCAGACCATACTGTGCTGGAATGCCGAACCGAGCTTGCAATCCATGTGCCAGGATGGATTTCACTTTTTCCTCCTCACACATATTCCCGAATAACCTCCACCACACAATCTGCTCCGGAATGAAAAGCCTAACACCACGGCGCTTCAAACGCCTGCATGAGCAAATCCTGCTATCCAATACTTTCTCCGTGTTGCTGGGTTGGTGCTTGACAGTGGCATTTCCATACGTCCTCTTCTGGTCCTGGGCTGCACTCAAGAATCCCAACGCTGGTCAGCGCACGGCACTGATCATCACCTCCATTGCCTACCTGATCAGTCACGTCGGTTCGATACGGCTGCGCGCCATCTATCCGGGCGGCAAGTCCGCGCACTGCATCGTGCCCCAAGTGCTATTGACCTATGCCGCCTGCGCGCTGATCACGTTCACGCTCCACTTTACGGTTTCACGTTATCTTTTGTTCGCTAGCAGCATGGCCACACTGATCTGGCTGCTCATCGAATATACAATTACATATAGATACATGAAATTAAAGATTGCCGTACTTCCAGGGGGCAGATACACGGATGAAATCCTGAACATTCCGTTCATCGATGCACGTCCACTCAAGGAGCTGAACCTCGGCAGTTACCGGTATGACGGTGTTGTTGCGGATTTCAGCAAAATCGACGAAGCAACCCAGCGGTTTCTGACTGCCTGCGCACTCAATCGCACCCCGGTCTACGACTCGAAACAGATATTCGAGTCCCTGACCGGACGCGTGAAGATTCACCGCATCTCCGAAAACAACATGGGGGCCCTGCTGCCTTCCCCCGCCTACGAACACCTGAAGACCATTATCGACGTGCTGATCGTACTGGTCACTGCGCCGATCGTGCTCCTTATTGGACTGATCACGGCCACTCTGATCAGGCTGGAAAGTCCCGGCCCTGCCATCTACACCCAGACCCGCATCGGCCGCGGCAATCAGCCTTTCACGATTTATAAATTCCGCAGCATGCGCTTTGACCGTGATGCGCCCGAACAATTCGCAGGCGAGGCTGATCCCCGCATCACTCGCGTCGGCAAAGTCATACGCAAGCTGCGCATCGACGAACTTCCCCAGTTCATCAACGTACTAAAGGGCGAAATGAGCCTGATCGGCCCACGGCCGGAGCAACCATCCTTCGTGGCTGAATACGACAAGAAGATCCCCTTCTACAGCTATCGCCATATCGTCAAGCCAGGCATCAGCGGCTGGGCACAGGTGCTCCACGGCTACACAGCCACTACCGACGAAACCCAGGTCAAGATCGAGCACGACTTCTACTACATCAAGAACTGTTCGCTAGCTCTGGACCTGATCATTGCCATCCTAACGGTTAGAATCATGCTGACGGGTTTTGGGGCGCGCTAGATCCAAAAATTCATAGCCGGCAAGCCAATATCAGACTCGCCGTTCCAGATAATCCTGCCATCTATTGTGAAACGGCCAGTGGTGCACCTTGGAGTCAGTTTTGATTTTTCAAGTACTTTTACTAGAGTGAAAAAAGAGTATTTTCCGCACCGGAAAACAAAAAAAACTGGTCAAAACCAAGGATTCAGAGGAGCACACCAATGAAATCTCTAATATGCCAGAGCAACCAAAAACAAAGCAACAGGGAAAACAATGAAACGAATTGCTGGACTTGATGGAATCCGAGCCCTATCAATCATATTAGTCATCCTATCTCATGTCGCCGTATGGCCAAGAATCGGCTTGCAGAACGGACCAATATTAAACGTTCTCAGCCCTTCCAATGGGGTTGGGATATTTTTTGTTTTATCTGGATTTCTTATCACCCTTCTATTGATTGAAGAAAAACAAAAAACAGGCAAGACTGATATTTTTGCATTCTTCATGCGGCGCACTCTCAGAATTTTACCTTTATACTTCATAGCCATTACCTTTGTGCTCCTGCTTGACATAGCAGGGAAAGCAAATGTGCCAAACTGCATCTGGCCATATGCCTACACCTATACTATCAACTTCGCCCCAAGAGCATGTAACCACCAGTCCATATCACATCTTTGGTCCCTTGCCGTAGAAGAGCATTTTTATCTGGTCTGGCCGCTGGTTTTCATGCTTGGCAGAAGAATTGCCATTTTTGCAGCAGCGGCATTCGCTGCCGCTTGTATATTTTATGGCTTCTCTCCCTTCGAGAAATATGCAAGCACCCACCGACTTGTCACATGGACATTTCCTGCCGCCGCTCCTATTGCGTTCGGTTGCTTGGCAGCATTCATTCTAAACAATTCATACGTAAAAAGGATATTCACGGACAACTCAGGAGCTATTCTCCTGGCCATCTTCGCCGGGACAATCTCTCCCGCATTCCTCGCTGGAAAAACCTTGTGGATGCTATCAATAGCATCTTTGCTGGTATACATATATCACAACCAGAACTCTGTTCTTGTCCGGTTCCTGGAACTGAAGCCAATGATTGCGATTGGCATCATGAGCTATGGACTATATGTTTGGCATGGAATATTCACCGGAAACGGTCCATGGAGACAAAATGCATTTCCGTTCCCGCCTGAAATGGATTACGGGCTATGGATAAGCCTAATCGTTGCTCCAATCAGCTACCTGGCCTTTGAAAAGCCCATTCTTAGGCTTAAAAGGTTTTACAAGAGAACATAACAGGCACCGATCGCCAGAGCGGGGAAGTTGATCCGGCAAAACCTGCACAGATTGCCCAGAAAGACTTCTGCCCTGCTCCAGAACGGACGTCGCATTGTCGGCCCGCTATTCAATTCCCGGCGACCTCAATTTGAAAATCTGGGGGACAGGTCATGGCAATCCTCCCTATTTAGCGATTGCCACCGGGTGCTTACAGAGTATTCATCTCTTGCCCAAATCCTCCAACCTTAGAAGAATATTTTTTGCCATTTTCCACATATCGCGATTCTTGCACACCCAAGACTTTCCCTTTTTCCCAAGTTGGCTACGTTCCTCCAAGGACATTCCAACCAACTCTCGAGCGGCGCGTGCCAAATCCTGGCTGGAGCCCGGCTTATAAAGCAAACCAGAACCACTCATCTGTACTGCATTTCCAGGATCATCCAGGCCATATAAAACAGGCTTCTCTGCCATCATGTAATCATTGAGCTTTGTCAAGCTGGCACCATATTTATAAAGCGGAGAGCAATGCCCACCCACATATGCTATATCTATCAGTTTGAGGAAGGATGCCACCTGGCTCTTGTGGATAGGATCAAAAAAAATCACCCTCTCCCCAAAACAGGCGGCCCTTTCCTCCAGGTTTTCCTTATCAGCACCTGAGCCCACTATACAAATATTAATATTTTCAGGTAAATACTCAAGGGCGTCTATCAAAACATCCATTGCATTTGCACGCCCCAGGGACCCCGTATAACCAATAATGATTCCCCCCTTATCCCTAATTTTCCCAATCACAGACAGGAAATTATCCGGAAGGGGCTTCTCTACCGTCTCATCCGAACCAAATCCATTATAGACAGGCAGAAATCTATCCTCTGGAAGCCCCCTACCCTTCAGATACTGATGCGCATAAGCCTGCACCGCAATTACAAGATCTGCCTTGCGGCATGCAAAATCCTCTGCCGCCTGCATCAAGAGAATAAAAGGATGGTTTTTCCGATACCCGCCTAGCATTATCGGTGTCAATGGCCACAAATCCCGGATATCGTATACAAAGAAAGCCCCGCATCTTTTCGCCAGGAAATATCCGGGATAAACTGAAAACGGGTGCGGGGAAGAGCAGACAACGACATCCACACCTCGCCACTTCCAGAGCTCGAAGAAACAATGTAGTGTAAAAGCAAGCATTCCCCAAACTCGTCCCATATTGCTGGCTCCACCATATTTCGGCCCCCACAGCCAGCGATATTCAATTCCGTCAATGGTTTCCTCAAGAACACGTCCTTTCATATCAGGCTGCGATGCCCTGTAATGGGAGTATGCCGAGGCAACGATAGTCACCCTGCAACCTTGTTTTACCCATTCACGCGCCATCATATAGTTCCGCAAAACCATTCCATGCCTGGGCGAACCTGCAAACGGTGAAACTATGACAATATGCTTTTTCATAATATATTTACGTCAAAGCGTATACACGTCGAGTTTTTGGCAGGCGTTCCAATAATTGCACCAAAAAGCCAAAGCAGCAATATCGAAAGACAGTATTTTCATGGAAACTAGACATTTATCGAAAGCAAGGAGTCATAAAAGGAAAGCAGCTTTTTTGCCTCGACATCCCAGTTGTAATGATCACGAATAGCTCGCTGTCCATTTCGTCCCATACGCTCGGCATCTTCCGGATGCATGAAAAAATAGTCGATGGCATCGGCAACCTCTTGAGGATGAAGCGGATCGACACACAATCCGCATTGGTTTTCCTCCACAATTCTCCGCCACAACTCAAAATTGGAAGCAATCACTGGAATACCTGCACTCATGTATTCAAACATCTTGACTGGCAATGCATCCAAATAATTGACCACAGGATGCAATGTCACGACACCAGCAACAGATTCCTGAAGTAGTGTGCGAACCCCCACCCGGTCAAGAAAGCCCCGATCATCCACCCGTGCCCAGCCAGCTGCATTTTCAAGCTCACGTTTGAAATCGGCCTCAGGGCATGTCCCGCCCAATCCCAGCGTTACATCCGAACGAACAAGCCCCATCGCCCGGACCAATTCCAAGATGCCCCGAATACGGGAAATTCCCCCCACATATGCCACTTGTGGACGTTTTCTTGACCAATCAATCTCCTCTGTAACCAGTTCACCCAGCATAGGAAAATTATTGACATCAACCGTATTTCGGTTAATTTCAAGAAATTTGTCTCGAATAAAAGGGGTAGCCGCAATCACTCCATCAAACTTCCTGCAAGTCCGATTCTCATAGACAGAAAACAACTCGGACAATAACCAGCGAGAAGCTGCATTCAGATATGGTTTCCCCAGCAATTGTTTGGGGACATCCTCATGGGCATCGAACACTACCTTTTTGCCACGCTTCTTAAGTTCTAGGCCAATCGGTAGCAGTTCCGGATCATGGAGTTGGTAAACAATCGCATCGATTGCAACGGCCTTGGCGAGCACTCTTTTTGTCGTATTACGCATTCGGTCCAGACGTCCGGCTGAAGCACCTACGTCGTAAAAACGCACGCCATCCCGAGTTTCATCTCCCTTGCCATCGGCAACTACCAGCGCGGTTTCAAATCCAGCCTTGGCCAGCGATCGGCATTGTTTTAGAAAAATACGGGTATCGTACCGGGGATGAGCGGAAGTAAGGTGGCAGATTTTCATGAAAGTCGTATCCGTCCAGAAGCCATATTCAGAATCACGACAGCATCCTGTTCCATTACGAATAAACCTTTATATTGCGCCCAAGCATCCGGGCCACAATTGATTGCACACGCTTGAGAAAACGATATCGTCCAGTCCAATTCGGAAAATCAGTATAGTGATGAACAGGCGCATTCATCAACTCCTCGAATTTTTCCCTGGATATCCTGAGCTTTTTACAAAAATAGGAAATATCAATTTCAAGCTCATCTGGATCGTAGAGTGGCTCAGAAAGCTTTTTCTCCGCCTCTTCACGTGACATCTGACCAGAAACAATCAGACTCGAAAAGTGAGGACGTCGCTTATCGTAGCCAAACTTATTTGGAAGATAATAATTTTGAAACAACTTCGTGAAGAGGGATTCTCCGTGCTTGCGCGCATACGGCTTATAACCAACAGTCCGCTCGAGTTCATCCAGAGCTTTAGCCTTGTCATATGGCATGTAATTCAGCGGACGCACTGTACGCATTTTTTTGATGAACGGATACCATATATAGCAATCAAAAAAACCAATGGTTCTATAGTTCCGTAACGGACGTTCACCAAATTTTTTATGGATAGCTTTTAGATTGATGGCATCCATTGCACTGCCATGCCAGGATTTAGGAAATATGCTCTCGGTTGAGATATTGCCACCAGACAGGATATAACGAATCCCGTTTTTTGTTGCAAAATGATATAAGCTAGCGAAGAATATGTGATCTTGGGGAACATCCTGATTTGCGATACCTGCACGCAAGTATGCCAGGTGGAGATCCCTCATTTCCTCCCAATCAACGACATGAGTGTGCAAGTCATACTTACAGTGCTTGACAACGGCTTCTATATTGGCAACAGCAAGTTCACTATTCCAGCCTGCATCGACATGCACGACAAGCGGGCGCAAGCCCCATTCGTGTACTTTTATCGCCAGATAGGAACTATCAACTCCCCCACTCAATCCAAGTATGCAATCATACTCATGCCCGCGCCCTGCCACTTTGATCTGTTCGACTGTTTTGGCCCACCGTTCCTTACCCTCTTCGTTTGGAAACCATGTAGGCCGGGTAATCGTATCAAATCCAAGGCAGTGGTTACACACCCCATTTTCATCAAATGTGATCTCAGGATCAGATGTATCCATAACGCACCTGGAACAAATTTTGTATTCAGAATTCATTTTTTCATGATAACTCATATAAGTGTCTCGATCTCATTTGAAAATCATCACAGCAGTACATCATTGACCAATCAGTCTGATTTTCATGTTTTTATCTTCCACTCTGGAAAACATCAAAAGCAAAATAAGAAATCCAATTCCAGATGACACCAAAGCAGTGCTTGCCGCTTGCTCCGTCAGCAGAATTGCGTATGACAATCCAACGTACAAAACAGCAGGGTTACGGCTAGAAAGATATACAGCATCAAGTAGTGAGAAAACAAGTGCAACCAGAATTATTGTCCCTCCATACATGACGACACCACCGGCCGCAAGCTGATGGACAAAGGTGTTTGTATTGGCATTAAGACCTGGCGCCCCGAGAAACCACTCACCAACAAGAAAAGTAATTGGTTCAACGCTCTCCACCCCGTCCAGCATCGACCACGAGTAAAAAATATCTACATTCATAAACTCGAAGTAAGCGGAAACAATGTATGACGAAACGCCAAACGCCCTGCGAATAAAATAATCGCCAATCTGAGAGAAACCAAAAAAAACATACTCAACAAAGAAAGCGAGAAACATGAACACTAGCAAAAAGCAGACTATTTTCCCTGCCATGTATATCTTTTCAAACCTGGCCGCATAGCCAATTATATATGCGAGAACAATGAAAAGCAGAGGTGCCTTCAATCCCAGAAGGTAGAAATAGCCGATCCCGCAAGCCATGGCAAACATGAGCAGCCAACTTCTTTTCCTCCAGCCGGCTACAAAAGCCAGGAACGGGGCAAATCCATTCACAATGGCTGAATTCAGATAGGCTGCCACCGATCCCACGGTAAAAATTTCCCGCCCTTCGAGGCGACGATCATATGCACTCGCAAGATCAAAACCAGCGGAACCGGGGGGATTGGCAAGAGCGTAAATCAGCCCAAAAATACAGAGCAGAAAGAGCAGGCCAACCACCGTCCTAGAATCAATAAATTTAAGCATCCCAACTCTTGGCGTCAGAGCAGAAACAAGGCGCACAATCATTACCGGGAGAGACAATACAAAGAAATAGAGAAAAAAATCCTCCAACGCTACATGACCGCGAATTGGATAAAGCACCATATACGGCAGCAGGACAAAAATCACATAGATCAAGCCAAAGAAATCCGACGGCCGATAAATCACTAATGGCATCAGAAGACCAGAAAAGACCAGGGCAACTGCCACGGAAAACAGATATTCGAAATCAATAGGGAATGAAACATACCCCATATACGCATTTGTTTCGGCGATCTGCAACTTGTAGGCCATGGCGATACAAACGGCCAAGATAAATACCCAGCAGATACGCCCTAATAGGAACCGAAGAGACGGAACTGAGTTTTCCATCAAATAGACTCGATATTCTTTGGATAGTTGATCAGTACAGCCCGGTGTTTACCGTGAAATACGAACATACTGCCTGCCGCGACTGCGGACGCACCACCTTCGCGAACCGCCTCTCGCAGGTGCTCCTCTGTCCCCGCACCACCGCAAGCTACGACCGGCGTATTCACTTTCTGTGTGACATTCCGGATGAGTGCTATATCGTAGCCGGCCATCATGCCATCGCGATCCACGCTGTTAATAAAAATCTCACCAGCCCCCGCTTCCGCTAGGTTCCGGATATGTTCATCCAGACCAACTCTGGCTTCAGACGTCGCCGATTTCGTGACAACTCGATATCCTCCAAGCAAGGTTTTCCTGACATCCACAGCTCCGACTACAGCCTGGCTGCCAAATATGTCGGCAGCAGCGCGAATGACATCGGTCGACTCGACTGCCGCCGTGTTGATCACCACTTTTTCAATGCCTGAACGGATCAGCTTCCGAATCTGATCGAGAGTTCGGACACCTCCGCCATAAGCCATCGGCATAAATGCCTCGCCAGCCATTTCCGCAATCAGTTCATAATTAGGGGCACGGCCGTCGCGGGACGCATCGATATCGAGCACTACGATTTCGTCCACTTCCTTCTCGCTGAAGATGCGAACCGCATTGACGGGGTCGCCGATGTATACGGGATCCTTGAATTTCCTTGTTTTGACTAGGCCATTGCCACGAAGAAGCAGGCAGGGAATGATACGGGTGCGATACATTCAATTCCCCTTTGCAAATGCAGCCAGAAGCTGCTTGCCAAAACGATGACTCTTTTCGGGATGAAACTGCACGCCAGCAATATTGCCGCTAGATACTCCGGAAGCGAACTCGATGCCGTAAGTCGACCGCAGGAGAATGGCGGATGGATCAGCAGGTTCCATGTAGTAGCTGTGCACAAAATAGAATCGCGTCTCTGCGTCCATGTCCTGGGTAAGATAGTTGCCCTCGCTCATGGGAACTACCTGATTCCAGCCCATATGAGGAACGCGCAGGCCGGGTTGATCCGGAAAACGGCGAACCCGCATATCGAGCCAGCCCAATCCTGGTTCCATGCCTTCGGCACTTTCATAGCCCAGCATCTGTGCTCCCACGCAAATACCCAGAAGCGGCACTTTCTGGTCAAGAACCCTGTGCTCGAGAACAGGAATCAGACCACTTGCACGAAGGTTCTTCATGCAGGCGTCGAAAGAACCATTGCCTGGCAGGATGATACGTTCAGCTTGCTCCACATCATCTACCCGGGACGTTACCTGGCATCGTACGCCGATCCGCCTCAGCATATTCGTCACAGCGGCTATATTGCCGATATCGTAATCGATGATTGCGATCATCTTCTTTCTCCAAGACTAAACCGATACGACATCGCAAGATAGATGACGTAAAGCAGGCTGTAACCAGCGCTATAAACCTGCAGCGCTTGTTCATAGCCGTGCAGGATGGAAAGACTTAGATAGGTCATGGCAAGCAAGACAATCTGCCAGAAAAGATCCACATGCTGCTTGCCGGCGATATAGACCATATAGCTGAGTGGACTAGCCATAAAGCGCAGCGCAAAAAGGGGCAGCAACCATACAGCGATCGTACCCGCGCCGCGCCAGCTTTCACCGAAAGCGAATGCAAAAGCCGACTCGCTGAATATTGCCATCACAGAACAAAACAACAGCGAACCAATGGCCAGCACCGTGAACGTCCGGATATATTCGTCTCGGCATTCTCCCCGTTTCCGGAAACTTTCAGCTGCATGACGTTTGAAAACATCCAGTACTGCTTTTCCCAAAAGTCCGATTGGTGCACCCAGTATTCGAAAGGTCATTGCCAACAAACCAGCCGTCTCTGTGCCAAATCTTGCTGCGACTATCACAACAGGCAACTGTGCTGACGCCGCACTAATTGCATCAGCCGGCAAAGAAAACATCGGAAACTTTTTCTGACGCACCCAGAATTTTTTACTTGCCGGCCAGAGATGCTGCCATTTCAACGAAACCTTAAAGGGCATCAGTTTCGCCGATATCAACCCGCCCAGCATCACTCCAATAGCATAAGCCCCAACCAAAGCATCACTTGTGGCAAGGAACATACCTGCAGAAATTTGAAGCAAGGTGATCCCTGCGGCTTGCACGATACGCATAATTGATAAAAATGCATAGCTACCTTCTGCAGCGGCCCAAGACTGCCATATTTGGGAAACAGACAAAGCCAAAGCCGCCGGAACCAAAAGCAATACAGACAGAAGTGAAAACTCTCCCAACCATGCCGGCATCAGAAATGCAATGGCCCCAACAATCAACGCCGAAGCCATTGTCAACATCAAAGTCACAATCAAGGCAGCCAGAACTGCCTGTTGTCGTGGATTACCATCATCTTCAAGCGCCAATGCCGTCTCAAAGCGTGCCGTGAGAACAACACTCAGAAAGGTCACAACTCCAAGCCAGACAGAGAACGCACCAAATTCGTCAGGCAAATACTGGCGTGCGATAACCAACGAACCCACGATGGGAATCATTTGGGCCATCAGTGTACCCATGAAAACTGAAGTTACACTGCGCCAGTAACTGCTCATGAGATCACCAATGACCTGTTCAAATACCTGAAGGTAGTGCAGCCCTCAAAGCCTGCAGCACAATTGTCTGATCTTCTGGCCCAAGGTAAGGTCCCATCGGCAAGCTAATCACCCGTTCTGCGACTGCATCACCAACAGCCAGCACGACCGCGGCATCCTGAACTGCAGGCTGCTTATTAAGCGGGATAGGGTAATGCACGGCTGTCGGCACTCCCGCTTCCTGCAGCTTCTTCTGCACACCGGGACGATCATCCACCTGAATCGTATATTGTGCATAGACGCTGACTTGCTCAGCCATCACCTGTGGCCCCGAAGTGATCCCCATGGCCAACAGTCCGGCATCATACCTGGCGGCCACCTCTTGGCGCAGCCGAATCTCATCGTCCAGAATTTCCAGCTTGGGCAGCAATATCGCTGCCTGCAAGGTGTCCAGGCGACTATTCACGCCGACACGTATGTGATGGTAGCGCCGATCCTGTCCATGTCGGGCGATCTGACGAATCACCTTGGCAAGGGTTTCATCATTTGTGAAGATGGCACCACCATCCCCATAGCCTCCCAACGGCTTGCTGGGGAAAAAACTAGTGCATGCGATTTCGCTGAGATTGCAGGATTTTCTGCCTTTGTAGACAGCACCAAGACTTTGTGCTGCATCCTCTATCACGGGGATTCCGTGTCTGGCCGCTACCGCATTGATGGCGTCAAAGTCAGCGCACTGTCCATACAGCGAAACGGGAATGATAGCCTTGGTGCGAGGCGTAATTGCAGCCTCCAGCAAGGCTGGGTCCAGGTTGTAGGTTCTTGGGTCAATATCGACATAGACAGGTTTGGCCCCCAGCAGCGCTACCGTCTCCGCAGTAGCGATGTATGTAAATCCTGGGGTGATGACCTCATCCCCCGGGCCGATACCCAACGCCATCTGTGCAATCTGCAAGGCATCAGTCCCGTTTGCGCAACTGATGCAATACTTTGCTCCGACATAATCAGCAAGCCGCTCCTCCAGCTCGGCAACCTCGGGGCCCAGAATGTACTGTCCGTGCGCCAGTACTGCCTGAATATTTTTGTCGATCTTATGTTTTATTCTTTGCTGCTGCGCAGCCAAATCCATAAACGGAATCATATAAGGAACCAAATAAAATATTAGTGAAAATCAATCATTCCTGCGCGACAGACATATAGGGAATTATCGAAATTCCTTATGTTGTAACGAGCACCATTCATCCTTGAAAAAATCAGCATCTTTCGCCCCACCATTCTTGGATAAATATTTCTCCCATCAAGGAAACAGCCATCAAGATTCAGATTCGAGTAATAGCTATCAGCATTGAAAAATACAAAATCAAGATTTTCATTTATATTTACATCCGTATTGTAATAAGGAGCCGCCACATCCCTTTCATACACAACATGAAACGAGGCACAACTTTCAGAGCTTCCCTCCACCAGCAAAACTTTGTTTTCCTGGCTGAAAACATCTGTTTCCGCCTTCAAAAATGCAGCCTCATCAAAAAAACTGGTGCCCACCAGTATTCGTGAATCTTTTTTGGCGATGGCAGTAGGTCGATTGTAAAAAGCACCTTCTACCAAGTAACCCAAGTCGCACTCCCACTTTTTTTCCCATGTCTTCAGGCCAAACGATGCGACATGGAAATCACGCATGCTTTGATCGCTATATCGATGCAAGGCATACGCCACAAGCATTTCATCATCAGCAATGAACGGAATTGCAGCATAGACAACTTCACCGTCTCTCGACTCCATCAATATTCTTTTTTCAGAAAAACCATCGGATGCTCGATAGGCCACAAGATCGCCACCCATTTTCCCTGCCGGCTGCTCCCTGGAAAAAAGAATGATTTCCCCCTTAATATCAAACAAGGCAGGATATGTATAGCTTCCTTTCAAAATTGTATGTTCAGCCCCATCCATACTCATATCATCTATCACATACAAGTGCATGTCGGTACCGTGGTATGCCGTAGCATACAGAATCCTGTTCCCACCCATGGAAATAATGGCGGGTGCGGCATGGTCATCCGAGAACCCCCCAGAAGCCTTTACCTCTTCATAATAGTCGTGAACCAGCAGCCGTTTTCCACTACCGATTTCTTCAAGCCAATTCTTTCCTGTACTATCCAGATAGGCCAGATACTCACCCTGTTCATTTTTTGCATAAACCGGAGCATTATAGAAAAGCAGACTACCATCTCGCGACACCTCGGCAACGCCATGAAAAAGTCGCAACAAATAAAACAATGAAATAAAAAATACTGTCGCCAGAATATAGGCAAACAATTTTTTCCCGGAAAAACTCTTACTCATAATACTCAGATATCTCAGTCATCATTTTTTTTATGAAGAGAATTACCCTTCAAAAGATAACGATCACCTGTATGTTGGCAGACTGCGTATTCTTCGCCTGTCAAGGGCAGTTCCAGACGTTCGCCGTACTCACTCATCCAACCAATTTGCCTGGCAGGCACCCCTACCATCAATGCATAGGCCGGCACATCCTTGTTGACCACTGCGCCTGCCCCCACAAAGGCATATTCGCCAACAGTTACGCCACACACAATCGTGCAATTGGCCCCCAGCGTAGCCCCCTTTCTGACTACGGTATCCCGATACTCACTCTTACGCTCGATCAGCGAGCGTGGATTGTAAACATTGGTGAAAACCATGCTGGGACCACAAAACACACCTTCTTCCAGTACGACATTATCGTAAACAGATACGTTATTCTGAATCTTGCAATGGTCACCTATGACCACTTTGTTGCCGACAAAAACGTTCTGTCCGAGAGACACACCCTTGCCGATACGCGCACCGCCGCATACATGTACAAAATGCCAGATACGGGAACCATCGCCAATTTGCGCTCCCTCATCAACAATGGCGCTTTCGTGCTGGGAGTAGTTCATAACAAAATCCTATTTTTTGCCTGTATTAACGGACAGGCTGGTCAATATATTTTCCAACTCTCGCGCGTACTCGTGCGCACCAACTTCGTTCAAGTGATGGCTGTCCATATAAATCATGCTCTCTTTATAGAAGGGAGGCGTCCGCAATAGATCAAGGCCAGCAACGTCAACGAATACTGCATTTCCATACTTTTCTACAATTGCCTTGACTGCATTGTCGCTATCGACAGTCGACAGCAGACGAACATGACCTGGGGGCAGCCCCAACTCGGCAAAGCGATGCATACGAATCACATTCGAATCCAGCATCGGCACCTGCCCAAGCACAATAACGCGAGCCCCTCGCAACTGCATCGCGGACAAAAACCCTTCCAATGCCAGGATAAAGTCCGGGCTTTCCATCTGGTATTGCCACATGGCTGCCAGTATTATGATGTCGCTAGAGGCAACCAGCGCTCTAGCATAGGCAATCTGATCCATGCATGCCTGTCGAGCCCATGCCGGCAAGCGATCGACATCAAAATGATCTATGGGCACACAACTGCTACCTGTCACCAACTTGAAGGATTGGTGTCGAGTCCTACCCAACGCATCAAAGGCAAGATTCAATTGTGCCGCATGCGAATCCCCAATGACCAGTGCCCAAGGCTGTTCTTTGACATCGCCCTGCAGACAATCACCAACCACTTGACCATGGCAAATCTTGGCACTATCTGCATAACGGGTACGCTCTACGGGCAAAGGAACGACAACTCCCGCATTCAGGCCCACACTCTGAACTTGAAAACCAGCGACAACCGCAAGCGTAACCAGCAGCCCTCCAAGGAATACTCTGTCGTTACCATGTCGCCTGAAAAATTTTTCAATGCAAAGATAGGAAAAAACAGCCAATCCAAGCGCTGACACAACATAGACCAGCAACCAGGTGATACTCAATTCGTATTGCTGAATGTAGTAACGCATAAATGCCAGAATCGGCCAATGCCAGAGATACAACGAGTAAGAGATGGCCCCTATACCCACCATACAGCGACTTGAAAGCATTCGATTCAAGCTTGCATCACGTGCAGCGATAATCAGAAGGGTGCCCATGCATGGCAACAACACCCATACGCCCGGAAAATTTGTTTCGGGGATAAAAAAGACACCTAGCAACAGCAGCGCTGCGCCGGAAATGCTGGCTGCCTCAGCTTGCAGTCTAGACAGGGGTGGCAGAGGATAGGCAGCCAGCAAGATTCCGAAACCGAACTCCGCAGAGCGGGCCAGAAAGGAAAAATACATGGAGTCATGATTGCCGCTCTGATATTCCGACCACCCGATAGCGGCGACAATGAGCACAAGCACGACATACCGCAATGCGGCACGTGGAAGTAAAACCAATAGCAAAGGCAGTACCAGATAGAACTGCATTTCGATCGCCAGGGACCACGTATGCAGCAACGGAAGCTCATATGCGCTTGGAGAAAAATAATTTCCGAAGCTCGCAAAATAATTATTGCTATTGAAGAGCAATGCATTTTTCAGACTGGCACTGAAAAAATTGAAATCCTGAGGAGTCAACAGGATAACAGCAATCAAAGCAACAACAGCCAGCATGAACAGGTAAGCCGGCACGATCCTCCTGAGTCGCCCCAGGAAGAATCCGCGCCAATCAAAATGCCCCTGCCGGCCCAGGATGAGCCTGGAGACAATGAAACCCGAAATGACAAAAAATATATCAACACCAATGAAACCGGCAGGTAACCACGATCCATTGGCGTGAAAAACCATCACGGCCAATACGGCAACAGCCCGTAGTCCTTGTATATCCTGCCGGAAATCCGGGCGAACAGTATGTGCGCACATGAATGGCGAAGTCAGGTATTTATCGCCATTAACGTTTCAAAAATGGATGGTAATCACCCGTCAGAGGAGTCAGTTGTGCATCACGGATACGGGAAACCGTACTAATTGCAACTCGATTTTCCTCTAGACCAAAACCTCGCCCAGCCAATATTTCCTGATAGCTGCGAGTGTGCAGATCCGTGAAGCCACCGGAAAATTCGATCTCTTCGCCATCTACGGTAATGGACCGGAACGTACGCTGACCAGCATCACGCTGCGCCTGCGGCACATCCTCGATATCAACCGACAAGAACCAACGGACCCGGGCCTTTTCGTATTCAAGATACCCGGCGGCCTTGGTATCCGATGACAAATGCACGACATTGTCCTGCAGGTCACCAAAAATGAAATGCAACATATCGAAGAAATGCACACCGATATTGGTGGCAATACCACCCGATTTTTTTATATCACCCTTCCACGATTGCAGATACCAGTGTCCTCGCGACGTGATGTAGGTCAGGTCGACATCATATTTTGTATCCTTGCTCTCAGACTGCACCTTTTCCTTCAATGCCATAATCGCAGGATGTACGCGCAATTGCAGAATGGTATTGACGCGACGTCCCGTATCCTTTTCGATATCCAGCAAGCCATCGATATTCCAGGGATTCAGAACCAATGGCTTTTCGCATATAGCATCCGCTCCAGAGCGAAGAGCAAAGCGCATATGCGAATCGTGTAGATAGTTAGGCGAGCAGATAGCCATATAATCCACCTTGCGCGTATCGGCTGCGCGCTGCAATTTATCCACATATCGATCAAATCGCTCAAATTCGGTAAAAAACTCCGCATCAGGGAAATGGCTGTCAATGATTCCAACCGAATCATTTGGATCAAAGGCTGCAACCAGCACATTGCCGGTATCTTTGACTGCCTTCATATGGCGGGGTGCAATATACCCAGCTGCTCCGATCAATGCAAAATTTTTCATTTTATTTTCCAATACACGCTCAAAAAAAACACTGAATAGTAATTTATTCAGCCGCAGGACAATAATTCAGGAAATACCAACCAGCAAAACAAAACCCATCCAACTCTGGATCTCTCTTTCCTGAGGCGGGACACACATCCAGCCTCTTTCTGCATGGCAACAAAACAGCCGAACAATATTGTACTACTCTAAAGGCTTTACTACTGCCACCGAAACAGCTCGGCAGATCACAATGAACAGCTACGCCCGTACCCACTGATGATTTCGAGACCACCTTTCAGCAGCGCACATCAGAAACACCCAGCCGCACACCACATTTAAACCAGGACCAACAACCATTCCCCACAATCAAATATTTTCGCGAAATTAAAACACCAGCCATTCGGACATAAATCCAAGATAAAAAAACTTACACCAATCAGCAAAACTGAACAATATTCACCAGAATCGCTGCCATTTTTTACATTAACTTCATTATAATTTCAGACAAGAAATAATATTTGAAATTCCCCCTTCTCCAAAACTTTCCTCCAGTCTGAGTCCTGGTCGTCTCAACGCATAAATCCATCACAAATGGTCTAAATTGTGATATTTAAATCCAAGATCAACAATTGCCCGAAACATCCCCTCTTTGCTTCCACAATCATAGCGTGTACCGGCATACTGATAGCCGAACACAGGCTGTAATCGCATAAGCCGCTCAATCCCATCTGTTAACTGAATCTCTCCACCCACGCCGGCCTGCGTTTCCCTCAGACATTCGAAAATGGCCGAATCCAACACATAACGCCCAACGACACCAAGCGTAGATGGTGCCTTTTCCGGCACTGGCTTTTCAACTATTCGCTCTACCTTGAGACAATCCGACGCGGCACGGGAGCCAGCAACAATTCCATATTTACCAGTCTGGTCTGCCGGTACATCATGGATCGCCAGCATGCTGCCACCATGACGATGCGCAGCATCAATCAATTGCTGTGTGACTGATACATCAGCATCCAATAAATCATCAGCCAGAAGAACGGCGAACGGCTCATTTCCGACAATCGGTGCCGCGCACAGCACCGCATGCCCCAGGCCAAGTGGTGATGGCTGGCGTGTATAGATACAGTTGACGTGGGCAGGAAGAATATTGCGGACACAGTCGAGCAACGCATCCTTGCCCTTGGCCTCAAGCTCGGCTTCGAGTTCAGGAATGCGGTCAAAGTGATCTTCAATGGCACGCTTGTTGCGCCCGGTCACAAAGATCAGATCCGTAATGCCGGCCCTGACAGCCTCTTCAACCGCATATTGGATCAGCGGTTTATCGATGACCGGCAGCATTTCCTTGGGCATGGCCTTGGTGGCAGGCAGGAAACGGGTACCCAGCCCTGCGACGGGAAACACGGCCTTGCGGATGGGTTTCATAGAGATAGGATGCAATTGAAGATTGAGCAATCTTCAATTGTAGGCTGACTGGCAGCAGCCTACTGTCAAAAAACATCCATTAGATGTGACAATCTGACGGCGCGACTCTTTTTCTCAGATACCTGCGCGCTGCAACCCTACACCCCCCTCAACGCCAGCACCGCATTGTTTCCGCCCATTCCAAACGAATGACTCAGGGCAACAGACAGCCCCTCCACACGCCGGGCCTGGTTCGGCACGTAATCCAGATCACACTGTGGATCGCCCCCCTCGAAACGCAGCGTGGGCGGCAAGACCTGCCGTTGCAGCGCCAGTGCGGTCACCGCAGTTTCGACCGCGCCACCGGCACCGATCAGATGACCGATGGCTCCCTTGATGCTGCTGACAGCAAGACGATCTGCTGCCTGGCCAAACACCTGGCGGATGGCGGCGGTCTCGACCCGATCACCGGTCAGGGTGCCCGTCGCATGAGCATTGATATAACCAACATCCTCGGGGGCCAGCCCTGCCTGCTGCATGGCCCGGGCAATGGCCAAAGCCTGCCCTGACGGATTGGGGCGCAATGGGTGCGTGCCGTCGTTGCTCACCCCATAGCCACACACTTCCGCAATCGGCGTGGCACCGCGCGCCATGGCATGTTCGTATGTTTCCAGCAACAGCATGGCTGCACCCTCGCCCAGCGCAAACCCCGTCCGCCCCTTGCTGAACGGGCGGCAACCGCCATAGGGCTCGGCAGAGGCATCACGGCACAGCACCTGCAATTGTCCCCAGGCCTGCATCAGCTCAGGGCGCAGCATGGCCTCGGTACCTCCCGCCAGCGCCACATCGAGATAGCCATCACGAATGCGCCGGAATGCCTCGCCAATCGCGACCGCACCTGCCGTACAGGCCGTTGCATAGGTCTGGGCTTCCTGGGTGGACGTCATGTGCTGGGCGATATGTGCCGCCGGCGCATTGGGCATCACGGCAGGGATCACCAACTGGGCACGACGCGGAATCTTGTCATGAAAGGCACCCACGGCATCGCAGAGCGTGGATACCCCACCGATACCTGTGCCGACAAACACTCCGCACTCCGCCTGCTGCTCTGTGCCAAGCCGGCCAGCCTCGAGCGCCTGTTTTGCGACATACAGCGCCAGATGAGAGACACGATCCAGCATGATGGCCTGGTTACCGGGCAAATTCACGGTCATGTCGCCACGCACATAGCCGACATCCCGGCCGATGGCAGGGTCGGGATGCGGCGTCACCCCGCAGGCTCCGGCAATCAAGGCATCAAAGCAGGCATCAGGAGTATCGCCGACCGGGCTGGCCAGCCCGATTGCCGTAATGACAACACGTCGGCTCATACACGCTCTCCCTTCTGGGCCTGTTCTTCTACCTCGATCTGGCGTCGCAGTTCGGCCTCGACGCTTTCGGGCGTTGGCGGATGGATGCCGGCAGCTTCGTTTGCAGCCTTGCGCTCGGCGACTTTCTCGATATGCTCGGCCAGCTCGGTGAGATTGGTTGGAAAGAACTCGGCCAGTTCCTCGCTGGTCGTATAGTCGCGAGGCAACAGATCATCTGCGCTCAGGCCATACTCGACCTCGATGCCCAGCATGATTTCCAGCATATAGAGTGAATCGAAATTCTCGATCACTGTGGTAAAGGGGGCGTCACGCAACAATGCCGCGGCATCGCAACGGCAGGTTTCCGCAATGACCTTGGCGAGCGTGACCCGCAACTGTTCCCGATCCGGTAGTCCCGACATATCGACTCTCCAAGGCTGCTTGAAAATGGAAAAAACAGTGTATCCCAGCGCCGTGGGCCGGAATACAAGAACATTCCCAATTACATGTAGGTAAACGTGAGGGTCGCAGATGCCCGGACTGTCCCGGCCTGTACCGTGGAATCTATCTGCTGGTAACTCGCCCCCAAACCATACGTCCATTGACTGGTGGGCACATTACCAACGGGCAACCCAACACCTTTTTCTTCGGTACCAAACGACACCTGGCGATGGCCGCCGGCAGGTGGGTCATACAACCACAGCTTCACCCCGACCCCTTTAGCACCACCAGCACTCACATCCTGATTACGCAAGGTCGCCGCTTGACCGCTGACCTGCGTGTTGGCGGTAATCTTCAGTGAAGGCGCAAGACGACTGGTAGCCGCACAACTAACCTGTAACACGGTCTCGCTAATACCACCCGCCTTGCCACTCAACAGTTGAGTCGTCGAGACATCGGGCAAAGTCATGTTCAATGCTGCAGTATTGGTGACATTGCACGTGGGCACGGTAATCGTGATGTCCTGGTTCATGTACACCTTGTACAGTTGCCAGGGAATGCTGATACCGGCATTTGGCACGGTCACCTGCCCAAAGACTTGACTGGCCCTGATCACTCCCGGTTGAATCGGCTGCCCAGTCGCCACAAAATCAATACGCGTAGTCAAGTACCCGCTCTGACCAGATCCGTTCATGGGAAATACCAGCGCACCCGTCTGATAGGAATTGTTAAAGGTCGCAGGTGCCGGGACCTCTTCCCCTCCGTTGAGATAATAGTAAACCCGATACCCTATGCCCGGCACGCCAGTTGAATAAAGCTTGTAAGCGCTATCAATATAGGCACCATTGCCGTCGAATCTCTCGGTCGTGCCTGGCGGACAGTAATAAAGTGGCGCGGCCTGCCCCTGTGCCTCTCCATACAGAGATGGCAAAGCGCTCTCAGTTGTCGAAAACAGCACCTGACCACGCTGCGCCTCGGAAGGCAGCGGTCTTGTCGTCACACCAACAGACAACGGCATAACATAGCCGGAGCTACGATAAGCCGTATAGGTGTTACCCTTGTTGGTCTTGCCACCCTGATTATTCAGGCGGCAAGCCACCGCACGGCTATCAAGCGGCCCGGCATAGGCCTCGTTCATGACTACCGACTGGCTGGCCATACCCAATAAGGTGATAACCAAAGCCGGCACCATCCTGATTCGCGTCACTCTGGTCAGGCGCATGTGAACTCCTTCTGTACTTTATCGGTTCCCTGCTCGGCAGCCGACACATCGATTTCAAAGGTGCACTGCAACTCTTGCTGTTCGCCCCACTTCACCAGGAAATGGTTGTTGCCCTGCAGTCCCGTCAGCCACGAACGCCCCACCGGCCCGACCACGCCACGCTGTTCGCCATCATCGTCATAGATGGACGCACCAAATGGCAATACCTTGCCGTCGCTTCCCCGCAGGGTCGCGATAACCGTGCGGCCAATTGCAGTCTCGAAATGTGCCACGGCAATAGCCCCCCGTGTCGGCACGACAGTCTGCACGTTCTGCTGGATCGTCGCGGTTGCATCGTCGTAATCAGGTGCCAACGAAATGCGGTTTTCACGATACGGGCTGACATAGGGAATCAGCGCACGTCCATTGCTGTCGGTACGCACCCCTGGGAAAGACTCGACCTGTACTCCGGCCGCGCCCGGCGCATCGACCACAATGGCCGTCTCACCCAGCGACTGGCCAAACAGCGGCCCCTTGCCATCCACGACCACCGCACCGCTGAAGTCGAAGTTAGTATTCGAACTATTGCGTGCATAGGCATGGCTGACGTTCATGATTCCGACAGGCGAGGCATAACCCAGCGAACCATAGCCATGTCCACCACTGTCATTGCCCGAATTGATCCCGGCCTGCAGGGCATATGTCACTGCATAGTCGTCGGTCAGCGCACCACTCAGGTTGGCATCATGGCTGGTACCCTGGCCGCTGGTGTGATTCATTGAATAGCTGGCCGTATGTGATCCCCCCAGGGGCAGGCTCAGCGTGAGCATGACCGTGGACTGGCGTTCCTGCTGCGGGCTGCGGTTGAGACCGAGGTTAATCGAATAACCGACACGCCCAACGGCACTGGAATACCCCACCTGCATGTACTCGGCCTTCTTCTCCTCATTACGGTAGGTCAGGCCAAAATAGTTGAACGAAAGCGAGCCCGTCTCTCCAATGCGCTGGGCAAACGACAACTGATATTCCTGCTGGCGTTGCAAACCACGAAACACGGTACTGTCGTTACGATCACGCAGCGCATCATCCAGACTGCGATAACCCGACGAGTTGTAGCGATAGCTGGCCAGCGTCAGGTCGGTACCGCTTTCGGCAAACGACTTGGCATACTGAATGCGGGCGGCAGTACCGACCAGCTTGCCACCATCCAGCTGGCGCGAGCGTGAACTGGTCAAATCCAGCGACAGCGCGCCCAGAGCCCGCATGTTGATCGCCATGCCAATCGCACCTGCGTGGTAACCGCCCTCGGCCGTCGTCAGACCGCCATAGGCAGTCAGCCCGTAGGGCAAACCATACGCCAACGTCGCCATGCCCATCAGTGGCTTGCCATTACCGAAGCTCTGGCGATGCTGTCCCAGGGAAAAGTTGTAATTCCAGATACCTTCGCGCACCATGGTCGGCAGTGCCGAAAACGGCTGGAAAAACTGCGTGGTGCGACCATTGAGTTCCTCCACCTCGACCTCCAGGTCGCCGCCACCTGGTGTCGAATAGAGGTCATTGATGACGAACGGCCCAGCCGCGACAAAGGTGGTGTAAATCACATAGCCATTCTGGCGAACGGTGACCTTGGCATTGCTCGCCGCCACACCGCGAACCACCGGCGCGTAACCCCGCATGCTGTCCGGCAGCATGCCCTCATCGGATTGCAGTTGCACGCCCCGGAACCGGGTGGAGGTAAATATCTGGCCCGATGTCGAGCTGTCGCCCAGGCGCAGCCAACCGCGCCAGGCAGCGACATCGCGCTCGGCATAGAAGTCATTCCAGGTGAAATTCGAACTGCCGTTGTTGTCGTAGAAATTACCATTGGCACGCAAACGCCAGGCACCCAGGTTCAGACCATTGCGCAGGCTCAGGAAGCTGCTGCGATTGGTCGAGCGGCCCTCACCCGAAATCCGCATCTGGTTATGCGAAAAATGATATGAAGACCAGAAGGCCGTCTCACCGGTATCCCACATTTCGGGCGACACGGCACCCCGCGCACGCTGATTGAGCGCGGCCTGGGGTATCGACAGGTTCAAGATATTCCTGTCGAAATCATAATTGGCCGAGGCCGACGGAATAGCTGCAAGCAAGCTCGTGCACGGCGGTGCCCCCACCCCGACGAGGGAGGGGAAAGCCAGCAGATTGACACCAACGTCTTCCAGCAGCTCGGTCGACAGGCAGGGCTGCGCGTTTTCCTTGCCATCAACGGCAATGAAATCGATTTCCCGCATTCCCGACAGTTGCCCGTTGACCCGCAACACCACGGACTTCAGACCTGGCAGCACACGGTTGGACAGCGCAAAGATCGACAGATCCACGCTCGGCTGGCCGGCTCCCTGATGCAGAAAGCTGTCATCGAATTGGGCAGCCAGCTCTTCGGCATGGCTGCTCGACAGGGCGAACAGGCCCAGAACGGCACTTACATACAGCGCCAGGGATCGCCCCGGCAAGTTGCAAGGATTCACTGCACTGCTCCAGCAGGTACGCTCGTGACCGGTGCGCCCGACAGAACCGGTACCACAGCCGGCCAGGACTCGACAACACCATAGTCATTGACCACATGAGGCGTGACAGACACGCCCCCGACAGGGCAGTGCGCCAGTGGCACCCGCGTCGTTTCCAGCGGCTTGGCAATCAGGGCGCGCCCAAAGTCGCTGGCTTCGCCCGTCAGATCGATGCTGGCAAAATTGATGTTGTAGGCCGAGGTATTCTCGATGGCCAGCTGACATTGCGAACCCTCACGCGCCATCGACCACTTGATCAGTTCCGCGCCTCGTGGGGACTTCTGGATATCGTTCGGGCGATAGAACAGCTTGATCCGCGTACGTGTGGCGAGCATCAGGCTGTTTTCATCGCCATCTGTTTTTTGCGGAATTTCCAGCACGTTGATCCAGTAATAGGACTCCCGATCACTGGGCAGATCATCCTCACCCACGCGCGTGATATTCAGGCTGCGCTCGGCATTGCCATCGAAACGACTCAGCGGCGGCGAAATGAAGAACGGCGTCTCCATTTCTTCGTCATCGCCATCGATCCAGGCCTGCACCACAAAAGGCTCGGCCGACATATTGCGGGCATATACGGAGACATTGCGATCTGTTTCATTCATGATCGCACGGGTGCTGGACAACTGGACGGCAGCCTGGGCCGTTCCTGCCATCAACAGGCAGGCAGCAGCCACACATGCGGCTGCAGTCGTATTCTGGAACGTAGCCATGAGTCATACCTCCGAGTCAATCAGGAATAGGTCAAAGTGATCGTTGCCGTGGCATTGGCCGTGCCTGGTTTACGTGTCGTATTCGACGACGTTGCTCTGTAAGCAGCCTGAAAATCAAAAGTCTTTTTCCCCGAGGCAACATTAAATGCATAAGAAGTGCTGCCATCGACATTCACCATCCGATCACTCATATGAGTCGCATCTTTAGTAACAATCATGACGCCGAATCCTTGAGCGGCCCCCGTTCCGGATTGCAATGCCAATGTTATGTTGTCACCAGCAGTCGTGCCTTTAAACTTGAGTGATGCAGTACTCAAGGTACTCAGTTCACAACCACCCAACGTCACGCTGAAATTCTTCCAATATTTTTCAGGCGCAATATTGGAAGCCGCAAATTCGCTAATCGGTACATCACCCATATTGACGTTACCCACAGAAATCGTGCACGGTGTATTGGTAATACGACCGGAAATATTCAGGGTCGCAGTCTGAGCGTGAGCTGCACTCGCAGCCAGGCAAAAGGCAATCGCCCGGAAGATAAATTTCGATATGGATTTCATCGGTATCGTGACTATGAAGGTATGCGCCATACAGGCGCAGACAAGCCCGCCTGATGCTTCGCAACAGGTGCAGCCTTAAGATTTCTGGATTGTTCTCGTGCGGCCAGCCATGTAACGATGACGGCACACTTCTTTGAAAAGGCCGCGCACGCGCGGCCCTGTCAGAGGACCGACCAATGGCCGGCCTCCACTGGCCGGGGCTAAACCCCCGGCCTGCGCTGCTTAGGAGTAGGTCACTTCGAAAACGGCGCGAGCATTGGCCTTACCAGCCTTGATGTCGGCGGCGGTGGCTTCGTAGTAGGCCTTGAAGTTGAAGTTGTTGGTGCCCTTGACCAGGGTATAGGTGGTCGCAGTGCCGCCTACGTTGATCGCGGTACCGTCTTCAGCCACCAGGGCCACGGCCACGCCAGTTGCGCCACTGCCGTTTTCCAGGCTCAGCAGGCGATTGTTGATCACGCTGCCAGCACCCGGACGGAACGAAATCGAGGCGTTTTCCGACACGTCGGTGTCGCAACCCAGCAGAGCGATCGTGAAGTCGGTACCGTCACCGGCCTTGGAGCCCACGCCATTGAACATGTTGGTCGAGATGCTGCCCATCGGCACAACCATGTTGGCACCTTGCTGACCGCCACCGATCGAGCAGGCCGATTGCGTGATTTCACCCTGGAAGGAGATATTGCCGCTGTCGGCAGCAGCCGTGCCGGCGATGGCGGCAAAGCCAGCGAGAACCAGAACATTGGCAAGAGTCTTTTTCATGATGTTTGAACCTATCCTAAATACAAGAGTTGATGAAGTGAAGTGGATTCGGAAAATCAACTTTTGAGTACGAATGCGCAATCGCTGTCGCCTTTCGACTGCCCTGTGGGCACAGCGAGGGAAGCAGCATGTCCGATCAGCCGGTTGGCGGGCCAGAAAATACCCCGGCGCACCACCCTGCCCATCCAATGGGACTGGCTGCTGACACCTCGCTCATGCTTGATGTCCGCCACCATCCAACGGACGACGACAGCCAGGGCTCGCGACAGCGACGGATGCTTGCGCATCAGCCTCATGCACGGCACTGCCCAAATGCGGTAACCCAGATAAGACGTCTCGGAAAATCGTTGCGCACAATCGCTGGCATCGTAGGCCCACTCGGAAAACGAGATAAGATCCTGACGACGCAACTCAGTGCAAACGATTTTCTGTTGAAAATCCACCCAGATTCCCAGCTTGCTCATTCAAATCACTCGGTATGTTAATTTCACGATCAGGCTTTTACGCCTTGCGCTCCACAAATCGAGCGTGAACGTATATTAGGACCTTCATCTGGCGGGATATATAGAACAAAAACGAAACAACCCGCACAAAAACTCACCAACTCGTACTTGTACTAAACACCTCCCATTAATTGTCATTTATTTTCATTTTGGATTGGCAAAAAACAGTCCGAAAACAAATTCGGCCATGAAAATAAAAATCAGAAAAGGAAGGCCGACCATCAGCGCCACACCAAAAACATCAATCTGCAGCGTAGATGCAGCAATAGCCAATACCAGAACCACACCGACCACGCCTTGCCACGACCGGCCACCCGCCTGCCGACGAAAACCGACATGCGAGGCAAATATCGCCATCCAGACAGCAAGCAAGGCCGTCACGGCAATTGACGTCGCCCCAATATATACCTGCGTCGGAAAGGCTTCATAGGCAAGATATATCAGTATGGGCAGCAATACTGTGCAGGCAACGCTGCCGCTTGCGCTACGCGACCAGGGGCGCGCCAGCACCGCCGGGGCCCGACCAGCCCTGCTCAGGCCAAACAACTGGCGAGATCCTGCATAGATCTGGCTGTTGAGCACAGAGACGACTGCCAGCAGCATTAGTACATTGAAAACCGTATTGACTGCCGGCACACCGGTCAGGCCCAACAGATAGACAAAGGGAGGCACATTGAATGGAACAAAGTGCTGTGCCTGAATCCAGCCGGAGGCCGCCACTGCGCACAGAACCAATATCAGCACTCCCCAGGTCGCCCTGCGCATGCTTCGACGCAGCACGGCAGCAGGCGCTGCGGTTTCGGCCGCAGCCACTGCCATGGTTTCGATACCTATATACCCAAGAACCGCCACGACAAATGCCTGCCAAAGTGATGGCAGGGGCACATCAGCCCAGATGTCTGGCCAAACGGTATCCCCGATTCCAATTTCTGCCTCGCCGGCCAACGGTGCCTGATAGACCGCCAATGCAACAAGCGCTATCAGGGCGATGACCTTCAGCACGGCCAGCGACAATCCGAAACGCGCAGAGGCCAGCGCGCCCAGCCCATTGATTGCGCCCAGCCCGATCAACAACAGGACAACGACCATCCACCCTGGCAAGGGTGCCAGCCAGAAGCCGAACAGTGGCTCCAGCAGGACGACTTCCGTGCCGACAATACAAACGACCGCACTGAAATAGGCGACACGCACGACAATCCCCATGCGCAGGCCAATATAAGCTTCGGCATAGGCACCAAAAGCGCTTGGCACAGGATGGGTTACGGCCATATCCGCCAGACAGTACATCAGCAACAGTACCAAGCAGGCCGCAGCCACATAGCCCACCATGGCCACAACAGGTCCGGCCAGCATCAGGGGCAGCACCCCGCCCGAGACCAGCCCATAGCTGATGACTGCGCCAAAGGCCACGCCTGCCATCTGGGCCGATCCCAGAACGGCAGGCAAGCCGGCCTCTCTTCGAATGATATGTAGGATGTCCGCCATGATTCAGTATAGCTGCCGCCTCAAACGGGGCGGCGAGCCGATACGGATCAGGACAGGAAACTCAGCGGTATGTCAGGGTGACGAGCTGGCGACGAACATCCTGCCGCCCATCGCGTGCGGGAATGTCGCGCACATCGATCATGACCTCGTCGCCAGCCTGGCGACCAGGGACGCGCTGCATGACACGCTGGTCCGAACAGACAGCGGAGACCTGAAGTACTGCAGTGCGACCATTGACCTGCGGACGACAGGTGGCACCTTCGACAATTTGCCCCTGGAAACGGATGACCCCACGATCAACCTTGTTGGGGAGACCGGAGGCAGCAACTTGCGTACCCAGGCCCATCATGGCAGCCAGAACGAGTGCGGAGCCAATCTTTTTCATAGCACTTCCCTCCTGCGACATGTCTGCGGCGGCCAATCCGTAGCAAACTGTCCCTCTGTGACTGTCTTGTCTTGCCGACAAATTTCGAACTTGTCCTAATAATAATTGATATCCATACAGACAGGTACTAACTTTTGTCTAACATGGCCGGGATACAGTACCGAGTCGCTTAGTCCGTCCCTGGTCGGGTACACAATGGAGTTGCATCATGGCCATCAAAATCATCCTGGCAGACGATCATCCGGTCCTGATCGCTGGCATGCAGCATGAGCTGTCTGCCTTGCGCACGCTCGATATCGTGGGTACCGCCCACAATTCGACCGAAGTCATCGACCTGCTGACCCGCAGGCCATGCGACATTCTGGTCACGGATTACGTCATGCCCGGCGGCAGCGTAGGAGATGGCATGGGCATGTTGGCATTTCTGCAACGCCGCTACCCGGCTCTCAAGATCATTGTCTTCACCACGGTGGACAACCTGGCAATGGTGACCGCCATGCTGGATCTGGGCATCAAGGCCGTGCTGAGCAAGGCCGATGAAATCGATCATCTGATTGCCGCCATTCATGCCGTGCATGCAGGAGCCAGCTATCTGTCTCCCAGCCTGCGCACTGCAGGTGCCGGCCCCACAGCAGCGGCCACCTCGGAACGACAGAAACTGTCGCGCCGCGAGGCAGAAGTGGTCCGTCTATATGTTGGCGGGGCATCGATCAATGAAATCGCCCAGCAGGTCAATCGCACCAAGCAGACCGTCAGCACACAGAAGAACAGCGCCATGCGCAAGCTCGGTATACAGCGTGATGCCGATCTGTTCAAGTTTGCCTACGAAAGCGGCCTTATCATGGGCAGCGGCAATACGGACACACCACCGCCCGACACACTGGACAGCAATAAAGACCACGCAGCAAACTGATGCAGTTTGAAATTTAGAACTGATCCGATTGTGAAATTCCTTTTGCTTCTTTACACTTTTTTGCATTTGCACCCCAACAGGGGCAATCTCTCGGAAAGTTAAAGTCACTCGGCCATCCGGAGTACAGCAGTGAGCAAGGCAGACAAGGGAACCGTTCAGGGCGTATTGCTTCAGTTTGCCCATCTGGGAACGACTGGACAGGATCAGTTCATTGGCATGATGAATGAGTTCCTGCTGTCATCTCCCAAGCAGCGCCGGGCGCTGACCAGCCAGTGGAAACAACACGTGGCTGCCAATGAACAAATCTGCTGCCCAGGAAAACCCGGACAACACAGCTGAGGGATTAATGAATATGATGCAACCTCGCCCTCGGTCCAGGACCGCCATGCCTCCCGCATCCTTTCGCAAGATATCGCGCTCGTTCCGGTGGCTGCAGATCGCCATCTTCGGAGGACTGCCTCTGGCCATCCTGCTGATTATTGCGTTGTTCTGGGGCATGCAACTCATCATCACTCAGGCACGGGAAAAAACCGAATTCGATTTCGCTGCCCTGACCACCTACCTCCACGCACAGGAACGCTACCTGCGCACCCTGCAACAGCGCAACGAAACCTTGCCGACCCGAACGGCGATGCTGCTGCCAGAACCCGCCAATCAATCTACGATCCACGACGACAAGCCCTACCTCTACCAGGTACGTCCCTCCATTGCCGATATTCCCTACGCAATACTCTGCATGGAAAAGGTGACCTGCCCGGTCAATGCAGACCACCCCGCCAATCGCGCAGCCCTGCATGCCATCGGCGACTTTCTCTCGGATTTCTATGCTGCCTACTGGTCACGCTCCTATTTTCCAGGCGCAACGACCCTGCTGATCGATGGCAATTCAGATCTCAGCCTCGTGGTCCCTGCTGACGAAACCATTGCCGGACGCCAGACGCTTTCGCCTCAAGATCTGCTGCTGACAGTTGCAACGATCCGCAGCGCGGCTCAGAGTGCAGCCAGTCCGTCGCTGTCTGAACCAGAAATTCGATGGCTGCACCTGCCCGACCTGCCCGGCACGATCGTCGGCTATACCAGCGCCCCGTTTCCTTCCGGCGTCTGGCCAGTACGCAATACCGACAACAATGGACAATTGCACGCAGCCACGGTGTTCAACCTGGCCAGCACCAACCTTCTTGCCAAAATCGCTGTCTCGCCGCTGTATGACGAATTCTGGATGCTGCACAATGACAGCATCCTGGTCAGCAACAACGGAGCGCCCCCCCCACAGACCCAAACAGGCACAGACCTGACCCTTTCTGGCGTCGTCTTCGGCTTCACAGACGCCAGCGGCAGTTGGCTCGGAGTTTACAAAGTACGCTACAGCACGCTGTTTAGCGCCAACTCATGGCTCCCCCTGACAGCGCTGGGATTGCTTGTCCTGTGCACCCTGGTTGGTGGTGCCTATGCCCGCTGGTATAACCGTCGTGTCGTCCAGCCCATCCAGCAATCGCACCAGGCCCTGCATGAAAGCGAAGCCTTCGGCAGGACCTTGCTCGATACGGCACCCGTGGCGCTCTGCATTCTGTCGCGCGACGACGGCAGCGTACTGTTTGCCAATACATTGGCGCAGCAATGGCTGGATATCGCCACCGCCGATGACGGCACACGGCAACTGCCCGCAAACCTGCTACCGAAAGACTTGCTTCATGCTGATACGCTGGGGAGCCGCGACAACCTGCAACTCCATGACCGGACACTGCAGGTTGCCTACGCGCCCACCCGCTATCACCGGCAACCAGCCTTGCTCTGTGCCTTTGCCGACGTCAGCGTGCGCGCACAATACGAGAAGGCACTCAGCAAGGCGAAGTCCGAAGCCGACAGCGCAAACAGTGCCAAGTCACGCTTTCTGGCAGCCATGAGCCACGAAATCCGTACCCCGCTGTACGGCATTCTGGGCACAATGGAGCTGCTCTCGATGACACAACTGACGCCCGCCCAGCGTCAGCACCTGCGGCGCCTACAGCAATCCTCGGCCATCCTGATGCAGTTGATCAGCGATATTCTGGATCTCACCAAGATCGAGGCTGACCAGATGGCCCTGAACATGGAATCGTTCTGCCCTGGTCGGCTGGTACAGACTTGCGTGGATGGATTCTCCGGCATGGCGCGCCAGAAAGGCCTGCAGATATTTGCCTGCATCGAGCCTTCGGTCCCGGATTGTGTGCAGGGCGATCCGACACGGATTCGCCAGATTATCTACAATTTCCTCAGCAATGCCATCAAGTTCACACTCTCTGGGCAGGTCGTCGCACGCTTGCGATCACAGCACCAGCCCGACGGCAGCGTCGAGCTGGTCTTCCAGGTCGTGGACAGCGGGCCTGGCATCAGTGCCGAAGATCAGACACGGCTTTTTACCCCGTTCTACCAAGTTGCCTCGCAGAACCACACCTCGCAGGGTACCGGACTGGGGCTGTCGATTTCCGACAATCTGGCACGCCTCATGGGTGGCGACATTCAGGTGACCAGCGAGCTGGGGCTGGGCAGCAGCTTTGCCCTGCGAATCACTCTGGAAACAGCCGCCTGCCCGCAACGCCCTGCAGAGCCAGACTTGAGTGGACTTGATCTGCGCGTACGCAGCGCACACGCAGAATTGAGCCGAAACCTGTGTCTGTGGTTCCGAAAATGGGGGGCCCAGGCCGAAGCAATCCTGCCCGCCGACATGCCTGAAACAGCGACGGCATCAGCCAACACCTTGCTGATCGATGTGCTGGTCTCACAACCTGGCCGTCCATCGGACTGGCCCGGCAAGTACATCCTGGCCGGGACACCCCTGGCACCAGAACCAGACCATGCCGACGCTCGCCTGGAAGGCTGCGGTGCCGATGACATTGCGCGAGGCATCCTTCGTTATCTTCAGCATCCCGACAGCACATCGGAGCTGGAATCGAACAGCCATGCATATCACGAACTGGGCCTGCAAATACTGGTAGCGGAAGACAATCCGATCAACCAGGCTACCCTCAGGGATCAACTGGAGCTGCTGGGCTGCACGGTAACCATGACCAGCGATGGTGCCGAGGCCCTCCAGCGCTGGGCAGCAGCCTCCTACGATATCGTGCTGACCGACGTCAATATGCCCCGCATGAACGGTTATGAACTGACTTCTGCCTTGCGCAACACGGGCACTGACGTCCCGATCATCGGCGTCACCGCCAATGCCATGCGCGAGGAAGAAAATCACTGCCGGCAGGCAGGCATGAATGCCTGGATCGTTAAGCCCATCAACCTTGATACGCTGTACCACAGCCTGTACACGCTGGCACCACACAAGGTATCGGCCCGTCTGGTACCCGACGCAACGACGCTGCCTGTATCCCAGATCGCGCCAGCCATCCACGACAGCGCAACCTCGGATGCCATCAGCGAACTTGACCTGATCCCGGCCAAGCACCGTGAGCTATTTCGTCAATCCATGACAGACGATGCAAACTCATTGCTGGAAGCGGTTGGCAGCCAAAAACCCTCGAGCATCCAGCAAGCCTTGCACCGCATGCATGGCGCTCTGTTGAGCATGCGCCAACAAAGTTTTGCCAAACGGGTTCACAATGCAGAAGATGCGTTGCGTGCCGGGCCACTGACCCCCGAGTTGGAAGCCACACTCCTGCGCATTGCAATTGATCTGAAAACGGTGATTGATGAACACTTGCCAACCTGACCTCCACCCGGGCAGATCGCCATGAAGAAACTGCGCCTGGTTTTTGCCGATGACCATCCTCTCGTACTGGCGGGGATTCGCGATTTCTTCGCCAACGACATCCGCTTCGACATCACGGCATGCGTCACCACGCCGACCGAACTGATCGAACATATCATCAAGGAAAAGCCGGACGTCGCCATTACGGACCTGTCGATGCCCGGCGACACACGGCACAACGACGGACTGGCGCTGATCGCCTATCTTGCCAATCACTTCCCGCAGACCCAGATCCTGGTGGTCACGATGATGAGCAACCCGCTGGTGATCGCTTCTCTCTACAAGGCCGGTGCCAGTGGTGTTGTCCTCAAGAGCGATCCGCCCGATACGCTCAAGATCGCACTGGAAGCCCTGCGCCTGGGACGCCAGTACCTGCATCCCAGCCTGATGCGCCAGCAACCATCAGCGGATACAACACTTGCCTCGGACCTTTCTCGCAAGGAAATAGAAGTCTTGCGCCGCTTTATCGGAGGGCAATCGCTCAAGGACATTGCATACGATCTGAGCCGGAGCATCAAGACCATCAGCAATCAGAAACGGTCGGCCATGCGCAAACTCAATGTCTCCAATGACCAGGAGCTGATTACCTTCTGCACACGCCATCGACTGCTTGATTGAGCGTCGATTTTTTCAGAACCTTCCCAAACCTGACGCAGAGACCGGCCTCTATCATGAAGGCCATGAAGGCTCATCTTAGCGCCCCCTCCAACGACCTGCGTACCCCGCCTCGCATCCCACATCTGCTGCTGCATATTCTTGCACTGGCACTCGTGGGCTGTATTCTGGCGGGTGGAGCCCTGTATCTTTATACGGCCTTCAACAATGAGGTGTCGACCTATCGCCGGGACATGAACGCCTCGGCCTACGACGCACAGTTTTTCTTCGACCGCCGTGAAGCCCAATTGCGTTCGGTCACGGCGGCCATGCTGCCCTCCCGGAAAGCCACGCCCCCGGTCACCTCTGAGCCGCGCAATGGTGCCACGCAGTTGGAAGTCGTTCCCGTGACTGCCACGTCGGATGGTGCCCCGTTCTGGTACCTGCTGGTGACGGCACGTGATCGCCAGCTTCTCGACCTGCAACAGGTCAACATCCTGCATACGTCGATCTCGACCGGCAAAACCCGCTATGTGACGGGTTCTGGGCACGGCATCCCTACCGGCGTACAGACCTGGATTGCCGAATTCCTTGCCACGCGCGCCACGGCCGCACGTGCCGATGGCTATGCGCCTCTGTTCTGGTTGCGACCACCCGGCGACGACATCTCGCGCCTGTTCCTCTATACCCCTCTGGACATGTCGGATCCCGATGCGGGATGGGTTGGCCTGGAAGTCAACAATATCGAGACCGCCATACGCTGGCATGACAACAGCCGACATCCGCAGAACTATGTGCTGCTGACCCCGACGCAGCATGTCGTTCTGCACGAAGGGGAAATCCTCGATCCGGAATGGTACAGCCACAAGGAAATCCCCCAGGACAGTTTTTATTACGCCTGGGACAATCGACTGCCTTCCCATCTGGTCTTGAGCAAGGCCATCGGCGAAGGCGGCTGGAGGCTGGTGTACTCCGTCCCTATCAACGTTATTTTCGAGCATGGTCATATACCGCTCTACCACGTACTGGCTACCGTCCTCACGCTCTGTACGCTTGTGGCACTCATCATGCACCAGATCCGTCGCAGGCTGCTGCAACCCGCGCTGGCACAGTATGCCGCGCTGCAGGACAGTGAGCGTCTGACCCGGACCATTGTCGATGCCGCTCCGGTGGGCCTGTGCCTGATCGACCGCAACAGCGGTGTTCCCCTGGTCTCCAATGAGCAGGCCAGGCAATGGATGCATGCCGAGGACAGCCAGTGGCGCCTGCAGGCATTGCAAAACCAGGAGCCAGGACAGGAGCGCACGTTGCGTGATGGACGCAGCATTCTCCTCAAGGTCGTTCCCATGGAACATCAGGGCCATGAAGTGGCCCTCTGCGCCGTGAATGACATCACTGCGCTCAAGGAAGTCGAGCGTTCGCTGCTGACCGCCAAGCACAAGGCCGACTCCGCCAACAAGGCCAAAACCGATTTCATTGCCACCATGAGCCATGAAATCCGCACGCCCCTGTTCGGCATCATGGGCACGCTGGAGTTACTGTCTCTGACCGAACTGACACAGCGCCAGCGCCAATATCTGCGGACCATCCAGCTATCGTCCGGCACTCTGATGCGAACCATCAGCGAAACCCTGGATCTGGCACGCGCCGAAGCCGGTCACGAAAAACTGCAGATTTCGGATCTCTCGCCCGTCGATCTGCTCAACAGCGTCGTCGCCAGCTACGCCGATCGTGCCCGTGCCAAGGGCATCCTGCTCTATGGAGTGGCAGACTGCCGGGTACCCCAGCGGGTGGCTGGCGACGAACTGCGGCTGCGCCAGATCCTCAACAATCTGGTCAGCAACGCCATCAAGTTCACACTGGGTGGGCATGTCGTACTGCGCCTGCGCATCCTCGATATGGACGACAGCCAGGTGACGCTCTGTTTCCAGGTAGCGGATACCGGCATCGGCATTCCCCCCGAGCATCAGCACAAGCTGTTCTCTCCGTATTACCAGGTGGAAAACCGCAGTCAGGGCGAGGACAATCCGGCCGGCTCCGGATTGGGGCTATTCATCTGCAAGCGACTGGCCAGTCTCATGCACGGCACCCTGTCTGTGGTCAGCACACCGGGGCTGGGCACCAGTATTGACCTGCGCGTTTCACTGCCACTGGGCACCCAGCCGGCCAGCCAGTTCCTGTTGCCGCGTACGGTCTATGTCAGCGGTGCCATCCAGGAAACCATACTCAACCTGTGTGACTGGCTCAATCAGTGGGGCATCAATGCCTTGCCGTTCCAGGTCGGGGATGAAGCACAGGCCAAGGGCGCACTTCTGCTGTCGGCCTGGCCGCCTGCTACACCGGCACCGGACTGGCAGGGTCAGCGCCTGGTCATGTCACCTCCCGGCCAGATCCCGGATGAGGCCACCAGCCCACTCATGCACTACTGCAACGCCTATGATCTGCAGGATCTGAAGCGTACGCTGCTTCTGCTGCAAGAACACCAGCCGCAGCAATCACTCAACCCGACCCGGCCTTTCGAGGCCAGCCTGGGCCTGCGCGTCATGGTCGCCGACGACAACATGGTCAACCAGCGCATTCTGTCCGAACAGCTTGCGCATCTCGGCTGTACCGTCCTGCTGGCCAAGGACGGCCAGTCGGCGCTGCAGCAGCTTGAGCACGAAGAGGTAGACGTGGTACTGACCGATATCAACATGCCCATCATGGATGGCTACACGCTGGCCAGTCGCCTGCGTTCGCAGCACTACAAGGCACCGATCTATGGCGTCACCGCCAGTGCCATGTCCGACGAGCGCAAGCGCGCGCGCGATTGCGGCATGGAAGACCTGCTGCTGCGTCCGTTGTCAATCAATACACTGCACGATACACTCCAGGCTGCCATCGTGCGCGGGAGAGCCTGATATGCGATACCCCTACCATATCCTTGTTCTGGAAGACCACCCGCTGCAATGTGCCCATGTATGCGACATGCTGGAACAGGCCGGATTCGCCCAGGTCGATACGGCACACAGCGGCACCGATGCACTCGCGCGCATCGGCCACAGCGCCTACGATCTGATCCTGCTTGACCTGAACATGCCGGACATGGATGGCATGCAGTTCATCCAGGAACTGGCAGAGCACTATCCCGATATCCTGATCGCCATCACCAGCGCCTGTTCACCTCGCATGATGGACAGCGCCAGCCACATGGCCCGCAACATGAACCTGACGGTCATCGATTGCTACGCCAAACCATTTACCGCCCTCAATGCGCAAAGCCTGGGCAAGGCGCTCGACCAGCACAGCCATCGCCCTGCCGCAACTGCCCCGGTATTGCCCGCCGAGTCGTTGCCGGCCATGACCTCAGCCATGCTTGATGCGGCCTTGCTCACCCATCAGATCGAGCCCTGGTTCCAGCCCAAGTGCTCGCTGCGTACCGGCAAGATCGTCGGCGTCGAGGCCCTGGCTCGCTGGCGTCATCCCGACGTCGGCCTGGTATCGCCGGGCGTCTTCCTGCCCGCCATCACTGAACATGGCAAGGATCATGCCCTGCTGATCCACATGCTCGGTGGTGCCCTGCAGGCCTACCGACGCTGGGCCACGCAGGGATGGCGCATTCCGGTATCGGTCAATCTCCCCACACACCTGCTCGACGATGCCACCCTGCCCGATCAATTGCACGCCCATGTCATCGCCTGCGGCGTACCGGCAGAAGATGTCACCTTCGAATTGCTGGAAAGCTCCCAGACCGTCGATCCGGGTCTTTTTTTCATGGGAGCCGGCCGACTGCGGCTCAAGGGTTTCGGGCTGGCCCAGGACGATTTCGGCATCGGCTACAGCTCCATGCACAGCCTGACCGCCGTGCCCTTCACGGAACTCAAGATCGACCGTGCCTTTGTATCAGGTGCAGCCGTCACCGGCACGCTGGCAGCCGCCACCATCACCGCCATCATGCTGGGCAAGGAGCTCGGCATGAAAGTCACGGCAGAAGGCGTAGAGTCGGCAGAAGATCTCGAATTCCTGCGCAATGCCGGATGCGACTATGTGCAGGGCTTCCTGATTGCCAGGCCTGCACCGGAATCGGAAC
The DNA here is from genome assembly GCF_003123725.1 of Corticimicrobacter populi. Lineage (GTDB taxonomy): Bacteria > Pseudomonadota > Gammaproteobacteria > Burkholderiales > Burkholderiaceae_B > Corticimicrobacter > Corticimicrobacter populi. The sequence goes on along the minus strand of NZ_QETA01000005.1, from coordinate 98,831 downwards.
TGACAGCCCTGCTGGACCGTGAACTCTGCCCCTCGAGTACCACGCACATGCACTGAAGAGGCACGGGTGGCCGCGCCCCCGTGAGTTCAGGCCATGCCCAGGCGTTCACGCCGGTAGCTGCCATCCTGCACACTGCGACACCAGTCGAGGTTGTCCAGGTACCACTGAACCGTCTTGCGCAGCCCGGACTCGAAGGTTTCCTGCGGCCGCCAGCCCAGCTCACGCTCGATCCTGCCGGCATCAATCGCATAGCGCAGGTCATGGCCGGGTCGATCCTGAACATGCGTGATCAATCGGGCATGCGGTACCACGGGTGAGTCAGGATGCAATTCATCCAGCAAGGCACACAGCGTCCGCACGACATCGATATTGCGCTGCTCATTGTGGCCGCCGATGTTGTAGGTCGCACCGGGTTCGCCATGCATGAAAACGGTACACAATGCCCGCGCATGATCTTCCACGTACAGCCAGTCCCTGACTTGCCCTCCCTGCCCGTAGACCGGCAGGGGCTTGCCCTCCAGGGCATTGAGGATCATCAGCGGAATCAGCTTTTCCGGGAAATGGTAAGGACCATAATTGTTGGAGCAATTGGTGATCAGGGTCGGCAGGCCGTAGGTGCGGCGCCAGGCGCGCACCAGATGATCCGATCCAGCCTTGCTGGCAGAATAAGGAGAGCTGGGATCGTAAGCGGTTTCTTCGGTGAACAGCGAGGCCGAGCCTTCTCCGAGATCGCCATAGACCTCGTCAGTCGAGATGTGATGGAATCTGAACGCAGCCTTGCGCGCCGGTGCCAGGCCCGACCAATATGCGCGGGCCGCCTCCAACAGCGTATACGTACCGACCAGATTGGTCTGGATGAATGCACCGGGACCATCGATGGAACGATCCACGTGTGATTCCGCAGCCAGGTGCATGATGCCGTCCGGCTGATGCTCGCGCAGGACCCGATCGACCTCTACCCGATCACAGATATCAACCTGCTCGAAGGCATGCCGCACATCGGTGCGAGCATCGGCCAGTGAAGCCAGGTTGCCGGCATACGTGAGCTTGTCGAGATTGACGACACTGTGATCCGTACGACCGATCAGATGACGCACCACGGCAGAACCGATAAAGCCGGCACCGCCGGTGACGAGGATTTTCATGGCGAATCATGCTGTAGACTGGTAACAAACCAGTATATCGCAGCGCACCCACCACGCCCTTTCGGGTGGAATCGTCCTGCCGTTTGTGGTGATGTAGTCGCGATGCCGCAATGTCCAGGTGTCAGGGGTCGATACTGCGCAAGCGCATTACCCGGCCTTCCACCTCGATGTTATGCCAGGGTGAAGGCACGACACGGGCCTGACCCTCACGCATGCCCTCCAGCCACGGCGCATTGACCTCGATTCCCTCGGCGACGGCCTGCCACCGTTTGCTCTCGACGTCCTGACTGAATATCGTGACCTGCCCCCAGTGCTTCTGATCGACAATCAGCATCAAATCGGTACGGCCATCGCCATTGAGATCCGCAGGCCAGAGCAAGCATTCCTCGCGACCGTCCAGGCAAGCCTGCTCCGTACGCGTATCCGACAGGGCACGCAATGCAGCAATCAGCCCTTCGGGCGCGCCAGGCGGCATGGCCGCGGGTCCCGGCAGAATCTTCAGGGCTGCCAGCATCTCCTCATCCGTACGAACAGGTAGATCCTCGACTGCGGTCAGGCCACGATTGACCTGCATTTTGCGTGCCAGCCTGGCGATTTCCTCTTTAGCCGGGGAGCCGGAAAGCTCGGCCAGTTGCGTCAGCGCCTGCTGCCCATAGCGACCGCTTTGTTCCAGCAGCATGTAGAAGTCGAATTCATCGGGCTTGACCTCGCCACGCTCCAGTCGGGCAACCTGACTATTGACCGCAATACGAGAAGGATCCAGCAGCGGTGACAACAGCAGCACCAATGCGACACACATCAGCAACGCGGCCACGATGTTGGTCTGAGCCACGCTCCAGAACCAGCGTCTGCCACGCTGCCACAGGCTGGCGGCATACCCCGCCACATAGACCACAGCAAGCAGCAGTACCAATGCCGCCCAGATGCGATCACGCGTCCAGCCATGCTGATCGATGCGCAGATACAGCGCCCAGGCGGCCAGGGCTGCGGCCAGAACCAGGATCAGCCAGAGCCAGCCCATGACGTTCCGCAAGCTGCGGCGAAAAGGCGCTTCGCCCTCCCCATCCTGCCAGGCCGTATTGACGAAATGCACGGCCAGCGCGATGAACCACAGCATGAAGAGCGCGGCCTTGTTGGTCTCCAGCAAAGGGGTGATGCCCGTAAACAGCATTGCCACTGCCCATACCGCCGCCAACAGCAGCAGCAATGGCAGGAACACCTGATTGAGCGACAGCCAGAAGCGGCGTAGCGTGACCAGCACCTGGCTGCGTGCCAGCAGCAGGGCGATTGCGCAGCCAAATGCCATCATGGTCAGGGGCCAGACGACATAGCCTTCGAAGACGTGCTGCACCAGATCCTTCAGCCCCAGTATCCCCAGCAAGCCCATCCCGGCCCCGAAGACCCCCCAGAAAATACCCGTCAGTATCGCTGCAAGCACTGTCATCAGGCCATTTCGCCAGGCCGTTTCAAACAGTGCGGCATACGACCAGCGTGGCACGCGCCCCTGCCAGTGCACATGCGCCAGCAGGGGAATCAGCGTAAAGCCCAGGATGGCGTAGAGCAGCCCATTGGACAGATACGATTCGAATCGATGGTAGATCACGTCCCTGTCATTCACCCAGCCAGCGTGCGCGCCCAGCAGAGCCAGCAGGAGCGCCATGCCGACCACGATGCCGGTGCGCCGCCGGCCACTCAGACCGGGAATGTCCTGGGTCAGGTACAGGCTCAAGGGCACCGCCAGCACAACATTGAGCAGGGCAACGAACAGGCTGGGGGACAACACCTCCCGCAACCATGCACTGCCATCGAACAGGAGCCACAGCAGCAGTCCCTGCAGCAGGCCTGCCAGGCCAAACAGCAGCCACGGTGGGTTGCCAGTCTCGCGCATGACCGGTACGGCCTGTGTATCGGCCATCACCATGTCACACCCAGCCCCATCGAATAGCGGGTTTCATTGAGATCCTCGACCGCACCCGACACCGTATGCTGTGACACTTTGGTATACAGCGAAGCCCAGTTGGTGACGTTGTAGCGCATGCCCAGTTCGGCATTCAGGCTGTAGTTGGCATCGTTGCCCAGCGGCCGGTAGGCGTCGCCATTGGTAAACAGTTGCCACTGGCGGCCACCGAAGTAGCGCGTATAGTTCCAGCCGACACCCAACGCTTGGAATTCGGCATCGCCATCGTTGCGATAGCGGTAACGCGTATGTGCCAACAGACCGGACAGCGAGAAGGCCCCCAGCTCATTGTCCCAGAACTGATAGCCGGGCCCCACGCCGAACTGGGTCTGGTGCGTCAGGTTTTCGATATAGTCCTTGTTGTAGCGGACGCGCCCCTGCACGAACATCTTTTCCGACAGGAAGCGATCGAGCGCATAGCGACCACCGTAATTATGCGTTCTGACGACATCGTCCTGTTCCTTGCGGGCATAGTCCAGCTTGAGGTTGTGCCGCCACCAGCCGTGCCGGGCCTGGGTATCGAGCGCAAACAGCATGTCCTTGGTATCGTTGGCCGCGCGCGTGATGTTGCCTGCAAGATCGAAGGAACCATCCAGCGACCAGTCGCCCAGCAGAGGATGAGGCCTGACGATGCGTTCGATATCACCCAGCGCGACTTCGTATTTTTTCCAGCCTTCGACCGATTGCGCCATGCCGGGCTCATCGGTCGGTTCCAGGCGAGCTTCATAATCAACCGGCAGCCCAGGCATACGCAGGGCCATGGGATCATCGGTTTCGAGTTGAGCAACCTGATCCCACTTGATGGTCACCTCGCCCGCATAACCGGTTTCCAGCACCAGTTTTCCTGCATCCATCAACAAGACGCGCCCCGTCAACCGATCTCCATTGGACAGTACGACCGTATCGGCCTGCGCCTGCGTCCATGCCAGTGCAGCACATGCAACCATCAGCCTGACGGTACGGGAAACGACGGGATGCATCGTGGTCTTGCCTTCGACAAATGAAAATTGAAATCGTATCGCCAAACGGCAATGCTCCGGAACCGGATTAATGTAAGCAATCCCTGCCTGGAGACAGTCACCACCCTGAGTCTGAGGCAGGATTGCTGCGAGTGGCGACATCAGTGTTCCGATAACGGGCACACAGCTTCTGCGGAAGCACATTCTGCATTAGCATACGGGTTTTCCCGGATTCTACTCCTGCCAGGCTGCCCCATGCTGCTCTACATTCTGTATCTGATCGCCATCGTCGCCGAAGCGGTGACTGCCGCACTGGCGGCCGGTCGTCGCAGCATGGACTGGGTCGGCGTCTGCCTGCTGGGGTGCATCACGGCACTGGGTGGCGGCTCGGCGCGCGACATCGTGCTGGGTCACTACCCCTTGACCTGGGTCGCCCATCCCAACTATCTGCTGCTGACCGGGGGTGCCGCGCTGCTGACCATCGCGCTGGCGCGCTTCATGCACCACCTGCACAAACTGTTCCTGCTGCTCGATGCCATCGGCCTGGTGGTCTTTACCGTGATCGGCTGCAATGTGGCACTGGAAATGGAACTGCCCTTCGTCATCGTGATCGCTTCCGGCATGATCACCGGCTGCGTGGGCGGCGTGCTGCGCGATGTGCTCTGCAACGATATCCCGCTGCTGTTTCGCAGCGAACTCTATGCAACGGTCTCCGTGCTGACCGGCATCATGTATGTGAGCGGCCTGCAACTGGGATTCGACCACAACATTGTCATGGTCGTCTCGCTGCTGTCAGGACTGCTGCTGCGCCTGCTGGCCCTGCGCTTCAACTGGAGCATGCCCAAGTTCATTTATTCCCGGGACGTGCACTGACACGCCCGGTGCCAGGAGGGGCCGGCCTGCCCCCCTTTGCTGTTCCTTGAATATCCCTGTCAGTCCAGCAAGCGGTCTGCGCTGCCTTCGCGAATGCGGCTCGGCAAGCCCATGCCATTCATCAGCCGGATCAGCGGCATGGCCGGCAGCTCTTCCACATTGACCATCCGCCGCACATCCCACTCGCCCTGCGCAACCAGCAGCGCCGCGGCAACCACCGGTACGCCCGCCGTATACGAAATCGCCTGACTGCCCACCTCGGCATAGGCATCGGCATGGTCGCTGATGTTGTAGATAAAGACCTCCCGCGCCTGGCCATCCTTGCGCCCTCTGACCAGATCACCAATACAGGTCTTGCCCTGGTAAGCAGGGGCCAGCGAAGCGGGATCGGGCAGAATGGCCTTGACCACCTGCAACGGCACCACTTCCTGCCCGGAATCCAGCCATACCGGCTTTTCGGACAGCAGTCCCAGATTATTCAGCACGGTAAATACGTTGATGTAATGTTCACCAAAGCCCATCCAGAATCGGATATTGGGCACATCCAGGTTCTGCGACAGGGAGTGCAATTCGTCGTGGCCGGTCAGGTAGGTCGTCTGCTGCCCCACAACGGGCAGATCATCGGTACGCTGCACCTCGAACATGGCATTCTGCACCCACTGGCGATCCTGCCAGGTCCAGGCACGGCCGGTGAACTCGCGGAAATTGATTTCCGGATTGAAGTTGGTGGCGAAATAACGGCCATGGCTGCCGGCATTGACATCAATGATGTCGATGGAATCGACCTCATCGAAATACGCCTGGCAGGCCAGGGCCGCATAGGCATTGACCACGCCCGGATCGAAACCGATTCCCAGCACGGCCGTCACGCCCTGCTGTTCGCAGGCATCACGACGCTTCCACTCATGATTGGCGTACCAGGGCGGTGCCTCGCAGATCTTGTCGGCATCCTCATGAATGGCCGTATCGAGATAAGCCGCACCTGTCTCGATGCAGGCCTGCAGCACGCTCATGTTGACAAAGGCGTGACCGACATTGATAACGATCTGGGCACCCGTGCTGCGAATCAGGGCTTTGGTGGCATCCACATCCATGGCATCGAGCGCATGCGGCTCAAGTACACCAGGAACCTTCATGGCATGCTTGTGATGCACGCTATCGATGATCTCCCGGCATTTCCGGACATTGCGGGACGCAACATGGATATCCCCGAGGACATCATTATGCTGCGCGCATTTGTGTACCACTACCTGACCGACGCCACCTGCACCGATGACCAGAACGTTCCTTTTCATTTCGCCACTCACCCCCCATAGAAAAAATTACGCCTTACTCAGGAAAGGCTCTCAACATAGTCTTCATACGAAAATGATTTGATCGGATCAATCCTGCCGTCGAGCCGGCGGATTGCAATGGACGGCATATTCACACCGTTGAACCAGTTTTTCTTGACCATGGTGTAGCCGGCAGCATCCTGAATCGAGATGCGATCCCCGACCCGCAATGGCTGTTCGAAAGAGAACTCACCGAAGATATCGCCCGCCAGGCAGGATTTGCCACACACCATGTAGCGATGGTCGCCACGATCAGGCTCGATACGGGCCGGCAGGCGATAGATCAGCAGATCCAGCATATGGGCCTCGATGGAACTGTCCACGATGGCCAGATCCTTGCCGTTGTGCAGCACATCCAGCACCGACACCTCCAGCGTCGCGGCACCGGTAATGGCCGCCTCGCCCGGTTCAAGATAGACCTGCACGCCATATTTTTCGGCAAATGCCCGCAACCTTGCCGCAAACGCCTCCAGATCGTAGCCATCGCCGGTAAAGTGAATGCCCCCGCCCAGGCTGACCCATTGCACGCGTGACAGCAGATGCCCGAAACGCGCCTCGATGCCATCGAGCATCTCGGCAAACAGCGCAAAGTCACGGTTTTCGCAGTTGTTGTGGATCATGAAACCCGACACCAGGTGCATGACCTCCTCAACCCTGACCGGATCCGCCTCACCCAGCCGACTGTGCTGGCGAGCCGGGTCTGCCAGTACATACGGAGAGTTGCTGACCTGGGGATTGAGCCTCAGGCCACGCATTACGTGGCGCGAAGCCTGCTCGAACCGCTGCAGTTGGCCGATGCTGTTGAAAATGATCTTGTCGGCGCAAGCCACCACGGCATCGATCTCATGGTCCGCGTAGGCAACGCTGTAGGCATGCGTCTCGCCACCGAATTTCTCGCGGCCCAGACGCACCTCGTACAGCGACGACGACGTCGTGCCATCCATATACTGCGACATCAGGTCGAACGCCGACCAGGTGGCAAAACACTTGAGCGCCAACAACACACGGGCACCGGACTGCTCACGCAGCCAGCGCATCTTGTCGAGGTTACGCAGCAGCCGCTGTTCGTCGATCAGGTAGCAGGGTGTCTGCAGGTCGGAAGAATGCAGAATGGGCATCGGGTATTTGATCCTCAGGGTAATCCAGCCATGACATACCGCAGTCAGATGCGGTATGTCATAGCCTTGAGTTCGTCCAGAATGGCGGCGCGCATGTCGGTGGACTGGGTCGAGCGGATAGGCTTGCCTTCGACCAGATCGGACAGCCAGAGCCCGTCAGCCGCCAGCCGCACGACCCAGGCGGTCAGTGCCGAATCGGTCGCCGTATGCTCCGACAACCGGGCCTCGATCCAGTGCTGCCAGCGCTCGCGCAGTTGTGGTTCGGCAAACAGCATGACCGACAGCACCGCCCAGCGCTTGGCATGATCACGGGCCTTGAGGTTGGACATGACTTCCAGATAGGCCCGCACAAAGTGGCCGCGCGGTTCGGGATCACGGGCAATCGCCTTGGCAATCTTGCGCTCCAGGCGAACGAGAAACTCGTCGCACATGGCCTCGAGCAAGGCACGCTTGCTGGGAAAATGATGCAGCAGGCCGCCCTTGCTGACGCCTGCCTGGCGCGCCACGGCATCGAGCGTCAGGCTGCTGAGCCCTTCCTCAACGGCCACCCGGACCGCCTGGTCAAGCAACTGCCTGCGCACGATCCCCGGCTGTTTCTTGCGGTGATGAGCCATCGACATGGCCCGAAAGATACCGACTGGACGGTTTCATGTCAACCTCATGCCCACACGCTTGCCGAAAAAAATGGCATACTGGGCAGTTGCCGGGCAACTCCTGCACGCGCCTGGACTGCGCTTTATCCCTACCATGCATCTCGAACTCATTCTCCTGCTCGTATGCACAGGCCTCTTCACGGGCTTTGCTGCGGGCCTGCTGGGCATTGGCGGCGGCATGCTGCTGGTGCCTTTCTTCACGTTCATCTTCACGGTCCAGCAATTTCCGGCAGACCACCTGGTGCACATGGCGATCGCCACGTCGCTCACCACGATCCTTTTCACCTCGATGTCCAGCGTGTACGCGCACCATCGCAAGGGGTCCGTGATCTGGAAGGCCGCATTCATGCTGATTCCCGGCATTCTGATCGGTGCCTGGATCGGCCCCACACTGGCCGCCATGATGGACACCCGGGTACTGGCAGGCTTCTTCGGCATTTTCGTGACGGCATCGGCACTGCAGATGCTGTTGAGCAAGCCCCCAGAACAGGCCGGCACACTCCCCGGCATTCCGGGCATGTTTGCGGCTGGCACCGGCATCGGCACCCTGTCCGGTCTGGTCGGCGCGGGCGGCGGCTTCGTGACCGTGCCGTTCCTGACGTGGCGCGGCGTGCCCATCCACAAGGCCGTCGGCACCTCGGCCGTGATGGGGTTTCCGATCGCACTGTCCGGCACGCTCAGCAATATCTACAATGGTTGGGGCCTGCCCGACCTGCCGTCCGGCAGCCTGGGCTATGTTTACCTGCCCGGCCTGTTCTCGGTCGTCGTTTCCAGCATGCTGACCGCACCGCTGGGCGCACGCACCGCACACAAGCTCAACGTGCGACAACTCAAGCGGGTTTTTGCCTATGTGCTGTTCCTGCTTGCCGGCTATATGATCTGGACCGCCCTGAAATCCTGACCTTTCCCCGACTGCCATGCGTACAGCCGAAATCACCCGCAATACCAACGAAACCCGCATCCGGGTCGCCATCAACCTCGACGGCACCGGCCAGCAAAAGCTCGACACCGGCGTGCCTTTCCTGGACCACATGCTGGACCAGATCGCCCGCCATGGCCTGATCGACCTGGATATCAAGGCCGAAGGCGACCTGCACATCGACGCGCATCACACGGTCGAGGATGTCGGCATCACGCTCGGACAGGCCATTGCGCAGGCCGTCGGCAACAAGGCCGGCATCCGCCGCTACGGCCACGCCTATGTACCACTCGACGAAGCACTGTCGCGGGTCGTGGTGGATTTCTCGGGTCGTCCCGGACTGCAGTTTCATGTGCCCTTCACCCGTGCGCGCATCGGCGACTTCGACGTGGACCTGACGCAGGAATTCTTCCAAGGGCTGGTCAACCATGCCCAGATCACGCTGCATATCGACAATCTGCGCGGCATCAATGCCCACCATCAGTGCGAAACCGTGTTCAAGGCCTGTGGCCGCGCACTGCGCATGGCACTTGAACTGGACCCGCGCAGCGCAGGCGTGGTGCCATCGACCAAGGGTGTGCTGTGAGCCGCATCGCTATCGTCAACTACGGCATGGGCAACTTCCGCTCGGTGGCGCGAGCACTGCAATATGCCGCTCCCGAGGCGGATATCCGCATCTGTGACCAGCCGGACGGTATTGCCGCCGCCGACCGCATCGTCCTGCCAGGCCAAGGTGCCATGCGCGATTGCATGCGCACGCTGCATGAGTCCGGCCTGCATGAGTCCGTCATGCAGGCTGCCCGCACCAAGCCGCTGCTGGGCGTCTGCGTGGGCGAACAGATGCTGTTCGAGCACAGCGCCGAAGGCGACACACCCGGTCTGGGCCTGCTGCCGGGGCAGGTACGCCGTTTCGAAGGCCCGGCCTTTGACGGCCCTGCCGCGCTCAAGGTACCGCACATGGGCTGGAACACGGTCCACCAGAGCCAGCCTCACCCGCTCTGGCATGCCATCCCGCAGGATGCATACTTCTACTTTGTCCACAGTTACTATGCCGTACCGGGACAGTCCGGTCTGAGCGTGGGCGAAAGTCGCTATGGCGTGGCGTTCACCTGCGCCGTCGCACACGAAAACGTGTTTGCTGCACAGTTTCACCCTGAAAAGAGCGCAGAGCACGGCCTGCAGCTCTATCGCAACTTTATCGACTGGCAGCCCTGAGCGGCCGCCTTCCCTCACCCCCAACCTTTCATCTCTTTGCCATCATGCTGCTGATTCCCGCCATCGACCTCAAAGACGGACACTGCGTACGCCTGCGTCAAGGCGATCTGAACGACGCCACGGTGTTTTCCGAAGATCCCGGTGCCATGGCCGCCCACTGGCTTGAACAGGGTGGCCGGCGACTGCATCTGGTGGACCTCAATGGAGCCATCGCCGGCAAGCCGAAGAACGAAGCCGCCATCAAAAGCATCCTGGCAGCCGTCGGCGACGACATCCCTGTCCAGATCGGTGGCGGTATCCGCGACCTGGACACCATCGAGCGCTATCTTGACCTGGGCCTGTCGTACGTCATCATCGGCACGGCAGCCGTCAAGAATCCGGGCTTCCTGCAGGACGCCTGCAGTGCCTTTCCCGGACAGGTGATCGTCGGACTCGACGCACGCGACGGCAAGGTCGCCACCGACGGCTGGAGCAAACTGACCCGCAACGACGTACTGGACCTGGCCAAGAAATTCGAGGATTACGGCTGCGAAGCCATCATCTATACCGATATCGGCCGTGACGGCATGCTCTCGGGTGTCAACATCGAAGCCACGGTCAGGCTGGCCCGACACGTCCGCATCCCGGTGATCGCATCCGGCGGCGTCACCGACCTGCGCGACATCGATGCGCTGTGCGCCGTCGAGGAAGAAGGCGTCAGCGGTGCCATCCTGGGCCGCAGCATCTACGAAGGCACGCTGGACCTCAAGACGGCACAGGCACGCGCAGATGAGCTGTCGGGTGGGGCAGCCGCATGACGACATGCTCACACCTTGCCGCAGGCCGCCCGGCATGAATGACGACCGCACACTCAGTGGCCTGACGCGCCGCATCATTCCCTGCCTCGACGTGACCGCCGGTCGCGTCGTCAAGGGCATCAACTTCGTCAATCTGGTCGATGCCGGCGATCCGGTCGAGATCGCCCGTCGCTACAACGAACAGGGTGCCGACGAACTGACCTTTCTCGACATCACGGCCACCAGTGATGATCGCGATCTGATTCTGCCTATCATCGAGCAGGTCGCCTCACAGGTCTTCATCCCGCTGACCGTGGGTGGCGGCGTCCGCCAGCCCCAGGACGTACAGCGCCTGCTCAATGCCGGTGCCGACAAGGTTTCCATCAACAGCGCCGCGATCGCCAATCCCGGCCTGGTCGAAGCCACCGCCGGCTACCACGGCTCGCAATGCATCGTCGTCGCCATCGACGCACGGCGTGTTTCCAGTCCTGGCGAGACGCCACGCTGGGAAGTGTTCACCCATGGCGGACGACGCTCCAGCGGCCTGGATGCACTCGAATGGGCAAGTCGTGTCGCCGCGCTGGGTGCCGGCGAGATTCTGCTGACCAGCATGGACCGCGATGGCACCAAGCAGGGTTTCGATCTCGAACTCACCCGCGCCGTGGCCGATGCCGTCCCGGTACCCGTAATCGCCTCGGGTGGTGTCGGCACCCTGCAGCACCTGGCCGACGGCGTGACCCAGGGTGGAGCCAGTGCCGTACTGGCGGCCAGCATTTTCCACTATGGCGAATACACCATCGGGCAAGCCAAGGCCTTCATGGCCGAACAAGGCATTCCAGTCAGGATCTGACACCATGACCGACGCATCCACTCCCGCCTGGCTTGATGAAGTCAGTTTCGATGAACAGGGTCTGTTGCCCGCCATCGCCCAGGACCGCCACAGCGGTCGCATCCTGATGTTCGCCTGGATGAACCGCGAAGCGCTGCTGGAAACGGTGCGCCTGCGCCGGGCCGTGTACTGGTCGCGCTCCCGCTCCCGCCTGTGGAGCAAGGGCGAAGAGTCCGGCCATGTACAGCAACTGCACGACATCCGTCTCGACTGCGACGGCGATGTCGTTCTGCTGACCGTAGAACAGGTTGGTGGCATTGCCTGCCATACCGGGCGCGAAAGCTGCTTCTACCGCCAGTTGCAGGGCGAGGCAGGAACAGCCGCCTGGACCGTGACCGATGGCGTGCTCAAGGACCCCGAGCACATCTACCGCTGAGCCCCACATGAACGACACCATTCTGGCACGTATCGCCGACACCCTGGAAACCCGGCTGCCCGAAAACGGCGGCGACCCGTCCACCTCCTACGTGGCCAAGCTGCTGGCCAAGGCTCCCGATGCCTTCCTCAAGAAAATCGGCGAGGAAGCCACCGAACTCGTGATGGCATCCAAGGATGGCGAGCGCGAGCAGATTGTGTACGAAACCGCCGATCTGTGGTTTCATTGCTTGGTGGCCCTCACCCATCACCACATCCGGCCCGAAGAGATCCTGGCCGAACTGGCGCGACGCGAAGGGTTGTCCGGCCTGCAGGAAAAAGCCTCAAGGAGTGCATAATTGTTTGATCCTTCGCATATTCACGACAACTGCCTGTTCTGTAAAATCATCTCAGGCGAGATTCCCGCCCGGAAAGTGCATGAAGACGATGACTTTCTGGCATTTCACGACATCAATCCCGCCGCGCCGGTGCATGTGCTGCTGATTCCCAAACGCCATGTCACCTCGTTGCAGGACATCGTGGCCGAAGATGCCGGATGGTTGGGTAGAATGATGGCGCTGGTGCCCAAGCTGGCGCTTGACAGTGGTTGCCGCCCCGGCCCTGACGGCGGGTTCCGGCTGATTACCAACGCCGGACGCGACGGCGGCCAGGAAGTCGGTCATCTGCATTTCCATATCCTGGGCGGAGAACGCCCCTGGACCGGGCTGGGCGCCCGGATGAACGCCTGAACCGACACGACCCCAACGGAGAAACATTATGGGTAGCTTTAGCATCTGGCACTGGTTGATCGTTCTGCTGATCGTGGCATTGGTGTTCGGCACCAAGAAACTGCGCAACATCGGCAGCGACCTCGGCGGTGCCGTCAAGGGCTTCAAGGAAGGCATGAAGGAAGCCGAAACGCCTGCACAGGCCGAGCAACAGGAACCTGCTGCGGCAGCCCCCCTGCAGAACACCGCAGCCAAGCCACAAGGCGAGACCATCGACGTGCAGGCACGCGAAAAAGCCGACTGACCGGCTGAACCATCATGTTCGACATCAGTTTCACCGAACTGATGGTGATCGGCATCATTGCGCTGATCGTCATCGGCCCTGAAAAGCTGCCCAAGGTGGCCCGTACCATCGGCCACCTGCTGGGGCGTGCGCAGCGCTACGTCAACGACGTCAAGACCGATATCCGCAAGGAAATCGAGCTCGACGACCTCAAGAAGTTCAAGCAGGACATGGAAAGCGCCGCCAGCGATGTACGCGGCTCCATCGACAACGTCAGCAAGTCGATTGCCGACCCCGTCAATCAGATGGCGCGGGAATTCCATGAAATCGAGCAGAAGACGACCGCCAGCCTGAACCAGGCCAGCACGGCACCTGCCAACACGCCCACCGGCACAGCAGAACCGGCTGCCACCACAACAGCGGCACCGCAACACGGTGTGGCCCAAGCCACCGAGGCCGTGCCTGCAACAGAACCCGCCGCCTCCGCTGCTGCCACGCCGCCTGCACCTGCCGACACGCACGCGTCCAGCCCGGCTGCACCAGCCCAAGATACGACCCGCCAGCCATGAATACGCAGGAACACCAGGAAGACAGCTTCATCTCGCACCTGATCGAGCTGCGGTCACGGTTGCTGCGCGCTGCCGCAGCCGTCCTGGGCTTTTTCGTGCTCCTGTTCCTCTGGCCCGGTGCCTCGGCCATCTACGACATCCTGGCGCAACCGATGCTGGCCGCACTCCCGGAAGGCACGCGCATGATCGCTACCGGGGTCATCACGCCATTCATGGTACCCGTCAAGATCACCATGATGGCAGCCTTCGTGCTCAGCCTGCCCGTGGTGCTGTATCAGGCCTGGGCCTTCGTGGCCCCCGGCCTGTATCGGCATGAACAGAAGCTGGCCCTGCCGCTGATCGTCTCGAGCACGCTGCTGTTCCTGGCCGGCATGGCCTTCTGCTATTTCTTCGTATTCCGTACTGTCTTCCACTTCATTGCGACCTTTGCGCCGCAATCAATCACGCCGGCACCTGACATCGAAGCCTATCTGAATTTCGTCATCACGATGTTCCTGGCATTCGGCATCACGTTCGAGGTGCCGGTCGCTGTCGTGCTGCTGATTCGCACCGGACTGGTCACCATTGAAAAGCTCAAATCGGCGCGCGGCTACGTCATTGTGGGCGCTTTCATCATCGCAGCCGTCGTGACACCACCGGATGTGGTCAGCCAGTTCATGCTGGCCGTCCCGCTGTGCCTGCTGTACGAAGTCGGCATCCTGGTGGGCAGGGCTGTCCAGCCACGAGCCGACCGTAGCAGCGAGAGTACCGACGTCACGCCATAAGGCCTTGCTGTGCAGTACCCGCCCGCTATCGACCAGCCGTCGGTAGTCCCGGGCGCTGGCCTGCCACCACTTTCAGCGTCTGTGCCGTGCCTTCACGCAGCACATCCAGTTCAACCGTGGCACCGGGCACCTGCGAGGCGATCAGGTTGAGCAGGTGCAGGGTATCCCGTACCTGTTGGCGATTGAATGCATTGACGATATCGCCCGGGCGCAACCCGCCGCGATGAGCAGGACCGTCACGCAGCACAGCTGCTACCAGCACGCCCTGAGACTGTGTCAATCCAAAAGCCTGAGCCAGATCGGGCGTCATGTCCTGCGGTTCGATACCCAGCCAGCCCCGTTGCACCACGCCCTTCTTGAGCAACTGCTCCATGACCTGCCTGACCGTTGCCGCAGGAATCGCAAAGCCAATGCCCAGTGACCCACCCGTGCGGGAAAAGATCGCCGTATTGATGCCCACCAGCTTGCCTTCGGCATCGATCAGTGCACCACCCGAGCTACCCGGGTTGATGGCCGCATCGGTCTGGATGAAATTTTCATAGGTATTGATGCCCAGCCGGTCGCGCCCCAGTGCCGATACGATACCCAGCGACGTCGTCTGCCCCACACCAAACGGATTGCCGATGGCCAGCACGACGTCCCCGACCCGCACGCCTTCTGTGCGGAACTGATGCGCCGGATCCATGCCCTCGATCCCTCTGGCATCGATGTGCAATATCGCCAGATCCGTATCCGGGTCTGCACCGACCAGCGTGGCATTGACCTCGCGCCCATCGACCAGCATCACGGCAATTTCATCCGCCGCTTCAATCACGTGATAATTGGTCAGAACGTGCCCATCCTTGCCGATCAGCACGCCCGACCCAAGGCTGGTGCTGTCCTCCTCACCCTGGGGCAGCCCGGGCAACTGCCCCAGCAAATCCTGCAGCGGCGATCCCTCGGGCAATGTCAGCAATGGCACCCGCACCCGTTTCTGGCTGTACACATTGACGACCGCTGGTGCGGCACGCGCCACGGCATCGGCATACGAGGCCGATGCCGCCTGAGGCGACACACGTCCACTGGCCTCATCCGACGCACCGGGCCGCAGCAGCCCCAAAACGAATAGAATACCCAGGGTCAAGGTGACAGCCTGGGCAAAGATCAACCATAACCGCCGCATCAGGAATCACCAATTTTCATACCGGATTGACAGAAGATGAGCACAATTGAAACCAAGGACCTGACTGCCTGGCTGGACGAACTGCTGCAGATTCACCTGTTTCGCGATTACTGTCCGATCGGCCTCCAGGTCGAAGGCAGGCCGACTATACGCCGCATCGTCAGCGGCGTCACGGCCTCCGAGGCCTTGCTGCGTGCCGCCATCGAACGCGACGCCGATGCCGTGCTGGTCCATCATGGCTGGTTCTGGCGCAACGAAGACGCCCGCATCAGGGGCATCAAGCGCACCCGGCTGGCACTGACGCTGGCGCATGACCTCAACCTGATCGCCTATCACCTGCCGCTGGATGCTCATCCCGTGCTGGGCAACAACGCCCAGTTGGCGCGTGTACTCGGTTTCGAGCCAGAGTACCGACCCGGCACGCAAGCCCCGGCCACTTGCGGCCCCGACAACCTCATCTGGCTGGGGCATGCACCCAACATCGCCACACTGTCCGAACTGCAGGCGCGCATTGCGGCACGGCTGGGCCGTGAGCCCCTGGTCGTTGGCGATCCCGGCCAGCCGGTCAGCCGCATCGCCTGGTGCACCGGAGGTGCGCAGGGCATGATGCAGGCCGCGCTTGATGCCGGTGCCACCATCTACATCACTGGAGAAGCCTCGGAGCACAATACGCACTTGGCACGCGAAACGGGCACCGCCTTCATCGGCGCAGGCCATCACGCCACTGAACGCTATGGCGTGGAGGCCCTCGGTCAGGCCATCGCCGAACGATTCGGCATCGAGGTTGAGTTCCTGGATATCGACAATCCAGTCTGACGCGCCTACTTGTTCTTGAGCAGATCCCGAATGTCACGCAGCAGCACTACGTCTTCGCTCGGTGCAGGCGGAGCCTCGGGCTCTGCCGGAACTTCCTGCTCGGCGCTGCGACGCGCCATATTGATCAGCTTGACCATCCAGAACACCACGAACGCCAGCAGGACGAAGTTGATCAGAATGGTCAGAAAGTTGCCCCATCCCAGCACGATGGCACCGGCATCGACCAGCTCGGTATAAGTCTGGCCACCCGCGTAGCCCTCCGGTACGCGCAGGGTAATGAACTTGTTGGCAAAATCGACCGAGCCGCCCAGAATGAAGTTGATCACGGGCATGACGATATCCTTGACCAGGGAATCGACGATCTTGCCGAACGCCGCCCCCACGATCACGCCTACAGCCAGATCAACGACGCTGCCACGGACGGCGAACTCACGAAACTCATGGAGAAATCCGGTTTTCTTGCTCATATCTTCCCTCGCTCAAAAGAAGCCCTACAATAGACAGGCGCTATAATACGCGGCGCTGGCAATGGCTCTCCCAAATAACCATATTAATAACATGGGAAAGCGGATTTCTTTGCGCTAGATCACGTTTCTTTGCGCTAGATCACATAGGACCTGGCCCGCTATCGGGTATATATATGTGATTTTGTCACTACCGATTCCGAAAAGGGAAATCAGCAAGATGAGTCACGATACGATAGTGCTCGACGACGACGAAGGTGCAATCGACCCCAACCTGCCACCCGATCCCTCGCGTCGCACCTGGGTTGGCATCACCTGTGCGCTCGGAGGTGCGGCTGGCGTAGCTACTGCCGTTCCCTTTGTCAGCACATTCGCGCCCTCCGACAAGGCCCGCGCAGCCGGAGCCCCGGTCGAGGTCGAAATCGGCGATATGGTTCCCGGTGAAATGCGTACGGTCGAATGGCGCGGCAAGCCCGTCTGGATCATCCGTCGCACTGCCGAGCAGATGGCCTCGCTGGCCACCGACACCAACGAACTGGCCGATCCGGACTCGCTGCGTACAGGTGAATATCCTACGCCGCAATACGCCCAGAACGAATGGCGTTCTTACGACGATCACAAGGATTTCCTGGTCGTGGTCGGTATCTGCACGCACCTGGGCTGTTCTCCTACCCCCCGTTTTGCCACCGGCCCGCAGCCCAGCCTGCCTGCCAACTGGGAAGGCGGCTTCCTCTGCCCCTGCCACGGCTCGACCTTCGACATGGCCGGCCGCGTGTTCAAGAACAAGCCGGCACCGGACAACCTGGAAGTGCCGCCTTACAAGTACCTCACCGCCACGCGCATCATCGTCGGCGTTGATGAGGACAACAAGGCATAACGGTCAGGGTCGGATGTGCTTCGCGCATCCACACGATATTCATTTAGAGAACAGTTGAAGGAGCCGTTTCATGGCTGGCGAAAAAACCGTCGAAACGACAGGCCTGCTGGGGTGGATCGATAGGCGATTCCCCCTCACAGCGACCATGCGGGCGCATGTCACCGAGTACTACGCGCCCAAGAATTTCAATTTCTGGTACTGGTTCGGCTCATTGGCCATGCTGGTGCTGGTCATCCAGATCGTGACCGGGATTTTCCTGGTCATGCACTACAAGCCGGACGCCGCTCGTGCCTTCATGTCCGTCGAATACATCATGCGCGAAGTGCCGTGGGGCTGGCTGGTCCGCTACATGCACTCGACCGGTGCCTCGATGTTCTTCGTGGTGGTCTACCTGCACATGCTGCGCGGCCTGCTGTACGGTTCCTACCGCAAGCCTCGTGAGCTGGTGTGGATCTTCGGTGTGGCGATTTTCCTCTGTCTGATGGCCGAAGCCTTCATGGGCTACCTGCTGCCCTGGGGCCAGATGTCTTACTGGGGTGCCCAGGTGATCATCAACCTGTTCGCCGCCATCCCGTTCATCGGACCCGAGCTGTCGATCTGGATCCGCGGCGACTACGTCGTGGGCGATGCCACGCTCAACCGCTTCTTCTCGCTGCACGTGATCGCCGTGCCGCTGGTGCTGATCGGCCTGATCGTGGCCCACATCATCGCCCTGCACGAAGTGGGTTCCAACAACCCCGACGGCATCGAAATCAAGAAGGTCAAGGACAAGTACGGTCGTCCCGCCGACGGCATTCCGTTCCATCCCTACTACACGGTGCACGACATCCTGGGCGTGGCCGGCTTCCTGATCGTCTTCTTCGCGATTGTCTTCTTTGCCCCTGAAATGGGCGGCTACTTCCTGGAATACAACAACTTCATCCCGGCCGATCCGCTCAAGACGCCGCCGCACATTGCCCCGGTCTGGTATTTCACGCCGTTCTATTCGATGCTGCGTGCCACCACCGACCAGTTCACCTGGGTGCTGCTGCTGTTTGCAGTGCTGGGCATGATCCCGGTCATCCGTGCCAAGGGCATCAATCCGACGCTGCGCCTGGTACTGCTGGCCGTGCTGGCTGGCGTGGCCGTGGGCCTGCGCCTGTTCGACGCCAAGTTCTGGGGCGTGATCGTGATGGGCGGCACAGTGGTGATGCTGGCCTTCCTGCCCTGGCTCGATCACTCGCCGGTCAAGTCGATCCGCTACCGTCCGGGCTGGCACAAGATTCTGTATGGCATCTTCATGATCAACTTCGTGATCCTGGGTTACCTGGGCACGCAAGCTCCGTCCGACCTGTTCAATCTGCTGTCGCAAATCGGGACCGTCATCTACCTGGCGTTCTTCCTGCTGATGCCGTACTGGAGCACGATGGGCACATTCAAGCCCGTCCCCCAGCGCGTCAATTTCCGACCCCACCATTGAGCCAATCATTTTTACGGACTTATCATGATCAAGAAGCTATTTGGCGCATTGGCCCTGGTACTGAGTTGCGGGACGGCCGTCGTGCATGCGGCCGATGCGGGCTACCCGCTTGAAAGCGCCCCCAAGCCGGTTACCGACCTGGGTGCGCTGCAAAACGGCGCGAAAATCTTCGTCAACTACTGTCTGAGCTGTCACAGCGCCAGCGCCGTGCGCTACAACAAGCTGCTGCAAATCGGCCTGACCGAAGAGCAGATCAAGAACAGCCTGCTGTTCACCGGCGAAGGCGTGGGCGACATGATGGATATCGCCATGAGCCCGAAGGACGCCAAGGCCTGGCTGGGCACGACCCCGCCCGACCTGTCGGTGATCGCCCGTGCCAAGTCGACCAATGCCGGCCCCAGCGGTGCAGACTACATCTACACCTACCTGCGCACGTTCTATCGCGACACCAGCAAGGCCACCGGCTGGGACAATCTGGTCTTCCCGAGCGTGGGTATGCCCCACGTGATGTGGGATGTCCAGGGCCCGCGCACGCTCACGACCACCACCGTTCATCAGGTCAGCAGCGATCCGGCCAACCCCGAGGCCCCCAAGGTCTGGGAGCGTGTCACGGTCACCTACGACCAGGATGGTTACGCCACCAGCCAGAAGGAAACCCTGCAGGGCGAAGCACACGCATCGTTCGATGCCAAGTTCACCTCGCTGAATCCTGAAAAGGATGCCGCCTTCGACATGGACGTGGCTGATCTGACGGCCTTCCTGGCCTGGATGTCCGAGCCCGTACAGCAGGATCGCAAGCTGATCGGCATCTGGGTCATGCTGTTCCTGTTCATCTTCCTGTTCGTCGCATACCGTCTCAATGCGGCATTCTGGAAGGACGTGAGGTAATATATAAGATAGCCCCGCCGTATATCCGTGCAAATCATGCCGGATTCGGCGCCCGGGCCAGCGCGGCAGCGTCCGCGCTGGCCTTTAGTTATTTTCAAGGACTGGAACGCCTGCCATGATGGTTCTCTATTCCGGCACCACCTGCCCCTTTTCACAACGCTGCCGTTTTGTACTGTTCGAAAAGGGCATGGATTTCGAAATCCGCGATATCGACCTCTACAACAAGCCCGAGGATATCGCCACAATGAACCCATACGGCCAGGTACCCATCCTGACCGAACGGGAACTGGTCCTGTACGAATCCAACATCATCAACGAATACATCGATGAACGCTTCCCGCATCCCCAGTTGATGCCGGCAGATCCCATCATGCGCGCCCGCACGCGCCTGCTGCTCTATCACTTCGAGCGCGAGCTGTTCGTGCACGTCGCCATCCTCGAGGATCGCCTGGGTCAATACGACCAGAAGCAAAAGGACCAGGCCCGTGTCGCCATCCGCGACAACCTGACGATGTTTGCGCCCAACATGGTCAAGAACAAGTTCATGCTGGGTGAAGAATTCTCCATGCTCGACGTGGCCATCGCGCCGTTGCTCTGGCGCCTGAACCACTACGGTATCGAATTGCCGCGCAATGCTGCTCCGCTGCAAAAGTATGCAGAGCGTATCTTCTCGCGCCCGGCCTACATCGAGGCGCTGACCCCGTCCGAGAAGATCATGCGCCGCTGATGCAGGGAGAGCGATGCCATGGGTGACATTTCCACCAAGCCGTACCTGATCCGTGCCCTGCACGAATGGTGCACCGACAGCGGCTACACGCCGTACATCGTGGTTCAGGTCAATGACCGCACCCTGGTGCCGCAAGGCCATGTGCGCGACGGACAGATCACGCTCAACATCAGTGCGCTGGCCACCAACAAGCTGTTGCTGGGCAATGAGTACGTCGAATTCGAGGCCCGCTTCAACGGCCGGACCGAGCGCGTCTCGGTACCGGTCGGTTCGGTCATCGCCATCTATTCGCGCGAAACGGGCGAAGGCATGGGTTTCGAGGTTGAGGAGCCTGCCGTGGCAGAAGAAGGCGAAGCAGCCATGCATGACCCATCGCCCGCATTGACCGATGCCTCTGCAGCCTCAGAGGCCGCAGAGCAACCCGGCAGTGACATTGCCGGCAAACGCAGCCACCTGACTGTCGTCAAGTAATCCTGCCCGCGCAATACTTGCAAAAAAAGGCCGCTCAAGAAATTGAACGGCCTTTTTCATGCCCATCGGACGGCGTGCGTCCAGTCTCAAATCAGGATCAGGAAGCGTCGGCCGTCAGCGGCATCGGCATCGGTACGATTTCCTGCCCCGGCAGGACAGCACAGGCCCGTCCGGAGCGCTTCGCCAAATACATGCGCTGGTCGGCGCGATCAACCAGTTCTTGCCAGTCCTGCGCCTTGTCCTGCTCGCGCTCAGCCATACCGATGGAGGCCGTCAGGGGTTGCCCGTCGGCACGCAAGCCCATGCCGGCCACCCGCAGGCGCTCCAGGAAAATGGTCAGCTTGTCGGCACTCATGTCCGGCAGCGCCACGACGAATTCTTCCCCACCCCAGCGAATCAACATGTCACCACTACGCAAGCTGCTGCGCAGGCGCGTGGCAAACTCCACCAGCACCACGTCGCCAGCCTCATGACCAAAACCGTCATTGATGGCCTTGAAGTGATCGATATCGAAAAAAGCCAGCGCCAGGGGCTTGTCCGAAGACTCGGCCATCATGAACATACGCTCCAGCGCCTCGACGCCGGAGCGCCGGGTCTGCGCCCCGGTGAGCTGGTCCGTCATGGCACGATGCACCAGCCGCTCCATGTAGTGGGACTGGGTCATGCCCGAGAACATCGCCACACCCGTCATCATGCACATGAACCAGAGCGCGGCACCATGCTGGGCCAGCGACAGATCCCCCCCCGAAAGGCTCATGCCGACAAGGGCAACACCCAGGATCGGGCAGGCAAACAGCAGGATCTCAAGCGCAGACAACGGAAAAATGGCCAGCCCGCCCAGCACGATACTGGGCATGAAGGCATAAAGCTGCAACACCAGGCGCTGCGTGGCGGTCAGGTAATGGATATCGACCAGCATCATCGCCATCAGGTAGAAGAGCGAGGGCACCATGAGCATGATCGACAGCATGACCAGCGCCTGGACATAGGGACGACGCACCGAGATATCGCGCGGCCAGGCCAACATCGCAAAAATGGCGCTCGCAATCAGGCGCAACACCGTCAGTTTGATCGCAGTATCCCATCCGAAGACCAGGAAATCGATGATCGAACAGAGCGGCACCAGTACGGCAAATACCAGGCAAATCAACTGCACGCGGGCCACGATGACCGAAGCCGCGTGACGCCGAATAGACGGCGAGCGGCCAAACGGCATGACCAGCTCCCACACCTGGCTGCTGGACGGCCGGGTGGGCGCAACGATATTTTGCAGGATGTAATTCCAAAGCTGTTTCAGGAATGCCATAAGTCAGGAAGCGGTACCTAGGAAAAGGCGTGGTCCGGCAACGCCACCAAGCAGTATCCCTACGCAGATGGCAACAAACGCAAACATTTTCAATTGTATCTCGTCCTCGTCACTTGTTTGTTGGCAACATTAGGTATGGCACGTCAATTTTTGCAATTTTGATACTATCGTCTGTTCGTCACGCCAAAAAAATGCCGACATGGATACCTTGCTGATTCTGAAACTTGGACTGCTGATTTTTGTCCTGGTTTACTCCATTTACAATTACGCTATCTATCGTAGTCGTCGTCGTACCGACAAACACACCTTCAAAGACTTTCTCGAGCGCAGCCAGCCGATACGCACCCTGACGGCAGAAGAAAAACCGCTGATTCAGCCCTTCCTGATCCATCCGGCCAAACCCAAATCGACAGCTCGTCTGCGTGACGATCGGGTCTATCGCCTCGAAGGTTCGCATATTCGTCACGGATACTCGAGCGGCGAAGGCCAGACCATCATGCATGACACGCTCGGCGGGCTGGATGTGGTGCTGCCACACGATGCCATCGACTTCCTGCAGGAGCACAATGCCGCTGAAGTCGTACTGACGGACAGCTTTGCCATCGTGATCCGCCTGAACGAGGCATTTGATCTGTCCGGCGGCAAGGCCCGCAGCGACGAAAGGGAGCGGCTCGAGCAGAAATGGCAGCATGGCGAGGCCCTGTCTTCAGGCTCCGCAGACCATGCCACCCCAACGTCCGGCACGGCAGACAGCGATGCTGCCACCTCCGCTAGCGCCTCACAACTCATCTCCCAGCGCGACGAAACACCGGATGAGGCACGTTTTCGTACCGGTCTGGGTTTCGGTCTGCTGGCCAGCACGCTGTTGTTCGGCATGTTCCTGTGCCTGGGCATTGCCGGCAATGTAGAGGAGCCAGCCACCCGCACCGCCTGGCTGGCCGGTGCCGGACTCTGCGCAGCCCTGGCGCTCTGGCGCTGGATTGCACGCAGTCGTCGCCATCCCACGCCACAGAAGGTCAACCGTGTCAGAGGTCCAGCCAATCTCGTCAGGCTGGTCAACCCGGACAACAGCAGCATCGTTGCCTCGCAACTGTTCATCGGCGACAGTGTCCCTGTGAGCCTGCCCGAACACTGGACCCGGCATGGCATCGATCTGCGCCTGGATGGTACGGTGGATGCAGACGTGCGCGTGGAAGACCGGATGATCGTGCGCCTGAACAACCAGCTGTCGATCAACGAAGAATTGCAGCGTCTGCCCATGCATTACTGGGGCCGCTTCCTGACGCTATCGTTGGCCAGCGCAGCCGCCATCGTCATGCTCTGGATCATGAATGGCGAAGAGGCCGGGCGCGATCTGGCTTTGAGTCGTTCGCTGCTGGGTGGCAAGACGGAAGTCGCCTATTCTGACGCCACACAACTGCGCGCGGCGCTCCCCGGCGAAGGCGACCTGCTGGCCCTGTCCGGCCAGGCACGCTGCAGCCTGCTATGGCCGGAAGACACGGGCAAACCGCTTGGGCTGGACTGCCAGCGCCTGATCTGGACCGATGAAGCAGCAACACCGCTGCCGGCACTGGAACCGCTGGCCGTTTCGCTATACGACGGCAGCGTGTTGCAGGCACGGCCAGCGCACGCCGTTTCCAGCCTGCTGTCCTTGCTGGCACAAGCAGGGCAACCGCTGCGTCGTGCGGCCAGCCAGACACCATACCATCTGACCCGACTGAATCAGACGCTCGCCCGCATCGACGAGGCATGCCCATTCGATCTGGAGGTTTCTCCACGTCTGACGCTATGCGCCGCGCTGCGGCACAGCTTGCTCGAACTTTTGATCACGGATATGCCCGAAGGCACAGCAAAAACCTGGGACGGGCTGCGCGACTATGCCTCGCACGCTGGCAACGGCGCTATTCTGACAGCCAACGGATTGTCCATCGTCCAGCAGGCCACGCGTGACCTGGGTGCCAATCTCATCATGACGCAAGTCGGTACACCACTACGCGCCATTGCCGGCACCGATCGCAACCAGGGCGTCGTGCTGCACGTCTGGCCAGGCCTTCATAGCGCCCTGCCGGAACCCCCTGTACGCCAGGACAACCTGCTGGACGTGCTGCGCTTCGCTCACATGCAATGGCAACCTGATGGAGCCATGCCGTTCGCCATTCGCGGTCATGTCGTGACGCAGGGAGATGATCTAGGTCGGCCCGTGCTCTATATCGACGCCACACTGGCTGCCGAAGATCGTCCGCCCGCCCTGATACGCACCGCAGCACTGGCATTGGCACTCGCCCTGACGCTGGTATTCGCATTGCTCTGGGCCTGGCAGTTCATCCTTGCACGCAAACGGGAACGCATGCTGGGGCCCCTGTTGCATGAACAGACGGCCCGCGCACCCAATACTTTCTTCTAGTCAGAAACTGACGCGCCCCCGCCCTGCCGCCTTGGCACGATACATGGCCTGATCCGCACGATGCAGTAACGTTGCTGCATCCGTGCCATCGTGCGGACACAAGGCGATCCCGAGGCTGGCCGATGTCGTGACATCCCGCCCCTCCAGCAGCAAAGACTGAGACAACGCCGTCAGAATCTTGCGCCCCACCCGGGCAGCCTGTTCGGCTGCCTGTATCGTATCCAGCAGAACCACGAACTCATCGCCCCCGAGTCTGGCCACCAGATCGCTACCGCGTACGCAGCTTCGAAGCCGGTCAGCCACAGCGACCAGCAGCTGATCCCCTACATGATGACCATATCGGTCATTGACCGGTTTGAAACGATCCAGATCCAGAAACAGCACGGCCAGCATGCGGCCCTCGTTGCAGCAGGGGATGGACTCATCAAGCTTCTGCTGGAGACGACGACGATTGGCCAACCCCGTCAGCAGGTCGTGATGTGCCTGGAAATGGATCTCGCGCTCGTTGTGCTTGCGCTTGCTGACATTCTGTTTGACACCCACATAGTGGAGGATGCGACCATTCTCTTCACGAACCGGCGCGATGGTCAGCTCTTCATGATAGAGCGTGCCATCCTTGCGACGATTGAGCAATTCGCCATGCCAGACCTTGCCCTGGCGGATGGTTCGCCACATATTTTTGTAGAACACACGACTCTGGGCTCCGGAATTGAGCAACCGTCCAGGCGTCAGGCCGACAGCTTCACTCATGGAATACCCGGTCATGCGCTCAAACGCAGCATTGACCCACTTTATCCGCGCCCTGGCATCCGTAATGATGACGCCGTTGGCCACGTTCTCAAGCGCAGAAATCAACAGTCGCCGGTGTGCATCTTCTTCACGGTCACGCGACAGGTTTCGCATCAACACCACGCCGCCAAGCAACTCATGCCCCTGCCAGGCAGGCTGGTAGCGCCACGATACCGGCAGAGCACCACCATGCTTGCATTTCAGCCAGGCCTGCCCATCGCAGATCTGCCCCATGTACTCCCCCACCCGCAACGCCATCGACTGTCGGGTGCGCGGAGCATGCAAAAGGGCCTCTCCCGCCAGACCCAGCAAGTCAGCTTCCTCGTAACCCAACATTGCACAGGCGGCAGGATTGACCCGTATCACACGCCCTTGTGCATCCAGCGCAAGCATGCCCTCCGTCATGCCTAGCAGGACGGAATCCAGCCAGCCGGATCCACAGGCGGGCTTGACACCCGCACGGGCTCCCCAGGCCAGCAAGGCGCGTGTGCCGGAGGCGAAAAGGCGTCTCATGCTCTGGGATGTGGCGCGTTGCAGCCGATGCGCCTTGTTTCGTTATGTAGACTATTGTCCGTAGACAATAGTCTACAGCAAAAGCGATGCTAGCTGTATGGTCAAAGCCCCCGGCAAACCTCTTGCGATGCAGTTCGGCCGTGTGCTCAAGGCACACAGGATGGACAGTGGGCTATCGCAGGAAGAATTGGCACACAGGGCAGCCATAGACCGGACTTTCGTCTCCATGCTGGAGCGTGGACTGCGCCTGCCCACCCTGGGTGTCATCCTGGCCCTGGCGCATGCCCTGAACACCTCTGGTGCCCAACTGGTTGCACAGGTCGAACAGCTCGGCGCAATACCACATGGCGATCCGCCCACCCCCGTTCGCAAGGAACAGGTAAAGAAAAAGGCCAGCCCCAAAAGGCTGGCCTTTGCATCGAATCCGTGTGGTGCCGGTTAGAGGAGTCGAACCCCCGACCTTCGCATTACAAGTGCGCTGCTCTACCAACTGAGCTAAACCGGCCCGCCCTGCCGCATCAGGCAAAACCTGACGAACAATATGGCAAGCCTTTTATTCTAACCTGTCTCGACAGCATTTGCACTGGCCTGATCACCAGGGCGCGGCAGTTTCCCAATCGACTTCCGTCTCTGCCTCACGAGCCTGTCGCATCAGATTCAACAGCGGATAGGCACGCTGGCGCAACCCCACAGGTTGCTCGACAGGATGAGGCACCGGCTGATCCGGATCATCCTGCTGATTGTGTGCAGCATGCGGATCATCGGCACCGGCAATGGCCGACTCCAGGCCGGCGATGGCTGCATCAAGCTGTGCAGCGGTCCAGACACCCCGCTCGGGCACGCCATCAGCCACGGATTTGCCGGCGGCCTGCAACAGCGGCTGGGCATGCTGCGCCAGCATCAGGACATCGCCACCAGCCTTGGATCTGAATGTAATCAGCATAAGAGGTGTCACTTTTCCGGATGGTCAAAAACATACACTAACTCAGTCCGGCCATCCTGCCAACCGGCACCATGAGGCGTCCCTTTACGGAGCCGCGCCGTGGCCACATGTTTCCCTGCCCGTTTCCTGCTGCACTGCGTCCATGCCTTGTCTGCCATATCTATTCAGGCATCTGCCCAGACATCATCCCCCCCCTTCCAGTGTGCCCCCTCGCGCCTGGGTCACCCGTGCCAGCCCAATAGCCAGTCCGTACTGCAGAACGATCATGAGCCGACCCTCAACCTGGGAGCCGGCAACCCGATTCATCTGGCGACAGGCAACAAGCACCAGCAAGAAACGGACATGCCCCGGCAGCCAGGTCCCCTGGGGCTGGAACTGATCCGTTATTACAATTCCTCGGACCCTCGCTCATCCCCATTGGGTCGCAGTTGGCGTCTCTCCTACGATACCCGCCTGTACGGCATCCCCCATCGCCCACAGATCGTGCAGGCCGATGGCAGCCGTATCGAATTCGCCAGCCTGACCCAGGACAGGCCCACCTGCCTGGCATTGCAGGCTGGGCAAGGCCATCTTGAACAGACGGCAACCGAATGGCGCTGGCACTGGACCGATGGCCATATCCTGAGCTTCAACCTTGATGGCTACCTGGTCCGCATCGAGCAGGGAGAAAACCGGCTGGAGATACAGCGCCATGCTGCAGCAGGGCCCCTGCAACATACCATCGCGCGTGTCTCCGACCCCGCCGGCCGGAGACTCACTTTCAACTATGAAATCACGCCACACGGCGTACGGCTGGCACAGGTAGATACCCCGCACGGTCCATGGCGCTACCAGCACGATACGCCAGGAGCCCACCTGCGGCTGACCGGGCTGCAACGACCCGATGGCATGACCCGCACCTATCAGCATGAAGCCAGCGGCAACCTGGAACAAGTGCCTTATCTGCTGACAGGCATCACCATCGGCAAAGACCACCAGTCGCTGCGCATCGGCACCTGGCACTACGATGCCACAGGTCGCGCCAACGCCTTCGAACGCCCTGGCGATCCAGCATCGCGGATAGAGTTGCAGTATCTGCAACCCAACGCACCACATCACACAGATCAAACGCTTCAGACAATCGTCACCAGCCACAGGGGACGCACCCGGTTCGAGATCGGCGTCACCCCGGCAGGCTATCGACTGCGCAATGCGCAGGGTCCAGGATGCCCTGGGTGCCCGGCCCCCATCGGCTCGATAGGCTACGATGCCCAGAACCGGATCGACCACATTGCTGACCTGTCCCTGCAACGCAATGCTGCCGGGGCGATTACAGGGCTATCCGGTACGCTTCCAGGCTGGCCAGGACTCGACATCCGCTATGCGCCAGATGGCAGGCTGCTCGGCTGGCAAAGCGACGTGACCGGGCTGGAGTCCTGGCAAAGGTCTGCAGATGCTCGGATGCTGCTGCGCCGCTTTGCCAATGGTGATGAATGGCGGTACCGCTACGACCATGCCCAGCGGCTGACCGGATTCGACGTGCGCCAGGCAGGCGGTACCTGGACCACTACCCGACTGGACTGGCACCACGACGGCTATCCGGCACGCCTGCAGCATCCTCACGAAACAACATCATGGCAGATCACCCGGCAGAACGCCGGTAGCCGCATCGAACAGCGAATCTCCAGGCCGGCACTGCTGCCGGGCGTCGCGCCGCTGTCCTATCGCGAACACTACGAGCACGATACGGAAGGCCGGTTGCTGCGCCACGCGCTGCCAGAAGGTGGCCAACTGCTGTACACATGGTCTGAACAAGGCAGGCTGGCATCGATAGACTGGCTGGATCGTGACGGGCACCTGCGGCGCGTCCTCGACAGTTCGCCGCAGGTGCCCGGCTACCGCCATGGCAATGGCTGGCACACTCTAGGAGACACCGCACAAGGCCAGCTGCGCACCCTGATCAGCAGCCCGCCGAGCGGCAACCCTGCCTCCCCCCTCATCCAGCACCTGCGCCAGGATCGACACGGTCGCCTGTCGGCAGAGTGGCTACAGACGGCGCAGGCACAGACCACAGCGCGCATGTACGGCCATGACGCACAAGGTCGGATCGGGCTGATCATCTCCGCCTCCGCACCCGGCCATGCAGCGGCAGAACGCCGCTACGTTGCCTGGGGGCAGGCCGAGAATGCTCTGGCCACGACATCGGCCACGTCGGCAGAACCGATCCTGCGCGATGCCAGCGGCTTGCCCACCCGCATCGGCAATCGCCAGCTTGAATACTCGGCACAACGCAGGCTGACACGCGTCATGGTCGACAGCCTACCGGCCGGCAAGCCGGCCTCGCTCCTGGGAGAATATCTGCACAATGCCTCGGGGGTACGCATTTTCAAACGCGCAGAGGGTCAGGACAGTCACTATCTCTACCACGGTCATCGCCTGTCTGCCGTGGCCCGACCCGCTACCCAAGGAGAAGCCGACAGCGGACGCCTATCCCGTACATGGAAGGTGGTCCAGCGCTATGTGTACGCACAGGGCATCCCCATCGCCCTGATTGACTATGGAAAGGAAGCCACAGACCTGCACTTTATCCACAACGATGCCATCGGCATGCCATTGATGATCAGCGATGCCCAGGCCCGACCGGTCTGGCACATCAGGCCCGATGCTCTGGGCCACGCCGCCCGGCCCGACACCACGCTGGCCCATGCGTTTCCACTGCGGCAGCCCGGACAGGTGTTCGACCCCGAAACCGGCTGGCATGACAATTACCTGCGCACCTATGATCCGACTGCCGGACACTACCTGGAGCCGGACCCGATCGGCCCGATACCTGGCAACAGCGCCTTCGGCTACGCAGGTCAGCGTTTTCGCAGCCACGCTGATCCGCTCGGCCTGCTGCTATTCGCCTTCGACGGCACCCGCAATGCCCCCTCCACCCGCACCAACGTCTGGCTCATGAGCCAACTCTATCAGGATGGCAGCACGTTCTACATTCCAGGCCCGGGCCAGCCCGGCAAAGCAGACTATGACGCGCTGGCCGCCAGTTCGGCACACGCTATCATCGATCGCCAGTGGACCCGCCTGCTGCAGACGCTGCATGCCCGCCAGTCCACCCATGACTATACTGCCATCGATTTGGTCGGTTTCTCGCGCGGAGCCGCCCTGGCACGACACTTTGCCAACAGGATTGCCGAACACACACAGCAGGGGCGTTTCCAGGCCTACGATCCGGCGCTGGGCCAGATCAGTCTGTGCGTGGACCTGCGCTTCATGGGCCTATTCGACAGCGTGGCCCAGATGGGCCTGAACGGTGCGCGCAATGCCGAGTTCGACTTTTCGATTTCCCCTGCCTGGCAATGGGTTGCCCACGCAGTCGCCCTGCACGAGCAGCGTGCCCTGTTTCCACTGACCGGACTGCGCGGTCCCGGCGAAGTCGGGGCCAACCTGGTCGAGGCCGGGTTTCTTGGTGCCCATGGCGATATCGGTGGCGGCTATCTCGACACATCCACCCGGATCGCCCAGCAGGGAGACCTCTCGGATGTCGCCCTGAACTGGATGCTCTGGCAGGCTCGTGCCAGCGGCCTGGCGCTTGCTGCCACGCCATGGGCACACCGCCAGGTCGAAGACCCCACGCTGCACGACGAACGGTTGCCCTACCTGCGCCAGGGTGACCGCAGGATGGATGCACCTAATACCGCCTGGCTGAATGCCCAGGCCCAGCATGAGCAGCTTGGTGCCCGGGCCCGCGATGCGCTGGAGACTTTCATCCAGCGGGTACCGGAATGGCAGAGTGCTGGTGGCAACGATGTCGGCAGCGTGAACATGGAGGAATATGGCCGCTGGCTTGAAGAGACCCAGGGCTTCAAGATGGCATCGCCCACCGGGTCGCTGTAAACTTGGCGTTTTCTCTCATTGTTTCAAGCCGATTCCATGCTCCCCGAGCAACAGCACACACTTGCCGACCTGATTCGCGCCGCCGTGGCGCGCCTGCTTCCCGACGCCCAGCCGACGATCCGCCTGGAGCGTCCCAAGGTCGCCGCCCATGGCGACATCGCCTGCAACGTCGCCATGCAGGTCGCCAAGCCTGCTGGCCGTAACCCTCGCGAACTGGCCCAGCAGATCGTCGACACGCTGATGGCCGAGCCTGCCGCACGCGAACTGCTCGAAAGCGGCGAAATCGCCGGCCCCGGCTTCATCAATTTCCGCATCACCGCAGCCGCCCGACAGGCCGTGCTGCCCGCCATCACACAGCGTGGTACCGAGTATGGCCGCGCAGCCCGCAATGGCAACAAGGTGCTGGTCGAATTTGTCTCTGCCAACCCGACAGGCCCCCTGCACGTCGGCCATGCCCGCCAAGCGGCACTGGGCGATTCCCTGTGCCGCCTGTTCGATGCCAGCGGCTGGGACGTGACCCGCGAGTTCTACTACAACGACGCAGGCAACCAGATCCACAATCTGGCGCTCAGTGTCCAGGCACGTGCGCGCGGCATCGAACCGGATTCAGCCGAGTATCCGGCCGACGGCTACAAGGGTGACTACATCGCCGACATCGCCCGCGACTTTCTGGCTGGTGCTACCGTGCAGGCGGCCGACAGTGTGCCGGTCACGGCCAGCCGCGATGCCGAAGACCTCGATACCATCCGCCGCTTCGCCGTTGCCTATCTGCGCCGCGAGCAGGATCTCGACCTGCAGGCATTCGACCTGAAATTCGACAACTACTATCTGGAAAGCTCCCTGTACGAAGACGGGCGCGTCCAGCAGGCCGTCGATCGCCTGATCGCCAGCGGCCATACCTACGAGGAAGGTGGTGCGCTGTGGCTGCGCACCACCGAGCTGGGTACGGGCGACGACAAGGACCGCGTAATGCGCAAGTCCGAAGGCGGCTACACCTATTTCGTACCCGACGTGGCCTACCACCTGGCCAAATGGGAGCGTGGCTATATCAAGGCCGTCAACATCCAGGGCAGCGACCACCACGGTACCGTGGCCCGCGTCCGTGCAGGCCTGCAGGCACTCGACCTCGGCATCCCCAAGGACTACCCCGACTACATCCTGCACAAGATGGTCAAGGTGATGCGCGGCGGCGAAGAGGTCAAGATCTCCAAGCGTGCCGGCAGCTATGTCACTCTGCGCGACCTGATCGACTGGGTCGGCCGCGATGCAGTACGCTACTTCCTGATCCAGCGCCGTGCCGACTCCGAATTCGTGTTCGACATCGACCTGGCACGCAAGCAGAGCGATGAGAATCCCGTGTTCTACATCCAGTATGCGCATGCCCGGATCTGCTCGATTCTACGCAAGCATCTCGACGAAAATACGGCGAATGCTCAAGTCGATATCCTGGCGACGGATACGGCCGATTACGCCCAAGCAGACATCAGCCTGCTGACAGCCCCCAGCGAATTTGTCCTGCTGCAACGGCTGGCTGAATTCCCGGCCATGGTTCAGCAAAGCGCCCAGGATCTCGCACCACATCAAGTGGCCTTCTGGCTGCGCGACTGCGCTGCCGATTTCCATGCCTGGTACAACGCCGAGCATACGCTGGTCGATGATCGTGCCCTCAGGCTGGCTCGCCTGCGTCTGGCGGCCGCCACCCGGCAGGTGCTGGCCAACGGCCTTGCCCTGCTCGGGGTATCGGCCCCCGAACGCATGGACCGCAGCATCAGCGAATAAGAAACGACATGGCAAAACCCCGACGCCGCGCGCCCTCCCGCTCCAATAGCCGCAGCAGCCCGATTTTCACCATGCTGGCCGGGCTGCTCATCGGCCTGGTGGTCGCGGCTGTCGTGGCGTTCTACGTCACGCAGGCACCTGTGCCATTCGTGGATCGCGCCACGCGCGAACCTTCGCAGAACAATCGCCCCCCCGATCCTCGGCAAGCGCCCGACCCCAACAGTGGCCTGTACGGTCGTGATGGTGCCGCCGGGTTGCCACACAGCGGCCCAACAGCAGACCAACCCGCACCACCGCCGATCGGCGGTCAACCGGCAACCCCGCCGTCGGCTCAGCCTGACGACGCTGTCGGCGCGCTGATCGCCTCGCTGCCGCAACAGTCAGCCGCAGCCCAGCAGGCTCCGCGCCAGAATACGCCACCGTCGGCTGCCGCAGGTGCCATCCAGCCGGCAACACCAACCACCGACCGGCCTGCTGCTCCGCCAGCGGCATCGCCTGCGCCTGCCGCAGCATCGTCCGGCAGCTACTTCCTGCAGGTCGGTGCATTCCGGGTCGCCGAAGATGCCGAGAACCGACGCGTGGAGATGCTGCTGCTCGGCCTGCCGGCCGAGATCCAGAAAGCCGATGTCAATGGCGTACTGGTCAACCGCGTGCGAGTCGGCCCGTTCGAGCGGCTGGACGACATGAACAGGACGCGGGCACGGCTGGCCGCCGACAACATCACCTCGACCGTCGTCCGCCAGTAATCCATCGCCGCAGGCCCGCCGATTTTGGCGGGCACGGCAGGAATTGAACTTGTTTGGCCGGGCATGGTCCTATCCCGGCAACCCTTTGCCCGTCATCCGATCAGGTTATATCCATGCGTACACTTTTCCAACGTCTGATTTCCACCTTCGCCCTTGCGGGTGCCGCCATGCTGCTGCCGGTCGCCGCCCAGGCCCAGAGCACGCCCTACGTCACCCTTGAGCGACCACACCAGACCGACAGCGGCGACAAGATCGAGGTGCTGGAATTCTTCTCCTATACCTGCGGCCACTGCGCTGCGCTGGCCCCCCTGCTCGACACCTGGACCAAGAACCAGCCGGATGACGTCGCCGTCGTTCATGTCCCCATCGCCTTCAACGCCGGCATGCGCCCGCTGCAACAGCTCTATTACACGCTGGAAGCCATGGGCCGCACCGACCTGCATCTGGGTGTATTCCGTGCCATCCACGAACAGCGCACCCGCATGTTCGACGAGGCCGGCATCACCAAATGGGCCACCGAGACCGCCGGCCTTGACCCCAAGGTCTTTGCCGACACCTATAACTCCTTTGGCGTGCACTCACGCATGCAACGTGCCAACCAGCTGGCAGAAAGCTATGCCATCGACAGCACACCACAAGTGGTCGTCGATGGCCGTTTCCTGACCTCGCCGGCGCTGGCCAACGGCTACGCACAGACAGTCACGCAGACCGATGCCCTGGTCAAGCAGATCCGGGCCACGCGCTAAAACACATATCGCCACAGCCTCTCCCAGTTCCTGACGATTTTCGCCGGTGCCATGCTCCAGGAAGCTTTCCTGAGACAGCCCGGCGATAAGAAAAGGGCCGCACAGATGTGCGGCCCTTTGCATATGCAATACGGGCTGGATCAGATCAGGAACCAGAGCGCTGCCATCAACGTCGGGCCAAGGGCCGACAGGAACAGCTTGAGCGGCGAGATTGCCCCATCCGGGAAGCAATTCTTGAGAATGGCGAAGCCCGCCGGATTGGGCGCATTGGCGATCACTGTCAACCCACCTCCTGTGACTGCACCGGCGACCAGCATGTAGCGCCAGGCTTCATTCGTGCCCTCGACCAGCGAACCCAGATAAGTCAAGGCCGCATTATCCGTCACGGCAGTCAGGGCTGTAGCTCCCCAGAACAAAACCAGCGGCGACAGGCTGCCCAGCAAGTCCTGCAGCCACCATTTCTGCAATCCACCCAGCAAGACCAGGCCGGCCAGGAAGAAACCGACCATCAGCCCCTCTCGGATCATCAGGCGATTCTGGTACTGCGGATAGGCACCGGCGTAGCCGATGAACAGCATCAGGAAGCCCAGGAAAATGACCGGGTGATGCGCCGACAGCACGATACCCAGCAGGAACAGGACATGGATGCCGATAACAATCAACGGCACGCGGGGTCGGGTATCGGCAGCTGGAGCGCTGGACTGATCACGTGAGCGTCCGGCCCCCAACTCGCCATCCAGCAGGTGACGACGGCATATCAGCGTCAGCAACGCGGCGTTGAGCGTGACGGCAACCGCAGCGCGCCAGCCAAAATGGCTCAGCATATAGCCCGTATCCCAACCGAAGACCTGGGCCACCATCAGTACCGGAGGTGCCGCATAAGCCGTCAGCACCCCACCGATGGAAATATTGACGAACAGCACGCCCAGCGTCAGGTACTTGAAACCAGCCTGCTCCGAACGCTGGAAATACGCATCACGTAATAACAATGCCGCCAGCGTCATAGCGGCTGGCTCGGTAATCAGCGACCCGGACAGCGGCACGGCCGTCATGATCACGAAAAACATGGCCAGCTCGCGCGGCAGGGGCAAGATACGGGACACACCTCGCACCACCAGACCAACCAGTTCGAGGATCGGGCGACTGGCAGCCACCACCATGATCACGAACACAAAGGCCGGTTCCGTGAAGTTGCGCGTATCCATGTACGCCACGGCCTCGCCAACACCGGAGAACAGGGCCATGCAGGCCAGCAGCACGCAGGCCCAGACGCCAAAAACAGCTTCGACCTCTGACAGCAGATGCCACAAACCGGCATGCGGACCATTGCGATGCGCCAGCCGGGCAAAGACAGGAACGGAAAAAGTATGGATGACGGCGATCGCGAACAGTACCGTTGCGATGATTTCGATATGATGCGGCGATTGCATCGTTCCTGACTCCGGATCGTTACAAAAACAGCCTGCAATGTAGCACCATCCCCCCTCCCTCAGCACCTCTCGATTGCACTGTCTTTCAATCTCCTGACAACATGAATATGCGTACAGGCAAGACCCTCGGATACAATAGGTGCCATGTCATTCCCCTCTCACACCCCGTCCAAGACCGTGCTGCGCTTTGAAGGCGCGGCGCTCGGCTATGGCGAATTCACCGTGCTGCGCGACATCAGCCTGCAGATCGATGCAGGTCAGGTCGTTGCGCTCATGGGAGGTTCCGGCTCGGGCAAGACCACGCTGCTGCGGGCTGCCACAGGGCAGATCCGGCCCCAGAGCGGTCAGGTGCAGGTTTTCGGGCACGACATCGGGCAGGCCGATGCACACCAGTTGCAGACGCTGCGCAAGCGCATGGGCGTCCTGTTCCAGCAGGGTGCGCTGTTCACCGATCTCAACGTGTTCGAGAACGTCGCCTTCCCCCTGCGCGAACATACCCGGCTGGAAGAGTCCGCGATTGTCGCCAAAGTGCTCAATACACTCGATGCCGTCGGCCTGCGTGCCGCCGCCCATCTGGCCGTGGCCGAGATCTCCGGCGGCATGGCCCGGCGCGTGGCGCTGGCACGCGCCGTCATCCTCGAGCCCGAGCTGATCCTCTACGACGAACCCTTCGCCGGGCTGGACCCGATCTCCCTGGGCATCACGGCACAGTTGATCCGCACGCTGGCCGACCGGCTCGGCTGCGCATCGGTCCTGATCACGCACGATGTGCAGGAATCCTTCGCCATCGCCGACCAGGTCTATCTGGTCGGCCAGGGCAAGATGCTGGCCAGTGGCACGCCTGACGACCTGAACCAGTCCCAGGATCCCTATGTGCAGCAGTTCCTGCAGGGAGCAGCCGACGGTCCGGTTGCTTTCAATTACCCGGTCACGCCTGCCTTCGAGCGCTGGCTGGCACGCCACGGGAGCCGCTCATGAACCCGGTCCTCCTGCTCTCGAACCTGGGTGGCAAGGTCCGCCGCAAACTGTCTGCGCTGGGCTTCTTCACCCGCTTCTTCCTGACCCTGTTGGGCCGCAGCGGCACTGCCCTCAAGCGCCCCCGCCTGGTCACGCAGCAGATTCACTTCATCGGCAACTATTCCCTGCTGATCATTGCCGTATCAGGACTGTTCGTCGGTTTCGTACTGGCCCTGCAGGGCTATTACATCCTGAGCAACTACGGTTCGGCCGAAGCGGTCGGTCTGATGGTGGCGCTGTCGCTGATGCGTGAGCTGGGTCCGGTCGTGACCGCCCTGCTATTTGCCGGACGCGCGGGCACATCACTGACTGCCGAGATCGGGCTGATGAAAGCCGGTGAGCAACTGGCCGCCATGGAAATCATGGCGGTCGATCCGATCCGCCGCGTACTGGTGCCCCGCTTCTGGGCGGGTTTCATCGCCATGCCCATTCTGGCTGCCATTTTCTCGATGGTCGGCATCCTGGGCGGCTGGTTGGTGGCCGTGCACATGATCGGTATCGACGCTGGTGCATTCTGGTCGCAGATGCAAAATGGCGTGGATGTCTGGGACGATGTTGCCAATGGCGTCATCAAAAGCCTGGTATTCGGTGCCACAGTCACGCTGGTCGCCCTCTACGAAGGCTGGCAGGCTCGCCCCACCCCCGAAGGCGTCTCGCGCGCCACCACCCGTACTGTCGTCACAGGTGCCCTGGCCGTTCTGGGCCTGGATTTCCTGCTGACCGCCCTGATGTTTGGCAATTGAGGTATCCCCATGTCTACTGAAAAAACCGATTTCTGGGTAGGACTGTTTGTGTTCCTGGGTGCCCTGGCACTGGCCTTTCTGGCCCTGCGCGCGGGCAACCTGAGCACGTTCTCCTTCGCCCCGACCTATTCCATAGGTGCCAGCTTCGACAACATCGGCAGCCTCAAGGCTCGCGCGCCTGTCAAGAGCGCCGGCGTGGTGGTGGGTCGGGTCAACAAGATCGATTTCGACAACAAGACCTTCCAGGCGCACGTCACACTGGACATCGAATCCCAATACAAATTCCCCAGCGACAGCTCGGCCCTGATCCTGACCTCGGGCCTGCTGGGCGAGCAGTACGTCAGTCTGGACCCAGGCGGCGATGACGCCGACCTCGAAAACGGCCAGACCATTACCTACACGCAAGGCGCCGTCGTGCTGGAGAATCTGATCAGCAAATTCCTGTACAGTTCCGCAGACAAGGAAGGCAGCGCCCCCGCCAACGACGAACATCCCGCGCCAGTCGCGCCGGCACACTGATTCCGCCCGGAGCCCTTACCATCATGCGTTTCAACCTCAAACCCGTTGCCCTGACGACCTGCCTGGCCCTGACGCTGGCAGGCTGTGCCCCCCTGCCGGGCAAGCCGGATCCCCAGGATCCTTTCGAGCGTTTCAATCGCGGCGTCTAC
The DNA here is from genome assembly GCF_003123725.1 of Corticimicrobacter populi. Classification (GTDB taxonomy): domain Bacteria; phylum Pseudomonadota; class Gammaproteobacteria; order Burkholderiales; family Burkholderiaceae_B; genus Corticimicrobacter; species Corticimicrobacter populi. Next base: position 60,474 of record NZ_QETA01000005.1, on the reverse strand, counting down.
CAGTTCAACGATACGGTCGACCGTGCCGTGGTTCGCCCCATCGCCGCCATGTATACCGACCTGACGCCCAGCGGTGCCCGCAGCTGCGTCAGCAATATTTTCAGCAATATCGGCGATATCTGGAGCGGCATCAACAGCTTCCTCCAGGGCCGTGGCGTCGATTTCTTCAATACGCTGGGCCGGGTGCTGTTCAACACCACCGTCGGCCTGGGCGGCTGCTTCGACGTGGCCACCGCCAATGGTGCCAACCGCATTCCCAACGACTTCGGCACCACACTGGGTGTCTGGGGCGTGGGCCAGGGTCCTTATCTGGTGCTGCCGCTGATCGGTCCGAGCACGGTCCGCGACACAGGCGGCCTACTGGGCGACTGGGTCGCCAACCCGGTCACGCCAGGCAGCATCAACGACGTACCGGTACGCAACACCGTCTGGGGAACCTACTTCGTCAGCAAGCGTGCCGACCTGCTGCAGGCCAGCGATACGCTCGACAGCATTGCTCTGGATCCCTACAGCTTCACCCGGGATGCCTATCTGCAGCGTCGCGAAGCCCTGCTCAAGGGACTCAACAGCACCGACCTGCCCGACTACGAAGACGAGGATGACGAAAGCATCGCGCCTGTTGCCGCGCAACCCGTCATCACCCCGCAACCCTGAACGGAACGACATGCATATGCAGAATACTGTCCATCCCAATACGCCCCTGCTGCGCAGGCTGTTCTTCATCGCCATGATCGGCCTGCTGCTGACGGCTGCCTCGGTCTGGCTGCGCCCGGCTGCGGCCCAGGATGCCCAACCCGATCCCCAGGGTGCGCCACAGGCCTTCATCGAAACCGTTGCCAACCAGGCACTGACACGCATCCGTGCCGATGGCAGCGTCCGTGCCGGTGATCGTGCCCGCATCAACCGGGCCGTCGATGAACTGATTCTGCCCTATGTGGACTTCGAGAAGACCACTCGCCTGGCAGCGGGTCGCCACTGGCGCAGCGCCACGCCCGAACAGCGCCAGCAACTGGCCGAAGCCTTTCGCGGCACCCTGATCCGTACTTATAGCGGGGCACTGACCCAGGTCGACAATCAGACGGCCATTCAGATGCTGCCCTTCCGCGGCGATGCGGATGCCAAGGATGTTGTGGTGTCATCGCAGTTCATCCAGGGCACCCGCCCGCTGGCCCGCGTGGACTACCGTCTCGAAAAGACGCCCGATGGCTGGAAGGTCTATGACCTCAACGTGGAAGGCATCTGGTTGATCCAGAACTACCGCAACCAGTTCAATCAGCAGATCCAGCAAAACGGCATCGACGGCCTGATCCAGGCGCTGAATACCCAGAACACCCAGACCAGCCAGTAACCACTGACCTGATCGACTTCCGGGGGGCATCCCCCCGGCATCCTTCTCTCTACCAGGGCATGACCATGCTCATGGCCAGGTACAGGCCCAGCAGCCTGGCCCCTCCAGCTTGCACGACATTGACCAGGCGCTCGCCTATCATCAGGGCATAGCCACGGCCCCTGAAGCTGCGAATCTCAAGGTGAGCCATCTCGGCACTGAAACGTGCTCTCAGCTTGCGCCGCAGGTTGCTGACATGCGTATCGAGCCTGCGCTCCTTAGGAGTGAATCCGGGCCCAAGGGCAATCTGCCCCAGTTGCTCACGACTGACCAGCATATTTGCATGGCGCACCAGTATCGCCAGCACTTCCATCTCCACGGCCGTCAGGTACACCTCCGTAGTACCGATTCGTGCCACTGAGCGGGCAGGATCCAGGCTGAGCTTATCGATATTCAACAGGGCATGGGCAGCCGCCGGACAACCGGTCTGGCGCATGCAGGCCTGGAGCTGCAAGTGCAAAGCATCGGCGCTGACCGGACTGGGCAAGGCCACCACGCACTCCCGCCACCCGGCATAGTCCCTGAATGCAGACAGCGCATCGTCACCCAGGCAAACGATGCGAGGCAACCTGGCAAGCGTCAGCAGTCGTGCATGGACCTCGGCCGGAACCGTACCCGCCAGTATCACCATGTCGAGCGGGGTATGCCGTATGTGCCACAGCATAGCCTCCTCATCGCACGCCAGATGCAATGAGACGGAGGCGGACATCGGCAAGGCAGCGGCGGACTGCCGAATCACCTCGGCATCCATTGCCAGCAGGACATTAAAGGGTTGAAAAGGAAAGGGTATGTTCACGACAGGCAAACAGGAATAAGGATCAACCGCAACAACGTTGCCATCAGACAACACCGGCAACCGATAACGCCAAGTAGATACAAGAAGCGTTTAGAAGTGTATAGAGCACAATTCAAAAACGCAAATCAATAACATTTGCATATCAAATACCGTACCAGTCATGCCACATCCGGCATCGGCCATTTCCAGCTCTCATCCGCTACTACGGTATTCCATGGACCACACCTTGCACACCAAGCGCCTGCACGGCGCCATCTGGGCAGCCCTCGCCAGCCTGGCCCTGCTGCCCGCCAGCCATGCCCAGTCCCAGGACACGACCACGGCAACCAGCAACACCGTCAATACGCTCGACAACATCGTGATCACCGCAACTGGTACCGAGGTCGACCTGCGCGATGCGCCTGCCAGCATCAGCGTCATCAGCCGTGAAGAAATCGAACGCAAGCCCGTCACCAGCATTGCCGAACTGCTCAACACCGTCCCAGGCGTGTCCGGTGGCTACGCAGCCACGGGCGCACAGTCCAAGATCAAGATACGCGGCCTGCCCGAGGCCTATACCCTGATCCTGGTCGACGGCAAGCGCCAGGGCAGTTCTGCGCATACCAACTACCGTCCCGACCTCGGTCAGCAGGATCTGGACTGGATCTCGCCCGAAATGATCGAGCGCATCGAAGTGGTGCGCGGCCCGATGTCCTCGCTCTACGGTTCCGATGCCATGGGTGGTGTGATCAATATCATTACCCGCAAGGTCTCGCCTGTCTGGGCCGGCACCTTCACCAGCAACTACAGCAAGCCCGACAATTCCGACCGGGGCGATACCTATCAGTTGGGAGCCAATGTCAGCGGGCCACTGACCGAAAGCCTCGGCCTGCGCCTGGGTGGCAATGTCACTCGCCGTACTGCCGACGATGTCGCTGGCGGCGCTTCCGGCACGCGCAACCAGAACGTCAATGCGCTGCTCAACTGGCAGATCACGCCCGACCAAAGCATCAGCGCCGACGTGGCCCAGGGTATCCAGCGTGCCACGCCATCCACCCAATTGGCGGCCAACGGCAACCCCATCGTCGCGGCATGGGGTTCCAGCAAGCTGACACATACCAGCTACGGGCTGACGCATGATGGCCGTTATGGTTCGGTTTCGTCCAAGGTCAACCTGTACCACAACAAGTACGAAAACAAAGGCAGCTCTGCTGCCAGCAACTCGAGCGAAACCATCCTCGACGGCAAGATTGATCTGCCCTATACCCTGTTCGTCGACAACCTGCTGAGCACCGGCCTGCAGTGGAAACGCGAAGAACTCGAAAACTCGGATACCATCGGGACCGTGCCTGTCACCTGGAATGGCGACGCCTCGCCCGGTGCAAAACTCGACAGCAACACCTGGGCCGTCTTCGGCGAAAACCAGATGTTCCTGCGCGACGACCTGACGCTGACACTGGGCCTGCGCATGGATCACCACGAGAAATACGGCAACCACTGGTCGCCACGCGGCTACCTGGTCTACCACCCGACCGAAGCCTGGACCCTCAAGGGCGGCATCGCGCGGGGCTTCCGCGCCCCCAACCTCAAGGAGAACTCGGCCGGTGCCGCCACCCAGTCGGGTGGCAACGGCTGCCGCAGTCTGGCCGGCATGGGCTGGACCAGCAGCAGCACCAATGCTGACGGCACACGCGGTTGCTACATGGCCGGCAATCCCAACCTCGAACCGGAAACCAGCACCAGCTATGAATTCGGAGCCGGCTATGCAGCCAACGGCTGGAGCGTCGAAGCCACCTACTTCCATACCGACTTCAAGAACAAGATCGACTACGCGCCGCTGGGGCTGATCAACGGCTACTGGTGGACCCGCATGGAAAACGCGCAGAAGGCCCGTACCCGCGGCCTGGAAGCCAGCCTGAGAGTCCCGCTGCTGAGCACGCTGGAGTGGCGCAGCAACCTGACACGCATGTTCGAATCAAAGAACCTGTCCACAGGCCAGGATCTGCTGGTCGTACCCAAGCTGACCATCAATTCCGACCTCAACTGGCGCATCACCGACCGCTGGACGGCCAACCTGAGCGCGCAGTACGTGGGCAAGCAATCCGTACCGTCGGAAATTCCGCGCGGCGGCCTGACTTTTGCCAAGGCATACACGACCTTCGACCTGACCACGCACTACGACGTGAACCAGAACCTGACCCTGCGTGCGGGGGTCATCAACTTGACCAACAAGTCCACGCTCGATAGCGGCAACAACTACGACAGCGGCAACCGGACCTACTTCGTGGGGCTGACCAGCCGTTTCTGAAACCAGCCGCCATGAGCGCAGGGACGGACAAGGTGCCGGGACATCCGGCATCCCGCCCTGCCCGAAAACGCATGGCATCTGTCAGGCCATGCGCTGCCACACATCATCACGCTTGGCTACGCGGTGCCAGATCGCCATGCCGAGGTGACCGACGATGATGGCCAGCAACACCCAGCCGAGCAGGCCATGGGCCGCATTGCCGGCTGCCGTCATCCACTCGACCTTGTCCTCGCCTGCCGACCACAGTGGAATGCCGAAGGGCGAAAATGCACGGCCCGAACCATAGCTGCGCAGCAAGGCCAGACTCGGCACCGCGAACATCAGCACATACAGGGCCACGTGTCCAAGGCGGGCCATCAAGCCACTACAGGATGCCTCATAGCCTGGCCGACGACGGGCGTTGTACAGGGCCCAGACCAGACGCAATGCCACCAGCAGGAACAGCAGAGCCCCCAGCGAGGCATGCGAACTCGTAAAGAATCCCGTCAGCGGGGTCTTGCCCAGGGTGACCTTGAAAATCATGCCGAGGAATTGCCAGGCGAAGATCGCCGCCATGCCCCAGTGAAGCAGTCGTGAGACGAGTCCATACTTGCCGGGACTGTCGAGCCAGTTCGCTTTCATTTTTTCTCCTGTCTGCGAATGAATTTAGACACCCCGAAGAGTGCCACACGCTGTTGCCTTTTATCTACACGCAGATCAAGCACGCGCCATTTCTCACGGGATCTGCACACAATCTTCATAAAGTCTGCACAAAGTCCGCACGACGCATCCGGTCTTTGGGGCAAAATAGACTGTATCTATCAATACATCGCGGGATAGCACTCTGGATACCATCGGTCTTGTTCTGGTCATGCTGCTGGCCGTGGTCGTCAGTGGCTGGATTGTACGTCTGCTGCCCATCGCCATCCCGCTGCCCCTGGTTCAGATTGCACTGGGCGCGGTGATGGCCAGCATCTTCCAGTACGACATCCAGCTGGAACCGCACATTTTCTTCCTGCTGTTCCTGCCGCCGCTGCTGTTTCTGGATGGCTGGCGAATTCCCAAGCGGGATCTGCTGCAGGACAAGACCATGATCATCCAGCTGGCGCTGGGACTGGTCATTTTCACGGTCATCGGGCTGGGCTACCTGATCCACTGGATGATCCCTGCCATGCCGCTGGCAGTCGCCTTCGCGTTGGCCGCTATCGTCTCGCCCACCGATCCGGTCGCAGTCTCCTCGATTGCGGCGCGCATCCCCATCCCGAAACGCCTGATGCACATCCTTGAGGGCGAATCCCTGCTTAACGATGCATCGGGTCTGGTCTGCTTTCGTTTCGCGGTTGCAGCGGCCGTCACCGGCACCTTCTCCCTGCCTCATGCCACGCTCACCTTCCTGTGGGTAGCGGCAGGCGGCCTGCTCTGCGGAGCGGGTTTTACTCTGGCCATTTCCTACGCCCAGACCTGGCTGGGTCGTCGCATCGGTGAAGAACCCGGGGCCCAGATCCTGGTCAGCGTCCTGATCCCCTTCGGGGCCTACTTGCTGGCCGAAGAGGTGGGGGCCTCGGGCATCCTGGCAGCCGTCGCCGCCGGCGTAGCCATGAGCTATGTCGAGCTGTCGGGCCGGGCACTGGCTGCCACGCGCATCCAGCGCAAATCACTGTGGGACATGATTCAGTTTTCCCTGAACGGCATCATGTTCGTCCTGCTGGGCGAACAGTTGCCCGGCATTTTCGAAGGCGCTGTCCGTGTCGTCCAGGAAACCGGCCATGAAAATCCCTGGTGGCTGCTGGTCTATGCGCTAGTGATCAATATCGCCCTGGGCCTGCTGCGCTTTGGCTGGGTACGCCTCTGCCTGCTGATCAATGGCTGGATCGCACGTCGCCGTGGTCAGGCCGAAACCCAGGTCGGCATGCGACTGACTGCTGCCGTGTCGCTGGCTGGCGTGCGCGGTGCCGTGACGCTGGCCGGCGTGCTCACCCTGCCCCTGCTCCTGCCCAACGGCGAAGCCTTCCCGGCCCGTGACCTGGCGATCTTCCTGGCTGCCACCGTGACCATCATCTCACTGATCACCGCCAACCTCGGCCTGCCTCGCCTGCTCAAGGGCCTGCACATCCCCGACATTTCCTCCCAGGCGACCGAGGAGGCCCAGGCCCGACGCCTGGCCGCCGACGCCGCGATCCATGCAATCGAGCAGTCACAACACACCCTGGAGGCCCGCTACGAGAATCCCCAGCTGTGCGCGGAAGCAGCCGCCCGGGCCATGGATGCCTACCGGCGCAAGATCGAGGCCGGCACGATTGCCGCCGAAGAAGCTTCGGACCTGCGGCTGGGGGCCTCCATCGAACAGGAGTTGCGCCTGACCGGCCTGCAGGCCGAGCGGGCCGCGGTCTTCCGGCTGGCGCGCGAACACCGCATCACCGACGAAACCTCGCGCAAGCTGGTCCATGAAATCGATCTGATGGAAGCCCGGTTGCGCTGACCACAGAAGCCCCGACATCCGGGGTACACTGTCGATATAGCAGACGAGCCGCTTATGTTTGACATTCTGGTCTACCTGTTCGAGAACTACTACACCCCGCAATCCTGTCCCGAAGCCGATGTGCTGGCACGCCGCCTGGCGGCAGCCGGTTTCGAGCGCGAGGACATCCACGATGCGCTGGGCTGGCTCTATGGGCTGGCCACGTCCACCGAGCAGTGCGTCGAACTCGCCGCCCGCCCGGCGGGGCAGTCCTGCCGCATCTATACCGACGACGAGTACCAATTGCTGGGCAGCGAGGCTGTCGGCTTCCTGTCTTTCCTGGAAAACAGCGGTGCCCTGCCTGCGCCCATCCGCGAAATCGTGGTCGAGCGCGTATGGGCGCTGGACGAACGTCCCATCGGACTGGACAAACTCAAGACCATCGTGCTGATGGTGCTCTGGAGCCAGGAAGCCGAGGTGGACCACCTGATTCTGGAAGAACTGCTGTCCGCGCAGGAAGACCCGCGCCCCCTGCACTGATGCCGGACGCCAGAGCGGGATCGACGTACCGCTCTTCCACCGTTCATGCTCCCCGGAATGACCGCTGACATGGGTGCCCCTTCTTACCCTTCTTACATCGGCCGCTTTGCCCCCAGCCCGAGTGGGCCGCTGCATGCCGGTTCGATCGCCACAGCCCTGGCCAGTTGGCTCGATGCCCGTGCCGCCGATGGTCTCTGGCTCCTGCGCATAGAAGATATCGACACCCCGCGTACTGTCGCCGGTGCTGACCGGATCATCATGCAGCAATTGCAGGACCTGGGCCTGCACTGGGACGGCGAACCTGTCTGGCAATCCCGACGCCAAACGCTCTACGCCAATGCCCTGACATACCTGCGGGCATCTCACGCCGTCTACGGCTGCGGCTGCACACGACGAGAAACCGGCGGCGGCATCTATCCAGGCACCTGCCGCCAGGGTCTGCCACCTGGCCGCACGGCTCGTGCCTGGCGCTTCCGGGTGCCGTCCGGCATCGAAACCTTCGAAGATCGCTGGCAGGGCATCCAGAAGCAGGATGTCGAGCATGAGGCAGGTGACTTCATCCTGCGCCGTGCCGATGCGCTCTGGGCCTACCAACTGGCCGTGGTGGTCGATGATGGCGCACAGGGCATCACCCATGTCGTGCGCGGTACCGACCTGTTGGACTCGACCGCACGCCAGCGGATGCTGTGCCGGGCGCTCGGACTGTCACTGCCGGTCATGTTGCATACACCGCTGGTACTGGATCCGGCCTCGGGCCTCAAGCTCTCCAAGCAAAACCATGCTCCCGCCGCCGACACTGGCCGAGCCCTGGAAACACTGCGCCAGGCCTGGCACGATCTGGGCTTTGCGCCCTTGCCCGCGACACAGCGCGATACTTTCCTCGCCACCGCCATCCTGCACTGGCAGGCCCGCTTTCCGTTATCCTGACCACTTCGCCAGCCGGCCTGCGCAGGCACCGGAACCGGCGATGCAGCAGTCCATGTGTGCGCCTCTTTGGCGCAGCAGACTTGCAAAGCTGCTTTGTCCACCCGTATCATCCGCGCTATTGTGGCGCAAGCCTGCATTGGATTCACATGACTAAAGCACTGATCATTGCCGAGAAACCTTCCGTCGCCCTGGACATCTCGCGTGCCCTGGGCGGATTCAAGCGCGAAGGTGATTTCTTCGAGAGCGAACACTATGTGCTGGCTGCCAGCATCGGCCACCTGCTGAGTCTGGTCGCCCCCAATGATCCGGTGCGCGGCAAGTGGAGCTTTACCCATCTGCCGGTCATTCCGCCCGAGTTCACGCTCAACCCCGTCGACAAGAAAGCCACCGAGCGCCTCAAGCTGCTGGTGCGCCTGGTCAAGCGCAAGGACGTGGATCGGGTCATCAATGCCTGTGACGCGGGGCGTGAGGGCGAACTGATTTTCCGCTACATCGTGCAGTATGCCGGCAGCAAGAAGCCGGTCCAGCGCCTGTGGCTGCAGTCGATGACCCAGAACGCCATCCGCGAGGCCTTCGAGAACCTGCGCGACGATGAAATGCTCAAGCCGCTTGAGGCCGCCGCCCGTTCGCGCGCGGAGGCCGACTGGCTGGTGGGCATCAACGGCACGCGTGCCATGACTGCCTTCAACAGCAAGGACGGCGGTTTCTTCAAGACACCGGTGGGCCGTGTGCAGACGCCGACGCTGGCCATCGTGGCCGAGCGCGAGGACCGCATCCGCCGTTTCGTGCCGCGCGACTACTGGGAGGTCAAGGCCCAGTTCGTGGCTGCCGCCGGCCTGTACGAAGGCCGCTGGATCGACCCTGACTTCACCAAGGACGAGCGCGACCCCGAGAAACGCGAATCGCGCCTGTGGTCGCAGGCCGCTGCCCAGAGCGTCGTGGCAGCCTGCCGCGAACAGCCCGGCAAGGTGACCGAGACCTCCAAGCCCAGCACCCAGCTGTCGCCGCTGCTTTATGATCTGACTTCGCTGCAACGCGAAGCCAACTCGCGCTTCGGCTTCTCCGCCAAGACCACACTGGCACTGGCCCAGACACTGTACGAACGGCACAAGGCACTGACCTATCCACGTACCGACTCGCGCTACCTGCCCGAAGACTACATCGCCACCGTCCAGCAGACCATGCAACACCTGGCCTCGGGCGAATCGGCTGCCGTCGGCAACCTGAGCCGCCATGCCACTCATGTGCTGGAGCAGCACTGGGTCAAACCCAACCGGCGCATCTTCGACAACAAAAAGGTATCGGATCACTTTGCCATCATCCCCACACCGCAACTGCCCCGGGAACTGAGCGAAGCCGAAGGCAAGCTCTATGACCTGGTGCTCAAGCGCTTTCTGGCTGTCTTTTTCCCGGCTGCCGAATTCCGCGTCACGACGCGACTCACCGAAGTGTCCGGCCATACATTCAAGACCGACGGCAAGGTGCTGGTGGCACCGGGCTGGCTGGCCGTGTATGGCCGCGAAGCCCAGGGCGACGATACCAACCTGGTGCCGGTCGCCGAAGGCGAGACCGTGCGAACCGAGGATATCGAAGCCATTGGCCTGCAGACCAAACCGCCTGCCCGTTTCAACGAAGGAACGCTGCTCTCCGCCATGGAAGGTGCCGGCAAGCTGGTAGAAGACGAGGAACTGCGCGAGGCCATGTCCGAGCGCGGCCTGGGCACACCTGCCACACGGGCAGCCATCATCGAAGGCCTGCTGACTGAAACCTACCTGCGCCGCGAAGGTCGCGATCTGGTGCCCACAGCCAAGGCCCGCCAGCTCATGACGCTGCTGGCCGGCCTGAACGTGCACGAGCTCACCTCGCCCGAACTGACCGGCGAGTGGGAACACAAGCTCAAGCAGATCGAACAGGGCAAGCTGCAACGCGAAGCCTTCATGCGCGAGATTGCACAGATCACCCAGGTCATCGTCAAGCGCGCCAAGGAATACGAGCGCGATACCGTGCCGGGCGACTATGCCACGCTGTCCACGCCCTGCCCGCATTGCGGCGGCGTGGTCAAGGAAAACTACCGGCGCTATGCCTGCACCCAGTGCGATTTTTCCATCGGCAAGCATCCCGGTGGCCGTACGTTCGAGATCCCTGAAGTCGAGGAGCTTCTGGCCAAGAAGGAAATCGGCCCGCTCAACGGCTTCATCAGCAAGATGGGTCGCCCGTTTGCCGCCATTCTGCGCATCAATGACGAATTCAAGCTGGAATTCGATTTCGGCCAGAATGACGAAGAAGATGACGAGGCCGTCGATTTTTCGGGTCACACGCCAGTCGGCCCCTGCCCCAAGTGCCAGGCCAGCGTGTTCGAGCACGGCATGAGCTATATCTGCGAAAAGTCCACTGGACCGGCCAAGACCTGCGATTTCCGCTCGGGCAAGGTCATCCTGCAGCAGGACATTTCGCGCGAACAGATGGGTAAGCTGCTGTCGGAAGCAGGCCGCACCGACCTGCTCGACGGTTTCGTGTCCAGCCGCACCAACCGCAAGTTCAAGGCTTTCCTGGTGCGTCAGCCCGACGGCAAGGTCGGCTTCGAGTTCGAGCCCCGTCCTGAAAAGAAGGGATCCGCCGCCAAGCCTGCCGCCGCGCGCAAGACTGCAGCCAGTACGGCCAAGGCCAAGACGACGACTCGTACGACCAAGGCGGCAACAGCCAAGAGCACAGCTGCCAAGAGTGCCACCGCATCCAAGGCGAGCGCGACAAAAACCACGGCCACCCGCAAGACCGTGGTCAAGAAAGCCAAGCCAGACGATAGCGCCGGCAACTGACCCTGGCCATCAGGCTGCCACGGGTCGGGCAGCCTTCGGCGCAACCGTTCAGGGATACAACGCAGGATAAAACAGGTTGCCCTGCCGTCAGAAAAACCGGCTCCACAACGCCGACAGCGGCATCGCGAGCACCAGCGCCGGCAACAGGTTGGCGACTGGCAGATTCAGCATGCCGCAGATCCGGAACCCGGTTGCCAGCAACAGCAGGCCGCCCGTACCGGAGAAGTCTGCCTGCATGCCGGCATCGGTCAGTGGCATCAGAAATCCCGCAGCCAACGCCAGCATCAGTTGGATTGCCAGTTGCGGCGCAGCAATCACGGCCACGGCATAGCCCAGGCTGGAGGCAAAAATTGCCGCCGTGAACAGGTCCAGGAACGCCTTGGCGAGCAGCACACTGGCATCGCCCGTCATGCCTTCCTGCATGGAACCGAATACCCCGGCCCCACTCGCGCAGAACAGCACGACCACCACCACATAGCGATCCAGAAAGGCTTCTTCATCCGCCGGCGCGGCCTGACCCGTACCGCTGCGACGTTCCACCAGCAGCCGCACCGCATTGCCGACGCGACCGATCCAGTATTCCAAACGGCACAGCTCGCCAATCACTGCCCCCAGCAGCAGCGCCATCACCGCAACCGGCAAATGCGCGGTACGCACGGTCAGCATGACGCCCATGCCCAGGGCCGCCAGGCCAAACACCGATGGCAGCGTCTTGCGCAGACTGGCCGGAATCCGGTCTCCCAGCGCCGCACCGCCGATACCACCCAGCAGGATGGCGGCGCTGTTGATGAAAGGACCGATAACCATGGAGCACTCCGCAAGACCAGATCAAGTCGGCCATTCTACTGCTGTCGGCACGCTCGACATATCTCCCGCTACGCCGCCGGGTGCGTCCGGAACCAGGTTTCTGCGTCCAGCATGATCTCGTTGTGTCCCACGCCCGCCGGCATCATCGGAAAACAGTTTTCCTGGTCAGCCACGCAGACATCCAGGAAATAGGCACCCGGATGATCCAGGCAACGCTGTAGCGCCGCCTCAAGCATGGCGGGCTCTGACACACGTTCAGCAGCCCAGCCGAAGGCCTGCGCCAACAGCACGAAATCGGGCTGCGCCACATGCTGGCTGTGGCTGTAGCGCCCGCCGTGAATCAGTTCCTGCCACTGCCGGACCATACCCATGAAGCCGTTGTTGCAGAGCACCACCTTGACCGGTACGCCATGCTGGCTGGCCGTGGCCAGTTCCTGGATATTCATCATGATCGAGGCATCACCGCTGACGCACACCACGGTACGTGCCGGATGGGCAATCTGCGCACCGATGGCCGCTGGCAATCCGTACCCCATGGTGCCCGCACCACCTGACGTCAGCCAGCGCCCCGGCCCTCGCACCGACAGATGCTGTGCCGCCCACATCTGGTGCTGACCCACATCGGTGGAGACCACGGCATCGCGCCCCACCAATGCCCGGTCCAGCGACTGCATCAGCGCCTGCGGCAGGATGTGCTGGTCATTGTCAGGCACGGCCAGGCACTGCTGCGCGCGCCAGGTCGCGATCCTGCCCCACCAGTCGGCCAACCGCCGCGGCGCGGCATCCAGTTCAGGCCAGAATGGCTCAAGCGCCGCCTCCAGCCCCTGCAGCATCTGCCCGCAATCGCCCACCAGGGCCACATCGACAGGCACCACCTTGTTGATCGACGTCGGATCGATATCAATGTGGACTTTCTGCGCGCCCGGACAGAAGGCATCCAGGCGACCGGTAATGCGGTCATCGAATCGGGCTCCGACGCAAACCACCAGATCGGCCTCATGCATGGCGAGATTGGCCTCCAGCGTACCGTGCATGCCCAGCATACCCAGGAACTGGCAGTCGTCAGGCGGATAGGCTCCCAGCCCCATCAGGGTCAGCGTGCAGGGTGCCCCGACACGCCGTACCAGGGCCGTGAAATCCGCGCAGGCCTGAGGTCCGGACTGAATCAGGCCGCCCCCCCCATAGAATACGGGCCGCCGGGCCGCTGCGATCAACTCCGCCGCTCGCGTCAGGCCACCACGCGGCAGGCGGGGTGCTGCCTCCTGCCGCCCCCGTCCATAGCCGGCACGCTGCGGGGCTCGTCCCTGCTGCACATCCTTGGGCACATCGACCAGCACCGGCCCCGGTCGCCCCTGACGCGTCAGCGCATAGGCGCGCTCGATCACCCTGGCAACATCGGAGCTTGAGCGGATCTGCGTATTCCACTTGGTCACAGGCCGGGAAATCCCCACCGCATCACATTCCTGAAAGGCATCGGTGCCGATCGCAGCCGTCGAGACCTGCCCACTGATACACAGCACAGGGACCGAATCACACATGGCATCGAGCAGCCCGGACACGGTATTGGCCATGCCAGGGCCGGACGTGACCAGGACGACACCGGTCCGTCCCGTGCTGCGGGCATAGCCTTCCGCGGCGTGAACGGCAGCCTGTTCATGGCGCACCAGAACGTGGCGCAACCTGGGCTCGGCATGCAGCGCATCATAAAGTGGCAATACTGCCCCCCCCGGATAGCCAAAAATGGTATCGACCCCAAGGGCGACGAGTTGATCGAGCAGCGCCTGGGCGCCGGTTCTGAGCTGGAGATCACGGGAACTGTTCATGCCGGATATCGTATCTGTGCAACTGCAGAATAGGCATCCTTTATTTCTCCAGTTTTCCACCTAAAATAGGAAATATTTCTTCAAAAAATCGCTTTTAAAGAAAATGAACCTCGATAAATTTGATCTGGCCATTCTGGCATCCCTGCAACGCAATGCCCGCGCCAGTCTGAGCGAGATCGGTGCCGAGGTCGGACTGTCGTCCACGCCCTGCTGGAACCGCATCAAGCGCATGGAACAGGCTGGCGTGATCCGGGGCTATACCGTCGATCTCGACCCTGCCCAACTGGGCTATCAGGACACGGTGATCGTACATGTCACGCTGGATGACCACAGCGAGCAGACGCTCTACGAATTCGGCCGCGCCCTGGCCGATATCCCTGAAGTGCTGGAGGCCTATCTGGTGTCGGGTGACTACGACTATTACATCCGCATCGCCGTGCGCGATACGCGCGACTATGAGCGGCTGCTGCGCGAACGGCTCTATCTGATCCCGGGCATCCGCCACAGCAAGTCCAGTTTCGTGCTGCGCCAGCTCAAACAGGGACGGCTGCCGCTGCAGCGAAAAGATACATAGGCCCGAGGTTTATGTGGGTATCACACCCAACAGGTAATAATAACCATTATTAATGCTAAAATCGTCGGAACAATTCAATCGTGTTTCCGATGTCCACACCTACCGCGACGCCCATCCTGGCTGCCCTGATCCGCCACTATGATGCGCTGGTCGGCCACATCCAGACACGCTTTGGCTGCCGGCATTTTGCGCAGGACGTGGTCCAGGATGTCAGCGTTGATCTGCTGACCACGCCACGACAGGCCATTCGCCAGCCCCGTGCCTTTCTCTACCGCCTGGCCACGCATCAGGCCATTGATCACTGGCGTAGCCAGCGTACCCGACAGGCAGCGCTCGAACAGCCCGCCGCACAGCACTGGCTGCAACCCGAAGCCGCGCCCGGCCCACACGAAGCGCTGGAAAGCCTGCAGACCGAGGCCCGCCTGATCCAGTGCCTGGCCAGCCTGCCATTGCGCTGCCAGGAAGTCTTTTCACTGCATGTACTGCATCAGGTTCCGCAGACCCGCGTCGCAGACATGCTGGGCATATCGCGCACCATGGTCGCCCGGCACCTTGAACGCGCCCATGCCGCCATACGGGAAGTGCTCGACCATGCTGCCTGAGCCAGCAACCGGCGGTCCCGTATCCGGCCATGCCTCGCCGCCCATCACCAGCGAGCCTGTCGCTCAGGAGACCTTGCAACCCTATCTGGAAACCCTGCGCCTGGTCCTGCCCACCCCGGATGAAATCCTGCGCCGTGCGCGCCGCCGCAAACGACGCCTGACAGCAGCCGCCAGCCTGGCGCTGCTGGCCATCCTGTCCACCGGCCTGCGGCTCTGGAATCCGGTTCTGGAACAGCACACCCTGCAGATGCGCATCGGCCAGCGCGGACACTGGACACTCTCGGATGGCAGCGCACTGGCACTCAATACCGATAGCCGCATTGCAGTGCGCTATCGGCTGTTTTCCCGGGAATTCACACTGGAGCAGGGCGAGGCCATCTTCACCGCCGCCCACTCCGCGCTGCGCAGCTTTACGGTGCAGGCCGGACCGGTACTGATTGAAGATATCGGTACGGTCTTCGCCGTGCGTCATACGGACCAGGGCGCACAGATCGGCGTCATGGTATTGGAGGGACGTGTCGATGTGCTGGATGCCCAGGGTCGACGCCACATCCTGCGTGAACAGGATGCCCTGCGCCTGACACAGGCCGGCACGCACACCACACACCGCAATGCCGATCCAGACCGGCTGGCATGGCGCGACGGCAAGCTGCTGTTCCGTCAGACACCGTTGGGCACGGTGCTGTCCGAAATCCAGCGTTACCGGCAGGCACCGATCCGCCTGCACGACAACAGCCTGGCGACCCTGCCGATCACCGGACAATTTGAACTCGGCAACCTCGAGGATATTCTGGCCTTCCTGCCCCGTATCGCACCGCTGGCCGTACAAAAGCAATCCGACGGCAGTCTTGATATTCGTCGTCGCCCGGCAAGATGAAATAATTTGTAAATTCAGGTTGGCACTCTACCATCCAGAAACGGCTTACTCCCACATCGCATCTTGATTCACCCAGGGAGGTTGTTTCCGTGTCTCGCTTCTTTCCACCGGCCCACAGCGCAATCTGCGCCCTGGCACTGGCCGGCGCATCCACGCTGTCTGTCCAGGCCCATGCACAGCAGGCCGCCCAGACCTTTGCCATCCCCGCCCAACCCTTGAGCGCCGCCATCCAGGCCGTCGCGCAGCAAAGCGGCATCCAGATCCTCTATGTGGACAGCATTCCGGCCAGCCTGAACGCTCCGGCACTGGCAGGCCAGCATACACCCCGCCAGGCGCTGGAGCGCCTGCTGCAGGGCAGCGGCCTGCGTGTCGACAGCAGCGATGAGCGCATCTTCACGATCGCACCGGCACGCGAAAAAGCAGCCGTATCGCAACTATCGGCTGTTCATGTGCACGGCCAGCAGGACGTGTTCGACGTGCGACCCGGGCTGGTCACCACGGCCACCAGAACGGCCCTCAACCCCATGGATATCCCCCAGACGCTGGACTTTGTGGACACGCAGCGGGCCAAGGACTACGGCATCAACGAACTGAGCACGATGCTGGCAGGCATCCCCAATATCGACACGCAACCAGACATGCGGGCCGACTCCATCATGATCCGGGGTTTCGAGGCATCGTCGAACGATATTTACCTGGATGGCATCCGCGCCAGTGGCCAGATCCGCCACAGCACGGCCAATATCGAACGGGTCGAGGTCCTGAAAGGCCCCGCATCGGTACTCTATGGTCGTGGCAGCGGCGGCGGCATCGTCAACCAGATCAGCAAACAGGCCCGCTTCGACCTGGGCAGTTCAGTCACACTGCGTGGCGGTTCATGGCAAACAGCCGGCGGTACGCTCGACATCAACGAGGTCGTACACCCGAATATCGCGGTGCGTCTGACCGCCGATGCCGAGAACGGCCACAGTTTCCGGGATGACATCCGCTATCGCAACCGAATGGTCTCGCCCAGCATTCTGTTCGACAACCACGACAATTTCAGTTGGTTGCTGCAATACACCCACGACGAAGCCTGGCGTGTGCCGGACCGCGGGCTGGCCTACGACAACCTGCCCTCCGGGCTGTCGATCCGGCGCGCTTTCGCCCACCCCGATGATTATGCCGAAGACAGGCTGCGCTATTTCCGCTCGGACATGAAGTACGCCTTCAACGACAACTGGGCGCTGCGCTGGGTGGTCGGGCATCGCAAGCAGTCCCAGAACTTCGACCACCTGTACAGCGGCTTTTTCTGCAGTGCCGACGGGGTCAATCAGACCTCCGGCGCATCTTGCTCTCAACCTGCAGCCTTGCAAGGCCGCGACACACTGCAGGGCCGGCTACGGGCCTGGCAGCAAACCGATAACACCACCCTCACGACCAACCTCGACCTGACCGGCCAGTTCGAACTGGCCGGCATGGCACACGACCTGCTGGTCGGGCTGGACTATTCGCATGAACAGCGCCGCCCCAGTCTGGCCACGCAGCGCAATGCCATCGCCCCTATCGACATCGATAATCCGGTCTGGCTCCCCAAGCCGCCACAAGGCGCAGCCACACAGGAGAATCGTCACCAGGCCTATGCCAGGGCCATCTACCTGCAGGATCTGATCAGCCTGACCCCCGAGTGGAAAGTCCTGCTGGGCCTGCGTACCGAACAGTTCCGTTTTCGGTCACGCAACCAGTTGTCAGGCCAGAGCCGCGCGTACGAAGGGACCACCACCAGCCCACGTATCGGCCTGATCTGGCAACCCGTGCCCGAACACAGCCTGTATGTGTCTTACGGTAAGACTTTCACCCCCTATGGTGGCTCCGGATTGCTGAGTGTCAGCGTCGATCAGACCGCGGTCTACAACACCGATCCCGAATACACCCGGCAATACGAGACCGGCATCAAGAGCGAATGGCTGGACGGCAATCTGTCGACCCAACTGTCGTTCTTCCAGCTGGAACGCTACAACATTCGCTATCGCCCTGATTCCATCAACGAGCCGGATCGCTGGGAGGTGGCCGGCAAGGAACGTACCCAGGGCATGGAGCTCAGCCTGTCGGGCAGGATTGCCCCCAACTGGTACGTGCGCGGCGGCATCGGCCTGCAGTCAGCCAAGGTGGTCGAAGACGCCAGCTCACCCGACCGCGAAAACCAGTACAAGAGCGGAACTGGTCGACGCAACGGTAGTCTGTTCCTGACGTACGCGCCACAGACCGGATTTTTTGCCGAAACCGGACTGACCTATGTGGACGCACGCTGGATCGACATTCCCAATACGGAAAAACTGCCCGGCTATACCCGCTGGGACGCCATGATCGGCTGGCGCGAGGCAGCTTGGCAGGCGAGTCTGGCCGTCACCAATCTGGCCGACCGGGAGTACTGGCGCTCGACCAGCATGCCTGGGCAGCCGCGTACCGTGCTGGCCACCATGACATACCGCTTCTGAAGGAAAACGCCCCCTTGTGCGCTCCGGTGCGGGACAGGTATGCTGTCCCGCAATGAGCATACACACCGACATCCGCCGCACGACTATCCCGCAACTGGTGGCACTCAAGGGCCAGCGCAAGATCGCCGCCCTGACCGCCTACATCGCGCCGATCGCGCGTGCCATCGATCCGCACCTGGATTTCATCCTGGTGGGTGATTCCACGGCCATGGTGGGCTATGGCCTGCCCGATACGCTGACCATCAGCGTCGAGCAGATGACCTCACACGCAGCCGCCGTGGTCCGTGCCACGCAACGCAGTGCCGTGGTGGTGGATATGCCTTTCGGCAGCTATCAGGAGTCCCCGGAACAGGCGTTTCGCAACGCGGCCCACATGATGGCGTACAGTGGCGCGGCGGCGGTCAAACTTGAAGGCGGCGCGGCACTGGCCCCGACCGTGGCTTTCCTGGTGGCACGCGGCGTGCCGGTGCTGGCCCATGTCGGCCTGATGCCTCAGTACGTCAATACCATGGGTGGTTTCAAGGCCCAGGGCATGAACGACGAGGCCGCCGCACGCATCCTGGCCGATGCCCAGGCGCATGCCGAAGCCGGGGCCTTCGGCGTGGTGCTGGAAGGCATCGCCGAGCCGCTGGCACGGCGCATCACCGAGGCGCTCGCCATTCCGACCATCGGCATCGGTGCCTCGCCTGGCTGCGATGGGCAGGTACTGGTCACCGAAGACATCCTGGGCCTGAGCGGCGCGACCATCCCGCGCTTTGCCAAACGCTATGCGGATATCGGTGCCCAGATCGGCGAAGCGGCCGCGCAATATGCCGAAGAAGTGCGTACCCAGGCCTTTCCGGGTCTGGAACACTGCTTCGGGGTAAAAAAATCCGGCTAGACGATATCGATCTGATAACGGAACTGCTCGGCGGCACCACGTGACAGGCGATACTCTATCGGTCGCTGGTCATAGCCCAGGGCCAGCCGCTCGATGACCACGACGGGCTTGCCGGCCTCCATGCCCAGTTCGGATGCCACGACGTCATCGGCAGGCTCGATGGTCAGGGTTTCGCGTGCCGACGCCACGATTTCGCCACACTTTTCTTCGTATAACGGATAAAGCAGATTGCCGAATTCGTCGAGCGGCAATGCCTGCAACGCCGCAAAACGATCAGCAGGCAGCCAGATATCCTCATAGATCAGACTGGATGCTCCCATACTGCGTCGTCGCTTGAGCTGCAACACCTTGTCACCGGAACTCAGTGCCAGTGCCTGACTGACCCGTTCGCAGGGTGTCTCACAGGATTGGGACAAAATGCGACTGACCGGTACCGACCGCACGCCGTCTGCATCGACCTGACGGAAGAATCGGAAAAAAGACCGGTCAAAACGTGGCCGGCGCAAGTAGGTTCCTCGCCCCTGGCTACGCAGCAGCAACCCTTCCTGAACCAGCATATCCACCGCCTTGCGCACCGTGCCGATCGCCACAGCATAGGTGCGAGCCAACTCGGCCTCAGTCGGGATAGGTTCGTCGGGATGCCAGGCCCCTGATGCGATCCGGCTTTTGAGATCGTCCCTGAGTTGATGATAGCGCGGCAAGCGATCATCGACGGCTTCGGCGTGGGTCAGTGTCATGTGTTATTCCAACACTTAAAACAGGGAATTTAGCACCGACTCGATGCATCCTGCACCATTTGACAGCAGGCATCCACCAAACGTATATTCGCCGAGTCATATATATGAATATATGATTACAGAGAGTCCACCCGGATTCCAAGATAACAAGTACATGACAGGTGACAACGCTCATGCCCACACTCACTGGGATTGATACCCACGCCCATATCTTCCGCCCCGATCTGCCCATGACGGCTGATCGCCGCTATGCGCCAGGCTACGACGCACTGGTCGATGCATTCATCGGCAACCTGCACGACAACGGCCTGTCGCACGGCGTCCTGGTTCAGCCCAGTTTCCTGGGTACGGACAACAGTTTCATGCTGTCCGCCCTGGCACGCCACTCCGACATCCTGCGCGGTACGGCCGTCGTCGAGCCCTCCATCAGTGAAGCTGAACTCGATGCACTGGCCGAAAGCGGTGTGGTCGGCATCCGTCTCAACCTGATCGGCAAGCCGCTGGCCGACTACGCCGATACCGGCTGGCAGGCATTCTTCGAACGACTGGCGCGACGCCGCTGGTCAGTCGAAATCCAGCGCGGCATGACAGACCTTGCAGACATTCTGCCGGTCATCGGTCAATCCGGCGTGGCCGTCATCGTCGACCATTTCGGCCTGCCCACGCATGCACCGGAAGAGGCCGAGCGCCTGGATGCCTTTCTCAAGCAACTGCCTGGCTCCAACATCTGGATCAAGCTATCGGCCCCCTACCGCAGTCAGTCCTCTGCACAACAGGCAGCGGCCCTGTTGACGCAGTTGCGCACGGCCTACGGCCACAGCGACCATTTCCTCTGGGGCAGCGACTGGCCTCACACCCGCTTCGAAGATCAGACCCGCTATGCCGAACAGCTCGCCCTGTTCCACGACATGGTGACCGACCGCGCCGAGCAGCAGAAAATCCTGGTCGACAATCCGGCCCGCCTGTTTCATTTTCCCCTGCGCTGACCGTAGTGCGACATTCCTGAGGAATACACTGTCATGATGAGTCTGATCGTCATCTCTGCCCTCGTGCTGGCCATCGTTCTGGGCTATCGCACCAACATCAACATCGGTCTGTTCTCGATCGCCTTCGCCTATATCATCGGCTGCTTCATGATGGGCATGAAGCCGGGCGAAATCATCGAGTTGTGGCCGCTCAAGATCTTCTTCGTGATCTTTGCCGTCTGCCTGTTCTATGGTTTTGCCATCGTCAACGGCACCCTTGAGCGGCTGGCCGAGCATCTGCTCTATCGCTGCCGACGCTTTCCCCACCTGCTGCCCTACGCCATCTACCTGACCTCGACCCTGATCGCAGGCATGGGAGCGGGTTACTACACCGTACTGGCCTTCATGGCCCCGATCACACTGCTGATCTGCAGCCGCACCGGCATGAGCCTGATCCTGGGCGGGATGGCCGTCAATTATGGTGCGCTGGCGGGGGCCAATTTCATGTCGAGCCAGAGTGGCGTCATTTTCCGCAGCCTGATGGGCAATGCCGGGCTCTCTGAAGAGACCGCCCTGCTCAACAGTGTCGGGATTTTCCTGAGCACGTTGGTCATTCCGCTGATCGTGATTTCGCTGTTTGTGTTCGTTTTCGACCGCAAGCGACATCAGTCTGGTGCCGACCTGGAGATCCAGGTGCCCCAGGCGTTGAACAGTCAGCAAAAAACGACTTTGCTGTTGACCCTGGGCATGATGGTGCTGGTGCTGATCCCGCCACTGACCCTGCTGGCCCTGCCTGGCAATGAAACCATCCGCTTCATCAACTCGCGCGTCGACATCGGCCTGATTGCCAGCGTCTTTGCCGTGATTGCCCTGCTGCTGAAACTGGGCGATGAACGCAAAGTGATCGCCTCCGTGCCCTGGAACACGCTGATCATGATCTGCGGTGTGGGGATGCTGATCTCGATTGCCATCAAGGCCGGTACCATCGATATGCTGGCATCCTGGGTCGGCACGACTATTCCGGCCTGGCTGGTGCCTGTCGTGGTGGGCGTGATTGCGGCCATCATGTCGCTGTTCTCCAGCACGCTGGGCGTCGTGACACCGGCGCTGTTCCCGATCGTACCGCCACTGGCAGCATCGCTGTCGCTTGATCCCATGCTGCTGTTCATCTGCATCGTGGTCGGTTCACAGGCGACCTCCGTATCGCCCTTCTCCTCGGGCGGCAGTCTGCTGCTGGGTTCCTGCCCCAACGATGAAGACCGCAAGCATCTGTTCCCCAAGCTGCTGTTCCAGGCTGCGCCGCTGGGCTTTGCAGCGGCAGTCGTCTTCAATATCGTGCTGTCGTTCTTCATGTAGCCAGCCACAAGGAGGGCGCTTGGCCCCGGCGTCCTCCGACTTCAACACCTGGAATGGCGCTCTTCAGCGACCGATAGCGTTAAAGCATGCACAGGCGAGCCGAGAGTGACTGCGATAAAGTCATTTCCCAGCATCAATGGCGGATCCGTGCCTCGACTTCCTGAGTCAGGGCAACCATCAACGAAGCAGCACTTCGATGTCGTAGCCATGGCGAAGATTATCCGGCCCACAACGACATCAGATCGGCGCGCCCCTGACTTGATCGTTTACAGATTCAGCGCAAACAATGGACAGCACCGAATAATTTGAATATCAACAATTGAAATTCATGAATGATTTAAAAAGTTTGAATGGTGTGGATGCCGACAAGCCTGGATTTAAAAATCTTTTGTTTTTCATGGTGATTTGCGCCCTTTTGCTCTCTTCAACGATCGCTCTCGTGTACGGCGGGGTGTGGCTCTATTATCACTTCGTTTTGCAAATACCATCAGGTATGGACTTCCGAATATTGTTAATGAGAGCATTGCGCATTGGGACATCTACGGGGTGTTTGGCCGGCCTCGGCGTTTGGATACACATACGCATGCAGTACGGCAGAGGAGATAGGTCTTGATTTCGTACGGGCAAGCCCAATGCTCCTTGGCATAGTTGCAGTACATATGCATATGCCCCACATCAGAATAGCCAGCCGTACGGTACTGGCATCATCGTGCGACAAAAAACCCCGCCTCCGTTCCCGGAAGCGGGGTTTTTCACATCATGCGATCAGCTTATTGCAGCGAGATACGCACCACGCTGTCAACGGAACCCTTGCGGGCCGCCGGGTGCTTGTCGCCATGCGGTGCCTTGACCGTAACGAACAGCGTCTGCTGGTCAGGACTCAGGGCCAGCGAATTGGGATGCACAGGTAGATCGATCACGCGCTTGACCGCATAAGTCGCACCATCAACCACCGTGACCTGGCCGGTACCCTCGGGCTTGCTGCGCGAGGTGCCGCGATTGCTGACATAGATCTCGTTGCGGGTCGGGTTGTAGAGCACATCGAGCACGCCCACACCGATCGGAATGGTACGCAACAGTTCACCATTGGTCGTATTGAAGACCAGCAGGCCGTCGGCATTACCATCGGCGGAGAACAGACGCTGCCCCTGCGCATCGAGTGCGCTGTTGATCAGGAAATGCTCCTTGCCGTCGGACAGGATGAAGCGTTCGACGATCTCGCCCTTGTCGGGATTAATCACGGCCACCACCTCGCCGGTATCGCCACCGTGGCTAACGTACAAACGATTGCGTTCGGCATCATAGGCCGCACCGGCAGCCCACTTGCCGACGTTGTCGAGGGTATGGGTCAGTTGACCGGTCGCGCCGTCGATGATCCAGACCGTGCCACGCTGATTGGGGCTGGTCACGAACACGCGATTGTGCTGTTCGTCGATGATGACCTTGCGGGTATGGTCATAGTTGCCTTCGGCATCGGCCTGGGCCAGCTGGATCACGCCAAGCACGGCACCGTTGCGGCTGTCGACAACCGTGAGCGAACCTTCCATGGTGTTACCCACATAGAGTGCGCCGGTCTTGCTGTTGAGACCCAGTGCAAACGTGCGGCGCGGTACCTCGATCGTTTGCAGGATCTGCAGCGTGCCCGGATCCAGGCGATACAGGAAACCGGCCGACTTGGGATCGAAGTCGGGCGTGGCTGCCACGAACAGGGCACCACGCGCCTCGTCGTAGGTCACCTCATAGAGTCCCGGTACCAACGACTGGCGCAGTTGCGCAGCCTGCTGCAGCGCATCAACGGCACGGACCGTCTGCGGTCCCTGGTCTGCCGTCTGCGAACCCACGGCGGGATTGGTCTGGCATGCAGCCAGCGCGGACACAACGGCCAGCGACAGGGCGACACGGGTCAGATTCGGCAGCAGCAGCCGTTTTTTCAGTTCGGACATCGAATTTCCTCTGTAAACTTGAAAGGGCGAATGGGAATTCTACCTGTTTCCATTTGAGAAAGTTCAGTAAATGAATCCGACTCATGCAGCCACATGCAGAGATTAGATCCATTTCTGGAACAATATATTTCATCTCCATGCTGACAGGGAACTTAACGAAACACAGTACCTCTGATACATTTCGCTGATTCCCCTCCAGTTCCCGCCCATGACGATACGTTACACCCGTACCGCCCGCAGCCTGCACTGGCTGATGGCCCTGCTGCTGACCGGCCTTGTCGGCCTTGGTTTCTACATGCAGACCATGCCGCTTTCCCCGACCAAGCTGCAAGTCTATTCCTGGCACAAGTGGCTGGGCATCACTATCTTCCTGCTGGCCGTCATCCGCCTGGCCTGGCGTGCCGGCCATAAGCCTCCTGCCCTGCCCGACCACATGGGTTCGTTCGAACGACTGGCGGCGCATGGCGGCCATGTCGCGCTCTATCTGCTGATGCTGGGCATCCCCCTGAGCGGCTGGCTGATGAGTTCGGCCATGGGCTTTCAGACCGTCTGGTTCGGCGTCCTGCCGCTGCCCGACCTGCTGGCACGCGACCGTGAACTGGGCAAATCACTGGTCCAGGTCCATGCCACGCTCAACATCGCCCTGATCGTGATGGTCGTCCTGCACATCCTGGCTGCCCTCAAACATCAGTTCATCGACAAGGACCAGATTCTGTCCCGCATGATGTTCACTTCATCCAAGGAGAAATGACATGAAGTCCATCCCGGCACTCGCCTCCAAAACCCTGCTGGCCCTGTCGCTGGCCGCCCTGCTGCCCGCCGCGCAGGCCGCGCAATACGGCCAGGTGCTGCCTGCCGACAGTCAGATCGGCTTCCAGTACAACCAGATGGGCGTCTCCATGGACGGCCAGTTCAAGCGCTTCAATGGCGAACTGTCCTTCGACACCGCCGCCCCCGAGCAGGGCAGGATTGCCCTGGATGTCGAGTTGGCCAGCATCGATGCCGGTTCCGACGAGGCAGACGAAGAGGTGGTGACGCCCACCTGGTTCAACGTCGCCCAGTTCCCCACGGCACGCTTTGTTTCCGAACAGATCAAGACAATCGGCGACCATGCCTACGAAGTCAGCGGCACGCTGACCATCAAGGGCAAGTCTCTGCCCGTGGTCGTACCCGCCACCTTTGTCGAGCAGAATGGCCAGGGTGTGTTCGAGGGTGCCTTCACCCTCAAGCGCGGTGACTTTGCCATCGGCGAAGGTGCGTGGGCCGCCTTTGACATCGTCGCCAACGACATCGACGTTTCTTTCCGCATCACGGCCGCTGCCGGCCAATAACCCCCCTACACAAGGAGCATCCCTCATGCAGAAGACTTTTGCCCGCCTGACGCTTGCCGCTGCACTGGCGACCGGCCTGTCCGCCGCCGCACTGGCCGCCCCCACCACCTATGAGGTCGAAGGCTCGCATACTGCGGCCCGCTTCTCGTACGATCACCTGGGCCTGAGCACCCAGATCCACCGCTTCGACACCACCACCGGCACCATTGTGCTGGACCCGGCTGCCAAGACCGGCACGGTCGACATCACCATCGATACCACTACGGTCGATACCGGCCATGAAGCCTTCAACGGCCACATCCAGGGTGCCGACTTCCTCGACACCGCCACCTATCCGACGGCCACCTTCAAATCGACCAAGGTCAACTTCGACGGCGACACCCCCGTGTCGGTCGACGGTGACCTGACCATCAAGGGCGTGACCAAGCCGATCACCCTGAAGCTGGATTCGTTCACCGCCAAGGAACACCCGATGATGAAAAAGCCCGTGATCGGTGCCAACGCCACGGCTGTCATCAAGCGCTCCGACTTCAACGCCGGCAAGTTCGCGCCGGCCGTGGGTGACGAAGTCACGCTCAATATCGCTCTGGAAGCCGTGCAGAAGTAAACGGGCCGGGTTGCCTCGCGCATCCTGCCGGATGACGGGGCATGCCAACCTGCCGTGTCACGACAAAGACCAGCCCTCGGATCGAGGGCTGGTCTTTTCTTCATGGATTGAACCCTGCCGCCCATACAGCCGCAGGGCATGAAGGCAACTACGCCACCTTGCGCACCCGCACCGCCGACACCGCCGCGATCGAGATCAACGCCGCCACGATGATGTACACCGCCACCGGCACCCACGAACCATCATAGCGGCTCATCAGCCAGGTCGCGATCAGCGGTGCCGTGCCGCCGGCCAGGGCCGCGCCGATCTGGTAGCCCAGCGTAATCCCCGTATAGCGTACCCGGGTCGCGAAGATCTCGGAGAACATCGTCCCCAGCACTGCCGTGATCGGTGCCCAGATGATGCCCAGGGCCACGACCGTCGCCACCATCAGGGCCGTCGTCGAACGCATGTCCAGCAGCATGAAATACGGTACGGCAAACAGCGCCATCGCCAGAGCCCCCGCCACGAACACTTTGACCCGCCCGACGAAATCGGACAACAGGCCCATCAGTGGAATGCAGAAGGTTGTGACCAGGGTCGCCACCGTCACGGCATTGAGCACATCGAAGCGCTCATACTTCAGGCTGCCCGTCGCATAGCTGACCACGAAGGTCGAGAACAGGTAGAACGGTGCCGTTTCCACGACCTTGGCACCGATGGCAATCAGCACTTCACGCCAGTGGTCGCGCAAGGTCTCGGCCAGCGGCATTTTGGCCACATTGCCCTCTTGCTTGGCTTTCTGGAAATCGGGGGTTTCATCAATGCCATTGCGCACCCACAGACCTAGAAACACCAGACCGGCACTCGCCAGGAAGGGAATGCGCCAGCCCCAGCTCATGAACTGTTCATCCGGCAGCATGCTCATCAGCGTCATGGCCAGGGTCGCCAGCAGCATGCCAATGGTCACGCCCATCTGCGGCACGCTGCCGAACAGACCGCGACGTTGTGGTGCTGCATATTCATAGGCGAGCAGCAGTGCCCCGCCCCATTCACCGCCGATGCCCAGCCCCTGGATCAGGCGCAACAGCACCAGCAGAATCGGTGCCAAGACACCAATCGTGTCGTAACCCGGCAGCAGACCGATCCCCACCGTGGCACCGCCCATCAGCGACAGCGTGATCACCAGGGTTTTCTTGCGCCCGATCCGATCACCGATATGGGCAAAAATCAGGCCACCCAGCGGGCGGATGAAAAAAGTCAGCGCAAACGACAGATAGGCCAGCATCAGCCCGACCACCGGATCGAAGGTCGGGAAGAACAGTTTGTTGAACACCAGTGCGGCCGTGGTGCCGTACAGGAAATAGTCGAACCATTCGATCGAGCTGCCTGTCAGGCTGGCCAATAGAACCCGCCGCCCCGACGCCCGCTTTGCCTGTGGCGCGGCTGTTTGTGTTGCCGTCATTTCATCATCCCCTTGAAACTGGATAGTGTGGTTACCGGTCTGCCATCAGCCCGGCTGTTGTTGCTGCTGTTGCCAGGCGTCATACGCCAGCGTGGCGGCGGCAAGATCCTCCAGGGCCGTACCGACGGCCTTGAAAAGCGTGATTTCGGTATCGCTGCTGCGCCCGGCATGCTGCCCCCGGCACAGGTCTTCGAGCGTGGCGGCAATCTGCTGCGGATCGAAGGCACCGCTCTTGACGGGTTCGAGAATGTCGCCGGCCTTCATGGGGGCCTCGTCGGTATCCACGAATACCGTGGCCCAGCGGAAACATTCGTCATCGCTTTCGCGCATGGCCGGGGCGAAGCTGCCGATCAAATCCAGATGCACGCCAGGGCGCAGCCATTCACCCTTGATGAGCGGTGCCGTCGACAGCGTGGCGCACGAGATGATGTCTGCCTCACGCGCAGCAGCTTCGAGATCCGGCGCGTGACGGGCATCAATGCCGGCAGCCTGCAGGCGCGCCACCAGGGCCTGTGCGCCGGCTTCGTGCAGATTCCAGACCAGCACGGTCTCGATGGGACGCACGCTGCGATAGGCGTCGGCCAGCAAACTGGCAACCCGACCCGACCCGACCACCAGCAAGGTACGGGCATCACGGCGGCTCAGCCAGCGCGCTGCCAGTGCAGAAGCCGCCGCGGTACGGCGCGACGTGATCACGTCACCATCAAGTGCCGCCAACGGCCGCCCGGTGACGCCATCAAACAGGGTGTAAGTGGAATGCAGGCCCGGCAGCGCATGCGCGCCGTTGCCCGAAAAGATGGAGACAGTCTTCAGCCCCAACCGCTTGCCTTCCTGCCAGGCCGGCATCAGCAGCAGCGTCCCGTCTTCGCCACCGGGATTGCCGATACGGTGGTTATGTCGGAGCGGTACGTTGCAGCCCTCGACGAACATGGCCTCGAGTGCCCCCAACAGGCGATCGAATGGCAGGAAACGCTCGGTTTGCGCTTGATCCAGTATTTGCATGTGAACTACCATCTGCGCACAGGCCATGCCTGTACTGTTTTGGAAAAAATTTTCTTATGCGAAATAATATTGCTGTTAGTGGAAATTTTCCCTAAGGGTTTTCCAGTAGCAGCGCCTGACGCGCCCATGCAGAACACAGACTCCTCTTCCGTCGAACACAATCCCGGCAGCGCCCTGCCCGGCAAACTGCGCCAGTTGCGGCGCGATGCCGGACTGACACTGCAGCAACTGTGCAAACGCTCCGGCATCTCGGTCTCGACCCTGTCCAAGATCGAAAACGGCCAGTTGTCGCCAACCTATGAAAAAATCGCGGCCCTGGCGCGTGGCCTGGACATCAATGTCGGCGAGCTGTTCAGCGCCGCCCCCAAGCCCACGCCTCTCGGACGCCGCAGCGTGACGCGCAAGGACCAGGGCCTGCGACACGACACGCGCCAATACGTCTACGAAATCCTGCACGGGGATCTGGCCGACAAGCTGTTCATCCCGCTGATCACGACCATCAAGGCACACGACTCCAGGGAATTCCCCGAACTGCTGCGCCACGATGGCGAGGAGTTCATGTACGTGCTCAGCGGCCGGGTGGTGGTGCATACCGACTTCTATGCGCCACTGGAACTGGATAGCGGCGACTCCTGTTACTTCGACAGCACCATGGGGCATGCCTGTATCTCGAGCGGCGAGGCCGATGCCGTGGTGCTGTGGGTCAGCTCCCATCCCCGGTTGCGGGATTGAGACATGTCCTAGAAAGTTCTGAGATATTCAGAAGCATCTCGATTAAACTTCGGTGCCTGCATCACTCTACCTGCCACAAGGGCCGTGTTTGCTGCCATGCACGTCAACCGACGTCGCCTGCATCCCTCCCCTCCCGCATCTCCCATGAAAAACATGTCTATCCGCAGCGGCCTGATCACGGCGCTGCTCCTGTTCCTGCTCGTCGTGCTTGGCCTGGGCCTGTATGCACGCTCCCAGATATCCGAGTCGGCAGCGTCGATTGCCAACGTCAACAGCATTGCAGTCGAAAAACAGTTGGCACTGGAAAAGACATTCACATCTATGATGCGAGCCCGCCTGGGTGCGGCTGTTGCCCAATTCGCCCGTGAAGAAAACAATCCCGCCGAAGCCGACAAGCTGATCGACATCATCGGTGGTCACGAACGCAATGCACGTCGTTATATCGACGAGTTTGCCGCCATCACGATGCAGGAGGAAGAAGGCCGTACCCTCTCCGACGCGCTGGCCGCCTCGATGCGCGACTATCTCGATCGCTATGTCACGACCGTCATTGCCGCCGCCAAGGCCAACGACACGTCGCTGGTACGCCGCCTGCAACTCGACACCACCGAAGGCACACTGGCGCTGAATCGTGCTCTGGAACGCTTCAACAACTACAACCAGCCACGCACGCAAGCACTGGTACAGGAAGCGGCAGAAGACGCCAGCCAGGCGCAATACATTCTGATCGCCACCATGCTGGCGACCCTGCTGCTGGCAGTCCTGATCTACGTGGCCCTGATGCGAGTCGTGATCCGACCGCTCGATGCCGTATCGCGTCAACTGGAGCGCATCGCCGGCGGCGATCTGAGCCAAACCGTCGAAGCCGGTGCCCACAACGAAATCGGTCGCCTGCGCACCGCGCTGGCCACCATGCAACAGGGCCTGCTGCGCCTGATCGGCCAGGTACGCAATGGCGTACACGAGATTCACACCGGCGCCCAGGAAATCACCATGGGCAACACCGATCTCTCCAGCCGCACCGAGCAACAGGCCGCTTCGCTGGAAGAAACGGCCGCAAGCATGGAGCAACTGGCCTCAACCGTGAAGCAAAATGCCGACAACGCCCAGCAGGCCAACACTCTGGCCGGTACGGCAGCGCAGGTCGCACAGCGTGGCGGTACGGCAGTCGGCCAGGTCGTCTCGACCATGCGCGACATCTCGCAGAGTTCGCAGCGCATCGGCGAAATCGTCAGCGTGATCGACGGGATTGCCTTCCAGACCAATATCCTGGCGCTCAATGCCGCCGTGGAAGCGGCCCGCGCCGGCGAGCAGGGCAAGGGTTTTGCCGTGGTCGCCAGCGAAGTCCGTACCCTGGCCCAGCGCTCGGCCTCGGCTGCCCGTGAGATCAAGGAGCTGATCTCGACCTCCATCAGTACCGTGCAAACCGGCTCGCAGCAGGTCGAATCGGCAGGCGAAACCATGGACGAACTGGTCAACTCGGTGCGCCGCGTTGCCGACATCGTGGGCGAGATCGCTGCCGCCTCCGGCGAACAGGCCGGCGGAATCGACCAGGTCAACCAGGCGGTCACACAGATGGATCAGGTCACGCAGCAGAATGCCGCGCTGGTCGAACAGGCCGCAGCCGCAGCCGGCTCGCTCGAGGAGCAGGCCCGTCAGTTGCAACATGCCATCGGCGTGTTCCGTCTGCAAGGCGACGGCCATACCCTCGACGCAACGCCGGCACTGTCCCACCGGGCAGCGCACAAGCCGGTACGCGCCTTGCCGGCCGCCTGAGCGCCTATCGACTCAGATCAATGCCTCGCACCAGAGGCGCTGCTTGTCCTCGAAGGACATGCCGGCATGCGCCGGACTCGTCGATGGCAGGCGACGCCGGTCTGGCGGCAGGCATCCCGCCGCCAGCAACCCCGGCGCAACATGACGCTCGAAGAGATCGCACGCCGCGGCACCATTGAAACAGATCCGGACGATGCCAGGATGGCGTGCCAGCAGGCCCGCAAAATCGTTGAAGACCATCGAGTCGCGACGGATCGCTGCATCCAGGCTGCCGGGCCGCTCGCAATACTGCAGCACATCCCACAACACGATGCCATTGGCCTGCAGCCACGCCAGCCGCTGCGCATACGCCGGCAACGGCACCTGTGCGTCGGCATCCGGCACCAGTGCATGCATCATGATGCGCCAGAAGGCATTACGTGGATGGGCGTAGTATTGCCCGGCGCGCAGCGACTGCACGCCCGGCATCGATCCCAGCACCAACAGGCGCGCCTGGGGTGCTTCGACCGGCGCAAAGCTATAGCTGCTGGAAGCGTTCGTAGCGCTTGTCATGGGCAATGGTTTCGCTGACGACTTCATCCACCCGCGCAGCGGGCGGTCCCTGCCGCATCCAGGCCAGCATCCGGTCGATCTGATCAGCCTCGCCCTGCAGCAGGGCATGCACACTGCCATCGTCGATGTTCTGCACCCAGCCGCACAGCTTGAGTTCGTGCGCCATGCGCACGGTATTGTGCCGGTAGTAGACCCCCTGCACTTTGCCGGTGATCACGACTTTGACCGTCTCGATAGAGTTGATACGCATCGTTCAGAATGCTCCCGGCAGCAGCACCGAGCGGTCGACCTGGGACAGGTTTTTCCGGCCGCACAGCGCCATGGTAATGTCGGCTTCCTTGTGAATGATTTCCAGCGCGCGCCGCACGCCCTCTTGGCCAAAGGCACCCAGCCCGTACAGGAAAGGACGGCCGATCAGCGTACCGCGCGCACCCAGCGCCCAGGCCTTGAGCACATCCTGCCCGGAACGGATGCCACCGTCCATCCAGACTTCGATATCCCTGCCAACCGCTTCGGCAATGCCAGGCAGCGCCTCGATGGAAGACATCGCCCCATCCAGCTGGCGACCACCATGATTGCTAACCACCAGGGCATCGGCCCCACTGTCGGCCGCCATGCGGGCATCTTCCTCATCCAGGATGCCCTTGAGGATCAGCTTGCCGCCCCAGGTCCGTTTGATCCATTCGATGTCGGCCCAGCTCAACTTGGGATCGAACTGTTCGGCCGTCCACGACGACAGCGAGGAAATATCCTTGACCCCCTTGGCATGGCCGACGATATTGCCGAAAGTGCGGCGTGGCGTGCCCAGCATGCCCATGCACCAGCGCGGCTTGGTCACCAGGTCGATCAGGTTGGCCAGGGTCGGCTTGGGGGGCGCGGACAGTCCATTCTTGATGTCCTTGTGCCGCTGGCCCAGAATCTGCAGATCGAGCGTCAGCATCAGGGCCGAGCAGCCGGCATCGCGGGCACGGCCGATCAGGTCTTCGATGAAGCCGCGATCACGCATCACGTAGAGCTGGAACCAGAATGGCTTGCGGGTATGTCGCGCCACATCCTCGATGGAGCAGATGCTCATGGTCGAGAGGGTAAACGGCACACCGAAATCCGCCGCAGCCTGCGCCGCCAGCATCTCGCCATCGGCATGCTGCATGCCGGTCAGCCCCGTCGGTGCCAGCGCCACCGGCATGGACACGTCCTGGCCGATCATCTGCGTAGCCAGCGAGCGTCCTTCCATGTCCACGGCCACCCGCTGGCGAAAGCGAATCTTCTGGAAGTCGCTTTCATTGGCCCGGTAGGTACTCTCGGTCCAGGCCCCGGAATCGGCATAGTCATAGAACATGCGCGGCACCCGGCGACGGGCGACCCGCTGCAGGTCGGCAATATCGGTGATCCTGGAAAGGTCTTTGCTCATGGTTGCCTGTGTGTTACGTACATCTTGAATCGTGAATCGAAAACGCCCGCTGGAACGCGCTTTGCCAGCGCCGAAGCTACGCCATATCCTGCCAGTCCAGCGTCCAGTCGCCGCGCTGCACGTTCTGCAGCCACAGCGCGCAGCTCAGACTCTTGGCATCGGTGACCAGACCGCTACGGCAACCGTCGAGGAAGGCATCGACCGGCATGGCGATCACATCCAGGAACTCGCCTTCG
The DNA here is from genome assembly GCF_003123725.1 of Corticimicrobacter populi. Taxonomy (GTDB): domain Bacteria; phylum Pseudomonadota; class Gammaproteobacteria; order Burkholderiales; family Burkholderiaceae_B; genus Corticimicrobacter; species Corticimicrobacter populi. The sequence goes on along the minus strand of NZ_QETA01000005.1, from coordinate 27,152 downwards.
TCGAGCTGACGCTCACCGGCGCTCAGATCACGGGCAAAGTAGATATGGAGGATTTCGTCCGAATAGCCGATCGCCAGATGCATCACCCCGGCCCGCGCCCATTGCCGTGCCGAGTAACCGGTTTCCTCCAGCAGTTCGCGCCGGGCACAATCCAGCGGATCCTCGCCGGCATCGAGCTTGCCCGCCGGCAGCTCGATCATCACCTGGCCGACCGGATAGCGAAACTGCCGCTCCAGCAGCACGCGGCCATCGTCCAGCAGGGGAATGACCACGACCGCGCCGGGATGCTTTACGTATTCACGCGTCGTGACGGCCCCATCGGGCAGACGCACGGTATCGCGCTTGAGGCAGAGGAAATTGCCCTGATAAAGCGTTTCGCTGTCGAGGGCCACTTCCTGCAGGGGATCGTGATCGGTCATGTGTATTCCGGCAATATGCAATGCGAAGGCCAGACTGCCTTCGCGGGATGCCGGAAATTATAGACCTGGCTTTGGCACCAGCCGCCGTATCAAGCGACAGGCGGATCAGTACGTCGGCACAATCTAGAATCCATAGCGGGCCGTCAACATGACATTGCGCGGCGCGCCATACACCTGATTGGGATAGGACGAACCCTGGATACCGGTGTAATAGGTCTTGTCGAACAGATTATTGACGTTGACCTGCACCTCCAGCGACTTGGCTGCACGCCAACCCGCCATCAGGTTCATCACCATATAAGCCTTCTGCACGAAATCGTAATCGCCTTCCTTTTCGTAGATGCGGCTTTGCCAGGCCATGCTGCCGCCGACACGCCAGCGGTCATTCAGGTGATAGAGTACGCCCAGCTTGAACTGGTGTTCGGGCAGGTAGGTTGCATAACGCTGCCCGATGCGCGACGGATTAGCATCCTTGCGGTACTCACGATCCGACCAAGTATAGCCGGCACTCAGCTCCAGGCTGGAGATCAATGCGCCCTGGACTTCCAGGTCAATCCCCTGGCTGCGTACCAAGCCACTGGCGGCATAGCAACTCGAAGTCGGGTAGGTCGGGCACGCGGCCTGGTCGGCCAGCAACATGGCCAGCCGCTCCTGTTCGATGCGGTACAGTGCAGCACTGGCGTTCAGCCTGCCACCAAAATACTCTCCCTTGACTCCAATCTCGTAGTTCTTGCCGATCACAGGATCAAGGAGATTGCCATCGACATCGTAATTGCCCTGGGGCTGGAAAATATCGGTGTAGCTGGCGTAAACGGAATGCCGCGCGTCCAGGTCATAGACCAGGCCCGCATACTTGGTGAGATTCCGGGTCACCTTATAACCCGTACCCTTTTGGACATCGTCGTAGTCGTACCAGTCCAGACGCCCACCCAGGATCATCGTCAGTGGCTCGGACAGACTCAACCGTGTCGTGAGATAAAGACTGTTCTGCTCACGCTTGTTATCGGCGGTATAGGTAATGGCCGTTTCCGGGCGCGGGATGCTGCGCCAATCCCAGTTCTCGACATCAATGTTCTCCGCCACCGTGCCGCCACTGCCCCCTTCCGTATTGGTCCGCGCGCGCCGGCTACTCAACCCCGCCACCAGTTCGTGGCTGCGACCCAGCAACTCGAATGGACCGCTGGCATAGGCATCGTAGCTATGCTGGCGAACCTTGTAGACATAGCCACCGGAGCGCGACTGATTGATACCCCCTGTCGTCTCGTTGCGATAGAGATAAGTACCCAGGTAGTCCAAGGTCGATTGGGTAGCCGTTGCTGCCATCCTGAGCGCCCAGCCGTTGTCCAAACGATGCTCCAGGTCTGCGAACACACCTGAGGTCTTCTGATTCCAGTACTCCCAGTCATTGCCCAGGTAGGTCGAGCGCGACAAGCCCAGATCGCGACCGGTGGAATCGGCTGCTGCCAGCCCGCCCCAACTATCATCGTTACGATTGTTCTGCCAGGAAAAACCGGCGCTGAGCGTCGTATCCGAACTGAGATCCGCCTCGCCGATTGCATACAGCGTGCTGTATTCATGCTTGACGTAGTCACGGAAATCGCCGCTGTTCCGATATGCCGCCACGGCACGCCCGCGTACGCTGCCACTTTCGTTCAGTCGTCCAGACAGATCGGTTTCGGCACGGTAATTGTCCCAACTGCCGGCATCGATAGCCAGACGCACCTGCCGCTCGGCGGTGGGCCGCTTGCGTACCAGATTGATCGATGCAGACGGATTGCCCGCCCCCTGCATTAACCCGGTCGCACCGCGCACCACCTCCACATGGTCATACATGGAAAGATCCGGATCGGCCACCAGCCCGGCCCCCAGGCTGATGCTGTAGGCAGTAGGCACGCCATCGGTCATGACATTCTCGATCGAAAAGCCGCGGGCATAGAATCCCAGACGCCGAGGCCCTGACCCGTACAGACTGATGCCCGGCGTAGCCACAACGGCATCAGTCAGGCTGCGCATGTTCTGATCATCCATCTGCTGGCGCGTCACCACGCTGATCGATTGCGGCGTTTCGCGGATAGACAGATCCAGTTTGGTCGCCGAACGGGTCGAGCCCGTGGTGTAGCTCCTGGAGCCTTCCGTCACGGCGCTGACGGCACCACGGACCGTGACCGTATCGAGCGCCTGCACAGTGCCATCCTCCTGCTGCGTCACAATAAATGTCCTGGCGTCCCGAGCGCTAGCCACCAGGCCACTGTCGGCCAGCAACAGCCGCAACGCTCCGGCCACGCTATAGTGCCCCTGTACGGCTGGCGCATGCTTGCCTGCCGTCAGCGTGCCGGCATACAGAATCTGCACACCTGCCTGCTGGGCCAGAGCATTGAGCGACTGGCCCAGCGGTGCCGCTGCAAAATCAAGCAGTAAGAGTCCCTGCACCGAATCGCGGATAGGCATTGGCTGCTGTGCCTGCACTGGTGCTGGTAGCGCCAGGGCCGCAACGACCAGAGACAGGCCAACGCCCAGCGCGGACAAGGCAAAAGGTGGATAAATGTTGGTGGCAGGGCACTGCGGTGATGGCTGCATACAGGTTTCCTCGATCCCGTGAATGTGTATCGATGAACCTGTCGTTCGAGCGCGGCCAAATCCCTACCTGGACGATCAACTCAATGGAGCGAGGCGATACCGACTCTGCCGGCCTGCCGCTGCACGCGGACAGGCAAGATGGTCGGCAGCAGCCCCAACAACTGCTCGATGTTACCGCTGTCGAACACGCCAGACAGCAACAGTCCGGCCGTCCTGGCATCCTCGACATGGATGGACAGAGCGGTGTATCGCTGGATCTCTTCCAGCGCCTGCCCAAGCGGCATTTCCTGGAACACCAGCCGCCCCTGCCGCCAGGCGGCCTGACGCGCCTCGTCAAACGGCTGCACGTGCAGGGCTATGTTTTCGTTTATCTGGCCAGCCGGCACGCTCACCTGCTGGCCTGGCTGTAACAGCAGCGCTTGGGTAACGTCCCGCCCATCGCGCCAGACCGCCACCTTCCCCTGGTACACGCTCACCGAGGTCGAAACCGACCGCTGCCACACATCGAAACGGGTTCCCACTACCTGCACCCGGACCGCATCCGCCGCGACCGTGAATGGCCGCCAGGCTGACGGACTGACGTCGAATCGTGCCCGCCCCTGCGCCAGCCGGACCTGCCGGGAACGCAACCGCCATTCGACATTCAATCGGGTATTGGTATCCAGCGTCAGTTGGCTGCCATCGGCCAGCGCGATTTCGGCACGCTGCCCCACCAGGGTAGCAAACTGCTCGGAACGATAGACCGGATCAAGCCACCATGTCCCCGCAGCCAGCAAAACGATGGCCAGGACACCACCTGCCTTCCTGAGCGCACGACGGCGGCGCGAAGCTGCAGGGCGTGCAGGCGGTACAGGAAAATGATGCAGCAACGCGGCGCGATGCTCATCCAGCACCCTGGCCATCTCGTCCCCCCCGGCACCGGCGGCCTCCTGGTTCGGCTGCGCCAGACTGCCAGTCCGTACACCTGTCGCGTTCCGGTCAACCTGGAGTGCCGCGTCTGTGTTCGTCGCTTTGCTCATGCTTCAGGCCGTCACCACACCCGCTTCGTTCAACACATCGGCCAACGCGAAACGGCAGCAGGCGATCCCTGTGCGCAGATGCTTTTCCACGGTCTTGAGCGAAATGCCGAGATGATCGGCTATCTGTCGCTGCGGCCACTGATGGATATTGCACAGCACGAAAACATCCCGGCAGCGCGGCGGCAACGATTCGATAGCCTGCACCAGCAGCTCGAACTGCTGGCGCGCATAGTAGCGATGCTCGGGCTCCTGGTTGGCGCAGGCCGTCAACTCCAGGCACTCGGGATGAAGATCCAGGCTGCCGTTCAACGATTGCCGCAGTACCTCGCCACGCAGGCAATCGATGGCCCGCCGTCGGCTCAGGGTGCGCAGGAACGCGAGCGGAATCCGGACCGTACCGGTCGGCGCATCCTGGCGCAGCAATTGCAGGCACACCTCGTGCACGGCTTCGCGGGCCATATCCCGAGCCTGGTGCGCACTGCGCCCCTGGAACACACGACCAGCATGACGTACCAGTTCATCGTAGTGATGAACCAGTGCGGCAATGAGGGGGTGAGTATCGTTCTGGGCGCGCATGACACGATCGCGTGATTGCGAAACGTGCAAGATTATCACAAAAGAGAAGCGTTATTTTTTACGTGTATCTCTCAATGGCTTGCGGGTTCAATGACCACACCACCCAGCTCTTGGACTTTCAAAATCATCTCTCGCGTTGCCTCAGCATATTTTTCACATGCATCGGCCACAGAAAATTGCTGTAACGCAGTTTGAATATAGGTTGACAGGCAATCTTCTGTGCTCAGTCCCATATGGCCAGCAACGGCCTGGGCCGTGCCAGCGATCAGTGCGGCATCGCCCGCACAATGCCTGCCATTTCGCAGTTGGTAGCAGTGAGATTCGCCAGGGAAAGCGCGTGCAAGGGTATGGCAGATGTATGGATTTTCACTTATACGGTTTTGCCTTCAGGTAGACATTCGTATCAAAACATCAAGGGGCTGCAATCATGCAACCCCTTGATGGCACTCAAAACACCTCAAACAGCCTAGATATCCAGATTGGCTGCCGTCAGTGCATGCGTTTCGATAAACGCCCGGCGCGGCTCGACCTCGTCACCCATCAGTGTGGTGAAGATTTCGTCTGCTGCCAGGGCATCCTCGATCTCCACGCGCAGCAGGCGACGTACGGTCGGATCCATGGTGGTTTCCCACAACTGGTCGGGATTCATTTCACCCAGACCCTTGTAGCGCTGCTTGGACAAGCCGCGCTCGGCATCGGAGAACAGCCACTGAATGGCCTCGCGGAAATCGGCGACCGGCTTGTCGCGGCGCTTGTCACCCGTACCACGGGCCACCACGGCACCGTTGCCGACCAGCCCCAGGAACGTCTGCGCGGCACGCGACAGCACGCCGTAATCAGCGCTGCGCAGGAAATGCTGATCGATCACCGTGACCCGGACATTGCCATGATGCTGGCGCTGAACGATCAGGCGCGGCACACCGCTTTCGACATCGGTCTCAACCAGCACAGTCACATTCTCGGGCACCAGCGGGTTGAAGAGTGCTTCCTGCAGGCGCTTCGCAGAGGCTTCGGCCTGGGCCACGTCGTCAAGCTCAATCGCTACGCCTTCGGCCAGGGCGCTCAGCGTGGCCTCATCCATGATGCGGCCCAGACGTGAAATCACGCTATTGGCCAGCAGGTATTGGCGCGCCAAGGTTTCGAGTGTGTCACCGGTGATGAGATCGCCCTCGGCGGACGGCTTGAGTTCCGCATCGCGCAGCGCCAGTTGCAGCATGAACTGCGCTTCCTCGACATCATCCTTGAGATAACGCTCATCCTTGCCGACCTTGACCTTGTACAGCGGCGGCTGGGCGATATAAATATGGCCGCGCGTGACCAGCTCAGGCATCTGGCGATAGAGCAACGTCAGCAGCAGCGTGCGGATGTGAGCGCCATCGACGTCCGCATCGGTCATGATGATGATGCGGTGATAGCGCAGCTTGTCGATATTGAAATCGGGTCCGATGCTGGTACCCAGCGCGGTGATCAGGGTCGCGATCTGCTCGCTGGCGACCAGTCGGTCAAAGCGTGCCTTCTCGACGTTGAGCACCTTGCCACGCAGCGGCAGAATAGCCTGGAATTTGCGGTCACGGCCCTGCTTGGCCGAGCCTCCTGCGGAGTCACCCTCGACGATGTACAGTTCGCACAGCGACGGATCCTTTTCCTGGCAGTCGGCCAGCTTGCCGGGCAGGCCAGCCCCTTCGAGCACACTCTTGCGCCGCGTCATTTCACGGGCACGACGGGCCGCTTCACGAGCACGGGCGGCCTCGACCACCTTGCCGCACAGAGCCTTGGCATCGGCCGGATGCTCCAGCAGCCAGGTTTCGAGCGTACGCGCCACAGCCTCTTCGACGGCCGGACGCACTTCGCTGGAGACCAGTTTGTCCTTGGTCTGACTGCTGAACTTGGGCTCGGGCACCTTGACCGACAGTACGCAGGCCAGGCCTTCGCGCATGTCGTCGCCGGACGTCTCGACCTTGGCCTTCTTGGCCAGTTCGTTGTCGGCGATGTACTTGTTGATGACGCGGGTCATGGCGGCGCGCAGGCCGGTCATATGGGTACCGCCGTCACGCTGCGGAATATTGTTGGTAAAGCACAGCACGCTTTCGGCGTAGCTGTCGTTCCACTGCATCGCAACCTCGACACCCACGGACACACCACCGGCCGACGATTCGGTCGACACCGAGAAAATATCGGGATGCAGGACCGTCTTGCTGCGATTGATGTACTCGACAAAGCCCTTGACGCCACCCGAGTAGGCAAAATCGTCTTCCTTGCCGGTGCGCTTGTCGACCAGGCGGATCTTGACACCGTTGTTGAGGAAGGACAGTTCACGCAGCCGCTTGGCCAGAATTTCGTAGTGAAACTCGATGTTGTTGAAAATCAGCGGATCGGCCAGGAAGTGCACCTCGGTACCGTGCTGATCGCTTTCGCCGATCACGGCCAGCGGTGCGACGCGCACACCCTGGCGAAACTCCATGTGATGCACCTGGCCCTTGCGGCGGATCGTCAGGCGCAGCCACTCGGACAGCGCGTTAACGCAAGACACGCCCACGCCGTGCAGACCACCGGAGACCTTGTAGGAATTCTGATCGAACTTGCCGCCCGCATGCAACTCGGTCATGACAATTTCGGCAGCGCTGCGGCCGTGCTCGTCATCATGGTGGATATCGGTCGGGATGCCCCGCCCATTGTCCGTGACCGAGATCGAGCTGTCGGCGTGGATGGTGACCACGATGTCATCGCAATAACCGGCCAGCGCTTCGTCGATGGCGTTGTCGACCACCTCGAATACCATATGGTGCAGGCCAGTACCATCTGACGTGTCACCGATATACATGCCCGGACGCTTGCGTACCGCCTCCAGGCCCTTGAGCATCTTGATCGAGTCGGCACCGTATTCGGTACCGGAAGAAGTCGGCGTAGTCGTATTCTGTTGATCGGACATAGTGTTGTGCGGTCCTGTCGGTTAGATGCGCATCGGCATGACGACGTACTTGAAGCTTTCGTCGTCGGGCAGGGTGATCAGCGTGGAGGCGTTGCCATCGGGCGCGACCGACCAGCGGATGTTCTCGGTCTTGACGTTGCCCAGCACGTCCAGCAGATAACTGACATTGAAGCCGAAATCGAGCGGTTCGAAGCTGTAGTCGATCTCGAGCTCTTCCTGCGCCTCTTCCTGCTCGGCATTGGAGGAGGAAATACGCATCTGATGAGTGGTGAACTGCACGCGCACGCCCTTGAACTTGTCGCTGGTCAGGATAGCGGCGCGCTGCAGGCTGCCCTGCAATGCATCACGGCGGATATCGACGTGACGGGTGTAGCTGGTCGGGATCACGCGGGTGAAATCGGGGAACTTGCCCTCGACCAGCTTGGAGATCAGCTCGACATCGCCGAAACGGAAACGGATCTGGCCCTGGGCCACATCGATCTGAACGGGCTCTTCGCTCTCATCGAGCAGGCGCAGCATTTCCATCACGGTCTTGCGCGGCACAATGACCTCGTGGCGCTGTGCCGGGCCGGTGACCGGCGTGGCATCGTGAGCCAGGCGGTGACCATCGGTCGCCACGGCACGCAGTTGCTCGGGTTCGAACACCAGCAGCATGCCGTTGAGGTAGTAGCGGATATCCTGCTGAGCCATGGAGAAATGCACCATGTTGAGCAGGTGGCGCAATGCCTTGCGGGTCAGAGTGAGCGACACATCCCAGGTCTCGGGCTGGCTGAGGGTCGGAAACTCGCTGGCTGCCAGGGTCTGCAAGGCAAAGCGGCTCTTGCCGGACTGCACGTTGAGCTTGCTGCCTGCCAGGCTCAGGCGCACGTCGTTGCTGTCGGGCAGCGCACGCAGGATGTCGAGCAGCTTGCGGGCGGCCACCGTAGTGGACTCGGCCTCGGCACCGACGCCAAAGCTGCCTTGGGTGGTGATCTGCACTTCGAGATCAGTCGCCACGAAGGATACGTTCTCGCCTTCCTTGCGCAGCAGGATGTTGGCCAGGATGGGCAATGTATGGCGGCGCTCGACGATGCCAGCCACCGTAGTCAACGGCTTGAGCAGGGCATCACGCGTGGTCTGTACGAGTTGCATGGTTATCCTTTGAGCGTTTGTTCGAGTACGTGCAGGGAATGGTTGAGTTCGGTCTGCTTGGTGCGGGCATCGGAGATTTTACGCACCGCGTGCAGCACTGTCGTGTGATCGCGACCGCCAAACAGATCGCCGATCTCGGGCAGGCTTTTCTGGGTCAGTTCCTTGGCCAGGTACATGGCAATCTGGCGCGGCAGTGCAATATTGGCAGGCCGGCGTTTCGAATACATGTCGGCGACCTTGATCTTGTAGAAATCGGCCACCGTTTTCTGGATGTTCTCGACCGTGATCTGGCCGTTGGAGACCGACAGCAGGTCCTTGAGCGCATCCTTGCACATCTCGACCGTCAGCACATCGCGGCCATGAAAGCGTGCATAGGCCAGCACCTTGCGCAGCGCACCTTCAAGCTCGCGCACGTTGCTGCGCAGATGCTTGGCGATGAAGAAAGCCACCTCCTCGGGCATGGGCATGCCTTCGGAATCGGCCTTGCGCAGCAGGATGGCGACGCGCATTTCGAGTTCGGGCGGCTCGATGGCGACCGTCAGGCCGGAATCGAAGCGCGAGATCAGGCGGCTGTCGATGCCTGCCAGTTCCTTGGGGTAAGTATCGCTTGTGATGATGATCTGCTTGCGCTGTGCCACCATCGCCTCGAAGGCGTAGAAGAACTCTTCCTGGGTTCGATTCTTGCCGGAGAAAAACTGGATATCGTCGATCAGCAGCAGGTCGAGCGAATGGTAGTAGCGCTTGAAATCGTCGAACGCCTTGCGCTGGTAGGCCTTGACCACGTCGGAGACATACTGGTCGGCGTGTACGTAGCGCACCTTGGACTTGGAGCCGGTGCCGGCCTGCACCATGGCGTTGCCAATGGCGTGGATCAAGTGGGTCTTGCCCAGGCCCACGCCGCCGTAGAGGAACAGCGGGTTGTACGAGACGCCTGGATTTTCGGCCACCTGCAGCGCAGCGGCGCGCGCCAGCTGGTTGGCCTTGCCGGTGACGAAGTTGTCGAACGTCATGTCGGTGTTGAGCCGCGAACGATCGTAAACCGCCTGACCCGTAGCCTGGGACGCCAGCACCAGTGTCGGGGCCTCGATCCGGGTCGCGTGCTGCGTACCGGTATCGGCCTGGAAAACGGACGAAGCAGGTACCTCAGCCGGCAGTGGGGTTTCAGTAGGCAGCAGGCCAATGGCCGGAGCCGGGATCGGTGCGGGCGCAGCAGGAGCCGGCGCAGGTGCCAGGCCAGCCCGCCCCTGGGCCAGTTCAAACGTGACCTGCACCGGGCGATGGAACCACTCGGCTGCCAACTCCTCGATGCGCAGTGAATAATTCTTGCGCACCCAGTCGAGCTTGAAGCGATTGGGTGCGGCCACGCGCAGCACCGCCTGCGTTTCATCGTACGCAAGCGGTACCAGCGGGCGTATCCACGCGCTGATCTGTTGGGGGGGAATATCCTGCTCCAGCCGGGAAACGCAGGTTTGCCAGAACTCGTTCATTTGACTCTTATCCAAACCTCGATTCTACCCTGTCCCGGCCCATGTTATCCACAGGCCGCCTACCCGGTTACACGTTCACCACCTCTAACCGTTTGACTACACTGCAAAAATTTGATGAAATAGAGGGCTTTTCACTGTAGCGGGCGATTTTCTGCTGCGCAGGCCATGCCTGATGCAGCCTGGGATGCGGCTCGGTACTGCCCTTGGACCAACCCTCCAGACCAACCCGGATCTGAACATGAAACGTACTTTCCAACCCTCCGTTACCCGTCGCAAGCGCACCCACGGCTTTCGCGTGCGCATGAAGACCCGTGCCGGCCGCGCCGTGCTGAGCGCACGCCGTGCCAAGGGCCGCAAGCGCCTGGCAGTGTGATCGAGCCTCGGCCGACAGCCCGCTTTCCCGCTGCCGCCCGCCTGCTGCGCCCTTCCGAATACGCCGCGTGCCTCAAGAACCGCCGCGTATCCCGAGGGGCTTTGTTCGTACTGCATAGCGCACCTGCAGCGACCTCCGACGCGCCCGCCTGCTCGCGCGCGCGCCTGGGGCTGATCGTTGCCAAACGCCTTGCACCACTGTCGGTCAGTCGCAACGCCCTCAAGCGTGTGGCTCGCGAAGCCTTTCGCCAGATACAGGGGCAACTGCCGCCTGCCGACTATGTCGTGCGCCTGGGCAACCGCATTCCCGAAACTTCGCTGACCGAGCTCAAGCGCCAGGCACGCGCCGAGCTGGACAGGCATTTTCGGAGGGCGGCCCAATGCTGAAGTCACTGCTGATCGCACCGATCCGCTTCTACCGCTATTTCATCAGCCCCTGGACCGGCCACTCGTGCCGCTTCACCCCCACCTGCTCCCAGTACGCCATCGAAGCCATCGAGACGCATGGCGCATGGAAGGGATTCTGGCTGATGGTGCGACGCATCGGCCGCTGCCACCCATGGGCCCAGGGCGGCATCGATCCGGTACCGGGCTGCCAGTGCGGCGCGAACCACGCACCGCATGGGCCGCAACACGAACACGGCGAACATGACGGACGCCACCATCCGCAGCCTTAACCGGCTAAACTTGTGGACTTTGCCGCAAACCTGATTCCGACACACCCTTTCCGCTCCGGCCGGATTTAACTCTCTGCAGGCACCATGGATATTCGACGCACCATCCTCTGGATGATCTTTTCTTTCGCGCTGCTGCTGCTCTGGAACAACTGGCAGACCCATAATGGTCAGCCCGGCCTGTTCAGCTCCCAGCCGGCACAGGCCGATACCACGAGCGCACCCATTGCCGGTACGCAGAGTGCCGCCGATCCGGCCGTGCCCGCGGCCGCGCAGGCCCCTGCCGCAGCCACCGGCACCGTGCCGGGCGCATCACAGCCCACGCTGGCCAGCGTGCCCGCAGACAACGCCCCGCAGGATCGTCTGCTGGTCGTCTCCAGCGATGTACTGCGCCTGACCTTCGACACCCAGGGTGCGCAGATCATCAAGGCGGAGCTGCTCAAGTATCCGGCCAGCAGCGGCTCCGACCAGCCCACTATCCTGCTCGACAACGTGCCTGCCCTGACCTACCTGGTGCAGACCGGTGCCGTGGGTGCGCCCGCCGGTGCCGAGGCCTACCCCAACCACCTGTCGCAATTCAGCGTGATCAGCGCCGACCGCGAACTGAACGGCGACAATCTGACCGTGGTGTTCCAGGCCGAGTCGGGCGGCGTACGCCTGGTCAAGAGCTTCAGCCTGCAAAAGGGCAGCTACATCGTTGACGTCAAGCATGCCCTGACCAACACCAGCGAAGCTGCCAAGTCGCCCTCGGTCTACCTGCAGATCACCCGCGATGGCAACCAGCCCGCCGACTCGTCGAGCTTCTACCGTACCTTCACCGGTCCGGCCGTATACTCGAACCAGGACAAGTTCCAGAAGGTCACCTTCTCCGACATCGAGAAGAACAAGGCTGACTACGTCCGTCAGGCAGACAATGGCTGGATCGCCATGATCCAGCATTATTTCGCCACGGCCTGGGTACCGCCGCAGGGCAAGCTGCGCACCAACGACATCGTTGAGCTGCAGAAGAACCTGTTTGCCGTGCGCGCCATCGAACCCGTCGATGCCATCGCCCCTGGTGCGACCACCATCGCTTCGGCCCGCCTGTGGGTTGGCCCCCAGGATCAGCAAGCCATGGAAGCCCTGGCCCCCGGCCTGGACCTGGTGGTGGATTATGGCTGGTTGACGATCATCGCCAAGCCGCTGTTCGCGCTCATGACCTGGCTGCACATGCTGCTGGGCAACTGGGGCTGGACCATCGTCGCCCTGACGGTGCTGATCAAGGCCGCTTTCTACCCGCTCGCTTCGGCCAGCTACCGCTCGATGGCCAAGATGAAAATGGTCGCCCCGCGTCTGCAGGCCCTCAAGGAGAAGTATGGCGACGACAAGCCCAAGCTCAACGCCGCCATGATGGAGATGTACCGCAACGAGAAGATCAATCCGCTGGGCGGCTGCCTGCCGATCCTGGTGCAGATCCCGGTCTTCATCTCGCTGTACTGGGTGCTGCTGGCCAGCGTCGAGATGCGCGGTGCCCCCTGGATCCTGTGGGTGCATGACCTGTCGGTGCGCGATCCGTACTTCATCCTGCCCGCCGTGATGATGGCCACCATGTTCCTGCAGATCAAGCTGAACCCGACGCCGCCCGATCCCATGCAGGCCAAGATCATGATGATCATGCCGCTGGTGTTCGGCGGGATGATGTTCTTCTTCCCGGCAGGTCTGGTGCTGTACTGGTGCGTCAACAACATCCTGTCGATCGCACAACAGTGGTACATCACCAAGAAGATAGAAAAGCAGACGGCAGCAGCCGCCAACAACTGAGCGGCATGACGAGGCAACGGGCTGTCCGACATCCTTGGGGATGACCATCGGCCCGTTCCACGACGCAGTCTCCGAAGGCGCCAGGCAGACAGCCGGCGCCTTTTTGTTTATTGTCTACCCTTGCTGAGTTTTTCCCGGAGCACACTGAGATGCTGAAAGACCTGACCGACCTTGTTTCGCTGACCGGCCTGGGCCTGCTGCTGATGCTGCCGCTGTCCAATCCGTTGACATCGATGATCATGTTCCTGTCACTGAGCCGCTTCATCCCCTACAAGGAGCGTCAGGCACAGGTGCGCCAGGCCACGCTCTATGTCTTCATGATCATGATCGTCACCTTCTTTGGCGGACATCTGATCATGCAGTCGTTCGGGATTTCCATACCCGGCATGCGCATCGCCGGTGGCCTGATCGTGGCCTTCATCGGCTTCACCATGCTGTTTCCCAGCAGCAACACCGATCTGCCCGAGGCCCAGAAGACCAACGAGACGGCCATGGCCAGCGCCAATGTGCCCAACATCGCCTTCGTACCGCTGGCCATGCCGGGCACGGCCGGCCCCGGCACCATCGCGATGATCGTCAGCGTGGCCGCCACCATCAACGGCAGCGATACCAAGGAATATGCAGACTGGGTCCTGATGGTCTCGCCGGTCATCGTCTTCGCCTTGCTGGCCCTGCTGTTCTGGCTCTGCCTGAGCTCGGCTGAAAAGATCGTCAAATTCATCGGCCACAACGGCGTGGAGGCCATTTCACGCATCATGGGCTTCCTGCTGGTCTGCATGGCGGTCCAGTTCGTGATCAACGGCGTGCAGGAAATCGTCACCCCAACCACGGCAGCACCCGCTGCAGCGTTCTAGCGGCAGCTCGCGCCAGCAGGAGTTTGCATGAATGCCCATCACACCGACCTGATCGCCGCCATCGCCACCGCCCCAGGCCGGGGCGGTATCGGTGTGGTGCGCGTGTCCGGCCCGGACCTCACCACACTGCGCACACGTCTGTTCGCCCAGCCCCTCAGACCACGCCACGCACACTTCCTGCCTTTTCTGAGGGACGACGGCAGTACCATCGACGAGGGTATCGTGCTGTCCTTTCCCGGCCCGCATTCGTACACCGGCGAGGATGTGCTTGAGCTGCAAGGCCACGGCGGCCCGGCTGTGTTGCGACAGGTGCTGGAGCGCTGCCTGGAAGCGGGCCGCGACCTGGGCCTGCGGCTGGCCGAGCCGGGGGAGTTCACCCGGCGGGCCTTTCTCAATGATCGCCTCGACCTGGCGCAGGCCGAGGCCGTGGCCGACTTGATCGAAGCCTCTTCGGACGCCGCCGCACGCGGTGCCATGGCCTCGTTGTCCGGTGCCTTTTCGACCCAGGTCGATGCGCTGGCAGGCGACATTGTGGGCCTGCGGACGCTGGTCGAAGCCACGCTGGACTTTCCCGAGGAAGAAATCGATTTTCTCGAAAAATACCAGGCACGCGGTACGCTGCAACAACTACGGGAGACCCTGCAGACCATCATCGCTCAGACACGCCAGGGCGTGATCCTGCGCGAAGGTCTGCGGGTCGTGCTGGCTGGCCAGCCCAATGTGGGCAAATCGAGCCTGCTCAATGCGCTGGCCGGCTTCGAGGCCGCCATCGTCACCCCGATTGCCGGCACCACCCGCGACAAGGTCGAGCAACAGATCCACATCGACGGCGTGCCGCTGCACATCGTCGATACCGCCGGCCTGCGCGACACCGAAGATACGGTCGAACGCATCGGCATCGCCCGCAGTTGGCAGGAAATCGAGAAGGCGGACGTGGTGCTGCATCTGCGAGATATCCGCTCGGTGATGGAACTGACCGACGGGTCGGCACAGAACACCGATGCTGCGGCAGCCCGCAGTCACGTCAATGAGCCGGGGGCCTCCGATCTACCCAGAGGCAGTCATCTGCCTGCCATGGGTGAATCACCCATCCTGGAGCCGGACATTGCCGCCCGCGTGCCGGCCGGCACGCCGGTACTGACCGTCTACAACAAGCTGGACCTGCTGCCGGGCGGCACGGACACCCTCGCCTGCGCCGCACAGCCTTCCCCCAACGGACGGCGCGATGCCGGCGAGATCCTCTGTATTTCCGCCGCCACCGGCCAGGGGCTGGATACGCTGCGCCAGACACTGCTGCGGCTGGCCGGCTGGAATGCCTCGATGGAATCCCCCTGGCTGGCCCGGGAACGACACATGCAGGCGCTGCTGCGCGCCAGCGAGCACCTGGAAATGGCCTGGGCGCACGCACAGATGGATGACCGCGTGCTGGATCTGTTTGCGGAAGAGCTGCGGCTGGCACACGAGGCGCTGGGGGAGATTACCGGAGTTTTCAGTAGTGATGATTTGCTGGGGGAGATTTTTTCCAGCTTCTGCATCGGGAAGTGATTTTGGATTCAAGGACATCCACTGAAGTCTGCTTATGTGCCTGTAACCCGCATAAATAAAGGGATTTTTGTCTACTGAGTGATTCGGTGATACAGTCAAGGCTACTCACTTTTATGTCCAAGTTTAGTTCCAAGTAGCGGGTTTATTGCTTTCCTCTGTCTACTTGGACATACGGAGGATGAGATGGCCCTGACCGACAACGCACTCAAGGCGCTCAAGCCCAGAGACAAGACCTACACGGTCACCGACGACCGGGGGCTTCATGTGGAAGTGTTCCCGACCGGGGGTATCGTCTGGCGTTACCGCTACCGGCTGAACGGCAAGTACGAGAAGCTGACGCTGGGCAAGTACCCTGCGCTAACGCTGAAGAACGCTCGGCTGAAGCGGGATGAGGCGGCCCAGCAAGTGGCAATGGGCGAATCACCGGCAAAGAAGAAGCAGCAAGCCAAGGTGGCCGGCGCAGAAGACGCCACCGTGGCTAAGTTCTCCGAACGCTTCTTCAAGGACATCCAGTCACGCGACCGCAAGGACGTAACCATGCCTCGCCGCTACCTGGAGAAGGACATCCTGCCGCACATCGGTAGCAAGCCGGTCCGGAACATTACCGCAGAGGACGTGCGCGGCGTCATCTGGCGCAAGAAGGAACAAGGCTTCGATGCCGCGGCCGGCCAGGTGCGCGGCTTGCTCAAGCGCATGTTCGACTACGCGCTGACCTGCGGCCTGATCCAGGCCAACCCGGTCATGGCTCTGCCCATGCGGCACGTCTACCGCGCCGCCGCCCGCGACCGGGCGCTAACGCCGGACGAGATCCGGCAGTTCCTGCGCGCCATGCAGACCTCCAACATCCGCCGCCAGTTCAAGATCGCCTTCCAGTTGATCCTGATGACCCTGGTGCGCAAGTCCGAACTGATGCTGGCGCAGTGGAAGGACGTGCACCTGGACGAAGGCGAATGGCACATTCCGGTCGAGAACTCCAAGACCGGCAAGCCACACATCGTCTACCTGTCCACCCAGGCGCAGACGCTGTTCAAGGAACTCAAGCCGCTGGCCAGCAGCAGCGACTGGGTGCTGCCGGGGCGTGGCACCCTGGCCAAGCCCTTCGCCAACAATGCGCTGAACCAGGCGCTGAAGGTGTCATTACAGGGGCAGGAGATTCCTGCCTTCACCATCCACGACCTGCGGCGCACCGCATCGACGTTGCTGCATGAGCAAGGCTGGCCTTCGGATGTGGTGGAAAAGGCGCCGAACCACACCATCGGCGGCGTGCGCGGTGTCTACAACCGCGCCGAGTACGCTGAGCAGCGGCGGGAGATGTTGCAGGCGTGGGCGGACTACATCGACGGGCTGGCACCGTCGGGAAATCTGGTGGTGTAGTCCATCCGGGGGAAGACTATGGCCTTTTCCTTTTCTGAATAGGGCCGTTGTCCCTTGATTGCCATTCCCTTGCCTTTTCCTTTTTGACAGGCATTTATGATCGACGATGATTATCAGAGACTGATACAATTTTGAGTCAACGTGTCATTGGATTTGCGATCATGAAGCGCTGCATTGTGGGTATCCGACAGCCAGAAGGTTCGCCACCAAAGGGAAGCGAAACGCCCAGTATTTGGTTTCCGTCACTGGCATCACTGGCAGCGGTGCTGTCGGACGACAACCGCCGCCTGCTGCGCCTAATCCACGACAAACAACCCAAATCCCTGACCGAACTGGCCGAACTCAGTGGCCGCAAGGTGCCGAACCTGTCGCGCACGCTGCGGATGATGTCGGATTACGGCCTGGTGTCGCTGCAGCGCAATGTTCGAGATGTTCAGCCGACAGCGCTGGCGACTGAGTTTCTGGTGGTGCTGGATTGATGGCTACGAATAAGAGAGGGAATGCAATGGCACGGATGTGGATGGTGCGAGGCGAAGGCGGAAGCTTGTATGACGCCTTTCGAGAACGCGGCGTAGCTGCCGTGGGCTGGAATCAATTGGCAGCCCATGCCAAACCCGGTGTCGGACGCAAGCAGCTAATCGCCCTGTACCAATCCGCCGACCCACAGGCAAAGCAAGGCACAGTGGTATCGGGTGCATCGCAGGTCTGGCGCTTCGTCAACGACATCCAGGATGGCGACTGGATCATCACCTATTCGCCAGCCAATCGCCTGTACTCGATCGGCAAGGTCACGAGGTCAGCCGAACACCACCCTGAGTGGGCCGAGCAAGGCATGCCGCTGGCGCGCAAGGTGCAGTGGCAAACGCAGGAATTGCCACGCGACAGCTTGGGCACCAGCACAAAGAACAGCCTGGGTTCGACCCTGACCCTGTTCGAAGTGCCATCCAGCGCGGCAGCCGAAGTGCTGGCGGCGCTGAAGGGTAAACCGGCGCCAGCCGTGGAAGATGAAGCCGAGGAAGTCATCGCCGATCCATTGGCCGATATCGAATCCCAGGCGCTGGAGCGCATCAAGGATCGGGTCAACGAACTCGACTGGGACGACATGCAGCAACTGGTCGCCGGCATCCTGCGCGCCATGGGCTACAAGACGCAGGTCTCGCCTCCCGGCTCGGATCGAGGCAAGGACATCGTTGCCTCGCCAGACGGCTTTGGCTTCGAACACCCGCGCATCGTCGTGGAGGTCAAGCACCGCAAGGGGCAAATGGGCAGTCAGGATATCCGCAGCTTCCTCGGCGGCCGCCACAAGGATGATCGTGGGCTATATGTAAGCACTGGTGGCTTCTCCAAGGATGCCCAGTACGAAGCAGATCGAGCATCCATCCCGCTGGCAATGTGGACGCTGGATCATGTGGTGCGCGCCCTGATCGAGCATTACGACGCCACCGATGCCGAAACCAAACGAATCGTGCCGCTGAAGCGGCTGTACTGGCCCGCTTAAAGCCAGAGGAATAATAAGTGACATCTACTGAACAACTGATTGAACGCTTTATCGCCACGTTGACCTCCTTGGGCGGCAGCGCGGGAAATCAACGTCTGCTCGAAGCACTGGGTTGGCAGGACAGCACTTACCAGCGTATCAAGCAACAACTGATCAAAGACGGCCGAGTCCGCCCAGGACGGGGACGCGGCGGTTCAGTTGCCTTGAACACAACCACGCACGTCGGGACGGTCGTACCCAAAGATGCTCCCAAACCTAAGTCTGCACAGCCCAAGGCCACAACAGCAGCTTCGAGTCAGACACCCGTGTCGGAAATCGACTATGCCGACCAGCTGTGGAAAACCGCCGACAAACTGCGCGGCAACATGGAGCCCAGCGATTACAAGCACGTCGCGCTCGGCCTGATCTTCCTCAAGTACATCTCGGATGCTTTCGAGGCTCGTCATGCAGAGTTGTTGGCGGAAGACCCGCTGGCGGCGGAAGATAAGGATGAATATCTCGCCGACAACATCTTCTGGGTACCCAAGGAAGCACGCTGGTCGCACCTACAAGCTAACGCCAAGCAGGCGAGCATCGGGACGCTGATCGACGACGCCATGCGCGCCATCGAGAAAGACAACGAATCCCTGAAAGGCGTGCTACCCAAGGACTACGCTCGGCCTGCCCTCAACAAGGTGATGCTGGGGGAACTGATTGATCTGATTTCCGGCATCGCGCTGAACGAGAGGGGCGACAAGTCCAAGGATGTGCTGGGCCGGGTATACGAGTACTTCCTCGGTCAGTTTGCCGGTGCCGAAGGTAAACGTGGCGGAGAGTTCTATACGCCGCGCAGCGTGGTACGCACCCTAGTGGAAATGATTGAGCCGTACAAAGGCCGCGTGTACGACCCATGTTGCGGCAGCGGTGGTATGTTCGTGCAAAGTGAGAAATTCGTGAACGAGCACGGCGGGCGTATCGGCGATATCGCCATCTACGGCCAGGAAAGCAACTACACCACCTGGCGCCTGTGCAAGATGAACCTTGCCGTGCGCGGCATCGACAGCGACATCCGCTGGAACAACGAGGGCAGCTTCCACAGGGACGAGCTACGCGACCTAAAGGCCGACTTCATCCTCGCCAACCCTCCGTTCAACATTTCCGACTGGGGCGGCGAGCGCCTGCGCGATGACGTGCGTTGGAAATTCGGCTCGCCGCCGGTGGGCAACGCCAACTATGCATGGTTGCAGCACATCTTCCACCACCTTGCGCCGCACGGCTTTGCCGGTGTGGTGCTGGCGAATGGCTCCATGAGCAGCCAGCAGAGCGGCGAGGGCGAGATCCGCAAGGCAATGATCGAAGCCGGCGCGGTGGATTGCATGGTTGCGCTGCCGGGGCAGTTGTTCTACTCCACGCAGATTCCAGCCTGCCTTTGGATACTGGCCAAAGACCGTAGCAACGGACTGGCGAAGAACAGCAAGCTGCGCGACCGGCGCGGAGAAATCCTGTTTATCGACGCACGCAACATGGGTGTGCTCGTTGACCGTACCCGACGCGAGTTGACCGAAGACGAAATATCCAGGATTGCAGATACCTACCATGCATGGCGGGGCGAAAAGCATGCGGGCGTATACACCGATGTACCCGGCTACTGCAAATCCGCATCGCTTGCTGACGTTCGCAAACACGGTCATGTGCTCACACCGGGGCGCTACGTCGGCGCTATGGCGCAAACGGACAATGGTGAACCATTCGATAAAAAAATGCAGCGCCTCGCAGCGCAGTGGCGCAAACAGCAATCAGAAGCGGCAAAACTTGATGCACTCATCGAAGTCAACCTGTCGGAGCTGGGCTATGGTTGCTGAATGGCGTGAGGTATCGCTCGGCGATTTATTTAAGGTGAAACACGGCTTCGCTTTTAAGGGTGAGCACTTCACTGATGAACCGCAAAAAACTGTGCTGGTAACACCTGGGAATTTTGCTATCGGTGGTGGCTTTAAAGACGACAAGCGAAAGTATTATCGCGGACCAGTTCCGCAAGATTATGTTCTCAGGCCTGAGCAAGTCGTTGTGACTATGACCGATTTGAGCAAAGAGTCGGACACGCTTGGTTATGCAGCAAGCATTCCTAGGGATGAAATGACTTGGTTGCATAACCAGAGAGTCGGGCTGCTGGAATTCAACCCAGACGTGCAAACATCTCCGCGCTTTGTGCAATATCTGTTACGCACACATGAATATCGTTCGTGGGTTGTAGGTTCTGCTACAGGTACTACGGTCAAGCACACGTCACCAGGACGAATTGAGAGTTTTGTAACGTGCATCCCTCCTTTCGAAGAACAATGCGTCATCGCCCGTATCCTTGGTGCGTTGGACGATAAAATCAACCTTAACCGACATATGAACCAGACGCTGGAAGCGATGGCCAGCGGTCTGTTTAAGTCCTGGTTTGTAGACTTTGACGGCGTACCGCCAGAGGATATGTGGGAATCAAAACTAGGCTTGATTCCGAAAGGCTGGCGTGTATCTACAGTCGGTGAGGAGGTCGCCATATTCGGGGGCTCGACGCCGAGCACTAAGGAAGTCGAATACTGGGATAATGGTACATACCACTGGGCCACGCCCAAAGATTTGTCCTCGATCGTCTTTCCAGTGTTATTGGCTACTGAACGCAAAATCACCGACGCGGGCTTGGCAAAAATTACGTCGGGTTTGTTGCCCTCCGGGACCCTGTTGCTTTCATCGCGTGCACCAATTGGTTACCTGGCGATTACAGAAGTGCCGACAGCTATCAATCAAGGCTTTATTGCCATGAAGTGCAACGGAGTGCTGTCCAACGTTTTCATGTTGAACTGGTGCCGCGAAAACATGGATGCCATCGTCGGAAATGCCAACGGCTCAACCTTTCTCGAAATCAGTAAAAGCAACTTCCGTCCTCTACCCATAATCGTTCCACCTGCAGAAACCCTACATAAGTTCGAACAGAAAGTAAGACCATTACATCAGCGTATCGTTGAGAACGAACGCCAATCCCGGACACTCGCCCAACTCCGCGACACCCTGCTGCCAAAGCTGATTTCAGGCGAGTTTCGTGTAAAGGATGAGGAGCAGCGCTTCCGGGGAGAAACAACATGAGTCTGGACTGGTGCCCTGGTATCCGTGAGGCTTGCCTATATTGGCGCGATGCGCCAATGTTGCAGCAGACTTTCGAGGCACTGGAGCGCACGCTGGACCAGGACAACGACGCGTGCATCGACTGCGCGAAATCCATCGTCGAAGTTTTCTGCCGCATCATCGTGAATGAACTGGATTCACTTACCCAACCCGTCAAGCCGAAAGCCACGGCTCCGGATTTCGGTGAGTGGGTCAGTGCTGCAGTACGCGTGCTGAAGCTTGGAGAAAACCAGAACAACAAATTTCTCAAGCTGGTATCGCAACATCACAAACTGACAACAGCATTGGGCGATCTACGGAACGAATCTGGTCCAGTGAGTCATGGGCGGGATGGATTTCTTGCCAAACTGTCCATCCATCATCGCCGCTCAGCAGTCTTATCAGCGGATGCGCTGGTGATGTTTCTGCACCAAGCCTATCTGGAAGCGCAGCGAGACCCGGTCAATTCGCGCGAGCCATGGGAGCGGTTTGAAGAATTCAACCAGTTGATTGACGCTCATGTCGGGTTGGAACTGCTGATGGACGATGACGGCAATCCTGAGTTTCGTATTCTTCTGCCTGGCCATGATTCCTTTCCC
Organism: Corticimicrobacter populi; assembly: GCF_003123725.1. Taxonomy (GTDB): domain Bacteria; phylum Pseudomonadota; class Gammaproteobacteria; order Burkholderiales; family Burkholderiaceae_B; genus Corticimicrobacter; species Corticimicrobacter populi. Next base: position 5,169 of record NZ_QETA01000005.1, on the reverse strand, counting down.
CTCAATGTTTCCGTTAGCCGTTTGCTCTACCAGCTTGATCGTGATGCTTATATCGAAGCATTGAACGCCGCACGTGATGCTCCTATAGCGGAGCAAGACGCAGAACAAGGAGAACCCTGATGGCCTGGGATTGGGCAGTCATTGGAACCGCGGTGGGTGGCTTTTCCACCCTGATCTACACAGCATTCACTTATGCGCTGCTACGCGAAAACCGCGCGCTGCGGAAAGCGGGCAGTTTGCCGCAGGTCGTTGCCCATTTTGAGCCACACCCAGACGGTAATGGAGCCTTGCAACTCTCACTTTCCAATGTGGGCTCGGGCCCAGCCTTGGATGTCTGCTATTCGTTCGAGCGTGAAGACGGCGATTTCGAGAATTATCATATTCTGTTCAAGCACACCGAAGAACGCCCTGCGCTGACCATGATTGGTCAGGGTGAGAAGTTCAGCTTTACCTTTGCCATTGGGTTCAATCTGTTCAGGCCCAAAGACACGAACGTCAGCAAGCAACTCAAACCTTTTTACGTCAAGGTTAGCTGGCGTGCTGCTGGAGAAAAGAAGCTACACGCTGAAAAATACCTTTTGGATGTCTCGGCGTATGCCGGACTCCCGGGGATTGTCGAAAAGCCATCCATTGTCAAGATCGCTGATGCGCTGACTGACATCAAGAAGCACATGGGCACATTGGCCAAAACCGCTGACGCACAGATTCGATTTATTGATGCAACCTCAATCGAGGAGCACATAAGGAAAGTCGTTCCGGCACGACAACCACCTTCCGATGAGGAGCAGAGCTGATGGCATTTCTATCAGAAGCCGCAGTTGAGCAAGCCCTGCTCGAACAACTACGCAGGTTGGGCTATACCATAACCTCGGACAACACCATCGGCCCGGACGGCAGTGCGCCGGAGCGTGAAAGTCATGATGTCGTCATTCTGAAAGCGCGACTAGAGGATGCTGTATTACGGCTTAATCCGCAGTTGCCGCCGGAGGCGAGGGCCGACGCCATCCGCAAGCTCACCCAGAGCGAACTACCAAACCTGCTGGAGGAAAATCGCCGTATCCACAAGCTGCTGACCGAAGGCGTGGATATCGAATACTACGCAGACGACGGTGTACTCACCGCAGGCAAGGTATTGCTGCTCAACTTCGAGCGGCCCGAGAGCAACGACTGGCTTGCTGTTCAGCAGTTCGTGGTCATAAGCGGTCAATACAAGCGCAGACCGGACGTGGTGTTATTTGTCAACGGTCTGCCACTGGCGGTGATCGAGTTGAAAGCGCCCGGCAGCGCTGGGGCAAACCTGGTGGGCGCGTTCAATCAGTTGCAGACCTATAAGCAGCAGATCGCCGCGCTATTTCACACGAATGCCGTGCTGGTCACCTCCGATGGCATAACGGCACGGGTTGGCTCGCTGTCCGCAGATCTGGAACGTTTCATGCCATGGCGTACCACCGACGGCAAGGACGTGCTACCCAAGGGACAGCCCGAGCTACCGACACTGATCGAAGGCGTGTTCGAACCTCGACGCCTTCTCGACCTGCTGCGTTGGTTCACTGCGTTCGGAGAGGCTGGGCGCGGATTGGTCAAGATTATTGCTGGTTATCACCAGTATCACGCGGTCAACCACGCCATTGAATCCACCATCCGAGCCGCCAGCTCAAGTCGAAGTGTGCACGAAGAACCTGGGCACTACGGATTGCCCAGCGTGGAGACACAGGCACATGGTGACCGGCGCGCAGGCGTGATCTGGCACACCCAGGGCAGCGGAAAGAGCTTGCTGATGGCCTTCTACGCCGGTCGTCTGGTACAGCACTCGGCGATGAAGAACCCAACACTGGTAGTGCTCACCGACCGTAATGACCTGGATGACCAGTTGTTCGCCACCTTCTCGATGTGCAAGGACTTGATCCGGCAAACGCCGGTGCAGGCCGAGAACCGTGAGGATTTGCAGAAGTTGCTCGCACGTGCTTCCGGCGGCGTGATCTTCACCACTTTGCAGAAGTTCGGTGAAGTGAGCGAACCGCTGACCGAACGCAGCAATGTGGTGGTCATAGCCGACGAAGCGCACCGCAGCCAATATGGGTTGAAGGCCAAGGTGGATAGGAAGACTGGCGAAGTCTCCTATGGCTTTGCTAAATACATGCGCGATGCGCTACCCAATGCCTCTTTCATCGGCTTCACCGGTACGCCCATCGAAGCCACTGACGTGAACACCCCTGCGTTGTTTGGCAATTACATCGACATCTACGATATCAGTCGTGCAGTCGAAGATGGGGCAACAGTACCGATCTATTACGAATCGCGGCTGGCTCGTATTGAACTGGATGAAGACGAGAAGCCCAAGCTGGACGCCGAGGTTGAGGCCTTGTTGGAGAACGAAGGCTCGGATGAAAGAGAAAAGTTCAAGGGGCGTGCCGCCGCTGTTGAACGGCTGGTCGGCAGCCAGAAGCGACTGGCCTTGGTGGCACAAGACTTGGTGACACACTTCGAGGAGCGGGTCGCTGCGCTGGATGGCAAGGCGATGGTGGTGTGCATGAGCCGCGAAATCTGCTTTGATCTGTACAAGGAAATCATCAAACTTCGCCCTGACTGGCATAACGCTGACGATACGTTGGGAGCTGTCAAGATCGTGATGACCGGCGCAGCCAGCGACCCGCCGGAGTGGCAACCGCATATTGGCAACAAAGCCCGGCGCGATCTGTTGGCCAGGCGAGCGAAAGACCCTAACGATCCGCTGAAGCTGGTGATCGTGCGCGATATGTGGCTGACTGGCTTCGACGCACCATCCATGCATACCATGTATGTAGACAAACCGATGAAGGGTCACGGTTTGATGCAGGCCATCGCAAGGGTCAACCGCGTGTTTCGTGATAAGCCTGCCGGCTTGATTGTCGACTACATCGGTATTGCCCAAAACCTGAAATCCGCACTGGCGCAGTATTCACCACGGGACAAGGAAAATACTGGTATCGACGAGGTACAGGCCATCGCACAGATGCGGGAGAAGTACGAGGTGGTACGAGACATGTACCACGGCTTCGACTATCTCACAGCTTTGGGCGGCACACCACCGCAGCGCTTGGTGATGATGGCTGGCGCCATTGAGTGGATTCTGGATAAGCAGCAGCAATGGGCAGCGGCAGAAACTACCGACGAAGGCAAAAAGAACGCACAACGTCGTTATCAGGATGCGGTCCTCGCCTTGTCCACGGCCTATGCCCTGGCTTCCGCCTCGGATGAGGCGCGCGCCATTCGCGAGGAAGTCGGCTTCTTCCAGGCTATCCGCGAGGCATTGGTCAAAAGCGCCACAGGGTCGGGCATCAGCACACAGGAACACGACCTAGCCATCCGACAGATCGTCAGCCGGGCGGTGGTCTCCACCGAGATCGTAGACATACTCAAGGCGGCCGGCATCCAATCGCCGGACATTTCCATCCTGTCTGACGAGTTCCTCGCTGAAGTGCAGCAGATGGAGAAGAAAAACCTGGCGCTGGAGGCATTGCGCAAACTCGTCAATGACGGCATCCGCTCACGCAGCAAGAACAACATCGTGCAGACCAAGGCATTCTCAGAACGGTTGGAAGATGCGATTGCGCGCTACCATGCCAATGCCATTACCACCGCTGAGGTGTTGCAGGAACTGATTCAGATCGCCAAAGACATCCGCGCTGCGCGTGCGCGGGGCGAGGAGCAAGGCCTGAGCGCGGATGAAATCGCTTTCTACGATGCACTGGCTGAGAACGACTCGGCAGTGCAAGTAATCGGCGATGACAAGCTCAAGGTGATTGCTCACGAATTGCTAGTGAGCCTGAGGGGCAACATTTCAGTGGATTGGGCACGCCGAGATTCGGCGCGGGCGCGAATGCGTGTGCTGGTCAAGCGCATCCTGCGTAAATACGGTTACCCGCCAGATTTACAGGACGCAGCGGTGCAGACGGTGTTGCAACAAGCTGAAGCACTGTCAGCTATGTGGAACCTGCCAACTTCCGGAGGAGATGCGCTATGAGTGGCAAACGCACCTTAATCCGCAACAGCACATCCGAGTTTCTGATCTTCACTGGACAGGCCGGCGAGCAGAGCATCGAAGCTCGCTACGAGGACGAGACCCTGTGGCTGTCGCAGAAGCTGATGGCTGAGTTGTTCGGGGTGGATGTGCGCACCATCAGCGAGCATCTGAAGAACATCTTTGCCAGCCAGGAACTGGCCGCAGAAGCAGTTATCCGGAAATTCCGGATAACTGCCAGTGACGGCAAGAACTACCAGACCCAGTTTTACAACCTCGACGCCATCATTTCCGTTGGCTACCGGGTCAATTCCCTACGCGCAACGCAGTTCCGCCAGTGGGCGACTGGCGTGCTGCGTGAGTTCGCTATCAAGGGCTATGTGCTGGATCGTCAGCGCATGGAAAACGGCAGCTTCCTGGGCGAGGACTACTTCGAGCGGCTGTTGGCAGAAATCCGCGAGATACGCCTCAGCGAGCGACGCTTCTACCAGAAGATCACCGACATCTATGCCACCAGCGTGGACTACAACAAGGACGCACCGACCACCAAGACCTTCTTCGCCAAAGTACAGAACAAACTGCACTACGCCATCCACGGCCATACCGCTGCAGAGTTGATCCGCAAGCGGGCCGATAGCAGCAAGCCACATATGGGGCTGACTTCCTGGGCGAGCGCGCCCGAAGGCAAGATCCTGAAAACCGACGTGGCCGTGGCCAAGAACTACCTGACCAAGGACGAGTTGGATTCATTGGGTCGTATCGTCAACGCCTATCTGGAACTGGCCGAGGATCGTGCTCGCCGCAAGATTCCCATGAGCATGGAAGACTGGTCCAAGCGGTTGGACGCTTTCCTCGAATTTGATGAACGGGAAGTGCTGCAGAACAGCGGAAAGATTTCTGCAAAACTTGCCCAGACACATGCGGAAAGTGAATTTGAGAAGTACAGAATTGTGCAGGACCGCCTGTTTGAAAGCGATTTCGACAAAGCAGTGAAAAAACTGGCGGCCGGTGAGCCGAACACCTAAGTCCAAGCTCTCCCCCTCCCCCAACTACTCCAACGCCTTCCGAATCTTCTCCGTAGAAACCGGAAACTCATAGAAGCGTTTGCCGATGGCATGAGCTATCGCATTGCTGGTGGCCGCCACGATGGGAATCATGCCCAGTTCGGC
>NZ_QETA01000004.1 GCF_003123725.1 Corticimicrobacter populi | reverse complement strand
TCAGCGTTTCAAACCTCAAAACAACCAACCGACCTTCACACCTCCTTCGCTACCCACATCAGGGTTTCCCCTAACCGTTCAGCGAAGCCCTGAACTATAACCCGTCGCTTGAAGTTTGGCAAGTCGTTGTTTGCAACCGCCGGAACCAATTTCTTAGCCCCTTCCGGGTTTTCCCGGATCACCCTCAAACTCGAGGAGCGAAACTATAACACCTTTTCACTCTTCAGGTACCGCATCCGGCATATTTATTTCAAACCTCAAAACAAATCTGCCAAATCCCTTCACATCCCCAACTACCACCTGGGCGTTTGCCTCAAGGTCTGGTTCGTCTGAACTGCGAAGGAGCGAAACTATAGCACCACCATTTCTAACATGTCAAACTGATGACAGATCCGTGAAGATTTGCGCTATTTGCCTTGTCGTTGCCAGCGCCCTTCAACTTCGAGTTGCTTGAGCTCGGTCACCCGCCCTTCGCAACGAAATGACAGACCATGTTCGGCTGTTTCGCCCCATACACGGCCTGGCGTGCGGTTGGTGATATTGAGCCGCTCGCCCGTATCGAACGCAACATGATCCAGGCATCGCTGGATAGAAGAAAAAGACCTGGCGGCATTTTCAGGCGCAGGTTTCAGGTCACAGCCCGACAGGACCAACAGCAAAACAATAAAGGCGCTTTTTTTCATATTGAACAGCTCATGTGCAATCTGTAAATGCGACAAGGCGCGTTGCCTCCCCCCGCCAGCGATGATATCACCCTCGATACATCATTCGCCACGCACCAGGGGGCAGTCCGCATATCCGGCTGAAACACAGTCGCATTGACGCCGTGGAACCAAAACCCGCAGTGGCTGCCACCTGCTCCACCGACATATCGGTTCCCTCCAGCAATTGCTGTGCACGAGACAGACGCTCGCGCAACAGCCACTGTCCCACGGTCATGCCGGACAACTGCCGGATCTGTCTACTCAAAGTACGCCGACTGACGCAGGCACGCCGCGCCAGACTGTCCAGCGTATGCCGCTGCTCCAGATGCGCTCGCACCCAATCGAGAAGATCAGACAATCGCAGGCCCGGCCCTGCCGTCGGCACAGGTTGCTCGATGAACTGCGCCTGACCTCCCTGGCGATGAGGAGACACCACCATTCGGCGCGCCACCCGGTTTGCCAGCCCATTGCCATGATGCTGCCGGACAATATGCAAGCAACAGTCCAGCCCTGCAGCCGTACCCGCTGAAGTCATCAGATTATCTTCTTCTATATAGAGCACTTCAGGATCAAACCTCACATCCGGATAGCGCGCAGAAAAGTCAGCAGCAAAAGCCCAGTGTGTCGTAGCGCGCCTGCCAGCGAGCAAGCCAGCCTCTGCCAACACATACGCCCCCAGGCACAATCCCACCAGCAATGCGCCTCGGTCCTTTGCCGCCACCAGCGCATCGAGCAGCCTCTGCGGTGGACGCTCCACCGGATCACGCCAGCTTGGGACAACAATGATATCTGCCACCTCAAGCGTATCCAGTTCGTGCCTGGTCACAATATCGAACCCGGCTGACGTGCGCAACCGACCCGGCTCGGCAGCACACACCCGAACGTCATAACGCGGCACCCCCTGCAACTCCTCCCCGAACACAAGACACGGTACCGACAGGTGGAAAGGGCTGATCCTGTCAAAGGCCAGGACGGCCACGACAGGCGATGAAAAAGACAGTTCACTCATGCAGGCACCTCCTGCAACAAAGATTGGCCCGATTTTAGCGCCCACTGGCAATCAGGCCACTCGTCACTTTGTCTGGCCGGCCAGACAATATCTCATCCTTTCACCGAACCGAGGAGTTCGATATGACCGATCCACGTCACGCTCTCATCATCATCGATCTGCAGAACGACTACTTTCCGGAAGGGAAGTTTCCGCTCTGGAACACAGTGCCCGTCCTGGACAAGACTATCGATGCCATCAAGCTGGCTGATGCTCGCAATATTCCCGTTATTCTTATCCAGCATATTGCACCAAGCCAGAGTCCCTTTTTCTGCGAAGAGACCTCTGGTGCCGAGTTGCACCCCAGGCTGCTTGCGGCCGCGCCTACGGCACCCGTTGTCATCAAAACGCAGGCCGACAGCTTTCTGGGAACATCGCTGACCAAGACGCTAGAGACATTGAAGGTAGATTCACTGCTGATCTGCGGCATGATGACGCATAATTGCGTCACCCATACCGCCCTCTCGGAAGCAGCCGAGAAATATCAATTGGCCATCCTGCAGGACTGCTGCACCACGGTCAGCGAGATACTGCATGTCATTGCACTCAAGGCTATCGAACCGCGTGTTCCGCTGCAAACGAGCTCACAGGCACTGGGCACAATATCGCACTAGTGTGCGGCCCGCCCACGCTGCTGCTGACAGGCCTGCCGGCACGCATCAGCGTGCCAGTTGCGCAGCCCAGTGACGCCAGCCTTCGGCCGCCTGCTGACACCATTCGCTTTCGCTCAGCTCGCTTTCGGCCAGTTGAACCGGGGGTCTCTTTCCATCCAGCACATAACCCTTGATGCCATAGGCTTCGGCAGCATCCCCACCACTTTTGTCCGGCGACATGGATTCAACCATGGGCAATAACTTGCGGGCATCCTCTACACTGCCGGGCTGGATATACCCCTTGCGCTGGCAGTAATCAGCCAGGCCATTCATATTGCGCGCGATTTCATAGGCTTCCTTGGCAAAAGCGCCCTGAGCCTGAGAAGGTGCACTTTGCGCCAGTACCACTGTCGTTACAAATGAAAGGCCCGTTATCGCGAAAGCCATGCATGTCTTGAGTGTCATGAAATCATCCTGCTGAAATGACTGAGAAGCGTACCGACAAACAAAAAACCCGCAGAGGCGAGCTCGTGCGGGTTTCTGGCATCCCTGCATCAGGGAATCAACTTGGCGGAGACGGAGGGATTCGAACCCTCGATACGGGTATAAGCCGTATGCTCCCTTAGCAGGGGAGTACCTTCAACCACTCGGCCACGTCTCCAAGTTAGCTGCTAATTATAGCACGATTTTATTCTGCTGTTGCAGGTGTATCACCCAGGTCGAAAGCCTTGTGCAGGGCACGCACGGCCAGTTCCATGTATTTGTCCTCGATCACGACCGAAGTCTTGATCTCGCTAGTGCTGATCATCTGAATATTGATGCCTTCGTCAGAGAGTGTGCGGAACATCTTGCTGGCCACGCCCACGTGAGAACGCATGCCGATGCCGACGATCGAGACCTTGCAGACCTTTTCATTGCCGATCACTTCACGCGCGCCGACCTTGGGCAACACTTCGCGATTCAGCACGTCCAGCGCGCGTTGGAACTCATTGCTCTGCACCGTGAAAGAGAAATCGGTGGTGCCTTCGATCGACTGATTCTGGACGATCATGTCGATATCGATATTGGCATCCGCCACCGGCCCGAGGATCGAGTAGGCGATACCAGGCTTGTCGGGCACGGCGACCAGGGTGATTTTGGCTTCGTCGCGGCTAAATGCAATGCCGGAAACAACTGCGGATTCCATTTTTTCGTCTTCCTCGAAAGTGATGAGCGTGCCCGATTTCATTTCTACGGACAGACTGATTTCTGGGTCGGTGAGCGATGACAGCACCCGGACCGGGATATGGTACTTGCCGGCAAACTCGACAGAGCGGATCTGCAGCACCTTGGAACCAAGCGAGGCCATCTCGAGCATTTCTTCGAACGACAGCACATTCAGCCGCCGGGCCTCGGGGACCACACGAGGATCGGTGGTATATACCCCATCGACATCGGTGTAGATCAGGCATTCATCAGCCTTGATCGCAGTCGCCACGGCAACCGCCGACGTATCCGAACCACCACGCCCCAGCGTAGTAATGTTGCCATCGTCATCCACGCCCTGGAAACCCGTGACCACAACCACGCGACCGGCATTCAGGTCTGCCATGATGCGCTCGCTGTCGATACCGGTAATGCGGGCCTTGGTATAGGCCTTGTCCGTATGCACGGCCACCTGCCAGCCAGCATAGCTGCGTGCCTGCACGCCCTCGGCCTGCAGGGCCAGCGCCAGCAGGCCGCTGCTGATCTGCTCGCCGGAAGAGGCAATCATGTCGAGTTCGCGGCGATCCGCACCGCTGCCTGCGATCTCGCGGGCCAGGCCCAGCAGACGATTGGTTTCACCCGCCATGGCGGAGGGCACGACCACGACCTGATGGCCAGCGGCGTGCCACTTGGCTACACGGCGCGCAACATTCCTGATGCGCTCGACGGAACCCATCGACGTGCCGCCATACTTATGGACATAAATAGACATTTGAACGCTACCTGAGGTGATCCACCCGGAAAAACAGCGGGCAAAGCGTCATATTCTAGCAAGAGCCGGGCGTATTTTCCGTGGCTGACGCATTTTCTTGATCTGACGCATGCCGGTTGGTGCTCGATGCCTGGCCTTCTTGCGCGCGCACCTGGATTCGCAGCCGACGGCGCTCTTCATAGGATACAACCTGCCGAGGCTGCAGCAAGACTCGACTCCTGACACACCTGATCTCGATTTGCTCATGTTCGAGCAGCATCTGGTTGTCATGTGTCACTCGTCGCAATTGCCCAAGCCAGGCCTGCAGACGCGCCTCCGTTGGCAATTTCACGCCCAGGCGCTGCAACCAGTGGCGCAATGCCAGCGCCTGCCGGGCGGGCGACAGGGTTCGCCAGGCAGTCAGGGAAAAGCTCAGCCCATCCGCAGCAGGCATCAGCGCCTGCCAGTCCTGCTCCGCCACTTCAGCAAGGATTTCACCCGTTTCGGCTGCCTGACGGGCATGCCGTCCCAGCACCGTGCGCCAGGCAGGCCAGCGCTGCTCAAGCACGGGAACCAGCAGCGTGCGTACGGCAGCACGGGTGTAATCAGCATCCTGATTGGTTGGATCCTGAACAGGTTCCCAGCCGTATGCTGCCGCATAGCGGGCGGACACATCCAGTATGCGCTGGCGCGGCACGTCCAGCCAGGGACGCAGGTATTGCACGCCGTTGCGCACGGCATGTCCGGCCATCGCCGCCATGCCTTCCGGCCCGGTACCTCGCAGCAAACGCAGCAGGACGGTTTCAGCCTGATCATCCTGGTGGTGTGCCAGCAAAATCGCCTCGACCCCCTGGCTTCGCGCGAGTTGCGCCAGCCCTGCATAGCGAGCCTGCCTGGCAGCCCCCTCGATCCCTTTGCCGCTATCGCGTGGCACCGCCACGCGCAGCATGTGAAACGGCAAACCCAGCTGACTGGCGAGCTGGCCGGCATGAACCGCCCACGCGTCAGCCTCGTTCAGCAGTCCGTGATGAATGTGAAAGCAAGAGAGTTCAATGCCCAGGCTGCGTGCCGCAGAGGCGGCATGCAAGACCAGCATGGCCGAATCTGCCCCACCACTGAGGGCAACGGCATAATGAATGGATGGCTGATGCTGCAGACATTGCAGGACCGGGCGCAGCAAAGCGGGATCCGTCATGTCGGCACAGGCCGGCACCGCAGCATCGTGCGGCGCAGCCGGCAGGCCTGTATCAGGCCTTGACTTCCTGGAACTTGCCATAGGACATCAGGCGCTCCACGCGATGATCGACAAGCTCCTTGGCGTTCATGCCCTGCAACTGGCGCAGAGAATCGACCAACGCGCGCTTGAGCAGGCGGGCCATGACGCTGGGATCACGATGGGCACCACCCACCGGTTCATTGACGACACGATCGACCAGGCCAAGTTCCTTGAGGCGCGAAGCCGTAATGGCCAGCGCAGCAGCCGCTTCGGGAGCCTTGTCGGCGCTGCGCCACAGGATGGAGGCGCATCCTTCGGGAGAAATGACCGAATAGGTGGAATACTGAAGCATCAATACGGCATTGGCAACGGCAATCGCCAGTGCGCCACCCGATCCCCCCTCACCGATGATGGTAGAGATGATCGGTACCTTGAGCTCGGCCATGGCATAGAGATTGTGGCCGATCGCTTCCGACTGACCACGTTCCTCGGCACCGATGCCGGGATAGGCTCCGGGCGTATCCACGAAAGTGAATACCGGAATCTGGAATTTTTCGGCCAGGCGCATCAGCCGCAAGGCCTTGCGATAGCCCTCAGGCCGGGGCATGCCGAAATTGCGCAGTGCGCGCTCACGCGTATCGCGTCCCTTCTGATGGCCGATCACCATGCAGGAAGCACCATTGAAGCGTGCCAGCCCCCCCACGATGGAGGGATCATCCGCATACATGCGATCACCATGCAGTTCATGGAAATCGGTAAAGATTTCGCGCACGTAGTCGAGTGTGTAGGGCCGCTGGGGATGGCGTGCCACCAGCGCCGTCTGCCAGGGCGTCAGCTTGCCATAGATTTCCTGGGCCAGCTTCTGGCTTTTCTGCTGGAGGCGGTTGATCTCGTCCGAAATGTCGACGGCCGAATCGGCCTGCACAAATCGCAACTGCTCGATCTTGGCTTCAAGCTCGGCCAGAGGCTGTTCGAATTCTAGAAAGGTATTACGCATGTAATGTCGTATTCCGATGATAATGACTGGCGGCGTCCGAAAACCGCTACTTTACGGCAACCGCGTCCAGACTGCACCACAAATACCATGTGGCGACCGTGCGCCATGGCTGCCAGGCCTGTGCCACTTCGCGTGCCTCGAAGCGGGAAACCGGTTCGCCACTGAAGTAATGATGCGAGATTGCCCGAATCAGGCCAGCATCGTCCAGCGGCAGCACATCCGGTCGCTGCAGGTTGAAAATCAGGAACATCTCGGCTGTCCAGCGACCGATGCCGCGAATCGCGGTCAGCTCATCCACCACGGCCTCGTTGTCCATGCCAGCCCAGGCTTCGGGATGGACGCGCTCCTCATGGAAGTGCAGGGCGAGATCGACGATGTATTCGGCTTTGCGCTTGGGCAATCCAGCTGCGCGCAACACTTCCGGATCAAGCGCCAGCACGGTTTCGGGCGAGAAAGGCGCGGGACAGGCTGCCAGCAGCTTCTGCCAGATGGAGGCCGCCGTACGCGTCGCGATCTGTTGCCCGATGACCGAACGCGCCAGGGTCACGAAAGGTTCACCGCGCAGTGTCAGCCAGGTGGCAGGATAGTTGGGAATCAGGCGCTTGAGAATGCGGTCGCGCTTGAGCAGATGCGCCACGGCCTCATCCCAATAGCCCGGCTTGGGCGAATCGGGCGGCACAGGGGCAGCAGATGCAGTAATGGTCGTACTCATGATATGTATGGGTTTTCCTGCTCAGGCCCGACGCCACTGGGTCAGGCCACCCGGGCGATCCTCGAGCAAGATGCCGGCAGCCGCAAGGTCGGCACGGATGCCATCGGCCCGGGCAAAGTCTCGCGCCGCCTTGGCGGCCTGCCTGTCGGCGATGGCCTGTTCAATGGCGGCATCGGACATGGCACCGCCCATGACCACTGCGCCGCCCTCGCCCGGCCGAGATTGATCGGACAGTGTCGATGCCAAGGCCCCCCGGCGATAGCGACTGCTTTCCTTTTGATAGGCAGCAGGATCCTGCTGCAGCAACCCCAGCAATCCGGCCAGGGCCTTGAGCTGTGCAGCGGCTTCTGGGGAGGACGTGCGATTGACGCGCGCCGCCAGATCGAACAATGCCGACACAGCGCCCGCCGTATTGAAATCATCGTCCATCGCTGCCCGGAAAGCCAGGGCCTCGGGTTGTGCCCAGTCCACCTCGGCCGCACTAGCCGGGGACACGCTATTCAGAGTCTGATACAGACGATCGAGTGCGTTCTGTGCATCGACCAGGTTATCGGGCGCATAGTTCTGGGCACTGCGATAATGGTTGCGCACAATGAAAAAACGCAGCATTTCCGCTTCGCGGGGGTTGAACCATGCTGTCCCGGCATCGCCGCCCTGATGCGTTTCTGCCTCGGGCGTACGGGCAATGGTCTGGCGAATGGTACGGAAATTGCCGAGCGACTTGGACATCTTGTCGCTGTCGACCATCAGCGGGCCGCAATGCATCCAGCAATTGGCAAGCGCCTTGTCACCTGCGCCTTCGGTCTGGGCGATTTCATTTTCGTGATGGGGAAACTTGAGATCAGGCCCCCCGCCATGGATATCCAGAGGCAAGCCCAGGACGGCTTCACTCATGGCCGAGCACTCGATATGCCAGCCGGGCCGCCCCAGCCCATAGGGCGATTCCCACTTGGATTCGGCGGGCTCGCTGTCCTTGGCGGACTTCCAGAGTACGAAATCGAAGGGATCACGCTTGGAGGCATCGACCGCCACGCGCTCACCGGCACGCAACTCGTCGAGCGAACGGCCGGAGAGCTTGCCATAGCCGGGAAACTTGCGCACGGCATAATTGACGTCACCATCGGCAGCCTGATAAGCCAGGCCTCGCTCCTCGAGCCGACCGATCAGATTCAGCATCTGCCCCACATATTGCGTGGCACGCGGCTCGTGCGTGGGACTTTCGACCCCCAGGGCACGCTCATCGGCATGCATGGCCTCAATATAGAAATCAGTGACATCCTGCATGCGCCGGCCGGTCTCGACCGCGCGACGGATGATCTTGTCATCGATATCGGTGATATTGCGCACATAGGTCACTTCGTAACCGCTGGCGCGCAGCCAGCGCTGCACCACGTCGAAGCTCACCAGCATGCGGGCATGGCCCAGATGACAGTAGTCGTATACGGTCATGCCGCACACATACATGCGCACCTTGCCCGGCTCCACCGTTTGCAGAGGCTGTTTGGTACGTGCTAGCGTGTTATAGATGTGCAACATGGAAAATGAATGGGGAAAAAGAACCAAGGCTACAATTGCGCAATCCGCAGTATAGCAAGTGACGCCCGGCCAACCGGCCTGCAACTCTCTCTCCCGACCTGAACGTGATCCTGACACCGACTTTTCGCCGCGCCTGCCTGACCCTCGCCATACTGTCGCTGGGCTGGTCCCAGGCCTATGCCCAGTCCATGGACCTGGACCCGGACGACAACAACACCTTCGACAGCATCAGCGACCTGCCCCCCGGCATGGAGGCCGCGCCCGTCGGTTCGGGAGGATGGGATGGTCTGGCACGGGTACTCGAGGCGCTCAAGCCCGGCGTCGATACATCGTTGCCTCCCACTGCTGCCGAGATCGCCGCCGAGATCGAAAAGGAAATCGACCAGGGCAAGGCTGAAGAAGCGCTGACACGCATCCAGGGTGAGCTCAACGCTATCCCCCCCAATGCACTTGGCACCAATGTGCAACTGCTTTTCCTGCAGGCACGCGCCTATGCTGCCCTGGGCCGCGAAGCCGATGCCCTGGCTGCCTACCGTGACATGACGCAGCGTTTTCCCGAACTGCCTGAACCCTGGAACAATCTGGCGGCACTGTACACCAAACAGGGCCGTCTCGAAGATGCACGCCAGGCGCTGACCATCGCGCTGCAGCTCAATCCGAACTATGCACTGGCTCATTACAATATGGGTCAGATACTGCAGGCTCTGGCACTGCAATCCTATGACAAGGCAAGCCGCATGGGCCTGAATCAAGCCCGGACCGACGCCGCTCGTCTCAGGAGTCTGAAATGAATTCTGCTTTGACCATGTTTCACCACGCTTCCCGCCTGCTGCGCTACGGCGCACTCGGCATTCTCCTGGCCGCCTGCTCGCCCTCTTCCGGTTCCGAGCCCAAGGCAGCCGCTTCACCCTCTTTGCAAGGTAGCTCATCCATGACCACGACAAGCCCCCGCGTCAAGCTCCAGACCAGCCAAGGCGACCTGCTGATCGCACTGAACGCCGAAAAGGCTCCCAAGACCGTTGAGAATTTCCTCGCATATGTGCGCGATGGTTTCTATGACAACACGATCTTCCATCGCGTCATCAATAACTTCATGATCCAGGGCGGCGGCTTCGAGCCGGGCATGAAGCAGAAAGAAACCCGTGATCCGGTCGACAACGAAGCCGACAACGGCCTCAAGAACCAGCGCTACACGCTGGCCATGGCACGCACCAACGATCCGCACTCGGCAACCGCCCAGTTCTTCATCAACGTCGCCGACAACGACTTCCTGAACTTCACCTCGCCCAGCAGCCAGGGCTGGGGCTATGCCGTATTCGGTGAAGTGATCGAAGGGACCGAGATCGTGGACCAGATCAAGGGTGTCAAGACCGGCAACAAGGGCTTCCACCAGGACGTTCCGGTCGAGGATGTCATCATCCTGAAGGCGGAAGTCGTTGAATAATCCCATCGACATCGCATTGCCGGCAGGTCCGGTCTGGATTGCAGCCGACCTGCACCTGGGGCCCGATACGCCTGCCACCATCGAGGCCTTTCTGGCTTTCCTGGAAGCAGCCCCCGAGGATGCAGCTTCGCTGCTGCTGCCGGGCGATATCTTCGACGCCTGGATCGGCGACGATGTCATCCATATCGCCCCGGAATGGCTGGCGGGCGTCCTGAGCGGCCTGCAGCATGCAGCAGCACGCCTGCCCATCTGGATCGGCCGCGGCAATCGCGATTTCCTGATCAGTGAAAAGCTGGCTGCAGCCACCGGCACGCACCTGCTGCCGGACAGCGCTCGCCTGCAGACGCAGGCCGGCCCCGTCCTGCTCTCACATGGTGACGAATACTGCCTGGACGATATTGCCTATCAGCAATTCCGTACCATGGTGCGCAATCCGCAGTGGCAAGCCCAGTTCCTCTCCAAGAGCATTCCGGAAAGACTGGCGATGGCCCAAGAAGCACGCGCCGGCAGCATCCAGGCCAACAGCCAGAAATCCATGGAAATCATGGATGTGAACCAGGACGCCATCGAAGCGGCATTTCGCTCGACAGGATTGTCCATCATGGTGCACGGCCACACCCACCGCCCTGCCCGCCATGCCATTGAGGTCGATGGCCGGCACTGTGAGCGCTGGGTGCTGCCCGACTGGGATTGTGACCATGCCGATCCGATCAGGGGCGGCTGGCTGGCCATCGAGGAAGATGGCCTGGTGTTCTACGATCTGGAACAACCCGAAAAGCCGTAGGATCACAAGCCAAAAACAAAAAGGGCGGATTGCAGCAATGCAATCCGCCCTTTTCAATGCCATCAGGGCCAGCCTGCAGCCTCGATCGCACAGGATCAGAACATAGACAGCAGGACAATACCCAGGACGATACGGTAGGCAACGAATACCTGTACGCCCATCCTGCGAATGAATGCCAGGAAGTAGTGAATGCAGGCATAGGCCGTGACACCGGAAATCACGACACCACCCAGCACCGGCATCCAGTCGATCGCCTGCGGCTGGCGCACGATCTCGATAGCCTCAAGCCCGCCGGCCAGCACAATCACCGGAATGGACAGCAGGAAAGAGAAGCGCGCTGCAGCCTCGCGGCTCATGCCAACCATCAGGGCCGCCGTCAGCGTAATGCCCGAACGGGACGTGCCGGGAAACAGCGCCAGGGCCTGTGCGCAACCAATGATGGCGACATCTTTCCAGGTCATGTCGCGCTCCGTGCGTTCACCTCGGAATTTCCAGTCGGCCCAGCCCAGCAGCAGACCAAAGATAATGACCCCCCAGGCAATCCAGTGTGGCGAACGCGCATAGCTGCTCACGACATCCTTGAGCAGCAGTCCGGCCAACCCGACCGGGATGGTACCCAGCACAATCGCCCAGGCCAGTTTGCCATCGGCATCCAGGGTACGGGTCGTGATCGAACGCACGAACCCCCGGATCATGGCACCGATTTCATCCCGGAAGTACAGCAACACGGCAATCAGACTGCCGACATGCAGGGCCACGTCGAAATAGAGCCCCTGATCAGGCCAGTCGAAAAAGACCGGTACCAGGATCAGGTGAGCAGAACTGGACACCGGCAGGAACTCGGTGACCCCCTGCACGACCGACAACACGAAAACCTGCAACCAGTCCATGCTTATTCAGCCTCTGCTTCATAATCCGGCACGATGCGCCGGACCTGTACCTGGGAAATCCGCCGGCCATCCAGGGCCAACACTTCGAAACGGATACGGTCATGCCCCACATGGCTGACATGCTCGCAGTGATCACCCGGCTCGGGAAGCTGACCAAAGCGTGCCAGCAGGTAGCCGGCCAACGTGGTGTAGTCCTCGTTGTCGTTGACCAGGTCATCGGTATCCAGCACCTGCTCCAACTGATGCAGGTCAGCTGCACCATCCACACGCCAGAGATTATCGCCCTCGACCACGATATCGGGACTTTCATCCTCATCGGGAAATTCGCCGGCAATGGTTTCGAATACATCGATCGGCGTAACCAGACCCACGATGGCACCGAACTCATCGGTCACCAGCACCAGTTTCCCCCCCGAGCTTTTGAGGGTTTCCATCAGACGCAACATGCCAATCGACTCATGCACGATGACCGGTTCACGCAGGCTTTCCTTGCGGATCCGGCCTTCGGTCAGGAGGTCTGCCACGGCATCCTTGGCACGCACCACGCCAACAATGTCATCCAGGCTGCCACGACCGACAGGGAAGAAACTGTGCGACGACTGATCCACCTGGGCCTTGAGCACCTCGCCTTCGTCTTCGACATTGAGCCATTCGATGGCCGTCCGCGGGGTCATGACGGAATACACGGAACGCTCGGCCAGCGTCAGCACGCCGCTGACCATGTTGCGTTCCTCGACACCAAAGGCGGAAGCATCCCGAGCCTGCACGGCAGCAGACTGGTCTTCTTCGGCATCCAGGGGTCGCTTGCCCAGCATGCGCAGGATGGCTTCTGAGGTGCGGTCGCGCATCGGACGATGATCTTCGGCTTTCTGCATGTTGCGTCGAGCCACCTGATTGAGTGCCTCGATCGCCACCGAGAAACCGATGGCCGCATACAGATAGCCCTTGGGCACCTTGAAACCGAAGCCTTCTGCCACCAGAGAGAAACCGATCATCAGCAGGAAGCCCAGACACAGCACCACCACGGTCGGGTGGGCATTGACGAAACGGGTCAAAGGCTTGGAAGCCACCAGCATCACACCAATGGCAATGATCACGGCCGCCATCATGACGGACAAGTGATCAACCATACCGACGGCCGTAATCACGGCGTCAAGCGAGAATACGGCATCGAGCAGCACGATCTGGGTCACGATCACCCAGAAGCTGGCATAGACACGCGGCCCCTTGGAAACGCTGTGATGCCCCTCGATGCGATCATGCAGTTCCATCGTGCCCTTGAAGAGCAGGAAGAAACCACCCACGATAAGGATAAGATCCCGCCCCGAGAAGGTTGCGGGCCCGATGGAGAACAGTGGCGCAGTCAGGGTGACCAGCCAGGACATGACCGACAGCAGTCCCAGGCGCATGATGAGCGCAAGTGACAACCCGATGATACGGGCGCGATCGCGGAGATGTGGAGGAAGCTTGTCTGCCAGAATGGCAATAAAGATCAGATTGTCGATCCCCAGTACGATTTCAAGCACGACCAGGGTGAGCAGGCCGACCCACACGGCGGGGTCCAGCAGCCATTCCATCAGAGCAACTCCAGAAGTCTGTAATCCTTTATGATAACCAGAAAAAACCGGGCTGTGCTGTCATATTGGCAACACAGCCCGACAAGATACATCCATGGCACATTGCTGCGGCAGGTGCCGCAGCAATGGATCAGGACAGCGAAGCCAGCATCGACGGGAACAGCTTGGGGCTGCCAGCCAGCACTTCGCCACTGTCCATCCAGCCCTGCTCGCCGCTGAAATCGGCGATCAGGCCGCCGGCCTCCAGTACCATCAGGCCTGCAGCCGCCATGTCCCAGGGCTTGAGATCAACACCGCAGAAACCATCCAGCCGCCCCGCTGCCACATAAACCAGATCCAGCACGGCCGAACCCGAACGACGCACGCCGACGGTATCGGAAGCCAGGGTCTCGAAACGCTTGCTGCGTGCCAGGCTGTCGGGCCCGTTCGAACCCGGCCAGCGAGCTCCGATCAGGGCATCGTGCAGGCGTGAGCGACTGGAAGTACGAATGCGGCGATCGTTGAGGAATGCCCCTGCGCCGCGGCTGGCCGTAAACAGCTCGTTGCGAACCGGATCATAGATCACGGCCTGGGTAACCTGACCACGCTGCGCCAGCGCAATCGAGATCGCATAGTGTGGGTAGCCATGCAGGAAATTGGACGTCCCATCCAGGGGATCAATGATCCACTGATAGGCCGCCTTGTGCCATTCCGGCGCATCTGCCGGCAACAGGCCGGACTCTTCAGCCAGGAAGGTATGCTCGGGATAGGCGGTACTCAGGGTTTCGATGATGGCCTGTTCGGCAGCCTGGTCGACTTCCGTGACATAATCGCGGGGGCCCTTACGCGCGACTTGCACGCGATCGAGGTCCAGGCTGGCGCGGTTGATGATACTGCCGGCCCGGCGCGCTGCCTTGACTGCGGTATTGAGCATCGGATGCATAGAATTCGTTTTCCACTGTAGACAAAGAAACCGGCGCACCAGTGCGCAGCCGGTTGAATACGACGCCCGGCATGGCCTGCGCCGTCAGAACTGCGCCATTTTAATAGACCCTGCGTTTTTTATCAGATCGGATCATTGCCGCTCATGTCCGCTGTCCTCCCAGCCTCCCTTTTCGACCGTGTCCGCTTCATCATGGTCGAGCCCAGCCATCCCGGCAACGTCGGTGCTGCCGCCCGTGCCATCAAGACCATGGGATTCACCAAGCTGACCCTGGTGCGCCCGCACCTCGACGATGTACTGGTACACCCCGATGCCATTGCGCTCTCCAGCGGCGCGACCGATGTACTGGCCGGAGCCGAGATCGTACCCGACCTGGCGGCAGGCATGCGCCATGTCACACTGGCCCTGGCGCTGACGGCCCGGCCCCGCGACCTGGGGCCACCCAACTGCGATATTCGGCAGGCTGCCAGCCTGTCGGTCGAACACCTGACCGGCCGCGGCAGTGATGAAGTGGCCATCGTGCTGGGTACCGAACGGGCCGGCCTCACCAATGAGCAGATTGCCCGGTGTCAGCGGATCTGTCAGATCCCCGCCAACCCGGCCTACAGTTCACTCAATGTGGCACAGGCGCTGCAACTGGCAGCCTGGGAGTTGCGCTATGCGCTGAATGCCGAATCATCCTTCAGTACCGGAGGCACCGTACGCCCGGGCGACCGGCTTGCAGGCAACGAAGCGGTACAGGCCCTGCTGACGCACTGGGAAGAAGCGCTGATCGGCATTCAGTTTCTGGACCCTGCGCATCCCAAGAAGCTGATGCTGCGCATGCGCCACCTGCTGACCCGCAGCAACCTGAGTCAGGACGAAGTGGACATGTTGCGTGGTGTCTGTACCGCCATGCTCAAGACCGCGCGGCTGGCACACCCACCCGCGCCATAAGCGGCCAGCCGCGCCTCGCGACACGGATCAGGATCGAGCCGTAGATACCTGCGGCGCAGGCTGACGCCCCACCCAGAGCGCCAGCAGGGCAGCCGCCAGCAAGGCCACGGCCGCGCCCAGCCAGGGCCCTTGCTGAAAACCGTGATCCAGCATCACACCAAACAGCAGTGGCCCCGAGGCCGAGCCCACGTCCATGCCTGAATAGACCAGTCCATAGACCGATCCGACAGCCCCTTTCGGCGTGACCCGGCGTATCAGCAGGTCGCGCGATGGGCCCGCCATCCCGGAGCACAGCCCTGCCAGCGCCAGGACCGGCAAGGCCCAGGCGACAGGTACCCAGCGCATCGCCAGCATCGCCAGCAACAGTGCTGCCACCGCCAGCGCGCCCAGCACGACCCATTCTGTCCGTGGCGAAAGGTTGGCAAGGAAACCACCCGCCAGCATGCCTGCTGCAGCCGCCACCATGAAGAGCGACAAAGCAGAGCTGGCCTGCATGGAGGTCAGATAGTAGAGGTCGCCCATCAGTGGAATCGTGTAATTCTGCATCGCAGAATTGGCCACGGTGGTCGCAGCCAGAAACAGGAAAGCACCCCACAGTGCCGGTATCGCGAGCAATGTCGCCACGCGGGCCAGTGCCCCCTCCGCAGGAGAGACAGCCCCTTTGCGCTCGCCAGACTGAGCCTGTATGCCTGCCTGTTCTGCCCCCGCCTGTCGTGCCACATCGACCTGCAGCAGACGCCGGCCCAGCACGCTGGCCAGCAGCACCAGAGCCACCACGCCGGCTGCCGCCAGCGCCGCCATGCGCCAGCCAGCCCAGTGCGTCACGGCAGCGATAAACACCGGGCCTGCCGCCCAGCCCAGATTGCCGGACACGCCATGCACACTGAAGGCATGTCCCAACCGGGAACGGCTGATATTCAGATTGATGATGGCGTAATCCGCCGGATGGAAGATCGAGTTGCCAAGGCCCGCGATCAGCGCTGCAGCCATCAGCATGGCATAGCCATTGGCCGATGCGATCAACAGGCCGGCCACCACGAAACAGGCCAGTCCGAACCACAGGACCGGCCGTGCACCGATCCTGTCCACCAGAAAACCTGACGATGCCTGACCGACGCCGGAAACGACAAAAAACGCCGACACCAACAGGCCCAGCGCTGCAAAATCAAGATTGAAAGCACTCCCCAGCGCCACATACAGCGAAGGGATGACCAACTGGAAGAAGTGCGAGGAAGCATGCACCAGCCCGATCAACGCAATCGTGAGCCAGTCCCTTCGGCGC
The DNA here is from genome assembly GCF_003123725.1 of Corticimicrobacter populi. Lineage (GTDB taxonomy): Bacteria > Pseudomonadota > Gammaproteobacteria > Burkholderiales > Burkholderiaceae_B > Corticimicrobacter > Corticimicrobacter populi. The sequence goes on along the minus strand of NZ_QETA01000004.1, from coordinate 364,080 downwards.
AGGGCAGGACTGTCATCACCCGCCAGGGCTGCCATCGTACTCATGCCGGCAGCTCAGGCACGCTCGCGGATGGCTGGCCAGGCGCGCTTCAGGTAGTAACACATAGACCATACCGTCAGGATGGCCGCAACAATGATCAGAACCTCACCCAACAGCAGTGTATTGATGCCAAGCAGTGGCTGGGCATACAGTAGACAGGGAATCGCCACCATCTGTGCCGCTGTCTTGAACTTGCCCAGCCAGCTGACTGCCACGCTGGCGCTGGCACCGATCTGCGCCATCCACTCTCGCAACGCAGAAATGGCGATTTCGCGTCCGATGATGATAAGGGCAATGACCACGCCCACACGTCCCATATCCAGCAATACCAGCAGCGCGGCCCCCACCATGAGTTTGTCGGCAACCGGATCAAGAAAAGCACCGAACGAAGACGTCTGGTTCCAGCGGCGTGCCAGCCAGCCATCGAACCAGTCAGTGAGCGCAGCCACGATGAAGATAATGGAAGCCAGCAGGCCACGGGTGTTTTCATCGACCAGCCAGTCGGGCAGGTAGAACAGGACAACGATCAGCGGGATCAGGGCGATCCGCAGCCAGGTCAGGGCAATCGGGATGTTGATGGGCATGATGTCGTTATGCTACCTGATCCGCGTATTATCGCAATGCCTGATAGATGCGCTCGGCCAGTTCCCGGGAGATCCCGCTGACACTCATCAGATCATCGACACTGGCATTGACCACGCCGGACAGGCCACCGAAGCGAGCCAGCAGTTTCTGGCGACGCTTGGCACCCACGCCTTCTATTTCCTCAAGCCGGGATGTCGTGCGGGCCTTGGCACGTTTGGCTCGCATGCCAGTAATCGCGAACCGGTGCGCTTCGTCCCGTATCTGGGCAATCAGCATCAGGGCTGCCGACTGCTTGCCCAGCGCGACCGGCGCACGACCGTCGGCAAACACCAGCGTCTCCAGGCCGACCTTGCGGCCTTCGCCCTTGGCCACCCCCACCAGCAACGAAATATCCAGCCCCAGCTCGGCGAACACCTGCCGCGCCATCTCGACCTGGCCCTTGCCGCCATCGATCAGCACCAGGCCCGGCATCGGTGCCGTACCGTCGACCACCTTGGAAAAACGACGCATCAGCGCCTGACGCATGGCGGCATAGTCATCGCCCGGTGTAATGTCATGGATGTTGTAACGACGATACAGCGATGGCTGCATGTCGTGATGCTCGTACACAACGCAGGAGGCCTGGGTCGCTTCTCCCGCCGTATGGCTGATATCGAAACATTCGATGCGCAACAGCTCGAGCGCCTCGTCGTCTGCCTCGATCCCCAGCGTCTCGGCCAGCGTCCGGGTACGCGCCGTGCGTGCAGTGTTTTCGGACAAGGCGCGCGCCAGGGCCAGGGCCGCATTGCTCTGTGCCTGCTCCAGCCAGGACTTGCGTACCCCCTGCGGCTGCCTCAACAGGCGCACCTTGCGCCCGGCACGCTCGGACAGCGCTGCAGACAAGGCGTCATCCTCGACCGGATGCGACAGCACCAACACGCCTGGCACGCTGGTGTCGGCGTAGTGCTGGGCAATGAATGCCGCCAGCACCGTCCCCGGCTCGTCGCCATCGACATGGGTCGGAAAGAAAGACTTGTCACCCAGGTGCCGTCCGCCCCGCACCATGGCCAGCGTCACACAGGTCTTGCCGCCCTCGGCAACCACGGCAATCACATCCGTATCCTCGCTGCCGGCTTCCATGGTCTGCTGGTGCAGTACCGTGGAGAGCGCCTGCATCTGGTCGCGAAGTGCCGCTGCCTCTTCGAAACGCAGCGCTTCCGAAGCCAGGTACATGCGCTGCTCGATATCCGTCATGACATCCTGGGCCTGACCATTCAGAAAACGGGCCGCGCGGTTGACATCATTGCGGTAGTCCTCCGGCGAAATCACCCCCACACAGGGTGCAGAACAGCGTCCGATCTGGTGCAACAGACAGGGCCGGCTGCGGTTTGCGAAAACAGAATCTTCGCAGGTCCTCAGGCGAAACACTTTCTGCAGAATCTGGATGGTTTCACGTACGGCCCAGACGTTGGGATAGGGACCGAAGAACTGGCCTGAACGACTGGTCGCGCCCCGGTAATAGACTACCCGGGGACACGCATGCCCGGTCAACAGCAGATAGGGGTAGGATTTGTCGTCGCGAAACAGAATGTTGTAGCGCGGGTGCAACTGCTTGATAAGGTTGTTCTCGAGCAGCAGCGCCTCGGCCTCTGAACGCGTAATGGTGACTTCGACCTTTTCGACGCGCGCCACCATATGCGCAATCCGGGGACTGGATGGCGTTTTCTGGAAATACGACGACACCCGACGCTTGAGATCGCGGGCCTTGCCAACGTAAAGCACCTCGCCCGAGGCATCGATATGCCGATAGACACCGGGCAGGTGTGGCAGGTCAGCCAGCCAGGCTTTGATGCTGGAGTGATCGGGCATGTCGGTAGCGTGGATCGGACTGCAGGGCATCCCAGTCGGGTGCGTCAGAACGCGGTGCAAGACGTGCAATCCGCGCCGAGGCAACCGGATCGGGTGCAACATCCAGGCGTGCCAGCAGTTCGTCGGCCAGGTCGGGACGATTGCATACCAGCACCATATCGCATCCCGCGCCCAGGGCGGCCTGGGCGCGCGCCAGGATATCACCGGCCACGGTCGCACCTTCCATGGTCAGGTCATCGGAAAACACCACGCCGTCATACCCCAGGCGCTCACGCAGGATGGTCTGCACCCAGAAACGCGAGAATCCGGCAGGATTAGGATCGACAGAAGAATAGATCACATGTGCCGGCATGACCGAGGGCAGCACCTGGTCACCCAGCCAGCCATACGGCGCAGCGTCCAGCGCCAGAATGTCATCGAGCGAACGTTCGTCCACAGGAATGGCCAGGTGCGAATCAGCTTCGACATGACCATGCCCCGGAAAATGCTTGCCGCAGGCAGCCATACCAGCCAGCGCCAGCCCCTGAATCAGGGCCCGCGCAAGCTGCGCAACACATTGTGGATCGCTGTGAAAGGCACGATCACCAATCACCGCACTGCGGCCATAATCCAGATCCAGTACCGGTGTGAAGCTCAGATCCACACCACAGGCCCGCAACTCGGCAGCCAGCACATAGCCCGCCTCAGTCGCCAGACGCAACGCCAGCATGGGGTCGCGCGCCCACTGCCAGCCCAGGCTGCGCATTGATGGCAAATGGGTGAAGCCATCGGTACGGAAGCGCTGTACACGCCCACCTTCGTGATCCACAGCGATCAGCAGGGGCTTGCCCAGCGCCCGGATCTCGGCGGTCAGCGCACACAACTGGGCACGGTTTTCAAAATTACGGGCAAACAGGATCACCCCACCCACCAGCGGATTAAGCAGGCGGGTACGCTCGGATTCGGTCAGGGTCAGTCCGGCCACATCGGCCATGACGGGTCCATACAGGACCGGGGAAGAAGATACGGCGACAGGCATGGATTCTCTCGTCTACGGCCGGCACGGCCTTCACGCAGGAAGCGTGCAAAGCCCGGCCGACACGACAGGCGATACTTTAGCGTGAATAGCCTAGCCGCGCAGCGTCTCGACAATCACGTAGGCAGCGGCAAGGTCGGACTCGTCGGTAATCGAGACATGCATGGCACCGAAACGGGGCGCATACCAGTCGCGCAGCTCACCCGACAGTGACAGCACCGGACGGCCGCCGGGCGCATTGAGCGTCTGAACTCGCGTCCACCACATGGGATGGCGCATCCCCAGGCCGATGGCCTTGGAAAACGCTTCTTTCACGCAGAAACGCGTGGCCAGATAGCGCACACCACGCCGCGCATCACGCCGGCTACGGGCCTCGAACACACTCAGTTCGTCCGGCCCCAGTATTTTGCTCGCAAAACGTACGCCATGCCGTGCCAGTGCGGCTTCTATACGCTCGATCCGCAGCAGATCCATGCCGATACCGGCAATGGCACCGCTCGCCACCTGCAAAGCAGGTGGCGCGGAGATGGGAGACGTCTCAGGCGACAGCTCGGTCATGGCGAACGTTTGAGCTTCAGGAAGAAGCAGCCTGGCCGGCAGCGGCATTGCCGTCATCGGCTGGCGCACTGCCTGCCTGGGCATCGGACTGCACGGTCTGCTCGTTCCAGCCACCGCCCAGGGCCTTGTACAGCTCAATGCGATTGACCAGCGCAGCCAGACCGGTCTGGATCAATGAACGCTGTGCATCCAGCGCATCGATCTGTGCCGTCTGCACCTGCAGGTAGCTGTCGACACCATTCTCGTAGCGCAGGTTGGACAATTCAAGCGTCTTCAACTGTGCCTGCGTGAAAGAACGCTGGGCATCAAGCTGCGTACCATAGGTCGCCTCACCCGACAGGGCATCGGCGACTTCCCGGAACGCCTGCTGGATGGTCTGCTCGTACTGGGCCACGGCAATATTGTTGCGTGCTTCGGCCAGCGCCACACCGGAACGGATACTGCCGCCAGCGAACAATGGCATGGCAATCTGCGGCGAGAAGCTCCACATGCCGGAGCCCGCCTCGAACAAACCGGAAAGTGGCGCACTGCCGCTACCCAGCAACCCCGTCAGCGAAATCGTCGGGAAAAATGCTGCACGCGCAGCACCAATATTCGCGTTGGCAGCCAGCAACTGATGCTCCGCCCCCATGATGTCGGGACGACGGATCAACAGATCGGACGGCAAGCCAGCCGGCACGGAAGCCAGCAACTGGTCACGATCAAACGGTGCGGCATCGGGCAGATCGCCCGGTTCCGGCTGCCCCATCAGAACCGTCAAGGCATTGCGTGCCTGCGAACGGGTCCGCTCCAGGGCTGCCAACGTCGCATCAGCACTGTCGAGCAGGCTCTTGGCCTGATTCAGTTCAAGCTCGGAGGCGACTTCACCCTCATAGCGCGCCCGCACCAGATCAAAAGACTCTTCGCGTGCCTTGCGTGTCTGGCGAACCAGTTCAAGTTCGGACTCGGCAGCACGCAGCGTCAGGTACGCCTGTGCCACCTGCCCCACCAGATTGATCTGAGCCGTCTTTTGCGCCTGCTCGGTCGCCAGGAACGTCTGAAACGCGGCTTCCGACTGATTGCGCAGCTTGCCGAACAAATCGATCTCGAACGAAGTCAGAGCCAGACCCGCCTGATACTGAGAAGATATCGAGGTGGAGTCAGGCCCGCCCACGCGCATGTTCTGCGGCACATGCTGGCGCGTACCCTGAGCGCCCAGGCCAATCGACGGGAACTGTTCACCGCGCTGCACACCGTACTGCGCGCGAGCCTCTTCGACTCGCTGCAATGCAATGCGCAGATCGCGGTTGTTTTCGAGCGTGATCTCGATGACCCGCTGCAGGCGGGCATCACGGAAGAACTCCCGCCAGCCAATCTCGGCAGCCGGCACCTGGGCATCCTGCGCATTGGCAGCCGGGGCATCCGGCCATTGTGCGGAGATCGGTGCAGCAGGGCGTTCATAGGTCGGTGCCAGCGAGCAACCAGCCAGCACCAGGGCTGCCGCCGCAGCGGCCCCCGTCAGTCGGAAAGATCGTACGGCGCGGCTCATGCCTTGCCCTCCTCGTTATCACGCTCGACCTGCAGGCCTGCGGCCTTGCGACGCTCTTCCTGCTCCTGGGCATGGGCTTCGGCCTGTGCACCGAGCAGGCGCGGACGCGTCTTGAAAATGCTCATGACCACGACAAAGAACGTCGGCACGAAAATCACGGCGAACGGCGTGGCAGCCAGCATCCCGCCCAGCACGCCCAGACCGACCGAGTGCTGGCTGGCGGCACCTGCACCGCTGGCCATGACCAGCGGCACCATGCCCAGAATGAATGCCAGCGATGTCATCAGAATGGGACGGAAACGCAATCTGGCGGCCTCGATCGTCGAATGATAGAGATCACCACCCGCCGCATAGGCATCCTTGGCAAACTCGACGATCAGGATGGCATTCTTGGCCGCCAGCCCGATGATGGTCACCAGCCCGACCTGGAAGTAGACGTCATTGGTCATGCCCAATGCCGACACCAGCCCGACAGAACCCAGCATACCCAGCGGCACCACCAGCATGACCGACAGAGGGATAGCCCAGCTCTCGTAGAGTGCCGCCAGCACCAGAAACACTACCAGCAGCGACAGTGCCATCAGGATAGGGGCCTGGTTGCCGGCCTGGGTTTCCTGGTAAGAGACACCGCTCCACTCATAGCCAAACCCGCTGGGCAACGTATCCATCAGCTTGACCATCTCGGCCATGGCCTCGCCACTCGAATAGCCCGGCGCAGCATCTCCGCCAATCCGGATCGACTCGTAGCTGTTGAAACGAACGACCTGGGTCGGGCCTTGCGGCCAACTGGCCGTCACGAACGCCGACAGCGGCACCATGCCACCCTGATTGTTGCGCACGTTCATCTTCAGCACGTTTTCAAGGTTCATGCGCTTGTCGGCTTCAGCCTGCACCCAGACGTTCTGCATGCGTCCCATGTTGGGGAACTTGCCGATATAGGACGAGCCTACCGCCGTCGACAGCAGATTGGCCGCCTCAGCGAAGTCCACGCCCAGGGCCGCGCCCTTTTCGCGATCAACATTCAACTGCAATTGCGTCCCATAGCCCAGGCCGTTGATCCGGACCTGCGACAGTACCGGGTTCTGCATTGCCTCGCCCAGCATCTGACCCGCCGCCGCCCACAGGGCGGCATTGCCCTGGTTGCCGCGGTCCTGCAGGCGGAAGTCGAAACCGCTCGAGTTGCCCAGCGAGGAAATCGCAGGCGGCACAATGGTATAAACCAGCGCGTCTTTGATGCCCATCAGCAGATCCTGCATGGCATTGAAGGAAATGCCGTCAGCCGAATTGTCGAAACCCTTGCGATCCTTCCAGTCCTTGAGAGTCACGAAAGCGATAGCAGAATTCAAGCCATTGCCGTTGAAGCTGAAACCCCGGACGGTAATGATGTTTTCCTTGTAGGGCTTGTCCATGAAGTAGCTCTCGACCTCTTCGATCACTTCCATGGTACGGCTGGCAGAAGCGCCAGCAGGCAACTCGATATTGCTGATCACGTAGCCCTGATCCTCGACCGGCAGGAAGGAGGAAGGCAGACGCACATACATCACAACCAGCACTGCCACCAGCAACAGGTAGAGCACGATCATGCGCCCGCTGCGAGCCAGAATCTTGCCGACCCAGCCTTCATAGGTCCCTACCGTGGCATCGAACTTGCGATTGAACCAGCCGTAGAAACCCTTCTTTTCCTCATGGTGGTGGCCCTTGGGGATGGGTTTCAGGATGGTCGCGCACAGCGCCGGCGTGAAAGTCAGCGCCAGGAAACCGGAGAAAAAGATCGATACGGCCATGGCAACGGCAAACTGGCGATAGATCACCCCCACCGAGCCGCTCATGAACGCCAGCGGCAGGAATACCGTCACCAGCACCAGCGTGATCCCCACGATGGCACCGCTGATCTGACGCATGGCCTTGCGAGTCGCCTCCTTGGGCGGCAGGCCTTCTTCAGCCATGATCCGCTCGACGTTTTCGACCACCACGATGGCATCATCGACCAGAATCCCGATGGCCAGCACCATGGCGAACAGTGTCAGCACATTGACCGAGAAACCAAGTGCCAGCATCACTGCAAAGGCTCCCAGGATGGCCACCGGCACCACCATCGTCGGGATGATGGTATAGCGGACCTTCTGCAGGAACAGCAGCATCACCAGGAACACCAGTACCATGGCTTCGAGCAGCGTATGGACCACTTGCTCGATGGAGATCTGTACATACGGTGCTGTATTATATGGAATCGTATACTTGACGCCAGCCGGGAAGAACTTGGAGAGTTCATCCAGTTCGCGCTTGATCCCTTCGGCCGTTTCCAGGGCATTTGCATCAGGAGTCAGCGAAATCGCGAATGCCGCCGTAGGCTGGCCATTCAGACGTGCACCGAAATTGTAGCTATCGGCACCCACTTCGATGCGGGCTACGTCACGCAGCCGCACAATCGAGCCATCAGTGTTGGCGCGCAGGATCACATTGCCGAAATCCTCGATGTTCTTGAGCTGACCGTTAACCATGATGGTGAACGCCTCGCGCTGCGTACCCGGATTGGGTGGCGCACCAATCGACCCCGCCGATACGAGTGCGTTCTGGCTAGCCAGCGCCTGATTGATATCATTGATGCTCAGATTGAAACCAACCAGCTTGTCGGTATCGACCCAGACGCGCATGGCGCGTGGTGCCGAGAACAACTGGAATTTGCCCACGCCAGGCACCCGGGAAATGGGATTCTGGATATTTCGCGAGATATAGTCACCCAGCGCTGTGGCATCGCTGTTTTTGTCGTCAGATGACAGAGCCACGATCATCAGAAAGCCCGCACTGCTCTGTTCGAAGCTCAGTCCTTGCTGCATCACGGCCGACGGCAATTGAGCCGTAATGTTCGACACGCGATTCTGCACATCCACCTGTGCCATGTCAGGATCCGTACCCGGGCTGAACGTCACGGAAATCGTGGACTGGCCATTGGAGTCACTGACCGACTCGTAATAGAGCAGGCCCTTGGCACCATTGAGCTCATTTTCAATGATACTGGTCACTGACTCGGCCACATCCTCGGCGGATGCGCCCGGATAGGTCGCCGAGATTTCGATCGTCGGCGGAGCCACGTCAGGATACTGTGCCACCGGCATGTTCGGGATCGCCAGCGCGCCGGCCAGCAGGATGAACAAGGCGACGACCCAGGCAAAAATTGGTCTATCGATAAAAAATTGTGACATGTGTTGGCTCTAATGTAGGGGCTCAACATGCGGGCAGCCAGGCTGCCCGCAACGAATCAGGACGTGCATCAGGATGCCGAACCCTCGGCAGCCGGCGCGGCAGGGGCATTCCCTTCCGACTGCTGGCCTGGCTGCTGAAGTTGCGATCCACCGATGGCAGGATCAGCCGAATCCTTCCAGGGAGAAGCCTCCACGGGCACCCCCGGGCGGATCTTCTGGAAACCTTCGACCACCACGACATCGCCAGCCGACAAGCCATCCGTAATGATCCAGCGACCATTTTCCATACCACCGGTCTTGACCGGCACCTGACTGGTCATCTTGTCCTTGACGACCACCACGCTCACACCGCCATCCGGGGTGCGTTGCAAGGCCTGTTGCGGAACAGCCAGTGCGTTGTGCTCGATGCCCTGCTCTAGGCGCACACGCACGTACATGCCAGGCAACAAGTCATTGTCAGGATTGGGAAACTCGGCACGCAACTTGACCTGACTGGTCGCCTGATCAACCGTGACACCCGTGAACAACAACTTGCCCGGCCGGGCATATTCGCTGCCATCATCCAGCACCAGCGTTGCCAGTGCTTCGTTCTGCCCGACACGCTGCAGTTGGCCGCTGGCCAGTGCCTGCCGCAACTTGGCCAGATCCGCCACGGATTGGGTGAAATCGACATAGATCGGATCCAGTTGCTGCACCAGCGCCATCTGGGTAGCCTGCGTACCCTCAACCAGTGCGCCTTCGGTCACCAATGGCTCACCAATACGACCGGCAATGGGAGCCGTCACCGTGGTATAGCCCAGATTGATCTTGGCAGTTTCCAGCGCAGCCTGGGCAGCAGCAACCGATGCTTCGCCCTGCTTGGCAGCAGCAACGGCATTGTCGTATTCCTGGCGGCTGACGGCACGTGCCTCGACCAGAGGCTGATAGCGCTTGGCCAGCGCAGCGGCTGCGCCCAGATCGGCACGAGCCTGCAGCAGATTGGCTTCGGCCTGGCGCACCTGCGCACGATAGAGCGCCGGATCGATGCGGAACAGGATCTGGCCTTCCTTGACATCGCTGCCCTGCTCATACTCGATCTTCTGGACGATACCGGTCACGCGTGCACGAATTTGCGCATCGCGCACTGCATCGACACGACCAGGCAGATCGGTACGCATGGGCAGTGTTTCAGGTTGGACGGTAATCACGCTGACCTGCGGCAATCCGGGATTCATCTGGGGCTGCTCACCGCAGCCGGCCAATGCCAGCGCCAGCACGACGCCGGCAGGAATTGAGAGTTGTCGAAACGACACGTGCATGGAATCCTCACGGGAAAAGGTGACTACGCTAGTCGGGTAACCGAATAACTTTAAACTATTTTTTTTAAGACTCGATTAACAAAAGAGTCTCGCTGCAACACAGGAAGGGAAAAAAGGCCGCCCTCCGGCGGCCCGGCATACATACCGAACACATCAGTACCCGGATCGCCAATACCAACCGACCCAATCGCGCAAGGCCTGCTCAGGCCAGCAACAGCGCGTCGTCGGCCAATTTTTCTCCGCGTACCTGTTGGAACATCGCCAGCAGATCCGGGACATCAAGCCCCTTGCGGGTATCACCCGCCACATCCAACACGACATTGCCCTGATGCAGCATAACGGTACGGTCACCCACGTCGAGCGCCTGACGCATACTGTGTGTCACCATCATAGCGGTTAATTTGTGCTCCGCAACAATCCTGGCCGTCAGCGCCAGCACAAAATCTGCCGTACGCGGATCCAGTGCTGCGGTGTGTTCGTCAAGCAACAAAATGCGTGACGGCTGCAGCGCAGCCATCAACAGGCTGACAGCCTGTCGCTGCCCGCCCGACAGCAGGCCAATACGGTCCGTCAGGCGATTTTCCAGACCCAGTTCAAGGGTGGCCAGATGCTCGCGGAACTGCTCCCGCATCGGGGTACGCACTGCGCGTCCCAGCGTACGACTGCTGCCCCGTGCCCAGGCCAGCGCCATGTTTTCCTCGATGGTCAGGTCTTCGCAGGTTCCCGCCATCGGATCCTGGAACACACGGGCCACCCGACCGGCACGCTTCCAGACCGGCCAGTCCGTCACATCCTGCCCGTCGATCTCGATACGCCCGTCATCCACGGGCTGATCTCCCGATACGGCATTGAGAAAGGTCGATTTGCCAGCACCGTTGGAACCGATGACCGTGACGAACTGCCCCTCGGGAATATGCAATGAGAGCCCGCGCAGGGCACGCGTCTCGATTGGTGTGCCCGCATTGAAGGTAAGGTAGAGATTTTCTGCGCGCAGCATCAGTGCTTCTTCCTTTTGGCGGCAAAACGGCGCTTGATGAGTGGCAACACCAGCGCAAAAGTCACCAACAGTGCCGTCACCAGATTGAGATCCTGCGCCTGCAGCCCAATGAAATCGCTGTTGAGTGCCAGCGCGATGAAAAACCGATAGGCAATGGCCCCAATAATCACGGCCAGGGTCGCCCATACCAATTTACGGGCAGGCAGGATGCTCTCACCCACGATCACGGCCGCCAGTCCGATCACGATGGTACCGATCCCCATCGAAATATCGGCCCCTCCCTGTGTCTGGGCAAACAGGGCTCCGGCCAGGCCCACCAAAGCATTGGAAATCGCCATGCCAGCCAGCACCATTGCCCCGGTTGCCACTCCCTGCGCCCGCGCCATCCTTGGATTGGAGCCTGTTGCGCGCATGGCCAGGCCAGTCTGAGTCGAAAAGAACCAGTCCAGCAGCAACTTGGCTGCGATCACGACGACCACCAGCAGGAGCGGCCGGAACACATAATCCGACATCCCTGCGGGCTGCAGAATGCTGAACATGGTCGGCTCCATGATCAACGGTACATTGGGCCGCCCCATGATGCGCAGATTGATCGAATAGAGCGCGATCATCATCAGGATACTGGCAAGCAGGTCCATAATCTTGAGGCGCACATTGAGCCAACCGGTGATCATCCCGGCCACGGCCCCTGCCCCGGTCGCAGCAAGAGTCGCGAAGAACGGATCATACCCGGCGGCAATCAGCGTGGCCGCCACGGCACCACCCAGGGGAAAACTGCCATCTACCGTCAGATCGGGAAAGCGCAGCAAGCGAAACGAGATCAGGACCCCCAGGGCAACCAGACCAAAAATCAGCCCGATTTCAAGGGCACCCAGCAAAGAAAATAGCGACATCGACGACCCGTTTTATTCCACAATCTTGGCAGCAGACTTCAGCAGCGACTCGGGCAGCGTCACGCCCTGCGCCTCGGCTGCGCGAGGATTGACGTACAGCTCAAGCTTGCTGCTGGTTTCGGAAGCGATATCACCCGGTTTTTCACCATTGAGAATACGCACGACCTGTCGCCCGGTTTGCAGACCCAGGTCGTAGTACCCCACCCCCAGGGCTGCGATGGCACCGCGCTCGACACTGCCCGAGTCAGAGGCGATCAGCGGAATCTTGGCATCTGCCCCCACCCGGTAAAGTGACTCGTACGCCGAAACCACGTTGTTGTCGGTGGTGGAGTAGATCACGTCTACCTTGCCAATCAGGCTGCGAGCAGCCGCGCCCACATCGACGGTACGCGGTGCAGCGGCCTCGACCAGTTGCATGCCATGCTGCGGCAGCAGTTCCTGCAACTGTTTGATCACAACCACCGAATTGGCTTCGCCCGGGTTATAGACAATGCCGATACGCTTGGCCTCCGGGACGATCTGCTTGATCAATTCAATCTGGGGCAACAGTTCCAGTTGATCCGACACACCTGTAACGTTGGTGCCTGAGGCCTCCCAGGCCGGCACCAGTTGTGCTATCACAGGGTCGGTCACAGCGGTATAAACCACCGGGATGTCTCGCGTGGCAGCCACCGAAGCCTGGGCGGCGGGCGTGGCAATCGCCACGATGACATCGGGACGATCACCCACGAATTTTCGGGCAATCTGGGCGGCCGTACCGGTATTGCCCTGTGCACTCTGGTACTGCCAACGCAGATTCTTGCCTTCCTCGAAACCGGCATCGGCCAGTGCCTGGCGCACACCGTCACGCGCAGCATCCAGCGCAATATGTTCGACGATAGCCAGCACCGCGACTGACTTGTCCTGTGCCAGCACCGGAGTGCCCAGCGACAGGCCGAGCGTCAGCGCACCAAGCAGGCGAATGGAAGAATGGACCAGCGACATGGACAGCTCCTCTTGGAAAATGAATCTCGATGCAACGCAGCGATGAGCTTATTCGACAACGTGGGCTGCCGTTTCGAGCAGGGCAGGTGGCAATGCCGCGCCTTGGGCCTGTGCTGCAGCGGGATTAACATAGAGTTCCTGCTTGCGGCTGGTCTCAGAGGCAATATCGCCGGGCTTTTCGCCCTTCAGGATACGCACGACCTGTTCACCGGTCTGCAGGCCCAGTTGGTAGTAATCGACACCCAGGGCTGCTGCTGCGCCACGCGACACCAGCTCGGCATCGGATGCAATCAAGGGAATCCCGGCATCAACACCCGTTTTGTAGAGCGCTTCGTAGGCAGATGCCACATTGTTGTCCGTACTGGTATAGATGACATCCACCTTGCCAGCCAGACTGCGTGCGGCGGCAGCCACATCCACAGTGCGCGGTGCAGCGGCCTCGACCAGTTGCATGCCGTGCTGTGGCAACAATTCCTGCAATTGACGCACGACCACGACCGAATTGGCTTCACCCGGGTTATAGATGGTGCCGACACGTACCGCTTGCGGAGCAATCTGCCTGATCAATGCGAGCTGCACATCCAGATCAAGCTGATCGGACACGCCAGTCACATTTGTGCCCGATGCGTCCCAGGATGGCACCAGTTGGGCGGCTACCGGATCAGTGACGGCCGTGTAGACCACGGGAATCTCGCGGGTCGCGGCAACGACCGCCTGGGCGGCCGGCGTTGCAATCGCCACGATGGCATCAGGACGGTCACCGACGAACTTGCGGGCAATCTGGGCTGCTGTACCCGTATTGCCCTGTGCGCTCTGATATTGCCAACGCAGGTTTTTCCCCGCTTCGAAACCGGCGTCGGCCAAGGCCTGGCGCACACCATCGCGCACGGCATCCAGGGCAGGATGTTCGACAATGGCCAGCACGGCCACTGACTTGTCCTGCGCCAGCGCAGGAGACAACGCACACAGGCCGACTGCGGCAGCTCCCAGCCAGCACTGCGAAAAGCGAATGAACGACATGGATGGATCCCTCATGACAAGATGTAATATTAACCGTTCGCCGACTGTGTCGCGTATCAGTCCTGAGTACCGCGCGTCAATCCGAGCCAAGAACGGGCCCATTTGCGGGCAGGCAGACCATACTGACGCTCGACCTCTTCGGCACGCGCCAGCAGCAGTTGCGGCTCCACTTGGGGAGACATGCCCCGGAAAGCCAGCACGATCCGATTGCCGGCATCGATCTCGGGCAGAACCAGAGCTGTCTCACCCTCGAAAGCCGCCTCGATATTTGCCATGTTGCGCGGAAAACTGTCGTGGTTGCCAAACAGGTTGACCACCATCACGCCACGCTCGCCCAGTACTGCGCGGCAATCCCTGTAGAACTCCACGCTGTCGCATACCGGCCCCTGCGCCTGGGCGTCGTACAGGTCGACCATCAAGACAGGACACACGCCACGCTGCACCGGGTCCGCTACCCATTGAGCGGCATCCTCGTGCGCAATCAGCATCCTGCTGGACGTGGGCAGCTTGAACCAGGTCTGACAGATGGCCGTGACAGCCGGATTCCACTCCACAGCAACGACCGTACAGTTCGTCTGCTTCAGACAGAAACGCGCCAGCGAGCCTGCACCCAGACCCAGCACACCAATGGCCTGAGGCTCGCGAGGTGGCGGGACGAACAGCAGCCAGGCCATCATCTGGGCCGTGTATTCCAGCACCAGCTTTGCTGGTTCGGCGATTTCCATCGCCCCCTGTATCCATTCCGTGTTGAAATGGAGATAACGGATACCCTCGTGCTCGGAAAGCGTCGGTTCATCCATTTGCGGTCTGCGGCCCTGCCGCTGCCTGCGCTGCGCCACGCCTAACGGCCCAGTGCCTTGGCACTGACGCCATCCACCAATCCAAGATCGTGGTTGAGGATATCGCCCAGCACGACACGCACGCTATCGGCCGGTACATCCGTATTCTCGGCAACCGCAGCCGTCACCGCCTTGAGCAGGGCCGCCTTGAGCTCTTCCGAGCGGCCACTGAGCAGTGAGATGCGCACCAGCGCCGTCTCGCGACCAATGGTGCCGCCATCAATGGTCAGGTCGGGATCAACCAGCGACAAGGTGGCACGGATGCTCGGCAAGGCTGCGCCGATCGAGGCCTGGACCGCCTGGGTGACGGACTGCAACAGGGTCTGGGTATTAAATTCACGTCGCTTGCTGGCGACCTCGATCTGCAGGAAAGGCATTGCGATGCTCCGTTGAGCCTTGAAAAGAATACGGAAATATACACCACTATGCCGCAGCAGCGCCGCCCGGCGTGGTGCCCTGACCCGCTCCAGCCGGGTCGGCTGCAGCATTGCCGACAGCGGCCTCGGGATTGTCCGACGTGACGGGAGCCACCAGTTCGGAGACCTTGCTGCGCGACAACAGCCCGATGAACTCTTCATTCTCGCCCACCACGGCCAGTGGTTCGTTGCTACGCAGCATCTGCGCCAGCACCTCGTCCAGGCCCGCCGAGGCAGGCACCGAAGCCATGTCATCCACATAGCCGGCGATATCGCGAGCGCCTTCGTCGCGAGCGCGGATCGCCGCCCCCACAGTCAGCACGCCCCCCAGTCGCTTGCCGTCAAGCACCGGCGCATAGTCGTAGCGCAGCGCCTGCATCTGCTCCAGCGCATGTCCAGGCCGGGTACGCATGGTCAGCGTCAGGCGCGGACCGCGCTCGGGCAGCGCGTGCGCGGCATTGAGCACCTTGCCCCGGTTCACATCCTGCAGGAAAGCCTGCACGTAATCATTTGAAGGATGCAACAGGATATCCTCGGGTGCGCCTTCCTGGACCAGTTCTCCGTGTTTGAGAATCGCAATCCGGTTGCCCAGCCGCAGGGCCTCGTCCAGATCATGCGTAATGAACACGATGGTCTTGTTCAGGCGGCTCTGCAATTGCAGAAGCTGATCCTGCATTTCGCGACGGATCAGCGGGTCCAGGGCCGAAAAGGCCTCGTCCATCAACAGGATCTCGGCATCGGTCGCCAGCGCCCGCGCCAGTCCCACGCGCTGCTGCATGCCGCCTGACAGCTGGCTCGGATACTGATTCTCGAAACCGGCCAGACCTACCTGCTCCAGCCAGTGGCGCGCCTTTTCTTCGCACTTAGCCCGGGTAATCCCCTGCACCGATAGGCCATAGGCAGCATTATCAAGCACAGTACGATGAGGAAACAGGCCAAAACGCTGGAAGACCATGCTCATCTTGTTCTGGCGAAACTGTTCCAACTCGCGCCGGCCCAGCCCCATGACATCCTGGCCATCGACCAGAATATGGCCATCGCTCGGTTCGATCAATCGGTTGAAATGGCGAATCAGGGTCGACTTGCCCGAGCCCGACAGGCCCATGATGACGTAGATACTGCCCTCGTCGATGGACAGGCTGATATCGCGCAAGCCCAGAGTGTGGCCACTACGGGCCAGCAACTCTTCCTTGCTGATGCCCGCCTTGGCTTCGGCCAGCCACTTCTCGGGTCGAGGCCCAAAGATCTTGTAGATATTGCGTACTTCTATCTTGCTCATGATTGTCCTCCATGGCCGACACGCTTGCCATACGACTGGGTGATCCGATCAAACAGGATCGCCAGCACCACGATACCGATCCCGGCCAGCAGGCCTCGGCCGACTTCCAGACGGTTGATGCCCAGCAGCACCTCGTAGCCCAGGCCGCGTGCACCGATCATCGAGGCGATCACCACCATGGACAGCGCCATCATCGTAGTCTGGTTGATCCCCGCCATAATGTTGGGCAGAGCCAACGGCAACTGCACACCGAACAACTGCTGGCGGGCATTGGCACCAAAGGCGCGGGAAGCCTCAAGCACCTCTTCGTCGACCAGCCGGATACCAAGATCGGTGAGGCGAATCAACGGCGGCACGGCATAGATCACCGTCGCGATCAGCGCCGGGATCTTGCCCAGGCCGAACAGCATGACAACCGGGATCAGGTAGACAAAGCTGGGCATGGTCTGCATCACGTCGAGTATCGGCAGCGTAATCGTGCGCAGCCAGTTGCAACGCGCCATGAGAATGCCGATAGGGATACCGATCATGATCGACAATGCCGCAGCCATCAACATCAGCGACAGCGTCTGCATGCCGGCATCCCAGAGGCCGATCACGCCCAGCACACACAGTAGCGCACCCATGCACAGGCTGAGCACGATACGGCGACTGACCAGCCATGCCACCACGATCACTGCCAGCACCACGACCCACCAGGGTGCCGCGCGCAAAACCTGTTCCAGCCAGACCAGGATGGATAGAATGGGCCTGGACAGCGCCTCGAGTGTATCGGCGTAATTGGTAACGATGCCATCGACGAAACCGTCGATGGCGGTGCGCAAAGTACGCGCAGGAATCAATTCGGGAAACATATTATTTTTCTCCCGCCCGACGGGTGGATGTCGCCCGCCAGGCAACAACGCAAAAAACCGGGGACGCACATCCGCGCGCCCCGGTCATGGTTCATCCAGGAAGGATCAGAGCGACGCCTTGACGCGCTCGGCCACGTCCGCAGGCACCCATTGGGTCCAGATAGCGGACTTGTTCTTGAGGAACCACTCGGCCACATCGGCGGCGTCATCGCCGCTTTCTTCCATGTGGGCCAGCGTTTCGTTGATGTCGTCCAGCGGGATCGACACGCGCGACAGGAACTCGGTGATCTGCGGTGCCTGTTGCGAGAACTGCGTATTGACCGCCGTGAATACCGGGTTTTCAGGATACGCACTGGGCTTGGGGTCCTGGCAATCCGGCGATGTCAGGCACTGATGTGCATCGGCATCATAGGGAGGCAGCTCCAGCTTGACCAGGTCCATGGCACCGACCAGCGGCGTGGGATACCAGTAATAAAAAACCACGTCCTGCTTGCGCTTGTAGGCCGAGGTCAGCGCCGCCTTCTGTGCCGCACCGGTACCGGGGGAATAGAGCGTGTAGCTGTCTTCCAGCCCCAGCGCACGATAGAGATTGGTGCTCACCACCTCGCAGCCCCAACCGGCCGGGCAGCCATAGAAGCGGCCCTTGGAGGGTTCCTCGGGATCAGTGAAATGCTCCTTGAACCTGGGCAGATCGGCAGCCGACTTGAGTTCGGGCAAGCGCTCGGCGGTATAGCGCGGGATGAACCAGGCTTCGCCACCCATGAACACATCGCCGATGCGCTTGACCTTGCCGGTCGCTTCGGCGCGCTTCCAGGGATCGGCCACGCTGTTAAGCCAGATTTCGGAATTGACATCGAGATCACCGCGCTCAAGTGCTGCCAGCGCAGGCAGTGTCTCGGTCGGCAGCACTTCGGTCTGGCAACCGTAGCCCTTTTCGATAATGGCGCGCTCGACATCGGTGATGACCAGGTTGGACTCCCAGTTCATTCCACCAAATTTGACCGTGCGATCCAGCTCGCACTGCGGAGCGGCCAGCGCCTGCCCGCCCATGCCGGCCAGCACAGCGCCAAGGGCAGCTGTGCACAGCGTACGGGCAAATTTCGTGGATGAACCAGCCTGCGGCGCAGACGTGGCGACAAGGTTTGATGACTTCATGATGACCTCCTGTCGGTTCATGGTGCTCGTGAATGACACATGCGCCCACCAGCGGGATGCAGAACGGTTCTGCAAATTTGCCAGGGAGCCAGGAAGGTTGTGCGGAAAACGGCGAGGCCGTCGATACAAACCGGGAACGAGCGAACAGTGCTCTGAAAAGCACCCTGATTGGCACCGGACTGCAGAATATTGCAATCCGACGAAATTGAACATTTCTGAATGAAGAAGACAACATCTTAACGCAAAATGAAAGAAATTCAAAATAGGGGATAACCCAGCCGACGGCCGGCATAACGATATTGGGAATTGATCGTTCCCTGAAACATCCGGTTTCCTTAAGCTGATTCCTCCATCCGGCGCACCCTAGAAAAGGAGTCACGACATGTCTTTCAAGCGTCTCATTGCCGTCTCTCTCGCGGCCTTCGGCCTAGCGGGTCCCGCCTGGGCAGCGAGCCCATACCTGGTCACCACCGAATGGGTGGAGCAGAATCTCGACAACCCCAAGGTCCGGCTGGTCGAGGTCAGCGTCAATCCCGGACTCTATGAACGCGGCCACATTCCCGGTGCCGTCAACTACAACTGGCATACCGATCTGGTCGATACGGTCGCCCGCGATATCGTGCCGCAGGCACAATTCCAGGAACTGCTGCGCAAATCCGGGATCAACGATGACACGGTGACCGTTCTATACGGTGACAACAACAACTGGTTTGCCGCCTGGGGAGCCTGGATCTTCGATATCTACGGCATCGACAACGTGAAGATCCTCGACGGCGGGCGCAAGAAGTGGGAGGCAGAGAGCCGCCCCCTGTCGGCTGCCGCGCCTGTGCCGCAACCCGGCAACGTCACAGCGAAAACCGCCAACCCGACGCTACGTGCCTATCTGAGCGACGTGCGCGACGTCGCCAATAAAGCCTCGGACGCACATCTGGTCGATATCCGCTCGGCCGACGAGTACAACGGCAAGATCTTCGCACCCAATGGCGTGCCTGAACTGTCAGTACGCGCAGGCCACGTCCCGGGTGCAGTCAACGTCACCTGGAGCAAGCTGGTCGCTGAAGACGGCACGTTCAAGCCGGTCGAAGAGCTCAAGGCCATCTACGAGGAAGTGGGCGTGGATGGTTCCAAGCCTATCATTACCTACTGCCGTATCGGCGAGCGCTCCAGCCACTCCTGGTTCGCTCTGAAGAAGCTGCTCGGCTACGATGTGCGCAACTATGATGGCTCCTGGACCGAGTACGGCAATTCCGTCGGCTCACCGATTGCCAACCCGGCCGGCACCGTCTGGGGCAATACCTGATGCCTGGCGCGGTCGCATCCGGCATCCCCGCGCGCCGCGCCCTGTCCGCCCTGGTTATCCTGGGCGGGTTGCTCTATGCTGCAGCCCGCCTGCACGACCTGCCGGGCGAAGGCCGAACACTGTCGCTTTCGCTCTTGCTGGGTCTGGCTTTCGGCATCGTGCTGCAACGCACGCGCTTCTGCTTCTACTGCATGATGCGCGACTATTTCGAACACCGTAATGCACTGGGGCTGCTGGGTCTGGTCGCGGCATTACTGGTCGGCACGCTGGGCTACCATGTGCTGTTTGGCGCATTCCTGCCCTCGCCCATCCCGGGGCGGCTGCCGCCCGGTGCCCATATCGGCCCGGTCAGCTGGGTGCTGGCGGTAGGTGCCCTGGTCTTTGGGCTGGGCATGGCCCTGTCCGGCTCGTGCATCAGCGCCCATCTGTACAGATTGGGCGAAGGTGCCGCAGCCTCCCCCTTTGCCCTGCTGGGTGCGCTGGTCGGCTTCGGCCTGGGCTTTGCCTCCTGGAATACGCTGTATCTGTCCGCCATTCAGTCGGCACCGGTTGCATGGTTGCCTCACTCGCTGGGTTACGGGGGGTCGGCATTGCTGCAGACCGTCCTGCTGGGTGGCATCGCCTGGCTACTGCTGCGCACACATCGCTCGCCCACAGCACCGGATGGCCATCCGGCCACCGAGCGCCCCTCACTGACCACCCTGCTGACACTGCGCTGGCCTGCCACGACAGGCGGTCTGCTGGTTGCCCTGATTGCCGTACTGGCCTACCTGCGCATCGCCCCGCTGGGCGTCACGGCAGAGCTGGGCAGCATTGCCCGCACGCTTGCCGCCAACGGGTCACTGCTGCCCGAACGGCTGGAAGGCCTCGACAGCTTCGCCGGTTGCGCCACGATCATCAAGAACACCCTGCTATCGCCCAATGGCGCATTCGTACTGGCCCTGATCGGTGGTGCCTGGGCTGCCGCACTGGCGGCCGGCCAGTTCCGGCCCCAGTGGCCGGACTGGCGTTCAGCCAGCCGCAATTTCGGCGGCGGCATCCTGATGGGCTGGGGAGCCATGGTGGCACTTGGCTGCACGGTCGGCACCCTGCTGTCTGGCATCATGGCCGCCGCCGTCTCGGGCTGGATCTTCGCACTGTTCTGTACCGCCGGTGCCTGGCTCGGCTGGCGACTGCGCGTACATGTAGCCTCGCGTCCACGGATAGGCTGAGACCGGCGGCGGTGCGGCCGGATCGATCCGCTGCACCGCCTGGGTCTGGCACAGCACCTGATAGAGCGATATCCAGCCATGCTCGAATCCCATGGCGCATCCCGCCAGATACAGCCGATAGGCGCGCAGCGCCCGTTCGCCCGCATCCCCTTTTTCAGCCACCAGCACGGCCCGCGCCTCATCCAGCCGCGACTCGAGCGCATCGCTCCATGCCCACAGGGTCCGGGCATAGTGTGGCCGCAGGCTTTCGATATCGACGGCCTCGAAACCACTGTGACTCATGGCCTCGACCACCCGACTGACATGGGTCAGTTCGCCGCCGGGAAAGATATAGCGCTCGATGAATTCACCCATGCCATTGCCAAGCTCGGCGTTATAGACCCCTGCCGACGTGATACCATGATTGAGCAGCATGCCCTCGGGCCGCAGCAGCTTGCGCAGCTTGGCAAAATAAGCCTCAAGCTGAGCACGCCCCACATGCTCGAACATGCCGACCGAGGCAATTTTATCGAACGGTTCATCCTCAGTCAGATTGCGATAATCGAGCAGCAGCATGCGCACCCTGTCCGACAAGCCACGACTTTCAATCAGACCATTCACATAGGCATGCTGATTGTGCGACAGCGTAATCCCGGTAGCCTGCACGCCATAGTGTTCGGCAGCCCACAGCAGCAACCCGCCCCATCCAGCGCCAACATCCAGAAAACGTTCTCCCGACTGCAGCCGCAGCTTGCGACAAATATGGTCTAGCTTGGCTTCCTGGGCCTGCGCCAGCGTCATCTGCGGTTCGCGGTAATAGGCACACGAATAGACCCTGCGCGGATCCAACCAGAGGGCATAGAAGGCATCGGACAGGTCATAGTGGAATTCGATCTGTCGCGCATCGCGGTCCACCGAGTGCCGCCAGACCGACACCAACCTGCGTATCAATTCTGTCAGCCAACCACTACGGGCCGCCTCAACCGGGGAACCCGGCAGCAGCGCAGCGGCCACGGCCATGACGTCACGCATGCGCCCGTCGATATCAACCCGGCCTTCGACGTAATCCTGCCCCAGCACCCCGACCTCGCCGGAGGCCAGACTGGCGAGCGCCTTGAGATCATGCAGCCGCAAACGGACAACGGGCATATCCGCACCGACCTGGGTGCCATCTGGCAGGATAAGCTGAACGGGATGGGGAAGTTGCTGCAGCCTGTTGGCTATGGCATTTGATACCGGACTCACGACACCTCCTTCGGGATGGAAAAAAGGTCTACACATGCACTCCGATGCGACATGGACTCCATCATGCTCTGATGACGGAACCTGGGTAAAAGAATACTACTTCCTGCGATCCTGCATCTCCATACCAGCAAAACAGGAATTGAAAGTGTCATTCATCAACTTTCCTGGTTGGCCCTGCCGTCTTCCCTATATAAATTCGCGTCACGACTCCAGCGATGACACTACAATGATCTCCCGTTATCCCCCCGCCTACCACAGGACATATCGTGAGAAAAGTCGTTCGCGGCAAGCTTCATGGCATCCGGGTCACAGGTGCCGATCTCGAATATCACGGCTCCATCACCCTGGATCCTGACCATTGCGAAGCCGCAGGTATCCTGCCGCTGGAATTCGTCGATATCTGGAACAAGCACTCAGGTGCGCGCATCAGTACCTATGTCATCTATGGTGAACGCGGCTCTCGCTGCTGCATCCTCAATGGTGCCGCCGCACGCACCTGCCAAAAGGGTGACGAGATCATCATCTGCAATTCTGCCTATATCCAGGAGCATGAGCTTGAGCTGATCCAGCCGATGGTTCTGACATTCCACCCCGACAATTCAGTCCGTGAAACGCTGTCTTACGATATCGGCCGCGACGCAAAGGGCCGCCTGTCCTTCGATATCGTCACGCACGCCTGAGACGCGCCCTCCCCATTCTCTAGTTACTCACTCGGACATGGCACTCTGGAAAGCCGGCCTGCGGGCCAAATCCATCGTCGCGCTTTTGCTGGCATGCCTGGCGGCGCTGATCCCAGCCGGCCTGCTCGGCTGGCAACTGATGGACAATGTGCGCAACCATTTCGGTGAGGCCTACGCGCGCAATCTGATCCTCCTCCAGCGCCAGACCATCCTGGCACCGGTAGCGCGCGACATCGCCCTGGCACGACGCCTGGCCAACTCGGAAGTCACCATCCAATGGCTGCGAGACGAACAGGATCCCGGCAAGACCGGACTGCTGTTCAGGGAGGCGGAAAAATATCGCCAGGACCTGCACGACCATGCCTATTTCATTGCCAGCGCCGACAGTGGCAACTATTACTTCAATGACGATACCAAGGCATACAGTCAGCAACCCCGCTACACGCTGAGCCCCACGCACCAGGACGACACCTGGTTCTACAGCACGCTGCAGCAGGAAGCCCCCTATTCCCTGAACGTCAACCACGACGCCCAGCTACAGGTCACGCAGGTATGGGTCAATGTCCCCATCCGGGACAATGGCGAGGTACTCGGCCTGGCAGGCAGCGGTTTCAACCTCAGCGAGTTCGTACAGGAATTCATCGCAAACAGCGAAAGCGGTGTCACGCCGATGCTGATCAACCGCAACGGCATCATCCAGGCACATCAGAATGAAAATCTGATCGCCCTGAACCAGGCCGCCGGAGCTGCCGTAAACGCACAACAGACGCTGGCAGGCCAGCTTGGTGATCCGGCCCAGGCTACGGCACTGGAAGACGCCATGCAGCTTGCCCAGGCCGAGCCGGGCACAGTACAAAGCCTGTTTGTCGACATCGACCAGCAGCGCCAGCTTCTGACCCTGACCTACCTGCCTGAACTGGACTGGTATATCGTGCTGGCCGTCGATCTGCAGGCTGCCAGGGGAATCGACACCGGCTGGTTCAGCCTGATGATGGTGGTGTTGGTCGTCCTGCTGGCAGTCCTGATCCTGGCCTTCGGCTATGCCGTGGAACGCCTGGTCCTGCGTCCCGTACGGGATCTGCAGCGTTCAGCGCAGGCGCTGGCCGCCGGGCACTATGATGTGGTTCCTCCCTCGCCACGCCATGATGAGCTGGGCGACCTGAATCGCGCCTTCAGCACCATGGCGGCACAGATACGCAACCATACGCAAGATCTGGAAGGCCGCATCCAGGCACGCACGCAGGAACTCGAACAGGCCAACGATGAAATGCGCCGTGCGCACCAGCAAATCAACGATTCCATCGAGTATGCCAGCCTGATCCAGCGCGCCATCCTGCCTGACGAGCAACTGCGGCAGCTCCCCGGCCTTGACTCCTTCGTGCTGTGGCGGCCCCGCGATATCGTCGGCGGCGATTTCTATCTGTGTCAGGGCAATGCCGAGCAATACATCCTGGGGGTAGTCGACTGCGCGGGTCATGGCGTGCCCGGCGCGCTCATGACCATGCTGGCACGCGCGGCACTGGATCACGCGGTCGCCGAAACCGGTCGCCAGTCGCCCGCGGCCATCCTGCATCGCGCCGACCAGGCCATGCGCGAAATGATGCACCAGTACGAACTGCCGCGCGGCATTGCCACCAACATGGATGTGGGGCTGGTCTGCATTGATCGCACGCTTGGCCTGCTGCGCTTTGCCGGAGCCCGGATAGGCCTGTACTGGAGCGATGGTCACACCGTCGATGAAGTCAAGGGACACCGGCGTGCCATTGGCGACCGTCGCCAGGGCACCTATACTGACCAGGAACTGGCCTTGCGTACGGATGTAACATACTACCTGGTGACGGATGGCTTCCTGGATCAGGCAGGCGGTGAGTTCGGCTACGGCTTTGGCCATACCCGCCTGGCGCAACTGCTGCTTGAAAATGCCCGCCTGCCTCAAGACCAGCGGGCTGCAGCCCTGGAAGCCGCACTGGAGACCTACCGCGGCAATCACCCACAGCGGGACGATATTACCGTCCTGTCCTTCCACTTTCACACACGATGACCCATCACATGGACATGATCGACCTATTCGCCCTGAGGGCCAGCATGGATCGACAACGCATCCTGCTGTGCTTCAACGGTCCGATTTCCCGCAGCCTGATCGAAGAGATCGGCACGGCCCTGAAAAACTACCTGCAGGCTGACAGCGCCCAGCCATCCGCCGCCATGGATGTGTTCAGCGTCTACATCGAAATGACGCAAAACATCCGCCACTACGCTCTGGCGCAGGGCTACAGCGAGCAGGAAAGCGCCGCCACGGTCATCGTGGCCAAGGAAGACGAAAGTCGCTATATCATTCACGCGGGCAACCTCGTGGAAGCAGCCGATGCATCACGCCTCCTGGCCAAGGTAGACGAACTCGCCCCCATGGACAAAACCGCCCTCAAGGCCGCCTACAAGGCACAATTGCGCCAGCCCCGCAACACCGATGCCGTATCGGGTGCCGGCCTGGGCCTGATTGACATCGCCCGCAAGTCAGCAGTCCCCCTTGCCGCATCGCTGACCCCCACGGAAAATGGCCGTGTATTCTTCAGCCTGCGCGCCGTGATCTGATTTTTTGCATCGACCAGCATGAACGACCTGAACATCCCCAGCAGCCAATCCACGCCCGGCGTCACCAGTGCCTTTTCCGAAGGTGTCCTGATGATGCGGGGAGACTCCTACCCCGAAAATTCGTACGAATTCTTCACGCCGATCATCCAGTGGCTCGAAGCCTATCTGAGTAACGCGCCACGCCCCCTGCGTCTCGAACTGCGTCTGGTCTACATGAATACAAGCTCCGTCAAGGCCATGATGGATATTTTCGATATGCTGGAAGAAGCCCATCAGGGCGGTCAGCCTGTCAGCGTGGACTGGTATTACGACCCGCTCAACGAACGCGTCTTCGACCTGGCAGACGAGTTCCGCGAAGACTGCACGTTCCCCTTCAACATCAGCAGCGACACCCAAAGCACATGAATCTGCCAGAACAGGATCTGGTCAGGCATGTCCAATCCCTGCTGGATGATCCTGTCCATCAGGGGCATCCGCTGCACGACGCACTACAGTGCCTGCTGGCCTACAGCCGAGAACAGAACGAGCGCCTGGCGCGACTGGTCCGGATTTCCGATGGCTATCACTCCATTTCGCACAGCCGCCAGGAAACACTGACGCAGCAATATGACAAACAGCTGCGTCGCCTCGAAAAGCTGACCCGGATTTCCGACCGTTATCAGAACAGCCTGCGCGAACTCAGCGACGCACTGCGAGATTCAGCCGCGCGCGACGCACTGACCGGACTGAACAATCGCCGCTTCCTGACCCAGCGACTCCAGGAGGAAACACGGCTTTCGCACCGCAAGGGCCACAGTTATGCGCTGGGCATTCTGGACATCGATCATTTCAAGCGCATCAACGACCAATTCGGCCATGTGGCAGGCGACAAGGTCATTGTCGGCATCGGCCAGGCAATCCAGACAGCACTGCGTGAATATGATATCTGTGGACGCTGGGGTGGCGAGGAGTTCCTGATCCTGCTGCCCGAGACAGATGCCGAAGCAGCACGCTCCGTAGCCGAACGGGTGCGTCTGCGCATCGCCGAACTGGGGCCTGCGCTCGCGCCTGTGCTGGGCCAGCCCCATCCCATCTCCGCCAGTCTGGGGTGGACGCAATACCGATCCGGCGAGGATTTTTCCGAAACACTCACCCGCGCCGACAATGCCCTGCTGGCCGCCAAGTCGGCTGGCCGCGACAGAACGGTTTTTATTGCATAAGCGCTTGCCAAAACCCATTCGATCGTAGTACCATTGCTGGCTTGACTATGTAATTCCGATAGAATTCAAAGAGGTGCAACCATGGCACGCGTATGCCAAATTACCGGCAAGGGCCCGATGGTGGGCAACAACGTATCGCACGCTAACAACAAGACCAAGCGTCGCTTCCTGCCCAATCTGCAGTCGCGCCGTTTCTGGCTCGAAAGCCAGAACCGCTGGATCCGTCTGCGTGTTTCGACCAACGCACTGCGCACGATCGACAAGCACGGCATCGAAGCCGTCCTGGCCGACCTGCGTGAGCGTGGCGAAGCAATCGAAGGCTGATTGCCTCCGGTCTGAAGCGATACGTCCGATCCGGCATGCCGGATCGACAATGAACAAAACCAGGCTGTCACAGCCTACCTGTCTACCAGGAGCACATCATGGCGACCAAAGGCGCACGTGAAAAAATCAAGCTCGAGTCCAGCGCTGGCACCGGGCATTTCTACACCACCACCAAGAATAAGCGCAACATGCCTGAAAAGATGGTGATCAAGAAATTTGATCCCGTTGCACGCAAGCACGTCGACTACAAGGAAACGAAGCTGCGCTGATTGCAGCCGCCTTGCCGGACGCACCTACTGGCCCAGCATGCATGACATGCCGGGCCTTTTTCCGTTACCAATCAGGATCGCTACCAGCCGGAGGAATTTTCCCCGCACCGGTTTTTTTTGCAGTATATTTATGCTCACATTGAGCATTTATGGTTGCAAACTCCCATGAATCCCATCCGCTTTGTCCGCACCACCCTGCTGGCGCTTGGCCTCGCCTCCTTCAGCACCCTTGCCCAGTCCGGCCCAGATGCCGCCACGCCATTGCGCATTGGCGAGATCAACAGCTACAAGGCCATTCCTGCCTTCCTGGAGCCCTACAAGATGGGCTGGCAACTGGCTCAGGAACAGATCAACGCGCGCGGCGGCGTGCTGGGACGCCCAGTCGAGGTGCTCTGGCGTGATGACAACGGCAGCCCTGGCGAGTCCATCCGCGCCGCCCAGGATCTCATGACGCGCGAAGGAGCCGAAGTCCTGTTTGGCGGTTTCCTCTCGCACACCGGTCTTGCCCTGACCGATTTCGCACGCCAGCGCAAGGTATTCTTTCTCGCAGCGGAGCCCCTGACCGACAAGATCACATGGCAGAACGGCAATCGCTACACCTTCCGCCTACGTCCTTCGACCTGGATGCATGTGGCAGCTCTGGCACCGGAAGCCATCAAACTCAACAAAAAACGCTGGGCCATCGTCTACCCCAACTACGAATACGGTCAGTCAGCCGTGACCACATTCAAGCGAATGATGCAGGGCGCGCAACCGGATATAGAATTCGTCGCGGAACAGGCCGTGCCGCTCGGCAAAATCGATGCCGGTGCAGTCGTGCAGGCACTGGATGACGCGCGTCCCGATGCCATTTTCAATGTCCTGTTCGCGGCCGACCTGACTCGCTTCGTGCGCGAGGGCAATACACGAGGCCTGTTCGAAGGCCGCGAAGTGGTTTCCGTCCTGTCCGGCGAACCTGAATACATCGATCCGCTGGGCACAGAAACCCCAGAAGGCTGGATTGTGACCGGCTACCCATGGTATGCCATCGAGACGCCAAGCAACCGGGCTTTCGTAGAAGCCTACCAGGCCCGTTTCAATGACTACCCCCGTGTCGGCTCAGTGGTGGGTTATGCCTCGCTCATGTCACTGGCCGCGGGTATCGAAAAGGCCGGCTCGACTGATACGGAAGCCCTGATCGAAGCCTTCAGAGGCCTGCAACTGGACTCGCCCTACGGCCCGATCGAGTACCGCTCCCTGGATCACCAGGCCACCATGGGCGTTTACGTCGGCAAGACCGCACAGCGCGACGGCAAGGGCGTCATGGTCGATTTCCACTATATCGATGGAGCTGACCTGCAACCCAGCGACGAACAGGTACGGCAACTGCGCACGGCCGCACCATGAACCTGGGCGGACTGCCGCTGCAACTGCTCAACGGACTGGCCGATGCCAGTGCGCTGTTCCTGGTCGCCAGCGGGTTGTCGCTGATTTTCGGTGTCACCCGCATTATCAATTTCGCGCACGGTTCGTTCTACATGCTGGGCGTCTATCTGGCCGGCACACTGATCCACGCACTCGGCGCAACCGGCATCGGCTACTGGCTGGCACTGCCGTTGGCTGCCATACTGGTGGGTGGCATCGGCGGCCTGGTCGAAATCATTGTCCTGCGCCGCATCTACCGTGCTCCCGAACTGTTCCAGTTGCTGGCCACCTTCGCCGTGGTACTCATCATCGGAGACCTGGCACTGCTGGCCTGGGGCCCTGAAGACCTGTTCGCTCCGCGCGCGCCCGGACTGTCAGGCTCCATCGAGATTTTCGGGCGACGCTTTCCAGAGTACGACCTCTTCCTGATCGTTGTCGGGCCGCTGGTACTGGGCCTGCTCTGGCTGCTGCTGCACCGGACCCGCTGGGGTGTGCTGCTGCGCGCCGCTGCCGAAAACAGAACCATGTTGGGCGCGCTCGGCGTCAACCAGGCCTGGCTATTCACGACCGCCTTCGCCCTCGGTGCCTGCCTGGCCGGACTGGGCGGCGCACTGGCTGCGCCACGCATTCCAGCAACACTCAGCCTGGATCTGGAAATCATTGCCAGTGCGTTCGTCGTGGTCGTGGTCGGCGGCCTCGGATCGCTCGGCGGTGCCTTTCTGGCGGCCCTGCTGATCTGCGAGGTCAAGGCTTTATGTATTTTCATCGGCCAGGTCGATCTGTGGGGCTGGTCGTTCAGCATGTCGAAGCTGACCCTGGTTGCCGAGTTCATCATTATGGCGATCATTCTGGTGTTCCGCCCCTGGGGGCTGCTGGGCAAACCACTGCCCGAACAACATGATGCCGCACCGCTCAGCACCAGCCAGTCGAGCGATACACCACACACACCCGGCAGGGCGCGGCGGCTGCGCTTGAGCAGCGCAGCGCTGCTCATCGGCCTGCTGGCATTGCCCTGGGTATTGGCGCATTGGCCCTATCTGACGATCCTGGCAACAGAAATCCTGATTGCCGGGCTTTTTGCCGCCAGCCTGTACCTGCTGATCGGCCCCGCCGGCCTGCATACGTTCGGCCATGCCGCCTGGTTCGGCCTGGGTGCCTACGGTGCGGCCCTGCTGTTCCTGGAACTGAACCTGCCGATGGAAGCGGCACTGCTGGCCAGCCCCCTGGTCGCGGCGGCCGGTGGCCTTTTCTTTGGCTGGTTCTGCGTGCGGCTGTCCGGCGTCTACCTGGCCATGCTGACGCTTGCTACGGCTCAGATTCTCTGGTCCCTGACCTACCAGTGGGATGGTTTCACCGGCGGCAGCAACGGTCTGATCGGCCTGTGGCCCAGCGCCTGGCTGTCCTCACCGACGGCCTACTACTATCTCAGCCTGACACTGTCCGGTCTCGGCATCGTCTTCCTGTTTCGTCTGTCAGGCTCGCCGCTGGGCTATGCACTGCGCGCGACCCGCGACTCTACGCTGCGTGCCGCTGCGCTTGGCATGGATACCCGTCGCATCCAGCTGGCCGGTTTCGTGGCAGCAGCACTGGTGGCCGGTCTGGCCGGTTCTGTGTACGCATTTTTCAAAGGCAGTATCGCGCCCGACGATGCGCTGTCGATCGGCCGTTCCGTGGACGGACTGGTCATGGTCATCCTGGGCGGACTGAGCTCATTGGCCGGCCCGCTGTCCGGGGCCGCCGCCTACACCTGGCTGCATGACAGCATTTCACGGCTGGGCGATTACTGGCATGCCATGCTGGGCGGCATTATCCTGCTGCTGATTTTCTTCATGCCACAGGGCCTGAGCAGCCTGTGGGCCCGACCGGGAGCACGCACATGACCCTGCTACCCGGCACAGCCGTCCCGCCCCCTCCCCCTGCAGCACTCTTGCGCGTCGAGAACCTGAGCAAGCGCTTCGGCGGCCTGCAGGCTGTCGACAATGTCTCATTCGAGCTGGCCGCAGGCCAGATGCTGGCGCTGATCGGTCCGAACGGTGCCGGCAAATCCACCACGTTCAACCTGCTCAATGGCCAGATCGCACCAGACCAAGGCCACATCCGGCTGGCCAATATTGACCTGGCAGGCCTGTCACCACGCGAGATAGGCAGGCAAGGGGTCGGACGCACATTCCAGACCGCCGCTGTATTCGGTTCGTTCAGCGTGCTTGAAAACATCCAGATTGCCCTGCTGGCGCGCGACCGCCGCCTGTTTTCGTTCTGGCGCAAGGCACAGGGATATCGAACTGACGAAGCCATGGACCTGCTGGCCCAGGTCGGTATGCAAGACAGTGCCGGGCGGCTGTGTGGTGTGCTGGCCTACGGTGACATCAAACGTGTCGAATTGGCCATCGCACTGGCGGGCCGTCCGCGCCTGCTGCTCATGGACGAGCCGGCTGCCGGCATGACAGCCCCCGAGCGACATGCACTGATGGCCCTGGTGCGTCGTCTGGCCGATGAGCGCGACATGGCGATTCTGTTTACGGAACACAGTCTGGACGTGGTCTTTGCTCATGCCAACAGCATCGTGGTATTGGCCCAGGGCCGCATCATTGCTGCCGGGACACCCGGCGAGATACGCACGCACGAAGGTGTGCGCAGCGCCTATCTGGGATCGACCCGCGTCTGAATACAATATCGAAATAAATATTCATTCGTGATATTCGATGGCACGCCCAAGCAGCGATACCCCGCTTATGGGTATCGCTATTCCCATGATTGACACACGTCAACTCAATTCACAATTGCACTATGAATCAGATATTCGCCCACAGACCACAAGCCCCCGGGTAATAGCGAGGGAATCTCCGAGACCATATGCTGATCGAGCTTTATTCTCCACCAGAAAGCCGCCACGAACTCTCCAGCTTTGATGAGTGCCGCGCCTTTGCCGCGACCCACTTCCCCTGGCTGCAACTCCACGTAGACAGGCGGCGCGACTTCCGGGCCAATATCAATCACCGCACCTTTGGCAGCCGCCGCCTCACAACCGCCTATTACACGCAGGAATGCCGAATGCACTACGAGAGGCCCATTCGTAACCATACGGAAAACGGCCATCTCAAGATCGTCTGGCTGCATGCCGGCGGCATGCACCTGAGTCAGGGCGGCAGGCAGTGCGTCCTGTCCAGCGGGCAAGTCACCCTCTATGACGCCGGTTTTCCATATAGTCTGCACCTTGCTCCGGAAACCTGCCTGACCGTACTGACACTGCCATACGACACCATACCCGATTGGCATCTGCACGCTGCCAGACTCTGCGCTCGCCCCATGGCGAACCTGCCCTGTACACGCACGGCACTGGTCGCCGCACGCACACTGCTGCATGACGCACAATTGAGTCTGGCCGATGCCGACACCATTCTGCAATCCGCCCAATGGCTGTTGCAACACTCGCTGTTGCAACAATTGCAGGGCAGCCCTCAATCCGCGCTCGAACCCAAACTGGCCCAGGCACATACCTTCATCCGACAGCACCTGTCCAATCCTGCGCTCAGCCCGGCCACACTGGCTTCGGCACTGCATATTTCACGACGCACACTGTATGCCCTGTTCCAGCATCATTTCCTGACGCCAGCTCAATATATCCGCTGGATTCGCCTGGTTTCCGTACGACAGGCACTGGCACAACCCGTGCTGTCCCACAAAAGCATCCTGACGCTGGCCCTGGAGCACGGCTTCAACGACGCTGCCAGTTTTTCACGCATGTTCAAGCAGGCTTTCGGCGTGTCCCCCCATCAATGGCGACACAGAAATCTGCAGGAAACCGTCTGCGACACAGGCACGCAATAAGGCCTTTCCACATGCCATGATTTGCGCACTATCATGGTGTTACGTCACGCGCCAAATTTGCATCATGCGTCAATGTGTATGCACGGATCGGCAAGCAGCCGATCCGTCCTGGTCATTAGACTGGGCACCCCTTTTCAAGGAATACACATGATGCATTTTTCCGACTGGCGAGTCGGCACCCGGCTGGGTGTCGGCTTTGGCGCGCTTATTTTTCTCATCATCATCATGGGCAGCGTCGCAGTACTGAACCTGTCCGGCATGAACCGCAACATGGCAAAGGTCATCGAGCATGAATATCCGCTGACAGTCGATGCAAATGCACTGATCGACAAGCTCAACGAGCAGACGGGGAGCTATCAAACGCTGCTGCTGACTGCTGGCCAACGCAATTCTGAAGCGCTGCTCAATACGATACAGAATACGATGGGAGAAGTCTCCAGGCTGATGGAGTCTCTCGACAAGAACCTGACCGACCCCATCTCCCGCCAGGCCCTGGCAAATGGCGCAGCAATCCGCGCCGACTTTCTTGCATCAGCCGCACGTGTGCGCCAGCACATCGCCAGCCACGCGCAAGATGCAGCCACCCGCGAATACATCGACGTGATGCAACCCGTCCAGAAGCGCTACGAAGCAGAACTGGTCAAGCTGATCGACCGGGAAGACGACCTGATGGTCGAGGCTGGCGAACAGGTCAAGGCGTCCTACCAGGACACGCGCCTGCTCATGTTCTGCCTGATTGCTGCCGGCAGCGTACTGGGCATCGGCATTGCCATGGTCATGACACGCAGCGTGACCCGTCCGCTGGGCGAAGCCGTAACGCTGGCCAATCGTGTTGCCGCAGGCGACCTGACCAGCAGGATCGAGCACGCCTCCAAAGATGAAACAGGGCAGTTGCTGCGCGCACTGGACGCCATGAACGGCAGCCTGCGCAGCATCGTCGAGCGCGTACGAACGGGTGCCGACAGCATTTCTTCGGCCACAGCACAAATTGCAGCAGGCAACCAGGATCTCTCCAGTCGCACAGAAGAGCAGGCCAGTTCGCTGGAAGAAACCGCCGCCTCCATGGAGCAGATCACGGCCACGGTCAAGAACAATGCCAGCAGTGCCGGCGAAGCAAACAGACTGGTGGATGGTGCCGCCAGTCTGACTCAACAAAGTGTCAGTGTCATGAGTGAGGTCAGCAGCACCATGACAGCAATCAGCGACGCATCACGCCGCATTGCTGAAATCATCAATGTGATCGACAGCATTGCCTTCCAGACCAACATTCTGGCACTCAATGCCGCTGTCGAGGCTGCGCGTGCCGGCGAACAGGGCCGAGGCTTTGCCGTCGTGGCCAGCGAAGTCCGCAACCTCGCCCAGCGCAGCGCCACCTCGGCCAAGGAAATCAAGAGCCTCATCGACGAATCGGTCGCAACAGTCGGGCGCGGCAGCGCACTGGTTTCCCAGGCCGAGAATATCGTGCGTGACGTCGGCAAGGGCACTGAGCCAGTCATCGCCATCGTCAATGAAATCAGCCAGGCCAGCCGTGAGCAAAGCGATGGCATCGACCAGATCAATGTAGCCATTGCCCAGATCGATGCCACCACACAGCAGAACGCCGCACTGGTGGAAGAAGCTGCCGCTGCCGCCTTGGCATTGCGTGAGCAGGCTGCCGAACTGGTGGGCTCGATTTCTCATTTTCGCACTGGTCAAACCGATACGGCCTCGACGGTGCGATCCATTCGTCAGTTGACAGCCGTCCCAGCCACCGCATCCAGGCCCGTCGAAAATCAACCTCCCACACCCGCATACCGCCCCGCCATTCGCCCGACCCGGAACAAACCATTGGCTCTTTCAGCCAAATCCGCTCAAGAGACAGCAGGCAACGACGACGATTGGTCAACCTTCTGACGTTGCCCACTCGGCACCTGTACGACACTCGCCACGCCTCAACGCTGCGTAATCAGTTTATGTCCACAATGGTTTGCGCAAAATCATGCGAAAACGCATGGTGCCAAATATGCACCATGCGTCAATGCTTCCGCACGCATTAACAAGCGCCACGCTTAATCAGATCAGTAGACTGGGGCCTTTCAAGGGAACCATATAATGCACTTTTCTGACTGGCGGGTCGGTGCCCGTCTGGGCCTCGGCTTTGGCGTACTTGTCTTTCTTCTCGTCGCCATGGGCGGCATGGCGCTGGCCAACTTATCAGGCATGCATCACAACATGCAATACGTCGTTGAGGATCAGTACCCACTGACCGTCGACGCCAATACCTTGATCCAGCAACTGAACCAGCAGACGTCAGCCTATCAGGCCATCCTACTCTCCGACGACGGCGACAACAAGACGGCATTCCTCCAGGAAATCGAGGAGACCACCCAAAAAATCACAGCCTTGCTGGAGTCAGTCGGCAAAGTCATCACGGACCCCGTCTCGGTTCAGGCACAGCGCAATGCGCTGGCCATTCGCACAGACTACCGCGCATCGGGTGAGCGCATTCTCAGATATGCCTCGGAATACAGGACCGCCGAAGCAACCCGCGAATATCTCGACACCATGCGGCCATTGCAGAAACGCTATGAAGCCGAATTGCTCAAACTGATTGACCGTGAAGATGACCTGATGGTCGATGCCGGCGAGCAGGTCAAGGAGTCATATCAGGCGGCCGAATTGCTGATGGCATCCTTGAGCGTGGCCGGTGCCATACTGGGCATCATGATCGCCATTTTCATGACACGCAGTGTCACGCGACCGCTGGGACAGGCTGTCGCCTTTGCAAATCAGGTTGCCGCAGGCAATCTGACCGCCAATATCAGGCACGCCACCAAAGACGAAACGGGACAGTTGCTGCGTGCGCTCGACACGATGAACGAAAGCCTGCGCAATATTGTTGTGCGGGTACGCAGCGGGGCAGACAACATTGCCTCGGCTACCGCACAGATCGCCGCAGGCAACCAGGACCTGTCCAGCCGCACCGAAGAACAGGCCAGTTCGCTGGAAGAAACCGCCGCTTCCATGGAACAGATCACATCCACCGTCAAGAACAATGCCAGCAGTGCCGGCGAAGCCAACCGGCTCGTTGGTGGCGCAGCAAACCTGGCGCAACAAAGTGTCAATGTCATGGGCGAAGTCAGCAGTACCATGACTGAAATCAGCGATGCCTCACGCCGCATTGCCGAAATCATCAATGTGATCGACAGCATTGCCTTCCAGACCAATATCCTGGCACTCAATGCAGCTGTCGAGGCTGCGCGTGCCGGCGAACAGGGTAGAGGGTTTGCCGTTGTCGCCAGCGAGGTTCGCAATCTCGCGCAACGCAGCGCCACCTCGGCCAAGGAAATCAAGTCCCTGATCGATGACTCGGTCACAAAAGTCAGCCGTGGCAGTGCCCTGGTTACGCAGGCAGAAAACATTGTCCGAGACATGGGCAAGGGCACTGAACCCGTCATCGCCATCGTCAACGAAATCAGCCAGGCCAGCCACGAGCAGAGTGAAGGCATTGACCAGATCAATGTAGCCATTGCCCAGATCGATGCCACCACACAGCAGAACGCCGCGCTGGTAGAAGAAGCGGCGGCGGCGGCCCTGTCCCTGCGTGAACAGGCAGCAGCCCTGGTCGCCTCCATTGCCCATCTGAACACGGGTGACAACATACACCCGTCTGTCCCTCATGGCAGAAACATCGCTGGCAGGATACACAAGCACGCGCAAGCCACCACGCAAACAGCCAAGGCACACCCCACTGCACGACCCGCGTTGGTACACACCGCAACGCCTGCAAAAGATACCACTGAAAACGACGACTGGTCGACGTTCTGACGCATTGATTCTGCGCGTGGGGAAAGGCCTCGGGCAACCGGCATCTATCCCCTCCTATATAATCCTGGGTTTCGGGCCAGCTGGCCCGCGCCTTCGTGCGCCTTGATCGTCCCTTTTCTTTTGCGCCAGACAGAGTCCATGCAGGAACGCTACCACCCCACCGCTGTCGAAGCAGCCGCCCAGGCTGACTGGAATACCCGCGATGCCTATCGCGTCGTCGAACACGCCCAACAGGCCGACGGCTCCGAAAAGCCGAAATACTATGCCTGCTCCATGCTGCCCTACCCCAGCGGCAAGCTGCATATGGGCCACGTGCGCAACTACACCATCAACGACATGATGGCACGCCAGTTGCGCATGCGCGGCTACAACGTGCTGATGCCGATGGGCTGGGACGCCTTCGGCATGCCTGCCGAGAATGCTGCCATCAAGTCGCAGGTACCCCCGGCCAAGTGGACCTACGACAACATCGCCTACATGAAGAAGCAGATGCAGTCGATGGGTCTGGCCATCGACTGGTCGCGCGAGATGTGCGCCTGCGATCCCGAGTACTACCGCTGGAACCAGTGGCTGTTCCTCAAGATGCTCGAAAAGGGGATCGCCTACCGCAAGACCCAGGTCGTCAACTGGGATCCGGTCGACCAGACCGTACTCGCCAACGAACAGGTGGTCGATGGCCGTGGCTGGCGTTCCGGTGCCCCGGTCGAAAAGCGAGAAATCCCCGGCTACTACCTGCGCATCACGGACTACGCCGAAGAACTGCTCAACAACGTCCAGAACGGTCTCGAAGGCTGGCCCGAGCGGGTCCGCCTGATGCAGGAAAACTGGATCGGCAAGAGCCAGGGCGTGCGCTTCGCCTTTACTCACGATATTCGTGATACAGCCGGCCAGCTGATCCAGGACGGTCGCATGTATGTGTTCACCACGCGCCCCGACACCATCATGGGTGTCACCTTCTGCGCAGTGGCTCCCGAACACCCGCTGGCCACGCACGCTGCTGCCAACAACCCGGCGCTGGCCGCCTTCATCGAGCAATGCAAGCAGGGTGGCACCACCGAGGCCGAAATGGCCACGCGTGACAAGGAAGGCCTGCCCACGGGCCTGTTCGTCACCCATCCACTGACCGGCGATCAGGTCGAGGTCTGGGTCGGCAACTACGTCCTGATGAGCTATGGCGACGGTGCGGTCATGGGCGTACCGGCACACGACGAGCGCGACTTTGCCTTTGCCCTCAAATATGACCTGCCGATCCGGCAGGTCATCGCCCCTGCCGCCTCGCTGGCCAGGGAAGGCCAGTTGCCAGCCTACGATGCCACGCAATGGCACGACTGGTATGGCGACAAGCAACACGGCGGCTGCATTCACTCCGGCAAATACGACGGCCTGCCCTACGCCGAGGCACTCGACGCCGTGGCTGCGGACCTGTCCGCCAAGAACCTCGGCGACAAGCAGACCACCTGGCGCCTGCGCGACTGGGGCATTTCGCGCCAGCGCTACTGGGGCACGCCCATCCCGATCATCCACTGTGCCGACTGCGGCCCCGTGCCGGTTCCCGAGCAGGACCTGCCTGTCGTGCTGCCCGAGCACCTGATTCCCGACGGCAGTGGCAATCCGCTCAACAAGGATGAAGCCTTCCTGTCCTGCAGCTGCCCCAAGTGCGGCAAGCCTGCTCGTCGCGAAACCGACACCATGGACACCTTCGTGGACTCGTCCTGGTACTTCATGCGCTACACCTCGCCGGGCAACAGCCAGGCGATGGTTGATGCCCGCAACGACTACTGGATGCCGATGGACCAGTACATCGGCGGGATCGAGCATGCGGTCATGCACCTGCTGTACGCCCGCTTCTGGACCAAGGTCATGCGCGACCTGGGGCTGGTCAGTTTCGACGAGCCATTCACCCGGCTGCTGTGTCAGGGCATGGTGCTCAACCATTGCTACTCGCGCAAGAATGCCAAGGGCGGCATCGAATACTTCTGGCCCGAAGAGGTCGAGAATACCTATGATGCCAAGGGTGCCATCACCGGTGCCCGTCTCAAAGCCGACGGCAGCGCCGTGGATTACAACGGCATCACCACGATGTCCAAGTCCAAGAACAACGGTGTTGACCCACAGTCACTGATCGACACCTACGGAGCCGACACTGCACGCCTTTTCGTGATGTTCGCCAGCCCGCCTGAACAAACGCTGGAATGGTCCGACTCGGGCGTCGAGGGGGCCAACCGCTTCCTGCGCCGTCTGTGGTCGTTCTCCCAGACGCACCAGCAGCAGATCGCAGCAGGCCTGGCTCTGGGATCGACAGGCAGCATTGACTGGCCATCCGCCTCGGCAGCCGCCAAGGATCTGCGCCGCACGGTACATACCATTCTCCGGCAGGCTGACTACGACTACCAGCGCATGCAGTACAACACCGTGGTATCGGCCGGCATGAAGCTGCTCAACACGCTGGACGACGCCAAGCTTGATGACAGCCCCCTGTCGGCCGCAGCGCTGGCCGATAGCCTGTCGATTCTGCTGCGTATCCTGTATCCGGTCGTCCCTCACATGACCTGGCTGCTCTGGCGCGACCTGGGTTACGCCGAACGGCACGGCGATCTGCTCGATGCCGCCTGGCCCATTGTGGACGAAGCCGCACTGGTCAGCGACGAAACCGAACTCATGCTTCAGGTCAACGGCAAGCTGCGCGGCGCATTGCGCGTCCCCAGCAGTGCTACGCGCGAAGCCATCGAACAGGCAGCGGCACAACATCCGGAAGCCCTGCGTTTCCTGGAAGGCCGCCCGGCCAAACGTGTGATCGTCGTTCCCAACAAACTCGTCAACGTCGTAGGCTGAGCCATGAGCATCAAGCGGATCCTGCCCCTCCTTGCACTGCTGCTGTCACTGGCTGCCTGCGGCTTCACCATGCGGGGCACGACACCGCTGCCATTCGATACGCTGTATGTGGGTGTATCTGACAATACACTGTTCGGTGCCCAGTTGCGACGTGCCATACGTGCTGCATCGCCTGGCACGCGGCTGGTCACCGAGCCCGGCCAGGCCGACGCCCAGCTGCAGCAAGTACAGCGTACGCAAACCAGGCGAGAGGTATCACTGGATCCGAATGGTCGGGTAGAGGAATACGAACTGGGTGTGTACTACATCTTCCGCCTGACAGATAAGACTGGTCAGCCATTGATTCCTGACATCACGCTGTCTGCCTCCCAGGACATGCCCTACAGCAACGATCTCGTCCAGGCCAAGGAAGGCGAAATGACGCTGCTGTACCGCAGTCTTGAAGAAAGCCTCATCGGCCGCCTGATCAATCGCCTGACCGCCCCTGACGTCAAGGCTGCGGCACAGGTCGCCCGCGAAGCGCAGGATTAACGGGCACGGCCATATGGATGCCGATCGTTTCCTGGAACAACTTGCGGCTGCGCCCGCCAAGCTGCAGGCCCTGTATTGCATCGCCGGGGACGAAGCCCTGCTGGTCATCGAGGTGCAGGATGCGCTGCGCCAGGCGGCACGGCAGGCCGGCTACACCGACCGCACCGTCCTGACACTGGATGCGCGCAGCGACTGGAGCAGCGCGCTGGCCAGCACGCAGGCCGTCTCCCTATTCGGCGACCGCCAGTTGATCGAGCTGCGCCTGCCCTCGGGCAAGCCGGGCAAGCCCGGTGCCGATGCGCTGCAACAACTTGCTGCACAGCAGGCGCGCGACAGTGCCCAGGGAGCCCCCGAAGCCATCGTCATGCTCAGCCTGCCCCGACTGGACAGGACCACCCGCACCAGCAAATGGTTTTCCGCCCTGGAACAATCTGCCTGTCTGATTGAAATCGCCAGCGTGGACCGAGCCCGGTTGCCTGCCTGGATCGGCATGCGGCTGGCACGCCAGGGACAGAAGCTCGATCGGGACAGCCTGCAATGGATGGCCGACAAAGTCGAGGGCAATCTGCTGGCTGCGCACCAGGAAATACAGAAGCTCGGCCTGCTGTACCCGGAAGGCGATCTTGCCGCGGAAGACGTGCAGAATGCAGTCCTCAACGTGGCACGCTACAACGTGTTCAGCCTGCGCGATGCCATGTTGGCCGGCCAGACAGAGCGTACCCTGCGCCTTCTGGATGGCCTGCATGCCGAAGGCGAGGCACTGCCGCTTGTGCTGTGGGCAGTCGGTGACGAAATCCGGCAACTGGCCCGGCTATCGGCTGCCCGCCAGAGTGGCCAGGACATGGGCGCACTGATGCGCCGGCTGCGTTTTTTCGGCGATCACGAGCGTCTGGCCCGACAGGCCCTGGATCGTGTACCCGCGCGCATCTGGCCCGCTGCCGTGCGCCATGCCCACGATGTCGACCGCCTGATCAAGGGCTTGGCTGCCGAAGGCCGGATGGCAGATCCCTGGGAAGAGATGGCGCGGCTGGCGTTGCGCATTGCGCGACCGTCCTGACACATGTCCGACGCGGCACTGAGCCAGGTCAATCACCAAGCCCCTTCCTGCCCGGTATACTTCTTCTCGGTGCCTTTTTTGCCCTGATCCTTGCACCGACACCCAAAGCAGCCTCTATGTCGACTCTAGCAGATACTCTCTTTGCCATCGGAGCCCAGGCTCGCCTGGCATCCCGTGAAATGATGCGCGCCAGCGACCATACCAAGGCCACGGCACTGCGCGCCATGGCACACGCCCTGAATGCACAGCGCGATACGCTGCAGGCCGCCAACCGCCTCGACCTCGAGGCTGCCGAGCACAACGGGCTGGAGCCGGCCATGCTCGACCGCCTGAAACTGTCCGACCGAGCCCTCGACCTGATGGCTGCGGGCCTCGAACAGATTGCTGCCATGCCGGATCCGGTTGGCTGCCTGTCTGCCACCACTGTGCGTCCCAACGGCATGCAGATCGCACGGATGAGCGTCCCCCTGGGCGTCATCGGCATCATCTATGAATCACGCCCCAACGTCACCATCGATGCCGCCGCGCTCTGCCTGAAGTCAGGCAATGCCGCCATCCTGCGTGGTGGCAGCGAGGCCCTGCACTCCAATGTCGCCCTGGGCCGCATCATCCGGCAGGGACTGCAAGAGGCCGGTCTGCCCGAGCATGCCGTACAGGTCATCGACACGGCCGATCGTGCCGCCGTCGGCTTGCTGGCCACCATGACCGAACACGTCGATGTCATCGTGCCACGTGGCGGCAAGAGCCTGATCCGCCGCCTGAGCGAAGAAGCCCGCGTACCCCTGATCAAGCACCTCGATGGCAATTGCCATATCTTTGTCGATGCGGCGGCCGATCTCGAACGCGCACATACCGTCGTTTTCAACGCCAAGACCTACCGCTACGGCATTTGCGGTGCGCTCGAAACACTACTGGTCCACCAGGATGTCGCGCCAGACTTC
This sequence comes from Corticimicrobacter populi, assembly GCF_003123725.1. GTDB lineage: Bacteria > Pseudomonadota > Gammaproteobacteria > Burkholderiales > Burkholderiaceae_B > Corticimicrobacter > Corticimicrobacter populi. The sequence continues at coordinate 322,370 of NZ_QETA01000004.1, read as the reverse complement.
CTGCCGCGCATGGGTGCGACCCTCACCGGGCACGGCGTCGAACTGCGCGGCTGCGAACGTACCCGCGCCTTGCTGCCGCAAGCCTTGCCCGCAACCGACGACGACTGGGCCACCGAATACCTGGGGCCGGTCCTGGCCATCCGCGTGGTCGAGGACATCAATGTCGCCATGGCGCACATTGCCCGCTGGAGTTCCGGACATACCGAATCCATCGTGACGGAAGACCTGGGCGCGGCAAAGCGCTTCCAGCGCGAGGTCGACTCCAGTTCGGTCTACGTCAACCTGCCGACCTGCTTTGCGGATGGCTACGAATACGGTCTGGGTGCCGAAATCGGTATTTCAACCAACCGTCTGCATGCCCGGGGGCCGGTCGGACTCGAAGGCCTGACCACCTACAAATGGGTCCTGACCGGCGACGGCCAGACGCGTGGCTGACCCAGCCCCAAAAGCCTGTAACGCCTGAAGGATACTATTGCCATGGCAATGCTCTGGATCAAGATACTGCACATTTTCTTCGTCATTGCCTGGTTTGCCGGGCTGTTCTATCTGCCACGCATTTTCGTCAATCTGGCCCAACAGAACGACCATCCCGACACCTACGCCTGTCTGTTGGGCATGGCCCGCAGGCTGTACAGTTTCACCAGCCTGCTGGCCATGCCCGCCGTCATGTTCGGCCTGGCGCTCTATGGTGCCTATGGCATCGGCCTGTATGGCCCCGGCAATGGCTGGATGCATGCCAAGCTGCTCTTCGTGACCCTGCTGATCGGCTACCATCTCTCCTGTGGTGCCATGCTGGCCCGCTTCGAACGCCATGAGAACAAGCGCAGCCATACTTTCTACCGCTGGTACAACGAAATCACCGTCCTGCTGCTGTTCGGCATCGTGACCATGGTCGTGCTCAAACCTTTCTGATATTCATGACAGACTCTTCCTCCGACAAGTCACGCAAGACCCTTTCCCTGAAACCACGGGAAGAAAGCAGCGACAAGCCCGGCAACGGCACGCGCATGCGTACCGGCGCACGTGCCCGGCATGCCAGTTTCGAACCTCGCCGTGCGGCCAATGCCGCCGCGACCGATACAGAGCCCGCAGCACCGCAACAAGCGCGCCGCGCCGCGCCCACCCCCAGCGAACGTCGCAACAACGACAGAAAACCTGAGGACCGCCCCGCCCGACAGGCACATGCTCGTCAGACAACGCAGAGCACGCGCAGCACCGACTCTCGCAGCGCAGATACTCGCCGTGCATCCGATACACGTCGCAGCCCGGATACACGTCCTGGAACCAGAACACGGCATGGAGCAGACACGGAAAACCGTACCGACCGGCCACGCCGGGAGTCTGCCAAACCAGGCCCCCGCGACCATGACCGGCGCAATGCGCCCTCCCGTCCACAAGCGGCCCGGCCAGAGCGCAGCGACCGCCCTGCGCGACAACCAGGGCGCGAGCCTCGTCAGCCTGCCCGCCACGCGGCCCCCGCCCAACGTCAGGCAGCCGTACCGGACAACAACGGCCTCTATGCCGTATTTGCCCCTTGCCCTCAGGGGCTGGAGCAGTCCCTGGCCGATGAACTGCTGGCCCTGGGCTATGCCGATGTCCGTGCCGACCGGGCGGGCTGCCGCTTCCGCACCGACTGGACCGGCATCATGCGGGCCAACCTGCACTCACGACTGGCCACCCGCATCCTGGTCCAGGTAGGACAGGCCCCTGTGCACCATGAAGACGATATCCTCGCACTGGCACGCTCGATTCCCTGGGAGCGCTGGTTCGGTCCGGAGCAGACCCTGCGCGTCGATACCTCAGCCATTCGCAGTCCCATGCAGAGCCTGCAGTATTGCAACCTGCGAGCCAAGGACGGCATCTGCGACCGGCTACGTGAGCGCGAGGGGGCCCGGCCGGACGTCGATACCGTGCGCCCGGATGCCCGGGTACACCTGTTCCTGACCGAAGACACCGGCACGCTCTACCTGGATACGTCCGGCGAATCCCTGTTCAAGCGCGGCTGGCGCTTCGACAAGGGCGAGGCTCCGCTGCGCGAAAACCTGGCTGCCGGCATGCTGGCGCTCTCCGGCTGGACACCCGGTCATGCGCTGCTGGACCCGTTCTGTGGCAGCGGTACCATCCTGATCGAAGCCGCGCACATTGCACTGGGCATTCCCCCCGGTATCTCGCGTCCCTTCGGCTTCATGCGCCTGCGCGACCATGACAAAAATGCCTGGCATGCACTCAAGGATGCCGCCCTGGCAACAGCCAGGACTCAGGCCGAGGCACCATTGATCGGCTTCGACATCAATGCCGATGCTATCGCCGCCGCCCGCCAGAATCTCTTGCGCAGCACTTTGCCCGGCGATGTCATCCGTTTCGAACAAGGCGATGCTCGCACCATCGATGCCCCTGCGACACAGGGCTGGATCATTGCCAATCCCCCTTATGGCGAACGCATGACCGCACAGGACGGTGCCGCCCTGTGGCCCGCCTGGGCCAGCAACCTCAAGCAGAAATTCGGAGGCTGGCAATTGCACGCCATTTCCAGCGACCTCGACCTGCCCAAACATCTGCGGCTCAAGCCGTTGCGGCGTACGCCGCTGCGCAACGGTGCGCTCGACTGCCGGTTGTTTGCCTTCGAACTGGTGCAGGAAAGCTACCGCGACAACAAAACACCGAAAGCTGTTGCAGACGATCAGGGTTAACCCGTATAATCGGAACCGTATTCAGGATGGTTGCCTTCATGCGCAGCCATCAGGATCGGATCCGGACAGCGGAAACGCTGCGATACGACCCTCGATTTCCCCTTGAGAGTCATCAGACTCTTTTTCAACCGCCTTCATGGCGGTTTTTTTTGCCGCAAATTTATTCCTGGTCAATGAAACACGCTGGCGAATACCCTATCCTGCATACGGCAAAACCGTCTTTTACGTCATAATGGCGTGATGACGCAGTCCACCTTTTCCCCCTCTCCCAGCATGATCAAGACTCCCGGTCGCTGGCCCCGTTTTGCCAGCATGATGTATGAAGGCATCCTGCTGTTCGGGCTGGTCTTTCTGGCGGATTTTATCTTCGACACCCTGACCCGCAGCGATCATGCACTATTGCTGCGGCACACTCGCCAGGCCTGGCTGTTTGTCGTCCTGGGGGCCTACTTCCTGCTGTGCTGGCGTCGTGGCGGCCAGACGTTGCCCATGTCCACCTGGCACATCAAGCTGGTCGATGAACATGGACTGCGCCCATCCCTGTCGCGCCTCGCACTGCGCTACCTGCTGCTCTGGCCGCTACCGCTTGCAGCAGGTGCGCTGGTCTGGCTCATCGGGCGCTGGACCGGCTGGTCGTCATCAGGCCTGCTGATCGTCTTCGCCCCATTCACGATCTTCATATGGACCTGGCTGGACCGCGATGGTCAGTTCCTGCATGACCGTCTGGCGGGCACTCGCCTGACCCTGCTGCCGCCACGCCAGCGCAAGCCGCACCCCATCGTCTAAGATTGACGTCGGTCATCGATCGGCGGTGCTGCGCCGGCCAGCAAGCCGAAAAAGGTTGCCGTTCCCGGCTGCATCAGTAATGATTGCATGTCTGAAAGAACACGCAGGCCATGAACGATCATTACACGACCCTATACGACACCTTCGGGTGGTGGATACCAGGCCGCTTCAGTCTGGCGCAGGCCTGTTGCTACCGCTGGGTCGAAAATGCAGCAGATGCGCAGCGCATCGCACTGTATGCAGTCGATCCAGAAGGAAGGCTGGACACCTGGTCCTATGATCGACTTGCTCGCACCGTTTCCCGCCTGGCCAATGGCCTGACCCGCATGGGTATCGTGCGCGGCGACCGTGTCGCCCTTGTCCTTGGGCAACGGCCCGAGTCGCTGGCCGCCCTGCTTGCTGTCAACAGCGTCGGGGCCATCGCCGTACCGCTCTCCTGCCAGCTCGGACCCGACGCGCTCGAGCAACGCCTGCGCCATGCCGAGGCCCGACTCGCCATCATCGACAGCGAAGGCGGTGAAAACCTCCTGCGCATTCAGCATCGCTGCCCAAGCCTGTCGCTGATCCTGGCCATCGACATGATCAACGAACATGTCATGTCCTGGCGCACCCTGCTGGCCCGCCAGGAAGAGCATTTCACACCCTTGCCCATGCTGCCGAGCGATCCGGCCCTGCTGTTGTATCCACAGGGTCCTGCCGCCGGGCGTCGGCCACGCGGTCTGCTTTATGCGCAGGTCAGCCTGATCGGCAGCCTGCCCGGTTTCGTCGCGGCCCACGACTGGTTTCCGCAGCCCGGTGATGTGCTCTGGACACAATCGGACTGGTCACTCGGCACCACGCTGCTCAATACACTCCTGCCAGTGCTCTATTTCGGCCGTTCGCTGGCGGCCACCGCAGGCCGCCTCACTGCCTGGCGACTGCAGGCATTGCTCGATCAACTTCCGCTGACCTGTCTATCCTTTCCTGCAGCAGCTTTCGAACACCTGCGCGAAACCTGGGCCGGCATGGAGATACGGCCTGCCCACCTGCGCAACCTTGTCGTCACCGGCAGAACACCGCCCAGCGGGCTCTCGGCCCACTGCCAGACACTATTCGGCATCCCTGCCAATTTCGTGTATCAACACCCAAGCGAAGCCGTCAGCCTGATCGGCGAAAGTGCCAGCCAATGGCCCAGCAGGCCCGGTAGCCTGGGTCGGGCCTACCCGGGCCACCGCATCAGACTGGCCCATCCGGATCCGGCAATGGCTGGCAACAGCAGCAACACCGGCACTCTGGAAATCAGCCGCACCGATCGGTACGGTCACCCAGACCCTGCCCTGGCCCTGGGCTACTGGCGAGATCCGACGCTGACCCTGCACCAACCCATCGCTCCCTGGCTGAGTTCGGAAGAATGGCTGCATATGGATGAAGCCGGCTATCTCTGGCCGGCTGCCGATAACACACCTTCCGTGCCCACCTGACACAGGACAAGGACATGCCCATCTACCGCCTGCACGACCAGACGCCATGCATCCATCCCAGTGCCTTCGTTTTCGAAAATGCCACTGTCATCGGGGATGTCGAACTTGGCGAAGACACCAGCATCTGGCCCAATGCCACCCTGCGAGGTGACAATGCTCCCATTATCGTCGGCCCGCAAAGCAACATCCAGGAATCGTGCGTGTTGCATGTCGATGTCGGTCACCCCCTGCATATCGGTGCAGGCGTCACGGTCGGCCACCAGGCCATGCTGCATGGCTGCCACATTGCCGACGGAGCCCTGATCGGCATGCAGGCCATCGTACTCAATGATGCTCGCATCGGCCGGAACTGCCTGATTGGTGCCGGTGCACTGATTCCCGAAGGCAAGGAAATTCCGGACAACTCATTGGTCATTGGCATCGCCAAGATCGTGCGCACACTCACCGACGCAGAAATCGCACAGATGCATGCCAATGCCCGGCACTATGTCGAGAAAGCGCGCGCCTACCGCGAAGCACTGGTGCGGATAGACTAAAATTCCGCCATGAGCGACGATCTACTGAAAACCTACCTGTTTGCCGACCGCACAGTGCGTGTCGTCGGTCTCAACCTCGAACATGCTTGGCAGGCAGCACACCAGCATCAACAATACCCCGAAGGTGTCGCCCGCCTGCTTGGGGAGTTGACTGCCGCCGGTGCCATGCTGGCGGCCAACCTCAAGTTTGATGGCTCCCTGCTGCTGCAGGCACAAGGAGACGGTCCGCTGTCGCTGATCGTCGTCGAGTGCCGCGCCGACAAAACCATTCGGGCCATGGCCAAGCTTCGTGAAAACCAGCCCCTGCCCGAGCATGGTGGCGTACAGGCCTGGCTCAACCCCGGTGGCCAAGGGCAACTGGCCGTGATCCTTGATCCTTCCCGCAAGCAGCCCGGCCAGCATGCCTGGCAGGGCCTGATTCCGCTGGAAGGCGACACCATCGCGGAAATCCTCGAACAGTATATGGCGGCCTCCGAACAGCTCGACACACGGGTATGGCTGGAAGCCAACGAACACCAGGCCAGCGGCCTGCTGTTGCAACGCCTGCCAGACCATGGTGGGGCTCTCGATCAGGCATCAGAAACAATCGAAGAAGCAACTGACACCTGGGATCGTGCCTGCCATCTGGCGAGCACGCTGCGCCCTGGAGAGCTGCTTCAGACCGATACCGATACCCTGATGCACCGCCTGTTCTGGGAAGAGTCACTGCTGGCATTCGAACCACAGCCGGTGCGCTGGCACTGCACCTGCTCACGCGACAAAGTACTCGGCATGCTGCGCATGCTCGGTACCGAAGAACTGCGCGACATGATTGCCGAACGTGACGGCGATATCGATGTACGTTGCGACTTCTGCGGCAAGCCCTACCACCTCGACAGCGTGGACTCCGCAGCCCTGGTACGCCAGCTCGAACAGCAGCCCGACACCTCGGAGCATGGCAGGCTGCACTGAACCGTCAGCCTATCGCCATCCTTTTTATCCAGCCTACACGCAATACAGGTCCGACATGCATGCAACATGCTTGCCGGACCTGTGCATGCCGTATCTGAAACAGGTACGGCAGGATGACCCTAGCGAGAAGACAGCAGCAAAGGCGCAGCCCTGTTGTGACCGTGTCCCTGCGCATGCTCTGAATCCGACTCCAGCGTAAAGGCCGACACCGTATCCGCCAGATAGTGCGCCTGCTCATTGAGCGTGATGGATGCTGCCGTCGACTCTTCCACCAGCGCGGCATTTTCCTGCACCGCCCGATCCATATCTGCCACGGCTTGGTTGATCTGGCCGATGCCCGTACTCTGCTCGGTCATGGCACCATTAATTTCACCGATGATATGCGTGACGTGCTGGATGTCCTGCACGATCTCGCCCATGATCACACCTGCCGTACGCACGCGCTCGGTACCTGCCTGGACACTGCTGCTCGATGCATCGATCAGCGTCTTGATTTCCCGGGCAGCCTGGGCAGAACGCTGTGCCAGCGCACGCACTTCACCGGCCACCACCGCAAAACCCTTGCCCTGCTCGCCGGCACGGGCAGCCTCGACCGCCGCATTGAGCGCCAGGATATTGGTCTGGAAGGCAATGCCGTCGATCACGCTGATGATTTCGCCGATCTTGGTCGAGGTCCGGGAAATCTCATCCATGGTTGTCACCGCACTTTCGACAGCCTCGCCACCACGACCGGCGGATGCACTGGCAGCCTTCGCCAGACGCGACGCCTGGTCGGACGATTCGGCCGATTGACGCGCATTCGCGGTCAGCTCCGCCAGGGCCGCAGACGTTTCCTCGAGACTGCTGGCCGACGATTCGGTCCGATGCGACAGATCGACGTTGCCAGCCTTGATCTCGTCGGTCGCCGTGCGCATCGACTCGACACCGTTGCGCACATCCTGCAGTACCGTCGCGATCTGCTGCACGAATTGATTGAAGGAAGACGAGATCTGTGCGACCTCATCCTGCCCCGACACAGGCAGCCGCTGGGTGAGGTCACCACCACCGGAACCGATCTTGTCCATCGCATCGCGCACCTGAGACAGGCGGCGGAAAGACTTGGTGGTCAAGGCAGCAGACACGGCAGCGGCCAGCAACACCAGCACCACGACCGCCAGAATCAGCGTACGCAGCAGGCTACCCAGCCCGGCCGTCGCCTCGGCCTCATCCATGGCCACCACCAGGAACCAATCCGTACCATTGACCGGCTTGGCTTGCAGCAGGTGGGCGCGACCGTCGAGCGTGGCAGCCAGAGGAGTCTGCGTCTTGGCCAGTTCGGTCAAGGCTGCCGGCGTCAGGCGATCAGACAGCTCGGTTGCCGGCTTGAGCACATATTGCGCATCCGGATGTGCCACGATCAAACCTTCGGTATTGACGACAAATCCGCTGCTGCTGGGTGTCGGGCGAATGGCCGACACCACCTCGCGCACACCGTCAAGAGATACGGCTCCGCTCAACACACCCTGCAGCGAACCATTGCGCAGCATTGGCATGGTGAATGCCACATAGATGATGCCGCTCACAGAATCCGGATAAGGCTTTGTGACAACCAGCTTGCCGGCCTGCGCAGCCGTTTTGTACCAGGGACGCGCGGTCGGATCATAATCTGCGGCCACATTGACCGTCGACTTGAAGCTCTTGTCCGTCCAGCCTACGGACGTGATCGGAAAGCCGCTGGCCTTGCTCATGTAGATAGACAACTCGCGCGGATCACCATATTCAATGGCAGCCGCAGTCGCCACCACGGCCTGGGATTTGGCAGAGACCCACTGATCGATGGCCATGGCATTGCCAGCCGTAATCGCATCGAGATCCTGCTCCAGCGTCTGCAGCGTACTGTTGCGTGCAATGCTGTAGGCGGCTATGCCGGTGATGACCAATGCCGCCACTACAGTGGCCGTACTGATGACAAGAATTCTGGAACGTAACGTCTTAATCATTGAAGCAACCGAATCAGAAACAGAACAGGAAATGCACGAAAAATTGCCACACAAGAATAGATTGGCAATAATTACGCAACACCTTGAAGTATTTTTGATTGGATTCTAAGCCGTTTAAGCCTGGATCACAGCATAGGCTTACATATGCTGACATGACCAAACATCAAAGTAACAAATATATGCCAATGCAGCGGCCACACAGCCTCACACAATGGCATTGCAGCCGATTCACGCCAGCCAGACCGAATCAACCAGCCTGATGCGCCCGTGCCATGCCCCGATCGACATTTACCCTGCCTAGTGCCCACAGCCCGAGCACAAAAAACACACCGGTCAACGCAATGGCCAAGCGGTGATTGCCGGCCGTCAGCCAGGTCACCACACCGTAAGTTACGGGTCCGATGATCGCCGCCAGGCGACCGGAAAATGTCCACAACGCAAAGCTTTCCGCCAATCGCTGTGCCGGTGCGAAAATGCCAGCCAGCGTCCGCCCGGCACTCTGGCTCGATCCCATACACAGCCCGGCCAGGGTAGCGGCAGCCCAGAACAGTGTCACGCTCTCGGCCATGGCCGCCATGGCCACCATCAGCAGCCAGCCTGTCAGCGTCAGCCCCAGGGCCAGGCGATGCCCCAGCCAGTCCTGCACATGTCCGAAAGCAAAGGCACCCAGCGCTGCCGCGATGTTGACCAGGAAGATCAGCAGCATGGTCTGCTGCAGACCAAAACCCATGACCTGCTCGGCGTAGACCGCTGCCAGCGTGATGACCACAGCAATGCCTGCCTGGTAGAACAGGCCACACAACAGCAGCCAACAGAAATCGGGCATGTCGGCCATGCGCTGCCAGGCCTGACGCAGGCCTGTGCGGGCTTTCCGGCCCAGGCTTCCTGAAACCGGGGCACGGGCACGCTCGCGCAACAGCAACAAGGCCGGCAAGGCTGCCACGGCAAATACGGCCGCTGTCAGCAACATGACGGACGGAACATAGTGAGAAGCATCCTGGCCTGCCGCCTGCCCTTGCAGCACGACGTACAGCCCCAGCCCCAGTGTCAGCATGCCGCCGACATAGCCTACTCCCCACCCCCAGCCGGATACCCGTCCCATGGCATGAGGCTGGGCCAGTTCAGGCAGGAACGCAGCAATCATGCTTTCGCCGATGCTATAGCAGACGTTGGACACGACGATTGCCACGATCGCCAGGCCCATATCCCCCGGCCCGACCCCCACAAGTGAAGCCGTGGCCAGGACACAGCCGACCGTACTCCAGACCAGAATCCTTTTCTTGCCGGTATGCGCATCGGCCCAGGCACCCAGACCGGGCATGACGATCATGACGATCAGGTAGGACAGAGACAGGGTCAATGTCCACAACAGTGTGGCCCAATCGGCATTGCCGGCCACCACACTCACGAAATAGGCATTGAATACCGCCGTCAGGACGACGGTGGTATAGCCCGAGTTGGCAAAATCATAGAAGGCCCAGGCCACCGCTTCGGAACGGCGGACACCCGGATTGAGATAACGAGGGGCCCGGGCCATACCTGTCTCAGGCGTTCAGTGCTGCAATGCCGGAAGAGGCAATCTCGGCATCTTCGTTGGACTTGACGCCCGAGACACCGACGGCACCCACCACCTGGCCCGACACAACGATGGGTACCCCGCCTTCCAGCATGCCCTGGACCAAGGGCGCCGACAGGAATGCCGTCCGCCCACCGTTAATCATGTCCTCGAACCCCTTGGTCTCGCGTCGACCCACGGCGGCTGCATGTGCCTTGGCCGGAGCAATATGCGAGGACAGAGGTGCAGCCCCATCAAGGCGCACCAATCCGAGCAGATGCCCGCCATCATCGGCAACCGCGATGGTCACGGCCCAGCCATGGGCCTGGGCATGGGCCCGGGCAGCCGACAGGATGGCCTGGACATCATCATGAGTCAGGACAGATTTTTGTTGCATGGTCTTTCTCCCTTGGTGTGATTTGCGATAGGTCAAAGCAGGATGATATCCCGCCCTGAGATTCGATTGTTACTTCGCTGTATCTTTTGATAGAATCGCAGGGTACGCGCCATTCCGATCCTACCCATGCAGATACCGACACCCGCCCTGACCGTCCAGTCCGGTGCCGGCCGGCCTCGTTCCGGCATGGCGCTTTGCCTGTTTGCCTCCTGCGCCATCCTGGCGGGCTGCGCATCCACCCAGGGGCCTGTAGCCGAAAGTCCGATACGTCGCCACACAGCCTCAACCGGCTTCGATGGCACAGATCCGATCCGCGACCTGCTGCTGAGCCGTGACATACAGGTCACGCGTTCCACCCATCCCGTATCCGATGCTGACGCCAGCACCGATCCCGACGCCAACCCACTGGCCAGCGCAGCGCTTGGCTACCTGGGCATACGCTACCGCTGGGGGGGGCGCTCTCCTGAGGAAGGCTTCGACTGCAGTGGCCTGATTACCTATGCCGCAGAGCAGTCACTCGGCCTCAAGCTGCCACGCAGCTCATATGAGCTGGCCAGCGAAGGCGAATCCGTCTCCAAGCGTGATCTACAGGTTGGGGATCTGGTGTTCTTCAACACGCTGGGCCGACGCTTTTCGCACGTCGGCATTTACCTGGGCAACAATGAATTCGTCCATTCGCCCCGCGCCGGCAGCGTGGTGCGCATCGAAAGCATGGACATTTCCTACTGGCGCAAGCGCTATAACGGCGCACGCAGGCTCACAGCCAGCGCCAGTTAAGCCTGTGATCCCTGACGGGATCAGAAACAGCTTTGTTTGCTCTGCTTGCGGTACGCGCACGACTCGTTGCCGCACAGTCCGCATTGCGTCAGCGCCTGCTGCATGCTGCACACCGACCGGCGGCACGCCACGACCCGAATACCGGATCGCTGCGCAGCATGGCGGAATGTCTTCATCACGTTGTGCCCCAGGAAATCCGTCAGCAGGATGACGAGTTCCGTACCCGAAGGCAGTTGCAGGGTTTTTTTCTGGTGAGACGGATCACGACCACTGATATGGTGGGTGATTGCAATGTTGTGCCCCTTGAGCAGATCAGGGATATTGCCAAGCCGATCGGCCCCAACGACAACTGCACTGACGGTCTGCGCCATGTTCCACCTTGCGTATTAAATTAGATAAATACAATGATAATAATTCTTGTTAAAGAATCAATAGCTAAGGCGAACTAAGTTGATTGATTTTTTGGATTGAAAATTGATTTCTATTGAAAAAATAGATCAGACAGCATTACCCGCGTCCATATCGGGAGGCAGGTAATGCAACCCACCTCCCCGGTCTGGATCAGGACTCGTCCGGCTGCGCACCCTGGATGGCATCCAGCACAGCCTCGCGGGTCAGGCCTGCCGACAGCAACTGCAGGAACGTATAGACATAATCGCGCAGAAAGACACCCGATTTGATGCCGATACGAGTCGTATGCGTACCGAACAACCGGCCAACCGGCAGGCCGATCAGCCCGTGATCGCGCCGTGGATCAAATGCCACGCCCGCGATGATGCCAATGCCCAGCCCCACATCGACATAGGTCTTGATGACATCGGCATCGATGGCCTCGAGTACGATATCCGGACGCACATCGGCGCGTGCAAAGGCTTCATCGATCGAGCGGCGACCCGAAAACGCCCTGTCGTAAGTCACGATCGGATATTGCGCCAGTTGCTCCAGCGTCAATTGGCGTGCTTCGCTCGATGTCAGTTCTGCCAACGGATGGTCCGGGCGCACCACAACCGAATGTTCCCAGGTATAGCAAGGCAACGTCACCAGGCCAGGGGTCGCCGCCAGCGACTCGGTCGCCACTGCGATATCGGCCTGTTCGTGCAGCACCATTTCGGCCAGTTGTGTCGGACTCCCCTCCGCCAGCGACAGATGAACCTTGGGAAACTGGCGCCGGAAGGCCGGGATGACCTTGGGCAGAAGATAGCGTGCCTGGGTGTGCGTGCAGGCGATGACCAGACCACCCTCATCACGCCGGGCAAATTCGTCGCTGACTTTCTTGAGATTATCGATTTCGCGCATGATCCGATCGATCACCTGTGCGACCGCCATGCCCGGCTTGGTCAGCCCCTTGATGCGCTTGCCATGGCGCTCGAAGATCTTGATGCCAAGTTCGTCTTCGAACTCGATGATAGCCTTGGATACCCCCGGCTGCGAGGTATACAGCGCCCGAGCTGCCTCGGTCAGGTTGAAATCACGGCGGATCGTTTCGCGGACGAAACGGAACTGTTGCAGATTCATAGTTGGCCCCAAAACAATCGAACCAATTATAAGTAATAATGAATTTGCGATATATATATTAAAGAAATAAGAAAATATCGCATGAACATGCTGCCTCCAAGCAGCATGTCATCACCGTCATCTGAATCCTGTCTGCACGCAATGCCCCGGTCACGCAACGCCCGAAGTGCCTTGCCCCTTGGTCGGCCTACCCCCGCTGTTGCGACTGCCGCCACTATCCTTGGGGCCGGCCAGCCGCAGCCGTCTATACAGCAACCAGGCCGTGAGCGCCCCCATGAGGGCATGCACCAGCCATACGCCTACACCAAAATCCAGCTTGCCGCTGCCGATCCAGCCACGCGACAAATTGATCAGATTCATATACAGCAGCCCGATCAGGCCTGCCAGCAACAGGTCCCCTGAGCGTCCCAGGCGTGGATTGACCACGCCCAGCGGTACGGCCAGCAACGCCAGATTGAGTGCCGCCAGCGGCAGCGCCAGACGCCACATGATCTGTCCTTGCGCCCGGTCATCATTGTCTTCCAGCAACTGTAGGGTAGGACGTGCCTTGATGACCTGTTCCGCAGCAGCTCGGGCCTGCTGCAATGGATCCTCGGAAGAACGGCTTTCCAGCCGTACGCCATAGCGCTCGAAATCCGCGACACGCATTTCAGCCTCACCCGGCTTGAGGTCATAGCGATGCCCTGAACTGAGTACCAGAAAGCGGTCGCCGTTTTCCTGCGTCTCGATACGAGCACTGCCCGCCATCACCAGACTGTGCCATTCCGGCTCATTGATCCGGATGAACACGCCACCTAACTCCTGATCAGGCGAGGTCGGCTCTTCGGCAAAGAACACGCGCTGTCCGCCTTCCGACTCGGCAAACTGTCCGGCCACGACCTTGGACAGGTCGGAACGCTGCTCGAAACGCTCGCGATACTCGGCAATCTGCCGATACGCCCAAGGCGATGCCCCCAGCGTAAGCAATGCAATCAGCACCGCCACCGGAATCGCGCAACGCAGCACCGGCCGCAACCAGTCCGCCAGCGATAGCCCGCTGGCAAACCAGACCACCATTTCGGACTCACGATAGGAACGGGAAACCGTGGTCAACACCGCAATGAAGAGAGAAACCGCCATAATGACCGGCAAGGCCGTAATGGTCGAGAAGGCGGCAAGCCCCAGCACCACGTCGGCACCGATCTGCCCGCCCGCCGCATCGCCCAGCAACCGCACCAGCAATACGCTCAGCCAGACAATCAGCAGAGTGGACATCACGACGCTGGCATGGCTGACGATTTCACTGACAACAGAACGCTTGAACAAAGACACGATGTAGAGGCACGATAGGTAGCAACGGGTGAATTATGCCGCATCCCGCCGCTACAAGTCCGTTCGGATATGCGCCATAATGCAAGATTGGAGACCGCGCCACCTGCGCCAGGAATGCAAGACATGGAATTCAGCACACAGACCACCCTTTCCCCTCACCAGATCAAGACCGCCGCACTCGGTCTGGGGGTCTATGCCGATGGCACGCTCAGCACGACCGGGCAGGCGCTCGACCGCGCTGCAGGCGGGCTGATCTCGGCTACCATCAAGACCGATTTCGACGGTGTGACAGGTGCCACACTGGTGCTGCGCCACCTGCCCGGCATCAAGGCAGAGCGCGTGATTCTGGTCGGCCTGGGCAAGGCAGATCAATACACCCCCGAAGTACACGCCCGTGCCGAACTGGCCTTTGCCCAGGCCTGCGTGCAGGCCCGAGTCGAAGAGGCCGTGTCCGAATTGGCCGCCCTGCCCTGCGAAAACAGCACCCTGCATCAGCGTGCCCAGCGCGCCGCCACCCGCTACGGGCAAGCACTCTACCGCTATACCGCCACCTTCGGCAAGCCGGATGCTGACGCCGCACCGCGCCTGAAAAAGATCACGCTGCTGGTGGGCCGCAGCCATACTGCCGAGGCCCAGAAAGGCCTCAAGGAAGGCCGCGCCATCGCCAACGGCATGGATCTGACCCGCACGCTGGGCAACCTGCCCGGGAACATCTGCACCCCACGCTACCTGGCCGACACGGCCCGCAAACTGGCCAAAGAATTCAAATCGATCAAGGTCGAAGTACTCGACCAGAAAGAAATCCAGGCGCTCGGCATGGGCTCGTTCCTGTCGGTTGCCAAGGGTTCGGACGAGCCGCCACGCTTCATCATCCTGCGTCATCAGGGCAAGAAGACTGGCAAGGGCAGCGACAAGGCTCCTCATGTACTGGTCGGCAAGGGCATCACCTTCGATTCGGGCGGCATCTCGATCAAGCCTGCCGCCACCATGGATGAAATGAAATACGACATGTGTGGTGCCGCCAGCGTGCTGGGCACGTTCCGCGCCCTCGGCGAACTGGACCTGCCGCTTAACGTGGTCGGGCTGATTGCCTCCTGCGAAAACCTCCCCAGCGGTCGTGCCAACAAGCCGGGCGATGTCGTGACCAGCATGTCGGGCCAGACCATCGAAATCCTCAACACCGATGCCGAAGGCCGTCTGGTTCTGTGCGACGCACTGACCTACGCCGAACGCCTCAAGCCGGCCTCGGTGGTGGATATCGCCACCCTCACGGGTGCCTGCGTCGTCGCACTGGGCCACGTCAACAGTGGCCTGTTCTCGACAGACCAGGCACTGGCCGACAGCCTGCAGGCGGCCGGGCGCACATCGCTCGACACTGTATGGCAGTTACCCATTCAGGGTGCCTACCAGGAACAGCTCAAGTCGCGCTTTGCCGATATTGCCAACATCGGTGGCCCAGCCGCCGGTTCGGTCACGGCAGCCTGCTTCCTGTCACGATTCACCAAGGCCTATCGCTGGGCTCACCTGGATATCGCCGGCACGGCCTGGCAAAGCGGCAAGGACAAGGGTGCCACAGGCCGCCCCGTCCCGCTGCTGACCCAGTATCTGCTGGACCAGGTACGGTAAGCAACCCATGGCGAAAATCGACTTCGCCTTCGGTGCCCCCGACCGTTTGCGCACAGCCTGCGCCATGGTGCGGTCCCGCTTCCAGGCGGGCCACACCCTGACGGTCTGGTGCAGCGATGCCCTGCGACTCGATAATTTCGATCGCATGCTGTGGGCGTTCGACGATATCTCGTTCATCCCGCATGTCTATGCCGACGACCCGCTGGTCGCCGACACGCCGATCATTCTCACGCGCCAGACAGACACCTGGCCCGATACGCTCTGGTTGGTCAATCTGGACATGGACTGCCCGCCCGAACCTGGACGCTACGAGCGAGTGCTCGAGATCGTGTCACAGGAAGAGGATGAAGTACTGGCGGCACGTGAGCGCTGGAAATGGTACAAGCAGGCCGGACACGAACTGGTTGCACACAACCTGGGCCAGAAGCGCTGAACACCGCCTGCATAACGGCTAGGCTGTCCGCATTCAGCACACTCACAGCGTGAGCCACGCGAAACACATATCCGCAGGCCCCCTGTCGAACCTGTTACAATTTGCCGACAAAAAACTGTTCTTTCAGGAAACTGTCAGTTATGCTAGCGGTCAAAACGGGATCGCTGTATCCTGCGCCCTGTATTGATAAGGAGCTTTAGCAATGAACGATTATCGACCCTCCACCATGAACCAACCCTACGCCGGTTCCGCTGGCGAGGTCGTGCGCAACCGCGTGCTGCGCAATACGTACTGGCTACTGGCCCTGTCCCTGATCCCCACTGTACTGGGTGCCATGGTCGGCCTGAGCACCGGCATCAACCGCGTCATGGGCGGCAGCCCCGGCCTGACCGCCATCCTGTTCCTGGCGGGTGCCTTCGGCCTGATGTATGCCATCGAGCGCAACAAGAACAGCTCGCTGGGCGTCGTCCTGCTGCTGGCCTTCACGTTCTTCATGGGTGTGATGCTGTCCCGCCTGCTGGGCTTCGTGCTGGGCATGAGCAACGGCGCACAGTTGATCATGACCGCTTTCGGCGGTACTGCCGTCGTGTTCGGTGCCATGGCGACCCTGGCCTCGACCATCAAGCGTGACCTGTCCGGCATGCAGAAGTTCCTGTTCATGGGTGCCATCGTCATCCTGGTCGCAGCCCTGGCCAACATCTTCCTGCAGATGCCTGCCCTGATGCTGACCATTTCGGTTCTGGCCGTGGTGATCTTCTCCGCCTTCATGCTGGTCGATATCCAGCGCGTGATCAACGGCGGCGAAACCAACTATGTCTCGGCCACGCTGGCGATCTACCTGGATGTGTACAACGTGTTCTCCAACCTGCTGATGCTGCTGGGCATCTTCGGCGGCGACCGCGAATAAACCGGCTTTCACAGCCTGATCCAACCCCGTCCGGCTTCGGACGGGGTTTTTTATTGTCAGATCAATACTCACAACAGACCATCATGACCCTGGATTTCAAATGGAACCGGCTGGAATCACTCACAGCCCCTGCACTGTACGAAATCATCAAGGCCCGCGAATCCGTATTTGTGGTCGAGCAGCAATGTATCTACCAGGAAATGGATGAGATGGACCCTCACTCATGGCATCTGTCCGTTCTGCTCGCAGGGGAGTTGGCCGCTTATGCAAGAGTGGTCGACCCCGGCCTGAAATTTGAGGAACCCTCCATCGGGCGGGTCATGACACTGGGCAAGTTCAGAAAACTCAAGATCGGCCGTGCGCTGATGACTGAAGCCATTGCATTTACCGAAAAAAACTTCCCTGGAACAGGGATCCGCATCAGCGCCCAGGCATACCTGCAGAAATTCTATGAATCCCTGGGTTTTCAGGCGCTTGGTGACACATACGATGAGGACCACATTCCCCACATTGAAATGGTGAAAGCAGCCGCTTGAGCGATTGCGATCACCCCACAACGCGCATCGGTGCAGCGCCCCCATGCGTGGGCGCTGCCGGCAATCATGACACCCGTATCGAGCCTTGCACCAGGTCCGTGACCAGTTGCGCAGTCATGGCTGACAGCGTCCAGCCTAGGTGTCCATGCCCGGTGTTGTAGAACACGCCAGGCTGCCGTCCCGGTCGCACCTGCGGCATCATATTGGGCATCATCGGTCGCAATCCGGCCCACGGTACCACGCGGGCCGTATCGACCAGCGTGAACTGGCGGCGTGTCCAGTCAATCAGCGGCTGCACCCGATCAGCACGGATATCCTTGTTGTAGCCGTTGTACTCGGCCGTGCCGGCGACCCGCAACCGGTCCGCCCCCAGGCGACTGGTGACGATCTTGGCCTCCTCGTCGAGCAGGCTGACCCAGGGCGCGGCGGCCTGGCTGGCCTCGTCATCCATATTGACCGTGATGGAGTAACCCTTGACCGGGTAGATATTGACGCGATCCCCCAGCATGGCCGCCAGCCGACGGCTGCCGGTGCCTGCGCAGATCACAACAGCATCGGCCTGCAACGTCTGTACGTC
Organism: Corticimicrobacter populi; assembly: GCF_003123725.1. Taxonomy (GTDB): domain Bacteria; phylum Pseudomonadota; class Gammaproteobacteria; order Burkholderiales; family Burkholderiaceae_B; genus Corticimicrobacter; species Corticimicrobacter populi. The sequence continues at coordinate 304,334 of NZ_QETA01000004.1, read as the reverse complement.
TCCTGCGCCACCCGGCACCACCGAACTAGCGGCGATCCGGAATCCGGCCCCGTCACGGCCGATATCGCGTACGTCGATATCCTGCATGAACTGAACGCCCTGGCGCTCGCAGGCTGCCGCCAGACCACGTGTGTATTTGTGGATGTCGCCCGTGGCATCCGACGGCGTGAAAAAACCACCATAATAGGTACCTTGCAAGGCCGGTTCGATAGCGTGGATCTCGTCATTACCGACCGCGGTGCGCTCAAGACCGCCCTGCTTCAGCAGCTCGCTGACCTTCAATCCCGACTCGTAGCCGTGGCGCGAATGATAGACATGCAAGATGCCGCGCTTCTCAACATTGAAATCGATATCCTCGTCGGCAGCCCACTGGTACAGGTTGTCGCGCGCCGCGATGGCCAGCCGAACAGTCTCGACGGTATTGGCCTGATAATCCGGGATCGCCCTCAGAAACTCATAGATCCATGAGTACTTGTGCCAGCCCGGCGTCGGGTTGAACAACAGCGGCGCATTGCGCCGGGTCATCCATTTGAGCCCTTTGATAACGGTGGCCATGTTGTTCCAAACTTCCGCGTTGCAGGCGGACAGTTGCCCACCATTGGCAAACGAGGTTTCCATGGCGGGATAGCGGTGTCGCTCGAGGACAGTCACGTCATAACCCTGCTTGCGCAGGGCATATGCGGTGGTGACGCCGGTAATGCCGGCACCGATGACGGCGATGCGTGTCATGCGGAACTCCAATGCACGAGGGCATCCGCCACGTGGCGGATGCACCCCATCTGTCCCGTTGACCTGAGAGCTTCTTCGGCAGCACGCTGCGAGCTGCGCGAATCCCCTTCGGTGGACGCCGTATGCGCCTCTCTCCAGATTGTCCCGAGCCTGTGCGCGATCTTTTTGCCTGAGAGTTTCCGGGGCGGTTGCTCCGTCGGCGCCGGCTGCGCCACCTGATGGTGGCCGCCGGTCTCTTTCGCGCGCTCGACGCTTCGACGCACCTACAGTACCTGATTCGGATTCAGGATGAATATCGGGACAAGCCCTGATAGCGTTCGCACTAGAAGCGGGCAGAAAGCCCACACCCACTGCGTATAGATATTTTTGCAACAGGCCGTCTCACAGACCGCAAGAACTGATAATATACGCATCGCGTACATCACCACATCTCTATGGATCGCCCTGCCATGAGCAATCAGCAAACTTTCCTGCGCGACGCCATGCGCCGCCTGAACATGACCCGTGAAGCCTTCGCCACGCGTATCGGCGTCTCGCGACGCGCCCTGGATACCTGGCTGCTGCCTGACGACTCGCAGGAGTCTCGCAGCATGCCCGAGATTGTCGAACGCTTCGTGTCGGAAATTCTCCAGCACCAGACCGAGGCAACACAGAGCGTACACAAACATTTATCGCTGGCCGATGCGATTGCTTTCGAGGGTAGACCACAACTGCTGTCGGTAGATCAGTTCTCCCGTGAATCGGTCGAGGCGCTGTTTCAGGTAGCCGACATCATGCAGCCCATCGCCCGCCGCCAGAAAATCTCGCGCGTGCTGGAAGGTGCCGTGCTGGGCAACCTGTTCTTCGAGGCCAGCACGCGGACCCGCGTCAGCTTCGGTGCCGCCTTCTGCCGCCTGGGCGGCTCGGTCTGCGACACCACCGGCTTCACATTCTCGTCGATGGCCAAGGGCGAATCGATCTATGACACCAGCCGCGTCATGGCCGGTTATGTGGATGCGCTGGTGGTCCGCCATCCCGAACAGGGCTCGGTAGCCGAGTTTGCGCGTGCCACCAACATCCCGGTCATCAATGCCGGCGATGGTCCAGGTGAACACCCCAGCCAGGCACTGCTGGACCTCTACACCATCCAGCGCGAATTTTCGCGACTGGGCAAGCTGGTCGACGGTGCGCACATCGCGCTGGTCGGCGACCTCAAATATGGCCGGACTGTCCACTCGCTGTCCAAGCTGCTGGCACTCTACAAAGGCATCAAGCTGACCCTGGTCGCCCCCCCCGGACTGGAAATGCCCTCTTACGTCATCGAGCGCCTGGGCAAGCATGACATGGTGATCGAACAGACCGACGACCTGGAAAAAGGCCTGGCGGGTGCCGACGTGGTCTACGCCACGCGCATCCAGAAAGAGCGCTTCCAGAATGAATCCTTCGAAGGCTACCGGCCCGACTTCCAGATCAACAAGGCCCTGATCGACAGTGCCTGCGGTGCAGACACCATGATCATGCATCCGCTGCCGCGCGATGGCCGGCCCGATGCCAATGACCTGAGCACCGACCTGAACCTGGATCCCCGCCTGGCGATCTTCCGCCAGACCGACAACGGTATCCCGGTGCGCATGGCCATCTTCGCCACCCTGATGGGCGTGGACGGACAGGTACAGCGCTCGATGCGGGACGCCACCTGGCGCCGCCCCGCCATGGTCGGCCCGGATGATGCCGTGTTCCACGGGATCGACTGATCCGCATCACGCATCGTCGACGGCACGCCGGCTATCCACGCTGGCAAAAGTGCCACTCAGTGGCTCTGCAGGACCGAAAGGCGCATGATGCATTTTTTGCATCATGCGCCTTTCGCATTGGAAGAAAAACCCATGGGCTGCCTATCATGGCGACATGGCTACTTCATCCTATCTCCGCTCCATTGGCGTGCTTGGCGGCATGGGCCCCCTGGCGACGCTGGATTTCATGCACAAGGTGCTGGACGCGACGCCTGCCGCGACCGACCAGCAGCATGTACCGCTGATCGTGCACAGCGTACCTCAGATCCCTGATCGCAGCACTGCCATCCAGCAGCAGACCGATACGCCGTTCCTGCCCATGCTGGCAGGCATACGGCAACTGGAACGATGCGGCGTGGATGCCATCGTCATCCCGTGCAATACAGCACATTTCTGGTATGACAGGCTGGCGCGTTCCACTCAGACACCCATTCTGCACATTGTCGACGCAGTGGCCGACGAACTGGCCCGCCAAGGCAATACGGGCGGCCGCTATGCGCTGATGGCCACGCGTGGCACACTGGCAACCGGCGTGTACGACAGAATGCCAACCGGTTTTGCAGGCAGCTTCGAGGTTCCGGACGAGTCCGTCCAGCCCCTGGTGGATGACACCATCCGGCTGGTCAAGGCAGGCCAGGAGGCCGAGGCACGCAAGATCGGCAGCCAGGCGCTGCGGTACCTGATCGACGAGCAAGGCTACGACGGCGTGGTGCTGGCTTGTACCGAACTGCCGGTTGCCCTGCGGCAGACCGCTCATGATGCATACTGCCTCGACGCCACTCTGGCGCTGGCCCGGCAAGCCGTTCGTTTCTCGCTGCATGGCGGTGCACAGCCCCAACCGAACATCATCTGCCAGGCGGCCTGAGCAGGCACTTCCCCAGAGCGCATCGGTATCCGTTTGGCTGTGATCACCGTAAAATACGGGCCGATACTTTCAGGCTCCGGAGCACACATGGACACAGGCTGGCTGCAGGATTTCGTGACGCTGGCACAGGTCAACAATTTCACGCGGGCCGCCGAAATCCGCCACTCCTCGCAGGCGGCTTTCAGCCGCCGCATCCGCGCCCTCGAAGCCTGGGTCGGCGCAGAACTGATCGACCGCAGCGTCTTCCCCACCCGCCTGACCGAAGAGGGCAGCCGCTTCCTGGAACATGCTCTCGAAATCGTGCGTCGCGTGGCCGATGCCCGGATCGACATGGCCGACCGCCCTTCCGGCTATCGCAGCATGATCCGCATCGCAGCCCCCCATGCCCTGGCAACCGGCATGCTGCCCCAGTGGTGGCATGACTGGACCCAGCGATTGCCTGCGATCGGCTGCACCGTCAATCCGGTCAACGTGCATGATGCCGTCACTTCGCTGGTGGCAGGCAATGCCGACCTACTGGTCTGCTTTCACAATCCGCAGCAACCGATTCACCTGGATACCGCACAGTACGAGCGCCTGACGCTGTGCGCGCAGTCGCTGCACCCCTATGCGGCACCCACATTGCTCGCCCAGCGCCGTTGGACCTTTCCCGGCTCAACGCAACGCCCCATGCCGGTCCTGGCCTACTCACCAGGAGCCTATCTGGCGCGCATGACCGACCTGATCCTCGACAACGCGCCACAGCCGCCGGTCATGGAGCGACAGGCAGAAAGCGACATGGCCGACGTGCTGCGCGAAATGGCTATCGCCGGACATGGCATTGCCTGGCTGCCCGACTGCGTGGCCCAGCGGGCGCTCGACGCCGGCCTGCTGGTATCGATCAGCGAGGAGCCGCGCTGGACACTGCGCCTGTCTGTGATGGCATATCGCGATACGACCAACGACCGGCCCGGGGTAGGACGGCTCTGGAACCGGTTGCGCAGCCTTTACGAAAGTACCGCATCTCATTCTGCATGATCTGTGCAACAGGGATATTGCCGCAGCCCACCAAACTCGGGAAAATGCAGGCATGAACGGCATACTCGACGGTTGCGGATATGCACCGCTCCCGCATATCCCTCTCCCACTACTCAATCGCATGCTCGATGCGCATGCCTCATGCCATCTCATGGGCCTCGCTGCCCGACATGCAAATTCAGTATGGCAACCCGGCCTTCGACCAGTTGTTCGGCTATCCATCCGGTCATTTCCGAACTGCCGCCCAGTTGATTGCAGAAGCCTACATCCATGAACGCCAGAGGGAGCGTCTGCTCCAGCATTGGCACGCGTTTAACTTCCCTGAGGATGTCGAACTCATCTCCATTCCCGACATCGAGATCGATATCCTCAGTGGTACCGGAGAAATCAGAACTGCATTGCACTGCGGCATGATCCTGCCTCGCCAAAAGGTGAGCATCGCCATTTTCAAAGACATTTCAGGTGTCACGCACGATCATCGCATGCTGCGCGAGTATGCTTTTCTCGATCCGTTGACTGCCGTAGCCAACAGGCGTGGACTGCAAGAACGCTGGAACGAAGAGGCAACGCTGCGGCCCGGCAAGCGGCTGGCCTTCATCATGGTGGACCTGGACAACTTCAAACCCATCAACGACACCTACGGCCACGAAACCGGCGATGCCGTACTGGGGATTGCCGCAGCACGGCTCAAGGCCGTCATGCGCGACAGTGATCTGATCTGCCGGCTGGGTGGCGACGAATTCGGACTGCTGTTGGCCGCCCCCGAAGGGCAGGATCAGCTCGACATGATCTGCCGTCGCATCATGCTGTCGCTGATGACTCCGATCCATATCGGCCCCCTGAACCTGCACATCAGTGCCAGCATCGGCGGTTGCCTGTACCCCGATCATGCAGCCAACCAGCGCGAGTTGCTGCAACGCGCCGATCTGGCAATGTATCAAGTCAAGAAAACCGGCAAGTCAGGCTGGCGCTGGTGGTCTGCCGCAACCGCTCCGCTCGATGGCAACAGTCCCCGAACAGACTGAGTCGGACCGACCCGGATCATCCCGAGGCCGACCCACGATACACAAATCGGAGAATCAACTGGCAGCCAGCAGCGCAGCCGAGCCATCGGCCAGGCTGGCCGCCACGTCCTTCAGATCGACATGCCGTACCTGCTTGATCGAGGCCAGTTGGGCCAGATCGAAACGAACGTAGTTGATGCCGGCATAGGTACGCACGTACAACTGGCGGCGCTGCAGGTCGATCAGGGACGTCCAGGATGTGTACTCCGATGTATACAACCAGTCGCCATTGACGCCAGGGGCCGTGATATTGACCAGCGATTCCTTGAAACGATCATCCTCGGTGATGCCACGAGGACGGTCGAAATTGTTCATCACATGAGCCAGCGTCGTGATGGCACTGTCGGCATCCTTGGCTTTTTCCGCAAACTGCGAATAGTAGACCGCACGCACGAAGCGGCCCACCGACGTATTGGAGGCCGGCAACGCCACCGTAGCAATGCCGGAGTCAGGCTGGGCGAACGTCACACCATTGAGTTCCAGCTTGGAATGATCCTTGTTGCTGAGAAACGTGTAATTGTTCAGGTTGGTCATGTGCCAGGAGAATTCCGGCCCGTTGGTCATCACCCCCAGAGGATTGTCCAGCACGTTCTGCTTGCCATCAGCAAACTCGATCACCAACGACTTGCCGGTCGCATCATGCAGCGTATAGTGGAACGGCGTCTTGAGCAGTCCCAGAGGCAGCAGTGCTGTGACCAGAACCGGCTGCTCCTCGAGTGCATCCTTGACCTCCGCTACCGTACCGAACTGAGCCAATGTCCAGGCCCCCAGGTCGATGGCCGACAGCACCGCCTGGGTCTTCTTGATCATGTCCGCCGGCCCTTCGGTGCTGGCAAAAGCCAGCAGCGCAAAAGTCAGTCCCTGGTCATTGACGCCCTCCGCAACCTTGATTTCACCATTGACAGGGTCTGGCACGCCGATCGAGACAAAGGCATGTCGCGCCGTGAAATCGAGCACATGATGCTGGTCGGCCTGCGATCCGAAAGTCGTGCCAGTCGGTATATAGGACACCTTGTACGGCAACTCCATCGGCAATTCCATGGTGCGTCCGGCATAGGCCCCCCCGTTCATGTCCCGATATAGAAGCGACGTGCAGGCCTGGGCAGCAGGTGCCAGGGCCATGCAGCCCAGCGCGGCGGCCAGGACGACACGGCGAAAAGCGGATTGTCGGGTCATGGGTGATTTTTCCTCGGCTGACAGATATTGGTATGTGTAGGCAGAGCGGGTTCAGCGCTTGCGTGGCTTGACGGGCAACCCCGGTTTGGCTGCTGTGCCTGACTTGGCTGCAGCAGGCTTGGCCGCCGGCTTCTTGGAGCGGGGAGAAGCCGATGCGCGGGCGGGTACCGTTTTTTCGACGGGCGTCGCCAGGGCAGCGATGGTTGCCGCCATGGCAGCCGCAGGAGTCGCGGCAGCCGTCTTGCTGCCTGGTGCAGCAACCGTTTTTTTCACGACAGGCTTGGGTGTCGAAGCCACAGGCGTAACAGGCTTGGCATCGGGTCGAGCCTGTGCAGACGGCGCAGGACGCGCAACTGGACGCGGTGCTGCCGGCGGCGTTGCGGCATCGGTGGCCTTGGCAGTGACTGGGCTCGCCACGGCAGCAGGTGCCGAAACTGTCGGTGCGGCCACAGGACTGGGAGGTGCCGCTGCAGGTACGGCAGCAACAGCAGGCTGCGCGGTGTCCGAAGATACCGCTGCCGGTATGGCACCGGCAGGCCGTTCGGCCACGCCTGGCAAGGAGGCTTGCTGGCTTGCTGGCTGCGGGCGGGATGGTTTGACGCCGCGAGCAGCAGCGGGCTTGCTCGGCGCAGACACCGCAGGCGTGGTCCCGACAGGCTTGGTGGCAGGCGATTTCGCAGACTTGGCAGCAGCAGCCGGCTTGCCTGGTACCGTTTTCTTGGCAACCGGCACCTTGACATCAGCGGCGGGCTTGGCAATGGCTTTCGCGGGAGCCTCAGCCTGGGCTGCCGGCACCGAAGCCTTGAACTTCGTCGCGGCGGGCTGCGTGCCCTGTACAAAATCGGGCAGTCGCGGCCACTCGGGCAACGCACGCAGTGTCAGAAACACCTGTTCTACTGCCTGGTCACGCAGATCCGCGTACGTATGCAGCGCATCGGTAAGCAGGCTCGACAGTTGCTGCTGGAGCAACAGGTAGGGATTATCACTGCCAGCAGGATGCCGCTCTGCTCTGACCGTCGCGGCCAGTTGTGCCACGCCCTGCATAAGCGGATTGCGATCGGAAAACACGGCATCATCCAGCCGCAGCACTTGACGCTCGATCAGCAGATGCGCAAAAACCGGCGTCAGGGTTTTTTCCAGCAATGGCCGGACATGCTGTTCGTAGTGCGCTGCATCGACTTCGGACAACCGTTGCAGGGCTGCCAGCAAGCGCGCAGCTTCCTGGCCAAGTACGGCCTCGGCATCGCTGTCCTGTGCCGCTGCCGTTTCTGCCTTGTTGTTACCTGGCCGATTGGCACGCTGCCGCAGCACATCCAGCAGCAGTACGCTGCGCTGCCAGGCATCCAGTGCATACTCGTATGCAGCCCAGGGGCCGGGCAATCCTGCCGTGCCGGCAGGCGGTGTCAGGTGACGAAAAAACTCGCCAAGCGGATTGAAGGTCTGATGGTCTCGCATTTGATCTCGAAGCTCCTGCTCACAGGCTGAGAGACGTGCCATCTCCTGCTCCGGTCAATACGCCTTGCTGCGCGCCCAGCTCCACCCTGCGCAGACCTCCGGCCAGGCCGACTTGCAGCCCCGGAACATGACGAACAGCACAGCTTATTTAGGAACGGGCATGGCCGGATCTGTTCCGGCCATCGTTTTATTGCACCGCAACAAAACAATATAACAGGTTGTAAGAGCCGTCAACCGTCCCCTGCCATCCGATGCTTGCTGCAGGCAACGCCCGCGACATCACCAGGGGAAGGAAATCAGCTCACCATACAACTGTTGCAGCTTTTCGCGCACCTCTGGCGTCTGCTGGTAGATTTCGATGAACCGCAGGATACGCGGATCATCGGCACGCTCGGGCAACGTCACCCAGCGAATGGCATAGCGACGCACATTATCGGGATCGGTATTGTCGTAGAACAACGCATCACGCTCGTCGATACCGGCCAGCTTGGCAAACGAGGCATAGGTCACCGAAGCGGTCACGTCATCGAACGAACGGGTGGAGTGCGCGCCATCGATCTGCACGATCTCCAGCGCCAGCGGATTCTCGACGATATCGGCCAGCGTGGCCTCGTGGGTGGCACCGGGCCGCAATTTCAGCAAGCCGGCCGACTGCAGCAACAGCAACGCGCGGGCAGTATTGACGGGATCACCCGGCACCGCGATGGTTGCCTGTGGCGGGATCGGGTCGCCCTTGCCGAGCTTCTTGGAGTAGATGCCCATCGTCGTCGAGTATCCATAGGCAATCGGCATCAGCTCGCTGCCCTGGCTGCGGTTGAACTGTTCCAGGAAAGGCTGGTGCTGGAAGAAGTTGACATCAATGGACCCATCGGCCACCGCCCGGTTGGGCATGACCCAGTCATTGAGTTCGATCAGTTCCACCTCGAGGCCTTCTTCTCTCGCCTTGGCAACCGCCAGTTCGGTCGCGGCATTGGCCACGACCGGGATCACGCCCACCCTGAGCGGCCGCTCGGCAGCCTGTGTGCCAGCCGATACGGCCAATCCCATCCATGCCACGGCAGCCAGTGCCATGCGCGTGCCTCGGAAAAACGACATGTCCCACCCCTGAAACAAAAGCGTACACAGTACTATAAACCGGGCCTGCTACCCGGATTTCCGAGGTCGCCAGCAGGGCTGATCCCTGCTTCCTGTCTCGGCACACCCCAGATCGGCATTCACGGTGCCTTCGCTCGGTGCGCCTACTTTTTCAGACCCTCGAAACGCATCAACGTCCGGGCACGCGCCAGGGCGTGGTCCACCACCGGCAAAGGATAATCCTGCCCCAATTGCAGTCCGCAGGCCTGTAGTTCCAGGGGCTTCATGGCCGCCGGAAAATGGATATGCCGATCTGGCACCCTGGCCAACTCAGGCACATAGCGACGGATGAAGCGTCCGTCGGGATCGAACTTCTGCGATTGCGTAATCGGATTGAAAATGCGGAACCAGGGCTGCGCATCACAGCCGGTAGACGCCGCCCATTGCCAGCCGCCATTGTTGGCAGCCAGGTCGTAATCATTCAGATGCTCGGCAAAGTGGCGCTCGCCCCGACGCCAGTCTATGCCCAGGTCCTTGGTCAGGAAGCTGGCCACGACCATGCGCAGGCGGTTATGCATATAGCCACTCTGATGCAACTGGCGCATGGCCGCATCGACCAGCGGGTATCCCGTACGCGCGCCGATCCAGGCATCCCACAGCTCGGGGGCTTCGTCCCACTGCACCTGATCGTATTCCGGCCGGAAGGACGCCTCCACCACACGGGGATGGTGCCACAGGATCATGAAATAGAAATCCCGCCAGGCCAGCTCGGACAGCCAGATCTGTGCGCCCTCGCTGCCCTGGCGGGCCTGCTCGTGGGCCTGTGCGGCCAGCCTGCGAATCGAGATCGTGCCGAAACGCAGGTGCGTGGACAGATAGGACACCCCCTTGCGTGCCGGGTAGTCACGCGCCACACCATACGCAGCCATGCGTGGCAAGAAATCCTGCAACAGCGTCTGCGCACCCGCCATGCCGGCAGGCAGAGGCAGTTCAGCCAGATTGGTACGCTCGAAACCAATATCCGCCAGCGATGGCATGGCACCTGCCGTATCGGCATCCGGCACCGCTGCCAGATGCCGGGCATGACGCGCCACCGGGTACGGTCTGAGCTGGAAGGCATCGAGCTGCTGCAGCCAGGCCCGCTTATAGGGAGTAAATACACTGTAAGGCAGTCCCTGCCCATTGAGCACTTCGTTGCGATCGAGCAGCACCTGATCCTTGTAGTCGCTGAAGACGATGCCGGCCTCATCCAGTGCACGCTTCACCTGCCGGTCGCGGGCGATGGCAGCCGGTTCATAGTCCCGGTTCACCAAAACCTCATTCACCCCCAGGCTGCGGGCCAGCGCAACAATGCACTCGGTCGCCACGCCGTGACGCACGATCAGCCCGCCTCCGGGCGCGCCGCTTTCCGCAGCCAATGCCTTCAGCCCAGCATCGAGCGCCAATACGCTGGCATGGATGAACTCCACCCGCCGGTCGTGGCGGGCTGGCAACGCATCAAGAATATCGGTATCGAAGACAAAGGCGCAAAACACACGCGCATGGCGGCGCAGCGCGTGATAGAGCGCCGCATGATCGTCACAGCGCAAGTCGCGCCGAAACCAGACCAGGGCGGAGGAAGTCATGACAAGCCTGTTTGCAGAAACCAAGGAACACAGCAGAATATGCGTGCTGCACAGTGTATTGGACAACGTGCGTACATGCCACGAACCGGGAGAACCCTCATGCGTATCCTGCTGACCGGCGGCACAGGCCTGATCGGCCGGTCGCTTTGCCAACACTGGGCGACACAGGGCCACGAACTGTGGGTCTGGAGCCGCCGCCCCCTGGATGTGCCCGGCCTGTGCGCCGACGCACGCGGCATTGCCCGCCTGGAAGACTTTCCGGCTGAATTGCCGCTTGATGCCGTCATCAACCTGGCTGGTGCACCGATTGCCGACCGTCCGTGGACGACCTCGCGTCGTCAGGTACTTTGGCAAAGTCGTATCGACCTCACCCGCAGGCTGGTCGCGTGGATGGCACAACATTCCACACCCATCCCCGTCCTGATCTCGGGATCTGCCGTCGGCTGGTACGGCGATGGCGGCGAGCAGGCCATGAACGAGGCCAGCCCGCCCGGACAGCCGAATTTCGGCAGCGCGCTCTGCTCGGCCTGGGAGCATGAAGCTGCACGCGCCCGGCCACACGGCACACGCGTGGTGCTGCTGCGTACGGCCCCGGTACTCAGTCCCGATGGAGGCATGCTGGCACGGTTGCGCCTGCCGTTCAGCCTGGGGCTGGGCGGACGCCTGGGCAACGGCCAGCAATGGATGCCCTGGATCCATCTCGACGATCAGGTGACCCTGATCGATTTTCTGCTCAAACATGCTGACTGCGACGGCCCCATCAACGCCTGCGCCCCCGATCTGGTGCGCAATGCCGAGTTCACCCGGCTGCTGGCACGCAGCCTGCATCGCCCCGCCCTGCTGCCCCTGCCTGCGTGGGTATTGCGGCTGGCACTGGGCGAAATGTCGGTTCTGCTGCTGGGTGGCCAACGGCTGGCACCCACAAGGCTGCTGTCCGCCGGCTTTGCCTTCCGACACCCCGACCTGGCACAGGCGCTGGCGACGCTGCGCTGACACTTGCACATCGTGCCGAATCGCGGCACTATCTGCCCTGTCGGCAACCTGCCGGCAAACGTCTTCAGGGCGGGGCGAAATTCCCCACCGGCGGTAGGCAAAGGTCTCTGCAACACGCAGCCTCCTTCGCAAGCCCGCGAGCGCTCCCGGCCATTGTCGGGAGGTCAGCAGATCTGGTCAGATGCCAGAGCCGACGGTCACAGTCCGGATGAAAGAAGATGCACGACAGCGATCGCGCCTGGTGCGCGGACACGCGGCCTGCCCGCGTCGGTCCGACGTACCCGGTATGGCTTGCGCACGTGCGCCCCGAAAACGTCTTCTCATCCTATTGCATCTCCGAGGAGCGTTTACATGCATGCAGCATCCATTCAACCATCATCCTTCACCGCAGCCAGCGTCTGCCATGCCGATATGGCGCGGCAACGCGTCGAGGCCGCGCTCGAAGCGATCCGGGCGGGCCGTCCGGTTGTTCTGACCGATGACAACGACCGCGAGGACGAAGCAGACCTGATCATCGCGGCTGAGCGGCTGACAGAAGCCACCATGGCACAACTGATCCGCGACGGCAGCGGCATCGTCTGCCTCTGCCTGACGGACGACACCCTGACCCGGCTTGCACTGCCGCAAATGGTAGAGCACAACGAAAGCAGTCACGGCACGGCCTTTACCGTCACCATCGAGGCGCGCCGGGGCGTCACCACCGGCGTGAGTGCGCATGATCGGCTGGCCACCATCCGGGCCGCCATTGCGCCCGACGCCACGCCCGCTGACCTGGTGCGTCCCGGCCACGTTTTTCCGCTGCGTGCGCATCCCGGCGGTATCCTGGCGCGGCGAGGCCATACCGAAGGTGCCGTCTGCCTGGCCGAACGCGCCGGCCTGCGCCCGGCAGCCGTGCTCTGCGAACTGATGAATCCGGATGGCTCCATGACGCGCGGCAGGCAGGTGCTGGACTATGCCGCACGTCATGACCTGCCGCTGCTGTCCATCGCCGATCTGGTTGACGTACTATGTATCTGAACATACCTGAATCACTTCCCGTCCAGCCCCATACCTCTACGCCATGATCGATACCCCAGCATCACCCGCACCGCAACCCGTCTACGGTGCGGTCACCAACAACGCTTTTTTCATTGTGGCCACGCTCCGGGATGATGTGCAATGCCTGGCCCAAGTCCGCGCCTGGTGCGCGGATGTGGCCGGACTGGCCCGTGCCGTGGGCAAGCGCATACCCACCGGCCACCTGTCCTGTGTGGTCGGATTCGGTGCCACGGCCTGGGATCGCCTGTTCGGCCTGCCCAGGCCAGCCGGCCTGCATCCGTTTCGCGAATTCGGCAGCGGTACGCGCCAGGCCATCGCCACGCCGGGCGACCTGCTGATACATATCCGGGCAGAACGCACCGACCTCTGTTTCGAACTGGCAACCCAGTTGCTGGGGCGCCTCGAAGGGGCCATCGACGTGGTGGATGAAGTCCAGGGATTTCGCCAGTTCGATCACCGCTCCATGGTCGGATTCGTGGATGGCACCGAAAACCCGGAAGGCGACGAGGCCGTACGCTTTACCGTGATCGGTGACGAAGACCCGGACTACACGGGCGGCAGCTATGTGCTGGTACAGAAATATCTGCACGACATGAAAGGCTGGAATGCCCTACCGGTGGAAACCCAGGAACGCATCATCGGTCGCACCAAGCTGTCAGACATCGAACTCGACGACGACACCAAGCCCAGCTGGGCGCACAATGCCCTGACCGTGCTCGAGGACGACGACGGCAACGAAATCAAGATCCTGCGCGACAACATGCCCTTCGGTCGTCCCGGTCACGGAGAGTTCGGCACCTATTTCATCGGCTACGCCCGCTCGCCCGCCCCCATCGAGCAAATGCTGGAAAACATGTTCGTGGGCGTACCGCCCGGCAACTACGATCGCCTGCTGGATTTCTCACAGGCCGTGACCGGCAGCCTGTTTTTCATTCCGTCGCTGCCGCTGCTCGATACGCTGTCGGAACAGGTACCCGACACATTGCAGGACACGAACACCCCTGTCCCGGCCGCCGACACCCTGTCCGGCACGCCTGGCAGCGGCACCCTCAACATCGGATCACTCAAAGGAGCACCTCGTCATGAATAACCTGCACCGCGAACTGGCCCCCATTTCCAGCGCCGCCTGGGCCCAGATCGAAGAAGAAGTCGCCCGCACCTTCAAGCGTTCGCTGGCCGGACGCCGCGTGGTCGACGTTCAGGGACCGCTGGGCCCGGATCTGGCGGCCATCGGCACCGGCCATCAGCGCGGCATCGCGGCCCCGCTCGACGGCGTACAGGCACGTCAGCGCGAAGTCCGCCAGGTGGTCGAATTGCGCGTTCCGTTCGAACTGTCACGTGAGGCGATCGACGATGTCGAGCGCGGTGCCGACGACTCCGACTGGCAACCGGCCAAGGACGCCGCCACGCAACTGGCGCTGGCCGAAGACCGCGCCATTTTCGACGGCTACGAAGCCGCCGGCATCATCGGTGTGCGCCAGGGCGCGTCCACCACACGGCTGTCGCTGCCCCCCGACCTGGCCGACTATCCCACCGTCATCGCCAAGGCCCTGGAGCAACTGCGCCTGGAAGGCGTGGACGGTCCCTATACGGTCGTGCTCGGTGCCGATGCCTATACGGCAGTCAGCGAGGCCAGCGACCAGGGCTACCCGGTGCTGGAGCATATCCGCCGGCTGGTCAATGGCGAAATCATCTGGGCCCCGGCGATCCAGGGCGGCAGCGTGCTGAGCACACGCGGCGGCGATTTCGCATTCCACATCGGCCAGGACCTGTCCATCGGCTACCAGAGCCACACCGACAGCAGCGTACGACTGTACCTGCAGGAAAGCTTTACCTTCCTGCTGCTGACGACCGAAGCATCCGTCACCGTACAGTCGTAGGAAACACGATGCTCGGCTCTGCCGGCGCGGCCGGGGCTGCCCTGGCCGCCACGCTGCTCACCGCGCTCGCCCTGCTGTCGGTGATAGCCGTACTGGCCTGGATGCGCAGGCGCATCCGACAGGCTCGCCAGGGACCGGTGGCACCACTGTCCTGGCGCAGCAGCCTGCTGCTGTGCATTGCCCTAGCCTATCCGGCAATGGTCGCAACCCTCTGGATAAACATCTGGCTGCAGCAACGGGGCCAGGATGCGCTGGATGCCAACCTGCAGGCCCGGCGCTATGTCACCGTACAGGCCGCGTCTACATTCGGCGAAATCATGCTCCCTGCCGACACCCGCTTGCTGCGTGACGACCCTCTTGACCCCGGTACGCCCGACTGGCCGGTGACATTGCGGGCTGTACAGGCCATGCGCTTTCCCGCGCCACAGACCATAAATGCTGCATGGGTGTCCGCCGTCCAGACGGCACCGCCGCTGATGGAGCTGGCGCAACCCCGGCGCTTTACCGTACAGGCGGAAGGGCCATCACAAGGCCAGGAAATACTGTGCGACACAGGCTGGATTGCCCAGTTTCGCCTGCCGGACGATCAGCGCTACCGTGAAGACTGGCAGCGGAATGGCCTGCCTCCTGAGTCGTTTCAACCTTCCCGATGGCTGTTCGAAACCTGTTTCGAAGGCAGCCCGATCCTAGTGCCGACGCTGCGCAATGGCGAAATTGCATGGGAATGACGTACGACTGAGCCAGGGCTGCAAGGCATTGCTCACGTACACCCGCACGGCCATGCCCGTCACAGCCGGGGCCGGACAAAGACAGCTCAACGCCCTCGGAGCGAGGCTTCGATCTTCTTGTCGGTTTTATACTGGCTCAGGGCATAGACCGCCCAGAGCGCGGCGGGAATCCAGCCGATCAGAGTAATTTGCAGCAACAGGCAAATGATGCCCGCAATCGGCCGGCCAATCGTGAAAAATACGGTAAAGGGAAGAAAGATCGCCAACAAAAGACGCATGGTTCAACTCCTGTCTATTCGAGATCAGCCCTAGAAAACGACGCATCGCATCCGCAGGCTGTGTCCCGAATAGCGTACCACGTCATATCCTGCCGGGTCAGGACATGGCCTCAGGCAAACAACGTCACACCCGCTCAGGGCATGCGCTCGGCATTGCGACGCTGTGCGTCGAAATTGATACCCGCAATCGTCTCGGGCACGGTCTTTTCTGCCAGCTTGCTGTGGTAATAGACAAAATACTGCTTGAGCGCTGCAGCATGCTGCGTACCGGCTTCGCCCAGGCGCTGCTCGGCCAGCGCGGCCACGGCGGCAACCTGCGACGGCTCAAGCGAGGCAGGATCGGCATTGGTCACCAATATCTCCAGCAAATCCGGCGCAATGACGACAGGCTTGGGAGCCTGCGCAGCCTTTTCGGCCGCCAGCTCGGCATTGATGCTCTGCCAGCGCAGCATCTGGACGCCCACCACCACACACAGCAACGCAACGGAAATACCGATATGTATCAACGACTTTTTCGGGCTTCCCTTGCGAAAATAGAACCAGTGAAAAAACATCAACATCGCGATGATGAAATAGACGCCGAGCACGCCAGCGATGACATCAACTACAGTATCCACGACAAGTACCACTCCTCTATGGAAAAAGACAGGTTGCAATACTACATTTCAGCTCACCCCGTAACGCCCTCAATACGGCAATAGGCCACCTTCTTTTTGCCATTTTCAACTAGGCCTTCTATAGTATCGGCCAGAGCCATTTTCACGAGGTATTCGTCCCATGCGCCATTGATGCCGCCGTCGACCTGACGGCCAGACTCCAATCGCCCCTGCACTGCAGGGAAGCCTTGGCATCACTGGAACCATGACGCATGACGAATCCTCATATCACGCTGGAAGGCGTGACCTATTCCCTGCCGGACGGCAGGATGCTTTTTCGGCCACTCCATGAAACCTTCGACCAACGCCCCACGGGCCTGGTCGGGCGCAACGGTGCCGGCAAGTCAGTGCTGGCGCGCCTGCTGGCCGGACAGTTGCTGCCGTCCGGTGGCCGCTGCCTGCGATCAGGCAACGTGCATTACCTGGCCCAGCAAGTTTCCCCACCAGCCGGTGCCACCCTGGCCAGCCTCGCTGGCGTGCAGCACATACTGGACGCACTGGGGCGTATCGAAACGGGCAGCTGCGCACCGGAAGACTTCGATACGGTAGATGGATACTGGGACATCGGCCCACGCCTGCAATACGCGCTCGAACGTCACGGTCTGGGCCATCTCGATGCAGGCAGTCCCGCCCACGTCCTCAGCGGCGGCGAAGCCATGCGGATCACGCTGATCGGTGCCCTGCTGTCGAACGCAGACTTTCTCATCCTGGACGAACCCAGCAACCATCTGGATCGCCCAAGCCGCCAGATACTGGAGACACAGCTGCAGGATTGGCCGGGCGGTCTGCTGGTCATCAGTCATGACCGGCAGTTGCTGCAAAACATGGAGCGCATCGTGGAATTGTCTGAGCTGGGCTTGCGCAGCCATGGCGGCAATTACACGTTCTATGCCGAGGCCAAGGCCCAGGAAAGGCAGCAGGCCCTGCAACAACTGGCGCACTGCAAGACAGAGCGCCAGCGCAGAGAACAAGCCATGAGCGCACAACGCGAGCGGCAGGCGCGCAAGCAAGCGCAAGGCAACCGCCAGGGAAAGGACACCAACCAGGCCAAAATCCTGCTGGACCGCCAGAAGGCACGCAGCGAACTCTCGACCGGCAAGCTGCAGCAGCAACATACCGCCATCCGCGCGCAGCTTGCCCGTGATGTGCGTGAAGCCGCCGCACAGGTCGAAAAAGATAGCCCGATCACCCTCTTCGTACCACCTGCCATTCAGGCGGCTACGCGACAGGCAGCGGTACTGGAAGATGTACAGCTGCCCTTCGTCGCGGATCGCAGTCCGCCTGTCAACCTCATCCTGGGCAACCAGCAACGCATCGGCATCAGCGGAGCCAACGGCAGCGGCAAATCGACGCTGCTCAAAGTGCTGGCCGGGCACCTCGCTCCCCTGTCAGGCTCCGTCAGGGTCATGCCCGGCAGCGCCTACCTGGACCAGCGCCTGACAGTTCTGGGAAATGACATCCCGATTCTGGAGCAGTTGCGCGCGTGCGATATGGGTATTGGCGAAAGCACGCTACGCATGCGACTGGCACAGATCGGTCTGGACACACACGCTCTGACCGTACCGCCCGGCTTGCTGAGCGGTGGAGAGCGCCTGAAAGCGGCACTGGCCTGCCTGCTCTACCGCCTTCCTTCACCATCTCTGCTGTTGCTGGACGAGCCCAGCAACCACCTCGACATCACGACCATGCAGGCGCTCGAAGCCATGTTGTGCAGCTACCGAGGGGCGTTGGTCGTGGTGTCGCATGATGAGGTGTTCATGAACAACCTGGCATTGACTGACCGCCTGCAGGCAAGCCCGGATGGCTGGCAACTGACACCGTGGTGAGGGTGGAAAGTCCAGGGGTCACCAATGAGAATTGGTGACCCCCTTGATCCATTCCTGCACACCTCGAAGACGTGCCTGGATTGGCCTTACCAGCGATAGCGCAGGCTGCCCACAATCTGCCGACCGATGCCCAGATAGCAATAGCCACTGCTGCACACTGCGACTTCCTTGTCGGCCACGTTTTGCACGTTCAGGCTCGCAAACCAGCCCTTGAGCGATGCATTGCGCAAGCCAAAGTCATAGCTGACTGCCAGATCGACCAGCGTCGAGGCCTGGTTATGCATGGTATTGAGCGTGTCGCCATAGCTGCTGCCCACATAGCGCGCACCGGCCCCGAAACCCAGCCCTGCCAGCGGCCCCTGCTGCAAGCGATAATCCAGCCATGCTCCGGCAGTATGGCGCGGCTGGCGACTCGGGGTCTTGCCGACTTCGGCAGGATTGTTGCTGGCCCGTACCTGGCTGCGGTGATAACTGTAGTAGGCAATCAGATCGAGTCCGTCATCCAGCTCGGCCAATGCCTCGAGTTCTACACCTCGCGAACGCAGTTTGCCGGCCAGCTCCGAATATGCAGTACCCGGCACAGCCCGCACAGCATCCTTTTCATCGATCTGATAGGCCGCCAGCGTGATCTGGCTGCGCTGACCGGGCAACTGATATTTGACCCCGGCCTCGATCTGCGAACCGCGCGTCGGATCCAGCGGCGTGCCCTGTGCATTCAGGCTGCTGTTGGGCGTAAACGAAGTGGCATAGCTCAGGTACGGTGCAAAACCACTGTCGCTCAGGTACAGCACGCCAGCCTGCCAGGTGAACGCATCATCTTTCTTGCGCAGCACACTGCCGCCCGCCAGGACGTTTTGGTTGCGTTGATGCACGACATCGTAGCGCCCCCCCAGATTCAGCCGCCAATTGCCGATGCTGGCCTGATGGGACAGATAGTAGCCAAGCTGGTCATCGCGCTGCTTGACCGAGACCAGGTTGTAGTCGGGTGTCGGCAAGGAGACATTGCCATACTGCGGATTGTCCAGATCGAGCGGCGGCACACCGCTGGTCAGCAAACCGATACGATTGTTCCAGTTGACCCGTTGATAGTCGAAGCCCGCCAGCAACTGATTGTCGATCTCGCCCGTCTGGAAATTCAGGAGCGCACGGTTATCCACCACCAGGCTTTCCACCTTGCTGCCGACAGACCAGGCCGAGCGGTCGAGGATGCGCGTACCCGGTCGCAAGCCGGCGTTGTCCAGATAACGTACCTTCATGTCCAGGTCGCTGTAGCGCAGGTGCTGGCTCAGCGTCAGGGCATCACTGTAGCGATGCACCAGTTCGTAGCCAAACTGGTATTCCGTCTGTCGCTGATAATCGTAGTCAGGATCGCTGATGCGCATGCTGGTCGGCCGGCCATTATCGACATACGTCCCGACCCCGCCATCGGTATCATCCTTCATGTATTGCCCGCGCACCGTCAGCGTCGTCTTGTCACTGAGCTGAAAATCGAATACCGGGGCCAGCACATCCCTGTCATCGTTGATCTGCCGGTCGAACTCGCCACGCCGGATCAGACCCGTGACCCGGAAGCGCGCCGTACCGCTTTCATTCATGTCATCACCGATATCGACGGCAAACTGCTTGCGATCGTGCGAAGCGCCCGTCACCATCACCTCGCGCACAGGCGTGTCGGTCGGACGCTTGGATACCCGGTTGATCAGGCCGCCAGGGGTGCCCTGCCCATACAGTACCGACATCGGTCCCTTGACGATATCCACCTGTTCGAGCAAATAGGGTTCGGTGCGCGGCGTGGCATAGATACCCGGCGTCTGGCGCAGACCATCCAGGTAATCCCCTTTGATATTGACCTGGAAACCACGTATGGATATCTGATCGAAGCGAGGATCGAAACCTGCGCTGCCCGTCGTTACCCCGGCCGTGTAGGTCACGGCGTCCAATACGCTCATGGCACCGCGCGCTTCCATTTGCGCACGCGTGACCACACTGACCGAGCGTGGCGTTTCGAACAGTTCGGCTTCCACCTTGCCGGCGCTGCCGCTCTGGCTGGCCACGAAGGCGTTCAGGCCCCCGTCCGTCCGGGCATCAGCAGCCGTCACCATGATGGGGGCCAATGTCGCTGCATCGGCCCTGGGCTGCAAGGTATATCGCCCCTCCCCGGTACGACGCGCCTGCAGATTGGCATCGGCCAGCAGGATGGCCAGGCCCTGTTCGACGCTGTAGGTGCCATGCAGGCCGGCCGTTTGCCGCCCTTCGGTGAGACTGCCGGCACCACTCAGGTAAATACCCGCGATTTGTGCAAACTGATTCAGGGCCGGGCCGAGCGGGCCGGCGGCAATGTCGAATTGCGAAGGTGCCGACGCAGTCTGCTGCGCCGACACGGCCAACGGGAATATCGCAGGCACCATCAGGCTGGCGACCAGGACACGAGGCAGGATGGATTGACGAAAGAAAATAGGGAATGACATGACAGACGCGAAGGTTGCGGGCGCGGCCGTTGTGCAGCGCCTTCCCTATACAGAACGGACGAAAACGAAAAAAGGGAACTCGTCGTTCAACGCGGCTCTATCGTGACCCACCAAGGCAGGCTGCGCTGTACCCGGATAGGCAGAGCCTCTGCCAGCAATTCCAGTGCAGCGTCGGTATCGGGCACCGGATAGGCTCCCATGACCTTGAGGTCGGCCACGTCCGGATGCACGCCCAGATAGCCACGCCGATAACGCGAAAGCTGCGCCAGGACATCTTCCAGCCGCATGTTGTCTACCGCCAGCACGCGATTGCGCCAGGCCGCCTGCGCAGGGCCGAGTGCCGCATCCGCGCCGATACTGTCCACAGTGACATTGACCTGCCCGCCTTGAGCGATGATCCGGCGCTCACCCGTACTGGCCAGACGGATTTCAACCGCACCTTCCAGCACGGCAAGATGGGCCGACTCGGCCTCCTTGCGTACCAGGAACACCGTTCCCAGAGCCTGCATCGTGCCAAAACGCGTGGCAACCAGGAAGGGCCGGGCACTGTCATGTGCCGTCTCGACCACAACCTCGCCCTGGTGCAGGGTCAACAATCGCTGATCCCCGCTCATCACGAAATCCACGGCGCTGGCGGTATTCAGCCAAAGCAGGCTGCCATCCGGCAAGCGCAGTTCGCGGATTTCACCGACGCCGGTCTGGTTGTCGGCCTGCCAGGCCAGCAGCCGATCCTGTACCGGCGGATATCGCCAGGCCAACCACCCACCCACGCCCGCCGTCAACAGGCAGGCCAACGTACCCATCGCACGGCGACGACCCGGCGCTGCGGCCCGGCGCAAACCGCTTGCCATGGACACCGAATCGGATTGCTCGCCCAGGCCCGCAAAGCGCTGGCCCACGCTGTTTATTTTTTCCCAGGCGAGAGAGTGCAGGGGCTGGCTGTGCAGCCATTGCCGCCAGGCTTCATGCTGTGCCGCATCGTGCGGCGCATCACTCAACCGCACATACCAGTCTGCCGCTTCCTGCAAAACACGATGCCACTCCTGGGCCGATGTCATTCCTGTGGTACTGCAGTCATGCCCGACCACCTGGGCTGGGCGTCCTGAAAATCGGCTTCGAGCAATGCGCAATGCACCAGCGCCTGCGCCATGTATTTCTTGACCATGCGCTCGGACACATTCAGGCGCTCGGCCACATCCCGGTATTTGAGCCCCTCCACCTGTGCCAGGATGAAGGCTTCCCGGACCTTGGCCGGCAAGCGCTGCAATATGTTGCCCAATTCGAGCAAGGTCTCGATCACAATGGCCTGCTGCTCGGGCGATGGTGCCACGCCCTGCGCATGGCGCAACGCCTCGCGCCAGGCCTGTTCGACCTCGCGGCGACGCCATAGATCAATGCACAGCCGCTTGCCCATCGTGCGCAGATAGGCCCGTGCCCCGCAGGGGCTATCGAACCCGCGTGGCGTGACCAGCAGGCGCACGAATGCATCCTGGGCCAGGTCGGCAGCGTCGCTGTCATTGTCCAGGCGGCGCTGCAGCCATGTGCGCAGCCAGCCATAGTGCGACTGATAGAGTTCCTCGATACCGGAATGAGACATTTGGGCATACACGCCACAGCAGAGATGAGAAGATTATAATATCAGTTCTCACTTCTATCACGACAGTGCTGCGAACCGCTCCGACCAGTTGCCTGGCGCTTGCTCGACCAATTCCTTAAGCTGCGCTTGCAGGCGTTGCGAGACCTGCGTCACGCTCTCGCCTTCTGCCAGGGACTCCTCGCCAGCGATGCTGCAAATGTCCGCCTCGATATTGCTCCGGTCTGCACGCCAGCCGCCGGCTGCTTCAAGCAGATAGATCAAATGAGGCTCTACCGAAAAACCCGGCACCGTCGAATTACTCTGGCTGGCATGGCGCAATTTTTCGAGCGTCAAGGCCAGAACATGACTGGAGAAGGTTCGCTCTTCCAGGCTGGACGCAAGCGCCGAATCCTCGATGGCATCGTCAGCCAATTCTCGCCAATAGGCCGCGTCGTGCGCGCCATCCGTTTGCAGCATATACCGGCTGGCATACGCAGCCATCGCGTCAATATCATCGAATAACGGCGATAGCACCATATCGCTCTTGAAGTCGAATCCGAAAAAATAGGTCGTGCCATCCAGCACCAGCGATTCGATACCGCCCACGGCAGGATGCCGCTCATCGAACAGGAGAGCATCCCCGGTTTCCGCGTCACCGTGTTCGGCGGCGGTGCGCAACCACTCGACCGCGTCATCCACATCGCGCTGCTGGAGAATCTGCAGGGCATCGAGATTGGACTGGGCCAGCTCGTTGCCTTGCTCTGCGGCTTTACGCCACCAGGTGGCTGCTTTTTCTGCGTCCTGAGCAACCCCGCGGCCATCCATGTACAAAGCGCCAAGATTCGCCTGAGAAACAGCATGGCCCTGCTCTGCCGCCTTGCACCACCACGCAGCGGCCTGGGCATCGTCCTGATCTACGCCATCACCCTTTGAGTAACAAGCCCCCAGACTCGCCTGGGCGATCACGTTGCCTTGCTCGGCCGCTTGACGCCACAGGGCTGCAGCTTGAACATCATCCCGTTCAACACCCAGCCCGGCCGCATACATATCGGCCAAATTCGATTGCGCTTCGGCATGCCCTTGCTCCGCCGCCCGGCTCCACCAGGCTACGGCTTGAGCATCGCTCTGGGCCACGCCCCTGCCAAGCTGAAACATGCTGCCGAGATTCGTTTGGGCCCTGGCGTTCCCCTGCTCCGCAGCCTTGCGCCACCAACTCTCCGCCTGTGCATCATCCTGAGCCACGCCGCGCCCCGCTGCATACATACCACCCAGCCAGTTCTGGGCGATATGGAATCCCTGCTCGGCCGCCTTGTGCCACCACGCCACTGCCTGGACATCATCCTGGGGCACACCCAGGCCACGCATGTACAGCCAGCCAAGGGCATTCTGGGAAGGCGCATGGTCCTGCTCTGCGGCCTTGCGATACCAGTGCACGGCCTGCGCATAGTCCTGGACAACGCCGTTTCCATCCGCATAGCTCCGGCCTCGCTGATACTGCGCATCAGGATTGTCGTCATTTTTGCCAGATGACCCCATGAGACGGCGCAGCGTGTCGGCCATTCTGCGGAATATATTTTTCATATTGAATTTTTGATGCCTTGTGATGCAGTGGACAAATGTTACTGCCATCACACTCCGGGCATATCCATCAATACGCCCGCTTTTTTGCCGGAGTTCGGCGAACAACGCTGAACAGCAAAAAGCCCGGCATTTACGCAGGGCTTTTGGGAGATTTCGGAGGTGGCGGAAGCAGAATGGACTGTTTCTGTTCGTCAAACGTTGAACAAGAAGTTCAGCACATCACCATCCTGCACCACGTACTCTTTCCCTTCCGCGCGCATCTTGCCGGCTTCCTTGGCTCCCTGCTCGCCCTTGAACTGGATGAAGTCCTCGTAGGCAATGGTCTGGGCACGGATGAAGCCGCGTTCGAAGTCGGTGTGGATCACGCCGGCAGCCTGCGGGCCGGTGGCACCGATCGGCACGGTCCAGGCACGCACTTCCTTGACGCCCGCAGTGAAGTAAGTCTGCAGGCCGAGCAGCTTGAAGGCCGCGCGGATCAGGCGGTTCAGGCCCGGCTCTTCCATGCCCATGTCGGCCAGGAAGACTTCGCGGTCGGCATCCTCGAGATCGACGATCTCGGCCTCGATGGCGGCGCAGATGGCCACGACCGGCGCGTTGCGCTCGGCGGCGTAGGCCATCAGGCGGTCCAGCATGGGATTGTCGGTAAAGCCGCTATCGCTGACGTTGCCGACGTACATGGCCGGCTTGGCCGTGATGAAGCACATCGGCTTGATGATGGCGCGGTCTTCGTCGCTCAGGTCGAGTGCGCGGATCGGACGGGCTTCGTTCAGGTGGGCAATGCATTTTTCCAGCACGCTGACGATGCGCTGGGCTTCCTTGTCGCCGGAGCGTGCCGTCTTGCTGTAGCGGTGCAGGGCCTTCTCGGCGGTTTGCAGGTCGGCCAGCGACAGTTCCGTCTCGATCACCTCGATGTCGGCAATGGGGTCGACCTTGCCGGCCACGTGGACCACGTTGGGATCCTCGAAGCAGCGCACCACATTGACGATGGCGTTGGTCTCGCGGATGTGGGCCAGGAACTGGTTGCCCAGGCCTTCGCCCTTGCTGGCGCCGGCCACCAGACCGGCGATATCGACGAATTCGACCGTGGCCGGCAGCACGCGCTCCGGATGGACGATCTCGGCCAGCTTGTCCAGGCGCGGATCGGGCACCTCGACGATGCCCACGTTGGGCTCGATGGTGCAGAACGGATAGTTTTCCGCCGCGATGCCGGCGCGCGTGAGCGCGTTGAAGAGCGTGGATTTACCGACGTTGGGCAGACCAACAATGCCGCATTGCAGTGCCATGGATCTTGTATTCCTGAAAGAGAGATAGGGAGTAATCAGTGGAATGGGGTCGGATCTCCAGATCCGTCATTCGACAGTTTAACCGGCTTGTGCCGTGTATCGGTCATGCAGCACTACGAGAGATCCGCGCCGCCCAGCATGAACAGCGCAATCAGCAGCAATGGGCCACTGTTGAAAATGGCATGCAGCAGGATGGAAGAGGCAATGCCATGACGCACCCGGTTCCAGGCCAGCACCAGCCCGGTCAACCACTGCGGCAGTACCAGCAGCGGCATCAGCCAAAGCGGCATCTGGTTCATCTCGTAGTTCATCCAGTGCATGCCAGCAAACAGCAGCACGCTCAGATGGAACAGCCACGGAAATGCTCGCCGATATCGACGCAGCCAGCGCCAGCGGCCTGCGCGCAAGCTGCCCGCCCACACTGAGCGCCAGGCCATTTTCGGCAGCAACGCACAGCCACGCCGCCACAGCCATTTACCCAGCGAGGCCGGCAGCCAGAGCAGGACCAGTACCACCACCACGGCCACGATGGCCGGGTTCTTGGGGCCCAGCAGCGTAATCGCCAGCATCGCAGGCAGCAGCCAGAGCGACTGAAAGGGACGGCGCAGGCCGTAGCGAAACAGCAGTTCTTCCACCAGAGGGGCCCAGGCCAGGGCCGCCAGCCAGGGAATATTGTTCATGTCCAGCCGATGCGTCGCCCCGCCCGCACCGATGGCCATCAGCACCAGCGGGCCGAGCACGAAAATATTGCTGAACCACAGGCAGGCCGCCCAACACAGCAGGCGGCGCACATCCAGCCCCTGCGTCCAGTCAAGCGCCGTCGCTCCCATGCCGGACAGGCCTGGTGAACGAGGCGCATGGCGCAGGTGTGGCCGGCGCAGGAAAGCACGGAATTGCCTGAAGTCTTCCCTGAAGCGCGTGGCCGCCATCGATCAGTTCTCCGTATGCAGGTCGCGCACGGCGAACTCGAACTGGCCGTCGAGCAATTGCGGCAATGCCTTGCGTCCCTTGTCGATGGCGCGATCAATATCGATCTGCTCTTCCAGACGCGGCGGATTCAGCACGAAAGCGGCCACCTGTTGCGCCAGGTTGAGCGTACGGGGATGACCGATGCCGATGCGCAGGCGCCAGAACGCGGGGCTGCCCAGAGCGGCCTGGATATCCTTGAGGCCGTTGTGGCCCGCATGGCCACCGCCCTGCTTCAGCTTGATCTGTCCCGGCATCAGGTCCAGTTCGTCATGCACGACCAGGACTTCCTCGGGCTGAATCTTGTAGAAGCGCGCCATGGTGCCCACGGCCTGGCCGGAGCGGTTCATGAACGTCGTGGGCTTGAGCAGGTGAATCCGTTCGCCGCCACGACGAGCCGACGCGACTTCGCCAAAGAAATTTCTGTCCATGCCAAACGAAGCGCCCAGATCGGAGGCCGCCTGATCCAGCAGCCAGAAACCGGCATTGTGCCGGGTTCGGGCATATTCACTGCCTGGATTGCCAAGACCGACCAGCAGACGTATGGGTAAGCTCATTTCGAATGCACACTCTTATTATGAAAAACCCCATGACATGCGGCTGCATGCATGGGGTTCCAGCATGCCGGCGCAGGCCGGCATATCCGGGATCAGCCTTCGGCTTCTTCCGTTGCGCCAGCAGCAGCGCCGCCGCCCTTGACGATAGCGGTCACCAGAGCCGGGTTGGGATCGTTGGGGTGAGCCTGGAAGCTCACGCCAGCCGGGGCAACCAGGTCGTTCAGGTGCACGGAAGCACCGCCTTGCAGGTTGCTCAGGTCAACGATGATCTCGGCGGGCAGGTCCTTGGGCAGGCAGACCACTTCGACTTCGGTGTGGATCTGGCTGATCAGGGCGCTGCTCAGCTTCACAGCCGGCGACACTTCAGCGTTGATGACGCGCAGCGGCACCTTGGTGGTCAGCTTTTCGTTGGCGCTCACACGTTGGAAATCGATGTGCAGGACCTGGGACTTGAAGGGGTGCCATTGGACCGAGCGCAGCAGAACGGTCTCGACCTTGCCTTCGAGATCCATTTCGAGCACGGACGAGGCGAACGCGGGCTTGCGCAGTGCGTGGAAAATCTCGTTGTGGTCCAGTTCGACGTTGACGGGCTGGGCAGCACCGCCGTAGACGATGGCCGGCACACGACCAGCGCGGCGCAGGCGGCGGCTCGCACTCGTACCCTGGACGCTACGCGCAGTTGCATTGAATTTCATGTAAAACTCCAGACTATTGAAGCAGACATCCCGTATAGGGGTATGTCCAGATGTTCAGGCCGTCGCACATGCGGGACCTGTGCCCGGCATGACCGCGACCAGTCATGCCGGAAAACCGGGTATTTTATTCGACAAACAGCGAGCTGACCGATTCGGCGTTGGCAATACGCAGAATGGTTTCGCCCAGCAGTGCGGCACACGACAACTGGCGAATGCGGCCGCAATTGCGGGCTTCCTCGCCCAGCGGGATGGTATCTGTCACGACCAGCTCATCCAGCGCCGAATCGGTGATGCGCTCGATGGCGCTGCCCGACAGTACCGGGTGGGTGCAATAGGCATACACGGCACCGGCACCACGATCCTTGAGCGCCTGCGCAGCCTTGCACAGCGTGCCGGCGGTATCCACCATGTCATCCATGATGATGCAGGTACGACCATCGACATCGCCGATGATGTTCATGACTTCGGACACATTGGCGCGTGGACGACGCTTGTCGATGATGGCCAGATCGGCCTCGAGCGGTTTGGCCAGCGCACGGGCGCGCACCACGCCGCCGATGTCGGGAGACACCACGACCAGGTTCTTGAAGTTGCGACGCCAGATATCACCCAGCAGGATCGGACCGGCGTAGATGTTATCGACCGGGATATCGAAGAAGCCCTGGATCTGGTCGGCGTGCAGGTCCATGGTCAGCACGCGGTCGACGCCGGCGACCTGCAGCATGTTGGCCACCACCTTGGCCGAGATCGACACGCGGGCCGAACGCGGCCGGCGATCCTGGCGGGCGTAGCCGAAGTAGGGAATCGCGGCGGTGATGCGACCTGCCGAAGCGCGGCGCAGGGCATCGACCATCACCATGATTTCCATCAGGTTGTCATTGGTCGGTGCACAGGTCGGCTGCAGCACGAACACGTCCTTGCCTCGCACGTTTTCGTTGATTTCAACCATCACTTCGCCATCGGAAAAACGACCGACGGTCATTTTTCCCAGCGACATATCCAGATGGTTGGCCACATCGGCTGCCAGACGTGTGTTGGCGGTGCCGGTGAAAATCATGAAGTGTTCGTGTGCCATGTCGATGCAGATGTAACGGGCCTGGACCCTGAAAACAAAAAAAGCCGCCGAACCCGCCCCCTCGATTTCTTCCTGGCAGGTTCAACAGCTTTTATTTTTGTAAATCACGTACGAATTCTGGCTGGGGAGGAAGGATTCGAACCTTCGCATGCCGGAATCAAAATCCGGTGCCTTAACCGCTTGGCCACTCCCCAATTATCGGGTAACCCAATGTCGCAATGGATGTTCGACCAGTCCGGCACATGCATGCACCGAGTTGATCAACCTGATCGCTTCCGATCCGGCGGTTCGCATTGTAGCGACAATTTCCTGTTTTGCCAAAACGGCGTTTTGCAGATCATGATATCCGGCAAAAAGGCATGCACCCGAGCCCGACATCCTGACCTCGACACCCAGGCCCGACAACCATTTTGCAGCTTGCGAAACAACCGGATACCGGCTGTAGACGACAGGCTGAAGATCGTTATGCCCGAACTGCCGCACCTCTTGAGGTGGCTGAAGCAAAAAATCTGTTTCAGCAGCAGGAAAGTCCGTAATTCTGACAGGCTTTGTGTCACGTGTCAACTCTTTCGCCGAAAAAATATCGACAGTCGCCACGCTCGCGCAAGGCTGTACGATCACGTAGGCCGCCTTCGGCAAGACCAGGGGCTGCAATTCCTCGCCCACGCCTTCGGCGAATGCATTCTGGCCAAAGATGAATACCGGCACATCAGCGCCCAGCCGCAGGCCCAGTTGCATCAACTGGCTGCGATCCAGGCCCGTATCCCAGAGCCGATTGAGTGCCACCAGCACGCTGGCGGCATCGCTGGAACCGCCGCCCAATCCGCCGCCCATCGGGATGCGTTTGTCCAGGCCCAGGTGGGCACCAAGCGACGTACCGGTTTCTGCCTGCAGAAGACGGGCGGCACGCAGGACGATATCCTGCTCGGGCGACACGCCGGGCAGGTCGTAGCTGCGACTGATCTCGCCATCGGCACGCACGTCGGCCTGCAGCGTATCCTGCAGGTCAATGAAGCGAAAGACAGTCTGCAGCAGGTGATAACCGTCATCACGGCGACCGACCACATGCAGGAAAAGATTGATCTTGGCAGGTGCCGGAATATCGTAAAGCGTCTTCACGACATCACCAGGCGCACCGATACCCGCCTGTCGGCCGCCTGGCGCGACAGGCGCACCAGGCCCGGCGTACCATCCTCGCGATAACGTTCCAGTGCCACTTGCCAGCCATCCTGCTCGAACCAGACCAGCCGACCCGCCGCGTCATGACGTGCCCCTTCGACAGGCGTGCCCGGAAGAGGACGCCCCTGTAGCCAGGTACGCAATCCCGAGACAGGTACATCTGCGCCCAGCACCCTGCGGGCCAGGGCATCGGGATCCTCGGCCAGCTCCACACTGCCATCGCTGCGTGTGAGCCGCGCCTGCGCAGGGCTTGCGTCGATACGCGCCAGTGTGGCCCCCATTGGGGTGGACAGGTCGAGGCGCAGCCGGGATCCTTCGTCGCGCCAGGCAAAACCACCCTGCACGGCATCCTGCTTGCCATCAGCCTGCACGACCTGCACGGCGAAGCGGCCGGTTCGCACGACGGCATGATGCGCGGCATCACCCGTGCCCAGGCTGCCCAGCGGATCCGGT
Source organism: Corticimicrobacter populi (assembly GCF_003123725.1). Taxonomy (GTDB): domain Bacteria; phylum Pseudomonadota; class Gammaproteobacteria; order Burkholderiales; family Burkholderiaceae_B; genus Corticimicrobacter; species Corticimicrobacter populi. Next base: position 274,325 of record NZ_QETA01000004.1, on the reverse strand, counting down.
GTGGCACACGCAGCCAGTGTCAGAACCACTGCCGCCATGACGCCGGCACGCACCAACCGCGAGATCGATTTGCCGCTCATGGCGCGGATACGCCCTGTGCGGGCTGCACGGAAATCAGTTCGTCGGCGGTCAGGCCAAGTTTCTTGACGGTTTCAAGCAGCACAGCGCTGTCAGGCTCCTGGCGCAATCCATCGGCCAGCAACTGGCGGGCCTCATCGAAACTGCCACGCTGCCACATCACTTCGGCCAGATGCGCGGCGATTTCCGACTCGGGTGCGATCCGGTAGGCCTGCCACAGATAATCCTGGGCACGGCCGAGATCGCCCTGCCGGAACAACACCCAGCCCATGCTGTCGAGGATGTAGGGGTTGTCCGGCATCATGTCGAGCGCCCTGGAAATCAGGGTATGCGCCTCGTCAAGGCGGATATTGCGATCCGCAAAGGTATAGCCCAGTGCGTTATAGGCATGTGCATGGGAAGGATCGATCTCGATGATCCGGCGCAGGAGGCGTTCCATCTCATCGAGTCGCCCCACCCGCTCGTACAGCATGCTCAGGTCATACTTGATCTGGGTCGCATCCGGGATGTCGACATCGGCTTTTTCCAGCACAGCAATCGCGGCCTCCACACGGCCGGCTTCACGCAGGAGCTGCGCCTCGAACTGAGCCCGCTGGATACGCTCGTCATCGTCGCGTGCCTGTGCCTGATGAACCCGATCCAGGGCAGCATCGAACTGCCCCTGGCTGGCATACAGCTGGGCCTGACGCAGGGATATCTGGAATTGCATGTCGGGGTCATCGATCATGCCCAGTTCCTGCACGGCCTGCTCGATCTTGCCCTGCTCCTGGGAAATGCGCGCCAGCAGCAAATAGGCATCAGCCTGCGCGGAAGAGGCATCCGATGCGCCATCGCCCACATCGCGCCGCCGCTGGGTCTGCACCGAAAGATACTGGTCCAGCAGCGCGCGGGCCGTATCCAGACGCTCGGACTGGTAATTGACTTCGGCCTGCAACAGCAGCAGATCGAAATCCTCGGGAGCATCGGCACGCATGAGCGTCAGCTCCTGCAGCGCATCACCGTAGCGATTGAGGTTGACGAACAGACCGACCAGTGCCAGCCGTACTTCGCGGGCACCGGGGTGGTTGCGGACAAACGTCCGGGCATCCTCGATAGCCTGCTCCTGATCCAGGTTCACGCCGTATTCGAGCACGCGCAAGGCGGCCTGCTCGGCTCCGGGCCGGGCCACCAGCGCCAGACGCGCTTCCAGCACGGCGCGATCGATTTCCTGGGCAGCAAAGGCAAGATCGGAGAGGGCCAGCCGGGCCTCGTACATCTGGCGCGTCTGATCGTCGAGTACCTGGTCAAGGATATCCAGCGCCTGCTTGCGCTGGCGCACCCGTCCCAAGACCTGCAAAGCCTGCTCCAGCGCAGCGACCTTGTCGGTGGCGTTGGTCATGCGCTGGCGCAATTCGTCCGCCAGACCGCGAGTCTGTCCATTGGCGGCACTCAGGGCCAGCACGGAGGAATCTGCCTCGGGATCGGCCGGATCGAGCGTGGCCCAGAGTCGCGCTGCCTCGAGCGCATTGACCAGGCTGCCGCCGGCCAACGAGAACTCCAGCGCACGTCTGGCCAGTCGCGGGTCGCGGGTGGACTGTGCCAGTTGGTAGAGCGTACTGGCTGCCGTGGGATAGATACCCCGCTGTGCCGCGACTTCGGACGCCAGGATGCGATAGAGGATATCGCCTGTCAGCTTGACCTCCGGCAGTTCTCCCTGGCGCAGGTGAATGCGCTCGACCTCACGGGCCGACTGCACCACTTTGGGCGTGTCGTCTGCGGCCAGCAGCCGCGAAACGTGCGTGCTGCCACTGGCCGAGCCAGTCGCCAGCAGCCCCGCTCCCAGCGAGGTCAGTAAAAACCGAACGGGATTCATCATCTGAGCATTACCGAATGAAAACTTTTCATGCCCAGGCAGGCATGAGCGGATGCGGGAATGTTAGCATCACTCCATGCCTGAGTTACCCGAAGTCGAAACAACCCGTTGCGGAATCGACGCCGTCATGACCGGCCATCCGCTGCACCAACTGGTGGTCAGACAGCCTGCCCTGCGCTGGCCCGTGCCCGCGCACCTGCCTCAGACACTGGCAGGTCATTCCGTGCTGGCTTGCCAGCGGCGGGGCAAATACCTGCTGATCCGCTTCGAGCATGGCACGCAGATCGTTCACCTTGGCATGTCCGGCTCGCTGCGCCGCACCCCCGATGACGAACTGCCCCGCAAGCACGACCACATCGACTGGATATTCGATCACGCCACTCTGCGGCTGCACGACCCGCGCCGTTTCGGTGCCGTGCTCTGGCATCCGGCCGAAGCCGGGCCGATCGAGGCACATCCGCTGCTGGCGATACTGGGCATGGAACCCTTCGACCCGGCACTGACACCCGAGTGGCTACATGGACAGTTGCACAGGCGCAGTCTGCCGATCAAGCAGGCCTTGCTTGGCGGCCACATCGTCGTCGGCGTCGGCAATATCTACGCCTCCGAAAGCCTGTTCCGGGCCGGCATCCACCCTGCTCTGCCGGCCAACAGGCTGTCGCGCCCGCGCTGCGCCCGGTTGCTGCAGGCCATTCGCGACACGCTGGGCGATGCCCTGCGTGCAGGTGGCACCACGCTGCGCGACTATGTCGGCATCGGCGGGGAACCCGGCTATTTCCAGTTCCATGCTTATGTATACGAACGCGACGGTCAGCCCTGTCGTCAGTGTGGTACGGCAATACGCCGCATTGTGCAGGGCACGCGTGCGACCTATTTCTGCCCGCACTGCCAGCCACGCCGTTGAGCGGGATAGCTGTAAAAAAGACAGTAGGAAGCATTCCCGTTTTCGGGTTAAATCGCAGCAACGCATTTTCATACCTTATTGGCACCGCCTATGGAATTCGCCCTGGTCCTTTCCCTGCTTGTCGCCTGGCTGATCGGCAGGTACATCAATGCCCGTCGCGCGATTACGCCGTTCCTGCTGGCGGCTTTCGCAGGCTGGGCCATCCACCTGCTTGGCGACGGCTACTTCGCAGTCAGCGGCGGCACCCTGGCCGGCCTGCTGGCCTTCGCCGTCTGGCAGCAACGCCAGACTGCACGACTGCACCAGCGACTGCATGCCCTTGAGGCCAGACTTGCGCAGTCATCTCCGGCTACTACCGAAGCTGCCCGGCCCCTCTCACCGGCTGCTGCCATGCCGCAACCCGAGCCGGCCAGTCTCCCCTCAACGCCTGCCGTAGCGACAACGCCCGTCCCTGTGCCGGCCCCCGCCATCACGGCGCACGCAGAAGCCGACATACCCACCCCCACCAACTCGATGGCCAGTATTGCCGCTGCCGTCCCAGTCGATACTGCAAGCGGCACAAGGCCAACGGCTACGCAGCCAGACTGGCTGGTGCGAGCCTCACGCCTGGTCCGACAATGGCTTTTCGAGGGCAACATCCCGGTCAAGATCGGCATGCTGATCCTACTGATCGGCGCGGGTGCCGCGCTGCGCTATGCCGCTCAAACCGGGCTGTTCTCCCTGCCCATGCCGCTGCGCCTAGCCATCGCGGCGCTGGCCGCACTCGGCATGCTCGGCTGGGGGCTGCGTTCGGCCAGGCAGCGCCCCACCTTCGGGCTCACGCTTCAGGGTGGCGCGCTCGGCATTCTGATGCTGATCGTATTTTCCGCATTCAGGCTTTACCACCTGCTGCCCGCTACGGTCGCACTGGCCCTGATCATCGTGCTGGTGGCCTGCGGCAGCATTCTGGCTGTGCGCCAGCATGCCCAGGCACTGGCCTTCATGAGTCTGTCGGGCGGTTACCTGGCCCCCTTGCTGCTGTCCACGGGTTCTGGCAACCATGTCGCCCTGTTCAGTTTCTATGCCGTGCTCAACGCCGCCGTGCTGCTGGTGGCCTGGCTGCGCCCCTGGCGCGCACTCAATCTGCTGGGGTTTGCATTCACATTCGGCGTCGGCACCATGTGGGGTGCACGCGCCTATCGCGACGAACTGTTTGCCAGCGTCGAACCCTTCCTGATTCTGTTCTTCCTGTTCTACGCCATCATTCCGCTGCTGTATGCCCGCACGCCGCGTGCCGTCACCAGCCGCCTGCATGCACGTCTGGACCATACCCTGCTGTTCGGCACGCCGCTGCTGGCATTCGGCCTGCAGGCGGCGATGCTCACGGGCCAGCCGATGGCACTGGCCTACAGTGCACTGGCGGTCGCCTTCGTCTACGCCCTGCTGTGTCTTTGGGCACGCCGCATCACCGGAGGACAACTGCTGTCCCAGGCACTGGCCGGCATCGCGCTGGCGTTCGTCACGCTGGCCATTCCCCTGGCCCTGTCGGCGCAATGGACCTCCACGATCTGGGCATTGCAGGGTGCCGGGCTGGTCTGGCTGGGTCAGCGCCAGTCGCGCCGTCTGCTCATACTGGCCGGTCTGCTGTTGCAGGGTGCCGCCGCCATTGCCCTGCTCGACCACATATCCTACGGTGCCATCAGCGAACTGTGGCCGCTGTCGCTCTGGTCGCTGTTCAAGCAGCCCGACACCGTGTCCTATCGACTGAGCATCGTACTGTTGTCCCTGTCGGCGCTGGTTTCGGCCTGGCTGCTGGATCGGCCTGCCCCTCGCCCGATGCCCAGGGCACAACCCATCCTGGCTGGCGTGATGCTGGTCTGGGGGCTGTTCTGGGGCTATGCACTGGGTCTCTGGGAAATTCTCTTCGAACAGAGTATCCGGCAACCCCTGCCTGTGCTGGCCGCCTTCACCGCATTGCTGGCGGGTGTGGCAGCGCTGGCCTACCGGCCCCTGGCATGGCGCAAGCTGGCCTGGCCAATGGTGGCTGCCGCCGCGCTCTGCGCCTTCTACGCGCTGCTGTCCATGTCCGACAGCCGTACGCCACTGACGCTGACCGATTGGCGCCAACTGCCCTGGCTGCTTGTTCCGGGTGCCCTGCTGCTGGCCTGCCGCGCACTGGTGGCCGGACATGCGTCGGCCCACCCCCAGGCCGAAGGCAGCCCAACCACACCGTCAAAAACCCTGCCCATCGTCCATCTGTGCATGCTCGGACTGGTCGCCATCCTGGCCAGCACGACGCTGTCGCAAGGCATGCAGACGCTGGCCTATCCGGATGCCGGTCGCCTGTCGTACTACGATGACATCATTTACCATGGCGGCCTGCTGACGCTGGGAGCCTGGGCACAACTGGCCTATTTCCTGCCCTGGGCATTCATGCTCTGGCTGGCCTGGGAACAGCCACAACGCGCCGGCTGGCCCATCGGGCAGCAATTCCTGCAGTGGTGCCGGGTCTGGCTGGTCATTGCCAGCCTGATCCCCGCCATTCTCTGGCTCAGTGCCCTGTTCCATCCTGGCGACAGCCTGCCTCTCCCGTTCTGGGTACCGGTCCTCAATCCGACCGAACTGCTCCTGTTCGGCGGCCTGGCCGGCACGGCACTGGCCATGCGCCAATCCGCACGCCCCCTGCCAGCCGCTGCATGGCTGGGCTGGAGCGCCGCCCTGTTCGCCGCCCTGACCAGCAGCGTGCTGCGTGCCTGCCACCACTGGGCCGATCTGCCCTGGCATCCTGGTCTGCTGGCCACGCCGATTGCGCAGATTTCCCTCAGCATCGCCTGGAGCATTGCCGGGGTCGTCGCCTGGATCGCCGGATCGCGCCATGGCAACCGGGCCATCTGGACCGGCGGAGCCATCCTGCTGGGTCTGGTCCTGCTCAAGCTGCTGCTGGTTGATCGCCAATACATCGGCAACCTGACCGGCATCGCATCCTTCCTCGCGGTAGGCATGCTGCTGGTCGTCGTCGGCCGCATTGCGCCCAGCCCTCCCCGCACCCCTCGTCCCGATTCGCAAGGAACACCTGCATCATGACCCGGTTCCCTCTCCGTTCGCTTCAGCTCCTCCTGCTGGGTTTGGCCCTGACCGCAGGCCAGACGGCCCATGCCGGTGCACAGGATTATGCGCAGCAATGGCCGCTGCAGGCCGATGCGCAGAACGGCGCGCATCTGCTGACCCTGCCCGTCGAGGTCTACGCAAACACCGTGCGCCCCGATATCAGGGATATTGCCGCATTCAACGCTGCAGGCCAGGAAATCCCGCTGGCCCCCTGGCGTGACGCAGCCTATACGGAACAATCCTGGCGTCCTGCAGAGTGGCTCGCCATCCCGGCGTCGGGCAAGCCAGGCACAGTGCAGCCTGGCGACGATCTGTCGCTGCGGCTGGAACGCGATGCCGATGGCCGCCTGCGCAAGCTGGACATCAACACAGCCGCAGCCGGTTCCAACACCCAGTCCGGCCCGCCAGATCTGCTGTTGGATGCCGGCAATCAGGCACCTGATGCCATCAAATTGATTCTGGCACCGGCACAGCAGGCCCCCGTACAGGTCGAATTCGACGTACTGGCCAGCGACGACCTGGCAGACTGGCACACACTGGCACCACGCCAGCGCATCCTGCTGCTGGATGACAATGGCCTGCGCATCGAACGCCTGCAGGTCGATCTGCCTCTCACCCGAGCCCGCTATCTGCGGTTGCATCCCACTGGGGCCCAGGCATGGCCGGCCTTGCGAGGCATCGAACTGCGGCACACTGCCGCCACCCTGCAACAAGTCCCCTTGCAGAATCTGTCGTTGCAAGCCGAGCCATCGACTGACGCAAACACGCAGGCCGGCACATTCGACTATCGCAGCACAGGGCGCTATCCCGTCACCCAGTTCAATGTCGAGCTGGGTGCAAACCAGGTCAGCGCGCTCGAAATCCAGAGCCGCGCCACAGCAGACGCGCCCTGGCGCACGGTGGGCGGACTGACGGCCTTCTCGCTGCGCCAGCCCGGTGCAGAACCGGCCACCCACTCGCCACAGATGCTGGCCAGCAACCGCGATACCTACTGGCGTATCGTCTCGCGCCCGGCATTGCCGCAGGCTCCGGTACTGCAACTGTCCTATCGGCCGGACCGCTTCCTGGTGCTGCCCCAGGGCGATGCACCCTACCTCCTCGCTGCCGGCAGCCGACGGGCCGAGCGTGCCGACTACCCCATCGACGGTCTGCTGGCCTCGGGCACCATCCAGCGCGATGCCGTCATGCTGCCGGTCGCCAGCCTGGGGGCCATGGAGACTGCAGGCGGGCAGCGCGCGCTCACGCCGGCAACCGCCGATGAAATCGATGCAGGCATGCGCTGGCAATGGGTGCTCTGGCTGGTTCTGGTCGCCGGTGTGGCGCTGGTCGTCTGGATCACCCTTCGTGCCATGCGCACGCCGCAGAAGTAGCCTTGGCTCACCCTTGCCAAATCAGAATCACGACATGAAAGCGGAAATCATTATCCGGCCCATCGACCAGGTCTGGCAGGACCCGCAGTCGTTCTGCATGACGGAGTTCATCCGGGATGAGCTCTTTTACTATTTCAAATGCTGGGACTATCAGTCCATGCTTGACGGAAAAGTTCAGGATGCAGGTTTTCTAGGCTGCTTCACTATCGAGAATATGCTGGCAATCAGGCATACCCGCTTTACCAAACAGACGACCTATCCCGTTGAGACGGAGCATGACTGCAAATGCTACTACTACGAAATCACCCATTCGCCGTGGCTGCGCGACACCCTCGCAAATCGCACCCAGCACGACCCGGACTGGGCTGATGCCAACCAGCAGCACAGCTACCGGCACTTCGTGCTGGAAAATGCAAAATACTGGGTTGAAGTCATTGGTTCCAATCTGGTGTTCGAGAAAAGAAAAAAGGACAGGCAACGAATGCAGTTGTGGAAGCACTTCTGACATCACCTAAGGACATCATTAAAAAACCGGGCAGAAATTATTTCCGCCCGGTTTTTTTCGGTCCTGAGAACATACCAGACCGACTGCCACCCAACTGCTTACTTCGGGGCCGACGAACGGATCAGGTAGTCGAAGGCGCTCAGCGCCGCCTTGGCACCTTCGCCCGCAGCGATCACGATCTGCTTGTAGGGCACGTTGGTGACATCGCCTGCCGCAAACACACCCGGCACATTGGTTGCGCAGCGTGCATCGATCTCGATTTCACCATGTTGCGTACGCTTGACCGTTTCGCCCAGCCATTCGGCATTGGGCACCAGACCGATCTGCACGAACACGCCTTCCAGCTCGACATGATGCGCTTCGCCGGTCGCGCGGTTCTTGTACGACAGGCCATTGACCTTCTGGCCGTCGCCGGTGATCTCGGTCGTCTGGGCCTGCGTCAGGATCTCGACGTTGGGCAGACTGCGCAGCTTGCTCTGCAGCACGGCATCGGCGCGCAGGGCATCGCCAAACTCGATGAGTGTCACATGCGCCACCACGCCCGCCAGATCGATGGCCGCCTCGACGCCGGAGTTGCCGCCGCCGACCACCGCCACGCGCTTGCCCTTGAACAGGGGACCATCGCAGTGCGGGCAGTAGGCCACACCCTTGTTGCGGTACTGCTGCTCACCCGGCACGTTGATCTCGCGCCAGCGGGCACCCGTCGCCAGGATCACGCTGCGGCTCTTGAGCACTGCACCACTGGCCAGTTCCACCTCGATCAGGTCGCCGGCACGCAGGGATTGCACGCGCTGCACGTTCATGATGTCGACGTCATAGTCCTTGACGTGCTGTTCCAGCGCAGCCGCGAACTTCGGGCCTTCGGTATGCGGCACCGAAATGAAATTCTCGATGCTCATGGTATCCAGCACCTGGCCACCGAAACGCTCCGCCACCACGCCGGTGCGGATGCCCTTGCGTGCGGCATAGACAGCCGCCGCCGCACCTGCCGGGCCCCCGCCGACCACCAGCACGTCGAATGCTTCCTTGGCGCTGAGCTGCTCTGCCTTGCGGGCACCAGCACCGGTATCCAGACGTGCCAGGATTTCCTCGACACCGGTACGGCCCTGGCCGAACACTTCGCCATTGAGATAGACCGTCGGCACGGCCATGATCTGGCGACGCTCGACCTCATCCTGGAACAGGCCGCCGTCGATGGCGACATGGGTGATGCGCGGATTGATCACCGCCATGGCGTTGATGGCCTGAACCACGTCCGGGCAGTTCTGGCAGGTCAGCGACATGTAGGTTTCGAAGTGGAACTCACCTTCGAGCGCCGCCACCTGATCGATGACATCCTGGTCGAGCTTGACCGGGTAGCCGCCGACCTGCAGCAAGGCCAGTACCAGCGAAGTGAATTCATGCCCCATGGGAATGGCGGCAAAGACCACGCCGGCCTGTTCGGCATCCTGACGCGCAACCGAGAACGAGGGACGGCGCACATCGTCGCCCTCGAAACTTTCGATCAGTTCGATCCGGCTAGACTGGCTGGCCACGTCCTGCAGGAACGTACGCATTTCGCGCGAATGATCACCATCATCCAGATGCGCAACGATGCGGATCGGCTGAGTGATCCTTTCCAGATAGGTTTTCAACTGGGCCTTGAGGTTTGCATCCAACATAATGACGACTCCAACGAAATGCGTTTTGTACGGGCGACCGGCGGCGAACCGCTGTGCATCACAGCCGCCCGGCTCTGCATGAGCCACGATGAGTATAGGAATAAAGCGACGGCACCATCATGATCCGTATCATGGCCGGGCCGGCATGCGACAACCGGCCAGAGACACGGCCGCCGCATGGAAAGAAATCGCCTGCGACGGGCCAGGCCCGTCGGCAGGGAGGAACAGGACGCCGCTACGGACCGGACGCCCTGTTGCCGGTCTGGGTGATCAGATCTTGCCGACCAGGTCCAGCGAGGGGGTCAGGGTGGCGGCACCTTCCTGCCACTTGGCGGGGCACACTTCACCCGGGTGCGAAGCCACGTACTGGGCTGCCTTGACCTTGCGCAGCAGCTCGCTGGCGTCACGGCCGATACCGTTGTCGTGGATTTCGAGAACCTTGATCTGGCCTTCGGGGTTGATCACGAAGGTGCCGCGCAGGGCCAGGCCTTCTTCTTCGATCAGCACGTCGAAGTTGCGCGCCAGCGTGGCGGTGGGATCACCGACCAGGGGGTACTTGACCTTGGCGATGGCTTCGGACGTGTCGTGCCAGGCCTTGTGGGCAAAATGGGTGTCGGTCGACACGCCGTAGATTTCGACGCCCAGCTTCTGGAACTCGGCGTGATGGTCGGCCAGGTCTTCCAGTTCGGTCGGGCAGACGAAGGTGAAGTCGGCCGGGTAGAACACGATCACGGACCACTTGCCCTTGAGGGTTTCGTCGCTGACGGGAACGAACTTGCCATTGTGGTAGGCAGTAGCGTTGAACGGCTTGATCTGGGTGTTGATAAGGGACATTTCCTGTTTCCTCACAATGGGTTGAAAAACAATCGGGGAGGGCTTGAAGCACTGCTTGCCGATCCATGGTTCACATGATGCCTCAAATCGACCGATATGTAAAATTGATTAATTCCATATTTGCGATTGTCATGAGCTATCAATGTAGATGAATTCGATAAACCCTTTGCATCATGCCGCGAAAAGGCTGGCGTCATCCGACCACTTTCATATGAATATATAACGCTGTCATTTTTTCTTCATCCGCCGGTCACGGTGATGTCATTCGCGCTGCCTACGCTACGGCCTGTTCATATGAAAACAAAGATGCCGTCAAATGAATCTCTCGACACGCAAGGATCACATCGTCGCGATGCTGCGCAGCCACGGTGCCATGAGCGTAGACCGTCTGGCCGGACATTTCAAGGTCACGCCCCAGACCATCCGGCGCGACCTCAACCAGCTCTATGAAGCCAACCTGCTGCGCCGCCGCCATGGCGGTGCCGAACTGATCGCACCACAGCTCAACCAGCCCTACGACACCCGCCGCATCAGCAACTTCGATGCCAAGGTCCTGATCGGTCAGGCGGTCGCCAGTCTGATCCCCGACCATAGCTGCATTCTGCTGGGCTTCGGCACGACGCCGGAACAGGTGGCGCTGGCCCTGGCGCGACAGCAGCGACGCCACCTGACCGTCGTCACCAACAACCTGCGGGTCGCCCTGGCGCTGGGCCAGGACGACACCCACCGCATCGTGATGCCGGGCGGCGAATTGCGCATTCCCAATCCCGAGATCCTCGGGACCGAGACAGAACGGCTGTTTCGCAGCTTCCGGGCCGACTTCGGCATTTCGGGTGTGGGCGGCGTCGATCCCGATGGTGCCTTGCTGGACTTCGACCGCGCCGAAGCCGCCTGCCATGAGGCGCTGCGCGAGAGTTGCCGGACCCGCATCCTGATTCTGGATCACTCGAAATTCGGTCGGACGGCCCCCGTGCGCAGCGGCCATATCCGCGACCATGAAATTCTGGTCACGGACAGCGCATTGCCCGACGGTTTCGAGAACGTCATGACAGAGACAACGCGCCTGATGATTCCACAGGCACAAGGACAGGAACTATCTGCATGAATCACGCACCCCTGGCACATGCCACTGCCCACCTACATCCCACGCCCGCCATCCGCCTGCGCCAAGTCAGCAAAAGCTGGGGCGAACAGGTGGTCATCCCCGGCCTCGACCTGGATATTCCGCGTGGCGGCCTGACGGCCCTGCTGGGCCCCTCCGGCTGCGGCAAGTCGACGCTGCTGCGACTGATCGCCGGCCTGGAGCACCCCGACAGCGGCAGTGTCGAGATCGACGGCCACGATGTCACGGCAGCGCCGCCGGCACAGCGCGGATTGTCGATGGTCTTCCAGTCGTATGCCCTGTTCCCGCACCTGAGCGTGGCCGAAAATATCGTGTTCGGCCTCAAGGTCCGTTCCCTGGCACGTGGCGAACGGGAACACCGGCTGCAGGAAGCACTGCGCCTGACCAACCTGGCCGGACTGGAACAGCGCAAGCCGGCCCAGTTGTCGGGCGGACAACGGCAGCGCGTAGCGCTGGCACGATCCATCGTCTCGGGCCATTCGCTGTGCCTGATGGACGAACCGCTGTCCAACCTGGATGCCAAACTGCGCCACAGCGTACGCCATGAAATCCGTTCGCTGCAGCAGCGCCTCGGCATGACAGTGGTCTATGTCACCCATGACCAGACCGAGGCGCTGGGCATGGCCGATACGGTCGTGCTGCTCGACCAGGGACGCATCGCTCAGCAGGGCGCGCCAGCCGAACTCTACAACCAGCCACGCAACACCTTCTGCGCCACGTTCATCGGCACGCCTCCCATGATGCTGCTCGACAGCAGCTATGTCCCGGCAGAATTGCTGCCCCATCATGATGGCAGCACGACGGGCGGCCCCCTGCGCATCGGCGTGAGGCCGGAACACCTGCTCCTGGGCGATGTCGCTGCCGGCCGTATCCCGGTCATCCTGCGGCACAGGGAGTTCCAGGGAGCCGAGGCCTATGCCTATCTGGAGCTGCCCGATGCCAGTCAGATCATCGCCCGCATCGCCCATGGCTTGCCGGCACTGCCGGGGGCTCGCCTGGGGCTGTCCTGGCACACCGTGCATGCCCATTACTTCGCGCCCGACAGCGGTCGACGCCTTGACCTGCCACATACCGGTACGGCAGACCATCAGGCACAGCCCCACACGACACAAGACGATTTCCGACCGGTCGCGCAATACGCCTGACCGTTTTCCGCACCACGACCTGCAAAGAGGTTTCCAATGCTACGCAAGTTCCTGACCGGCGCATCCTGCGCCGCGCTGTTCGGCCTGGGCACGCCTGCCATGGCACAGACCGACCTGACCATGTACTACCCCATCTCCGTCGGCGGCCCGCTGACCGATGTGGTGGACGGCATGATCAACGCATTCCAGCAGTCCCACCCCGACATCCGCGTCAAGGCCGTCTATTCGGGCAACTACGACGAAACCCGCGTACGCGCCCTGTCGGCGCTGCGTGGTGGCGAACCGGTCCAGCTCTCGGTGCTGGGCGCGCTCGATACGCATGACCTGGTGGAACAGGGACTGGTCGAACCTTTCGACCCGATTGCCACCGAAGCCGACGAAAAGGCCTGGCTGCAAGGCTTCTATCCGGCACTGATGGCCAACGGTACGCTCGACGGCCACGTCTGGGGCATTCCGTTCCAGCGCTCGACCATCGTCATGTACTACAACAAGGACATGTTCCGCGCCGCCGGTCTGGACCCCGAGCAGCCCCCGCTGACCTGGACCCAGATGGTCGAAATGGGCCAGAAGCTGACCCAGCCGGGCCGCTATGGCGTGATGATCCCCTCCACCGGCTATCCGTACTGGATGTTTCAGGCGCTGGCGATCCAGAACGGCCAGAAGCTGATGAACGACGCCGGCACCGAGGTGTTCCTGAACACCCCGGCCTCGGTCGAGGCACTGGCATTTTTCCGTGATCTGGCCGCCAAATACAAGATCAGTCCAGCCGGCACCATCGAATGGGGCACGCTGCGCCAGGCCTTCGTACAGGGCCAGACGGCCATGATGTGGCACACCACCGGCAACCTGACGGCCGTCCGCCAGGAAGCCAAGTTCGACTTCGGCGTCGCCATGCTGCCGGCCAACGTACAACCCGGCTCGCCGACCGGCGGCGGCAACTTCTACCTGTTCAAGGGTGCCAGCGATGCACAGAAGAAAGCCGCGTTGACCTTCATCCGCTGGATGACCGCCCCCGAACGCGCCGCGCAGTGGTCGATCGCCACCGGCTATGTCGGCACCAGCCAGGCAGCCTACGAGACACCTGCCCTGCAGACATATGCCAGCGAGTTCCCGCAGGCCCTGGTGGCACGTGACCAGTTGGCTGTCGCTATTCCGGAGTTCGCCACCTACGAGACGGCCCGTGTGCGCGAACTGCTCTCGAATGCGGTGCAGGCGGCACTCACCGATGCCAAGACCCCGCAGGCGGCACTGGACGAAGCCCAGGCACAGGCCGACCGGCTGCTGCGTCCTTTCCGTTGATCCGGGACCTGCCATGATTGCTGTCCAGTCCTCGCATACGCAGCGCCTGCAAAGCCTCTACGGCTGGATGCTACTCGGCCCGGCACTCATCCTGCTGACGCTGTTCGCCTTCCTGCCGGCCCTGCATACCCTGCAGGCCAGCCTGATGACGCGCAGTACGGCGCGGCGCCCTTCGGTATTCGCGGGGCTGGACAACTATGCCAGCCTGACGGCCGATCCGGTCTTCTGGCAGGTATTGGGCAACAACCTGCTGTATGCCGCAGTCACCATCCCGGTGTCGATGATCCTGGCGCTGGGCATGGCGCTGTGGGCCAATGCAAAGCTGCCGGCACGCGGCTTCGTACGCTGCGCCTATTTCACGCCGACCATGCTGCCCATGATCGCCGCCGCCAACCTCTGGCTGTTTTTCTACACGCCGGGCCTGGGCCTGCTGGACCGCTTCACGGCGCTGTTCGGCATGGCCTCGACCAACTGGCTGGGCCAGCCGGAGACGGCACTCTGGGCCATCATGGCCGTGACGGTGTGGAAAGAGGCCGGCTTCTTCATGATTTTCTACCTGGCAGCACTGCAGACCCTGCCGCCCGACCTGCGCGATGCCGCACGCATCGAAGGTGCCAGCCGCTGGACTTATACCCGACGGGTCGTACTGCCGCTGCTGATGCCAACTACCATATTCATCCTGATCAATGCCCTGATCAATTCGGTCAAGCTGATCGACCACCTGTTCATTCTGACCAAAGGTGGCCCCAACAACGCTTCCAAGCTGGCCCTCTACTGGGTCTGGGAAATGGCCTTCGCCTACCTGGATACCCCTGCGGCTGCAGTCATGACTGTGCTGCTGCTGGTTTCGCTGGCCCTGATCGCCGCCATCAAGTTCCGCTGGCTGGATCGCCGCACCCACTACCAATAAACATCAGTACGAACACCATGACTGCCCTGCATCTCTGGCGCGAACGCGCCATCCATCTGCTCGACAGCGCCGGTGCGCTGCTGCTGGCCCTGCTCTGGATTACACCATTGCTGTTTGCCACCTGGGCCGCACTGCGTACCCCCGAGGCTGCGCTGGGCTTTGACTGGCAGCAAGGCTGGACGCTGGACAACTTCGTACAGGCCTGGGCGCGCGCGCCGTGGCCGCGCTATTTTCTCAACACCACCTTGCTGGTCGGACTGATCCTGGCAGGCCAGTTCCTGCTTTGCACACTGGCTGCCTATGCCTTTGCCCGCTTCGAATTTCCCGGCAAGCAGGCTGTCTTCCTGTTGATCCTGGCCCAGCTTTTCATCCTGCCCGAAGTGCTGATCGTGGAAAACTACGCCACCGTGGCCCGGCTGGGCTGGATCGACAGCCTGCTGGGCATGGGTGTGCCTTATATGGCCAGCGCCTTCGGGATCTTCCTGCTGCGCCAGACCTTCATGCAGGTGCCGCGCGAACTGGAGGATGCGGCCCGTATCGAGGGCTGCGGCATGATGGGCGTACTGTGGCGTGTCTATATCCCGGCGGCGCGTCCGGTCTATATCGCCTATGCCCTGGTCTCCGTCGCCACCCACTGGAACAACTTCCTGTGGCCGCTGGTGATCAGCAGTACCGACAGCACACGGCCACTGACCGTGGGCCTGTCGCTGTTCGGCGCGCCAGAGAGCGGCGTCAATATCGCGCTGATCGGTGCCGCCACCCTGATGACTGTCGCACCGCTGCTCATCGGCTTTCTGATCTTCCAGCGCCAGTTCATCCAGGCTTTCCTGAGAGCCGGTATCCGTTGACTACGCGCCCTGCCCGTGCGCCCGCCCCCTTGAGCCGTCTTCCTCGTCAAATCGACAGGCACCATCACCCTATGAAAATACTGCACGTTTCCGATCTGCATATCGTCCCACCCGGCCAACGCCTCTTCTCGCTCGACCCGCTGGCTCAGTTCCAGGCCTGCATCGCGCATATCAACACCCATCACGCCGACGCGGATCTGTGCGTCCTGACCGGCGACCTGGCTCACGCCGGCGCACCCGAGGCGTATGCCGCACTGGCCGACAGTCTGAAATCACTGACCGTCCCGTACCAGTTGCTGCTCGGCAACCACGATGACCGTGCCGGCTTCCTGGCACAGTTTCCTGATGCCCCGACCGATCAACACGGCTTCGTGCAGTCCTGGTTGGACATGCATGATCTGCGTCTGATTTTTCTCGACACGCTGGAAACCGGGGAAATCCATGGCCGACTGTGTGAACGCCGGCTGCAGTGGCTGGCCGAGGCGCTGGACGGCGCGCGCAACCGCGACGTGCTGCTGTTCACGCACCATCCGCTGCCCGACCTGCAATATCCTTCCATGGACTGGATCGGACTGCGCGACAAGATGGCCGTGCTGCAATTGCTGCAGCGCCATGGCCGGGTCCGCCACCTTTTTTCAGGCCATGTGCACCGGGCCGCCTCGGGTATCTGGCAGGGCATGCCGTTTTCGACCGTGCCCGGCACCAACCACCAGCACGAACTCGATCTCGCCACGCCGGGCTATGCCACGACCCGGCTGGAACCGCCTGCCTATGCCATCGCCCTGTTTCGCGACGGCGACGTGGTCACGCACTTCCATGCCTTCACGGATGCGTCGGCGCGCTTTCCTTACCATCCGCCAGTTCACGACGCTGCCGCTGCCTGATCCAGGCCGCTGCCAACCAGACCATGATCGTGCAGGCCACGATCACCACCAGATAGGCCTGGTCGAACGACTGCCGCGCCGTATCGACCAGCAGGCGGGCTTGGTCCGGTGCCAGCGGCTCGGCCGCGATCAGCGCCTCATCCAGGCTGTCGCGCACCTGCGGCGAGACCGACAGCCCTTCCGGCACCCGCATGGAGAGCATGTAGACCACACTCATGAGGCTGCCCATCAGCGCCACGCCCAGACCCCCACCCAGTTCATACGACACTTCTTCTATCGAGGCCGCCATGCCGGCACGCTCGGGGGGCGCATTGAACATGATTGCACTGGACGCTGCCGTCATGCCTGCCCCGATGCCGAAGCCGATCAGAGCCAGCGGCAGGATCACCCAGGACAGCGACAGCCCCGCCACCAGTCCCAGCAGGGCCAGCCCCAGTCCTGTCAGCCCCAGCGCCTGCCACATGACACGTTCACTGCCCAGCCTGGGCAGCCACACGCCGGCCAGCGGCCCGGCCACGAACGAGGCCAGCGAAATCGGCAGGATCAGCAGACCGGCCTGCAACGGCGACAGTGACAGCACCAGTTGCAGGCGCTGGCTGAACACCAGTTCCATGCCGATCAGTGCAATCGAGGCGATCACGGCGGTCACCACCCCCGCCAGGAAGCGCCAGCGCCGGAACAGGGCAAAATCGATCAGCGGCTCGGGACGACGTCGCTGACGCCGTACGAACAGCCAGAGAAAAAGCAGGCCGATGGCGCAGGCCAGCAAGGCCTCGCCATATGAAGCCGTCCGCTTGCTGACTTCCTTGATCGCATACACCAGGCCGATGATGCCGACCATGATCTGCAGCGACCCCGTCAGGTCCCAGCTACGCCCCGGATCGCGGCCCGAGACCGGGATGCGATACCCGGTCAGCACAAACGCCACAAGCACGACCGGCACGTTGATCAGGAACACCGCGCCCCACCAGAAATATTCCAGCAGCAACCCGCCCAGCACCGGGCCGAGTGCCGCGCCACCCGAGGCCACAGCAGCCCAGACGCCGATGGCGAACGACTGCTCGCGCGCATCGGTGAACGTATGGCGAATGATCGAGAGCGTGGCCGGCATCATCATGGCCGCGCCGACTGCCAGCAGAGCACGCGCCCCGATCAGCCAACCCGGCGTCGGCGAATACGCCGCCCACAGCGAGGCGGCACCAAACACCAGCAGGCCCGACATGAAGAGTCGCCGGTGCCCCAGGCGATCCCCCAACGTGCCCAGTCCCGGTAACAGACCGGCCACGATCAGAGCATAGATATTGAGGATCCAGAGTTTTTCGCTGGCAGTCGCATGCAGATCGTGGGTCAGCCTGGGCAAGGCCGTATAGAGCACGGTCATGTCGACCACGATCAGGAAAAGCGCACTCGATACGATGGCCAGGATCAGCCACCGGTCTGCATGTTGCGCCTGCGTTGCGGAAGGAGAACGGGGATATTGCGTATGCGTCATAGCCCCGGATTGTATGCGCTGCCGGATGACACCGGCACTTGCGCAGCACCCATGTCGAGCCACAAATCTGCACGCGGAAAGAACAGCGCAGCCTGGGCGGGTTGCCGGGTCAGGGCCACCAGTTGATCGAGGTAGCGCTGCATCTGGTCGCGATACTGTGCCCGCATGCGCTCGGCAAACACCTCGACGGATTCATCCGGCCCCGGGCGGCCCGACTTGTAGTCCACCACCAGCCAGCCCCCCTCGCGCTCCAGTGCCAGATCGAGAATCGACACCTTGCCGGACATGTCCAGCAAGGGCCACTCACGACGGGCCTCGGACTGGGACAGCAGCCACTGCCCCCGTTCGCTGGCCAGCATGCACAGCAGCGTATCCTGCACGTCCAGCGCAGCCGCCTCGACGTGCGCGGGCGGCACGCCCGCACGGGTCAGTTGCCGTCGGATCAACGGCAAGCCATCATGGATGCGTGCCTGTGGCCAGCGCGCCAGACCTTCGGCCCCCATCCGCGCCAGCCAGGCGTGCGCCACCGTGCCCATGAGCCGGTCATAGGCCCCCTGCTGCGCCCAGCGCACGCGCGACAACCGAATGCCGCCATTCTGGACTTGCCCCGCGCCAGGCATGACCTGACCCTCGGCCAGCACGACCCGCTGCAGCGGCGGACCCTGGAAGTCAGGCTGCGTGAGCGCCGATCTCTCACCGCTCTCGCGCACCGGTGCCTGTGGCACGCCCGGCGCAGGCAGGACCGGCCACAGCTTGCCCATCAGGGTGGAAGCGGCAGGTGGTTTGGATTCGCCCGAAGCGTCGTCGACCTCAACCTGCGCCATCAGGTGCAGGCGCTTGCGCGCGCGGGTCGCCGCCACGTACAGCAACCGTTCTGTTTCATAGTCGGTACGACGACGTTCGCGACGCGCCAGATAGCGCGCCACCGGGTCAGCCTCGGTATCAGCCCGCGCCTTGACCGGCCCCATCAGGATGTCATCTCCCTGCTGTTCAAAGCGCACCAGGGGATCACGGTCGCGTGCCGGCAGTCGCTGTAGGCCATAGAGAATAACCGTCTCGAACTGCAGCCCCTTGGATTTGTGCATGGTCATGATCTCGACCTGACCCGTGCGGACACCTGAGGCATCATCGGGGTCATCGTCGATCCCGTTTTCCTGCGAAGAGGCATAGAGCCGGCCTATCTCGGCTTCGAACCGGTCCAGATCAAGCGCCCCATAGGGTGCAATCCTTTCCAGCAATGAAAACAGGCTCTGCGCATCGGCCAGATCACCTGGCCCGACGTACAGACCGGGGCCTCCCAGTCGGTTCCAGACCTGCTCGACCCAAGCCGCGAACGGCAGGCGACCGGAGGCATTGCTGTCATCCAGCAGGATACCGGCCACCCGTGCCAGCCTGTGCCATTCGCCAGCAGCGAGTGACTGTGGCGCACCACGCCCGGCGGCACGCAATACCCGCTGCAACAGGACCGGCACCGGCGTGCGATGATCGTCCCCCAGCAGGACATGCAGGCTGTCCAGTGTCAGGCCGCACCAGGGGGCTCGCAAGACCGACAGCCAGGCCAGTCGGTCACCAGGATGCACCAGGGCGCGTACCAGTTGAACCAGATCGACCACCACCGCCCGCCGTGCCAGCGGAATCAGTTCGACCGCCCGACAGGCAATACCGGCCTGCGCCAGCGCGCGCGCCGCCGATCCCAGGTGCGTGCGGGCACGAACCAGCACCGCAACCGGATGGGTACTGCCGGCATGGCGCTCCAGCGCCTCGCGGCAAAGCCGCACCAGCGTCTGCGCAGACAGGCGTTCGGCAGCAGCATCCGAACCTTCGATCAGGTGCAGGCCAACCGGCTCGCCGGCTTCCGTCGGCACAAAAGCCTGTGAGGGCGCGTAGCGGATCGCGCCGCTGACCGGATCATCCAGGCTGGGCAAGAGTTGCCCGAACACCTGGTTAACCCATTCGACGATACCACCCTGCGAACGAAAGTTATCGGTCAGTTGCAGGAATTCGGGCTGCAAGGCCCCCAGCCCCTGATCGCGAACCGACAGGAACAGCCCCACCTCGGCCTTGCGGAAACGGTAGATGGACTGCATGGGATCGCCCACCAGAAACAGCGTACGCCCATCCTCGGGCTGCCAGCCCGAGGTCAGGGTTTCCAGCAACCGGATCTGCATCTGGCTGGTGTCCTGGAACTCGTCGATCAGCAGGTGGCGAATGCTGGCATCCATGCGCAGCAGCAATTCGCCCGGATCGTCTTCGGTGCCGAGCGCCCGGATGGCACGCAACGCAATTTCGGTGAAATCGACCTCGCCGGCTTCGGAGAACTGCAGCATCAACTGCGCCGCGGCCAGTCGCAAGGCCATCAACTGGGCGTTGAGCACTGCCCATTGCGCGTCGGTCAGATGCGGGTCAGGCAACTGGCGGGCGGCATCCAGGTTGTTGCACCAGCGGTCATCCAGACCCGCCAGCCCCTCCAGCCACTCACCCAGCACGGTTTTTTGCAGACTCTTCGGCGGGAAACCACCCTTGACCGTCAGTCCGCGTGGCTTGCGCAACCCGCCATCAGCCGTCAGCAGCAAGGCGGCCAGCGCGCGCCAACGCGGCAGGTCATGTGCATCGGCAGCCAATGGTTCGCCCACCCAGTCCCGCAAGGCCGCCAGGGGATTGAAGTCGATCTCGCCTGCGGCCTGGCGCTCGTCGAGCGCCGCGCAGGCCAGCCGTGCCACGTCAGGCAGCACGCGTAGCCAGCCATCGGGCATGGCGCGTAGCAGTTGCTGCATGTCCTGGCCGATCATGCGCGCCATGGCGTCTTCCAGCGATCCCCGATCCGCGCCATGCGCCAGCAGGGGCAACCACTGTTCGCGCTGGGCCAGCATGCCGGCCAGCGCCTCCTCGGCTGCCACAGCATCCACATCCATATGGATCAGCAGCGTGCGAATGGCGTCCAGGTCTCCGGCCATATCGAGCGTGGCCCGTGCCGCTGCACGATAGTGCAATTCGGGCCGATCGGCCATGTCGGGCAGGCCGCCCAGCTCGGACAGCCAGGGCAGGCGACGCACCAGCGACGCGCAAAAGGCATCGATAGTACGTATCCCCAGCCGCGCCGGATAGTCGAGCAGGTGCCAGCCCAGTTCGGCATCACGCTGCAGGGCCGCGCGTGCCAGTTGCCAACTTTGCAACTGGTGCGACTGCTCGGGGGGCACATCCCGGTCACGGGCCACCTGCAGTTTCTCCAGCACCCGCGCATGCATTTCGGCAGCCGCCTTGCGCGTGAAGGTGATCGCCACGATTTCCTCGGGCTTCTGGACTGTGGACAACAGTGCCAGAATACGATCCGTCAGCAATTCGGTCTTGCCGGAACCGGCCGGTGCCTGCACCAGGAACGAACGACGGGTATCGAGCGCCCGCCGGCGCTGAGCCAGATCATGCGGCTGGCGTTCGGTGCCGCTCCCGGCATCGGCAGATATCATGGTCATGCTTCATCCTCTTCGGCCTGCCAGTCCTCCAGATCCAGCCGCAGGAAGGCAGCAGCATCGCAATAACGCAGGTCAGCG
Source organism: Corticimicrobacter populi (assembly GCF_003123725.1). Taxonomy (GTDB): domain Bacteria; phylum Pseudomonadota; class Gammaproteobacteria; order Burkholderiales; family Burkholderiaceae_B; genus Corticimicrobacter; species Corticimicrobacter populi. Next base: position 252,785 of record NZ_QETA01000004.1, on the reverse strand, counting down.
CCATGCCAGGCACGGTTGACGGCCCAGCCGGCCGCATACTCATCGGCCAGTCGTTCGATGGCGGTGCGCCAGCGCAGCAACAGCGCCGGCCAATCCTGTGGTGCCGGCCCTGCCGAGCTGTCATCCATGAACATGCCGGGCACAGCGTCAGGCCACTGCCAGTCGGGCAGGTGCGCCAGTCCCACCACGCCCATGTCATGCTCGGCAATCCCCTTGGCAGCCACCTTGCGGGCATGCAGTTGCGCCAGCATCAAGCCGGATACCCCACCGACCACTGAAGCATAGAAAGGCAACTGCAATTCCACCGGGCGCAGGCGCGTCCAGTCGCGTCCGGGCTCGGCCACCGACGAGCCGGTTTTGTAGTCCACCACCAGTCGCCCCTCATCGACCTGATCAATGCGGTCCAGTCGTACCTGCAGGGATAATGGGCCACGACGCCAGACGTGAGCCTGCTCGACGCCATCGATCCTGAAAGGTTCGCGTTGCGCATCCAGGTCCAGCCAGCGCAAGGCGATGCCGCAGGCACGGGCCTTTTCCAGTTCACGCTCGGCAGGCAAGGCGTCATCCAGATATTGCCGGGCCGCCTGTTCTGCCGCCTCGGCCACCAGTGCCTCCAGCCTGTGTTCCGCCATCGCCTGGTGCAGGCGATCCTGGCTGCCCAGCACCTTCCAGAGTGCCTCCATGACACCATGCAAAAATTGTCCACGAGACAGTGCGCCGCCCGGCTGCGCATACGATGCCAGGCTGCGCCCGCCCAACCGGTGCCGCAGGAAAGCCCACTGCGGATTGCGCGACTGCAACTCCAGCACATCCAGCCCACCACGCATGACACCGGCCTCGCCGGCCTCGGGCTGCCACAATGCCAGCGCCGGCCCCTGCTCATCAACCAGCGTCTCCTGCGGCAATGCTGCCGGCACTGCGGGCACCGGCCAGTCGCAGCCCGCCAGGGGCAAGGCCGCGATCAGGGGTGCGGGACGCATTTCGCGCTCGCCATCCCGTCGGGCGTGGCTGAACATGATATCGGGTGCCGTACGACACAACGCCGCATACATCTGTTCGGCCCATATCCGCTCGCGATCCACCGTAGCGCGGGGTGCGCCCGCCTGCCGCAGGACCTGGGCCGGCAGCAACGGGTTTGGACTGGGCATATCGGGCAGCACCTCATCGACCAGCCCAAGTACCCAGACGCCATCCCAGCGCCCCCCTTCGGCTTCCAGCAGGCCCAGTACATCCAGGCGTGCGTCGGGTGCCCGCTGGGGCTGGAAAGGCGTGTTGGTCAACATCCGCTGCCACAGTCTCAGCGCCACCGTCCCTTCCAGTTCAGGCTCCAGAACCGACAGCGCCGCAAAGCGATCCAGCGCCGCAGACAGCGCCTCGCAGGCCTGAAAACCCACGCTGTCGAGGCTGGCATCACCCGGAAAACCCAGCAGGCCCAGGGCGGCCCGCCAGCGCGCCGCCCAGTCCTGCGCCGCCGTCCCGGCCCCCGGATCGACCCAGATGGCCAGCGCCTGCTGCCAGGCCTGTGCCAGCGCAGGGTTGGCTCCCTGCAATCGCTCCAGCCATCGTGCCTGCGTCACCGTGACTTCGCCGCTGCGTCGCTGGCGCACGTCGATCTCGACCATGCCTGCCTGGGCACTGCGATCGCCTGTCACCTGCCCCAGCAGCAAGGCCTGCCCCAGCACGGGTACGGGGCAGGTGGTATTTTCCGCAAAGGTGGCCAGGGTTTCCAGCCAGGCCAGCGCAGCCCGTACCACGGGCCATTCGTCCAAAGGACGGCCCACGGCGACGTTATAAGGCAGAGCCGACTGCCCGGGCCGGGCCGCCAGCGCCTGTTCGAGCAAGCGCCGGGCCAGCGGCGCATCGCTTTCGAGGTGCGCGGCCACAATGGCATAACGACCTTGCGGATCGGTCCGCAGGCGCTCTGCAGCCCAGGCGACCGCCATACGCCATTCGGTCTGGGGGTCTGCGGCCGCGAAACGACGCAACTGCGATGTTTCGACGCGCTCGGCACTGTCGGCATGCAGTTGCCATAACTGTGCGCCACGCGCAGCCAGTGCGGCCAGCATGGCCTGCTGGCGCGGCGAGTATTCATTGAAACCGGCCAGTACGACATGCGCAGGCACCGGCACGGCCTCATCAAGCGACAGGGCATCAATCACCCGGGCCGCACTGCGCCCGGCATCCTCGGCATCCAGCGCTGCCAGTTGCCGAACATAGGCTTCGCGCCAGCAGGCAAAGCGGGTGTATTCGTGTGTGGCCTCGGTTGGTGCCACGGCCAGATCCCATTCATCCATCAGGGCATCGGCATCGGCTGCCAGCCGTGCGGTCTGCCCGAAATCAAGCAGAGGCCTGTCGTGCTCCGCCTGCGCAATGACCCGTTCCCACAGGCGTTGCGTGGCAAAGCTGTCCAGTCGCCAGGCCGCGAGCGGCACCTGGCCCCCAAAGCCAAGCTGGTCTGCCATGTCGACCAGCCAGACCGACAGCGGCACGATGCGCGGTAGTTCGGCGACGCGCTGCTGTGGCCCCAGGGTCGCAGCCATATCGGCAATCAGCCGCCGGGCGAGCCGATTATTGACCGTCAGTGCCAGGGTGTCGGCTGCCGGCAGGGCCATCCAGCCGGCCCAGTCGAGTTCCTGCAATTCCATGCTCAAGCTCCGCAACGGCAGGTCAGAACCCGCACATCGTCATGAAGGTTTCCCAGTTGAGCAGCATCGAAGGCGACAGATAGGCACGAAAGCCCACGGCCAGCAGCAGGAGCACCAGCGCATAGCCCGCCCAGGTCCACAGGCGACCGGGCTTCATGCCGCCCTCGCCGGCACCGGCGGTGCCAGGGGCTGCTCTCGTATTGGCAGGCACAACACCGCCGCGACCAGTGCCAATGCCAGGCCAACCCACCACACCAGATCATAGCTGCCCGTCTCGGCATAGACGCGGCCACCCATCACCACACCGACATAGCTGCCGATCTGGTGTCCGAGGAAAGCCACGCCGGACAGCGTGGCGGCATAGCGCAAACCATAGATCTGACCGATCAGGCCTTGCGTGAGGGGCACGGTGCCCAGCCAGAACAGCCCCATCCATGCTGCGAATACATAGAGAACCCACGGCGAAAGCGGCATTTCGAGCAGCCAGAGCATACCCAGTGCGCGCAGGCCATAGATCCAGGCCAGCAATTGTTTCTTGCTGTGCCGCCCACCCAGTTTGCCGGCCATGAAAGAGCCAATCACATTGAAGAGTCCGATCACGGCCAGGGCAATGGCACCATGCGTCGGTGTCAGCCCGCCATCCATCACATAGGCTGGCAGATGCAGCGTAATGAAAGCCGTATGGAAACCGCAGACCGCGTAGCTCCAGAACAGCAACTGGAAAGACCTGTCGCGCACGGCCTGGCGCACACTGTCGCCCAGGGACTGCTGCGTGTCACGGGCCTGGGCCGGACGGCCGCGCAGGAACCAGACCAGCGGCAGGCCGGCCGCCGTGAACAGCGACAGGGCCCAGAGCGCCCCCGACCAACCCATGCCATCAATGGCAAACTGGCCCGCAGGCACCACCAGGAACTGGCCCAGCGAACCACCCGCACTGGCGATACCCATCGCGGTACTGCGTGCTGCGGCAGGCACGGCACGGGCAATCACCGGCAGGATCACGGGAAAGGTCACGCCAGCCTGCCCCATGCCCACCAGCACGCCCGCCGTCAGATAGAGACTCGGTTCACTGTCTGCAAAAAGCATGCCAAGCAGGCCTGCCGCATACAGCAACAGACCCAGCACGATCGTGCGGCCCGAGCCGAAGCGGTCGGCCATCATGCCCATGAGAATGCTGAATACGCCCCAGACCAGATTCTGGATGGCGAAAGCCATGGAAAACACATCGCGGTCCCAGCCACGATCCATGCCCATGGGCTGCATGAACAGCCCGAAAGTGGCACGCGTACCCATCGCCAGCAGCACCACCAGCGTACCGGCCAGCACCACCTTGACGGAAAGAGACTCGGGCGTTTCAGCGGCCGGCGAGCGAACCTGATGCGTGGACATGGATGATCCCCATACTCTTGTATCTGTTATGAATGGGGATCATACAATTTTCCCTGTCAGAACGTATCCCAGTCGTCGTCATCCTTGCGCGACAGTGCCACCGGAGCCGCAGCCTTGCGGGCCGGGGCCGTGAACTTGGCAGGTGCTGCTGCGGGCGCGGACAGTGCGGGCTTGACCGTAGGTTCGCGGCGAGCGGCAGGTGCAGGCGCGGCACGCGGGGCCTTGCGGGCAACCGGTGCCGGCGTGGGTACAGTTGCACGACGCACGGGTGCGGCTTGCGTGGCAGCCAGCACAGGATCGTCGTCACCCTCCTCGGTCTTGAATACGGCTACGGCCTGCGCCAGGCGCGTGGCCTGTTCCTCCAGTGAGGCCGAGGCCGCAGCCGCCTGCTCAACCAGGGCAGCGTTCTGCTGGGTGACATGATCCATCTGCCCCACCGCCTGATTGACCTGGTCGATCCCGGTTGCCTGCTCGCGCGAGGCAGCCGAGATTTCCTCGATCAGGTCGCTGACCCGTCGTACCGACTTGACGATATCTTCCATCGTGACGGCGGCCTGCTGTACCTGGGACGAACCTGCCGTAACCTTGTCGACAGAGTCATCGATCAGTGTCTTGATTTCCTTGGCCGCGCCCGCGCTGCGCTGCGCCAGTGAACGTACTTCGGAGGCCACCACGGCAAAGCCCTTGCCCTGCTCTCCGGCACGGGCTGCCTCGACAGCAGCGTTAAGCGCCAGGATGTTGGTCTGGAAGGCAATGCTTTCGATCACGCCGATGATGTCGGCAATCCGGCGTGAGCTGTCGGAAATACCATGCATGGTACTCACCACACGCCCCACTACCTCACCACCACGCACAGCCACGCTGGAGGCTTCGTTCGCCAGGGACGTGGCCTGATTGGCATTGTCGGCGTTGTTCTTGACCGTGGAAGCCAACTGTTCCATGCTGGCCGCCGTTTCTTCCAGCGAAGCGGCCTGCTGCTCGGAGCGGGACGACAGGTCGGCGTTGCCGGAGGCGATCTCCTGTGCACCGGTATTGATTTCCTTGACGCCACTGCGCACCGTGCTGACCGTACGCGCCAGGAACTGCTGCATGCGATGCATGGCCTGTTGCAACTGGCCCAGTTCATCGCGACGCGTGCTGCTGATCGTATGCGTCAGATCACCATGGGCAATCTGCTCGGCCAGGGTCACGGTACGACGCAGCGGGCGCACGATCTGGCGGCCAATCAGCCACGCTGCCAGCACCCCCAGCACGACGGCAGTCACCGACAGGATGATCATCAGCAGACCATTGCGCTCGGCCGCTTCTCGCGACCGCGTCAATTCGTTCTGGAATACATTCTGACTGATGGTATTGAAGCTGGTCACGATGTCGCTCATCTGACTGGCCAAATCATCGCGCTGCAACACGACAGGCAGGAAACCGACCACACCGGCTCGATATTCGCCCAACAGCGCAATAATGCTCTGCAGCCTGGTATGCGCATCACCCTGCAGACGCGGCAACAATGCATCCATAGACTTGCGCACATCATCAAGCGCCTTGAGCGAAGATTCCTCGCTCTTGGCATCCTCATTCATGACCAACCCGCGAACCTGATAGCGCAGCATGGCGAACTGCTCGGCTATGCTGCCGACAGCAATCGCCACATCGGCCTGCTCGTAAAGGTTTTCACCATAGGGGTCCTGCCGCGCTTCGTGCAGCAACTGATCCGTCAGTTCGCGCAGGGCCGGTACCAGCTTATTACCGGGCTCGATCATCCGGCGTCGCGCGGCCCACCAGTCTTCATGCGCTTTTTCCAGACCAGCTCGCAGGGCACTGTACTGCTCGACCACATGTGGCATCATCAGGATGACCTGCTCATCCTCGACATCCCAGCTCAGATTGCGGCTGTTCTGCAACAGCGACAGAATGCGCTGGTTCTGCGTCTCGACCTCTGACAGCAGCTTCACGTCACGCGAGCGGGCAAACTCCAGGCGCGCAAAATTGGCCTTGTCGAGTGCATCCCCGATCTCGGCAGCGGCATTGATCTTTTCGATATGCTGCCGGCTGGCGTCGAGCGACTTGATGCCCACGATGGCCAGCATCGCCACCAACAGCAGAACAAACCCGAATCCCAACCCGAGTTTACGTGTTACAGGAAGATTTTCCAGACTGAACGATAGCCGGCTCATAGATCGACACCCTGCCTTTGCTCAATGCAAAAGGTAAATAAAAGATTAACAAACGCAACTTTATTCTACACGCTCGTCCTTATTCCCAATCCGGCGATAAGGCGGTACTTTTTGAGCATGGTCAACAAACAGGGACAAGGCAGGCAGGATGTCATAACAATAAAAACCGCCAAGAGGCTGAAAACTTGAACGAGGCAAACAGTTAGACCTTGTCCACACAGCATGCCCCCTCAGCTCGCGAATGTCTTCAGCCTAGCTTCAAATCACCCCGCCATTAGCAAAAACGGTTTGCCCATTGATCCACATGCCGTCGCCACTGCACAGGGCGGAGATGACATGGGCAATGTCTTCCGGCTCCCCAAGCCGTTGGTGTGGCGTGCGCTGTGCAAAGCCGGCGATTTGTTCGGGGGTTTTGCCATCGGTGAATAGGGTGGTGTTGACCAAGCCGGGGGCCATGGCGTTGACAGAGATTTGGCGGCCCGCCAATTCTTTTGCCAGCACACTCGCGAACAGTTCTTGTGCCCCCTTGGAGGCGGCGTACGGGCCATACGTGGGGCTGCGCAACTGGGTGATACTGGAGGACAAGCTGATGATGCGCCCGCAATCCCGCACGCGCTGGGCAGCCAAGCGCAATACGTTGAAGCCACCTTTGAGATTGACAGCCATCATTCGGTCAAAATCCTCATCACTCATGCTGGCAAAGGACGCAAGCCGCATGACGCCAGCATTGCTGACCACCACATCGACTCCGCCAAAGGCTTCTTGTGTGGCATCGAACAGTTTGCGCACGGCATCAGGATCACTGACATCAGCCTGTACGCTGATGGCTTTGCCTCCAGCGTTTTCAATATAGGCCACGCTATCTTGAGCCAAATCTTGATTGTGCAAATAGTTGATGGTGACGCTGTAACCATCCAGTGCCAAGCGCCTGGCCGTTGCTGCGCCAATGCCACGCGAAGAGCCGGTGACAATCGCCACTTTGCCATTGGCGGATATGCGCTCCCCCGTGGCACTGGCCTTCTCGGTTGCCACGGCTGCGGTACCGGTTGCCATCAGCATGCCCGCTGGCGCAGCCAAAGCCGCAATCCGCAGCAGATGACGGCGCGACGGGCAGGTGTGTTCCAGATCTGGCGTGGCAGAGATGTGGTCGTTGGACATGCAGGTTCCTCGTCATTTCAAAGCGTTTGGAAATCATTCACGCGGCTCGTGGCCTTAGGCCAAACCGCCGTTGGCGTTGATCACCTGGCCGTTGATCCAAGCACCTCGCCCACTGACCAGTATCGAAATAACATTGGCAATATCCTGTGGGTCGCCCAGGCGTTGATGCGGTGTCTGGCGGGCAAAACCGGCGATCTGTTCGGCTGTTTTGCCATCTGTGAACAACGGGGTGTTGGTGGTGCCCGGCGCAATCGCGTTGACGGAGACCATCCGGCCTGCCAGTTCCTTGGACAGAATGTTCACAAACACATCCACCGCGGCCTTGCTGGCGGCATAAGGGCCGTAATTGGGCGGACGCAACGTCACCGTGCCCGAAGACAACGCGATGATGCGGCCGCCATCGATCACACGCCGCGACGCTTCGCGCAGGGTGTGAAAGCAGCCTTTCATGTTCACGTCGATAACTTGGTCGTAATCAGCATCGCTCATCTGCGAAAATGCGCCTAGCCGCTGAATTCCGGCATTGGCAACCGCGACATGCAACGACCCGAATGCCTCGTGGTGAGCATCGAACAAGCGGCGCACTGCCTGCGGGTCGCTGACATCAGCCTGCACACAAACGGCTTTTCCGCCCGCATCGGTGATCTCGCGTACCACCTGCTCGGCAAGACCACGGCTACTCAGGTAATTGATTGTCACCGCATAGCCGTCCTGAGCCAAACGCCTGGCTGTTGCCGCGCCGATACCACGCGAAGATCCGGTCACAAGAGCTGACCGGGTTGGGCCAGTATCGATTGCTGCAGGGTTCTGCCCTGCGGCGCGCGCGGTGCGAGCCAGCAACGCAGCCGGGGCTGCCAGAGCGGCGGCGTGCAGCAGGGTGCGGCGCACTGGATCGGTATCTGTTGTGCTTGCCGGGCCCCGCGGATCGAGGTCATTGCTGGGCATAGAGTCTCCATACAAGGTTGAGCAGTGCAAAGCACGCCTTGCAATCACGCTTTACTGCTGGGCGATTAACGACGTTGCTGAGCCGCGTTGGCATTGATGCGATCGAATACTTGTTCAAAGCGTCCTTCGCGCTCTGCCAAACGTTGCAGGCGGGCACGCTCGACCACAATCTCGGACGGTGTTGGCTGCTGGTTGAACAAGGCCATGACCTCGTCCATGAAGGCGTGTAGCGGCAAATAGCCTTCGCGCTCGGATTGCCCAGGCGTCAACTCGGTTTGAACCGCTGGCGGTACCAGCTCGATCACTTCCACTTGGCCTGCCAACTGCTGGCGCAGGCATTGGGTATAGACATGAACGGCCGCCTTGGTAGCGCTGTACACGGCTGCATCCGCGCGCGGCACAAAGGCCAACCCGGATGACACTGTTACCACCGCAGCATGCACCTGTGTTTTGAGGTGATCGACCAAGGCGTTGGTGACACGGATGGTGCCCAGCAGGTTGGTGCTGATCTGCGCCTCGGCATCATGTAAATCACTACACGTGCTCAGATCCTCATAACGCATGATCCCCGCGTTGTTGATCAACACGTTCAGTTTTGGGAACTGCTCCAACACCTGCTGCACAAATGCCGTGATGGCCTGTGGATCATCCACATTCAATGCCAGCGCATGCATGTGGGCGTGGCCAGCGACAGTCGCTTGCAGCGCCTCCAGACGGCGCCCGGTCACGATGACGGTGTTGCCTTGTGCGTGCAGCCGCTGGGCCAGTTCCCGACCAATACCGGAGCCACCGCCGGTAACAAGAATAGTGTTTGCTGTGGTTTGCATATTATTGATTCCTGAAAATTGAGGGGATGGATGTCAGATGCAATCGCCTGCGATTGGCGGGATGTTGACACCGTGAATCAATGGACAAAACAGACTGTAAACCCTAAACTCTCTTTTAGTAAGAAGGCACTTAAAAGTTCCATACTAACCAACTGGTAAGTAATAGAGATCATCGCAAGACGATCCCATCACGGCCAACTGCATGGCACGATTCAGGCACCCACAGGAATACGCATGAATGTAGATTTCGCCAAACACGCCCAGGTACAAGCCAAGCTGTCCACAGAGGCTCCTCTGGATCCGCGCATACAGGCTTTGGTCAACGAGGTGATCGCTCGCGTTGCCGATAAGTGGACAATGATCATCATTGACGTGCTGGCCGAGCATGGCGCACTGCGCTTCACGCAACTGGCGGGCAAGGTCTCAGGCATCAGCCAGAAGATGCTGACCCAAACGTTGCGGGACATGGAGCGTGAGGGCCTGGTTACTCGCACCGTCTATCCGGTAGTGCCGCCAAAAGTGGAATACCAGCTCACCGATCTGGGCCTTGGCCTGGGCGCGGCGTTTTGTGGCGTATGGATCTGGGCCGAACAAAATCTCGAAGGCATCGAGCAAGCGCGCATGGCCTACGACGCGCGCAATCAGGCGCGCTGACAGGTCGACCGCCAGAGGCAAGCCACGGCCATCCGTGAATTCCTGGAGCGGCATATCTGAATATAAAAACCCCCGAAGGTTGGATCGGTATCCAACCTTCGGGGGTCCATTCAAAAAGCGCGCCCTTCTGACAGCGAGTGCCGCGCCTGGCGGCACGCTCGGGAAATCAGACCTGGGACTGCAGGTAGTTTTCCAGGCCCATTTTCTCGATCAGGCCCAGTTGCTTCTCAAGCCAGTAGGCATGGTCCTCTTCGGTATCCTTGAGCTGCGCGACCAGCACGTCGCGGCTGACATAGTCGCCGGCACGTTCGCAAATGTCGACGCCCTTGCGCAGTGCGGCGCGCACTTCGTACTCCAGCGCCAGATCCTTGCGCAGCATGTCGGGGACATCGACACCCGGCGTGAACTCGGAAGGACGCATATCAGGCTTGCCGTCGAGGAACAGAATGCGCTCCAGCAACGCGTCGGCGTGCTGGGTTTCCTCTTCCATTTCATGGTTGATGCGATCGTAGAGTTTGGTAAACCCCAGATGTGCGTAGGTACGCGAATGGATGAAATACTGGTCGCGTGCAGCCAGTTCGCCACGCAGCAGCTTGGTGAAATAGTCGATGACTTCGGGGTTTCCTTGCATGATCGCACCCTCTCTGTTGGGCAATATTTGATGATGGCGGCAGTATGACACAGGGGTATGGCACTGCCTATACCTGCCATGTCGATGGTTATTGCGCCTGATTCTTACACCCATGCTATAACTCGCCCTCTGTCTCAGGAGAATCCCATGTTCCGCGCCAACGCCCGCGACGTTGCCGCCTCGCGATCCGGCGAGAGCGGCCCTTCTGCGTTGCTCGGCGTAGGTCTACTGGCCCTGTCCTCGGTGGTTCTTTCCTGTCTGGATGCCAGCAGCAAATGGACCATGGGCGAAGGCGGCCCACTGCTGCTGGTCGCCTGGTTCCGGTATGCCATGCATCTCGTGCTGGTCGTCGGCATTTTCATGCCGACGCGGGGCCGGTCCCTGTTCCGCAGCACCGTACCGCACCGTCAGGTCCTGCGCGGCGTGCTCATGCTGGGAGCAACGCTCTGTGTCTTCATGGCACTCTCGTACCTGCCCCAGGCACAGTTCACCGCCATCGCTTTCCTGGCACCGTTGCTGGTGCTGTGCGCCGCCCCCTGGCTGCTCGGCGAACGCCCCCGGCTGTCGCGCTGGGTCGCTGCCGGCGTGGCGTTTCTGGGCGTGCTCGTCATCGTGCGCCCGAGCGGAGGACTACATCCGATCGGCGTCCTGTTCGCGCTGCTGGCGGCCTGTCTGCTGGCAGGCCAGTTCATCGCCACACGCGGTATTGCCCGCGATCACCCACTGACCTCGCTGGTCTGGAGCGGCATGGTCGGCACCTGCCTGCTGTCGCTGCTTCTGCCCTTCTATGGTCTGGGCCGGCTGCAGGCCGAACTGGCAACCTTGCCACCCGCGGTGTGGCTGGTCATGCTGTCGACCGGGCTCAGTGGTGCGCTGGGCCATCTGCTCCAGATTGCCGCTTACCGCCACGCCCCGGCTTCCATGCTGGCACCTTATACCTATCTGCAGATCGTCAGCGCCACCTTGACGGGATGGCTGGTCTGGCGTCAGTTTCCGGACACCACCACCTGGCTGGGCATTGCCATGATCTGCGGCAGCGGAATCGCGATTGCATTCTGGGAGTGGCGTCACAAGGCGTAGGGTGCATCTGCCCCTGCTTTTCCATGCCCACCGGCCCGGGCAAGCAAGCGCTCCTTATCCCTTGGTCTAAGAGCCTCAAAAAGTCTCACTCGAACGATACAATCAGACAAAATCAGTCCAAAAAGACAATAAGTTTCGCCACCCGCCAGGAGGAGACAATGCGGGCATATCCACCCAAGCTGCGTACCGCAGGTGCCTTGGCGGCAGCCCTGTTGCTTGCAGCACTGACTTCTGCCGCCCTCACCACCTATGTGCCCGACCTGCCACCGTGGCTGGCTGCGGCGATAGGTGCCGTCCTGTCGCTACCGGCATGGCACCTGCTGCGCCGCCGCCAGGGCAGCGAGTCATGGCTGCAACAGACCGGCCCCGCGATCGATCAGATCATGATCGGGGCAGCTGAAACCTCACACTTCATCGACACCATCAAGCAGAAGGTCGATCAGGATATCGAGGCTGCAGACCGGATCGCAGACCAGTCCCGCCAGAGTGCCACCGCATCCGACCAGATTGCCGTCGGCATCGAACGGGCCGCCCAACTGGCTCGCGAAGTACGCGACAACAGTGCGCAGGGCCGCCAGACTGCTGACCAGGGACTGGCACACATCAAGGCTGCCCGTCAGGATACAGAAACAGCCGCACGCAGCCTGCGCAACCTCCAGGAACGCGCCCAGGGCATCCATGGCATCACGGCCGCCATTGACGAAATTGCCGCCAGCACCAATCTGCTTGCGCTCAATGCCGCCATCGAGGCAGCCCGGGCCGGCGCGCATGGTGCAGGCTTTGCCGTGGTGGCGACCGAAGTGCGCCGGCTGGCACAACGTACCCAGCAGGAAACGGAACGGATCGGCGGCATGCTGGGCACCATCAACGAAGAGGCCGAGCAGGCCGTGCGCGACATGTCGGCCCTCAGCGGCTCTGTCGAACAGGCCGCACAGCAGATCGTGCAGGTCCATGCCCTGCTGGCCGCCATCGACGAACACGCCAGTATCTCGGGCAGCGAAATCGACACCATTGCAGCCGCCAGCCGGGAGCATGTCGGCACGGCATCGGCCATCACCACGGCCATCGATGATGTACACGATCGCATGCAGGGCACCGACGCCTCGCTGCCGCACGCCACGGACTCGGCCATGCGACTGGCCGAACGGGCTGAACAGTTATTCGAGATGATTGCACTGAGCGGCGTACAGACCCGCCATGATGTCATCCGCCGTATCGCTGCCGATGCCGCGCACGCGGTTGGCAAGCTGTTCGAGCAGGCGATTGCCTCGGGGCAGATCTCACGCGAAGCCCTGTTCGACCGGCAATACCAGCCCATACCCGATACCCGTCCACCCAAATACCGGACCCGCTTCGACAGTTTCACCGATCAGGTCCTGCCGTCCGTCCAGGAACCCATCCTGTCAGCCATGCCTGAAATCAGCTATGCCGGTGCCGTGGACGACCAGGGTTACTTCCCGACCCACAACCGGCGCTATTCACAGCCCCTGAGCGGTGACTATGCAACCGACCTGGTCAACAACCGCACCAAGCGGCTGTTTCAGGACCGCACCGGCAGCCGCTGTGGCGCACATACCCGACCATTCCTGCTGCAGACGTACAAGCGCGATACCGGCGAGGTCATGCATGACCTGTCGGTCCCGATCTATGTAGAAGGCAAACACTGGGGCGGGTTCCGGATCGGTTACCTGTCGGTCCGTCCGTCGGCGGAACAGGCCGGAGATACCCGGCCTGACAACCGAAAATGAAAGCGATAGTCCCCAGGCTCAGGCCTCGTCGCGAATGTCCGTGGTCGCGCCGTTGGCCTTGACCGAAGCAATACCCTTGTCGCGTGCCGCCGTTCCCGAATACATTTCGCTTTGCCCGATCACCTCGCCATTGGCCGCCTTGAGCGTGAAATAAGGCGAGCCATCCTTGGCAACAAGGCGGTCGTAGCGGGCATCGTCGGCAGCATTTTTCTGCACCGAGGCAATACCGCCCTGCGCTGCCGCCTTGCTCTTGTAGCGCTGGCTGGTCAGGATGGTTTCGTGGTTGCCGGCTTTCAGGTTGAACATGAAATGATCGCCGCTGCTTTTCAGTACAAAATAGCCCGCCATGGATTCGCCCTCCGAGGGTAGATGGGATACACAGACAAACATGCCATTCATACCGCACCCGCATCGCATCCATTGCAGCCGTGCGCGGTACGATCAATAATATCCAGAAATCGCCGCCGTGCGCCCCTAGTGTGCCTGTCGGTACGACAACAAATGCAAAGCCGCCCCGGACTCATGGAATCGCATCCCGCTCCGCACATCTCGATCACATACTGCACTCAGTGCCAGTGGCTGCTGCGTGCCGGCTGGATGGCGCAGGAACTGCTGTCGACCTTTGCTACCGACCTGGCCGGCGTCACGCTCGTCCCGGGTACCGGCGGTATTTTCCAGGTCCGCTACGATGACGTGCTGATCTGGGATCGCAAGATCGACGGTGGCTTTCCCGATGCCAAGATCCTGAAGCAACGCGTGCGCGACCGGCTCGACCCGGCACGCGACCTGGGGCACATCGACCGCGCCCACACGCCCGCCGGTACGGCCTGACCGCTCCGGCACAGCGCCCAGGACCAGGCTGTTCATACCTATGGCATTGCACACCACACCAGGCCCGCTTTCATCTTCATTTCAGGTGGGCACCACTACAATGCAGGGCCCACATCGTGGTATCCCTTCCCATGTCATCCCCGTCTTCCCCGACCCGCCAGCCTCCACTGGGCCAGGCGCTGATTCTGCTGATGTCCGTTGCCACCGGTGTAGCCGTGGCCAGCAACTACTATGCGCAGCCGCTGCTGCAGACCATCGCGGACCAGTTCGGTCTGTCGCTGACCGACGCCGGCACCATCGTCACGGCGGCACAGCTTGGCTACGGCCTGGGTCTGTTCCTGCTGCTGCCGCTGGGCGACCTGCTGGAGCAGCGTCGGTTGATCGTCGGCATGATCCTGCTGTCGGGCGTGGGGCTGGTGATCAGCGGCCTGGCAACCGGCCTGCCCTGGCTGCTGCTGGGAACGGCCATGACAGGTCTGTTTTCCGTGGCGGCACAGATCATGGTGCCGCTGGCGGCCACACTGTCCGCGCCCGAGCAGCGCGGCCGTGCCGTCGGCACGCTGATGAGCGGCCTGCTGCTGGGTATCCTGCTGGCGCGCACGGTGGCCGGAGCCATTTCGTCGATTGCCGACTGGCGTACTGTCTATCTGCTGGCTGCTGCACTGATGCTGATCACCGCGCTGGCGCTGGCGCGCAGCCTGCCGCGTTACCAGCAGAATGCCGGCCTGCACTATGGTCAGTTACTGCGCTCGGCTCTCAGGCTGTTCGCCGAAGAGCCCTTGCTGCGCAAGCGTTCTCTGATGGGTTTTCTGGTTTTCGCCAATTTCAGCCTGTTCTGGACACCGTTGGCCTTCCTGCTGTCGGCACCGCCCTATGATTATTCGGATGCCGTCATCGGTCTGTTCGGTCTGGCCGGGGCGTTTGGTGCGCTGGCCGCATCACTGGCCGGTCGCCTGGCCGACCGGGGCCGTTCCCGTTTGGCAGCCATGCTGGGACTGGGTGGCATGCTGGGTTCGTGGTTGGTGCTGGCCTTTGCGCCGGCTTCGCTGATCGCACTGATTGCGGGCATCCTGATCCTGGACTTTGCACTGCAACTCCTGCATGTCTCCAACCAGAGTGCCATTTTCAAGCTGCGCCCCGAAGTCCGCAACCGCCTCAATTCCGGCTATATGACGTGCTATTTCACCGGCGGCGCATTGGGATCCATCACGGCTGCCAGCCTGTTCCAGCACTACGGATGGACAGGCATTACCTGCGCGGGCCTGACGCTGTCATTGCTCGCACTGCTGGTAGGCTGGAAAGAGCTGCTGCCAGTCGGCCCCTCGAACACATAAAGCCTCCACAGCCGCTCGGCCACACACCACACACCACACGGCTCACGGCTCACGGCTCACGGCTCATGCACTGTATCTACAACTCGCCAGGTCAACAGAATACAGCTTTGCCTGCTTGTGCCTGCCGTCGTCTCCACTGCGCCAGAGCCATGTCGAGATCACGCCAGGTCTGCATCCCTGCCGCCCTGGCACGCTGCAGCAACACCAGCATGATCTCCGCAGTCACCATGGCATCCGCCACGGCATGGTGGCGTGCCGGCATCGGCAGATTCAGCGCCTGGATCCAGTGATCCAGGCCCGCTCGGGGCACAGCCATCTCAGGACACAACATGGGGGCCAGTTCCGCGACATCGTAGGGTGCATGAACCAGCGCCAGCCCAAGCGCCTCTTGCGTGCAGCGTGCCAGCATACGGCGGTCGAACTCGGCATGATAGGCCAGCCAGACGGCATCCGCACCATACTCGAGCAAATCCAGAATCGCCCCGGCTGGTGCCACACCGGCCGCCAGATCCGCCTGCGTCAGGCCATGGATCAGCTGACTGTCGGGACGCAATTCAATGTCCACACACAGTACGCGTTCGAACGTCTTCGCCAGTGGAATCCGTCCGCCCTCGATACGCACGGCACCGATCGACAGCACCCGGTCCCGCCGGACATCCAGTCCATTGGTTTCAAGGTCCAGCACCAGCAAGGGCTGTTGCATCAGATCGGTATCCGCAGCCTGCACAAGTGCCGGTAAGGCCGCCAGCCGCGCCTGCTGCACAGGATCAACGACACTCGCTGTCGCAGGCTTGCTGCGCCCCAACAGTTCGGACAACCATCGCATCATGCGCCTCCTGTGCTCACTGCCTGTATCTGAATGCCAGCAACGCCTGAATATGCCGAGCCTGCCGCAAGGACTCACGCAGAATGCGACGATCCAGCACATCCAGGCGCGCCGGATCCAGACGGTTGTCCAGGGGTTCTCCTGCCAGGGCCTGCTGCTGGTGCTGCCGCATCCTCAGCAATTGCAGATAACTATAGGCTTTGACATAGGCCTCGGCATTGCGACGCTCGATCACCCCTCGTTCCGCCAATAAACGCAGGCGCGCCAGCGTAGAGGCCTCCCTGATACCTTGTGCCAATGCAAGAATGCGCGCACTGTCGACAAAGGGAGTCAACCCTTCGGTCTTGAGATTCAGAACCGTCTCCCCAAAACCGAGCGTCTGTCCAAGGAACGCCCGCATCATGCCGGTCGGCGGGCGATGTCTCAAGGCGGTCTGTGCCATCGTCCACTGAAAGGCCGGACTGTCGGCCACCATATTCAGCAGCGCATCTACCAATTGATTGAAACCATTGTCCGCCCCCCAAAGACGCTTGAGATCGAAAAAAATCGTCGCCTTCAGAACATTCTCCGGCTCGGGCGTCCGTATGATGCGCGCAAACCGCTGCAACCATTCCTGCTGGGACAGGCACAAGTCAGGGTTGCCGGCCATGATATTGCCCTTGCACAGGGTCAGCCCGCAGCGATCCAGCGCCTGGTTGATGGCGTTCGCCAGCGGCAACAGCCGGGCACGCGCTGCCTCGGCCGCAGCGGCCCCTTCGGCTTCGAACAGCATGCCATTGTCCTGGTCCGTCAGCAGCGTCTGCTCACCCCGTCCTTCACTACCAAACACCAACCAGCTGAACGCGATGCCAGGATCGCCATGCATGGCCAGCATCAGTTCGATCACTCTCGTTGTCGTGTGATCATTCAATTGCGTGACGACACGCGTCACCTGCTCCGAATCTGCGCCATGCGCCAGCATGCCATTGACCAGTCGTGTCATCTGCGGACGCAGCTCCACCAGCGTATCCACGCTGTCGGCCTGGCTGATGGCTCGCGCCAGATGTACCAGATCAACACGTTGCAGGGCAAACAGGTCACGCTCGGAAATGACCCCCACCAGACGTCCGGCCTCAACCACGCAGATATGCGCAATATGATGTCGGGTCATCAGCAATGCCGCGTCGAAAGCGGTTGCCACGGGAGGCAGGCAAATCGGATCAGGCGTCATGAACTGATCCATGGGCCGGGACAGGGGCAACTCCGCTGAAGCCACGACCCGACGCAGGTCACGCAGGGTAAAGATGCCAACCGGGTGCTGCGAAGCATCGACCAGCGCAATGCTGCCCACCTGACGTTCATGCATCAATTGCACCGCTTCATGCAACGGTGTATCGGGCGTGCAGGCCACCGGTTCGCGAGCCATGAGCACCGAGAGCGGGGTATCAAGCGAATACTGTGCACCAAGGTGCGCACTGGCCTGCATCTGTACCTGCTGATGCAGATGGCCGAAAAGACTGCTCGCCCCCTGCATGGCAAATGCCCGAAAAGGCTCGGACATATCCAGCAGCCGAAGGTATATCTCCATATCGAGCTGCAGACAGAAAGTATCGACCACAGCGCGGTATGTCGTACGGGTGGGTCGCTCACCCAGTAGGGCCGCCACAGGAAAGCCGTCACCCTGCCCCAGTTGGAAACCGTCAGTGCCAGGGCTGACATCCCTGGTTTCGCGCACGCCTTCCACCAGTCCCTGCCGGATCAGAAACCAGCGTTTTGCCACACCATCAGCTGGGCAGGCAATGACCGAACCGGCCGCATGAAAACCCAGACTGGCGTGCTCGACCAGTGCCAGCAGATGCGACTGCTCCATCTGATCGAACGGCGGATGTTGCTGCAGGAACTGCATGATGCCCTGGACATTCTGCGCGACTGCAGTCCGCCCGGCATGATCGGCGTGCTGCCCCATGACGGCTGTCTCCTGTTCAGGCCGATCCGGTATCGGTCAGCCCTGTTTTTTGATGGCAACCCGGTCCATTGCGCGCAAGACAGCAGGCTGATGCACGCCATGGATACGGTCTAGCCCATCATACCGCCTCGGAGCGTGCCGCTGGCAACAACAAAATCAGCCTTTATTGATCCATTTGGTGACGTGCGGAGGCTGATAGCTGCGGATTGCGGCCAGCAGCGCATCAATATCGCGCTCGACGATCAGCATGCTGCGATGCTGGGGCTGCATGAAGGCCTCGCTGGCGGCATGGTCCAGAAAGGCCAGCAGGCTGTCGTAGAAACCCTCGATGTTGAGCAGCGAGCAGGGTTTGTCATGATGCCCGAGCTGACTCCAGGTCCAGACTTCGAACAATTCTTCCAGCGTGCCGCAGCCACCCGGCAGGGCAATGAAGCCATCCGCCAGCTCTGCCATCAGCGCCTTGCGCTCATGCATGGAGCCAACCACGCGCAGGTCTTTCAGACCGGTATGGGCAATTTCCTTGTCGATCAGCGACTGCGGAATCACCCCGATCACCTCGCCGCCCTCGGCCAGCGCCGCATTGGCTGCCGCCGCCATCAGACCCACGGACGCCCCGCCATAGACCAGCCCGATGCCGGCACGTGCCAGTGCCGTGCCGAGCAGCGCAGCCTGCTCCCGGTACGCGGGCCGGGCACCCGCATTAGATCCCGAAAAAATACACAACCGCACGCCTGGCTCCCTGTCAGCAAAGCAACGATTGTATGCCCATCCATCCAAAGTCATGCACCGTTCTGGCACAATGGACAGATGCGCATGCCGGCCGTCGGCGTGCGCTTCTTTCCTTCATGCCCGACATGCTCCCGCTCGATACCCTGGCCGCCTTCTCGATGGCGTCGATTCTGCTCGGACTGGCCCCCGGCCCTGACAATCTGTTCGTCCTGTCCCAGGCCACGCTGCGCGGCAGCCGTGCCGGGCTGATCATCGTACTGGGACTGTGTACCGGCCTGCTGGTCCATACCTGTGCCGTAGCGCTGGGGCTGGCCGTGGTCTTCAAGACATCGGCGCTGGCCTTTTCCGTGCTCAAGATCGCCGGAGCCGGCTATCTGTCCTGGCTCGCCTGGCAGGCCTGGCGAGCGGGTGCCTCGACACTCCAGGCCCAGGCACCGGCGGTACCGATGCACCGTCTGTACTTGCGCGGGATCATCATGAACGTGACCAATCCCAAGGTGTCGATCTTCTTCCTGGCATTCCTGCCACAATTTGCCGATCCGGCACGCGGTCCGCTTGCGCCGCAGTTACTGCTGCTGGGGGGTGTCTTCATCCTCTGCTCACTGCTGGTGTTCAGCCTCATCGCCCTGCTGGCCGGTTCGCTGGGCCATGTACTGGCCCGCTCACCACGCATCCAGATCGTGCTCAACCGGCTCACCGGCCTGCTGTTCCTTGGACTGGCGATCAGGCTGGTCACGGCCACCCGGAGTACAGCGTGAACGCCTCCCTGTTCCAACGCGCCCTGCCCTTCCTGGCAGTCCTCGGCTCGGTCACGGCGCTGGGCCTCGGCACTTCGTTTGCCAAGCAACTGTTCCCCATTATCGGGGCTCAGGGCACGACCGCCCTGCGGGTCGGCTTCTCGGCGCTGATCCTGCTGCTGCTCTGGCGCCCCTGGCGCTGGCCACTGAGCCGCAAGGATGCACGCGCCATCATCCAGTACGGCGCGGCACTGGGCGTCATGAACCTGATGTTCTACATGGCACTGCGCACCATCCCGTTCGGCATTGCCGTGGCCATCGAGTTCAGCGGACCGCTGGGCGTGGCGCTGCTGTCATCGCGCCGCCGCATCGATTTCCTGTGGCTGGGTCTGGCCACCCTCGGGCTGGGACTGATCCTGCCGCTGGGCGCACGTGCCGGTTCCCTCGACCCCGTGGGCGTGCTGTACGCCATGGGGGCTGCCCTGTGCTGGGCGCTCTACATCATCTACGGCAAGCGTGCCAGCCACCTGCACTCGGGGCATATCGTCTCGCTGGGCCTGGTGGTCGCCTCGATGGTGGCGCTGCCGGTCGGCATCATCCATGCCGGCACGGCCCTGCTCGACTGGAAACTGCTGTTCTTCGGCATGGGCATTGCGCTGGTTTCGAGCACCATCCCGATGTCGCTCGAAATGGTCGCCCTCAAGCGCCTGCCACGCGAAGCCTTCGGCATCATGATCAGCATGGAACCTGCCGTGGCGGCACTGCTGGGCCTGATGGTGCTGGGCGAACACCTGTCCGCCATCCAGTGGCTGGCCATCGGCTGCACCATCCTGGCCTCGGTCGGCAGCATCTGCACGATCCAGGCACGGCCACCGGTGGCCGCGGCCGCCCAGCAACCGTCCTGATCTGCACGGCAAGCACCTCCCAAGGCACCTGCCGGACAGCGCAAGATCAATAACGGCGCAGCCAGTATTCGTACGACGGCGGCAGCCACTGCGACGGATGGGCCTCGCCCAGCGTCTTGGCTGCAGCATAGGTCCAGTGTGGATCTGCCAGATGCCCCTTGCCGATCTGTACCAGATCGGCCTGATCTGCTGCCAGCACCTGTGCGGCAACCGAAGGCTGTCCCATATTCCAGGCCACCGACACCGGCAGGGATGCCTCGCTGCGCACCCGTTGCGCAATCGGGCCCAGGAAAGCCGGCTCGCCCCAGGGAATGCTGGCCTGCGTGGTCGAAAAGCCAACGCTCACGCTCAGCAGGTCCAGGCCACCAGCCTTGAAGCGACGCGCCAGTTCGATGGATTCGACCAGCGTTTCCTCATCACGACCGTCATACTCAAGCACGCCGAAACGCGCCGTCAGCGGCAGATTCTCGGGCCAGACTTCGCGCACGGCGGCCAGCGTTTCGAGCAGGAAACGGATGCGGTTTTCGAAACTGCCACCGTAGGCGTCAGTGCGCTGATTGGCATGATCGGAGAAAAAGCTCTGTCCCAGATAGCCGTGCGCAAAGTGCAGCTCCAGCCAGCGGAAACCCGCATCGCGCGCCCGCTGCGCCGCCGCCACGAAATCGGCCTTGACCCGGGCGATGTCGTCGAGCGTCATCTCACGCGGTACGCGCGGCAGATTGGCACCAAAGGCCAGTGCAGACGGCGAGATCGGTTCCCAGCCACGCGGATCATCCGCCGCAATATGGTCATCGCCTTCCCATGGCACGTTGGCGCTGGCCTTGCGGCCGGCATGGCCGATCTGGATGCCCGGCACGGAACCGGCCTTCTCGATGGCCTGCACGATGGGCACCAGCGCTTCAGCCTGGGTATCGTTCCAGAGCCCCAGGCAGGCGGGAGAAATACGCCCCTCGGGGGCGACGCCGGTCGCCTCGACGATCACCAGGCTGGCACCGCCACGCGCCAGACCGGCATAGTGGACCTGGTGCCAGTCGTTGGCTACGCCATCCCGGGCCTGATACTGGCACATGGGCGGCACGACAATGCGGTTGCGCAGCGTCACATCTTTAAGGGAAAAGGGCTGAAACAGGGATGACATGAACAGGTTCTCCTGACGGCTGATCCGGCATGGATCGTTGAGGACAGCATCGGCTCGCCTGTGGAGCCGGGCATATTCTATAATTCGAGAATATTCGAATAATAAAACAAAATCATGATTCATGGGTATGATTCGAATCATGCGTCCCTTCAAACATCCTGCCGTCGAAGACCTGACCCTGGAGCGCCTGTTCCACGCGCTCAGCGATCCCGTGCGCCTCGACATCGTGCGTACCCTGGCCGCCACCACGGCAGCTACCTGCAGCGAGCTGGACGGCGGCCGCCCCAAATCCAGCATGTCGCACCACTTTCGCGTGCTGCGTGATGCCGGTCTGGTCTGCACCCACCACGCCGGCACCACCCACATCAACTCGCTGCGCCGGGCCGAACTCGATGCACGCTGGCCTGGCCTGATGGCGGCCATACTGGGTACGCCTCGCTGACTCGCCTTACGCCAGAGAACCGCCTCCACACAGCACCAGTTGCTGCCCGGTGATCGATCCCGCCTCGCTGCTCAGCAGAAAACACACCGCTGCGGCCACCTCCGATGGTTCGACATAGCGCCCCATGGGCGGCAGCACCGGCATGCAGCCGTGACGAGACGGGTCGTCCAGCATGGGCGTGCGCGTCGCCCCGGGTGCCACGATATTGACCGTCACGCCACGCGGTGCCAACTCTGCCGCCCATGACCGGGCCAGACCGACCAGCGCTGCCTTGCAGGCCGCATACTGGCTGCGTCCGGCCATCCCGGCAGCCGTACGGCTGCCAATCAGCACGACCCGTCCGGTCACATCCGGCAGGCGACCGGCCAGCACATCCACCAGCAAGGCGGCTGCCTGCACATGCACCTGCCACAGCCGCCTTCCCACCTCCGAATCCAGGCTGCCAAGTGGCGCGGCTGCCATGAAGCCTGCCGCATGTACCACCGCATCCACCTGCACAAGGGTCGCCAATTCAGCCGACAGTGCAGCCTCATCAGACAGATCGACCGCCCGGCAATCGACTCCCGGGCAGGCCACCGGCTGTCGATCCAGACCCGTCACGCGCCAGCCCTGCGTCACGAGACGCCGCGTGATCTCCAGCCCGATGCCGGAAGCCGCCCCGGTCACCAGGGCATGGCGGTCTTCCTGCCGGCCGACGCTCATGTGTAGTTCCTCGCCTGGGTACGGATCGCCTCATGGTCATAATCATCGATCTGCCCGATCAGGTCATTGGTATAGAAAGGCGCATAATCCGCGATCTGCAGGCCCGTCATCTCGGCTTCGGTCCGGAATTCCGACACCTCGATATAGCCCATCGACACATCGGGATAAGGCGGACGGTACAGCTTGATGCGACGCGAGATGGCCTGCAGCACGGCCTCCACGGCAGCATCCTGGCTGGCACCGCGCGGCGCGGTTTCCGGATACATGCGCAGGAAAGCCAGCGCCCCGGCACGCGGATTTTCGAGGATGAAGGTCGACGCCTTGCTGACCGAGCGCCCCAGGCCCACGGCCCACTGCGGATGACTGTCGAGCGTACTGACACGCGTCTGCAGGAACTGGCCGCCCACCAGCGGCAGATTGTCCGGTCGGGGCAGCAACCGGAACGGCAGACCCGCCGCCTCGATCTGCCCGAAGCCGGTATCGAAATAGGCCAGGGCATCCACCGCCTGCCGCCGCAACGCCACCCCTGCCGGTACGCCATTGCCGACTGCGATCCATTGCAGATCGCCATCAGGGTCCAGCCCCTGCAGGCGCAACACATTGCGCGTGACCGGATAGTCCGTAGCACCGAAATCCGACACGCCGATACGCAGCCCTTTCAGATCCGCATAGGATTGCACGGGCGAATCCGGCAGCACGGCAATGTCCCACTTGTACGGGTAGGTGTACTGATAGAAATTACGGGCCAGCTTCCAGTCCCCCTGGGCCAGCACCGGCAGGCCGAACGAGGGCACGCCCACGCCGAAATCGACCTCGCCCCGGTCCACCGCGACCTGCACATTGGCATTGGTGCCCAGCGCCAGCGTATTCAGCGTGAAGCCCTCGGCCGCGTTGTAGCCGAGGATTTCCCCGATCACCAGGTTGATCACGATCGGGCTCATGGCCTTGAGCCCCACGCCCAGTCGCACCTGCCGCAGGCTGCTTCCCTGCTGCGCCATGCCCAAACCCGGCAACATGGACCAGGCTGCCAGGCTGGCACCCGCCCCCAGAAATGTCCTTCTGTCGATCTGTTTCATGTCTCGCTCCTTTGTGTGGCCTGCCTATTCGGCCTTGTCATGAGGTCTTGCCATCACCCGTTGCCGGGCCTGTCCAGGCAGCGCTAGCGCCCCCGGTCGGTCCAGTGGATCAGCCGTTTTTCCAGCCTGCGCACCAGCGCATGCAGGCAGATCCCCATGGCCCCCAGAATCACCAGCGCCGCAAAGACACCGGCCACGTCGGTCACGGCCTGGGCCTGCGTAATCACCACGCCCATGCCGCTTTGCGCGCCCAGAAACTCGGCCACGATGGTCCCGAGCAGGGCATAGACCACCGCCATGTCGAGTCCGGCAAAGATATACGGCGCGGCATTGGGCAGCTTGACAATGCGGTAGGTTTCGAAGCGCGTGGCTGACAGCGACCGCATCAGATCCACCCGCTCAGGCTCAATGGCGCGCAACCCCGTGAAGCTGTTGATCAGTACCGGAAAAAACGACAGCAGCGCCGCAATGGCGATCTTGGAACCATCGCCAAACCCCAGCCAGATCACGATCAGCGGGGCAATCGCCACCTTGGGCAGGCTCTGCAAGGCGAAGGCATAGGGCATCAGCAGCTTTTCGATGGTTCGGCTCTCGGCCATCAGCGATCCCAGCACCAGGGCCAGGCCCGTGCCGATCATGAAACCCAGCGCGGCGTTGCTGAAGGTACTCCACAGGGGCAGGTAATAGCCGATCGGACTGGTCGGTGACACGGCCAGCCCGGACCACAGGGCCTGCCAGACCGCTTCGGGTGCCGGCAGGATATAGGTCGGCACATCGAACAGACGCACACTGAGCGTCCAGACCGACAAGATCACCACCAGTCCGGCCAGCGTGATCCAGGTGTCCCGATAGCGCGATCGGATACGGCGCGCCGGCTGCTGCATGGCCGGCATGGTCACTGCATGCGTACTCATTCTATGTCTCCCCGTGCATTGAGCAGGCCCCGGATCTCACGCGATAGCCGCGCATACTCGGGATGCCCGATAATGGTGTCGAACGTGCGCGGACGCGGAATGTCCACATGCAGGTCGCGCAGGATGCGGCCTGGCCGGGGCGACATGACAATGACCCGGTCTGCCAGGAAAATCGCTTCGGCAATGCTGTGGGTGATCAGGATCACCGTCTTGCCATTGGTCTGCCAGATCCGCTGCAACTCAAGATTCATGCGTTCGCGCGTCAGAGCGTCGAGCGCGCCGAACGGCTCGTCCATCAACAGGGTGCGCGGATTGCGGGCCAGGGCCCGGCATATCCCGGCACGCTGCTGCATGCCGCCCGACAGTTCATAGGGATAGCGCTGGCCGAAATCCCCCAGCCCGGTCATGTCGAGCAGAGTATCCACGCTGGGACCATCGTTGGCATGACGCCCACCGACCCTCAGAGGCAACTCGACATTCTGCCGAACCGTCAGCCAGGGCAGCAGGTTGGCAGCCTGGAAAACGACCCCCACATCCCGCGAAGGTCCCTGGATGGGATGCCCCTGCATCCGCATCTCGCCTTCTTCGTACGGGTCCAGTCCGGCCAACATCCGCAGCAGCGTGCTCTTGCCGCAGCCGGATGGCCCGACAATGCTGACGAACTCGCCATCGGCAATGTCCAGGTCCAGCCCGTCCAGTGCCCGTACCTGCCCTGTCGGGGTAATGTATGTCTTGCCCAGGCCGCGCAGCGAGATCAGGCATTCCCTGTCTGCCACCGCCGCGCCGGCGTGCACCTCGTGATCTTCTTCCGCAATCAGCATGTGTGTCTCCTTGTCGCTGAAGCATGGATAGGCCGCCGGTTGCGCCCCCTGGCTCTTGCTGGCGCAGTGGGACGTGGCGGCAGCTTGGAATCAGGCTGCCACTGGCAGCAGGCCGGCATGCTCCAGCGCGGCCTCGATGGCACGCAACTCGGCATCGCTGGGCCCCTGGGTCGGCGGACGCACCGCCGCACTGCGAATGATGCCGGCACGCGCCATGGCTGCCTTCATGCGGCCATGGGCTTCGCCGGTCGGCTCTCCTGCCCCGTAGACCGCATCCTTGAGCGGCGTGATCAGCCCCTGGATCTCGATGGCACGCGCCAGGTCACCGGCACGAACAGCCTGCAGCAGGTCATGAATCAGGCCCGGCACCAGCGAGGCAAAACCGACCAGCGCCCCGTCAATGTCCTGCACCATCGATGCCAGCAGATATTCATCATGGCAGGTCAGCAACGCCTTTGAAGGATCGGCAGCGCGGATCGCCGCCAGGTCGCGGGCATATTTGTTCATTTCCCGGGTGCCGATCTTGAAGGCGCGCACCGCAGGCAGGCGCGCCAGCTCGGCCAGCAGTTCGCTGGAGAACGAAGCCCGCGTCCAGGCCGGATAGACATGCACGATCAGCGGCAGGCCAGTGGCATCACCGATGGCCGTGAAATACTCCAGGCAGTGCTCGGGTTTGAAACCGAAACGCAACCAGTGGTGTGGCGGCATGATGTCGAGTGCATCGGCCCCGGCCTCCTTGGCCATGCGGGCCTGCTCGACCGCTTCGCGTATGCCCTCGCAGACAATCGAAGAAATCACCGGGCAGATACCTCGCACTGCCTCGGCCGTGATGCGCGTCACTTCGGCGCGCTCCAGCGGCGTCAAGGAAAACACTTCGCCGGTATGCCCGTTGGTCATCAGTGCGCCGATCCCCGGCTGGCCGGCCAGCCAGCGCGAAAAGCGGGCCAGCTCATCACGGTCGATGGCCAGATTGTCATCGAACGGCACGGCAATGGCCGGGATCACACTGTGGAAATTGATGTCCTGCATGTCTGTCTCCTGATGTTTTTATGAAAAATATGCCGGCACGCCGGCACGAAACCTACCTGGGTGAAATCACGCCGCCCGTGGCCTGCAGGGCGTGTGACAGGGACTGTGCTGCTTCCATGACAGAAGGCGCAGCCAATTGTTCGAATTGGGGCAAGGTGGTGTTCAGCGCAGGTGCCGCCACACTCAGGGCCGCCAGCGGAATGCCATCGGCATCGAGAATCGGTGCAGCGATCACATAGAGGCCCGACACGGTTTCCTGATCGGACAGTGCATAGCCACGCTGCCGTACCTGCTGCAGCCGTGCCAGCAAGGCCTCGATGTCGACCAGCGTTTTCTCGGTCAGTTTCTGACGTGGCCGGGCATCGAGAATGGCACGCTGCTCGCTCTCGGGCAGGCTGGACAGGATGGCGTGGCCAATGGCGGTCGAATGAACCGGCACCCGGCTGCCGATCCGGATATCCACGCCCAGCCGGGTCAGTCCGGCCTGGATCCGTTCGGCATAGATAATCTCGGCATTTTCCAGCACGCCGATCGAGGCGGCCTCATTGGTCTGCCCTACCAGTTTCCGCAACACGGGGCGGGCCAGCGTGCGCAGGTCGGCATGCGCGATGGCGTTGAAACCCAGGTTCAGGACCTTGGTCGAAAGCTCGAACAAGCGGGTATTCGGTACGCGCTGCACATAGCCCAGATCGACCAGGGTATTGAGAAAACGAAAAGCCGTGGCGTTGTCGACACCCGCAGCCCGGGCCACCTGGGCCATGGTGAGCTGCGGCTCCTGCGCCGAGAAGGACTCCAGCACCCTGAATCCCTTGGCCAGGGACTGTATGGTGTTTTTGCTGTTTGAAATATCTGCCATTGCCGTCCACCCTGAAAATTCGGATTGCGAACTTTTATTTTTAAAATCATGAGCTTATTGAACGACAACGGACTTTTTCGTGTCTATCAGGGTTTGCGATAGGGGGTGTCAATTTCAGAAATACGCCAGGGCAGGCGCATGGCAGTGGGGACACCTGGGACGCGGTCCGGATGCCTGAACGGCACCGGACTGCCCGCATCAGTCGCAAACAGGCGGGCAGCGGGATGAACTCACTGCGCTGCGCTCCGTTCAGACACATCCCGCTGACGGCCCCCGCCCATTTGCGACTGATGCGGCGCACCCCAATGTGTCCCCACTGCCATGCGCCTGCCCTGGCTGCACTTTTCTGGATTGCAAGGCCCGCCAAATGAGATAGATGACTGGCACCGCCTTCTGCCCAAAACCACATTTTTCGATGTCAGGGGCCGGCGGCTTAAGGGCCCGAAATCAACCCGTTCTACAGCCTGACAGGCCCCTCGAGATGATTTCTGAATTCGCCAGACACCACGAAAGACAATGAAATGACATCACCGTCCCGCCTGAAACGCACGGCATACGACCCAGGAGCCATCTCGATCAGACGGCCGGACACGGCAGCCGTGTTATCCGGCTCCAGATCCCCACCTGTGACATCCTCGCCTGCGCCCACAAAAATTCGGCCGGAAGGCACCCGAACATAGACAGATCCCGAATAATCAAGCAGGTTATCGACAATTTCAACGACATACACGCCATCCTGACCCA
Source organism: Corticimicrobacter populi (assembly GCF_003123725.1). Lineage (GTDB taxonomy): Bacteria > Pseudomonadota > Gammaproteobacteria > Burkholderiales > Burkholderiaceae_B > Corticimicrobacter > Corticimicrobacter populi. The sequence continues at coordinate 224,505 of NZ_QETA01000004.1, read as the reverse complement.
GATTCAGGAAGACAGCATTTCCCTGGTTGATCTCATCCAGTTCATCCTCGGGCAGGCTCCACCAGTCAGGCGTATCGGACAGACGATGCCGCAGCGAGGCCAGATCAAACACGACCAGTGTCGCGGTATCCGTGAAAATATTGAAGGAAATATCCATGACGCCTGTCTCAATCCAAACGGGCAACCGTCAATACATAGCCTGAGGGGCTTTCCAGATGGCACCAGCGGGCCGAATCCTGTGGCCCCTGAATCGTACCCATCCCCTCCTCCATCGCAGGCCATTCCGGGCCGATCTGCCATGCCTGCGGGGCCGCAAGAAATCCCCTTCCCACGGCCTTGAGCGCTGCTTCCTTGATGGTCCACCCCTTCAGCAGCGCCCTGTTTGCAGCCACACCGGCAGAGGCAGCCGTACGCAAGCGTCCATGCTCATCGGCCGAAAAGATGCTGTCCATTCCAGCCGGATCTGCCGGCTGCTGTTCGATATCGACGCCGATACGTCCCCCAGTGAGGGACACCGCACAAACTGACCAGGCCCCGGCGTGGCTGAAACCGATTGAAGGCATGCCATTGCTACCCTGTGCATCCAGCCATGGCCGGCCATGCGGGTCCTTGCGCAATCGCGACAGCATTGGCCAGGCAGGATTGCCGTCAGTGACCGAACGCCCCCCCGCTCGGGCGTGCGCAACCCTCACCGACGGACCCTCTAGGCCGCCCTGTTGCGCCCACATCCAGGCCAGCGCGACTCTGGCCCCCAGACTGCGCAAACGATCTGCCTCATGCCTGTAGCGCCGGATGACGGCGACATCTTCCGCAGGCAGATGTCGCCATGCCATATCGATGATCGCCTCGTCCAGGTCAGCCCAGGCCAGCAATCCCACCTGGACCCGCAACTCTAGACAACGCAACAAGGTGATGCGCATCGCCATGCCAACCGTCTCAGCCCGACCGCTGGTGTGTACGCCGCAGGTTCAGCCAGGTATCGACGCTATAGACCAAGAGACCTGCCCAGATGCAGGAAAATGCCGCCAGTTGCGCCGGATCGAAGGGTTCGTCATAGAACCACACCGCCAGCAGCAGCACCAGGGTGGGCGCAATGTACTGCAGAAAACCCAGCGTGGCGTAAGGCAGGTGCCGAGCGGCCATGTTGAAACACATCAGCGGCACCAGTGTCACGGCCCCCGATGCCGCCAGCAGCCAGGCCGTGCCGGTCTGCCAGAAGTCCGGCACCAGCGTAGCGGCCGAAGGATGCAGCCACAGCCAGCCCAGCGCCACCGGCAACAGCAACCAGGTTTCCACGACCAGCCCCGGCAACACCGCAACCGAGGTCTGCTTGTGAATCAGTCCGTACACACCAAAACAACCGGCCAGCGACAGGGCAACCCAGGGCACGCCATCTACCTGCCAGATCTGCTGCAGCACCCCCAATGCCGCCAGCGCCACGGCCAGCCATTGCAGCCGCCGCAGTCGTTCGCGCAACACAACCAGCCCCAGCAGGACATTGATGAGCGGACTGATGTAATAGCCCAGGCTGGCCTCGACCATGCGGCCATCATTGACCGCCCAGACATAGATCAACCAGTTGGCGGCCAACAACGTACCACACAACGCCAGCGCAACCAGCATGCGGGGCTGCGCCAGCAACTCCCGCCACCAACAGGGATGCTTCCAGAACTGCAACAGAACCAGTCCCAGCAAAGCCGACCACAGTACCCGCTGGGCAACGATTTCAATGGCGGGAATCGTCTGCAGCAGCTTGAAATACAGCGGAAACAGGCCCCACAGTACATAGGCGGTCAGGCCGAGCAGATACCCACGGCGTGGGTCGATGACAGACATGGCGATTGATCGAGTCAGGAAAGAAGGGACGGGAAAGACATAAGTGTAACTGTCTCCCACTTGAGACAGGCTGAAAGCAGCGTTCGCATACGAAAACAGTCACAGTCCCATAAACGCCGTATTCTGCTGCACATTACAATGGATCGACTGATTTCGAGGCTCCGCCATGCCTGCTGCACGCCCGTTCCAGCGCTTCCGCGCCCTGCTCTGCCTATCCCTGTGGCCGCTATTGCTGACCGCATGCGGGCAGGATGCCGCGCCATCGACAACCGCCACACGGGTCAGGCTCCAAGTCGTGCAGCCCGATACGACCCAGCAGGCCGGGTTTAACCTTCCCGGCACCGTCGTGGCCCGTGTCGACAGCACCCTGTCGTTTCGCGTGCCCGGCCGGCTACTGGCCCGGCCCGTCGATGTCGGTGCCCAAGTCGGCCAGGGCACGCGACTGGCCCAGCTCGACCCGGAACCCCTGCGCCTGGCACGCGACGAGGCGGCGGCCCAGGTAGCGCAGACCCAGGGTGTGCTCGAACGTAGCCGGCGCGATGTGGCCCGCAACCGCACACTGGTGGAAAAGGGAGCGCTGGCTCGTGCCGATTTCGATGCCCTGGAAACCGGTCTGAACAATGCCCAGGCCCAGCATGACGCCGCGCGCAGCAGGCTGGCACAGGCACGCAACAATCTGGCTTATGCCGACCTGAGCGCGCCGCAGCCCGGTATCATCACCCAGGTCCATGCCGAAGTCGGTCAGGTCGTAGCCGCCGGCACACCGATCATCTCGATGGCCTATGACGGCCAGCGCGAACTGGAAGTCGATGTACCGGAAAACGACATAGCCCAAATCCAGCCTGGCTCGACAGTACAGGCACGCTTGTTGAGCGCACCGGACACCGTGTTGCAGGGCCGCGTGCGTGAAATCTCGCCCGTAGCCGACCCGGCCTCGCGTACCTATCGAGTCCGCGTCGCCCTTGATGCCATGCCGGATAGCGCCAGGCTGGGCATGACGGCCAGCGTGCAGCTGAATCACACAAGTACAGCTCCCGCGCAAATATTCCGCCTGCCGCTCGCCGCGCTTTACCAGCAGGGCGAAGGCCCTGCCGTCTGGGTCCTGCCCGACGGGACCAATCACCTGGAGCTGCGCCCCGTCACCCTGGGCTCGATGGGAACTGATCACATTATGGTCACGGCAGGCCTGCAATCCGGTGAACGGGTCGTGACGGCGGGCGTACACCGGCTCGATGCGGGCATGCCTGTCCAGCCCTGGGACCATCGCCTGCCATGAAATTCAATCTGTCCGCCTGGGGGCTGCGGCATGCCCCGCTGGTTCTCTTCGGCATGATCCTGTCCGTCATCCTGGGCGTACTGGCCTATATCGACCTGGGCCGCTCGGAAGACCCGGAAATGACCATTATGGTCATGACGCTGGACGTCGCCTGGCCCGGTGCCACCACCCGCGAAATGGAACAGCAGGTCGTTGAAAAGCTCCAGCGCACCCTACAGGAAGTCCCGCTCTACGACAATGTGCGCAGCTATGTGCGCCCCGGCCGCGCCACGATGTTCCTGACGTTGCAGAGCTGGGCCAAGAAGGACCAGATCCAGGAAAGCTGGTACCAGGCACGCAAGCGCGTGGGCGACATGCGCCATACGCTGCCCGAAGGCGTACTGGGACCGTATTTCAATGACGATTTCGGCGATACCTTCGGATCCATCTATGTATTCCACGCCGATGGGTTCGACCAGGCCCAGATGAAGCAGGTATTGCTGTCGGCACGCGAACGCCTGCTGCGCGTCCCGGATGTCTCCAAGGTCTTGATGCTGGGTGTGCAGGATCAGGCCTACCATGTCGAATTCAGCCCCGACCGGCTGGCCCGTCTCGGCATTTCACCCTCGCAGTTGCTGGCCAGCCTGCAACAGCAGAACGTCGTCCTGCCTGCCGGCGTCATCGAAGGGCCGCGCAGCCGCATCCCGATGCGTGTGGACGGTGCCGTGCGCAGCCTCCAAGACATCGAAAACGTCCCCGTCAAGGCCGGCGAGCGCACGTTCCGTCTGGGTGATATCGCCGAGGTCACGCGCGGCTACGTCGACCCGCCCCAGATGTCGATGCGGCGCAATGGCGAACCCGTCACCGCACTGGCCGTCTCCATGACCGAAGGCGGCGACATCCTGACCCTGGGACGCAATCTCGATGCCGTCATGAACGAAGTCCAGGCGGCACTGCCCGCCGGCATCACTATCGAAAAAGTCGTGGATCAGCCCACGCTGGTAGATCACTCGATCAACGAATTCCTGATGCATTTCCTGCTGGCGCTGGGCATCGTGCTGGCGGTCAGCCTGCTGGCACTGGGCTGGCGCACCGGCATCGTGGTGGCGCTGTCGGTGCCGCTGGTGCTCGGCATCACTTTCTTCATCATGTGGCGGCTGGGCATCAACCTGCATCGTGTGTCGCTGGGCGCGCTCATCATCGCGCTGGGCCTGCTGGTGGACGACGCCATCATTGCGGTGGAAATGATGCAGGTGAAGATGGAAGAAGGCTGGAGCCGCTTCAAGGCCGCCTCGTTCGCCTGGACCTCCACCGCCTTTCCAATGCTGACCGGCACCCTGATCACCGCCGCCGGCTTCGTGCCCGTCGGCTTTGCGCGCTCATCCACCAGCGAATTCACCCAGTCGATTTTCTGGGTGGTCACCATTTCGCTACTGGTATCCTGGGTCGTGGCCGTCCTCTTCACGCCCTACCTGGGCACGCTGCTGCTGCCGGACATGACAGGCCACCACGAGCGCGATACCCCCTGGAGCCGGCGCAAGCGTCGCCTGATGGACTGGCTCACCGGCCGTATCGAGTGGAGCGTGCGGCATCGCAAGGCCGTGCTGATCTCGGCGCTGCTGGCCTTTGTCCTGTCGCTGGCGGCCTTCCGTCTGGTACCGCAGCAGTTTTTCCCCGACTCACCACGCGAAGAAATCCTGGTCGATCTGCACCTGGAGGAAGGGGCCAGCTACGCCGCCACTCTGGCCGAAACCGAGAAACTCGAACAATGGCTGTCCCGTGATGAGCGCGTACGTGCCGTCACGGCCTACGTCGGCAGCGGTTCCCCGCGCTTCTACCTGGCGCTCGACCCCGAGTTGCCCAAGCTCAACTATGCCCAGGTGATCGTCTATCCTCACGACCTTCAGCAGGGCAAAACTCTGGCAGCCGATCTGCATGACTATCTGACGACAGAATTCCCGCACATTCGCACACGGGTCTATCGGCTCGAGCTCGGCCCGCCGGTCGGCTATCCGGTGCAGTTCCGCGTCAATGGTGCCGATCCCGATACCGTGCGCGCCATCGCGGCCGAAGTCCGCGACCGGATGCGCGAGCATCCCAACGTGCGCGACGTCAACCTGCAGTGGCATGAACGCACCAAGGCCATCCGCTTTCGCATCGACCAGGATCGAGCCCGCGCCCTGGGCGTCAACAGCCAGGACGTGGCACTGACACTGCAGACCCTGCTCAGCGGCCAGACTGTTACCCAGGTACGCGACGGCAACGAACTGATTGATATCATCGCCCGGGCGCGTCCCGACGCCAGGCTGGACGCCGAACGGCTGGGCAGCCTGACCGTGCATGCCGCCAACGGACGCGCCATTCCGCTGAGCCAGGTGGCCGAGATCGAACCTGTGCTCGAGGAAGGCGGACTGTGGACCCGTAACCGCCTGCCCAGCCTGAGTGTGCGCGCCGATGTCGCTGGTGCCCAGGCACCGGACGTTTCCGCCGAGATCCGTGCCACGCTTCACGACATCAAGGCCCGCCTGCCGGTCGGCTACGACATCGAGGAAGGGGGTGTCGTCGAGGAAAGCGCCAAGGCCAATGCCGCAATTGCCGTCGTGATCCCGCTCATGCTGCTGCTGTGGGCAGTCTTCCTGATGCTCCAGCTGCAGAGTTTCAGCCGCATGTTCATGGTGATCCTGACGGCCCCGCTGGGCATGGTGGGTGTCACACTGGCACTGCTGGTCACACAACGGCCATTCGGCTTCGTGGCCACACTGGGCGTGATCGCCCTGGCCGGCATGGTCATGCGCAACTCGGTCATCCTGGTCGAACAGATCGACCGCGACATTGCCCAGGGCGATGCGCCGCGCGACGCCATCGTGCATGCCACAGTACGGCGTACGCGACCGGTCGTGCTGACTGCGCTGGCCGCTATTTTGGCCATGATCCCGCTGACCGTTTCCGACCTGTGGGGGCCGATGGCGGTTTCCATCATGGGGGGCCTGGCGGTCGGCACGGTCCTGACACTGATTTTCGTGCCGGCACTGTACGCGGCCTGGTTCCGGGTCAAGACATGATGGACGGACGCAGTCGCCTCAGGCGCTGCAATCCTTCCCGCCAGCGACGGCGCAGGCCGCGCCGGCCCATCGGCTCGAAGAAACCATCGGCGCTCTCGGGATCGAGCAGTTCGTTATCCGCCACAAACTTGTCCAGGGGACCCGGGCGCGTCAGGTCCAGCAGATCCAGGCTCCTGCCATCACAGCGCAGCGCCTCGATCGTCGCTGTGAGAGAACCGCTGCGAGCAAACTCGGCCTCGAAAACAGCCGGTTCCACGCTCAGATGCTCCGACAGCAGGCGGGTACGCAACTGAGCAATCGTTGGTGCCACATGCTGATTTCCCGGCAGGGCGGCATCGATCACTACATCGCACTCGCTGTCCAGTCCCAGAGAGCGGTTGTTGAGATTGGACGAGCCGATGCGCAGCAGGCGATGATCGACAATCATGACCTTGGCATGCACGTAGATATCCTGCCGTCCGGCCGTGACCGGCACATAGATACGAAAACGGTTGCCCGGGTCGGCCTCGGCGATCTTGCGGGCCAAGCGGATCCTGGCCGCATCCATGGCCACCTGCTCAAGCCAGCCATCGGCTTTGCGCGGCATCACCATGACAACCTCGGGCGGATGGGGTTCCTTCAGGCGAGCAGCAATGGCCACCGCCACTCTGGCAGAGGTGAAATACTGGTTTTCGATATAGATGACATCCTGCGCGGCGGCCACCATATCGAGATACAGCGCCTCGATTTCCCGGATCTCGGCGCAACCATCATAAACCGAGCGCGTGCGGGCAATGCCGACCCGCACGTTCTCGAACTGGACCGGCAGGTCGTCCGGCCACAGCACCTCACTGCAGTCAGGCAAGGGATCAAGCGGCTCAGACGTGGCCCGCTGCCAGCGCTCGGCTCCCAGTTCGCCCAGCGCCGCTGCCACAGGGCCGGCCAGCATCATGGTGACATCATGCCAGGGCGGATAGGGCCGACCTTCCGGACCGATCCGGCGTGGATCGTCATCCAGATGTTCGGACGTATCCCAGCGTGCCGTCGACATGTCGATCCCACCGCATACCGCCAGGCAATCATCGACCACGAGGATTTTTTGGTGATGGCTGCAACCCGGTGGGTGTGCCCGGTCGAACCGGAAGGCAATGGCCCGGGTGCAATGCCAGCGCCACAACATCCACAACGCGGACGGTCGCAGCAACTGCTTCAAGGCTCCGAAACCCCATTTGAGTATGCTGATGCGTCGGGCCGGCATCGCCCTGGCCAGCGCCAGAATGAATTCCCCCAGTGTCTGCCCGCCCCCTGCCCGCCCAGGTTCCAGCCGGATGCGCGTATCGAACTCCCAGCCGATGATCAGGATACGCTGCCTGGCTGACTGCATGGCCTCGCCCGCCAGGTGGTAATACTCGGCCGCATCCACGAGCACGCTGGCCCGGTCACACGCCTCGATAAGCCAGCAGTTGCGTCCCGGCTCAAGAATAGGGCCGGGGTTTGCGCCAGCGCTCACAGGAAGATCCGGGTTGCGAGGAACTGCGTCCGGGATCAGCGTACTCATCTCCATGTTTGGCACTCTCTACATGACCATGCGGCATCCAGAGAATGTAGCATGCAGCCACATGAAAAATGCCGACCCAAAGGCCGGCATTTTTCACCATGGCCGGCAAATGCCGGACCCGGTTTCTTCGATCGGAAGGATCAGAAGGCAGCGCGGAAAATACCTTCGATCTCGGCCTGCGATGCCTGGCGCGGGTTAGTCAGACCGCAGACATCCTTGAGCGCATTGGTGGCCAGAGTCGGGATATCCTCTTCCTTGGCACCCAGCTCGGCCAGACCTGCCGGGATGCCGACATCAACCGACAGTGTGCGGATCGCATCAATGGCAGCCTGTGCGCCCGCCTTGGCATCCAGATCAAGGATGTTGACACCCAGCGCACCCGCAACGTCACGCAGCCGGCTTTCGCAGGCGCTGGCATTGAAGGCCTCGACGTGCGGCAGCAGCACGGCATTGCAAACCCCGTGCGGCAGGTTGTAGAAGCCGCCCAGCTGGTGTGCCATGGCATGCACGTAGCCCAGCGATGCGTTGTTGAAGGCCATGCCGGCCAGGAACTGGGCATAGGCCATGCTCTCGCGCGCCGCCATGTCCTTGCCCTGATGCACGGCAGTGCGCAGGTTGGCGGCGATCAGTTCGATAGCCTTGATGGCACAGGCGTCGGTAATCGGCGTGGCGGCCGTCGACACATAGGCTTCGACCGCATGGGTCAGGGCATCCATACCGGTTGCTGCCGTCAGCCCCTTGGGCATGCCGACCATCAGAGCCGGGTCGTTGACGGACAGGATGGGCGTGACATTGCGGTCAACGATGGCCATTTTGACGTGACGCGTTTCGTCGGTGATGATGCAGAAACGGGTCATCTCGCTGGCGGTACCGGCGGTCGTGTTGATGGCGATCAGAGGCAGTTGCGGCTTGGCTGACTTGTCCAGGCCTTCGTACTCGCTGATGTGGCCCCCGTTGGAGGCGCACAGGGCAATACCCTTGGCACAGTCGTGAGGTGAACCACCACCCAGCGACACCACGCAATCACAGGCATTGGCATGCAGCAGTGCCAAGCCATCCTCCACGTTCTTGACCGTAGGGTTGGGTTGAGCACCGTCGAAAACGACGGCCTCTACACCCTGTTGCAACAGCAGTTCGGCCACCTGGGCCGGCACGCCAACGCTGGCCAGGCCGGCATCGGTCACGATCAGGGCTTTTTTGAAGCCATGGTTGCGAATGGCGACGGCGGCCTCCTCCAGGCTGCCGGCGCCCATCATGTTCACTGCGGGAATGAAAAAAGTGCTGCTCATGAAACGGTTCTCCGTGTGTAGTAGTGCTCCTTCAGAGTAATCCTCCAGCAAGAAAACCAACTTGTGCAGGATCAAATCCGGTGACACCAGACAGAGATATCGCCATGACAGCAGGTCCAGACGCTGCCGCCTGTTCGTGCCCGGCAGACAGCCGGGTGCTCACAGACTGCATCCGGCATCACGCAGTCTGAACCTCTTCCTCCAGGGCTGCCTTCACCTGTCCAGCCCGGACTACCCTCACCGGAATACCCTTGGAAGCCGGCGTGAAGCAGTCCGGGTCATAGGCATACAGCGGTACCAGCGGATTGGCCTCCGGGAAATAGGCGGCACAACTGCGATCCGGGAAGTCGTACTCAATGGCCTGAAAACCGGTCAGGATCCGCTCGACACCGTCATTGGCCTGCGAAATGATATCGACACGATCCCCATCGGCCAATCCCAGCCTGCGCAATTCCGCCGCATTGATAAAGAGCACGTCGCGAGCATTGTGGATGCCGCGATAGCGATCCGAATAGGAATACAGCGTGGTGTTGTACTGGTCATGGCTGCGCATGCTGGACAGCCACAGCACGCCGTCCTGATCGGCCTCTTCGTCCTCGCACAGCCCGGCGTGGACCAGGAAGTTGGCCTTGCCCGACGGCGTCCCCCAGACCCGCTCCCGGGCCAGCGAGGTCAGGTGAAAACCGCCCGGAATCTCGAGACGCTTGTTGTAGCCGGGGAAAATATCGGGAAACACGGCCTCGATATCGTCGCGGATCAGGGCGTAGTTACCGACCCGGCTTTCCCAGTCCACTTTCGAGTCTGCACCCAGCGTGGCCCGTGCCATGCCCCCGATGATGGCCACTTCGCTGCGCAGATGCTCGGATGCCGGAGGATTGCTGCCGGTGCTGGCATGCACCATCGACATGGTGTCTTCGACGCTCATCGATTGCGGGCCGGTTGCCTGCACATCCAGTTCAGTACGCCCCAGACAGGGCAGAATCAGGGCATCGCGCCCGTGTATCAAATGGCTGCGATTGAGCTTGGTGGATATCTGCACGGTCAGGTTCAACGCACGCATGGCGGTCTGTGTCCTGGCCCAGTCCGGCACGGCCACGGCAAAGTTGCCACCCAGACCGATGAACACTTTGCTGGCTCCGCCGACCATCGCCTCCAGTGCCGTCAGCACATTGCGACCCGGCTTGCGCGGCGGCTCGAAGCCATAGCGCGCCTGCAAGCGATCCAGGAATACCTTGGAGGGAATCTCGGTAATGCCCACCGTGCGATCACCCTGCACGTTGGAGTGCCCCCGCACCGGGCAGATACCGGCACCGGCCTTGCCCACGTTGCCGCGCAACAATGCCAGATTGGCGATCTGCTGCACATTGTGGGTGCCATGACGATGCTGCGTGATGCCCATACCGTAGGCCAGGATAGCGCGTTCGGCCTTGGCATAGGCCCCGGCCGCCACAGACAGATCCTCGCGCGTCAGCCCGGACTTGCGCTCGATATCTGCCCACTCAGTCGCCTTCAGGTCGGCAATCAGCGCCTCGATGCCGACAGTGTGCGCACGGATGAATTCCCAGTCGAGAATTTCGACATCGTTGTTGGCCCGAGCCTGTTCGTCGGCCTCGACCAGCAGCTTCATGATGCCCTTGATGGCCGCCACATCACCACCGACCCGCACCTGGAAAATGCGCGAAGAAATCTCGGTCGAGCCAAAGGTGGCCATCTGCGCCACATCCTGCGGAGCCTGGAAACGCTCCAGCGCACGCTCGCGAAACGGATTGAACGACATGATCACCGCCCCGCGCTTGGCGGCATTGCGCAGATAGGTCATCATGCGCGGGCTGTTGGTGCCCGGATTCTGCCCGAAAATGAAAATACAGTCTGATTGGTCGAAATCGTCGAGTACGACCGTGCCCTTGCCTACGCCAATGGATCTGGGCAGGCCGACACTGGTCGGCTCATGGCACATGTTGGAACAGTCCGGGAAGTTGTTGGTACCGTACTCGCGCGCAAACAGCTGAAACAGATAGGCCGCCTCGTTGGAGGCACGCCCTGACGTATAGAAATCGACCTGGTTCGGATCGTCCAGTGCATTCAGGTGCTGGCCGACCAGGGCATAGGCATCCTCCCAGCTCACCGGCAGGTACTTGTCGCTGGCGGCGTCATAGCGCATGGGATGCGTCAGCCGTCCGACCATTTCCAACTCGTAGTCATCCCATTTTTCCAGCTCCGTCACGGTATGCTGGGCAAAGAATTCGGGCGTACAGCGCTTGGGCGTCGCCTCCCAGGCAATCGCCTTGCCCCCGTTCTCACAGTATTCGAAACGCGAGGTATCAAGCGGATCGGCCCAGCCACAGCCGGGACAGTCGAAACCGCCATGCTGGTTCATCTTCGACAGGATGGATAGCCCGTTGACCGGGATATCCTGCTTGAGCAGCAAGGCTTCCATGGCCTTGAGGGCATCCCAGCCGCCGGCAGGATGGGTATAGGGAATGTAAGGCTTCATGACATCTCCATGTATGCAGTGGGGGAGCAGCACCGGGGCATTTTGTCTCCGGGCAGCGCAGATGCCCGGGATACCCGGATGGAACATGAGAAACAGTTGGCCCTATTGACTGAGCCTATGAAGAAGCAGAAGTAACACAGGTTTTGTATTTAGAAAATGCAACTACTGTTAACAAGGACTTGCGCTGTTGAGGCAGCCTGAATGCTTCCTGTCGGCTTCCCTGCAAAAAAATCCAGCTTCGTGTAGAATTTCGCCTTTGCTGATGGCGCAATGGCAGAGTGGTTATGCAGCGGATTGCAAATCCGTGTACGTCGGTTCGATTCCGGCTTGCGCCTCCAAATGAAATCAAGGACTTACGTTTATGGCGTAGGTCCTTTTTTCGTTTTGGTGTCAACGCACGCAATCCCCTGCAATCCGCCCATCCACCAGCGTAATCAGTCGGTCAGCCTGCGACGACAGCCGCTGGTCGTGGGTCACGATCAATACCGCGCATCCCAATTGCTCATGAAAGCGCCGGAACAGGGCAAAGATGCTCTCGGCGGTCTGGGTATCGAGATTGCCCGTGGGTTCATCCGCCACCAGCAAGGGGGGATGCGTGACCAGTGCGCGGGCAATGGCCACGCGCTGCTGCTGGCCACCGGAGAGCTCCGTCGGTAGCTTGTGCGCAAAATCCCCCAGCCCAACGTCTTGCAGCAACGCCAATGCGCGCTCGCGATCGGCCATGCGAGGTTTGCCATGATCGATCATGCACGGCATCAGGACGTTTTCCAGGGCCGTGAACGCCGGTATCAGGTGGTGGAACTGGAACACGAAACCCAGGGCACGGCGGCGCAGCAAGGTACGCGCCTGATCCTGCATGCCACGGGTGGGATGGCCCAGCAGCTCGATTTCACCCTGTGTAGGCGTATCCAGTTGCGCCACCAGATTCAGCAAGGACGTCTTGCCTGATCCGGAAGGTCCGACCAGCGCGCAGAAATCGTCCGCAGCCAATTCGAAGCTGACGCCATGCAACACCTCGGATTCTGTCGGCAGACCGACATGGTAGGACTTTCGCACCTCACGCACGGCCAGCACCGGAGCGGACTGCCTGGATCTATCATCAGACATAGCGTATCGCCTCCGCCGGGTCCATGCGCGCCGCGCGCCATGCAGGAATGGCAGCGGCCAGCACACCGCTCAAGGTGGCAATCGCAATGGCCATGGGAATCGTCTGGGGTGGAAACGGCGTCTCGAACAGGCCCGGACCGAAGGCATGAAACGCAGCCACCATACCCCATCCCGCCAGGCTACCCGCCAGCGAACCCGCCAGGCCAAGTATTGCCCCTTGCAGCAGAAACACAGCCAGCATCTGCCACCGCGTCGTCCCCATGGCCCGCAGAATGCCGATTTCACGCGTCCGCTGGGTGACGCTCACGGCCAATACGGCAGCGATGCCAATCGCCACCGCCAGGGCCACGAATACGCTGATCAAAGTCGTCGCCATGGATTGCGAACGCAAGGCATTGAGCAACTGGGCATTGGTCTGCATCCAGCTTTCTGCCTTCAGCCCAAGCAATCGGGCAATCCGATCGGCGATGGTGCGGGCCGCGAAAATATCGTCCACGGTAGCATCAATACGCGTCACGCCCCCCGGCAGATCCAGCAAGGACTGGGCCTGCTTCATATCCATGTAGACGTAGCGCGAATCCAGTTCGCGCACGCCCATCTCGAAAATGCCGGCGACTGTCATCACGGCGCTGGCCCCCTCATCCGCCTCAATGCGCAGCTTGCCACCCGCCTGCAGCCCCAGCGTCTCGGCCAGACGGCTGCCGATCGCCACATTGCCGGGCGACAGGGTGAACGCCCCCTCGCGCAGGTTGTTGCCAACCGGCACGATGCGCTGGTAGCGGTCGGCATCCACCCCCAGCACGGTCACCGCTTCGCGCGCGCCGCCGCGTCTGCCGATGGCTGCGCCCGACACCATCGGCGAGACGGCACGGATGCCCTCCAGGGATTCCAGCGCCGGCACCAGGCGCTGCCAATCGTCTATCGAATGCAGGCCCTGCGCGCGCCTGTCTTCCAGCATCAGGCGCCAACGCCCCTCTGGCCCGGCAGCCGGCATGTTGACACGATCTGCCGCCTCGATCGCAATATGCGACTGGGTACCCAGCATGCGATCGATGGCGTTGGCCTGCAGGCCGCCAATCAGCACGCGCAGGAACACGATAATCGACACACCCACGACAATGCCGACCAGAATGATCGACGTCTGCACCCGGCTCTGGCCCAGAAACCGCAGCGCCACCCGACTGGCGAACCAGGTGTTATCGCACCAGCCCATCAGTCGGCCTTTCATCACAGGTCATCCGGAAAGGCTTGTTCCTGCGGCGACAGACGCCTGTCGCCCACCGGTGCCGCATTCGCCAGCACCAGATCTCCTGCGACCAGGCCTTCCAGTACCTCGCTGGCAAAGAGCCCCCGCAATCCCAGGCGTACCGGCACCACCACGGCCCGATCACCGCGCAACACCTGCACCGTGGCGCGATCACCACGCCGCGACGCCAGCGCGTCATTGGGCACGACCAGCGCATCGTCCTTGCTGGCGGTCCGAATCGTTGCGGACACCGTCATATCCTCACGCAGATAATCCGGCACGGACTGAGGCAACAGATGCACATCCACCGTACCGCGTTGCGGATCGACCTGTGGGGAAATACGATCCACCACGGCCTGGAATGGCCGGTCCAGGAAAGCATCGGCAATCACCACCGCGCTCTGCCCAACCGCCAACCGGTCGAGAAATTTTTCATCGACCGGAATCACCGCCTCGTTGACGGCCGGAAGGCGCACGATATCAAACAGTTGTTGCCCTGCCTGGACAGCATCGCCCACCTCGACCAGGCGCGCGGCAACCACGCCATCGAACGGCGAACGTACCTCGGTCCGAGCCAGCACGGCAGCAGCAACGGCCGCCCGCTCGCGCAGCGTGCGCTCCTCGGGGCCATCACCCGCCAGGTCACGCTGCGCCAGCCGGGCGCGATCACGCCGTAACCGGGCGGTATCCAGCACCTGCTGTGCCTGCTCTGCGGTTTCCCTTGGCATGGCGTTACGGGCAGCCAGATCATGCCGCCGGCGTGCCTCGCGCTCGGCCTGTACCAGAGCGACCTCCGCCTCGCGCAGCTCGGCTGCCACCTGCTGGCGGCGCACATCCTGAAGCTGATCCAGGACTGCCTCGGCCTCGGCCAGGCGTGCCAGCGCCTCGTCATTGCGCAAGCGAACCAGCAATTGCCCTGCCGTCACAGTGTCGCCTTCGCGCACGAAACGCTCCACGACCACGCCAGCCGCCTCGCTCCCCAGCCGTGTGCGCTCACGCGCAACAATGCGGCCACTGGCCACGACATCCTGCACCAGAGGACGGTTGTCGAGACGATAGACTGGCACCGGGCTACCCTGCCACGGACGCCACAGCAGCAACGCCAACGCGACCATCAGCATCAGCAGCCATGTCCAGCGTCGCCGCAACGATACATGTAAAGCCAAGACAGCCCCCTATCTGTTTTTTTCGTACCACCCGATTCCCATGGTGCCGTGATTGAACCACAACAGACTCACACCACGCGACCATGGCGACACCAATTCCTGTGCAATTCTGGCCTCCACCCACTCGCCCAAGGCGGAGAACAGATGAAATGCAACTATTGATGACGCTCTGATCGTCTTCGCCTTGCCAGATACAGCTTCTTGCTTGTCATATCTGAAACCTAGCCTCTAAAAATTAGCCAAATTCAGTATCAATTAAAAGGCAAAAGAAGCATTTTCAACACATTCGATACCATATTCTAAAAAGCATCCGACATCATTCTTCCGAAAGATGAGGCGCAGGATCATGCTTAAAGAATGCATGCCAGAAGCATGCAGCTCCGTCCTGCCATCGGGTGAAAGTTCGATCGTGCATGAATCTTCCATCCCCGCACTGGGCCGCACTTTTTGCTGCGACCATCGCATCGGCATTGCCGATGTCCATCCCGGCAGCTCCCGTCACACAGCAACACTACGAACAACTCATCCATCAGGCTCGCACCGGCGAGCACGACGCTGCGCTTGGCTACCTGCGCACACTGGATCATGGCGCACATCGCAGTGACGGACAGGCGAACCGACTTCGGGACCATGTCCTGATTGCCAGTTGGGCCGGCCTTGATGACGAAGTCATCGATCTCTATCAACGCTATGCCCAGGACCAGCACTGGACGCCTGACATGTTGGGTGCAGCAGCACGGGCCTTGCGCTTCAGGCATAACTGGTCACAGGCGGAAATCCTGTATGCCCGCGCCATGCAGGCAGCACCGCAGGATCCGCAACTGCGCGCCGGGCACATACTGACCCAGGCCGACGCCGGCAAATTAGCACAGGCCATGCCACTGGCCCGGACCTGGCTGGCCCAGTCTCCCGATGCACCGCTCCCCCATCTTGTCCTGGCCTATGTTCAATCCCAGGCAGGCCAGGACTACGATGCCTGGCATACGCTGGATCTCGCTCATGCACGCTGGCCAGATGATCGGCAGATCATCACCGCACTGATCAATGCCATGCAAACCATCGGGCTGGCAGCCCCGGCCCTGGCACTGGCCGCTAGCCACCCCGGTCTCCTGGATGCTACGGCGCACCGGGATCTCGAACTGGACGCCGTGGCCGGATCGGTACGCCTGTCCAGCCTGCCGGCACGCTCTGAAGCGGAACGCTTCGACATTGCAGACCGGGCTCTGCAGCGCTACGACACACTGCTTGCCGACTGGGCACGGCAGTTGCCGGAAACGCAGGATGCCATGCGCCGGGCACGTCTGGACAGACTGGATGCCCTGGCCAGCAGGCAGCAATGGCGTGCCGTGGCACAGGAGTACGAAGCGCTGGCCGCCGATGCCGCCATCGACTCGCCCTATGTGCTGCGCCTGGCCGGTTCGGCCTACCTGGAACTGCGCCAGCCCGAACACGCCATTCCGTGTTTCGAGCAGGCGCTGACGCGCCTGACACAGGACGACGAGGAGCGCATGCTGGCTGAACTGGGCCTCTTCTATGCGCTGGTGGAAACCGAAGATTTTGAACGGGCATACGCGGTCGTGGCCGAAGCCAATCGGCGCGACGCGCGGCTCAGTATCGCCGGCCAGCCCGAACCCCAGCCCAATGCGCGACGCCTCGACACACAACTCGCGACCGACATGGCCGACCTCTATGCCAATGCCACCGACCGGGCCGTTGAAAAACTCGAGGCGCTGCTGCGGCGGGCCCCCGGCAACCAGCACCTGCACATCGCCCTGGCCGAAAGCCATCGCGCCCGCATGTGGCCGCGCCATGCCGAACGCCGCCTGAAGATTGCCGAAGCACTGGCCCCACGCGACATTCCACTGATGACGGGCCAGGGTCTGACCGCGCTCGAACTGCGTGAATGGCGCCAGACCGACATGCTGGCAGCCGAGACGCTTCGGCGCGATCCCGAATCCTGGCCGGTCAAGCGCCTGAACCGGCTGTTCGATGTCTATCGCAAGGCCGAGCTGCGTATCAGCGGCCACCGAGGCCTGTCCAACGACAGTCCTGTCAGCGGCAATGGCGACTACAGCGTCGATGCCGTCATCTATACCCCCCCCATCGACTACGACTGGCGCGCCTTCGCAGGCCTCGGACGCGCCTATGGCCAATTCGAGGAAGGCAATATCGGCTACAACTGGCAGCGGGCCGGTCTGGAGCGGCGCAGTCGTGACCTGTGGCTGGAGGGGGAAATTTCCCGCAACAGCTACGGACAGGGCCACCGCACCGGCCTGCGTCTGGCTGCGGCCTACGACCTGGACGACCACTGGCAACTGGGCGGTGAAGCGGCCCTCCTGGCACGCGATACACCGCTACGCGCCCTGCGCAATGGCATCCGCAGCAATGGGCTCACCCTGTTCGCGCGCTGGCTTGGCAGCGAGCGCCAGCAGTGGCGCATGGAGGTCGGCACCAACCGCTTCAGCGACGGCAACCAGCGCTATCGCTGGACGCTGACGGGGCAGACACGCCTTTACACCCGGCCACACGTCAGCCTCGATGCCCTCTGGGCACTTGAAGCCTCGCGCAACAGCCAATCCGATACGCCGTACTACAGCCCACGGGCAGACCTGGACATCGCCCCGGCACTTCAGATCAGCCACATCCTGTATCGCCGCTACGAAACCGTCTGGGAACAGGTATTCCAGGCTGGCGCAGGTGCCTATGTACAGCGCGACTACGGCACTGCCGCGACCGGCCTGATCGGTTACGGGCAACGATTGCGTATGCATGACGTTTTCGAGGCCGGTCTGATGGTCACGGCCACCAGCCGCCCCTACGACGGCGTGCGCGAACGCGAGACCCGCATCCAGTTCGACCTGAACTACCGATTCTGATCCAGTCCCGGCATACGGAGCCCACAATATGAATGCACGAACAATACGGGCATGGCGCACAGGGTGTGCAACCACCCTGTTGCTGCTGATGCTGGCCGCATGCGCCAAGGACCTGCCGGTCTTCACGCCACCGGCAGAACGGCCGCTGGCCCCTACCGAACAGCCCTGGCCCGCCAACCAATTCCTGTCCCTGGCCTATCACGACGTCGATGACCTGGATGCCGACCAGCGCTTTGTGGGCGTACGCACAGACCGGTTGCTGACGCAATTGGCCTGGCTGCGCGAAAACGGCTATCAGGCCGTCTCGGTCGACCAGGTACTGGCTGCCCGCCAAGGCGGCCCGACATTGCCCGACAAGGCTGTCCTGCTGAGCTTCGACGATGGCTACAGCAGTTTCTACACGCGGGTATTCCCCTTGCTCAAGGCCTATCGCTGGCCAGCGATCTTCGCACTAGTCGGGCGCTGGCTGGATACGCCGGCCGGAGAACCGGTGGATTTCGGTGGCCTGCCCGTCGCGCGAACGCACTTCACGACCTGGGCACAGATTGCCGAGATGTCAGATTCCGGGCTGGTTGAAATCGCTTCCCATACCAATAACCTGCATTTCGGCATCCAGGCCAATCCGCAGGGCAACCAGCAACCGGCCGCCACCACGCTGGCGTTCGATGCCCGGACCGGCACCTACGAAGATCGGTCGCAATACCGGGACCGCCTGACGCAGGATGCCCGCAACATATCGGCACGGATCGCGGCAGCCACGGGGCGGGCCCCGCGCGTCTGGGTCTGGCCCTATGGTGCCTCTACCGGCGCTGCCATCGAAATCCTGGGCCAGCAAGGCTATCGCATGACCCTGACACTCCAGGATGGCCCCGCCCAACTTGGCTCACTGATGTCTTCGCCCCGCTTCCTGGTGTCGAACGATCCTTCCACACGCGAATTCGCCCATTCGGTACATGCCATGGAAGCGCAGGAAATCATGCGGGTCATGCATGTGGACCTGGATTATGTCTACGACCCTGATCCCGAGCAGACCAATGAGAACCTCGGTGTACTGGTACAGCGCATCAAGGATATGGGCGTCACCCACGTCTTCCTGCAGGCGTTCGCCGATCCTGCCGGTGACGGTTTGGTCAAATCGCTGTATTTTCCGAACCGCTGGCTGCCGATGCGGGCTGACCTGTTCAACCGGGCCGCCTGGCAGATCTTCAACCGGGCCGACGTGAAAGTCTTCGCCTGGATGCCGGTGCTCGGCTTCGACTTCGGCCCGACACTGCCACGCGTCCAGGCCTGGGATCCCGCAACCGGCGCGACACGTATCGATCCGGATCAATACATACGGCTCTCACCCTTCGATGCGGAAGTACGCCGCCGTATCGGGGACATTTACGAAGACCTGGCCTGGCAGGCACCGTTTACCGGCATTCTGTTCCACGACGATGCGCTGCTCGGCGATGTCGAGGACGCCAGTCCGGCGGCACGGGCAGCCTACCTCAATGCAGGGCTGCCGGACGATCTGGATGCCTTGCGTGCCGATCCCGATATGCAGCAACGCTGGTCGCGATTCAAGAGCCAGGCCCTGATCGGCCTGACGCAGGAACTGACCGAGCGGGTCCGCAAGATACGCGGGCCCCACATACAGACAGCGCGCAACCTGTTCGCCCTGCCGATCCTCGATCCGGCCAGCGAAACCTGGTTCGCGCAGAACCTCGACGACTTCCTGGCGGCCTACGACTGGGTCGCGCCCATGGCCATGCCGCTAATGGAAAAGATACCACCGGCACAGACCGATGCCTGGCTGGATCGGCTGGTGGATGAAGTGGCGAAGCGTCCGGGCGCGCTGGCGCGCACAGTATTCGAGTTGCAGGCGGTGGACTGGCGTGCGCCGGTCGACTCACGGGCGCTCGACAGCGCGCAACTGGCACGCTGGATGGAGCGACTGCAGATGCGCGGCGCACTCAATTTCGGTTATTACCCCGATGATTTCGCAACCAACCAGCCGCATCTGGACACGATACGGCCGGCCCTGTCCCGAGAATGGTATCCGCTGCCATGATAGATCGCCTCCTTGCCCTGCTGATCCTGGTCCTGATGCTGGGTGCGCCCTTTGGCGCGGCACTGAGCCTGACCGGGGATCTGTTGCTGGCCTTCGTCTTTCTCTATCCACTGTTCATGTCCGGCATCTGGATATCGGGTGGCCTGTACTTCTGGCTGGTCCGTGAACGCCACTGGACTGTCGGCCCCCAGGCTCCGCCACCAGAACTGCCCGGCAATCCGCTGATTTCGATCTTGGTGCCTTGCTACAACGAAGGCCGGCATGTCATCGAAACGCTTTCCGCTGCCCTCGCCCAGCGCTACCCGCACATCGAGGTTATCGCCATCAACGATGGTTCCAGCGACGAGACCGGTGCCATCCTGGATACCCTGCTGGAGCAGGATGAGCGGCTTCGGGTCATCCACCTGGCCGAGAACCAGGGCAAGGCCATGGCGTTGCGCATGGGCGCGCTGGCGGCCCGCAGCGACTATCTGGTCTGCATTGACGGCGACGCCATGCTGGATCCCGATGCAGCCGCCTATCTGGTCGCCCCCATGCTCGAAAACTCAAGGGTCGCAGCAGTCACCGGCAACCCGCGCGTACGCACCCGCTCCACGCTGATCGGCCGCATCCAGGTGGGGGAATTCTCGTCGATCATCGGCCTGATCAAGCGTACGCAGCGTGTCTACGGCCAGGTATTCACCGTCTCCGGCGTGGTCGCGGCCTTCCATCGGCGCGCCCTGCAGCGGGTTGGCTACTGGAGTACCGACATGGTCACCGAAGACATCGACATCAGTTGGAAACTGCAACTGGATCACGGTGCCATTTTCTATGAACCCCGCGCCCTGTGCTGGATCCTCATGCCTGAAACAGTGCGGGGGCTCTGGAAACAGCGCCTGCGCTGGGCCCAGGGCGGTGCCGAGGTTTTCATCAAGAATATGCGCGGCATCTGGCGCTGGCGCTGGCGCCGCATGTGGCCGCTGATGGCGGAGTATTGCCTGTCGGTCCTCTGGGCCTTTTCCCTGGCACTGTCGATCCTGCTCTGGCTGCTGGGGATGGTCGTCGAACTGCCGCCACACGTACGCGTTGAAAGCCTGGCACCACCAGCCTTCACCGGGCTGGTGCTGGCCATGGCCTGCCTGATCCAGTGTGGCATCA
Source organism: Corticimicrobacter populi (assembly GCF_003123725.1). Taxonomy (GTDB): domain Bacteria; phylum Pseudomonadota; class Gammaproteobacteria; order Burkholderiales; family Burkholderiaceae_B; genus Corticimicrobacter; species Corticimicrobacter populi. The sequence continues at coordinate 203,447 of NZ_QETA01000004.1, read as the reverse complement.
GCTTGCTGATTGACCGCCGCTACGAGCCGCGTCTCGGGCGCTCGCTGTTCTGGATCATCTGGTATCCGCTGGCCTACTGGATGATCACGCTCCTGACCACGCTGGTCAGCTTCCCCAAGGTCATGCTCCGGCTCCGACGCACGCGTGCGCGCTGGGTGAGCCCGGATCGTGGCATCGATACCGTGGACCGAAAATGATTATTGCCTCACAACGCAATCGACTGGCACATGCCATTGACTTCGTTCTGACGCTGGCAGCCTGGTGGGTGTTGCTGTACCTGTTGCTGCATGGGTTGATCAAGGTATCGTCCACCGGCCTGGATAGCGCGCTGCCACGCCTCTACCTGACCGACTGGTCAGCCGCCGGTACTCTGGGCGGCTATCTGGCGACGGGATTGCTCAATGCGCTGCTGCTGTTCAGTTGGGCACGCTACAACCAACGTCGCTTCGAGCGCGCCGCCCGACGCGGCGCATTCAAACCTGTGCGCCCGGAAGAGCTATGCCGCAAATTCATCCTGACCGAGCGTCAATACAAAAAACTGCATGCAGCACGCAAGGTTGTATTTGTACACGATGACCGGGGACGGATCGTGGATATGGATATCCAAGATATGACGCGATCTGGCGACCACGAAAATGTGTATTCCTCTTGAAAAAAAGCCGGCTCCCGAACCTCGGGAACCGGCTGCATGACGTCTTGACGCCAGTCCCCTGCCTCATCAGGCAGGCGACAGCTCAGTCATATCAAAGAATCTCGATCTTCGTGGCTTGAGGGCCTTTCTGTCCAACGGCTGCCACGAAGGACACGCGCTGGTTTTCTTCAAGCGTCTTGTGGCCGGAGCCCTGAATCTCGGAATAATGTGCGAAGAGGTCCTTGCCACCGGATTCGGGCATGATGAAACCAAAGCCCTTTTCGTTGTTGAACCATTTCACAATACCGATTTCTGTTTTCAAAATATACTTCCTTGGTAAAAAAATAAGAAATTCCCGGAGAGGAAACTTCCTTGTGCCCGCTGCGGGCGAATGGCATGCGTTGTCCGCTGCCGACTATCGCCTGTACGCCCGTTTTTCGGGTGCGGCGCGATCTTTATTGAGATGCCTGAAAGTGATGCGTCCCTTGGTCAAGTCATAAGGCGACATTTCCAGAGAAACATTATCTCCGGCCAAAATGCGAATATGGTGCTTGCGCATCTTGCCACCGGTATAGGCAATAACTTTGTGACCATTTTCGAGCGTAACCCGAAAACGTGAATCGGGCAAAACTTCGTCAACGACGCCAGACATGGCAATCAATTCTTCTTTGCTCATGCCGACAACATTCCCTTGCGCGCAGCGGGCTGCGAACGGGTACGGATATAACTGAACGCTTCGGTCTTGGCGAAACGGACTGCGGCCTCGGCCGAGTCGAAAAGCGGCGTAAACCGCATCAGGCGATCCTGGGTCATACTGGCGTGACCGCTGCGAATCGATACCGAGGCGACATAACGCCCGGCATGGTCACGACGAACCAGAGGAGACACCAGGTACTTGCCGACCTGTATGGATGGATACATAAAAACCTTCGATGCCGGATCAATCACCATGCATCAGACAAAACTGGGTAACTAAACGATTGCGCTCAAGCGCATGCGACTGAACTCTATCTGCGGCTGGCTTGCAGGGATATTCGCTGCAGGCGAGGGGCTACCGGGAGACTGGAGCCGAATGACGGCAATCCGGCAAGGAATGAGAACACGTTTACGGGCGTTGCGTTTCTAATGAATCATATGTGCACACCCGTGCAACATCCTACAATAGTACCACATCACATTAAAATCGCAACCCCTATGCAAATACACCACATCGACACGCTGGTTAGTCTGCTCAAGGTCTTCGATGCCAACTACTTCGACCATGCCCTAACACCCCGGCTCAAGGGACTGAATCCCAACAACCGGCAAGATCTGTCAACAGCATGCGACATGTTCCTGCAGGCAGAATACCTGGCCTTTTCCGACCGGGAACGCCAGAATTTCATCGCCATCATCGATGATTATCTTGAACAACCGGACTGTGATTTTGGCGACCTGTTCGCAAGCCTGGCGCTGGTCTTCGACGAAGCAATCCGTGATCAACGCGCATTCATGGGGCATCTCCTGACCATCATCCTGGCCTACGAAACCGCGCACGTCTGACACCAGACATACACAATCGTCCGGCCAGCCCGGACCGCCCCCCCCCCCGATCACAAAACTGTCATATCCCCCCCATAGACTGCATCCTTTGCGCATCGCGCGCCCCTCTCCCCTTTCCCGAACAAGGACCTGCGATGAACCAAGGAATGCGTTTTACCCTGACTGCCGGCCTGCTGGCGCTGAGCTGCACGGCCCAGGCCGACGATCTCCAGGCTCTGGAGCAGGCCGCCCGTGCCGAAGGCACGGTCAACAGCGTGGGCATGCCCGACAGTTGGGCCAACTGGAAGGACACCTGGGCTGATCTGAACAGGCTCTACGGTCTGGCGCACACCGATACCGACATGAGTTCGGCACAGGAAATCGCCAAGTTCGCCGCCGAAAAAGATGACGCCACCGCCGACATCGGCGACGTCGGAGCCTCCTTCGGCCCTATCGCGGTACAGCAGGGCGTGACGCAGCCCTTCAAGCCCTCGACCTGGGCGCAGATCCCGGACTGGGCCAAGGATGCCGATGGTCACTGGATGCTGGCCTATACCGGCACCATCGCCTTCATTGTCAACAAACAGCTGGTCCAGAATGCGCCCCGCAGTTGGGCTGACCTGCGCACCGGCAGCTACAAGGTATCGGCCGGCGACGTCAGCAAGGCCGCGCAGGCCGTCAACGGCGTACTGGCAGCCGCTGTCGCATTGGGCGGCAATGAATCCGACGTCAAGCCCGCACTGGACCTGTATGCTGATCTCGCGCGCCAGGGCCGCCTGTCACTGGCCAACCCGACGATCCAAACGCTGGAGAAAGGCGAAATCGAAGTGGGCGTGGTCTGGGATTTCAATGGTCTGAACTACCGTGACCAGATCGACCGCGAACGCTTCGAAGTGGTGATTCCATCGGATGGCTCCATCACCTCCGGCTATACCACGATCATCAACAAGTGGGCCAAACACCCCAATGCCGCCAAGCTGACGCGCGAGTACATCCTGTCCGATGCGGGCCAGATCAACCTGGCCAAGGGGCATGCCCGTCCGATCCGGGCCGAACACCTGAACCTGCCCGCCGATGTGCAGGCCAAGCTGCTGCCGCAGGAACAGTACGCCAAGGCCCAGCCGATCCGTGATGCCGCCGCCTGGGAAGCCACATCCAAGGCCCTGCCGCGACTGTGGCAGGAACAGGTCATCCTGCACATGAAATGAAGAAACCGGCACTTTCCGGCAAAGGCTGGGCAGTTCTCTGCATGCTGCCCTTTGTTCTTTTCTTTGCCGTGTTCCAGCTCGCGCCGCTGGCCTGGGTCGTGCTGCACGGCTTTGCCGGCCCACAGGGCTGGGGGCTGGACAATTTTCGCGAGATACTGGCCTCGGCCTTTTACCGGCAGGCGATCCGGCACAGCCTGGAAATCGCCTTCTGGTCCAGCCTGATCGGGCTGCTGATTGCCCTGCAGGGCTGCCATTCACTGCGCCGCTCGGGGGGCCGCCTGCGCGATGCCGTGCTGTCTCTGTCGAACATGGCCAGCAATTTCACCGGCGTGCCGCTGGCCTTCGCCTTCATCATCCTGTTGGGTTTCAATGGTGCGCTGACGCTGCTGCTCAAGCAGTGGGGCTGGATAGAGGATTTCAACCTCTACTCCAAGACCGGCCTGATCGTGCTCTATACCTATTTCCAGATCCCGCTGGGCATCCTGCTGCTGTACCCGGCCTTCGACGCCCTGCGCGAGGACTGGCGTGAATCGGCCGCCCTGTTGGGGGCCGGCCCCTGGCAATACTGGCGCCACATCGGGCTGCCTGTGCTGGCACCGGCACTGCTGGGAACCTTCGTGATCCTGCTGGCCAACGCGCTGGGGGCCTACGCCACGGTGTATGCGCTGACCACAGGCAATTTCAATATTCTGCCGATCCGCATCGCCTCACTGGTGGCCGGCGACCTGTTTCTTGATCCCAACATGGCTAGTGCGCTGGCGCTGTGCCTGGTCGGCCTGATGGCGCTGATCACGCTGGTGCACCAGTGGCTGCTGCGCAGGAGCCACCATGCCATCCATTGAACATCCGTCCGCAGGGGCATCTGCGCCTCCAGCCCGTCCGGACCTGTCCAGCAACCGCCCGCTGCGCCCGCCCGTCCCCTGGCTGCACCGCATCATCGTGCTGATGCTGCTGGCCATGCTGATGCTGCCAGTGCTGGGCACCCTGCTGTATTCGCTCTCGACCTCCTGGTCCGCTACCATCCTGCCCAGCGGGCTGACCTTCAAGTGGTATATCGCCCTGTGGTCCGACACCCGGTTCCTGGCTGCGTTCGGCCGGTCGCTGCTGGTCTGCCTGGGCGCACTGGTGGTGTCGCTGTGCCTGATCCTGCCGTTGATGCTGGCGATCCACAGCCGCTTTCCACGCATGGACCGCTGGATGAACATCCTGATCCTGCTGCCCTTTGCCATTCCACCCGTGGTGTCATCGGTCGGGTTGATGCAGCTTTTTTCGGGTGGGCCACTGCCGCTGGCCGGCACGCCCTGGATACTGATCGGCTGTTTTTTTACCATTGCCCTGCCTTTCATCTACCGCACACTGAGCAACAGCCTGCAGGCCATCCAGTTGCAGGATCTGCTCGATGCCGCGCACCTGCTGGGTGCCAGCACCTGGCGCGCCGCCTGGCTGGTGGTACTGCCCAACCTTCGCACCGGACTGATGATTTCTGTCTTTCTGTCGTTCAGTTTCCTGTTCGGTGAGTTCGTCTTCGCCAATCTGCTGGCAGGCAGCCGCTACGAAACCCTGCAGGTCTACCTTTACAACATGCGCAACGACAGCGGTCACTTCACCAGCGCACTGGTGATTTCATACTTCGCTTTCGTGGTGCTGGTCACCTGGGCTGCCCGCCGACTGAACAAGGACACGGTATGAGTTATCTGCTGCTGCAGGATCTGGACAAGCGCTACGGTGCCACCCCGGTATTCAGCCAAATCGAATGCCGCATCGCACAGGGAGAATTCATCACCCTGCTGGGCCCCTCCGGCTGCGGCAAGTCCACGCTGCTGCGCTGCATCGCCGGCCTGGCCGAAGTGGATCGGGGCCGGATCATGCTGGACGGCGAAAACATCACACACCTGCCGCCACAGCAACGGCACATCGGCATGGTCTTCCAGCACTATGCGCTGTTTCCGAACATGACAGTCGCGCAGAACGTCGCGTTCGGGCTGCGCATGCAACAGACACCCGAGCACGAAACCACCCGGCGCGTAGGAGAAATGCTGGAACTGGTCGAGCTGCAAAGCTATGCCGACCGCTATCCCCGTCAGTTATCGGGTGGACAATGCCAGCGCGTGGCACTGGCACGTTCGCTGGTCACCCGGCCGCGCCTCTTGCTGCTGGATGAGCCCCTGTCGGCGCTGGATGCCCGCATCCGACGCCATCTGCGCGAGCAGATCCGACGCATCCAGCACGAGCTGCAACTGACCACAATCTTCGTCACACACGACCAGGAAGAGGCCCTGGCCCTGTCGGACCGCATCCTGCTGATGGACAAGGGCAGCATCGTGCAGAACGCCGATGCCGAAACACTGTATACCGCACCGGTCAATACCTTTGCCGCCGGTTTCATCGGTCACTACAACTTGCTGGATCCGGATGCCGCCAGCCGGCTACTGGGCGAAATCCGTACCCGCGCGGCCGCCATCCGGCCCGAAACCATCCGCTTTGCCGATACTGGCATCGAGGGCATGGTGCGCCAGCGCAGCCTGCTGGGCAACGTGGTGCGCTACCAGGTCGAGGCGCGGGGCGTAACGCTGCAGGTCGATGCGCTCAACCGCAGCAGTGCCGACCTGCTGCCTGCAGGTTCGAGCGTGCTGTTGCAGATCGATCCTGCCGCTGTGCTGGAACTGGATTGAGCCGCGCCGTCAAACCGTCAGGACCTGCCAGTTGCCTTTAAGCATATCGAGGCTCGGCGCTGCTGTGTGTTGCGGCCCTGGCTTGAAGGGGGCGCCAAAGGTATCGCAGTCGGTCAGAGACATCCCCTCTTCCGACCAGGTCCGCCGGGTACCGACCAGCAAGACGTGGGGAATCGTGATATCAAGTGCCGCAATGGCTCCGTTCAGCGACTGTGTGGCGTCGGGCCGATCAATGGCCACCGCCAGCAGCACTGAATAGGCAAACCGGCAATCATCCGAAGCTTGCCCGCCATCCAGTGCATTGCGCACGGCCAGGAAACCATCCGGTGGGCAATCGCTGCATTTGCTCGGCCCAGGCGCCCATCCAGCTGCACCACAAAACTCCCATGAGCGGGACAATACCTCGGTATCGGGAGAGGCGTGCGTCCAGCGGCGATGGGATTTTTCGTTCCAGCCGATTTGCCCAAACCGGACATAGGTCTGGTTCGGCGAGCCGGTTTGCGTCTGGTCGAATTGCGTCATGCGAACCGAGGTACGCCCCCGTTCGGATGACAGTAAGGGGGTCAGTGCTGGCACGAGACGCTGCCAGACGGCATATTCCCAGATTCTGGGTGCATCGGGTGCTGCCAGCAAAAGACAGACGTCATATTGGCGTGTCCGGTACGTATGCATGGAAATGTCTTTGCCCAGAACGACCAGGCTGTATGTGGATAGCCCCGTGCGTATCGATCTTCAGAACGGATCAGGACTGAATCATCGACTCGAAACGTTCGTGGAACTCTTCCTTGACAGCATCCATATTGTCGAAGAGTGCCGGCAACTCCGACAGACGCCCCTGGCTGGCCAGATCCACCGCTTCATCGATCTGCTTCAACAGCCGGTCCATCCCTGCCGTGTAGTCCTGCATGTCTGCGCTATCAGCGGCTTCGCCATAGATGGAACGTGGCGTCTGCGTGCGGGCCTCGGCGGCGGCGGCCTTCATCTCGTTGAGGCTGCCCAGCAGCGTCTGCAGGTCCTCTGCCTTGAGAGCAGCCTTGTAGCTGCGCTGGATCTGCTTCATATTGGTCTGCAGGCTGCGCGCCTGCGAATCATTGCCCAACCCGTAGTGGCCCAGCGCCATCAGGCCGGCCACCACGGCCACAATCGCGATCAGGGCAGAAACGGTGTACTTGTTCATGTCGGAATACCGGATGCAGCAATCAGAAACAGTCGATAGTAACGTGATTCGCAGGGGTATTGCGGCAATCCATGCACCATGACGACAGATCACCGTCGATTCGGTAAAGTTGTTACCATCCAACACAAGACCATAACAATTCCGCGCAGCCGTACTGCCACAAAGCAGCCAGGAGACCTATGCAGCCTTTCGACGACAACCCGCCCTCCCTGAATCACTGGCAGCAAGGCTATGGCCTGATCCAGCACACGCCCGAGACCATCGAGCGCGTGACCGGCCTGATCGCCCGTGGCGTGGAAAACGGCCGGTTCACCAGCGCCGACACCGCCTGGCGCATGCTGGCTGCCGCCGACCGACTGACCAGTGCCGCCATGTGGACCGTGGTGCACATGACCTATGCACAGCGGGTCAGGCTGTCAGGCGCACCGTTGCAGGCAGAAGACTTCAAGCCCACGCCCGAGGGGCATACCGGCGGCGCACTCAACATGGTGCCGGCTTTCGTCGGCTATCTGCTGGCCAACGCTCTGAGCGGCACGACGCGTGGCTGGCTGATGGGCCAGGGCCATTGCGTGGCAGCCATCGAAGCCGTCAATGCGCTGACCGGCGATGTTTCCGACGCACAGCGTGGTCGCTACGATCGCACCGAGCGCGGCCTGTCGCAATTGGCAGCGGATTTCTACTCCTATGCCATCGATGCCCATGGCCGCCCTGCCGTGCCACTGGGCAGCCATGCCGGCCCGAATACGGCAGGCGCGATATCGGAAGGCGGCTACCTGGGCTTTGCCTCGCTGCAATACATCCATATGCCGCTCCCCGGCGAAAGCCTGGTGGCCTTCCTGAGCGACGGTGCCTTTGAGGAACAGCGCGGCTCTGACTGGGCCACGCGCTGGTGGCGTGCCGAAGACAGCGGCCTGTCGGTGCCGGTCATGATTCTGAATGGCCGACGCATTGAGGAACGCACGCAGATCGCCCAGGAAGGCGGTGCCCCCTGGCTGGCGGCACAGATGCACAGTCATGGATTCGACCCCGTCATCATCGATGGCCGTGATCCAGCCGCATTCGCCTGGGCCATTCTCCAGGCCGAAGACGGGCTGCAGGACTTTGCAGCCGATCCCGACCGGCGCTACCCGGCCAGATTGCCCTATGTCATCGCCGATACGATCAAAGGCTACGGTTTTCCAGGGGCGGACACCAACGCCGCGCACAACCTGCCGCTGGGCGGCAACCCCCATGCCAGCGCCCAGGCCCGCGACACATTCAACGACGCCGCACGCAAGCTGTTCGTGCCGACCGACATACTGGATGATGCAATCCAGGCACTGTCCGTACAGGCGTCCCAGCAACGCGCACCGGAAAGCCGCCATCCGCTGGCAAACCGTCATCCCCAGGCCCCATCCCTGCCCGAACCGGCATGGGTGACAGCCGATGGCACGCCCGGCTGCGCCATGCAGGATCTGGATCGCTGGTTCGTGCAACTGGTCGAGTCCAATCCGGGCCTGCGGCCCCGAGTCGGCAACCCGGACGAACTGGCCAGCAACCAGATGGGCCAAACGCTGGCGCACCTGAAGCACCGGGTCAACGAGCCCGAGCCCGGCATCGCCGAATCTGTGCAGGGGGCCATCATCACGGCACTGAACGAGGAAGCCGTGGCCGCCGCAGCATTGGGTAACAAGGCGGGGCTGAACCTCATCGTCAGCTACGAAGCCTTTGCCATGAAAATGCTGGGCGAGCTGCGCCAGGACATCATCTTTGCCCGCCACCAGCGGGATCTCGGTCAGGCACCAGGCTGGATTGGCGTACCGCTGATCGTCACCTCGCATACCTGGGAAAACGCCAAGAACGAGCAGTCCCACCAGGATCCGAGCATTGGCGAGGCGCTGCTCGGTGAAATGTCCGACACGTCCCGCGTCATGTTTCCCGTGGACTCCAACAGCGCCATGGCCGCCCTGCGCGATATCTATGCCGGACGCGGCCAGATTGCCTGCCTGATCGTCTCCAAGCGCAACCTGCCCCAGCGGCTCGATGCCAACGCCGCACAGGCCCTGGTTCGAGAGGGGGCTGCGCATGTCGTGGGCACCCCCGACCAGGCACAGGTACAACTGGTGGCCATCGGTGCCTACCAGCTTGATGAGGCCATCAAGGCCCACGGGCGGCTGTCGCGTCAGGGAATCTCCGCCTGCGTCACGGTCATTCTCGAACCGGGCCGCCTGCGTACTCCACGCGATGCCATCGAAGCGGAGTTCGCGCTCGACGACGCAACGCTGGCGACCCTCTTCCCTGCCAGACTGGCGCGCGTACTGCTCTGCCACACCCGGCCCGAACCCATGCTGGGCGTGCTGCGCCGCATCGACAACGGCCCGGCAGGCACCACTGCACTGGGTTACATCAGCCGGGGCGGCACGCTCGATACAGCGGGCCTGCTGTTCGCCAACCGCTGCAGTTGGGCACATGCCGTCGATGCTGCCGCCACACTCGCAGGACTGTCGCGAGACAGGTTGCTGACACCCCGCGAACGCGCCGCGCTTGACGGCAAGGGCCATCCCTCCGATCTCGACGCCCCCGAACAGGAGCTCGCATCATGCTGACATTACGCTCACTCGGCGGGGCCGGTACCGTCACCGGCTCCAAACACCTCCTGTCCAGCGGCGATCACCGCCTGCTGGTCGACTGCGGCCTGTTCCAGGGACTGAAGAACCTGCGCGAACAGAACTGGGCTCCGTTGCCGATCCAGGCTGACAATATCGATGCAGTGGTACTGACCCATGCCCATCTGGACCATTCCGGCTATCTGCCGCGCCTGGTCCGCGACGGTTTCAGGGGACCTATCGTCTCGACCGAAGCCACACGTGACGTAGCCGAACTGATCCTCAAGGATAGCGGCCACCTGCAGGAAAAGGATGCCGAATACGCCAACCGCAAGGGCTTTTCCAGACACAGCCCGGCACTGCCGCTCTACGGTGTGCATGATGCCGAACATGCGATGTCGTTCTTTCGTACCGCGCCACTGCACCAGAACGTATCCCTGCCTGGGGGTGCCACGCTGCAGTTGCGGCGGACCGGCCACATCCTCGGCGCAGCCTCGGCCGAAATCCGCTGGGCTGGCCGCACCATCGTCTTCTCCGGCGACCTGGGCCGGTATGGCGACCCGGTGATGGTCGATCCCGAACCCGTGCCCGAGGCCGACTACATCGTCATCGAATCCACCTACGGCAATCGCCTGCATGACCATGCCGATCCTGCAGCGGCTCTGGGCGACATCATCGAGCGCACCGCGAGTCGCGGCGGCACTACCGTGATCCCGGCCTTCGCCGTGGGGCGAGCACAGGCGCTGCTGTACTACCTGTGGCAGCTCAAACAGAACGGTCGTCTGCGCAACATTCCTGTCTACCTCGACAGCCCCATGGCCACCAGTGCCAGCGAACTGCTGTGCCGCCACCACGAGGATCACCGGCTGTCGGCCGGCACCTGCGCCCAGGCCTGCAACGTGGCAACCTATGTCCGCACCGTGGATGAGTCCAAGGCATTGTCGGCCAATACCTATCCCAAGGTCATTATCTCTGCCAGCGGCATGGCCACGGGCGGGCGCGTGCTGCATCATCTGGTAGCCTTCGTGCAGGATCATCGCAATACCGTGCTGTTCTCGGGTTTCCAGGCAGCCGGCACACGCGGACGCGACATGCTGCAGGGTGCCCGCGAGATCCGCATGTTCGGCCAATGGATTCCGGTCAGGGCCGAGGTCTCCGAGTTGCCCATGCTGTCGGCCCATGCCGACGCGGCGGAACTGATGCGCTGGCTGTCCGGGTTCCGGCGCGCCCCGCAACGTGTCTTTATCGTCCATGGCGAGCCGGAGGCCGCCGAGGCACTGCGCATGCGCATCGGCCGCGAACTCGGCTGGAATGCCGTAGTACCGCGCCAGGATCAGGCCTTCACACTGTAGGCAACGGCAGCCATGCCTGTACGCCGGTATACCTTGGTATATCGGTGCCATCCGTGCGCATGACACGGATACGCCACCGGATACTGGTGCCGCAACGGCTCAGGTTCCTATAATTTGCCGGCTGGACCGCTCCGGCCCGGATTGTCCCCACACCGGCCGACAATCCATCACTCCCTCACCCGCTCCTGCGGCAACTGCCTAGCACGCTGCCGGTGGATGCGCGTGCCCTGCCGCCGCGCATGGCCGTCCCCCAGGCGTTCATGAAGGCGTCATGACCCGCCCGCAGAATCCCCATCCGGAGATCACTGCGCCCAGATCGACAGGAAAAGAAACCATGAACCGCGAACATCTCCTGGCTGCCGTCCGCGCCACCCTCAAGCACAGCGATGCCGCAGCCTTCGCACGCATTTTCGACCAGGTACAGTGTGCAGATCTGGCAGAGGCGCTGACCGATCTGGAGCCTGAACAACTGGCCCTGCTGCTGTGCTGGCTGGCTCCCGCCCGACGGGCACGCCTGTTCGAACACCTGCCCGAGTTTCAGCAGGGCCTGCTGTTGCCCGTGCTGCATCCCCCGGCCATCGCCGACATGTTCAAGGCGCTGCCATCCGATGAACAGGCCGACCTCTACAACCGGCTGGATACCGAAGCCCAGTCCCGGTTACTGCCGGCCCTGGCCCAGGACGACCGCGCTGGCCTGCTCAGGCTGGCGGCCTACCCGGAAGGCTCGGCCGGCTCGTTGACCGCCTCCGACTACGCCGCCGTCAACGCCGGCATGACCGCAACCGAAGCGCTGGCAGCGCTTCGCAGTAGCGCACCCGATAAGGAAACCATCTATGTCATCTATGTGCTTGATCCCGAAGGGCACCTGCAGGGCACTCTTTCACTGCGCGAACTGGTGCTGGCCCAGCCCCAGGCCCGCATTGCCGACCTGATGCGCCCGCATCCTGTCTTCGTGCGCGCAGAATGGCCGGCCCGCCAGGCCGCCGAACTGATCCGCCGCCATAGCCTGCTGGCGCTGCCTGTCATCAATGGTGGCGAACGCATGATTGGCATCGTGACCGTCGATGACGCCATGACGCTCGAAAAGGAAGAAGACGCCACCCAATTGACCCGCTTCGGCGGTGTCGCCGCGATGCAGGGCGATGACCTGGACTTGCGTACCTCGCCGTTTCACCAGCTGTTTCAGGTTCGCGCTTTCTGGCTGGTGATCCTGACCTGCTTCGGCATCCTGACCAGCACCTATATCGCCGCACAGACCGAGATGCTGGAACAAGTCATCATCCTGGCTGCCTTCATTGCGCCCATCATCGATACCGGCGGCAACACCGGCAGCCAGGCTGCCACCCTGGTCATCCGCTCGATGGCGCTGGGCGATTTTCGGCTGCGCTGGCGCGACATGTGGTTCGTGATCCGTCGCGAACTGCCGGTGGCACTGGCGCTGGGCCTTGCCATTGCCGTACTCGAGAGCATACTGGCCTACTTCAGCAAGGGCGTCCAGGGCGAAGTCCTGCTGGTGGTGGGTCTGGCCATGCTGCTGTGCACTGTGCTGGGCAGCCTCATCGGTGCACTGCTGCCATTTGCTGCACGTAAAATGGGTACCGATCCGGCCACACTGAGCGCGCCACTGATCACCTCCATCATGGATCTGGTCGGTGTAATCATCTATTTCGGCCTGGCCTACGCCTTTCTTGGAGACATGCTGGCCCCCGCACCCCTGGGCCAGTAGACACTGGAACACATGAAAAGCCTCGAATACATCAACCTGATCTCCCTGACCGACACGCTCGTCAGCCTGACTGCTGCCTTTGTCCTGGGTGGCCTGATCGGCATCGAACGACAGATCCGCCAGCGCACGGCCGGACTGCGCACCAACGTGCTGGTCTGCACCGGCGCAGCGCTCTTCGTGGACGTCGGCGTCAGCTACTACACACTGCACGGAGGCAATACCAGCCCGGTGCACGTGATTGCCTATGTTGTCTCGGGTGTGGGGTTCCTGGGGGCCGGCGTCATCATGCGCGAGGGGGGCAGCGTGCGCGGCATCAATACCGCCGCCACGCTCTGGGGTTCGGCCGCCGTCGGCTGCGCGGCGGGAGCCGACCTGCTGCTGGAAGCCATCGTCGGTGCCCTGTTCGTGCTGGCTGCCAACACGCTGCTGCGCCCTGCCGTCAACCGCATCAACCGACAACCGATCGACACCCAGGACATGGAGGCAACCTACATCATCTATGCCATCGCCGAACGCGAGCGCCGCAAGGAAGCCCTGCACCTGATCGAATCGACCTTCGATACTGCCGGCATCCCGCTGCGCGACATCGAGGTCCGGGCCTTCGGCGAACAGGAAATCGAGATCGAGGCCGCGCTGCTGCCAACCTCGATCGGCGGCAACGAACTGGATCCCCTGCTGGCGAAACTGCGCCGCAACAGCGGCATCCGCCAGGCATTCTGGAGCGCCAGCACCACGGAATAGCGTCTGCACTCCGAACGACATGAGGAACCTTGCCGATGATCCTGAAAACCGTCGCGCTGCTTGCCCTGATGGCTGCCATCTTCGTGGCCGATACCCTGACCCGGTATGAAATCGCGGTCGCGGTGTTCTACATTTTGGCCATTCTCGCCGCATCCGCGCTGCTGCCGGCCCGGACCACGCGCCTGCTGACCGCCCTGGCCGTGCTACTCACCCTGACCAGCTTTGCACTGACCCGTTCCGGTACCTACGATACCGGCCTGGTCAATCTGGCCATCAGCCTGCTGGCCATCGGCATCACCGCTCACCTGGCCCTCAAAGCCGTGGCAGCACGTGCGGCTGCCGAACGGACGCAGAACAGACTGTTCCACATCGCCCGCGCCACCAGCCTGGGCGAAATGGCTGCGTCCATCGCCCATGAGGTCAACCAGCCGCTGGCCGCCATCGCCACCAGCGCCAGCGCATGCCAGCGCTGGCTCGACCAGATGCCGCCCAATACCGATCGGGCACGCCAGGCGGCCCGGCGCATGGAAGACGACGCCCATCGCGCCAGTGAAGTGATTGCCCGCATCCGTGCCGTCACCCAGGCCCACAAGACTGCACCCCAGGCCGTCGCTCCGGCACATGCCATACACGAGACCCTGGCGCTGCACGCACATGAACTCGAACACGAACAGGTACGCTTGCTGCTCGACCTTCCCGACAATCTGCCTGCCGTACACGCCGACCCCATACTGCTGCAACAGGTACTGGGCAATCTGGTTGGCAACGCCCTCGACGCGCTGCGCCTGGTGCCGCCCTCCGAACGCACGCTGCGCATCGCCGTACATGCCGGCGGCAACGGCTTTGCCGAATTCACAGTGGAAGATAGCGGTGCAGGCATTGGCCCCGATGAAACTCCCCAGTTGTTCGACCCTTTCTGGACCACCAAGGACAGCGGTGCCGGACTGGGGCTGGCCATCGCCCGCTCCATCGTCACGGCACACGGCGGCGAGATCGCCGCACACCCGGCTCCGGGCCGGGGGGCCCAGCTGGCCTTCCGGCTGCCGGTAAGCAAAGAGGCTTCCCATGACTGACCTGCCTGTCGTTCACATCATCGATGACGACCCTTCGGTGCGTGCTGCGCTGGAAGACCTGCTGGCCTCGGTCGGCATCGAAGCGCAGACCGATGCGTCGGTCGCTGCATTCATGGCCCGTCCCCGCAGCGAACGACCGACCTGCCTGATACTGGATATCCGCATGCCAGGCCAGAGCGGCATGGACTTCCACCGCAACATGGTGCGCCAGGGCTGGACCTTGCCCGTCATTTTCATCACCGGTCACGGCGATATCGCCATGAGCGTCGAGGCCATGAAAAATGGTGCCGTCGAATTCCTGACCAAGCCTTTTCGCGAACAGGATCTGCTCGATGCCATCCAGCGCGCCCTCGACCTGGACCGCCGACAACGCACCGAAGCTGCCGGGCAGCATGCCCTGCAGCATCTGGCTGCCACCCTGACGCAGGGTGAACTGGCCGTGGCGCGACTGGTCGTGCAGGGACTGCTCAACAAGCAGATCGCCGATCGGCTCCACGTCAGCGAGATCACCGTCAAGGTACGTCGCCGACATGCCATGGACAAGCTCGGGGCACAGAATCTGGCCGAATTCGTCAGGATCATGGACAGGATAGACGCCCTGCAGAATAGTTGCGATGGATCAACAGATTTGCAGAACACATAAAAACAAATTGCATTTCCATTTATACTTCAGCATCGACGACCTCCTCATGTCGCGCGCCGATTTCGACGCCCCCTGAAGGCCGCCTGCCTGTCCAGGAATCGAAGCCATGTTGATCCCTTTTCTCATCATGCTGCGCGAAGGTATCGAGGCCGCGCTCATCGTCGGCATCATTGCCAGCTATCTCGTCCAGAGCGGACGACGCCACCTGATTCCGGCCATCTGGATCGGTGTGTTGCTAGCGGCCGCCCTCTCGCTTTTCGCCGGTGCCGCGCTACAGTGGCTATCTGCCGAGTTTCCCCAGAAGCAGCAGGAGTTCTTCGAAGGCGTGGTCGGACTGGTCGCCGTGGCCATGCTCACCTCCATGGTGTTCTGGATGAAAAAGAGCGCGCGTACACTCAAGCGCAGGCTGCAGGACTCGGTCGAACACGCAGTACACGACCACCCAGGCAGCGGCCAGGGCTGGGCGCTGATCGGCATGGTCTTCCTGGCTGTGGCACGCGAGGGGCTGGAATCGATCTTCTTCCTGCTGGCCATCTTCCAGCAAAGCCGGGACTGGGCTGCACCGCTGGGTGCGCTGGCCGGCATCCTCGTATCCATCCTGATCGGCTATGGCCTGTACTCGGGCGGCGTCCGCCTCGACCTGCGCCGCTTTTTCCGCCTGACCGGCATGTTCATCCTGCTGGTGGCGGCCGGCCTGCTCGCCGGCGTGCTGCGCAAGTTCCATGAAGCCGGTGTCTGGAACCACCTGCAACAGGTGGTCTTCGACCTCAACGACACACTGCCCATGGACAGTCCGCTCGGCACGGTGCTGTCCGGCCTGTTCGGCTACCAGGCGGCACCGGTGCTGGGTGAAGTCATTGCCTACGTGCTGTTCCTGACCATTTCACTGGCCTGCTTCCTGCGCGCATCCACGCCCGACACAAGCGCCGGAGCCCCCACAGGCACGGCAATGCCAGCAGTCACGTCCCCTGCTGCGTCATCGCCAGCCTCCAACGCCTGACGCCGCCAGCTCTCCTTTCCCGACTGGACCACGCCCATGTCCTCTTCTCGCAAGCCCTCCATGCCGACCCTGACCAAGGTCGCCCTGGCCGCTTCGGCGCTGCTCTGCATCGCCGGCCTGATCGCTTTCTGGTATGCCTCGGGCAAGGCACGCGAGCGTACTCCGCATGCCGATGCGCAGCAGGTCACGGTCACAATCCGCGACAACCTGTGCGATCCCGGAGACATCACCGTGCCGGCCGGCCGCACTACCTTTACCATCGTCAACCAGACGCCACGCGCACTCGAATGGGAAATTCTCGATGGAGTGATGGTCGTGGATGAGCGTGAGAATATCGCGCCCGGCTTCTCTCAGACACTCACCGTCAAGCTGCGGCCCGGTACATTTGCCATTACCTGCGGCCTGCTGAGCAACCCGCGCGGCACGCTGACCGTCACGCCGTCGGCCCAGTCCGAGGCCGACGCGGCACGCCCGCCCCTGACCGAGTACATCGGCCCGCTGGCCGAATACAAGGTCTACATGGTACTCACGGCAGGCGCTGTCCAGAAGGCCGTACAACAATTGCAGCAGGCCGTGGCGAACGGCAGCCTAGACGGTGCCCGCCATGCGACACAGGACGCACATCGCACCTACAAGCGACTGGAACCTGTGGCAGAGCTGTTTGCCGATCTGGACACCCGCCTCAATGCCCGGGCCGATTATTTTGACCAGCGAGAAAACGACCCGGATTTTGCCGGGTTCTACAAGACACGCCACCTGCTGGCCGAACGTGGCGATATGCCTGCACTACAGGCCGAACTGCCCGCACTGCAGGCAGACGTCGACAGCCTGCGCGCCCGCGTGCGCACCCTGCAGATCAGCCCCGAGCGACTGGCGCAAGCAGGTGCCCGCAGCCTGCGTCGCGCCGCCGGCCATCTGGGTGACAGTACCGGCAGCGCCTCGCAGCAAGCCTGGAGCGACCTGGATCTGGTCAAGGGAACCTGCGACGGCACCCGCAAGATCGCCGCCCTGCTGGAACCCCTGCTGGCCAAGGCCAATCCGGACCTGCAGGCCCGTATCAGCCGCGACCTCGGCACGCTGGATCAGTCACTGGAAGCCTCGCCCGTCGTGCCGGCCACCGTTGCGACAGCACTGAACGCACTGGCCGACGATTTCGACCAGATCAACCCGGCGCTCGGACTCGAGTGAGCCGAGACCACCACGATCAGGAGCCTGCATGAAAATACGTTCCGTCCCGTTGTCGGATCACAGCCATGACTCATCGCCCACCTCCCCGCAACGGCGCCACCTGCTGGCGACCCTCGGCGCAGGCAGCCTGCTGATCGGTGGCTGCGCGCCGCTGGCCCGCTCCGGCGGGCAGGTCACCGACGCGCCCTACAGCGACCAGTTCCAGGAGCGCGTTCCCTACCTGGGCGTGCACCAGGCGGGCGTCACCACACCTCGACCCAGCGCCGGCATGATGGCTTCGTTCTTCGTGCTCGCAGAAGACCGCGACGGGCTGGAGCGGCTGTTCCGCATCCTGAGCGCACGCATCGCCTTTCTGACCCAGGGGGGCATCCAGCCCCAGCGAGATCCCAAGCTGCCGCCACCCGGCTCGGGCATCCTCGGCCCCGATGTGCCCCCCGACAACCTGACCGTGACCGTGTCGGTCGGTACCTCGCTGTTCGACCCTCGCTTTGGCCTGGCCGCCGTCAAACCGCGTGAGTTGCACCAGATGCAGCGCCATCCCAACGATGCGCTCGATGCTGCGCTTTGCCACGGCGACCTGTCCATCCAGCTCTGCGCGAATACGCCCGACACCATCATCCACGCCCTGCGCGACATCATCAAGAACACGCCCGACCTGCTGCTGCTGCACTGGAAGCAGGAAGGCAGCGTGCCGCCCATCGCCGAGCGCCCCGGCCAGCCCGCCGAAAGCGCCCGCAATTTCCTGGGTTTTCGCGACGGTTCAGCCAATCCCGATGCCGGGGATGCAGCCCTGATGGATCGTGTGGTCTGGGTTCAGCCCGGCCAGGGCGAACCCGCCTGGGCCGTGGGCGGCACCTACCAGGCGGTACGCATCATCCGTAATTTCGTCGAGCGCTGGGACCGCACACCACTGCAGGAGCAGGAAGCCATCTTCGGCCGCCAGCGCGACAGCGGCGCGCCGCTCGATGGCGGTGCCACCGAACACGATGTGCCGGATTACCACGCCGATCCCGAAGGTCTGCGCACCCCAATGGACTCGCACATCCGGCTGGCCAACCCGCGCACGCCGGGTTCCGAGGCCAATCTGATGCTGCGCCGGCCGTTCAACTATTCGAATGGCGTCACCCGCTCGGGCCAACTCGACATGGGGCTGCTGTTCATCTGCTACCAGGCCGATCTGGAAAAAGGCTTCATCACCGTACAGAAACGACTCGACGGCGAGCCTCTGGAGGAATACCTCAAACCCGTCGGCGGCGGCTTCTTCTTCACGCTGCCCGGCATGCGCACGGCCGATGACTGGCTGGGCCGCTCCCTGATGGAGGCCAGCGCATGATGTTCACCCACCTCTGCCTGCGCCCAGGCACCGCGTTGCCCGACACGACCATCCGCCTGTTTTCCTGTATGACATTCAATCGATAAAAAGGAACGCCCATGAATCCCTTCCGCGCCCGTACACTGGCCACCCTCATCGGCAGCTGCGCCGCTCTCTCCGTCCTGCAGGCCCAGGCTGCCGTGGATCCGTTGCAACTGGTCGAGCCCGTGGCCGAATACAAGATCTACGTTTCCGAGAATGCCGGCCAACTGGTCACCGACACCGAGGCATTCGTGGCTGCCATCAAGGCCGGCGACCTGAACAAGGCCAAGGCACTGTACGCCCCCACCCGCACCAGCTACGAAAAGATCGAGCCGGTCGCGGAACTGTTCAGCGATCTCGACGGAGCCATCGACTCGCGTGCCGATGACCATGAGCAGGCCGAAAAGGATCCCGGCTTCGGTGGTTTCCATCGCATCGAGTACGTGCTGTGGGAACAGAATTCGACCCAGGGTCTGGCCCCCTTCGCCGACCAGTTGCTGACTGACGTGCGCGAGCTGAACGGCCGGCTGGCCGACCTGACCTTCCCGCCCGAAAAGGTGGTGGGCGGGGCTGCCGTGCTGATGGAGGAAGTCGCGGCCACCAAGATCTCCGGCGAGGAAAACCGCTACAGCCATACCGACCTCTGGGACTTCCAGGCCAACTTCGAAGGGGCCTACAAGATCGTCGAGCTGCTGCATCCGCTGATCGTGGCCGAAGACCCCGCCTTTGCGGCCAAGACCGATGCCAACTTCAAGACCGTCTTCGATACGCTGGCCAAATACCGCACGGCGGATGGCGGCTTCGAGAGTTACGACAAGTTGAGCGAACGCGACCGCAAGCTGCTGGCCGGCAAGGTCAACACGCTGGCAGAAGACCTGTCGCAACTGCGCGGCATGCTCGGACTGGACTGACACCCGGCTTAACCACTGACCCATCGGACCTTGCACCCACCGTCCGATGGGACCTCCCTCTCCGCAAGGAACCATCATGAAGCATTCGTTTGCCACGACTGCCGTACCCGCGTGCGTCCGCCTTCTTCCCCTGACGGCACTGTGCGCTGCCCTGCTGCCCCTGGGCGCTGCCCATGCCGAGGCTCCCACCAGCAGCGTCACCCTTTATGGCGTGATCGATACCGGACTGGCCTACACCCGGATTTCCAACTTCGAAGGCCAGGGCCGCGCCCGCAAGAGCGGCCTGATCAGCGGCGGTCAGGCCGACTCGCTGTGGGGTCTGCGCGGTGCCGAGGATCTGGGCGACGGCCTGAGCGCAACCTTCACGCTGGAAAGCGGCTTCGACGCCAACAGCGGCAATGCGGAAGAAGAAGGCCGCCTGTTCAACTATGCCGCCTGGCTCGGTCTGAACCACGCCGACTACGGCGAACTGCGTTTCGGCCGCCAGAACACAGTGGCGCAGCAGGCTGCTTCCGGGGTGGAACTGGCCGGCTGGAAAGATTTCGGCCTGGGCGCGACGTTCAAGGCGGCCGACAACTACCAGTTGTCGAACACCGTCAATTACTTCTCGCCTGATTTCGGAGGCCTGAAACTGGGCCTGGGCTACAGCTTCAACGCGGACGAAAGCAGCGACTTCGACAGTGCCCGCCAGGCACGCGAACTGAGCGCGGCCCTGAGCTACGAAGATGGCCCGCTGTATGTAGCGCTCACCTACGACCGCCTGCAACCGAAAGACAGCGGCTCGGTCGGCCTGAACCAGCCCGACGCATGGCAACTGGGGGCCAGCTATGACTTTGGTCCCGTCAAGCTGGCCGGCGGCTGGTCGCGCCAGAAAAACGGCTTCGTCGGCCTGAACGGCGATGAATACGCCAACGCCAATCCCGACCGGCCCGGACTGGGCGGTCTCGGTCCCAACGAATTTGTCGACGGCGGTCGCCTGCAAAGCTGGTATGCCGGTGCCACCATTCCGCTGGGTGGCGGTGACCTGACGCTGCAATGGTCGCTCGCCTCGCCTGACTGGGACTGGCAGGGCAGTGGTGACAAGGCCAAGAACATACAGGTCTACACGATCGGCTATTCGTACAGCCTGTCGCCGCGCACCAGCGTCTACGCCTTCGCCGGGCGGATGAAGAACGCCTCGACCGAAGCCCTGCTCACACCGGACAACCCGACCACGACACGGGTAGCCGTGGGCCTGACACACGCGTTCTGAGCAGGATCATCCTGATCTGGGCCGAGCTTGTTGCGACCGGCAACACTCGGCCCTCACCTTGTGTGCCGTCTCTGCGCTAATACCCAGCCGCCCGATCCACGCCTGCCGGCAATTCCCCACGCTCGCGAAAGGCCTGCACATGCCGGGCCACGATGGCGGAAGCCGTTTCGCGGCTGGTCGGCCCGGAGCAATGCGGCAAGACCGTCACGCCGGGATGCGCCCAATGCCAGCCATCGACTGGCGGTGGTTCTACCTCGAAGACATCCAGAACCGCATGTGTCAGATGCCCGGCATCAAGCGCAGCATGCAGTGCCGTATCGTCGATGATGCCCCCCCGGGCAAAGTTGATCAGCCGGGCACCTCGTGGCAGCCAGCCCAGCCGCTCGGCATCAAGCAGATGACGGGTCTGCGGCGTCAAAGGCAACAGACAGACCAGAATATCGGTCTGCGCCAGCATCTCCCGCAAACCGTCGTCACCGGCAAAGCTCTCCACGCCCTCGATCGACCTGGGGCGACGGCTCCAGCCGCAGACGCGGAAATCCGCCGCACGCAGGCGACGGGCTGCTTCCGTCCCCAGTTCGCCCATGCCCAGTATTCCGATCGTACGATGCTGCGGCATGACATAGGGCAGTTCGGCCCAGATCCGCTGTTGCTGCTGACGGGCATATTCAGGCATGTAGCGATGCAGGTACAGCGTCCAGGCCAGGACGGCCTCGGCCATGTTCGCCGCCAGTTGTGGATCGACCAGCCGCACGATATGCAGCGGACTGTCTCCCAGCGAAGCCACCAGCCGCTCGACACCGGCCCAGACACTGTGCACCCATTGCAGCGACGGCAAGGCATGCACCTGGGCAGGGTCGGGATTGGCCACGATGGCCACCGTGCAGGCATTGCGCTCCTGCTCCGACAGCGCCGAAAACGACACGATCCGCTCCTGCGGCATGGCCTGCGACAATGCCTGGATCCAGACGGCCTGCTCGGCCGGGCCCGACTGGGACAGGAAAGGAATGGGCGGGTAAGACATGCAACCTCCTGAGTCTGCTCGTCTGGTCATCATAGCCCGCCCACACCCCGGTACTCAAAAGGGGTTACCACCTATTCAGGCAAAATTGAGTGAACTGCTTCATCTCTTTCTCATCTACCATCCCCAGAATGAGGGTGGTATCGTGATACGCTGCATTGAACGCCTCGGCAGTGGTGTCGCCGGCAGCGGGTGCCAGATTCTTGGCATGGGCCAGCGCCAACGCGGCTTTCCGTTCATTGTCTGCACCACCCAACTGCTGCAACAGCGCTGCACAGAATTGCGAGTCGTTGTAATCCTGCATGAGTTTTGCGTCAGGCCTTGAGTCCCCCCAGGCCAGGGTGGGCAATCCCAGCAAGACAGCACTCGCTACCCATGTGATCTTTGGAATGGAAAATTTCATCAGTCCTCCGTGCATACCGACATGCCGACTTCCAGTTCGAAATGGCGCGGTCCCACCATCGGCACGCCTTGATGTTCAGGCATCGGTCTATCCTTGACCCGAACCTCCAGTGTGCAGTGCCCTGCACTGACCCGGTACAGATCAGGCCCGATATATTCAAGACTCTGGATGAGACTCCCGTGAGGCAAAGCCTTCATCACCCCCTGATCATCCAGGGTGGCCTTGAATTCGACGCTACGCTGGGCCCACGGAGGCAATGCCGCATAGGCATTCGCACAAGACATGCCAAGCAGCATGCCGGCTATCAATAAATTTTTCATGTTCAGTCTGTCGGATATTGACGATGTGATTGTGCAAGCGCGCACAGTCACCTGCAATCACTGAAAATGGGTAATTTTCCATAGTCATTCGATGCTGCCCACGCACTTGGGTATGATGGGGCTGTCGCTTTCTTTCATGGAGCATCGACAGGCATGCTGCGCATTTTCCAGATCCGGCCGGGCCAGGCCTTCCAAGAGCTGACCAGCCTGCCGGCTGCGCCGCCTGCCGATGGTTTCCTGTGGCTGGCAGTCGCCCGTGCCGATCTCGAACGGCGGCGCCATGCCCTGCAGGACGATATGCAGCGCACGGCAGGTCGCACACTGCTTGATCTGCACCTGGCCGATCTCGAAAATCACCAGCAACCGTCGCATTACGACTGCACGGCTGATTACGATATTCTGGTATTCAGACGCCTGGCGGATGCCATGCTCGACGACCTGCCTGCACGGCCGGCCACCGGCACCCGGCCCCAGCAGGAACCCCAGTTGCTGCCGGCCTCGGACATCCAGACTGAGCCGGTCGGCTTCGCCATCTTCGAGCGGGTGCTGCTGAGCGTGCATCCGGACAGCGCCTGCTCGACCCTGGGCGTCGCCATCGAACGTCTGTCGCTACAGGCACAGAGCGAAACCGGCCCGCATGCAACACAGACAGGCGGCGGACGTCTGCCGACCTCTGCGGCCGAACTGATGCTGCGCATGCTGGGCCTGATGGTCGATGATTTCCTGGTCCTGCGCAAAGCCATGACCACACGCCTGGACCACTGGCAACAACACCTGTTGCGCCCGAATGCCCGCTTCGGCAATTGGGAGGGCCTGCTGCAGGCACGCCAGACACTGCATCATCTCGAAAGTCTGTGCGAAGACCAACTCAGTGCCGTCAGCGGCTGGATCGAAACGCTGGAAGATCTGCCGCCGTCGTCCGACGCCAGTCGCCGCACGCACGAAATCCTGCTGGTACGCAGCCGCGACGTGGCCGAGCACATCGGTCGAGTCGCCCGCCACGTGCGCCTGCTCGAGCAAAGCGCCGAAACGGCCGTGCAGATTCATTTCACCATCCAGGGCAACCGCACCAACGATGTGATGCGCACGCTGACGGCCATCACGGCCATCTTCCTGCCGCTGGGCCTGATTGCCGACCTGTTCGGCATGGGGCTGGAGTTCCTGCCCTGGCTGCGACACGAACATGGTTTCTGGTGGACACTGGCCGTGATGTGCCTGATTTCCATTGCACTGGTCGTCTATTTTTCACACAAGCGCTATCTGTCGGCCAGTGACGCCCCGCCGCCGCGCTTGCGCGACAGGCCGGTGCCCTCACTTTCCCACCCCACCAAAGGAGTGCCCCATGGACGAAACCACGCCCCGCATGAGCAATCTGTTCCTGCAACTCGGACTGGACGCCAGTGATGCTGCCATCGCTGCCTTTATCCGGAACAACCAGTTGCCCACCAATGTCAGCATTCTGGATGCCCCCTGCTGGAGTCCGGCACAGCGCCAGTTCCTGTCCGAGCAGCTCAAGGCTGATGCGCCCTGGGCACTGATCGTCGACCAGCTCAACGAATCCATGCACGAGGATGCGACCAAGCGCAGCACCGGGCTGGATTGAGCCAGGCTTGGCGGCCTACTGACTGGTCGGCATGGCAAATTCCGCCCCCTTGGCTGTGGCCTGCGGCCAGCGTTGCATGACGGATTTCTGGCGGGTGTAGAAACGCACCCCCTCTTCTCCGTAGGCATGCATATCGCCGAACAGGCTGCGCTTCCAGCCGCCAAAGCCCTGCCAGGCCATCGGCACCGGGATCGGCACATTGATGCCCACCATGCCGACCTGGATGCGACGGCTGAACTCGCGGGCGATATGCCCATCGCGGGTATAGCAGCTCACCCCATTGCCGAACTCATGCGCGTTGATCAATTGCAGCGCCTCACCGAAATCGGCCACGCGCATGCAGGCCAGCACCGGGCCGAATATTTCCTCGCGGTAGATGCGCATCTGCGGTGTCACGTGGTCGAACAGCGTTCCCCCCAGCCAGAAGCCTGCTTCGCATCCCGGCCCGGCAGAAGCCCCCTCGAACGTGCGACCATCGACCAGCAATTGTGCCCCTTCGGCGATGCCCTGCTCGATGTAGCCGGTAATCCGCTCGCGTGCGGCCTGGGTCACGATGGGACCCATTTCCGCCTCCAAGTTTCGGCCATCGCAAATCCTGAGCGCACGGGTGCGCTCGATGAGCCTGGGCAGCACTTGCTCGGCGGTGCCTTCTCCTACGAAAACCGCCACGCTGATCGCCATACAGCGCTCGCCAGCCGAACCATAGGCAGCACCGATCAGGGCATCCACCACCTGATCCATGTCGGCATCGGGCATGACCACCAGGTGGTTCTTGGCACCGCCAAGGGCCTGCACACGCTTGCCGTGACGCGCTCCTGTCTCATAGATATGGTTGGCGATCGGTGTGGAGCCAACGAACGAGACCGCCTGCACGTCGGGATGCACCAGCAGTGCATCGACCGCCTCCTTGTCTCCCTGCACCACATTGAAAACGCCATCCGGCAATCCTGCCTGACGCAGCAGCTCAGCCATGAAAAGACTGGGGCTGGGATCGATCGGACTGGGCTTAAGCACAAAGGTATTGCCGGTCGCCAGCGCTACCGGAAACATCCACATCGGTACCATGACCGGAAAGTTGAATGGCGTGATGCCCGCCACGACACCCAGCGGCTGGCGCAGCGTCCAGTTGTCGATGCCGGTGCTGACCTGCTCGCTGAAATCCGTCTTGAGCAGTTGCGGAATGCCGCAGGCGAACTCGACGATCTCGATGCCTCGCGTGACTTCGCCCTGGGCGTCGGTAAACACCTTGCCATGCTCGGCCGTGATCATGTGCGCCAGATCGTCACGATGCGCATTGAGCAGTTCCAGAAAACGGAACAGGATGCGAGCGCGACGCAGCGGCGGCAATGCGCTCCAGGCAGGAAAAGCCGTGCGGGCAGCCGCCACGGCAGCATCGACATCTGTCGCAGACGACAGTTGTACCTGTCCTGCCACGACACCGCTGGCGGGATTGAACACCGGCTGTTGCCGGCCGCTGGAAGCGGCGGCGTGATGACCTGCGATCCAGTTGGAAATAAGTGCTGTCATGATCGAACCTCGCAGAAAAAATGGCCACAGGACTGTGTCAGCCCGAGCGATACAGTCCCCGGAAAATGCGCTTCAGTTTAGGAAGCCACCTGATTTTTGAGAAGTCCGAAAAATCGACTACATTGTTTGAAAAAACAAACAATCAACTCCCTCGACCATCGCAATACCCGACCTTGATCGTTATCGACGCTGCCTCATGTCCAAGCCCACCTCCGCACACACCGGACCTACGCCCCCGGCATCACTCGATCCGGCGCTGTGCGCCCACCCGGTCTTTTCTGACCTGCATCTGCTGACTCTGATCGGCGAAACGCGCAGCTATACCCAGACCGCACGCCGCCTCGGACTGTCCAAGGCAACGGTCAGCCAGCGCATCTCCGCCCTGGAGCGAGCGACCGGCGTCCCCCTGGTCAGGCGCACGACACGTGCCGTGACACTCACGGCGGCTGGCGTGCAACTGGTGGAGGACACCCGCCCGGCCTTTGCCCGGATAGAGCAGAGCTTTGCAGCCGTTCGTGACCTTGCCAGCCAGCCACGTGGCCTGGTACGACTGACGGCACCTGTGGCATTGGGGCGTCAGTACGTCATGCCGATGCTGGCCGATTTCCTGTCCAGGCATCCAGAGATTCGCGTCGAACTGGACCTGAACGACAGACTGGTCCATCTCGGACAGGAGGGTTTCGATTTGGCCATCCGCCACACGCATACCCCCCCGGACAGCAGCGTCGCCTGGCCCCTGTGCGACACCCGCTCGCTGCTGGTTGCCAGCCCCGACTACCTGGCACGCTGCGGCACGCCTGCCTGCCCCGAAGACCTGACCCGCCACGCCTGTCTGGTCTACCTGCGGGCGGGGCTGGCCGCATCAAGCTGGACCCTGACACGAACCCGCCGTCGCCAGCCCACCGAACAGGTCAGCATCCCGGTCTGGGGGCCCATCAAGGCCAACAACAGCGAAACCCTGCGCGACGCAGCACTGGCCGGGCTGGGCGTTGCCCTGCTGCCGGACTTCAGCGCCATGCCTGCGCTGCAGGCGGTTGTGCAGGCTGAGCCGGATGGACACCCGGCCCGTACATCGACCCTGGTCACCATCCTGCCGGATTGGGAGCCTCAGGGCTTTTTCGGTGCCCGCATCTACGCCATCCGCCCCTGGACTCCCCAGGTACCGCGTGCCGTGCAGTGCCTGGTGGAATTCCTGCGGGCCGGCTTCGCCGATGTCAGCCGCGACTGGCCAGGACGGCCACGGCCAGGCCAATCAGACATACCCCGGTAATGCGTTCCACTGCGGGCAGGATACGGGCAAACCGACTCAGTATCGCCCGGTTGCCGATCGCCAGCGCCACCAGCACATCCCAGCCCAGCACCACACCGAACATCCACAGGCCATAGCCTGCCAGCAACAGATCCGGCTGCTGCCCCAGCATGGCGGCCAGACTCACATAGAACAGCGCATTCTTGGGGTTGAGTCCCCCGGACATGAAACCCATCATGAAATTGCGCCACCAGCCTACCTGCCCCGGCAGTCCCCTTGCCGTGGACTGCCGGTCCCGAGAGACCTGCGCCACCGTATCCGGCAGCATCAGCGGCGTACGGCCGGCATGACGCAAAAACAGCCCGCCCAGATACAGCAGATACAGGCATCCCGCCCACTGTACGACTTCAAACAACAGGCTACCCGGCCGAAACACCGATACACCGCTGAAGGCAAGCACGATGAACACGGCATTGGCGACTGCCACGCCGGCACACACCCCTGCCGCCAGACGCCAGCCCTGCACCGCGGAGGTCCGCGCGATCAGGAAAAAATCCGGCCCCGGCGACAGCAACGCCAGGAAGTGCGCCACTGCCACCATCAGAAACTGCTCCATCGCCTCGCCACCCGAAATTGCAACGGATGACAGTCTGGCGCAAGGCACGCCTGCCCGTATTGAATGAAATTGCAGCCCGGACCTGTCGCACTGACCGGCCCCCGCACCGGCCCCATTCAGCGATAGCTGCCCGGTGTCACGCCGGCATGCGCCTTGAACATCCGCTGGAAGTGGCTCTGATCGGAAAAGCCCAGTTCATGGGCGACCTCGGCAATCGACCGACCCGCCCGCAGATGCGCCCTGCCCTGATTGACCCGCTCATTGAGCCACCAGGCATGCGGCGTCATCCCGGTAGCAGCACGAAAGACACGGATCAGCCGGTAGCGGCTCATCCCTGCCACCACCGCCAGATCAGCCAAAGAAACGGGCTCCTGCGCAACCTCCAGCCTCTGCATCACAGGTACCAGGATATCGGGCACTGACTGCATGGCCTGCGCCAGTGGCTCAATGGCCGCCGTGCCCACCAGTCCCTCCACCAGAAAGGCACGCAACGCCGCTTCCTTGTCCACAACCGGCGCTGCGGAAAACAGCAGGTCATTGAGTACACAGAAGCGGGCATAGCGCGCCGGATCGTTCGACAGTCCGACCCGGGTCGCAGACAGCACCTGCATATCCCCCTTCAGTGCCCCCGACATCCCCAGCAGGCGGCGCACCCAGTGATCGTCCAAATGCAGCATCTGATAGCTCCAGGTAACCCCCGGCTCGGGATTGCAGGCATGTACATGCCCAGCCGGAACGAAGACCAGCGTACCCGGCCCGATCGGTACGGTACCGACACGCTCCGCACTGAACCGGCTGCGGCCGGCATCGACCGCCCCGATCGACCAGGTCGGATGGCTGTGGGGCCGGTAGCAGGCACGGCTGTCACAGGCGCGGCGGCTTTCAACATGGGGCATGGCTGGGTCGCGCCAGAAGCGTGGGCCGCGATCATCGCCCGCATCCAGGACGTCCTGGATAGAGTCCAACACCTTTTCTCCTGCAGAATCAGGCTACAATTGCGCCTGCAATTCTATCCGGTTCATGGGTTCCCTTACCCCATTCATCAAAAAGGTCTCCAATGACTACGCTGTCCACACAACGCCAGCCTTGGCTGCTGGCGCTGCTTGTTTCGTTTCACATCCTGATCATCATCGCCAGCAACTACTTGGTGCAGTTGCCGATCACGCTGTTCGGCTTCCACAGTACCTGGGGTGCCTTCAGTTTTCCCTTCATTTTCCTGACCACCGACCTCACGGTACGACTGTTGGGAAAATCGCCGGCACGGCGTGTGATCGCCCGCGTCATGTTACCCGCCCTGGTGGCCTCCTATATCGTTTCGGTGCTGTTCCACGACGGCGTGTTCAGCGGACTGGCTGCGCTGGGCGAATTCAACAGCTTCGTATTTCGCATCGCCCTGGCCAGTTTCACGGCCTATGTACTGGGCCAGTTGATGGATATCCAGGTGTTTGACCGACTGCGCCGCCAGCATCGTGCCTGGTGGATTGCCCCCGCCGCCTCCAGCGTGGTGGGGCAGGCAGTCGATACACTGGTGTTCTTCGGCGTGGCCTTCTGGCGCAGCAGCAACCCGTTCATGGCCGAGCACTGGGTCGAGATTGCCCTGGTCGACTACGTCATCAAGCTCGCGGTCAGCCTGCTGATGTTCGTACCAATGTACGGCATCCTCCTCAACATGATCGTACGCCACCTGCAACGCAAGGCAGAACCGGTTCCGGCATGAGGTCCGGATGGGCGATGCAGCAACGCATCGCTCGGTCAGTCCACGGTTTCCGTTCACATCGTTGACAATAGCAATTATCATTCACATGAAATTTGCCTTTGCCAATTCTGTCTACTCGCCGTCGGATGAACCCCCTACCTGCCCGCACTGCCAACAACCTGCACGTCGAGGCCCTGTACCAGGCGCACCAGCCCTGGCTGAAGTCATGGCTGCTCGCACGTCTAAACCACAATGCCGATGCCGCCGATATCGCGCAGGATGTTTTCATACGCCTGCTGGTCAAGCCGGTCCCCACGCTGGACAATGCCCCGAAGGCGCGCGCCTACCTGAAGGTCATGGCGCGCAATCTGGCCACCGACCTGTGGCGCCGGCGTGAACTCGAGCAGGCCTGGCTGGAGACCCTGACTGCCCGCCCCGAAGAATACGCCCCTTCGGCCGAACACCTCGCGGGCATCATCGAGGCACTCGGTGCGCTGGATGCCATGTTGCGCAACCTGCCCCCCAAGGCCAGCCGGGTCTTCATGCTCAAGATGGCCTGCGAAATGACCGAACCTGAAATTGCAGCAGAAATCGGTATCAGTACCCGCATGGTCCGCAAGCTCTATACCCAGGCCATGTTGCACTGCATGAAACACGAACTGGGCTGCGACATGGGTCTCACGCCATGACCCCACCCAGCCACCAGGTACTCGAACAGGCGGCCCACTGGTATACGCTGCTGGAATCCGGCAGCGTCACCGAGGCGGATCGACAACACTGGCAAGACTGGCTGAATGCATCCGAACAGCACCAGGCCGCCTGGGGCTATGCACAGCGCGTCGGCCAGCAATTCTCTGCGCTGCAGGGTGCCAGTGCCCGACTGGCAGCGGACACCCATCATGCCGTCCACACCCGCCACCAGCGTCGTCGCCAGTTGCTTGGCGGCATGCTGATACTGGCCGGCAGTGGAGCCATTGGCAGCGCTGCATGGCAATATGGCAGCGTGCGCAACAC
Source organism: Corticimicrobacter populi (assembly GCF_003123725.1). Taxonomy (GTDB): domain Bacteria; phylum Pseudomonadota; class Gammaproteobacteria; order Burkholderiales; family Burkholderiaceae_B; genus Corticimicrobacter; species Corticimicrobacter populi. The sequence continues at coordinate 172,964 of NZ_QETA01000004.1, read as the reverse complement.
CCTGCTCGCCTGGGGAGCCGACCACAGCAACGCCACGGGAGAAATTCGCCGTATCATACTGGCCGACGGCAGCGAACTCTGGCTGGGCAGCGCCAGCGCCATCGACCTGGACTTCGACCCGGTACAGCGCCGCATCGAATTGCTGCATGGCGAGGTCTTGATACAAACCGCACAAGATCCCGCGCCAGGACGCGACTCTGCCGATCGGCCTTTCATCGTGCAGACGACGCATGGTGTATTGCAGGCTCTGGGCACCCGATTCAGCGTGCAACTGGGCGATGCACGCAGCCTGCTGGCGGTATACGAAGGCGCAGTACGGATCACCCCCTGCAGCGATACGGCAAGCGTCATCGTACCAGCCGGCGAGCAAGCCTTTTTCGATACACAGGGCATCGCGCCACCACAACCAGCCGACCCCAACCGCGAAGCCTGGGCGCGCAACATTTTCATTGCGGAACGCACGCCGCTACATGAGCTGATCGCTGCTCTGCGGCGCTACCATGCCGGACATATCGGTCTGGATCCCGACATTGCCGACCTGCCGGTCCTGGGCAGCTATCCGCTGTCCGATACCGAACAGGCCCTGCGCATGCTTGAGCGCGTACTGCCTATCCGGGTACGGCAGCCACTGCCATGGTGGGTCAGCATCGGACCACGCTAAGGTCTGGCGACATTTTTTGTCCACTGCAGTTCCGCATTCCATCGCTTCGTTCGTACATATGACAAGCACACTCAACGAACGAGGCATTTCCAATGTTCCTGCCGCACTCCAGGCACCACAACAGCACGTACTTCTCCCCGACCCTGCGTACCTTCGCGCTGGGCCTGACCGCCCGACTGGCCCTGACAGGCATCGTGCTGGCGATGGTTGGCATAAATGCCCAGGAAGTCAGGGCACAAGCCCCAGACAACCGGATCGCAGCAGACATCGACACACGTAGCTATCGAATCCCGGCCGGTGCGCTCGACAGCGTGCTGGCGCGATTCCTGGCGCAGAACAGTGCCTTGCTGGGCGGCGATACACGGCTGACCCAGGGCCGGCACAGCCCAGGCCTGTCTGGCAACCACACCGTAGAAGCAGGCCTCGCGGCCTTGCTGCAAGGCACAGGGCTGGAGGCCATCCGCCAGCCGGACAACAGTTATCTGCTGCGTGAAGCATGGGAACCTTCTGCGAGCGGCCCAGGGGTCACGGCTCTGGCAGAAGTATTGGTCACGGCTGGCGGCAGCGATCGGACCGAAGGAACCGGCAGCTATACCGCCGCCCACCTCACCAGTTCTACTGCTACCCCACTTGGCCTGTCACTCAAGGACACGCCACAGAGCATCAGCGTACTGACACGCCAGCGCCTGGATGACCAGGCACTGGGCAGCGTGCGCGAAGCCCTGGTGCAAACGCCAGGCATCTCGGTCTCGGACATGGGTTCCGAACGCTACACCATCATGTCGCGTGGCTATGCGATCAATGCCTACCAGCTGGACGGCGTGCTGACCACGCTGGACATGACGACCCAGACTGTCGGCCAGAGCCTGGCCGACCTAGCCATCTACGACCGGGTCGAAGTCCTGCGCGGCGCTTCCAGCCTGTCCATTGGTGTCGGCGATCCAGCTGGTACGCTCAACCTCATCCGCAAGCGGCCGACCCGTGACTTCCAGGGCCATGTCAGTGCTGGCATCGGATCCTGGGACAAGCGCAGGATCGAAGCCGACCTGTCCGGCCCCCTCAACGATACCGGCACCCTGCGCGGCCGCGTCGTGGCAGCCCACCAGCGCAACCGGACGCATATCGATTACTTCCGGCAGGAAAAAACCGTGCTCTACGGTGTGCTGGAAGCCGATGTTGGAGCAGCCACGACCCTGAGGGCCGGCATCGACTATCAGGAAGACGATCCTCGTGGCCTGATGCTGGGTACCGGTTTCCCGCTGTTCGACAACAACGGCACCCAGACCGAGTTCACGCGCTCGACCAACTTCGCCAGCCGCTACAACACCAACCGGACACGCACCACCACACTCTTCGGCAAACTGAATCATGTATTCGTCAATGACTGGGCACTGGATATCGGGCTGTCCCATATCAAGAGTGACCGGCGCTACAGCGTAGTCGGCGGCTATACGGCAAATTCGCTGATCGGTGCATCTACCGGACTGCTGCGGCTCAACCAGGCAATCGGCCAGACCGACCAGGAACAGACCGGCATCGACATCAGGCTGGGCGGACCATTCACCCTGCTGGGCCGCCAGCATGCATTCGTCGTTGGTGCCAGCCACAACGAATTCTCCGACCTTGCTGATTATGTGTCGCAGAACACGACCAATGGCTTTCAGTTGCCTGCGTGGAATCATCAGGGTGTACCAGCCGACCATCTGCGCTACAACACCGACAGCGACACCACGATCCGGCAAAAAGGCATCTACGCAGCCGCCCGCTTCAGCCTTTCCGCCCCCCTTGCCCTTATCGTCGGCGGACGCTATGGCGAATACACCAACACCTACCGTTTCCTGAACAGAAACACGGCCTATGCCTTCAGCGAAGAATACAAGTCCAACGGTTTCTTTGCGCCCTATGTCGGCCTGACCTACGACCTGGACGAACAACATACGCTCTACGCCAGCTACACCACCATCTACGCGCCACAAATGCTGCGCGACCGCTCCGGTGCCATCCTCAAGCCACGTGAAGGCATCAACTACGAGCTGGGCGTGAAGAGTGACTGGCTGGACGGACGACTGACCAGCGCCGTGGCGATTTACCAGATCCGGCAGGACAACCTGGCACAGGCCGACGATGGCTACACCGTACCCGGCACCGACAACACGGCTGCCTACATTGCCGTCAAAGGGGCCAGGACCCAGGGGATCGACATCGAAATCAACGGCGAACTGGCGCGTGGCTGGAATATCATGGCCGGCTACACCTATGGTCAGACCAAGGACGCGAACGGCGCACGCATCGCGACGACCCTTCCCGAACACCTGGTCAAGCTCTGGACGACCTTGCGCCTGTCTGGCGACTGGCACCGGCTGACCCTGGGCGGCGGCATGACCTGGCAAAGCGCAACCTACCGCACCGGCACGCCCTGGTGGGCAGGCCGCGAGCTGACAGCCCGCCAGGGTGCATATCCCGTCGCCAGCCTGATGGCACATTACGACTTCAACGAGAATCTGTCGGCCACGCTCAACATCAACAACCTGTTCGACAGGAAATACATCAGCTCTATAGACACGACGTTCTACACCGGGATCTACGGTACGCCGAGAAACGCCACGCTGAATGTCAGGTACAAATTCTGACACCAGGATAAAGAACTCTTGCGCGTGGATGACGTGTACGATTACCTGACGGGCCCACAGGCCGGACCTCGAACAGGAATTGCCCCGTGCATATCATTCCGCGACTGGTTGCCTATACCCTTATCTGCGCACTGGTCAATTACGCTGCGCAACTTGGACAGTCCTCGGCAGGACTGATATTTTTCTGGCCGGGCAACGCCCTGGCCGCCATGCTCGCCATGCACTGGCGCAGCCGATGCATGCATGACCGTACATCGCGGCTGGGCCTCTTCATGCTGTTGTACTTCAGCGGACACTACACGGCATCGCTGCTGGTACAACAGCACATGACGGCACTGCAACAACTCTATGCCTGTCTGGTCGACACGCTGAGTATCCCGCTCTACGCTCTATATACACAACTTGTACTCCGGCATCGCCGCCATTACAGAACCTACATGCGCAGCATCCTGCTGGTCATGCCCATCACGCTGACTGCCATCACCCAGGGCATTATTGCCGGCACATTCCTGACCGGACTGATTCCCCTGGGCACTCCCGGTTTTGTCACCATCGACTGGACCAGCGAGCAGATTTTCTCCGGTCTCATCATCTCGATGCTCCTGTACGGGATACTGTCACACAAGCGCAGCATCCGTGCCCATCCACCCCGCATACCCATGCTGCTGCTGATTGTTGTGCTGGTCTGCGCGCAGGTGCTCATGGTGTTTTCGGACTGGCTCAGCCTGGTCACCATCCTGGTCCTGCCCAGTCTCATTGCGCTGATCCACCTGGGCTTTACATGGACCATCCTCATTACCGGTGGCTTCATGCTGCTGGCAGCAGCAAGCCGGATTCACTTCTATATCACTGTCTACGACTATCGCCAGGGCAACGCCCTGTTCCACGAGATCTTTTCCAACCGGTTCGACTTTGCCATGACCGCCATCCTGATCATCGTCATGGCGGAACTGATGAATCGCAACCGGCAACTGATGGCGCATATCAAGGCAAAGGCCAACACCGATCCGCTGACACGGCTCTGTAACCGGCGGGCACTCCTGCAGGCCATCAGCCGCCATTCCGGCAGGCAGAATCTCGGCATTGCCATCCTGGATGTCGACAATTTCAAAGCCATCAACGACCGTTACGGACACGATGTCGGCGATCGGGTACTCATGAAACTTTCAGAGATCCTGCGACACAGGGTGCGCAGCCAGGACCTGCCGGCGCGCTGGGGCGGCGAGGAGTTTGTGGTGATTTTTCCAGATATTCCACCAGCCTCATTTCCTGAAACCTGCCAGCGGATCATCAAAGCCATCCGGGAACAGCCTTTGATGGAAAACGACGACCCGATACCCTTCACGGTCAGCATGGGCAGTGTTTTCATTTCCAAATTCGAGGCCGGCCATTTCGAACAGGCCATCGTCTTTGCCGATGGCCTGCTTTATCAGGCCAAGCAGACCGGCAAGAACAAGGCCATTGTCGAGATGAACTATCTGCCCGAGCTTTCTGCCAGTCCGGCAGCACCATCGTCATAGCGGTCCGAGCCACCGCACAGGGCAGCCCGGACTCGCTACATCACAACCATCACGCCATCGTCATCAGGCTGGCATTGCCACCGGCTGCCGCTGTGTTGACGCTGAGGGCACGCTCGATCACCAGGCGCTCGAGCGGCACAGCCGCATCACCCGGCTGCAGATGAACGATCCCGACGATGACGCCTTCGCGTTGTGCAATCTCTGCCTGCAAGCGCTGCAGCGACTCGGTATCACCATGATGCAGGACGGCATCGAACTCGGCACGCGACGGGTCGTCGGTCAGCGTCACGCGGGCGCGAACCCCTTCCGGCAGACGCTGCAACAGGGCACGTGCCGCCACATCACGGCTGTCCCACACCATGCGGCTGCCCACCGCCAATACGGCGGCCAGTTGCGCGATCCGGTCATGGTCATCGGTCGCCACGCCGAACACGGCCGTACGCGGCAACACCGTATAGACGTTGCGCTCGCCGGTCGGGCCGGTCAGCACATAGCTGCCACCGCTGAAGAACGGCATGGGCACCTGGGCAGGTGTCAGCTCAGGATGCTGGTGCAGCCACTGCGCCAGTGCCTGTGCGGCCCCATCGGTCGCCAGCGTGGTCTCGGACGCACCGGTGTTGAACGGCCTGGACAGCACGGCATCGGGACGCTGCGCCAGCAGACGGTACAGATACAGCGGACCGCCCGCCTTGGGACCCGTGCCCGACAGTCCTTCGCCACCGAAGGGCTGCACGCCCACCACGGCCCCCACCGTATTGCGATTGACATACAGGTTACCCACGTGGGCTGCCCCCACCACATGCTCGATGGTTTCATCGATACGGGTATGCAGGCCCATGGTCAGGCCATAGCCGGTCTCGCGAATCTGCTTCAGGATGCTGTCGAGCTGGTCGCGGCGATAGCGCACGAAGTGCAGCACCGGCCCAAATACTTCCCGCGTCAGGTCGGACAGGTCGGGCAGTTCGATCAGGGTCGGCGGCACATAGGTACCACCCGCCATCACCGGCTTGCGGGCAACCTCGCCGCCCAGCGACAACTGGTGCACCTTGCGGCCCTTGGCGCGCAGTTGCGCGACGTGCTCGTCGATGGTCCGCTGTGCGCGTGCATCGATGACCGGACCGATATCATTGGCAAGCTGCACCGGATTACCCAGGCGCAACTCTTCCATGGCTCCCTTGAGCATGGTCAGTACACGGTCGGCGGCATCTTCCTGGACGCACAGCACACGCAATGCCGAGCAACGCTGGCCGGCGCTGTCAAAGGCCGAAACCAGTACATCCTGAACGACCTGCTCGGTCAGCGCCGACGAGTCCACGATCATGGCGTTCTGGCCACCGGTTTCGGCAATCAGCGGCACCGGCTGACCATGTGCGCCCAGGCGCTGCGCCAGCGTCTGCTGCAGGCCACGCGCCACTTCGGTCGAACCGGTAAACATCACACCCTGCACGCGAGCATCGCCAATCAATTGCGCACCCAGCACGCGGCCACGCCCCGGCAGCAACTGCACGGCCGCCTTGGGAACACCCGCCTGCCAAAGGATACGCACGGCCTGCGCAGCAATCAGCGGCGTCTGTTCGGACGGCTTGGCCAGCACGGTATTGCCGGCCACCAGGGCCGCCGCCACCTGACCCGTGAAAATCGCCAGCGGGAAGTTCCACGGGCTGATGCAGACCACCGGGCCCAATGGCCGGTGCGATTCATTGTCGAACTGGCTGCGCGCCTGTGCAGCGTAATAACGCAGGAAATCGACCGCCTCACGCACCTCGGCAATCGCGTTGGCGTAGGTCTTGCCCGCTTCGCGCACCAGGATACCCATCAGCGGCTGCAGTTCGGCTTCCATCTGGTCGGCGGCACGCTCCAGCATGGCGGCACGCTCGGACGGCGACACGGCCGCCCATTGCGGGAAAAAGTCGGCGGCGGCCTGCAAGGCCGCATCGGCTTCCTGCGGACTGGTCTTGCGTGCCGTCCCGACCTGATCGGCATGGTCTGCCGGGTTCAGCACCGGTTCGGGCTGCTGCTCGCCCGGCACCTCTTCAACCGCGATCATCGGACCGATGGCCAGCGTCGCCGTGGCCGCCTGGCGCAGCGTACCGATCAGGGCTTCCAATTGTTGGTCATTGGCCAGGTCCAGGCCGCCGGAATTGACACGTGCCGTACCGTACAGATCGACCGGCAGCGGGATGCCCTTGTGCGGCAGACCGATCCGGCCTTCTTCGCGGCCCATGGCCTCGATCAGTGACACGGGGTCCTGCACCAGATCTTCCAGAGCAATGTCCTGATCGGCAATGCGGTTGACGAAGGAGGTGTTTGCACCGTTTTCCAGCAGGCGACGCACCAGGTAGGCCAGCAGCGTTTCGTGCGTGCCGACCGGTGCGTAGATGCGGCAGGGTCGTCCCAGCTTGCCTTCGGCTACCGGGCCGACTACCTGCTCGTACAGCGGCTCGCCCATGCCATGCAGGCACTGGAACTCGAATTGCCCACTGTAGTAGCTCGACGGGCCCGCCAGTTCGTAAATCGTGGCCAGTGTCTGGGCGTTGTGGGTGGCAAACTGCGGATAGATCAGCTCCGGCACGGCCAGCAGCTTGCGGGCGCAGGCCACATAGGACAGATCCGTATAGGGCTTGCGGGTGTAGACCGGATAACCGTCCATGCCGTCGAGCTGGGCACGCTTGATCTCGCTGTCCCAGTAGGCTCCCTTGACCAGGCGAATCATCAGCCGTTGGCCGCTGCGGCGGGCCAGGTCGATCACATAATCGATCACGAACGGGCAGCGCTTCTGGTAGGCCTGGATCACGAAACCGATGCCTTTCCAGCCCTTGAGATCGGGTTCGAAGCACAGGCGCTCAAGCAGATCGAGCGAGATTTCGAGGCGATCGGCTTCCTCGGCATCGATGTTCAGGCCGATATCGTATTGCTTGGACAGCCGCGCCAGCTTCAGAACCACCGGATACAGTTCATTCTGCACGCGCTCGACCTGGGCACGGCTGTAGCGTGGATGCAGCGCCGACAACTTGATCGAAATGCCGGGGCCTTCATAGACCCCCCGGCCATTGGAGGCCTTGCCGATGGCATGGATGGCCTGCTCGTAGTCGTTGTAGTAGCGCTGCGCATCGGCAGCGGTCAGGGCGGCCTCGCCCAGCATGTCATACGAATAGCGGAAACCCTGCGCCTCCAGCGACTGCGCGTGGCGCAATGCCTCGGGCATGTTCTCGCCGGTCACGAACTGTTCACCCATCATGCGCATGGCCATGTCCACGCCCTTGCGGATCAGCGGTTCGCCACCACGGGCGATCAGACGACCCAGCGAGGCACTCAGCCCCTGCTCGCTGTGGGTGGCGACCAGCTTGCCGGTCAGCATCAACCCCCAGGCCGCCGCGTTGACGAACATCGACGGACTCTGGCCGACGTGCTCTTTCCAGTTGCCATGGCTGATCTTGTCGCGGATCAATGCATCGCGTGTGGCCCGGTCGGGAATGCGCAGCAGCGCTTCGGCCAGGCACATCAGGGCGATCCCCTCCTGCGACGACAGGGCGAATTCCTGCAACAACCCCTGCACCAGCCCTGCCTTGCCCGAGGCCGTCTTGCGCTGGCGCAGCGCCTGCGCCACGCGCAGGGCCAATGCCTGGGCCCGTTCGGCCACATCGGCCGGCAGCCGTGCCTGCTCCAGCAACCAGGGCACGGCCTCCGTCTCGGGACGGCGCCAGGCACGCGTGATCGCGGCACGCAGCGCCGACTGCGGCACCAGGGGAGTCACATCATCGAAAACGCCTGCACCAGCCGGCTGCTGCTGTGCGGGAGAAAGAGGAGTCGGGTTGAGCATGAATTGATCCATCGTCAATAAAAAGGCAACGTCTGCCTCATGATCGCGAATTATCGAGCAAAGTGTTTTATATTTCTCACTATATTTTCATACAAAAATAGTGAGAAATTCATCATGGCGGACGACGTATACACCCTGGACAAGATCGACCTGCGCATCCTCGAGCTGCTGCAGAAAGACGGGCGCATTCCCAACACCAAGCTGGCCGAAGCCGTAGCGCTTTCACCCACCGCCGTACTGGCCCGCGTGCAGCGCCTGACGCGCGAGGACTACATCCTCGGCTACGAGGCACGGCTCAACCCGCGCAAGCTCAAGGCCGGCCTGCTGGTGTTCGTCGAAGTGCTGCTCGATCGCACCACGCCGAATGTGTTCGACCAGTTCAAGCTGGCAGTGCAGGATCGCCGCGAGATCATGGAGTGCCACATGGTGGCCGGCGGTTTCGACTATCTGCTCAAGACCCGCCATGACGACATGGACGCCTATCGCGACTTTGCCGGGCGGGTGCTGTGGCAGTTGCCCGGCGTGCGCGAAACACGAACTTTCGCCGTGATGGAGGAAGTCAAGAACTCGATGGCCCTGGACCTGAGGCAGGCGCGCTGAGACGCTGGCGCAGATCGGCCTCTGCCTCGGGAAAGGTCATGTCGGCATACCGCACGAAGCGGCTCTTGCGTTTCAGCCGATAGCCGAACCAGATCAGCAGGAACAGGGGAATGCCGACATAGGTCGCAATCGCCCCACCCCAGTCGATGCGGTCCTGCAGAAAGGCCTGGTAGTTCTGCCCCAGCGTAATGATCAGGCACAGCACGAAGGCAAAGATCGGGCCGAATGGAAACAGCCCGGCCCGGTAGGGCAAGTCGTTGACGTCATAGCCATGCATGACATAACCCTTGCGGAAGCGGTAATGGCTGAGTGAAATGCTGAGCCAGGCGATGAACTCCGTCATGCCTGCCATGTTCAGCAGCCAGATATAGACTTCCTTGGGGCTGAAGATGGAACTGACGAAACACAGTGCCGCCAGTGCCGTGGTCGCCAGCAGGGCATGCAGCGGCACGCCATTGCGGGTCAGGCGTGCCAGCAGCCTGGGGGCCTTGCCCTCCACGGCCAGGTTGAACAGCATGCGCGTGGCTGCGTACATGCCCGAGTTGCCCGCTGACAGCACCGAAGTCAGGATCACGGCATTCATGACCGCCGCCGCCGACAGCAAGCCAGCCCGTTCGAACACCAGCGTGAATGGGCTGACGCTGATATCGGCGACATCGTTGCGCAACAGTTGTGGATCGGTGTAGGGAATCAGCAGGCTGATCACCAGGATGGCCAGGACATAGAACAGCAGGATGCGCCAGAACACCTGCTTGGCCGCCTTGGGTACATTGACCCGGGGATTTTCTGATTCACCGGCTGCGATGCCGATCAGTTCCGTGCCCTGAAAAGAAAAGGCGACGATCATGGCGACGCCGAGCAGTGTCGCAAAATTGCCGACGAAGGGTGCCTCCCCTACGCTCCACAGGCCGATGCCACCGCCTTCGCCGCCACGCACGATACCGGCCAGCATGGCCACGCCCGTGATGATGAACACGATCACCGCCACCACCTTGATCATGGAGAACCAGAACTCGCTTTCTCCAAACCCTTTGACCGAGATTGCATTGAGGCCGAACATCAGCCCCAGGAACAGGGCGCTCCAGACGATCCCCGGCACCTCCGGCAGCCAGTAGGCCATGACCAGTTGCGCCGCCACCAGATCGACTGCCACCGTGATCGCCCACGAGTACCAGAAATTCCAGCCCAGGGCGAAGCCGAAACCTTCCTCCACATAACGCGCACCATAGGTCGCGAACGAGCCGGATACCGGCATGATGGCAGCCAGCTCTCCCAGGCTGGTCATGATGAAATAAACCATCACACCAATCACCAGGTAGGACAGCAGCGCCCCACCCGGCCCGACCTGCGCGATCGCCGCGCCCGACGCCACGAACAGCCCGGTGCCGATGGCACCACCGATCGCGATCATTGTCAGGTGGCGCGCCTTGAGGTTGCGTTGCAGGTGTGGGGCCTCGGCCGGGTCATCCACCACACCTGGGTTTGTCGTCGGCCGGGCAGCGGCCGTCCTGCATTCTGTTTGCATCTTGTTTTTCATCATCGCCTGCATATTTTAAGAGGTCCGTGCCTTTTGTCTCCGGAAGGACGGCCCCGTTATGGCGTTAGCGCAAGGAAGTCATCGACCGCCCCGATCCCGTGTCCTGACCAGCGTGCTCTTGCCGAAAAGGCTCTCGACCAGATCCACCACCAGTTCGGCAGTCTGGTTGCGGATATCGAGAGCAGGATTCAGCTCGACAATGTCCAGCGAGGACAACCGCCCGGAATCCGCAATCATCTCCATGCACAGCTGTGCTTCGCGATAACTGGGCCCGCCGCGCACGGTCGTGCCCGTGCCAGGGGCGATTTCCGGGTCGAGAAAATCGACATCGAAACTCACGTGCAGGTGCACATCGCGGTTCTCCTCACCCTCGATGCCCGACAGCACCCGATGCATGACCTCCTTCATGCCGAGTTCGTCGATGCTGCGCATGTCATAGACCTCCAGCCCGAGCTGGCGCACCATGCGCTTCTCACCATCATCGACGCTACGTTGTCCGACCTGGCGGATATCGGCGGCCTCCAGCGCCGGCACACTGCCCGACATACTTGCCAGCTCGACTGGCCCCAGCCCGCACAGGCTGGCGACAGGAATACCGTGTACATTGCCGCTGGGCGAGATCTCCGGGATATTGCAATCCGAATGTGCATCGAGCCAAAGCACGCGCAGCCGCTTGCCCACGGCACGGCAATGACGTGCTACCGCACTGATCGAGCCGGTGGCCAGCGTATGGTCGCCCCCCAGCATGATCGGAATGCGCCCCAGCCCGAGCTGGGCCAGGACGGCATCGTGCGCCAGTTGGTTCCAGGCAATGCACTCCGGCAGATTGCGCAGCCCCTCGGCTGCAGGATCGCGTTCGCTACGCGGATTGGGTGGCCCCGACAGGTTGCCGATATCCAGGACATCCATGCCCAGGCGCTGCAATGCCGGCCCAAGCTGGGCCACGCGCAGGGCATCCGGCCCCATGGCCGCACCCAGCCGGCCGGCGCCGACATCGGTCGGCACCCCGATCAGGGTGGCGGGAGGATGGAAAAGCAGGGAAGTCATGCCGTGTTCCTTTTCTTGAACGGAATGGAGAGGCTATTTTTTCCCAATAGCCTGCCAATTTGAACGGAACAATATGACTTTTTAACAAGATATGCTTGCATATCGCCGATCATCAAAAACAATCTGTCCAAAACAGGGGCGCACGCCCACCGCAAAAAGAAGGTTGGCATGCGTCCGGATCAGACCTTGTAAGTCGACAGCAGGATGCTGGTTTCCGTATTGGCGATATGCGGAATCGAGCGTATCGAGTTCAGCACCTTGTCGAAGCTTTCCAGCGTATCCGTGCGCAGCTCCGCCATCATGTCCCAGCGGCCATTGGTAGAGTGGATGGCCGTCACGTTGGGATGACCACGCAATGCCCGCATGACCTCGTCGGCATGGTGTCCGCTGATCTCGATGCTAGTCATGGCCCGGATGCCATGCTCCATCGCATCCGGCCGCAGCCGGACGGTATAGCCCACGATCACGCCTTCCCGTTCCAGCCGGGCGATCCGGTTCTGTACCGTCGCCCTGGCCACTCTCAGGCGCTTGGCCAGCGCCACTACCGGTGTACGGGCGTTATCCCGCAGGATCGAAATCAGTTCGCGGTCGGTATCGTCCATGATTTTCCCAACAGACAAAACAAAATGGCAATCATACAAAACAATCTGCCAATACCATCGATATTTATGACAGATTGAGATCTTCATTATGGCGACAAGGACTTCGATAATGACTCTGTCCAGGCATTTCATTGGCTACAGACAACATCCATCAGGAGACACCCATGACGCGCTTCATAGACGTACCCACCATGTCCGAACTGGTCGAAACCATCGGCGTGGACACATTCCTCGGCGAACTCGCCGACACCGTACAGGCCGACTTCATCCGATGGCCCGAATTCGACAAGTCCGCCCGCGTCGCCAACCACTCCGAGATCGGCGTCATCGAACTCATGCCCGTCTCCAACGCCAGCCGCTACGCTTTCAAGTACGTCAATGGCCACCCCAGCAATACCGCTCGCGGCCTGCATACCGTCATGGCCTTCGGCGTCCTCGCCGACGTCCAGACCGGCTACCCCGTCCTGCTCTCCGAACTCACCGTCGCCACCGCCCTGCGCACTGCCGCCACCTCGCTGATGGCCGCCCGCGCACTGGCACGCCCCGACTCCCGCCGCATGGCACTCATCGGCAATGGCGCACAGAGCGAGTTCCAAGCGCTGGCCTTCCACAGGCATCTCGGCATCCGCGAGATCGTCGCCTATGACATCGACCCTGCCGCCACCGACAAACTGATCCGCAACCTGGCCGAGTACTCCGACCTCAACATCATCCGCGCCAGTTCCACCGCCGAGGCCGTGCGCGGTGCCGACATCGTCACCACCGTCACCGCCGACAAGGCCTATGCCACCATCCTCACCCCCGACATGATCGAACCCGGCATGCACATCAATGGCGTCGGCGGCGACTGTCCCGGCAAGACCGAGCTGCATGCCGACGTGCTGCGCGCCGGACGCGTCTTCGTCGAGTACGAGCCGCAGACCCGCATCGAAGGCGATATCCAGCAACTGCCGGCCGACTTCCCCGTCGAACACCTCTGGCAGGTCCTGGCAGGCTCCGCACCCGGACGCCGCGAGGCAGGCGAAATCACCATCTTCGATTCGGTCGGCTTCGCCCTGGAAGACTACGCCGTGCTGCGCTACGTCAACGAACAGGCCGAGGCCCGCAACATGGGGCAGTCCGTCGAACTGGTGCCCTGGGGCGGCGACCACGACCACGATCCCAAGGATCTCTTCCGCTTCACCCGCAGCGCGCGCAACCGCCAGCGACTGCGCCACGCCGCATGACCGGCCTGCTCAGCACCTGACTTCATGCCGCCTGCCGGGCGGCCTTTTTGATGCCCACATGAACACATCGACTCATACGCGTTCCATACAGGCCCCATCGGCCGTGGTGATGATCCGTCCGCATGCCTTCACACCCAATCCGGAAACCGCAGCGGACAATACATTCCAGAGCAGCGCCGCACAGCGGGCAGCACAGGCAGTGGCCCGCGCCGCCTGGGAGGAAGTCACCGCGGCGGCACAACGCCTGCAGGCCGAAGGCATCCGCGTTCACCTGTTCGAGGACACCGGAGAAAACGACACGCCCGACTCCGTATTCCCAAACAACTGGTTTTCCACCCATCCGGGCGGGCATATCGCCATTTACCCCATGTACTCGCCAAGCCGCCGCCGGGAACGGCGCGCCGACATCATTGAAATGCTCAAGCGCGAATACCGTGTCCAGGATGTGATCGACTATTCGGGCCTGGAGGCCGACGGGTTGTTTCTTGAAGGCACGGGTGCCATGGTCTTCGACCATCTGGCCCGCGTGGCCTATACGGCCCGTTCCAACCGGGCGGACCCGATCACGCTGGAACGCTTCAGCACCCATTTCAATTTCGAACCCATGGCATTCGATACGGCCGACGAAGCGGGTCGCCCCATTTACCACACCAACGTCCTGATGTGCGTGGCGACCGAGTTTGCCCTGGTGGGCTTCGACACGTTCACCGATCCGGCCAGAGCTGGAGAGGTACGTGACCGGCTGACCGAGTCAGGGCGTGATGTGATTGCGCTCGACACTGCACAGATCAAGGAGTTCGCCGGCAATGCCATCGAACTGTCGGGCCGCGACGGGCGCGTGCTGGCGCTGTCGCAGCGTGCCTACGACAGCCTCACGCCGGATCAGTTTCGGCGCATCGAGCGATCGGCACGCCTCTTGCCGCTGGATGTCTCCACCATCGAAATGGCAGGGGGATCAGTTCGTTGCATGATTGCCGGCATTCATCTGTCGGCACGGCATCAGGGCCCCCAGGCCTGAGCCCCCCCGAGCGGCCCGTCCCAGCAGGGCGAGGCAGCCCAAATGTGTACAATGGTATCAGGCCAGTCGCCATGCCTGCGGTCTCTGCCCGCCGACATGACAACCGGCAGGCTGCCCCGCGCCTCGATGGTGCCCGGGCTTCGTTTTCTGCCCTGGGATACGCCACATGACGGATGATCCGCTGCCGCACCCGACCGCATCAGGAAGGCTGATGCCGGCTCTGCTGGCTCTGCTTCTGGCAGGCTGCACGCCACTGGTACCCGATACCCCCCGGCCGCCATTGCCGGTATCGAACACCTGGCCCGCAGATACTGGCCAGGCAGCCATAACAGCGGCTGCCGGACAGGGCACTGCCCTGCCGGCCTGGCAGGATTACTTCACCGATCCTACCCTGCGGCAACTGATCGATATTGCACTCGACAGCAACCGTGATCTGCGCATTGCCGTGTTGCGTATCGAAGAGGCACGCGCAGCCTACGGAATTCAGCGCGCCGACCTCTATCCCGGTGTTTCAGTCGGAGGACAGGGCGGCCGCGCCCGTACGCCAGGCGATCTGAACCCGAGCGGTCAGTCGGTCGTGGGAGGCAACTACGAAGCCTATGTCGGCCTGAACAGTTGGGAAATCGATCTGTGGGGCCGGGTGCGCAGTCTGAGCGATGCGGCCCTGGCCGAATACCTCGCCACCGAAACCACCCAGCGCGCCGTGCAGTTGAGCCTGATCACCGAGATTGCCCACGCCTGGCTGGGATTGCGTGATCTTGATGAACGCGCCGCACTGGCGCACGAGACGGCAACCAGCCGCGAACAGTCCTACCGCATTTTCAAGCGCCGCAACGATGTCGGGGCTGCCTCTGCCCTCGATCTGACACAGGTCGAGACCCTGCTGATCCAGGCCCGCGCCCTGAGTGCCGAGTTGGAGCAGGCCCGCGCCGCCCAGGCACACGCGCTGACATTGTTGCTGGGCGCGCCGGCCGATCCGGCCCTGACCGCGCCGGTACGCTGGGACGATGCCCTGGTATTCCCACCGATCCGTGCCGGCCTGCCGGCCGACCTGCTGCTGCGACGTCCCGACATCATGGCCGCCGAGCAGCGCCTGTCGGCCGCGCAAGCCAATATCGGCGCAGCGCGCGCGGCCTTCCTGCCACGCATCTCGCTGACCGGCAACTGGGGCACCGCCAGCGCAGAACTCGATGGCCTCTTCGATGCCGGCAGCCGGGCCTGGTCATTCCTGCCGACCATTTCGCTGCCAATCTTCGACGGCGGCCGCCTGCGGGCCAATCTCGATCTGGCCGAAGTCCGCAGCGATATTGCCGTCGCCCAGTACGAGAAGACCATTCAAACCGCGTTCAGGGAAGTGGCCGATGCCCTGTCGGCCCATCAGTGGCTGGCAGAACGCCTGGCCATCCAGCGTGAGGCCCTGGAAGTCCAGACCCGGCGCGCGCATCTGGCGCAGTTGCGCTATGACCGCGGAGCAGCATCCTATCTTGAAGTACTGGACGCCCAACGCGATCTGCTGACCGCCCAGCAGCAATTGGCACAGGTCCGCAGCAGCCTGCTCGACAGCCATGTCACACTCTACGCCGCACTCGGCGGCGATGCCGCCACTGCACAGCCGGCCAGCGTCACCCCTGATACCACCCCGACCTCCACCGTTACGCCCTGAGATCTTGCCATGGCCATTTCCGCCTCCCAGAAAAAGAACCTCATCATCGGCGCTGCCATCGTCGCGGTGGCGCTGGCCGCCGTACTTGGCTGGCAATACCTGGCCGACGACGGCCCCGGCTCAGGCTTTGTGAGCGGCAACGGCCGCATCGAAGCGACCGAGATCGACATTGCCACCAAGCTGCCCGGACGGGTCTCGGACATCACGGTCAACGAGGGGGATTTCGTGCAGGCGGGCCAGACACTGGCGCAGATGCAGATCGACACCCTGCAGGCACAGCGCAACGAGGCCGTGGCCGGCCAGCAGGAAGCCCTGCAATCCGTGGCCGCCGCCCAGGCCCAGATTGCCCTGCGTGAAAGCGACGTCGCGGCAGCGCAGGCCGTAGTCGCGCAGCGTCAGGCCGAACACGAGGCCGCCCGCCGCCGTCTGGCGCGATCCGAGACGCTGGCCGTCGAAGGTGCCGCCTCGCAACAGGAGCTGGATGATGACCGCGCCCGCGTACGGGGTGCCGAAGCCGCCCTCACAGCAGCACGTGCCCAGGTCGTGGCCGCCCAGGCCGCCGTCGAAGCGGCGCGCGCCCAATTGACTGGCACACAGGCAAGGGTCGAGGCCACCCAGGCGACCGTGGCCCGCATCGATGCCGACCTGTCCGACAGCACACTCACGGCACCCCGCGATGGCCGCGTGCAATTCCGTGTGGCCCAGCCCGGCGAAGTGCTGGGTGCGGGAGGCAAATTGCTGAACATGGTTGACCTGTCCGACGTCTACATGACGTTCTTCCTGCCCGAAACGGCAGCCGGCAGGGTTGCGCTGGGTGCCGACGTACGCCTGGTGCTGGACGCCGCGCCGCACCTGGTCATTCCGGCAAAAATTTCATTCGTCTCCAGTACCGCGCAGTTCACACCCAAAACGGTAGAAACTGCCAGCGAACGGCAGAAGCTGATGTTCCGCGTCAAGGCACAGATCGATCCCGACCTGCTGCGTCGCCACCTGGCCCAAGTCAAGACTGGCTTGCCCGGCGTCGCCTGGCTCAAACTGGATGCCGATGCCCAGTGGCCCGACTCACTGGCCGTGCGGGTGCCGGAGTAAGGCATGAGCGCCGCCCCCGACCGCTGCGTGGCCCGGCTGCAGGGCGTCAGCCTGCGCTACGGTGACACGCTGGCGCTCGACCGACTTGATCTCGATATCCCGGCAGGCGGAATGACCGGCATCATCGGTCCGGACGGCGTAGGCAAGTCCAGCCTGCTGTCATTGGTGGCCGGTGCCCGTGCCATACAGTCCGGCTCGGTGCATGCACTGGACGGCGACATGGCCGACCGGGCCCATCGCGAAGCGGTCTGCCCGCGCATCGCCTACATGCCGCAGGGCCTGGGCAAGAACCTCTATCCCACGCTGTCGGTAGAAGAAAACCTGCGTTTTTTCGCACGCCTGTTCGGTCACGATGCTGCCGAGCAGACACGCCGCATCGAGGACCTGACCCGCGCCACCGGCCTGCATCCTTTTCTGGACAGGCCAGCCGGCAAATTGTCGGGCGGCATGAAGCAAAAGCTCGGCCTGTGCTGCGCACTGATCCACGACCCTGACCTGCTGATTCTCGATGAACCCACCACCGGCGTCGATCCACTGGCACGGGCCCAGTTCTGGGATCTGATCGCCCGCATCCGGAGCCAGCGCCCGGTCATGAGTGTGATCGTGGCGACTGCCTATATGGACGAGGCACAGCGTTTCGACTGGCTGGTCGCCATGGACGAAGGACGAGTGCTGGCGACCGGCACGCCCGCCGAGCTGCTTGCGCGAACCGACAGCCAGTCGCTTGAGAGCGCGTTCATCCGCCTGCTGCCCGAAAGCAAGACCCGCGATTACCGACCCGTCGAGATTCCCCCGCTGGCGGCTGATGACGAAGATATCGCCATCGAGGCCCAGGACCTGACCATGCGGTTCGGCAAGTTCGTGGCCGTGGATCACGTCAGCTTCCGTATCCGGCGCGGCGAGATTTTCGGTTTCCTGGGGTCCAACGGCTGCGGCAAGTCCACCACCATGAAAATGCTGACCGGCCTGCTGCCCGCCAGCGAAGGCCGCGCCTGGCTGTTCGGGCACGAGGTCGACCCGCACGATCTCGATACGCGTCGTCGCGTCGGCTACATGTCGCAGGCGTTCTCGCTGTACGGCGAACTGACGGTGCTGCAGAATCTGGTCCTGCATGCCCGGCTGTTCCATGTTGCCGAGGCCGATATCGAGACGCGCGTCGAAGACATGATCCGCCGCTTCGACCTGGACGAGGTACGCCACAGCCTGCCGGAAAGCCTGCCGTTGGGCATGCGCCAGCGCCTGTCGCTGGCCGTGGCCATGGTGCACCGCCCCGAACTGCTGATTCTGGACGAGCCGACTTCGGGTGTCGACCCGGTGGCACGCGACAACTTCTGGCGACTGCTTGTCGAACTGTCGCGCCGTGACAAGGTCACGATCTTCATTTCCACCCACTTCATGAACGAGGCAGCGCGCTGCGACCGCATGTCGATGATGCACGCCGGCAAGGTGCTCGACAGCGACACGCCGGCGCGGCTGGTGGAGAAACGCGGTGCGGCCTCTCTGGAAGAGGCCTTCATCGGCTATCTGCTCGAAGCCAGCGGTGAAAGCCAGGGCAACACAGAGAACACACCCAACCGCCAGCCTGCGCAGACAAGCGCTGCACTTGCCGTACCCACCGCGCAACCGACTGCCGATAGCCTCACTTCGCCAGCCTGCACCACGTCCGCAACGCCGGGCCTCACACCCGAGGCCACGCACCGGCCGCCCCGCTTCAGCCTGCAACGCCTGCTGGCCTACAGCTGGCGCGAAGCGCTGGAACTGCGGCGTGACCCGGTACGCGCCACACTGGCACTGGCCGGTTCCATCATCCTGATGTTCGTGATCGGCTTCGGCATCACCCTGGATGTGGAAGACCTCAGCTATGCCGTGCTTGATCGCGACCAGACCACGCTCAGCCAGAACTACACGCTGAACATCTCTGGCTCCCGCTACTTCGTCGAACGGCCCCCGATCCGCGACTACGACGATCTGGACCGGCGCATGCGCAGCGGCGAGCTGACACTGGCCATAGAGATCCCGCCCGGCTTCGCGCGCGACATCAAGCGCGGCGAGTCGGTACAGGTTGGTGCCTGGGTCGATGGTGCCATGCCGCAACGCGCCGAGACCGTCAAAGGCTATGTACAAGGCATGCACCGGCTGTGGCTGGCCGACCAGGCCCGCCAGTCCGGTATCCCCGTCACCACGCTCGCCTCTATCGAAACACGCTACCGTTACAACCCGGACGTGCGCAGCCTGCCGGCCATGGTACCGGCAGTGATCCCGATGCTGCTGCTCATGCTGCCGGCCATGCTGGCCGCACTCGGCGTCGTGCGCGAAAAAGAGCTGGGTTCCATCGTCAACCTGTACGTCACGCCGGTCACGCGCACCGAATTCCTGCTGGGCAAGCAACTGCCCTACCTGGCACTGGCCATGGTCAATTTCTTCTCGATGACCCTGCTGGCCGTGACTGTCTTTGGCGTGCCTATCAAGGGCAGTTTCGCCACGCTGACACTGGCGGCCCTGGTCTTCTGCATCTGCACGACCGGCATGGGCCTGCTGGCATCGGCCATCACCCGCAGCCAGGTGGCTGCCGTATTCATCGCCATGATCGGCACCATCATCCCGGCCACCCAGTTCGCCGGCCTGATCGACCCGGTGCCCTCGCTGTCGGGAGCCGGTCGCCTAATCGGCGAAATCTACCCTGCCACCCATATGTTCACCATCAGTCGGGGCGTCTTCAGCAAGGCGCTCGGGCTGGGCGACCTGATGCCGACCTTCTGGCCCCTGCTCGTGTCGATACCCGTCATCATGGGGCTGGCCGTGCTGTTCCTGAAGAAACAGGATGCCTGACATGCTGCGCCACCTGAAAAACATCCACCGGCTGGGCGTCAAGGAGCTTTGGAGCCTGTGGCGTGATCCGGCCATGCTGCTGCTGATCCTGTACCTGTTCACGGTCTCCGTCTATTCGGCCGCCACTGCGCTGCCCGAGTCGCTGCACCATGCGCCCATCGCCATCGTCGACGAGGATCACTCCGCCCTGTCGTCGCGCATCGCCGCCGCCTTCTATCCGCCCCAGTTCAATCCACCCGCCATGCTGCAACCTGGTGAGGCCGATGCCGCACTGGATGCCGGGCGCTACACCTTTGTGCTGAACATTCCGCCCAACTTTCAGCGCGATATCCTGGCCGGCCGGACTGCCGAGATCCAGCTCAATGTCGATGCCACGCGCATGAGCCAGGCCTTTACCGGCAATGGTTATGTACAGGAAATCGTGCAGGGCGAGATCGCCGGTTTCATCCAGCGCTACCGGGGCGCTACCGCACAGCCTGTCGAGCTGGCGCTGCGCGCGCGCTTCAATCCCAATCTGGAAAAAGCCTGGTTCGGCAGCGTCATGCAAATCATCAACGCCGTGACCATGCTGGCCATCATCCTCACGGGGGCCGCCCTGATCCGCGAACGCGAACACGGTACCGTGGAGCATCTGCTGGTCATGCCGGTCACGCCTACCGAAATCATGCTGGCCAAGATCTGGTCGATGGGGCTGGTGGTACTGCTGGCGACAGCCCTTTCGCTCTTTCTGGTGGTAAGAGGCCTGCTGCAGGTGCCCATCGAGGGCTCGCAACTGCTGTTCCTGGCAGGGGCAGCCCTGTCTTTGTTTGCCACCACATCGATGGGCATCTACCTGGCCACCCTGGCACGCAGCATGCCCCAGTTCGCGTTGCTGATGGTACTGACGCTGCTGCCGCTGCAGATGCTCTCGGGCGGCAGTACCCCCCGCGAAAGCATGCCGCAACTGGTACAGGACATCATGCTGCTGGCCCCCACCACCCACTTTGTCAGCCTGGGCCAGGCCATCCTGTACCGGGGTGCCGGCCTGTCCGTAGTCTGGCCACAATTCCTGGCGCTGGCGGTAATCGGGACCGTGCTGTTCAGCCTGTCACTACGACGCTTTCGCCGGACGATCAGCCAGATGGCCTGATTGCGGGTCACCCGACATCGTTTAAAAACACAATCTCTTGTGGCAACCGAAAGGTGCTTATCGATAAGCGCTTTCGCTCAACCAAGAGATACGATGTGCGACAACAAATCCTGAAATTTATTAGGACTTTCCCTAAGCACTCAGGCATCCCTTGCGCCTACAAATTCCCTGGAAAAACTGGGCACATACCGCGGAAAAACAAATAACACACTGAATAAAAAAGTACTTTTATTCACCCCCAACAACAAAATCTACCCAATTCGACGAACTTTGGCGCAGCAGCACCCACGCCTTCACATTCTGCTACGCATTGAAGATGCACAACTTATACGATAACGTATGTATAAATCGTATTTCCAGGAAATGATCACCGACCGTGCGATCCGCCATCCATCGCCATCCGCGCGGATCGGCCGAACACCATTTTGAACTGATGCATGCAAACCATGAGCCGCTCCCCTTCCCATCCTCCGCGCACACCGCTCGCGCGGGCCAGACGTTACTACTTCCTGACGCTCAAGTACATTGTGGTGCTCGGCATGCTCACCATCACGGCACTGATTTTCGCCAATGTGGTCCTGCGCTACGGGTTCAATTCGAGCCTGTTTTTCACCGAAGAAGTCTCGCGCCTGATGTTTGTCTGGCTGGTCTTCATGGGCGCGCTGCTGGTATTGCATGAGCGCGCTCACATCCACGTCGACATGCTGACCAGCCGGCTGCCTTTTGGCTGGCAAAAAGCCCTGCGCCTGCTGTCACACCTGATCATGCTGGGCATCACCTTGCTGCTGCTGACAGGCAGCTGGTCGCAAATGCTGATCAACCGAGGCGTGGGGGCCCCTGCCACCGGTATCCCCATGACCCTGTTCTACGGTGCCGGCGTGACTTTTTCGATTCTGAGTGCGCTGGTCATCCTGCACGACCTGATCGAATACGCCCGCCAGCCTGCCCCGGCCGCCTCCCTCCATGCCGGACAGGATATCTCCGCGCACTAAAGCAGCACCCCATCTATCATGACTCTCGCCCTCTTTGTCTGCACGCTGATCGCCGGCATCGCCATCGGCATGCCTATCGCCTACGCACTGCTGGCCTGCGGTGTTGCCCTGATGTGGCAAATCGGCCTGTTCGACGGCCAGATCCTGGCCCAGAATATCCTGAGCGCCGCAAGCAACTTCCCCTTGCTGGCCATTCCGCTGTTCATCATCGCCGGGGAGATCATGAACAATGGCGGCCTGTCGCGCCGCATCATTGCACTGGCCGTCGCCATGGTCGGACACCTGCGCGGGGGCCTGGGCTACGTCACCATTTTTGCCGGCGTACTGCTGTCCAGTCTGTCAGGATCGGCGCTGGCTGATGCCGCCTCACTGACCGCACTGCTGCTACCCATGATGGTCATGGCAGGCTATGACAAGAATCGCTCTGGCGGCTTGATTGCTTCCGTCTCCATTCTGGGCTCGATCATTCCGCCCAGCATCGGCTTCGTGGTACTGGGCGTGGCCTCCGGCCTGTCGATTACCAAGCTGTTCCTGGCCGGCATTGCCCCCGGACTCCTCCTGGCGGTGGCGCTGAGTGTGGCGTGGTGGCTGCTCTCGCGCAACAGTACCGCCGAGCTCGCCCCGCGCGCCTCGGCCAAGGTACGGCTCAAGGCGCTTGGCGAAAGCTTCTGGGCCATGATGCTGCCAGTCATCATTGTCGTTGGCCTGCGCTTTGGCATCGTCACCCCCACCGAGGCAGGCGCTGTCGCCGCCGTATATGCTCTGTTCGTCTCGATCGTCATCTACCGTGAGCTCAGTCTGTACAGTCTGGTCGGGTTGCTGCTACAGGCCGGCAAGACCACGGCCGCCGTGATGTTCCTGGTGGCAGCCGCAGCCGTACCCGCCTGGCTCATCACCCTGGCCGACATTCCAGGCCAGATCATCGACCTGATCGAACCCATCATGGATCAGCCCAAACTGCTGGTCGTCGTGCTGATGGTGCTCATCACCCTGATATCCATGGTCATGGATCTGACCCCGACCGTCCTGCTGCTGGCCCCCATTCTGATTCCGGTGGTCGAGGCAGCCGGCATCGACCCGATCTACTTCGCAGTCCTGTTCATGATCAATTGCTCGATCGGTCTGATCACGCCGCCGGTAGGCACCGTACTGAACGTGGTATGCGGCATCGGCAAGCTCAAACTCGAACATCTGCTGCAGGGTGTGGCCCCCTTCCTGATCGCAGAGTTGCTGGTGCTGGCCCTGCTGGTCGCCTTTCCCGATCTCATCATGGTACCGGCTGCCTGGCTATCCCGCTGACAGACGGCATTTGACTCTCACTTTCCCTCCCAACGGATCGCAACATGCACAAAATACTCATCGCCCTGGCTACCGCCACCTGCTTCTGCACCACTGCAGCGGCAGCAGAGTACCGCTCCCACACGATCAAGTTTGCCGTCACCACCCCCAAGGGCACGCCACCGGTACAAGGCATGGAACTGTTCGCCGAGAAAGTGGCCGAGCGCAGCGGCGGCAAGATCAAAGTCCGCCTCTTTCCCAATGGCGTGCTGGGTGGCGACGCCCAGGTGCTGTCCTCGCTGCAGGGCGGCGTGATCGAAATGATGATGTGGAGCGCCGGCAACCTGGTCACCCAGGTGCCCGACTTCGGCCTGCTTGATCTGCCTTTTCTGTATACCGATCCCCAAAAGGTCGATGTGCTCCTCGACGGCGAGGTCGGTGATCGCCTGATTGCACAACTGCCCCAGCGCCAGTTGGTCGGACTGGCCTTCTGGGAGCTGGGCATGCGCCACCTGACCAACAACGTACACCCCGTCGCCCTGCCGGCAGACGCCTCCGGCATCAAAATCCGACTGCAGGAGTCTCCGATCAGTGTCGATACCTGGCGGGCCCTGGGCGCGAACCCGACACCGCTGCCGTTTACCGAGGTACATACCGCGCTCGAGACCGGCACGGTAGATGGACAGGAAAATCCGGCCACGGTCATCCTGTCGGCCAAATTCAATGAAGTGCAAAAGTATCTTTCGCTCACCCGTCACTCTTATAACGCTCACATGGTGCTGGTCGGCAAACCGTTCTGGGACAGGTTGAACACCGACGAGCAGCAGTTGCTCAGGGATGTCGCCATGGAAGTCCGCCTTGAACAACGCCAGCTTTCACGCGAGAACGATGCCAAAGTCATTGCGGAACTGGAGCAGGCCGGCATGCAAGTCAACCATCTGGATGAGGAAGCACTGAGCCGCTTTCGCGAGCAACTGCGCCCCGTCATTCTCGAGCACGCCAACAAAATCAACCCCGAACTGACGCAGAAAGCGTTCGAGATCGTCGGCTTCGATGTACAGGACTGATGTCATGACCCCTCCTATTCCCGCCCCCCTCAAAGTTTCCGTGGCTCAGATGCAGCCCGTTCCCCACGACCTGCCTGCCACGCTGCGCATCGTCGTTTCAGCCGCACGAAAAGCCGCTGCCGAAGGCTCGCGCCTGATCGCCTTCCCTGAGATGTATCTGACACCCGATACGTACGAGACACTCGAAACACTGCGCGAAGCAGCACTGGTCGTCGAACGCGGCGATCTCGATCCGCTGCTGCAGGTCAGCGCCGAGACCGGCATCCATATCGTGGTCGGATTCTTCGAGCGCGATGGCAACCAGACCTATAACACGGCAGCATTGATTGGCCCGCAGGGCCTTATCGGCCTGCACCACAAGCGTCATTTGCCACTGATGCCGGGAGACTGCTTCGTCGATATTCCGGAAGACACATCCGTGCCGATATTCGATACCGATATAGGCCGCATCGGCCTGGCCATCTGCTACGAAATCCGCTTCCCCGAAGTCACTCGCACCCTGGCGCTGGAAGGGGCGGACATCATCGTGTTGCCAGCCGCCTGGCCAGAACAGGCCCGCATTCTGCCCGATCTGTTCAGCACCGTACGGGCCAACGAGAATCTCGTGTACTTCATGGCCCCCAACCGCAACGACGCGGCATGCGGCATGCCTTTCATCGGCAACAGCCACATTATTGATCCACTGGGCAATACCCTGGTGCGGGCCGGTGCTGAGGACGGCATCTTCACTGCCGAGATCGACATCGCGCGCGCGCGCAACAAGTCCCTGATCCGGGAACCGGGCGTGTTCGAGGTCCACCCGTTTCGTGACCGCCTGCCCGCCACCTACCGACTCTGATCTCCATTTATCCAGGAAACCCTATGTCCGCCCCCTCTCTTCTCACGCTCAAGGACAAGCTGCGCCATGAGCGGCTGGTCACGTACGGCATGAATATCTACGGTGGCTCCTGCATGCCTGTGGAAACCGCCGGCCATCACGGTCTGGACTTTGTTTTCATCGACACCGAGCATACGGCACTGGGTGTCGACGGACAGCTCGAAAAGATGCTCCTGGCCGCCCGTGCGGCAGGTATCGATGCACTGGTGCGCGTCAGCGGCACAATTGAATCAGAAATTCGCACCTCGCTGGAACTGGGTGCGACAGGCGTCATCATTCCTCAGGTACATAACGCCGAGCAGATGCGCGCCATTATCCGCATGAGCAAATTTCCCGGCATGGGTCGTCGAGGCGGTGACAGTTCGGTACGTTCGGCCCGTTTTGCCGCCGCCGGCTTCGACTGGCAGACCTACACCGAATCGGAAAACGCACGCACGGTGATCGTTCCCATGGCCGAGAGCTATGAATTCTTCGATGACATCGATGCCATCCTGGACGTACCCGGCATTGATGCCGTGCACTTCGGCCCGGCCGACTATTCGCTGTCGCGAAATTTACCGGTGGACTACCGCATGCGCCATCCCGAAGTCCGCACACGCCTGGAAGAACTTCTGGAAAAATGCCATGCGCGCAGCATCAAGGTCATGGTGCCCTGCGCCCCTGCCGATCTGGAGCAGGCACGGGAATTGGTGGCGCTGGGTTGCGACATGCTGATTATGGGCAGTGACCTGTACTGGCTCAACCAGGCTGCGCAGCATGCTGCACAGGTCCGCGCCACGCTGGCCCGATCACGGCCCGGTGACGCCAGGTAGCCACTCAGGCCAGATAGCGATTGGGGCGGTGGTTCATCGCGATGATCAGGTTCAGCATGAAGGCCCCCACGATGGAAATCGCCACCAGCGGCAGCGACACCACGAACAGCGACGCTGCCAGGATCGCGAAATCCAGCCCCATCTGCACCTTGCCGGCCCGGATGCCATGACGCTCCTGCAGATAAAGCGCCAGAATGTTGAAGCCACCCAGGCTGGCGCGATGCCGGAACAGCACCAGCAGACCCAATCCCATCGCAATACTGCCAATCGCAGTGGCATACAGGGGTTCGATGCGAGCAATCTCGATGAAGTGCGGATGCAACTCAGTGAACAGCGACACCAGGCCGATGGCGCAGATGGTCTTCACCGTAAAGGCCGGCCCCATGCGCCGCAGCGCCAGCACGAAAAACGGCGCATTCAGCAGAAAAAACGCCGTGCCGAAACGGACATCCCAGGCGTAGTGCAGCAAAAAGGCCAGCCCGGCCGTCCCACCAGTCAGCGTGCCGGCCTGGCGCAACAGCATCACCCCGAAAGAGATCACGAACGCACCGGTCAGAATGGCCAGCGCATCCTCGACCAGGGTATGGGGGGCCTTTGCGTCGGAGATGACCGGTTGCGCCATAGTGTGGTCGTCAGGGCAGCATGAGCGGATTGACGCCGCTGCGCGCCAGCCCCTTGGCGTCCATTTCGGCATCCAGCGCCAGCGTGGCCAGGTCATCCGCCACCGGGTCCAGGGCACGGTCTGCCTGCAGGTAAAAGCCCTTCAGATAGCTGTCACAGTCGCCGCAGCTTTCGGCACGCACGGATGCCTGGGCATCGTCCAGGCACCAGTAATCAAGCGCGCCAGTGCCGTCACAATTGGTGCATTTGGTCCGTACCACATGCCACTGGCTTTCACACAGACTGCATTGCAAATAGCGCAATCCGGCGCGGCTGCCGTCAAGGATCAGACTGCCGACCGGCGCATGCCCGCAGACCGGGCACAGATGACGATGCTCACCCAACTCGGCCACTCCTGCGCCAGGCAGGCTGCTCGCCAGTTGCCGCCAGTAGACCGACAGCGCGCCCCACAGCAACTGCGCCGCACCCGCCTCGGGAACTGCGGAGCCGGGCTCGTCGCCGCGCAACCCGGCCAACAGCGCATCGGCCCAGGCGTCGCGCTGCGCACTGTCTGCCGTGCGCAGGCTCTCCAGCGCCTGGCGCACCGGCGCGGACTGCATGGTGGGCAACGGTGCCACTTTTTCCAGCAGGCTGTCCAGTTGCGCCTGCCAATGCGCAGAACGCTGCCAGTGCTCGCTGTGCAGCGGTGCGTAGGCCTGCCCGCGAACCCGGTCGGCGAGGGTCGTGACCTCGGCCTCGGGCAATGAAGCTGCCTGGGAAACGGCCTGCTGGGCGTCGGCAAGGTCGGCTGCCCATGACAGATAATCGGCCATCGGGTGTCCTTCGGCCAGCGTGCGCAGGCGTGCTGCGCGACGACCATAGGGCGTTGCGGCCTGCGGCAGCAGGACCGGCTCGATGTGATCGACGCCAGGCGTACGCTCGGACTCGGGCACGATGCGAATGCTCATCGCGCATTCTCCGGCTGCTGCTGCGCGGCTTCCGGCGACGACGGCTTGGTCGCCGAGATTTCCTGATACCAGCGATCATGGTGGGTACGGGCCCACTTGCGGGTGACATAACCCGTCACCATGCCGCGAATCGAACCCTTGACCCAGAATGCCAGGTAAACGTGGCCGATGATCAGCAGCATCAGGCTGACACCTGCGAAGGAATGCAGGAACATCGCAATGCGCAGCAACGGGATCGGCACCAGATGGGCAAAATAGGCACGCCAGATCATCAGGCCCGTCACCAGCAGCAGCGTGATCAGGGTCATGATGCCCCAGAACAGGAATTTCTGACCGGCATTGTATTTGCCGATGCGCAACGGCGTGCTGTGATCGCCCTCCATCACTGACTTGACGTTACGCACCCAGATCAGGTCTTCCTTGACGAACAGGTTGTACTTCACGAAGCGCACGAACAGATAGACCAGCGCCACGAATACCGCCACCCCGAAGAACGGATGCAGCAGCCGTGCCATCTGCGGCGTGCCGAAGACGCCGTTGAGCCAGTTCAGGCTGGGAAACACCCACGACAGGCCTGACAGCGACACCAGCGCAAAGCACACCACCATGGCCCAGTGACACATCCGGTCTGGCAGCGGCGTGCGCAGGATCATCTGCTTCTTGTTCATGGCTTGTCTCCCTTGTGCTGATCGTCGTGCTCTTCTTCGTCTTCATCCACCTCGTTGGGGCCGGCACTCATGTAGTGCGCTGCCGCACCGGCCAGGGCCGTGACGAAGCCCAATGCCGCCAGCGGCTTGAACCAGCCCTTCCAGCCCTCGACCACGCCACTGATATGCGGATCCTTGGGCAAGCCATGATACAGCTCAGGCTGGTCGGCATGCTGCAACACATACATCACATGCGTGCCACCCACGCCCTGGGGATCGTAGATGCCGGCATTTTCCAGGCCACGCGTCTTCATTTCCTCGACGCGGCCGGCCGCCTTGTGCAGCATGTCTTCCTTGGTGCCGAACGAAATCGCGCCGGTCGGGCAGGTCTTGACGCAGGAAGGCTCCTGCCCCACCTGCACGCGGTCGGAACACAGTGTGCACTTGTAGGCCTTGTTGTCTTCCTTGCTGATGCGCGGCACATCGAACGGACAGCCGGCCACGCAGTAGCCGCAGCCAATGCAGTGCTCGGACTGGAAGTCCACGATACCGTTGGCATATTGCACGATGGCACCAGGCTGGGGGCAGGACTTCAGGCAGCCCGGATCCTCGCAGTGCATGCAGCCATCCTTGCGGATCAGCCACTCCAGCTTGCCCTGCTCATTGACGTGCTCGGCAAAGCGCATCAGCGTCCAGGTCTTGGGTGACAGGTCGGCCGGGTTGTCGTACACGCCGGCGTTGTGGCCCACCTCGTCACGCAGATCGTTCCACTCGTTACAGGCCACCTGACAGGCCTTGCAGCCGATACAGATGCTGACGTCGATCAGCTTGGCCACCTCGGCCTTGTGGTCCCGCACACGCGGGGCAGGCGTCAGGCTGTTGGTGGCCGAACGCCGGGTAATGTCCTGGGATTGCATAGTCATGGTGCGTATCTCTCTCAGGCTTTCTCGATGTTGACCAGGAACGACTTGTACTCGGGCGTCTGCGAATTGGCATCACCCACGGCCGGCGGCAGCGTATTGGCCAGGAAGCCCTTGCGCGTTGACCCCTTGAAGCCCCAGTGCACGGGAATGCCCACGCTGTCGACCTGCTGGCCGGCGATCGTGAGCGTACGCACGCGCTTGGTCACCACGGCCTTGCCCTTGATGTAGCCACGCTCGGTACTGACCCGGACCACATCGCCGTGGACAATGCCCTTGCGCGCCGCCAGTTCCTCGCCGATCTCGATGAACTGTTCGGGCTGCACCAGTGCATTCAGGAGCGAGTGCTTGGTCCAGTGACGGAACAGCTCGGTGATCGAATAGGTCGTCGCGACATACGGGAAGTTCTGCCGGTGCCCCATGCGCTCACGGTCGGTCGCGTACACGCGCGCCGTCGGATTGATGGTGACGGCCGGATGCAGCGGATTGCTCTCGATGGGAGACTCCAGCGGCTCGTAGTGCTCGGGGAACGGCCCGTCTACCATCGCCCCCAGGCTGAAGAGGCGTCCCACCCCTTCGGGCAGCATGATGAAAGGACGCGCAGGCGTGCCGGGCGCGGCACCTGCTGCGAAGTCGGGGACATCCACGCCGGTCCAGCGCCCTTCTTTCCACCAGAGGATCTGGCGACGCGGATCCCAGGGCGTGCCGTCAAGGTCGGCAGAGGCGCGGTTGTACAGGATGCGTCGGTTCTGCGGCCAGGCCCAGGCCCAGCCGGGCGTGTTGCCCAATCCGGTATCGGTGTTGTCGCGACGCGCCATCTGGTTGCCCTGCTCGGTCCACGAACCGGCGAAGACCCAGCAGAAACTGGACGTGCTGCCGTCGTCGGTCAACTGGCTGAAATCATCCAGCAGCTGTCCCTTGCGGCGCACCACGTTGCCCTGGGCATCCTTGATGTCAGCCAGCGCATAGCCATTGGCGCGGCGTGCCACTTCTTCGGGTGCAGGGTCGTAGTTGTCGGTAAAGTTCCAGTTCATGTTCAGGATGGGTTCGGGATTGGCCCCCCCTTCCTTTTCGTACAGTTCCCGGATCTTCATGAACAGATGGCCCAGGATCTTGCCATCGTGCCAGGCATCGTGCGGAGGTGCCTGGCCGGCCCAGTGCCACTGCAGCCAGCGGCCGGAGTTGACGATGGAACCGTTTTCCTCGGCAAAACAGGAAGATGGCAGGCGGAACACCTCGGTCTGGATCTGCGTCGGATCCACATCGTGCTCTTCGCCATGGTTCTGCCAGAAGCTGGCCGTTTCGGTCGCCAGCGGATCGATGGTGACCATGAACTTCAGCTTCGACAGCGCGGCCTGCGTCTTGTTCTTGTCGGGCACGGCTGCCAGCGGGTTGAAGCCCTGCACGATATAGCCGTTGACCTTGCCTTCGTACATCATTTCCAGGAAGGCCATCAGGTCATAGCTGCGATCCGACTTGGGCAGCCAGTCGAAACCCCAGTCGTTCTCGGCCGTCGCGTGCTCGCCCCACAGGTCCTTCATCAGGCTGACGAAGAACTTCGGGGTATTTTTCCAGTAATTGACCTGGCCATCCTGCGTCGCCCTGGGCGTCGTCTCGGCCAGATACTGCTGCAGTGACGTCTGGCGCTCGGTCGGCAGGTTCATGTAGCCCGGCAGGCGCAGCGACAGCAACCCCAGATCGGTATAACCCTGGATGTTGGAATGGCCGCGCAGGGCGTTCACGCCACCACCGGACATACCGATATTGCCCAGCAGCAGCTGAATCATGGCGGAGCCGCGGATCATCTGCGCACCGCTGGTGTGCTGGGTCCAGCCCAGCGCATACAGGAAGGTGGTCGTGCGATCGCGCGCCGAGGTTTCGGCCAGGATGCCACAGATTTCCAGGAAGTCTTCCTTGGACGTACCGCAGATTTCTTCGACAATCTCGGGCGTATAGCGGGAAACGTGCTGCTTCAGCAAGCTCAGGACGCAGCGCGGATGCTGCATGGACGGATCGCGGCGGGCGTTGCCCTGCTCGTCCAGTTCATACATCCACGATGCCTTGTCGTAGGTCTTGCCTGCCTCGTCGTAGCCGCTGAAAAGGCCTTCCTCGAACTGGAAATCCTCGCGCACAATGAGTGCGGCACTGGTGTACTCACGCACATAGTCGTGCTGGATCTTGTCGTTCTCGAGCAGGTAGCGCACCACGCCCATCAGGAACGCGATGTCGGAGCCTGCACGGATCGGCGCATACAGATCGGCCACGGCGGCGCTGCGGTTGAAGCGCGGATCGACCACGATCACCTTGGCACCGTTCTTGATCTTGGCCTCGATCACCCACTTGAAACCCACCGGATGGGCCTCGGCGGGGTTGCCGCCCATGATCATCACCACGTTGGCATTCTTGATATCGACCCAGTGGTTGGTCATGGCACCGCGCCCGAAGGAGGGTGCCAGCGCTGCCACCGTAGGTGCATGGCACAGCCGTGCCTGGCAATCCATGCCCAGGATACCCAGGGCGCGCGCAAAATAGAAATCCAGCACGCCCGTCTCGTTGCTGGCAGCCGACGAACAGAGCATGCCGGTAGACAGCAGGCGGTTGACCGTCGTGCCATCGGCATTTTGCTCGATGAAGTTCGCGTCGCGGTCATCCTTGACCAGGCGCGCGATGCGCTCGATGGCCTCTTCCCAGCTCATGTCCTGCCACTCGGTGCCGCCGGGTGCGCGGTATTGCGGGCGCTTCAGGCGCTGCTTGCTGTGTACATAATCAAGCAGGCCGGCACCCTTCGGACAGAGCGAGCCACGGCTGACCGGATGATCCGGGTCGCCTTCGATGTGGAAAATGCTTTCCTTGGCATTCTTGGCACCATCGCCGAGGCTGTACATCAGCAGGCCACAGCCCACCGAACAGTATGTACAGTTGTTGCGCGTCTCCTTGGCGCGCAACAGCTTGTACTGGCGCGGCTGGGTCGCATGTGCGACCGAAGGGGCAAACCCCAGGGATGCTGCCGTGGCGCCGGCCACGCCGACACCACACAGCCTGAAGAAACGTCTCCTGCCGTGATTCGTTTTCATCATCTATATTGTCAAACCGCCTCTCTCACCACTGCAGAGGCGTTGGATTAACAGGCGCAATTGGAAGGATTCTCACTCCACCTTCCAGGCGAACAAAAAACAACAGGAAGCCCAAGGGCTTCCTGTGTGGATCGGCCGCACGTCGGCGACCGAAAACCTGCTAGTTTATGCTGTGTTCCGGGCAACCACTAGAATTATCCTATAGACAGCAGGGTTAATGGATAGTTCCCTGACCATGTCAGGACAGCGCCTCAAGGAAACGATCCACAATCAGGCTTTGCCTGCGTCCCTTGCGCGTCGCCACGCCCAGTGTCACGCTGAACTGCATGCGGTCCGGTGCCAGTGCCACCATCTGCCCCTGCCCGACCCAGGCGGCCGCCACGTGATCAGGCAGAAAACCGATGTACTCCCCGGTCAGAATCAGGAAAGCAATGGCTTCTCGATCGGTCGCCGTGGCCGCACAGTCGAGGTCCCTGTGCAAGGCTGCCGCCTCTGCACTCATCCGATAGCTGGGTGCCACCGCGCTGGCCTGACGCAGCGTCTCGACATCCACCGTCTCTGCCTGGGCAAACAGAGGATGCTGACGGCTGCAGTACAGGAAGGAACGCTCGTCGTACAGCGGGGTGTATTCCAGCCCGGACAAAGAATTGATCAACGGCAGTGCCCCCACGTGCAGCCGCCCATCCAGCACGCCACGCTCGATTTCGCCAGGGGTGCTCATGCTGATATTGATGCGCACGCCCCCCTGGCTCTGGCGATGGATCTGCGTCAACGCCGTCGTGATGCGCACCTTGGGCAGCGTGACCAGATTGTTCATCAGGCCGATGTTGAGATCCCCACGCAAGGCCTGGTGCAACTGGTTGACCTCGCTCCGGAAACCCTCGATCGCAGCCAGTACGGTCTCGCTGGCGCGCAGCACCTCCCGCCCCTGGTCGGTCAATGCAAAACCGGCCCGACCTCGCTGGCACAGGCGCATGCCCAAACGCGTCTCCAGGTCCCCCATGTGCAGGCTGATGGCCGAACGGGTGATCCCGAGCATGCTTTCCGCTGCCGTGAAGCTGCCGGCCTCCGCCACGGTCTTGAAGACACGCAACAGGCGAAGATCGAAATCCGTCATCTGGGCCAGGGTCGCTTTTTTCATACGTGAGTCTTTCAATAATCAACAATAAGAATATTGATATTCTACTTTCGTTAATGCCGACCCATAATGGCACATACCAACAGCCTCTCACTCCCAAGGAACCCGGTCATGCTGCAATCGCTGTCCACGCCCTCTGTCGCCCCGTCGCGGGCGGCCAACCAGCCTGCGTCTGCCCCCTCGCTCAATCTCGAAGCGCACTGGATGCCCTTCAGCGCCAACCGCAACTTCCACCGGGATCCTCGCCTGATCGTCGGGGCCGAAGGCAACTGGCTGATCGACGACCGGGGTCGCCGGGTATTCGATGGCCTGTCCGGCCTCTGGACCTGCGGTGCCGGCCACTGTCGCAGCGAGATACAGGAGGCTGTGGCACGCCAGCTCGGTACGCTCGACTATTCGCCCGCCTTCCAGTTCGGCCACCCGCTGTCGTTTCAATTGGCCGACCGCATCGCTGCCATGATGCCGGGCACGCTCGACCATGTGTTCTATACCAACTCGGGTTCGGAGTGCGCCGACACCGCCATCAAGATGGCCCGCGCCTACTGGCGACTGAAAGGCCTGCCTGCCAAGACCCGCCTGATCGGTCGTGCCCGCGGCTATCACGGCGTCAACGTGGCCGGCACCAGCCTGGGTGGCATCGGCGGCAACCGCAAGATGTTCGGCACCCTGATGGACGTAGATCACTTGCCGCATACCCTGCAGGCAGACTGCGCCTTTACGCGGGGCCAGGCGGCGACCGGCGGCGTGGCGCTGGCCGATGAACTGCTCAAGCTGATCGAGCTGCACGATGCCTCCAACATCGCCGCCGTCATCGTCGAACCGATGTCCGGCTCGGCTGGTGTAATCGTGCCGCCACAAGGCTATCTGCAACGCCTGCGCGAGATCTGCGACACACATGGCATCCTGCTGATCTTCGACGAAGTCATTACCGCTTTTGGCCGGCTGGGCAAGGCCAGTGCCGCCGAATGGTCCGGCGTAACGCCGGACATCATGAACGTGGCCAAGCAGGTCACCAACGGCGCGATTCCGATGGGCGCGGTCATCGCTTCCCGCGAAATCTACCGCACCTTCATGGCGCAGGACACGCCCGACTACATGGTCGAGTTCGGTCACGGCTACACATACTCTGCCCACCCCGTGGCCTGCGCGGCCGGCCTGGCGACGCTGGATCTGCTGCAGCGCGATCACCTGATCGAGCGCTCCGCCGCCCTGGCACCACATTTCGAGCAGACGCTGCACGGCCTGCGCGGTGCCTCGCAACACATCGTCGATATCCGCAACTGCGGTCTGGCCGGAGCCATCCAGCTTGCACCTCGCGACGGCAACGCTGCCATCCGGCCCTTCGAGGCAGGCCTGGCACTGTGGGAAAAAGGCTTTTATGTCCGTTTCGGCGGCGATACGCTGCAGTTCGGCCCCACCTTCACCAGCACGCCCGTCGAGCTGGATCGACTCTTCGATGCCGTGGGCGAGGTGCTGGCCCGACTCGACTGAGCCGATATGACCTGATCACGCTCAGCCAGGTCCGCACGCTGACGCAGACCTGGCTTGTGTCAGTGTGTTTCGGCAACCGGCACCGGCCAATTCACGGCCGGAATCCCGTTGAGCATCGGCCGCGCAAACAAAAAGCCCTGGAACAGGTCGATGCCGGCAGCCTGCAGCCAGGACCATTCCTCCGGCGTCTCGACGCCTTCGGCCACGATGGTGATACCCAGCGCACTGCAGCAACTGATAATCGCCCTGACAATGGCCTGGCGCGGGCCATCGGCATGGATCCCCTGGACGATCTGCCGATCGATCTTCAGCTTGTCGGGCTGAAAGCGCGACAGGAGTGACAGCCCCGCAAAACCCGCGCCAAAATCATCGATGGCCAGGCTGACGCCATGCGCACGCAGCCGCTTCAGGGCAGTCTGAAAGAGGTCGAAATGCGAGATGGCCTCTTCTTCCGTGATTTCGAGAATCACCCGTTCGGGTGTCAGGCCATGCCGGGCAATCTGATCAAGCAGATAATCCACCGCATCCGGCACGCGCACCAGGGACATCGGCAGCAGGTTGATGGACAGCTTGCTCTTGCCAATTCCACCCATGCGGGCAACCAGTTCGAACGCATGGCATTTGGCCTCCAGGTCGAACCGGTGATACTGCTCTGGAGAGAGCGCCTCGAAACAGGACTGGGGCGATCCTCCCGTGGGGCCGCGCATCAACGCCTCCAGTGAAGAGATCCGGCCTGCAGTCGTATCCACGATAGGCTGCAACGCGAACTGACAGGTATCCGACGCCAGGGGGGGAGGCGCATGGATGACAGAAGCCGGATCGGCACGAAAAGTCCAGCGGGCCGGATCATCGCCATCCATGGCATGATCGCGCCAGCGACCTGCGGCAAAGGCCCGGATCAGCCTGAAGGCGCGATCATCGCGCGGCAGGTCCACGCCTGGTTTCAATGCA
This sequence comes from Corticimicrobacter populi, assembly GCF_003123725.1. Classification (GTDB taxonomy): domain Bacteria; phylum Pseudomonadota; class Gammaproteobacteria; order Burkholderiales; family Burkholderiaceae_B; genus Corticimicrobacter; species Corticimicrobacter populi. Next base: position 136,778 of record NZ_QETA01000004.1, on the reverse strand, counting down.
CCATGCAGGGCCGATACGATCTGTTCCTGGGGAGAGGCCCGGACATTGAGCAACCGCATGCCCCAGTCGGCAAAACGACGTCTGGGAGCATAGTCTTCAAGCAGCGTGACAACGCGATGATGCAGCCGGCTATTGCGAACCAGGGCATATACGTCCCGGACCACGGCCTCCGGCCCCTCCAGGAACTGACAGAAATACGAGCCGTCAAACAGCAGCACGCCAGTTACCCCGAGATCCTCATTGCGCTCGCGGGCACTGCGTTCGATATGGACGAGGTCATCATGGGTCAGATCGACCCGTGCGCGGCTTCGATAAACAAGGTTCGACAGCATCGGCGAGACACCCTCCGGAAACAGCGAAAACATTCTTTCCGCTCCTGCCGCGCATTGTGACACGACATTCCACTTCTGCATGATCAAGACCTCACAAAAAATCCGGAAAAGATCGAGGCAAACCGATGTTTTTAGTGAAAAACCCTGGCTATCTCTCAATAGAATAGAAAAATACAAAACAAACTCAGGGGTTTTCAATGAAAGTCTTGGTTCTCGGCAGCGGCGTGATCGGCGTCACCAGTGCCTGGTATCTGTCCCGCGCCGGCATGCAGGTCACGGTGATCGATCGCCAGGATGGTGCCGCGCTCGAAACCAGCTATGCCAACGCCGGCCAGGTATCCCCAGGCTATTCCACGCCGTGGGCCGCACCGGGCATCCCGCTCAAGGCACTCAAGTGGATGTTCCAGAAGCATGCCCCGCTGGCCATCCGGCTCGATGGCAGCCTGTTCCAGTTGCGCTGGATGGCACAGATGCTGCGCAACTGTTCGGCCGAGCGCTATGCCGTCAACAAGGAACGCATGATGCGTGTGGCCGAATACAGCCGCACCTGCCTGCAGCAACTGCGTGCCGAAACCGGCATCCAGTACGAGCAGCGCACCGGCGGCACGCTGCAACTGTTCCGCACCCAGGCCCAGATCGATGCCGTCGGGCGTGACATTGACGTGCTGCGGCAATGCGGTGTGCCCTATGAGTTGCTGGATCGCGACCAGTTGGCTCGCGTCGAACCCGCCCTGGCCCAGGCTCGCGACCGCCTGACCGGCGGCCTGCGCCTACCCAATGATGAAACCGGCGACTGCCACCGTTTTACCCAGGGGCTGGCGGCACGGGCCCAGGCCGAGGGCGTGGACTTCCGTTTCGGCCAGGAAATCGACGGCATCCTGGTCGAAGGTGGCCGGATCGCCGGTGTGCGCGTCGGCGGACAGACCCTGGTCGCCGACCGCTATGTCATGGCCTTCGGCAGTTACTCGCGGGCAGCGCTGGCACCGCTTGGGCTGGACCTGCCTGTCTACCCGGTAAAGGGCTATTCACTGACCGTCCCCCTGGTCGACGAGGCGCTCGCCCCGCAATCGACGGTGCTCGACGAAACCTACAAGATCGCCGTCACCCGCTTCGACAAACGTATCCGGGTCGGCGGCATGGCCGAACTCGGCGGCTACGACCTGCGTCTCAAGCCGCAGCGCCGTGCCACGCTCGAAATGGTGACGGCTGACCTGTTCCCCGGTGGCGACTTGCCACGCGCCGAATTCTGGACCGGCCTGCGACCCATGACACCCGACAGCACCCCGGTCATCGGGACCACCCGCTATCCGAATCTATACCTGAACACAGGTCACGGCACGCTGGGCTGGACCATGGCCTGCGGTTCGGGCCGCCTGATTGCAGACCTGGTCAGCGGCCGACGCCCGGAAATCAGCACCGAAGGACTGGCCATTGTCCGCTATGCAGGGCAGACCGGCGCTGCTGCCCGCTCGACGGCTCCCAGCGCGGCCTAAGCAACGTCAGCCAGCCAGGCCGTATTTGCGAATCTTGTCGTGCAGCGTGGTCTTGGGCATCCCAAGTTCCGCGCTGGCGCGGGTCAGGCTGCCCTCGTTGCGACGCAGCGCCTCGGCAATCAGCGCACGTTCGAAAGCCTCGACAGCCTGAGCCAGCGGCTTGCTGCCGCTTTCTCCGGCGGCGGCCTGACCTGGTGAACCCGCCTCCATGCCCAGCACGCAGCGGTCCGCCACGTTGCGCAATTCCCGCACATTGCCGGGCCAGTGCCAGGCCACCATGCGACGCAACCGTTCCGGATCCGAAGTCAGGACCGGACGGCCATGGCGTGCCGCCGCCTGCAAGGTAAAATGCTCGAACAGCAGGCCGATATCCTCGCGCCGCTCGCGCAAGGGCGGCAGCGGCAGCGTGACCACGCTGAGCCGGTAGTAGAGGTCGGCCCGGAACTGGCCGCGTTCCGCCAGCTCCTGCAGATCGACTTTGGTAGCCGCCACCACCCGGCAATCGACCGGAATCGACTCGTTCGATCCCAGGCGCTCCAGTGTACGCTCCTGCAAGACACGCAACAGCTTGACCTGCATGGCCATCGGCATGCTTTCGACCTCGTCGAGAAACAGCGTACCGCCATGGGCATGCTCGATCTTGCCGATGCGACGCTTGCCCGCCCCCGTAAAGGCACCGGCTTCGTGCCCGAACATCTCGCTGTCGAACAGGTTATCAGGCAAGCCACCGCAGTTGATCGCCACGAAATTGCCGTCGCGCCGATCACTGGCCTCATGCAGGCAACGCGCCGCCAGCTCCTTGCCCGTTCCGGTTTCCCCGAATACCAGCACATCCGCAGCACTGTCGCCCAATTCGAGGATCAGCCGACGCACGGTCTGCATGGCTGCAGAATCGCCCAGTATGCGCGTCTCTATCGCCTGTCGATCCTGTAGCCGATTGCGCAGTTCACGGACTTCCAGGGTCAGCTTGCGCCGCTCCAGCGCACGACGTACCACCTCGACCAGATAGTCGGGCGCAAAAGGCTTTTCGATAAAATCGTGCGCCCCCAGCTTCATCGCCTGGACCGCCATCGATACATCGCCATGCCCGGTCATCAGCACCACCGGCAAATCCGGATCCAGCGCCAGCAGATCCTGCAGCAATGTCATGCCATCGGCCCCTGGCAGGCGTATGTCGGTCACCACAATGCCGGGAAACGCCTCGCCGACCTGTTGCAGGGCCAGTTCTGCGCTTTCGACGGCTTCCGTCTCCAGCCCCTCGAGCTGCAGGCTCTGCTGACACCCCAGGCGCACATTGGCATCGTCCTCGACGATCAGGACTTTCAGGCCTCGATACATGTTTCTGCTCCGGCAACAGGAAGGTGAATGGTAAAGACGGCACCGCCGTCAGTATGGTTGGCCCCCTCAAGGGTGCCGCCCGAATCACGGATGATGCCCATGGAAATGGCCAGCCCAAGTCCCAGCCCGGCTCCCGCATCCTTGGTCGTGAAAAACGGTTCGAACAGACGCTCCCGCACCGGCTCGGGCAATCCCAGACCGTTGTCGCGCACGGCAATGATGCACTGCCTGCCACGGCGACACGCATTCAGCGCAACCATGGGCGCAGGCGCTGCGGCTGCAGCATCCAGAGCATTGGCCACCAGATTGATCAGAACCTGTTCCAGCCGATTGGGATCACAACGCACCGCGAGGGCATCATCCTCGAGTGTCACGCGCACCTGGGCTCCGGCCTGGCGCAGGCGCTGATCCAGCAGCAGCAATGCATGCTCAATGGCACGCCCGACAGACGCCTCGCCGGGCGTGCCCGACGACTTGCGGGCAAACTGCTTGAGTTGCCCGGTGAGTGCCCCCATGCCATCGACCAGTGTACCGATCCGCTCCAGATTATCCTGCGCCGTGCCCAGCTCGCCGCGCGCCATGAACTTGACCGTATTGCCGGCCAGGGTTCGCAGCGCCGTCAAGGGCTGGTTCAGTTCGTGGGCCAGTCCGGTAGACAATTGGCCGATCATGGCCAGCTTGCCGGCATGGACCAATTCATCCTGAGCCTCCTTGAGCGTGCGGGTACGCTCCTCGACCTTGCGCTCCAGTTCATCATGCGCCCGCTGCAATGCTTCGCGCGCCTCCAGGCGATCCTGCAACTGCCGACGCCGCATGCGCCAGATCACCAGCAAAATGCACAGACACGCAACGGCCAGTGCCGCCAGTGCTGCCTGGACACGTGCCAGGAACAGTACCGGTGCAGCTGGTGAAAGCACGGTCAGCGTCCAGCCGGTATCGCCGAAGGCCGCATCCTGGGCAAGAAATACGCCATCGGCAGAACGGATGTCGCCCGCCCCCTCCTGCGGCATGGACACCTGCAGCAAGGCAGCAGCGTCATCAAGGGCGCTCTGCACCGGCATCCGCAATGGCCGCAAGGTTTCGGCTCCATACTGCTGGCTGTCCCGCAGCGCGTTGTACTGGGCTGCATCCAGAGGCAATCGCGTACCAAACTTCCAGCCTGGCACGGAGGAAAGAATGACCACGCCATTGCGATCAGTCACCATGACCGGCACCTCAACAGTCGCCCACGACTGCTCGAGCCGATCCAGCCCGACCTTGACCACGGCCACACCCGCCAGTTCTCCGTCCGACATGATGGGCGACGACAGGTAATAGCCGCTTTCTCCTCGGGTCGAACCAATGCCGAAAAAACGACCGGGCTTGCGCTGGCGTGCCGCCAGAAAATAGGGTCGGTAGGACAGATCCTCGCCCATATAGCTATCGGGACGGTTCCAGTTGCTGGTAGCCACGACACGACCATGCCGGTCAAGCAGATAGATTGAGCGCGTACCGGCCCGCAGGTTGAGTCGTTCAAGGCGACGGCTGACACCGGCCCCCAGCGGCTGCTCTTGCGCCACAAGGTCGAGCACATCGCGCTCAAGCTCAAGTGTAGCGGGCAGGTAGGCGTATTGCCCGATGGCCCGGTCAAGGCTGGCAGCGTAGAGTTCAAGGCGGTGCTGCCCGGCCTGGCGCAACGCATCCAGGCCACGCTGGCTGGCGACCTGCCAGACGGCCAGCGCCGTGCAGGCCACCAACAGGGCCATGCCGACCAGCAGCCAGCCATTCTGGCGGAAGAAGCGGATCACGGACATGCAGCGGCAGACCAGAAAAACGGATGCCGCATGATAGCAGAGCGCGCAACAGGGCCGCCCTGCACATCACCATACCGTTCAGGCCGCAGCACCTGGCGACGGCTGGGTCGAGGCCAGGGCAGCATCGACTTCCTCGATTTCCTGCATATCCTCGCCACCGTCGGCATCCAGGGCACCCTCCCACTTGGCGACCACGGCCGTGGCAATCGCGTTGCCCAGCACGTTGGTCGCGGTACGCCCCATGTCGAGAAAGTGATCGACCCCCATGATCAGCAGCAGCCCGGCCTCGGGCAAGCCGAACATCGGCAGCACGGCCGCCACCACTACCAGGGAGGCACGCGGCACACCGGCAATCCCCTTGCTCGACACCATCAGCACCAGCAGCATCAGGAACTGCTGCTCCATGCTCAACGGAATGCCATAGGCCTGCGAGATGAACAAGGCCACGAACGTCGTGTAAATCATCGAGCCATCGAGATTGAACGAATAGCCCAGCGGCAGCACGAAACCGACCACGCGCTTGCGCACACCAAACTTCTCAAGCGCCTCCATGACACGCGGATAGGCTGCCTCGCTGGAGGCTGTCGAAAAGCCCAGCAGCATGGGCTGGCGGATTTCGCGGATCAGCCGGAACACATCCTTGCCCAGCACCATGAAACCGGCACCTACCAGCAGCATCCACAGGACCACCAGCGCCAGCACGAAACTGCCGATGAACTTGCCATACACCATCAGGATGCCCAGGCCTTCGGTCGTGATGACATTGGCGACTGCGCCAAACACACCGAACGGCGCGAAGAACATTACGTAGTTGGTCACGATCAGCATGACCGGCACCGTGCCGTCGATCGAGTCGGCCAGAGTCCGCGCATGACTGTTGCGCATCTTGCCCAGCGCCAGCCCGAAGAACACGGCAAACACCAGAATCTGCAGCACCTCATTCTTGGACATGGCTTCGAAGAAGTTCTTCGGGAACACATGGGTAATGAATTCGCGCAGGTTCAGCGAAGTGGCATTCACGCCTGCCGAAGAGCCCACCTCCGGCAAAGGCACCCCTACGTTGGCACCCGGCTGCAGCACATTCGCCAACAGCAGTCCCACCAGCAGCGACACAAAGGACGCCATCAGGAACCAGCCCACGGCCTTGCCGCCGATCCGACCCACGGCACCGCCATCGCCCATGCCGGACATGCCGCTGACCAGGGTTGCGAAAATCAGCGGCGCAATGATCATCTTGATCATGCGCAGGAAGATGTCAGTCAGCATGGCGAAATAGCCGGAGATCGCCACGGCCTCTTCATGGCTGCCAGCCAGCTTGTTACAGACATAGCCCACCACGATGCCCAGCACCATGGCGAACAGGATCCAGCCTGTCTGCCGATTGATCTTGAATTTGGATTGCGCCATTGTCTCGCCCTTCCTTTTCTACATCGAGTGTTGTCTCTCCACGCCAGATCGATACGCTTGCGAATCGACAGGCCCGAGGGACAGCAAGCAAAATTCATGCCAGGCAGAAAGACAGAACACCAAACCGATGATACGGAAGAGATTTATGCAGAAGGCCGGCAGATATGAAGTGTCATACCCGCCATTTTGTTCGGATTTCCGAACGAAATCACAAAAAAACGTTCGGAAATCCGAATTTTTGAGAGAAATAAAATCCCACGCGTTTCAACTCGATATTCCGTCAAACACGGCAGTCAACCGTCCCAGCAGTTCACGCCGCATACGACGTTGCTCACGCGACCAACGCTGCATGGATTGCTCCAACTCCATACGTAGACGCCGTGCCGTTTCAAGATCGCCATTTTCCATAGCCCATATTGCATATTCGGCCCGACTCTCAAAGCTGCCATCGCGGGCGATCGACTCTTCAAAGGCAGCGCGTGCCCGGGCAGCATCTCCCAGATCGGCATAAGCCAGTGCCAGCAGCAGACGGACCTCAGCCGGCCGGAAACGTGGAGCCGCATCACTGATGACCTGCAGATGTCCGATGCAGGTTGCGGCCTCTCCTGCCGCCCTGGCTGCCTGTGCGGCCCCCCAGCGAATTTCCATGTCATCAGAAAATACGCCCTGCAAGCAGGCCTCAAAGTGACCAAGAGCAGCCTGGGGCTGGTTGCACGCCAGCAGAGACTGCGCCAATCGCATCTGGCTTTGTGCGGTCGGCGCATAGTCGTAGTCAGCCTGCGCCGCACGCAGCTCGCGGGTCGGGTCCAATCCCTTTACGACAGCCCCGGCCAACTTGCCAGCATGTCGTGGCAACCGGGAGTCCGGCAAATAAACAGCCAGAAAATATACAAGGCAGCCGACCAGCGGAAACGACAACATCAATACGATCCAGTACAGCGAGTGCCCACGGCGCACTGCATGTACCGCAAAGAAAATGACCACGGCCAGATGCAGACCGGCGGCAAGGAACGGCATGACGACTTACCCTTGAAACAGAAAAGGGGGAATTCTAGCGCCTGCCCTGCCCCGCCCGCCGAGCGACTAGCCTGTGCGTATCAACCATCCGACCAGACAGCCAGCTCGTAACCATCCGGATCGATAAAGTGGAAACGCCGCCCACCCGGAAACTCGAATACAGCCCGGCTGATCCGTGCTCCGGCGGCTTCGACACGCTGCTGAGTCTGCGCCAGATCATCGGTATACAGGATCACCAGCGGTCCACCCGGACGCACCGCTTCCCCGGTGGTGAAGCCCCCCTTGAGGCGACCATCACTGAACTCGGTATAGGTCGGCCCGTAGTCCACGAAAGACCAGCCGAATGCCGCACCGTAAAACGCCTTGCTGCGGGCGATGTCAGTGACGTTGAATTCGATGTTGTCGATCTGGGGAATGGACTGAATGGTGGTCATCGGCACGGCTCCTTTCTATGATCACAAAAAGCATGTGCTGATTGTAGGCGGGCCCCACACCACACATGTGGAAATCCATGACGAAACAGGCGGTACCGGTGAGCGATGCCCCCCCCAGTTCAGGCAGCCACGGCCGCCGCCGCGCGTCGCTGCGCCCGCCCCGAAGCCAGTGCCGCCAGCATCACGCCGGCCATGATCAGCGCAAGGCCGATCATGAACAGGTTGGACAGTCGGCTGCCCAGCCACAGCGTGGAACCGAGCACACCGATCATGGGCACACCCAGCGTAAAGTTGGACATGGCAAACGTGCTGATGCGCCGGCCATGCTCGGACGAGATCACGAAACACGCCGACGTCGCCACCGGGCCGATGAAAAACAGCAGCGCCAGCAGGTTCGTATCCATGGTCACGGACTGTGGCTGCGGTACGCCATCGATCAGCGCCGCCAGCACCGCCAGCGGCACGGTCGCCAGCAGCATCTGCCAGGGTGCCAGCGCCAGCGGCGATGCCACCCAGCGATGACGGCGCACATGCAGGATAACCAGTGACCAGGCCATCGCCCCGATGATCAGGAACGCACTGCCCATCAGCACGCCGGGTGCCTGCCAGTCCATCTCAAGCGGCGAGCAGATCAGTGCAATGCCCGACATCCCGACCACCAGCGCCAGCAACTGCAGTCGGCTCGGCACCTGACGCAGCAACAGCCAGGCCCCCAGAACGCCCCACAGCGGCGTGGTATAGGCCAGCAAGACTGCACGGCTGGTATCCGTGTACTGCATTGCCACCATGCCCAGCCCGGTGAATGTCATCATCTGCAGCCCCCCCACACTGAGCACGATGGGCCAGTCGCCACGAGGCGGCCAGCGCAACTGCCCACGCAGTGCCACGAATACGAACAGGCACAGACCGGCGCTGCCGAAACGCAACGCAGCCAGCCAGAGCGGCGGTACCGTCCCCAGCGCCAGCTTGGTAGCGGGCCAGCTCAGCCCCCAGAGCAACACCATGGCCGACAGCCAGGCCAGCGAACTGACACCCGCCACGCCCGCCTGCGCACTGCCCCCCGTGCGAGCCAGTCCTGCCGCTGCTGTCGCCGTCCCCATTTCCGCCGCTCCCAACCACCTGAATCCAAAGCGAAAAGTATAGAGATGAGGGCGAGAAATATCTCTCCTGATTTTTCACATAAAATCAGAAAACAGGATATTCATACCTACAATCAAACCAAAAAAGGAATTTTATGCCCAACCCACCCGTTTTGCTGGATGAAGCCAGTCTGCGCATCTTGGATGCGCTGCAAAAAAACGCCGAAATCAGCAACGCGGATCTTGCAGAACAGGTCGGCCTGTCGGCCTCGCCCTGCTGGCGACGGGTCGCGGAAATGCGTGAGCGGGGCATCATCCGGGGCTCGGTCGCGCTGGTCGATCCACTCAAGCTGGGCCTGGCCGTCAATGTGTTCGTGCATGTGACGCTGCACCAGCAGGACAAAGGCTCGCTCGAGACTTTCACGCAGGCAGTCAGCCAGCGCCCTGAAGTGATGGAGTGCTACCTGATGACGGGTGAAGCCGACTTCCTGCTGCGGGTCGTGGTGGAAGACCTGATCAAGTACCAGGCGCTGATGCTGGAATGCCTCACGCAGATTCCCGTTGTCTCCAGCATCCGCTCCAGTTTTGCTCTGGATCAGGTCAAGTACACCACAGCCCTGCCGACGCGGCATCTGCGCGCCTGACCCCGAAAACACAGAGGGAGGCACGCAGCCTCCCCCCAGGAACACAAGTCGATACAGGCTGGATCAGGTGGCCGGCTTGTCGCTGTGCTCGGTGATGTTTTTCTTGAGCTCCTCGCTCATGGGCAAGCCCAGCGGCACGTTGCTCGGCGGAATCGGCTGCATGAACCAGGTATCGTAGAGTGTGGCGAACTGACCCGAATCCATCATGCCATTGATCACGCCATCGACCAGTTCCTTGAACTTGGGATCATCCTTGCGCAGCATGCAGGCATACGGCTCGACCTGCAGTGCCTCGCCCACCACCTCGTAGGCGGACGGATCCTTGGAATTGGCAATCAGCCCGAACAGCAGGATGTCATCCATGCCGAATGCCAGTGCCCGCCCGGTTTCCACCAGCAGGAACGAATCGGCATGATCCTTGCCCGGCAGGATGTTCATGCCCAGATTATGTTCGCGATCATAGCGCCGCAACACCTGGAAATTGGTGGTGCCGGTCGTTGTCGCGATGTTTTTCCCCTTGAGGTCTTCGTAGTTCTGGATGCCTGACGATTTTTTGGTCAGCAGGCGCGTACCGGTATAGAAATGGTTGGTGGCAAAAGCCACGTCCTGGGCACGGGTGCTGTTATTGGTCGTGGAGCCGCACTCCAGGTCAATGGTGCCATTGGCCAGCAGCGGAATCCGGTTCTGCGAGGTGACGGGTTGCCAATTGACCTTCAGGTCAGGCTTGCCGAGCTGCTTCTTGACCTCTTCGGCCACCGCCTTGGCGATCTCGACTGAAAAGCCGACCGGTTCGCTGGGGCCAACCAGGTAGCTGAACGGCACCGAAGACTCGCGATACGCCAGCGTGATCTGCCCGGAATCCGCAATCTTGCCCAGCGTATCCGCATGCGCTGCCGACAGGCTGGCCAAGGCGGACCCCGCCACGATGGCACTCATCAGAATCTTCTTCATGCAACACCTCCATTGTCTGGCACAACAGGAAAGGGAGTGGTTCACTCCCCGTACGTTTTTTATCGTATTGAAAATTCCCTTACGAAGAATCAGGAAAAACCCGCGATCCAGTGTTATCCCTGATGCAACGCAACATCATCGCTTGCACCGCTGGCGTCGAGCCCATATGTCGCGCACAATAAAAACTTCTGAACTCCTCTGGAAACGCGGATCATGCATGCATGCATACTGGGTGCCGGCATCGTCGGCCTGGCCACCGCCTATGAACTGCAGCGCAAAGGCTGGCGCATCACCCTGATCGATGCCCAGACCCAAGCAGGCATGGGGGCCAGCGCCGGCAACGGTGCACAACTGAGCTATGCCTATGTCCAGCCCCTGGCCGACCCGGCCATCTACGGGCAACTGCCCAAGCTGTTCTGCGCGACGGACTCTCCGCTCAAGTTCCGCCTCAAGCTGGATCCGCACCAGTGGCAATGGGGGCTGTCATTCCTGGCCGCCTGCAATGCACAGCGATCGCACCGCACCACCGCCGAATTGCTGACACTGGCGGCCAGCAGCCGGGCTGGCTACGACAGCATGCTGGCCAACACAGGCATCGCCTGCGACTTTGCCCAGGCAGGCAAACTGGTCCTGTTGCCCGATACCACTGCCATGCAATCCGCACAGCGGCAGATCGACCTGCAGGCCAGTCTGGGCGCACCCGCCCAGTCGCTCCTTGATGCAGATGCCGCCATCGCTCATGAGTCGGCACTGGCCGGTTATCGGCATCAGTTTGCGGGTGCCGTATACACCGCCAGCGAGTGCGTCGCGGATTGCCTGTCGGTCTGCCAGGGACTGGTCACGCATCTGCAGGCAGGCGGTGCCCAGTGGCTGCCTGCCACACAGGTGCGCGCGCTACTGGCCGAAGGGGGTCGCATCAAGGCCGTTCGCACCAGCCAGGGCGACATCGAGGCCGATCTGTTCGTCAGCGCACTCGGCTGGCAGACACCGGCACTGGTTGCGCCGCTGGGCATCCGCCTGCCGATCTATCCGCTCAAGGGCTACAGCATTACCGTACCGGTTGCCGCCGGCAGCACCGCACCTTTGGTCAGCGTGACCGACAGCAAGCGCAAGGTGGTCTTTGCCCGCCTGGGCGATCGGGTGCGCGTGGCCGGCATGGTGGAGCTGGTCGGCAACGATACCCGTCTCGATCCCTCCCGGATCGACAGCCTGCGCCATTCTACGCGTGCCGTCTTCCCCGGTCTGGCCTTCGCCGATGGCGATGACCTGCAGCCCTGGACCGGCATGCGGCCAGCCACACCGACCGGTCTGCCCATCACCGAACGGGCAGCAGGCCATCCCAACCTCTGGATCAACAGCGGACACGGAGCCCTCGGCTTCACCCTGGCCTTTGGTTCGGCGCTCAGGATTGTCCAGTCCCTGGAGTAAGCCAGCAAAACGTCACGGCAGCGGCTGCCGCCAGGGCTCTGCTCACCCTCAGGAAGCCTCGTCCAGGCCCTGGACGGCCCCATCCCGGCACGCATCGACCAGCAACTGGTGAACCCGAGTATCCCGACCCAGTTCCGGATGAAAGGCGCAGCCCAACAGGTGCCCCTGGCGCACCAGCACCGGCTCTTGCCCGCGCCGCGCCAGGATCTCGACAGCCGGGCCGCAGCGCTCGATCCGGGGGGCCCGGATAAACACCATCTCCAGCGCCGCATCGCCCCAGGACGAACCGTTGTCGTGGCAGATATGCGACTCGCGTTGCCGGCCATAGGCATTGCGCCGCACCGTCACATCCAGCAGCCCCAGGCTGGCCTGCGCCGGCAGGACTTGGCGCGCCAGCAGGATCAATCCGGCACAAGTGCCCAGGCAGGGCCGTCGTGCCACAAAGCCAGCCACGGCCGGCAGGAAGTCATCCTGCGCCAGGAAATGCAGCAGCGTACTGGACTCGCCCCCCGGCAGAACCAGCCCATCCAGTCCCTCGAGATCTTCCGCCCGGCGTACGGCCGGGGCGGCGACCCCCATCCCCAGCAACATGCGCTGATGCGCTTCGCTGGCTCCCTGCAATGCCAGGACCCCGATACGCATATCGGACTTGCCGATATCGACAGACGGCCTGCACGGGGTAAACATGCCTAATCCCCGCGCGACTGCAACAGATCTTCGCGGGCAATCGCGCCCACGGCCAGACCATGCATGGCCCCCTGACACAGCGCACTGCACTCGGCCACGACGGCAGGATCATCGAAATACGTGCAGGCCTGCACGATGGCGCGGGCACGCCGCTCAGCCTCTTCCGGCGCAGCATAGGCGCGACCGCTGTCCATGAAGATGCCCGAGCCGACAAAAACAGCCTGTGCGCCCAACTGGCGCAACAGGGCTGCATCGGCCGGCGTGGCGATTCCGCCGGCCGAAAAATTCGGGACCGGCAGCGCGCCGCTGGCCGCCACTTCCTGCACCAGGCCGAATGGCACGCGCAAGTCTCGCGCCGCCACGTACAGCTCATCCTCGCGCAGGGCCGCCAGTGCACGGATATCCGCCATGATCTGACGCATGTGCTTGACGGCATGCACCACATCGCCAGTGCCGGCCTCGCCCTTGGTGCGGATCATGGCCGCACCTTCGTTGATGCGCCGCAGCGCCTCGCCCAGATTGCGGGCACCACACACGAACGGCACGTCAAAGGCATGCTTGTCGATATGGTGCACCTCATCGGCGGGGGTCAGCACCTCGCTCTCGTCGATGAAATCCACCTCCAGGTGCGCCAGCACCTGGGCCTCGGCAAAATGCCCGATGCGTGCCTTGGCCATCACGGGGATCGATACTTCCGCCATGATGCCCCGGATCAGTGTCGGGTTGGCCATCCGTGCCACCCCACCCTCGGCCCGGATCTGTGCGGGCACGCGCTCCAGCGCCATCACGGCGCAGGCCCCTGCCGCTTCGGCAATATGGGCCTGTTCGACGGTGCAGACGTCCATGATGACGCCCCCCTTGAGCATTTCGGCCAATCCGGTCTTCAGGCGAATCACTTCCGCGCTGGCAACAGCATGCATATCGATACCTCGCATATCAGGAATGAAAAAAGATGCGCAGATTGTAGAAACCGGTGCCGCCGCGAGACAGCCACAAAAACAGTACGATTCAAACAAACCGTACTGGTCTTTCTTCAATACAATCGAGTCATCATGCTGACTGCTCCCTTGCCTGCCGACACCACCACCGGCCCCGCCACCACGCGGGTCGAGGCCGTCATGCGCGACATCCGACAACGCATCGAAAACCGCAGTCTATGTGCTGGCAAGCGCCTGCCGTCCATCCGCAGCCAGGCAGAATCACTGGGTGTCTCGCGTTCCACCGTCGTCGAGGCCTATGGCCGCCTGACAGCGGAAGGACTGATCGAATCGCGGCCGGGCTCGGGATTCTATGTCGGCCACCAGCTCACCCCGTTCAGCCTCGCAGAGACCCAACCAGGGCTGCCGCCGGACAGCGATCCGGTCTGGGTCACGCGCCAGTCGCTGCTGGCCGACGAGGCCAGCCTCAAGCCCGGCTGCGGCTGGCTGCCGGCGGCATGGATGCCCGAGCAGGATATCCGCCGCGCCCTGCGCACACTGTCACGCCGCCCGCTGGCCCCGCTGACCGGCTACGGCACACCACAGGGACTGCCCGAACTGCGACAACTGCTGTCCCACCGGCTCGGCGAGCGCGGTATTCCCGCCGCCCCCGCGCAGATCATGCTGACGGAATCCGGCACGCAGGCCGTGGACCTGCTGTGCCGCTTCCTGCTGCAACCGGGCGATACCGTCCTGGTGGATGATCCCTGCTACTTCAGCTTCCAGGCCATGCTGCGCGCACACCGCGCCGATGTCGTCAGCGTGCCCTACACGCCACACGGCCCCGACCTGCCCGCCCTGCAGAACTGCCTGCTGCGCCACCGGCCACGCCTCTACATCACCAATGCAGCCCTGCACAACCCGACCGGTGCCAGCCTGAGGCCGGACATCGCGCACAAGGTACTGCTGCTGGCAGCACAATACGACCTGACCATCATCGAAGACGATGTCTTTGCCGACTTCGAGCACCGCCCCGCCCCGCGCCTGGCGGCGCTCGATGGCCTGCAACGGGTGATCTACGTCGGCAGTTTTTCCAAGACCCTGTCGGCCTCGGTGCGCGTAGGTCACATCGCCACCCGCCCGGACTGGATACGCCAACTGGTCGATCTCAAGCTGGCCACGGCCTTCGAGTCCGGACATTTTTCGGCCGAACTGCTGCATACCCTGCTGGGCAGCGGCAGTTACCTGCGCCACATGAACGGGCTGCGCGCGCGGCTGGCCGATGCCATGGGCATCGCGCTGGAACGGCTGCAGGCACTCGGCATCCATCCCTGGCACCGCCCCGACAGCGGCATGTTCCTGTGGTGTACCCTGCCGCACGGCCTGGATGCCGCCACACTGGCCCACCATGCGCTGGAGCGCCACCGCATGGTGCTGGCACCGGGCAACGCATTCAGTCTGTCGCAAAGCGCGGCCGGCTTCATGCGGGTCAATGCGGCGCAAAGCCTGGACCCGGCCATCTATGTCGCACTCGAGCAGAGCATGGAAGCCTGCGCGCGAAGGCAGGCTTAAGCAGTATCAAAAACCCTCTTTCGATACAGCGAATACCCAACTCCGACCCGTCTCCTTATACTGGTTTTCACAAAAAAACCGGAGACCTGTCATGAAAATCCGCGCTGCCCTGCTCGCCGAAGAAGGCCTGCCGCGCCCCTATCACCAGAGCCAGCCCTTGCGCATATCCGAAGTGTCACTCGACCCGCCAGGGCCGGGAGAGGTGCTGGTACGCATCCGGGCTGCCGGACTCTGCCATTCCGACCTGTCGGTCATCTCCGGCGACCGCCCGCGCCCCCTGCCCATGGTGCTCGGCCACGAGTCGGCCGGCGAGGTCGTCGAGTGCGGCGCTGGCGTGACTGACCTGCAGGCCGGCGACCGGGTCGTGCTGACATTCATGCCCAGCTGCGGCTGCTGCCTGCCCTGCATGGAAGGCCGACCCGCACTCTGCGAACCAGGTGCCGCCAGCAATACGGCAGGCACGCTGCTGGGCGGCAACCGCCGGCTCCACCTCGGTGAGCAGCCGGTCAACCATCATGTCGGGGTATCCTGCTTTGCCGAATATGCGGTGGTGTCGCGCCGCTCCTGCGTCAAGGTCGAGACGGACCTCGATTTTGCCGAACTGGCGCTGTTCGGTTGTGCCGTCCTGACGGGCGTGGGTGCCGCCATCAACACCGCCAGGGTACAGGCCGGCAGCCGTGTTGCCGTACTGGGCCTGGGCGGCGTCGGTTTCTCTGCACTGCTGGCCGCCGTCGCCAGTGGTGCCAGTGAAATCATCGCCATCGACCTCAACGACGACAAGCTCGCACTGGCACGCACGCTGGGAGCCACCGCCACCTTCAATGCCGGTGATCCCTCGCTGCCGGAACAGATCCGGGCACTGACGGCCGGCGGTGTGGACTATGCGCTGGAGATGGCCGGCGCGATCCCGGCGCTTGAACTGGCCTGGGACATCACCCGGCGCGGCGGCATGACCGTCACGGCGGGCCTGCCGCATCCTGCCAAGCGACTGCAACTGTCGCCCGTACGCCTGGTGGCCGAAGAACGTACCCTGCAGGGCAGCTACATCGGATCAGCCATTCCGGCACGCGATATCCCGCGCTACATCCGCCTGTACGAACAGGGCAAACTGCCGGTTGACCGCCTGATGGGCGAGCGCCTGGGCCTGGATCGGATCAACGAAGGTTTCGACCGCATGGCCGATGGCGTGGCCATGCGCGACATCATCATCCTGTAGACCTGTACCTGGCCACGCCATTCCCCTGAATGGCGTGGCCACTTCCGTCAGACGATACGCCCACCATCGACCGGAAACTCGACGCCGGTAATGAACCGTGCCTCGTCAGAAGCCAGGTACAAGGCCGCATTGGCCACATCCGCCGGCTCGGCAAACCGCCCCAGCGGAATCGTCGACAGGAATTTCTTGCGGTTGTCCGGCGTATCGGGCATGCCCATGAAGGCCTCCAGCAAACCGGTCACCCCCAGTACCGGGCAAATGGCATTGACGCGAATGCCGTCGGGGCCCAATTCGACTGCCATCGACTTGGACAGCATATTGACCGCACCCTTGGACGAGTTGTACCAGGTCAGGCCCGGGCGCGGCCGGATGCCGGCCACCGAGCCGATGTTGAGGATCACGCCATCACCCTTGCCCCGCAGGATCGGCAACACGGCAAACGTCATGTAGTAGATCGATTTCACATTGACGGCATACACGCGATCAAAGGTTGCTTCGTCCACATCCAGCAGGGGCTGATTGCGATGCGTCGTGCCGGCATTGTTGACCACGATATCCAGCGTCCCGAAGGTCTGCACCGTCTGCTGCACCAGGTTTTCGATGTCGCTGCGACGCGTCACGTCGCAGGCCACGGGCAATGCCTGCGCGCCGAGTTCCTGCGCCAGTGCGCGGGCACCTTCCTCGTTGATATCGGCAATCGCAACCCTGGCCCCCTGGGCCACGTACGTCCGTGCAATGGCTGCGCCGAAACCCGACGCAGCGCCGGTCACGATGGCGACCTTGTCCTGCAATCTCTTGTCCATCCGACTACTCCCCATGAAAATGCACCACAGTCTTGGTCGTGCTGACCTCTTCCAGTGCCAGGAACCCCTTCTCCCGGCCATGGCCGCTGCGCTTGGTTCCGCCAAAAGGCAGTTCCACTCCGCCTCCGGCACCGTATGAATTGATGAAAACCTGCCCGGCGCGCACCGCCTTGGCCACCCGCTGCTGACGCCCCCCGTTCTCGGTCCAGATGGCGGCCAGCAGGCCATATTCCGTGCCATTGGCAATCCGGATCGCTTCGGCCTCATCCTCGAAGGGAATGACCGCCAGGACCGGGCCGAACACCTCTTCGCACGCCAGCCGGCTGGCCGGGTCCACCGGGCCGAACATGGTTGGCTTTACGTAGAAGCCGTTCCTTGGCAGATCATCGGCCAGTTGTCCCTCGGCCAGCACCGGCACGCCCGCCTGGCGGGCCTCGTCCACATAACGCTGCACCCTGGCCTGCTGTGCTGCATTCATGACCGGGCCGCAGTCGAAGTCCATTTCCGGCGTCCCCACCCGCACCTGGGCAAACAGCGCGACCACCCGCGACACGAACCGCTCGTAGATCCCTTTCTGCACCAGCAGGCGACTGCCTGCCGTGCAGGTCTGCCCTGCATTCTGGACAATGGCCTTGACGATGATCGGTGCGGCACGCTCGATGTCCACGTCATCGAACACAATCTGCGGGGACTTGCCCCCCAGTTCCAGCACGCACTTGACCGGCGTCTGCGAGCAGGCCTGCTGGATCAGCGAACCGACCTCGTTCGATCCCGTAAAGCTGACGAAATCGATGCCCGGATGCGATGCCAGCGCGGCACCGGCCTCTTCGCCCAGGCCGGTCACGATATTGAGCGCCCCGGCCGGCAAGCCGGCCTCTGTCGCCAGTTGGGCCACCCGCAATGCCGACAGCGGCGTATCTTCGGCCGGTTTGAGCACGGTCGCATTGCCCATCGCCAGGGCCGGGGCCACCGAACGGCCCAGCATCTGCGCAGGATAGTTCCAGGGGATGATGTGCGCCGTCACGCCCAGCCGCTCGCGCAGCAGGTTGACGGTATAGCCGTTGAAGAACGGAATCACCTCACCATGCACCTTGTCCGCTGCCGCACCGTAGAACTCGAAATAGCGGGCCAGCACCTGGATATCATTGCGGGCCGTGGCCAGTGGCTTGCCGGTATCACGCGCCTCGATCTCCGTCAGTTCGTCGGCATGCGCCAGAATCTTCTGCCCGATCCGATGCAGCACACGGCCGCGCTCGGTTGCGCTCAAGCGCCCCCACTCCCCGTCCAGGGCAGACTGTGCAGCACGCACGGCCCGGTCCACATCCTGCGCCCGCCCGCGTGGCACCTGCGCATATACACGGCCATCGGCCGGTGCCAGGACATCAATGGTGCCGCCTCCGGCTGCATCGCACCACTGTCCATCAATGAACATCTGATACATCACTTTGCTCCTCTCGTTATGTTGTTCAATGCGCACCCTCGACCAGCGCCCCCCGGGCCAGCACCAGCGTCTGATCCGGAATATCCTGCAGCAGGCTGGCGTTGGACTCGGTAATCACGATGCACAGCTCGGGGCATATCTGGCGCAATCGCCCCAGAGCCTC
Source organism: Corticimicrobacter populi (assembly GCF_003123725.1). Taxonomy (GTDB): domain Bacteria; phylum Pseudomonadota; class Gammaproteobacteria; order Burkholderiales; family Burkholderiaceae_B; genus Corticimicrobacter; species Corticimicrobacter populi. The sequence continues at coordinate 118,063 of NZ_QETA01000004.1, read as the reverse complement.
GGCATACTGCAAAGCCAGCACAGGTGCCAGCCCCTGGAACGGCTCATCCAGAAGCACCATGCGGGTACCGATCATCAGCGCCCGACCCAACGCCACCATCTTGCCCTGCCCACCGGAGAGTGCCGCCCCGGAGCGCGGCAGCATGTCCCCGAGCTGCGGCACGACATCCAGCACCATCTCCAGGCGCGCCTGGATGTCGGTATCCGGCAATCGATCCACCTCGCAAGGCAGTCGCAGGTTCTCCAACACCGTCATGGTCGGGAAGATCACACGCTCCTCCGGCGCATAACCGATCCCCAGGCCGGCCCGGCGATGGGCAGGCCAGCGCATCAGATCGTCATTGCCAAGCAATATCCGCCCCTCATGCGCCCTGGCCAGGCCCATGATGGTCCGCAGCAACGTCGTCTTGCCGGCCCCGTTATGGCCGACCACGGCCACGGCCGTGCCCGCCAGCAAGGTGCCGGTCACGCCACGCAACACGCTGGCACCGGCCAGCCTCACGCTCACGTTATCGAGTGTCAGCATCAGAATTCCCCCAGCACTTCGCGCTTGACCTGCGGATTGGCCAGCACCTCGGCCGGCGTGCCATCCGCTGCCACCTTGCCGGCGATCCAGGCCGCCACCCGGGTGGCGTAGCGCGTGACGATATCGACATCGTGCTCGACAAACCAGCTGGTCACCTTGCGCTCGTCGAGCGCCCGCATCAACGTCTCCATCAGCCCATGCTTGTCTTCGCTCGCCACACCGCTGGTCGGCTCGTCCATGATCAGCAGCTTGGGATCGAGCATCAGGGCCATCGCCACATCCAGCAGCTTGCGCTGTCCTTCAGGCAAGGAAGAAGCCGGCTCATGGGCACGGTCCCGCAGCCCGACCAGCTCCAGCGTGTGCTCGATTTCGTGCGCCGACACGGCATCGGCCAACGGCGTGAAAAAAGACAGCTTGCCGCTGCGACCGGCGGCCGCGATCTCCAGGCACTGCCGTACCGTATGCTCCAGGAACAGTTGCGGCAACTGGAACGAACGTCCCAGGCCCAGCCGCACGATGCGCCGGGGCGTCATGCCGGTGACATCGGTGCCATCGAAAAACACCTTGCCACTGGCCGGACGCAGGAACCCGGTACAAATATTGATGAACGTGGTCTTGCCGGCACCATTCTGGCCGATCACGGCCAGTCGTTCGCCGGTGTGCAATTCAAAATCGATGTGGTCAGCCACCACAACTGCCCCGAAAGACAGGCACAAGTCCCGGGTCTGGACAATCGGTTCCATGATTTCCTCTCTTTCAGTCCGCCACCCGGCGGGCCTGTGTCCGTGGTTTGGGCAACAGCCCCACGATCCCGCCCGGCAGGACCACGATCACCAGGATCAGCGTGCCGCCCAGCAGCATGTGCCAGGCATGGGGGATATAGGCACCGGCAAACAGCTTGACCACCTCGAACACCGCTGCGCCCAGGAATGCCCCGATGGCATGCCCGGTACCGCCCAGGATCGTGATGAACACGAACTCCCCGGAGCGGATCCAATACCCCATGTCAGGCGTCACCAGCCCCTGGATCAGGCCGAACATAGCCCCGGAAAACCCGACCAGCGCTGCCGATATCAGGTAGCCATTCCAGAGAATGCGGCGGGCCGACAGGCCGAGATACTCCAGCCGGGTTTCGTTGCTCTTGATGCCTGCCAGCGCCTCGCCGGCAGCCGAGCGGAAATATCGCTGCACCAGCCATCCCAGTACGACGGCAGCCACGATCATGCCAACCAGCAACACCGTCTCGAACACCGTGCGATCCATGCTGATCCCCAGCATGGTAGGCCGCGCCACGCGCAAGCCGTCGGTCCCCCCCGTGAACTGGTACATCTTGCCGGCAACCGAAAACAGCACCATGCTGATTGCCAGATTCAGCATGCCGAAGAAGATGCCGCGATAACGCACCACGAAGAGCCCCACCACTGCCCCCACCAGCGTGCTGGCGAGCACGCCGCCCAGCACCAGCACGACGCCATCGAGCCCCGGAAAGGAGCGCGCCAGCATGGCCACGGCATAACCGCCGATCATGGCATAGAGGGCGTGGCCGAACGAGACCTGGCCGGCCCGCACCATGACGCCCACGCCCAGGGCAGCCACCCCGAACGACAGGGCCACGATGATCGGCGTCTTGCTCCAGGGGAAAAACAGTCCCAGTGCCAGGCACGCAAGCGCGCCGGCAATCGTCAAATTGCGGACAAACATCAGATTCTCCTTGCCTGGGCGACCACGAACAAGCCATTCGGACGGATCAGCAGCACGGCCACCATGATCAGGTAGGGCACGGCCACATCGAACTCGGGAGCCATGTAGACCGCCACCGAACGGGCCAGCCCGATCATCAGCGCCGCGATGAAGGCTCCGGTGATCTGCCCCAGGCCCGCAGTCGCCACCACGGCAAACGAGAGCACGATCATGTCGGCCCCGATGCCCGGCACCAGCGTCGTGGTCGGTGCCGCCAGCGCACCGCCGAAGGCACCCAGTATCGCGGCCCCGACGAACGTCAGCAGGCCGACCTTGCGGGCGTCGATCCCCAGCGCCGTGGCCACCTCCCGGTTATGTGCCACCGCCACGACCTGCTTGCCCAGCCGGGTAAAGCGCAGCACATAGTGCACACCCAGGAAGAGGACCAGCGCGATGCCTGGCACCAGCAGCAACTGGTACGCCATGTAGGTCACGCCGAACAGATCCACGGTACCCAGCCTTCCGACCAGTTCACCAGCGGACATCGGCGATACGCCCCACAGCATTTTCTGGACATCCTCAAAAATCAGGAAAGCCCCGAACGTCACCAGCAATTGCAGGACGGGATCCTTGCCCTGCACCTGACGCAACAACAGTTCCAGCACCCCGCCCAGCACCGTACCCGCCACGATGGCCGCCACGATCAGGGCGGCAAACAGCAACGGGGTGGAAGCCTGGGTATGCGCCATCAGCCACAGGGTCAGGGACACGGCGGTATACCCGCCGAACGCATACAGACTGCCATGCGCCACATTCAGGATGCCCTGCACGCCGAAGATCAGCGTCAAGCCGAGGGCCACGAGAAACAGCAGGCCTGCGTATGAAAAACCATCCGCAGCTGCCAGCAACAACAGGTCCAGATTCATCGTCGCCCTCTTGATGTCATTGGCTGATGAAAGTCAGTCGTTCGCTTTCCAGAATGTCCGGCGTCAGTGTCTTGATCCATTCGGCAGACACTTCGCCCACCGGCGTCGTCACCATGTCAGCAGGGATCACCATGACATTGTCGATACGCGGAATGGTTTCGCCATCGTGCCGCTTGAGCGTGCCCAGCAATTGGTCCTCCAGGCCCTGTCCATCCTCACGGATGCGCACCGGACTGGTCAGCCCGCGAAATTCCAGTCCCTTCATGGCTGCCGCCACCTGCTCGACCTCGGGCCATTCGCCATTGTTGTCGGCGATGGCTTTCTCGTAGGCAGCGACCATGCCCTCCAGAGCCTGGACCATGTGGTAGACCGGATAGATCGGGTTGGTCTTGGTGCGGGCCTGGAAGGCCTCGACGAATGCCTGATGCTTGGGATCATCCTTGTAGGTCGGATGCAGGTAGTAATGGTCACCACGTGCACCGGCAATCACGCCATCGGGCAGCACGGCTCCGACGCGATCCAGCGAGCTTTCAAGCAGCGGCAAGACCAGCAGCGAGTTGCGGGCCAGTCCGCGCTGCGATGCCTGGCGTGCAAAGGTATCCAGGTCACCGCCCCAGGAGGTGTTGAGGATCACGTCCGGTCGCAGAGCCTGCAGGCGGGTGATTTCCGTCGAGAAGTCAGGCGCACCGAACTTGGGGAACATTTCGGCCACGACGCGGACGTCGGGCTTGAGTGCCTGCAGGGTCGTACGGAAGATTTCCCAGGAATCACGGCCCCAGGCGTAGTCCTGGTTGACCACGGCAATGGTCTTGAAATCGGGATTGACCTTCAGCAGGTAGAGAACCGTCGCCACCATTTCACTGACGGCATTGGCCTGGGTACGCACCACATACTGGTAGTTCTTGTTTTCCAGCGCCTTCTCGGTGCCACAGTCCCAGAGAATGTTGAGGACCTTGAGGTCCTCGGCCACCGGGGCCACCACATTGCAGTTACCGCTCGAGATGGCCGAAAGCATGACGTTCACGCCCTGCTCCTGCACCAGCCGCCGGTACTCGGTCAGAACCTTGTCGCTGCCCATGCCCTCGTCGATGAACACGGGCGTCAGCTTCACGCCATCGAGGCCGCCTGCCGCATTGAACTGCTCGATCCAGAGTTCTGCCGCTTCCTTGCCCGGCACGCCGAACACCGAAGCCGAACCCGAGGTATAGGTACTGATCCCGACCTTCATTTCGGCCGGCTTGGTCGCTGCCTGCGCAATGCCGCCGAACGCCAGCCCGGCCGCAAGCAGCGCGGCCATACGCAATTTCGTCATCATGACTGTCTCCTGTATTTTTCTGATGGATCTGTGTCTATGCACGCATCCTGCAGAAAATACTATCCGAGCTGACAGGCACAATGAATTGTTATTTGATGAACGGCACCTTCCAAATCCACGAATGGATGAAAACCCTAGCTACCCTGGCGCTGCCTGCACGACAGCCTCCTATCATGGCTATGCACCACCCGGGCCAGGCGCAGCATCCTGGTGCTGCAGATACACCGTCTGCGACGGGAAGGCGAAATCAGCGCCGTGCTTCTGCACGATATCGATGATCGCCAGGTAGACCTCCTGCTGCGCCGCCAGCCACTCCGCCCAGTCGGTGGTCTTGGTAAAGCAATAGACCATGATGTTCAGCGACGAATCCGCGAACTGGTTGAAGTACACCAGCACCGTCTGGGTGGTGTCGATCTTCGGATTGCCCAGCAGCATGGTACGGATGTCTTCCACCACGCCGGCCACACGACCGGCATCCTCGTAGCGCAAGCCGATCTCGGTATTGATCCGACGGTTGGTCATGCGTCCCGGATTCTCGACACTGATGGTGGCGAACAGCGAATTGGGCACATACATCGGACGATTGCTGAACGTGATGATCTTGGTCATGCGCCAACCGATCTCGACCACGGTGCCCTCGATATTGCGATCGGGCGAAGACACCCAGTCGCCGATGCTGAACGGTCGGTCGAAGTACAGCATCACGCCCGAGAAAAAATTGCTGAGGATGTCCTTGCTGGCCATGCCGATGGCAATGCCGCCGATGCCGCCAAAGGCCAGCAGGCCCGACAGACTCATGCCGAAATGCTCGCCAAAGAGCAACATCATGATCAGCATGACCGCCAGCTTGAAGGCCCGCGACACGATCCGTGACGAAGTCGGATCGCTGCCCTTGCGGATTTGCCGCCGTTCCAGCCGGTTGACCAGCATGAACAGCTTGCGCGTGACGATCAGCGCCATGGCCGTCACCGACATGAAATCGATGATGTGATTTGCCACCGTATCGAGCTGGTAATCGCGCACCGCCATTTCGGCGTAATAGCGCAGCACCCCGATCAGGCCCAGCAGAAACGCCACCTGCACCACATGAAAAACGATGCTGTGGGTCAGAGAGCGACGCCGCGCAGCCATGATCTGCAGGCCGAACAGACACAGCAGCAGGAGCAGCGCCAGTCCGGCACCGACGGAATACTTGACTATCAGTTCATCGTGCATGAAAACAGGAATCCTGTCGAAGAAAAACATCACCCAGCGCCATGTCCGCAGCATGCGTCGCCAGCCTTTCTGATACCGGCAAGGGCCGGACACAGCCACAGTCCGGCACATGTTACCGTATCGTCATCCGTCCTTTCCCCATCAGGAACCCGCCGCCATGAGCACACCCTGGCAGGATCGCCGTGAATCCTGGACTTCCGCTCCAACCGACGTACGCTCGCCCGACGACGTCGACTATGCCCGCATCATCCATTGCGCCTCGTTTCGCCGATTGCAGGGCAAGACCCAGATCCTGAGCCCGGGCGACGACGATTTCTATCGCACCCGCCTGACGCACAGCCTGGAAGTGGCGCAGATCGCCACCGGCATCATGCGCCAGTTCGAGCAACAGGCTGAATACACAGACATCCACAAGCACCTGCCCAGCCTGAGCATGATCCAGGTGGCCGGTGCGACCCATGACCTGGGTCATCCACCGTTTGGCCATGGCGGCGAAGTGGCGCTGAACTACTGCATGCGCGAGGAGGGAGGCTTCGAAGGCAACGGCCAGACGCTGCGCATCGTCTCGCGGCTGGAGAAATTTTCCGATGGTGCCGGTGCCAACCTGACACGACGTGCCCTGTTGAGCCTGCTCAAGTACCCAGCCCCCCATTCCGCAGTCTACAACCCGGCGCTGGCTCCCCGGCTCGACCCGACCCCCAGCACCCTGCGCATCATCGACCGCAAGGCCTCGCGGCCGCCCAAGTGTTACATGGATAGCGAGCAGGCCGTCGTCGACTGGATCCTGGCCCCGCTCTCGAACAGTGACCGCGACCGTTTCACCGATCTGCAGCGCCCCTTTGTCGATGCCCAGGGCAAGCCGCATCACGGCAAGACACGGCACAAGTCGTTCGATTGCAGCATCATGGACATCGCCGACGATATCGCCTTTGGCGTGCATGATCTGGAAGATGCCCTGACCATGGCACTGATTTCGGCCGACGAATTCCGTCGCTACGTGCCCGTGCCGGCCTGCCTGCATTTTCTGGACTATCTGCGCGCCGATCTGGGCAAGCGCTATCCGGACGAACTGCCCGGTACCACACCCGAAGCTGCCTACGACTGGATGGTGGAACGGCTGTTCGGCGACGATGGCAAGCGCAAGCGCTTCATCGGCCGGCTGGTGCACTATTTCATCAGCCACGCCCGCATCCATACCGATGAAACCTTCGAGGCCCCCCTGCTGCGCCATCGTGCCGACCTGCCTGCCGAGGTGAAGACCTTTCTGGATGCGCTCAAGGCCGCCGTGCGCGAAGCCGTCATTCTCAGTCCCGGTGTCCAGCAGATGGAGTTCAAGGGACAGCGCCTGGTGATTGCCGTCTTCGAGGCGATGGCCTCGGAGCCCAAATCCTTCCTGCCCAGAGACACTTTCCAGCGCTGGGAAAAAGCCCCCACCGAGGAAAGGTCGCGCGTGATCTGCGACCATATCGCCGGCATGACCGATGCCTTCCTGCTCAAGACCTATGACCGGTTGTTCCTGCCGCACATGGGGTCGGTCTTCGACCGGATGTAAGGCCCTGACGCACTACGACGCCGGCGGCGACCGTGCCGATAGGTATGATCTCTGAATACCCCGCTTCCCGATGATCCAGATCCGCAGCTTCCTGATTGCCCTCATCGCCAGCCTCGCCTGGTGCCTGAGCGCACATGCGCAATATACCGTCCAGTCCCTGCCCAACCCCAGGGCCCAGGGCAACGACCACTATGTCAGCGATCCGGACGGCAATCTGGGCAGTCACACCCGTGCGCAACTGAATGTCCTGAGTGCCGGCATCGAGCAAACCAACGACAGTGAGTTCGCGATGGTCGTGGTCAACGACTACGCCGGCGACAGCGACTTCGAATTTGCCCTGAACCTGTTCTCGCACTGGGGCATCGGCAAGCAAGGCAGCAACAACGGCCTGCTGCTGTTCCTGAGCATGGATCGGCGCGAATACCGTTTCATCACTGGTTACGGACTGGAAGGGGTCTTTCCCGATGCCCTGCTGAACCAGATCGCAGAGCGCTACCTGGTGCCCTATCTGCAGGTAGGCAATCCCGACATGGCGGTGCTGGCCACGGCCAAAGCCATCGAAAGCATCTTCCTGTCGCCTGAGCACGACATGGAGCTAGCCGCCCTGCAGGCCTGGCAGCCGACCTTCTGGAACCTGCATGCCCCCGCCCTGGAGCGAACCCTGACAATCCTGCTGCTGTGCATGCTTGCGTTCGGCTGGATGAACTGGTCGCGCCGACGGGTACTGGCCCGGCACGGCATCACTCCAGCCCGCTACAAGGGACATGCCTTCTGGTATGCCGTGCTGACCTTCCTGCTCCTGCTGTTTGCCAGCCTGATCGTCCTGATATTCACGGACTCGATCCTGCAGGCCTACCAGTTCCGCAATCTGCCCTGGTTTGTCGGTCTATTCTGCGCACTGATGCTGTGCTATCACTTTTACGGATGCCGCCTCTTCATCCGTGACAGTACACGCGACACGAAAACCGGCCTGGACATGCAGCTTGCTTTCACACGCCTGAACCTCATAACCCTGCTGCTGTCACCCTTTGCCTACAAGGCTTACTACGACCTCGGACCAGGCAGCAGACTGACCCGCCTGCGTGCAACCCCGCCCGCCGAGGCAGGTTCATGGAGCCGGATCCATCGCGACACCATTGAGCCCAAGGCGCTGGAAGCCTGGCTAACCGACCAGCAGCGCTGCGAAGAACGGCTGGGTTCCAGGTCCTATGAGATATGGCGGGATACCGATACCGGCAACCACCGGGTGATCGGCTTCGATGGCCGTCACACCGCGAATTATGAAACGTGTCCATCCTGCCAGGGGCGAACGCTCAAGAAACCGGACATCGAAGTACGCAAACCGGCCACCTACTCCGCAGCCGGCACCGGCGAACGCATCCAGGCCTGCGCCTTCTGCGACTACAAGATCTCGCTCGGCATGGTCACGCTTGCCCAATTGCAGGACAGCAGCAGCTCCGGCAGCTCGGGAGGCGGCAGCGGCGGGGGCAGCTCAGGCGGCAGTTTCGGAGGCGGCTCCAGCGGTGGCGGCGGGGCAGGCGGCCGGTGGTAATCAAGCAAGAAAAATAATTCTCCAGTCCGGGCAGCAGGCCACGATCACAACCCAGAAATAACGCCTCGCCCTGGCATCCAGCGCAGTTCTCACTGCATCACAAACATTATTTCCGGCGTGCCCTGAGGGCGTGCCGGCCATGCCTTTGCGCATGCCAGACCGACCTGATTCAGGTATCGCTCCTTCTAAGCCAAATCATTAGTTTCACTAATATAGTGGTTAACACTATTCATTCCATTTCTTCAAAAACCTAACCTTCAGCTCATCGAGACCCACCATGCAAGATAACCGCCCCATCGACATGCAAGCGCTTCGTGTTTTCCTCGCCACCGCCCAGGACTGCAATATGTCCAAGGCCGGAGAACGTCTCGGCATATCGCAATCTGCCGTTTCCCAGTCCGTACGCACGCTGGAGGAAAGTTTCGGCACGCCACTGCTCAACCGCTCGGCGCGCCCCCTGACACTGACACCGGCTGGCATGGCACTGTTCAACCGCGGACAGATGCTGATGAATGAAGCCTTGAATCTGCGCGGGGCAGTCATCGAAGCCAGCCAGGGCATCAAGCCCAGCTTGAGAATCGGCATTGTCGACTCGTGCGCAGCTACCTGCGGCACGCAATTGGTACACCAGTTGCTGCGCAACACCGCACAACTGTCCCTGCGGACAGGCCTGACGCCTGCACTCGGCGAAGCACTCGCCCGTCGTGAACTCGACCTGGTGATCACCACCCGCTCACTGGATCTCGAAGGCCTGGCCAACCACGCCCTGATGTCCGAACGATTTTTCATTATTTCCCCCAGGCAAGGTGCACCTGTCTGCAACTCAACCGAAGATCTCATGGCACTGTCCCGGACACTGCCGATCGTGCGCTTCAACCAACAGTCACACCTGGGTGCCCAGGCAGAACGCGCCTTGCGGCGCCTGGGTCTATCTCCCGCCCGACGCCTGGAAGTCGACACCGCCGACACCCTGACTGCCATGGTCGCCGGCGGCGTGGGCTGGTCCGTCACCACGCCACTGTGTCTGCTGCAAGGGGGACGTTCGGCAACGGCAGTCCGCCACGATCTGGTACCGGAACTCCATGCCGAACGCACGCTGTACCTGCATGCCCGCAAAGGCGAGTACGACTCGCTGGCACAGGAAACCTTCGAAATGGTGCGCATCATTTTGCAGGACCACGTATCCCGGGAACTCGCCGCCATCAACGACGCACTACCCGGACTCATCACCATCCATCCCTGGAAAGACAATGCCTGAAACCTCACGCTCGCGTTCGGAAGCCGATTATCTCGGCACGGTAGATATCCCCGGCGACGCCCTGTACGGTGTCCATACCCTGCGGGGAGTCGAGAACCTCAGCTTTTCAAGACGGCCGATCGGCTCCGAGCGCGAGTTCGCACGCGCCTTCGCCTATTGCAAGTGGGCGGCAGCCCTGGCCAACCACGACCTGGGCGTGCTGGACGGGGCGCAGTGCGAGGCGATCGTCCAGGCCAGCCGTGAACTGGCCGAAGGACAGCACGATCAATACCTGATCGTGGATTTCATGGAAGGCTCGGGCGGCACCTCCTCGAACATGAACGTCAACGAGGTACTGGCCAATCGCGCCCAGCAGTTGCTCGGTGGACAGCCCGGCATCTACGACCGGGTACATCCCAACGACCACGTCAATCGTTCCCAGTCGACCAACGATGTATACCCTGCGGCCATGAAAATCGCCGCCCATACCCTGCTGGCACCGATGATCGATGAGGTTCGCGCACTGGCAGCCAGCTTCCGGCGCAAGGCCGACGAGTTTCAGGACGTACTGCATCTTGGGCGGACCTGCCTGCAGGATGCCCAGCCCATGACGCTGGGACAGTTGTTCGGCGGCTATGCGGCCCTGACGGCACGGCTGGCAGTGGAACTTACCCGCAGCCGTGACGATCTGCGCGCCCTGCCCCTGGGGGGCACGGCCATCGGCACGGGCTTTGGTGCCCCCAAAGGCTACAAGGCTCGCGCATACGCCCATCTGGCCAATATCACGGGGGTCGACTTTCATCCGGCCGACGATGCCTTTGACGCCATGCAGAACCTGGATACGTTCACTCGGGTCTCGGCCGAACTGCGCACCTGCGCCACCTCCCTGGGCAAGATCGCCTCCGATCTCATTCTGCTGTCATCCGGCCCCAACGGCGGCCTGGGTGAGCTGGAACTGCCCGCAGTACAGGCAGGCTCATCCATCATGCCAGGCAAGATCAATCCGGTACTGCCCATGGCGATGGTGCAGATCGGTTTTGCTGTGACAGGCAACGATGTCTGCGTGGCCCAGGCCAATCAAGGCGGTCAACTCGAAATCAACCATTTCGAGCCTGTCGTGGCCGACCGCCTGTACGACTCGATCCGGCTGCTGCACAACGGCATCCGCCTGTTCCGCGAAAAATGTGTCGATGGCATCCGCGCCAACGTCACGACCAATGAGCGACACCTGCTGCAGTCCTCCGCAATCGCCACCGCCCTGATTCCGACACTGGGCTACGCAAAGGTCAGCGCCATGGTGCGCCAGGCCGCAACACAGAACAAAACCCTGCTGGATGCCCTGCAGGACCAGGGGCTGCTGGCACGCGAACAGGCCATCGCACTGACACGGGAGTCCACCATTATCGATTGCTGAACACACATTTCCTTCTGGCCTGACTATTCATAAATAACGGAGACAAACCATGAAGAAATCCTTTTCAACCCTGCTGGCTGCAATGGCAGTAACCGGCATCCTGGCAACCGGACAGGCACAGGCGCAAAGCGCCGTGCTGGACCGGATCAAGAATAACGGGGTGCTGCGCGTAGGCGTCAAGACCGACTACCGTCCTTTCGGTTATCTCGATCCCAGTGGCAGCATTGTCGGGCTCGAACCGGACCTGGCTGCCGACATGGCCAGGCGGCTGGACGTCCGCCTTGAGCTGGTACCCGTACAGACCGCCAACCGTATCGAATTCCTGCAACAGGGGCGCATCGATATGATGATTGCGACCATGTCCGTCAACGAACAGCGGCGCAAGGTCGTCGGGGTCATCGAACCCTTTTACTACGCCGGCGGCACCGGCCTGCTGATTCACAAGAATGCCGGTATCCAGCGTTGGGAAGACATCAAGGACAAGCCCGTATGCGCCACGCAGGGTGCCTACTACAACCGCGACATTGCACAAAAATATGGAGCCAGAATCGTTGCCTTCCCTGGCAACGTCGAAGCACAGAATGCGTTGCTGACCGGCTCCTGCATCGGTTTCCTGCAAGACAGCACACTGCTGGCGTCGATTCTGGCCGGCGGCGAAACCAAGTGGGCAGACTATGAAATGCCACTGCCTGTGGAAAACGTCGTGCCATGGGCAATCGCCGTCCCCCTGCAGGAGCGCGACCAGGCCTACGGCGATTTTGCACGTCAGGCCGTCACGGACTGGCACGCATCGGGCCTGCTGCGTTCGCTCGAACAGAAATGGGGCCTGCCCGCCAGCGAATTCCTGACCGAAGAGCAGACAAAGGCAGCCGCCCAATGAGTAACGCCTCCCACGCATTGCCGGATATGGAAAGCCATATCGCACAGTGGGGGGCAGGGCTTTCCCTGTCTGCCATTCCTGCGCCTGCCCTGTCGGTGGCGCGCACCTGCATCCGTGATGGCCTGGGCGTCATGCTGGCAGGCTGTGTCACCGACGTCTTCGCAAAATGCGCCACCCTGCCAAGGTACACCGGCCCCTGCGAACTGGCCGACGGAACCGCTGGTGCCGATGTGCATACAGCCGCCCTGCTGAACGGTACGGCAGGACATGCACTGGACTTCGACGACACATGCTACGCCGGTATCGTCCATGGCACTGCTGCCGTCCTGCCCGCCGCCCTGGCCGTCGCCCAGCATACAAACGCACAGGGAGCACAGTTGCTGGAAGCCTTTGTGGTTGGCGTGGAAACCGAATACGCACTGGGCCTGGCCCTCACCAACAGCCTGTACGAACGCGGCCACTGGACAACCGCCACGCTGGGGATCGTCGGTGCCGCAGCCGCTTCCGCCAAACTGCTCGGCCTTGACGTAGAAGCAACCGCACATGCCATCAGACTGGCCGCCAATCAGCCAATGGGTCTGCGCGCCACACACGGTGCCACAGCCAAACCCTATCTATGCGGAATGGCGGCACGCAGTGGCATCGAATCAGCCTATGCTGCACGCGCCGGTATCGCGGGGCAACCTGGCACGTTCGAACGTCCACGCGGCTATGCCGGCACGCTCAATGGCGGCATTCTGGACCTCGCCGCCATTCAGGCTCTCGGCTCCCGCTATGCCCTGCTCGATCCCGGCATTGCCTTCAAGCTGCGTCCCATGTGCTCGGCCGTGCAGGCCGCCATCGAGGCCGTCATCGCATTGCAGACCCAACACCGCTGGACGCTCGATCAGGTCGTATCCATCTGCTGCCACGGCACGCCGCTGGTCATCACCAGCCTGCCCTATCAGAAGCCCAAGCAGCCCGGCGAAGCACAATTCAGCATGCCATTTGCCATTGCCTGCACACTGCTGCATGGCGATGTACGCATTTCGCACTTGAACGATGCAACGCTGGCAGACCCTGCCCTACAGCACCTGATGCAGCGTGTCACGCTCCGGCAAGACAAGGCACTGGTGCCTCCCGAACACGCCACGTCATGCCCCGAGGCAGCCCGGGTGGATATCCATTTGGCGGATGGCCGGCAACTGTCTCATACCGTTCTGGCTGCGACCGGCATGCCACAACAGCCTGCCTCCGAAAAGACAATGCAGGACAAATTCATCGCATGTGCCTCGCATGTGCACTCGCCCGAACAGGCTCAGGCGCTTTGGCTCCGGCTGCAGGATCTGGACAGGCTCACTGACCTGCGTCACCTGTTGCGCGGTCCTGGCCACATCGGGAGGGCATGATGGATATCGCTGCATTCTTTACCGGTCTGAATGAATCGCATGGCATCAATCTGTCGCTCTTCTACGATGCCTTTGACCGTGACCTGTTCCTGGAAGGCATTCTGTATACCGCCTGGCTATCGATTGCCTCGATTGTCGGCAGCCTGCTGGTCGGGGCATTGGGTGCCTACCTGCAATACACAGGAGGGGCCTGGGCACAACGTCTGGTCAACGGCTATGTGCATGCTTTTCGCAACACACCGCCCTTGGTACAGCTCTACTTTTTCTACTTTGCATTGGGACCCGCACTCAGCGGACTGCTGCCTGGCATGCAGCCCGTTCTCAGCAACGTCACCTGGGCCATCATTTCGCTAACGCTGTACGCAGGCGCATTCAATGTCGAAATTTTCCGTGCCGGCATCGAAGCCGTGCCACGCTCGACGATCGAGGCGGCCGATGCGCTGGGCATGAACGAACGGCAGATTTTCCGCCGGATTGTCCTGCCACTCTCGGTGCGTATCAGCCTGACCGGCCTGACCAACAATCTCGTCAATCTCATCAAGACCACCACCAATGCTTTCGCCATTGCCGTACCCGAAGTCTTGTATGCCTCGTCGCAGATATGGTCCGAAAGCCTGAATGCACTGGAAATGATGGTGGTTCTCCTGGTGTTTTTCATGCTGGTGATCGGTGCATTCACCTGGCTGATGAAGATACTGGAACGCGCAATCGCCGTACCTGGATGGGGACACGCATGACAAAACCCGACTTTTCGACAATCCTTCGCTGGCGTCTCGCGCCAATCACCCTCCTCGCACTGGCCCTGCCACAGAGCGCATCCGCCAGCGGCACGGAGCCTGGCATCAGTGCCCTGATCAAGTGGCTCCCATTGCTGTTGCAGGGATTCGCCGTGGACGTAGGCATCAGCGTCGCCGCCATGGCAATCGGCACAGTGCTGGGCGCACTGCTGGGCATCGGACAGGTTTCCCAGATTGCGCTGGTGCGTACGCTAGCCGACTGGATCACACAGTTCTTTCGCAATGCTCCCTGGCTGGTTCTGCTGTTTTTCTGCGTCTTGCTCCTGCCGTACCAGATCCAGTTTTTCGGCTGGACCATTCCATTCCCGGCATGGGTCAAGGGCATCATCGGTCTCATGCTGCCCGTCATGGGCAATGTCTCGGAAGTCGTGCGCGGCGGGATTCAATCCCTGCCATCAGGACAGTGGGAAGCAGCCAATGCCCTCGCTTTCAGCCGGGGGCAGACCCTGCGCATGATCATCCTGCCACAGGCCATCAAACGCATGGTGCCGCCCTGGATGAACGTCTACGCCGTCCTGATGATGGCGACCCCGCTCGTCTCCATTGTCGGGGTGGAAGACAGCGTCACCGTGGCCCGTGCCGTGCTGTCTGCAGAAAACAGTACCGCCCTGCTGATGCCCGTCTACGGCCTGCTGCTGATCCTGTTCTTCGCCTACTGCTATCCGATTGCACGCTGGACCCGCCGACTCGAAAAACGCTACGCAATCGCGTAACACACTGTATTCCAGGAGAATTTCATGACCCAAAATGGTCAAGACATCATCGTTCAGGTCGACAACGTGACCAAGGCTTTCGGCAACAATCAGGTACTGCGCGGTGTATCCATGACGGTACGCAAAGGCGAGGCCGTCGCCTTGATCGGTCCGTCGGGATCGGGCAAATCGACCCTGCTGCGCTGTATCAATGGACTGGTCACGCCCGACTCCGGGGAGATCCATGCAGCAGGGCACGCCGTGCACGCGCTTCAGGGCAATGCCGAACGGATCGCCTTGCGCAAGGATGTCTGCATGGTGTTCCAGCAATACAACCTGTTCCCGCACATGACCGTACTGCAGAACATCATGCTGGCCCCCGTCGAAGTGCTGAAACAGAACCCGGCAGAAGTTCGGGAGCGCGCCGTTGCACTGCTGGCAAAAGTCCGCCTGACCGGCAAGGAAGACGCCTATCCGGGTCATCTGTCGGGCGGCCAGCAGCAACGGGTCGCCATCGCACGCGCCCTGGCCATGCGCCCCAGCGTCATGCTGTTCGATGAAGTCACGGCAGCCCTCGACCCCGAAACCGTCAAGGAGGTGTTGCTCACCATACGGGATCTCGTCCAGGAAGGCATGACCTGCATCCTGGTCACCCACGAAATGGGATTTGCCCGCGAAGTCGCCCATCAGGTCTACTTCACGGACCACGGTCTGATTGTCGAACACGGCGCACCCGACACCTTTTTCGATGCGCCACAGGATCCCCGCACGCAGGAGTTTCTGGGTCACATTCTATGAGTCAAACCCTGCCCACCTGGTCGCGCGCATCCTTGCTGGCAATGCTGGATCATCTCGGACTGGACTATCGCGAAACCCAGCATGATGCCGTCTATACAATGGCCGACTCTGCTGCACTCGGAGCCCGCCTGGCGGGCTGTCGAGGCAAGAGCTTGCTGGTTCAAAACAAAAAAGGCACCGCACGGTTCCTGATTGTGACGCATCCAGATACCAGAGCCGACCTGACGACTCTGGGCCACAGGCTGGGAGTCGGCAGGCTGTCATTTTGCCCGCCCGAGGCAATGCAACACCTGCTGAGCATTATGCCCGGTGCTGCCAGCCCGCTGGCGCTGGCAGCCGACACACAAAATCAGGTTCAACTGCTGATGGACATGCAACTGCAATCGACCACCTGTTTTCTGTTTCACCCGCTGGTCAATACGTCGACCATCGCCATCAGCACGGAAGAACTGCAGACGTTCCTGGTCGCCATACACCATCCAGCCACTTTTATCGAGATTCCACAGCGCAATGAATAACCATTGACACGGCTCAAGCCGGACGCGCCGGCGCGAGCACGCTGCCGGAACGCACTTCCTCCAGCGTGCGCAATCCAGCCAACACCATTGCCATTTCCAACTCTGCGCGCAGCAGATGCAGCACATGTGCCACGCCGGATGCTCCGCCGACGGCCAGGCCATGCAGCACCGGACGTCCGATCAGCACGGCCTGCGCCCCGAGCGCCAGCGCCTTGAGAATATCGGTGCCCCGCCGGATACCGCCATCGACCAGTACCGGCACGCGTCCGGCAACCGCCTCGACAACCAGCGGCAATGCATCAAGCGTCGCCGGCACGGTATCCAGAACGCGTCCGCCATGGTTGGAAACCACAATGCCGGCCGCGCCGGCCTCCAGAGCCGGCTGCACATCGAGTGGATGCAGAATGCCCTTGACGATGACAGGCAGACAGGTCTGGCCACTCAGCCAGGCCAGGTCCTCCCAGGTCGGTGCCGCCTGGACACCCGGCAGCGCAAAGACCGACTGCCCCGCCGCCAGGTGATCGCCCCCAGGAGCGGCGGGATAATCGACCAGATTGGCTGCTTCGACCCCGGATGGCAGGTAAAAGCCCGCACGCTGCTCAGCATTGCGCGCCCCCTGGATCGGGGCATCCACGGTCACCATCAGCGCACGATAGCCGGCCGCTTCGGCACGCCGCACCAGATCCAGCGTGATGTCACGCCTGCGTTGCAGATAGAGCTGAAACCACAGCGGGCACTGCGCCCGCGTGGCAATGCTCTCCAGAGGCAGGCTCGACAGCGTGCTGACCACCATGCCGGCCTGCAGCGCCGCAGCAGCCATCACACTGGCCAATTCGCCCTCTGGATGCGCCAGCCGATGATAAGCCGTCGGCCCGATCAGGATGGGTGAGGCATGCCTTTCCCCCCACAGCATGACCGACGCGTCGCTGCCTGCGGTAGAACGCAGCACCCTGGGCCAGAGCGTCAGCCGCTCTGCGGCTTGGCCATTGGCCTGCTGGCTCAGACCATCAGCCGCCCCCGCGTTGAGATAGGCCCAGATGTCGGCAGGCAGGCGCAGCCGTGCAGCGGCCTCGTAATCCGCGAGAGAGGTCAATACCGTGTTCTGCATCAGACCTGCGCCCAGCCACGCACCAGGTTGTGATAGACCCCGGTCAGCCGCACGACCTCGGTCCGGTTCTCAGGACGAAGCGCCAGTTGCTGGATTGTGCAGTCCAGTTCGTACAGCAGGTTGCGCTGCGTTTCGTCCTGCACCATGCTCTGCGTCCAGAAAAAGGCCGCCAGCCGCTGCCCCCGCGATACCGGCGTCACCCGATGCAGACTGGTGCCGGGATAGACCACGGCATGCCCGGCCGGCAGCTTGACGGTCTCGACCCCATATGTCCCGCTGACGACCAGTTCACCGCCATCGTAGTCGCCGGGATCACTGAGAAACAGCGTGGTCGAGACATCGGTACGGATCCGGTCGCCACCCAGCGGATCCACGCGAATGGCATTGTCGATGTGAAACCCGTACTCTCCACCACCGCGATAGCAGTTGAACATCGGCGACAGGATCTTGCCCGGCAAGGCAAAGGAGATGAAACGCGGATCGGTCGACAGCGCCTGCAGAATGCGCTGCCCAAGTTCCACGGCAAGAGGATCCCGCACCTGCAACTGCAGGTTGCTTTTCTGATCGATGGCCGCATAGCCTGCGGTCTGGCGACCATCCTGCCAGTCTGCCTGTTCCAGCCGCTCACGCATGGCCGCCACCTCGGCCGCGGACAGCACTTCGGGAATCACCAGCAACATGCTTTTTCTCCAGTATGGGACTCAGGCGGCGAACTTACTCATACCGGTAGGTCAGCGTCATCATGTACGAACGGCCTGGCGCGATATTCGCGAAGATACCGACATGCGAAGCGTCGTACATTTCCTTGTCGGTAATGTTGTTCACATTGAACTGCAGCGACAGATCATCGCGGATGTCGTAGCGCGCCATCGCGTCATAGCGCACATAGCTTGGCAGCTCCAGCGTATTGGCATCGTTCGCGTAGCGAGCTCCCTGATAGGTAGCACCACCACCGATCATCAATGCCGGCAGCAGGCGATAGGTCGTCCAGAGGCTGGCACTCTGCCGGGCGATGAATTTCATCTGATTGCCATCGAATACGCTGTTGCCGCTGCGGTAGGTATTGACCTTGGGATCCAGCCACGAATACGCCGCCCACACATTCCAGGCCGGGCTCAGTGCGCCCGAGGCACCCAGTTCCAGCCCCCGGACCCGGTTGCTGCCACCCAGCGTCACATCCCCGGTCAGAGGATCAGTCGAGCGTGCGTCGGTCTTGCGGGTCTCGAACACGGCCGCCGTCAGCGACAACCGCTCATCCAGCAGATCCCACTTGGTGCCCAGCTCCCAGCTGCGGCTCTTTTCCGGCTTGACGTCGCGGATCTGCGCTGCCCCGCCCACGCCATCCGCGCCCCCGCCCTGGCCAAGGTTTTCGCCTGCCGGGTTGGTCGACGTGGCATACGACAGGTAAATGCTGCCGTTGGGCGCAGGCTTGTAGACCAGGCCCAGTTGATAATTCCAGAAACTGTCGGTACGGCTGTCCTCGTAGTTGTCGACCTTGAACACATCGCGACGCAAGCCGGCATTGACCGATATCTGCTCGGTCAGATCCATGGTGTCCATCACATACAGCGAGCGGGTACGTATTTCACCTGCGCCGGTACGGGGCCCGTAGACGATATCAAAAGCGTAGTGCCGATCAGGATCGGGATCCCACAGCGAACCCAGCTCGCGACCCGGCCCGCCGGTCATGGTCCGGTCATAGATGCGCTCCCGGCTGAACTCAAGCCCCATGCTGAAGTTGTGGCGGATGCCGCCGGCATCAAAGCTGCCATAGAGGTCGGTCTGGTTGATCAGGCTCTTGCTGCTGCGCCAGCGCATGCGATCATCGCGGCGGAACTGGGCATCCGGGCCCTCCGTCGAGCAAGGCGGCCCCGAGGTCGCCGTGCAGTTGTCGAACGTGGGCCGGGTCATCAGATAATGATTCAGGGTTTCGACATGACGGGTCACGTTGCGCACCGTGACGCGATCCGAGAAGTCATGCTCGATCATGGCCGTCGAAGTCTTGAACGTATTCTCGCGGAAATCGGCATTGAGCCGGCCATAGAAATTGTCCCTATCGACACGCGGCGGCTCGGTGCGTCCCGGCCGTGCCGCATTGCTGAAAGGTACGCCGAGATCGGGCATGTCGTCATTCTGCAGTCGCTCATACGACAGCGTCAGTCGCGTCGGCGTCCCCAGCCCGAAGGCAATCGAAGGTGCCACGCCCCAGCGATCGATGGTGACACCGCCACGCCCGGGCACATCGCCCCCCATTTTCATCAGGTTCAGGCGCGCCGCCACGGTATCCGCGATCCGGACGTTGCCATCAAAAGTGGAACGCCACTGGCTGGCGTTGCCGAGCCCACCCGATATCTCGGCAAAGTTTCCAAGATGCGGTGCCTTGGTGCGCAGGTTGATGCTGCCTCCCGTGCCGCCACGTCCGGTATAGGCCGAACTGGGCCCCTTGATGATTTCGACCGACTCGAGGTTGAAGGTTTCGTGCGAACCGCGCGCATAGTCGCGCAAGCCATCGACGAAAATATCGGTACTGGCCTCATAGCCACGAATGAACGGGCGATCCCCGGTCGGCGTACCGCCTTCGCCAGACCCCAGCGTAATACCCGGCACGGTGCGCAGCACATCCTGCAGCGACGTGGCACCCCGATCACGCATCAACGCTTCGGTCACGACCGTGACGGACCGTGGCGTATCGAGCAGCGGTGCCGTGAATTTGGGACTGTCGATACCGGTAGGAGGCTGGTAGCTGCTGTCCGGCTGCGCCGTAACATGAATGCGCTCCAGGGTCGACACCCGTTCCTCCTCACTGACCTCCTGAGTCTGCGCGCCGGCCACGCCCACCGTGCCGCTCAGTACGACGGCACCCAGCAGGGTTCCCGAACGGCGAAAGGCGGGCTGGAACCCCTCCATGGGCAGCAAGGAGGCGAAACGGTGCGGGTTGGATGGCGGGGTAGATACTTTTTCCATATATATTTTCTCTGTTTGCAAAGCGCTGACCGCACGCATCTGCCTGACTCGAAATCAGGCAGACACGGCACAGGCGCAGGCAGTCCTCATGCCGACCTTGTAGCCGGCTTCGTTGCGCGCGCCATCAGTGATTGCCAACACGGCAGCCGCCAGTACGCCTCCCAGCACGACCAGGATGCCGTTGACGATCTGCGTACGGATAAGTCCTTTAGTACCAGCCATTTTTCGCATGAAAACCACCAAATGAGACGGAATGTCATTTCCAATTCTAAGTAGTGGCCCATCAAATTTTCGTTGAATGGCAGGCAGCATCGAAAACGAGTTGCAGGAACGTTTTCTTTTGCTATTGAACGTTTATTTCACAGAGGCTCTGCTACCCTGCCGTGAACACGCATCGAGACAGCACGCCGTCCATGTCCACACCCCACAGCCAGATTCCCTATACCGTCCTGATCGTAGAAGATGACTCCGCCATCGCCGAAAACCTGCTGCTGGCACTGGAGTCCCACGACTTCACGGCGGACATTGCCCACACGGCCCGCGCCGCCATGCAGCAACTCGACAATGCGGCCTACGACGCCGTCATCCTGGATGTCGGCCTGCCCGGCATGGACGGCTACCGGATGCTGCAGCAGATGCGCACCACCATGCAGTGGACAACCCCGGTGCTCATGCTGACGGCACGCGCCACGCTCGAAGACAAGCTGACCGGCTTCTCACTGGGGGCAGACGACTACCTCACCAAGCCGTTTGCGCTGGACGAGGTCATTGCGCGAGTCAAGGCCATCATCCGACGCTCGAAATGTCTGTCGGATGCCGCCTTCAGTCTGCATTTCGGTCCGGTGGAATTCCAGGTCGCGCAACAGCAGGTCCTGGTCGGCGGCACGCCGGTCCGGCTGACACGCAAAAGTGTCATGATCCTGGAGATGCTAATGCGCTACGCCGGACGCGTCGTTCCCCGCCAGCGTCTGGAAGACATGCTCTGGCAAGGAGAGCCTCCATCGACCGAGGCATTGCGCAGCCAGATCCATCTGCTGCGAAAGACCCTGCATCAGCACGGATTTGACGGCATTGAAACCGTACATGGCACGGGCTGGCGACTGACAACCGATACCCCGCTCGGCTAGCCAGGGCCCGAATCAGGACAGAAATCACCTCACCACTTTTCTGCGGGAAGTCTCCTGCTTCCCAATACATGAAATAAATGCGACTATGCGAGCAGGCATGACTCCGTAACACTATGTAGCCCGGTTCGACCCAGCAAAGATGCAGCCTGCTCGATCCTTTTCGTTGGCACTGGCCCTGAATGTCGCGGGGCTGGCATTTGCCATCGGCGCGGTGGTGTTGACGGGCATGGTCTGGACAGCGATCTCGAATACCCGAGAAACCGTAGAGCAGGAGCTGTCCCAGGCGCTGAACCAATCGGTCAGGCGAGTCCAGATGCTGATCCAGGCGGCAGAACTGACAGCCGAGTCAGCCGCACGTATCGCCCAGACCCAACAGATTTCTGCCGCCACGCTGCAGGCCACGCTGGAACAGTCCCTGGCAGCATTCGAACAGCGACCGGAACTCAGCTACCTCGGCATCATCCTGCCCGAACATGGCGAGTATGGAAATCTGGAACGCGCGGACGATGGCCGTGTCCTGCTCTGGCTACATCCAGGTGCCTCACCCACACAGCACCAGACCCGCATCCTGGCCCTGAGCGACGAGGGCTTTATCCCATACGCAAGCAGGGAGCCCAACGGCTATGATGCCCGCCAGCGGCCCTTCTATGAAGCCGCTATTGCCCAACCGGCAACGGGGCACTGGCTGGGTGCCTATCCATGGATAGTCCATGCATCGAAACAGGTCTCGCTGTGGGGTATCAGTTATGTCAGGGCGATCCACGACCGCGACGGCAGCCTGCTCTGTGTGCTGGACATCGACCTGGACCTGCCGGCACTGAACCGCTTCCTGCAGGACACCTCCAGCGAATACGGCATCCGGCTTCACATCATCGAACAGGGCAAGACGCCACGCCTCATCGGTTCCCCCGATATTGCTTCGGTTCCGCTGGCGGTACCCGCTGACATGCATGAGTTCATCGACACGCAAAGCCGCACAGATATCCAGAAATACACGGCCGCCGATAGGCAGCAATACTGGCGACTGGCAAAACGTTTCGACGTCAGCGAACGGCTATCCTGGACCATTGTCGCCTCCAAACCGGCAGCCCTGATCGAGGCTTCGTTGCGCAACCAGCTTTACCAGATGGCAGGCATGGGGCTGGCCATGGCCTTTGGCCTGATCCTGATGGTGATCTACATGGCCCGCCGCTTCGGCCGCCCTCTGGCCGAGCTGGAGCGCAGC
This sequence comes from Corticimicrobacter populi, assembly GCF_003123725.1. Taxonomy (GTDB): domain Bacteria; phylum Pseudomonadota; class Gammaproteobacteria; order Burkholderiales; family Burkholderiaceae_B; genus Corticimicrobacter; species Corticimicrobacter populi. Next base: position 95,150 of record NZ_QETA01000004.1, on the reverse strand, counting down.
GTCGACTCCGCCCGACAATCCGGCACACCGAACGAACTGCAGTTCAGTCCGGTCACACAGGAGTTCAGGGAAACACAGCGGCTGAGCGAGGCATTGACCCGCCTGGCATCGGCCGTACAGCAACGAGAACAGCAACTGGCCTCTCAGACTGTCGAACTGTTCGCGGCCAAGGAACAACAGGTCACCTCGCTGGCACTCAAGGGGGCCATTTTCGACTCGACGGAAACAGCCATTTTCAGCCTGGACGGGCAACTGCGGGTCATCGAATGGAATCGTGCCGCGGAGCGACTGTTCGGGCGATTGCGCACAGAGGTCCTGCAACACGCCATCCAGACCGTCATTTCCCCGCCCGCCCCGCACACATCCTGGTTCACGCTCCTGGCCCGCCCTGGCCCCACCACCTATCTGCTGACCGGATCACGCGGCCCCTTCGAGGCAGAACTGCGCATCATTACCGTACCCACCAGCGGTGATGTCGTACATACCTGCATCATCGATGACATTTCTGCCCGCCAGGAAGCCGAACGCCGCCTCAGACAGGAACGGGACTATGCCGATACCGTCCTGAACAGCCTGCCGGGCGTGTTCTATCACTGCGATGCACAGGCCCGGCTGCAAAGGTGGAACAAGAATCTCGAACTGATTGCCGGCATCCCCATTGACCAGTTGGCTGGTACACCCATTACCCGATTGATTCCCGAGCGCGAGCATGCATTGGTCAACCGCAAGATCCAGGAAACGCTCGACCAAGGATCGGCCCATTTTGAGGCGAGCTACCGGTTGCCTGACGGCACGCTGGTCCCCGGCCTGTTCACGGGCGCTCGATTCACACATGATGGCGAACGTGGTTTCGTCGGTCTGGGCTTGGACATCTCGAAACGCAAGCATGCTGAAGCACGGTTGCAGCACCTTGCCACGCACGATGCGCTGACCGACCTGCCCAATCGCCTGCTGCTGCAGGAACGCCTTGGCGAGGCCGTGGCCCGTGCGGCAGAGACAGGCATATCGCAGGCCATCCTGCTGCTGGACCTTGATCGCTTCAAAATCATCAATGATGCCTATGGACATCCCTTTGGCGATGCCGTACTGAAAGCTGTCGGAGCCCGGCTGGCCCCCTTGCTGGGTGCCCATGACACCGTGGCACGGCATGGCGGCGACGAATTCCTGATCCTGCTGGCCGACCTGCCCCACCCCGAAACTGCCGCAGCCCAGGCCGCCAGAATCATCGAGGCCATCCGCCAGCCCTTCACGATCAACGATAGAGAGATTCACCTGTCCGGCAGCATCGGGCTGAGCATCTGCCCCCGCGATGGCAATGATCCGGAAACGCTGATCAAGCATGCCGACCAGGCGATGTACCAGGCCAAGCACCTGGGCCGCAATACCTATGCCAGCTTCAATGCCACGATGAACCGGATGGCCCAGCAACGGGTCACGCTGGAAGCCGATCTGCGCAATGCGGCATCGGCCGGACAACTGCACTTGGTCTACCAGCCCAAGGTCAGCCTGCACCACGGCCACATCATCGGCTGTGAAGCCCTGCTGCGCTGGCAGCACCCGACACTGGGCATGGTGCCGCCCAGCCAGTTCATCCCCGTGGCAGAAGAGTCCGGCCTGATCATTCCCATCAGCGACTGGGTACTGCGCACGGCCTGCCGGCAGGCCAAGGCCTGGGCCGACGCCGGCCTGCCGCCGTTGGCCGTTTCGGTCAATATCTCCATGGGCCAGCTACTGCACCAGAACCTGGCCCAGTGGACCCTGGACATGCTCGAAGAAACCGGCCTGGCATCGGAGTTGCTCGAGCTGGAGTTGACCGAAAGCCTGATCGCGCAGGATATCGAAAGCATGATCGTCACGCTGGCCCAGCTCAAGCAAGCCGGCGTCAAGCTATCCATCGATGACTTCGGCACCGGCTACTCCAACCTCAGCTACCTGAAAAACCTGCCGGTCGACACCCTGAAAATCGACCAGTCCTTCGTACGCAATATGCTGACCCACGCGGAAGATGAAACCATCGTGCGCGCCGTCATCGCCCTGGCGCATAACCTGCGGCTCAACGTCATCGCCGAGGGGGTGGAAACCCGCGAGCATTGCCATATCCTGCGCCAGCACCACTGCGACGAGATACAGGGCTACTTCTTCAGCCGACCGATTGCTGCACCGGAACTCGAAGCGCTGGTCCGTTCGGGCAAACACCTGGACATGTCCGATCCGATCGGCTGAGCCAGTCGACCCAGAAAACCAACTCGCTGCCCACGAGTTTCGGACAAGTACCAGCCCCCATCCCTGCCTCCGGGAAAAGCCAGGAAAACCGTGGCATTGCGTGCCTTGCCCGAGGCCTGCCCTGCTGTTTTCTTGACATTCTCTGCCCAAAATTGGGACTCATCCCATATATCCGCGATCACGCCCCCCGCACAATACCGTCATCCCGACTCATCAGGGAAATCAACACGGCGGGGCCAACCGAGGTCTTCCGCTCTTTCCTCCAGAAACCAGGAACCTCACATGAAACTCAAGATCGCAGCCCTCGCCTCCGTCATCGCCGCCACGGCCTTCACCGGCACTGCCATGGCCTACGACGTCCGTATCGACATCAACGGCCAGTTGACCTCCAGCACCTGCCAGATCGATACCGCCAACAGCCCGCTGAACAAGACCATCAACCTGCCGACGCTGAGCACCAGCAGTCTGAATACGGCAGGTTCCTACGCCGGCCGCACACCGCTGACGCTGTCGATCAGCAACTGCGAAGCCGAAACCACAGCTACGGTCAACTTCGAGGCCAGCAGCGTCAATGTCACGCCTGCCGGTACCCTCCGCAACTTGGCGACCACCGATGCCGCCGCCAATGTGGAACTGCAACTGCTCGACGGATCCGCACAGGTTCTGAACCTCAACACGGATACACCCAGCTACAATATCGACGGTGGCAAAGGCAGCATGACGCTTTACGCGCAGTACTACTCGCCCAATGGCAACGTCCAGTCGGGTGCGGTGTCGTCGTACATCGAAATGTCGATGAACTACAACTAAGCAGGCAAACATGGTGCCCGGGCATCCTTCCGGGTTCAGTCACTCCAGGAACCGACCCATGCAGATCCGGAAATTCCTCGTCGCACTGACCGCCCTGGCCGGCATGGCCATCGCCATGCCCCAGGCCGTGCAGGCCAATGTGATCATCAACGGTACGCGGCTGATCTACCCGGCCCAGAACCAGGAAATCACGGTTCGTACCGAAAACCCGGGCGGCACGCCAGCCCTTGTCCAGGTCTGGGTCGACGAGGGCGATCCGGCAATCCGCGCCGAGGAAAGCCAGGCACCTTTTGTCGTCACCCCCCCGCTCATCCGGCTCGAAGGCAACAGCGGACAGACGTTCCGCGTCATTTTCGTGCCGGGTGACACCCAGTTGCCCCAGGACAGGGAATCCCTGTTCTACTTCAATCTGCTCGACATCCCGCCGATGCCTCAGGAGGCAGAAGCCGCTTCCTACATGCAGCTTGCCTACCGGACCCGGCTCAAGCTGTTCTATCGACCGGTCGGTCTGCCCGGCAACGCCCGCGAGGCCGCAGGACAACTGCAATGGTCCTTCGCGCAGGTCGATGGCAAGCCGGCCCTGCAGATACACAACCCCAGTGCCTATCACGTCTCCTTCAACGGCATCACGCTCGATACAGACAACAGGCAATATCGCATCGAGGGTGACATGATCGCCCCCGGTGCCACCAGCAGCCTGCCCATTCCCGGCCTGTCCGGCCAGCTACCCAGCCAGGCGGCGCGTGTCGACTTCAACTGGATCAACGATTTCGGCGCTCTGATCCAGAACAGCAGTCCCGTCAGGCCCTGAAGCCCTCCAGGCACCGCCGGCCTGGTCCACACTGCCAGCAAGAAAGCCCGACAGCATCCAGCCGGTTCATGACTTCCGTTTCGCAGCCAAAGGTTCGTCCGACATGCATCCATCGACGCGCTCTTCCTCGCCGTTTGCCTGCCACACGCTGACGCCCGGGCCGGCCTTGCGCCCCCTGTGCCTGGCCCTGGCGCTGGCGCTGCTGGCCCATGCCGGCAACCTCCAGGCGGCTGCGCCGATCGAATTCGATCCCCGCTTCCTGCGCGGCAGCGAAGGACAGGATATCGACCTGTCGCGCTTCAGGCAGGGCAATGTCCTGCAAGCCGGCACGCAGCGTTACGACCTGTTCGTCAACGGAGAATGGCTGGGCCCCGAGAACATCCGCGCCATCGCACGTCCGGACGGCGAAAACGCCGACCTGTGTTTCAGCCCGACACAGGTCAGCCAATGGAGCCTGAATCTCGCCGCCTTGCCCGACAGTGCCGAGGCCCAGCGCCAACTCGCCGCCGGCGACGCGGCCTGCTTCGATGCCGCCGGGCTGATTCCCGATTTCCAGGCAGTCCCCTCCGTGTCCGACCTGACGTTGAATATTTCGATTCCGCAGGCCTACGTCTCGCGCCATGCACGCGGCTATGTGGCCCCGGACAAATGGGAACAAGGCATCAACGCCGGCTTTCTGAACTACAACCTGAACGCCTACCGCTCCGAGTATCGGCACTTCGACTCTCAGAACAACTTTTTCGGCAACTTCAATGCCGGGATGAACCTGGGGGCCTGGCGCCTGCGCTACAACGCCTCCTACTCGCACGATTCGTTCGCCGGCAGCCATTACCAGAATGTCAGCACCTACGTACAGCGCGATATCGCCCCATGGCGTTCGCAACTGACCATCGGACAGTCATACACCCAGAACACGCTGTTCAACAGCGTGCCGTACACCGGTATCCAGATCAACAGCGATGACCGCATGCTGCCCGACTCGCTCACCGGCTTTGCCCCGCTGATCCAGGGCGTGGCCGACAGCAATGCCCGTGTCAGTGTGTTCCAGGATGGCAACCAGATCTACGAGACCTCCGTGCCACCCGGCCCGTTCGTCATCGACGATCTCTACAACACCGGCTATGCCGGCGACCTAGACGTGGTCGTGACCGAAGCCAGTGGCCAAACCAAGCGCTTTACCGTGCCCTACGCCTCGGTCGCCCAGTTGCTGCGCCCCGGCCTGTCGCGCTACAGCCTGACGGCCGGCCGCTATCGCGACCGTAACCTCGACTCGCTACCCAGCTTCGTGCAAGGCACCTACCAGCGTGGCCTGACCAATCTGGTGTCGGCCTATGGCGGTACCATCGTGGCTGAACACTACCTGGCTGGACAGTTGGGCCTGGCCTTCAATACCCGCCTGGGTGCCTTCGCCCTGGACGCCACCCACTCGCATGCCAGCAACCTGCCCACCAGTTGGCTGAATGCCGGCGGCAGCATGAGTGGGCAGAGCTACCGTATCAGTTTCAGCAAGCTGGTCAACAGCACCAACACCAACCTGACACTGGCCGCCTACCGCTTCTCCAGCAGCGGCTACCTGAGCCTGGCCGACTTTGCACGCGCCCGCAATCCCGGCGGCACCCGCAACACCTATGCGCTCGACAGCGGTGGCGGCAGCTTCGGCTCGGACAACAGCTACTACGGCAGCTCCCCCTATCCGCAGCGCCACCGCTTCCAGGCCACCATCAACCAGCCACTGGGCAATTACGGCACGCTCTACGTTAGCGGCTCGACCCAGGACTACTGGAACGCCAGCCAGAAAAGCAACACGACCTATCAGGTGGGCTACAACAAGGGTTTCGGCTGGGGCAGCATGAACCTCAACGTCAGCCGCTTCAACTCCGGTCTGTCCGCCAGCGAGACCCAGGCCATGCTCAGCTTGAACATCCCCCTTGGCCGCAACAACGCCCCCACGCTCAGTACGTCGGTCACCCGTTCCAGCCACGGCAGCTCTTCCATGATGGCCAACCTGCACGGCAGTGCCGGCGAACGCCGCCAACTCTCGTACAGCATCTACAACACCTACCAGGACTACGACGGCGGCCATGACAACAATGCCGGCGGCTCGGTACAGTACGATGGCCGCTACACGCAGGTCGGTGCCAGCGCCAGCGCCGGCAGCCAGGGCACGCGCCAGGGCAGCCTGAGCCTGAACGGCAGCGTGGTCGCCCATGCCGGCGGCGTCAACTTCGTGCGCAACCAGGGGGATACCTTCGCCATCCTGCACGCGCCCGGTGCCACAGGAGCCAGTATCAATGGCGACAACGGCAGCCTGATCGACGGCTCCGGCTATGGGGTCGCCAGCAACCTGATCCCCTACCGCAACAACAGCGTCTCGATCGATCCCAAGGGATCCTCGCTGGATGTCGAGATTCTAGGCAGTTCGCAGAATGTCGCGCCCACGGCCGGTGCCATCGTCATGCTCGAATACGAAACCCGCAGCGGCCGCGCCGTCCTCATGGATGTCCGCCTCGATAACGGCCAGGCCCCGCCGATGGGCGCGGATGTCCGCAACCCGGACGGCCTGAGCATCGCCCAGGTCGGCCAGGGTGGCCGCATCTTCGTGCGCGGCCTCGAGGAGCCAACCGACCTCCAGGTGATCTGGGGCAGCGACGCCACCAGCCAGTGCCGCATCCAGTATGCCCCTCCGGCTCAACACGACAGCAGCCTGCCTTTCGCCCGGCAGCGTGTCCAGTGCCTGTCCCTGCCCGGCCAGCAGGGCACGGCATCCCTTTCCTGATTCCAGAAAAAGAGACTTCCATGACATCACGCCTGCGAACCCGCCTGCTGCGCACCGCATCGCGCACCCTGTGCTCCGGCCTGCTGCTGTTGCCGCTGGCCAGTTGGGGCGCGACCTACTGCCAGACCAGCAACCTGACGGCCAACCTGGGCGTACAGTCGCTCAGCGCCGGTGCCGACGCCAACACCATCGGCCAGCAGATCGGCAACGAAAGCAAGCCCGAAGGTCGAATCTTCGATGGCAACAGCAATGCCCAGTGCCGCATGGTCCGCTCCTGGGCCACGCCCGCCCGGCCTGTGGTGCCCGGCGTGTTCTACCAGTCCGGCGGCAAGACCTATCCGGTATTCGAAACCGGCATCGCCGGCATCGGCTACGCCATCGGCATCTCGGACCGCAAGAGCTACGACTACCAGCCCCTGCAGGCACAAGGCAATACGCCGACCTACAGCGGCTCGCCCACCGTCACCATGGGTTTCAACATTCAGGTCGTTTTCGTCGCGACCGGTCGCCTGCAGAGCGGCACCTACAACATGCCGTATACGCAGCTGGCGAATTTCTACGTGGAGACGGCCAATGGCAATGTCGAAGGCGGTGCCTACATCCAGGCCAATGCCACTTTCGACATCAATGCCATCACCTGCACCCTGCATGGTGCCAATGCCTATACCATGACCCTGCCACCCGTATCGGTCAACGACTTCGCCAACGTGGCCATAGGCTCAGCTCCGTCCAATGTCGGTGCGTCCAACGCGATCAACCTGAACCTCAGTTGTCCGGCCGGCATTTCGCTGTATGCCACCATGACCGACAACAACGATCCGGGCAGTACGAAGAACTATCTCAGCCCCGGCAGCGGCGACGGCATTGCCCAGGGTATCGGCATACAGATGTTCCGCGACGGCAGCAGCACACCCATCAGCATGGGCCCGGACTCTTCCGCCGTCGGCAATACCAACCAGTGGTATATCGGCTCCGCCCCCAGCAACATAGGCCTCTTGCTGAGAACCAGCCTGCAGGCCCAGTACGTCAGGACGGCGCAAACGATGAAGGCAGGCGAGGTCCGGGCAGTGGCGACCGTGACGTTTTCGTATCGTTAGGACACGCCGCCCCGGAAGCGCTGCCCGGTCAGTTTCCCTGCAGCCAGCGCTGGTATGCCGACCGGGTCACTTCCGACACGGACTCCAGCACTTTCTCGTGCTTGACCTGATGCCGCACCATCAGCCGCGCATCTGCCACGGTGCGCGACTTGCAGTACCAGTGGCAGCTGTGCTGGAACAGATACAGCTCGGCAGAAAGGTGAAAGGCACGCGCCTTCGGATCCCATCCCGCCTCGTTGTCCACTGCATGGCGCAGACCGACAGCATGAATCTGCAACAGCTTGCGAAAATCACGCACCGCCGAGGGCATGAACCGCTCGGCATAGGGAATACACAAGGCAAAGGTGCCCATACTGGCCGCTTCCGCGCTTTCCTTCTGCATGGCATTGGCCAATGTCTGCACCTGCGCGGCCACCGACCGCTCCGTAGGCGCGAACGTCTCCAGCACCTGGAGCTGGCGCGACTCGGACGCCTCATGGATGGCTCGGGTATAGCCCTGCGTAAGCGTTTCCATATGGCGCTCAAGTTGCAGATTGGCCAGATGCCCACCCAGCAGAGTGATATGCATACGCTGGTAACGCACGCGCAGCACCTGCCACGCCAGGGCAATCACCAATAGAATCAATACAATATCCACGACTTCCATCCTTTTGCCGGGCGTCCGGCGGGGTTGCGGCGGATTGTATCAGGTCACCTGCGCAGCCCGGGATCAGGCGTTGCCAGCGTCTTGCAGCAACTCACGCACCAGCGGAATCACTTTACTACCGTAGAGTTCGATGCTGCGCATCAGCAAGGCATGAGGAATGGCCCCGTTGGCATACTTGAAATCCAGCCGCGCAAGATCCAGTCCTCTGACGATGCGCACAATCTTCCTGGCAACCGTTTCCGGCGAGCCGATCAGATAAGCGCCCTCGAAGCTGGACTGGGCCAGGAACTCCTGCCTGCTCAGCGCCCGCCCCCCACGCTCCAGCGCAACCTGACTGAAATAGGGACCGATATAGGGCCAGGACTGCTCCAGCGCCTCGGCATCCGTGTTGGCGATGAACCCCGGCAAATGCGCCGCAACCGGCAGGGGCGACTGCCCAGCATCGCGCAGCGCCTGGGCGTACAGATCACGCAAAGGCCGAAAACGCAGCGGATCGCCACCGATGATCGCCAGCACGACCGGCAGTCCATAGCGCGCCGCACGGATCAATGACTGGGGCGTACCGCCCACACCAACCCAGGTTGGCAGCAACCGGTTTTCGGTAGGGGGATACACCATCGCACCGCTCAGGGACTCACGATGACGCCCCGACCAGGTCACTGGCTGCTGGCTACGCGCCGCCATGTAAAGCGCCAGCTTTTCCTCAAACAGCATTTCGTAGTCATCCAGGCGTTGCCCGAACAGGTGAAATGACTCGATGAAGGAGCCGCGGCCGAGCTGCACCTCGGCACGCCCGGACGACACGGCATCCAGGGTGGAAAAACGCTCAACCACGCGGATGGGATCGTCGGATGACAGCACCGTCACGGCCGAGCCAAGCGTGATTCGCCGGGTGGCCCCTGCAATGGCACCCAGCACGACATCCGGGGAAGAAACGGCAAAATCAGGGCGATGGTGCTCACCGATACCGATGGCATCGATCCCGAGCTGGTCGGCCAGCACGGCCTGCTCTACCACGCAACGCAGCACCTGCGCATGCGAGTGCGGAGAACCATCGTCGGCACGGGTCACATCGCCAAAGGTATCAAGCCCGAACTGCAAAGTCTCGTGACGCGCCATGGAGGTCCTTATTCATCATCTCGCCCAGGACAGCGTCTTCACAGATGCAGCCCTGGGCGCTCATTTCATTTAACCATACTTGATGAAACGGATACTCAGGCGCGATGGATCCAGGTCGGCGCAATCTGCGTGCCCTGTCCAGCGCCATAACCGAAATAGATATTCAGACCACCCAGCGGCTCCAGATAGCGGGCATTCTTCAGACCACCCGCATCGACGGGGACAAAGCCAATGCTTTCGATGAGCACACGCGCAGTCTGCTTGGCGCGCTCGCTGTCACCGGCGAAGTACACCGGTACCGTAGCACCATCAGCGAACAGCGGGCCATCTGCCAGCACCTGGGCGAATACGGTATTGAACGCCTTCACCACTTCTGCCCCCGGTACGGCCTTGGCGATCTCCTCGCTCGCCGAGGTATCGTGGCCAATCGTCAGGCCTATATAGTCAGCCGTCAGCGGGTTGGTGATATCAACCACCACCCGGCCTGTCAGATCACCCAGCGATTGCAGCGCCGCTACGGCATCGCCATACCCTACGGCCAGCACCACCACATCGGAATCACCCAGTGCTTCGCTGGGCGACACAGCAATCGCGCCGGGATGCGCAGAGGCCAGGGCCTGAGCCTTGGACAAGTCGCGGGCGGTGACTCGCACCAAATGGCCGGCACGAGTAAATTGGCTGACAAATCCGGCACCCATATTGCCGGAACCGATGACGGTGACTTTCATGACGAACTCCTGCGTAGAAAAGCGTTGAGAAACGCGATATCCGTACTTTATTGGTCACGCTGAATTTAATAAATACAATATCTATAGACTCACTGTCTCTTAAGGAGAGACTATGGATAAGCTTCAAGCCATGTCGACCTTCATCGCCGTGGTCAATGCCGGCAGTTTTGTAGGTGCAATAGAAACAACCGGCCTGTCGAAACCCGCCGTATCCCGCCAGGTATCCGATCTGGAACACATGCTGGGGATTCGACTGCTGCACCGCACTACCCGCCGCCTTTCCCTGACAGAGGATGGGCGTCGTTATTACGAGCGCAGCAAGGAGCTGCTCGCCGCCATACAGCACATGGAAGAAGAAGCCGGACAACAAATAAGCCAGGCGCACGGACGCCTGAGAGTCGGAGCCCCGCAGGACTTCGGCGTCGAGTTGCTGGCACCGTTGTGGCCCCGCTTCCTGGCAGAAAATCCACAGGTACAAATGGATGTCGTGCTCTCGGACCGGGTCATGGATCTGGTCGAAGAGGGCTATGACCTGGTGGTACGCATCGGCCAGACACCCAATTCATCTCTGATCGGCCGCCCCCTGGCACAGACCCGGTTGCTACTGTGCGCCTCCCCCGACTATCTGGCTGCTGCCGAGCCGGTCACCCACCCCACCGATCTGGCGAAACACGTCACGATAGCCTACAGCTATTTCTCAGCAGGTGATGCCTGGTGCTTCAGTACCGATGATGGCCAGGCAATCACAGCGCGTGTACAGCCACGCGTGCATACCAGCAGCGGAGCAACCTGCAGGGCCCTGGCAGTTGCAGGACAAGGCATCATTCTCCAGCCAGACTTTCTGGTGTATCGCGAATTGCGCTCAGGCGCGCTCGTACAGCTATTGCCCGAATGGCACAGCCATACCCTGACAATCCAGGCGCTGTATCCCACGCGCACGCTGGTGCCCGTCAAGGTACAGCGACTGCGTGATTTTCTCGTCGATGCATTGGCACCTCCGCCATGGCAGCATGCAGCGGAGGCTGAGTAACGCAGGTGTTCGCAAAATCAGGCTGCTTGTAGTTAGCGTTATTTCAGCCAGTTTTGGCTCAAATGCAAAAAAGGCCCAAACCGAAGCTTGGGCCTTTTTAAGAATTTGGAGCGGGAAACGAGTCTCGAACTCGCGACCTCAACCTTGGCAAGGTTGCGCTCTACCAACTGAGCTATTCCCGCATTTAGCTACGCATGTGCTGCGTAATCTAAAATGCCAAGCTGCACACGCAGCTTAAACATAAAAACCTGGAGCGGGAGACGAGTCTCGAACTCGCGACCTCAACCTTGGCAAGGTTGCGCTCTACCAACTGAGCTACTCCCGCATCAGCAGCAAAAACATACTTAATTCAGCATAGCTTCGCTGCGAGAACGAAACTATAGCAAGAAATTTTGTACTATGTCAAGCATGCCCACCCAGAAAATTCATGCTGTCATGCTGTCTATCTCCTCCCAGGATTTGCACTCTCTCAACACGCTACGCCTGCCCTCCAGGGCGCTGGCTTGTGTCACGCTGGAGGATACCGGACAGCTCCCCGAGCTGAGCGCACTGGCACAGCAATACCCACAGGTGCACGTATTGGGTGGCGGCAGCAACATGGTGCTGGCTCCGAAAATCGGCGGACTGACCGTGCGAGTGCGCCTGCCCGGCATCCGGCTTATATCGGAAAGCGACGATGCCTGGCTGGTCGAAGCCGGGGCCGGCGAAGTCTGGCATGACTTTGTACGCACCTGCCTGGATCAGGGCTGGCCCGGGCTGGAAAACCTGGCGCTGATCCCCGGCACGGTCGGTGCTGCACCCGTGCAAAACATCGGGGCCTATGGTGTGGAAGTCGGCAGCCGTATCGACAGCGTGCTGGCCTGGCATATTCCACAGGGCAGAATGCACTGTCTGGACGCATCTGAATGCCGATTTGCCTATCGCGACAGCCTGTTCAAGCATGCGGAACCCGGCACATGGCTGATTACTGCAGTCCGTTTCCGCCTGCCCCGGCAGTGGCGACCGGTGCTGGACTATCCCGACCTGCAGAAGCATCCACTGCTGGCACGCGCCACTTCGACAGAACAAGGGGACAGCGCACCAGCCGGCCCGACTGCGCGACAGATCTTCGATGCGGTCTGTGACATTCGCCGGGCCAAGCTGCCCGATCCTCGGGAACTGGGCAATGCCGGCAGCTATTTCAAGAACCCGGTGGTCTCCACAACACAATGGGAAGCTCTGCACGCACACCACCCTGCCCTGCCCGGCTACCTGCAAACCGATGGTCGCTGGAAGCTGGCGGCGGGCTGGCTGATCGACCAGTGTGGCTGGAAAGGCAAGCGCCTGGGGCCGGTGGGCATGCATACACGGCAGGCGCTGGTACTCATCAATTACGGTGGTGCACAGGCGACCGATGTACTGGCGCTGGAAGAGGCTGTACGTGCCGATGTGCGGGAGCGTTTCGGCGTCGAACTGGAGCGCGAGCCGGTGGCCTGGGGGCAACCCTGATCCGGGCAGGGACGACATCGACAAATAAGCATATAGGGTGCAGAATAGGCTTTTGCCTGCCGTGACAGCACCCGCCTCAGCATCCCCCTCGCCCGATCCGTCCGCAAGCGCGTCCGCCCTGCCGAACGCCGGGTTGTGGTGCACGCTGTCAATGCTGAATCACGTCGCACTCAACGGTGGGCGCGTGGCGGTTTCCCTCACCGCAATCAGCCTGCACATGTCGACCTTCATGGTGGGCTTTCTGGTAGCGCTGTTCGCTGTCCTGCCCATGCTGTTTTCGGTCTATACCGGACGTTGGGTGGATCGTATCGGGGTCAGCCTCCCGATGCGCATCGGCAATGCCCTCATCATCGTCGGCGCAATCATTCCCCTGCTCTGGTCGGATCTGGCCGCCCTGGTTCTGGCCGCCGGCATGATCGGCATCGGTTTCACACTCCATCAGGTTTCCACCCAGAACCTGATGGGGCGTGGCGACAGCAAACAGCGGCTGCGCAATTTCTCATGGCTGGCGCTGGCGCAATCGGTATCTGGATTTTCCGGGCCGCTGCTGGCCGGGCTGGCCATCGACCACCTGGGGCACCGCTTTGCCTTTGGGGTGCTGGCCATCGGGCCGATCATTGCCCTGTACGGCCTGCGCAAGCTGCTGCCCACGCTGCCGCCGCATGTGGCATCGGCCCCGGAGCACAAGGTCGAAGAGCTACCTGAGCCTGCGCCGCTGACCGCCACTGAACAGCAGCAGGCCGACATGCAGGCCAAGGCCCCCAAGCCGGGCATCCGCGATCTGCTGCGCATTGCCGAGCTACGCCGCATCCTTGGCACCAACACCGTATTGTCTGGTGCCTGGGACACACACGCCTTCATCGTGCCGATCTACGGTGTGTCCATCGGCCTGTCCGCCACCACCATCGGCACGGTCCTGGCCTGCTTCTCACTGGCCACCTTCGTGATCCGACTGGCGCTGCCTTATATACAGAAGCACGTACGCCCCTGGACCTTGCTGGTGTCGGCCACGATCAGCGCGGGGTGCATCTTCCTGCTGTACCCGCTGTTCCGCGAAATCTCGTTCCTGCTGACGCTCTCGTTCATCCTGGGCCTGGCGCTGGGTGGCAGCCAGCCCAGCCTGCTGGCCTTGATGCACCAGCACTCTCCTCCCGGGCGCACTGCCGAGACCGTCGGACTGCGCCTGGCCCTGCTGAATTCAACCCAGGTCATGCTGCCCATGGGTTTCGGCGCGCTGGGCAACGCCATCGGCATCGCCCCCCTGTTCTGGGCCTATGCGCTGCTGCTCTATGGCAGCAGTTGGCTCAACCGGGACAAGTTCGACCGCTTCAAGAAGAAAAAGCCCCAGCATCCAGCCCCCCCGCCGGAAACATCCACAACCGGGCCTGCGTCCATACCGACATCAGCATCGACGACACCATCAGAGGCAGCCCCCGCACCGGAATCGCCACCTGCACCTGCATCGGAGTCGGAGTCGGAGTCGGAGTCGGAGTCGGAGTCGGCAACATGCTCCGTCACGCAGGAGCCTGCACGGCCGACACCTATTGCGCTACCAGAACAGGAACCCGCTCCCCTGCCGCCAGTCCTGCCCAAGCAGGCCAGCAAAACGCAACGCGCCGAACCATCAAGCCCGACACCGGCCGAGCCCGCCTCTACGTCGTCACCCCCGACTGCGCGGTAAATGGCGTGCGCACCGGCACGCCCATGTCGCGCCACTTGTCGGGGTGGCAGGTCAGCAACAGGATCTGGTGACGCTGCGCCGCATCGAACAGCATGCGTTTCATCTGCGCCAGACGGGCCTCGTCGGTGTGTACCAGCGCATCATCCAGAATCAGCAACGTGGGGCGACCGGCCTGCTGCAACAGGTCGGCATAGGCCAGACGGCAGGCCAGTCCGATCTGTTCTCGCGACCCAAAGCTGAGTGCCTCCAGCGGCGTGCCCAACCTGCCATCGCGGGTCAGGGATGCGGGCTGCAAGGTTTCATCCAGTGCAATGCCGGCCTGTGGGTAGAGCAACGGCAAGTAGCGCTGCAGGTGCTGTTGCAGCGGTGCCTGCAAGCGACCGATGAGGATCTGGCGCTTGTCTGACAGCAACTGCACCAGCAGTTGCAAGGCCTGCGCGCGCTGCGCCAGTTGCTGGCGACGACGCTCGGCCTGTTCGAAGGTGGCGTCGGCTTCTGCATATTGCGTATCCAGTCCCTGCGCTCCCAGGCTTTCCAGCTGGGCACGCAGGACATCCAGGCGATGCCCCAGCTCGAGAAAAGCCGTTTCCTGGTGTCGGGCACTCTGCGTCAGGCGCTGGATATCCTGCTCCAGCAGATCGGGGCGGGCAGCATCGATGTCACGCTGGCGGGCTTCGATACGGGCCTGCTGTGCCTGCGCCTCGGCCTGCAGCGTGAGTAGGCGTTCCCGGCCTGCGCGCAGTTGTTGCAGCCGGGCCGGATCGGCCAGCCGGGCCTGTAGCGCCTCATGCTCCTGGTGCGCATGGCGGGCCTGTTGCTGAGCCTGCTGGTGCGCCAGCACGGCATCATGCTGCTGGCGCTCGGCCTGCTGCAGATGTTCCCGGCACAGGTCGGCCTGCCGCCGGGCACCATGCTCGTCCGCTTCGGTCGCTGCGGCCTCGCGCCAGTCCTGGCCAGGATGCAGTTGCTGCCAGTGCGCCAGCCACGCCGTCCAGTCCTGTGTCTGGCGCTGCACCTGCAACTGCAATGCCCCATGCTCCGCTTCCAGCGCGGCCACACCCTTGGCAGCCAGGCTCTGCAGCATGGTCTGCGCATGCTTGCCGTCGGCCTGATGGCGTTGTGCCTGTGCATGCCGTGCCTCGACTGCTGCCAGCGTCTCAAGCCCCAGGGCCTGAGCGTGTTGCCGGCAGCGCGCTTCGAGTTCGCTGTGACGACGCCCCAGTTCGGCCAGGTCGCGGACACCGGGAATCAGTTCCAGCTCGCCCACGCCCGGCAAGCTCAGCGTGGCGGCTTCCAGCAGCGGCTGCTCGCCCTCGCCCTGCAACATCGCCGCCCCCAACTGCAGGGTCTGCCCCGGCACCAGACGGTAACGGATGCGCGTCGCCAGGCCCTGGCGCTGGATATCCAGTTCGCGCAGTTGCTGTGCATCCTGTCGCCACTGTTTCCAGACCGCTTCGTCCACGGCCAGGGCTGCTTCGGCCTGTTGCGCATCGCGCCAGGCTTGCTGCCAGCGCTGCGCCTGTGCCAGCCTGTCCTGGAATTCCTGCTGGCGCTGAGCCAGAATCTCGCCCTGCTGCCGCAACTGCAGGCCGCGCAGCGCCGACTGGCTGCGCGCCAACGCTTCCTGTGCCTGCTGCCAGGCGGCCTGGGCGCGTGTCGTCTGAGTACGCAGCAGTGCCAGCGCCTGTGCGGTGGACTCCGCCTGGGCATCGGCCTGCTGGCACGCCTGCGCGCGCGCCTGGGCCTGTTGTTCATCCTGCTGCTGTGCCAGCAGCGTCTCGCGCTGCAGCTGCAGATTGAGCGTGGTCTGGTCGGCCGCCTGCCGGTCCTGTTCCTGTCGGGCCTGCAGTTGGCGAATGGCCACCAGCTTCTGCTCGGCCTCGGCCTGCTGGTGACGCAAGCTTTCCCAGGGACGCTGGGCACTGTCCTGACGGTGCCGCTGCTGCAAGGTGGCCAGCTCATCGACCTGCTGGCGATAGGCCTGCAGGCGAACCTGCAGGGCCTCGCTCTCCTGCCTGGCTTCTTCGGCCTGCTGGATCGCCTGCAGATAAGCTCCGGTAGGCTTGGCCGTGCGCGCAGTCAGGTACTGGGCCAGCTCGGTCTCGGCACGTCGCAGCAAGCCATCACCTTCGCGCTGGTCGGATGCGCCCACCATGTCACCCAATGCCTGCTGCAGGTAATCGGCGGCATGAGCCACCGGCTCGCGCCATTCCTGACCACTGCCCTGTTCGACCCACAACAGGCCAGGCACACCCCAGTGCTCGGGCTTGCTCAATCCTTTTTTGGAATAGCCGAAGCCCATCATCTCGGCCAGCCGCTGCTCGGCCTCCTCGCCGTCCCATTGCTGATGACCATCACTGAGCAGGCAGCGCTTTTTCTTGAGAAATTGCTTAGACAGCCGCCAGGGCCGCCCCTGCCACAGGAATTCGAGTTCGACCGAAGGCGAGGCGGCGCTGTCGTCCTGCGGCTGCAGATGCAACAGCGTACCGGCACTGTAGCGTTCCAGGAATATCGTGCGGATGGCGCGTGCCAACGTGCTTTTGCCGGCCTCGTTGGGGCCGCTCAGGATGTTCAGGCCCGGCGTCAGGCCATCGACGACAAACGGAGCGCGATAGCACTGGAATTGTTCGACACGGATCTGCTGCAATTGCATCATGCTTCCTCCAGCCACTGGGCCAGAATCACCAAGGCCTCACGGCTGGTGCCGCTGTCGTCGCTTTCCTGGCGGGCCTGCAACTCGGCGATCACTTCGCCGACATAGCCCGATGCCGAGAGCGCGGCCAGCTCCTGTTCTCCGGGATAGAGTTTCAGGCCATCCTGCTGCACGGACAGGCTGCGCAGCAGCGCCTGCGCACGAGCCAGCGCCTCCTGCAACCGATGCTGGCCGGCCAGGTCGGTGCGCCCCTCCAGGGTCAGGTCGAGCACGGCCTGTGCCGGCGCAGCCTCCAGGCGGGCCACCAGGCGATCCAGGTCATCGGGCACAGCCAGAGTGTCATGCCACTGCTGCCACACATGATGCGCCACGAACAGCGGCTCGACCGTCGGTGCGACAGAGGCCGTGGCCGATGCACCGTCATCCCACGCCACCGACAGCACATGGCCTGCACCGTTGTCCTTGAAGCGGTCGGGTTCGGGCGTGCCGCTGTACCAGGTATGCGCGTCGATGCAACGCTGGCCATGCCAGTCGCCCAGTGCCAGGTAGTCGAGCCGGGCACGCGCAGCGCGATCAGGGGCGATAGGGTTGGGCGCGTCGATATCGTCCTGCAAGATGCCCTGCACACTGCCATGGGCCAACCCGATTCGGTGCCAGCCGGTCGGTGTCCCAGCCTGATCGAACCAGGTGGTCAGGTCTTCGTAGGTCTGGCGCTGGGTCAGCGGTGCAGGCAGGATCGCCAGACTCGAGGCCTCCAGCAAAATGACTTCGGGCCGCAGCGCCAGATGCATGCGCGGGCCGGGCAGGCCCAGGCGCTGCGCCTGGGTCCAGACACTCTCGACCAGCGCCGCATCATGATTGCCCGGCAACAGCACCCAGTCGCCATCGAACCCCTGCAGTGCATTGAACAGACGCCGCAACGTGCGCTCGGATACCGTCTGCGCATCGAACACGTCGCCCGCGACCAGTACGGCATCGTAGCCGCCCGATTGGGCCAGCGCGGCGATCCGTTCGACCGTACGGAAGCGGGCCTCGGACAGGGCCGCAGCGTCCTCGGGTTCGAAGCGTGCGTACTGACGGCCGATCTGCCAGTCGGCCGTGTGCAGGATGCGGGTCATGGGTATTAATTTTCCGTATGCGAGGCAAACCGTTATACGGAAGAATTGTACAGAACCGTTTTTACCGCCCCTGGGCGGCCCGTGTTATTTCTGCAAGCCCCAACGCTTGATCGTCACGCGCTCCAGCACGTTGAACACCAGGTTCTCGACCAGCAGGCCGATCACGATCACCATCAGCAGACCGGCGAATACGCGATCCGTATACAGCTCATTGCGGTTCTGGAAGATGAACCAGCCCAATCCGCCCTTGCCAGATGAAGCGCCGAACACCAGTTCGGCTGCGATCAAGGTCCGCCAGGCAAAGGCCCAACCGATTTTGAGGCCGGACAGGATGGACGGCAGCGCGGCCGGCACCAGGATCTGCAGTACATAGCGCAGCCCCTTGAGCCCGTAGTTGCGGCCCGCCATGCGCAAGGTCTCGGGCACACCCTGGAAACCTGCGTAGGTATTGAGCGCCAGCGGCCACAGTACCGAATGGATCAGCACGAAGATCACGCTGCCCGTGCCCAGACCAAACCACAGCAGCGCCAGTGGCAACAGCGCGATGGCCGGCAACGGGTTGAACATGGAGGTGAGCGTCGACAGCAGGTCACGCCCGAGCTGGGTGGACACTGCCAGCGTGGTCAGCACGAATGCCAGGATGATGCCGGCCAGATAGCCCTGCACCAGAATGGTCAGCGAAATCCCGATGCGCTCCAGCAGTTCGCCATTGGCCAGGTCCTGTACCAGCGCCCGGAAAGTGGCCGTGGCGGTCGGCAGCAGCAGCTCATTGTCCTGCCAGCGCGCCGCCAGTTCCCACAGCACGACCAGCAGAATCAGGATGATGCCCTTGCGCAGCCAGGCCTGCTGCCAGAGCCGCGTCGACAGCGGCAACGCGCGCTCCACCGACACATTGACCACCGGCTGCAGCTCGACCTCGTATTCGGGACGGACAGGAATCGTATGCGCGCTCATGCTGCCCGCTCCTGCAAGGCCTGCGCACCGGCCTGACCCGGCTCGGCAAACAGCAGGCGATGAATGCGCTGTGCCGTGGCCTGGAAACGATGATTGCCGGTACTGTGCAGCCCGAACTCATGACTGTTGATTTCTGCATGCACGCGACCGGGATGCGGCGACAGCAAGGCGATTCGGCTGCCGACCACCAAGGCTTCCTCGATGGAGTGCGTCACGAACAGCAGGGTGAAGCCAACCTCATCCCACAGCGCCAGCAGTTCTTCCTGCATTTTGCGACGCGTCAGGGCGTCCAGCGCGGCAAACGGCTCATCCATCAGCAGGATGCGCGGCTGCATGGCCAGCGCCCGGGCAATCGCCACGCGCTGCTTCATGCCTCCGGAAAGCTGGTGCGGGTAGGCCTCGGCAAATGCCGCCAGTCCGACCTTCTCGAGATAATGCAGGGCCCGTTCGCCGGCTTCGCGACGCCCCAGCCGCCCCGAGGCCAGCAGCGGAAACATGACGTTCTGGCGCACGGTTTTCCAGGGCGGCAACTGATCGAACTCCTGGAAGACCACGATCCGATCCGGTCCCGGCTGGCGGACGACCCGGCCATCGAGCCGGATCTCGCCTTCGACCGGCGGCAGGAAACCGGCCACCGATTTCAGCAGCGTGGACTTGCCGCACCCCGAAGGCCCGAGCAAGACATAGCGCTCGGCCGGGTAAAGATCGAAACTGACCTGATGCGTGGCACGCACCACCCGCTCCGGCGTGCGGTATTCGAGGCTGACGCGATCGACCTCCAGCAAAGGCGCGGGCAAGGCATGCCCCGGCGCGTCAGATGTGCTGACCAATGAAATATCCGTCACCGCGATGCCCTCTTTCTGCATGAATGCAGCCGCAGCCCACCGGAATCAGGTGGCCTCCGGCTCTGACTGGGCATTGTGCTGCGGGCAGGCACAAAACCGAACGATCATATTTCTATTTTTTTATCATCGGAATTCATGAGGCAGGCTGCGCCTGGCTTCAGCCCCTCAACCAAACCAGGCGCAATATGCAAATCATTTTCCAGTCCGATCCGGAAACCCGCAGCACCCTACTATGGATGGTCTTGCCGCACGGCGTGTCGCACATCGTCCGGCCAGCCTGTTTCAATCTCAGCCCAAGCATCACGCATCATGAAGAAACCGCTGTTCCACTCCCTGCTGGCACTGGCCGCCTCCCTGTCCATCGGTGCCACGTCGGCCCAGGCCGCTCCCGAAAAACTGGTTCTGGCCGACCAGTACGGCCTGCCCTACCTGCTCCTGACGGTCGCCAAGGACCAGAAATTCATTGAAACCCGTGCCCGTGAAAACGGTATCGAGGAACTGACCGTCGAGTGGCACCAGGTGCCCGGCGGCCCGGAAATCATTGCCGCGCTGCTGTCCGGTTCCATCGACATCGGCGCAGGCGGCCTGGCCCCCCTGCTGACGCTGTGGGATCGTACCCACGGCAAGGAAAACGTGCGGGCCATCGCCGGCCTGAGTGCCGCACCTTCGCTGCTGGTCACCAATCGGGCCGATATCCAGTCGGTCAAGGACTTCAAGCCGACCGACCGCATCGCCGTGCCCGGCGTCAAGGTATCCGGTCAGGCGCGCTATCTGCAAATGGCAGCAGCCCAGGCCTTTGGAGAGGATCAGTGGGAAAAACTCGACAGCCAGACCGTGTCGATGTCGCACCCCGACGCCACCAGCGCCCTGCTGGCCGGCAAGACCGAGATCGTCGCGCACATGTCCAGCGCACCGTTCCAGTATGAGGTGCTGGCCAGGCCGGGCTTCCATGCGGTCTTCAGCTCATATGATGTGCTGGGCCAGGGTGCGACCTCGACCGTGGCATTTGCCACCGAAAAATTCCGCCTGGAACGCCCGCAGGTCTACCAGTCCTTTGTGCAGGCACTGGACGACGCCTCGCGCTTCATCAAAGAGCAGCCTGAAGCCGCAGCCCGCATCTTCAAGACAGCCACCCACTCCAATCTGAGCGAAGCCGCCATCCTGGAGCTGATCCGCAATCCCGACTTCAGCTTCGACACGGCCCCGGCGCACACCCAGGTACTGGCAGAATTCCTGTACAAGGTCGGCGCGCTCAA
Source organism: Corticimicrobacter populi (assembly GCF_003123725.1). Taxonomy (GTDB): domain Bacteria; phylum Pseudomonadota; class Gammaproteobacteria; order Burkholderiales; family Burkholderiaceae_B; genus Corticimicrobacter; species Corticimicrobacter populi. The sequence goes on along the minus strand of NZ_QETA01000004.1, from coordinate 73,915 downwards.
GCGCAAGCCCGAAACGTGGCAGGAGTACTTCTTCGAAAGCACAGGCAACGGCCGCTGATCCGCCCCCGGACACCCGCCTGCTTTGCCCTGCCTACACACGAAGTCATGACTGCCATGCCCCTGATCCCCGAGATTGTTGCCGCTACCGAGGCATTGACCGCCATCCGGCGCGACTTTCACGCCCATCCGGAAACTGCCTTTGAAGAGGTCCGTACCGCAGCACGCGTGGCGCAATTGCTTGAGCAATGGGGGATCGAGGTGCATCGCGGGCTGGCTCGCACCGGACTGGTTGGCATCCTGCGCGGCACGGTCGGTGCGGGCACCCGCGCCATCGGCCTGCGTGCCGACATGGATGCGCTGCCGATGACCGAGCACAACCGGTTTGCGCACGCATCGACCGCACCCGGCAAGATGCACGCCTGCGGCCATGATGGCCACACCACCATGCTGCTGGGCGCGGCACAGTACCTGGCACACCACCGCGACTTCGACGGCACGGTCTATTTCATCTTCCAGCCGGCAGAGGAAAACGGCAACGCCGGAGCCCGCGCCATGATCGCAGACGGCCTGTTCGAGCGCTTTCCCTGCGACGAAATCTACGGCCTGCACAACATGCCCGGCCTGCCCGCAGGCCAGTTGGGCTTTCGCGCCGGCCCCATCATGGCCTCCGGCAACCGTTTCGACATCACCTTACGCGGCACGGGTGGCCACGCCGCCATCCCGGATCGCGCCATCGATCCAGTCGTGGTGGCCGGCAGCCTGATCGGCGCGCTGCAGACCCTGGTATCACGCAATACCTCGCCGCTCGACAGCGCCGTGCTGTCGGTCACGCAAGTCCACGCAGGCGAAACCTACAACGTCATTCCCGACGAAGCGATTCTGGGCGGCACGGTGCGAACCTTCCGCACAGATACGCTGGACCGGATCGAATCCGGCCTGCGCCGCATGGTGGAGACGCTGCCGCAGGCCTATGGCGCACAGGGGCGTCTGGATTTCAAACGCGGCTATCCTCCCGTGGTCAACCATCCGGCCCAGACGGCCTTTGCGGCCGACACAGCCATCGAGACCTTCGGTGCCTCGCAGGTCGATCGGGACACGCCGGCACTGGGCGCTGCCGAGGACTTCGCCTTTTACCTGCAGCATGTTCCCGGCAGCTACCTGTTCCTGGGCAACGGCGATGGCACGCACCGCGCATCACAGGCTGCCGAGGGTCCCTGCCAGTTGCACAATGGCAGCTATGACTTCAATGACGCCTTGCTGCCGATTGGTGCGACCTATTGGGTCAGACTGGCCGAGGCATTTTTTCGGCACCATCCAGCGCATCGATGAATCCGGCCAGGTCTCGCCGCCAGGTATCCTGACTGCGGTTCACCCTGCTGAAATACAGGCTGATGGCGGTCCCGCGCACGGCGCACGCATAGCTTCTGTCCAGCGGGATATCCTCCCCCATGCTGCCGAAGCCTGCAAAATCGAGCAGCAGGGCCGGCCTGCTTTCATTGCGTTGGATCGCCCATGTGGCCGCGCCCTGCACGTCGAACGCAGGGTCGCCTCGCAGGTACTCGATCACTGTCCAGCCGCGTTGAACCAGTGCGTCCTGGAGCTGGCGCAGATGTGGCAGAGACATCAGGCACACACCAGGATGTCATGGACAACGAACATGGACAGCGCAGGCATATATCCGGCTCATTCAAGCCACCCGTCTGTGTTCCTGTGCCGTCCCAGGCCTGCGGCCTCGAACTCATCCACGGCATTGCCACTGGCGACACCGAGACTGCGCAGGGCCTGATTGATGGCATCCTCCGCGATGACCGGATCACCGACCTGCACCCCGTCCTTGAACAGGATACTTGCCTGTGTCCCCCAGCCACCAAAAATCTCTGCCTCGATATACACGATGCTGCGGCCCTGACTCAAACGCTCGCAGAACTTGCCCAGCGACGGTGGCGTCTCGGTTTCTTCTTCAAACGTGAATGGCCGCCGTGGAAGACCGAGCACCTCAAGGGCGTCCGTACCCAGCGGCAACATCAGAAGCGACGCCGGCAGCGGCAGCCAGCGCAGCGGCTCCGGCAATGGCCCCATGGAATCGCCTGCCAGGGTGATCACTGCCTGAATCGTATAAGCCATATCGAGAACGCCGGCCTATGCCGGAATGAAATAGATGAGGAACGCCATAGTAGAGAATTTATCCCGCTCCCGCACGTGCAAAGCTTCATTCCGGTCAGATATGCCCTGCCTCAGCTACCCGGCTGGTCGTGCAGCTCGGGAAAGACATAGTCCTTCCAGGATTCGGGCTTGCTCTTGAGTGTGCCGATACTGTTCAGGAACTCGGCCTGCACATAGGTATTGTTGACCCCGAACACAGGCCGCTGGCCTGGCTGCTCCAGAATCGCCAGCACTTCCTCGACGCTCTGCTTGCTGCCGGTCTGCTCGACATAGATGCGGGCCGCCTCGGCCTTGTCGGCGGCGATCAGCTCATGGGCTTCATTGAGGGCATCGAAGACGGCCCGGAACACCTTGGGGTTGTCGTCGCGGAACCGGGTCTTGGCATACAGGAAGGTATTGGTCGCGGGCCCGCCCAGGATATCATCCGAAGTCGTCACCACATGCACATTGGGGCTGGCGATTTCCTGGTAGCTGAAAGGTGCCGTGGCAAAGTGGGCATTGATCTCGGAACGTCCGGAAATCACGGCCGCAGCCGCTTCCGGGTGCGGCAGCGTCACCGTCAGGCGATCCAGTCGGTCATACTGGTCTGCGCCCCATTTTTTGGCAGCCGCCAGTTGCAGCCACTGGGCCTGAGCCGAGACCTTCACGCCGGGCAGGGCGATGCGATCGCCATCGCCGAAGTCCTCGATGGACTGGACGGCAGGATTGTTCGATACCAGATACGCAACCGAGCCGTCGAGTCCGCCCACCGCCTTGACGCCGCCCTTGGTACGGTCCCACAGCAACAGCAACGGACCGATGCCGCCACCGGCAAAATCGATGCTGTCCGACAGCAACGCTTCGGTCAGGCCTGTGCCGCTGGCCAGTTCGGTCCAGGTCACCTTGAGAGGAGCCACGCCCTGGGCCTGGGCATGTTTTTCGATCAGTTTCTCGTGCGCCGCAACGACCAGCGGCAGATAGGGCAGGCCAAACTGGCGCGAGAGCCGGACTTCGGACACTTCGGCCTGGGCCCCGCCAGCCAGCACCAGGGCCAGCGCAGCAGTGGCGGCACGCAGCCGGAGACCCGGCATGCGGCCGGCACGGTTTTTATGGGAAAAAACGGACATGGAATACCCTCTGCAGTGAAGCGAACTGGCATTCTAGAAAGGCAATAGGCCGTTGCGAACAAAGGATTGGGCATAACAATATGCCCAATCTGCCCGATGCCAGAAAAATGCGCCAGGCATGCCGAAACCTGCATCCCTGGCGCTGAGCGCGACACCTAAAAGCCCACAGCCTGGCCATCGCGACGACTGTCACTGGCGGCGACATAGCCCTGCCCAGCCTCATCGTCCTGCCGCCAGATGAACTGTCCGGCCCCGAAATCCATGTAGGGATCTTCAACCGACCGCAGGCGGTGCCCACGTGCGGTCAGCCCTGCCACCGCATCGGGATTCATGGTGTTTTCCAGATCCACCGAGAAATCGCGATTGACCTTCCAGCGCGGGGCATCACATGCAGCCTGTGGCTGCTGTCGATGATCCAGCATGCGTATCAGGGTCTGGACATGGCCTTGTGGCTGCATATCGCCCCCCATCACGCCAAAACCCATGCGGGCTACACCCGCCTGCGTCAGGAAAGCCGGGATGATGGTATGAAACGGCTTCTTGCCCGGTGCCACCACATTGGCCGAGCGTGGATCGCCGGAAAAACCTGCCCCTCGATTCTGCAGACTGACTCCATAGCCCGGCACGACCACGCCGGAACCGAAACCCATGTAGTTCGACTGGATGAAAGACACCATCATGCCCTGTTCGTCGGCAGCCGTCAGATAGACCGTTCCGCCGCTGGCAGGCAAGCCGAAATCCGGCAATTGCGCCCGACCGGGATCGATCAGCCTGGCGCGCTGCGCCAGGTAGGCCGGAGCCAGCATGTCCTGCGGTGTCACCGCCATGCTGCGCGGATCCGCCACGTAACGATACACATCGGCAAAGGCCAGCTTCATGGCCTCGATCTGCAGGTGCAGGCCTTCCGCAGAGTCAGGCGGCAGCGCCGACAGGTCAAAATGCGCCAGGATGCCCAGGGCCACCTGCGCAGCAATCCCCTGCCCGTTGGGCGGGATTTCATGCAGTTCATACCCTCGGTAGGCTTGCGACACGGGGTTGACCCATTCAGGCTGATAGGCCGCCAGATCGGCTCGGCCCAGGCTCCCGCCCGTAGCGTTGGCGTGAGCAACGATGGCGTCGGCCACCTCGCCCTCGTAGAACGCCCTCGCGCCCTGGCGACCCAGCAGACGCAGCGTCCGCGCCAGTGCCGGACAGCGGAAAACCTCGCCGACCCGCGGCGCACGCCCCTTCGGCATGAACGTCTCGGCAAAGCCGGGCTGCGCCTGCAGCGCGGGCACGGCCGCCGCCCATTTATAGGCCACCACAGGTGCCAGCGTGACGCCTCGCTCGGCCAGCTCGGCGGCGGGTTCCAGTACATCGGCAAACGGCAGTTTTCCGAAACGCGCGTGCAACGCGGCCCAGCCCGCCACCACGCCGGGAATGGTCACACTGTCCCAGCCACGAACCGGACGCCGCACCGAGCCATCGGCTTCCTCGCCATAACGCGTACGGAAATATGCCAGATCCCAGGCAGCAGGCGCAGTCCCGGAGGCATTGAGGCCATGCAATGCCTGTCCATCATGCACGATGGCGAATGCATCGCCCCCCAGGCCACACGAGACCGGCTCGACCACGGTCAGCGCCGCCGCCGCCGCGATGGCGGCATCGACCGCCGTGCCGCCAGCCAGCAGCATGCGCAACCCGGCCTGTGCAGCCAGGGGATGGGAGGTGGACACCACATTGCGGGCAAAGACCGGAATGCGCGTCGTCGGATAGGGATTGTGCCAATCGAATGTCATTTCAGCGCCCTCCTGTGGCGCGGTCATCGCGCCGCAAAGCGCCTGGCTCCCAGAACAGCAGGCGACGCTGCAACCAGCGTACGGTCTGCGCACCGGTCAAGCCGATCAAGGCCAGCAGCACCACACCTGCAAACATGGTGGACATGCTCATGCTGACCGAGCTGGATGCGATCAGGTAGCCAAGGCCACGCTGCGCCGACAGGAATTCTCCCACCACGGCACCGATCAGCGCCAGTGCCACGCCGATCTGGAGTCCTGCGAATATTTCGCCCGCCGCAGCAGGCAGCTTGACGTGCAGCAGCAGGTAGAACCGCGAGGCAGAAAAAGAGCGACAGGTATCGATCAGGTCGGGATCGGCCCGACGGATACCGTTGACCGTATTGACGAACAAAGGGAAAAAGCACACCAGCGTCACCAGCACGATCTTGGACGCCATGCCGAAACCGAACCACACCAGGATCAGCGGTCCCAGTGCCACTTTGGGCGTGGCCTGCAGTCCGATCAGCAACGGATAGACGAATCGCTCGAACGTCCGTGACTCGGCCAGCAACACACCCAGCAGGACAGCCAGCACACTGCCGATCACATAGCCACTGAGTGTCTCGCCCAACGTAGCGGCAATATGCGGCCACAGGCTGCCATCGACAAAGCCACGATAAAGAGCGTCGAAGACAGCCGACGGCGGAGGCAGCAGATAGTCGGGAATATCAAAACCGCGTACGGCGGCCCACCAGACCAGGATCAGGACACCCAGGCTGGTCAGCGGATACAACAGGGGAATCACTCTACGCATGGCTGAAATGCCTCCGGAAATGCTGGCACAGTGCCGTGAAACGATCATCCGCCAATGTCTCCAGCGTACGGGGACGCGGCAGATCGATCACTTTATCCTCGACAATGCGTCCGGGCCTGGAGGACATCACCAGGACACGATCCGCCAGGAATACAGCCTCCTGGATGCTATGGGTAATGAACAGCACGGATTTTCGCTGCTGGCTCCAGATGCGCTGCAACTCCAGCGTCAAGGCTTCGCGCGAGAGCGCATCAAGCGCGGCAAATGGCTCGTCCATCAGCAGCAGCTCGGGGTCGTGCAGCAACATGCGGGCAATCCCCACCCGCTGCTGCATGCCCCCGGACAATTCGAACGGATAGTCGTCGGCAAAGGCCCCCAGGCCGACCAGTTCCAGCAGTTCGCGGGCACGGACCCGAGCGGCCGCCATCGGCAGACCGAGCGTGCGAGCTGGCAACAGGACATTGTTCAGGACAGTTTTCCAGGGCAGCAGATTGGGTTTCTGGAACACGACCCCGGCTTGCCGACTGGGGCCCGCCACAGGACGCCCCGCCACCGAGATCCGCCCGGAGGTCGCCGGCAGCAACCCGGCCGCCAGCTTGAGCGCCGTTGACTTGCCGCAGCCCGAAGGCCCCAGCACCGCAACGAACTCACCCTGTTCGATTTTCAGGTCTACCGCCGAGAGCGCCTCGATCTGACCGCGCCGGGTGGCATAGGTTACGCCCACCCCGTGCAATTCCAGGGCGGCGCTCATGAGACACATCCCTGTTGACGGGCGACATGAGCAGCGCGAGCTTCCTCCAGGAAATCCAGCACCCTGGCCCAGCTCAGGCGATTGGCCCGGGCATTGGCCTGCGGCGTCCCGCCGCCATCAAGAGGCACCCCGGCCACCGGATGAACATTGGCGATCATCGTCGTCGGTACATAGGGCAGGCCGATGGCATGGCCGGCACCGGGATGGGCGTCATGCCATGCGGACCAGGCATGGCCGGCTGCCTGCAAGGTTGCCACGATCTGCTCGCTGTAGGCCTGCGAAGGCCAGAATCCATCCTCGGCACCCGAGATCAGCAAAACCGGACCGGCAATCCTCTCGACAGGTATGCGCGCTGCCGCAACGCTGGGCGCATGCGCCTGCGCCGCCACAAAGGCCGGTGCCTGGCGAATCGGGCGATCAGGCGAAGGAGGATGATCGAAGGCATGCCAGTCCGCCAGCGGGTTGGCTTGCCAGACATTGTGCAGCGCCTGCCCCCGCCACGTCCAGGCAGTCGCATCGCGTGGTTCCTCGGGTGCCCCGGCGCGCAGCGTCCCATGGACCACGGCGCTAGGTACATAGCCGATCACGGCCGAGACCTGCGCCGGAAATGTGGCCCCCAGCAACAAGGCCAGTTCGCCGCCCCGCGACAGGCCGGACACGGCCACAAAGCCCCTGTGTGGCTGCAACCTGCCGATGGCCCAGTCGAGCGCCGTTTCGAAATACTCCAGCGGCGTACCCGAGATATATGCCGGTCGCCCAGGTGCCTTGAAATACGCCAGGGCCAGGCCCATGTAGCCATGGGCCGCAAAAAGCGCCGCACGCTGTTCCGGTGTTCCGCCCCCCGAGCCGTTGAGCACGATCACCAGGGGATGCGGTCCGTCGCCGGCCGGCGTGAACAGCGTAGCCGAGAGGCCTGACTCGCGGACTTCCTGGCGACGCACCCCTGTGCCCAGGAATCTTTGCACCAGCACAGCCTGAGCCCGTTGACCGGCGCTATCCTCAACCGTCAGCGCGATCTGCCTTGCCGCGATCCCATCGCTCAGTTCCGGCAGCCGAGGGAGCTGCACCTGGCGCATCGACCAGATCACCCCCATCGGCTCCGGCGTATGCCAGTCCCCAGCCGCAGGCAACGCGGTATCCAGGTCCAGCAGCCCATCCGCACCGACGTCGAACCGGGCCTGGCTGCGCCAGACACTGCCATCCGGATACGTCGATTCAGCCAGCAGCCGAACCTGCCCCGGTGCCAACCCCGCAGCATGGATATGCCGGGGTTGATCCACCAGGGCATCAGCCGGTACGACGTGCAATGCGGCACTCATTGCGCGGCCTCGGCCCGCTGGCGCAACGCGTCCTTGTCAAAGTCATCGAAGGCCGGTACAAACTCATTCGAAAAAATGCGGTCAACCGGCACATCGGCACTGGGGAACTCGCCGGCCTCGGCCATCGCACCAATCGCCTTGCGAATCACATCCAGATCATACTCACCGGGTTGCCGGCGCGTTCCGTCCGGGCGATACAACATCCGCTGCAGGCGTCGGGTCAGCAATGTCGTGGCATTTTCCAGACCCTTGCCCTCGGCATCGGCAGGACGACTCTCCGGATTCTGCCGCCAGAATGCCTGCACGCAGAAGGTGGGATTGATCTCGCACACATACTGCGCCTGCGTGTAGGCACGCCCGAAACGGCGGATCAGGTCAGGATTGTCGCGAAAGGTATCTTCGTGGGCAATGAACCCATTGCCCGGATTCTCGAGGAACACTTCTGGATAGGCTATGCGCCGTATCTTCGTGCCCGTCAGCTCGAAAATGTCTCCCCAGCTGCTGTTGTAGTTCAGGGCATCGACCTGCCCGCTGCGCAAGGCCTGAAAGCCCGAGCCCAGCACACCGACCGCCACGAACTCGACATTCTTGCCAGGCTCCAGCCCCGCCACGCGCAAGGCGGCACGACTATTGGGAATCGTCCCCCAGGTCAAGGCACCCACACCGATTTTCCGATCTTTCAGGTCAGCCAGCGTTCGAATCGGGGATTCCTCCAGCACGGTATATTCCAGCGTCTGACTGGGCGTGCCGTTATAGAAATAGCGTAGCGGCAGCGGATCCTTGCCACTGAAATAGCTCGAAATCACCGGCTCCGAGACCGGATAGCCAAAGGTCACACGCTTGCTGGCCACCTGGGGCAGCAACGCACCCGCCCCCTGAAAAACCACGAAACTCACGGACAGCCCCTGCTCTTTGAACAGCCCCAACTCCTCGGCGGCTGCGTAAGGTGCGCCATCATGCACGGCTGCCGGAATCGCCAGCGCCACGGTCACGTCATCGAGGGCCAGGGCAGGCGAGGCCACTGCCAGAGCAAGCATCGGAACCAGATATTTGAACTGCATCTTGCAACTCCTTCTCGGAAAAATGACAGTCCCGCAGCCAACGCCCGGCACTGCCGTATCACTCAGTCGATCTGCAACCGGGCCTGCGCATCGCGCTTGAGCGCCTGCCGGTCTATCTTGTTGGTCGCCGCCAGCGGCAATGTCGGCAGCAGCCAGACATGGCGCGGGTGCTGATAGGCCGCCCCATGTGCCAGCGCAAACGCCTTCAGCTCCGCTGCGGTCACGCTCACCTCCGGGCGCAGCACCACGAAAGCCACCGGCTTCTGTCCCTTGATGTCATCATCGATGGGCACGACACAGGCCTGCTGAACGCCTGGGTGGCGTTCAAGCAGTTTTTCGATTTCGCCCGGATAGATGTTTTCGCCACCACAGACGAACATATCGTCGCGACGCCCCACAAAGGTGTAGAAACCCTGTGCATCGCGCCGGAACACATCTCCCGTCACGTAATAGCCATCCACCGTAAAGGGCGCAGCCAGATCGGCCCGGTTGTGATAACCGGACATCAATCCTGCACTCCGGATTTCGAGTACGCCCTCATCCGGCACTTCCCGCCCCGCGCCATCCCGCAGGCGCAACTGCACGGCAGCATGGGCGTAGCCGACAGCCAGCGGCGGCGTCGGTATCCCCTGAGGATGGGGACCAAAGACCACCGGCCCCCCTTCTGTGGTTCCATAGGCATTGATGATGCGCGCATTGGGCAACCATTGCCGTATCTGGGCCAACAGGCTGGCGCTGACCGGTGCCGACCCCATCCGGATCACCCGTACACTGCCCAGATCGGTCTGGGCCAGCAGAGCCTGCTCGCGCAGCATCATGGCAATCATGGGCGGCACAGCCGTCAGCCAGGTACAGCGGTAACGCCCCACCGCCTCGATATAGGCCCGCGCCGTAAACTGCGGCAGCAGGACGGCCGTCGCACCACTGGCCAGCGCCAGCAGGATCAGGGCAAGGGCATTCATGTGGTAGAGCGGTGCCGCGATCAGTGCACGTTCATCCGCCAGCGACGCATCCTGCAACCGGGTCCGCACCACCCACAGTTGTGCCGCATGACTCAGCAGGACGCCCTTGGGCCTGCCTGTCGAACCCGAGGTGTACAGCATCAGCGCCGTCTCCGACCCCGCTGGCTGCCACGCAGCGACAGCATCCTGGCCGACAAATGCAGATAGCCCCTCGGTATCCTCCAAAGCCAGGCTGACACCTTCGACACTCTTTCGCTCAGGCCGCATTCTTTCCGGATCGCAGAACACCAGTCGGGCACCGCTATCGGCCAGGGCATAGTCGATCTGCGTATCCGGCCAGCGATGATTCAACGGCACAGCCACCAATCCGGCACGCATAATGCCGAGCACGGCAGCGACATAGGCCACGGAGTTGGCCCCCAGCAACGCCACGCGTTCGCCCGGCGACAGCCCACGCGCGCGCAGCCCGGCAGCCACGCCATCGGCCAGCGCATCCAGCTCGGCGGCGCTGTAGCGCACCGCGCGCATCTGTGCATCCAGACCGATGATCGCCAGCCGTGCGCCATCATCGCGGACAGGCCGGACACACCCCAGGTTGACAACTTCGGGCTTCATGCGCGGCACTCCAGCACGACGCCGAACAGCGGCAAGCCGACACACACACGCCCTGCGCTGGCGTGATGCGGCAAGTCGAGGGCCGCAGCACGACGGGTGATATCGGCAAGATCCACGCCCTGCAAAGCCAGCACGGCAAAACGCTCCGCACGGTCGGCACCGATCCCGGACAACGCCCCCACCTGCCGGGCCACCCCTGCCTCATCGGTCACATCAAGCCCCCAGCGGGCATCGATCCGGCCCAACCGGGCATAGTCGTGCCGCGTGCGCTCGGGATCAGCACTCGCAACGGTCAGGCCGGCAATCCCGACCGTCCCATTGACGTGCTGTTGCCAGGGCGCGCGCCACACCAGTTCAGGAGTCAGGTGATGACAGAAATACACCCGTCCCGCAGCAAATTGCCCGGTCACCAGGCGCACAGCTTCGAAATGCGCCACGGCCCGCAGTCCATCCTCCAGATCAACAGGCCGGGAAAACTGCTGCACCGGCTGCACACTCAGGCCGGACTGGATCAACCCGGCATGCGTAGCAGTTGCATCCGCCGAGGCGAATACCAGTCCATCCAGACCTGCCGGACTGTCCAGCAATTCCTGACGTACACGCTCGCCATCCTGCGGCAACCCCAGCAGCTCCAGATAGGCCTCACCAAACACAATCAGATGATTGATCGAACCGAGCGTATGGAAGCCGCGAGGTGTCACGGTAAACCCCAACGCCTCGAACAGCGCGACAGCCTCGTCCATGGCAAAGCGCACATTGATGACCACGTGATCCAGCGCAATGGCCATGATCAGCCCTTGGGAGCAGGTGTCGCGTACACACCGCGCCCGCTGGCAACGAGCTGCCCCTCGGCATCAAAGATCTGAGCCTCGGCCACGGAGAATTGCCGTCCGAACTTGATTACCTTGCCGGTCGCACGCAGGTTGCCCCTGGCTGGCCGGTGATAATCCACCCGCAAGTCGATCGTGGGCACGCCCCGACCGGTACGCGATACCAGCGCCCAGTCTGCGGTCAGGTCTACCAGCGTGGCCAGGATACCGCCATGCGTGTAGCCCCCTTCCGGATTGACCACCCACTCCTCCCGCCATGTCGCCCCCAGCTCGATGCTGCCATCGCCGACGGCCAGCACCTGCAGGCCAAGCCATTGGTGATACGGCCCCTTGAGCAGGCGCGCCTGGATCTCGGCCGCACCGGGCAATGTTGTCTCAGTCATGATGTCTTCCTTTTCAAACGGCGGCAGGCGCCACGACAACCTTGCCCAGCACGGCGCGGTCACGGATCAAGGCCAGCCCTTCTGCGGCCTGTTCAAGCGGCAATACACGGTCGATGACCGGCTCGATCTGTCCCTGTGCCACCAGATCGAGCAAGGCCACCAGGTTGTCTTCGTAGAAACTGTTGGACCCCTTGATGGTCAGCTCGAAGCTCCAGACATAGCGCAGGTCTTCCTTCGGGTCATGCCCGGCTGTGGCCCCGCACACCAGCAACGTGCCACCACGCTTGAGACACTTGAGCGAGGGCACCCAGGTATCGCCTCCCGTGAAGTTGATCACCACATCGACGCCCCCCTCGTGCGTGCGACGCTGGGGTTTGCCATAACGGGCGATGGCCCATTTGGAAAAATCCTCTTCGCGATAATTGACCACATGGTCGGCCCCCAGCGCCTTGAGGCGTTCAGCCTTTTCATGGCTCCCGGCGCAGGCAATCACTTCTGCCCCCAGCAGCTTGGCCAGTACCACGCTGGCCGTCCCCACCCCACCGCTTGCACCCAGGATCAGCACACGATCACCCGGCTTGACGGTCTCGTGGGTCACCAGCATCCGGTGTGCCGTGCCATAAGCCACCGGCAATGCCGCCGCCTGGGCAAACGTCACCGCATCAGGCAGGCGGATCAACTGGCGCGCATCGGCGAGGGCAAACTCGGCCATGCCACCATCCGTCATCTCGCCCATCAGTCCCACGCCGGGCTTGAGGGGATTGACCAGCACGCGGTCCCCCGGCTGCCAGCCCTGCACGCCGGCACCGACCTGCTCGACCGTGCCCGCCAGATCCAGGCCGATCACGACAGGCAACGGCACCTTGATGCCCGGCATGCCCTTGACGGTAAACACATCGTGATAATTGAAAGACGCCGCACCTACCCGCACCAGCACATGGCCGTCGGTAACGTCAGGCACCGGCCTGTCGGCCACGACGTGCAATTGGTCCAGGTCGCCGTGCGCATCGAGCACCAGGGCCTTCATGGTTGTCTGGGTCATTGTGAAAAAAGCTCCATCGAAAGAATTGACCTGTCAGCGAATAGACTTGGACAGGAGATAGGGTTGGGTCGCAAACAGGGCATCATCGAGCTGGCCCTTGACCAGGCCGCTGTCCGAGAACACCTGATGCTGGCGGCGCAGCGTCTCGACTTCTTCCGGCTCGAACGACGCCCGGTTCATCGAGTCCCAGAGGCTGACATAGGCGCGGGCATCGGCCTCGGGCAGATTGGCGCTACCCTGCAGGATGGCCACCACCTCGTCGGGGTGATCCTTGCCCCAGGCCAGGGTCTCGCGCAATGCAGCGATCACCCGCGCTACGACCTCAGGCTGCTCGTCCGCCAGACTGGCACGCACCGTACCGACACCGATGTAGGGCACAGCGTCCGACTGCGTCAGCTTGCGCCACTCCTGGGCAAAACTGCCCAGCGGCCGAACCTGCAACTGATCGCCCAACTGGGCAATGGTGACCGAGCGCAGCGCGGCGGCATCGACCTGTTTTTGCGCCACGAATTGCACCAGTCGCGACTCGTTGCCCCCCACCAGGGCAAAATCATCGGCACCGATCCCATGGTTGCCAGCCAATACGGCACTGGCGATCACGGCCACCGACGAGCCGGCCGGCGACATCCCGACTTTCTTGCCCTTGAGTTCATCCAGACTCTGGATAGGAGAATCCGCCGGCACCACGAACTGCACATCGGCCGGCTGCGTCGCGGCAAAGATCCGCACCGGCACACCCTCTGCCGCAGCGCTGAACACACCCGCCAGCGGCGCACCGAAGGCCAGGTCTATCGACCCTGCCGCCAGGGCGCGCGTAGGCCCGTTGACCTCGGGAAAATGCACGAACTCTGCGTCAATGCCCTGCCCGGCCAGAAAATCCGTGGCCTCGAGCACCGAGCCATAGCCCAGACTGACACCACTGGTCCAGTAACCGATCCGCACCTTGTCGGCCGCCTGTGCAACACCTGAAGACATGACCGCAGACATCGCCACCAGCCCCAGGCCAGCCAGCGTGCGCAATGAAAAGAAAGACATGAAACACTCCTTGTTTTAAAGTTTCCAGCGAAACAGCCAGCGTTCCAGGGGCTTGAGCACCCCGGCTTCCAGCACCAGCATCAACGCGACCAGCAGCACCGTCCAGGCAAATACCTGGTCGCTTTGCACCAGATCGGCCGCCTGACGCAGGCGATAGCCGATCCCGTTGGACGATCCCAGCGTCTCGGCCACCAAAGACACGCGCCAGCCAAAGCCGAACGCCAGCCGTGCGCCCGAAAAGAAATAGGGCAGGATGCTGGGCAGCGATACCTTGAGCAGGGTGGCCGTCCGCGAAAACCGGAACGCCCGCGCCAGTTCGATGTACTGTCGATCGACCGCCTGGGCCCCCTGCCACACGTTGGTCAGGATCAGCGGCATGGCGGTCATGAACACCACGAACACCGTCGTGGCATCCGAAATGCCGAACCAGATGATGGCGAAAATGGCCCATATCGCCGAAGACACCGTATTGAGCACGGCCAGCACCGGCTCGAAAAAGCGCGCCAGCAGACGGCTCCCGCCCAGCGCCAGGCCCAACGGTGTCCCCACCAGCACGGCCAGGAGGAAACCCGTCAGTACCCGCCCCATCGTGGCACCCAGGTCATTGAAAAAACTCGCGCTGTGCACCAGTCTCACCAGGGCATCCAGCACTTTGTCCGGCCCTGGCAGCACGAACGCAGGCACGCGGCTGGCGCCGTACCACCACAGTCCTACGACCAGGGCCAGCAGCAACAGCCGTTGCAGGAGCAATCCGATCATGCGTCTACTCGCGTGCATCTCACAGCTCCAGCCGCAACTGACGCACCCGTTCGCTCACAACGGGATCGGTTGGCAACCGTGGCTGCGGCAAATCCAGCACATGTTGCGCCCGGACGCGGCCTGGACGCGGCTCGAGCACGATGACCCGATCGGACAGCACCACGGCCTCTTCCACATCGTGCGTCACGAACACCACGGTCATGCCGTGCTGTCGCTGCAACTGCAGCAATTCGGCATGCATCTGGCTGCGCGTCTGCGGATCCAGCTTGGAAAAGGGCTCATCCATCAGCAGGATGCCCGGCTCCGCCACCAGGCTGCGCGCCAGGGCCACCCGACTGCGCATGCCCCCTGACAACTGATGCGGCCAGGCATCGGCAAAAGCAGCCAGCCCCACCTGTGCCAGCGCCGCAAGGGCGCGCTCCCGCCGCTGCGTGCGCGACAGGGTGCCGGCCTCGAGCCCAAAAGCCACATTGCGCCAGATGCTGCGCCATGGCAGCAGCCGGTCTTCCTGGAACATGTAGACAATGCGTCGCCAATCCGTGAAGCCACTTGCCTCGCGGCCATAGAGCCGCAGATGCCCGGTATCCGGGCGCAACAGCCCCGACAGGATGTTGAGCAGCGTACTCTTGCCGCAACCGGAGGTCCCCAGCACCGCAATGACTTCGCCCTGTGCCACATCCAGGGAAATATCGCGCAGCACCTCCAGGGCACCAAAATGCTTGCTCAGGCCCGATACCGAAATGACCGGGGCATGTTCGATGACCATGGTGGCATTCATCCGAATCGCTCCGCCAGCAACGGCAAGGACGCACCGGCTTCGCTCAGGCTGGCATAGACCTTTTCCAGTGTCATGGACTGGAACGTCTCGATGTGTCGCCGCGCGATCAATTCAGCCCGCTTGCCATCGCCCTCTTCGAAGGCGGCAATCATGGCATTGTGATCATGCTTGATTTCCGGCTTGGTTCCCTGGACATTGAATCCCAGGGCGACCAGACGACTCATTTCATCGAGCAGGCCCGTCAGGGTGCGCAACAGTCGCTCGTTACCGGACGCACGGGCGATTTCCAGATGGAACGCATTGTTGGCATCCATGAACAGATCGATCTGGTCCGGCAGCGGTACAGGATGCCGGACACGGCAGGCCGCCTCCAGTTCGCGCAGTCTGGCGATATCGACCCGCCCCACTGCCAGGCGTGCCGCCAGCGGCTCAAGCTGCACGCGCAGCGTGAACACCTCTTCCACATCCTTGACCGTGATGGGCGCAATCCGATATCCCTTGCGCGGCCGTGAGGCGACAAAGTGTTCATGGCTCAATCGGGTCAATGCGATACGGCAACTGCTCTTGCCGATGCCATAGGTGGCCATCAGCTCCGGCTCGGTCACGATGGCACCCGGCAACAACCGGCACGAAAGGATGTCCCGACGTATGCGCTGATAGGCCCAGTCGCCCTGGTTGGTACCGGGCACGACAGGCAGAGACGATTCAGGAGGCATATGACGTAACATCGACAAACCCTGTGGGCTGCTCACAGCACCATGCTGTGAAGTCCAGAGAAGCCGATAAGTTAGGCCATGCATGCGCCGGCACGAACGAATTGTTTGCGCTAAGAATATGTGCCAAAACGGCGTAACTGAGCAGCCCAGGCAACAAAAAGGCCCGCCAGAAAGGCGAGCCATCGGGGGATGTAAGAAAAAGAAATCCGCCGCTGCGGATCAGCGTTTATCTGCCATCAGGCAGATGGGCCATTCGCGTCACCCAGAGACGGAAACCGGGTGGCAATGCCATCTCCCGTATATTGCGCCGCCCAGCCCGCCGGATCGGTAAACAGGCGGATGCAGGTGAACGACGGCGACGGTCCCATATCGAACCAGTGCTGCAGGCCGGCCGGCACCGAAATCAGGTCATCCTTTTCGCACAGCAACGCAAATACCTGCCCCTGCGCATGCAGCACGAACAGACCGCTGCCTGCCACGAAAAAGCGCACCTCGTCTTCGGCATGCGTATGCTCGGCCAGAAATTTGGCGCGCAGCTCGGCCAGGTTGGACGGTGCGCCATGCAGGCTGATCACATCTGCCGTCTGATATCCCCCTTCCTGCTGCAGCGCATGGATCTCGTCCTCATAGGCCGCCAGCACCACCTCGGGTGCCGCGCCTGGTGCCAGTTCACGACGCGCCGGCCAGCGCTCGAAGCGCCCGCCCAGTGTCTCGACCAGTGCGGCGATCTGCCCGGCATCGGCGGTCTGCAGCACCGGCAGGTCCGGTGCGTCATCACGGTATACAGTCAATTGCGTCATGCTGATTCTCCTTGTCCCGACAGACTACCAGGCCGCAGAGTAGGCATCCGGAAAAGCCTGCTCGACGAATGCCTTGACCTCTGGCGTATGGTAGGCCTCGACGAACTGCGCAATACGCGGATCGTCGCGCCGGTCTTCGCGAGCCGCAATCACGATCACCGCATAGGGGCCATCCTTGCGCTCCAGCACCAGGGCATCGCGCGCGGGCGAAAGCCCGGCCGGAATGGCATACGAAGAGTTGACGGCAGCCGCATCGACATCGCCCAGCGCATGCGGCAACTGTGCCGCCTCGATCTCGACGAACCGGATGCCCTTGGGATTTTCCACCACGTCGAGCGGCGATGCCCCCACATCCACGCCTTCGCGCAGCCCGATCAGGCCTGCGTCGCGCAGGACCAGCAGCGCCCGTGCGCCATTGGTCGGATCATTGGGAATCGCCACCTGCGCCCCCTGGGGCAGGTCATCCAGCTTGCCGACCTTGCGGCTATAGATACCGATCTGCTGCACCACGGCATCGGCGACCGGCACCAGTCGATAGCCCCGGCCCTTGTTCTGCGCTTCCAGGAAGGGGCGATGCTGGTAGACATTGAGGTCGATTTCGCCGGCATCCAGCGCGGCATTGGGCTGCACGTAATCGCTGAACTCGATCAGTTCCACCACCAGCCCGCGCCGGGCGGCTTCGGCCTTGACCACCTCGCCGATCTGGGCATGCGGGCCCGCCGTCACACCCACCTTGAGCGGCGCATCACCTGCGGCACCGGCACCTCCCGACAACACCAGCAGGGATGAGAGAAAAATGGCGCGCAGCAGAGAGGTCCGCATCATGGTTCCTGATATATCGAAGTCAAAACCGGGATTTTAATACCCATACAACCAGCATGGAATAATCTCTGGTTATGTCGATATATCCGGACAGAAAATAACTTTCTCCTAATCCAGCCGGGGATGCTGGTCTACCAGGGTCTGCCGACGCTGCCGCAATTTCTCGATCTGCTCTTCCAGTGCGAGTATCCGCTCATCGACTTCTTCCACGTTCTGCTCGATATGCTCGTAAGCCTGCTGGAGCAAAACTCGTGCCTCCTGCCGACTCGAGGCATTGGGCGTATCGCCACGCAGTGGCCGGTTTGCCGTCTCCGGTAAGAAAAACGACGTCGTCAGACCGATCAGGGCGGCCGCCATCAGATAATAGGCAGGGATCATCAGATCCTGCGTGGATTCGACCAGCCAGGCGGCCACCGTCGGCGTCAGGCCTGCGAGGATAATGGCGATATTGAACGAACTGGCCAGGGCGCTGTAGCGGATCCGAGTGGGAAACAATGCCGGCAGCGTCGACGCCATGACACCGGTCAGGCAGTTGAGCAGCACCGCCAGTACCAGCAGCCCCAGGAAAATCATGCCGGTATTATCGGTCCCGATCATCTTGAAAGCAGGCAAGGCCAGGAAAAACAGGCCCACGCTGCCGATCAGCAAAAATGGCTTGCGGCCGACCTTGTCGCTGACGAAACCCACCACCGGCTGGACAAACAGCATGCCGATCATCACCACGATAATGATCAGGACACCATGCGCTTCGGAATAACCCAGACTGCTCGACAGATACGTCGGCAAATAGGTCAGCAGCATGTAATAGGTGATATTCGTGACCAGTACCATGCCGATGCAGATCAGCAGTGCCTTGCGGTAGCGCGTGAATATCTCGCGAAACGACACGCCGGGCCGCTCCTTGATCGCATCGCGGTCGCCCTGCTCCATGCGTTCGAGCTGCTGCGTGAAGGCGGGGGTTTCTTCCGCTGCATGGCGCAGATACAAACCCAGCAGGCCCAGCGGCCCGGCCACGAAGAATGGCACGCGCCAGCCCCAGTCCAGGAAACGTGCCTCGCCCAATATGGTCTGCAGCACCACCACCAGGCCTGCGCCCATCACGAAACCCGCAATGGAGCCGAAATCCAGCCAGCTGCCGAGAAAACCTCGACGACGATCCGGCGCATATTCGGCCACGAAAATCGCAGCCCCCGTATATTCACCGCCGACCGAGAACCCCTGTGCCAACTTGCACAACAGCAGCAAAATCGGTGCCCACAGGCCAATCGTGGCGTAGGCAGGGATCAGCCCGATGCAGAAGGTGCTGATCGCCATGATGATAATGGTCAATGACAGGACTTTCTGGCGTCCGAACCTGTCTCCCATCAGCCCGAAGAACACGCCCCCCAGTGGCCGAACCAGAAACGGCACAGAAAATGTCCCCAGGGCCGCGATGGTCTGCACGGCTGGCGATGCATCGGGAAAGAACACCTTGCCCAGAGCAAAGGCCACGAAACCATATACGCCAAAATCGAACCACTCCATGGCATTGCCCAGAGCGGCGGCCGTCACGGCTTTCTTGAGTTTTGAATCATCGATGACGGTAATGTCATCCAGTCCCAGAGGACGTGCTGGCTGCGATGCAGGTGTTGTTGTCATCGATCCGTTTCCAGTGAACGCATTATGAAAATAAAACTGGCCAGCCTCTTAATGCAGATGACTGTATATGCCGAGAATAAACAAAGGCGCAAGCGGATATTATTCTTATGTAACAAAAAGCAATAGACACATCAATTTTATTGAATCGTGATTATTGTCTGTATGAATTTCCACCTATTTCCAGATGGAGTTGATGCATGAAAAAGCAACACGCTCCCTTTGAACGCATCGCCCTGATCCTGCAGGGCGGTGGTGCGCTTGGCTCTTATCAGGCCGGGGTCTACGAGGTTCTGGCAGAAAAGGACCTGCACCCGGACTGGGTAGCCGGCATTTCCATCGGTGCCATCAATGCCGCACTGATCGCCGGCAATCCTCCCGAAAAACGGGTTGATGCACTACGGGATTTCTGGCAAACCATCACGGCCACACCGCCGGCCCATCCGGCCTATCTGCCATCGCTCTGGGGGCTGCAGGCCACCGGCATCGAGCCCCAGCACGACGTGCTGCGCGGCTGGTCGAATCAGATCAGCGCCTTCGCCACACTGATCAACGGCGCACAGGATTTTTTCAAACCTCGCCTGCTGCATCCGTTGCTGGCCCCATCCGGAACGGACAACGCCCAGAGTTTCTACGATACGTCGCCCCTCAAGGCCACGCTGGAGCGACTGGTCGATTTCGACCGGATCAACACCGGCAAGATGCGGTTCAGCGTCGGTGCCGTCAACGTGCTAACCGGCAATTTCACCTATTTCGACACCACCACCCATACTATCGGCCCCGAGCATGTCATGGCCAGCGGTGCGCTGCCCCCCGGCTTCCCGGCGGTGATGGTCGATGGCGAACCCTACTGGGATGGCGGGCTGGTCTCCAATACGCCGCTCCAGTGGGTACTGGACAGCAAGCCACGCTGCGACACACTGGCATTCCAGGTCGATCTCTGGAGTGCCCGGGGTGAATTTCCGGGCGACCTGATCTGCCAGGACATCCGCCTTAAGGACATTCGATTTTCGAGCCGCACACGGCAGGCCACCGACCAGTTCCGACGACAACAGCGCCTGCGTCGTGCCCTGGCTCGCCTGATCGAGAAAATGCCCGACGCCGCACTGCTGGGCGCGGAGGATGCCGAAATCGATGCGCTGATCTCGGAAGCGGATGAAAAGGACTACAACATCATCCAGCTGATCTACCGCGCCAAGGAATATGAAGGCGTCAGCAAGGATTATGAGTTCTCGCGCACCACCATGCACGAGCACTGGCACGCCGGCTACGAAGACGCCATCCTGACGCTCCGGCACCCGGAAGTCCTGCAATGCCCGACCAGTCCGGACGGTGTCGCTACCTTTGACGTGCATCGCAAAAAGCAATCCTGATCCAGAGCAAGGAGACTCGACCGATGAAAATCGCAGATGTGCGCGCCAGCGCCTTTGCCATGCCGCTGCACAACCCCGCCTATCCCCGGCCACCCTACAAGTTCTACAACCGGGAATTCTTCGTCATCACCTATCGCACCGACCCCGAGCGCCTGCAGGCGCTGGTGCCGGAGCCACTGGAGGTGGTCGGCGACACCGTGGCCTACGAATTCATCCGCATGCCCGATTCCACCGGCTTTGGCGACTACACCGAGACAGGCCAGGTGATCCCGGTACGCTTCACCACGCCCCAGGGCGAGGTGCAGGAGGGCAGCTTTGTGCATGCCATGTACCTGGATGACAACGCACCGATTACCGGTGGGCGCGAACTCTGGGGCTTTCCCAAAAAGCTGGCTACCCCCAACCTGCGGCATGAGCAGGAAACCCTGGTCGGCACGCTGCACTATGGCTCGGTCCTGTGCGCCACGGCCACCATGGGCTACAAGCACCGCGAACTCGACCTGCCCAGCTTCGCCAGGAACCTGGACAAGCCGGCCTTCATGATCAAGATCATCCCCCACGTGGACGGTTCGCCACGTATCTGCGAACTGGTTCGCTACTACATGGAAGATGTCACGCTCAAGGGAGCCTGGGACGGTCCCGGCGCATTGCAGCTCTTCGAACATGCCATGTGTGACGTGGCGCGGCTGCCCGTGCGCGAAGTGGTGTCGGCCACCCACTACATCGCCGACCTGACACTGGGCCTGGGCGAAGTGGTTTACGACTACCTGGCCCCCGACTCAACCCCCACCCTCTGAAGGAGACAGCACATGTCCCGCTTTGATGGAAAGATCGGTATCATCACCGGTGCCGCCAGCGGTATCGGCAAGGAAATCGCACTGCGCTTCGCGGCCGAAGGCGGCACCCCCGTGATCGCCGACCTCAACCTGCAGGCCGCCCAGGCCACCGCCGAGGAAATCAAGGCGACCGGGGCCGACGCCTTTGCCGTCGCCATGAACGTCACGGATGAAGATCAGGTCGAGAAAGGCGTGGCCGACGTCATCACCAAATACGGCAAGATCGACATCCTGGTCAGCAATGCCGGCATCCAGATCGTCAAGCCGCTGGTGGACTTCCCCTACGCCGACTGGAAAAAACTGCTGTCCATCCACCTCGACGGTGCGTTCCTGACAACCCGCGCCTGCCTCAGGCACATGTACGCCGCCAACTATGGCCGCGTGGTCTACATGGGTTCGGTACACTCCAAGGAAGCCTCCAAGCTCAAGGCCCCCTACGTCACCGCCAAGCACGGTCTGGTCGGCCTGGCCAAGGTACTGGCCAAGGAAGGTGCAGAGCACAACGTGACGGCCAACGTCGTCTGCCCCGGTTTCGTACGCACGCCACTGGTGGACAAGCAGATCCCCGAGCAGGCCAAGGAACTGGGCATCACGGAAGAACAGGTCATCAAGACCGTGATGCTCAAGGACACCGTCGATGGCGAATTCACCACGACCGACGACGTGGCCGATGCCGTGCTGTTCTTCGCAGCCGCCAGGAACAACGCGCTGACCGGCCAGACTATGGTAGTCAGCCACGGCTGGTTCATGCAGTAGGTCAGCAATGTACCGCTCGCGTGCCGCTGCAAAGCGGCACATTATTTGGCGGGCAACGCACGATAACGTCAGCGAACGGCATACACTGTCGGCTGAATCCATCCTGCGCGGCCCGCTGGCCGCCCCTCTGCGAGCATCCCCCGTCGTGACCACCGCCCCGTTCTCCACCCTGCCTCTTCTGCCCGCCCTGCTCGACAACCTGCAAAGCCTGGGTTTCGAACAGATGACGCCTATCCAGGCACAAAGCCTGCCGCTCGTGCTGGAAGGCCGCGACCTGATCGCGCAGGCCAAGACCGGCAGCGGCAAGACCGCCGCCTTCGGCCTGGGCGTCCTGCAGACACTGGATACCCGACGCCTGGCCCCACAGGCCCTGCTGGTCTGTCCGACCCGGGAACTGGCCGACCAGGTTGCCCAGGAACTGCGTCGACTGGCCCGGCTGATTCCCAACGTCAAAATCCTGACCCTGTGCGGCGGCGTAGCGGCACGCCCCCAGGCCGAATCACTGGCACGAGGTGCGCACATTGTGGTGGGCACGCCCGGCCGTATCCAGGATCACCTGGCGCGCGGCAACCTGGATCTGTCCGGCCTGACCACACTGGTACTGGACGAAGCCGACCGCATGGTGGACATGGGCTTTCACGACGACATCGTCGCCATCGCCTCGCGTTGCCCGGCCAAGCGCCAGACCCTGCTGTTCTCGGCGACCTACCCCGACAACATCCGCAAGCTGAGCGCCCGCTTCCTGCGCAACCCGGCCGAGGTCAAGGTCGAGACACAGCACGATGCCAGCCGCATCGAACAGATTTTCTATGAAATCGACGACAGCGAACGGCTCGACGCCGTAGTCCAGCTTTTGGCCCATTTCCGACCCGAATCCACGCTGGCCTTCTGCAACACCAAGATCCGCAGCCACGAGCTGATCGAGCGCCTGCGTGCCGAAGGCATCAGTGCCCAGGCACTCAATGGCGATCTGGAACAACGTGACCGCGACGAAATCCTGATCCAGTTCTCCAACCGAAGCTGCGCCGTGCTGGTCGCCACCGACGTCGCTGCGCGCGGCCTGGATATCCAGAACCTGGGTGCCGTGATCAATGTGGACGTGACCAAGGACACCGAAGTCCACGTCCATCGCATCGGCCGCAGCGGTCGCGGCGACCAGAAAGGCCTGGCGCTGAGCCTGTGCTCGCCCGAGGAAATGCACTGGGCCAACCTGATCGAGCAGTACCAGGGCAGCCCGCTGAAATGGGCCGACATCAAGTCCCTGCGCCCCAAGTCGGATCGCCCCCTGCGCGCGCCCATGGTCACGCTGTGCATCCATGGCGGCAAGAAAGACAAACTGCGCCCCGGCGACCTGCTGGGTGCCCTGACGGGCGACGGCGGGCTGAGCTTCGAACAGGTCGGCAAGATCA
This sequence comes from Corticimicrobacter populi, assembly GCF_003123725.1. Lineage (GTDB taxonomy): Bacteria > Pseudomonadota > Gammaproteobacteria > Burkholderiales > Burkholderiaceae_B > Corticimicrobacter > Corticimicrobacter populi. The sequence goes on along the minus strand of NZ_QETA01000004.1, from coordinate 50,193 downwards.
ACATCACCGAGTTCAATGCCTATGTGGCACTGGATCGACAGATCGCCAAGCAGGTGTTCTCCAGAGTGTCGAACAGCAATATCAAGGGCAAGCGGTTCCGAATGCGATATCTGGAAGAGTTCTGAACGATGAGGTGCCAGAGGGCCTGGCCGCCTCTGTCAGCGATGCCAGGGCCAAGCGCCCTGGGCTGCTCTTGGCGCCGACGGCAACCTTATGGCAGCAGCTTGCTGCCTCTCTCGCGGGCAGTCCCGCACGCAATGCAAACACAAAGAAAAAAGGCCCGCCGAAAAATCGACAAGCCTTTTTCTAAAACAAAATTTTGGTGGGCCCTGCGAGACTCGAACTCGCGACCAACGGATTAAAAGTCCGCTGCTCTACCGACTGAGCTAAAGGCCCAAGCCCGCTATTATTGCGTCTTTCAGGACTACTGTCAAACGACAGGGTCCTGTTTTCAACACCTTACCAGGCGGGTACCACCGAGCCCTTGTACTGCTCCTCGATAAAGGCCTTGATCGGGGCGCTCTGATAAGCTTCGATCAGGGTCTTGAACTCGGGGCGATCCTTGTCCTGCTCACGCACCACGATCACATTGGCATAGGGCGACTCGGCGGATTCGCGGGCGATGGCGTCCTTGTTGGGATCGAGGCCGGCTTCCAGCGCAAAGTTGGTGTTGATCGCGGCAGCATCGACATCACCCAGCGAGCGCGGCAGTTGAGCCGCATCCAGTTCGACGAAACGCAGCTTGCGCGGGTTTTCGACGATGTCGATGGGGGTCGCACGCAGACCAGCCTTGGGGTCCAGCTTGATCAGTCCCAGGCTCTCAAGCAGCAGGAGGGCACGACCACCATTGGTCGGGTCATTGGGCACGGCAATGCGGCCACCCTCGCCCACTTCATCCAGCGACTTGACCTTCTGGCTGTAGATGCCAATCGGGAAAATCACGGTCTTGGCGATGCTGACCAGACCATAGCCGCGGTCAGCATTGGCCGTATCCAGATAGGGTTGGTGCTGGTAGCTGTTGGCATCCAGGTCACCGGCGGCCAGGGCGGCATTGGGCTGCACGTAGTCGCTGAACTCAACGACCTTGATATCCAGCCCCTGCTTGATGGCCTCTTTCTTGACCTCTTCGAAAATCTGGCCGTGCGGGCCGGCGGTCACGCCCACGGTAATCGACGCATTCTGCGCCCAAGCCGACGAGACGGCAAACAGCGGAGCCAGTGCCAGCGCGGCAGCGGACTTGATCAGGATTCGTTTGTTGAAATTCATGAAAACACTCCAGTCTGCCGTAATCGGCAAGATAAATGACACGAAAAAAATACCCCCACGCTTGTCGCTACGCTCCGGCGCTGCCCCCCAAGGGGGCGCTTTTTGTCTTGGGGCGGCCCGGCGACAAAAAATACCCCCACGCTTGTCGCTGCGCGCCGGCGCTGCCCCCCAAGGGGGCGCTTTTTGTCTTGGGGCGGCCCGGCGACAAAAAATACCCCCACGCTTGTCGCTGCACGCCAGCACTGCCCCCAAGGAAACGCTTTTTGGCTTGGAACAGCCCGGCGACAAAAAATCAGCGATGCGACAAGCGACGTACCAGCCAGTCACCCAGACTCTGCACGGCCTGCACCAGCACGATCAGCACCAGCACCACGATCAGCATCACATCGGGCATGAAGCGCTGGTAGCCGTAGCGAATCGCCAGATCCCCCAGCCCGCCACCACCGATGGCACCGGCCATGGCCGAATAGCCGATCAGGCTCACCAGGGTGACCGTAGTCGCCGCGATCACGCTGGGCAAGGCCTCGGGCAGCAGCACTTTGACAATGATCTGCATCGGCGTGCCGCCCATGGCGCGCGCCGCCGTGATCAGGCCGCGATCCACTTCACGCATGGCGTTTTCGGCCACCCGCGCCATGAAGGGAATGGCGGCCAGCGCCAGCGGCACGATGGCGGCACGCGTACCGATCGATGTGCCGGCAATGAGCCGGGTCAGCGGGATGATTGCCACCAGCAGGATCACAAAGGGCACCGAACGCGTGGCGTTGACGATCACACCCAGTACCCGGTTGAATACCGGACGCGGCAGCATGCCACGCGCATCGGTCACGGTCAGCGCCACGCCCAGCGGCACGCCCACCAGCACGGCAGCCAAACCTGCCACGCTCACCATCAGCAGCGTTTCAAGCAGCGAAGTCCACAGCAGGTCAAGCAGTTGCGGATTCATGATTCACTTCTTCCAGAACAATGTTTTTTTGACGAACGGCAATCTGCGCCGCTTCGATGCGCTCGGCTGCGCCCTGCGCCACGACAAACAGGGTCCCCACGGCCACGCCCTGGATATCCTCAATGCGGGCCTGCACCAATGACAGGCGCAGGTCGAACTGGCGCGACAGGTCAGACAGCAGGGCACCGGAATCCTGGCCGGACAGGCCCAGCTTCCAGAGCCGGGCATCCTGCCCCGACTCGGCGCGTGCCTGGCCCAGGCGGTCGCGCAGTGTGGCCAAAGTCTCGTCGGTCAGTTCCGATGCCGTCACGGCCGACACCATGGCACGCGTAATATCGTGTTCCGGTGCGGCAAAGACCCGTGCCGTCGGCCCGGACTCGACGATATGGCCCTTGTCGATCACGGCCACGCGATCACACACCTGGCGTACAACCTCCATCTGGTGCGTAATCATGACGATGGTCACACCGGTCTTGCGGTTGATTTCACGCAACAGCGTCAGGATGGTGGCCGTGGTTTCCGGGTCCAGCGCCGAAGTCGCCTCGTCGCTGAGCAGCACGTCGGGGTCGTTGGCCAGCGCACGGGCAATGCCCACGCGCTGCTTCTGCCCGCCACTGATCTGCGCCGGATAGCGATCATGCAGATGTGCCAGTCCCACCAGATCGAGCAGGCGCGCCACGCGCGGTCCGATCTCGCTGGCGGGCACACCGGCGATTTCCAGCGGCAGGGCCACGTTGCCGGCCACGGTACGGCGCGCCAGCAGGTTGAAGCCCTGGAACACCATGCCGATACGCCGCCGCTGCTGGCGCAATTGCGACTCGGGCAATCCTGTCAGCACCTGCCCACCGATGGTGATCGCTCCCTGATCGGGCTGCTCCAGCAGGTTGATGCATTGCACCAGCGTGCTCTTGCCCGCGCCGCTCGGCCCGATGACGCCGAAGATTTCGCCTTTGCCGATCTCCAGCGAGATCCCGCGCAGCGCGTCGAAACGACCACGCGGCGTGACATAGGTCTTATGAATATTTTCAATATGAATCATGACCGGCCCATTCTGCCAGTAATAAAAAAATCTGGAAAACGCTCTTTTCTCAGATCTATATTTCCATTGGAAATATAAGAAAACACGGGGAAGTCGGAGAAATACACCATGCCGCCTTGCGCGGCACCTGCCCCGCGAGCAGCGGCCGCGCAGGCCGCTGCATGAACCACACAGTACCCGGATTCGCTCAGCGCGCCCGGGATATACGTACTTCAGCCCCGCGCCGCTTGACCTCCAGTCCATCGGACGCCAGGATGCGCAGCCCTTCGAGCCCCTTGATATAGCTGGATCCCTGCATCTGCATCACGCGGATCTTGTTGCGCATGACCACGGGGTTGTGCTCGGGCATGCCGAACATCCAGACCTCGTCGAGAATGCGGGCCGAATTGAATTCGCCGGTATGCTGGGTAGCAGGTCCGAGGCACAACATGTGCCCTTCGCGGCCAAACACCGGATACTGGTCGAGATCGCAGCGCATCTCCAGAATCTGACCGCCTTCGTAGCGCACGCCCGTGTTGAGATCCCACCAGGCGTCGCCAGCCGGCAGGTACACGAACGATGCCTCGCCGGGTGCCGTGATCGGCGCAACCAGAATGGCCGGGCCCAGCAGGAACTGCAGGTCCCAGGCATGTGCCGCAGGATCATTGGGGAAGGACAGTGCCATCGACCGCTGCACCGGCAACCCGGTACGGGCAGCATCCTCGATCGCCCCCAGCACATAGGGGATCAGACGATAGCGCCACTCCAGCCAGGTGCGCACATGCGCCTGAACGGACTCGTCGAAACGCCAGGGCAGAAAAGCTTCCGCCCCCTGCAGGACGAAATTGGCCGAAAAGGTCAGACAGCTCAGCCAGCGCACATAGAGTTCGCCATCGAGCGCATCGACCGGCGCATCGGGGTTGCCAAAATAGTGCACCGTGGCCGGCACGGCACTGTGCCCGACCGACAGCGCGGCGCGCAAGCTGTTTTCCAGGCCGTCCCAAGTATTGTCGACCTGTGGACCTGCCAGCCAGGGCAGGCGCTGTGCGGCCGGCATGAGATCACGACTCCAGACGATACCTTCGGGCGGGGTCTTGTGCCCGGCCACGGCATCGAACAGAGCACGCTTGACCAGCAGCGGGTACACCGTGCGCAATACCGCGCCGGTTTCGCCACCACGCGCCTCGATGCCATCGGGAATATCAATCTGCACATCGCAGGCCGGCGCGTCCAGACCATCGTCCAGCAACTGGCGATGCCGCTCGCACCACAGTGCATACACCTCGCGATGGGTCAGGTCCAGCAGGCCGAACGGCTGGCCTGCACTCTGCGCGCAGCCCGGGAAAACATGTGCCGCACCGTCTTCATCGGCCAGCAGCCACATGCGATCTTCCAGCTCTTCGAACAGCGGATGATCCGCAGGCACGCCGGGAAAACCGTAACCGCAGACCTGGGCACTATGCTTGTGAAACAGCGCCATCAATTGCCGCGCATCCGGGAAACGGGTCGCATCCCATTCCAGCGCCAGCTTGCCCTGCAGGCTCCAGGCCGCAGGGCCGGACAACAGGATGTTGTCGAACGGAATCCGCTCGGCACGCAGCCGCTCGGCCAGCTCTGCCGTCTGCACCGGGGTTGCCTGCGCGTCCTGCTGGACCCAGGCCCCCATGGCCCACAGCACCGGCTGTCCGGCACGGCCTGTCAGTTGCGTGTACTGATTGAGAATTTCGGCCGGTTCGCCCACGAACAGGAACAGGTCCAGTGCGGGGGCCTCGATGTCGATCTGATATTGATCGGGGCTGGACTCGACGCCCAGCCAGTGCTCGACACGATGCAGCGTATTGACGTAGATCCCCCAGCCTGACGGGCTCCAGGCCAACGGCAGGGCACGATAGGCGGGCACATCGGACACCACGACTTCGCCGCGACGGTCAGGATTGCCCTGGGTTTCACCCAGGCCATAGACCGCCTCGCCTGCCGGCAGGGCAAAGGCCGCTCGCGCAAAAGGCTGGCCGCAACCGGCCTTGCTGGCGGCTTCGCTTACGACCTCGAAGGGTGCGGCACCCGGCACATCGGCGGTGGACAGCACACAGCGATCGCCGCGATACAGCGCCAGCCGGACCGGATCGACCGAGATTTCCAGGCGGCCATCGCCCTGCTCGAAGCGCCAGCCCTTGCGACCGTCTTCTTCGAAGGCAACCGGCGTGGTTTCACCGATCCGCTCGAAACGGGCCAGCAACATCTCGGCACGCTGGCGGGCACGGCTGGCAGGTTTTTCTTCTGCCGCCACGCGGGCCGCAGAGTCGCAACGAAAGCGAAACACGCCCGGGGCGTGTGCCTCGACGTACAGCCGCAGATCCGGTCCCGCCTCGAACTCGAACTGGGCCGAATTTTCTGCAAGCAGTTTCAAGGTTTCAAGCGGCGTGGCAGGGCCAGCATCTAACTTGGACAGCACAGCGTATCCCCCGGCAAGAGCCAGTTGCAAAAACACGAAAAGGCTCTATTTTGACGGATTTGGCCACTAAAATAAACTCGTATCCGGTCTGCGTGCAGATAAAACGCTCCCGGACCCCGTCTGCAGGCATGCGCCAGGGTGCCTTCAGCGCGGCGCGATGGCCTGCAACAGCTCCTGCTCCAGCGGCACCGGTTCTCCCTCCAGCAGGCTGCCGATCACATCGCCGGCCAGCGCCGACCAGGTCACACCCATCGAGGCATAGCCCGTCGCCACCCACAATCCGGCCGCCCCCGGCACCGGACCGATGGCCGGCAGGCGACCCGGCATCACGACCCGCCAGCCCGCCCAGCCCGGCCACAGGCCATCCCGGCCCGGTGGCTGGATTCCGGCCTGCAACAGCGGCTGGCCAATGACCGACTGGATCTTCTCCATGATCTCGTGTTGTCCCTGCAGCGACACGCCAGCTTCGACCTGATGCGGCAGATACGTCGTGCCCAGCGCACAGACTCCGCCCAGCGCCGGCAGGAAATAACCATTGCCCGATACCACGCAGCGCGGCGCAGCCTTGAGCAGCCCCGCCTCCAGCAATACGATTTCACCCGCCATGGTGAACATGCCAGCCATGTCCGGCAGGCCTGCCAGCAAGCCGGCTTGCGCCAGCAGGCCCTGCACTGCAAGGCCATTGGCCAGCACCAGTGTATCGGCCTGCGCAATCACCTGCCCGCCTGCATCCAGCGCCTGCCATTTGTCGGCAGCCTCTGGACCACGTATCTGCGCCACCTGCGCCGACACCACCTCCACGCCCGGCGTGGCCAGCAGTGCACGGCACAGTGCATCGGGCTGCACGCGCAGACCGTCTGCAAAAAACAGGCCGGCCTGCGTCAGTGGCAGCCCCGCCAGTTCGCTCCCTTCTTCACGGCTGACCGCACGCACCCATTCCGGGGGAAACGCCAGGGCGGGCACCACATCCTGCGGCGCGGCCCGCTTGAGGTTTTCACCATGCACCTGCACCGTCCCGCAGTGCAGCGGCCGTGCCTCTGGCGGCAACGCCATCCAGCGTCGCAGGGCACGTTGGCTACCAGCTCGCGACAGGCGGGCACGGATATTGTCATCCTTGGAAATGGCGGGCGTCAGCGCAGCAGCGATATGCCCGTCATGGCGGGCCAGATCATGATCGAGCACCGTGACGCGCCAGCCGCGCAGGGCCAGCGCCTGCGCCACCCCGGCCCCCGCCAGGCCGCCCCCAACCACAATCGCATGGCGCTCGCCACTGGCCCGATGCGCAACAATCTGCGCGCCAGAAGACGGTCGACCATTCCAGTCGTGCGCCCGTCGCTGCGCCACGGTCATTTCACGCTTGCCGCCAAAGCCTGGCTGGCGCTGCACCTCGAAACCGGCCGTCTCCAGCGCCCGCCGCACGGCCCCGGCACTGGACCAGGTCGCAGCCGTGGCATCCGGCGCACAGCGTCGGGTCAGCCGATGCAGCATCTCGCTATCCCACATATCCGGATTGCGCGACGGTGCAAAGCCATCCAGGAAATAGGCATCGACCTGCGCCAGGATCTGCCCCGCCAGCACCTCGGCACGCCCGAAGGCCAGCGTCAGGGTCAGTGCGCCGCCCTCGAACTCCAGCCGGTGCAGACCCGGCAGCAGCGTTGGCCACTGAGCCTGCAACTGCGCCGCCAGCCCAGCCAACTCCGGCGGCACGCAGGCCTGCTGCAACGCAGTCAGATCAGCCCGGCGAAACGGGTGCGCCTCAATGGAAATCATGTGCAGGCGCTGTGGTCGCGCCGGATCGTCACGCCAGCGCCGCCACAGCGCCAGGAAGTTCAGCCCGAGACCGAAGCCGGTCTCGCAGACCGTGAACGAGGCGCGCCCCTGCCAGCGCTCCGGCAGACCATTGCCCCGGATGAATACATGCTCAGCCTGTGCCAGGGCACCATGCACGGTGTGGTAGACATCGCCATAGCGGTCGCTGTAGGGCGTACCTGCATCGTCAAAGGCAGGCGTGGCGGGTTCGAGAGGGATATAGGGTCCGGCCATGGAGTGCTTGCATCCGGCACACCTGTGCCGTCCAGTGAGGGAAGACTCGCACTTTACCCCCTTCACGTCACGCTGGCGTTGTCCCGCCTCAATTGTCTGCCCTCAAACTGTCACGACAGACGCGTACACTATCAGGATCCGTTATTCCCTTCAGGATGCATCCATGACCGATACCGTTTCCACGACCAGCCTGAACGCTGCACTCAACCTGCCCCAGGCGCTGGACGCGGCCACACAGGCGGCCCATGCCGGTGCCGCCATCCTGCAGGCCCACGCCTACCGCCGCGCCGACCTGATCATTGACCACAAGGCGCGCAACGACCTGGTATCGCAGGCAGACCGCGACGCCGAGCAGACCATTGTCGATATCCTGACCCGCCTCACCCCGCAATACGGTCTGATTGCCGAAGAAACCGGCGGACAGACACATGGCCAGGCCACCTGGTACATCGACCCGCTCGACGGCACCACCAATTTCCTGCACGGCATCCCGCACTATGCCGTCTCGATTGCGCTGATCGCCCATGCCGGCACTGCCATCGCCCCTGATGTCGTCGTCACCGAGGACACCCCCGTGGTGGCTGTCGTCTACGATCCCAGCCGCGAAGAGATGTTCACCGCCGTGCATGGCGGCGGTACCCGCCTGAACAGCCAGCGAGTACAGTGCTCGCGCACCGATGCACTGGCAGACGCCCTGCTGGCAACGGGCCTGCCGTTCCGCGATTTTTCCTTTGCCGACGAATACATGCCCATGCTGGATCAGGCGATCCACCAGACCCGCGGCGTACGCCGGCTGGGCGCGGCCGCCCTGGACCTGGCCTGGGTCGCCTGCGGCCGCTTCGACGGCTACTGGGAGCTGGGCCTCGCCCCCTGGGACGTGGCCGCCGGCACACTGCTGGTACGCGAGGCCGGCGGCATCGCCACCGACCTGCGCGGGCGCGATCCCTGGCCCATCAAGGGCGACGTGATCAGCGGCGGCCGCCACCTGCACCCCTTGCTGTGCGGCATGGTCGAACCTTACCTGCAACGGGGATAAGTGTCCGCAGTGCGTGGCACTCGGGCATAATATCCATCCGATAGTCTTTGTTCCGAACGCCATGCAACTGCTCGAACCGATCGTCGGCTGGCAAGCCGAGATGGCTGCCCTCCGGCGCGACATCCACGCCCATCCCGAACTGGGCTACGAAGAACACCGCACCTCCGGCCTGATCGCTGACCGGCTGACGGCCTGGGGCATCCCCGTGATCCGAGGTCTGGCCGGCACCGGTGTGGTCGGTGTCATCAAGGGCAACCAGCCAGACAATGGCCGCGCCATCGGCCTGCGTGCCGACATGGATGCTCTGCCCATGCAGGAGGTCAACACCTTCGCCCATGCCAGCACCATCCCCGGCAAGATGCACGGCTGTGGCCACGATGGCCATACGGTCACGCTGCTGTCGGCTGCACGCTACCTGGCGCAGCATCCCGACTTTGCCGGCACGGTCTATGCCATATTCCAGCCTGCCGAAGAAGGGGGTGCGGGTGCCGAGCGCATGGTGCAGGATGGCCTGTTCGAGCGTTGCCCGATGGATGCCGTATTCGGCATGCACAACTGGCCCGGCATGCCGGTCGGCAGCTTCGGCCTGTCGAGCGGGCCCATCATGGCCTCCAGCAACGAGTTCGATATCGTGATCGAAGGCAAGGGTGCACATGCAGGCATGCCGCACCTGGGTATCGATCCCGTCATGGCAGCCGTACAGATCGCCCAGGCGCTGCAGAGCATCGTCACGCGCAATCGCAATCCGCTTGATGCTGCCGTGCTCAGCGTGACCCAGATCCATACCGGCAGTGCCTACAACGTGGTGCCCAACGAAGCCATCCTGCGCGGCACCGTACGCACGTTTACCGATGTCACGCTGGACCTGATCGAGCGGCGCATGGGCGAAATCGTCGAGCATACCGGGCTGGCCCTGGGCTGCAAGGCGCGACTGCGTTTCGAGCGCAACTACCCGCCTACCGTCAACGATGCCATCGAAACGGCGGTCTGTGCGGACGTTCTGACGGCACTGGCAGGCCCCGAGCAGGTCATCACCCAGGTCGAACCGTCGATGGGTGCCGAAGACTTCGCCTTCATGCTGCGCCACAAGCCGGGCAGCTATGTCTGGCTGGGCAATGGCGATGGCACGCACCGCGAGGCCGGCGCGGGTGCCGGTCCCTGCATGCTGCACAATGGCAGCTACGATTTCAATGACGACCTGATCCCCCTGGGGGCCACCTACTGGGTGCGACTGGCCCAGCATCGCCTGGCGCAACCGCCGGCACGTTGATCGACACGTCTGGCCAGGACACGCATCCTGCACTGGCCGGCAAACATCAATCAGCCGCCCTGGCCGTCCTCCGGCCCGAACAACCGGGCCAGTTCGACCACGTTGCGCACACCCATTTTCTCGAGCACACGTGCACGGTGGACTTCCACCGTGCGCATCGAAATAGTCAGCTCATCGGCGATCTGTTTGTTGAGCAGCCCCAGCAGCACCTTCTGCAACACATCGACCTCGCGTGCCGACAGCGTGGCAAGCCGCGTATCGCGTTCCTGCTCGCGGCGATAGCGATCCAGCCGTGCCTCGCCCTTGCGGATGGCGCTGAGGACACGATCCACCAGGTCATTGTCATTGAACGGCTTCTCGATGAAATCGGCGGCACCGCGCTTGAGTGCCTCGACGGCCAGCGGCAGATCACCATGGCCAGTCAGAAACACCACGGGTTGCGGTGCCTTCCTGGCCAGCAGCCAGTTGAACACCTCCAGGCCGGACATTTCATTCATGCGGATATCCAGCAGGATGCAGCCCTTCAATTCCGGCGTCCAGCCTTCGATAAAGGCCTCGCCAGACGGCCATAATTGACTGCTGACGCCGCGCGAGTAGAGCAGCCATTCGAGCGAGTCGCGAATGGCCGGGTCATCATCGACGACCTGCACCAGTTCCTGCCCGTTTTGTTGCTGATCCATCCCTATCCCTCCTCCACACCCGGTGCGCAGGGCAGCGAAAACAGGAAAGTCGCCCCCCCTGACGCACCGGCTTCGAACCAGAGATGCCCCTGATGGATCTCCAGGATCGAGCGACAGATATTGAGCCCCATCCCCATGCCCACCGCCTTGGTCGTCACAAACGGCATGAACACCCGCTCCATGACCTCGGGTGCAATACCATGCCCCATGTCGGCCACGGCCACCAGCGCCCGCTCTTCATGGCGCTCGACGCTGACCCGCACCAACTTGTCCGGCCCCGCCACGTCCTGCATGGCCTCGGTGGCATTGCGGATCAGGTTGAGCAGAACCTGCTCGATCAGTACCGGATCGACACTGACGGCCAAGTGTGTCTGCGTCGCCTCGAAGGCCAGCCGGACACCGGAACGACGCGCATCCAGGGCAGCGAAGGCCACCGTATCCTCGACCAGTCGGACCAGATCGCAATCCTCGCGCTCGGGCTCCCGCTTGCGCACGAAATCATGGATACGGCGAATGATCTGACCGGCCCGACGGTTCTGTCCCGCCAGGTTCTCAAGCGTGGTGTGCAAGCGTGCATGATCGACCGGTTCACGTTGCAGCATGTTCAGACAGCCGGCAGCATAACTGGCGATGGCGGCCAGCGGCTGGTTGAGTTCATGCGCCAGCGTGGAAGCCATTTCGCCCATGGTGATCAGCCGGCCGGTCTGCTGTAGCCGGTCGGCCTGCTGGCTGGCCTGCTCTTCCGCGCGGCGCCTGTCGGACACATCGATGATCGAAGCCATCCAGCCCACATGCGTGCCACCGGCATCGATCAGCGGTGCCTCGTACACCATGACATCGAGCGCCTTGCCGTCACGCCGCCGGAATACCGTCTCGAAGCTGTGTGCGGTCGGCACCTGCCCCAGGTTGCGATGACGCTCCAGCGTTTCGGAGATGAGGTCCGGTTGCCACCACGGCATGGGTGGCGAGCGGCCGATGATTTCGCCCGGCTCCCAGCCCACCATGCGGGCAAAGGCCGGATTGACGTAAATGATGCGTCCCTCCAGGTCGCGGGCGCGCAGGCCGACTGTGATCGAATCCTCCATCGCCTTGCGGAATACCTGCTCGCGCCGCAGTGCCTGCTCGGCACGGATACGCAACTTGAGGTGGCGACGCTGCATCCAGAGGTTGACCACGGCCAGCAGGGTCAGCCCCAGAATCACCGACAGCAGGGTCTGCTGCAACCGCCCATCCTCGCTGGCTTCGAAGGGCGACAGCGTCAGGAACAGGCCGCTGAATGGCGGATCGAACGCCATCGTATAGGCGGCGCTGCTGTCGGCCTGGGCATTCGACTTGCTGACCAGAGTATCGCCCCCTACGCTGGTCAGCGATACCTGATAGCGCTCACCGATCCACCAGGGCACGTTGGCGCGCAGCAGATTGCCCAGCGACAGCACGGCCTCCAGCGTCCCGAGCGGCACATTGTGCTCGCTGAACACCGGCAACCGCAGCACAGACAGCAAACGCCCCCGCACGAAGACCGGCGGGCTCCACTGGGCCCGGCTGGGCTGCCCCTGTGTGCGTGGCGGCACGCCGACCGTGGGCAGCATCGCCATGTCTTCCTGCAACCCCGGATCACCTACGGGTGCAATGGCATCGAGCGTGCCGTCGATGCGACGCAGGGCGATATAGACCAGTTCGGCATGGTTGGCTTCCATATGGCGTGCCCGCGCCAGGGTATTGGCCGGCAGCTCGGCAGACTGCCCCATCTCGGCAGCCAGCCGGTAGAGATTACTTTCATGGCTTTCGAGCTGGAAACGCAGCGTCTGCTCGACCCACAGGGTATCGCGCACCAGTTTTTCGCGTTGCTCCACCCTGATATCGCGCTCATTCATCCACATGAACGCGGCAATCAGCGCCACGATCAGCAGGATCGCAATAATCGGAATGATGGCGACGACAGCCCCGCCCTGAGAAGGCGTACCCGGATCGGATGAGCGTGACTGCGCGGGAAGGTTGACCGGCACTTCGGATTTCCACAATAGCAAAAGAGGATTATTGCCTCTATTCTCGCGCTCTGTCGTGCCTAAAGGCCGGCAATACACATAAGGGATAACCCTAAAATTATTATCGGAGGAAACACATGAAGCGTATTTTCGCAGCAGGCCTGGCCGCCGCCGCACTCTGCACCAGTGCCGCCAGCTTCGCCCAGGACGCCCCCATCATCATCAAATTCAGCCACGTCGTGTCGCCCGACACGCCCAAGGGCAAGGGTGCCGACCGCTTCAAGCAACTGGCCGAGCAATACACCGACGGCAAGGTCAAGGTCGAGGTTTATCCCAACTCGCAACTCTACAAGGACAAGGAAGAACTCGAAGCCCTGCAACTGGGTGCCGTCCAGATGCTGGCTCCGTCGCTGGCCAAGTTCGGCCCACTGGGCGTGCGTGAATTCGAAGTCTTCGACCTGCCCTACATCTTCCAGAACAAGGAAGACCTGCGCAAGATCACTGACGGCGAAGTTGGCCAGGGCCTGTTGGACAAGCTCCAGCCCAAGGGCATCACCGGCCTGGCCTACTGGGACAACGGCTTCAAGATCATGAGCGCCAACAGCCCGCTGCAGACCCCCGACGATTTCCTGGGCCTGAAGATGCGCATCCAGTCCTCCAAGGTGCTCGAATCGCAAATGAAGGCGCTCGATGCCGTGCCGCAGGTGATGGCCTTCTCCGAGGTCTACCAGGCCCTGCAGACCGGCGTGGTCGATGGCACCGAGAACCCGCCGTCGAACATGTTCACCCAGAAGATGCATGAAGTGCAAAAGCACGCCACGCTGTCCGACCACGGCTATCTGGGCTACGCAGTCATCGTCAACAAGAAGTTCTGGGACGAACTGCCTGCCGACGTGCGCGCCAACCTGGAAAAGGCCATGGCCGAGGCAACCGCCTACGCCAACGACATCGCCCAACAGGAAAACGACGATTCGCTGGCCGCCATGCGCGCTTCCGGCAAGACCACCTTCCATGAACTGAGCGACGCAGAGCGCCAGGAATGGATTGCCGCACTCGAGCCCGTGCACAAGGAAATGGCCTCGCGCATCGGCCAGAGCACCATCGACGCCGTCAACAGCGCCCTGGGCCGCTGATCCCTGCCTTGCCGTCGCAACGCAGGACTGCCATGCCTGGCAGTCCTGCGGCTGACTCCCGGAGTCTCCCATGTTTTCAAAAATTCTCGATCGCTTCGAAGAGAACCTGATCTCGCTGCTGATGATATCGGCCGTGGTCATCATCTTCATCGCCGTCTGCCAGCGCTATTCGATCGGCCTGATCGCCGACCTGATCGGCTGGAGTCGCCAGAATGACTATCCCTGGCTGCAGCAGCAGGCTCGCTCGGCCTATCGCAGCCTGAGCGGCATCAATCTGCTCTGGGCCCAGGAACTCTGTATCTACCTGTTTGTCTGGATGGCCAAGTTCGGTGCCGCCTACGGCGTGCGCCTGGGCATCCACGTCGGGGTCGATGTCCTGGTCAATATGGTCTCGCCGCCCCTGCGCAAGACCCTGATCGTCATCTCCATCCTGGCGGGTGTCCTGTTCACCGCCATCGTCGCCTGGATCGGCGGCAGCTTCACCTGGGACATCGCCAAGACCGGCACCGTCTCGCCCGACCTTGAAATCGAGATGTGGATCGTCTATCTGGCCGTGCCCGCAGGTTCAGCGCTGATGTGCTTCCGCTTCCTGCAGACCCTGGTCACTTACCTGCGCACCGGCGGCCTGCCGCATCACGGGCATGGCATGCAGGAAGAGCTTGAAGAAGAACTGCTCAAACCGGAGGCAGCAAAAGCATGAATACCCTGATCATTTTCCTGTTGCTGCTGGTGCTGCTGCTGACCGGCATGCCGGTCTCGATCGCGCTGGGCCTCACGGTGATGACCTTCCTCTTCACCATGACCAATGTGCCCATGGACAGCATCGCGCTCAAGCTGTTCACCGGGATCGAGAAATTCGAAATCATGGCCATCCCGTTCTTTATCCTGGCGGGCAGCTTCCTCACCCACGGGGGGGTGGCCAAACGGATGATCCGGTTTGCCACCTCGATGGTCGGCCACTTGCCCGGCGGCCTGGGCCTGGCCGCCGTGCTGGCCTGCGCGCTGTTCGCCTCGATCTCCGGCTCCTCACCGGCTACCGTGGCGGCAATCGGCTCCATCATCATGCCTGCCATGGTCAAGCAGGGCTTTCCCGCCAAGTTCGGCACCGGCATCGTGGCCACCTCGGGCGGCCTGGGCATCCTGCTGCCGCCGTCGATCGTGATGGTGATGTACGCCGTCGCCACCAGCGGCATGATGGTCGAAGGCCCGGATGGCGAACGTATCGCCTCAGCCTCCATCGGCCAGTTGTTCATTGCCGGCGTGGTACCGGGTCTGATCCTGGCCTTCATGCTGGGCGTGACCACCATGTACCGTGCCTGGAAGCACAACTACCCCCGCCAGCCCAAGGCCAGCTGGGGTGAGCGCTGGCAGGCGTTCCGGGAATCGGTCTGGGGCCTGATGCTGGTCATCATCGTGATGGGCGGGATCTACAGCGGCGTGTTCACCCCCACCGAAGCCGCCGCCATGAGCGCCGTGTACGCCTTCATCATCGCCGTGTTCGTGTACAAGGACATCAAACTGCGCGACGTCAAGAAGATCGTGCTCGATTCGGCTGCGATGAGCGCGATGCTGCTGTACATCATCACCAACGCCGTGATGTTCGCCTTCATCCTGACCTCCGAGCAGATTCCGCAGGGTATTGCCGCCTGGATCGTCGAGCAGGGCTTGGGTGTGGTGGCCTTCCTGCTGTTCGTCAACGTGCTGTTGCTGATCATCGGCATGGTGATGGAGCCGTCCGGCCTGATCCTGATCATGGCCCCCATCCTGTTCCCCGTCGCCATGAAGCTGGGCATCGACCCGGTGCACTTCGGCATCATGCTGGTGGTAAACATGGAAATCGGTCTGGCGACCCCACCCGTAGGGTTGAACCTGTACGTGGCATCCAGCATATCCAAGCTGGGGCTGACAGATGTCACCAAGGCAACCTTCCCATGGCTGATCACGGGGCTGATCTTCCTGATGATGATCACGTTCATCCCGGAAATCACGCTCTGGCTGCCACGCCTGACCGGCTGGATGTAATCGCGAGCAGATCCGGCCCCGCCGTTGCGACGGCAGGCTCGGATCAGCGAGCGGCAACACGATGCGCCTCCTCTGTGGGGCGCATTTTCGTTGTGCCCCTCCACATCGCTTGACCCGCAAGCAGGTAGAGCATTCAGTTTTTCCAAAGCCTGCCTTTCGAATCCCCTCAGCCGGGAATACCCGATTCGTGACATCCACAATAGGAAAGCCCCAACGCCTCCTTTACGCTGTCTTCAATGCCGCCACA
Source organism: Corticimicrobacter populi (assembly GCF_003123725.1). Taxonomy (GTDB): domain Bacteria; phylum Pseudomonadota; class Gammaproteobacteria; order Burkholderiales; family Burkholderiaceae_B; genus Corticimicrobacter; species Corticimicrobacter populi. Next base: position 34,095 of record NZ_QETA01000004.1, on the reverse strand, counting down.
GGCAGGCACACAGGGCCACACCCTGAATGCAAAAACATATTGGAGACACACATGAAACGCTTGATTACCGCAGGCCTGACCGCCGCGCTATTTTGCGCCGGGCCGCTCGCCCAGGCCCAGGACGCCCCCATCATCATCAAGTTCAGCCACGTCGTCGCTCCCGACACGCCCAAGGGCAAGGGTGCCGACCGCTTCAAGGAACTGGCCGAGCAATACACCGACGGCAAGGTCAAGGTCGAGGTCTATCCCAACTCGCAGCTCTACAAGGACAAGGAAGAACTCGAAGCCCTGCAACTGGGTGCCGTCCAGATGCTGGCTCCGTCGCTGTCCAAGTTCGGCCCGCTGGGCGTGCGCGAGTTCGAAGTGTTCGACCTGCCCTACATCTTCCGCAGCAAGGAAGACCTGCGCAAAGTCACCGACGGCGAAGTCGGCAAGAACCTGCTGGACAAACTCCAGCCCAAGGGCATCACCGGCCTGGCCTACTGGGACAACGGCTTCAAGATCATGAGTGCCAACCGGTCCATGCATACACCGGATGACTTCTTCGGCCTGAAGATGCGCATCCAATCCTCCAAAGTGCTCGAATCCCAGATGCGAGCGCTTGATGCCGTACCGCAGATGATGGCCTTCTCCGAGGTCTACCAAGCCATGCAGACCGGCGTGGTCGACGGCTCGGAAAACACGCCGTCGAACATGTATACCCAGCAGGTCTACGATGTGCAGAAGCATGCCACCCTTTCCGACCACGGTTATATCGGCTATGCGGTGATCGTCAACAAGAAATTCTGGGATGAGCTGCCGGCCGACGTGCGCGCCAACCTGGAAAAGGCCATGGCCGAGGCAACGACGTATGCCAACGACATAGCCCAACAGGAAAACGATGCCGCGCTGCTCGCCATGCAGGCAACCCGCAAGACCAACTTCCATGAGATGACGGATGCAGAACGCCAGCAATGGATCGAAACGCTGGAACCCGTCCACCAGGAAATGGCTTCCCGCATCGGCCAGGAAACCATCGACGCCGTCTACCAGGCGCTGGGCCGCTAGCCCAGCACGCACGGGGCGGTAGTCACCCGCAGCGCTCACCTGCCCCGCTGCGGCATACTGATCATCGCCTGCCCGATACCACAGAGGCAGGCAGCCACCATGCACGCCTTATGGCGTGCATTTTCTTTCATGGAATTGACCTATCGGCTCGGTTAAAATGATGGGCTGCCCAATACAGGAGCAGGCCACGCGTGGTGGGCCTGCCCGCCCTCGATACCGGAGTCGGCCATGACTGCTGCCAGCGAATCCCGAACTGTCCTGCCCGCCGACCGTGACCCCGTGTTACGCATGATGCCCATGCCGACCGACGCCAACTTCCACGGCGACGTATTCGGTGGCTGGATCATGGCCCAGCTCGACATCGCGGGTGCCATCCCGGCCTACCGCCGCGCGCGCGGGCGGGTGGCCACCGTCGCCGTCAATGCCATCCAGTTTCGCCAGCCGGTATTCGTCGGCGACCTGCTCAGTTTCTATGCCGACGTCATCCGTACGGGTACCACCTCGATCACGGTCGAGGTCGAGGTCTATGCACAGCGCCAGGACGGCAGCATTGTTCAGGTCACGGAAGCCACGCTGACCTATGTCGCCACCGACGACAGCCGTCAGCGACGTCCCCTGCCACCGCTGGAGTCGATCGCCCCATGACGCAGGAAGAAATCATCACCCGCCCGTTGCGCCGCCTCGACCCTGAGGATGCGCAAGAGGCACTGACACGCATCCAGGATGTGCTGCACCGCCAGCAACTGGTCTCTGATCTGGTCCACCGTCAGGAAGCTGGCGACGAACGCGCCGGTCTGGTCGAGTCCGTGGTCCAGCGCCAGCACGAAAGCGAAATCAAGGCACTGCTGGATGACCTCCATCCCGCCGACATCGCCTTTATCCTGGAGTCCCTGCCCAAGACCGAGCGCCAGGCCGTTTGGCAACTGGTCGGCACCGAACACGATGCCGACGTGCTGCTCGAAGTCGATGACTGGGTTCGCGAATCGCTGATCGAGGCCATGGACCGCCAGGACCTGGTGGCCGCGACCGAAACCCTCGATGCAGACGAACTGGCCGACCTCGCGCCCGACCTGCCGCCCGACGTGGTGGCCGAGGTCCAGAAGGGCCTGACCGAAGACGAGCGCGCCCAGTTGATCGAGGCCATGGGCTACCCCGAGGACAGCGTCGGTGCCATCATGGACTTCGACATGGTCCGGGTGCGCGAGGACACCACCCTCAAGGCCGTGCTGCGCTACCTGCGCCGCATGCGCGAACTGCCAGACCATACCGACCAGATTTTCGTGGTGGACCGGCAGGGTCGCCTGCAGGGCACGCTGTCGCTCTCGCGCCTGCTGGTAGGAGATCTCAAGTCCAAGGTACAGGATGTCCTGAGTCCCGACTATCTGTCGCTCAGTCCGCTCGACTCCGATGCCGATGCGGCACGGGCATTCGAACGCTACGATCTGGTCTCAGCCCCTGTGGTCGATGACCAGGGTCGCCTGGTCGGCCGCGTCACCATCTCCGAGGTGGTGGACGTGATCCGCGAAGACTCCGAAGAACAGGCCCTGTCACGTGCCGGTATGCAGGAAGAGGACATCTTCGCGCCAGTCGGCATGGCGTTGCGCAACCGCGCCCCCTGGCTGTTCCTCAACCTCTGTACGGCAGCCACGGCAGCATTCGTGGCCTCGCAGTTCGAAGACACCGTCAGCCACATCGTGGTGCTGGCCTTCCTGATGTCGATCGTTGCCGGCATTGGTGGCAACTCCGGCAACCAGACCATGACCATGATCATCCGTGCCCTGGCCATGGGCAGGATCACCGGTCACAACGTCTGGCAACTGGTCAAGCGCGAAATGACCATTACCGTGCTGGTCGGCCTGTGCGGCAGTGTCGGTGCCGCCTTGTTCGCCTGGCTGATTTCCCGGTCGATCCCGGTAGCGCTGGTCATGATGGCAGCCATGGTCTGCAACATGCTGGTGGGGACTACCATCGGCGTGCTGGTCCCCATGCTGCGTGCCCGCTTCGGCAAGGATCCCGCCATGGGCTCGTCAGTATTGCTGACGTTCGCGACCGACTCGCTGGGGTTTTTCATTTTCCTGGGGCTGGCGACACTGTTCCTGCTCTGAGCCGGTCAAGCAGGATCAAGGCCGGGCTTTCGATACCCGGCTGGCATGCCGCCAGGGCAAACAACCCAGCAGGATCACAATGACGCCACCGATCACGGTATCGAGCAAACGCTGCAGGGCGTCATCCACACTGCCCGTACCGGGTACGATCACATCGACCAGCATCAGGATCAGCGGCGTCAGGAAAACCGCCTGCAGAATGTACGAACGCTGCATGGCCCAGGGCAGGACACCGGCCAGCAATGCCATGATCAGCACAAACAGATAGCCCTTGGGCACCACAGCCAGAACCAGGGCACCGATGATCACCCCCACGACTGTACCGATGATGCGCTGCAGGGCACGGTCATAGATGGAACCAAAATCGGGCTTCATCACCAGCCCGACAGTCAGTGGAATCCAGAACCAATGGGGTGAACTGTCCAGCCAGCGAGCGCTGTAGGCCACGCCCAGGCACAGCGCCAGCGCCAGCGCCAGCGCCTGTTGCACTGCCCCGCCGACAGATGTCTCAGGCCGAGATGACGTTGCAGCCGCCACAGGCGCGGCAGTAGCGACCGTAGCAGTCTCAGAGACATCCTGGGCATGCCAGCCACGCACCAGGATTTCTGCGCCCAACAGCAATGCGTAAAAAGCGGCACCGACCAGGTACAGCACCGCAGGTTCCCAGAAAGGCGCGATGGCCGGCACACCCAGGGCAATTGATGCGACCAGCAGGGTTTGCAGCGTGCCGATCGACAGCATGCGCCCCCGGCTGTTCAAGAAGCCGGCCCCCAGCCCGATCAGCGCCATGAACAGCACTACCAGCCACCACGGCAACAGCCCCAGATAGCCTGCCAGGTAACCGAGCGCACCAATCGGCGCAGAGACGGCAAGCGTCAGGCAAACCTCGCGATAGGGGCCATAACGCTCCCCAGTCGCCATCATCAGGCATCCCATGGCGATCCACATACCCGTCATGATGTCACCCAGCGCAAGCCCGACAGCGAATGGCAAGCCGATGGAGAATGCGGCACGTATGGCACGGCTCCATCGCCACGTCGCCGGCTTCATGTGCAACAGGCCTTGCCCATGCACCTCATGCTGGGAGGTATTGGCTGATACAGGCATGCGACACTCCTATCCGAATACGCCTGCGGTGAACGGTCTACCACTCACCGCATTGAACAAACCCATGCACTCAGAAGGTATCCCAATCCGTATCTTCACTTGCCGGATTGGACGCCACCCCTGCCTTGGATGCAGCAGGGGAAGCGAGTTTGGCCGAGGCACGGGGCGAGCGCTCCGAGACTGTCGTCTTGGCCTGCGCACCAGCATGAGATGGTACAACAGGTCGGGCTGCAGGAGCCGAACGTCGCGGAGCCAACGCCTGAACAGGAGACTGCCCCTCTGCCAGCCTGAAGATACTGACAAGTTGTACCAGTTGTGCCGCCTGATCCTGCAGGCTCCCGGCTGCCGCAGTGGACTCCTCGACCAGGGCAGCATTTTGCTGCGTGACCTGATCCAGTTGATTCACCGCATCACTGACCTGGGAAATGCCTTGTGTCTGCTCATGCGTCGCAGTACCGATTTCCGTGATCAGTTCTGCCACACGACCGGCCTGGGATACGATCTGGTCAATCGTCACGCCCGCCTCGCTCACCAGACGGGACCCGGTTTCCACGCGCGACACACTATCCTCGATCAATGCCTTGATTTCACGCGCAGCCTGCGCGGACTTCTGCGCCAACGTCCTCACCTCTGCCGCCACGACAGCAAAACCACGCCCCTGCTCGCCTGCACGGGCCGCCTCTACCGCCGCATTCAAGGCAAGAATATTGGTCTGGAATGCAATCGAGTCAATCACACTGATGATGTCGCTGATCTTGCGCGAACTGGTAGAGATTTCACCCATGGTTTCGACCACATTTCCCACCACCATGCCGCCCTGGGCGGCCGTCGCACTCGCCTGGTTCGCCAGTTCAGAAGCGGCATGCACCGTATCGGCATTCTGGCGAATGGTTGAGTTCATCTCCTCCATGGAGGCCGCAGTCTGTTCAAGATTGGCCGCCTGGGCTTCCGTACGCTGGCTCAGGTCGGCACTGCCGGCCGCGACCTGGCGAGCACCGGTCGCAATCGATTCGCTGCTGCGCCGCACATCATTGACCATTCTGGCCAGATTGGCTCGCATGGACTCCATCGCGGCCAGCACACTGCTCTCGTCCCCCTCTTCGATCCGCACCCGAATCGCCAGATTGCCGTTGGCGACCTGCTGGGCTATCTCCGCTGCATAGGCAGGCTCACCGCCAAGCTGGCGCTTGATACGACGGGTAATCCACCACGCAATCCCTGCCCCCAGCAGCGCTGCCGCCAGGGCCAGAGCCAGCATGATCCTGCTCGCCAAGGCAGCCTGGGCCTCGACCAGATTCACCAGGTCGGACACTCTCTGCCGCTGATACTGGTCAATCTGCTCAAGCACACCAAAATAGACCGCCTGTGCCGGCTGCAACTCTTGCTCAAGTACCTTGCGTCCTTGATAGGACTCCTGCGCCAAGGCATGCGTCAGCAACCTGCGAAATATCTCCAGATAGACAACTCGCGTCTGGGTCAGTTTGCCAAACAGCTCCTTGCCCCGTTCCGACAGCATCGTCGCCTCCATTTTTTTCAGGAGGTCAATGTTTTCTGCGCTGGCATTTTCAAACCAGCGCTTTTCCGCTTCCATTTTCTGGACATCGGACGTCAGCAACATATTCCGGATGGCAATTGCGGCACCATCGAGATTCGAAGACATTTTCTGCACCCATGCCACCTTGGCGAGATGATCGGTCTCCAGCAGCACAATCTCTTCGCTCAGGCGATCCAACTGCACACGCCCGACCAGCGCCAGAGCCAGGGCCAATACGATAAGGGAGGCAAAACCGAGACCGAGCAGCTTGCCCAGTTTTATATTTTTCAGATTGAACATAGCAATACAACAATAGCCACAAAGGGGGTGATCAATGAGACGGCAGGAAATTCGCGACCAAAGACCACCACATGAAAACCACACACACCAACATGCAAAACATCAGGAATGAAATAAAACCCATAGGCCTCCAAGCCAGACCGGCCGCACCTGCGGTCGCATCGATTCCAAAATTATTCATCCCTTGTGGCACGCATAAAAAATGGGAGGCTTTCGCCTCCCATTCATCATTCACTGAAAACAGTGTTGCCATTATTGTTTTTTTTATGAAGCCATCTTGTCGCGATGGTTTTCAGGCCAGTCGCCCGTGGCAGTGCTTGAATTTCTTGCCACTGCCGCAAGGGCAGGGCTCGTTGCGACCCACCTTCGGCAGCCCCTGCAAGTCATGCTCGGCACCTGGCGGCAATCCTGCCTCGGCCCCCAACGCCTCGTCGTAGTCCAGCGAATGATGTTCCTGCACATTCTGCACGGCGGGCTGAGCGGCCTGCGCCTCGGCCTGCTCGACCTGCTCGGCTGACTGGATACGTACTGTCATCAGCACCTTTACCACGTCCATGCGGATGCGATCCAACATGTTGGAGAACAGTTCGAAGGCTTCGCGTTTGTACTCCTGCTTGGGATTCTTCTGCGCATAGCCGCGCAGGTGGATCCCCTGACGCAAGTGATCCAGCGAGGCCAAGTGCTCGCGCCACTGGGCATCGATGGCCTGAAGCAGGATGGAGCGCTTGAACTGCCCCCACATTTCGACGCCCACGCGCTCGACCTTGGTCTGATAGGCTTCGCGGGCAGCAGTCAGGACACGCTCCAGCAGATCATCGTCGGTCAGGCTGGTTTCCTTGGACAGCATGTCTGCCAGCGGCAGATCAAGCTGCCACTCATTGCGCAGCGCCTTTTCGAGGCCTTCGATATCCCACTGTTCCTCCACCGAGTCGGCTGGCACATAGCGACGGACCAGTTCTTCGAAGGTCGCATCGCGCAGATTCTCGACCATATCGGCCGCAGACTGCGCCTCCAGCACTTCATTGCGCTGACCATACAGCACCTTGCGCTGGTCGTTGGCAACATCGTCGTATTCGAGCAGTTGCTTGCGGATATCGAAGTTTCGGCCCTCGACCTTGCGTTGCGCCGATTCGATCGAACGCGTGACCATGCCGGCCTCGATCGGTTCACCTTCGGGCAGGCGCAGGCGTTCCATGATGGCGCGCACGCGGTCACCCGCGAAGATGCGCATCAGCGAATCATCGAGCGACAGGTAGAAACGCGACGAACCAGGATCGCCCTGGCGCCCAGCACGACCACGCAGTTGGTTGTCGATACGACGCGACTCGTGACGCTCGGTACCGATGATGCGCAGGCCGCCAGCGGCCTTGACCTGCTCGTTGGCCGGTTTCCACTCATCCTTGACCTGGGCGACGCGAGCCTGCTTTTCCGCTTCGCTCAGCGTTTCGTCGGCCATGATCAGGTCGACCTGCTTGTCGATACTGCCCCCCAGCACGATGTCGGTACCACGACCGGCCATGTTGGTGGCGATGGTGATGTGACCGGGCTTGCCGGCCTCGGCCACAATCATGGCTTCGCGGGCATGCTGCTTGGCATTGAGCACCTCATGCGGCAGCTTGGCCTTCTTGAGCATTTCCGCCAGCAGTTCGGAGTTTTCGATGCTGGTGGTACCGACCAGTACCGGCTGGCCACGCTCGTGGCAATCACGGATGTCGGCCAGGATGGCGTTGTATTTTTCCTGGTCGGTCTTGAAAATCTGATCGTTCTGGTCGATACGAACCATCGGCCGGTTGGTCGGGATAATGACCGTCTCGAGACCGTAGATTTCCTGGAATTCGTAGGCTTCGGTATCCGCCGTACCGGTCATGCCGGCCAGCTTGGCATACATGCGGAAGTAGTTCTGGAAGGTGATCGAGGCCAGGGTCTGGTTCTCGTTCTGGATCTTCACGCCTTCCTTGGCCTCGACCGCCTGGTGCAGGCCGTCGGACCAGCGCCGCCCTGTCATCAGGCGCCCGGTAAACTCATCAACAATGATCACTTCACCCGACTGCACCACATAGTGCTGGTCACGGTGGAACAGGTTGTGCGCCCGCAGCGATGCCATCAGGTGATGCAGCAGCGTGATGTAGCGCGGGTCGTACAACGACTCGCCCTCGGGCAGCAGCCCGAGCTGGGTCAGGGTGGCCTCGGCCTTTTCATGGCCGGCTTCCGACAGGTGAATCTGCTGCGCCTTTTCATCTACCCAGAAGTCGCCTTCGGGTTCCGGCTCGTGCGGCTTGGGTTCGCCTGCCATGCGGGTGAGCATACCGGGTACGACATTCATGCGAATGTACATTTCGGTATGGTCTTCAGCCTGGCCGGAGATGATCAGCGGCGTACGCGCCTCGTCGATCAGGATGGAGTCGACCTCATCGACCACGGCGAAATTCAGGACACGCTGGCGCCGATCCTCGGCACGGTACTCCATGTTGTCGCGCAGGTAGTCGAAACCGAATTCGTTGTTGGTGCCATAGGTGATGTCGGCCTGATAGGCAGCCTTTTTTTCGTCGTTGGGTTGCTGCGGCACCACCACGCCGACCGACAGGCCCAGAAAGCGATACAGGCGTCCCATCCACTCGGCATCACGGCGTGCCAGGTAGTCATTGACGGTCACCACATGCACACCCTTGCCCGAGATGGCATTCAGGTAGGCAGGCAGCGTCGCCATCAGGGTCTTGCCCTCACCCGTGCGCATTTCGGCGATCTTGCCCTGGTGCAGCACCATGCCACCGATCAGTTGCACGTCGAAGTGACGCATGCCGAACACGCGCTTGCCGGATTCGCGCACGACCGCGAACGCCTCGGGCAACAACGCATCCAGCGACTCACCTTTCTGGTGACGTGCCTGGAACTCGGCCGTCTTGGCGCTGAGCGCCTCGTCGCTCAATGCGGCGACGGAACTTTCGAGCGCATTGATCTGCGCGACCTGCTTGCGATACTGTTTGAGCAGTCGGTCATTGCGGCTGCCGATAAGTTTTTTGAGCAGAGATACCATGCTGGCTTCGATGTAGTTGGCGGATGATCGCAGAAAACACACCAGTGTACCGCAACCAGGGAGGGCTTCGTTGCAGGCCCATCGGGAGGCCTGCACGGGCTAACGGCTCAGCCGGCCGGTAGCGTCAATTCAGCGCAGCCGCTTCCGGCGTCACCATGCCGATGGCATCCGCCATTTTCACGGGGCTGTCGGCAGCGGCCAGGAACAGCTTGGGATCAAGCGGCTGCCCTGCCATCCGCACTTCGAAGTGCAGATGCGGGCCGGTAGAGCGGCCGGTAGAGCCGACCTTGGCGATTTCCTGGCCGCGCTCGATCAAGTCACCCGGCTTGACCAGCAGCTTGGAAGCATGCGCATAGCGCGTAATCAGGCCATGACCATGATCGATGACGACCATATTGCCGTAGCCACTGCTGAACTCGGCCTCGATCACCATGCCGCTGGCCGCAGCCACGATGGGCGTTTCACGCGGCGCGGAAAAGTCCAGACCTTCGTGCATGGCATAGCGCCCCGTCACCGGATTGCGACGCCAGCCATAGGAAGAAGAGAGATACGGATAATTCTTGACCGGCATGGTCGTGGGCAGGCGCACCCGATCCGCCTCGCGATAGGCCAGCGCGGCTTCGAACAACGCCAGTCGGTCCTTGTGCACATCCAGACGCTCCACCAGGCTGTCCAGCTCCCGGCCCAGCGACTGCGCAGAACGTTCTGCACCATTGCTAGCAGCCATCCCATCGATGGTATCCAGACCATCACCCGCACCGGCGTGTTCCCAGTCCATCGGCGGCTCATCCATGATCTGGCCCTCGCTGAGGGGCGCAGCCGTCAGGTCATCGACCTTGACATAGGGAATGTCGGCCATGCGCGCCACGCGCTGCGACATGGCATCGATGTTGAGCAACTGGGCTTCCAGCACACCCACCCGGGCTGCCAGCAAATTGACATTTTCACGCACGAACGACGCATCACGCCCCAGATCCTCGGTCGCCTGGAAGCGCAAACCCGTACCGACCTGAACTGGCTTATCATAGTGACGCTGCAACAGCGCACCGGCTGCGGCCGAAGCCAGAAGCGCCAGCGCCATGACCAGCACCAGCGGCATGCCGCTCAGTTTCCAGCGTCCGGCCCGTCCAGACCGGCTAATGCGCATCGCTATTTTCATTCCTGCCTGTCCTGCACTCTGTTCATATTGACTGTATCCATGACCCGTCGTGTTCCCGGCCGATTCCCTGCCCGTTCTTCCGGCCATACCGTCACCGGCTGGCTGGGCCACGACCAGCGCGCCGCCAATGTCATGGCAATGGCGCAGTATCACCTGCGGCTCGAACAGGCACTGGCACAACTGCTGCCCACCGGCTTCGGTGCCGACATCCGCATTGCCCGCGTCGATGCACAGCAACTGGTCCTGGCCGTACCCGGCCCGGCACATGCGGCCAAGCTCAGACAGATGGCCCCTTCGCTTGCACAGAAGCTGCAGGCAGGCGGATGGCAGGTCGGCGAGATCCGCGTACAGGTCCAGGCAGGCCTCACGGCCGTCCTGCATCCTGCGTCTCGCCCCCCCAAATCGGTCACGCCCCTGGGGCCACAGGCGCTGGATGCATTCCAGCAGTTGCATGACCAATTGCAGCCAGGAGAACTGGCCGATGCCGTGGCCCGTCTGCTGACGCATCACGGCACCGGAAACAAGACCTGAAAGGCCTTCGCCCGGCTACGATCCGGTGCCAGGCACCGGTTGCTGCATACCCGACCCGCGCAGGATCAGGCGAACTTCCAGTCCCGCTGGAAAGTCACCGGGACGTTCTCATCGGATGTATAGGACACAAGCTCCCAGGCATCCTGGCGCGCCAGCACGGCACGCGCCAGCTGGTTGTTGAGGCCGTGGCCGGACTTGCTGGCGACATAGCGCGCCACCAGCGGGTGGCCGATCAGATACAGATCGCCGATCGCGTCGAGAATCTTGTGCTTGACGAACTCGTCTTCGTAACGCAGCCCGTCGGCATTGAGCACACGGTATTCGTCCATGACGATGGCGTTGTCGAGACTGCCGCCACGGGCCAGTCCCATCGAACGCAGCGCCTCGACTTCGTTGACGAAACCGAAGGTGCGCGCACGCGCCACTTCGCGCACATACGAATGCCGGGCGAAATCGATTTCGGCGAAGCTGGCGGTCGAATCAATGGCCGGATGGCGAAAATCGATGGAAAAATTCAGAGCATAGCCGTCGTAGGGCTCCAGGCGCGCCCACTTGGCCTTGGGGCCTTCGCCTTCGCGGACTTCGACCGGTTTGAGAATCTTGAGGAACCGCTTGGGTGCCGACTGCTCGACCAGCCCGGCGGAACGCAGCAGGTACACGAAGGTACCGGCGCTGCCGTCCATGATGGGAACTTCTTCGGCAGTCAGGTCGATATGGATGTTATCAATGCCCAGACCTGCCAGGGCCGACATCAGGTGTTCGACCGTGGAAACACGCACATTGCCCTGCTGCAGCACGGAAGCCAGACGCGTATCGTGCACCATGTGCGCCTGCGCGGGGAGATCCACCACCTCGGGCAGATCCACGCGATGGAACACGATGCCGGTGTCCGGCGCGGCCGGACGCAGCACCAGTTCGACCCGAAGACCGGAGTGGAGGCCAACACCTGTCGTGCGAACGATATTCTGGATAGTGCGCTGTCGAAACATGGGCAATGTAAAAAACGCAAAATCGGATTGTAGCGCCGTTACTGCCGTGACGCGACAACCCGGCCATCACGCCGCGCCTGGGGGACGCAACGCGATGGCGAGTGAGAGAGTTGGAACGGATCTGAACCGTTAAGTTCAATCCGCCTGCTTGCGCAGGAAGGCCGGAATGTCGAAATGGTCCATGCCAGCCGTTTCCATGGCGCGCACCTGGGCAGTTGCCTGGCCACGCTCGCGCATGCGGATCACGGTCGGGATTTCCAGGCCACCTTGCGGTTGCTGCGCCACCGGCATATCGTCGGTACCGGTACGCACTGCCGTTTCGACATCATGCACCAGCTGCGGGCGCGATACCGCACGGCCCAGCCCCGTCGCGACCACGGTCACACGCAGGTCATCGCCCATGCTTTCGTCGTAGGCCGTACCGAAGATCACGGTGGCATCCTCGGAGGCATGTACGCGAATGGTGTCCATGATTTCGCGGGTTTCGCGCATCTTAAGCGAACGGCTTGCCGTGATGTTGACCAGCACGCCACGCGCACCATTGAGGTCGATGCCTTCCAGCAGCGGGCACGCAATTGCCTGCTCGGCCGCCACCTTGGCACGATCCTGACCCTTGGCCACGGCAGTGCCCATCATCGCCTGGCCCTGCTCGCCCATGATGGTCTTCACGTCCTCGAAGTCGACGTTCACATTGCCTTCGACATTGATGATCTCGGCGATCCCGGCGCAGGCATTGTGCAGCACGTCGTCCGCGCTCTTGAAGCAGTCTTCCTGGGTCGCATCCTCATCCATCAGGTCATACAGCTTCTCGTTGAGCACCACGATCAGCGAATGCACATGACGCGACAGATCATTGATACCCTCTTCGGCCAGACGCATGCGCTTGCTGCCCTCGAAGCAGAACGGCTTGGTGACCACACCCACGGTCAGGATGCCCAGTTCCTTGGCGACTTCGGCCACGACAGGTGCTGCACCGGTACCCGTACCGCCACCCATGCCGGCAGTAATGAACACCATATGCGCACCATTGAGCGCCGCACGGATTTCCTCGCGTGCCGTTTCTGCTGCGGCACGGCCCTGTTCGGGCTTGGCACCGGCACCCAAGCCGGTACGGCCGAGGCGAATCTGCACCGGCGCACCGCTGGCAACCAGTGCCTGCGCATCGGTATTGGCGCACACGAAATCGACGCCACCCACACCACCACGCATCATGTGCGAGATCGCGTTGCCACCGGCACCGCCGACCCCGACTACCTTGATCACGGTGCCCTTCGTATTGTTGTCCAGCATTTCAAAGTTCATCATAGTGACTCCCTCACAAAGTCGAAATAATCAAATCTCCTGACGGCCAACTACTTGCTATCGGCACGGTGGACACAGAGTCCTTCGTGCCATCCCCAGTGAAAAACGCCACAGGCGTCTTCCTTTGCGCATCGCCGCCGGCCATTCGGCAACACGTTTCTGCACGGTCCCGCATCAATTCATGAACCATTCCTTCATGCGGGTCAGAATCCTCTTGAAACTGCCATTCTGCTGCGCCACATGACGGCCACGCAGGCGCTGCATGCGTGCCTCGGCCAGCAGGCCCATCACCGTCGAGAAGCGTGGATTGCGCATCACATCGGCCAGGCTGCCTTCGTATTCCGGCACGGCCACCCGCACCGGCTTGAGGAACACATCCTCGGCCAGCTCGACCAGCCCCGGCATCTGCGACGTTCCACCTGTCAGCACGATGCCCGAAGCCACCAGGTCGTCATAGCCGGATTCGCGGATCACCTGCTGTACGAGCGAGAACAGTTCTTCCACACGCGGTTCGATCACCGCGCCCAGTGCCTGGCGCTTGACCCGGCGCGTCTCGCGGTCGCCCAGACCGGAGACTTCCACTGTCTCGTCGGGACTGACCAGGATCTGCTTGGCCACACCGAAACACAGCTTGAGATCTTCGGCATCAGGCGTGGGCGTACGCAGCATGGCGGCGATATCGTTGGTGATCTGGTCGCCGGCGATCGGGATCACGGCGGTATGGCGAATCGCGCCGCCAGTGAAGATCGCCACGTCGGTGGTACCACCACCGATATCGACCAGCACCACACCCAGCTCTTTCTCGTCGGGCGTCAGGCAGGCCAGGCTGGAGGCCAGCGGCTGCAGGATCAGATCCTGCACTTCCAGGCCGCAGCGGCGCACGCATTTGACGATATTCTGGGCGGCACTGACTGCACCGGTCACGATGTGCACCCGCACCTCCAGGCGCAGGCCGCTCATGCCGATCGGCTCGCGGATATCTTCCTGTCCATCGACGATGAATTCCTGCGTCAGCACATGCAGCACCTGCTGATCGGTCGGAATATTGACGGCCTTGGCCGTCTCGATCACCCGCGCCACATCGGTCGCCGTGACTTCCTTGTCTTTGACCGCCACCATGCCGCTGGAGTTGAAGCTGCGGATATGGTTGCCGGCAATGCCGGTATAGACGTCACGGATCTTGCAATCGGCCATCAGCTCGGCCTCTTCGAGCGCGCGCTGGATGGAGTTGACCGTGGTCTCGATGTTCACGACCACGCCCTTGCGCATGCCGTGCGACTCGTGCTGGCCCAGGCCAAGCACTTCGAAGCGGCCGCCGGGCAATACCTCTGCAACTACCGCCACCACTTTACTGGTGCCGATGTCCAGGGCAACGATCAGGTCTTTGATGTCACGAGTCATGGCGTCAACGTTTGTTTTTGGGTTGTTGTGTGGCAGGCGGATCGGCCAGCGTCAGGGCAAATCCGTTCGGGTAGCGCAGGTCCGCCTGCAAAATGCCGGTTTCCGCGCCCAACTGTTTCTGGACCACCGGCCATGCCTGCACGAAGCGGCGAATCCGCGCAGCAAAGGGCAAGGCTCCCGTCACGCCCTGGGGATTGGGTGCTTCCGCCCCCGGATCGCGCCCCAGGTTGAGCAACAGGCCGTTGGAAAGCGCCGACTGCCAGGCATAGCGAGGGCTGAGCGCGATGCTTTGCACCTGCAGCCCCAGCGGCTCGAACCAGCGCGCCAGTTCGGCATAGCGTTGCACCACCAGCCGCTCGGTGCCCTCGGGTCCGGCCAGTTGCGGCAAAACCTGATCGTCGTCCAGCTCGCCCTGGTTGGCCGTGAAGGCCTCGCCCCAGGTATTGATCATCTGGCTCTCGTTCCAGAACGCAAAAGGCTGGTGCTCTTCGATCTGCACGCGCAGGATGTTGGGCCAGACCCGCCGGACCGAAGCCCGCCGCACCCAGGGCACGGTTTCGAACAGCTCCCGCGTGGCATCCAGGTCCACGGTGAAAAAGTTGCCCTGCAACCGCCCTGCCGTGGCTGCCCGCACGGCAGCCTCCGAGACATAGTGCAACTCGCCATCGCCCCCGGCCTCCAACTCGATGGCACTCAACTGGAAGGCCGGCCGCTGCACCAGCCAGCCGACCGTCGCAACGGCCAACAGCAGGATGGCCAGCGCCGTCAAGGCGTTGGCGATCAGGTTGATGGTTCGGGCTTCGTTCCACACGTGTCATCCCGTCAGGCTGGCTGCGCCGGATTGAGCGGCACCTTGCAACTGGCCTCGGCCAGTATGTTCAGGCACAGCTGTGTATAGTCGACACCTTCCGCACGCGATGCCATCGGCACCAGCGAATGGCCGGTCATGCCGGGCGAAGTGTTGATCTCGAGCAGCCAGGGCCGTTGCTGTTCGTCCAACATCACATCCACGCGCCCCCAGCCTTCGCAGCCCAGCACGCGATAGGCCCGCACGCACAGCGCCTGGATCTCGGCGGCCAGGTCGGCCGGCAGGCTGGCGGGGCATTCGTAGCGGGTATCGTCCGAAAAATACTTGTGTTCGTAGTCGTAGTTGCCCTGCGGCGCGATGATTTCGATGATCGGCAGGGCGCGGGCCTGCTCGCCCCGCCCCAACACGGCAATCGTCAACTCGCGACCGCGAATGAACTGTTCGGCCAGCGCCACGGGTTCATAGCGCACGACCTGCTGCCAGGCCTGCACCAACGCATCGGCCTGCTCGACCCGGGCCAGCCCCAGCGTGGAGCCTTCGTGCGGAGCCTTGAGAATCATGGGCAACCCCAGGCGGGACGCCACATCATCCAGTTCGCCGGCATTGCGCACCTCGGCATAGGCCGGCGTGGGAATGCCCTGCTCGATCCAGATGCGCTTGGTCATGATCTTGTCCATGGCCAGCGCCGACGCCAGCGGGCCACTGCCCGTGTAGGGAATGCCCAGCAATTCGAGCGCGCCCTGCATGGTGCCATCTTCACCATGACGGCCATGCAGCGCGATGAACACGCGGTCGAAGCCGGCCTGCGCCAGTTCGGCCAGCGACTGCCTTCCCGTATCGAACAGATGGGCATCCACACCGGACTTGACCAATGCCTCGTGCACGCCCTGACCGGACATCAGCGACACCTCGCGTTCGCCCGACTGTCCGCCGTAGAGCACGCCAACCTTTCCGAAGCGGCTGTTCATCGCAGTTCTCCTATGAGTCCCGGCACCTTGCTGACCGACCCTGCGCCCATCACGATCACGACGTCACCGTCGCGCACGAAATCGACGGCGGCCTGGGCCATATCCTCGATGGTTTCGGCAAAAACCGGCTCGACCTTGCCGGCCACCCGCACCGCACGTGCCAGTGCACGCCCATCCGCCGCCACCAGGGGCGGTTCGCCTGCGGCATAAACCTCGGTCAGCAGCACGGCATCGGCCTGGCCCAGCACGCGCACGAAGTCTTCGAAGCAATCACGGGTACGGGTGTAGCGGTGCGGCTGGAAGGCCAGCACGATGCGCCGGTCGGGCCAGGCACCGCGTGCGGCATCCAGCGTGGCCTGCATCTCGACCGGGTGATGGCCATAGTCGTCGATCACGGTAAATCGGCCCCCGCCCTGCTGGGCCGGCACGTCGAACTCGCCCGCGAAGGTAAAGCGCCGCCCGACGCCCCGGAAGGTGCGCAACGCTTCGGCAATGGCCGTGTCTTCCACACCCAACTCAGTCGCCACGGCAATCGCAGCCAGTGCATTGCGCACGTTGTGCAGCCCCGGCAGATTCAGCTCGATATCCAGTGACGGCAGCACCAGTTGACGATCACGCCGTTCGACACGGAAACGCATGCGGGCACCATCGGTACGGACATCGACAGCGCGCACCTGCGCTTCCGGATGCAGACCGTAGCTGGTGATCGGCCGCGAAACAAACGGCATGATCTCGCAGACGTTGGGATCATCTTTGCACAGCACGGCGCTGCCGTAGAACGGCAGGCGCAACGTGAAGTCGATGAAAGCACTCTTGAGCCGGGCCACGTCATGGCCATACGTATCCATGTGATCGGCATCGATGTTGGTCACGATGGCCATCACCGGCAGCAGGTTCAGGAACGAAGCATCCGATTCGTCGGCTTCGACCACGATGTAGTCACCCTGGCCCAGGCGCGCATTGGCACCGGCCGAATTGAGTCGCCCACCGATCACGAAGGTCGGGTCCAGTCCCCCCTGGGCCAGCACGCTGGCGACCAGGCTGGTGGTGGTGGTCTTGCCGTGCGTGCCGGCCACGGCGATGCCGCGTTTGAGCCGCATCAGTTCGGCCAGCATGATGGCACGCGGCACCACCGGTATGCGTGCGGCGCGCGCCGCCAGCACTTCGGGGTTGTCCGCAGTCACAGCGGTCGACACCACAATGGCGTCGGCCTGCCCAATGTTGGCAG
The DNA here is from genome assembly GCF_003123725.1 of Corticimicrobacter populi. Taxonomy (GTDB): domain Bacteria; phylum Pseudomonadota; class Gammaproteobacteria; order Burkholderiales; family Burkholderiaceae_B; genus Corticimicrobacter; species Corticimicrobacter populi. The sequence continues at coordinate 16,582 of NZ_QETA01000004.1, read as the reverse complement.
CTGCATGCCCCAGCGTAACCTGCGCGCCGCGTTCGACCAGATGCCGTGTCACCGCTGAGTCCTGCAGGTCGGAACCGCTGATGCGATAGCCAAGGTTAAGCAGCACCTCGGCGATGCCGCTCATGCCCGATCCGCCGATACCGACGAAATGAATGTGATGGATGCGATGCTTCATGCCTGCATCCCTCCTGCCTGTCTGCAAATGTTCGCAATCGCTGCCGTCGCATCGGGCCGCGCACGCTCACGCGCACGCTCGGCCACGGACTGCAGCTCCGTTCTGGTCCGCGCCGCCAGCCAGGTGGCCAGCCACTGCGGTGTCAATTCTTTCTGGGCAACCTGCCAGCCCGCCTGCGCATCGCTGAGATAACGGGCATTGACGGTCTGGTGATCATCGATGGCGTGCGGCAACGGCACAAACAGCGCAGCCACACCAGCCGCCGCGACTTCTGCCACGGTCATCGCGCCAGCCCTGCAGATCACCAGGTCGGCCTCGGCATAAGCCGCCGCCATATCCTCGATGAATGCCCGGCAATCGGCTTCGACGCCCAGTTGTGCATAGCGCTGCTGCAGCGCCTCGATATGCTGCGCGCCAGCCTGATGCACCACCTGCGGCCGGCTGTCTGCCGGCATCAGCGCCAGCGCCTCGGGCACCGCGACGTTGAGCGCATGCGCCCCCAGGCTGCCACCCACCACCAGCAACCGCAGCGGCCCCTGCCGGTCGGCATAGCGCTGTGCGGGCGCAGCCAGTGCCAGCACGCTGTCGCGCACCGGATTGCCGGCGAACTGCGTGCGCGGCCCGAGCACGGCCGGAAAACCAGCCGCCACGGCACGCGCACCGCGTGCCAGCAAACGATTGGCCGAGCCGGCCACGGCATTCTGCTCGTGCACGACCAGCGGGGTACGGCTGACAATAGCCATCAATCCGCCTGGCACCGCCACGTAGCCGCCCATGCCCAGCACCACATCGGGCCGCTCCCGGCGCAAGTGTCCCAGCGCCTGGCAGCAGGCACGCGCCAGCAGAAACGGCAATTTGAGCAGCGCCACAAGCCCCTTGCCACGCAAGCCGGCAAATCGCAGTGGCAGCAGTTCGATCCCGTTGCGGGGAACCAGTTGCCCTTCCATCCGCTCGGGGTGACCGAGCCAGACCACGCGCCAGCCATCGGCCCGCATCATTTCGGCCACGGCCAGCCCCGGCATGATATGCCCGCCGGTACCGCCCGCCATGATCATCAGGGTCGGCGCTGTCATACTCGCCCCCCCCGCATCAAGATGCGATTTTCCCGGTCCACGCGCAGCAGCAGCGCCAGCGCGCACAGGTTCATCACGATGCTCGAACCGCCATAACTCATCAGCGGCAACGTCAGGCCCTTGGTCGGCAGCAGCCCCAGGCAGACACCCATATTGATGAAAGACTGCACGCCCAGCCACAGGGCCACGCCGTGTGCCACCAGACCGCTGAACGTGCGCTCCATGGCGATGGCCTGGCGACCGATCTCGAAACCACGCTTCACCAGCAGGAAAAACAGCACGATGATGGTCGCCACACCGACAAACCCAAGCTCTTCGCCAATCACGGCCAGCAGGAAGTCGGTGTGCGCCTCGGGCAGGTAATGCAATTTTTCGACGCTGGCCCCCAGGCCCACACCGAACCATTCTCCACGGCCCAGTGCAATCAGCGAATGCGACAGTTGGTAGGCGCTGCCGTACATGTTGGTTTCGTTCCACGGATCAAGGTAGGCGAACAACCGTGCTCGCCGCCACGGAGACAGCCAGATCAGCAGCATGAACACGGTCATCAGGCCCGTGATCAGCACACCGAACAGCTTGCCGTTGATACCACCCAGGAACAGGATGCCTACCGCAATCGCACCGATCACGATGAAAGCTCCCAGATCGGGTTCAAGCAGCAGCAGCAACCCGACCAGCGCCAGCGCGCAGGCCATGGGCAGGAAGCCCCGCGTGAAGGCATGCATATGCTCTTGCTTGCGCACCGTATAGTCGGCGGCATAGAGCAGCACTGCGAACTTCATCAGCTCGGATGGCTGGAAATTGAGCGGCCCCATCGGCAACCAGCGATAGGCACCATTGACCTCACGGCCGATACCCGGCACCAGCACCACCACCAACAGGAAAATAGCGAACAGGAACAACGGTACCGCCAGGCGTTGCCAGATGCGCATCGGCACCATCCAGACAGCCAGCCCGCCCGCTGCACCGATACCCAGGAACAGCGCATGCCGTCCCACGAAATGATAGGGGCCGTAATTGGCATAGCGCGGGCCGTCAGCCAGCGCGATCGACGCCGAATACACCATCAGAAGGCCAAGCATGAGCAATGCACCGGCAGTCGCCACCAGCGGCACGTCGAAGTTGCTCATGCGGGCGCGTCCGGGACGCACCGTGGTCAGGCCTTCCATGCGGTTGTTCAGCGGCGTCGTGCTCATGCCACTTCCCCCCGTTCAAGTGCGAGTTCCTGTACCGCCTCGGCAAACACGCGGCCACGCTGCGGATAGCCACTGAACATATCGAAGCTGGCGCAGGCAGGCGACAGCAGCACGACATCGCCGGGCTGTGCTGCAGCAAATGCAGCCGCCACGGCTTCTGCCATTGAGGAGGCATGCTCTGCCGGTACACTGCTGGCCGCCAGCGCACGCTCGATCAGTGCGCCATCGCGACCGATGAATACCAGGTGCCGCACGCGTGCCTTGACCGGACGCAGCAGCGGCGCGAAATCCTGCCCCTTGCCTTCGCCGCCCAGGATCAGCACAACCTGGCGATCCTCGCTGTCGAGCGCGGCCACCGTCGCACCGACGTTGGTTCCCTTGCTGTCATTGACGAAATCCACGCCGCCCACGTTACGCACGAACTCGGTACGATGCGGTTCTCCCGTGTATTCGCGGGCACTGCGCAGCAGATTGCCCCAGCCGGCACCTTGCGTCCGGGCCAGCAGCAATGCCGCCTGCACATTGAGCGCATGATGATGCCCGCGCAACTTGAGAGCATCCAACGGCATCAGTCGCGACAGCCGTCCCTCTGCACGCGAGACGGGAACTTCCTCGCCGGCCTTGCGACGCCGTCCCGTGGTCGGCGCGGGCAGGTCGAAATCGGTTTCATCACGCACGGCAAGCCAGCGCACGCCGTGCTCGGACTCCAACCCCGTATCCCCAAGGCAGGCAGGCAGATCGTAACCGAACGTACGGACATCCTGGACAACCACATCATCGACCAATGCCAGCACAGCAGGGTCTTCGCGATTGACGATCTTGATACGCGACATGCCATACAGGCGCGCCTTGGCCGCGACGTAGGCCTCGAACGAACCGTGCCAGTCCAGATGATCCTGTGTCAGGTTCATGATGACGGCGGCATCCGGTACCAGGGTCTGCGTCGTTTCGAGCTGAAAGCTCGACAGCTCCAGCACCCAGGCCTTCGGCAGGTTGTCCTCGTCAAGCGCGACCATCAGCGCATCCAGCGCAGCCGGGCTGACATTGCCTGCCTCGCGGGCACTGATGCCGGCGTCTTCGAGCATCTTGCGGGTCAAGCGGGTCACGGTCGTCTTGCCGTTAGTGCCGGTCACCGCGACCACGCCCGGCGCATAACCCGTACGCTCGCGCAACTCGGCCAGCGCCCGGGCAAAGAGTTCGATTTCGCCCACCACTTCGATACCGCACACACGCGCTTCGGCCAGCAATGCGGCCAGGCGCGGTTCCAGCGGGCTCAGGCCAGGGCTGAGTACCAGTTGTCCAACGCCGTCCAGCACATCATGGTCGAATACACCGTCTCCCAGGCGCACATCGCGCAGCAGTCCGGATTCGACACCTGCAGACTGGAGTGCCTCCAGCCCGGCAGGCTGCGCACGCGTATCGGCAACACGCAGCGGCCAGCCCTGGCGCAGGCACCAGCGCGCAGCAGCCAGCCCGGTCTCCCCCAATCCAAAGATCAGGGTCAGCGGGCCCGGCAGAGAGGCGTGTACCGTATCGTTCATCGCAGTTTCAACGTGGACAGGCCGATCAGCACCAGCATCATGCTGATGATCCAGAAACGGACGACAACCTGGGTTTCCTTCCAGCCGCCGACCTCGAAATGGTGATGCAGGGGAGCCATGCGCAGAATGCGCCGCCCTTCTCCGTATTTGCGCTTGGTGTACTTGAACCAGACGACCTGCAGCATGACCGACAGCGTCTCGGCCACGAACACGCCCCCCATGATGAACAGCACGATTTCCTGGCGCACGATGACCGCCACGGTCCCGAGCATGCCCCCCAGCGCCAGCGCGCCAACGTCCCCCATGAATACCTGGGCCGGATAGGCGTTGAACCACAGGAAAGCCAGCCCGGCACCACCCAGTGCCGCACACAGCACCATCAGTTCTCCGGCACCGGGTATGTAGGGAAACAGCAGGTACTTGGAATAATCGACCCGGCCCACCACATAGGCAAATACACCCAGTGCCGCCCCCACCATCACGGTCGGCATAATCGCCAGGCCATCCAGGCCATCAGTCAGGTTCACTGCATTGCTGGTGCCCACGATCACGGCCCAGGTCAGCGCCACGAAGCCGAAGACGCCCAGCGGGTAGCTGACAGACTTGAAGAACGGCACGATCAGATCGGCACGCGTGGGCAGCGGCATGGCAAAACCACTCAGCACCCAATCACGGAACAGAGGCCACAGATCAGTATTGGCCGGCACCGATACGGCAAAAGCCAGATAGATGGCTGCCACCAGACCGATCAGCGCCTGCCACATGAATTTCTGCCTTGCCGGCATGCCTTCGGGATCACGATGCACTACCTTGCGATAGTCATCTGCCCAGCCGATCCAGCCAAAGCCGAATGTGACCAGCAGGACGACCCAGACGAAACGATTGCTCCAGTCCGACCACAACAGTGTGCTGATGCCGATGGAAATCAGGATCAGCACGCCACCCATGGTGGGCGTACCCGTCTTGACCAGATGCGTCTGCGGGCCGTAGCTGCGCACAGCCTGACCGATTTTGAGCTCGGTCAGCCGGCGAATGACGCGCGGGCCAGCCACCAGACCGATCAACAGTGCGGTGGCGCAAGCCAGCACGGCACGAAACGTGATGTAGTCAAAGACCGCGAAAGCGCGGATATGCTCATCGGACAACCAGCGTGCCAATTCAAGCAACATGATGCGCTCCTTCCGTTGCGGCAGCGCCTTCGGCAGCCTGCCGCAACGCCAGGACAATGCGCTCCATCTTCATGAAACGCGATCCCTTGACCAGGATACTGGCGGCCCCGGCCGCCTGGATATGATTGACCACTTCTTCCACGCTCTCGCAAATCTGTGCACCCGCGCCGAATGCGCGTGCGCTGTCGCGGGTCGCACGTCCCAACGTACACAGCAGGTCCACCCCGCGTGCACGCGCATACGCGCCCACTTCCTCGTGCATGGCAACCTCGTCGGTGCCGACCTCGCCCATATCGCCCAGCGCCAGCACTCTCGGTGCTGGCAGGCCTGCCAGCACGTCGATGGCAGCTCTGACCGAATCAGGGTCGGCATTATAGGTATCGTCGATCAGGAATACATCACCGGGCAGGGTATGGGCCTGCATCCGCCCGCCGACAGGCACGAAGGCAGCCAGTGCCTCCAGAGTCATCGGCAGCGACACACCGGCTGCCAACGTGCAGGCTATCGCAGCCAGTGCATTGCGCAGGTTATGCTCGCCTGCCACTTGCAGTCGCAACTGACCTGCCCCGACCGGCGTGCGTACCGTGCACTCGACACCCAGCGCATCAAGCCTGATCTCCGAGGCTCGCACTTCGCCAGCCTCAATGCCAAAGCGGCAGCACATACGCTCGCCCGCCAGAGACTGCCACAGCGGGTCGTAGGCGTCCTGGGCAGGAAAGACCGCCACGCCGTCAGCCGACAATTGAGTCAACGCCTGACCATTTTCACGGGCAACCGCCTCGACCGTATGCATGAACTCCTGATGCTCACGCTGCGCATTGTTGACCAGCGCCACGGTGGGTGCCGTCATGCGAGCCAGTCCCAGGATTTCATCGGGATGATTCATCCCCAGTTCAACCACGGCAGCGCGATGCTCCGGACGCAGGCGCAGCAACGTCAGCGGCACGCCAATATCGTTATTCTGATTGCCTGCCGTCGCCAGTGTGGCGCGTTCGCCCAGCGCGTGGCGAAAAATCGAGGCAATCATTTCCTTGGTGGTCGTCTTGCCATTGCTGCCAGTCACCGCCACCACGGACAGGTCATGGACAGCACGCCAGGCATGGGCCATGCGCCCCAGTGCCCGCCGAGTATTGCCCAGTGCAATCTGCGGCAAGCCGACCGCAGCCACCGGCACATCGACCACCGCGACCACTGCACCTGCAGCAGCAGCCTGATCGATGAAGGCGTGTCCATCGAAACGCTCACCATGCAACGCAACATACAGGGCCCCCGCCTGCAACGTCCGCGTATCGGTCGATACGCCCGTCGCGACACGCAGCGACAGCGCCAGGCGTGACCACTCGACATCATCAAATACCTCGGTCACGGCTCCTGTCTGCTGGGTGGTTTCATGTCCCTTGCCGGCGACCAGCACGACATCTTCCGGGCGGGCCCGCAAGACTGCCACCATGATCGCAACGGCACGATCCTCATGGATTTCATGGCTGCCTGTAACGCCGGCAGCAATCTCAGCCAGGATGTCTGCCGGCGGCTCGCTACGCGGATTATCAGTGGTCAGCACCACCACATCCGCCTGCTCGGCAGCAATACGGCCCATCTCGGGACGCTTGCGGGCATCCCGGTCGCCACCGCATCCGAACACGCAGACCAGACGCCCCTGCCTGGCCTGAGCCAACGGCCGCAAGGCCTGCAGAGCATGCGCCAAGGCATCGGGCGTATGGGCATAATCAACGATCACGGCCGGCGACGCGGCATCAACCCATGGCACATCTACAGCCTGCAGGCGCCCCGGCACCGGCCCAAGACGGCCCAGCGCCCCGGCGACTTCGGCCAGCGTCCAGCCCTGAGCACGCAATACGCCACCTACCAACAGCAGATTGGAGACATTGTGCTGACCGATCAACGGCGTCACCACCTGCACGCTGGAGCCCCCTTCGCAGAGGCTGAAAATCTGGCCTGTCGCACCCGCCTCGAGCGATACGGCAGACAGACGACCCGCCTCCGATGGCGCAGAGGCCGACGTTTCAGCCGGCGCGCAGCGGTAGCCCAGTACTTTCTGCAGGGACGTGCCCGTCGGCAAGCCACTCAAACGCGCCAGCAATCGAGCGCCAGCCGCGTCATCCTCATTGACGATGGCGGCCCGCAACTCACTGCGCACAAACAGCAGCATCTTGGCCGCCTCGTAGGCCATCATGTCGCCATGAAAATCGAGATGGTCATGCGTCAGATTGGTCCAGCCTGCCACATCGACACGCACCCCCTCCAGCCGCCCCTGCACCAAGCCAATGGAAGAGGCCTCGATTGCCACGCATTCCGCACCCTGGTCACGCATCTGCGCAAGCAGATCATGCGTCATCAGGACATCCGGCGTCGTCAGTCCGAAAGATTGCACCGAGCCATCAGGCAGATGGGCACCCAGCGTACCGATCACACCAGCCGGGCGATGCCGCTGTCGCGCCCAAGCCTGAGCAATCCACCACGCGCAGGAAGTCTTGCCATTGGTACCCGTCACCGCCACCACAGACATTGACTCGGAAGGCCGTCCGTACCACTCGTGTGCCAGCTCGCCCAGCAAGGGTCCCAGCCCCTCGACCTGCAACAACGGGCCATCTGCAGGCAGGTCGGCTCGAGCCTCGCACAAGACTGCGGCCGCACCGCGCTCAAATGCAGCACGGATATGTGCCCGGCCGTCCGACTTGATGCCGGGGCAAGCCACGAAGACATCACCCGCGCGCACCTGGCGGGAGTCGAGCCGCAGGCGTGCAGAAGCCGCCACGCCGGCCTGCTCACGCAGCCAGCCAACCAGGTTCGCGACACGCTGGGTCATGGAAATCACCTGCGTCATGCGCCCTCCTTTTTATCTGCCGCCACGATGGACTCGAAAGGCGCATCGGGCTGCACACCGAGGATACGCAGACTGCCGCTGACGATCGACGAAAACACCGGTGCCGCCACGCGGCCACCGTAATATGCGCCGGCATTGGGCTCATCAATGGACACCGCCACGATGATGCGCGGATTGGATACCGGCGCAAAGCCCACGAAAGAGCTGCGATAGCGCGACATGCTGTACTGACCATCAACGATCTTGCGTGCCGTGCCACTCTTGCCCGCCACCCGGTAACCTTGGACCTGGGCGCGGACGGCACCATCAGGCCCTGCTGCCGCCTCCAGCATGGAACGCACGGCACGGGCGGTTTCAGGCTTGAACACCTGCACGCTGGTCGGTGCGCTCTGGCGCTGGACGATGGACAGAGACACCATGTCACCATCACGTGCAAACACACTGTAAGCGCGTGCCAGTTGCAACAGCGATGCCGACAGGCCATAACCATAGGACATGGTGGCCTTTTCGATCAGACGCCAGCGCTCCCAGGGCCGCAGCCGCCCTGCGGCGGCACCAGGAAAACCAGTAGCAGGGGCCTGCCCCAGCCCGAGTTCGGTAAATCGGTCCCACATCTCGCGGGATTCGAGGCGCTCGGAAATCAGCGTCATGCCGATATTGCTGGAGCGCCGCAGGATCCCCGCCACATCCAGCACGCCATTGTTGCGGCTGACGTCACTGATGACATTACCCTGGTAACGGAACTGCCCGTGACCGGTATCGAACTGGGTATTCAGGCCGATACGACCCAGGTCAAGCGCCAGGGCCGCCGTGAATGGCTTCATGGTCGAACCCGGTTCGAAGGTATCGGTCAGCACCCGGTTGCGCAATTGCGCCCCCTGGAATGTATCGCGGCGATTGGGATCGAACGTCGGCAGATTGACCAGGGCCAGGATTTCACCTGTCATGGCATCAAGCACGACCGCAGAAGCTGCGGCTGCCTTGTGCTCTTCCATGGCATCGGCCAGCGCACGATAGGCCTGGAACTGCACGCGTGAATCGAGCGACAGCCGCAGATCGCGACCATCCACGGGGGGATCGATCGCCCGCACATCCTCGATCACACGCCCCAGCCGGTCGCGGATAACGCGACGACTACCTGGACTGCCCGAAAGCTGATCATTGAACGCCAGTTCGATCGCTTCCTGACCCTGATCCTCAATACTGGTAAAGCCCACAACGTGGGCCATGGTCTCGCCTTCGGGGTACTGCCGCCGCGTTTCGGGCTGCAGGTGAATGCCGGGAATCTTGAGATCACGAATCCGGTCGGCCAGATCCATCGGAACCTGCCGCCTTATATACAGGAAACTGCGGTCGGCGTGCTCATCGAGCCGACTGCTGATTGCCGTGGCCGGCATGCCCAGCAGATCAGCCAGGGCCTGGATCTGCTGCGGTTCAGCCTGCCGCGCATCTTCGGGAATAGCCCAGACGGCACGCGCAGGGACGCTGGAAGCCAGTACGACACCATTGCGATCAAGGATCTTGCCTCGAGTGGCAGGCAGCACCAGGGTGCGCTCATAGCGCTGCTCACCCTGCTGTTGAAGAAATTCGGTAGACAATCCCTGCAGGAACAGTGCACGCACCAGCAAGGCCAGTGCCCCCAGCAGCAACAGGATCAGCACCAGCTTGGCACGCCAGGCAGGCAACGACACCTGCAGCACAGGATTGTCGAAGAAAGGCACGCGCTTCATTGCGCATCCCCTTCCGTATCAGCCACATAACCAATCTGGCTTTCCGTCAGATACAGGGTGCGTTCGGGCGTAGCCGGCACCATCTGCAACTCACCCGCGACACGGTCAATGCGCGCGTTGCTGGTCAGCGCGGCACGCTCGACCTGCAGACCGCGCCATTCGACCTCATACTCACGAGACTGGGCCTGCTCACGCTCCATCGCCACGAACAACTGGCGCGCCTGATACCGGCTGCTGACCAGCGACAGGGCCGACAGCATCAGGAGAGCAACCGTGCACAGGACCAGGCGACCCATGGCTATCTCCTGGTCCGCTTAACGGCACTGCCGCGCCGACCACCGCGAGAGACTGCGGCGTGCCGAGCTGCCACGAACTGCTGCGCCCCGGCTTGCGGCAGCGCAGTCGTGGTCCGTTCGGCCACGCGCAGAACCGCCGAACGGGACCGGCCGTTGCGCACAACCTCATCGGCTTCAGGCAGGATGCGCCCGACCGCACGTAGTACCGGTTGCGGCATTTCACTCTCGCGCAGCGGCAAGCGCGCCAGCTCCGCGCCAGGGCGTGCAGCGGCGGCGATACTCTGCTTGACCATGCGGTCCTCGAGAGAGTGGAAGCTGATCACTGCCAGCCGCCCACCGGGTTGCAGGACACTCAGAGCTGCCTCGAGGGCGCCAGCGAGTTCCTCAAGCTCCTGGTTGAGGTAAATCCGTAGAGCTTGAAAGGTGCGCGTGGCCGGATGCTGGCCCTTTTCGCGAGTACGGACGACACTTGCGACGAGCCCGGCAAGGTCGAGCGTACGCTCGAGCGGTTGACTTGCGCGGCGAGCATCAATCGCCTTTGCAATCTGAAAAGCAAACCGTTCTTCGCCATAGTTCTGTATGACCTCCCGCATTTCATCCACACTGGCCTCGGCCAGCCACTGCGCGGCCGTCAGGCCACGCGTCGTATCCATCCGCATATCCAGCGGACCATCTTTCATGAAAGAGAAGCCACGCTCTCCATCATCAATCTGTGGTGACGACACCCCCAGGTCGAGCATGATGCCGGCCACCTGCGTGACGCCCTGAGCCAGCAATGCCTCGCCCATCGTCACAAACCCGTCGTGCACGACCGTGACGCGGGCATCATCGGCCGCCAGCGCCTGGGCCTGCGCAATCGCCAGAGGATCCTTGTCGAACACGAACAACCGGGCATCGTGCGGCAGTCCCGCCAGCAATGCCCGTGAATGACCGCCGCGCCCGAACGTGCCATCGACGAACACCCGTCCGCCCGAAGTCAGCGCAGGCGCTGCCAACAGGGCATGAACTGTCTGTTCCAACAGTACAGGTTGGTGTTCCATCATCCATGGGCCTTTTTAAAAAGAGAACTGGCTCAGCGCATCCGCCATGCAGTTCTTGAGATCTTCCGCCTCGCGCTGCGCCAGCGTGGCGGCATCCCAAAGCTCGAAATGACTGCCCAACCCCATCAACATGACATCTTTCTCGAGGCCTGCCGCCTGGCGCAGCTCCGCAGCAACCAGAATCCGGCCAGCACTGTCGAGTTCCACATCCTGGGCATTCCCCAGAAGCAGGCGCTGCAGCGGACGTGCCGACATCGGAAAAGCGGCGATCTGCTCGCGCTTGAGTTCCCACGCCGGTCGCGGATAGACCAGCAGGCAGCCATCCGGGTGGCGCGTCAGGGTCAGGCGGCCTTCAGCCTGAGCCATCAGGGCGTCACGGTGCCGGGCCGGAATCGACATCCGTCCCTTGGCATCCAATGTGAGCGCACTGCTACCCTGAAAAACCACTTTTACCCCACTTGAGCACACAAAATCCTACTTTCTCCCACTGTATGGCAATCAGCATAGGCAGTCAAGAAGCGCAGGACTGTTTTTTTCAACGAGGTCAAGGACTTACGCAGACCGGGAAAACCCGGATCATCTTTTTTCTTAGATAAATCAGGTAATTGCAAAGCAATCCGCAAGTGATGCCTTATCTGGTCACCACATAGCCGGATGCAAGCTTTGCATTTGCTAGCATTTGAGCGGGGAAAAGGAAGATGCAGGGCAGGCCTGTAGGCCGGATTCTGTAAGCCGGTCGCCCGGCTGGCAATCATTCATCTTGGCGCAACGTTGCCGCCGCGCTCTAGCCACCTACCCGCATGCCGGACGGGCCGTCCGCCCTGTTGCCAGGATGCATGCCTATTTGGTGTTGCTCCAGATAGAGGTTACCGCGTTTCACCCTGCCGGACCGGCTGCCCGAAAGCAGCCGAAGTACGGAGTGGCCGTACCTGTGCGCACGCGCCCTTCCGGCAGACTCGTCTCTGTGGCCCTGTTCCTCGGCTCGGCCCTCCCGAAGAAGGGTTCGCCGGACGGCTGTTAGCCGCTATCCTGCCCATTGGAGTCCAGACCTTCCTCGATAGACTGATACCTACCGCGATTGCCCGGCCTGCCCTGCGGGGCCCATTGTACGTGCTTTCCTGCGACAATATCAGGCCACGGTAATCCAGACTCACCCTGGCATCATTGATGCGGACAGTTTTGTTCGCATTCCACCTGTTTTGCGCGGTTCCGACCGCCGGCGCTTTTTCTCCGATTTTCCATGGCCGCACCCGACACCCTGATCTCCCTGACCCGTATCCAGCTGGCTTACGGCCACCATCCACTGCTAGACCAGGCTGACCTCGCCATCCTGCGCGGTGAACGCATTGGCCTGATCGGTCGCAACGGGGCCGGCAAGTCGTCGCTGCTCAAGCTGCTGGATGGCCGCATTGACCCGGACGCAGGCGAAATCAACCGGCTGGGCAATCTGCGCGTCGCCACCGTGGAGCAGGAGCCCGAGCTGCCCGAAGCAGAGACACTGTTCGAGGCGGTATGCGGCACCGACTATATCGAACACGAAGACTGGCAGCGCCCGTCGCGCGTGCGCACACTGCTGGAACGCCTGCGGCTCAACCCGGACGTATCACTGGAGGGGCTCTCTGGCGGGACCCGCAAGCGCGTGGCACTGGCACGAGCACTGGCTGACTCGCCTGATCTGCTGCTGCTGGACGAACCCACCAACCACCTCGACTTCGAAGGTATCGCCTGGCTCGAGCAAACCCTGCTGTCCTGGCCTGGCAGCCTGATCGTCATCACGCATGACCGACGCTTTCTCGATGCCATCAGCACACGCATTATCGAGTTGGATCGTGGCCAGCTCCTGAGCTTTCCGGGCAACTTCTCGCTTTGGCAGGAGCGCAAGGCGCAATGGCTGGCATCGGAAGCCCTGGAACAAGCCCGCTTCGACAAGGTACTGGCCCAGGAAGAAGTATGGATCCGCAAGGGGGTCGAGGCGCGGCGCACCCGCAACGAAGGCCGCGTCCGCCGCCTGGAACAATTGCGTGTCGAGCGCGCCCAACGTCGCGAGCGTCTCGGCAACGTCTCACTGGCTATCGACCAGGGCCAACGTTCGGGCAAACTGGTCGCCGAACTGAGCGATGTCAGCAAGGCATTTGACGGCCGTACCGTGGTGGACAATTACAGCACCGCCATCTGGCGGGGCGATCGCATCGGCATCATCGGCCACAATGGCGCGGGCAAGACCACACTGCTCAAGCTGATCCTGGGTGAAATGGCACCGGACCAGGGTAGCGTCCGCCTGGGCACCAACCTGAGTGTGGCCTATTTCGACCAGATGCGCGCCCAGCTCAATGAAACCGATACCCTCGCCGACGTGATCAGCCCGGGCAGTGAATGGGTGGAAATCGGCGGCCAGCGCAAGCATGTGATGAGCTATCTGGGTGACTTTCTGTTCCCACCCGCGCGTGCCCAGTCGCCGGTATCCAGTCTGTCAGGTGGCGAACGTGCCCGACTGCTGCTGGCGCGCCTGTTTGCACGGCCCGTCAATGTACTGGTGCTGGACGAGCCCACCAACGACCTGGACATCGAGACCCTGGAACTGCTCGAATCCCTGCTACAGGATTATCACGGTACTGTTCTGCTGGTCAGCCACGACCGTACATTCCTCAACAACGTCGTGACCCAGACCATCGCCCATGAAGGCAATGGAAAATGGCGCGACTATATAGGCGGCTATGATGACTGGCTGGCGCAGCGGCCCGACCCAGCGATCCAATCCAGCAACAGCGCGGGCACGCAGTCCAACGCTGATGGCCGCACTCCCCAAAAAGATAATCTGCAGGATGGGCCGTCCTCATCCAGCGACCCTGCAACCCCTGCCGCCACGGCGCGCAGCAAACCGACACGCAATGCAGCCCGCGCCCTGCCCAGTTGGGAGCAGAAAGAACTCGATGGCATGCCCGATGCCATCGCCGAACTAGAGGCACGGCAGCATTCCTGCAGCGAACGCCTGGCCGATGGCGCACTTTATCGAGACGACCCGGATGAGGTAAACCGCCTGCAGGCAGAGCTGCAGGAAATCGAAGCCACGCTCGAAAAACTGTTCGCTCGCTGGGAAGCGCTAGAGGCCAAACAGCAAAGCTGAGGTCGAACACCTGACCGGGTGCCCGCCCCGCAGCCAGCCCTCAGTCACGCACAGACCAGGGCAAGGTCTGGCCGGCCGCCAGGGGAACCAGTTCAGTATTGCCATATGGCAGTTGCTCCGGCACCTCATACGACTCGCGCACCAGCGTGATCGTATCGCTATTGCGAGGCAGACCATAAAAATCCGGCCCATTGTGGCTGGCAAAGGCCTCGAGGTTGTGCAGCTTGCCCACCATATCGAACGCCGTCGCATACAGCGCCATCGCATGCAGCGCCGTATAGCAGCCGGCACAGCCACAGCTTTGTTCCTTGAGACCTCGTGCGTGCGGCGCACTGTCCGTTCCAAGAAAGAAGCGCTGACTCCCACTGGTCGCAGCAGCCAACAATGCCTGGCGATGCGTTTCACGCTTGAGGATGGGCAGGCAGTACCAATGCGGCTGCAGCCCTCCCTGGAAAATGGCATTGCGGTTGTACAGCAGATGCTGGGGTGTCAAGGTCGCCGCGACCGGCCCCTCGGCCTGCATGACGTAATCGGCCGCATCCTTGGTCGTGATATGTTCAAACACGACCTTGAGCGCCGGAAAAGCCTTGCGCAGCGGCTGCATCACACGCTCGATGAAGACAGCTTCGCGGTCAAACACATCGATGGCCGGATCCGTAACCTCACCATGCACCAGCAACGGCATGCCCACCCGCTCCATTTCTGCCAGAGCAGCAGCACAGCGACCGAGCAGATCGGTCACGCCGGCATCAGAATTGGTCGTGGCTCCGGCCGGGTACAGTTTGACGGCATGGACGATGCCCGATGCCTTGGCGCGGCCAATCTCATCCGCAGTGGTATTGTCAGTCAGGTACAGCGTCATCAGCGGCGTAAACCGCGCCTTGTCACCTTCCGTTGCCGCCAGCGCTGCCAGAATACGATCATGATAGGCCTGCGCCTGCTCCGTCGTCGTGACAGGAGGTTTGAGATTCGGCATGATGATCGCACGCCCGAAATGGCGAGCCGTGTCACCCACCACTGCCTTCAGCGCCTCGCCATCGCGCAGGTGCAGGTGCCAGTCGTCGGGACGTGTCAGAGTCAGTGTATCGGGAGCAGTTTGAGGCATGGAAAGCGGCATGTCCTTGAGCAGAAATTCAATGTGGAGGTGTCGAAGCAGTGCCAACAAATGGCCTTGCCTGCAAGCAACACACATTATGGCATGAGGCTGAATCACAAATTTATGCAAAGTAACGAGGCTCGCACACACTCTGGCAACACAGTGCCATTACCATGCCAGCATCATTCAGTCACACAGGAGAACCCTCAATGGCTACCGCCACCAAGACCGCGACCCGCAAGCCCAGTGCCGCTTTCATGAAACCACTGACACCCAGCACTACGCTGGCCGCCGTCATCGGAACGCAACCGCTGCCCCGCACCGAAGTGACCAAGAAGATCTGGGAATACATCAAGAAGCATGACCTCCAGGATCCCGCAAACCGCCGCAATATCAATGCCGACGCCAAGCTGCGTCCCCTGTTCGGCAAGGAGCAGGTCTCGATGTTCGAACTGACCAAGATCGTCAGCGGCCACCTGAGCTGATCACAGAGCGCTACAACAGCCTTATCGGCAAACCTGCCGCAGTCCGGCTGGTCCAGTAAAAAGCCCCCTGCACATATATGCAGGGGGCTTTTTTTTGAGATGAGGTATACAGAGAACCGGAGCCCGTTGTGCCCCGGCTCAGATGCATTACTCGTAGGTGGTCGGTGCCTTGTTCTCCAGCAGCAACAGCCAGCCACGGATCAGGCGATACAGCACCCAGATGACCGTCGCCAGGATACCCAGCCAGCCGATAAAGAGCAGTGTCGCGATCGCGCTAATTGCCAGCCACAGCAGCGCCCACCAGAAGGTACGCA
This sequence comes from Corticimicrobacter populi, assembly GCF_003123725.1. Lineage (GTDB taxonomy): Bacteria > Pseudomonadota > Gammaproteobacteria > Burkholderiales > Burkholderiaceae_B > Corticimicrobacter > Corticimicrobacter populi. Next base: position 498 of record NZ_QETA01000004.1, on the reverse strand, counting down.
GTAGCCAGTCGAAGTGAACAGCATAGATCGTGCCAGCCACATCCGAGCGCTTGACGTAAAGCAACACCACGGACGCCAGCGTGGCAATCGCAAGAAAACCTCCCGTCAGAAAACCCAGCGCATACAGGGCGTATGCCAGGTGCGTCAGATTGAGGGAAGAAAGACCGCCCTTGGGTTGTTCGGGAGGGAGGGGGTGAATATTGTCAGACACCATCGTTCTCCATAAAGATCGTCTGATCAATAGTATCAGAAAGGAGTCGTCGTCGTGGAGGCGGAGGAGACGGGAATTGGTGAGACTGAGAGTGCAGTCGAAGCGTGAGAAGAGATTGGAATCCTGCAAGGAGGGATCAGGAAATCGCGGGAGAGAGATGTAGATTTTTTTCTAATTTTTTCTTTCACCAAAAGCAAAAACCCCCAAGCGCGGAGCTTGGGGGTTTCTGGGAATAAAAGCTTGACGATGACCTACTTTCACAGGCGTAAACCAACTATCATCGGCGC
>NZ_QETA01000003.1 GCF_003123725.1 Corticimicrobacter populi | reverse complement strand
CCTTCGCGCCGATGATAGTTGGTTTACGCCTGTGAAAGTAGGTCATCGTCAAGCTTTTATTCCCAGAAACCCCCAAGCTCCGCGCTTGGGGGTTTTTGCTTTTGGTGAAAGAAAAAATTAGAAAAAAATCTAGAGCCTTTCCTGCTGACAAACCCCTACCCCTCACGGCACATCGCACGCACCTTTCTGATACTATTCCCAGATAATTTCTTTCAGCGGCAGGTACCTGTGTTGTCTGGGCAGTTCTTTCTTGGCATGGATTCCTTTCTGAATCACATATCCGCAAGACGCATCTTTCGGCTGCTCGGTATTTGCATGGTCGCGGGTGTGCTGGCGGCATGTGCCTCGTCTTCGCCATCTTCGGGGGGCGGGGCAGCCTCAGGTCCGGTTTCTGCCGGCCAGTATCGTGTCCAGAAGGGGGATACGCTCTACAGGATTGCGCGTCGGCATGGCCGTAGTGTGGATGACCTGGTGAGATGGAATCGTCTCTCCAATCGTCATCGTATTGAAGTCGGGCAGGTGCTGCGTGTCTCTCCGAGTGGTTCGGCCAGCGCTGCAGCAGGGCGCAGCCCTTCATCTGGTAGCAGTGCTGGGCGCGCACCTGCCTCGACGCAGGGTAGCCGTGGCGCGGCCTCCGGAGGCAGTCGACAGACGACTGCACCGCTTGCCAATCTGCGCCTGGCCTGGCCGGCCGCGGGTCCCGTTACCAAGCGCTTTGGGGCAGGTAACGCCCGGGGTCTCACGATCACGAATACCGAAGGCACGCCCATCTCTGCGGCGGCGGCGGGTACGGTTGCCTATGCGGGCAGCGGTTTGCTGGGATTTGGTAATCTGATCATCCTGCAGCATAGTGGCAATTACATGACAGTCTATGCGCACAATCGCCGTTTGCTGGTCAAGGAGGGACAACGTGTCACCCAGGGCCAGAAAATTGCGGAAATGGGCAGCAGCGGAGCCAGTCAGGTTGGCTTGTATTTCGAGCTGCGCCAGGACGGTAAGGCCATTGATCCGGCCAGGGCGCTGCCAGCCCGATAGATCTGATGCCTGGCTGATAGCTGCGCCACGTTTGCCTGCAGAGGGCACGTGTTTCTGATATGAGCTTATGTTTATGTATTTGCAGGGTTGAAAAAACGGGTGCCACTTGGCACCCGTTTTGCTTCATGCAGATTAGCGCTGCTTTCAGGCGGTGCTGGGCACGATGTCTTCAGGCAGACAGGGCTTGAATTCGCCGGTTTCTGGATTGCGTACCAGCAGCATGCCCGTAGCCACGCCAAAGTAGGCACCATGCAGCGTCAGTTCGCCGCGTTCGACACGTTCCCTCACGACGGGGAAAGTCATCAGCGAGTCCAGGCTGTATTCCACGACGGCCAGCTCCAGGCGGCGCAGATGACGCGTCATGTCACCATCAGCAGGCGGGCCGACACGATCGGCAACGTGGGCAATCTGCGAAATCCACTTGCCGATGAAATCGCCGGGTGAGAGCGGGACCGAGTTCTGCGCCAGCGCGCGAACACCACCGCACTGGGCGTGACCCAGCACCACGATGTGCTTGACCTTGAGCGCCTGGACGGCGAATTCGATGGCGGCACTGGTACCGTGATAGCTTACGCTGTCCTGCTCACAGGGAGGAACCAGGTTGGCGACATTGCGTGCGACGAACATTTCGCCAGGGCCTGCATCGAAGATGACTTCGGGCGAGACGCGAGAGTCGCAACAGCCGATGATCATGATCTCGGGGCTTTGGCCGACTTCTGCCAGGGCTTCGTAGCGGGAACGTTCTTTGGGAAGACGGCCATCCAGGAACGCGTGATAGCCATTGATCAGTCGATTTGGAAACATGAGGTGAAGTTGTGCTGGAGACCTCGGTATTATGCCACCAAGGTCTATCAGGCTGGGGTTTACCCGTGAGGCAGCAGCGGTTTTGTCAGCGTCGGCGATTGCCGATCAGTGGCCGCCAGCGTGTCTCGGCTGCTGCAAGCCGCTGCGTATAGTCAAGCAACTGCGCAAGCATGCGGCCATGCGCCTGGAGGCGCTCAACGCCCTTTTCCGTTGTTTGCATGAGCAGGTTGCCTTCGTTTTTGAGATTTGTATCGTTCTCGAACTGCGACATCATGTGGGTCAGGTCGCGGAACAGACCGTGAGGGATCATGATGGCTGGATCCTCGGGCACGATTGAGAAAACGGCCCAGTCCGTATCGTGCCAGTACCCCCAGCGATAATAGGGGGCATTGTGATCCGTCAGGCGAGAAGGGCACCAGGGATGTCCATAGTGGGTCAGTATGTCGCCGATGCGGGTCTGTTCGGCTACCCAGTGGATGGCAGGCGTGGGACCCTGTGCCGGTAGCCGGGCCACTTGCCAGTAGCTGTCCATGGCGGGCAGGTGAATGCCAAAGCGAGGCCCACCGTCCTGGTGCGTACGCTGATAGAGCGACTGGTCCGACGCCAGCAGCCAGACTTCGCAGCGGTCGGCGAAGTGGCAGACCAGGGCCTGGCGATCCTGTGCCTGCAGGAAATCGGGCAGCACAGCTGTATAGTCCTCCAGACTCAGGCGCAGGGCACCATTGCGCTTTTGCATGGACAGCCATTCAAAGCCGTCATGCGCCACCAGCGAACGGTCGCTGGCACTGAGGAACGGGCAGGTTGCCTCCCAGAGCGTACCGTGTCGATACCAATCATCCAGCGATAATGCATCCTGCAGGTAGGCGTTGCCGTAGCTTGCCCAGAGTACGCGCCGCCAACGGGCTGGCGTGTCTGGCCTGAGGCTCGGGTCGTCGGACAAGGTGCCTGCTTGCAACCCCTGGAGTGCCGGCAGGCTGCTGGGCGGGTAGGGGACTTGCTCTGGATCGATCCCCGAGGGTGACGGCGTGTTCAACAGCTCGCCGAGTATGTTGTCAGCCTCTGGAGGGCGTGCCACGGGTACGGCCGTGTCGGGTTCGGCGGTACTGGCATCTTCTTCTGGTTGTTGCATGGCCGTCGGAGCGGCATCCGGCTGGCTGTGAAGGCGATACTGGATCAACGCGAAGAGCGCGACCAGCAGTACGCCCGCCAACCCCCATGACGATGTACCGAGGATCAGAAACCAGCCCAGCGCCAGGCTCAACCATGAAAGCAGTTTCAAAACGTGCACCTGTAAGTTTTATTGTCCGAGTGTATGTCAGGAAATCCAGGGTGTGTTGATCTCGATCCAGGATGGGACGGCGTGAGCCGGCAATGGATGCGAAAACAGGTAGCCCTGTCCGATGTGATAGCCCAGTTCTGCCAACTGTGCCAAGTGGCTCGTGGTTTCGATGCCCTCGGCAACAACAGGTAGTTGCATGCTGTCGCCGATGTGAAGAATGGCCCGTGTCAGCGCTTGCAGGGTAATGTCGGTATCCATGCCGTGCACATAGCTCTTGTCGAGCTTGATGGCGCAGACTGGCAGGCGGCGCAGATAGCCAAGGCTCGAGTAGCCCGTGCCAAAATCGTCCAGCGCCAGGCGGATGCCCAGGCGATGAATGGCATCCAGCGTCCGCAATGTATCCGGGTGATTATCCAGAAGGACGTTTTCCGTAATTTCCAGGATGAGGTCTTGCGGCGAGAGATTTTCATTCCACAGGATCTGGCCGATCTTGGTGGGCAGCGCCGCATCGTGCAGGCTGTTGGGAGACAGGTTTACGGAAATGGACGGGATGTGGACACCGGCGCTGCGCCAGCGCTGCAATTGCTGGCAGGCTTCGGTGATCGACCAGATGCCAATGCGGTCGATCAGGCCACAGTTTTCCGCGATCCGGATGAACAGTGTTGGCGGGACGTGGCCGAGTTTGGGGTGATACCAGCGGGTCAGTGCTTCGAAACCGTGCAGTGAACCATCCCGAAGGTCAATCTGCGGCTGGTAGTAAAGCCGCAACTGAGCACTATCAAGGGCATCATGCAGCGCGGCCTCCAAGGCAATATGCTCTTGCGTCGCTTCGTTGATGGCGTTGTCGAAAAAATTCCAGCGATTTCGTCCCGACGTCTTGGCCTGGTCAAGTGCCATACTGGCGCGGCTGATCAGTTGCTCCGTATCCTGACCGTCTTCGGGATATGTACTGATGCCGATGCAGGCAGAGGGGTGAACAGGGACATTGCCGATCATAACCGGCTGGCTGAGTTGATCCAGGATATTGCCGGCAATATCGACGACATGGCGCATGTCGCGGAATGCCACGATGGCGATGAACTCGTCGGCAGAGAGTCTGCAGACGATATCGGGCTCGACGATCTGGCCCTTGAGCCGGTGCGCCGTGCTTTTCAGCAGGGTATTGCCGGCAGCGGTGCCGAGAGAGTCATTGATGCGCTTGAAACCATCGATGTCGATGAACATGAATGCCAGTTTGCTGCTGGCGCGTGAGGCTGCTGCCAGCGCCTGGCGAGACTGTGCCTGGAGAAACTGTCGGTTGGGCAATCCGGTCAGGTCATCGTAAAAGACCAGACGCTGGATTTCATCGCGTGAGGCCTCGCGTTCGAACAGCAGTGCACAGAGTTGCAGGCACAAGGCTGTCAGCTTGGACTGCATGGCATCGTTTTTCTGTGGAAGGCGGTAGTATTGCGTGAAGACGCCGACCACTTTGCCGTTGCCATCCTTGATCGGGTGCGAATAACTGGCATGCAAGCCCAGCGAGAGTGGCAGGTGACGGTGGTGTTCCCAGAGTGGACTGGTTGCGATGTCATGGCTGACCACGGTTTGTCCGAGATAGGCTGCCGTACCGCTTGATCCGGCCATCGGACCGATCTGCATGCCCTCAGTTTCTTCATAGAAATGCTTTGGCATGCCAGGGGCGGCGACGATGCGCAGGCGGCCTTGCGCATCGACCTTGGCGATTGTAGCGACACAATCCGGTTGCAGGGCCATTGCTTCATGGCAGAGCAGTGTGGCGATATCGTAGATGGGCTTGTCTTCGACCAGTGCGGCAAGTATCTTGCCATTGAATTGCTCATGTATCTTCGACATGCCGATGTCGGTCAGCATCATGGCAAGACATGCCTGATCCTGGTGCTCAGGCAAACAGGGCATGATCTGACAGGCGCACCACAGCGGCCGTCCCTGGGCATTACGCAACGGCAAGTCGATGCGTACAGGCGCAGCGGTTGACAGACAGTGACGGGCCTGGCTGTGCCAGGTCTGCAGATCGTCTGGCGACAGCAGCATATCGAGCGATTGCGCGTACAGATGGTCGGGAGCATGTCCCAGCAGTCGGGCCATACCCGCTGAGGCATGCCGGATGAACCCATTGCCGTCAATAATGAGGAGGGCACACAGACTGCCGGTCAGTGTACTGGCCAGGATGTTCCTGATGTGCTGCTCGCTCTCGGCGGGCAGAGGTAAAGGGGGGGTATGGCGAGAACCCATGGCAGGTGCCTGGCTCCTGAAAAGACAAAAGACCATTGCGCAGTATTCCCCAACTTGCTGCCAGGGTATTGTGAAAACAACCCGCTGGTTTGGCCCTAGTTCAACATTTGGAATCATATGTGACAAACAGGGAAGCAGCCTGACAATTGAAAGCTAAATGAAATTTACGCAGACCGATGTTGTGCAATAATCGGGAAACCTTACATTATCCTTAAAGCAACCACGGCTAGCATTTATCCATCATGATTGAATTCCTGCAGACACTGAGTTGGGCGGCTGTCTTCCAGATTATTGCCATCGATATTTTGCTGGGGGGCGACAATGCCGTCGTCATCGCCCTGGCATGTCGCAACCTGCCGCCAGAGCAGCGTCTCAAGGGGGTGCTGTGGGGAACGGCCGGGGCGATTGTGCTGCGAGTGATCCTGATTGCCTTTGCACTGACACTGCTGACGATCCCTTATCTCAAGATCGTGGGCGGGGCTTTGCTGCTGTGGATCGGTGTGAAACTGTTGATGCCTGAGGATGACGGGCATGCCAAGGTGCAGGGTGGGGCTTCGATCTGGGCTGCCATCAAGACGATTATCGTGGCTGACTTTGTCATGAGTCTCGACAATGTCATCGCGATTGCCGGCGCGGCCCAGGGAGCGCATCCTGATCATCAGGTCGGGTTGGTAATTTTTGGCCTGGTAGTCAGCGTGCCCATTATCATCTGGGGCAGCACGATTGTGCTCAAGCTGATTGACCGCTATCCCCTGGTCATCACGCTGGGCGCTGCGCTGCTGGGCTGGATTGCCGGTGGCATGATCGTGGGGGATGTCGTGGCGGTGCGTCATTTCGGCGAACCCAGCACGGTGACCTCGCTGATTGCGCAGGTAGTCGGTGCCCTGTTCGTGGTAGTCCTGGGGCGGGTGCTGGCCGAGCGTCGCCGCAGCAGCAAGTAATTGATCTAGATGGTGCCTCGCTCAGAGGCCCCTCGTAAACCGCCGGGATGCGCATGCATGCCGGCGGTTTTTTGATTGCTGACCACAATGACTCAGCGGGAGTGGGGGTAGACCGTATTCCAGTCGTCGCGGATGCTGATGCGTGTCCAGTCACGCTCGGCTGCGCGTGCATGGCTGCGGTCGGCTCCCCGGGCGTAGTCATATTCACGCTGTGCGTCGTCGTGATCCACCAGCAACACCAGAGAGGGGCCGCTGCGGTCGGCCACATAGGTCATCATGGCCAGGTCGCCATCCGAATTGCCGGCGGCCAGGATGGGACGCATGCCCAGGGCAACCTCGATGCCGACAGGCTTGTCTTCGTTGTAGTTATAGAAATCCAGTGTGGGTTCGCGCATGACGACCGAACCGCCGTCCTGCTCCTGGTAGGTCATTTTCCAGCGGGTGGCGAGCACTTCATAAGGTTGGATACCATAGACAGGTGCCAGCGCACGGGTGAACTCATCGAATCCGCCCGTGCTGATATAAGTGCGGAAGCCATGACCGCGCAGCAGCTCGAGCAGCTCCAGCATGGGCTGGTAAACCATATCTCGGTAGAGCATGCCGGTTTCCGGATGTCGGGCGGTAGCCAGCCAGTCGCGTGCAATCGTGCGAAAGCTTTCCTGGTCCAGCCCGGTTTCTGCCAGGGCGGCCAGCCGGATGACTTCCTTGCCGCCCAACTTGGGCGGATGGGCCGGATCGTTGGCGATGACAGAGGCCAGGAGGGGATCGGCCATCCATTCGGGGTGCTCCGGGGCCAGTGCGCGTACGCGATCGATATAAAACTGGACCGAAAACCAGTGCGGCTTTTCCGCCCAGAGCGTGCCGTCGTTGTCGAAGACGGCCAGTCGCTCGGCTGGAGGCACATAGTCAGGGTGGCCTGGCGTGGTGACATGTTCGACGAATGCCAGGATTTCCTGTCTGGCAGCACGGTCTTGCCACGAAGGCAGCGCCTGCGTGGCGGATTGTGTCGAAAGGGCGTGATGGGCCGGGCTGTCTGTCGGCGGAAGGGTGCAGCCAGTCAGGGCCAGGGAGGCTGCGATCAGGCCGACACGCAGGCAGGAAGAGAAGGAAGGAGACATTGGATAGGCAACCGTAGCGAACGAGGATGGCAGCAGTCACGCTGAGTGCCCTGATTCTAACCGTCGATACGGTCTTGGCGGGGCGCGATATCCAGGCTGGCTGGATATGCGCATTTTTTGCGCAGTGCGAGCGATGACCGCATGGCTGCGGGGGTGGGGGGATATACCCATCGATTGCCCCCAGGGTTGTCCACAGGTGATGGGGACAACCCTGATCACTGCGTCCCACAGCAGCGAGGACTGCTGCAGGACGCAGGCATCGGTCAGTAGTGGATGACCGTGCGGATCGACTTGCCTTCGTGCATCAGGTCGAAGGCCTCATTGATCTGTTCCAGGGGCATCGTATGGGTGATGAAGGGATCGAGGTCGATTTCGCCCTTCATGGATTGCTCGACCATGCCCGGCAATTGCGTACGGCCTTTCACGCCGCCGAAGGCCGAGCCGCGCCAGACGCGGCCGGTGACCAGTTGGAACGGGCGGGTCCGGATTTCCTGTCCGGCCCCGGCCACGCCGATGATGACGCTTTCGCCCCAGCCCTTGTGGCAGCACTCGAGTGCTGCCCGCATGACATCCACATTGCCGATGCACTCGAAGCTGAAATCGACGCCGCCGTCGGTCATCTCGACAATGACTTCCTGGATGGGCCGCTCATGGTCCTTGGGGTTGATGCAGTCGGTGGCCCCCATGGCCTGTGCGAGGATGAACTTGTTGGGGTTGGTGTCGATGGCGATGATGCGGCCTGCCTTGGCCTGTACCGCACCCTGGATCGCAGCCAGTCCGATGCCGCCCAGGCCGAAGATGGCAACGGTATCGCCTTCCTGGACCTTGGCTGTATTGTGGACGGCTCCGATGCCGGTGGTCACGCCGCACCCCAGCAGGCAGACTTTTTCCAGCGGGGCTTCGGGATTGATGACTGCCAGCGAAATTTCGGGCACGACCGTGTATTCGCTGAAAGTCGAGCAGCCCATGTAGTGGTAGATGGGTTCGCCGTTGTAGGAGAAGCGCGTGGTGCCATCGGGCATCAGGCCCTTGCCCTGGGTCGCACGTACGGCCTGGCAGAGGTTGGTCTTGCCGGACAGGCAGAATTTGCAGGCGCGACACTCTGCGGTATAGAGCGGGATGACATGATCGCCGGGCTTCAGGCTGGTGACGCCTTCGCCGACCTCGACCACGATGCCGCCGCCCTCATGGCCGAGCACCGCCGGAAAAATGCCTTCCGGATCGTCTCCCGACAGGGTGAAGGCATCGGTGTGGCAGACGCCGGTGTGCGTGATTCGAACCAGGACTTCACCCTTTTGAGGGGGCGCGACGTCGATCTCGACGATCTCAAGAGGCTTGCCTGGGCCGAAGGCCACTGCTGCACGTGATTTCATGGTGGAACTCCTTGTTGGTATGGAATGGCGCGGCGAGGCCGGCGCATGCGAGAAGGACACAGAGAACGGGATGTTGCCTACTTGAGGTAGGAGCGGACCAGACTGTTGAGCTCTTCGATCTGGCGACTGCGTTCGGGGGATGCGTCAGCTGTCTGGCCGAAGGTTTCGCGGATATGGGCTTCCATGACCTCCGACATCAGACCGTTGACGGCACCGCGGATGGCGGCGATCTGCTGCAGGACCGCGGCGCATCCCTGGTCTGCATCAAGCGCGCGCAACAATGCTTCGGTCTGTCCGCGGATGCGCTTGACGCGTGCGGTGACGCGCTTTTTCTCATGAACGGTATAAGGCATGTCCAGCACTCTCTATATACTGGGGGGTAGTATATTTATATTGTTCTGTCATGGCAAGCAGCATGGCTGGAAATGCAGCGCAACGTGTTTGATTACTGTCAAGGCAGGGCCGGCATGGCGGGCGTACCCTGACATTGCAAGCTGGTTCTAGTAGAAGTGTTCAACCAAGAGGAATAACCATGATTCGAGAAGTTGAAGGCGATATTCTGCTGACCCAGGCCCAGGTGATTGCCCACGGCATTGCGCCGCAGGACCCGTTTGACAGCGGCCTGGCGCTGGCGCTGCGCGAACGCTGGCCATCACTGGTCAAGGATTACCGGCATGCAGTACGGGCCCATTCCGTGGTGCCGGGCGATATCTGGCCCTGGGCTGGCGTGAACGAGGATGGTTCGGTGCGCCGCATCGTCAATCTGGTGACTCAGGACAGCCTGGGGGATGGCCGTACGGCCCGGCCCGGCAAGGCGACTCTCGAGAATGTGGGGCATGCCCTGCGCCATCTGGCCAGGTACCTGCGCGACGAGCAAGTCTCCAGCGTGGCATTGCCCCGGCTGGCAACCGGCGTGGGCGGGCTGGCGTGGCAGGATGTCAAGCCGTTGCTGGAAAAGCACCTGGGTGAACTGGATATCCCGGTAATCGTTTACGAGGTCTATCGCGCTGGCACGCAGGCCGACGAGGCGATCTGACGATCGCCTCCCTGCCGGCGGCGGTCAGTCTTCCAGCGTGCGCGGGGGGGCAACGGCAGCCCCTGCGATGCCGTGCTCGTCGAGGCGTGCCTGGATGAAGCCGCTCTGTTTGAGATGCTCTGTATAGGTCGCCAGAAACCGGGCGGCATCCGCGCCGGCCTCTTCGGAAATGCCCAGTACCTGTTGCAGAACCATGAAGCAGCCGTCGAGCTGGCGCAGCCGATCCTTGTGAGGCGAGTCGTTCCAGGAGGTCAGGCGGATGCCGACGACGGCATCGGCACCACTGTCGAGCATGCTGGCGATGGCATCGAGCGAGGTGCTGGCGCGTACCAGCTGCGCATATTCCAGTGACTTGCCCAGAAATTGCTCGTAGGCACTGCCCTGGCTGACCACGACCTTGTGATGGGCCTGATCCACGTCTTCATTATTGCGGATGGGGGATTCCTGCCTGACCAGATAGCAGCCCTCGATCAGCAGGTAGGGCGCACTGGTCGCGATCGGCTGGTCCTGACAACTGTCGAGAGTGAAGAAACCGAGATCCGCCTCGAGACTGCCGACGGCCTCGACGGCCTGGCGGGCATTGTCTACCACCATCAGGCGGGCTTCCACGCCCAGGCGGTGCGCCAGATCCTGGGCAATATCGATGGAGACACCTGCGACCTGCTGTTCCGGGCCTGGCCGCATGCGTGCCAGTGCAGGATTGCCCAGGTTGATGACGGTGCGCAGCACGCCGGTGGGGGCAAGGCTGGCAACCAGTGTGGGGTCAATGGTGAGGATCGCGCTCATGGTGATGTCTCCTGAAAATCACTGGCGATGACTACTGGGTCGATCGATAACTCTGGATCGATCGGCTGCTAGTGTATCAGCACAATGGTGTTTCCCAGTACGACCAAAGTCGCGCTGTCCATGCCGCTGGCAGGGCTTTATATTGGCTGCCAGAAACCGCGTATAGCGGTGTCGATATACGCAGGACCATAACCTGCGATACCCCATAAACGACTGGAGGCATCAACATGAGCGACAAAGATGTTGTCACTGCCGTTCTCAAGCATCCCAAATACCAGGAATTGCTGAGGCGGCGCAACCGGATGAGCATGCAGTTCTTCATTGCGACTCTGGTTATTTACGCAGGGTTCATCCTGACCCTGGCCTTCGATCCTGAACTGTTCGGCAGTCCCCTGGGACCGGGCTGGACGATGAGCATCGGCGTGTTGCTCGGTGTGCTGATCTGCATCAGCGCCATCGTGCTGGTGGCGGTCTATATCTATTTTTCGAACAAGATATTCGATCCCCTCATCAAGGCCATCGTGAAGGACGTATCATGAAAAAAATCTTCGCTGCTTCCTGGCTGTTCTTTGCGATGACGGGGCTGGCGCATGCCGCAGCGCCCGGACAGGCCAATACGTCGGCCATCGTCATGTTCCTGCTTTTCATTGCAGGCACGATGGGCATCACATGGTGGGCTGCACGTCGTACGGTGACAACCTCGGATTTCTATACCGCAGGTGGTGGGCTGACCGGTTTCCAGAACGGTCTGGCGATTGCCGGTGATTACCTGTCGGCCGCTTCGTTCCTGGGGATTGCTGGCCTGGTGTATGTCAGTGGTTTCGACGGCATGATCTATGCAATCGGCTTCCTGTTCGGCTGGCCGGTGGTGATGTTCCTGATTGCCGAGCGCCTGCGCAACCTGGGTCGCTACAACTTTGCCGACGTGACGTCATTCCGTCTGGGCCAGACGCCGATGCGCGTACTGGCGGCCAGTGCGTCGTTGCTGATCATCGCGCTTTACCTGATCGCACAGATGGTCGGGGCGGGCAAGCTGATCGTGCTGCTCTTCGGTCTCAATTACAAGCTGGCCGTGGTGATCGTGGGCGCGCTGATGATGGTCTATGTGGCCTTTGGCGGCATGACTGCCACGACCTGGGTGCAGATCATCAAGGCTGTGTTGATGCTGTTCGGCGCAACGCTGATGGCCGTCCTGGTGCTGGCAATCTTCAACTTCAACCCCAACACCATGCTGGCGGAAGCCGTCAAGGTGCACCCCGATCATATGGCCCTGATGGCACCGGGCGCATCGGTCAGCAGCAATCCGCTCAATGCGCTGTCGCTGGGTATTGCCCTGGCCTTCGGCACGGCCGGCCTGCCGCACATCCTGATGCGTTTCTTTACCGTCTCGAATGCTCAGGAAGCGCGCAAGTCCGTGATCTATGCCACCAGCTTCATCGGCTACTTCTACATCCTGACCTTCATCATCGGCTTCGGTGCCATTGCGCTGTTGGTTCGTCATCCCGAGTTCTTTGTGACGGGGCCGGATGGCAAGTTCAACATGCTGACGAATCTGATCGGTGGCACCAACATGGTGGCGGTCCATCTGGCCAATGCGGTCGGCGGCAACCTGCTGCTGGGCTTCCTGGCTGCGGTGACGTTCGCTACGATCGTGGCAGTGGTGGCAGGCCTGGCGCTGGCCGGTGCGGCAGCGATCTCTCATGACCTGTACGCCAATGTGTTTGCCAAGGGCCGTGCGACCGAGCAACAGCAGATGCGCATTTCCCGCTTGTCGACGGTGGCGCTGGGAGTCCTGTCGATCCTGTTGGGGATCGTGTTCGAGAACCAGAACGTGGCCTTCATGGTGGGTCTGGCCTTCGCGATTGCCGCCAGTTCCAACTTCCCGGTCCTGGTCATGTCGATTTCGTGGCGTGGTTGCACGACCCGCGGCGCGACCATCGGCGGCTTCATCGGCCTGGCTACGGCCACGATCTGGGTGGTGCTGAGCAAGACGGTCTGGGTCGACGTGCTGGGCAATGCCGAAGCCATCGTACCGTTCCCGAATCCGGGTATCCTGTCGATTCCGCTGGCGTTCCTGTCGATCTGGCTGTTCTCCAAGCTCGATAACAGCGAGCAGGCCCGCAAGGAAAGCGAAGCTTTCGATGCACTGACAGTGCGCAGCCAGACCGGGATCGGTTCTACGTCGGCCGTTTCCCACTAAACTGATCTGTCGATGACCATGCCTGGACCCTCCGGGGTCCAGGCCTGATTTCTGAAAGAGGTAATGCCATGACCGAAGTTCTCGACCGCTATCCCGCTCCCGCAGGATTTGCTGGCCCCAATACGATCACCGAGGCCGAGTACAACCGATTGTACAAAGAGTCGATCGATGATCCCGATGCATTCTGGGGCAAGGTCGCCAAGCGCCTGCAGTGGTATAAGGAACCGACCAAGATCCGCGATGTCGACCTGAACCCCGACAACTTCAAGATCAAGTGGTACGAAGACGGCGAACTGAACGTCAGTGTCAACTGCGTGGATCGTCATCTCGAAAAGCGTGCCGACAAGACTGCCATCATCTGGGAACCGGATGATCCCAATGCGCCAGCGCAACGCGTCACCTACGGCGAACTGTATACCCGCGTCTGCAAGCTGGCCAATGCGCTGCGCAAGCTGGGCGTAGGCAAGGGAGACAGGGTGACTGTCTACCTGCCCATGGTGGTCGATGCTGCCGTGGCGCTGCTGGCCTGCGCCCGTATCGGTGCGATCCATAATGTGGTGTTCGGTGGCTTTTCGCCGACTTCGCTGGCCGACCGGGTACGCGACTGTGATGCCAAGGTGGTGATCACGGCCGATGAAGGTCTGCGTTCCGGCCGTCGCGTGGCGCTCAAGGCCAACGTCGATGCCGCCCTGCAACTGCCGGACGTGACCAGTGTCGAAGCGGTTGTGGTGCTGCGCCATACGGGTGGCGACATCGAGATGCAGGCAGGGCGTGATCACTGGTGGCACGAAGTGACCGCCAACGAGCCGGGCGAATGCGAGCCCGAGCGCATGAATGCCGAGGATCCGCTCTTTATTCTGTATACCTCGGGCAGCACCGGCAAGCCCAAGGGCGTGCTGCATACGTCGGGGGGGTACCTGACCTATGCCAGCTATACCCATGAGTGCGTTTTCGACCTGCGCGAAGAAGACGTGTACTGGTGCACGGCCGATATCGGTTGGGTCACCGGGCATAGCTATATTGTCTATGGCCCGCTGGCCAATGGCGCTACCACGGTCATTTTCGAGGGCGTGCCCAGCTATCCCGATTCGTCGCGCTTCTGGACTACCATCGACAAGCATCAGGTCTCGATTTTCTATACGGCACCTACGGCAATCCGCGCGCTGATGCGCGATGGCGAGGAGCCGGTCAAGAAGGCCTCGCGCAAGTCGCTGCGCCTGCTGGGTACAGTGGGCGAGCCGATCAATCCCGAAGCCTGGCGCTGGTACTACGATGTGGTGGGCGATGGCCGCTGCCCGATCGTTGATACCTGGTGGCAGACCGAAACCGGCGGTTGCCTGATGGTACCGCTGCCAGGGGCCACGGCAGCCAAGCCGGGGGCTGCCATGAAGCCGTTCTTTGGTGTCGAGCCGGCACTGGTCGATGCCAATGGAGAGTTCATCCAGGGGGCGGGAGAAGGGAATCTGGTGCTGCTGGGATCGTGGCCTGGCCAGATGCGGACGGTGTACGGTGATCACCAGCGTTTCATCGATACGTACTTCAAGGCCTATCCGGGTATGTATTTCACGGGTGATGGCTGCCGCCGTGATGCCGATGGCGATTACTGGATCACCGGCCGCGTCGATGATGTGATCAATGTCAGCGGTCACCGGATCGGTACGGCCGAACTGGAAAGTGCGCTGGTGCTGCATGCCAAGGTGGCCGAGGCCGCTGCGGTCGGCTTCAACCACGACGTCAAGGGCCAGGGCATCTACGTGTACGTCACGCTCAAGGCCGGCGAAGTGCCGAGCGAGGAGTTGCGCAAGGAGCTGGTGGCTCATGTTCGCCAGAATATCGGCCCCATCGCCACGCCGGACTACCTGCAGTGGGCACCGGCATTGCCGAAGACGCGTTCGGGTAAAATCATGCGGCGCATCCTGCGCAAGATTGCCGAAAACGCGCCTGAGCAATTGGGTGACATCAGCACGCTGGCCGATCCGTCGGTCGTCGAGTCGCTGGTCCAGGAGCGTTTCATCCGCTGATGACCGCATGACAGAACTGCTGATTGCCGACGACCACCCCCTGTTTCGCGAAGCACTGCGCGGGGTGGTCGCGCGGGCATTGCCAGGTACTGCCATCCATGAGGCCGACCAGCTCGCACGCCTGTACGAGCTGGTCGAAGAATATCCCGATGCCGACCTGCTGCTGCTGGATCTCGACATGCCGGGAGCCAGTGGCTTCAGTGCGCTCATTCACCTGCGGGCACTGCATCCGCAGCTGCCTGTCATCATTGTCTCGGCACATGAGGACCCGTTGCTGATGCGGCGGGCGCTCGACCATGGTGCCATGGGGTTCATCCCGAAGTCTGCCGATGCCACCATTCTCGGGCAGGCCCTGCAGCAGGTGCTCGATGGCGGCACCTGGGTGCCCGATGTTGCCTATTCAGTCCAGGGGGCCAGCGACGAGGAGCAGCAGGTGGCCGCGCGGGTGCGCGAACTGACACCGCAGCAGTTTCGTGTGCTGCAGATGGTCGGTGCCGGACAGCTCAACAAGCAGATTGCCTATGATCTTGGCGTATCCGAAGCCACGGTCAAGGCGCACATGACCGCGATCATGCGCAAACTGGGGGCGTCCAACCGTACCCAGGCGGTGCTGGTTGCCGGCAAGCTGGGCCTGAACCTGCCGAATCGGCCGATCCAGGACTGAGCCAGCCTTTTTTGTCATCAGGCCGTCCCAAGACAAAAAGCGCCCCCTTGGGGGGCAGCGCTGGCGTGCAGCGACAAGCATGAGGGTATTTTTTTGGCTGCCCTTGATCTACTAGGTTGATTTACCTGTGTTGGGTGAGAAAGCCAAGGCGACAGGCTGGATCATGGCTATTTGGTGTCTATGCGGTAGCAATCAGGGCCGGACCACGAGATGACTTTATAGCTCCCGCAGTAGAGTCCTTGTTCTCTGTACAGCGCCATGACTTCGGAGGGGTACCATCCATAGCCAAAGAGGAACAGGGCATCCATTTGTGCCAGCGTTGTCAGGATCTGGATCTTTTCAGTCTGATCGTGCGTGGTTCTGACCATGCAACCGTTTTCGGCCATGAATCCAAGGCGTGTCATTGCTGACAGCAGATGCTTGCCTTCGACCCTGATCCTGATTTGCTCTCCGGCAATGTCCTGCACGATGATGGCGTCTGGAGGCGAAGTGTTCATGCGTCTATGCCGGCAGAAGGCAGATTGCGGCGTTGGCTGGCCTGCGCGGAGAGAAACGCCCGCAGAGAGGCTGGCTTGACCGGCTTGGTCAGGACTCGGTAGCCCCGTGCACGGGCCGCCTGCTTGACTTCGGCGCTGCCATCGGCCGTCAGAAGTGCCCCTTCTATGCCCGGACAACGGGCCGTGAGAGCGTCGAGGCTGTCGAGACCGTCAAGACGGTCATGCAGGTGATAGTCCACGAGCAGTACATCGGGGCATTCCTGCATCAGTTCCAACGCTTCGTCGATCGTGGTGGCGCAGATCGGTTCGATCTGCCATCGACCCAGCAAGGCTCGCATGCCGGCCAGGATGTCGGGATCGTTATCGAGGCAGAGTACACGCAAACCATGCAGAGAGGCATCGGCGGGCAGGATCGGGCGTTGAGCATCGGCGGTCGGTGCTTCGGCCGGTGCGGCCACGGCGGGTACCGTGATCGAGAACATGCTGCCTTTGCCGACGACAGAGCGTGCGCCCAGCGCATGGTCAAGCAGCAGCGAAATGCGCTGGCAGATCGACAGGCCCAGGCCCAGGCCACGGCCATCCCAGTCAAAAGGCTGTTCAAAACGATGGAATTCTTCGTAGATCTGTCGCAGGTGGTGCGCGGGAATGCCTGGGCCGGTATCCCAGACCTGCAGGACGATCTGGTCGCCGCGCCGTCGTGCCGACAGGATGATCCGGCCTGTGCGTGTGTAGCGCAGGGCGTTGGCCAGGAAGTTCTGCAGCACGCGGCGCAGCAGGCGCCGGTCGCTGCGCACGAAGGTGGGGCGGGCATGGATGCGTATTCGCAGGCCGCGTCCGGTTGCCATTGGTACGTACTGGTCTGCCAGTTGGCGCAGCATGGCGCTGACATCGAATTCGGACAGCTCCGGGCGCAATGCCCCCGCATCCAGGCGCGACACATCGAGCAGGCCGTCGAGCAGTTCCTCGGCGGCACGCAGCGAAGTGTCGACGCGTTCCGCCAGATGCCGGAGTTCCTCCGCCTCCTGACTTTCCCGCATGGCCGAGGCGAACAGGCGCGCGGCATTGATGGGCTGCAATACATCGTGGCTGACAGCAGTCAGGAAACGCGAGCGTGATTCGTGTGCCTGTTCGGCTTCTCGGGTGCGTTCGGCGACCCGCTGCTCCAGGGTTTCATTGATGTCGCGCAGTTCGCGCTCGACCCGCTTGTAGTCGGTCACGTCGCTGTAACTGGTGACGTAGCCGCCGCCAGGCAGTGGGCGTCCGCGCAGTTCGATGACCTGGCCGGACTTGAGCGTGCGCTGGTAAATATGGGGAGAACCTGCCTGCATGAAGGCGATGCGCTTGTTGACTTCCTGTTCCATGTCGAGATCTGGGCGACCCTCTCCGATCTTGCCGCTGGTGACGTTGTAGCGGATCAGGTCGGCCACCGAACGGCCTACATAGAGCATGCCGGCCGGATAGTTGAACAGTTGCTGGTAGCGTTGGTTCCAGGCCATCAGCCGCATTTCGCTGTCGACGACGCTGACACCCTGGTCGATATTCTCCAGCGTGGCCAGCAGGATGTCGCGGTTAAAGCGCAGTTCCTGGCCAGCTTCGTCGAGTACGGCCACAACGGCAGCAATTTCCATGCCGGAGCCCTGCAGGGCGCTGGTCATGACCAGCCGCGCCGATGCCGCGCCTACGGCAGCGGCCAGCAGCAGTTCGGTGAAGTGTACCCAGGCACGGTCGGCGCGCTGGTTGGGATCGAGAGGTTGATTGAAGACCTTGGCCTGGCGTTTGAAGGCGCGTAGTGCGGTCTTTTCGCCGACGATGCGCGCGGCCAGTGTCTGCAGGTCGTGTACGCGCAGCGTGCCGTGCCACTGGCGCGAAGTGTGGGCACGGCGGTCGGCATAGGGGTCGAGGAACGGCTCTGCGCGCAGGCGCTCGGCCAGGCTGGGGCCCCAGCGCGCCGAAACCAGCAGCATGACAATACTGTTGAGCAGCAGCGACCAGAAGGTGCCGTGCGTGAGTGGGTCCCAGCCATCAAGACCGAACAACTGATGGGGGCGCAACCAGCCGATGCCGAACGGGCCGTGGATCATCCAATCCATGTCGAGCCAGCCGGCCTGGGTCAGGCTGGGCAGCAACAGGGTGTAGGCCCAGGTGCCGAAGCCGATCAGCAGGCCGGCCTCCACGCCTTTGCGGCTGGCTCCGTGCCAGTAGAGGCCACCGATCAGTCCGGGACCGAACTGGGCCACGGCGGCAAACGACATCAGCCCGAACGAGGCCAGCGACGAATCGCCACTGCCGGCGCTGGCACGGTAATAGCCATAGGCCACGGCCGCCAGGCCGAGAATGGACAGGCGCCGTACCCACAGTACGACCGAGGCCACGCTGCCCTGATGGGCCTGGGCCCATTTGCGGCGCAGCAGCATCGGCATGATGAGGTCATTGCTGACCATGGTGGCCAGTGCCACGCTGACCATGATGACCATGCCGGTGGCAGCCGAAAAACCACCGATGTAGGCAATCAGAGCCAGCCAGGTCTCGCGTTGTGACAGCGGCAATGCCAGCACGAAGCTGTCAGGGGCGACGACGCCGTGCGCACCGAACAGGGCGACGCCCGCGCTGGCGATTGGCAGGACCATCAGGCTGATGATGACCAGATAGGCACCGAACAACCAGCGGGCACGGCGGATGTCGCTGACATTGCCGCACTCGACGATGGCGACGTGGAATTGGCGAGGCAGGCAGATAATGGCGGCGAAGGCCAGCAGGGTCTGGCCGACAAAACCAACCGGCGGCGTGGATTCGATCAGCGCACGGCTGGCAGAGACCAGATCCAGGTCGCGGCCGGAGAACCAGTGCATGGCGAACAGGCCGACCGCGACCAGCGCCAGCAGCTTGACCAGTGATTCGAAGGCAACGGCCAGCATCAGACCGGGCCGGTGCTCGGTGGCATCGACCTGCCGAGTGCCGAACAGGATGGAAAAAAGCGCCATCAGCGCCGCCACGTAGAGTGCTGGATCGCCGAAGGTGGTGGATAGCATTTCGACGCCGCCCAGTACGCCCAGGCTGATGGCGACGGCCTTGTATTGCAAGGCCAGATAGGGAATGGCCGCGATGATGGCGATCACCGCCACGATAGCCGCCAAGCGCTGCGAGCGGCCATAGCGCGAGGCGATAAAGTCGGCAATGGAAACGGTGTTCTGCGACTGGGCAATCAGGGCCAGTCGTTCGAGGATGCGCCAGCCGAACAGCATCATCAGGAAGGGGCCGAGATAGATCGGCAGGTAGCCGATGCCGTAGCGCACGGCCGAGCCAACTGCACCGTAGAATGTCCATGACGAGCAGTACACCGCCATGGCTAGGCTGTAGACGGCCGGGCGCAGCCAGGGGCGTTGCGGATACAGCGGGTAGCGGTCGCCGATCCAGGCGACGGCAAAGAGCAGGGCGGCGTATCCCAGGGATGCCAGAACGACCCAGCCGGGCAGCATGCATGTTCTCCTCGACAGGCGGGACGTGCCCGCATGTTCTTGTTGTGATGTGATGCTTGGTTGTGCCGCCATTATCCACCAGCCTGTGGTTGCCTGTGTGATACCGGGTATCTGAGCAAGAGAGGGAAATCGTCTGAGCGGGCTGCATCTCTTGTTTTTGAAAAGAGTGATTTATAATAAAAATCAATCACGTTGATCTTCAAAGCTCCCTCTTTTCATTCGCGGCGCTGTCCTCATGTCTGCACCCGACGCCAATCCGCTGGATTTCCCCGCCTTCGAACGCCTCTATCGCGACCACCACGGCTGGCTGCGCACCTGGTTGCATGGCCGCATGGGCGGCAGCGCCGAGGCGGCAGACCTGGCGCACGATACCTTTGTCCGGGTGCTCAGCACGCGCCGCATGCCGGCGATGCCGGAGGAGGGTCGACGCTTTCTGACGCACATAGCCAAGGGCCTGCTGATCGATCATTGGCGTCGCCAGGATCTCGAGCAGGCCTGGCTGGACACCCTGGCTGCGTTGCCAGAGGCCGTGGCACCCTCGCCGGAAACACAGGCGTTGCTGCTGGAGGCGCTGCATCGTATCGATGCCATGCTGCAGGCCTTGCCGGCGCGCACGCGGCGCGTCTTCATGCTGTCGCAGTTCGATGGCCTGACCTATGCCCGGATCGCGGCCGAAACAGGCCTGTCGCTGCCGACGGTCAAGCGTCATATGCGGTCGGCCTTTCTGGCCTGCCTGTCGGTGGGCTGAATCATGCCGCGCAACGCGCCAGGCAATATGCCAGGCAACACGACCGACATCGTCCCTGACCGCAAGGTGCTCGAACAGGCTGCCGACTGGATGGTATTGCTGCAGTCGGGTGAGGCTACGGCACGCGATCGCAGCCGCATCGAGCACTGGCGAAGCCAGAGCCCGCATCATGAGGCGGCATGGCAGCGGGCCGGACAGATCATGGGCTTGCTGGGAGCCGTGCCAGGAGAACTGGCGGGTGAGACACTGGGCCGGCTTGATCGCAAGGGACGGCGTCGTATCGCACTCAAGCTGGCTTTGCTGATGGCGACGGGGCCGCTGGCCTGGGCGGGCTGGCAGGGGCGTGACGGCATACGCGCACAATTGGCCGATGTCCAGACCGGTACCGGTGAGCAACTGACCCATACGCTGGCCGATGGCGGGACTGTCCTGCTCAATATCGGCAGTGCCGTCAATGTGGTCTATACGGACGAGATCCGGGCGCTCGAATTGTTGCGGGGCGAGATACTGGTGACGACCGCATCAGATCATGGCACGGCGACACGACCGTTCGTGGTGCGGACTGCCTATGGCGAGATCCGTGCGCTGGGGACCTGTTTCGATGTGGCTCTGACGGGCCGGGGTTGCCGGGTGGCCGTCTACGAGGGGGCGGTCAGTGTCTCCAATGTGGCAGGAGAGGCAGCCGGGTTGCGGATCGAGGCGGGCTGGCGCGGGCAGGCCGATGGCAACCCTGTGGTCTGGTCACGGGAGCCGATGGCATCCGGCAATGACCGTCCCGCCTGGACGCGGGGCATGCTGCTGGCACAGGACATGCCGCTTGAGACGCTGCTGGGGGAGCTGGCACGTTACCGTCCCGGTGTGATCCGCTGCGATCCGGCGCTGGCGCAGTTACGTGTGTCAGGAGCCTTTCCCGTATTGGACAGTGACCGCAGCCTCAATCTGCTGGCCCAGACACTGCCGGTTCGGATCGTGCGCATGACGCGCTATTGGATCAGGGTGGTGCCGGCAGCCCAGACCTGACTGGGCTGGCCGCTGCATGCCCTGCGGATGTTGCAGCATGCGCAGTCATTTTTTGATCATAATTGCATAACGCACTGATACCTTTTTTCATTTCGTTCGGTATAGCTCATGAAGCGATGATTGCATCGCACGAAACCGGAGAAAAGGTAGCACCATGTCGTCATTTTTCCTTGCGTCTCATGCGCTGCCGGGCCGTCGTAGCGTGCCCGGCACTCTGCCTGCGCGTCGGCAGCCCTTGGCCTGCGCCGTTCAGGCTGCCCTGGTTGGCATGTTGTTGCTGTCTGCCATGCCGCAGCAGGCCTCGGCACAGACAACTGAAGCTGCGTCTGCTGCGCAGACCGTGGATATCGCTGCAGGTTCGCTGGCGGATGTGCTGTCGCGTTTTGCTGCGCAGGCAGGTGTGGCCCTGTCGTTCGATCCGGCCCAAGTGGCCGGAGTACAGAGCCGGGGTGTGCGTGGTAGGGTCACGCCCCGACAGGGTTTCGAACAGATTCTGGACGGTACCGGCTTCGATCTGGTGCAGCGTGGCGATGGCTATGGTCTGCGTCGCCTGCCACAGGCTCCCGGCGTGGAAACGCTTTCGACGATTTCGGTGACGGCGGCTGACCAGTCGCTGGATCTGCTGCCACTACCGTATGCAGGCGGCCAGGTGGCGCAAGGCGTGCGTCTGGGGGTGCTGGGCAATACTTCGAACATGAAGGCCCCGTTCAGCACGACCAGCTATACCGCAGAGGCCATCGGCAACCTGCAGGCCAATACGATCGCCGAGGCGGTCAATCGCGATCCCTCGGTGCGCTATACGGTGCTGCCGGGCGGTAATGTCGACAATCTGTATATCCGCGGCTTTCCGATCTGGGAGGGCAATTCGGGCGAGATCGCTTTCGATGGTATCTATGGCGTGGCACCCAACTACCGCGTCAGGACCGAATATGTGGAGCGCATCGAAGTCGTCAAGGGACCGGGGGCGCTGCTGTTCGGCATGTCGCCCAACGGCTCGGTTGGCGGGGTCATCAACATTGCGCCCAAGCGGGCGCTCGAGGACAGCGCCAGCCTGACCACGACCTACACTTCCGACAGCCAGTTCAAGGGGCACCTGGATGTGGGCCGGCGTTTTGGCGAGGACGAGGAGTTCGGTATCCGCCTCAATGGCAGTTACTACGGTGGTGATACCACGATGAAGCACCAGTCGGTCGAAGGCAATGTCGGCGCACTGGCACTGGACTATGCCGGTACCCGTTTCCGGGCCACGCTGGATCTGCTGTCGCAGAACGAACGGATCGATGCCACTGGCCGCCCCATCATGCTGGCAGGCAATTTCGACATGCCCGATGCGCCGGATGGCAAGATCAATGTCACCCAGCCCTGGGAGTGGTCGCGCAACCGCGAGCGTGCCGCATTGCTGCGCACCGAGTTCGACGTGACGGATTCCCTGTCGGTGTTTGCCAACGTCGGTACTTCCGGTGCCAAGGTCTCGCGCGTGTATGACTCCGCGCCACGTCTGATCAGTGCCTCCGGTGATACCCTGATCACGCCGACGTACGCAATCTTCGAAGTTGATCGTCGTACTTTCGACGGAGGCCTGCGCGCCCGCTTCGAGACGGGGTCGGTCAAGCATTCCGTGACCCTGCAGGCAAGTGCTTACCGTGAAGTGTTTGATCGTGCACTCAACCCCGGTACGGCGGTGCAGTCCAATATCTATGATCCTGTCTACTACCCCGAACAGAATATTGCGCGGCCATCCGAGGTGCCGCGCATCCATGACAACCGCAATACCAGCCTGGCCTTGGTCGATACGATGACCCTGTTCGACGATACCCTGCAACTGTCGCTCGGGGTGCGCCGCCAGAAGATCAAGTCCACCAACTACAACGTGCTCAGCGGTGGCGGCTCCAGCGTCTATGACGAGAGCGTCACGACACCTGCCGTGGGCATCGTGGTCAATCCGTCGCGCAACTGGTCCCTCTATGCCAACTATATCGAGGGGCTGAGCAAGGGTGAGATTGCGCCGCCGGCTGCCAGCAACTACGGCGAAGTCATGGCGCCGTACAAGAGCAAGCAATACGAAATCGGTACGAAATACGATTTTGGCGACATGTTTGCCAGCCTGTCGCTGTTCCAGATCGAGAAGCCCAGCGGGGGCCTGAACCAGGGGGTGTTTTCTGTCAACGGCGAGCAGCGCAACCGCGGACTGGAGCTGTATGGCTATGGTGAGGTTCGGCCGGGCCTGCGGGTGCTGGGTGGCGTCACGCTGCTGCAATCCAAGATGACCAGTTCGGGCAATCCGGCGCTGGTGGGCAATCGTCCCATCGGTGTGCCGCGACTGATGGCCAACCTGGGTGTCGAGTGGGATGTGCCTGTCGTGCCGCGTCTGACGCTGACCGGTGATCTGGTCCATACGGGGCGGCAGTACGTCAATCAGGCCAACAGTGCGGAGATCCCGGCGTGGACCCGGTTCGACCTCGGTGCCCGCTATGTGACCAGAATTGCAGGTCACACCACGACTTTCCGTGCAACGGTGCAGAATGTCGCCGACCGGGCCTACTGGGCAGGCGTGACATCGTGGGGCGCGGCGTCGCCTGCGACACCCAGGACTTTTGTATTGTCTGCTACGGTGGATTTCTGACCGAATCGTGAGGGCAGCTTCCGCGCTGACGCGGCGGATTATCGTGATCCAGTTCATCTCCATGGGTGCCATGGAAATGAGCAACCCATTCTGGCCCCTGTATCTGCAGGGGCTGGTGCATGATCGTGCGCTGCTGTCTCTGGCGGGCGCGGGGGTCTACATCCTGCCGATGCTTGGTGTGGCACTGACCAGCATCTGGTGGGGACGCATGGGGGATCGGGTCGGGCATCGCTGGATGATGATCCGCGCACTGATCGGGCTGGCGCTGACGCAATTGGCGCTGGCTTTCAGCAGCGGGGCGGTCGAAGTGCTCGTGCTGCGCTTCCTGCAGGGCGCACTGGCCGGTTTCATTGCGCCAGCCCAGGCCTATTGTGCGGCATTGACACGCCGCAGGCAGCGCTATCGGCTGTTTGCCAGACTGCAGATCGCGACCAATGTCGGGTCGTTCCTGGGCGCGTTGGCGGGTGGTGCGCTGCTCGGCGTGGCACCGTTCTTCTGGCTGAATATGCTGGCGGCACTGGCCTGTACGTCCTGTGCGCTGGCCGTGGCCGTGAGCCTGCCGCCGCTGCAGGGGCGTGCACGCCTGCCGGCCTCTACACGGTTGGCTGTACGGGCTTCCGGACACGCATCAGCAGATTTGGCAGGCCGTCAGGGTGAGGGTGTGCCAGGCTGGTTGCGTACCACGATCCTGGCTCTGGGTTTGCTGCTGGCCGCCAGAATGATCCTGCAACTGCCGCTGTCCCTGTATGCCGAGCAGGTATTGCAGTTTGCGCCCTGGCAGACAGGGCTCTCTTACGGACTGGTCGCATTGGGTTTCTGCGCAGGAGCGGGAGCCTGGGCACGTCATTTCGAGGGGCAGCAGGCCGTCGGCGTCATGCGTGTTCAGCGATGGCTGGCCTGGGGGCTGGCGCTGGTTGGCTGCGTGCTGGGGGCTGCCAGGGTGCCGGGATGGTTTTTTGCCGGCCAGTTCATATTGGGCGTGCTGCTGGCGGCCACGACGCCGATACTGACAGGTCTGGTGTCCCGACATACGCCGGCCGTTCGGCAGGGGGCGGTGCTGGGACGGCTCCAGAGTGTATCCCAGTGTTGTTCTGTGGTCGGTGTCGCCTGCGGAGCAGGCTTGCTGTATGCCGGTGAACTGGCCCATATCTACTTTTACGTGGCGGCGGCCTATCTGGTCGCATGGTGGGTGCTGCAGCAGGTGCGTCCGCCTGCGGCATCAGGTTCGTGATGGACGGAGGAAAAGATGATGCATGAATGGACAGGCAGCAACTGGGGACGCCTGCTGGCAGGTATGGGGCTGCTGTGGGCGATAGGGTGGGGAGCCGCGCAGGCTGCGCCGGCATCTGTCGCTCAGGCGTCGGCAGTCGAGGCCGGCACGGGGCACGAAGGCCGTATCGTCGTGACCGATGTGCTGGGACGACAGGTGGAGATCAAGCTACCGGTGCGGCGCATCATCTTGGAGGAAGCGCGTCAGGCCTATGCTGTGGCCATGCTTGAGGACGCACATCCTTTTGGGCGCATCGTGGGGTGGGGCGGCGATCTGGAGCAGGCCGATCCGGCGACCTATGCGCAGTACCTCAAGGTGTTTCCAGAGATTCGAGAGATCCCGGTATTGGGACGGCTGGCCGATGCTTCATTCAATCTCGAGCGAGCGGTGGCACTCAGGCCCGATGTACTGTTCCTCAACATGGAGACAGCGCGCATTGCCGATGATGCCCGCTATCTGGAAACGCTGGACAGCCTCGGTATCCCGGTCGTGTATGTGGATTTTCGCCATCATCCCGAGCGCAACACAGAGCCTTCGCTGCGGCTGTTTGGCGACATCCTGGGGCAGCGTGCGCGCACGGAGGATTTCATCGCATTCCGTGCCCGTGAACGTGCGCGTGTTACCGAGCGCCTCGCACAGGCAGACGTGCCGCAGCCCCGTGTGTTCATCGAAAGAATGGGAGGGTTCGCCGAAGAGTGCTGCTACAGCTTTGGCGATGAGAACATGGGCCATTATGTGGAAATGGCAGGGGGGCACAATCTGGCGGCAGAGGTACTGCCGGGCACCTTCGGACAGCTCAGTCCCGAGCAGGTACTGGCCATGTCCCCGGACGTCGTGCTGGTGACCAGTGCTGATTGGAGTGCTTTCCGCCCCGATGGCGACTGGATCCCGGTTGGGCCCGGCGCGGACGCGGTGCGAGCTCGGCAGGCTTTGGCACGTTATCTGGACAAATCCGCCTACAGCGGCTCGCCCGCTGTTGCGCAGCGCAGGTTCTATGCCATCTGGCACCAGTTCTACAACAGTCCCTACGACTTCGTCGCCGTACAACAATTGGCCAAATGGCTGCATCCGGCGCTGTTCGAGGATCTGGATGTGGACGAGACATTCAGGACGCTGCACGCGCGTTTTCTGCCCGTGCCCTATGCGCCGGGCTATTTTGCCGCGCTGGAGGGAGAACATGACCATGCACGCTGATTCGTCCCTTGGCAGGTCGCAGGCGGGCGGGCGTCATACCTATGGCCGCCGGGTTCATTTCAAGGTTGGGGTCGTGCTGGCCTTGCTGGCGGCACTGTGCCTGAGCCTGGTGGCCGACATCGGCTATGGGCCGACGCAGTTGTCGCTGACCGAGGTGTTGCAGGCGATTCTGTCGCCGAACAGCGTGGAGCGAACTGTCAGGGTCGTGGTGTGGGACATGCGCTTGCCGATGGCGCTGATGGCCGTGCTGTGTGGTGCGGCGCTGGCGCTGGCCGGCGCGCAGATGCAGACCATACTCGACAACCCGATGGCGAGCCCCTTCACGCTGGGGATCTCTGCTGCGGCCAGCTTTGGCGCTTCGCTGGGGATTGCCGCCGGGATCAGCCTGGTTCCGTTCGTGACGGCGCAGGTGGTACCCGCCAACGCCTTTGTGATGGCCATGCTTTCTGCGGGTGTCATCCACCTGCTCAGCGTGCGGCGGCATGTGACCCGGGAAACGATCATTCTTTTCGGGCTGGCCATGGTGTTCATTTTCAATGCATTGCTGGCGATCGTGCAGTTCTTTTCTTCGGATCAGGCGGTGGCTGCCGTGGTGTTCTGGTCGCTCGGCAGCCTGACCAAGAGTACCTGGCCCAAGCTGGGGATCGTGTTGTTGTCGCTGGCGATAGCGGTCCCGTTCTTTGCCTGTCATGCCTGGAAACTGACGGCTTTGCGGCTGGGTGACCAGCGGGCTGCCAGCCTGGGGGTGAAAGTCGCCCGCCTGCGGCTGTACGTGCTGGTCATGGTCAGCCTGCTGGCAGCCTGCTCCGTGGCGGCGATCGGCACCATCGGTTTCATCGGTTTGATCGCGCCGCATCTGGCACGACTGACCGTGGGCGAGGACCAGCGATTTTTCATGCCGGTTGCCATGCTGTGTGGTGGCCTGATCCTGTCGCTGAGTTCGCTGCTTAGCCGGATGATCCTGCCCGGCGCGATTTTCCCGATCGGGGTGATCACGACCCTGATCGGCATTCCGTTTTTCATTGCACTGATCATGGACAGGAAGAGACAGGCATGGTGACGCTGACACTGGATCGGGTCGGAGCTGCCTATGGCCGGCAGACCATTCTGGAGGGGATCTCCACGCCTGCGTTGCAGGGTGGTTCCCTGGTGGCGCTGGTTGGTGCCAATGGTGCGGGCAAGTCCACGCTGCTTAGGCGCCTGGCCGGCCAGCTTGACGGGCCGGGGTGTGTCGTGGCCGAGCATGATGGCCGGCCGGTCGAGGCGGCCCGGATCTGCTACATGCCGCAGGATACGACGCCGGAGGCACGCCTGACGGTCTATGAGTCAATGATTCTTTCACTCAAGAACCAGAGCCGGGGCTGGCGGGTCAGCAGTCATGAACATGATGAAATCGAGTCCGTTCTGGCGATGCTGGGGATTGCCGAACTCGGCTTTCGTACCATGGCCGAATTGAGCGGCGGTCAGCGGCAACTGGCCGGCTTGGCACAGGTGCTGGTGCGCCAGCCGCAGATCCTGCTGCTGGACGAACCCACCAGTGCACTGGACCTGCGCCGACAGATGCAGTTTTTCAAGCTGATCCGTCAGGTGGTCACAGCCCGTGGCATGGTGTGCGTGGCCTCCCTGCACGACCTGAACCAGGTCATGCGGTTTGCCGAATGCGTACTGGTGCTGGAAAACCGGCAGCACAGCGTATGCGGACACCCTGATGTGGTGCTGACCCCCGAACGGCTGGCCCGGGTCTACGGTATCGAGGCGCGCATCGAAAGCTGCTCGCGTGGGCAACGGCATGTCTTCGTGGATGACTGTAGCTAGAGCGTTTTTTCTGGAATCCTTGCTTTGCAGGCGAAGCAGCAACCTGTTGTAGCCTTGCCCCGGAACGCTTGCTGCCGGGTACACTGCAGGTCGTCCTGTCATGTTCCGGTTTCTCCATGGTTGAGCCCCGCCGCCCACGCCTCGCGCGTTCCCGTTCGCCCGTTGCTTCTGCTGTTCCGCAGGTGCGGCGCACGGAGGCAGCACCGTCGCGTCTGATCCTGCTGAACAAGCCGTACGATGTCCTGACGCAGTTCAGCGATGATCAGGGGCGACCCACGCTCAAGGATTTCGTGCCCGTGTCGGGGGTCTATCCCGCCGGGCGGCTTGACCGGGACAGCGAAGGGCTGCTGCTGCTCACCAATGAGGGCCGCCTGCAGGCACGCATTGCTGATCCGCGCCACAAGATGGAGAAGACCTACTGGGCCCAGGTCGAAGGATGGCCGACCGAAGCGCAACTGCAGCAATTGCGTGATGGCGTGGTGCTCAAGGACGGTCCGACGCGGTCGGCCCGCGTTCGCTTGCTGGATGCGCCGACACTGTGGCTGCGCGATCCCCCTATCCGTTTCCGCCAGCATATTCCGACTGCCTGGCTGGAACTGTCGATCACCGAAGGTCGTAATAGGCAGGTACGACGGATGACGGCATCGGTCGGCTTGCCCACGCTGCGGCTGGTACGGGTACGCATTGGCCCGTGGGCGCTCGATGGCCTGTTGCCGGGGCAATGGCGCGAGGTGCCTTGCCGGATCTGAGCCGGCTGCTACCCCCATTCTTGATATGGGAATGCTTGTTATTTTTGTTGAAAGGCAATAAATTTCAATATTCTGTTGCTTTTTCAACCTTGCCCCATGAGTGATCCTTTGCCCGACGCGCAGCCGTACGCAGCGTCATCGGTCACGGCTGGCATTCCGGACGAGACCGGGTTCAGGCTTTTCTTCGAACGCAATCCTATTCCCATGCTGGTTCATGATCAGGATTCCCTGAGGCTGCTGGAGGCCAATCAGGCTGCTCTGGACCTTTATGGCTATACGCGTTCGGATTTCCTGACGCTGACCTTGCATGACCTCTGGCCTGGACAGGATATCGGGCAGGCGCTGTATGGCGGCGAGCCCCCCGTGACACCCAAGGCGGCCGATACCGAGAGTCTGCGCCAGCGGCACTGTCGCGCCGATGGGGCGCTCATCGATGTCGAGGTGAGCGGCAGCCAGTTCGAGCGGGCCGGACGGCGTGTCCGGCTGCTGTCGTTGCGTGACATTACGCGCCAGATCCGGGCCGGCCGCGAGATACTGCGTGTCAGTGGCGTCCAGCGTTTGCTGAGTGCCTGCAACGAAGCCCTGGTCAGGGTCGAGTCCAGGACCGACATGTTTCGGCAGGTGTGTGCGCTGGCCGTGCAGGTGGGTGGCTATCGGCTGGCCTGGGTTGGCCTGGCCAGTCCCGGACAAGACCGGTGGCTGGAACCGGTAGCGTCCGCAGGCGATACACGCTATCTCGAGGATGCGGTGTTTTCCTGGGGGGAAGGCATGGCCGGCCATTCGGTGTTGGCGCATGGGGTGATGACGGCCGGCGAGATTGGTGTGGCCGATGACCTGGCCAGGCAGACGGACATCGCCTGGCCGGAGCGTGCCCGCCGCTTTGGCCTGGCCAGCGCGATCTGCCTGCCGCTGTGCGAGGATGATCGTGTGATCGGTATGCTGGGACTGTATTCTGCCGATCCTGTCCAGGCGGGCGAGGATGAGCGGCGTCTGTTGCAGACGCTGATGGATGATCTGGCATTCGGTATGGGACGCATGCGTGCGCTTGAAGAGCAGCGGCATATCCAGTCAGCCATGCTGCAGGTGGCGGCAGCGGTGTCTTCGCATTCCGGCAGTGCCTTCTTCGAGCAGATGGTGCGGCACATGCTGGAGGTGCTGGGGGCAAAGGCGGGTTGCCTGGCACGTTGCCTGCCGCAGGGTGGTTTGCGTACCGTGGCTGCGATCGTCGAGGGACAGGCCTGCCCCGATTTCGAATGGCAGCCGGAGCGCACCGCATGTGGCAGCGGCGCATGTCGTGTACGCTGGATGATGGCGGGGCATGACCTGCCTGCCGGGACAATGCTGGGACAGTGCCATGCCCAGGCCTGCGTGGCCTACCGTGTCGAGGATGCCTCCGGGGCTGCCATGGGGGTGCTCTATGCCATGCTCGATCACCAGCCCAAGCAGCATGACTTCATCGTATCGATCCTGCAGATATTTGCCGCCAGTGCGGCCAGCGAGATGCAGCGTCAGGAGGCATTGAGGGAAATCCGCCAGATCGCCCTGCATGATGCACTGACCGGCCTGCCCAACCGCAAGCATCTGATGGATATGCTGGAGCAGGCACTGAACCGGGCGCGACACGAGCAGGGGGCGGGCGCACTGCTGTTCATCGACCTGGACAATTTCAAGACAATCAACGATACGCTGGGTCATGACAAGGGCGACCAATTGCTGGCGCAGGCGGCCCGCCGGCTGCGTCAGTGCGTGCGCAGTGGTGATATGGTCGGGCGTCTGGGCGGGGATGAGTTCGTCGTGCTTCTGGAAGGGTTGGGTACCGTGCCGGCCCAGCTCAACCGCCAGGCCCGGCGCGTGGCACGCAATATCCTGTCGGCCTTGAGCGCGCCCTACCATATCGATGGTTATACCTACGAGAACAGCTCCAGCATTGGGGTGGCGGCATTCCTGGGCGGGGGCGAAACGGTCGGTGAACTGATGAAGCAGGCCGATATGGCGATGTACCAGGCCAAGGCGGCAGGGCGCAATGGCGTGTGCTTTTTCGACCGCCGCATGCAGGCTGACATGATGGCGCGCGCCTTGCTCGAAATGGATCTGCGCCAGGCGCTCGCGCAGGAGGACTTCGCACTCTATTATCAACCCCAGTCGGACAGCCTGGGGCAGGTGACCGGTGTCGAGGCGCTGGTGCGCTGGCGGCATGCCCGCATGGGCCTGGTGTCGCCGCTGCAATTCATACCCGTGGCGGAAGAGACCGGACTGATCGTGCAGTTGGGGCAGTGGATCCTGCTGCGGGCTTGCGAGCGCCTGGCGGCGTGGGCGGGCTCCCCAGAAACGGCGCGGTTGACCATGTCGGTCAATATCAGTGCCCGCGAATTCCGCCATCCCAGGTTTGTCGAGCAGGTGCAGGAGACGCTGCTGCGGACTGGGGCCGATCCCTCGCGCCTGAAACTGGAACTGACCGAAAGCCTGATGGTGGAGGATATCAAGGGCACCATTGCCAAGATGGAGTCCCTGCGGCAACTGGGTATCGGTTTTGCTCTGGATGATTTCGGCACGGGTTATTCATCGCTTTCGTATCTCAAGCGCTTGCCGCTCGAGCAGATCAAGATAGATCGTTCGTTCATCCTGGATGCCACCCTGAGTCGGACCGGGGGAGCCATCGTGCACAGCATTTTTCAGCTGGGCCGGGATCTCGGCCTGACGGTGGTGGCCGAAGGGGTAGAAAACGAGGCGCACCTGGATTTCGTGCTCAAGCACGGGTGCGAATGCTACCAAGGCTATTTTTTCAGTGCGCCGCTGCCCGACAGCGCATTGCCGGCTTTCCTGGCCATGCATGGCGTGAGGCAGGTCAGGGCAGTTCGGCAGGGTAATTGCTCTCCGCCAGCGCAAGCTGGCGGCGGATATCCCATGACTCCAGCCGTGCGTCGACCGGCCCGTAGAACACGCCGTCGCGGGCCATGAACATGCTGGGCAGGTGGAAAACCTCGTAGCGCTGCACCAGGCCGCCATTGTCACCGGCATCGATCCAGCACAGCCAGTCTACCGGCAGGTTCATCTGCGGCAGTTGTTCGCGGGCAAGCTGGCAGTTGCCGCAGGTGCGACTGTAAAAGACCAGCAGGCAGGTGCCTGGCGTGTCCAGCAGAAAACGGTCTGCCGTGCCATCGTCGAGTTCGGTTTCTTGCATGTCGGCTGCCTCTGGCGGCGAGGAATGTGTGGCGGGCATCATAGCGGCAGATGCGCTTCGGGCCAAGAAGGTCGTTACCCGGTTCTCAAGCGTGCGGTTTTGTATTAATCTGGACAGGTCACTCTTTCCTGACAGATATCGCATTGGTCACTGCCACCAACAAACGTCATCTCTCGCCGCGACTCTCGTGGTGGGTACGCATCGGCAAGCGCGAGCGCTGGCCGTTTTTCCTGCGCCCTTGAGCGGCCCGGGTGGTTCTCGCTGACCACCGATCTCTGCTGTCCTGCATGCAATGACGATGACCTGCACGGTATGTGTGGGCCAGCCTTCTGTCGCGTGCCGGACGTATCTGCATCAGTTTTCCACCCGCCGGTGCGCGGAGGATGAACGCTATGGAAAGTCCCATCATGAATCATGTCTGTTCCAATCCTGTTTCCTGCCTGCCAGACGAGGCTGGCCATTTCGGTCGCTATGGCGGCAGCTTTATCGGTGAAACCCTGGCTCCGGCCGTTGCGCAGTTGCGCGAGGCTTATCTGCGCTATCGTGACGATCCAGCTTTCCGTGCCGAATTCGAGTATGAGCTGGCTCACTATGTCGGTCGCCCGACGCCGATCTACCATGCACGACGGCTGAGCGAGCAGGCCGGGGGCGCGCAGATTTTCCTCAAGCGCGAGGACTTGAACCATACCGGTGCGCACAAGATCAACAATGTGATCGGACAGGCGATGCTGGCCAGGCGCATGGGCAAGCCGCGCATCATTGCCGAAACGGGGGCAGGCCAGCACGGCGTCGCCACGGCCACCATCTGCGCACGCTATGGGCTGGAGTGCGTGGTCTATATGGGCAGCGAGGATGTGCGCAGACAGCGGCCCAATGTCGAGCGCATGCACCTGCTGGGGGCCACCGTGCGGGCGGTCGATTCCGGCAGCCGCACGCTCAAGGACGCCATGAACGAAGCCATGCGTGACTGGGTGACGAATGTCGACAATACTTTCTACCTGATCGGCACTGTTGCCGGCATGCATCCCTATCCGATGATGGTGCGCGACTTCCAGAGCGTGATCGGCCGCGAATGCCTGACGCAGATGCCGTCGTTGCTGGCGGAGCTGGGCATGGGCCGACGCCAGCCCGATGTCGTGGTGGCCTGCGTGGGCGGCGGCAGCAATGCGATGGGTATTTTCCATCCCTATATCGACCTACCGGATGTCCGCCTGGTGGGAGTCGAGGCTGCCGGACAGGGCCTCGACAGTGGCCGGCATGCTGCGTCCATCCTACGCGGCAGTCCTGGTGTACTGCATGGCAATCGCACCATGGTGCTGCAGGATGCACAT
Source organism: Corticimicrobacter populi (assembly GCF_003123725.1). GTDB lineage: Bacteria > Pseudomonadota > Gammaproteobacteria > Burkholderiales > Burkholderiaceae_B > Corticimicrobacter > Corticimicrobacter populi. Next base: position 427,150 of record NZ_QETA01000003.1, on the reverse strand, counting down.
GGGCAGGTCGTCGAGACGCACAGCATCAGCGCAGGGCTGGATTATCCCGGTGTCGGTCCTGAGCATGCCTGGCTGCATGAAACGGGGCGCGCCGAATATGCCGGGGCAACCGACGAGGCCGCACTGGAGGCCTTTCAGCGCCTGTGCCGCGTCGAAGGGATTATCCCGGCGCTGGAGTCCAGTCATGCCGTGGCCCATGCCCTGGCGCTGGCACCGACGATGCGCCGGGACCAGGTCATCCTGGTGAATCTGTCGGGGCGGGGCGACAAGGATATCGATACGGTGTCGGCTGCGCTGGCGTGATAGAGCCTGAAACGATAAGGGCCTGAACGGAAATTACCTGAAAATTCAGGTCATAATATGAGAAGGCTTCCGATATCTGCAAAAAGGTGAATACCGCATGCATGTGCGCAGTGCTTTGATGGCGGTCATGACCGCATTTTTGCTGACGGGCTGCGGTACCCCGCGCGCCGGAGAATTCCTGTTGTTCGGCTCGTATTTCCCGGCCTGGCTGGTGGGAACGGCGTTGGGAATTCCCCTGACTTTCCTGGTGCGCTGGGTGCTGATACGGACTGGCATCGATGACCAGTTGCCGCTGAGGCTGCTGGTCTATGTTTGCCTGACTGTGCTGTTCGCCATGGCCTTTGCCTATGCCTATTCTCCCCGTTGACCCCACATGACGACTTCCGCCCAGCGATCTTCCAAGCGTCCTGCAGCCATTGCCGTTGCGGTCCTGTTAATCGGTATTACCCTGATCGCCGCCATTGCCTACCTGCGGCATGACGAACTCAATCCATTGTCCGAGGATGCAGCTTTGCAGGCCAATATCGTGCATATCAGCGCGGCCGTGCCCGGGCAGTTGATCGAACTCGCAGTCGAGGAGGGCGCGCGCGTCAAGCGTGGCGATCTGCTGTTCAGGCTGGATCCGACGGTTTATGAACTGCAGTTGCAGCAGGCTGAGGCCGGTCTGGAAATGGCGCAGGCCGTGTTGTCCACGCGAGGCCGCCAGATTCGCGCCGAGGCGGCCAATGCGGCAATTGCCGATGAACAGATCACGCGGGCCCGCACCAACCTGGAACTGGCCGAACGAACCTTGCGTCGTTTGCAGCCTCTGGCCGCCAAGGGTTATGTACCGCAACAGCAACTGGACACGGCCGCGACGGCCGAACGCGATGCCCGCATCAGTCTGACGCAGGCATTGTCGCAGGCCGAGGCTGCCCGTGAACTGGTCGGTGAGATGGAGGCGGCCGAGGCCGCCGTGACGCAGGCTCAGGCCACGCTGGGCCTGGCTCGCAAGGCGCTGGCCGATACCGAGGTACATGCCCTCAACGATGGCTTGGTGGTGGGGCTGCTGGTGTCGCCCGGCGAGCGTCTGGCACCCGGGCAATCCCTCTTTACCTTGATCAATTCCGAGCGCTGGTATGCCACGGCATTTTTTCGCGAGACCGACCTGCTGGCCATTCGCGGGGGCAATTGTGCTGTGGTCTACACCATGATCGATCCGACCCGTCGCATTGAGGGGCGAGTTGACAGCATCGGCTGGGGCGTCAACAACGAAGACATGATTTCCCTGCCGCGTGCCTTGCCCTATGTGCAGAAATCCCTCAACTGGGTACGGGTCGCGCAGCGCTTTCCGGTGCGCATCCTGCTGCAGGATCCGCCCGAGGACCTGATGCGCATGGGGGCTTCGGCCACGGTGGCGGTACGACCCGGCGTGGATTGCTGAGGTCGCACGGTGCCGCACGTAATTTGGGAGATCCTCAAGAAAGAGCTGGCACCGTTCGACGGCCGGCTGGCCACGGCCTGGCGAGTCGCGGCCATCTGCATGCTGGCATCGTCAATCTTCATGATCTACCAGTTGCCACTAGTGGCGATCGGCTGCTACCTGATCCTGTTCGTGATGAAGCCGAACACCGGCGAAAGCATGCTGATGGGGCTGGGGATCTGTGTACTGGTCTCCATCGTGGTCGGCATTATGTTCATCCTGATGCGCTGGACCATCGACAGCCCGATGATGCACATGGTGGTGCTCGCGCTCAGTTCCTTTCTCTTTCTGTACCTGGGGGCCGCCAGCCCGCTCGGGCCGGTCGGCAACATCATCGCACTGGTCATGGGCTTCATCATGTCTTTGCTGGGCATGGTGCCTCTGGGCGAGGTGGCAACGCGGGCATTGCTGTATGCATGGCTGATGGCACTGGTGCCCATGGCAACGCTGGTGGCCTTTTGCGCGGCCTTTGGCCGGTCGCCGCTGAGGCTCGTGCGGACTGAAATAGCCGAGCGGCTGTGCATCGTGGCGGCGGTGCTGCAGGCAGGAGCGGATACCGACCCGCCTGTGCCGACATCTGGTGCCCAGGACGAAGCGGCCCGGCCGCGCCTGCTGGAGCGCATCCGGGAAGGCAATGAGTCGATCGGCAAGGCCATGCTGTTTGTCCAGTTGTTCCACCTTTCCTCGGGCCAGGAAATACGCCTGCTGGCCGATGCGATCAAGAGTACCTATGCCTTGATGGTGGCTGCCGCCGCATTGCCTTCCGATGCGGCTGCCGAGGCCTGGCGGTTAAGCCAGAGTGAGCGTTGCCGGATGCTGGCTGCGGCAGTACAGGCAGGTGATGTGCGCACCCTGGCAGCGCAGCAGGTCGAAGACACCGCGGCGGCGACCGATCCGGCCGGGGCTCTGGCTGGCATGCTGGCCGCCTTTCCGGTGATGCCGGGGGCGGAACAGCACAAAGTGAAAGAGCCGTCTGCAGGCTTTTTCTTTGCCGATGCGCTGACCAATCCGGAATACACCCGCTTTGCCCTGAAAACGACCTTTGGAGCCATTTTCTGCTATCTGGTCTATACCGCATTGCAGTGGCAGGATATCCATACGGCCATGATCACCTGCTATATCGTGGCCCTGGGCTCGACCGGAGAAACGGTGCACAAGCTGACCCTGCGCATCATCGGCTGCCTGATCGGGGCGTTGATGGGCGTACTGTCCATTCTGTTGCTGATGCCGCAGATGACCTCGATTGGCGAACTGATGCTGCTGGTGTTCGTCGGCATCCTGTGCGCTGCCTGGGTGTCGAGCGGTTCGGAGCGCATCGCCTATGCCGGCGTGCAGGTGGGATTGGCGTTTTTGCTGACGGTCCTGCAGGGATTTGGACCAAAGGTCGAGCTGTCGGTCGCCATGGACAGAACGATTGGTATCCTGCTGGGCAATGTGGTGATGTATGTCCTGTTTACCCGCGTCTGGCCGGTGAGTGCAGCCCGGCTGGCAGAGCGCAAACTGGCTGCCGTGATCGAGGCGACGGCATTGCGCTGCAGTGATGTGGACAATGGTCCTTGGAGATTGCGTGCCTATGCCGACAGTGCCCTGGCCCAGATTGCCGCCGCGCGCGAACAACTGGTCATGTCCCATTTCGAGCCCGCCAGTGTGCATCCCGGTCGTGAGCGCCTGCAGCGTCTGCATGCAGTGGCAGACGATTTGGAACAGACCTATGTCGCGCAGGCTTTTCCTGCCCGGCAGCCCCAGACGGCCAGTGCCGCATCCCGGGAGGATGCCATGGCAAAGCTGGCCGGGTTCAGGCAGACACTGACAATGAGCCCTGCATGATGACGATATACAAACTCCTGCCAGTCACGCTGCTGCTGGCCGGCTGCGCCGGGCAGGCGCTTGATCGCGCCCCTGCCAGTTCCGACCGTCCCTGGCGCGGTAGCGCGCCCGACGGCATCAGCCAGCAAGTCAGCGAGGCACCTATCGATGGCTTTGGCGTGCCCTATATCCGGGCCCTCAGCCAGCCGGCATCCGGGCAGGCCGCAATCTCCCTGCAGGAGGGGGCCTACGATCTGGCCCAGCTCATCGATCTGGCCCAGCGTGAAAATCCCCAGACCCGGCAAGCCTGGAATCATGCCCGCGAGGCAGCGCTGGCCACCGGTTTGGTCGAGGCGACGTTTCTGCCCCAGTTGTCTGCCAATGTCCTGACCGGGCATCAGCGCACCCGACGGCCTTTGCCGACCGATATTGCCGGTATCAGCGATATCGATACCAAAGTGCAGGGGACTGTGCCATCGCTGGCGCTGGGGTGGCTGCTGTTTGACTTCGGGCAGCGTGCTGCGCTGCTCGAGGGAGCCGAGCAGCTTTCGTTTGCGGCCAATGTCCTGTTCAACGGCATCCACCAGAAGGTCATCCGGGATGTCACTGACCAGTATTACCAGTACGAAGCCGCCCGTAGTCGTACCCGGCTGGCCCACGAGGCGCTTGCCAACCAGAAGGCAGTCGAGGCGGCCGCAGCCGACCGCTTGCGTGGCGGCGTGGGTACTACGGTCGAGCTGGCCGTGGCCAGGCAGGCTGTTTCCCAGGCACAGTTCCACCTGGTCAACAGCGAGGGCCTGGAGCGCAATATCTACCTGGCCTTGCTGGGGGCGGTCGGTCTGCCGCCGACGGCACGCATTGAGGTGGCTGCGCCGCCGGTCCGCTTTCTGCCAGGGCCGGACAGTGCCCTGACCCAGGAGGCGCTGGATATGGCTATCGCACGGCGCCCGGATGTCGTTGCCGCGTATGCCGCAGCCAAGGCAGCCGAAGCAGGGATACGCGCAGCCGAGGCTGAGTTTCTGCCCAAGGTCTATCTGGGGGCCGTGGCCTCTCACAGCCGTACCAGTTTCGATGTGCGCGGCTTGCCGACATTGAGCCAGCAGGCGACTTCGCGTGGCGTATTGCTGGGGGTGTCGCTGCCGCTCTATGATGGCGGATTGCGGCGTACCCAACTGCAGCGGGCCGAGATTCGCCATGAGTCTGCGCGTGAGACGCTGCAGACACTGCAGCGCGATGCGGTGCGCGAGATGGTCGCGGCCGAAACCATGCTGAACTCTGCGTTGCAGGGACACCAGGCTGCCGATGACCTGGTGCGTACCGCGCAGACGGCCTACGATGCCGCGCTGGCGGCCTTCGAGTCAGGGGTCGGCACCATCACGCTGGCGACAGAGATGGCGACCCGCCTGCTCGAAGCCCGCCAGGCGCGTGCCGATGCCTACAGCATGGCCCTGGTGATGGCCGCCAACCTGGCGTTTGCCACCGGTGCCATGATCCATCCCCAGGAAGACTGGCTGCCGGCTGCCGACGCAGTCAGGTAAATTCTGCGGTGCATGCGGGCGTGGTGGTGCCTCTGGCATAAAATGGGGCATCGTCAATTTCCGGCTGTGCATCCGTGTCTTCCGTCGTCAATATTTCCGCCTATAAATTCATCACACTCGGCGACCTGCCTGCTTTGCGCGAAACCCTGCTCGAACATACTCTCCAGCATGGTCTCAAGGGCACGATCCTGCTGGCCGAGGAAGGCATCAACCTGTTCCTGGCCGGGGCTCAGGACGCACTGGATGCTTTCGTGTCATGGCTGCGCAGTGATGCCCGCTTTGCCGATATGGAGCCCAAGTACAGCTGGTCGGATACGCAGCCGTTCGGCAAGATGCTGGTCAAAATCAAGCGCGAAATCATCCGCATGAATCATCCTTCTATCCGTCCTGAAAATGGCCGTGCCCCGGTGGTCGATGCACCGACGCTGGCGCGCTGGCTGGCAGCAGGCCAGGACGACGCTGGTCGCGAGGTCGTCATGCTCGATACCCGCAATGATTTCGAGGTCGATGCCGGCACGTTCGAAGGGGCCGTGGACTGGCGGCTCGAAAAATTCTCGCAGTTCCCCGAGGCCCTGCAGGCACACCGGGCCGAGTTCGAGGGCAAGACCGTGGTCGGTTTCTGCACGGGCGGTATCCGCTGCGAAAAGGCAGTGATCTACATGCAGGAAATCGGCATGGAAAATGTCTACCAGCTCGAGGGGGGCATTCTCAAGTATTTCGAGTTGGCAGGCGGCCAGTCCTACCAGGGCAACTGCTTTGTTTTCGACGAGCGCGAGACGCTTGATGCCGCGTTGGCACCATCTCGCTGATTCACGCTATCTCAATCAACGCACTACAAAATCCGGAAACAGGCAGGCAATTTCCGCCAGCGTATCCGATGATGGGAACGTGCCCGCATACATGGTGGCCTTGAGTGCATCGTTGTCGCAGCCGTCAGGTCGGAAGCGCTGCAGGGCGTAATGTTGTACGCCGTAGGCAGCCAGTTGCCGGGCCAGGGCCAGGATGCCGGCATCGTTGTGCAGGTCTGGATGAATCGTGGTCCGGCATTCGTAGCTGACACCACTTTGCAGCATGTGGGTCAGACTGTCCCGCACGGGATCGCCGCTTTTGGGAATGCAGGTGATATCGGCGTAATCGTCGAAACCGGTCTTGATATCCAAACCTATCCAGTCCAGATATGGCAGGATTTTTCGCAGCGGGGCAGGGTACGAACCCCCGCTGTGCAAGGCAATCTTGAAACCCATGGCCTTGGCTTCGAGCACGGCTTCGGGCAGCATGGGATCCATCAGCGGTTCGCCACCACAGAATACGACTGCATCCAGCAGGCCGCGCCGCCGTTCCAGCCAATCACGCAGATCGGGCCACGATAGCGGGCTGTGGCGGGTGCGCGGCTGCAGGTGCGGGTTGTGGCAATAGTGGCAACGCCACGGACAGCCCTGCACGAAAATCACGGCAGACAAGTGACCTGGATAATCGGTCGCGCTGAACGGCGTCAGCCCACCGATCTTGAGTACGCGATCAGGGCGCAGATGCGACCGTCCGGGCCAGACGACAGGCCGCTCGGCAGTGGCAGGGGCGGTGGCGCAGGCCGGACGGTCGGATATCATGCGTGTGCTCGTACTTGGGCGCGGCCGGCCTGGCTGGGCTCGACAAAGAACTGGCGCTCGTGGAATTCACCTTGCTTGCCGATATTGAACGACTCAACCGGGCGGTGGTAACCCATCACGCGGGTCCAGATTTCGCAACGTTGGCGCTCTGCGTTGTCCAGCACGGGATGGGCAGCCTGAGCCTTGACGGGGGTGTCGGTATGAGTAGACATATCGGTAGTTCCTTGAAATTTCAAAAGGTTTTGGTAAAGCGCCTGCGCAGTCAGTGCAGGTGTTCCTGTTTCTGCGCCATCAGTTCGGCATCGCACTTAGGGCAGAATTCGTGATGTCCCGACAGATAGCCATGCTTGGGACAGATCGAGAACGTCGGGGTCACGGTGATGTAGGGCAGCCGGAAGCGGCCCAGCGCACGTTGCACCAGCGTACGGCAGGCGTCGGCCGAGGACAGCGCTTCGGTCATGTAAAGGTGCAGGACTGTGCCGCCAGTGTATTTGCGCTGTAGCTCGTCCTGGCGCTCAAGTGCCTCGAACGGATCGTCGGTGAAGCCGACAGGCAATTGCGACGAGTTGGTGTAGTAAGGCATGTCGCTGGTACCGGCCTGCAGGATCTCGGGCCAGCGCTTGCGGTCTTCCTTGGCAAAGCGGTAAGTGGTGCCTTCGGCCGGCGTGGCTTCCAGGTTGTACAGGTGGCCGGTTTCTTCCTGAAATTCGACCATGCGGGCACGTACGTGATCCAGCAGGCGTACCGCAAAGGCGTGGCCCCAGGGCGTCGTGAGGTCGTGTTCGTCGTGCGTGAAATTGCGGATCATCTCGTTGATGCCGTTTACGCCCAGTGTCGAGAAGTGATTGCGCAATGTGCCCAGATAGCGCCGGGTATAGGGAAACAGTCCATCATCCATATGCTGCTGGATGACTTCGCGCTTGATCTCCAGGCTGACCTTGCCCAGTTCCAGCAGTTCGTCGAGGCGGCGGATCAGTCCAGCTTCGTCACCGGCATGGAGGTGGCCCAGGCGGGCGCAATTGACCGTCACCACGCCCAGCGAGCCCGTCTGCTCGGCCGAACCGAACAGTCCGTTGCCCCGCTTGAGCAGCTCGCGCAGATCGAGCTGCAGGCGGCAGCACATCGAGCGGATCATGTTGGGCTCGAGTTCCGAATTGATGAAATTCTGGAAATACGGCAGGCCATAGCGTGCCGTCATCTCGAACAGGCGGTCGGCATTGGGGCTGTGCCAATCGAAATCACGCGTGATGTTGTAGGTGGGAATGGGAAAGGTAAAGGCGCGCCCCTTGGCATCGCCCTTCATCATGACCTCGATATAGGCCTGGTTGATCATGTCCATCTCGGCCTGCAGGTCGCCGTACTGGAAGGACATCGTCTCGCCACCGATGACCGGCACCTGTTCGCGCAGGTCTTCCGGGCAGACCCAGTCGAAGGTCAGATTGGTAAACGGAGTCTGCGTGCCCCAGCGCGAGGGGACGTTCAGGTTGTAGATCAGCTCCTGGATGCACTGCAGCACTTCGGCATACGGCAGATTGTCCTTGCGGATGAAGGGGGCCATATAGGTGTCGAACGAACTGAACGCCTGTGCGCCGGCCCATTCATTCTGCAGCGTACCCAGGAAGTTGACGATCTGGCCGACTGCGCTCGACAGGTGCTTGGGCGGTGCAGCCTCGACCTTGCCCGGCACGCCGTTGAGGCCTTCGTGCAGCAGGGTGCGCAGTGACCAGCCTGCGCAGTAGCCGGCGAACACGTCCAGATCGTGGATGTGCAGATCTGCCTGTCGATGTGCCTGGCCGATGGCTTCGGGGTAGATGTGGCTCAGCCAGTAGTTGGCCACGACCTTGCCCGAGACATTCAGGATCAGTCCGCCCAGCGAATAGCCCTGGTTGGCGTTGGCATTGATGCGCCAGTCGTGCCGGTTGAGGTATTCATTCATGGTGCTGCCGACTTCGACGGCAGGGGCGACGGCGGTATTCAATGCATTCATCGTGTCTATGGGATCGTTGGCTGCAGGGTGCTTGCGCGTATGCAGCGGGAGGATGGTCGGAAGAATGGCTCCGGCAAGGAATCGGTGCGTAGTCATGCGTGCTCCATTCTATATATAGTGGTGTATTTGAGGTTTTGATCTATATGTAGTGTGTGGAGCATAGTCCTTTTGGCCGGACGGATACCTTGATATTGGTTAAACAATGGGGAGAGTAGAGGAAACAGGATGTTTCTGCGGGTGCTGGATACACAGCAGGAAATGAGGTTCAGGGGGAGGCGTTGGGGAAGGGATGCCTGGCATAGGTGCATATGCCAGGCTGTATCGGCCAGAGCAGTCTGGTCAGAGAAGCTGTGTTGAAAGCAGCCGCCAGCGGCGGTGCGTGTGTCAGTCGAGTGTGGCCAGGTCTGTTGCCTTGAAGCCTGCCAGTTCCTGGGTGCGTTCATCCCGGACCTTGTTGACCCAGTCGGCGTCGGAAATCAATACGCGGCCGATGGCAATCAGGTCAAATTCGCCTTGCTCGATACGCGCAGCCAGGTTGCCCTGCAGTGTGGTGGCATGGGAGCCCTGACCACCAAAGGCGCTGAAGAAATCATCGGACAGCCCGACTGAGCCTACGCTGATGGTGGCTGCGCCAGTGAGTTTCTTGGCCCAGCCGGCAAAGTTCAGGCCTTGCTCGCCATCCAGTTCCGGGAACTCCGGTTCCCAGAAACGCCGTTGCGAGCAGTGCAGGATATCGACGCCCGCTTCTACCAGCGGTTGCAGCCATGCAGTCATCTCCTCGGGCGAGCAGGCATTGCGGGCGGTGTAATCCTGCTGCTTCCATTGACTGACGCGCAGGGCAAGAGGAAAGTCCGACCCGACTGCCTGACGCACCGCCCGTATGGCACTGGCAGCAAAGCGTGATCTCTCTGCAATCGTGGCACCGCCGAATGCATCATGCCGCAGGTTGGTGCCCTGCCAGAAGAACTGGTCGATCAGGTAGCCGTGGGCACCATGCAATTCGACGAGATCGAATCCCAGTTGCCGTGCGCTGGCGGCCGCCTTGGCGAAGGCGGCGACCGTGTCGGCAATGTCTTCTTCAGTCATCGCGACGCCGCGTGGATCGTCGGGGCCAACCAGTCCCGAAGGGCTTTCAACCGGGGCCTCGGGTACCCAGTTGGTACCCATGCTGCGGGTGGAGCCGGTATGCCATAGTTGCGGGCCAATGCGGCCGCCGGCCGCATGCACCGCCTGGGCGACATGTTCCCAGCCGGCCAGGGCCGCCGGACCATGGAAAAAAGGGATGCCCGGATCGTTGCGTGATGCCGGACGATCAATGACGGTGCCTTCGGTCAGGATCAGGCCGACGCCGCCTGCTGCGCGACGGCGGTAATACTCAGCCTGTTTTTCTGCCGGTATGCCGTCCTGCGCCATGGCTCGCGTCATGGGGGCCATCACGAAACGGTTGGGCAGGGTCAGTCCGTTGACGGTGAAGGGACTGAAAAGGATTGTGTTGGACATCATGTTTCCTTGCTGTGTTCAGGAGGCGCTGCGATAACGTTGTGCGGCATGGCTTTGATCGAGATCGCCCAGCAGAGCCAGGCGTGCGGTGTCCAGGGCGTTCCAGTGCGCGGCATCCTGGAGCGGTGGAATGGTGACCGGCTCGTGCCGGTCGAAACCGACCAGCGCCGCATCGACCAGTTCATCGACCTCCATGATATCGGTCACGGTATCGATATCGATACCGGCCTTGTCCCAGATAGCCGTCCGCGTGGCGGCAGGCAGCACAGCCTGTATCTGGATGCCCTTGGGCCCCAGTTCCTGCTGCAGGCCCTGCGACAGCAGCAGCACGTAGGCCTTGGTGGCTCCATAGAGCGTCATGCCGAATTCCGGTGCCAGGCCGACGACCGAGCCGATATTGATGATGGCACCGGTTCCCGCCTCGGCCAGCCGCGGTGCGATGGCCGCCGACAGGCGTGTGAGTGCCGTGATGTTGAGGCCGATGAGCCTGTCGATGCCGGCAGTGTCCTGCTGCAGGAAGCCCCCCGCTTGTGGCAGGCCGGCGTTGTTGACGAGGATGCCAATGCGGCGATCGGAACGGAGCCGGTCTTCTACGGTCGCCAGTTCCTGGTGAATGGTCAGATCGGCTGGCAGGACATCGACGGCGACCTGGTGTGTTCGGGCAAGCGCCGTGGCCAGTGTCTGCAGGCGTGCCTGGTCTCGGGCGACCAGGACGAGATCGTGTCCCCGGCTCGCAAAGCGTTTGGCATAAACAGCCCCGATGCCGCTGGATGCGCCGGTGATCAGGACGGAGGGTAATGTAGTCATGAAGTTCCTCGTGATGGCATGGAGGCTTATCACTTGCCATGCGTGTCTGTGTTGAGATGACGTGCGATATAATGATGATGGTCATCATAATTGATGTCAAGATTTTTTGATTATGAATGAAATCATAAAGAGGACTGGAACATGAAAGTCAGCAAGGCGCAGGCACAGGAAAACCGGCAGCGGGTTGTAGATGCTGCATCCCTGCTGTTCCGCGAGCGTGGTTACGACGGGGTGGGGGTGGTCGAACTGACGGCGGCCGCTGGCTTGACGCATGGCGGCTTTTACAAACAGTTCTCTTCCAAGTCTGCATTGATGGCCGAGTCTGCTGCCTGTGGCCTTGAACAGTCAGTCAGGCAACTGCAGGGACTCGATATGATTCAGTTTGTCGAAGGCTATCTCTCCAGGGCGCACCGGGATGCGCGAGGTCCTGGGTGCACGATGGCCGGACTGGGGGGGGATGCCGCACGGCAGGGCGAGGACGTCAGGAATACGTTCAGCCATGGCATCGAAACCCTGGTACAGGCGCTTGGCGATAAGCTGGCAGGGCAGGCACTGCCCCATGATCGCACCCGGATACTGGCACTGCTGGCACAGGTTGTGGGGGCATTGGTGCTGTCGCGTGCGTGCCCTGACACGTCTGCATTGTCAGATGAAATCCTGGTTGCCTGCCGCCAGCAGGCATTGGCGCAGATACAGAACACGCAGGCATGAAAAAACGCCCCAGGAATTCTCCGGGGGCGTTTTGCCTGGTGATGTGAAGACCAGGTAGATATCCGGCCTGGAGGAATCCGTCAGCCGATGCGCATACCAGGCTGTGCGCCGGGCCAGGGTTCCAGCACATACAGGCCGGGTTCCTGCTTGCGGTCGGCGTGAGCCGCCGACAGCACCATGCCTTCCGAAACGCCGAAGCGCATCTTGCGCGGAGCCAGGTTGGCCACGACCACGGTCAGTTTGCCGGCGAGATCTTCAGGCTTGTAGGCTGACTTGATGCCGGAGAAAATATTGCGCAGGCGGCCTTCGCCCAGGTCCAGCGTGAGCTGCAGCAGCTTGTCGGAGCCTTCCACTTCCTTGCACTCGACGATGCGGGCAATGCGCATGTCGACCTTGGCAAAGTCGTCGATGGTGATGTCCGGCTCGATGGCGGCCCCTCCGGGCAGGGTAGCCTGCGCTTCCTGTGCCGGCGCACCGATGGCGGTATTGCCGGATGGCATCTCGAAAAGCTGGTCGAGCTGCTTGGGATCGACGCGCTGCATCAGGTGCTTGAAGGGGCTGATCCGGTTGGGCAACTGGCCGGCATCCTGCCAGGCAAAGCCTTCTGGCCGGCCGAACAGCTCGCGTGCCACGCGATCGCCCAGCGCGGGCAGGATCGGCGTGAGCATGACCGACAGGGCCTTGAAACCCGCCAGGGCGCGCGAGCAGACATCCTGCAATTGGTTGCGGGTGGCCTCGTCGGCATCGGCCCAGCCCTTTGCCAGCACCCAGGGTTGCGCGGTGTCGAAGGCCTGGTTGATCTGGTCGGCATGCGCCATGATGTCGCGTATGGCGCGGCCATATTCGCGTGCCTCAAGCAGGTCGCGGATCTGATCGGCGGCCTGCTGCCAGTGCGCGGCCAGCGCGGCTGTATCGCCATGCACCCGGACTTCGCCGTCGAAGTGCTTGCTGATGAAGTTGGCGGCGCGGCTGGCAATGTTGACGTATTTGCCCACCAGGTCGCTGTTGACGCGAGCCACGAAGTCATCGGGATTGAAATCGATGTCTTCGACGCGGCTGTTGAGCTTGGCGGCGATGTAGTAGCGCAGCCATTCGGCATTCATGCCGATCTCGAGATAGCGCAACGGCGAGATGCCGGTGCCGCGGCTCTTGGACATCTTTTCGCCACTGACAGTGATGAAGCCGTGCACGTTGAGCGCGTCCGGCACCTTGCGGCCTGAAAATTTGAGCATGGCGGGCCAGAACAAAGCGTGAAAGTAGACGATGTCCTTGCCGATGAAATGAACCTGCTCGGTCGGACTGTCCGGTGCCAGCAGGGCATCGAAATCCAGGCCGGCCTTGTTGCAATAGGCCTTGAGCGAGGCCAGGTAGCCGACGGGGGCATCCAGCCAGACGTAGAAATACTTGCCTGGTGCATCGGGGATCTCGATGCCGAAATAGGGGGCGTCACGCGAGATGTCCCAGTCAGCCATGGAGGCATCCGAGGCATCGCCGCTGCCCAGCCATTCGCGCGTCTTGGCCAGGACCTCGGCCTGCAGGCGCTTGTTGCCCTGGCGATTGTCACCGCGGGTCCAGTCCTGCAGGAACTCTACGCAGCGCGGATCCGACAGTTTGAAGAAGAAGTGCTCGGACTGGCGCAGCACCGGCGTGGCGCGGGTAATGGTGGAATAGGGGTTGATCAACTCGGTCGGGCTGTAGACCGTGCTGCATTGCTCGCAGGCGTCGCCGTATTGATCCTGGGCATGGCAGTGCGGGCACTCGCCCTTGATATAGCGATCGGGCAGGAACATACCCTTGATCGGGTCATAGAACTGCTCGATGGTGCGGCTTTCGATGAAGCCGGCTGCCTTGAGCGCCTGGTAGATGCTGCCCGACAGTTCGACGTTCTCGGGCGAGTGGGTCGTATGCCAGTGATCGAACCGGATGTGGAAGCCGTTGAGGTACATCGGCCGTTCGGCCGCATAGCGGGCGACCAGTGCTTCGGGCGTGATGCCCTCGGCCTCTGCCTTGAGCATGATGGGCGCCCCGTGGACATCGTCGGCTCCGACGAAATGTACGGTATGTCCCGCCATCCGCATGCTGCGCACCCAGATATCGGCCTGGATGTATTCCATGATGTGGCCGATATGGAAGGAACCGTTGGCATAGGGCAGTGCGGTGGTGACGAACAGTGTGCGCGACATGGATCTGCTGAAGGAAAAATGACGGAGGGTGAATCCGTCATTTTAGGATGGATGCCGGGTTTTGTCCCGGCGTGATCCGAGGCGCGCTGCCCGCTGCGGCCTTCAGCGTACTTCGCGGACCTCGACGTCGATGGCGTCCTGGTTGCTGAAATGCTGCTTGCCATACTGGAATGGCTTGGGGCGGGCGGCCTGGCGACGGGCCCAGTAAGTACGGATGCCGAACGGCTGGCCGCGCAGGCGCGCCACGATGTAGAGCACGCCGACGGCTATCGCCGTGGAAACCATGAAGATCAGGGCCATGCCCATGCCGACCAAGGCCAGGACGGCCAGCACGGCGAGACGGAGAAAACGGCTGATGGTGTCTTTCATAAAATGATTGAGTTCCGTGTGGGGAGAAAAGTTCCCTGCGATCTGTTCGAAGGCTGGTGACGGAGTGTGTGTATTACTGCGATCCGACAGCTTATCCGCTATCCTTGTCGTCTGATGCATGAAAGAAAGATGCATGTTTTCTGGCAGCATACATTGCCATGCCGCCATACCGCAATGATGGAAACGAAATGACAGCAACACTCGAACAGATCCGCGCCGTGCTGGATAGTATCGTCGATGACGCCACCGGGGTCGCGCTCGGTCACGCGGTTCGCGACCGCGACATCGATCTGGGCGGCAGCGTGCCCGCCATCCGTGCCGAGGTCGGCTACCCCCTGCCGGAAGAGCGCCGCGGTGCGCTGCTGGGGCAGGCGCTGGCCGCATTCAGCGAGGCAGGCATTGGTGAGGTCACGCTCGACCTGCAGTGGAAAGTGCAGTCGCATGCGGTGCAGCGTACGCTCAAGCCCGTGCCGGGCATACGCAATATCATTGCCGTCTCATCCGGCAAGGGGGGCGTCGGCAAGAGTACCACGGCCGTCAATCTGGCTCTGGCACTGGCGCGCGACGGTGCCAGCGTCGGGATGCTGGATGCCGATGTCTACGGTCCCAGTCTGCCCACCATGACTGGCGCGACCGGTCGTCCTCCCAGCCATGATGGCAAGACGATGGAGCCACTCGAGGCCCACGGCATCAAGGTCAATTCGATCGGTTTCCTGATGGGAAACGATGCGCCGGCGATCTGGCGCGGTCCGATGGCTACCCAGGCGCTCGAGCAACTGCTCCAGCTGACCAACTGGGGTGATCTGGACTATCTCATTATCGATATGCCGCCGGGTACGGGCGATATCGCCCTGACCCTGTCCCAGAAAGTGCCGGTGGTGGGGGCGGTGATCGTCACCACGCCGCAGGACATCGCCCTGATGGACGCGCGACGGGGCTTGATGATGTTTAACAAAGTGGATGTGCCGATTTTGGGTATCGTAGAGAATATGGCCGTGCATGTCTGTTCCAATTGCGGTCATGCAGAACATATTTTCGGAGAAGGAGGCGGTCAGCGCATGGCGCAGCAGTACGACACCCCCTGGCTGGGCAGCCTGCCACTGTCCATGCCGATACGTGTCCAGGCCGACAGCGGTCGACCGACGGTGGTGGCCGATCCGGGCAGTGCAGAGGCTCTGGCCTACCAGCAGATTGCCCGCCGTGTGGAGGGCCGTGTTGCCGTGCTGCCCCGTGACATGAGTGCCCGCTTCCCTTCCGTCGTGGTCGAATCTCTCTGAGGCGCGTGGAAAATGAGGACTGGATGCGTATAGCGTCGGGATATCCAGGCTGCTGGCTCTGGCTGGCAGCGACCGGGCTTTGTCTGGCATCGCCGCTTTCGATGGCTGCCGAGCAAGAGGCATCCAGGCCTGAATCGATCCGGCCCGAGGTCACGATCGATCCGGGCGGTGTAGGGCCCGAGGTACTGCAGGCCATCATGGGGTCTGTCGATGTGATCGTCAGGCTGGCCGAGGACATGGACGGTGGCGAGTCGACCCGGCTGCGTCGCCGTGCATACGAGGCCGCACTGTCGGCCCTGGCGACGCAGGGTTATTTCGAACCGGTCGTCACGCTGGAGGTCGGTACAGACTTCGCCGGCGAGACCTGGGATTTCGTGATTGAGCCAGGCAAACGTGCCGTGGTGCGCAAGGTCGATCTCGAATTTACCGGGGCAGCTTCACGGCCCGAGTTCGCTGAACGGCGCGAGACATGGCGTCAGGACTGGCAGTTGCCGGCCGGCGATATTTTCATCAACAAAGCGTGGAGCCAGGCCAAGGCCGATCTGCTGAACCAGGTTGGCGAGCAGGATTTCTTCCTGGCCCGCCTGGCGCACTCTCAGGCCCGGGTCGACCCCGAAGCCGGTGCGGTGGATGTCTCCGTCACTATCGATAGCGGCCCTCGTGTGCTGCTGGGCGAACTCAAGGTTGAAGGGCTGCGTCGCACGCCCGAGGAACTGATCGATTATTACGTGCGCTACAAGCCCGGCCAGCCTTACGAACGGGACCAGTTCGTGACCTGGCAGCAACAGTTGCAGAGCACCAACTTTTTTCGTGGTGCCTTTGTCTATCCCGAGCAACCGACGGCAGATGATGACGTCGTGGTCAAGTCCGATGGCGACCTGACGTTGCCTGTCCAGGTGCAGGTCACCGAGGCGGCGGCCCGGCGTTATGCATTCTCATTGGGGCTCGATAGCGACGTGGGTGTGCGGGCCGAGGCGCAATATCGCCAGAATATCGTGTTCGGCCTGCCATTGACGATGGAAACCGGTATTGGACTGGACCGCAAGCGTCAGCGTGCTTATCTGGATTTCTACCTGCCACCCGATGCCAATGGCTACAAGGACAGCATAGGCTTGCTGGCTGATCGCTCGGATATCAATGGCCTGGACGTGACGCGGCTGGCGCTGGGGGCGACCCGATTCATCGGCTGGCGATCTGAAACCAACCGTCGCGTTGACTACGAAGCGCGTTACGGTGCGCTGCTGGCGCATGACCGGGTGCGCCTGGAGGATGGCGAACCCTACAGCCTGCCTTCGGCTTCGCTGACGGCAGAATGGCTACGGCGAGACGTCAACGACAAATACGATCCTCGCGACGGCAACCTGATCGTGCTGGGCACGGGGGGCGGCATGACGCTCGACGACGGCAAGCCCTACCTGCGCGGCAGCCTGCGCGTGCAGACATGGTGGCCGCTCAGCAAGCGCGATATCCTGAGCCTGCATGCCGAAGTAGGCAAAGTCTGGGCCAATGACCAAGTCCAGGTGCCTGACGATTTTGGATACCGCACCGGTGGCGCACGCAGCATTCGTGGCTACAAGTACCGCAGCATTGGCGAGCACCGTGACGGTGCCGTCATTGGTGCGCGAACCCTGGCGCTGGCTGGGATTGAGTACACCCACTACTTCAACGATACGGTCGGCATGGCGGTGTTCGTCGATGCTGGTGATGCCGCTGCATCATTCAAGGACATGAAGGTATTTACCGGCTATGGTGCCGGCGCACGCGTGCGTACGCCGGCCGGGCCGCTGGAACTGGACCTGGCCTGGGGACAGCGCGATCACCGCCTGCGCCTGCATTTTTCCCTGGGGATCGCATTTTGAGATCGCTCACATACCTGCTGCGGTTGCTGGTCTACTGGTGGCTGCCGGCTTTGGCGATGCTGTTGACCATTGCTGTCGGCTTCGTGGTTTGGGCACTGGGCTCGCAGCCTGGTACCCGTTTCCTCCTGCAGACCGTCAGCAGTCAGTTCGGGGGCGAGGTGCGTGAGGTACGAGGCTCCGTACTGGGCGGACTGACGATCGGGCATTTTTCTTTGAACGACCCGGCGTTCGAGGTGTTGCTTGAAAACGCAAGGCTCGACGTGGATTGGCTGGCGCTGGGTTCGAAACGCCTGCAGGTCCGTGAGCTGTCTGCTGGTCTGGTCCAGGTTGCATTGCACAGCAGTGAGGAGGATGCTGCTCCTGAGCCGGAAGACGAGGCACCATTTGCCATGCCGGTGTTGCCGGTTTCAATTGCTCTCGACAAGTTTGCCGTGGGGCGTTTCGAATTCCAGCAGAATGGCGAGTCGCTGCCGGTTGGCGTGAGCGATGTCGAGGCGGCTCTATTTCTGGGTGCAGCACAAGCGCAACTGGTGTTGACACAGGGGCGGGTGAGCCATGAGCAGGCCGAGGTCGACCTGAGTGCAGATATGCGTCTGAGCGGCCTGCAGGATCCCTGGCCGCTCAGTGGCTGGGTCCAGGCCAAGGCCAGGGGGGCAACGGCCGAATCCGTGTTGTGCGTGCCTGCGCGCGTGCAGCGCCAGGATACGGCCGATGCCTGCGTGCTGGACCTGACAGTGGCAATGGAAGGATCGCTTGACACCATGACCACGACGCTGGCCGGCAGCGGTGCAGGACTGTCGCTGCGTGCGCAGGCCGATCTGTTGCCGCGTGCGCCCTTTCCTGTACGCATGGCTGATATCGTGCTCGATATTGCCCAGGGCGGCAGCATCGAGGGCAAACTGGACTGGTCGGGTGAGGGCGGTGGCCAGACGCCCGACTGGCGGGCGTGGAAAAGCAATCTGAAGATTCGCGGTCTCGACCTGTCGCGCTGGTTGCCTGCGGATGTGCCGCAGGCGGTCATTTCGGCCGACCTGGCTGTCGATGGGCGGCTTGATGAACAGGGGCGGCCGCTTGATGTCGGGCTGGATATGCGCATGGGGCCTGGCGCGCTCTGGAACCGGCAGGCGGTGTCCGGCAGTCTGGCGTTGCGGGCCGATATGGCCGGGCCAGACTGGACGACATGGAGACTGCCTTCGTTCCGCTCGGATCTCAAGGTGGGGGATGCCGGCCTGCGCGGCAATGGTGCCTGGGGGCGGGCTGGCGACAAGCTTGTGCTGGATGTGGCCGTGCCTGCGTTCGGTACGCTGTGGCCGGACCTCGAGGGGCGGGCCGATCTGAAGGCCGAGATCGAAGGCTCATTGCAGGCGCATCGCCTGCGGCTGGAGGGGCACTATGCGCCCCGTAATGTACTGCCTGGCGTGGTCGGCCAGGGGCCGGCCTCGGCCAGACTCAATGCTGCCGGCGCATGGTCGGCATCCACGCAGGGCTGGCGTGGCCAGTTGTCGCAGTTGCAGGCTGAGCACGCAGGATTTTCTCTGGCATTGCAGCAGGCGTTGCCGCTGTCTCTTGATATGCCCCCGGGCCAGCCACTGCAGTGGCGCGTCGGGAAAACGACATTGCTGGTGGGCTTGCCCGATGATCAGCAAGTGGCAATCGATCATGAATTGAGCGCGGGCGCGGGCGAGCGCATCCAGAGCAAGGGCCGCATTCCGGATCTCGTGCTCAGCAGTGGTCTGGTGGACAAGCTCAAGGCCGCTTTCCAGCAGGCAGACAGTGCCACGGCCGATGCGCGGGGTGGTGTGGTCGTGCTCAATGAGCGCCGGTCCGAGCAGCGTGTCAACCTGTCCGCAGAGTGGGATCTGGTCGTGGCCCAGCATCTGACCGGTACGGTCAGCATCGAACGACGCGGTGGCGATATCCTGATTCCGGGTGAGCCCCAGGTGGCATTGGGACTCGACAAGTTGCGCATCGAGGCGCGCGCGCGTGCGGCGGGTGCGCGTGGCAGCCAGGTCGATATTGGCCTGGAGTTGCAGAGCCAACGCGTGGGCTCTGCCAGCGGGGAAGGATCGCTTTTGCTGGTCAGGCCGGCTGCCGGTGGCTGGGCGCTGAGTCCGACCGTGCCCATTCGGGGTGCCTTGCGGGCTGACCTGGCAGATTTGTCATGGCTGGCATTGCTGACGGGTGATTCCCTGGAGGTGGGGGGGAGCCTGCGTGCCGATGTGCAGGCCGAAGGCTTGCCCGGCAAGGACTGGGATATCCGCGGTAGCGTGAGTGGCGAGAAACTGCGGGTCGTGCGTGTCGATGATGGTATCCGGCTGGTCGACGGCCGGCTGGCGGCACGTTTCGATGGTGATCGGCTGTTGCTCGATGAACTGTACTTTCCTGCTTCTGTCCGGGTCGAGGCAACCGAGTGGCGTACCCGCGAATGGATCGCCAAGGAGTCCGATGTCAAGAACGGGTACGTCAAGGCAACCGGCGACTGGAACCTGATGGCCTCGGCGGGCAAGATCCGCGTCGAGATGCACCATTTTCCGGCGATGCAGCGGACGGACCGCTATGCCATGCTGTCGGGGGCGGTCGAGATCGACGCGGCGTTGCCTAAGGTCAGTGTTACCGGCTCGCTCACGGCCGACGCCGGATGGTTCGGTCTGGATATGCTTAGCAGCGTGCCGCGCGTGGATGATGATGTGGTGGTCGTGCGCAGCATGGACCAGCACGTGGCACAGTCATCCGCACTGGATCTGTCCATGCAACTCAAGATCGATCTGGGGCCGCGTTTCTATATCGTGGGCCTGGGGATTGATGCGGGGCTGGTTGGTTCGCTCGAAATCACGCTCAGGGATGGACGCCTGACGGGCATGGGTACTTTGCGCACGCGGGCAGGCCGGATTGAGGCCTATGGTCAGCGGTTGCGTCTTCAGAAAGGCATCCTGACCTTCCAGGGGAGCCTGGAAAATCCGCTGCTCGATATCGAGGCTCTGCGCAACGAGGGGCAGGTCCGCGCAGGGGTGCGCGTCGTCGGTACGGCGCAGCGGCCTCGCATCGACCTGATTTCGTATCCGGAGGTCTCCGATGTCGAAAAACTGTCCTGGCTGCTGCTGGGGCGCGGCCCGGATGAGGGCGGGGGCGATACGTCGATGCTGCTGTCTCTGGGCGCGTCGCTGATTGGAGGCAATGGCGAGCCGTTCTATCGCCGTTTCGGCCTGGACGATGTCGGTATCCGCAGTGGCTCGGTAGGATCATCCGGTAGCCTGCTGCCGGATGTGACGGTGGCGGGCAGCGTGAACCGTACCGGGGATGATGACCTGTCTTCGCAATTCATCTATGCCAGCAAGACATTTGCCGATGGCATCACGGTGGGCATCGAACAGGCATTGTCCGGTTCCGAAACCGTGGGACGCATTGGCTACCGACTGGCACAGGGTCTGTCTCTCGACCTGAAGACAGGTACCGTCAACGGCCTGGAGCTGATCTATCGACTGATCCTGCCGGATTGATCCGGCGCATGCCGATGGCAAAGATGCGGCGCGCATGTCAACACATCGCGCCGTGGCTATGCCATACTTGCGCCTTGTACAAAACTCGCCGGTTTTCAGGGCCCCTATGAGCATTAAAAGTGATCGCTGGATTCGCCAGGCTTCGGCCGCAGGCATGATTGAACCCTTCGAACCCGGACAGGTCAGGATTGATGCCCGGGGCGAGCGCATCGTCAGCTTCGGCACCAGCAGCTATGGCTACGACGTGCGTTGCGCCGACGAGTTCAAGATTTTCACCAACATCAATTCCACGATCGTGGATCCCAAGAATTTCGACGAAAAATCATTCGTCGATTTCAAGGGTGATGTCTGCATCATCCCGCCCAATTCCTTTGCACTGGCCTATACGGTCGAGTACTTCCGCATCCCCCGCAACGTGCTGACGGTTTGCCTGGGCAAGAGTACCTATGCTCGTTGCGGCATCATCGTCAACGTCACGCCGCTGGAACCGGAGTGGGAAGGCCACGTCACGCTGGAATTCTCCAACACCACGCCGTTGCCGGCCAAGATCTATGCGGGCGAAGGCTGTGCCCAGATGCTGTTCTTCGAGGGCGACGAAGCCTGCGAGACTTCCTACAAGGATCGCGGCGGCAAGTACCAGGGGCAGCGTGGCGTAACACTGCCACGCACCTGACGCTGTGGACCCTGGAGGAGCGGGACCGGACCCGCTTGAACTGACAAGGCGCTACCCTGTGCGGGGGCGCTTTTTGCCTTGGGGCGACCCGACCAGCAAAAAGCCCGTTTGCCAAAGGCAAAACGGGCTGCAGAGTCGTGCTGTCAGGTTGCCCATGCGCGGGCAACCTGGGCAGGGGCGGGAGCGCCCCTGCGTGCCATTACATCGGCTTGGGCAGCGGCGTATCCCTGGTGCTGGGCGGCAGGATCGGGTATTCGACCTTGGGCTGCTCACCGGTCAGCGTCTTCAGGAAGGCCGTGATGGCCTTGACTTCGCCGTCGTTGAGATCATGGCCGAGCTGGCTGGTGCCCATGATGGCAACGGCCTGTTCCAGATCCCAGACCTGTCCGCTGTGGAAGTAGGGGGCGGTCAGCGCAATGTTGCGCAGCGGGCCGGCGCGGAAGACGTACTCGTCCACGGCGGTTTCCGTCACGGCAAAGCGACCCTTGTCACCCTCGGGCAGGATGTTGGCCCCCGGCTTTTCGATCACGCCGAAGGGGAAGTAGCCCTGCCCGCCGACGTTCTGGCCGGCATGGCAGGCCACGCAACCCTTGTTGATGAACAGGTCCAGGCCCTGCAGCTCTTGCTGCTCAAGCGCCGACTGGCCGGCCAGGAACTGGTCGAAACGCGAATTCGGCGTGACCAGGGTCTTTTCGAACGCTTCGATGGCATAGGCCATGTTGTCGAAGGTGACCGGATCCTTCTCGCCGGGGAAGGCCTTCTGGAAGAATTCCACGTATTCGGGAATGCTCTTGAGGGTCGTCACGACGTGTTCGGGTGTGCTGTTCATCTCGACGCTGGCCTGAACCGGGCCCTTGGCCTGGGCGGCCAGATCGGCGGCACGACCGTCCCAGAACTGGGCGGCGTTGAATACCGCGTTCAGCACGGTGGGCGAGTTGCGAGGACCGGCCTGCCAGCCGTGGCCGATCGAGGTCGGGATGTTGTCTGCGCCACCGGTGCCGACGCTATGGCAGGTATTGCAGGTAATGATGTGGCTGGCCGACAGGCGGGGTTCGAAAAACAGCCAGCGACCCAGTTCGATCTTGTCGTTGCTGATATTCTGCTCTGTGATGATCTGCTCAGCCGTCGGGATGGGCTGGAACAGATTCTGTGCAGTGGCACGCAGGTCTTTTTCGACGACCTGTTGATCGGCCATGGCCGGATTGGCGGCCAGGAATGCACAGGATATGGCAAGAGCGAGTCGGTTATACATAACGCTTCTCCATGGTTGAACAACCTTCTTCAGGCTTTATATAACCATGCTGTCAGCATAGGAATCTTTGCGTTACATCAAAGGTTCGAATATTGCGAAAAACCGTCCTCCGGTGATTTTCAGGATTATTCCGCATGAAAATCATTCACGATTTTCGGCAAGGCATGCCGATATGCGACAGATTGTCATCAGTATGGATTTACAATTCGGCCAAACCAAGTGCTGGCGCGGGTTTCGACGGGTCGCTTGAAAGATTTCAGAGTATTTGTTTTTATCTATTGGGTATATTCCAAAATGCTATCGTGCGATAATCTGGATATATATCCGGGGTATTTTATTTTTCTATCACCTCAATTCATGAATGCTATTCCGATGAATAATTTCGCCAAGGAGCACCAGGCATGAAATTTCGTTTTCCTATCGTTATTATTGATGAAGACTATCGCTCGGAAAATGCTTCCGGCCTGGGTATCCGTGCACTGGCTGCAGCCATCGAGGCAGAAGGCGTCGATGTTGTCGGGGTGACCAGCTATGGCGACCTGAGTTCGTTCGCGCAACAGCAGAGCCGCGCCAGCGCCTTCATCCTGTCGATCGATGACGAGGAGTTCGATGTCGATTCTCCCGAGGATGTGGCGCATGCGATTCGCAACCTGCGTACCTTCATCGGCGAACTGCGTTTCCGCAATGCCGACATCCCGATCTATCTGTATGGCGAAACGCGTACGTCCGAGCATATTCCCAACGATATCCTGCGCGAGTTGCATGGCTTCATCCATATGTTCGAGGACACGCCCGAGTTCGTGGCCCGGCACATCATCCGCGAGGCCAAGAGCTATCTGGACGGACTGGCTCCGCCTTTCTTTCGTGAACTGGTGCAGTATGCGCAGGAAGGTTCCTATTCCTGGCATTGCCCTGGCCACTCGGGCGGCGTGGCATTCCTGAAAAGTCCGGTGGGGCAGATGTTCCATCAGTTCTTCGGTGAAAACATGCTGCGTGCCGACGTCTGCAACGCCGTGGACGAGCTGGGCCAATTGCTGGACCATACGGGGCCGATCGCCGAGTCCGAGCTCAATGCCGCGCGCATTTTCCATGCTGACCACTGCTTTTTCGTGACCAACGGTACTTCCACCTCCAACAAGATTGTCTGGCATGCCAACGTGGCACCGGGTGATGTGGTGGTGGTGGACCGCAATTGTCATAAATCGATCCTGCATGCGATCACCATGACAGGCGCGATTCCGGTGTTCCTGCGCCCGACCCGCAATCACCTGGGAATCATCGGGCCGATTCCGCTCGAAGAGTTCGACCCGGAAAGCATCCGTCGCAAGATCGAGGCCCACCCGTTTGCGCGCAATGCGGTGAACAAGCGGCCGCGCATTCTGACGCTCACGCAAAGCACCTACGATGGCGTGATCTACAACGTCGAGATGATCAAGGAACGCCTGGGCGATGCCATCGATACGTTGCATTTCGATGAGGCCTGGCTGCCGCATGCGTCCTTCCATCCTTATTACAAGGATATGCATGCCATCGGCTCGGACCGTCCTCGCAGCAAGAATGCCATGGTGTTCGCCACGCACTCCACCCACAAGCTGCTGGCCGGTATTTCACAGGCGTCGCAGATCGTCGTGCAGGAACCCGAGGCGCGCAAGCTGGATCGCAACATCTTCAACGAAGCCTACCTGATGCATTCGTCCACTTCGCCGCAGTACGCGATCATCGCGTCCTGCGACGTGGCGGCTGCCATGATGGAGCCACCGGGTGGCACGGCACTGGTCGAGGAAAGCATCCGCGAGGCCATGGACTTTCGCCGCGCCATGCGCAAGGTGGCGCTGGAGCTTGGGCACCATGACTGGTGGTTCAAGGTGTGGGGACCGGAAGGGCTGGCACCGGAGGGGATCGGCAAGCGCGAGGACTGGGTGCTGCAGAATCGCGGCAACTGGCATGGTTTTGGCGAGATCGCGCCCGGATTCAACATGCTGGATCCGATCAAAGCTACCATCGTCACGCCGGGGCTGGATGTGTCCGGCAGTTTTGGTGAAACCGGTATTCCGGCGGCTCTGGTGTCGCGTTACCTGACCGAGCACGGCATTGTGGTTGAGAAGACCGGTCTGTATTCGTTCTTCATCCTCTTTACCATCGGTATTACCAAAGGTCGCTGGAACACATTGCTGGCATCGCTGCAGCAGTTCAAGGACGACTACGACCGCAACCAACCGCTGTGGCGCATTCTGCCCGAATTCTGCCGTGCACACCGGCAGTACGAGCGCATGGGCCTGCGTGATCTCTGCCAGCAGATCCATGAAGCCTATCGTGAATTCGACGTGGCGCGACTGACCACCGAGATGTATCTGAGCGAAATGGAGCCGGCCTTGATTCCGTCCGAGGCCTTTGCCCGCATTGCGCATCGGCGCATCGAGCGCGTGCCTGTCGAGGCGCTGGAAGGTCGCGTCACGGCCGTGCTGCTGACCCCGTACCCGCCGGGCATCCCGCTGCTGATTCCGGGCGAGCGCTTCAATCGCTCCATTGTCGATTACCTGCGCTTTGCCCAGGGGTTCAATGCGCGCTTCCCCGGTTTCGAGACCGACATGCATGGACTGGCGACCGAGCGTCAGGCCAATGGCGAGCTGCGTCACTACGTTGACTGCCTGATCGAGGATTGAGCGGCTGTGCGTGCTGACCTGGATGTCATCATCATCGGTGCCGGCGCGGCCGGCATGATGTGTGCCGCTGTGGCCGGGCGGCGTGGGCGTCGCGTGATGCTGGTCGATCACGCCGAACGGCTGGCCGAAAAGATCCGCATCTCGGGGGGCGGTCGCTGTAACTTTACCAACCGCCGCGTCGGGACCGAAAATTTCGTTTCCGACAATCCCGACTTCTGCCGCTCGGCGCTGGCGGGCTATGGTCCGGATGATTTCATCAAGCTGGTCGATGCACATGGTATTGCCTGGCACGAGAAACATCGCGGGCAGCTTTTCTGCGATGACAGCAGTGAAGACATCATTGCACTGCTGCGCCGTGAATGCGATCAGGGCAAGGTGGGCTGGCGCATGCCTGCGCGGGTGCAGTCCCTGGAAA
The DNA here is from genome assembly GCF_003123725.1 of Corticimicrobacter populi. Taxonomy (GTDB): domain Bacteria; phylum Pseudomonadota; class Gammaproteobacteria; order Burkholderiales; family Burkholderiaceae_B; genus Corticimicrobacter; species Corticimicrobacter populi. The sequence goes on along the minus strand of NZ_QETA01000003.1, from coordinate 401,241 downwards.
AAGGCGACCTGTTCACGGTGCACACGACGCTGGGTGTCCTGAAGGCCCCCCAGCTCGTGATTGCCACGGGCGGCATGGCTATCCCTCAACTGGGGGCGACCGACTTTGGCCTGAGCGTGGCGCGCCAGTTCGGCCTCAAGGTGATCGAGCCTCGTCCGGCACTGGTCCCCCTGGTCTTCGATCAGGCGCAATGGCAGCCATTTTCGACTCTGGCCGGGCTGTCGTTGCAGGCCGAACTGACTACCGGGCAGGGCCGCCAGGCAGGTGCGTTCGTCGAGGATCTGCTGTTTACCCACCGGGGGCTGTCCGGGCCGGCCATCCTGCAGATTTCCAACTACTGGCAGCCTGGGCAACCCATCAATGTCGATCTGATGCCAGGCGTCGATCTCGATGCCTGGTTGCTGGATGCCAAAAAAGCCCCCCACGCTGGTCGCTGCGCGCCGGCGCTGTCCCCCAAGGGGGGGCCTTTTGCCTTGGGACGGCCCGGCGACAAAAAAGGCGGTCGGCAGTCGCTGATCAATGCCCTGACGACACATTGGCCGCGTCGCCTGGCCGAGTCGTGGCTGGCGGCAACGGGCATGGCAGAGCAGGCTGGCTGTCGTCTGGCTGACCTGCCTGATGCCACGCTGCGCCAGGCCGGCAGGCAGGCCCAGGGCTGGCAGCTCGTGCCGTCCGGCACGGCCGGCTACAAAAAGGCCGAGGTCATGCGTGGCGGCGTGGATACACGTGGCATCAACCAGAAAACCATGCAGGCCCGCAACGTCCCGGGACTGTTTTTCATCGGCGAGGCGCTGGACATGACCGGCTGGCTGGGAGGCTATAACTTCCAGTGGGCCTGGTCGTCTGCCGTGGCCTGTGGCAGGGCGCTGTAGGTGCTATTGCATCCGCATGCCGCCGACCCAATGGCTGTCCGGATCATACGGCCGGCCTGCAGACAGGCTGCTTGCCATCAGACTGGATATTGATTTTCATTATTGAGAATTAATCGATATTCTGATAAGGATATGCTTTGTTTTCTATCCCGGACGGGGGATAATCATTCGTTCGCTGATTGCGTTTTCCATTTATCAAATCGGAGATTTCACATGGCCTATACCTTGCCCGCACTGCCCTATGCCTACGACGCACTGGATCCCCACGTCGATGCGCAAACCATGGAAATTCACCACACCAAGCATCACCAGACCTACATCAACAATCTCAATGCCGCGCTCGAAGGTGCCGGCGTGTCGGCCGACCAGCCCGTCGATCAACTGATCGCCAATCTGGACAAGCTGCCTGAAGGTATCCGTACCGCTGTGCGTAACAACGGTGGTGGTCATGCCAACCACACGCTGTTCTGGACCGTGATGGGCCCCAACGGTGGTGGCCAGCCCACGGCCGAACTGGCGCGTGCCATCGATGCCGACCTGGGTGGCTTCGATGCCTTCAAGGATGCTTTCACCAAGGCTGCGCTGACCCGCTTCGGCAGCGGCTGGGCCTGGCTGAGCGTCAATGCACAGGGCAAGCTGGTGGTTGAAAGCACTGCCAACCAGGACAGCCCCCTGCAAGGCGGCAATACCCCGGTGCTGGGCCTGGATGTCTGGGAACACGCCTACTACCTCAAGTACCAGAACCGTCGCCCCGACTACATCGCTGCTTTCTACAGCGTGGTCAACTGGGACGAAGTCACCCGCCGTTTCCTGGCCGCCAAGGCAGCCTGAGTGGAGTGACGGCATGAATCTGCCCGAGGATCGTCGCTACGCCGCCACGCATGAATGGATTCTGCCCGAAGGTGAAGTCTGTCGGGTCGGGATCAGTGATCCTGCCCAAGACCAGTTGGGCGATCTTGTCTTCGTGGGCGAGGTCAAGGTGGGGGCCCGGCTGGGCGCAGGCGACGTGGCCGGCGTTGTCGAGTCGGTGAAGGCGGCTTCAGATATTCATGCGCCGGTCAGCGGTGAGATCGTTGCCTTCAACGATGCACTGGAAGCGGGGCCGGAGCAGGTCAATGCCGCGCCCTACGAGACCTGGATATTCAAGATCCGGCCCGACCGGCCTGCCGACATCGACAGTCTGCTTGATGCCAAGGCCTACGGGGCCTCGGTCTAGGCAGATCGCGCATCCAGGATTTCGGGCCGGTAGCCGCAAAGGCACCGGCCCGAGTCGTATGGGGACGTTGCGCGTCTCATTGAGGTGGAAACGCTTCTATCGTTGCCCGCACTTCACTCAAGGCCGGGCCCAGCTTTTCGAATGGCACGGAGGCCAGCGCCAGTCGCAGCGCATGCGGTGCATGGCGTGTCGTGGCATAGGCTTCGGCCTTGGAGACGGCAATGTTCCGGGTTGCCAGTGCCGTGGCGATTCTGTCCATGCGCAGGCCTTCGGGCAGTCGCAGCCACAGGAAAGGGGCTGCGGGGTGGGCGGTCATGTCCATGCCGTCCAGTATGTTCCTGGCCAGTATCTGCCGCTTGCGCCATTCATTGCGCAAATACGTCTCCTGGCGCAGGACGGTGCCGCTATCCAGCCAGCGGACAGCCATGGCCGACACGATACCCGGCAAGCTCCAGCAGGCGGCGCGTATCGTGGCTCTGATTCGAGTAGCGCAGTGATCGGGCACGATCATGAATCCAAAGCGCAGCCCACTGGCCAGGCTTTTTGAGAGGCTGGATACATGGATTGTCCTTTCCGGTGCCAGGCTTGCCAGTGCGGGAGGAGGTTGGGCTTCCAGGTAGGCGTATGCTGCATCTTCCAGCAGCCAGCAGTCATGTCGTCGCGCAATATCGACCAGTTGCAGGCGTTGTGCATGCGACAGCACCCAGCCCAGGGGGTTGTGCAGGGTAGGCATGGCGTGGATCATGCTTACCCGGTGCTGCCTGCACAGTCGATCGAGGGTTGTCAGATCCGGCCCGTCCGACAGGCAGGGAATGGGCAGGACCTCGAGGTGCTGTGCCGCAGCAAGCATCCGCAGTCCCGGGTAAGTCAAAGCGTCGGCGGCCAATCGGTCGTGAGGTGCGAGCAGGGCTGCTGCTGCAATGTATAACCCCTGCTGGGCACCATTGACGAGGAAGATTCGTTCAGGGGATGCCTCGATGTTACGCGTCTGGGCCAGGAACGCCGAGACACTGGCACGTTCCCTCATGCGACCCCCCGGTGGTGGCTGACGCAGCAGGATGGCGGGATCTCCGGCTGCGGCCAGTTCACGCAGCATGGTGCGCAGCAATGCGGCCTGTTCCGGATGATCTGGATGGTTGAAGGACAGGTCCAGGGCCGAGGCATTCAGGCGTGCTTCGTCGCTGCTGTCCCAGTCGCGTTGCCGTGCATGATCTCTGACGAAAGTGCCGCGTCCGGTTTCGCCGATGACCAGCCCCATTTCGCCGAGGCGAGCATAGATTTTGCTGGCAGATGCCAGGGCCAGTCCGTGCCGGGCCGCCAGTTGTCTGTGCGTTGGCAATTGCGTTCCGGGCGGCAGCCGGCCTTCGCGGATGCTGCTGGACAGTGCTTCGATCAGGGCGGCGACGGAATGACGAGGCATGCGATGTGTATGCAGGACAATTCTTTGATTGTCATAGTCTACGTCATTATGCTGGCCTGACCCGATATCAAAAGGAGGCCGCTATGACTCGGACAGGAACACACTTGCCGGTGCTTGAGTATTTGCAGAGAGCGGTAGCCGGCCGTCTGATGCCGGAGGATGCTACTCATATGCAGTATCCGACGGCGATCTCGCAGTTGCTGGGATTCAGTATCGTGGCGGTTGATGAAGGCACGGCGACGATTGCGTTCGACGCTGACGCTGCTCGTCATGGCAACCAGCAGGGCACAGTGCATGGCGGGATGCTGTGCGAGCTGGCGGACGCGGCCATCGGGACGGCACACTCGACGCTGATAGCCGAAGGTGAAAGTTTTGCCAGCATTGATCTGAAAGCGACGTTTTTGCGCCCGCTCTGGCGTGGGCGTCTGTTGGCGCATGCCCGGATCGAGCACCGGGGGCGCACCGTCAGCCACTATCGGTGCGATATCCTGCGTGAAGATGGCAAACCGGTCGCGAATATTGCCAGTGCAGTCATGACGTTGCGCGGTGGGCAGGTGCACGGACATTCAGGACGGGCACGCTAAACCGGCAAGCAGATCGTGCCTGCTGCCGAGTCTTGTATGCTTGCGCGCCTGAAGCCTAACCCGTCGTTTCCGGCAGCAATGGGATCAGTGCTGCTTGGTGCCGAAGATACGGTCGCCGGCATCACCCAGGCCGGGCAGGATGTAGCCGTTCTCATTGAGCCTGTCGTCAATGGATGCTGCGTAGATGGCCACGTCAGGATGGGCCGACATGACGCGCTCGATGCCCTCGGGCGCAGCTACCAGCACCAGCGCACGGATTTCGCGGCAGCCGGCGCGCTTGAGCAGGTCAATGGTGGCGATCATGGAGCCGCCTGTGGCCAGCATGGGATCGATGACCAGCGCCAGTCGCTGGTCGAGTTCGCCGACCAGTCGTTCCATGTAAGTCTGGGCTTCGAGGGTTTCCTCATTGCGGGCGATGCCGACCACGCTGACGCGAGCGCCGGGAATCAGCGTGAGCACGCCGTCGAGCATGCCGATGCCGGCCCGCAGAATGGGCACGACCGTCACTTTCTTGCCCGAGAGCTTTTCGACCTCTACGTCGCCAGCCCAGCCCCGGATGGTCACGGGCTCGAGCGGCAGATCCTTGACGGCTTCGTAGGTCAGCAACGCACCGACTTCCTGCGATAGCTCACGAAAGCTTTTGGTGCTGAGATCGGCACGGCGCATCAGGCCGAGCTTGTGGCGAACGAGGGGGTGGCGGATTTCGTGAATGGGCATGGCGAGGTCTGGTGCAACAAGGCTGGCAGGGTCAATGGCATGTCCGGAGCGGAGCCGGATGCCGATGGTGGCATTTTACATGCCTGCCAGGGCCGGGAAACGGTAGGTCGGCCCTGACGGGACAGAAAGGGCTACATGCCCGAGTAGACCGGACCCTCGCCGCCTTGCGGCGCAACCCAGACGATATTCTGGGTCGGATCCTTGATATCACAGGTCTTGCAGTGCACACAGTTCTGGGCATTGATCTGCAGCCGTTCCGCACCATCCTCCCCGGCGACAAACTCATAGACCCCGGCAGGGCAGTAGCGGGCTTCCGGACCGGCATAGCGAGCCAGGTTGACGTCAACCGGAACTGCCGGATTCTTGAGCGTGAGGTGGATGGGCTGGTTTTCTTCGTGGTTGGTATTCGAGAGAAAGACCGAGCTCAGCCGATCGAACGTCAGCACGCCGTCAGGCTTGGGATAGTCGATCGGGGTGCATTCCGCCGCCGGCCGCAGACAGGCATGGTCGGGTTTGGTGCGATGCAGAGTCCACGGGACGTTGCCGCGCAGCAGCAATTGCTCGACACCCGTCATTAGCGTGGCGATGGTGCGGCCCTTCTTGAACCACTGCTTGAAGTTGCGAGCCTTGTGCAGTTCCGAATGCAGCCAGGATTGCTGGAAAGCGGCCGGGTAGGCTGCCAGGTCGTCATGGCTGCGATCAGCCGTGAGTGCGTCAAAGGCCGCCTCGGCAGCCATCATGCCGGACTTGATGGCTGCGTGGCTGCCCTTGATACGGGAAACATTCATGAACCCGGCTTCACAGCCGACCAGCGCGCCGCCCGGGAACACCAGCTTCGGTAACGACAGCAGGCCGCCGGCAGTCAGCGCCCGTGCGCCGTAGGCAATGCGACGCCCTCCTTCAAAGAAGGAGCGGATGGCAGGATGCGTCTTGTAGCGCTGGAACTCTTCGAAGGGGGACAGCCAGGGGTTGGCGTAGTCCAGTCCGACGACCAGTCCGACCGCGACCAGGTTGTCCTTGAGGTGGTACAGGAAGGAGCCGCCATAGGTGTCGGTGTCGAGCGGCCAGCCTGCCGTGTGGACCACCAGGCCGGGCTGCGAGCGGGCAGGGTCGATTTCCCATAGTTCCTTGATGCCGATGCCATAGCTCTGCGGGTCGGCATCCTTGTCCAGGCCATAGCGCTCGATCAACTGGCGGCCCAACTGGCCGCGCGCGCCCTCGGCAAAGATGGTGTAGCGGGCTAGCAGTTCCATGCCTGGCTGGTAGCCCGGCGTGTGGCTGCCGTCGCGGGCCACGCCCACATCGCCAGTAGCGACGCCGCGTACCTTGCCGTCGTCGGTATAGAGCACCTCACAGGCGGCAAATCCGGGAAAAATATCGACGCCGAGTGCTTCGGCCTGCTCGCCCAGCCAGCGCACTACATCGCCCAGGCGGACAATGTAGTTGCCTTGGTTGTGAAAACAGGCGGGCAGCATCCAGTTGGGGGTGCTGCGTGCGCCTGTCTGGCTCAGGAAAAGGAAGCGGTCTTCCGTGACGGGTGTGTCCAGTGGTGCGCCGGTTTCTTTCCAGTCCGGCAGCAACTCTGTCAGGGCACCCGGATCCATCACGGCACCAGACAGAATGTGCGCACCCAGTTCGGCACCCTTTTCAAGTACACAGACGCTGATCTCGGCGTTGCGTTCGCCAGCCAGCTGCTTGAGGCGGATGGCCGTGGCCAGGCCGCCTGGACCGCCACCGACGATGACGACATCGTATTCCATCGACTCGCGTTGAGACATATCCCGCTCTCCTAGAAATTTCCGCCATTGTATTGCACCGGCGCAACGGCTGGCTTCGCCATTCCCGAAGGGGGGATTCACGCAGGAGCAGGGAGCGAAACGGGACGTTTCAGGGATCGCCCAGGCAGGGCAAGCCGGTTATAATCCAAATTTCCTGTTCACGCTCGATTCAGACGGGCGTTTCCAAAGATGACCAAATACGTATTCGTGACTGGCGGTGTCGTGTCTTCCCTGGGCAAGGGGATCGCAGCCGCCTCACTGGCTGCCATCCTTGAGTCCCGTGGTCTGCAGGTGACCATGCTCAAGCTCGATCCCTACATTAACGTCGATCCGGGCACCATGAGCCCGTTCCAGCATGGTGAGGTTTTCGTGACCGAAGACGGTGCCGAGACGGATCTCGACCTGGGGCACTACGAGCGCTTCATCTCCACCAAGATGCGCCGCGCCAATAACTTCACCACTGGCCGGATCTATGAGTCGGTGCTGCGCAAGGAGCGCCGTGGCGACTATCTCGGCAAGACGGTGCAGGTGATCCCGCACATCACCAACGAAATCCAGGATTTCATCATGCGTGGTGCTGCCTCGGCCTGGGACGGCAAGGCGGATGTGGCCATCATCGAAATCGGCGGTACGGTGGGTGACATCGAGTCGCTGCCGTTCCTGGAGGCTGCCCGTCAGATGGCGCTGCGCCTGGGACGTGGCAACGCGGCGTTCGTGCACCTGACCCTGGTGCCCTACATTCCGTCGGCGGGTGAGCTCAAGACCAAGCCGACCCAACACTCTGTCAAGCACCTGCGCGAGATCGGTATCACGCCTGATGCGCTGTTGTGCCGGGCCGATCGCCGGATTCCGGAAGATGAGCGTGCCAAGATTTCGATGTTTTCGAACGTGCCGGCCGATGCCGTCATCTCGGTCTGGGATGTGGATTCGATCTACAAGATTCCTGCCATGCTGCACGACCAGAGGTTCGATGACCTGATCTGCGAAGCACTCAACCTCAATCCGCCGGCGGCAGACCTGTCGATGTGGAACGATCTGGTTCATGCACAGGAGAACCCGGAGCGAGAAGTGCTGATCGGCATGGTGGGCAAGTATGTCGATCTGACCGAATCCTACAAGTCCCTGACCGAGGCGCTCAAGCATGCGGGTATTCACGCACGTGCCAAGGTGGTGATCGAGTATATCGATTCCGAAGATATCGAGGAGCGCGGTACCGATCAATTGGCCCATCTCGACGCCATTCTGGTGCCGGGCGGTTTTGGCAAGCGTGGCACCGAAGGCAAGATCGCCGCAATCCGCTATGCCCGCGAAAACAAGGTGCCCTACCTGGGCATCTGCCTGGGCATGCAACTGGCCGTGATCGAGTTTGCGCGCAACAAGGCTGGCCTGAGTGGTGCCAACAGTACCGAATTCGACCATGACACTCTGCATCCGGTCGTGGCGCTGATCAATGAGTGGACCGACCGCGAAGGCCGGGTCGAGCATCGCGATGCCGACTCCGATCTGGGCGGCACCATGCGCAAAGGGGCGCAGCGTTGTCCGGTCAAGCCGGATACGCGGGCCTTCCGCATCTATGGTCCCGAGGTCAACGAGCGCCATCGTCATCGTTACGAAGTCAACAACGTCTATGTGCCCAAGCTGGAAACCGCAGGTCTGGTCATCAGTGCGCGCACGCCGACCGAGAATTTGCCAGAAATCATGGAGCTGCCCGATCACCCCTGGTTTATGGGCGTGCAGTTCCACCCTGAATTCACTTCCACGCCGCGTGACGGGCATCCGCTGTTTTCCAGTTACCTGAATGCCGCGATTGAGCTTCAGGCAGGCAAGGCGGCACGCGAGCGTGAAGCATCGCAGGACGTGTCCTGATTCATCCCTAGGAGCGGATATGCAACTGTGCGGTTTTCCGGTAGGCCTGGAACATCCCTTTTTCCTGATCGCCGGACCGTGCGTGATCGAATCCCGGCAGATGGCGTTCGATACGGCGGGCGTGCTCAAGGAGTTGTGCGCCTCGCTGGGCGTTCCATTCATCTACAAGAGCTCCTTCGACAAGGCCAATCGCAGTTCCGGGACGTCCTATCGCGGCCCCGGTCAGGACGCCGGGCTGCAGATCCTCGCCGACGTGCGCGCCGAACTCGACGTGCCGGTGCTGACTGATGTGCATGACATCAACCAGGTTGCCGACGTCGCAGCCGTCGTCGATGTCTTGCAGACGCCGGCCTTTCTGTGTCGGCAGACGGATTTCATCCGTGCCTGTGCCGCTACGCTCAAGCCGGTCAATATCAAGAAGGGCCAGTTCCTTGCGCCGCATGACATGAAGCATGTCGCCGACAAGGCGCGCGCGGCAGCCATTGATGCCGGCGGCGACGGCAGCTCCATCATGGTGTGCGAGCGTGGTGCCTCGTTTGGCTACAACAACCTGGTCTCGGATATGCGTTCGCTGGCCATTATGCGCGAGACCGACTGCCCGGTCGTCTTTGATGCCACCCACTCTGTGCAGCTGCCCGGAGGGCAGGGTACGTCTTCCGGCGGGCAGCGCGAGTTCGTGCCCGTGCTGGCGCGTGCAGCGGTGGCTGTCGGCGTGGCCGGTCTCTTCATGGAAACCCACCCGGATCCGGCCCAGGCATTGTCCGATGGTCCCAATGCCGTGCCATTGGCACGCATGGCCGAGCTGCTTGAGTCCCTGGTGGCCCTGGATCGCATCGTCAAGCAGCGTCCGCTGCTGGAACAGAATTTCTAGTGCCGCATGCGGCACTGACCCTGGATTAATTTTTTTGAGGAATGACTCCTATGAGCGCTATTGTTGACATCATCGGTCGCGAAATCCTGGATTCTCGCGGCAATCCCACGGTCGAATGTGACGTGCTGCTTGAATCCGGCGCGATGGGCCGTGCATCGGTGCCGTCTGGTGCCTCCACCGGCACGCGCGAGGCCGTCGAGCTGCGTGATGGCGACAAGGCGCGCTACCTTGGCAAGGGTGTGCTCAATGCAGTCGAAAACCTCAATACCGAGATTTCCGAAGCGCTGATGGGGCTGGATGCTCAGGAGCAGACCTTCATCGACCGCACGCTGATCGAGCTTGATGGCACCGAAAACAAGGATCGCCTGGGGGCCAATGCCATGCTGGCAGTCAGCATGGCCGTTGCCCGTGCCGCTGCCGATGAGGCAGGATTGTCGCTGTACCGCTATTTCGGTGGCAGCGGTCCGGTCAGCATGCCGGTACCGATGATGAACGTGATCAACGGTGGTGCGCACGCCAACAATACGCTCGACCTGCAGGAATTCATGATCCTGCCGGTGGGAGCCTCCAGTTTCCGCGAGGCGCTGCGCATGGGGGCCGAAGTGTTCCATGCACTCAAGAAGCTGATTCATGACCAGGGCATGTCCACTGCCGTGGGTGACGAAGGTGGCTTTGCGCCCAACGTGGCCAGCCACGAAGCAGCCATCCAACTGATCCTGACCGCCATCGAACGTGCGGGCTACGAAGCAGGTTCGCAGATCGCGCTGGGCCTGGACTGCGCCAGTTCCGAGTTCTACCGCGATGGCAAGTATCATCTGGCAGGCGAGGGCGGCATCAGCCTGACCTCGCAGGAGTTTGCCAATCTGCTGGAAACCTGGGTCGACAAGTATCCGATCATCTCCATCGAAGATGGTATGGCCGAAAACGACTGGGAAGGCTGGAAGCTGCTGACCGAGCAGCTGGGTCGCAAGGTGCAACTGGTGGGTGATGACCTGTTCGTGACCAACACCCGCATTCTCAAGCAGGGCATCGAACAGGGTGTGGCCAACTCCATCCTGATTAAGATCAACCAGATCGGCACCCTGTCCGAAACCTTTGCCGCCATCGAGATGGCCAAGCGTGCCGGCTATACGGCCGTGGTGTCGCACCGTTCGGGCGAGACCGAGGATTCGACCATCGCCGATATCGCCGTGGCAACCAATGCCATGCAGATCAAGACCGGCTCGCTGTCGCGCTCGGATCGCATGGCCAAGTACAACCAGTTGCTGCGCATCGAGGAAGAGCTGGCCGAAGTGGCCAGCTATCCCGGTCGCGAAGCGTTCTACAATCTGCGCTGATCGCCAGCCTCGGACTGATCTATCTTGCGCCCCATCCTGCTCGTCCTGCTGACGTTGCTGTTGCTGATCCAGTACCCACTCTGGCTCGGCAATGGCAGCTGGACACGGGTATGGGTGCTGCGTGAGGATCTGGCTGCGCTGCAGCAGGTCAATGAGGGCCTGCGGCAGCGTAATGCAGCACTGACTGCCGAGGTCAGCGACCTGCAGGACGGCACGGAAGCGGCCGAAGAGCACGCCCGCATCGACCTGGGCATGCAAAACAAGAATGAGATATTCGTCCAGATTCTTCCCGATGCCACTTCGTCGGCACCTTGATCGTCTGGGCTGAGACGGGGGCATTCCGAGCCAGGGTGTTCCTCGGGGTATGGGCAAGTGCTTGTCAGGCAAGTGTTGGGATGCTTCCTGAGAGCTTGAATAGCGTCCCTTCATGTACCGCAACACAATGCAATGCCGCATAATGGCTCATCATCCACTCCAATATGCGTGATGGCATCTGCCTGTCCGGCTGTTGGGGGCGATGTCGTGACGCGGGTTGTGTCTGCGGTAGACTGAGCAGGGGGTGTGGCTGTATCTGGCCAGTGCGTGGGTGCGGCAGCAGGCGGGACAGGTGCGTCTTGGCCGGTTGATGGTGCCCTGCCTTGTTCTGTCCAGTGGCGTGCATGCGACTGCATGCTGGCTTGTGCTTCGATGCGGATGGGCACGGTGGGCAGGCCAGGCAGCCAGGGACGATGCGGGTAATCGAGGGCGAGATGCAGCGTGTTGGCCTCGAAAATGGTCTGCCCTGAATGGGGGCCGCGACCGTCCGGCCAGCCTTGCTCCAGCCGGGTGCGGTGCTGCTCCAGCTGGTAATCATGACGGATGACAGGGGTGTGCGCCTGGGCAGGATCGGGCTGGTCGAAGTCCGCATGGCTGTCTGTCGAGGGCGATATCACCCGCAATTGCCATTGTGTCGCCGAACCGGTCATGCGCTGGCGTAACGGCGTGGGCAGGCTGGAGAGAAATGTGGTGTGGATGGCTGCCGGTGAGGCTCCTGAAGTGCTGCCGGTCCGTGCCGACTCGTGCAGTGCGTGGCGCAGCAACAGGCGTTGCTGGTGCCAGTGCGCGGTTTCTGCCACCAGCATGCCCATGATCAGGAGCGGCAGGGCTGCCAGGGTGAACTCGAGTGTGCCAACGCCGCATTGACGTGTCCGGATTGAGTGGGGCATTGTGTCGTGATCCTGGCAGGGAAAAAGCCAGTCTGCCTGTTCCCGCCGGGACTGTCGCCTGTCAGAAATGACAACCCCCGAGTGTGTATGATGTGTGCGGTTGGCGATGTGTCGTCATGACACGACAGATGGGCGCAAACGAGGCAAGCCGGGCGATTCGCGCTACACTGCTGCCGGTGCCACGCAGGGCAGGTGTCGGATACATGCCTGCAATTTCCTGTTCGTGCGTTGTATGTACGCATGGTCCTGCAATATGGGCTATGCATGTGCTAGAATTAGCGGTTTTCTAACATTTTTTTAAGGAATTACCTATGGTGGTGATTCGCCTGTCCCGCGGCGGCTCGAAAAAGCGTCCCTTCTACAACGTCGTTGCAGCCGATTCGCGCAATCGTCGCGATGGCCGCTTCATTGAGCGTGTAGGCTTCTATAACCCGGTGGCCAACGAAGGCCAAGAGCGTCTGCGCATTGCGCTGGACCGCCTGGAATACTGGAAGAGCAACGGTGCGCAACTGTCGCCGGCCGTTGTCCGCCTGGTCAAAGAGCAAGTCGCTCAAGTTGCTGCCGCCTGAGATCGTTCAAGCAGGCAGCGGCGAGCCGGTGCCTGATGATCTGGTAGAGCTGGGCCGGATTCTTTCGGCCTACGGTGTGCGTGGCTGGGTCAAGATCGCGCCCCATTCGCAGCAGTCCGATATCCTGCTCAAGACAAAGACGTGGTGGATAGCGCCTTCAGCGCAAGCCTCCGCGTCTGTTGTCGTTCCCGTCGCCTGCACGGTGATGGCTGCGCGGCGTCATAGCGCCAGCGTGGTTGCACAGATTGCAGGCTGTACTGATCGGGATGGCGCAGATGCCTTGCGCGGTGCCACTGTGCATATTCCTCGCAGCGCCTTTCCGCAGCCGGCGGAGGGCGAGTATTACTGGGTCGACCTGATTGGCTGTACTCTGTACGGCCAGGATGATGCCGGGGCAGTCGTACCGCTCGGCACCGTGAACGAGGTCATGGACAATGGTGCACATGCCGTGCTCAAGGTGAGCAACGATACGCTGGTGCCCTTTGTCGATGCTCATGTACTGGCTGTGGATATGGCAGCCAGACGCATCGATACCAACTGGCCTGCCGATTTCTGAGTCCAGGCCAGGCGGTGTGCCATGCGTTTCGATTTGATTACCCTGTTTCCTGCCATGTTCGACCCGATTCGGGATCTGGGCGTGACGGGGCGGGCGCATCGCCAGGGGATCTGGCAACTGCACCCCTGGAATCCACGAGATTTCACGCAGGATGCCCATCGTACTGTAGATGATCGCCCTTATGGGGGTGGGCCCGGCATGGTGATGATGGTCGAGCCATTGCGCCAGGCTGTCGCTGCGGCCCGTCAAGCACGCGGGTCGGCGCAGGGCAGTGCGCCGGTGGTGCTGTTCACGCCCACGGGCCGTCGTTTCGATCAGGACGTGGCGCAGTCTCTCTCCGAGGGAGAAGGGGCCATTCTGGTTTGTGGCCGTTATGAAGGCATCGATCAGCGTTTTATCGACCGGGAAGTGGATATCGAGCTATCGCTGGGCGATTTTGTCCTGTCGGGAGGCGAGATTCCTGCCATGGCGCTGATGGATGCCGTCGTGCGGCTGCTGCCTGGTGTGCTCAACGATGCTGACTCGGCACGCTTCGATTCGTTCAATGGTGCATTGTCGGGTCTGCTGGATAGTCCACACTATACGCGGCCTGAAATTCATGAGGGCGAGTCGGTACCGGCAGAACTGTTGTCCGGCCATCACGCACAGATTGCGCTCTGGCGGCGCAGACAGTCGTTGGCGCTGACGGCTGAACGGCGTCCCGACCTGATCGAGCGTGCACGCAGCCAGGGTTGGCTGACCTCAGATGATGAGCGTTGGCTTGCTGGCCTGCCCGGCGGCAGGTGCTAGGTATCGACGATATACCTAAGGGCGTATCGATCGCCCTGATCCTACCTTGATGTGTCCTGTTGCACGATGCCGAACAGGATGCATATCCTGAATCCCTTGCCTTCCAGTCCCGTGCTGCACTGAATCTCCGCCTGGTGCCAATGGGCGATCCGCTGCACCAGCGACAGGCCGATACCGCTGCCGGCCACGGGGGTATTGGCCAGTCGGTAAAAGCGCTCGAAGATGCGTTCATATTCGCTTTCGGGAATGCCTGGGCCATTGTCGGCAACACTGAGTTCGACGCGCTGGTCCTGCGTTGTGCGGCAGATGAGTTCGATCCGGCCCTGTTCCTGGGTGTAGCGCAGTGCATTTTCCAGCAGATTGCGCAGCAGCACGCCCAGTGCGTCCATGTGGCCGTTTACCTGGCAGGGCTCCAGCAACAGCGTAATGCGCTGTTGCTTGCGACGGGCGCTCGACTCGAGGTCGCGGGCCACGACCGTGGCAATCTGGTGCAGCGGAACGTCGGTCTGGCAGGGAGCTTCGCAGGACTGGATGGTGTCCAGGCGTGCCTGTGCCAGGAATTGCTCGGCTAGGCGGCTGGTCGTTTGCGCTGTGGCCAGTAGTTTTTGCAGCGCCTTTTCCGTGTCTTCGGGGTTGCGGCTGCGCGCCGCGATCTCGGCCTGCGTGCTCAGTGCGGCCAGCGGCGTGCGCAGTTCATGTGCCGTATCGGCGATGAAGTGGCGTTCCCGGTCGAGTGCGGTCTTGAGGCGGCGCAGCAATTGGTTGACGGCTTCGATCAGCGGGCTGAGTTCGGTGGGCAGCCGGGTGGGCGGCAGCGGTGTCAGATCGAAGGGGTCACGTGTTTGCAGGGTGGTGCGAATGCTGTCCACCGGTTTGAATGAGCGGCGCACGACGATCCAGACAATCAAGATCTGCAGCAGCATGATCAGCAGGGTGAAGATCAGCGATCCCTTGACCCAGTGCAGGTAATCCTTGCGCAGGAGATCGTGGGAGCGTGCCACCTGCACCTGAAAGCGATGCCCCTTGTCGGAAACGCTGTAGACTCGCCAGCCGCCGGAATCGGGCAGGTTGTGCACCGAGAAGCCGGTATGGAAGTTCGCATTCAGTGGTGTATCCGGTGCTGTGGTCGAGCGCAGCAGCAGGCGGCCCGTGCCGACTTCCCAGACCTGGAAGGTGATCTGTTCGGCGGGCAGGGCACCCAGGTCGGCCGGGTCCACTAGGGGCATGGCCGAGGCATCGTCGGTATAGAGGACGTCATGCGACAGCGTGGCCAGCATTTGCAGGCCGATATCCTGGAGAATGGCGTCCCACTGGCTGCTTTGCGTCCGGTTGAGTTGAACCGATTGATAGGCAAAGCCGGCTATCCAGAACAGGAACAGCGTGAGGAACAGGCTGAGTGTCAGTCTCAGTCGCAGCGAGTGCATGGGGTCTCCAGTCGAAGCCGGTAGCGAGGCTTCCTTTCGTGTGGGCAGGCCTCAGTCGCCGTTGCCCAACACATCTATGCGATAGCCGCTGCCATGTACGGTCTGTATCAGGTCGTTGCCCAGCTTGCGGCGCAGTTGGTGGATGTAGACGGCCACGGTATTGCTTTCGATGGTGCCGTGGTTGCCATAGACGGCATCTTCGAGATGCTCGCGCGCCAGGGTGCGTCCCCGGCTTTCCAGCAGGGCCAGCAGCGTGCGGTACTCATGCTCGCTGAGCGACACCAGGCGGCCGGCCCGGTAGACCTGGCGCCGTGCGGGCTCGATGACAATATCGCGAATCTGCAGCTGGGGCGTGACGGCCTGCTGACTGCGACGGATCACGGCACGTAACCGGGCGCTCAGCTCATCGAGCTGGAAAGGCTTGACGACATAGTCATCGGCACCGGCATCCAGCCCGGCGATGCGTTCGCTGACCTGATCGCGCGCAGTGACAATCAGTACGGGCGTAGCATCGTAGCGGTCGCGCAGGTGGCTCAGCACCTGCAGCCCGGAGGCGTCGGGCAGGCCGATATCGAGCAGCACGGCCTGGTATTCATGCCCGGGAGCCAGGCTGATGCGGGCTGTTGCGGTATCGCGGGCCCAGTCAATCGTGGCCTGCATATCCTGTTGCAGGCCGGTCTGGATGGCGTCGCCCAGCAGGGCATCGTCTTCGACCAGCAGGATACGCAGGGATGCCATGATCTCAGCCTTTGAGTCGGCTGCGCTGTTCGCGCACGCGTGCCAGGGTGTCCTGGAATTGGACCAGGCGTGCTTTTTCCTGCTCAACGACGGAGGCTGGTGCGCGTTCGACGAAGCTGGCATTCGACAACTTGCCTTCGGCCTTGCCGATTTCCTTTTCCAGTCGTTCGATTTCCTTGTCCAGCCGTGCCTGCTCGGCAGCCACGTCGATTTCGACGTGCAGCATCAGGCGGTTGCCACCGACCACCTGCACGGGGGCTCCCAGGTCGGGCAGGGTGTCGGCAATCTGCACTTCGGACAGCTTGGCCAGTGCGGCCAGATAGCCCTGGTTGCGTGCCAGTACGCTCTGGTTGCCGGTCGCGATCAGCGGCACGCGCTGGGCGGGTGACAGGCTCATTTCGCCGCGCAGCGCACGGACGGCTTCGATCTGTGCCTTGAGTTCAGCCATGTCGGTCTCGGCGGCTTCGTCGATGGCGGCAGGATTGGCCTGGGGATAGGGCTGGATGCTGACGCTGCTGGTCTCGTCGGCGCGGCGCTTGCCGGCCACCAGCGATACCTTCTGCCACAGCGCCTCGGTGATGAACGGAATGATCGGGTGTGCCAGTCGCAGCGTGACCTCGAGCACCCGGATCAGGGTGCGTCGGGTGCCCAGTTGCTGCGCCGGCGTGCCGGTCTGGATCTGCACCTTGGCCAGCTCCAGGTACCAGTCGCAGTATTCGTCCCAGACAAAGCGGTACAGCGCATTGGCGATGTTGTCGAAACGGTAGTCTGCAAAGCCCCGCTCGATGTCGGCTTCCAGTTTTTGCAGCAGGCTGATGATCCAGCGATCGGCGAAGGACAGTTCGGCCTGCGAGGCCTCCGGGCTGTCGGCTCGCTCCAGACCAAGTGCATGGCCTTCGGTGTTCATCAGCACGAAGCGCGTCGCATTCCAGAGCTTGTTGCAGAAGTTGCGGTAGCCTTCACAGCGCTTGAGGTCGAAGTTGATGTTCCGGCCCAGCGTGGCATAGGCGGCCATGGTAAAGCGCAGTGCATCGGTGCCGAATGCGGGGATACCGTCGGGATAGGTCTTGCGGGTTTTTTTCTCGATATCGCCGGCCTGTTTCGGGTTCATCAGGCCAGTGGTGCGTTTCTGGATCAGTGTGTCGAGGTCGACGCCGTCGATGAGGTCGACCGGATCGAGTGTGTTGCCCTTGGACTTGCTCATTTTCTGGCCGTCGACATCGCGGATCAGGCCGTGCACATACACATGCTTGAAAGGGATCTGGCCGGTCAGGTGGGTCGACATCATGACCATGCGGGCGACCCAGAAGAAAATGATGTCGAAGCCGGTTACCAGCACGCTGGAGGGCAGGTAGCGTTCGAAATCAGGCGTCTTGTCGGGCCAGCCCATGGTGGTGAAAGGCACCAGGGCCGAAGAGAACCAGGTGTCCAGTACATCGGCATCGCGTGTTAGCGGCCCGGTCACGCCGGCTTCGCGAGCCTGGGCCAGCGCTTCTGCTTCTGTGTGGGCCACGAATACCTGGCCGTCTTCGCTGTGCCAGGCCGGGATCTGGTGACCCCACCAAAGCTGGCGCGAAATGCACCAGTCCTGGATATTTTCCAGCCACTGGTTGTAGGTCGTGGTCCAGTTCTCGGGATAGAACTTGATATCGCCCTTGGCGACTGCATCGAGTGCAACCTGGGTGATGCTTTTGCCGGGATGGAAGGTGCCTTCCGGGGCGGCCTTGCTCATGGCCACGAACCACTGGTCGGTCAGCATGGGCTCAAGGACGACGCCGGTCCGGTCGCCTTTGGGCTGCATCATGGTGTGCTTGTCGACCTTGACCAGCCAGCCCTGGGTTTCGAGTTCCGCTACTACGGCCTTGCGGGCGTCGAAACGGTCCAGGTCCCGGAACCGCTCGGGGGCGTTGTCGTTGATGCGGGCATCCAGCGTCAGGATGTTGATCAGCGGCAGATCGTGGCGCTGTGCGCAGGCATAGTCGTTGAAGTCGTGGGCACCGGTGATTTTCACGCAGCCCGTACCGAATGCCGGATCGACGAAGTCATCGGCGATGATCGGGATTTCACGCCCGCTCAGCGGCAGGACGAGCATCTTGCCGACCAGGTGGCTGTAGCGTGCATCATTGGGATGGACGCTGACGGCATTGTCGCCGAGCATGGTTTCGGGCCGGGTGGTGGCCACGGTCAGGCCGCGCAGTTCGGTCCGGTTGCCTTCGCTGTCGGTGATGATCTGTGGGCCGTCGGCGAAGGGGTAGAGGATGTGCCACAGGTGGCCTTCGGTCTCCTCCATCTGCACTTCGAGGTCGGAAACGGCAGTCAGCAGCTTGGGATCCCAATTGACCAGCCGCTTGCCGCGATAGATCAGGCCCTGGCGATAGAGTCGCACAAAGGTTTCGACCACACCGCGCGACATACGTTCGTCCATGGTGAAGTATTCGCGAGGCCAGTCGGCCGAGGCACCCAGGCGTCGCACCTGGCGGGTGATGGTGGAGCCCGATTGCTCTTTCCAGGCCCAGACTTTTTCGGTGAATTTCTCACGGCCAAGGTCATAGCGGGAGATTTTTTGCGCGTCGAGCTGGCGTTCCACGACGATCTGGGTGGCGATGCCGGCGTGGTCGGTGCCCGGCACGAATACCGTGTCGTCGCCGGCCATGCGCCGGTAGCGGATCAGGCCGTCCATGATGGTCTGGTTGAAGGCGTGCCCCATGTGCAGGGTGCCGGTCACATTGGGGGGCGGGAACTGGATGACGTAAGGAGCTGCCGTGCCGGCCTGGGCCGGGCTGACGTGCTGGCCTGCGGCAAAGTAGCCCCGGCGTTCCCACTCGGGGTACCAGTAGGCTTCCAGTTCGGCGGGTTCGAAGCTCTTGGAGAGTTCGGCGTTGTGATCGGTAGATGAGGTCATTGCGTCTGAAATGGGTATCGTGCTGCCGGCAGGGAATGCAGTGGCAGCAGTTGTAAAGTCAACCCATTATTCTAAGTGAATACGGATTGCAAGGGATGAAGTGTTGTGCTTCGACTGGGGGTGCCGTCACTGATGGGGTGTAATCATTTGTATGAATTTGTGCGTGTTGGCTTAAAATTCCCTGCCACTTCGACAGTGGGGTGGTTTTTCTTGAGATGGAAATTGAATATGCTTGGAAATATCAAGAGTCTCGGTACCGTACTGGATAATGCCGAGGTGTTGAAAGAGGTGCATCGGCGTATCGAGCAGCAGCGTGTGCCTGTGGCTTCACGGGATGACATCGGTCCGCAACTTGTCGAACTGGATCGCTACATGGGCACGGCTGCCTTTACCGGATTGCATGCGCGGGCCAACAAGGCCAATCTCTGGAGTGGCGTGGTGGCGTTGCCGATTCTGTTCTATGGGTTGCTGTTGGCATTCGACAGCATTGTCAGAAAACTTGGGGTGGGAGTCGACAGTGCAGCGTTGTTGCAGGCGGTGAACCTGTGGTTGATCAACAACCTGCTGCTGGTCGGAGCATGGGCCATTCTTGTGGCAGGGGTGATCTTCTATTTCAAATGGCTGAACGGCAAGGTCGAAGAAGCCAAGCTTGCCTTGGTGGACGCCTTTTTTGAAAAGACAGAACCCACGGCACCGTTTGGTGGTGTCTGACTGTGTGACAGACTGCGCAAGATGGGCGTACTGCGGGCGTCCGTCATGCTAGAATGTTGGGCTGGGCATAGTGCCCGGAATCCCTCTGTTTTCAGGCAGACCAACGATTGCATGGCGGACCTGCCAGGCATGCTGCCTGATTCCACCCCGATTTTGATCGTTTCTGTCTGGAGTTCTCCATGTCCGTAGAGCGTACGCTTTCCATCATCAAGCCCGATGCCGTTGCCAAGAACGTGATCGGCCAGATCGTTGCCCGTTTTGAGCAGGCCGGCCTGACGGTCGTCGCTGCCCGTCTGCAGCAACTGTCTCGTACCGATGCCGAGCGTTTCTACGCCGTTCATGCCGAACGCCCCTTCTTCAAGGATCTGGTCGAGTTCATGATCTCCGGTCCGGTGTTCGTGCAGGTGCTCGAGGGTGAAAACGCCATCCAGAAAAATCGTGACCTGATGGGGGCCACCGATCCCAAGAAGGCCGAGGCTGGTACCATCCGCGCCGATTTCGCCGACAGCATCGATGCCAATGCCGTGCACGGCTCCGACGCGCCCGAAACCGCGCGCAACGAAATCGCTTTCTTCTTCCCCGAGTTCAACATTCACAGCCGCTGATTGGCTGCGACAGACCTGCCGTGAACGATATTGTCAGAGAAAATCTCCTGGGGCTGACGCCCGCCGAACTGTCCGATCTGGTCGGAAAGTGGGGCGGCAAGCCTTTTCGTGCACGGCAGTTGCAGCGCTGGATACACCAGCGCGGCGTCGATTCCTTCGATGACATGACGGACCTGGCACGGGATTTCCGTGCCAGCCTGTCAGCGCACTGCACAGTACGCGCGCCGGGGGTTGTCACAGAACACCTCTCGGCCGATGGCACGCGCAAGTGGCTGTTCGATGTCGGCCAGAACAATGCCGTCGAAACCGTATTCATCCCCGAAGACGACCGGGGTACATTGTGTATTTCCAGTCAGGCGGGCTGTACCGTCGGCTGCCCGTTCTGCTCGACCGGACACCAGGGCTTCAATCGCAACCTGCAGACCAGCGAGATCATCGGTCAGCTTTGGTGGGCGCGACGGGTGCTGGCCGAGGCGCAGGCCCGTAGCGGCGAACCGGTACGCGAAGGCTCCGATACCCGGCTGGTGACCAACGTCGTCATGATGGGCATGGGCGAGCCTCTGCTCAATTACGATCAGGTGGTCAATGCATTGCATCTGATGCTCGACGACAATGCCTATGGCCTGTCGCGTCGCCGGGTCACGGTCTCGACATCGGGTGTGGTCCCGATGATGGACCGCCTGTCCAGGGATTGTCCGGTGGCGCTGGCTGTGTCGCTGCATGCGCCCAACGATGCGCTGCGCGACCGGCTGGTACCACTCAACCGCAAGTATCCTCTCAAAGAGCTGCTGGCGGCCTGCGAGCGCTATCTCGATCATGCGCCGCGGGATTTCATTACTTTCGAATATGTCATGCTGGATGGCGTCAATGACGATGACCAGCATGCACGGGAACTGATCCGGATTGCCCGGCAACTGCACTGCAAGTTCAACCTGATTCCGTTCAACCCCTTCCCGCAGTCCGGCCTGCTGCGTTCGCCATCCGCGCGCGTGCGTGCCTTTGCCGGCATCCTGATGGATGCGGGCGTGGTCACCACGGTGCGCAAGACGCGTGGCGACGATATCGATGCCGCCTGTGGGCAGTTGGCCGGTGAGGTGCGCGATCGCACCCGTATCAGTGAACGGATGCCAGGGGCACGTGCTGCCATCCCGATCAAAGAGGTTAGAGCATGACGCGCAGCGTTGAACGCACGGATGATGTGCCTCTGTCCAGGCAACTGGCAACGGGGCTGAGTGATAATGGGCAGGGAGCCGGCGCGGCCTTCAGGGCGTTGCGCGAATCCAAGGGGCTGACCCTGGAGGATGCCTCTGCCTACATGAAGCATCCGGTCAGCCGGATCCAGGCGCTTGAGGACGAGCGCTGGGACGTCCTGCCCAAGGGTACGGCGTTGCGTGGCATGATTCGCAACTATGCCCGCTTCCTGGGGGCTGACGGTCAGGCGTTGGTGCAGGCGCTGGAGCCGGCGATCGGCAAGACCGGTGCCGGGCTCGGTGAAAGCGTGCTGGCCAAGGGTGTACCCGATATCCGCGAACGTGCCCAGGTTGGCAACTGGGTCTGGCTGTTTACCCTGTTGCTGGTATGCGCCGCGGTATTGGTCTATGCCAGCTGGCAAGGCTGGCTGCCTGCAGACTGGTGGTCGGGCGAAGGCAACTGACGGGAGGGCGGCGTATGTCCGGAGACGTGCACAACATGGCATCCTTGGAAGCGGCGCAGTCATACCAGCAGGCGCTGGAAGCTCGCATCGAGCATGCGCCGGAACCCGATGCGGCCGGCGCACAGGCCCGACGCCTGACCCGTCAGGTGGTCGTGCAGCATGGAGGGCGACGGGTCCGGGTGGGCGGAGACGCACCGGTCGTGGTTCAGTCCATGACCAATACCGATACTGCCGATGCCGTGGCGACGGCCATCCAGGTCAAGGAGTTGACGCAGGCGGGTTCCGAGATGGTGCGGATCACGGTCAACAGCCCGGAAGCCGCTGCCGAAGTGCCTGCCATTCGCGAGCAGCTTGACCGTATGGGCGTGGATACGCCCCTGATCGGTGATTTCCACTACAACGGCCACAAGCTGCTGTCCGATTTTCCCGAATGTGCACAGGCGCTCTCCAAGTACCGTATCAATCCCGGCAATATGGGTGGCGGCAAGCGTCGGGATGACAATTTTGCCAAAATGATCGAGGTGGCCTGCCGTTATGGCAAGCCGGTGCGCATCGGTGTCAACTGGGGTAGCCTCGATCATGAGCTGATGGCTCGCATGATGGATGCCAACAACCGTCGTGGCCAGCCCTGGTCGGCTCAGGCATTGATGCGCGAGGCCCTGGTGGTGTCTGCCATCAGCAATGCCCGTCGCGCCGAGGAGCTTGGGTTGCCGGGGGACGCCATTGTGTTGTCCTGCAAGGTCAGTCATGTGCAGGATCTGATTTCGGTCTATCGTGATCTGTCGGCACGCTGCGATTATCCCCTGCACCTGGGGCTGACCGAGGCGGGCATGGGCAGCAAGGGCATCGTGGCCTCCACGGCGGCGCTGTCGGTGCTGATGCAGCAGGGCATTGGCGATACGATCCGCATTTCCCTGACGCCCGAGCCGGGTGGTGACCGTGGTCGTGAAGCCATTGTTGCCCAGGAAATCCTGCAGAGCATGGGTTTGCGGGCCTTTACCCCCATGGTGGTGGCCTGCCCGGGTTGCGGACGCACCAGCAGCACTTTTTTCCAGGAACTGGCCGACAGTATCCAGACTTACCTGCGCCAGCAGATGCCTGTCTGGAAGACCCGCTATCCGGGGGTTGAAAACATGAACGTGGCCGTCATGGGGTGCGTCGTGAACGGGCCGGGTGAAAGTCGGCATGCTGATATCGGTATCAGCCTGCCGGGAACAGGGGAAGTGCCTTCGGCACCGGTATTCGTTGATGGTGAACGCACGGTTACACTAAAGGGTGAGCGCATCGCCGAGGAGTTCCAGGCGATTGTCGAGGACTATGTGGCGCGTCGTTATGGCGCACAGGCCGCCTGTAAACAGGCAGATTCGCAGGCAACATGAGCACTACTTTCCAGAAAGTCGCCGCCATTCGCGGCATGAACGATATCCTGCCCGGCGAGGGCGCACGCTGGGAGCGTTTCGAGGCATTGGTGCGCGATTGGCTGCAGCAATATGGCTACCGCAATATGCGGACGCCGGTGTTGGAGCAGACCCGGCTATTCACACGCGGCATCGGCGAAGTCACCGACATCGTCGAGAAAGAAATGTATACCTTCACGGACTCCCTCAATGGCGAGTCCCTGACATTGCGACCCGAATTCACGGCGGGTGCGGTGCGTGCGGCTATCGAGCACAACCTGATCTATGACCGGCCGCAACGTGTCTATACCATGGGTCAGGTGTTCCGCCATGAGCGCCCGCAACGTGGCCGCTATCGCCAGTTCCACCAGATCAGCGTCGAAGCGCTGGGCATGTCCGGTCCCGACATCGATGCCGAGATGATCGTGATGCTGGCACGGCTCTGGAAGCTGCTCGGGCTGAACGATATTCGCCTGGAGCTCAATTCTCTGGGGGCCAGCGAAGAGCGTGCCGCGCACCGTGCCGCATTGATCGAATACCTGGAGCGCCATCGCGATATCCTTGATGAGGATGGCCTGCGCCGCATGTACAGCAATCCGCTGCGCGTGCTGGATACCAAGAATCCGGTCCTGCAGGAAATGGCCAATGGTGCACCGCGTCTGTTCGATTTCCTGGGTGCGGAGTCGCGCGCCCACTTCGAGGGCGTCTGCCAGCGGCTGGATGATGCCGGCATTGGCTATACACTCAATCCCCGGTTGGTGCGCGGGCTTGATTACTACAACCTGACCGTATTCGAATGGGTGACCGATCGGCTCGGTGCCCAGGGTACGGTGTGTGGCGGTGGCCGCTATGATGGACTGATCGGCCTGCTGGGCGGCAAACCGGCACCTGCTGTCGGTTTTGCGATCGGGATGGAACGCCTGCTCGACCTCTGGAGCCAGGTCGTTCCGGTCGAGGTTGTGCCCGAATGCCAGATCTATATTGTGCACCAGGGTGAAGCCGCTCAGCGCAAGGCTGCCGGGATTGCCGAGTCGCTGCGCGATGCCGGGCTTGCCGTGATCGTGCATGCCGGAACGGGCAGTTTCAAATCTCAGTTCAAGCGAGCTGATGGCAGCGGCGCATCGGTCGCCATTGTGCTGGGTGATGATGAACTGGCCCAGGGTACGGCCAGTGTCAAGTATCTGCGTGCCGATGCGTTGCCTGATGGCGAGGCGCTGGCCGGCCAGCAGACCCGAATTCCTTTCGACATGCTGGCGCAGGCGCTGGCCGAGCATCTGGCCTGAGAGGCCTGCTCATCTCCCCCGACAGACTGATTATTGATTAGGACAGGTGTATGGCACACGATCTCGAAGAACAGGAAAAGCTGGAGGCGCTCAAGGCCTGGTGGGGGCGCTACGGTGCCGGTATCGTTGGCATAATGCTGTTGATTGCCCTGTTCATTCTCGGCTGGCGCGGATGGCAGTGGTATCAGGGGCACCAGGCCGATCAGGCAATGGGATATTTCGAGGCGCTGGAGTCTGCCTCGTCCAGTCAGGGGCCGGAGTCCGTTGATCGCATTCGCTCGGCCAGTCAGGTGCTGCGTGATAAATATGCGGATACTGCCTATGCCGGTCGCGGTGCACTGGCGGCGGCCCATGCGTTGCAGCGCAATGGTGCACCGGATGCGGCGCGTGCCGAACTCGAGTGGGTTATTGCCTCGGGCGATGTGGCGCTGGCACCGGTGGCCAGGCTTAATCTAGCCAGCCTGCTGCTGGATCAGAAGGATTATGATGCAGCGCTGGGCCAACTGGTCAATGCACCCCAAGCCTATCTGGCTCTGTTCGAAGACCGTCGCGGCGATATTCTGGCTGCCCAGGGCAAGCCGGAGGAGGCACGGGCCGCATGGCAACAGGCACTTGATGCGTTGGGGAGCGGCGAGCCGCAAGCGGCCGTGATTCGTCTCAAGCTGGAAACGTTGCCCAATACGGGTGCCTGAGGCACTCGGACTGTTCTGTCGATCAAGGATTCCTATGCAACTGCATGATTATCTGGTTCCAACCTATCGTGCCGCACGGCGCCTGACCTGCGTGCTGGGCATTGCAGCATTGGGTGCCTGCTCGCTGTTTTCGTCCACTGATGAACGCTACGAACCTGCCAAGTTGACCGAATATGCGCCCGAACTGGTGGTCAACAAGGCTTGGACGGCTTCGTTTGGCAGTGGTGGTGGCCTGGGGTTTGTACCTGCCATCGTCGGGCCCGATGTTTATGCGGCAACTGCCAACGGCAAGGTCGCCAAGTATGAGCTGGCGACAGGCCGCCAGCAATGGGTGATCGATACCGATACGGACTTGACCGCAGGGGTCGGTTCCGATGGGCAACTGGTTGTCGTGGCTTCACCGC
This sequence comes from Corticimicrobacter populi, assembly GCF_003123725.1. Taxonomy (GTDB): domain Bacteria; phylum Pseudomonadota; class Gammaproteobacteria; order Burkholderiales; family Burkholderiaceae_B; genus Corticimicrobacter; species Corticimicrobacter populi. The sequence goes on along the minus strand of NZ_QETA01000003.1, from coordinate 375,651 downwards.
GTGGCGAGGTCATCGCACTGGATGCGTCCGGCCAGGAAAAATGGCGTGCCCATGCCACCAGCGAAGTGTCGATTCCACCTGCTGTTGGCAACGGTATCGTTGTGGTACGCAGCGGTGATTATCGTATCCAGGCTTTCGATGCCGAGACCGGCAAGCGGATCTGGAGCGTGCAACGTCCGGGCCCGGCACTGGCCGTGCGCGCCGGTACGCAGATGGTGATGATCGATGGCATGGTGCTGACTGGCCTGCCCGGAGGCAAGATCCTGGCACTGGATGCGGCGACGGGTAATGTCCAGTGGGAAGGCACGGTGGCCATTCCCAAGGGCGCGGGCGATCTTGAACGCGTTACGGATGTCGTCGGTGCTCCCCAATTGGCTGGTCCGTTGATGTGTGCAGTGGCCTATCAGGGCCGGGTTGTCTGCTTTGATGTTGCCGCCGGCGGCACGCTGCGCTGGGCAAAGGATTTTTCGAGCAGCTCGGGCATGACGGTGGATCGTCGCAATGCCTATGCGGCCAATTTGCAGGGTGAGGTGCATGCCTTCGCGCTGGATGGTGGTGCCAACCTGTGGCGGCAGAATGCTCTGCGTAACCGCCAGCTCTCGGCACCCGCTGCAACCGGCGACAGTGTTGCCGTGGGCGATTACCAGGGTATCGTGCATTTTCTTTCGCCAGTCGATGGACGCCAGTTGGCGCGTATCTCGGTCGGCGGTGGTGCTGTTGTTTCGCCGTTGCAGGCTACCCCGAATGGTGTGCTGGTGCAGCGTGGCGATGGCGACCTGACTCTTCTGTCGGTGGAATAATACGTGGCCATGCATCCTGTCGTGACGCTGGTGGGGCGTCCCAATGTGGGCAAATCCACGCTGTTCAACCGCCTGACCCGTTCCCGTGCGGCATTGGTGGCGGATTTTCCGGGGTTGACCCGTGACCGGCATTATGGTCACGGACGCATCGGCCCTGTTCCCTATCTGGTGGTCGATACGGGTGGTTTCGAACCGATTGCCAAGGATGGCATTCTCAAGGAAATGGCCCGCCAGACCCAGCAGGCCATCGTCGAGTCCGATGTGGTGATCTTCCTGGTCGATGGCCGGGCTGGCATCAGTGCTCAGGATCACGATATTGCCCGCCAATTGCGACGCGCCGGTCCGACTGTGCTGTTGGCGGTCAACAAGGCCGAAGGTATGAGTACGGGAGTGGCGGCGGCTGATTTTTATGAACTTGGCCTGGGACAGCCCTATGCGATTTCATCTGCTCATGGCGATGGTGTGGCTGAACTGCTCGACAAAGCACTGGCTCCATGGGTAGAGGCACCTGAGTCTGAGATGGACGAGGATGACGCGCCGGCATGGAGCGAGACCGAGCCTGCCCTGGAGGCAGGCGAAGTTTCCGCCGATGCGGGTGTCGAAGCCGAGGAGGGCAGCGAGGCTACGCTGCGTCACCGCATTAAGCTGGCACTCGTGGGCCGTCCCAATGTCGGCAAGTCGACGCTGATCAACAGTTTACTGGGTGAGGAGCGGGTCATTGCGTTCGATATGCCCGGCACGACGCGCGATGCCATCGAAATTGAATTCGAGCAGGGCGGCAAGTCCTATACCCTGATCGATACGGCGGGCTTGCGCAAGCGTGGCAAGGTTTTCGAGAGTATCGAAAAGTTTTCTGTCATCAAGACGCTGCAGGCCATCGAGGCGAGCAATGTCGTGGTGCTGATGCTCGACGCGCAGACCGAGATATCCGAGCAGGATGCCCATATCGCCGGTTTTGTGCTCGAAACAGGACGGGCGCTGGTGGTGGCCATCAATAAATGGGATGGTCTGGACAGCGATCAACGGGAATGGATCCAGCGTGAGCTCCAACGCAAGCTCCGCTTCCTGTCGTTTGCGCGCATGCATACGATTTCAGCGCTGAAGCATCAGGGTATCAAAGGTCTGATGAAGTCGGTCGAGGCGGCCCATGCTGCAGCCTTCGCAAAGCTGTCCACGCCACGCCTGACGCGAGCCCTGCAGGCCGCGATCGAGCAACAACCGCCACCGCGAAAAGGTATTTTCCGGCCCAAGATGCGCTACGCGCACCAGGGGGGGCAGAATCCTCCGCTGATTGTCATTCACGGCAGTGGCTTGGATAATGTGGGCGATTCGTACCGTCGCTATCTCGAGACCCAGTTCCGCGATGTGTTCGATCTGGCTGGCACGCCATTGCGTATCGAGTTCAAATCCTCTCGCAATCCCTATACACAAGGTAATTGAATGAGTCGCTATTGGAGCGCGGTTGTCCAGGGACTGACGCCGTACGTACCGGGAGAGCAGCCCAAGATCCACAATCTGCTCAAACTCAATACCAACGAAAATCCCTACGGGCCCTCGTTCCGCGCGCTGGAAGCCATCAGGGCGGCTGCCGCCGATGGCTTGCGACGCTATCCGGACCCCGAGTCCGATGCCTTGCGGCAGGCGTTGGCAAGCTACCATGGCCTGCAGCGCGAGCAGGTTTTTGTCGGTAATGGTTCCGACGAAGTGCTTGCCCATGCGTTCCAGGCGTTGCTCAAGCATGATGGTCCGTTGCTGTTCCCGGATATTACCTATAGCTTCTATCCGACCTACTGTGGCCTGTACGGGATCAAGTACGAAACAGTCCCTCTGGATACAGACTTCCGTATCCAGCCCCGGGACTACCTGCCGACAGCGCGCAGTGTGCCGGCAGGGGGCATCATTCTGCCCAATCCCAATGCGCCGACAGGTATTGCCCTGACGTTGGAGCAGATCGACGGCATCGTGTCCGCCAATCCGCAGGCAGTCGTCGTGGTGGATGAAGCCTACGTGGATTTCGGTGCGGAGTCTGCTGTCAGCCTGCTGTCGCGGCATCACAATCTGCTGGTCGTACATACTTTTTCCAAGTCGCGTGCGCTCGCTGGGTTGCGGGTGGGCTATGCCGTGGGGCATCCGGCACTGATCGAGGCCCTGGCTCGCGTTAAGAACAGCTTCAACTCCTACCCCCTGGATACGCTTGCGCAGGCTGGTGCGATGGCCGCCTTGCAGGATGAGGCGCATTTTCGCAAGATATGCACAGCCATTCAGAAGAGCAGAGGGCTGCTGGTTGAGGGGCTGCAGCAGCAAGGCTTTGTGGTGTTGCCTTCGAGCGCCAACTTTGTTTTTGCAAGGCATCCCAAGCGTAGCGGTGTATCGCTGGCTGCTGCGCTGCGTGAGCACGGCATCATCGTCAGGAACTTCGGGCATCCTCGTATCGAGCATTTTCTGCGGATTACCGTGGGCCAGGATGCCGAGTGTCGACGTTTGCTGGACACGCTGGGCGAAATCCTGGCGCAATGACTGAAATATGGCCGTCATGCATCGGGCGGCGTTCGCAGGTTGGTGCAAAGGTTGTGTTGCTGCAAACCAACACAACCGGCTGGAAATTGAAGTTATCAGTTCTTAGCAATAGCCAGCCGCGTGAATTTTTGATGCAATAGCACTCAACTTCCCATCGCGGAGTTAGAAGGGGTGGCGGTACACATGTTGTAATGTGCTTCCCTGGTTACTCAATCTACGGAGATTTCTTACATGAAAAAGACTCTGCTTGCTGCTGCTCTGACCGTCGGTTTCGCCGGCGTCGCCAACGCAGAAACTTCTGTCACCCTGTACGGCCTGATCGACACCGGTATCGGCTACACGCAGTTCAAGAACAAGAACACCGACATCAAGACCAAGCGTACCGGTCTGTATGACGGCGTTCAGTCGGGCAACCGCTGGGGTCTCCGTGGTTCCGAAGATCTGGGCGACGGCCTGCGCGCTGTGTTCCAGCTGGAAAGCGGTTTCACGCTGACTGACGGTCAACAAGCTCAAGGTGGCCGCCTGTTCGGTCGTAACGCCACGATCGGCCTGGCCAACGACAGCTGGGGTTCGCTGACCTTCGGTCGTCAAACCAACGTGTCGTCGCGCTTCATCGCTGACAGCGGCATCGCCAGCCCGTTCGGTGATTCGTTCGCCAATGCTGCCATCGGCGAGACCTTCACCTCGGCCGCTACGGTCCGTGCTGATGATACCGTCGTCTACGTGAGCCCGAGCTTCTCCGGCTTCACCTTTGCTGCTGGTTACTCGTTCGGCGTCAATGGTCAAGAGTGGGATGTTACCGACCAAGACGACAACAGCCTGAAGCTGATCTCGACCGGTCTGCTGTATAGCAACGGCCCCCTGGGTCTGGCTGCTACCTACGAGCAAGCTGATGCCGACAACCTGTCGAACAAGATCAAGGCCTGGAACCTGGCTGCTAGCTACGACTTCGAAGTCGTGAAGCTGCACGCTGGTTTTGGTCAAGAGCGCAATGGCACTCTGAACGGTGGTGGTAACGGTGATCGCCTGGATGAAATTGGTGCTCTCCGGACCCGCGCTGCAACGACGGTGCTTGCTAATGGCGAGACGGTCAATGATGTCTACAAGGCCAACAACTGGAGCTTTGGTGTGAGCGCTCCGCTGGGTGCTGGCAAGCTGATGGCTGGCTGGGCTCAGTCGAAGGCCAAGGGCGATCTGCGTGATGCGATCGTTGATGCCAAGACGCAAAACAACTACGCCGTCGGCTACACCTACGACCTGTCCAAGCGCACCAATGTGTACGCTGTCGGTTCGTACATCAAGGGCTACGCCTTCCAGGACGTGACCGCTACCCAAGCAATCGTGGGTCTGCGTCACCGCTTCTAATCAGCACGCATAGCTTGGCTATGCATGTCTGATGCCGGTGCTTGCGCTGGCTTGAAGAAAAAAACCGCTCTTCGGAGCGGTTTTTTATTGCCCAGAAGAATTGTTGGCAACTTTTCTTCGGAAGTTGTGAGGGTGCTTGGTATGTGTGGTCGTGCGCAGGTTCCTCGTAGAGGAAATATTTGTTTTTTATGCGCAGATCATAAAAAGCAATCGCTCTCATCTGTCTGGATTGTGCCCATAAATCAAGCCCATACGTACAGACATTGACGAAAGTCTATAGCTATCGCCGTCGTCGTAAAATGCTACAATCCAAAGGTTTACGCATTATCTGGATGCCTGAATGAACCTGCAACAATATTTCCCCGTTCTGCTCTTCATCATCGTGGCGACGCTGATCGGGTTTGCCCTGATCGGCGCGGGTGCGCTGCTGGGGCCCAATCGTCCCGACGACCAGAAGCTGTCGCCGTACGAGTGCGGTTTCGAGGCATTCGACGATGCGCGCATGCAGTTCGATGTGCGGTACTACCTGGTCGCCATCCTGTTCATCCTGTTCGATCTCGAAATCGCCTTTCTGTTCCCCTGGGCCATTGCCTACGGTACGGTCGGGCTGGTCGGCTTCTGGACAGTCATGGTCTTCCTGCTGGTTCTGACAGTGGGCTTCATCTACGAATGGAAAAAAGGCGCGCTCGACTGGGATTGATCCCGGGGCTGAGGTAAATCATGGCAATAGACGGCATTCTCAAGCAAGGTTTCGTGACCACCAGTGCGGACAAGTTCCTCAACTGGGCGAAAACCGGTTCGATGTGGCCCATGACCTTCGGTCTGGCCTGTTGTGCGGTCGAGATGATGCACGCCGGTGCGGCGCGCTACGATCTCGACCAGTTCGGCATCATTTTCCGCCCCAGTCCGCGTCAGTCCGATCTGATGATCGTAGCCGGCACGCTGTGCAACAAGATGGCACCGGCGCTGCGCAAGGTCTATGACCAGATGCCCGAGCCACGCTGGGTCGTGTCGATGGGCTCCTGTGCCAATGGTGGCGGCTACTACCACTATTCGTATTCGGTGGTGCGTGGTTGTGACCGCATCGTGCCTGTCGATATCTACGTGCCGGGCTGTCCGCCCACGGCTGAAGCGCTGGTCTACGGTCTGCTGCAAATGCAGAACAAGATCCGCCGTACCAACACCATTGCCCGCTAAGGCATCGGTCAGGAAGCAGACATGACCCGACTGGAAACCCTCAAGCAAAACCTGCTGGCTGCGTTCGGTGAAAATGCGCAGATCATTGATGCGCTCGGTGAGCTGACGCTCGAAGTGCCGGCAGAACAGTGGACCGCCACCGCCTTGCGGTTGCGCGACGATGCTCAACTGCGTTTTGAAACCTGTATTGATCTGACCGTGGTCGATTACTCCGCCTGGGGCAATGGCAAGCATGCCGGCCTGCGGTTCGGGGTGGTAATCCACCTGTTGTCAGTGACGCACAACTGGCGCTTGCGTGTACGCACCTGGGCTCCCGATGACGAATTTCCCGTGGTGGCCTCGTTGCTGGATGTCTGGCCCGCAGTCAACTGGTTCGAGCGCGAAGCATTTGATCTGTATGGCGTGATGTTCGAAGGCCATCCCGACTTGCGTCGCATCCTGACCGATTACGGTTTCATCGGCCATCCGTTCCGCAAGGACTTCCCCGTGCTGGGCAATGTCGAAATGCGCTATGACCCCGAGCAGAAGCGGGTGGTCTATCAGCCCGTCACAGTCGAGATCCGCGAGAATATTCCGCGTGTGATCCGCGAAGACAGTTATGGAATGGGGCGCTGAACATGGCAGATATCAAGAACTATACCCTCAACTTCGGCCCCCAGCACCCGGCCGCGCACGGTGTGTTGCGCCTGGTGCTGGAACTCAATGGCGAAGTGATTCAGCGTGCTGATCCGCATATCGGGTTGCTGCATCGCGGTACTGAAAAACTGGCCGAGCAGCGTACCTTCCTGCAGGCGCTGCCCTACATGGACCGACTGGACTACGTGTCCATGATGTGCAACGAGCATGCCTACGTCATGGCCATCGAAAAACTGCTGGGTGTCGAGCCGCCGTTGCGTGCCCAGTACATCCGCGTGATGTTCGATGAAATCACACGTATCCTGAATCACCTGATGTCGCTCGGTTCGCATGCGCTTGACGTCGGTGCGATGGCCGTGTTCCTGTATGCCTTCCGCGAGCGCGAAGATCTGATGGACTGCTACGAGGCAGTCTCGGGTGCACGCATGCACGCAGCCTACTATCGTCCTGGCGGGGTCTATCGCGACCTGCCGGACAGCATGCCGCAGTATGGCGAATCCAGTCGTTTCCGTGGCGAGAAAGAGTTGCGCCTCATGAACGAGGCCCGCTCCGGTTCGATGCTGGATTTCATCGAAGATTTCACCAACCGTTTCCCGGCCTGTGTCGATGAGTACGAAACTCTGCTCACAGACAACCGCATCTGGAAGCAGCGCCTGGTGGATATCGGTGTAGTGGATCCGGATCGCGCCAAGGCGCTGGGCTTTACTGGTCCGATGCTGCGGGGTTCCGGCGTGGCCTGGGATGTGCGCAAGATGCAGCCTTACGAAGTCTACGATCTGGTGGATTTCGATGTGCCGGTTGGCGTCAATGGTGACTGCTATGACCGCTATCTGGTTCGCGTGGCCGAAATGCGCCAGAGCAACCGGATCATCAAACAGTGTATCGAGTGGCTGCGCAACAATCCCGGCCCGGTGATGAGCGATAACCACAAGGTGGCACCGCCCAAGCGCGTTGGCATGAAAACCAACATGGAAGAGTTGATTCACCACTTCAAGCTCTTTACCGAAGGTTTTCATGTGCCGCCGGGCGAAGCTTACGCGGCCGTCGAGCATCCCAAGGGTGAATTCGGCATCTATCTGGTCTCGGATGGTGCCAACAAGCCTTACCGTCTCAAGATCCGGGCACCGGGTTTCGTGCACCTGCAGGCACTCGACGAAATGTCGCGTGGCCACATGCTGGCAGATGCCGTCACCATCATCGGTACCCAGGATATTGTTTTTGGCGAAATCGACCGCTGACCGGATCTCCGGCCATAGGAATAACGCTGTTCGCTTCGAAGGCTCTCGTCACTGGGGCAGGGCAGTCGAAGAGAATGTTTAACTCGGACTTGAACCATGTTGCTATCCGAACAGGCTTACCAGCGCATAGATCGCGAGCTTGCCAAGTACCCGGCTGATCAGCGGATCTCAGCCACCATGTCGGCATTGAGGATCGCCCAGCAGGAGCGCGGCTGGGTGTCGGCAGAGGTCATCGAAGACCTCGCCGACTACATCGGCATTCCGCCGATTGCGGTGCAGGAAGTGGCGACCTTCTACAACATGTACGATCTCAAGCCGGTCGGCCGCTTCAAGCTGACAGTCTGCACCAATCTGCCCTGTGCCTTGCGCGGTGGCGAGCAGACCGCAGATTACCTCAAGCGCAAACTGGGTATCGGATTCAAGGAAACCACGGCAGACGGCATGTTTACCCTGGTCGAGGGTGAGTGCATGGGTGCTTGCGGCGATGCACCGGTCATGCTGAAGAACAATCATCATATGTGCACGCGGATGACCGAAGACCAGGTGGATATCCTGGTTGAGGATCTCAAGCGTCAGGCGCAGGCATCCGGCATGGATGCCGTGCCTGCTTCGAACGGTGCGGAAGGAGCGGCATCATGAGTGGTCTGACTTTTGACGCAGCCGACCTGTCGCGGTCGATGTGCCTGCATGGTCGGCATATCGAGCCGCAGATCATGGCGGGCCTCGATGGCAACAACTGGCGCCTCAAGGACTATGTCGAGCGTGGCGGCTACGAGGCGCTGCGCAAGATACTGACCACCGGCATGACACAGGAAGAAGTCATCGCCGAGGTCAAGGCCGGCTCGCTGCGTGGTCGCGGTGGCGCGGGTTTCCCGACCGGATTGAAGTGGAGCTTCATGCCCCGCAATTTTCCGGGCCAGAAATACCTAGTCTGCAACTCCGACGAAGGCGAACCGGGCACCTTCAAGGATCGCGATATTCTGCGCTTCAATCCGCATATCGTGATCGAAGGCATGGCGATTGCTGCTTATGCCATGGGTATCACTGTCGGCTACAACTACATTCACGGCGAAATCTTCGAGGCCTACGAACGCTTTGAAGAAGCGTTGGAAGAGGCGCGTGCAGCCGGTTTTCTGGGCGACAGGATACTGGGCAGCGAATTCAGCTTCCAGCTGTATGCGCATCATGGTTATGGTGCCTACATCTGTGGCGAGGAAACCGCGCTGCTCGAGTCTCTGGAAGGCAAGAAAGGCCAACCCCGCTTCAAGCCGCCGTTCCCGGCCAGCTTTGGCTTGTATGGCAAGCCGACCACCATCAACAACACCGAGACATTCGCGGCGGTGCCGTGGATTATCCGCAATGGCGGCCAGAAGTATCTCGAGGCAGGCATCCCCAATGCGGGCGGCACCAAGCTGTTCTCGATTTCCGGCGATGTCGAGTTGCCGGGCAACTATGAAGTACCGCTGGGCACGCCGTTCTCCAAGCTGCTTGAGCTGGCGGGTGGCATGCGCGGTGGCCGCAAGCTCAAGGCCGTGATCCCGGGGGGCTCCAGCTCGCCGGTGATCCCTGGCGACATCATGATGGGCCTGACGCTCGACTACGATGCTATCGCCAAGGCCGGTTCCATGCTGGGCTCGGGTGCCGTCATCGTGATGGACGAAACCCGCTGCATGGTCAAGTCGCTGCTGCGCCTGTCCTATTTTTATTTCGAGGAAAGCTGCGGCCAGTGCACTCCCTGCCGTGAAGGTACGGGCTGGCTTTATCGCGTGGTCAAGCGTATCGAGGAAGGGCAGGGCCGTCCGGAGGATCTGGACCTGCTCGACTCGGTGGCCGGCAATATCATGGGCCGTACCATCTGTGCGCTGGGCGATGCCGCAGCCATGCCGGTGCGCGGCTTCCTCAAGCATTATCGCGACGAATTTGCATACCACATTGAGCACAAGCACTGTGTGGTGCCAAGTTATCTGTAGGTTCAGGAACAGCCATGGTTGAACTCACCATAGACGGCAAGTCGGTCGAAGTCCCCGAAGGCAGCATGGTCATGCATGCGGCCCACAAGCTGGGGACTTACGTGCCGCACTTCTGCTACCACAAGAAACTGTCCATCGCGGCCAACTGCCGTATGTGTCTGGTCGAAGTGGAAAAGGCGCCCAAGGCCCTGCCGGCCTGCGCCACCCCGGTCACCAACGGCATGGTGGTCCACACGCAATCCGAAAAGGCCGTGGCGGCCCAGAAGAGCGTGATGGAGTTCCTGCTGATCAATCACCCGCTCGACTGCCCGATCTGTGATCAAGGCGGCGAATGCCAACTCCAGGACCTGGCCGTAGGCTATGGCCAATCCTACTCGCGCTACGAAGAAGAAAAGCGCGTGGTGTTCCACAAGAGCCTGGGACCACTGGTCTCGGCCGAGGAAATGAGCCGCTGTATCCACTGTACGCGTTGCGTGCGCTTTGGCCAGGAAATTGCCGGCGTCATGGAACTGGGTATGCTGGGTCGCGGCGAACACTCGGAAATTACCTCTTTCGTGGGGCGTGCCGTCGAATCCGAACTGTCGGGCAACATGATCGATATCTGTCCGGTCGGTGCCCTGACATCCAAGCCTTTCCGCTATCAGGCTCGTACCTGGGAGCTGGCGCGTCGTCGTTCGGTCAGCCCGCACGATAGCGTCGGGGCCAATCTGGTGGTCCAGGTCAAGGGCGAAAAGGTTCTGCGCGTAGTGCCGTTCGAAAACGACGCTGTCAACGAATGCTGGATCAGTGATCGCGACCGCTTCTCGTACGAAGGTATCAATAGCGATGATCGCCTGACGGCACCGATGGTACGTGCCTGCGGCGGGGAATGGCGCGAAGTATCCTGGTCGGATGCCCTGAGCGCCGTGGCTGAAGGTCTCAAGGACGTGCGTGAACATGCTGGCGGTGCCGGGATCGGTGCGTTGGCTTCCGAATATGCCACGACCGAGGAATATGCCCTGCTGGCACGCCTGATGCGTGCGCTGGGTTCCGAGAATGTCGATTTCCGCCTGCGCCAGACCGATGACGATTTCGACGCTGCCCTTGAGGGCACACCGTGGCTGGGCATGGATATTGCCGATCTCGACAGCGTCGACCGCGTGCTGGTGATCGGCTCGGCGATTCGTGCCGAACATCCGTTGTTGGCACAGCGTCTGCGCCAGGCTGCCAAGCGTGGCACACAGGTATCGTTTATCGATGCGCTGGCCGAAGATCCGCTGCTGCCGGTGGCCGCACGCCTGACCGTGGCACCCGCACAATGGCTGGATGCCGTTGCACAAGTGGTGGTGGCTCTGGCCAAGGCCAAGGAACTGCCGGTTCCGCAATGGGCTGGCACAATCGAGGCCGGCGAGACGGCTCAAGCCATTGCCGCCAGCCTCGTTGCTGGTGAAAAGGTGGCTGTACTGCTCGGCAATCAGGCGCTGTCACACGCACAGGCCAGCACGCTGGCTGCCAATGCTGCGGCACTGGCCGAGCTGGCGGGTGGCACGCTGGGCTTCCTGGGCGCGGGCGGCAATACGGTGGGTGGCTATCTGGCAGGCGCGACGCCGGGCAAGGCTGGTCGCACTGCTGCCTCGATGCTGTCGGAGCCGCTCAATGCTTATCTGGTGCTCCATACCGAGCCGGTGCTGGATGCCGACAATGGTGCCAAGGCCATCGCTGCCCTGCAGGCTGCGCAGTTTGCCGTGGCGCTCACGCCCTATCGTTCGGCTGCAGAAGACTGGGCGCATGTCATGCTGCCGGTGACGCCGTTTACCGAAACCTCGGGTACTTTCGTCAATGCCCAGGGGCTGGCACAGAGCTTCAAGGGTACGACTGCCCCGAAGGGGCAGGCACGGCCGGGCTGGAAGGTACTGCGCGTGCTGGGCAATGTGCTCGGCCTGGAAGGCTTCGATGAGGAAACATCCGAAGCCGTGCGTGACAGCGTGCTGGGGGGCAACATCCGCGCTGCGCTGTCGAACGGCATCAAGGCCGCGCCGGCTGTATCGGCATCGGCTCCGGTCAAGCTGCAGCGCGTGGGCGATGTGCCTATCTACCGCAGTGATGCCATCGTGCGTCGTGCCGAATCGTTGCAGGCCATGCGCGTGTCGCGTCTGCCGGTGGCAGGTATCAATGCTGCAACCTTGGCCGAACTGGGGCTGGAGGCCGGTACGCCGATCCGCGTTGGTAGCCAGGTGGGCAGTATCGAAACCGTGGCGGAACTCGACAAGACCGTGGCCGATGGCTGCATCCGTCTTGCCGCCGCCTTTGAACAGACTGCCGCGCTGGGCGGCAGCCAGGTCGAACTCAGTGTGGAGCGTCTCTGATGGAGTGGCTCAGTTCTCTCGAAGCGCAGGCTGTTGCGCTGGTCGGCCCGACGGTCTGGTTGATCGTCTGGACTCTGGTCAAGATCGTCTGCATTGCCTTGCCGATCATTCTGTGTGTGGCGTACCTGACTTACTGGGAACGCAAGATGATCGGTGCCATGCATATCCGTCTCGGACCCAACCGAGTCGGTTTCCGTGGTTTGTTGCAGCCGTTTGCCGATGTGTTCAAGCTGCTCACCAAGGAAGTGATCCTGCCGAGCAAGTCGAACAAGGTGCTGTATATCCTGGCACCGGTTGTGACGCTGATGCCGGCACTGGCTGCCTGGGCAGTGGTGCCTTTCGGTCCCGATATGGTGCTGGCCAACGTCAATGCTGGCCTGCTGTACATCATGGCGATAACGTCCCTGGGCGTGTACGGCGTGGTAGTCGCCGGCTGGGCTTCCAACTCCAAGTATGCGCTGCTGGCGGCGGTGCGGGCTTCGGCACAGATGGTGTCCTATGAACTGGCACTGGGTTTTGTGCTGGTCACGGTGCTGCTGGTGTCGGGCAGTCTCAACATGAGCGAAATCGTGCTGGGGCAGGGCCGTGGCTACTTTGCCGACATGGGCCTGACGTTCATGTCCTGGAACTGGCTGCCGCTGCTGCCGCTGTTCGTGATCTACGTGATTTCGGCTGTCGCCGAAACCAATCGCCACCCGTTCGACGTGGTCGAGGGTGAGTCCGAAATCGTGGCCGGTCACATGGTCGAATACTCGGGCATGACCTTCGCGCTGTTCTTCCTGGGTGAGTATGCCAACATGATCCTGCTGTCGGCGATGGCGTCGATCATGTTCCTGGGCGGCTGGATGGCACCGATCGATGTCGCGCCGCTGACCTGGATTCCGGGCTGGCTGTGGCTGGGCATCAAGACTTTCTGCGTGGTCTCGCTGTTCATCTGGTTCCGGGCCTCTTTCCCGCGTTACCGGTATGACCAGATCATGCGTCTGGGCTGGAAGGTGTTCATTCCCCTGACCGGCGTGTGGCTGCTGGTGGTGGCGATCTGGATGCAGACGCCATGGAACATCTGGCACTGAGCCGTCGGAGCGGACACGGAGAACGAAAATGGAAGCGATCAAGGATTTTTTCAGCAGCCTGCTGCTGACCGAACTGCTCAAGGGCATGAAGCTCACGGGCAAGTATTTCTTCAAGCGCAAGGTAACCTTGCTGTATCCGCAGGAAAAGACGCCGATGTCGCCCCGTTTCCGGGGACTGCATGCGCTGCGCCGTTATCCGAATGGCGAGGAACGCTGCATTGCATGCAAACTGTGCGAGGCAGTCTGTCCGGCCATGGCGATCAGCATCGAGTCCGATGTACGCGAGGACGGCACCCGCCGTACCACGCGTTACGACATTGATCTGACCAAATGCATCTTCTGCGGTTTCTGCGAAGAAAGCTGCCCGGTCGACTCGATCGTCGAGACGCATATCCATGAATATCATGGCGAAAAACGCGGCGACCTGTATTTCACCAAGGACATGCTGCTGGCCGTGGGCGATCGCTACGAGCCGGAAATCGCCAGCCGCCGTGCTGCCGATGCCCCTTACCGCTAGGCCCGTCACTCACCGTAGATAAAGCCATGACGTTTACCTCAATCCTGTTCTACATCCTGTCGGCGGTGCTGGTCTATGCCGCATTCAGGGTGATTACCGCTTCCAGTTCCGTGGTTGCGGTACTGCATCTGATCCTGGCCTTTTTCAATGCCTCGATGCTGTGGATGCTGCTGGGCGCAGAATTCCTGTCGCTGCTGCTCATCGTTGTCTATGTCGGGGCGGTGATGGTGCTGTTCCTGTTCGTCGTGATGATGCTCGATATCCGCATGGAAGCGCTGCGCGAAGGCATGCGCAGCTTCCTGCCCATGGGGCTGCTGGTAGGGGGCATCATGGTTCTGGAGATGGCCTTCGTGCTGGTGTCTACCTGGGGCGATGCCGGCCCGGCGTTCGCTCAGCCCGATGACTACAACAGTGCCTTGGCGCTGGGCAAGTTGCTGTATACCGAATATGTATACGGTGTGGAAATTGCTGCCGCCATTCTGCTGGTCGGCATGATCGCCGCCATTGCGCTGACCCTGCGTCGCCGCCACGATACCAAGCACAACCGTCCGTCCGAGCAACTCAAGGCACGTGCCAGCGAGCGCTTCCGCCTGGTCAAGATCGAGCCTCAGAGTGAGCGTGCACGCGCCGCTGACCAGAAAAATGCCGCACAGGATCAAGGAGAACAGGCATGACATTGACGCTGGCCCATTATCTGGTTCTGGGTGCCATCCTATTTGCAATCGGGGTGTTCGGGATTTTCCTGAATCGCCGCAATCTGCTGATCCTGCTGATGTCGGTCGAGCTGATGCTGCTCGCGGTCAACATGAACTTCGTCGCGTTTTCGAGCTGGCTGGGTGACACCGCCGGTCAGGTATTTGTCTTCTTCATCCTGACCGTGGCCGCTGCGGAGGCTGCGATCGGTCTGGCGATTCTGGTGCTGATTTTCCGCAACCTGAATACGATTAACGTCGAAGAACTCGACCATCTGAAAGGCTGATGGGGTTAAAGATGTCAAGTACACCCGGTCTTTATCTCGTAATTGCGCTGGCCCCCCTGGTCGGTGCCATTCTGGCAGGCCTGTTCGGCACCGCCTTCTTCGGTCGCCCGCTGGTGGGACGCCGCGGCTCGCACATGATCACCATCCTGGGCGTGCTGGTATCGGCCATCGGTTCGGTCGTGGTGCTCATCGACGTGATCAACGGCCTGCGCTTCGACGGCGCGGTCTACACCTGGTCGCTGATCGGCGATATTCCGATGCAGATCGGTTTCCTGATCGATCCGCTGTCGGCCATGATGATGGTGGTGGTGACCTCCGTGTCGCTGATGGTGCACATCTACACCATCGGCTATATGGTGGATGATCCCGGCTACCAGCGCTTTTTCTCGTACATTTCGCTGTTCACCTTCTCGATGCTCATGCTGGTCATGTCCAACAACATGGTGCAGCTGTTTTTCGGCTGGGAAGCAGTGGGCCTGGTCTCATACCTACTGATCGGTTTCTGGTACACCAAGCCGACGGCGATCTTCGCCAACATGAAGGCGTTCCTGATCAACCGTGTGGGTGACTTCGGCTTCGTGCTGGGCATCGGGCTGCTGTTTGCCTACACCGGCACCATGCACTACGGCGAAGTCTTTGCACAAGCTGATCGTCTGGCAGGCCTGACGCTGCCGGGCACCGACTGGATGCTGGTCACGGTGGCATGTATCTGCCTGTTCATCGGTGCCATGGGTAAATCGGCCCAGGTGCCGCTGCATGCCTGGCTGCCTGACTCGATGGAAGGCCCCACCCCGATTTCGGCGCTGATCCACGCAGCGACCATGGTGACAGCCGGCATTTTCATGGTGGGGCGCTTTTCGCCGCTGTTCGAAATGTCGTCGACGGCACTCTCGTTCATCATCGTGATCGGCGGTATCGGTGCGCTGTTCCTGGGGATCCTGGGGATCATCCAGAACGACATCAAGCGGGTGGTGGCGTATTCCACGCTGTCGCAGCTTGGCTACATGACGGTGGCGCTTGGTGCCTCGGCCTATTCGATTGCAGCCATGCATCTGCTGACGCACGCCTTCTTCAAGGCACTGCTGTTCCTGGGGGCCGGTTCGGTCATCATCGGCATGCACCATGAGCAGGATATTCGCAAGATGGGCGGCCTGCGCAAGTACATGCCGATCACCTGGATCACCTTCCTGATCGGTACGCTGGCTCTGGTTGGCACCCCGTTCTTCTCGGGCTACTACTCGAAGGAACTGCTGATCGAGGCGGCCGGTGAAGCCAATGTCTGGGGAGCCACGTTCGCCTACTACGCGACGCTGATCGGTGTGTTCGTGACTTCGCTGTATTCGTTCCGCGTGTATTTCCTGGTCTTCCACGGCAAGGAACGTTTTGATACCAGTGGGGCGCATGCGCATGGTCACGACGATCATGGCCATGACAGCCACGCGCACGGCGCAGATGCCCATGCGCAAGATGACCACGGGCATCATGGTGGCGTACCGCATGAATCCCCCTGGGTGGTGACGCTGCCGCTGGTGCTGCTGGCCATCCCGTCGGTGATCATCGGCGCGCTGGTCGTGCAGCCCATGCTGTTCGGTGATTTCTTCCAGGGCGTCATCGCAGTGTTCCCGGAGCATCCTGCGATGGCCGAACTGGCTGCCAAGTGGCATGGCTGGGTGGCCTATGGCCTGCACGCATTCATCACGCTGCCGTTCTGGCTGGTGGTGGCGGGTGCGGTGATTGCCTGGTACTGCTATCTCGTCAATCCCAAGGTGCCGGAAACCATCCAGCGCAACCTGCGTGGCGTGAACAAGGTACTGGAGAACAAGTACTACGTTGACTGGGTCAATGAGCAGATCATTGCGCGCGGTGCACGCTGGCTGGGTACGAGCTTCTGGCAGAAGGGTGATCGCGGCCTGATCGACGGTTTCATCGTCAATGGCAGCGTCAAGCTGGTGGGCTGGATCGCGGCCGTGAGCCGTCACGTACAGACCGGCTATATCTACCACTACGCCTTTGCCATGATCATCGGCATCATGGCCCTGATTACTTTCTTTGTGCTGGTGCATCACTGATGGCAAGCGAAATGGCAACTTCAAATATTCCCTGGCTGACGCTTGCGATTGTCCTTCCCATCCTCTCGGGCCTGCTGGTGCTGGCCGTGGGGCGGGACGATCGCGCCAACGCGACCCGCTGGCTGGCGCTGGTGGGTGCCGTGATCAGCTTCCTGATCACGATTCCCCTCTATCTCGGCTTTGACAGCAGTACGGCCAGCATGCAGTTTGTCGAGAAGGCATCCTGGATCGAGACTTTCAACGTCTTCTACCATCTCGGCGTGGACGGCATCTCTCTGTGGTTCGTATTGCTGACCGCTTTCATCACCATCATTGTGGTGCTGGCTGGCTGGGAAGTAATCAAGGTACGCGTTGCCCAGTACATGGCAGCCTTCCTGATCCTGTCGGGCCTGATGGTAGGTGTGTTTGCATCGCTCGATGGCCTGTTGTTCTATGTCTTCTTCGAAGCCACGCTGATCCCGATGTACATCATTATCGGTGTCTGGGGCGGTCCGAACCGCGTCTATGCCGCGTTCAAGTTCTTCCTCTATACGCTGCTGGGCTCTCTGCTGACGCTGGTCGCCTTTATCTACCTCTGGAATGTCTCGGGCGGCAGCTTCGACATCCAGACCTGGCACCAGACCAAACTGGGCATGACGCCGCAGATTCTGATCTTCCTGGCGCTGTTCATGGCGTTTGCCGTCAAGGTGCCGATGTGGCCGGTGCATACCTGGTTGCCGGATGCCCACGTCGAGGCCCCGACGGGTGGCTCGATCGTGCTGGCGGCGATCATGCTCAAGCTGGGTGCCTACGGTTTCCTGCGCTTTTCCCTGCCGATCACGCCCGATGCCGCGCATAGCCTGGCGGGCCTGATTATCGCGCTGTCGCTGGTCGCTGTGATCTACATTGGCCTGGTGGCCCTGGTGCAGGATGACATGAAGAAGCTGGTGGCCTATTCGTCGGTCGCTCACATGGGTTTCGTGACCCTGGGTTTCTTTATCTTCAACCAGGCGGGTGTCGAAGGTGCAATCGTGCAGATGGTGTCGCACGGTTTTGTCTCGGGGGCCATGTTCTTCTGCATTGGCGTGCTCTATGACCGGGTGCATTCGCGCAAGATCGCCGATTACGGCGGTGTGATCAACGTAATGCCCCGTTTCGTGACCTTCTTCGTGCTGTTCTCGATGGCCAACAGCGGCCTGCCGGCAACCAGCGGTTTCGTGGGCGAATTCTTCGTCATCATGGGTGCGGTTGAGTACAACTTCTGGATCGGCCTGCTCACGGCCACCGCCCTGATCCTGGGGGCAGCCTATTCGCTCTGGATGGTCAAGCGCGTGGCGTTTGGTCCGGTCGTGCATGATCAGGTTGCCAAGCTGCAGGATGTCAGTTCCCGAGAATTCCTGATTCTGGGCATTCTGGCGATTGCCGTGCTGTTCATGGGGATCTATCCGAAACCCTTCACCGATGTGATGCATGTCTCTGTCGAGGCGCTGCTGCAACACGTTGCTTCTTCCAAACTGTAGGCGTCGATTATGCATTCTCAATTCGACTTCGCGCTTGCTGCGCCCGAAATCATCCTGCTGGCACTCGGTCTGGCTATTCTGCTGATCGATGTGCTGAGCAAGCATGCACAGCGCCTCGTGACCTACTGGCTGACCCTCGGTACGCTGGCCGTCCTGACCGTCGTGAGCTGGGCGCAGTGGCAGGCTGGTGTACAGGGTGTGACTTTCCATGGCCTCTATGTGGCCGACAATTTGTCTCATCTGCTCAAGATTGCCAGCTACATCGCAGTCGCCGCCACGGTGATCTACGGTCATGCCTATGCACTGGAGCGCGACATGTTGCGCAGCGGTGAACTCTATACCCTGATTCTGTTCGCCTTGTTGGGACAGATGGTCATGATTTCGGCCAGCAACCTGGTCAGCATCTATCTGGGCCTGGAGCTGATGTCGCTGTCGCTGTATGCGCTGATCGCACTGCGTCGCGACAATACCGTAGCCACGGAAGCTGCCATGAAGTATTTCGTGCTGGGTGCGCTGGCATCGGGTTTCCTGCTGTACGGGATGTCGATGATCTACGGTGCCACAGGCCAGCTTGAACTCGCCGCCATTGCCCAGGTGCTGGCCTCGGGTGAGGCACCGGCCATGGCGCTGGCTTTTGGTGTGGTGTTTGTGGTCGCAGGTCTGGCCTTCAAGCTCGGTGCAGCTCCGTTCCATATGTGGGTGCCGGATGTGTATCAAGGTTCGCCGACCGGCATTACGCTGGTGCTGGGCGGGGCCCCCAAGTTGGCTGCCTTTGCGATTACGTTGCGCCTGCTGACGGATGGTCTGCACAGCCTGGCCTTCGACTGGCAGCCCATGCTGATGATCCTGGCCGTGCTTTCGCTGGCGATCGGCAACCTGACAGCCATCATGCAGACCAATTTCAAGCGGATGCTGGCCTATTCGACCATTTCGCACATGGGGTTCGTGTTGCTGGGACTGTTGTCTGGCGTGATCGATGGCAAGCCTGATGCTGCAGTCGGTGCCTATGGCGCATCGCTGTTCTACATTCTGACCTATGTACTGACGACGCTGGGCAGCTTCGGCATGATTCTGCTGCTGGCGCGCAATGGCTTCGAATGCGAGGAAATCAGCGACCTGAAGGGATTGAACCGCAAGCATCCCTGGTATGCCGCCATCCTGCTGTTGCTGATGTTCTCGCTGGCGGGCATTCCGCCGCTGGTGGGTTTCTATGCCAAGCTTGCTGTACTGCAAGCCGTCGTCGAGGCCGGCATGGTCTGGCTGGCGGTCGTGGCTGTCATCTTCTCGTTGATCGGTGCTTTCTATTACCTGCGCGTGGTCAAGGTGGTCTACTTCGACGAGCCTGAAGAGCAAGGGTTGCAGGCCCAAGAGCAAGCGGTTGCTCTGGCAGTGACCCCGCTGTGCCAGCGTGGTCTGATCTCGCTCAACGGTATTCTGCTGCTGGTGTTTGGTATCCTGCCGGGCGGCTTGATGGCACTCTGCATCCAGGCGCTGCAATGAACCAGGCGCTGGCAGTCTGGCTGTTGCTTGCGCTGGCGCTGGTGGCGGCCAATCTGCCATTCCTGACCGAGCGCGTACTGGCGGTGGCGACCTGGAAGCAACAGGGGCAGCCGACTGCCAAGCCGCTTTGGTTGCGCATGGCGGAACTTCTGTTGCTGTATGTGGTGATCGGCGCTGTGGGCTTTGCCTTCGAGGGCACTCTCGGTAACCGTTTTCGGCAAGGCTGGGAGTTCTATGCCATTACGCTGTGCCTGTTTCTGGTCATGGCTTATCCGGGTTTTGTCTATCGCTACCTGTTTCACAAGCGCAAGACCTGAGCTGTCTGCCCCTGTACGTTGACCGGAATTGACAGTTCCGAGGTAGACGGACGGTGCCTGAATTTCCTATCATGAGCCCGTCGCATGCGTTTCGCATGCGGCGGGTTTTTTTTACCAGGAGAAAAGCGCATGGGCATTATCTGGATGATTGTTGTGGGTTTCATCGTGGGTCTGCTGGCACGCGCCATCATGCCGGGCGAACAGAAAATGGGCATCGTCCTGACTGTGGTGCTGGGTATCGTAGGTTCGGTCGTGGCCGGTTTCCTGGGCGGTGCATTGGGAATCTATCAACCAGGAGAAGGGGCGGGCTGGATCGGTTCGATTGTCGGTGCACTGATCGTGCTGTTCCTGGTTGGCAAATTTTCCAAGCGCGGTTGACGTGTAAAAAATCGTCATGCTAGAATGCATGACTTCGCCGCTTTAGCTCAGTTGGTAGAGCAGTTCATTCGTAATGAAAAGGTCGCCAGTTCGAATCCGGCAAGCGGCACCAGATTAAAAAGCAGCCTTCGGGCTGCTTTTTGCACTTTCGGGCAGGGGGCTTTTGCTATGGTCCTGATGGTCGTCAAGTTGCTGGGGGGCATCGGCCTCTTCCTGACCGGCATGGTGCTGCTCACCGACGGTCTCAAGGCTTTCAGCGGCGATGCATTGCGTCGGGCACTGCTGCAGTTCACGGGTACTCCCTTCAAGGCTTTTACTTCCGGTACGTTGCTGACCCTGCTGGTCCAGTCGTCGGCGGCCACTACCATCACCCTCATTGGTTTCGTCAGCGCGGGTCTGCTCAGCTTTCCGCAGGCGGTTGGCGTCGTCATGGGGGCCAGCCTGGGCACTACAGGTACGGGCTGGCTGATCTCGTTGCTGGGACTGAAGGTCAGTCTGGGGCTCTATACGATGCCGTTGATCGGTATCGGTGCGCTCATGAAACTGCTGGCGCGGGGCCGTGTGCGTGCGCTGGGCATGGCATTGTCCGGTTTCGGCATCATGTTTGTCGGCATCGATTTCATGCAACAGGGCATGCAGACCCTGTCCGAGCATTTTTCACTGCGTGCCATGGACATGGATGGTCTGGGCATCCGGTTGGCGACGATGCTGATCGGTATGGTCGTTACGGTGATGATGCAGTCCTCCACGGCTGTGGTGGCCATGACGCTGACGGCACTTTCAACGGGGACGGTCAGTTTCGAACAGGGGGCTGTGCTGGTGATCGGTGCGGCTATCGGCACGACCATGACGGGCGTGCTCGCTGCCATCGGCGGCTCGGTGCTGGCCAAGCGAACCGCGCTGGCACATGTGCTGTTCAACCTGAGTACAGGATTGCTGGCACTGTTGTTGTTGCCGGCCTTCATGGCGGCGCTGGGATGGGCACAGCATTATCTGGGTCTGCAGCCTGGTGCGGTCAGCCTGGTCGCTTTCCATACCTTGTTCATTGGTGTTGGCGTCTGCCTGTTCCTGCCCTTTGCTGCACCTTTTGCGCATTTGATCGAGCGATTGCTGCCGAGCCGCCCGGATACGCTGGTCAATCTGTTGGACGAGTCGCAATTGCAGGTGCCAGAAGTGGCACTGGATACGACTCACAAGGCGCTCGAGCGCATCAGTCTCGAGATGTTCGACCTGCTGGCTGTGGCGGCCCAGTGTCCGGTGCGCAATGATGGACAGGCTCCGGTGTTGGAAGAGCACAAGGTCAAGAAGCTCAAGCAGGCCCTGCGACAGGTGCGTGATTTCTTTGCTCGAATTCCGGTCGATGAGGAGTCTGTCTACCTGATGCCGCGCCGGCTGGAGCAGATGCATGCCATCGACCATCTGGTCCGGCTGCAGTCGCGTTTGAAGTTGCCGGAGCAGTTGTGCGATATTGGCATCAATCCGCAGGCGACCGAAGGGGCAGCGATCGCCCGGCAGGTGCTGGAAGAGGCTCGGCGTGCCGTCGAGGATCCGGCCGTAGCGCACGCAGAGGCGGAAGCAATGGCCAGGCAGACGGCACGCTTGCTCGAATTGCGGCAACAGGTGCGCCTGGCTGTGTTACGTGAAAGCGCCGGTGGGCACCGCGATTCCTTCGATGCGATGAAAGTCATGGACGTGATGCGCTGGTTGGAGCGGGTGGCTTATCACAGCTGGCGGGTTTGCCATTCGCTGTCCGGCGGAACGACGCCCGAACCCGAACAGGCCGATCTGGACTGAGTCGCTGACGTCTCTTGGTTGGGGGGGTGTGGGCAGTGCAGTGGTGTGCTGAATTTACGCATGCTGTTCATATATACAGTATAATTCGGTGCATAATTCGTATGTCAGGCGCTGCGTTGCGCAGCGGCCTTCACTCGCACCACACGACCACAAGGATCATTCATGGATGCAAACTCCAAGGCCGGCACTGCAGCCAAGGCCGAAAAAGCCAAGGCCCTGGCAGCCGCCCTGTCGCAGATCGAAAAGCAGTTCGGCAAGGGTTCGGTGATGCGCTATGGCGACAACCAGATTGAACACGATATCCAGGTTGTCTCGACCGGTTCGCTCGGGCTGGATATCGCTCTCGGTGTTGGTGGTTTGCCGCGTGGCCGTGTGGTCGAGGTCTATGGTCCGGAATCTTCGGGCAAGACCACGCTGACCCTGCAGGTCATTGCTGAAATGCAGAAAATTGGCGGCACCTGCGCCTTCATCGATGCCGAGCATGCACTCGACGTACAGTATGCCGCACGCCTGGGGGTCAATCTCGAGGATCTGCTGATTTCACAGCCCGATACGGGGGAGCAGGCACTCGAGATCGCCGATGCGCTGGTGCGTTCGGGCTCCATCGACCTGATCGTGATCGACTCGGTGGCGGCGCTGACCCCCAAGGCCGAAATCGAGGGCGACATGGGCGACTCGCTGCCCGGCCTGCAGGCCCGCCTGATGAGCCAGGCATTGCGCAAGCTGACGGCGACCATCAAGCGCACCAACTGCATGGTGATCTTCATCAACCAGATCCGCATGAAGATCGGTGTGATGTTCGGCAATCCCGAAACCACGACCGGTGGCAACGCACTCAAGTTCTATGCATCCGTGCGGCTCGATATCCGTCGCATCGGCTCGATCAAGAAGGGTGATGAAGTCGTCGGCAACGAGACACGCGTCAAGGTCGTCAAGAACAAGGTGTCGCCACCGTTTAAGCAGGCCGAGTTCGACATCATGTACGGTGCCGGCATTTCGCGCGAGGGCGAAGTCATCGATCTGGGCGTGCAGGCAGGTATCGTCGACAAGGCCGGTGCCTGGTACAGCTATAACGGTGATCGGATCGGTCAGGGCAAGGACAATGTGCGCGACTACCTCAAGCAGCGTCCCGAACTGGCGCTGGAAATCGAAAATCTCGTTCGCGAAAAACTCGGTGTGGCCACACGTCCCGCAGGTTCCGTGCCGGTAGCTGCACAGCCGGATCAAGATGGGGATGACGCCTAAGTCCGGCCGTACGCCCTCGCTCAAGTCGAGGGCGGTGGCCTTGTTGTCCCGGCGCGAACACAGCCGCCAGGAGTTGTTGCGCAAGCTGCAGCCCCATAGCGAAATGCCGGGCGACATCGAAGCTGTTCTGGATGAACTTGAGCGCGCCGGCTGGCAGTCGGATGCGCGCTTTGCTCAGGGGCTGGTGCAGCGCAAGGCACACAAGCAGGGGGCTGCTCGCATTCTCGATGAGCTGCGCCAGCATGGCATTCCGGCCGAACAGATGGTCGAGTTGCGCGAAGCGCTGCGAGGCAGCGAATTGCCCAGGGCCTGCGAGGTCTGGCAGCGCCGTTTCGGCGGCGAACTTCCGCAAGCGCCGGCCGATTATGCGCGCCAGGCCCGCTTTCTGGCAGGCAGGGGCTTTTCACACGATGTAGTCAAGAAGATCCTGGCTGGCGGATGCCCGTCAGATTCTTGAAGCAGACCGTACGTGCCACGTCCATGAAATCCTGGATGTAGGGCGCATCCACATCTTCGGTGCGTACCGTGGCATAGAGCGTGCGCCAGATGCCTTCGGCACCCAATCGGCAGACCGCCAGCCAGTCGTGCTGCATGTACTCCATCAAGGCCCAGTTCGGCAGGGCCGCCACGCCGCGACCGCTGGCAATCAGCTGCAGAATGATGGGCGTCAGCTCTGCTGTGCGCACTGCTGCAGGCTCTACTTCAGCAGGATCCATGAATACCGTATAGACATCGAGTCGCTGCCGGTCCACCGGGTAGGTGATCAATGTCTGGCTGGACAAGTCCTCGGGATGGACATAATCCTGCTGGCATATCGGATTGGCCCGGTTGGCCGCGAGCACCAGTTCATAGCTGAACAAGGGCAGGTATTGCACGTTGTCCAGTGGGGCTGGATCAGATGTGATGACCAGATCGAGATCGCCCCGTACCAGGGCTGGCAGCGGTGCAAACGAGAAGGCAGCTGACAGGTCCAGCATGACGTCGGGCCATTGTTGACGAAAATTGTCGAGTGCCGGCATCAGCCATTGGAAACACGAGTGGCAATCAATGGCCAGGTGCAGACGGCCGCTGCGTCCCTGTGCCAGTCGCTGCAGTTCGCGTTCCGTGCTGCGGATGCGCGGCAGCACCTCCTCGGCCAGTGACAGTACGCGCAGGCCTGCTGTGGTCAGGCGGGCAGGTCGGGTGCGCCGGTTGAGCAGAGCAACGCCGAGGCGTGTCTCCAGGTCGCGCAATTGATGTGACAGGGCCGACTGGGTGACGTGCAGCCGGTCGGCTGCTTCGTTGAGCGATCCTGTTTCATGGATGGCGTGAATGGTTTCGAGGTGTCTGAACTCAAGCATGAATTATTTTCAACTTATGGATGAAGACATTGATTTTGCATTGTAGCGCCGATCCCGCAGAATACCGATCCTGAACGCCTGTACTTGAACGCAGGCATGGATTCTGAATCTTCTCGTGGGTGGTGTTTTGATATGACCGTTATTCATAATCTTGGTTTTCCCCGGATCGGCGTGCAGCGTGAACTCAAACGGGCGGTCGAAGCGTACTGGGCAGGCAAGCAAAGCCGTGAAGCGCTGGAGCAGGCTGGGCGTGAACTGCGTGCCCGTCACTGGCGGCAGCAGGCCGATGCCGGACTGAAATTCGTGCCGGTGGGGGATTTCGCCTGGTACGACCAGATACTGGAGTGGACAACGCTGCTGGGGGCGATTCCTGCACGCTTCGGCCAGACTGCCGGTGCGCCTGTCGATCTGGATACCCTGTTCCGCCTGGGACGCGGCCGCGCACCGACCGGTACGCCTGCGGCAGCCTGCGAAATGACCAAGTGGTTCGATACCAACTACCACTATATCGTTCCCGAGCTGTCGCCCAACCAGCAGTTTCGTATTGCTCGCGAGTACCTGTTTGAGCAGGTGGAGGAGGCTCGTGCTCAGGGATATGCCGTCAAGCCGGTGATTCCCGGTCCGTTGACCTGGCTGTGGCTGGGCAAGGGCGACGCTTTTCTGAATGGTGCCCAGGACGAAGGCAAGCTGAAGTTGCTGGAGGCGCTGCTGCCTGTCTATCGACTGGTATTGGAGCGCCTGGCGGGGCAGGGTGTCGAGTGGGTGCAGATTGATGAGCCGATCCTGACTCTGGACTTGCCACAGGCTTGGAAAGAGGCTTTTGGTCAGGTCTATGCCGAGTTCCAGACGGCTCCCGTCAAGATTCTGCTGGCGACCTATTTCGACGGTCTGAAAGACAATCTGGCGACGGCGTCTGGACTGCCGGTAGCCGGGTTGCATGTGGATCTGTCGCGTGCGCCGGAGCAACTGGCATTGGTGGCGGCCGATCTGCGTCCGGACCAGGTGTTGTCGGCGGGCTGGATCAGCGGCCGCAATATCTGGCGTACCGATCTTGAGGCGGCGGTAGCGGCGCTGACCCCGATCAAGGCTGCACTGGGTGACCGTCTCTGGCTGGCTCCCTCATGCTCACTGCTGCATGTGCCGGTTGACCTGGAGCAGGAAACCGAACTCGATAATGAACTCAAGAGCTGGCTGTCGTTTGCTCGCCAGAAACTGGCTGAGTTGAATCTGCTGGCGCGCAAGCTGGATGGTATCGATGATGATGCCACGCGAGCGGACTGGACGGCACAGCAGAATGCGCTGGCCGTGCGTCGTGCTTCGGCTCGTATCCACAATCCTGCCGTGGCGCAGCGCCTGGCCGAGTCCCGTAATGTGTCGCGTGACCGTGCCGCCTTCGCTGCCCGCATCAGCAGCCAGCAGGCCGCGCTTGATCTGCCGGCTTTCCCCACGACGACGATCGGTTCCTTCCCGCAGACTCAGGAAATTCGGACGCTGCGGCGCGACTGGAAATCCGGCGCACTGACGGATGCGCAGTATGAACATGCCATTCGTGAAGAGATCGAGCGCGTGATCCGCTTCCAGGAAGAAATCGATCTTGATGTACTGGTTCATGGCGAGCCCGAACGCAACGACATGGTCGAGTACTTCGGTGAACTGCTGGCCGGCTTTGCCTTTACCCGCAATGGTTGGGTACAGAGCTATGGTTCGCGTTGCGTCAAGCCGCCCATTATTTTCGGTGATGTGGCCCGTCCGGCACCGATGACGGTTGGCTGGTCGTCGTATGCCCAGTCGCTGACCGCGCGTCCGGTCAAGGGGATGTTGACTGGCCCGGTCACCATTCTGCAGTGGTCGTTCGTGCGTGATGACCAGCCGCGTGAGACCACCTGCCGCCAATTGGCGCTGGCGCTGCGCGACGAGGTCAACGACCTGGAAGCCGCAGGCATCAAGGTCATCCAGATCGACGAGCCAGCCATTCGCGAAGGGTTGCCGCTGCGCAAGGCCGACTGGAAGCATTACCTGGGCTGGGCGGTAGACTGCTTCCGTCTGTCTACCTCGGGTGTGCAGGATGACACGCAGATCCATACCCATATGTGCTATTCGGAATTCAACGACATTATTGATTCGATCGCAGCCATGGATGCGGATGTGATTACGATCGAAACCTCGCGCTCCAATATGGAGTTGCTGGAAGCGTTCGAGGACTTCCACTATCCCAATGACATTGGTCCAGGCGTCTATGACATCCATTCGCCCAATGTGCCGGAAGTCCAGTGGATGGTGGACCTGATGAACAAGGCGGCCGCGCGCCTGCCCAGGGAGCGTCTCTGGGTCAACCCGGATTGCGGCCTGAAGACCCGTGCCTGGCCTGAAACCCGTGCCGCGCTGGTGGCGATGGTGCAGGCCGCCAAGGATCTGCGCGCAGCAGCCTGATGGCCGTTGCCGGAGTCCAGTCAGCTGGCTGGACTCCGGGTTCATCTATACGACATCGAAAGCGATACACCTGAGTGCGCTATACTCGACCGGATTTGATTTATGTCAGACATTTCGGTCCGCTCCATGTCGCTACCTCCCGCCGCTGCATCACGCCGAGCCCTGCATCGCCGCACGATACAGGTCGAGAGCTATGAGCGCGAAGACGGTTTCTGGGATCTCGAGGCACGGCTGACGGATATCAAGCACTATGATTTCGGCCGCAGCGATGGCAGTACTCACCATAGTGGCCGTCCCGTGCATGACATGTCGCTGCGCATCACCATCGATGCGGATTTCAGTATCGTGGCTGCATGTGCCACCTATGACGACGCACCCTACGATCATCACTGCAAGTCCATCGAGCCGGCTTATGCCGGCCTGGTCGGGCTGAACCTGCTCAAAGGCTTTCGCCAGCAGGTACGTGCCCGCTTCGGACGTGATGCCGGCTGTACGCATATGAGCGAGCTGACGGCCGTGCTGCCGACGGTCGCCATCCAGACCATGACTTACCGACGCCCGCCCCAGGATGACCAGGGTGGCACGATCAAGCCGTTCCAGCTTGATGGTTGCCATGCGCTGAGCACGCAGGGCGAAGTGGTGAGACAATATTATCCCCGCTGGTATGTCGGCCATGAAACGCCGACGACTGTTTCTTTTTCTTAACGTCCTGACAGGTAACACATGAAAATTCACGAGTACCAAGGCAAGGAACTGCTGAAAAAATTCGGCGTGCCCGTGCCGCGCGGCATTCCCGCTTTTTCGGTAGACGAGGCTGTGGCCGCAGCCGAAAAGCTGGGTGGCCCGGTATGGGTGGTCAAGGCCCAGATTCACGCAGGCGGTCGCGGCAAGGGCGGCGGCGTCAAGGTGGCCAAGTCGATTGATGACGTGCGCAAGCTGGCGTCCGACATCCTGGGCATGCAACTGGTCACGCACCAGACCGGCCCGGCAGGACAGAAGGTCAAGCGCCTGTACATCGAAGACGGTGCCGACATCCAGAAAGAATACTATGTGTCCGTGGTGACCGACCGCGCCACCCAGAAGGTGGCTTTCATCGCTTCGAGCGAAGGCGGCATGGACATCGAGGAAGTGGCCCATTCCACGCCCGAGAAGATCGTGACCGAATACATCGATCCGCTGACCGGTTTGGAAGATGCGCAGGCTGCCAAGATCGCTGCTGCGATCGGACTGGAAGGCGAATCGGCCAAGCAGGCCGTGGATGTCTTCAAGAAGCTGTATCAGTGCTACATGGATACGGATGCTTCGCTGGTCGAGATCAATCCGCTCAACCGTGACAGCAAGGGCAATATCATTGCTCTGGACGCCAAGTTCAATTTCGACTCCAATGCGCTGTTCCGTCATCCCGAGATCGTCGAGTACCGCGATCTGGACGAAGAGGATCCTGCTGAAATCGAAGCCAGCAAATTCGACCTGGCCTACATCCAGCTCGACGGCAATATCGGCTGCCTGGTCAACGGCGCTGGCCTGGCCATGGCGACCATGGACACCATCAAGCTGTTTGGCGGCGAACCGGCCAACTTCCTCGATGTCGGTGGCGGTGCCACGGCAGAGAAGGTGACCGAAGCGTTCAAGATCATGCTCAAGAACGATGACGTCAAGGCCATTCTGGTCAACATCTTTGGTGGCATCATGCGCTGCGACGTGATCGCGGAAGGCGTGATCGCGGCCTGCAAGGCAGTCAACCTGAACGTGCCGCTGGTGGTGCGCATGAAGGGCACCAACGAAGAACTCGGCAAGCAGTTGCTGGCCCAGTCCGGCCTGCCCATCATCAGCGCCGATACCATGGCCGAAGCGGCAACCAAGGCTGTTGCAGCCGT
Organism: Corticimicrobacter populi; assembly: GCF_003123725.1. GTDB lineage: Bacteria > Pseudomonadota > Gammaproteobacteria > Burkholderiales > Burkholderiaceae_B > Corticimicrobacter > Corticimicrobacter populi. The sequence continues at coordinate 346,565 of NZ_QETA01000003.1, read as the reverse complement.
CAAGTAATCTTGCCCAAGGATATTCAAAAATGTCGATTCTGATCAATAAAGACACGAAAGTCATTACCCAGGGCATCACCGGCAAGACGGGCCAGTTTCACACCCGCATGTGCCGCGAGTACGCCAATGGCAAGAACGCCTTCGTCGCCGGGGTCAATCCCAAGCGCGCAGGCGAGGATTTCGAAGGCGTGCCCATCTTCGCCACGGTCAAGGATGCCAAGGCCGAAACCGGTGCCGACGTATCGGTGATCTACGTGCCGCCCGCAGGCGCTGCGGCTGCGATCTGGGAAGCCGTCGAGGCCGACCTGGATCTGGTGGTCTGCATTACCGAAGGCATTCCCGTGCGCGACATGCTGGAAGTGCGCAACAAGATGAAGGCCAAGGAAGCCGCCGGTGGCAAGAAGACTCTGCTGCTGGGCCCGAACTGCCCCGGCCTGATCACGCCCGATGAAATCAAGATCGGCATCATGCCTGGTCACATCCACCGCAAGGGCCGTATCGGCGTGGTCAGCCGCTCCGGTACGCTGACCTACGAAGCCGTGGCGCAAGTCACCGAGCTGGGCCTGGGGCAGTCGAGCGCAGTTGGCATTGGTGGCGACCCCATCAATGGCCTCAAGCACATCGACATCCTCAAGCTGTTCAACGACGATCCCGAGACCGATGCCGTCATCATGATTGGCGAAATCGGCGGCCCGGACGAAGTCGAGGCTGCACGTTGGGCCAAGGACAACATGAAAAAACCGGTGGTTGGCTTCATCGCTGGCGTAACCGCGCCTCCCGGAAAGCGCATGGGCCACGCCGGTGCGCTGATCTCCGGCGGTGCCGATACGGCAGATGCCAAGCTGGCCGTGATGGAAGAGTGCGGTATTCGTACCACGCGCAACCCGTCTGAAATGGGCAAGCTGCTGAAGACCGTGCTGTAATCTTCATCGCTGATTGACCATCGAAAAGCCGCCCGGTTCTTGTGCCGGGCGGCTTTTTTTTGCCGCCGGGCCGCCCCAAGGCAAAAAGCGCCCCCCTTGGAGGGCAGCAAGCCGAAGGCGCAGCGTGGGGGCATTTTTTGTTGGATTGACTGGATTACAATAGCCCCCTTTACGACCTTATCTCCGCAGACAGGACACTCACAACATGATGGAATTTTTGCAGACGGTCAGTTGGGCTGCCGTATTCCAGATCATCCTGATCGATGTTCTGCTGGGGGGGGATAACGCGGTCGTCATCGCCCTGGCCTGCCGCAACCTGGCCCCTGCGCAGCGACTCAAGGGCATTCTCTGGGGCACGGCGGGTGCCATCGTCCTGCGGGTGATCCTGATCTTCTTTGCCCTGACGCTGTTGGCAGTACCGTTTCTCAAGATCGCCGGTGCGCTCATGCTGGTCTGGATCGGCATCAAGCTGATGCTGCCCGACGAGGATGAACATGCCAATATCCAGGGAAGTGCCTCGATCCTGGCTGCGATCAAGACCATCATCGTGGCGGACTTCATCATGAGCCTGGACAATGTCATTGCCATTGCCGGTGCCGCACAGGGAGCCCATGCCGATCATCAATTGGCGCTGGTGATCTTCGGCTTGCTGGTCAGCGTGCCGATCATCATATGGGGCAGCACGCTGGTGCTCAAGCTGATCGACCGCTACCCGGTGGTAGTGACATTCGGGGCTGCGCTGCTGGGCTGGATCGCGGGCGGCATGCTGGTGACCGATGTGCTTGTCACAAATCAATGGGGCGAGCCTGCGACCGTGGTCAAATTGGGCTTTGAGATCGCGGGCGCGCTGCTGGTGGTCGGTGTCGGGCGTGTGCTCGGTGAGCGCCGCAACCGCAAGGCCCGTCAGGCCTGATGATTGCAATGAAAGGAGCTGCGTGACCATGAGTGTGGACACATCCAACAAGAATCGCTGTCAGGGGCTGAGCATCCTGCAGACCCTGCTGCTGGTCGGCGTGCTCGGACTGGTGCTGTCCATCGTGGCGTCGAGGTGGCTGTGAGCACGACATCCTTTCCCCGGAAACTGGTCATTGCGACCCGCGCCAGCCGTCTTGCGCTATGGCAGGCTCATCACGTGGCAGATCTGCTGCGTAACCGCTATCCAGGATGTGAGGTCGAACTGCTCGAGATGACGACGCGCGGCGATCAGATCCTCGACCGCACGTTGTCCAAGGTGGGCGGCAAGGGCCTGTTCGTCAAGGAACTGGAGACGGCGCTGCACGATGGTCGTGCCGATCTGGCGGTACATTCGCTCAAGGATGTGCCGATGGAGCTTCCCGAAGGTTTCTCGCTGGCAGCCGTGCTGCCGCGTGGCGACGTGCATGATGCGCTGGTGTCGTCGCGTTACGACTCACTTGAGGCACTGCCCGAAGGGGCCGTCGTGGGCACGTCCAGCCTGCGGCGCGAGGCACAGATCCGGGCACGCTGGCCGCATCTCGACATCAAGCCGCTGCGCGGCAACCTCGATACCCGACTGGGCAAGCTCGATGCCGGTGAGTACGATGCCATCGTATTGGCAGCCACAGGGCTGCAGCGACTGGGCATGGCCGAGCGCATACGGACCGTGTTGCCTGCGGCTCTCAGCCTGCCGGCTGCTGGGCAGGGAGCTCTGGGGATCGAAATTCGCGCCGATCGGACTGACGTGGCTGGTTGGTTGGCACCGCTGGTCTGCCCGGCCACCACGGCCCGCGTGGCTGCAGAGCGGGCCGTGTCGCGGGCGCTGGGCGGTTCCTGCCAAGTGCCTCTGGCCGCCTATGCCGAGATCGATGGCGGCGATACCCTATGGCTGCGTGCGCTGGTGGCCACGCCCGATGGGCGTACGGTGCTGCGTGCCGAGCAACGTGGTGCGATTGCAGATGCCGAGGTATTGGGGACCGAAGTTGCTGCCGCCTTGCTGCAGGATGGCGCTGCCGCCATTCTGGAAGGACTCGGTATCGAGGTGCCTTCCAGGCAGGGCTGACGTGGTGCGGCGCGCCGTTCTGACCCGGCCCCAGGGGCGCAACGAGACGCTGGCGGCGCATCTGGTGCAACAGGACTGGCAGGTGTTGATGTTGCCTGCCATGACCATAGAATCCCTGGATCATGTGGCCTGGCGTGCGCCGGCAGATTACGATCTGGTGATGTTTGTCAGTGGTAATGCCGCCCGTCTCTATGTCGAGGGAATGCGGCAGCAGGCAGGAGAAGGCTGGCACTGGCCATCTGACACCCTGGCAGCCATGGTCGGGCCGGGCAGTGCCGATGCTTTGCGTGCTACCGGTGTTCTGACATCCGAAGCTCGGTTGCTGTATCCCAGCGATACCCGCGAGGGCCTGGATTCAGAGGCGCTGTGGCGCTTGCTGCAGCCTGAACTGGAGCAGTTGCGCCGCGTCCTGATCGTACGCGGCGAGCAAGGACGGGATTGGCTGGCCGAACAGTTGCGATTGAGAGGTATCCAGGTTGATCTGCTGCCGGTCTATCGCCGTGTTCCGGCGGCCTGGACCGAAGCGGCTACCGAGACCTTGCAGATCTGGCAGAGAGAGGGACTGACCGTCACCTGGCTGCTGAGCAGTATCGAGAGTTTTCGGGCGCTCCATGTGCGTGTGATGGCGCTGGGATGGGAGGAGTGGTGGCGTACATGTTGTTTCATCACAACGCATCCGCGCATCACCCAATCCTGTCTTGAAACCTTGTATGCTGGTGCTCGCGATTGCCGCCGGGTTGTGACGAGCCAGCCGCTGGACGATAGTTTGTTACACGCTTTTCTGACCGCGCGGCAGGCAGGAACCGACAACATATTACAATCCAGGCTATGACCGATATCACACCCGAGATTGAGGCACCTGCCCGGCAGGCTGCCGCCGAGACCCAGCCCGAATCTGCCCGGCGTGGCGGCAAGGGAGGCTGGCTGACCATACTGTTGCTGGCTGTGCTGGTGATTGCCGCGCTGTTGAGCGCGCTGTGGTACCAGCGCCAGGAGTTCCAGCAGGGCGGTCGTGAACTGGCCGGCCGTCTAAGCACGGTCGAAACGCAGTTGCAGCAGACCCAGCGACAGGCTGACGAGGCGCGTGACATTGCCCAGGGCCAGCAGGCCAAGGTGCAGGCACTTGAAGAAAAACTGACCGATCTCAGCAGCCGCTACCAGGTGCTGGAGCAAGCCTGGCAGAACCTGACGGACGAGGGCGGCGATGTCGTTCTTTCCAATGATCTTGATCGCATCCTGACCCTGGCCAGCCAGCAATTGCGCCTGGCCGGACAGGTCGGCAATGCCATCGTGGCGCTGGAAACGGCACAGGCCCGCCTGGCAAGCGCCGACCGGCCCGGTTTCGCGATGGTGCTGCAGGCGGTCAATGGCGATCTCGAACGCCTGCGCATGACGCCCCAGGTTGATATCCCGGCACTGTCGCGGCGTGTCGATGCGCTGGTTCGCCAGATCGATACTCTGCCTTTGCTGGCACCAGGCGTGAATGCCGTGATCGATGCCTCGCCTGCAGCCCAGCCTCCTGTGGCGACAGCAGGCGACAGCGCCGCTGTGCCGGCGACGCTGGTGGTGGATCCTGATGCCTCGTGGTGGGTACGCTGGCGCGCCGAGATGGAAACCTGGCCAGGTCGCCTGGGTCATGCGATTGCCGGCGAATTTTCCAATCTGGTCAAGGTCCAGCGCATTGATGCGCCGGATGCCCTGTTGCTGTCGCCCGACCAGGCCAGCCAGTTGCGCAGCAACCTGCGCCAGCGACTGCTGACGGCACAGGTGGCCTTGCTGGCCCGCCAGCCTGATGTCTGGAAGAGTGAGCTTGATATTGTGGCGCGTGCGCTGTCGCAGTATTTCGACATGCAGAATGTCGACGTTGCCCGTGCCTTCACCCAGGTTGAAGCCCTGGCCCAGGCACCGATCAAGGCCGATATTCCGGATATTGGCAACAGCCTGCATGCGCTGGAGGCTGCGCGTGCCAAGGCAGCACTGCCGGCCGAGTCCGGCGCACAGGAATAATGCCATGAGAGCCTGGTTCTGGACTCTGCTCCTGGCGGTCGTCGCAGTGGCGGCGGCAGTGTTTCTGCGACAGCATGCCGGCAATGTCGTCATCCTGGTGCCGCCGTATCGCATCGAGCTATCGATCATGCTGGCCGTGGCCCTGATCGTCGGTTCGTTCATCCTGCTGTATGTCGGTCTGCGCTTCCTGAGCTGGCTGTTGTCGGTGCCGGGGCGCTGGCGCGGCTGGCGCGGCCGGCGTGCCCAGCATCGTGACGACAATCGCCTCGAGCGTGGCTGGATCGGTCTGCTGGCAGGACGTTATGCCCAATCCGAAAAAGACCTGACCAAGCTGCTTGGGCAGACGCGCAACCACAATCGCAAGGTTCTGGCGGCCCTGTCGGCGGCACGGGCGGCTCATGCCCAGGCGGCCTATACCCGCCGCGATGAGTTGCTGCGGCAGGCCCAGGAGTTTGCCGGCGAGAAGGCTCTGGTCGATGCCGTCGGTGCCCTGTGGGCCGAACTGTTGCTGGAACAGGGACAGCCGCAGGCGGCACTGGAAAAACTGCAGACGCTGCCTTACGAAGAAGGCGCACGCTACGTCAACATTACCCGTCTGTTGCTGCGTGCGCATGTCGATCTGGCGCATCACGAACAGGCCTACCTGCTGGCTCGCGCGCTTTTCAAGCGCAAGGCGCTGGAGCAGACAGAGGCGGAACGCATCATTGGTGTTGCAGCCGCCGGTCGCCTGCTCGAGGCTGGCGACGACTGGCGCACGGTCTGGAAGTCCCTCAAGTCCACGGAGCGCACCTTGCCGCCGGTTGCCCTGGCTGCGGCCCGCTTGTTCGATGCCCAGGAGCAGGGCAGCGAGGCCAGCAAGGTGCTGGAGTCCGCGCTCGATGTGCAGCTCGATCCCGAATTGCTGGCTGCCTATGCACGCTGCGCCCCTGCCGATGTACAGCGCCGCCTGAGCAAGGCCGTGCGCTGGCTCAAGGATCATCCCGATCATCCCGACCTGCTGCGTGCCATGGGCGTGCTGTGTCTGCATGGGCAGATCTGGGGGCAGGCTGAGCGTTACCTGCGCCGCAGTCTCGCCATACAGCCGACAGCCGGCACCTATGCGTTGCTGGGCAGTCTGAGCGATCGCCTGGGACGGCGCGATGACGCACTGTCCTATCTGCGCCAGGCCACTGCGGCCAGCGTGGGTCTGCCCGACCTGGCCGCGTCGGCGGCATTGCCGGCCGCAGACGTACAGGCCGATCCGCATCACCTGGTGGCCGACAATCCCGAGGATTTTGTCCTGCCCGATCCCCAGACGGCCGATTCTCCGGATATCCTGCACCAGCGTGATGGCATCAGCGACTACGATGTGCACGGTGGTGTGCTACCGTCGCGCCACGAAGCCGTGGTCGCCAGCAGCGATCGTGATGATGCCTTCCATGAGTATTTCGACAGTGCGCCGATCCCTGCCGCTTCACTGGGTACCGAAGAGCCTGCCGCATCGTCAGAGGCGGCACGCACGGACAGCGACAAGCCCGCTGCCTACTGATTTCCACTTTTTACATACAAGGTAGAAAATGAGTCTTTTGAATGTCGGAGCAGGCAAGAACCTGCCGGATGATTTCAATGTCGTCATCGAAATTCCGATGAATGCCGACCCGATCAAGTACGAGGTGGACAAGGATTCGGGCGCGCTGTTCGTCGACCGTTTCATGCTGGCCGCCATGCACTATCCGTGCAACTATGGCTACATTCCGCAGACGATCTCCGATGATGGTGACCCCGCCGACGTACTGGTGATCACTCCGTTCCCGATCCAGGCCGGTGCCGTGATCCGCTGCCGCGCCATTGGTGTGCTCAACATGGAAGACGAAGGCGGTGGCGATGCCAAGCTGCTGGCGCTGCCCATCGACAAGCTGTATCCGGTCTATCGCAAGATCCAGTCCATCGACGATCTGCCGATCGAGGAAATCGAGCGTATCCGCCACTTTTTCGAGCATTACAAGGATCTCGAGAAAGGCAAGTGGGTCAAGCTGACCGGCTGGCAAGGCCCGGAAGCCGCCCGTGCCGAAATCCTGAAGAGCGCCGAGGCCTGGCGTCTGCAGAACGACGCGTGATTTATCGGCCTGTCCGTGAGGACGGGCGGTTGCAGGTGAAATAGGCGACGCCGGTCAGGGTCGCCTTTTTTCTTGGCTGCGAGGTTGCTGAGCACATCCTGATGGCAAAGAGGAGACGGCAGGTTCAAGTTTTCCATGCTGGACAATAAGAATCATTGCTACTATATCGAGTTCGATACACCTGCCGTTGTTTCTGTCATCCATGTCACGCTCACCTGTGTCCAGAAAAGGTTGGCTCAGCCATTACGGCGAGCTGGTCGGGACGTGGGTGCGACGGGCTGACAGCCGGGCCGATGCCGAGGATGCCACGCACGATACGATCGTCAAGGTGCTGGAGCATGATGCCGCTGCACTGGTCAATCCCGGAGCCTATCTGCATCGCAGCGTGCGCAACCGCCTGATCGACAAGCACCGCCAGGCACGGTTGCTGGATGTCGTGCCGTTGCATGAGCTCGGCGAGGATGAGCATCCCCTGCTGGGTGATCCTGATGCGCATGTACGGACAACCGAGTTGGTGTGTTCCCTGAAAGACGCATTGCAGGAGTTGCCACTCAAGTGCCGGCAGGTTTTTCTGCTGCACAAGCTGGAGGGATACAGCCAGCAGGAGATCGCCCAGCAGTTGGGCATTTCCGTCAACATGGTCGAAAAATACATGATCCGGGCCGCCAGATATCTCAGGGAACGGTTGCAGAACCATGCCCCGCACTGAGTCTGGACCCAGGTATTCAGCAATGAGCACAGACAGCCCAACACTTCCTGACGATCCGCGCGATGCTGCCGCCTATTGGTTTGCCCGCGTGCATTCCGGTCATTTCACTGTTGCCGAGCAGGCTCATTTTCGGCAGTGGCGTCAGGCCGATCCGCGCAACGAACACGAATACCGGGCGCTGGATGAGATCTGGCAGGCTACCAGTCTGGTGCCGGAAGATACGCTGCGGGAATTGCTGATGGCGCCAGAGCCAGCAGAAGCGTGTCGGCAACGCACCCGTCGGCGCTGGCTGGTGGGGGCGGGCGCAAGCTGTGCCGTGGCTGTCGCGGTAGGCGTGTTTGGCTACAGCCATCTGCTGGAGTATCCGGAACAGGTCTTGCGCTACGCAACGGTGCATGGAGAGCAACGAGCGGAGACCTTGCCCGATGGCTCGGTCATCGAGATGAATGTCGCCACGCAGTTGGTGGTGCGCTATTACGGGGATCGCCGCGACGTCGAACTGCTTGAGGGCGAGGTGGCATTCGACGTGCGCAGCAATACCGCTCGCCCGTTTTTAGTGACGGCAGGTGAGGTCAATGTTCGGGTCACAGGAACGGTTTTCACCGTGCGGAAACAACAGGACCGGATTTCGGTGGCCGTTGAGTCGGGGACAGTCGAGGTGACATCCGGACGCTGGTGGGCACGCGACCAGGCTCTGCTGACGGCAGGCCTGGCAGCAAGCGTGCGTGGCGATGCGCAACTGCATGTCGCGTCAGCGGATGTCGCTGCGCTTACCGCCTGGCGTCAGGGCAAGGTGGTTTTCCGGGACCAGCCACTGGAAAGCGTGGTACATGAGATGAACCGCTACCTGGCCCAGCCCATCCATTTTACGGACAGCAGACTGAAACGCCTGAGCATGGCGGGCGTTTTCAGTATCAAAGATGCGGAAGGCTTTCTGCAGGCCTTGCAGAACCAGATGCCGGTCATCGTCGTGCATCGTCCGGACGGCGGTGTCGATCTTTCGTTGCTGCGCTGACGCATCAGGCACAAGCGGTACACATTCACGACTGCGTTCTTGAGTCCTTGGCTTGGCCAAGGGCGTACTGATGTGCGCGCTTGCTATCCATTCTTAAAAATAATTGTTGTTGTTACAACTTTTATTTGGATTTCATTCAGGGTTTTGACGCGTCGCTCGTCGTACTTAATGAGGGGGCGTGTTTCCCGCCGGGAGGCGTCACTTCGCAAGGATTCTTTGGCTAAATTCTAGTATCAGGAAACTCTCGTGATTGACCGGACCATTCCCGCAATACACAAGGCTGGTGGCAAACGATGCCACACTGCGGCCATCTCTGCCGTGTCATCGGCCACTCTGGTCGTTGCCTTCTCTGTTGCATTGGCTGCTGCGCCACAGGTCGTGCATGCACAGGATGCCGTGACCCAGATCAGTATCCAGCAGTCGTCTCTCAGTGATGCGCTGTTGCAGCTTGGACAGCAGACAGCACTGCAGTTCATTTATACCTCTGAGCTGGTACGCGGGTTGCCTGCCCAGGAGGTCAGTGGGCAGATGACGGCAGAGGAGGCGTTGAAGCGTCTGCTGGCAGGAACGGGGATTGAGTATTCACGTACGGGCAATACGATCAATCTGTGGAAGGTAGCCGAGACGACGCAACTGGCTCCGGTCAATGTGACGGGCCTCTATCGTGCCGATCTGACGCCGGTGTATGCGGGCGGCAAGATTGCGACAGGCAGTCGGATCGGCATGCTGGGCTATCAGGATTTCATGGAGACACCGTTCAGTACCATCAGCTATACGCAGGACGCGATACAGCAGGCACAGGACCTGGCCCGTGTCGTCGGGGTGACCGATGCGTCGGTATACGACATGGGCATGCGCGGTACCGTGCGCGAGGCTTTCGTGGTGCGCGGATTCGATGTGGGTTCGGGCGACGTGGCGTTTGGCGGGCTGTACGGTTTGCTGCCCTACAACCGTGTGCCACTGGAACTGGTCGAACGGGTCGAAGTGCTCAAGGGGCCTTCTGCAATGCTCAACGGCATGCCACCAGGCGGATCGGTTGGCGGCAGTATCAATCTGGTGCCCAAGCGTGCGACCGAAACCCCCTTGACCCGGCTGACCGGGATGTTCGTGTCCGATGGCCAGTATGGCGCTCACCTCGATATGGGGCGCCGGTTTGGTGATGCACAGCAATTCGGGATACGGTTCAATGGCCTGTACCAGGACGGCAATATGGCCGCAGATGGACAGTCAAAGCGTGCGCAACTGGGCGCGCTGGGTCTGGATTGGCGTTCTGAGCGAGTCAGGCTTGCTGCGGATATGTACAGCAACAGGGACAAGGTCAGTGGCGTGACACGTGGCGTTACGATTGCGCCGGGGCTGGGTGTGCCGGATGTACCCGATCCGCGCCGTTCGCTGATGCCCGACTGGACATTTTCCAGCGCGGAAGATTCGGCGTTCGTGTTGCGGGGTGAGGCAGACGTGACCGAGGACGTGACCGTATATGCGAACTACGGTCAGGGCATGACGCATTACAACGGTTTGCTGGGCGTGACGTTTGCCGTCATGGATGCGCAGGGAAGATACCGCACCAATTTCGGCCAGCAGCGTCAGGTTCTGGATAGAAAGGCGGGTGATGTCGGCATCATGGCTCGTTTGCGCACGGGGGAGATCCGCCACGAATTGGCATTGAGCGGTTCGTTCTATGAGCAGGAAGTGCGCTCCAGGACGGTAGTGGGGCTGCTGCCGCAGGATTGGTACACCAATATTTATGATCCTTCCTGGGGCGCAGCCCCCGAGACGGTGATCCGCAAGTCCGATGTGCCCAAGACCGCCGAGTCACGCTTGAGCAGCGTAGGTATCGCCAACACGATGTCGGTTGCCGACGATCTTGTGATGCTGACGCTGGGGGTGAGACGGCAGAACGTTGTCAGTGATACCTTCAGTGCCGCCACGGGGAAACGTACGGCACGCTATGACGCCTCGGCGACAACGCCGAGCGTGGCGCTATTGGTGAGAGTGACGGATGAAGTGTCCCTCTATGGCAACTACATCGAAGGCCTGAAAGAAGGGGCTATCGCGCCGACTGGCACCAACAATGCCGGGGAACTGTTCGCACCCTACAAGACCAAGCAACACGAGGTAGGTGTGAAAGTCGATCTTGGCAGTTTCGCGGCGACGTTGAGCGGCTATCAGATCCGCATGCCCAACAGCTATATCGACCCGGTCAGCAACCTTTTTTCCTTCGAGGGTGAACAGCGCAACCGAGGCGTGGAACTGGGTTTCTTTGGGGAGCCCATTGACGGTTTTCGCCTGATGGGGGGCATCGCCTATCTGGATGCCAGGCTGACCAAGACAGCGGGTGGCGTGGATGAGGGCAGTTTCGTCATGGCACGTCCGAAATGGCAGGGCAAGCTGGGTGTGGAGTGGGACCTGCCGGGTGTGACGGGCTTGACCCTGACGGGCAATGTCCAGTCTGCCTCGGGACAATATTTCAGCCGTGACAATACCCTGAAGACGGTCGGCAGGACGCTTTTTGATGCTGGTCTGCGATATCAGACCGCAATCGATGGACGTGCAGTGACGCTGCGCGCGGATGTGCTCAACGTGGCCAACAAGGCTTATTGGGCTGGTGGGGGCAGCGGCAAGCTGTGGCTGGGGGCACCGCGTACGGTCATGCTGTCCGCAAGTGTCGATTTCTAGGCAATCAAAGGATAGGTAAATGCGAATGAAACCGTGGGGAATGGGCAGTTTGCTGCTGTGCGCGGGAATACTGGCCGGGTGTGCAGATACGGCACACTTGGGCGTATATGGCGCAGCAACGGCACCTGTTGCGGAGCCGGCCATCGGCTCCAGACTGTCTGAGTTGCAGCGGCAGGAGATTGGGATGCGGCTTTACGAACTGGCGTTTTCTCCCCGACACCAGGCTGTATTCGTGGTATCGGCCGGAGGCGAGGATGCCGTGCATGATCCGTCCCAGGTGCTGCGCCTGGACCCGAAGGATCTGTCGGTGCAGGCGCGGATTCCACTGGCACGCAGAGGGTTCGGGGTGGCGCTGGACGATGCTGACAATCGCTTGTACGTTGGCAATGCGCTGGATGCATCGGTGACGGTCGTGGATCTTGGCACTGACGAGGTCATTGGTGTGGTGCAATTGGCCGATCCCGTGCGACAGGATGGTGACAAACCCATCTATCCCCATCTGTTGCGCACGCTGGCCGTCGATGCGAAGCGGCATCGTCTTTATGCACCGGGACTGAGCGCGCAGGGCAGCGTGCTGTACGTCATCGATACGCGTACGCTGGCGCTGGAACGGGTCGTGCCCGGTCTGGGTGCGGGCGCAGCAGGTATCGTGCTGGACGAGGTGGGCGGCATGCTTTATGTTTCGAATCTGCAAGGCCAGGTTTTTGCCTTGAATGCACAAACCCTGGCGATCGAGATGCAATGGGAAGTGCGGGCCGATCAACTGCTGAATCTTGATCTTGACCGCAGTCGTCAACGCCTGATTGCGACAGACCTGGGGTCGCCACGACTGGACGAGGCGCGTCGCCAGAAGGCTGGGTTGGTCGACTACGAGAAACGGGGCGAAGGGCACCGTGTGGTTGTCTTCGATACGGCCGATGGGCATACTGTAGCGAGCATTCCCACCGGGCAATCACCCATCGCGCCGTTGGTCGATGAGCGTCGGGGCCGAGTGTATGTCACCAACCGTGATGCCGGCACCCTCACGATACTGGATGCCAATGACTATACGGTGATCCGCGATGTGGCATTGCCTTCGCATCCGAACAGCCTGACCCTGGATCCGGATACCGGGACTGTCTTTGTTTCGATCAAGGAGCCTTCCCGGCAGGCACGCGAGAGTGTTGCACGCATCCCCTACGAATGATGGAAGACGGGGTGGGCGGTCATGGCTGAAGCCGTCAATACCCATGTGACACTTTGAGCCAACTCGGATAGTCCGAATTGGCTCCACGCCGATCCGCAACGACACTGGTGTTTTCAATCGCTGTCGGAGGCGGCTATGAAAACATCGGCAGGAGCAGGGTACAGGGCGGGCTTGCGCAGGCAGCGCCAGCGCGGACAGGGGATGACCGAATACATTATTGTGGTCGCCCTGGTTGCCATTGCGGCCATCGCGGTCTACCAGTTGTTTGGGCAGGTAGTCCGTTCGCAGACGGCTGCCATGGCCAGGGAACTGGCCGGCGAGGATGGCAGTGCCGAGTCGCAGGCCGCGCAGTCTGCAGCCGAGGCCGCCGCCGGCCAGACCCAGGCGCGTTCACTCAAGTCCTTTACCGGTAACGTTACTGCGGGTGGTGCCCAATGAGGCCGCCCGGTATGCGCCAGTCCGGCCAGGCACTGGTCCCGGGCATGCTGCTGTTGGCGGCGGGCGTACTGGTCTGGGTGTATTTCTACAATGGCAGCCAGGTCATCGCAGCCCGAGGGCGCCTGACGCACACGGCCGATGCCATGGCCTACAGCGCGGCACTGGTGCAGGCGCGCACGCTCAATTTCCATGCCTATATCAATCGCACGCAACTGGCGCATCAGGTGGCGATGGCACATGTTGTCACCCTGGCAGCCTGGGCACGCCTGGGCAGTACGCAAGCCCGGCAGGTCGGACGCGGCAATCCTCCTGCGACGTTGATCGGCATGATGTTCGGCCCTGCCCATGCAGTGGCTTATCGCAGCAGCCGGGCTGCGGCGGCAGGCGGAACCGCAGACGGTGCGCCTGCCGATCTGGCACAGGCCTATGGCACCCATGAGCGGGCCGTGCACGAAATACTGTCGCGCAGCAGGCAGCAGTTGCTGGCCACGGCACGATCCAGTCGCGACAGTGCCTTGCAGGCGGTGCTGGCGGCCAACCATCCCGTCAATGTCGAACAGCGCTGGCCGGGAGAGCTGCCCGCTGTGCAGTGGCTGACTGATGATTGGCATGATGCCGTACGACCATTTTCTGCCCTGCGTGACCCGGGTGTTTTGGGCCTGCTGGGCGACATGCAGCGCCAGTATGGATTCCTGCATCCGCGTGATCATACGGCGCGCAACACCTGGGCCGTGCAGCGCCGCTGCCCGATTAAACGGCATGAATTGCGTCATCGTGGCCGTACCCAACTGGATGAAACAGGACGCTGGCAGGCTCACGATACGCAGTCCTATCACGCGCTGCGCAGCAATCGCTGGATAGGATGCTATTACTGCTAGTATTTATCAAGCACTTATCCTATTGATTATATTGAAATTTTTTCTATATGGTTCCAGCAAGGTACAGAATCAGAGACAAGTCTTTGATGGCTATGCTAGGCCGCGTGTCTTGGCTGGCTTTTTGAGCAAAAGGGGAGGCTCATAGTGCGGATTCCGATAAACTCATGTCTTCTAGGTCTGCGTTGTCAGACCCTTAATAGATATTGCGGGGATGGCAGAGCATGGCTGCATCGGTTGAGATTGATCTATTCAATGCGTGTAAGGAGGTTGCCAGGCGGGTTCTATGGCAAAACGGGGCAGCTTCCAGTGATGTCGTAGAAACGTTGGCAGGGAAGTTTCTGGCTATCGCGGAGGAACACCAGGATTTTGTCCGAAAGCAGCGAGAGACTGATGTAGTCATTGCACAAGCAGTTCGCTACATCGCGCATGTCCACGCCATTCCTCCTGCGGGAACGGATACTCAGTGGTTCCGGAATGCCTTGGCCGTGCTGATGGAGTTAGCCGTACCCAATACAGGGCTTGACGAAGAGGTCGCTCAGTTCTTGAGCTACGTTCAGGAGGGTATTCGTGAGTCGCTTGCGAATGTTTCCGTGTCTCGTAGCGCCATGCGCATAGAAGATGAGGATGCCGCCGAGATCAGCCGTATGCAGGATGCAGGAATCGAGTACGGTGTGACGTCAGATTTGCTTGATCTGATTGAGAAGCTTTTCCATGGGGATCCTCTGACGGAAGCAGATCAACGATTCTTCCACCTTGCAGCAGTTGCGGCACCGATGACCCGCCCAAAACGGGCGGCCAAAGGCCTAGAGTAGTCTTGAAACATCAAAGGCAGATATTCAGGCGAACTTGCCAGCAGCGCTAAGCCACACGCCGAGCACAGGTTGGACGTGACGCCTATACAGCCCATTCACGTCGAACGTTAGGATGAACGGATCCGTGCAGCCTTGCTGTTGATACAGATAAACGGTCTTGCAAATCAGGGCAACCGCTAGCCGAATCATCGTGTCATCGTAGTTGGCAGGGACTGTCTGCTCGTAGTAGTACCGACACTGTTTGAATGCGTCCTGATGCTTGGAGATGTTGTCGTCATCGACCTCATTCAGCAGGTAGGCTTTGATGGCAGCGGGCAGGGCGTCGACCAAGTGCCGCAGGTTGTGCTGGTCTATGGAGCGGCTTTTGCGCGAAGCTTTGCTAGATTTCGCCGTGCCATCCGCACTCACGGTCTGCAGCAATGCGTTCCTATCGAATGCGTACCGCTCATCGAGAGTGCCGTGATTTGCGGTGACGACGGCGTTGTAGCTTTTGAGAACGATCTCAATGGCCAATGTGCCGAGCGCCTGGGTCGCCATGTCCAGACCATTCCGTTCGGCGTCAGCCAGGCCGGCGCGGCAGTACTTCCACGCGACTTCGATCATGAAGGGCCTTGGGGCGACGGGTGGAACTGCTGACACATCAGGACAGAAGGTCATAAAAAGACTACTGCTACGGGGCGAATGAAGCAGTCTGGTTTATAAGCAGAGGCCAATCTTGGTTTCCTTGTTATTCATGCTGGCTACGTTGCCCTTTCTGTTTTTCGAGGATGCGAGCGGGTTCTTTATTGTGCCTCCCCGCGCTGAGATCTAAGACCACCACATCTATGAAGGAACGTCGTGATACCGGAATGCGTTCTATGAGCATCGTACGCATTTCCTCTGCCGATTGCGGCGCCTGTTGCTCATCTGGAGGGGGAGTTAAACGTCTGCGTGATGAGGTTGGGACGTCTCCAAACCAGAGTACGCAATATATTCCGCGTTGTTCAGAACGCCAATCGATAAGATAGTTTGCATCAAGTTGCGTAGATGCCGCTGTCCAAACCTCTGGATGCCATTGGCCTTTGACTTCCATAGGGAGCTGGAACTGACCATATGCGAACGCAAGATCGGCACGCTTGCTTTTTGGCATATCCGCCTCAGTGATTCTTTGAATGCCATACTGCTCCAATACTGAGGTCAGCATTAGCGTCAAGCGATCACGGCAGGTGTTTTCGTCATAAGGGAAACCGGTGTCTGTCCAAAATATCCGAGCTCGATCTATGTCGTCACCCAGGAGTTGACGTTGGATTATTGCCATCTCGTCGAGGATGATTGACTTGAGGTCCTCGGAATTGGTAGGTGAACCATGAGCAAGCAAGCCTTTGAGATCTTCCGGCAATAGGGGAGAGAATGCTTCCTCGGCCTGCTTCTGCCGTTGTTCCGCCGACATATGTCGTATGAAATCGCTATAAGTGTCTAGTGGTCCTGCGGTTAGCGCTTGCATTGCTTCACTAGCTTCTGAGGAAGTGTCGTCGGAAAGCCTGGCTATCATTGCACGTAGAAAATCAGTTGCGTCGTACGGATTGGTGTTGCCTGATCCGGAGCCGATGAGCGTCGCGTATGGCCACTGAGTACGGAATTCTGAAATGATCCATTTGGCTTGATGCACGCTAACCTGAGGCATGGCATTGCCACGTTCAAACTGAAGTCGGTTTCGCAGATGCCAAATGAATTCAGGACGTCGAGCACCAATTCCGACGAAGTCAGTTTGTGTATCGTCGAAATCCACTATGAATTTTATTGCTAGCCGCGTAAGCTTGCGTTCTTCACTTTCCCACACAACTGTGGTAGAGGCATTAACTAAGTTTGCCAACGCTGAATAGCTTCCAGATCTTACCAAGAAGTCTACCAGTTCAATTTCGACAGTTTCAGGAAGGTTTTGGTGTGTCGTTAGCCACTCAGGTGCTAGTGTAATAGCGGTTTCTCTCCATGCATCATTTCGAGTCAACGTGTATAGGCCCGAGACATGCTTATCCTTTGCTACTAGTCCAGGTTCGATCCAAAGACGTGCAAATTGTTGCCGAGCAGCGGCGGTGCGTAAGACAAGAGGCTCAAGCGATTCCTGAAGCAGGGGTAGATCGCCGACGTCATTGGCGAAGAGACCATCATAGCAAAGCAGGAGTCCGGTTGCTTGCAGGTCGGCCGGAAGGTCCGATAAATCCCGCCCCGCACGTAGACGAGCCAGCATGCCAGCCAAGATTGCGAAACAATAGTTCCATCGTGTCTGTTGCGCAAAGCTGTCCGCCACGTCTTTCGAGGTCGGAATATCGCTACGATGCAGCACGGCCTCAAAGCCTGCTATGGCATCGGTGGCGAGTTCATCATTAAGTAGCGCTACGAGGCGTTCTCTCGGTGTGGTATCGCCGTCTTTCCCTAGATTCAGCCCCAGGTAGGCTATTGAGAGGTTAACTACAAACCTCAGATCTCCTGCTTGCAGTTCATCGCGATGGCGCTGGTAGTGGTTGCAACGGTCTATCCTAGCTTTTACTCTTTCGGCTTTTCGTTGGGCAGCTCGTTGGTTTTCCTCTTCTTGCCACGCCGGTATGGCGGGATTTTCGATCTGGTAAACGAACGCTTCAAGTTCCTGATCATCGGATTGAAAGAGCCGACTGGCATCACGGACATCAGAACTGAAGCCATCTTGGGTGACGGCAAGACTCATCAGGTCGCACCATTTTTGCCGTAGAAGGGGATCTGTATTATCGGCACCTTCAAGTTCTCTCAAAAAATATGCTGCATCTGCGGAACGGCCTGAGAAATCTATCATTCGCAGACCGAGTTCATATCTTAAATGTCCGACATGGGACTGGGCTGATGCTTCATCGAGGCCATATCGCTGAATAGCACGCCGCAGATCATCATGGCCATCAAGTAGAGCTCGTAGTCGTTGCGCATTTTCATGACCATAATGATGGGCCTCTCTAGATACTTCTAGCCACAGCCAGAGCCGGGGGGCATCTTCAGCGGTGAGATGATCTTCTTCTAGCGCTCCAGTTAGCAGAGATGCGACCAATGCACTTAGGTCGGCATTAGTCTCCCAGTTGTATTCATCAACAGGGCGTGCATAGTGGCAGAGGAGGTCTAGGATTTTAGGTATTCGTTCTACACGTAGGGAGGATTCAATGCCTTTGAAATAGGGAATAACTCTGGTTTTCTTTTCCCTTGGATATGGGCAGAGAGTTACCCCTATTTCGGCGAGTAGCGTAGCTGCAAGTAGCTCATCGGGTACATCGCAATCAATAATTTCGATGATATGTTGCGCTAGCCGAACCGAATCTTCCGTCGACTGATCGTGAAGGGCGGAAACGGTCTTTTGCCACCAACTTCGGTCTCGATGAGGCAGCAGTGCATTGGCCGCTGCACTACGCTCATGGTAAAACCGGTCTGTCGAGAGCACGATAGCTTCCAACGTTTCGGCAAGGTTGCGTGCGAGCGGTGTATTCTCTAAGCCTTCTATCAGTAGACTTCGCAGATGGCTATTGCTGGTTATGGACTCAATGACAGCCTTGATTTTTGGAAGTAAGCTAGGATGTATCAGGCTGGCAGCGGAATATCCACCTCTATCGTGGTGTCTGAAGTATGGATCAGTTTCTGCAAAATTCTTTAGCGATTCGAATAGATGGTCAGCTTGCTCGCTGGTGAGCGACGCAGTATCTCCATACAGGAGAATTCCAAATGGGTCTGCTTGGATTATTGCCCTTGATAGAGTCAAGCTGTGAAACGCGAGCCACGCATGTAGACCGCGCAAACTGGCGGGAACCGCACCGCCGCTATGTAGTTGAGCCAGCAGGCGACGCTGTGAACGTCTATCTTGTGTGTGGTCGGCGAGCCAGCGGGCACCTAGAAATTCCGCGATAACGCGGTGAACGGGCCGTACGCGACCCACGTCGACGTTGTGGAATAGTTTTGAAGCAATGATAGTCCTTGCAGCTTCAGCGCCAGGAAGTGTCTGAAGATCAGCAAGACGAATGTCTCCTTCTTGAAGTGCCGTGCCCATTTGGATAATCGTGCCAGCACCTGCTAGCAGTGAGCCCGCCATAATTGCACCAGCAGCGGATAGTGCGCTTTCTTTGCTGAGGAGCGCAATGGCGCTGTCTTGACGGTCTGGGCCGTATTCTTGCCAAATCAGATCACAGACCCGCTCGAACAATTCGGCACGAGTTCCAGGCAGTTGTGCTGTATGGTCTGCGACTTGGCCCATCAGGCCAAGAGTCAACGGATTGCCATACAAGTCTTCGAGCCCATGGTTATCGAGGTGTTCAAGAACCTGGTCTGCATCGAGATTCACAAAGCGGGCCTGCAAAAACTTTCGAGCGTCAGCTTGGTTGAGTGCCTCTATCTTGAAAAAGGTTGGAGTGGTTTTGCAGATTCTTTTCAGGTTGATCGCGGTTCGTTCTTGCCAGTCTCGTACCCGGCAGGAGAGGATGAAGTCGACGGCACCAATATCGTCTAGGCGTTCCAGTACGCGATCTACGGCGTCACCTTCTCGTCTGGACATGGCTTCATCCAGTCCATCTATAAGAAGAGGCTTGCCTGAGGACATAAACTTCACCGGGTTTTGCGCGTTGATGAGACGCATTGCGGTGATTGAAGTCGTGTCGAGCTGGCGAGCGAGTTCGTCCATCAATGTGCTTTTACCCATCCCTGGTTCGCCGAGCAAGACTTTGGGACCATCGATAGCCAGTAAAACCATGTCGTTAATGATTGAACCTCGCTCTTTCCCATTCGTGAGCAGGAGCCGCCGAGGGAAATAGTCGTCGGCAGGTGGATTGGGCTCTATGGGGTGCACGTTCATCATGATAGGGGCGGCGTTCCTAAGTGCGTTCAGGCCATTAAGGGCCGGCAAACGGATGCGGAATAATCCGCCTGGCAATGAAATGTCCCACCATTTGCGCACCAGGATAGACCTCAGCCAGTTTGCTGGTCACGGCGACATAATGAGCGCCCGTGGTGAGCATATCGTCGAAGACGAAGAGCACGCCCGGCGGTTCATGTTGCCGCCCACTGGCTGGATCGAAGTTCAGTGCGGCATAGAGCTCGTCGGGAGAGGGGCGCTGCGGGCCTTCATGACTGGCAGCGTGAACACCGCTGAAGCTCAAGCAGTCCCGGATATCTAGAGCAACGTCTGCATGATGCGCAAGCTGCTGAAGCATGGCCAGCATCCGAGCATCGTACATGGGGTTGCCGCGAGCCTTGGAGGGAGGAACCGGAATCAGAGCCAAGCGGTAGTTCTGATGTATTTCAGCCCACTTCCAGAAGCCCGCAAAAGCCTGTGCAACTTGTTGGATAGCTTGCTGCTTGTATTGCCAGCCTAGTCTGCCCTGGTGTTCGAGGCCTTTCTTGAAGTTGGTGATGAGGCGGTTCGTGGGGGAGTAGTCCCAGCGTTTGCCCTGGGTATGTTCGTAGGGAGTGTATTCGCCCCAGAAATAGCATTGGGCGTCGGGTGGGATGTAGCGGTGGTCAGGCCGTTCGAGGTCGCCGATCACCGTTAGGCGCAGCGGCATCATCATACGAACTCTTGTGGCGTGCTCTCGAATTCGCGCAGGATGTCGTCGATTTCGCGCACCCGAATGGCGCCGCGTTGCTCAAACTTCGCGGGCCAGGTGATCGCCGGGTTCTGGAAGTTGCTTTCCAGGATGAAGAGTTTGCGGCCCTGGTCGAGGGCTGCGCGCGCCTGGGTCAGTGTGCCAGAGGTCTCACTGGCCTCGACAATGATGGTTGCTTCCGAAAGCGCCGACATCGTCTTATTGCGCTCAGGAAAGAAGAAGCGGTTCACGTGCGCACCCTGGGCTTTGTAGCGCAAGAGAGGAACCTGGCTGACGAGCAGGAAATCGCTGGCGATGCGGCGTTGCAGCGCGGCGTTTTCCTTCGGGTACACCTCGGAGATTGGCGTGCCGATGACTGCGATCGTGCGACCGCCGGCTTCGATGGCGGTCTGGTGGGCGATGGTGTCCACGCCCTGGGCCAGACCTGAGACGATGGTGAAGTCTTGATCGACCAGGCTTCGCACCAGCTTGCGCGTGCGGGCAGCACCTTCGTTGCTGACCTTGCGGGTGCCGACAATCGCCACGCGGCGCGGTGCTTCGGCCAGCTCCCACGAGCCCAGGAAGTACAGCAACTCAATGGGTTCAACCGCGTCACGCAGCCGGGTAGGGTAGTCGTGCGTGCCGTTGATGCGCAGGCCAAAGCGCTGGATGCCGCGCTTGGAAAAATGCTGGATGACCTCTTCGGCGGCGAGCAGGGCAGCGTCTTCGTCCACCAGATCCGACGGCAGGCTCCCGGGATTGGCTTGAAACAGTTCCGCCAGACTCTTGGTGCTGGATTTCGGCTGTTGCCACAGGTACTCGTACGCACCCATTTCGATACGGGTATCGACAGGTTTGTGCGCAAGTAACTCTGGCCATGGGCTCATGACGGCTGCTCCAGTGTTTTTGTCAGTGTATCCCGGGTGTTCTCGTAAATTCAGCATGGGCATAATTAACTGTCTAAATATACAGTATTAATGGGTGGTTGTCATCCCCGTCGGTTGCCGCCGTTTGGTATTCATGGCGTAGGTTCGTCTTCCATGGTTTCGGCCACGTAGCCGCTGGGGTTGTCGATCCATGCCTGTAAGGCGTTGGCAGTCCAGCCGCTGGCCCGGCCGCCGAGCTTGACTGGCGGGGGAAAGCGTCCGGCGGCGATACGGCGGTAGAGGGTGGGACGGCTCAGGGCGGTGATACGAATCACGTCCTTCATGCGATAGAACGCGGGCTGAAAGCCTCCAGCGGCGTTGTCTTGTCTCGGAGTGGTCATGGCTATCTCCCAATGTGTCGACATGGTTCCGTTATCCGGCTGACCGCTTGTCGGGCTCAACCTAGTAGGGCGTAGCGGGGCGTAATGCCACCTTGCATGGCCAGTGGATGGTTCGTCCTGTCGGCGTCAGCGGATCATCCTGCATGCATTGCGCAGTATCCACCCGTCTCGCATGTGGTTTTCCAGGCGGAGGGCTCCAGGAATGTGGCGCTGACGATGGTGTTGCGGCAGCGATAGCCCTTCTGTGTCGTTGCGGAGCAGTACACGCTTCCTTGGCTGGTCAGCCACTCGATGTAGTCCGTGCGGTTCAAACCCATTAGTTCGCCATAGGCTTCCTGCTTGTCTTGCAGCAGCCTCAATGCCTGTTCAGGGGTCGCTATTACGGTGTGGCTTCCGGTCAGCACCGGCACTTGCACGGCCAGTTGGCAGCCCGCGTCTGCCAACGCCCTGAGTAGATTCAGCTTCTCCATGTGCTTGTCCCCGCAATGGTCAGTGTATGGATGAAGACGTGTCGTCGTAGGTATGTTTCCCGAATGCCGTCCTGTCCATCATTGTCTGGAAAATCTGCATGATCGCGGCTTCGCTGGGTTGCTCCAGCACCTTGCCAGCCAGGCGCACAGCGGCGGTTAGTGCGGCTTCGACATGCTGGGTTACCACGTACTGCGGTGCTGTCCAACCGGGAAAAGGGGCATCGCATGGCGCAAATGCTTCGTCGTTGTCGTCTTGATGGAACATGCCTCTGTCCTGTTTTGCGTATTGACCTCATTTTCCGCGACAGGGTAGGGGATGTCTATTCGTAGTTCTGACAGGGGGGATACGGTTGAGGATGCTCGCTGGCCTATGGAATATGGCCTGCGGATTGGCGTATGGTGCTGCGCTATCGCTTGGGCAGGTGTTCTTCGATCTCTTTGTTCAGACGGAGGAAGCCTTTGGCAAGTTCGGGAGCTTGATAGGAAAAATCAATAAACGTGCTCAGGCAGGTGGGTGCCTTGGGCCGTTCGGCTAGCCAGCTCTCGTAGGCCCCAAGGGCAAGTGACGACCCTGGCCCCAGATAGTAGGCCTTTTGTAGCTCCAAGACGGCATCACTCATGTCGAAGTATCTCTGCGTTGCACAAAGCCAATAACCTCGCTCAGCCATTTTTTTTGCTTCTTGGGAGATTGGATCATACATCCCGCCTTGAACCTGGGTGAAGAATGAAAGCAAGTCAAACTGCGCCTGTTGACGACCAGGTTTGAGGACGTCGCTCCCTAGGGCGCTGGCGAACCACGCTAACATGGCAAGACCGCCCAAGCCATAAAAAATCATAGAGCCATCTTTTTCCCGGGGGCAGGAAATACCTAAGGTGCAGGCTGCGCAGGCCAAGCCTGTTAGAAGCCAGGCGCCAACAGCCCAATAGTTCTGGTTGCTGATTGCCTGAATCATCAGCGCAAGCATGATGAGTAGGACAAGAGCTGTTGCACCGATACGCATTGTCATGATGAACGTTCTCGCAGTTAAAACTGAGTAAGAAACGGCATCCTGACAGAAATATTTAGCGATTACCGGAGCGTCTCGTACAGCACGCATATCGAGGGGGGGCTTGATCTGGTTTTCCTGGACCGTTATGGTCGGATATTGCGGATCGACATCCGCGTTTTGCCTGGGCGCATATGGCGTGCTGGAGTTACGCGGCGGCGTCCTCGCTGACGGGCCGTTCAAAGATGTCCGTATAGATCGCATAAAAACTGCAGTACAGCACAGCGCTCAGGAATACCATCAGCGGCGCCTGCAGCATGCCGAGGATCTGGACCGGAATGCCAGCCCCCAGCAGCAGCGACAGCAGCAGGTCCACGCCCAGGAACAGGGCGGCCCAGCACAGTCCATACAGGAACAGCGGCAGCTTGTTGCGCCAGCAGGCGATCCACGAAAAGAAGAGCGACTGCAGCAGGGCAACCCTGTGCCAGAGCACCAGTGCAGGGGCCTGCCAGAACAGTGCTGACAGCAGCAGGTAATAGCCGGCAAATAACAGGACGGGGGTACGCAGCGCCTGCAGCAGGGGCGTGATGTCGGAATCGGGTGTCAGCGAATCGACTACGGTCGCCAGATTATCCATGAAAGGCAGGAAAATCAGCACACCACCCGCCAGGCCCAGTGCAATGTAGAGGATGCCCATCATCAGCAGTCGCTTGAGGACACCGGGTTCCTTGAGAGGCCGATTCCAATCGGAGAGCGCCATGCCCTCGCCCTGGTCAATGCGTCGGCAGGCACCGAGCGTGACGGCGGTGATGGTGGGAATCAGGATAATGAAGATGGCTGGCCCGAACGGTGGCGTGAGCTGGGCGAGCAGCAGCATCAGGCTGATCAGCACCGACAGACTGAGCATGGGCATGGGCTGGCGCATGACCAGTGCGTAACCGGTACGGATCCAGTGCCAGCCGTAGCGTGCGGGAAGAGAAGCAGCTTGCATATGATGGGCTAGGGTCTGTTCACACAGGTTCAGGGCAGGGCCGGGACGACTTCGCTGCGTCGCAGTTGCAGCACGCGTTCGAAGTGGCGCGGGTCGTGGGGTTTGAGCGTCTGTGCCGGGCGCGGCAGGTAAAAATCATACAGCCGCGAGATCCAGAAACGCAGGGCGGCGGCGCGCAGCATGTGCGGCCAGGCTTCGCGCTCGGCGGCCGTGAAGGGCCGCACGCTGGCATAGGCCTGCAGCCAGGCCTGAACCAGTTCGGGTTTGAGCTGGCCATTGTTGCGATGAATGCACCAGTCGTTGACGGCGACGGCGACATCAAACAGCCAGCGATCACAGCCGGCAAAATAGAAATCAATGATGCCGCCCATGTGTGGGTCTTCGTTCGTGCCGGCGAACAGCACATTGTCCCGGAACAGGTCGCAATGGGCCGGTCCCAGCGGTAGCGACTGCCATGCCGGGCTGGCATCGAGCTGTTGCTGATGTGCCAGTTCATCCTGCAGCATGGCGGACTGGTCAGGCGTCAGAAAAGGCAGGACGCTGGGCACCGTGTGTGTCCACCACGCCAGACCACGCAGGTTGGGCTGGCTCAGCTCGAAATCGGCTGAGGCCATGTGCGCCCGTGCGAGTGTGGCACCGATCAGTCGGCAATGCTCGATGCCAGGCTCGGGTTCGTAGCCACCGGGCAGGCGCGAGACGATGGCGCTGGGCTTGCCGTGCAGCGTACCGATGCGGGCACCATCGCGGCGGGTCTGGGGCGAGGGCACCGGAATGCCGCGTTGCGCCAGGTGATGCATCAGTTCGATGTAGAAAGGCAACTGCTGGTGCGTCAGGACCTCGAAAATGGTCAGGACGTATTCACCGCGCGTCGTATTCAGGAAATAGTTGGTGTTTTCGATGCCGGCGGTAATGCCGCGCAGGGAGACCAGACTCCCGATGTCGTAATCGGCCAGCAACTGGCGGGCATCGTCGTCGGTAATGGTGGTGAATACGGCCATGGCTCAGGTCGTGGTGAATCGTGAGACTGTCGGAGTGGCAGCCGTGCGGACAGGCATGGCCCGTGGCTGGGAAACTTCACATTCTAGCCGGTTTGGGGGAACGGCAAGCGGGCGGATGGCAGTCAAATACGCCATAATGCGCAGTGTCGGTTTGCCGGCGACTTCTGTTTTTCGGTTCCAGCCTCGTTGGCTGAACCATTTGCACGTCATGACCATGCAAGATTCTCACCCTGAAACATCTGCCGCCAGCATGCCGGCTTCTCTGGAAACTGTTGGCTCGCAGCACGGGCATCCCCCGTTGCCCATCGCGCGTCCCTGGGCACTGTGCGTAGCACCCTTGCTGGATGTGACCGACCGCCATTGCCGCTTTTTCCATCGCCTGCTGGCCCCTGCGGCGCGGGTCTATACCGAAATGGTGACCACAGGGGCGCTGCTGTACGGCGATGCGGCCCGTCACCTCGATTTCAGCGAAGAAGAACATCCCGTGGCCCTGCAACTGGGTGGCAGTGAGCCGGCCGACCTGGCTCAGGCAGCGAAGCTGGGCGAGCGCTGGGGATACGATGAAATCAACCTGAACTGCGGCTGCCCATCGGAGCGTGTGCAGAAAGGGGCATTCGGGGCCTGCCTCATGGCAGAGCCGAAGCTGGTGGCCGACTGTGTGCGGGCCATGCAGGACGCCGTCTCGGTTCCGGTCACGGTCAAACACCGGATTGGCCTGGATGATGGCGTGGCGTATGGCTTTGTCCGCGATTTTGTCGGGACGCTGCATGCTGCCGGCTGTCGGGTGTTCATCGTGCATGCGCGCAATGCCGTCCTGAAAGGATTGTCACCCAAGGAAAACCGCGATATCCCGCCACTGCGCTATGACGTGGCGCTGCAGCTCAAGGCCGATTTTCCCGATTGCACCATTGTGCTCAATGGCGGGATTGTGGAAGTCGATGCAGCTACGGCACACCTGGCGGCTTTCGATGGCATCATGCTGGGGCGGGCTGCCTGGCATCAGCCGCGCATTCTGTCGGCATTGCAGCAGGTGCTGGATCCGTCCGTGCCGGTGCCGGATGATGAGGCCGTGATTGAGGCCATGATGGCCTATGCCGGTCGCCAGGTTGCGCGGGGCGTACCCTTGCGTTTCGTGGCTCGGCCGATGCTGGACATGATGTCGGGCGTGCCGGGTGCACGCCGCTGGCGCCAGATGCTGTCGGATGCAGCCCTGCTGGCGCGCAATGAGCCGGAATTGCTGCGTCAGGCGTTCGGGGCGCTGTCGTTGGGCCAGGCGCGGATATAGGCCTTGAGCATCTTGTTCTCGAACTTGTCGGCCTTGGCCAGCGCCTGCGCCATGTCGTAGAACGAGATGACACCCAGCAGCGTGGGGCCGTCGAGCACGGGAACGTAGCGGGCCCGCATTTCGAGCATGATGCGCTGCACTTCTTCTACCGAGGTATTGGGCGTGACACTGACTGGCGCGTCGTCCATGATGCTGCGGATGGTCGTGCTGCCGATCTCGCCGCCGCTGGTATGCAGGTAGCGGATGACTTCGCGGAATGTCAGCAGACCCACCAGTTGGCCCGACTCCATGATGACCAGGGAGCCGACGTCGTTTTCGCTCATGGTGATGACGGCCTGCTGCACCGGCGCATCCGGGTGGGCGGTGAAGAGGATGTCACCCTTGACTCTGAGAATTTCGCTGACTTTCAACATGATGATGCCCTTCCGGCAAGACTGCGTACGACGAACCAGCTTACATTATGTCAGCTTTTCCGTGGCCGTGTGTGCGCCGGACCGCAGAATCTCGTCGAGCGATGGCTCGTGTGGCGGATCTGCAAGATAGCCGGCCAGGGCGTTTCGGAGCGCCGGGTCGCGGGCGAGCGCCGGCTGGTGACGTGCCAGCAGCAGGCGGTCGAACAGGGGGCCCAGCGTGGTCGTGTCCGGGTCGCAGACCAGCGCCCAGCGATCCTTGCCATCCTCCTGGATATGCGTCACGTAGTTCAGTGCTGCCAGCTGTTCCAGCCGCTCCTGCACATCGACCGGGTACAGTTGCAGGGACTGGCTCAGCGAGGCCAGGGTCAGGCCGACTTCGGGGGGCTGGCGGGCCTGCATCAGCGCCCGCAGGACGGCAACCGATTGCACCATGGCTGCGCCGATCTGGTGTTGGTGACGCCAGCGGCCGGTGCGCACGGCGGGAATGTTGGCCGTGATCAGCGCACCGAACAGGACTGTCAGCCAGGAAAGGTAGATCCACAGCAGGAAGATCGGTACGATGGCAAAGGCACCGTAGATGACGGTGTAGGAGGGAAAGCGCGTCAGGTAGGCGGCAAAGCCGGTTTTCATCAGTTCGAGCACGATGGCTGTGCCGAAGCCGCCCATCAGGCCGTCGCGCCACCTGACGGTACGGTTGGGCACGACCACGAACAGCGCCGCAAAGGCAAAGCCGGCCAGCAGCAGCGGAATGGCCTTGAGGGCGATCTCGGTGCCGAACGGCAGTTCGCCGACCAGACCGAGCGATTCGCGTGCCAATACCGCCGTGACCCACAGGCTGGCACCGAGCAGTACCGGACCCAGCGACAGGATGGCCCAGTAGACCAGTATCCGCTGGGTCAGGGGCCGCTGTCGACGCACGTGCCAGATATCGTTGAGCACCGTATCGATGGTCATCATCAGCATCACGGACGTGACCATCAGGAAAATACCCCCGATCGCCGTCAGGCGCGAGGCCTGCTGGGCGAACTGGTTGAGGTAGGCCATGATATTGCCCGAGACGATCTCGGGCATCAGGTTGTGCGTCAGGAATTCTTCCAGCGCCACCTGGAACTGCTGGAACAGCGGGAAGGCCGTAAACAGCGACAGCACCACGGCCAGCAGCGGCACGATTGCCAGCACGGTCGTGAAGGTCAGGCTGGAGGCCACCTGGGTCAGGCGGGCTTCGTCGATGCGGGCCAGGGCGAACCGCAACCCCTGGCGCAGGTGCGCCAATCGGTGGGCCGTACGGTGCGAAGCAGGGGCGTCTGTTTTTGTGGTCGTCATGCAGGCGATAATAGAGATTATGGATCATGAACTCAACCCTCGTCTCAATCCCCGTCTGCGCCAGGGCGCGACCTTCTGCCTGCTGGCGCTGATCGTGCTGTGCGTGCTCTGGGAAACCGTGCTGGCCCCGATTCGGCCGGGCGGTTCCTGGCTGTTCCTCAAGGCCCTGCCGCTGGCTTTCCCGCTGCGCGGCGTGGCGCGTGGCAACCTCTATACCTATCAGTGGGCGTCGATGCTGATTCTGCTGTATGTCATGGAGGCCGTGGTGCGGGTCATGAGCGATCCGCCCGGACCGTCGATTGCACTGGCCTGGATCGAACTGGCACTGTCGGTCGGATTTTTCTTTTGCGCGATTTTCTACGTCCGGCCTGCCAAGAAGGCGGCGCGGACACGACAGCGGATGCAAAGAGAGGAGGGGGCATGAGCGAAGTTTCCCTGGCCACTTCGTTGCAGGACCTGCACATGGTCAACAGCTTTGCGGGTCTGCCGGATGCGTTCTATACGCGCCTGCCGCCACGGCCGCTGACCGATCCCGTCCTGCTGCATGCCAATGCCGCTGCGGCCCGGAGCTGCCTGGGGCTGTCTCCTGCGGCATTGCAGACGCCGGCTTTCCTGGATGCCGTGTCGGGTGCCGCGCCCTGGCCGGGTGGCGATTGCCTGGCGGCGGTCTACAGCGGCCATCAGTTCGGCGTCTGGGCCGGGCAACTTGGGGATGGCCGGGCCCATCTCCTGGGTGAGGTCGATGGTCCTGATGGGGGCTGCGAATTGCAGCTCAAGGGGGCCGGGCGCACGCCGTATTCCCGCATGGGCGATGGCCGTGCCGTGCTGCGTTCGTCGGTGCGCGAGTATCTGGCGTCCGAGGCCATGCACGGGCTGGGCATTCCGACGACGCGCGCGCTGGCGCTGGTGGGGGGCAGCAATATGGTGCAGCGCGAAACGCCCGAGACGGCGGCGATCGTGTTGCGGCTGGCTCCCAGTTTTATCCGCTTTGGATCGTTCGAACACTGGGCCGCTCAGCGGCGTCCCGATCTGCTGGCGACATTGACGGATTATGTGATTGATCGCTTCTATCCGGCGTGTCGCGACAAACAGACGGGAGATGCTGAAAACGGGCATAAACAAGCCGGACCGGTCCTGGCCCTGCTGCGTCAGGTATCACGACGCACCGGCGAACTGATGGCAGCCTGGCAGTCAGTCGGGTTCTGTCATGGTGTGATGAACACGGACAATATGTCCATCCTGGGCCTGACGCTGGACTATGGACCCTATGGCTTCATGGATGGTTTCGATATCCGGCATGTCTGCAATCATTCAGATACGCAGGGGCGCTATGCCTGGCATGCCCAGCCTGCCGTGGCGCAATGGAACCTGCTGCGGCTGGCCAATGCGCTGTTCCCGCTGGTGGAAGACGAGGCTGCGCTGCGCGACGCGCTGGGCACATACGAAACCGCCTTCATGTCGGCATTCCAGCAGCGCATGGCAGCCAAGCTTGGCCTGCAGGACTGGGATGGCGAGGGCGGTGACGATGTGCTGCTCGATGATCTGTGGAAGCTGATGCACAGTCAGCAGGCCGACTTTACGTTGACCTTCCGTCGATTGGCGGATGTCGTGACAGGTGAACCGGGCAACGGGCCGCTTCTGGTCAATGACGATGGGTTGCGCTGGGATGATCATTTTGCCGACCGTGAGCCCGCCCGACACTGGTTGGCGCGCTACCGCCAGCGCCTGGGCCGGGACGGCAGGCCGGATGCCGAGCGGGCTGAGGCCATGAATCGGGTCAATCCGCTCTATGTGCTGCGCAATTACATGGCAGAACAGGCGATCCGGCAGGCCCAGGCCGGAGATACGAGTGAAATCGACCGTCTGATGCGGTTGCTAGCCCATCCGTTTGCCGCTCAGTCAGGCTATGAGCGGTATGCCGAGCCGCCACCGGACTGGGCAGGGGGAATCTCGGTCAGTTGTTCTTCATGAGTAGATATAATCTCCCTATCCTTTTCGATTGATCTGACTCTCGGCCTCAGGCCGCTTCTTGCTGGGGTGTTCCCGTATGGCTGGCAGTACGTTCGGTACCTTGTTCCGTGTAAGCAACTTTGGCGAATCCCATGGCCCGGCCATCGGCTGCGTGGTGGACGGCTGTCCTCCGGGCATGCCGCTGACGGTCAAGGATATCCAGACACAGCTCGACCGCCGCCGTCCGGGTACTTCCCGCCACGTGACGCAGCGCCAGGAAGCTGATCAGGTCGAAATTCTCTCCGGTGTGTTCGAAGGCGTGACCACGGGTACGCCGATTGGCCTGCTGATCCGCAATACCGATGCGCGCAGCAAGGACTATGCCTCGATTGCAGACAGTTTTCGCCCCGGGCACGCCGACTACACCTACTGGCACAAGTTCGGTGTGCGTGATCCGCGCGGGGGGGGGCGTTCCTCTGCACGCCTGACGGCACCGACGGTTGCTGCTGGGGCCATTGCACGCAAATGGTTGGCCCTGCGGTACGGCACGGTGATCCGTGCCTATATGAGCCAGCTCGGACCGATCCGTATCCCTTTCCTGTCATGGGATTTTGTCGAGCAGAATCCGTTCTATGCGCCCAATGCCGATGTGATCCCCGAACTGGAAGACTACATGGATGCCTTGCGCAGGGATGGCGACTCCATCGGCGCGCGCATCGAGGTCGTGGCCGAGCAGATCCCGGCAGGACTGGGCGAGCCCATCTATGATCGCCTGGATGCCGATATCGCCTATGCCATGATGGGCCTGAATGCGGTCAAGGGCGTGTCGATCGGGGCCGGTTTCGAGAGCATTGACCAGCGTGGCAGCGAGCATGGCGACGAGATCACGCCGGAAGGCTTTCTGAGCAATCATGCGGGTGGCATCCTGGGTGGCATTTCGAGTGGCCAGCCGATCACCGTGTCGCTGGCTATCAAGCCGACGTCCAGCATCCGGGTCGAGCGACGTTCGGTCAACCGGGCTGGCGAACCTGCCGTAGTGCAGACGCTGGGGCGCCATGATCCCTGCGTGGGCATCCGTGCCGCACCCATTGCAGAAGCCTTGCTGGCGCTGGTGCTGGCCGACCATGCCCTGCTGCATCGCGGACAGTGCGGAGAGCGCGAAGATGCGTAGTCGGCTTGCCATGCTATTGCGCGGGTTCGGGGTTGCCGGCGTGCTGGCCCTGACGGCGTGCGCAGGTGTACAGACGACCCAATCGGGTGCCATCGGCATCAATCGCACGCAATACATGTCGAGCATGGTGCCCGAGTCGCAGTTGCGGCAGGAGGCGGAGACGCAATACGAGCAGGTGATTGCGCAAGCTCGTACGCAGGGCAAGCTTGATCGCAATGCCAGTCAGGTCAAACGCGTCCAGACCATCACCAACAAGCTGGTGGCGCAGGCCGGCATCTTCCGCCCGGAGGCCGTGAACTGGCCCTGGGAAGTACATGTTATCTCCTCTGACGAGGTCAATGCCTGGTGTATGCCGGGTGGCAAGATCGCTGTCTATACGGGGTTGCTGGACAAGATCAAGCCGACCGATGCCGAATTGGCTGCCGTGCTGGGTCATGAGATTGCCCATGCGCTGCGTGAGCATGCGCGCGAACGGGTCTCGCAGCAGATGGTCACCAACGTCGGTCTGACCATTCTGGCGGCTGTAACCGGCTCAAAGGCCACGGCCGATCTTGGCAGTTCGCTGACCAGTGTGATGTTTACCCTGCCCAACAGCCGGGAGCATGAGACCGAGGCTGACCGCATGGGCGTGGAGCTGGCGGCGCGTGCCGGTTATGACCCACGTGCGGCCGTGACGCTGTGGCAGAAAATGGCCCAGGCCGGGGGCGGTGGGCAGCCCGAGTTCCTCTCCACCCATCCGTCGCCGGCCAGCCGTTCGGCAGACCTGCAGCAGGCCGCCGCCCAGGTGATGCCGCTGTACGAGGCGGCCAGGCGTTGATTCGCAGGGAGCCAGGCACTGCCTGGCTCTGTAGTTCGTTCACTGAAAAGTGAAGGTCGGTATGCCCAGAGGATCAGTCAGCCAGGCTGTCTGCAGCCCGGACAGCCTGGCAGAATGCCTGAATACTGGCTGCTGATTTTTCGCCCGGCGCGGATTCGACGCCACTGCTGACATCCACAGCCCAGGGCCGCGTGCGTGCAATGGCCTGGCTGACGTTGTCCGGCTTCAGGCCACCCGCCAGGATGATGGGACGTGTAGTGGGCAGGGTGGAGACAGCATCCAGCAGATCGTGGTCAAAGCCATGGCCGCTGCCGCCGTAGCCCGTGCTGTCGCTGTCGAACAGCCAGGCGCTGGCTGCTTCCCAATGCTGGCAGGTGGCTGCTACGGCAGCCGCATCCGGCAGGGCCGGCCCGCCAATGCGAAAGGCCCGCAGGAAACGCTGGCCATGGCGCTGGCATGCCTCGGGTGTTTCGTCGCCATGAAATTGCAGCAACTCGGGCGCTACCTTGTCCTGCACTTCGCGTATCAGTGCCGTGTCGGCGTTGACGAACAGGGCCACCACATCCACGAAAGCCGGTATCCGGTGTCGCAACTGCGCAGCCCGATCCGGCGAAACGTAGCGCCGGCTGGCTTCGAAGAAGACGAAGCCGAGGGCGTCGGCACCTTCCTGTACTGCGGTGTCGATATCCGCTTCACGTGTCATCCCGCAGATTTTGATGCGGGTGCGCCGCCCAGCTGCGATGGCAGAGAGGGCGGGTTGCGCGGCGGATGGCAAGCTGGATGGCATTACTGGAAACCTGCGCCAGGGTCGGCATTGTCACCATTGCCGTAGCCGTAGATGTCATCATCGCCATAAGCCGTGCCCACATCGATCTGCACCGTGGAGGGATCCACATCCGTCAGTTCGGCCTTGTAGTGCATGACCATGCCGGGGAAGACCATGACGGCGACGACCATCAGCAGTTGGATGCCGATGAACGGCACCGAGCCCCAGTAAATCTGGCCGGTAGTGACCCTGGGAATCATTTGTCCCGTGATTCGGTCCCGGTAGTCGTCGCGCGGCGCGACAGAGCGCAGGTAGAACAGTGCGAATCCGAATGGCGGATGCATGAACGAAGTCTGCATATTGACCGCAATCAGCACACCGAACCAGATCAGGTCGATGCCCATCTTGTCTGCCACCGGCCCCAGCAGGGGCACGATGATGAAAGCCAGCTCGAAGAAGTCTAGGAAGAAGGCCAGCAGGAACACCATGATGCTGACCACGATCAGGAAGCCCCATTCGCCGCCCGGCAGATCGATCAGCAGATGTTCGACCCACAGGTCGCCATCCACGGCGCGGAAGGTCAGGCCGAAGATGGTCGATCCGATCAGGATGAAGAGCACGAAGCACGACAGCTTGGTGGTGGTGTCCATGGCCTGCTTGAGCAGCGACCAGCTCATGCGCCGACGCAGCAGTGCCATGATCAGCGCACCGACCGCGCCCATGGCCCCACCTTCGGTGGGGGTCGCCACGCCGATGAAGATGGTGCCTAGCACGAGGAAGATCAGTGCCAGGGGCGGGATCATCACGAAAGTGACCCGCTCGGCGATTTTGGAGAGCATGCCCAGGCGCAGGACCTTGTTGAGCACGGCGATCACGAGTGCCGTGACGCCCCAGATCAGGATGCCGATCACGATTTTTTCGTCGATGGGCGAGGTTTCGTCGTTGAGATGACTGCTGACAAACCAGGAGACGGCGACCGAAAACAGCATCAGCACGACCAGCGAACGGATGCCGCTGTGACCGTTGGGCTCATGGAAGTCGCGCGCTTCGGGCGGCATGGCGGGCGCGCTCTGCGGGCGCAGCCATGCCATGATGAGCACGTAGGCGATGTAGCTGCCGGCCAGCAGGAAGCCCGGAATGATCGCACCCCGGTACATGTCGCCCACCGAGCGACCGAGCTGGTCAGCCAGGATGATCAGGACCAGCGACGGCGGGATGATCTGCGACAGCGTGCCGGAGGCCGCAATCACGCCGGTTGCCAGCTTGCGGTCATAGCCGTATCGCAACATGATGGGCAGCGAAATCAGACCCATCGAAATCACCGAGGCCGATACCACGCCCGTGGTGGCGGCCAGCATGGTGCCGACCACGACCACGGCCACGGCCAGACCGCCCCGGATCGAGCCGAACAGTTGGCCGATGGTTTCGAGCAGGTCTTCGGCCATGCCTGAGCGTTCGAGGATCAGGCCCATCAATGTGAAGAAGGGCACGGCCAGCAGGGTGTCGTTGGCGACGATGCCGAAAATGCGTTGCGGCAGGGCCTGGAACAGCGCCGGCGTCAACAGGCCCAGTTCGATGCCGACCAGACCGTAGAGGATACCGTTGGCAGCCAGCGCAAAAGCGACTGGAAAGCCGAGCAGCAGGAAAAACACCAGCGTCAGGAACATGACGGGTGCGAGATTGGCGATCAGGAATTCCATGATGGTCGTTGTCCCGTGAGGTTACTGCTGGGGGCGGCCCGACTGGGCTTCGACAGGTGGCGGGGCCGTGGTGCCGTCGCGCTCAAGCGCCTCGCGGGCGATTTCATCAGCCAGTGCTTCTTCGGCCGTCTTGGCCTGTTCGCGTGCCAATGGATCAGGGCACAGACCCTGCAGGTAGCCGATGCACTTGATCAGGTGGGAGATGCCGGCCAGGACCAGCAGCAGGAATCCGACCGGAATCAGCAGCTTGACGGGCCAGCGGACCAGTCCCCCCGTGTTCGATGATTGTTCGTGGGTGACCCAGGATTCGATGAACATGGGCCACGACAGCCACAGTACCAGCAGGCTGGCCGGAAGCAGGAAGAACAGCACGCCGAAAATCTCGATCTTGATCTGGGTACGGCGGCTCAATCGCTGGGCCAGGACATCCACGCGCACATGTTCGTTCTTGAGCAGGGTGTAGCCGGCTGCCAGCAGGAAGATGGCACCGAACATGTACCACTGCAGCTCCAGCCAGGCGTTGGAACTGATGTGCAGAGTTTTACGCACGACGGCATTGGATGCGCTGACGATGGCCATGAGCAGGGTCAGCCAGATGACGACGCGGCCGACACGCAGGTTGATTCCGTCGATCAGCCGGGAAAGGGCAAGTAAGGCTTGCATGGCGAGTGTCCGTTCGGATGGAAGGAGGCGGGGCGAC
The DNA here is from genome assembly GCF_003123725.1 of Corticimicrobacter populi. Taxonomy (GTDB): domain Bacteria; phylum Pseudomonadota; class Gammaproteobacteria; order Burkholderiales; family Burkholderiaceae_B; genus Corticimicrobacter; species Corticimicrobacter populi. The sequence goes on along the minus strand of NZ_QETA01000003.1, from coordinate 311,404 downwards.
CATAGCTTCTGGTGCCCAAGCCCGCCGTAATGTGGCCGGCAGGCAGGGGCATTATTTTAGCTGATGTGCTCAACGTCGTGTGACGGCGGCCATGAACTGGTCGAAGCTGCCTTCCGATACGCGGAACCAGGGCACCAGTTCGTCACGGAAAGCGGTGTAGTTGTCGAGAATTTCCTTGAAGGCAGGGTCCTTGGCCGCCAGCTCTGCGTAGAGTGCATTGGCTTCGCGATAGCAGGCATCCATCACGTCGCGCGGGAATGACTTGAGCTTGGCACCCTGGGCGATCAGGCGGCGCAGGGCGGCCGGGTTCTCGGCGTCGTAGGTGGCCAGCATGTCGAGCGTGGCCGTGGCCGTGGCCTGGTCGATGATGTCCTGGTAGCGCTTGGGCAGCGTGGCGTAGGCATCCTTGTTGACGTACAGCGAGACTTGCAGCGTGCCTTCCCACCAGCCCGGAAAGTAGTAGTAGGGAGCCACCCGGTTGAATCCGAGTTTTTCGTCGTCATAGGGGCCGATCCATTCGGCGGCATCGATGGTGCCTTTTTCCAGCGCGGGATAGATGTCGCCGCCGGCGATCTGCTGCGGGACGACACCGAGCCGCGAGAGCACCGCGCCGGCGAATGCGCTGGAGCGGAACTTGAGCCCCTGCAGGTCAGCGACCGAGTTGATTTCCTTGCGAAACCAGCCGCCCATCTGCGCACCCGTGGCACCGCAGGGGAAGTTGACAATGTTGTACTTGTCGAAGACGGCGCGCAGCAGTTTCAGGCCATCGCCGTGGCGCATCCACGCGTTCATCTGGCGGGTGTTCAGCCCGAACGGCACGGCACCGTCAAAGCACAGGATGGGATCCTTGCCGTAGTAATAATAGGAGGCGGTGTGACCGCACTCGATGGTGCCATTCTGGACACCGTCGAGGACCTGCAGGGCCGGCAGGATCTCGCCGGCAGGGAAGACGCGGATGTTGAATTTGCCATCGGTGGCTTCGGCCACATATTTGGCGAAGTTGACGCTGCCGTTGTAGATGGCATCGGCACTGCGGGGAAAGCTGGAGGCCAGGCGCCAGTTGAGTGCCGGACTGTCCTGTGCAAATACGGGAGCTGCGAGTGTGGCGCTGCCGGCGGCGGCCCCACCGATGACCGCCTGCTTGAGGAACGAGCGTCGTTGCATGGAATATCTCCGCGAATAGTAAGTATTGTTATCGAGGTGTTTGCAAGCCTCGTACGTAATTCTACGGAGAAAATGGGAAAACCCAGCGCTATCGTTTTCCCTAGAAAACGCCAGTCAGATACGCTCAGCGGTGTTTGTCAGCAGCCAATCAGGGGCAGCAGCGAGGCATCTGCGTCCTGTTCGGGCAGGCCGAATTCACGGGGATATTCTGCGGCAGCCAGGTACAGTCCGTCGGCTGCGAAGGTGGGGGCGGCCCGGGTCCGGTCGCGGGCGGCCAGTAGTTCAGCCATGTCCATTTGCTGGCGTCCCTGGCCGATCAGGACCAGGGCACCGACGATATTGCGCACCATGTGATGCAGGAAGGCATTGGCCCGGAACGTCAGCACGACCCACTGGTCGCGCTCGCCGCGCGACTCGATGTCGAGCTGATGCATTGTGCGCACCGGGTGTGCCGCCTGGCATTGCGATGAGCGAAAGCTGCTGAAATCGTGCGTGCCCAGCAGGACCTGGGCTGCTGTGCGCATGGCTTCGATATCGAGCGGACGAAAGGCCCAGCCGGCCCGACCTGCCCAGAGCGGCGAACGCACCCGGGACTGATGCAGCACATAGTGATAGGTACGTGACTGGGCCGAGAAGCGAGCATGGAACTCGGGCGCAACGACCTGTGCCCACAGCACGGCAACACTGTCGGGCAGATGGGCATTGAGGCCGCGTACCCAGGATTCCATACGCCTGTCGAGGGGAGTATCCAGGTGCACGACCTGACCGACGGCATGGACGCCGGTATCGGTTCGGCCGGCGCAGACCAGTTCGACTGGGTGGTGCGCGAAAGCCTGTAGCGCATTCAGCAGGGTGTCCTGGACTGTGCGGCCGTTGGGCTGTGTCTGCCAGCCTTGCCACGGCCTGCCGTCATAAGCGATACCCAGTGCAATGCGCATGCTGTATGCAGACCTTAGCGTGCCGATGGATCGTGACGGTTCTGGCCGGGTGCGGGGTCGAGGTCCAGGTCGATGTCGTTGAGCTGGCTCTGAACCTGCTCGGATGAATACGGCGATATCGGCGTGCGGCTACGGCTGTCGAGACGGATCAGCCACAGGACCACGGCAGCGATCAAGGCCAGCAGGATACCGATGGCCAGCCAGACATTGTCCAGCAGCCAGCCGAGCACACCCTGGGCGGCTGGCGTGGGGGCCACTGTGCCGGTCAGCGCCTGCGAGGTGCTGGCGGTTGTCGTGCCTGTGACGCTGGATGTGCCGACAGCCTGGTTGGTGGCTTCAGTCGTATCCTGTGCCGATTCTGTCTGGTTGTTGCCAGACTGGCCGGATGTATTGGCGTTGCCATCGGCAGTGCCACGACTGGCCAGCAGGGACTGCATTTCGAGAATGTTACGCTCCAGTTCCGCAACCTTGTCCTGTGCCTGACGGGTGGCTTCGCCGGTGGCAGAACGGGCGTCGGCACGGGCATCCTCAAGTGCCTGTCGTGCGGCGGCCAGCGATTGCGGTGTGACCGTGTCGGCCGAGAGTTGCAGGCGGTCCTGGTCGACGGGCGCGGATTGTGCACCGCGCACCGAGGCACCCGACAGCGCGCCCTGGCCCGCCTGACCACCAAGCGCGGCCTGTCCGCCGCGTACGCCTCGGGCGACGTCGCCACGATATTGCGCAAAGGCCTGGGCCTGCTCGCGGTAGAGACGGGTGGCCTCGGCGGTCGAAATCGCCTGTGCCTCGGCCGCATCAGGAATACGGAGCGTGGAACCTGCGCGCAGCAGGTTCATGTTGTTCTGGATGAAGGCATCCGGATTGGCCCGCCAGAATGCGGCCAGCATCTGCAGTTCACTGGCACCTGGCTGGCCGTAGCGGCGAGCCATGGCGAACAGGGTATCACCCTGCCGGACCTGCACGCTGCCTGCCGTGCCCTGGTCATTCTGGCTGGCCGGTGTGGTGGCCGGTGCCGGTGTGGCGAGACGGGGTGCCACGGGGGCACCATCGGGTACCAGGACACTGACCTGCACATACTGGCGGTTATTCTCGGTGTCGAGTTCCAGCAGCAGATCCAGTGCCTGCGTGGTGGGTGCCTGGGTCGAGCGGATATGGACAGTGCGGCTTTCGGCATTGCGTCCCGGTTCTGCCGCGAGGGTCAGGCTGTCGAGTGCTACCGGAGGTGTCAGTCCAGCCTGGTGCCAGGCACTTTCGGGCGCGATGCCGATGCGCAGGCCTGCTGCTTCGCCGGGCAGGATATCGTTGACGGACACATCGACCTGCAGTGGCGCGCCCTGCGGCGATACCACCCGTGAGTGGCCGATGCGCGCCGCCTCGGCAGTCGTGGCCTGGACCAGCGCGGCGGAGGCCAGCGCCAGGGCCAGCAGGGTGGGAACGAAACGGCGGGTGCTGCGGGTCGATGATGTCGTCACGATAGTCTCCGGGTCAGGCCTGGCCGAGGGCGATGCGCAGCATGCGGCGCAGCGGTTCGGCTGCACCCCACAGCAGTTGGTCGCCGACGGTGAAGGCGGACAGGTATTGCGGACCCATGGCCAGCTTGCGCAGGCGACCGACCGGAATGGTCAGCGTGCCGGTCACGGCTACGGGCGTGAGATCCTGCATGGTGGCCTCGCGCGTATTCGGGACGACCTTGGCCCAGGGGTTGTCGTTGCGCAGCAGGTCTTCGATCTCGTCGAGCGGAATGTCACGGGTCAGTTTCAGCGTGAGTGCCTGGCTGTGGCAGCGCATCGCACCGATACGCACGCACAGGCCGTCGAACGGAATGGCCGGGGCGTCAAAGCCCGGACCACGCCCGAGGATCTTGTTGGTTTCGGCACCGCCCTTCCATTCTTCGCGGGACATGCCGTTGTCGAGATCCTTGTCGATCCAGGGGATCAGGCTGCCGGCCAGCGGTACGCCAAAATGCTCGTGGGGCAGGGCGGCATCCTTTTGCTTGGCCAGGACCTTGCGATCGATGTCGAGAATGGCAGCAGCGGGATCGGCCAGTTCGCCGGCCACTTCGCCAGACAGCAGACCGAACTGGGTGAGCAGTTCGCGCATGTGCTGCGCACCGCCGCCCGAGGCAGCCTGGTAGGTCATGCTGGTACCCCATTCGACCAGACCGTTGCGGAACAGGCCACCCAGGCCCATCAGCATGCAGCTGACCGTGCAGTTGCCGCCGACGAAATCCCGCACGCCACGTGCGAGTGCTGCGTCGATCACGGGACGGTTGACAGGGTCGAGCACGATGATGGCATCGTCTTTCATGCGCAGGGTGCTGGCGGCATCGATCCAGATGCCGGTCCAGCCCGCTGCGCGCAGCTTGCCATATACGGCGGTGGTGTAGTCACCCCCCTGGGCCGTCACGATGATCGGCAGCTTCTTGAGTGCCTCGATATCGTAGGCATCCTGCAGGGCAGGGGCACCATCGGCCCAGGCGGGGGCCGCACCGCCCACATTGCTGGTGGAGAAGAAGACCGGTTCGATCAGGGAGAAATCGTTTTCGTCGCGCATGCGCTGCATGAGGACAGACCCCACCATGCCACGCCAGCCGACCAGACCCACTGCTTGCGTCATAATCAATATCGCTTGTCGAAGTTGAGAAACCTGAGTGTCGCTGCGCCTCGCGGCGCAGGCAACGGCACCCTGGGTGGCCGTTGCCTTCGTCGTTGCCGGATTTGCCTATTTTAGGGCCTGAATCACTGCATCGCCTATGGCGCGGGTGCCGACTAGAGTGTCACCGGGTTGATAAATATCAGCGGTTCGCAATCCCTGGGCCAGCACGGTGCGCACGGCCTGCTCGATCCGGTCGGCCTGGGCCGACAGGTTCAGCGAATAGCGCAGCAGCATGGCGGCCGACAGGATGGTGGCCAGCGGGTTGGCCTTGTCCTGGTTGGCGATGTCGGGTGCCGAGCCGTGACTGGGCTCGTACAGGCCCTGGCCCTGCTCGTTGAGCGAAGCCGACGGCAGCATGCCGATCGAGCCGGTGAGCATCGCGGCCTCATCCGACAGGATGTCGCCGAACAGGTTGCCAGTGACGATCACATCGAATTCGCGAGGTGCCCGCACCAGTTGCATGGCGGCATTGTCGACGTACATGTGCGACAGTTCGACATCGGGGTATTCGCGGGCCACGTCGATGACGATATCGCGCCACAGTTGCGAGGTCTCGAGCACATTGGCCTTGTCCACGCTGCACAGACGCTTGTTGCGCTTGCGGGCGGACTGGAAGCCGATATGGGCGATGCGGCGGATCTCGGGTTCGGCGTAGCGCATGGTGTCAAAGCCTTCGCGCAGGCCGGTGAACGCACCGTCGGGTGCCTCGCGCACGCCACGGGGCGTGCCGAAGTAGATGTCGCCGGTCAGTTCGCGCAGGATCAGGATGTCTAGGCCCGAGACCACTTCGGGCTTGAGCGTGGAGGCGTGTGCCAGCTCGGGGTAGAGCACGGCTGGCCGCAGGTTGGCAAAGAGGCCCAGCGACTTGCGCAGGCCAAGGATGGCCTGCTCGGGGCGCAGCTCACGGGGCAGAGAATCGTATTTCCAGTCGCCGACGGCACCGAACAGTACGGCATCGGCTCCTTTGGCCAGTTCCAGCGTGGCAGGGGGCAGCGGATGGCCGGCCGCTTCGTAGGCTGCTCCACCTACGGGTGCTTCTTCCAGTTGCAGCGGCAGGTCCAGTGCCTGCAGCACGCGCACGGCCTGGGCGACGATTTCGGGGCCGATGCCGTCACCAGGCAGGACTGCGATTCTATGACTCATGGTGTTTCCTGGGTATGAAAAAGAAATCCTTGCGCGGGCGGCGGTCAGGTCGGGGTCAGCCGCGCTGTGGCGCGATATTGATGGGCTGGGCGTCGAGCCAGGGCTGGCGGGCCAGCCGTTCGGCTTCGTAGGCGCGGATCTTGTCGGACTGGCGCAGGGTCAGGCCGATGTCATCGAAGCCGTTGAGCAGGCAGTATTTCCGGAACTCATCCACATCGAAGCCGATGGCACGGCCCTCGGGGGTGATGATGCGTTGCTCGCCCAGGTCGATGCGCAGCTTGTAGCCGTTGAAGGCCCGGACCTCATCGAACAGCCGGGCTACCTCCAGCTCGGACAGGATGATGGGCAGCAGACCGTTCTTGAAGCTGTTGTTGAAGAAAATATCTGCGAAGGACGGCGCGATGATGGCCCGGAAGCCGTACTGGGTCAGCGCCCAGGGCGCGTGCTCGCGGCTGGAGCCGCAGCCGAAATTCTGGCGAGCCAGGAGAACGGTTGCGCCCTGGTAGCGCGGCTGGTTGAGGACGAACTCGGGGTTGAGCGGACGCTTGCTGTTGTCCATGCCCGGTTCGCCATGATCCAGGTAGCGCAGTTCGTCGAACAGGTTGGGGCCGAAGCCGGTGCGCTGGATCGACTTGAGGAACTGCTTGGGGATGATCAGATCGGTATCGACGTTCTCGCGATCCAGCGGGGCGACCAGTCCTTCGTGCGTGGTGAATGCTTCCATGTTGAACCTCAGCGCAGGGTGCGGATATCGACGAAATGACCGGCAATGGCAGCGGCTGCCGCCATGGCGGGGCTGACCAGGTGGGTGCGGCCACCCTGGCCCTGGCGGCCTTCGAAATTGCGGTTCGAGGTGGAGGCACAGCGCTCGCCCGGCTCCAGCCGGTCGGCATTCATGGCCAGGCACATCGAACAGCCCGGTTCGCGCCACTCGAAACCGGCTGCCAGGAAAATCTTGTCCAGTCCTTCGCGCTCGGCCTGCAGCTTGACCAGACCGGAACCTGGTACCACCATGGCCTGGCGGACATTGGCCGCGACCTTGCGGCCGCGTGCCACGGCGGCGGCGGCCCGCAGATCCTCGATGCGCGAGTTGGTGCAGGAGCCGATGAATACCTTGTCGATGCGGATGTCGGTCAGCGGCGTGTTGGGCGTGAGGCCCATGTATTCGAGGGCACGTTCGATGCCGCTGCGCTTGACGTCGTCTTTTTCCTGCTCGGGATCGGGCACGCGGGCATCGACCGGCAGGACCATCTCGGGCGAGGTGCCCCAACTGACCTGCGGCTTGATGTCGCGGGCGTTGACTTCCACCACCCGGTCGAAATGTGCGCCGGGATCGCTGTGCAGGGTACGCCATTCGGTGACAGCGGCATCCCACATGGCACCGTTGGGCGCAAAGGGACGACCGCGGAAGTAGTCGATGGTCGTATCGTCGACGGCCACCATGCCGGAGCGTGCGCCGGCTTCGATGGCCATGTTACAGACGGTCATGCGACCTTCCACCGACAGCGCACGGATGGTGCTGCCTGCAAACTCAATGGCATGGCCGGTACCGCCGGCTGTGCCGATGATGCCGATGACATGCAGGATCAGATCTTTGGCCGAGCAGCCGAAAGGCAGTTCGCCCTCGACCTTGACCAGCATGTTGCGGGCTTTTTTCATGAGCAGCGTCTGGGTAGCCAGCACGTGCTCTACCTCGGAGGTCCCGATGCCGAAGGCCAGGGCACCGACGGCACCGTGTGTGCTGGTGTGCGAGTCACCGCAGACCACGGTCATGCCGGGCAGGGTTGCGCCCTGCTCGGGGCCGATTACGTGGACGATGCCCTGGCGCAGGTCGCTCATGTCGAATTCGGTGATACCGAATTTGCGGCAGTTGGCATCGAGCGTATCAACCTGCAGGCGCGAGACCGGATCACTGATGCCTTCGGCACGGCCCTGGGTGGGTACATTGTGATCGGCTACCGCCAGGTTGGCGCTCAGGCGCCACGGCTTGCGGCCGGCGATGGATAGCCCCTCGAACGCCTGCGGGCTGGTCACTTCGTGCAGCAGCTGGCGGTCAATATAAAGGAGACAGGTACCATCGGGTTCCTGGTGGACGACGTGGGCGTCCCAGAGCTTGTCGTACAGGGTTCTTGCCATGGCGGTATCACTCGCGGCACAAATGCCGGAAACTACAGGGTAGGGTGAACCTTTGATTATGCCATAGCAGGGACCGCTCAGCCCATGAAGCGGCTCCAGGCAATCAGGCCCCAGGTCAGCAATGCCAAACCGAGCATCACGAATACCGCTGCCGAACCCAAGTCCTTGGCACGTCCGGAGAGTTCGTGGCGCTCCAGTCCGATGCGATCGATGGCGGCTTCCACGGCCGAGTTCATCAGTTCGGTGGCGAGCACCAGCAGGCAGGAGCCGATGAGCAGGATGATTTCGACCACGTCGCGCCCCAGCCAGCAGGCTACGGGGATCAGAATCAGGCACAGGGCTGCTTCCTGCCGGAATGCAGATTCGTACCGTATAGCCGCACGCATCCCTTTGAGGGAGTTGCCGCAGGCGCGCCAGATGCGAATCAGGCCAGTGTTGGTGGGGTCTTTCATGGGCAGGAAGGAGAGAGCAGGGAAACGCCGCGATTATACGGGTGTGCCGGCTTGCGTTGGGCTGGATCTGCTGGCCGAGGGGTTAGAATCACGCGCTGGTGTTTACAGGAAGAAGATGACGGAGTGATGACCGCAATGGTGCAAGATGATATGCCCTCCCGCCCCGAGGTGACCGGCTGGGAAGCCTGGCTACGGGATAACCGGCAATATTGGATGCTGTTGGTGCTCGGTGCGCTAGGTCTGACTCTGGGGCGGGTCTGCCTGATGTGGTGGCAAGCACCGACGGACTGGCAGTCCGATGCTGCAGAATTGAGGCAGGCGTTCTGGATAGGAACACGATTCGATCTGAAAAATCTTGCCATCTTACTGGGAGCTCCCGTGCTGCTTCTGGGGATGGCCGTATGCATGTTACCGGTACGTATCCAGCGAGTATGGAATGGCGTGGTGCAAGGCTGGATGTGGCTGGCCATGCTGCTGGTCAACCTGCTGATGGTGGTCAATTATTATTATTTCCAGTTCTACCAGGGGCCGATCAACGGTCTGGTGTTCGGTTTCGCAGAGGATGATACCGGTGCGGTGCTGAAGACGTTGTGGAGCGATTTTCCTGTCATACGCTTATTGCTGGTCGTGATCCTGCTGACGGTTGTGCAGGTGCGGTTGTCACGATGGTGGGCACTCAGCCGCTCTGTCTCCCGGGTGGCGGCCTGGAAAATCGTTTTGACCGTATTGTGCAGTATGGTGCTGACAGTCGGACTGGCCCGCGGCAGTCTGGGCAAGTTTCCGTTGCGGACCATGCATATGGCGGTATCCAGCGATACCTTTACCAACAACTTGGTGCCCAGTGGTGTGTTGGCATTGCTGCAGGCCTGGAAGGAAAGGCAGGTGTATGACCTAGGTGACGATCCAGCAGCAGGACTCAGGCAGTACGGATTTGGTAGCATCGATGAGGTATACCAGGTGTTGGCTCGTCAGTCTGCCTTGACTGCAGGAGAGGGTGGCAATATGGCAGGAGGCGCAGTGACAGGAACAGCGCAGGCTGTGTCTGCGGAGGCAGTGTTGTGGCGTGACTTGCCGCAGCAACCTGCCTTGTTGCAAGTGCGCAAACCTCATGTCGTGGTGGCCGTGATGGAAAGCTGGGGTAGGCACATGCAGACTTTCGACGATCCTGACGGAAATGATTTGCTGGGAGATTTGCGTCCTTGGATCAACAGCGGTCGGCTGGATTATTTTGGCAAGGCACTGTCGTATCAGCATGGCACGCATCCGAGTCTCGAAGGACTGTTGCTGGATACGCCGATTACACCGCTAACCCAGAGCCGTTATGGCTACCATGCGTATTCCACTGCAGTCGCACTACCATATCGACAGGCAGGCTATCGTACGGTTTTTCTGACGGCCGGACCTTCTAGTTGGCGCCGGCTCGACGTGGCGCTGCGTCAGCAGGGTTTTGACGAGGTGCTGGGCGAGAGCGCAATCCGCGAGCGTTTTCCCGAGGCGACGACCAACACCTGGGGGCTGGATGATGAATGGATGTTCCGTTACGGTCGCGAACTGCTGGCGCAGGCCGATGCGCAGGGACAGCCAGTCATGCTGGTGATGCTGTCGGTGACCAATCATCCGCCGTACCGGATTCCGGAACACTACAAGGCGGGTCGGCTTGACACTGGCCGTCTCGGTGCAGCTCTGGCGACCGATGCGGATACCGGCCGTTCAATTCTCGAGACCTACCAGTACAGCAGCGATGCGCTGGGTGAATTCCTGGATGGCCTGGAAGGCGATGGCCTGCTGGAGCACACGCTGTTTGCTGCGACAGGGGATCACAATACGCGCACGATTTTTGCCTATCCGGACAGCCGCCAACTGTTCTACAAATATGGCGTTCCCATCGTGATGCGGATTCCCGAAGCCTATCGGCTGGGGGGGACGGCGCATACCAGCGAATGGGTCAGTCACCAGGATATCTTTCCCACCTTGTGGGCGCATTCCCTGTCCGGCGTGCGGGTGCCGCGCATCGGTCGCGATATCTATGCAGACAGTACCGACCCTGCTGCCGTGTCTTTCATCAGCGAGGACGGGCAGGGTGGCATGGGCATCCTGATCAGCGCTCAAGGGGCTGTCACCGGTTTTGTGCGGCCGACCTATTATGAATGGGATGCGACAGGGCAACTGAAGCCCACCACACAACCCTCGCCTGAACTGGTGCTGCTCTGGCAGCGCGAGCGCGCCGGGCTGGCGTTGCGGGACTGGCGCATTCGCAGCGAAGCACTACAGTAAACTGGCAGTCTTTATAAACGGGTGTGGAGAACCTAATGTCCGTCATCATCAAAGAAGAGGATTTCATCCAGTCGATCGCGGATGGCATCCAGTTCATGAGTTACTACCATCCGGTAGACTACATTCGCCACCTGGCACGTGCCTACGAGCGCGAGCAGAGCCCGGCGGCGCGTGATGCCATGGCACAGATCCTGACCAATTCGCGCATGTGTGCCGAGGGGCGCCGTCCGCTGTGCCAGGATACGGGTATTGTCAATGTCTTCCTGAAGGTCGGCATGGACGTGCGCTTCGAGTCCTGTAGGAGCTTGCAGGAATTGTGCGACGAGGGTGTGCGGCGTGGCTACACGCATCCGGATAATCCCCTGCGCGCCTCCGTACTGGATGATCCGCTGTTTGCGCGGCGCAATACCCGCGACAACACGCCCTGTATCCTGCACGTCGAGCTGGTACCGGGCAATACGGTCGACGTGCAACTGGCTGCCAAGGGTGGAGGCTCTGAAAACAAGTCCAAGTTCGTGATGCTCAACCCCAGCGATTCAGTCGTCGACTGGGTGCTCAAGACCGTGCCGACCATGGGCGCCGGCTGGTGCCCGCCAGGCATTCTCGGCATTGGCGTGGGCGGTACGGCCGAGCGTGCCATGCTCATGGCCAAGCAGTCGCTGATGGACGATATCGACATGTTCGAACTACTGGAGCGCGGACCACGGAACAAGCTGGAAGAACTGCGCATTGAACTGTACGAGAAGGTCAATGCACTGGGGATCGGCGCACAGGGCCTGGGTGGCCTGACCACGGTGCTCGACGTCAAGATCCATACCTTCCCGACGCATGCGGCCTCCAAGCCTGTCGCCATGATCCCGAACTGTGCTGCGACTCGCCATGCCCATTTTGTGCTCGATGGTTCCGGCCCGGCTGCGCTGACGCCGCCGTCGCTGTCGGAATGGCCTGACGTGCACTGGGCTCCTGACTACAACAAGTCGCGCCAGGTCAATCTCGATACGCTGACCCGCGAAGAAGTTGCAAGCTGGCAGCCAGGCGAGACGCTGCTGTTGTCCGGCAAGATGCTAACGGGGCGTGACGCCGCCCACAAGCGCATCCAGGATATGCTGGCCAAGGGCGAGAAACTGCCTGTGGACTTCACCAACCGTGTGATTTACTACGTCGGTCCGGTCGATCCGGTGCGCGATGAGGTCGTTGGTCCGGCTGGCCCGACGACGGCGACCCGCATGGACAAGTTCACTGAGATGATGCTGGCCAATACCGGCCTGATCTCGATGATCGGCAAGTCCGAGCGCGGCCCCGTCGCCATCGAGGCCATCCGCAAGCATCAGTCGGCCTACCTGATGGCAGTCGGGGGCGCGGCTTACCTGGTTTCCAAGGCGATCAAGCACGCCAGGGTACTGGCTTTCGACGATCTCGGCATGGAAGCCATCTACGAGTTCGATGTCAAGGATATGCCGGTGACGGTAGCGGTCGATGCCAAGGGTGAGTCCGTGCATACGACAGGCCCGAAAAAATGGCAGGCACTGATTGCTCAGATGCCAGCGGAGACAGCACCGGCCTGATTTTCCTGTGAGTGGGCCAGCTCACGCCATGTCACGACTACGCTGTCGGTCTTCATGGAGTGAGCGGTCTGCTTCAGGCTATCAATGCACGTGATCTGATGCTTTTTGTCGCCCATTCTGCGTTGAATCGTAATACTATTTCTTTTTTTGAAATGGGAACGAGGAAAACCTTATGCGTTTGAAGCAACTGTCGGTCGCCTGCATGATGTTCTGTCTGTCGGCTGTCGCCACTGCCGCCGAGTATTACGTCGACATCAAAAACAAGACCGGTGTCGATATCTATTTTGTCTATGTCAGTCCGCAATCGACTACCGATTGGGAAGAGGACGTCATGGAAGAAGATATCCTCGAGAATGGCGAGGAAATCCGCATTACCCTGACCAATTACGATGATCCCATGTTCGATATCAAGCTGGTGGACGAGAACGACAAGAGCTATACGTTCTATGGCGTGAATGTCGAAGAGCGTGACATCGTTGCCACCAAAAAGAACATGGATAAAGGCGACTGATCAGGTTATGTGTGCCATGAGCTGAGCTGTTTCACGAGAGAAACAGGCTGGCTCATAGATAGATGTGGAGCCGCTTCAACTGCCTGTGGGGCTGAAACTCACAGGCAGTTTTTGCAGAGGCTGGGCGTCACCGATGCGTGCCAGCCATTCATGCAGAGACTGGTCTTTGATTTTCATGTCAGGCTCGATATCCAGCAAGGGCTGCAGCACGAAGGCACGCAGGTGTATGCGAGGATGGGGGACGACCAGTGTGTCGTCATCAATCCTGAGGTCTTCATAGAGCAGCAGATCCAGATCCAGTGTGCGTGGGGCGTTCTGATAAGGCCGCTGGCGGCCATGCTGTTGCTCGATGCGCTGCAGCAGTGCCAGCAGCGCATGGGGGGGCAGGGACGTGTCAATGCGCGTCACGGCATTGACGTAGTCCGGACCGGAGGAATCGACGGGGGCGGTGCGGTAGAACGATGACGTGGCCTGCACGATTACATCTTCGGCCTGCGCGAGTTCGCGCAGGGCCATCTGCAGGGTGACCAAGGGGTTGCCCAGGTTGGCTCCCAGGCCGATCCAGGCTTGCATTATGCGTCTGTGCTCTGGGGCGTGGTCGCACCGGTGGCAGCCGGCTTGCGGCGTGGCCGGCGACGGCGCTTGCGACTGCTGGCTGGTGCCTGTTCAGCGTCGGGCAGGCTAGCCAGAGCCTCGATCATTTCGCCGCGCGTGATGTCATCGCCATTGGCCAGATCCATCCACCATTGCGCCTGCACGCTGTCGAATTCGCCGCTGGCGGCACGCAGTTGCAGGAAATCGCAGGCCGCCCGAAAGCGTGGCTGTTCGAGCATGCGGCCCATGCCTTTGCCACCCCGGCGCTCGAAGCGGGGTTGCATGAACCAGATTTCGCGCATATCGGAAATATAGCGTTTTTGGATGGCGAGCTTGCTGGTCTGTTCTTCCAGTACCGAGTCGGCTGCCTGCGACAGGGCAGGGATGCTGTGCTCGCCCAGTGCGCGCAGGCGATGCCAGCGAGTCTCGACCTGCTGCCAGAGCAGGGCGGCAAACAGGAAACTGGGACTGATCGTCTTGCCGCTGCGCACGCGGGCATCGGTGCGCTCCAGGGCGATCTGTACGAAACGGGCCCCACCCGGCTGCTCCAGTACGACATCGAGCAACGGCAGCAGCCCCTGGTGCAGGCCTTCATCGCGCAATTGCTTGAGGCAGTCAAGGGCATGGCCGCAGGTCAGCAGTTTGAGCATTTCATCGAACAGACGCGATGACGGCACATTGCCGATCAGATGCGCCAGTTCGCTGATGGGCGCACGGGTGGCCGGATCGATCGTGGCGTTGAGCTTGGCCGAGAAGCGCACGGCACGCAGCATCCGAACGGGGTCCTCGCGATAGCGCGTGGCGGCATCACCGATGATGCGCACGACTTTGCTCTTGAGGTCGGCCACGCCATCGTGATAGTCGATCACGTTCTCGGTGAGCGGGTCGTAGAACAGCGCATTGAGGGTGAAATCGCGCCGGGCGGCGTCCTCTTCCTTGGTACCGAAGACGTTGTCGCGCAGGATACGGCCATGCTCGTCCGTATTCTCGCCTTCCTGCGCAGCCGGTGCGCGGAATGTCGATGTCTCGATGATTTCACGGCCAAACACGACGTGTACCAGCTTGAAGCGGCGACCAATGATCAGGGCGCGGCGAAACAGCGGGCGAACCTGTTCGGGCGTGGCATTGGTGGCGACATCGAAGTCCTTGGGCTCAAGGCCCGATATCAGGTCGCGTACGGCACCGCCGACGACATAGGCTTCATAGCCTGCCTGTTGCAGCACTTCGCAGACCTTGATGGCATGACGCGATACCAGACGCCGGTCGATGCCGTGTTCCTGGCGCGAAATGATGCGTGGCTTGTTTGCCTTGCCCAGCGTGAGGATCTTGCGGACGATGCGTTTCAGGGTGCTCATGATTTTTGGTCTTCGTGATGATCGAACAGATCCAGGATGCGCCAGCCGCGCTCGTGTGCGATGGTGCGCAGTGCCGGACTGGGGTTGGCTGCCACGGGATCGCTGACGCGTTCCAGCAGTGGCAGGTCGTTGATCGAATCGCTGTAGAAGAAAGTCTTTTCGAACTGGCCGAAGGACAAACCGTGGGACGCCAGCCATTGCTCGACGCGCACGATCTTGCCTTCTCGAAAGCTGGGCGTGCCCAGCAGACGGCCGGTATAGCGACCGTTGCGATATTCGGGGGTGGCACCGATCAGGTGAGGAATACCGAACGCACGGGCGATGGGCTCGGTGACAAAGGTGTTGGTGGCCGTCACGATCAGGCACAGATCCCCGGCGGCAAGGTGTGACTCCACCAGTGCCAGCGCCTGTGGCTGGATGGCTGGGCGGATGATGTCGCGCATGAAGGTTTCATGCCATGCCGCCAGGTCGCTGGGGCGATGGCCAGCCAGCAGGCCAAGCATGAACTCGGCGGACTCGGCAGCCGTCAGGTTGCCCTGGTTGTAGCGATCCATCAGTTCATCGTTGCGGCGGCGTGCTTCGGCGGGGTCGCCGGCATGGCCGCTGCCGGCCAGGAAGTCGGCCCACTGATAATCACTGTCGAGTGGCAGCAGCGTATGGTCCAGATCGAACAGTGCCAGCCGGGAGTCGGGAGCGAGGGAGAGCGTAGTGTTCATGCGACGGTGGTATTGGGGTCGGCCAGCATGGCGCGCAGCAAAGGCACAGTAATGGCGCGCCGGGTAGCCAGGGAGTAGCGGTCAAGCGCATCGAGCAGGGCGCTCAGGCGACGCATGTCGCGTTCGTAGTGGGTCAGGATCCAGTTCAGCACTTCGGGCGAGAGCTGCAGGCCGCGTGCCGCTGCCTGGGTTTCGAGGGCATGGCGCTTGTCGGCGTCGGACAGCGGTGTCAGCCGGAAGACCAGGTCCCAGCCGAGGCGGGTGCGCAGATCTTCGCGCAATGGCATGGTCATCGGAGCCTGGTTGCCGGCCACGGCCAGGGCAAAGCCCTGCGGCGAGGCAGCCGAGGCGCGCCAGCGGTTGTAGAGTGCGAACACGGCAGCCTGCTGGTCTGCGTCCATGCGATGCAGGTCGTCCACGGCCAGCAGTCGCGGCAGATGGGGCGTTGCATCGGTGTCGGCGAGGGTGCGGATATGTTCGGCAGAAGCGTCCAGCGTCAGCAGCAGGCCGGCCTCCTGCTGGCACAGGGCGGTCAGCAAGTGTGTACGACCGCAGCCGTCGGCACCCCAGAGGTATACGGCCCGGCCAGTCAGCAGGTTCTGCAGGGCAGACAGCGCTTCGGCATTGTCGCCAGCGATGTAGTTTTCGAGGGTAGCGCCGGGTGCCGGCAGGACATCCAGGACGAGTTGACGGTTCATGTGCGGCGACAGGGCATTACAGTTTCGCGCATCCGGGTAAAATAGAAGACTGTGCGTGTAAATACGCAATTGTCACATACTTGGCGACTTTTCTCATGACATCTCAAAACAATGCTCCCCTGACCTACCGCGATGCCGGTGTTGACATCGATGCGGGCGACGCGCTGGTCGACCGTATCAAGCCCCTGGCTGCGCGGACGATGCGTCCGGGCGTGCTGGCCGGCATCGGTGGTTTCGGTGCCCTGTTCGAAGTGCCGCAGAAATACCGCGAACCGGTGCTGGTGTCGGGCACCGACGGTGTCGGCACCAAGCTGCGCCTGGCCTTCGATTGGAACTGCCATGACACCGTGGGTATCGACTTGGTGGCCATGAGCGTCAACGATATTCTGGTGCAGGGTGCCGAGCCGCTGTTCTTCCTTGATTATTTCGCCTGCGGCAAACTGTCGGTGGATACGGCCGCCCGTGTGGTGGGTGGTATCGCCAAGGGCTGCGAACTGGCAGGCTGCGCCCTGATCGGCGGCGAAACGGCCGAAATGCCCGGCATGTATCCCGAGGGCGAGTACGATCTGGCCGGCTTTGCCGTTGGTGCGGTCGAAAAATCGGCCATGATCAATGGCAAGTCCATCCGTCCGGGCGATGTTGTGCTCGGCCTGGCCTCCAGTGGCGCACACTCCAACGGCTATTCGCTGCTGCGCAAGGTGGTCGAACGCACCCAGGCCAAGCCGGACCAGGACTTCCAAGGGCAACGCCTGTCTGACGTGGTCATGGCACCCACCCGTATCTACGTCAAGTCGGTGCTGCAGGCGCTGGCGCAGCATGGCACTGCCATCAAGGGTCTGGCGCACATCACCGGCGGCGGTCTGCTCGAAAACGTGCCGCGTATCCTTGAGCCCTCACTCAGCGCCCGCCTGCATCGCGATGCCTGGACGCGTCCGGCGCTGTTCGACTGGATGCAGCGTGAAGGCGGCATTGCCGACCAGGAAATGCACCGTGTATTCAACTGCGGGATCGGCATGGTCATTGTGGTGGATGCACAACAGGCCGATGCCATTGCGGCCACGCTGCGTGAGCAGGGTGAAACGGTCTGGGCGCTGGGCGAGATTGTCGAGCGCGCAGAAGGTGTCGCGCAGACTACGGTCGAGTAAGATCGTTTCGGATCACCTGTCGTGATCGTCTCAAACCGCAGTCACGACGCTGACTGCGGTTTTTTTACGCCATCCAGTGTCTGCTGAATTTGGCTATGTGTCCGGTATGTCAGGGCAGGGGCAGCCGTTCTGATATTTCGATCAGGTTCAGGTCCGGATCACGCAGGTAGATCGAGCGGATGGGGCCAGTGGCTCCGGTCCGGTTGACGGGGCCTTCAGTGATGTGTACACCGCGTCCGCCAAGCCTGGCAATAACGTCATCCAGGGGAATCGCTGCGATAAAGCAGAGATCCAGCGCGCCGGGGACAGGCAAATGTGCCTTGGGCTCGAACTCATGGCCCCTGACGTGCAGATTGATTTTCTGGTTGCCGAAACGGAATGCCTTGCGGCCCTGGCCGAATGTTTCGAGCTGCATGCCGAGTACATCGACGTAGCAGTGCACGCAGGCCGGCTCATCGGTGGTGGTGAGTACGAGATGGTCCAGGTGATCGATCATGCGGTTTTCCGCCCCTTGGCGTGCTGATTGGTCTCTCTTGTGAGGCTACTACGCGTAGCCATCCAGTATGGGGGCTGCGGCATCGATCAGTCTGGCGACAGCCTGGGGATCCAGGCAGTCAATGATCGTGCGGTCGGGCAGTGCGCGCAGCCAGGTAATCTGGCGTTTGGCGAGTTGTCGGGTGGCTGCTACGGCCTGTTCTTCGGCAGTATGCAGGCTGACTTCGTCTGCCAGGTATGACCAGATTTGCCGATAGCCCACGCAGCGGATGGAAGGCAGGCCCGGGTGGAGGTCGGGCCGCTGCCTGAGTTGGGCCACCTCGTCTATCAGCCCGTTGGTCAGCATGCTGCCGAAGCGTTGTGCGATGCGTCGGTGTAGCACCAGCCGGTCGGATGGCTCCAGGCTGATGGTCACGAATTGCCAGCGGGTATCTGCCGCAGGGCGCTGTGCCGGATCGGTGAGCAGATCGGACATGGGGCGACCGGTCAGCAGGCAGATTTCGAGGGCGCGCTGGATGCGCTGGCTGTCGTTCGGTGCGAGCCGTTCAGCGGTGGTTGGGTCAAGCTGGCGCAGGTCTGCATGCAGGGCCGGCCAGCCGCGTTCGGCAGCCTGGCGATCCAGGTCTGCGCGCAGCGCCGGATCCGCCTGAGGCAGGTCGTCGAGACCTTCGCGCAATGCCTTGAAATACAGCATGGTGCCGCCTGCCAGTACGGGAATGCGGCCGGCTGCCCGGATGCGTTCGACCAGCGTCTGGGCATCCTGGCGAAATTCGGCTGCCGAATAGGCCTGGGCCGGGTCGCGGATATCGAGCAGGTGATGACGAAGCTGGTTGCGTTCCTCCTGGTCCGGCTTGGCCGTGCCGATATCCATGCCGGTATAGATCGTCGCGGAATCAACATTGACAATGTCGATGGGCCAGCGTGATGCCAGCGCACGCACCGAGGCGCTCTTGCCGGCAGCCGTGGGGCCGGCAAGGCAGAGTACGGGTAAGGGACCGCGCGTGTCGTGGAACTGGGTCATGCGTATGCCGTGAGGGTCTGGAGGCGAGAGCAGGCTGGTAAGGTGCTTACTGGCCGCGGAGAAACAGCTTGTCCAGATCGCCAAGAGACCATTGTATCCAGGTCGGGCGGCCGTGATTGCACTGATCCGAACGCTCGGTGGCCTCCATCTGGCGCAGCAGTGCATTCATCTCCGGCAGCGTTAGTTGGCGATTGGCTCGCACCGAGCCATGGCAGGCCATGGTCGAGAGCAGTTCATTGCGTTGTTCGGTCAGTTTGCGCGATACGCCGACGTCGGCCAGATCACGCAGGACGGCACGGGCCAGTGTTTCGATGTCGGCCTGGGACAGCGGGGCTGGAACAGCGCGTACCGCGATGCTGCCGGGTCCTGCCGGTCGCATCTCGAAGCCCAGGCCGGACAAGGCTTCCTGGTGTTCTTCGACCAGGGCGATATCGGATTCCGGCACATGGAACACGACCGGTACCAGCAGGGCCTGTACAGGCATTTCCTGGGCGTCGTGTGCCTGTTTGAGGCGTTCGTACACAATGCGCTCGTGTGCCGCATGCATGTCCACCAGAACCAGTCCACGAGCGTTCTGAGCAAGGATATAGATGCCATGCAACTGACCCAGCGCCAACCCCAGTGGCAAGGCGTCGAGCGCAGCCTGCGTCGCGGGCGGTGACAGAGGGGGTGTTGCCGGTACGGACGAGGCTGGACGCGGCGCATAGGCCGGTGCAGGTTCGCGCAGGAAGGGCGAGGGCGCGGCTGTCTGGGAAAGGGGCGCGGTGGCCGGCTGATGCGTGCCGGACGGCGGATTGCCCACAGAGGCTGTACCTGCATTCGACAGAGGCTGATAAAAGCGGCTCCATTCTTGCGCCTGGCTGGCGTCGAACGGAGCAGGGCGTGCGCTCAGTGGCATCTGGACATGCGGCGTACGTTGTGCCGGTGCCGGGTGGCTGGCGACACGTTCAGCCTGCACATCATCCACGGCAGGGGTGGCTTGTGTCGTTGCATCCTGCTGTCCCTGTGCCGAAGTGGCCGAGGCCAGCGTCTGTCCCACCGTATGGGCGACAAAGCGGTGAACGGCACCGCTGTCGCGGAAGCGGACCTCATGCTTGGCTGGGTGGACATTGACATCGACCGTGGCCGGGTCGATGTCCAGAAACAGGACGAAGGCGGGCTGACGGTCACCATGCAGGACGTCGGCATAGGCACTGCGCAGGGCATGAGAGACGGTACGGTCGCGCACGAAACGGCCATTGACGTACAGATACTGGCGGTCGGTGCGGGCCCGTGCCGCAGTGGGGCGTACCACCATGCCGCCCAGGCTGATCAGACCATTGGCGGCCTCGACCTCCAGGCACTCCTGTCCGAATTCAAGGCCCAGCACATCACGTATGCGCTGCAGTGGCGTGGCGGGCAGCCACTGGCGATAGGCCTTGTCATTGACGAAGATGCGAAATGCAATACCGGGATGCGCCAGTGCGATCCGCTCGGCGGCGGCAACACAGTGCGACTGCTCCGTGGTTTCCGAGCGCAGGAACTTCCGACGTGCCGGCACACGGTCGAACAACTGCCTGACATCCACGGTCGTGCCGGGTGGGCCGGAGGCCGGTTCGGGCTCGATGGAAGGCGGCTGCAATTGCCAGGCATGGGCACCGTCGCGAGTGCGCGAGATCAGCGTGACTTGGGCGACGGAAGCGATGGAAGCCAGAGCCTCGCCGCGAAAACCCATGGAGTTGACTGACTCAAGCTCGGCCAGAGAGCGTATTTTGCTGGTGGCGTGGCGCGTCAGCGCCAGCGCCAGTTCTTCGGGGGGGATGCCAAAGCCATCGTCGGTGATGGCAAGGCGGCGAATACCGCCGCCTTCCAAGCGGATGTCGATGGTGCGTGCGCCGGCATCGAGGGCGTTCTCGACCAGTTCCTTGAGTACGGAAGCGGGGCGTTCGATGACTTCGCCAGCGGCAATCTGGCTGACGAGCAAATCGGGCAGCGCCGTGATGGAACGGCGTGGGGTCTGAGCAGCGGGTTGGGTCATCCCGCCATTATATTCTCAGCCCTGAATCAGCCGGTGGCCTGCGCGATATGCGGATTGGCTGCAAAATAGCTGCGCACGCCGCCCAGGATGGCATTGGCCAGCTTATCCTGGTGGGCTGCCGTTTTCAGCAACTGTTCTTCGCGAGGGTTGCTGATGAAAGCGGTTTCCACCAGGATGGAGGGGATGTCCGGTGCACGCAGCACGGCAAATCCGGCCTGTTCGACGCGAGGCTTGTGCAGGCGGTGAAACTGTCCGATCTGGTCGAGGACGTTGCCGCCCACTTGCAGCGAATTGCTGATCTGTGCCGTCGTGGAAAGGTCCAGCAGGACGCTGGCGACCTGGCGATCCTGGCTGCCGAGATTGACGCCACCGATCAGGTCGGCCGCATTTTCGCGAGCGGCCATCATGCGTGCAGCGGTACTGCTGGCTCCGCGTTGCGACAGCGCGAAAACCGAGGAGCCGTTGGCACTGGGTCGGGTCCAGGCATCGGCATGGATGGAAATGAACAGATCGGCCTTGACCCGGCGCGCCTTCAGGACGCGTACATTCAGCGGCACGAAGAAGTCACTGTCGCGGGTCATGTAGGCACGCATGCCGGGTGTGGCGTCAATGAGACGCTGCAGGCGCTTGGCGATCTGCAGTACCACGGTTTTCTCGTGGGTGCCGCCCGGGCCGATGGCACCAGGATCTTCTCCTCCATGGCCAGGATCGATGGCCACGATGAGCGTGCGGGTACGGCCTCCACTGGTTGCGGGGGGGCGTACCGGCTGCTGGGTGGGACGCGTCGGCTGGGCTGGTGCCGTTGCCACGGCAGGGGGCGAGGTCGGACGCGCTGGTGTTTCGGCTGGGGCCGGCTGTGATCCGGCCGGACTGCGGGAAATGTCTTCCAGGATGCGGGCCAGCGGATCGTCATCCTGCTGGGAGATATCCTTGAGCAGGGCGGTGAGTGAATCCTGGGTGGCGTGCGGATAGAGGTCGAGCACCAGACGGTACTGGTAGTCGGCCACCGGTTTGAGCGTGAAGACCTGCGGGGCGATGGCCTGCTTCAGGTCGAATACCAGGCGCACGACATTGGGGCGGTTCTGAGCGACACGCAAACCGGCAATATAGGGGTCATCGGGTTTGACCTTGGAAACCAGGTCGTTGAGCGCCTGTGCCATGGTCAGCCCTTCGATATCGACGACCAGTCGATGAGGATTGTCCAGGGTGAAGTGCTCGGCCTTGAGTTCGGTGTCGATCTCCAGGGTGACGCGTGTGTAGTCGTCAGCCGGCCAGGTACGCACGGCCAGGATGCTGGCAGCCTGGGCCGTGCGCGGCCAGACGGGCAGCAAAGCCAGTGTGGCTGCTGCGCCGAGCAGGCGGCGGCGGGTGCCGCTGCGGGGAATCAGAGATGAGTCAGCCATGTTCGCCCTCGCATCGTGTAGGCAGTCAGTCTGGCGATACGTCCGGCAGCGGGGTCAGGACCGGTTGCATAATCCAGTCCGATCAGCAGATCGGGGAGGGGCAACCGCCCTGCTGCACGCTCCGGCCATTCGATCAAAACCAGGGCGGGTTCGAGCAGCAGTTCGTCGAATCCTGCATCCAGCCATTCGTCAGAATTGCTAAATCTATAGAAATCAAGATGATGCAAGTATAAGCTAGAAATTTTATAAGATTCAAGCAAAGCATAGCTTGGGCTCTTGATCCGGCCCTGAACGCCGCATGCGCGCAACAGCGCACGGGCAAAGCACGTCTTGCCCGCACCCAGGTCGCCCTGCAGGTGGATATGCGCCACGGGATGGGTTGGCCGGTCATGTCCGGCTGCGGTTGCCTGGGGAGCAGTATCGGCCAGGATGAGAGTGGCCAGCTTCTGGGCCAACTGTTCGGTTGCCTCGCTGTCGGGCAGGGTCAGTTCGCGCTGCTCAAGCGCTGGCAGGGGGGCATGGGCGGACATGGTGGTGACGGCTGGGGTGGCAGGATTGGGCAATCGGGCGTATCTTCGGCAGAAGATATGCAGTGGCAACGGCGGCAAGCCGCAAGAATACCGTATAAATGTCTTCTGATCCCGGGCCGATCTGGGCTTTGGCAGCAGAGTTCCCGCATCTGCTAAGCTAACGATTTTACTATCCATAACCGTTTTCATTTGTGGTGGAGCGCAGTATGAGCATTCGTATCGAAAAAGACACCTTTGGCCCGATCGAGGTGCCGTCCGAGCATCTGTGGGGCGCGCAGACGCAGCGTTCCCTGCATCACTTCGCCATCTCGACCGAGAAAATGCCGGCGCAACTGATCGACGCGCTGGCCAGGCTCAAGCGCGCCGCCGCGCATGTCAATGCAGAACTGGGTCAGATCGATGGCGGTATTGCCAAGGCCGTCATCGCTGCTGCCGACGAGGTCGTGGCCGGCAAGTGGCCGAATGAATTCCCGCTGTCGGTCTGGCAGACGGGATCCGGTACGCAGAGCAACATGAACATGAACGAGGTTCTGGCCAACCGGGCTTCGGAAATTCTGGGGGGCGAACGCGGCGAGGCACGCAAGGTACACCCCAACGATCACGTCAATCGTGGCCAGTCTTCCAATGACGTCTTCCCGACGGCCATGCATGTGGCGGCAGCGGTGCAGGTCGAGCAGGTCCTCTTGCCGGCCCTGGTGGCGCTGCGCAAGACGCTGCAGGCCAAAAGCGAGGCCTTTGCCGATATCGTCAAGATCGGTCGTACCCACCTGCAGGATGCCACGCCGCTGACGCTGGGCCAGGAACTGTCGGGCCATGTGGCCCAGCTTGAGCTGGCCGAACAGCAGATTCGGGCGACATTGCCCGGACTGCATCAGCTGGCAATCGGCGGCACGGCTGTCGGAACCGGCCTGAACGCACATCCGGAGTTCAGCGCGCGCGTGTCGGCCGAACTGGCGCGCGATACGGGGGTGTCCTTTGTATCGGCCCCCAATAAATTCCAGGCCCTGGCCTCGCATGAGGCGCTGCTGTTCACGCATGGTGCCCTCAAGACGCTGGCCGCTGGCCTGATCAAGATCGCCAATGATGTGCGCTGGCTGGCCAGCGGCCCGCGTTCGGGGCTGGGTGAAATCAGCATTCCCGAGAATGAGCCGGGCAGTTCCATCATGCCGGGTAAGGTCAATCCCACGCAGTGCGAGGCGCTGACCATGCTGGCGGCTCAGGTGCTGGGCAACGATGTGGCGATCAATATGGGTGGGGCCAGCGGCAATTTCGAGCTGAACGTGTTCAAGCCGCTGCTGATCCACAATTTCCTGCAATCGGTGCGCCTGCTGGCCGATGGCATGCACAGCTTCGACGAGCACTGCGCACGGGGCATCGAGCCCAACCGCGAACGCATCGAGGAACTGGTGAATCGTTCGCTGATGCTGGTCACGGCCCTCAATCCGCATATCGGCTACGACAAGGCCGCCCAGATCGCCAAGAAGGCACATAAGGAAAATCTCTCCCTCAAGGAGTCGGCCCTGGCGCTGGGCTATGTGACCGAGGCGCAGTTTGCGCAATGGGTGGTGCCTCAGGACATGACCAACTCGCGTTAAGGTGCAAGGTACTGCCGGTCTTGTACCGGCTGTACCTCTGACAGTGCCTCTCATGCACGCTTATTGCACCTGGATAGCGGCCGGCAGCATGAGCAGCCAGAGCGGGATGGTCAGCGCCGACAGCAATGTGCCTGTCGAAATCAATAATGCAACGGTGCGCCCATCGCCTCCCATGCGGATCGCCAGAATGTAGGCACTCGATGCGGTAGGCAGCGTGGCAAACAGCAGCAGCATGGCCTGTTCCACTGCAGGCAGGCCGAATGCCAGACCGATTGGCCAGGCCAGGGCAGGCATGGCGATCAGCTTGACCGCCAGCATCCAGGTCATGGTGCCGACCTGTCCCTTGCCGCCTTCCCAGGACAGGTTGGCCCCCACGCAGACAATACCCAGTGCAATGGCCGCCGCCCCGAGCTTGTTGGCAAAAATCTCGACAGGTCCGGGCAGGTGCAGCCCCAGCATATTGCCTGCCAGCCCGAGCACGGTTGCCAGCAGCAGTGGATTGCGCAGCAGTTCACGGCCGACACTGCCGCCGTTGGTGCGTGCCAGTCCGAAGACGGCGGCTGCATTGACGATCGGCACGGCCAGGCCGATGATGATGGCCATGATGCTTTGACCACGCGTGCCGGCCAGACTGAACGCGATGGCCAGTCCCAGATAGGTATTGAAGCGGTATCCGCATTGCGCTACGCAGGCATGCTCGAAAGCAGGCAGGCGCAGCAGTGGCCGGGCCAGTTGCGCCAGCAGGATGCCGATTGCCAGCAGTGCCAGGGTGGCACCGATCAGATTGATGGCATCGTCCAGCACGATGGGCGCGCGCAGCGTAGCCTGAAACAGCAGGGCGGGAAACAGGACGTAATAGATCAACCGCTCCAGCGGCATGAAGAAACTGCGTTCGTAGCCCAGGCGGTGCCGCAGCAGCCAGCCGAGCAGGATCAGCATGAAATCAGGCAGGACGAGCAGGAAGGTGGACATGGTGCAGCGGTGGTATGGAGTCGTGTGATCTGTATGGATGATGACTGTATCGCATAAGCATATTCCAGAAGCCTGGACTTCTGACTGTTTGGTTCGCCGGCTCGACCTGATTCGGCAAACGTCTTAAGATCGCCCCGGAATGTTTTTTGTTGTCGGGTTGTCCCAAGACAAGAAGTTCCCCTTGGGGGGCAACGCTGGCGCGTAGCGACGAGCGTGGGGTTTTTTCTGTCGGAGCGTCATGTTTATGGAGTTATCCTGATGTCGGACGTGGATGCATTCATCGATGCGCTATGGCTGGAAGATGGCCTGTCGAACAACACACTGCAGGCGTACCGTCGTGACCTGCGTGCATTCTCGGGCTGGCTGGCGCAGGCAGGAAAGACCTCGCCAGATCTGAATGCGGTGCAGCCGCACGATATCCAGGGTTGGTTTGCAGCCTGTCATGCGCAGACACGCGCCAGCACGGCCAACCGCCGTCTGGCGACTTTGCGGCGCTACTATGCCTGGGCGCTGCGAACCGGACGGGCCGCGCTTGATCCCTGTCAGACCATCCAGAGCGCCCGGCAGCCGGCCCGCTTGCCCAAGACGCTGTCGGAGCGGCAGGTCGAGGCGTTGCTGGCCGCGCCCGTGACGGAAAACCCGATGGGACTGCGTGATCGTGCCATGCTGGAGACGCTGTATGCCACCGGCTTGCGGGTCTCCGAACTGGTGGGGCTGAATGTGCTGGATGTCAGTCTGGACGAAGGCGTGCTGCGGGTACGCATGGGCAAGGGGGGCAAGGACCGGCTGGTGCCACTGGGGGCGGAGGCCTGCCACTGGCTGGCACAGTATCTGGCACATGGCCGGCCATTCATGCTGGGCCAGGCGCGCAGCGATGCGCTGTTCCTGACCAACCGCAGTGCCGGCATGACGCGGCAGATGTTCTGGGTGCTGGTGCGCAAGTATGCGGTGCTGGCCGATATCCATGCCCCGCTGTCGCCGCATGTGCTCAGGCATGCCTTCGCCACGCATTTGCTCAATCATGGTGCCGACCTGCGCGTGGTGCAGATGCTGCTGGGTCATGCCGACATATCCACCACGCAGATCTATACTCACGTGGCCCGGGAGCGGCTGAAGACCTTGCATGCCGCTCATCATCCAAGAGGTTGAATTGTCCAATGAGCAAGTCCGCACATGTCTCCGAAACACCTGCCACACGCCTGTTGAAGCAGCAGAAGGTGGCTTTCGAGGAATATGTCTACGAATATGTCGATCATGGCGGGACCTCCGAAGCGTCGCGCCAACTGGGCCTGGACCCGCATAGCGTCGTCAAGACGCTGGTGATGGAAGACGAGCGCAAGCAGCCACTGATCATCCTGATGCATGGTGATTGCGAAGTGTCCACGCGCAACCTGGCAAGGCAGGTGGGCGTCAAGCGCATCGAACCCTGTGCCCCTGAGACTGCACAGCGGCATTCTGGTTACCAGGTGGGGGGGACGTCGCCGTTTGCAACCCGCAAGCGCATGCCGGTCTGGGTGGAGTCCACGATCCTGGATTTGCCTGGCATCTATATCAATGGTGGTCGCCGGGGTTATATCCTGGGAATGGATCCTGCCGTGCTGCGCAGCTTGCTGGATGCCCGTCCCGTTCAGGTGGCGCTGGTCGACTGAACTGGTTTTCCGCTGTCTTGTGACCAATAGCAGACGCAGTTCCGGCCGCTGCGCTTGGCCAGATACAGAGCACTGTCGGCCTGTTCCAGGCAGGTTTCGGGGTTGGGAGGGCTGCTCAGCGTGGCGATGCCGAAGCTGGCAGTGAAACTGACTTCGCCTGCATCGGTATGGGCTGGTTGCTCGGCGATTGCGAGGCGGATACGCTCGGCAATATCGATGCTCTGGGCGAGCGAGGTGTCGGGCAGCAGCAGCACGAACTCTTCGCCGCCGAGGCGTCCGGCCAGATCATGGGCGCGCAGCGACACGCGCAGAATATCGGCCAGGTGCGATAGTGCCTGGTCTCCGGCGTGGTGTCCGTAGGTGTCGTTGACACGCTTGAAATGATCGATATCGATCATGACCAGCATCGCGGCAGGCGTCGGTTGTCTGTCAGGGCCGTGCAGGAGGTGGTGAGTGGGCAGATGCGCCAGGGCATTCATGAAGGCCCCCCGGTTGGTCAGGCCAGTCAATGAGTCGCGGGTGGCCAGTGTTTCGAGTTTGCGTTCACGCAGCTTGCGTTCGGTAATGTCCTTGAGCAGCCAGAGTGTGCCGAGGTGCTGGGCCTGGGCGTCCAGGCCGATCCTGTCGATCTCCAGGGTCCGGCCGTCAGGCAATTCATATTCCAGGCCCAGCGCTGCGCCGTCGATGTCCTGGGCTGTAGGCGGGAGAGGCTGGTCTATCCAGTCCAGCATGCCTTGCGGGGCGCGTTCGCGAAACGCTTCGCGGGTATGGGCGGTGAGGCTGTCTGGGTTGATGTCCAGAGCCAGTAGGCGGCACAGCGTCTGGTTTGCAACGATGGGGTTGCCGTCCTGGTCTTCGACCAGCACGCCGCCCGGAAAATGATTGATGATGGCACTCTGGCGCCGCGCGGTGTCGGTCAGCATGGCGACACTTTTTTCGCGCTGCAACAACAGATAGCTGATCCATAGCGAGGCGATCAGAATCAGGATGCCGCCGATGGTGTTGTTGGTCAGGATCCGCGTGATGGCATGTTCGGATTCCGTCGTGGCCTGGGCCTTGTCCAGCCCCAGGCTGATGATCAGCGGATAGGATGCCACTCGGCTCCAGGCATAGTAGCGCTCGATGTCGTCGAGCGCGGCAGTGGTTTCGTAGGTGCCGTGCGTCTTGCCTGGGTCTTGCAGGAATGTTCTGCTTGTCGGGACATGTTTGCCGATCGCCTGGTCCTCGTCGAGAGACCGGGCCAGATAGTAGCCATCCTGGTTCAGCAGCATGACCACGTCGCTCGAGTTGTCGAATACCTTATGGAAGAGGCTTGAGAGGTAGCGGGGGGAGACGGACAGCACGATCACGCCGGCAAATTCGAAATCCCGGTACAGTGCGCGGGAAAACTGGATAGTGTATTGTCGGGACAGGCGTCCGAAGACCGGGTCGCTGATGTACAAGCCATGAAAGGTGCCTGTCGCGTGCACCGTGAAGTGCCTCCGGTCCCGGATTGATGCGACCTGCCCATCGTTGCGCAATGAGCCCAGGCTGGAATAAAGCAGGGTACCTCTGGCATCGGCAATGGAGATCTGGGTAATGGTGCCTTCCGGAAAGGTGTTTTGCATGGTGGCGACACCCTCTTCGAAGCCCAGTTTGTTGCCAGCCTGATAGCTATTGGCGAGATCCTTGAGGGCATAGTCCAGCCCCGAGACCAGGGCTTCCATTTGTTGGGCCAGGAGATTGCTCATCTGTGCGGCCCGCAGATAGGTGTCGTGTTCGACGCGGATACGCTGTTCGTCGATGCCGCGCATCAGCATGGTGACATAAATGGCAAAGCAGGCTACCAGTACGAGCAGGCCGGGCACAATCATGGTCAGCGAGCGCTGCAGCGACAGGCGCTCGGTGGCGAAACGGTACCGGAACAACGTAGTCTCCCTATCCAGCAGGTCTGGGTGGCAAGGTATCGTATCCCGCCTGTTTTGTTAAACAAAACGTTTTAATTGTAACTTTAAATTTAACAAAAAAGCGATGCAGGGAGTGCAATGCACGTGGCCTCGCCGACAGGAATCGAACCTGTAATCTCCCCTTAGGAGGGGGAAGTTATATCCATTTAACTACGGCGAGAAAGGCCTGCCGGATGATGTGCTGCGCTGTGAAAAGGCAGTATCGACCCTAAAAGGGCGACCGGCTTTTTTGATTTGCTTTTTGTTTTTAGCTGCTTGATTTGAAAATCAAATAGCTTTTCATCTTAGCATGTTTTGCGCATGACGAGACACGGTTATAGTAGGCAGACAACAAACCGATGAGGAGACATGTCATGTCCAGGCTGCCGAGTACGTTGTCTGCGTTGCGTATCCCTGTCATTGCTGCCCCCATGTTCATCGTCAGTACGCCGCAACTGGTGCTGGCGCAGTGCAAGGCCGGCATCGTCGGCAGCATGCCGGCACTCAATGCCCGTCCTGCTTCGCAACTCGACGAATGGCTGGCCGAAATCTGCGAAGGCCTGGCCGCGCATGATGCACGGCATCCCGAGCGTCCGGCAGCTGCATTCGCCATCAACCAGATCGTGCATCCAAGCAATGCCCGCTTGGAACAGGACATGGCGTTGCTTGAAAAATATCGTGTGCCGCTGGTGATCACTTCTCTGGGCGCGAGGCCTGAGGTCAATCAGGCCGTGCATGCCTACGGGGGGCACGTGCTGCATGATGTGATCAACAATACCCATGCCCGCAAGGCTATCGAAAAAGGAGCCGATGGGCTGATTGCGGTGGCGGCAGGGGCGGGCGGCCATGCCGGGGTGAAGAGTCCTTTCGCGCTGGTCCAGGAGATCCGGCAGTGGTTCGATGGGCCGCTGGCCCTGTCGGGGGCGATAGCCAATGGCGGGGCCATACTGGCTGCGCAGGCCATGGGGGCGGATTTTGCCTATATCGGTTCGGCTTTCATCGCGACCGAAGAGGCGCGCGCCAGCCAAGCCTACAAGCAGGCCGTGGTGGATGGATCGTCGGACGATATCGTCTACAGCAGTTTTTTCACGGGCGTGGCGGGCAACTACCTGAAGGCCAGTGTCGTGGCGGCCGGACTGGATCCGGCCAACCTGCCGGCAGGCGACCTTGCCAGCATGGACTTTGGCGGCGATCATGCTGCCAAGGCATGGCGAGATATCTGGGGGAGTGGTCAGGGGATTGCAGCGATACACGGTGTGGTGTCGGCTGCCAGCCTGGTCGAACGCCTGGCTGCAGAATATGCGCAGGCGCGTGGACGCCTGCTGGGAGGCATCGGCAACTGAGTGCCGACTGCCTCCGGGTGATGCTTACTTGGCGGCGTCGATCTTCGCCTGCATGCGGGCGGCACGCTCGTTGGAGCCGGGATGCGAACTCATGATGCTGCTTTCGCCGCCACCCAGTTCAGCCAGCTTCTGGAAGGCCGTGACCAGTCCCTGGGTGTTGAGTTTGCGCTCGGTCAGCAGTTCGAACGAGTAATCGTCGGCAGCGGTTTCCTGCGATTGCGAGAACTGTGCATTGAGCAGGGCCTCGGTCAGATCGCCCAGTTGCGAGCTGCTCAGCGCCACGGCGGCGGCATTGCCCGATGCGCCCACTGCATCGCGTGCAGCCGACAGGGTGTAGGCCGTCTGCATGGCACGCTTGCTGTGACCCAGTTCAACGTGACCCATCTCGTGGCCGATCACGCCACGCAGTTCGTCGTCGTTCATCTTGTCCATCAGGCCGGTGTATACGCGGATGCAGCCATTGGCCATGGCCCAGGCGTTGACGTCGTCGGTCAGGTAGACCTTGAACTCAGGCGTCTGGCCGTTGAGGTCCTTGGCGAGCGGGCGCACGATGCGCTGCAGGCGCTGGTTGTACTTGGAGTTCTTGCCGGCGACGCGGTTTTCCTGGTCCATCTGGGCGCATGCCTGGTTGGACAGGTCGATGACTTCCTGGTCGCTCAGGTTGTAGGCCTGCATCAGCTTGCTGCCGGAGTCCATCAGGCCGCCCATGTTGGCGGTTTCCATGCAGCCTGCGGACAGACCTGCCACCAGTACGGCGCTGGCAATCAATTTGAACTTCATGCTTCTTCTCCTGTGTGTGACAACTTTTTTGAATATAGGGCCGGCGGCATTGTAACGGGCGCAGGCGAGCCTGCAGTCGTGCTGCAATACGTTGATGCAAAACGAGAAAAAATGCAGCAAGCAGCTCAGTGCGCAGCCTGGGCGTGCTCGATGATCAACTGTGCCGAAACGACACCTCGCCAGGCATTGGGTTCCAGTCGGTAGGCTGCCTCGATGTATTCGGGCAACAGCTCCGACTGGCCGAACCAGATGGCATCGAAACGCTGGTGGTCACGCTCCAGCGACAGCTTGAGGTGCTTGCCCTTGAGCAAGCGCTGGTCGCGCACCACGAAGCGGTCGAGGAAGGAGGGGGCCGGGAATCCCGCTCCCCAGACCTGGGCCTGCAGCATCAAGGCCACATCTGCGTTGGCAAAGATACTTTCGAGGGAGCCATCGGTTTCGATCTGGGGATCGAACTGGCTGCGGCCGGTCAGGGTCTGGACGGCCTCGTCGAATGCATCACGGAAAAAAGGCAGGTCATCGCGGCCCAGTGTCAGGCCGGCTGCCATGGCATGGCCGCCGAACTTGCGGATCAGTTGCGGATGACGTTTGGAGACGAGATCCAGTGCATCACGCAGGTGCACATCGGGAATGGAACGACCCGAGCCTCTGATTTCGTCGTCGTCGGCCGGTGCGAAGGCCAGCGTGGGCTTCCAGAAGCGTTCTTTCAGGCGTGCGGCGACCAGCCCGACTACGCCCTGGTGCCAGTTGGGATTGAAAACGCAGACACAGGCGCTCTGGCTGGCCTCGGTGCTTTCCATGGCCTGCATGGCTTCGTCGCGCATGACGGTTTCGATGCTGCGGCGTTCGCGATTGATGGCATCGAGCTCATGGGCAATCTTTTCGGCCAGGGCGTCATCGTCGGTGATCAGGCAGGTGATGCCCAGACTCATGTCGGCCAGGCGACCGGCGGCGTTGAGGCGCGGGCCTACGGCAAAGCCCATGTCGAATGCGCTGGCGCTGCGTGGATCGCGTCCTGCCACGGCAAAAAGTGCCCGTATGCCGGGTTGCATGCGGCCCTTGCGGATACGCGCCAGTCCCTGGGAAACGAGCAGACGATTGTTGTCGTCGAGGCGGACGACATCGGCCACGGTGCCGAGCGCGACCAGGTCGGCCAGTTCGTCGAGTCGTGGGCCGCCGTTGGCTGGGTAGACACCGCGCTGGCGCAATTCGGCACGCAACGCCAGCATCAGATAAAACGCGACGCCGACGCCTGCCAGATTCTTGGACGGAAAGCCGCAGCCCGGTTGGTTGGGATTGACGATGGCCAATGCGTCCGGCAGCGTGTCGCCAGGCAGGTGGTGGTCGCTGACGATGACCTCGATGCCGGCCGCACGCGCAGCCTCGACGCCATCGATGCTGGCGATGCCGTTGTCCACAGTCAGGATCAGATCCGGTTTGCCGGCATGGTGCCGGCAGGCCAGTTCGACGACCGCAGGAGATAGCCCATAGCCGGTCTCGAAGCGGTTCGGCACCAGGAAATCGACCTGCCCACCCATGGCACGCAGTGCCCGCAGGGCAACTGCGCAGGCCGTGGCACCGTCGCAGTCGTAGTCGGCGACGATCAGGATGCGTCGACCGGCTGCCAGCGCGTCGGCCAGCAGGCTGGCCGCCTGCTGATTGTGGGTCAACTGGGCGGGTGGGTGCAGCCGGTCCCAGCCGAGTCGCGCCTGTTCCGCACGGGTAATGCCGCGCGCGGCCCACAGGCGGGCCAGCAGGGGGTGAATGCCTTCGGCTTCGAGTTGCCGGGAAGCTGTGTCATCGCCGGGGCGAAGCGTCAAGCGGGGAGAGACCACCAGGTAATCCAGTCGTGTTTCGGTTTGGGAAGCCAGCGGCGCCAGCCGTGGCGGGCCGGGCGATTCAGGGTGACGATGCGGTCACTGCCTGTCAGGACCAGGGTCAGTGGCTGGCCGGATGCGGCATCCAGTTCCTGACTCAAGGGGGCCAGTTGGTGGTCGAGTTGTTCCAGCTGTCCGATCCAGGTATTCCAGTCGCCCTGGGTATAGGCGGGCAGCAGATCCTCGAACAGGGTGGCGGCCTGGGGCGGCGTATTACCTGACTGATAACGGGTACCGCCATACAGCCACAGGCTGTTGAGTGCGGTCTGGCCACGCTCGGCGCGTGCCAGGTTGACGGGATGCTCGTGCCAGGTCATCTGGATTTCATTGAGCAGGCGTCGCCAGGGCTGGGGCAATTGGCGTGGGGGACACAGAATGTCCATGCGCTGACCTGCCAGCATGTCGGGCGTGCCGAGGTGTTGACAGTTCCAGGCCTTGGGCACCTGGATCTGCCATGTTTGCGGTGTCAGCATGTGTGCTTCGATACCGTCGCCCTCCAGCAAAGGGTGGATGGCATCGAACAATGCGGTGCTTTCTTCACGGCCGGGATCTAGGGCAGAGGGCGGCAGCAGGGTGGCCCCTTCGCTGCCCAGCGCCAGATGCACCAGGTCGACCAGCCAGACCGGACGGTCAGCGGGCGGGTTCTCGGGCAGGGCCGACAGCGCCTGCGACAGACGCCAGGGGCCGAGGGCTGCGCCCAGGGGCTGCCCTGGCTGCGCAGCATAGCCGGCCTGCTCGAGCAGCCAGCCCTCGTAGGGCGTGCAGCCATTGCGGCGGATATCGAAGGGCCGGATTTCGCGACGCGATTGCGCCATCCAGGCAACCAGCGTGGGCGCGATGGAAGGCAGTCGCGCAGCCAGGGAGGCGGAGACAGGGGAGGACGGCAAAGCGCCGGGCAGAACGATCAGCATGGGGGGATTGTAGATTATGATGCAGGCAATCAGGCGGCTGGACCCGCTCCCAATTGTCAAACACGTTCATGGACACGGTTGGAATCGACGATGTATGAATTCTGGATAGGTGCGCGCTACTCGGGCATGGCCTGGCTGCGCCGCTTCAAACGGCGCGGTGCTGCCGGCCGCGACCGTTTTGTGTCGTTCATTGCGGTCAGTTCCATGGCGGGCATCGGCCTGGGCGTGGCGGCATTGATCGTGGTGCTGTCGGTGATGAATGGCTTCCAGAAAGAAGTGCGCGACCGGATGCTGTCGGTGCTGCCCCATATCGAACTGTTCGTGCCGGGTGCCAGCCCTGCCGTGACGCTGCCACGCTGGCGCGAGCTGGTGACTGATGCCGAACGGAACCCTGCCGTGCTGGAAGGGGCTCCCTTCGTGGCCGCGCAGGCCATGCTGGCCCGGGGCCAGGCGCTGCGCGGCGTGCAGGTGCGCGGCGTGGATGCAGAGTATGAAGGCGGGGTTTCCGATCTGCCCGCTCAGATGGTGCAGGGGCAGTTGTCCAACCTCAAGCCGGGTGGCTTCGGGATTGTGCTGGGGCAGGAACTGGCAGGTTCCATCGGCGTCGGCGTGGGTGATACGCTGCTGCTGATGGCACCGGAAGGCAGCATCAGTCCGGCCGGCATGACGCCGCGCATGCGTCAATTCACCGTGGTGGGCTTGTTCGCCAGCGGACATTATGAATACGACTCGACCTTTGCCTTTGTGCAGGTCGAGGATGCGGCGCGGGTATTTCGCCAGGGGGCGGTGGCCGGGGCGCGACTGCGCATCTCGGACATGCAGCAGGCACCACGCGTGGCAGCACAGTTGCCGGCCGTCCTGCCGCCGGACGTCCTGGCGCTGGACTGGTCACAGAACAACCGGGCCTGGTTCGCAGCGGTTCAGACCGAAAAGCGCATGATGTTCCTGATCCTGGCGCTGATTGTGGCCGTGGCTGCCTTCAATCTGCTTTCTTCTCTGGTCATGACGGTCAAGGACAAGCGTTCGGACATTGCCATTCTGCGTACCCTGGGTGCCAGCCCGGCGTCGGTGGCGCGCATCTTCCTGGTGCAGGGGGCGCTGATCGGCATTGTCGGTACCGTGCTGGGCGTGGCCGGCGGTACGCTGGTGGCCCTCAATGTCGATGTTATCGTGCCTGCCATTGAGCGGCTGCTGGGCGTGCATTTCATTCCGCAGCAGATCTATTTCATCAATCAATTGCCGTCCGATCCGAGAGCGCCCGATATCCTGATGATCGGTGGCGTGTCCCTGCTGCTGTCTTTCGTGGCAACCCTGTATCCGAGCTGGCGCGCCTCGCGCCTGCAACCTGCGAGCGTGCTGCGCCATGACTGATCGTTCCGTTTCCATTGCCTCGTCCACCCAGGCAGGCGGACAGTTGCCCGTGGCCCTGCGTGCCGTCGATGTCTGCAAGGCCTACGATGAGGGGCCGGTCCGCATCCAGGTGCTGGATCACGTCAATCTCAGTGTCGCGGCCGGTGAGATGGTTGCGATCATCGGAGCATCCGGGTCTGGCAAGAGCACACTGCTGCATATCCTGGGGTTGCTTGACGCGGCCGACAGCGGCCGTGTCGAAGTTGCCGGAGTGGCGGGCATGGGGCTGTCCGAGTCGCAGCGCAGCGCTTTGCGCAACCGCAGCCTGGGTTTTGTCTACCAGTTCCATCACCTGCTCAACGAATTCTCCGCTGTCGAGAACGTGGCCATGCCGCTGATCGTGCGCCGCATGCCGCGCCATGAGGCGCGGGCACAGGCGCTGGCGGTGCTGGAGCAGGTCGGGCTGGCAGCGCGTGCCGAACACTATCCGGGCCAGTTGTCGGGGGGTGAACGTCAGCGTGTGGCGCTGGCACGGGCGCTGGTGACGCGACCTGCCTGCGTGCTGGCCGACGAGCCGACCGGCAATCTGGACCGTCATACGGCCCATGCCATGTTCGATCTGCTGGAACGCCTCAACCGGGAATCGGGCACGGCGTTCATCATCGTGACCCACGACCCGGAGCTGGCGTCGCGTGCCGACCGTCGCCTGGTCATGAGCGAGGGACGTCTCGAGGCAGAGCAGGCCTGAAATACAGGCCTGGCATACAGGTGGATTCGCTTGCACAGGCGCTCTGCCGCGCCATGACTGGACTGTACGGATGCTGATAGATACGCACTGCCACCTCGATGCGCCGGAGTTCGATACGGACCGTGCGGTGCTGATCCAGCAGAGCCTGCAGGCGGGCGTGGATCGCATCGTGATTCCCGCCGTGGCCAGGTTCAATTTCGAGACGGTGCGCAATGTGGCCCATGCGTGGCCCGGTGGTGCCTATGCGCTGGGCATTCACCCGCTATATGTGCATCGCAGCGAAGATGCCGACCTGATGGTATTGCGTCAGGCCATCATGCAGTCCATGGACGATCCCCGCTTCGTGGCGATTGGCGAGATCGGGCTGGATTTTTTCGTGGCGGACATTGCGGTCGGTGCGGCCCGTGCACGTCAGGAACATTTCCTGAAAGCCCAGTTGAAAATGGCCGCCGAGTTTGGTCTGCCGGTCCTGCTGCATGTACGCCGGTCCCAGGACAGCGTGCTCAAGTACCTGCGGCAGACGACGGGGCTGCGTGGCGGCATTGCTCATGCCTTCAACGGCAGCGAGCAGCAGGCCCGTGCCTTTATCGAACAGGGCTGCGCGCTGGGGATAGGCGGGGCGATGACTTTTGAGCGGGCTCTGCGCATCCGCCGTCATGCCGCCCAGATCGATCTGGCACACCTGGTGCTGGAAACCGATGCACCGGATATTCCGCCAGCCTGGCTGGGACGGGATCAGGCGGGTGCTGTGGCCGCTGGATTGCAGCGCAATGCGCCAGCCGAGCTGGCCGGCATTGCTCAGGCACTGGCGGTGTTGCGGCAGGTGTCGGTGGAGACGATCCGGGGGGCGACGACTGCAGCGGCTTGCAGGGTGTTGCCGAGATTGGCCAGCCGATAAGGCGGCAGGTCCCGGTGGAGATCGTCTTGCATCAAGATGCATGGATCTCCGCGATATACAGGCATGCATGGGTCGCGCGCAGTTTGAGCGGAGTCGCCAGGTTTGTGACCAGCAGGCCCTGGTCTGTGCGCAGCGAGCCACTCAGGCTGCCATCCATCGTGTTGTAGTCAAGCGTACCTGTATTGCACCAGATGAGCAGATTGTCGGCCAGAGGTGCGATCTGCTCCTGTCCTGCCAGGTGTCTGTGCTGCAGGGTATGGCTGAACAGTCCTCGGCGTGTCATCAGATTGAAATCCGTGATCTTGCTGCCCACCAGGCTGGCCCGTATGGGGACTTCGCCTGGAAAGGAGGCGGGGGAAGAGCAGGGGCGCAGCGTTATTTTTTTCTGGGCATCGTACAACTCCATGCCATCTCCAGACAGGACCGCCAGACTGCGGTCGACTCCAGGAAAGGCTGAAAAAGGCCCGGGATGCGTGACCTGTGCGCAACTGATACGCCAGCCAAAATCTTCGAGGCTGGCATCGCAAGGGTATATCGCCAACTGCTGGGTGCTGCCAAGACCGTTTTTCCATGGATGGGTCGCGAGTGTGGCGAGGTCAAGGTGTTCAGCATGCATGATGTGGGTCTGTGCTCTTAATGTATATACATTAATTGGATTGTAAGGTTGCGCCAACCTGCCTGAAATGGTTTTCGTATAAGGGTTTGTACTGATTTGTTTGGTGTTGACTGGGAAAACGTTGGGCTTTTATATTGTATATACAATATGAATGGGACACGGTGTGATGCAAACTCTTCCAGCAGTGCGGCAGCTATGGCGCGATGTCATTCTTTTTGACGGATATCGGCAATGGTCAGAGCCCATGGCGGTATTGGCAGAACAGGGAATCGTGGCGGGGCTGTGGCCCGAGCACGAGTTCGTATCGTCCATGGCGCAAGGTGCCCACGAGGCGGGTCGCGGCGGTGTCATGACACCCGGTCTCGTCGATTGTCATACGCACCTCATTTACGCTGGCGACCGAGCCGGCGAATTCGAACAGCGCCTGGAAGGGGTGAGCTACGAAGAGATCGCCAGGGCAGGTGGCGGCATCCTGAGCACGGTACGGGCGACTCGCAATGCCAGTGAAGAAGATCTGATCAAGAGCAGTCTGCCACGTCTGGATGCCCTGCTGGCGGATGGGGTGACGACGGTTGAAATCAAGTCCGGTTACGGCTTGACTGTCGCTGACGAGTTGAAGATGCTGCGGGTCGCGCGTCGATTGGGTCAGTTGCGACCGGTCAGGATCACGACAACCCTGCTTGGGGCACATGCATTGCCGCCCGAATATGCCAAAGACAGTGATGGCTATGTCGATCTGGTGTGCCGAGAAATGATTCCGTTGGCTGCCCGGCAGCAATTGGCGGATGCTGTCGATGTGTTTTGCGAAGGCATCGGATTTTCCCCTGCCCAGTGCGAACGCATTTTTCAGGCGGCTATTCAGGAAGGGCTGGCCATCAAGATACATGCCGAGCAGTTGTCGAACCTGGGCGGGAGTGCATTGGCAGCCCGGTATGGTGCCCTGTCGGCGGATCATGTCGAGTATCTCGATGAGGCGGGTGTCCAAGCCATGGCAGAGGCGGGCACGGTGGCCGTTTTGTTGCCGGGTGCCTTCCATGTGTTGCGCGAAACGACGCTGCCGCCCATCGATGCCTTGCGTCGGCATGGTGTGCCGATGGCTGTGGCGACAGATGCCAATCCGGGCACATCGCCGATTTGCATGCCGACTCTGATGCTCAATATGGCCTGCACCCTGTTCCGCTTGACACCGCGTGAGGCGCTGGCTGGCATGACGCGGCATGCCGCCCAGGCGATCGGCCACCCTGAGCTGGGGCATATTGTGCCGGGAGCACCCGCCGACCTGTGCATATGGGATATCAATCAGCCTGCGGAGCTGGCTTATGCCATCCAGGCCGGGCGTTTGCGTCAGCGTGTCTTTGGGGGAGTTGTACAGAATGTCCGATAAGGAAATCTCAATGGCGAGCTGGCAGGGGCGTGTGGACCCGGAGCCCGATAGTGCGCGTTGGCACCAGCGTATCCTGCCCTGGCGTGCGGGCAGTGTGCCAGGCGTGGTGCTGGTGGGATTCGCCTGCGATGAGGGTGTCCTGCGCAATAAGGGCCGCGTTGGCGCTGCGGCCGGGCCGCTGGCCATCCGCAAGGCGTTGGCCAGCCTCGCCTGGCACCAGCAGCGGCCTGTCTACGATGCGGGTGACATCACGTGCCCGGATGGCGATCTGGAGTCTGCCCAGGCACGCCTGGCAGTGCGAGTCAGCGAGGTGCTTGCCGAGGGGCATCAGCCGATTGTGCTGGGCGGGGGCCATGAGGTGGCCTATGGCAGTTGGACTGGCCTGGCGACATATATGGGAAGTGGCGGCGTTGTGCCACGCATCGGCATTGTGAACTTTGATGCTCATTTCGATCTGCGGGATCCTGCGAACGGTCCTTCGTCGGGAACGCCCTTTGCCCAGATTGCAGCACAGTGCACGATGCGTGGCTGGCCTTTTCACTATGCCTGCCTGGGTATCAGTCGTGCCAGCAATACCCAGGCGCTTTTTGCCCGGGCTGCAGCGCTGGGGGTTTGGGTACGGGAAGACCATGAAATCCGCGAGTCGACACTCCCGCAGATTGCAACGGAGCTGGATGCCTTTGTGGCGGAATGCGATGTGCTGTACCTGACACTGGATATTGATGTGTTGCCAGCCGCAGAGGCACCTGGTGTCAGCGCGCCGGCTGCACATGGCGTCAGCCTGCCCTTGCTGGAACCGCTGCTGGCCCGGCTCTGCAAGAGCGGCAAATTGCGGGTGATTGATCTGGCCGAACTGAATCCGAGTCATGACATTGATGGCAGAACGGCCCGCACGGCAGCACGGCTGATTCACCGCTTGTCCCTGATGTCCTGATATGCCCGATCAAATCGTGCGGGTGCCTGATCGCTTGTTGCTCGGGCAGGTGCTCTGTGTCTTCCAAGACTGCACAGCATAGCCAGCCCGGTGGCCTGTTTTTTTTCCGATTTTTCTTTTTACCCATCAAGGAGTCTGTCATGACCAAGTTCCGTGACATTGAAATACGTGCGCCGCGAGGCAGCAAACTCAACGCGAAAAGCTGGCTGACTGAAGCGCCGCTGCGCATGCTGATGAACAACCTGGACCCGGAAGTGGCCGAAAACCCGAAGGAGCTGGTGGTCTATGGTGGTATCGGGCGTGCGGCCAGAAACTGGGAATGCTACGACCGTATCGTAGAGACACTGAAAGAACTCAATGATGATGAAACGCTGCTGGTACAGTCCGGCAAGCCCGTGGGCGTGTTCAAGACGCATGCCGATGCGCCGCGTGTGCTGATTGCCAACTCCAATCTGGTGCCGCATTGGGCGACCTGGGAGCATTTCAATGAGCTTGATGCCAAGGGTCTGGCCATGTATGGGCAAATGACCGCAGGCAGTTGGATTTACATCGGCAGTCAGGGGATTGTGCAGGGCACTTACGAAACATTTGTCGAGGCAGGACGCCAGCATTATGGTGGCGATCTGACTGGACGCTGGGTGTTGACTGCCGGGCTGGGTGGGATGGGAGGCGCACAACCCCTGGCTGCAACCCTGGCAGGGGCGTGCTCTCTGAATATCGAGTGCCAGCAGAGCCGTATCGATTTCCGGCTCAAGACACGCTATGTCGATGAGCAGGCCAGTGACCTCGATGACGCCCTGGCACGCATCAAGCGCTATACGGAGGAAGGCAAGGCCGTGTCGATCGCCTTGCATGGCAATGCTGCCGAAATCCTGCCGGAACTGGTGCGTCGGGGAGTACGTCCGGATATGGTGACCGACCAGACCAGTGCCCATGATCCGCTCAACGGCTATCTGCCTGCTGGCTGGACCTGGGCGCAATATCGCGAGCGCGCCGTGAGCGAGCCTGCTGCAGTCGCCAGGGCTGCCCGCCAGTCGATGGCGGTGCACGTGCAAGCCATGCTGGATTTTCAGAAGCAGGGCATTCCCACGTTCGACTATGGCAATAACATCCGGCAGATGGCCAAGGAGGAAGGCGTTGCCAATGCCTTTGACTTTCCGGGATTCGTGCCGGCCTATATCCGCCCATTGTTTTGTCGGGGTATCGGTCCGTTTCGCTGGGCCGCACTTTCCGGCGATGCGCAGGACATCTACAGGACGGATGCCAAGGTCAAGGAACTGATTCCCGATGATGCACACCTGCACCGCTGGCTGGACATGGCTCGTGAGCGGATCAGTTTCCAGGGGCTGCCTGCCCGTATTTGCTGGGTCGGACTTGGCCTGCGCGCCAAATTGGGTCTGGCATTCAACGAGATGGTGCGTTCCGGGGAGTTGTCAGCACCCATCGTGATCGGCCGTGATCATCTGGATTCAGGCTCCGTGTCCAGTCCCAACCGGGAAACCGAAGCGATGCAGGATGGCTCGGATGCGGTGTCGGACTGGCCCTTGCTCAATGCTCTGCTGAACACGGCGGGCGGTGCGACCTGGGTTTCCCTGCATCATGGTGGTGGCGTTGGCATGGGGTTCTCACAGCATTCGGGGATGGTCATCGTCTGCGATGGAACCGATGCGGCTGCCGCACGGATTGCCCGTGTCCTGACCAATGATCCAGGCACGGGTGTGATGCGGCATGCCGATGCAGGTTATCAGGAAGCCATAGATTGCGCCCGGGAACAGGGGCTGAACTTGCCGATGCTGGGACGATGACGGCAATCTGAGTGTGTGCAGGGACGCCTGGCTGGAATCGTTTTGGCCAGACGTCGCTTGCCTGGGGAAAAATCTTATACCAAGGCCAAAAAATGAGTCAAAGTTTGCGCAAACGCTTGGATATCGCTGTATTTCTGCCTACCTCTCTCATCATTTTGTCTGCCGCCGTGTTGGGCCTGGTGGATAACGAGATGCTGGTGCGCATTGCCAAGGGCATCTTTTATTTTGCACTGTCCGATTTTGCCTGGTTATATCAACTGGCGGCCTTTGCGGCCTTGGTGCTGACTGGCTATATTTTCTTTTCCAAGGCAGGCAATATCAGGCTGGGTGGGCCTGATGCAAAGCCGGTGTTTTCGCTGGCCTCGACTTTTGCCATGGCCTTGAGTGGCGGCATTGCCACGGGAGTCGTGACCTACTCGGTGAATGAGCCGATCATCTACCTTGGCAATGTCTATGGAGAGATTGCAAACCAGGATTTTTCACCCGTCAGCAATGAGGCAGCGATTTTTGCGATTGCACGCAGTTTTCACAACTGGAGTTTCATTCCTTACGCGATCTACTCGGTCGTGGGGTTGATGATTGCCTACACGCATTTCAATGCGCGGCGTGATTTTTCGATTGCCGCAACGCTGGCCCCAGTGCTGGGAAGCATTCAGGAAAAGCCTGCGGTGCGCTCGGGGATCAGCATCATGGCGGTACTGGCGATTGCCCTGGGGCTGGCGTCTTCGTTTGGTGCCGGGCTGGCCCTGATCGGCTCCGGCCTCGAATCTCAGTACGGCATTGTGTCTACTCCGTCCAGTTGGCTGGTGCTGACGCTGGTGACTGCTTGTGTATTCCTGGTTTCGGCATTGTTCGGGCTGCGGCGCGGCATGAAGTTCATGTCCCATGTGAATGCATTTGTCTTCTATGCCTTTCTGGTGATCCTGCTGGTGGTGGGCCCGGTCAGCTATATCTTCAGTCTTTCCACGACTGCCCTGGGTTACTGGCTGGACAACTTTTTCCTCTGGTCGTTTGATACCGGCTTCCACGGTGGCGAAGCCCTGGTGTCGTGGTGGACGATGTATGACTGGTCCATCTGGATTGCCTATGCGCCACTCATGGGTTTGTTCCTGGCACGGATCAGCTATGGCCGGACATTGCGTGAGTTTTTGCTGATCAACTGGATTGCACCGTCCATTTTCGGGATGGTGTGGTTTTCGATATGGGGAGCCTCGGCCATTCAGTGGCAGATGGATGGCACGCTCGATCTGGTGAAAATCGTGACAGAGGGCGGTGCGGTAGCGGGGCTCTGGAGTTTCCTGCAGCATTTGCCATTCGCCTGGATCCTGGTACCCCTGGCGATCCTGACCCTGGTGGTTTCATTCGCCACGGCTGCTGATGCGATGACTTCCACGATTGCGGCAACCTGCGTCAAGCGGATTACAGCAGAAGAGGAAGCACCTAAAGTGCAGAAAGTGTTCTGGGGCATCCTGATCAGTGTGATTGCGTATGTCATGGTGGCGTTCGGTGGGGGTGCCCAGGGTGTGGACGGGATCAAGTTCCTGGCTGCGGCGGGGGGATTCTGCGTGCTGTTCCTGTTCATTCTGATAGTGGTGTCGGCGATACGCCTGTTTGTGGGGCGTGGCATGTTGCCGGGCCAGGATGAGGTCGTTGCAGGCAGCAAGGAGAAAATGTGATGAATCAGGTCATTATCGGTTCTCGGGAACCATCCTGGATGGACGTGGTGCATGTGGCTCGTGATGGCTGGATGCTGTCACTGGATGAGCCGGCGTGGTTGCGGATCCGACGGGCACGGGCCGCAGTGCTGGAACTGGCCAATTCCGGCCGGCCTTATTACGGTATCAACACAGGGTTGGGGGCATTGTGCGATGTCGTGCTGGAGGCCGGGGCACTGCAGCGCCTGTCGCGCCATACCTTGATGAGCCACGCCTGCGGAATCGGGCAGCCGCTGGCGGCCGAACAGGTACGTGCCATCATCTGTGCGGCAGTGATCAATTACAGCCACGGCTGCTCGGGTGTCAGCGAGACCGTGGTACATGCGCTGTTGCAGTTGCTGGAGCATGACGTGCTGCCCGAAGTACCCGCCGAGGGCTCGGTGGGGTATCTGACGCATATGGCGCATATTGGTCTGACGCTGATCGGAGAGGGGCAGGTACGTCATCGCGGTGAACTGATGCCTGCCGGCAAGGCCTTGTCTGCCATCGGGTTGATGCCGGTCGTACTGGGGCCGAAAGAGGGGCTGTGTCTGGTGAACGGGACACCGGCAATGACGGGCCTGGCCTGCCTGGCGCTAGATGATTCGCAGGCTCTGGCAGATTGGGCGGATGTCGTGGCGGCCATGAGTTTCGAGGCGTTGGGTGGGCAGGTTGATGCCCTGGATGACGAAGTGGCCATTCGCAAACGGCAGCCTGGCGTGCGTGTCAGTGCTCGCCAGGTGCGTCACATGCTGGCGGGCAGCGCCCGGCTGGATGCGTGCCAGGGCTGGCATTTGCAGGATGCGTTGAGTGTCCGTGCCATTCCGCAGGTCCACGGTGCCTGTCGGGACC
This sequence comes from Corticimicrobacter populi, assembly GCF_003123725.1. Taxonomy (GTDB): domain Bacteria; phylum Pseudomonadota; class Gammaproteobacteria; order Burkholderiales; family Burkholderiaceae_B; genus Corticimicrobacter; species Corticimicrobacter populi. The sequence continues at coordinate 267,262 of NZ_QETA01000003.1, read as the reverse complement.
AATGGCAACATGCTGCCGCGCAGGTCAATGATGAACTGGCTTCGGCAACGGACAATCCTCTGGTGATCGAGCGGGATGGCATGTTCAGAATTGTTTCTCAGGCCAACCCGCATGGGGAGTCCGTGTCCATGGCGTGCGATCTGCTGGCCATCGCGGTGTGCGAGTGGAGCAGTATTTCCGAACGGCGCAGCTATCGGCTGGTGACGCCTCAGGCAAATCGGTTGCCCCCTTTCCTGACCAGGGATGGCGGGGTCAAGTCGGGCATGATGATTGCCCAGTACAGTGCCGCATCGCTGGTGGCGGATAACAAGCGTCTCGCCGTGCCGGCCGTGGTGGATAATTTCCTGACTTCAGGCTTGCAGGAGGATCATCTGTCACTGGGGGAGTGTGCGGTGCTCAAGTTGGGCAAGGCTGTCGACAATGCCTTCCATGTACTGGCGATTGAGTATCTGTTGGCGGCACAGGCATTTGACCTGATCGAGGAGCGACCCTTCGGGCAGGGAACGGCGCATGCCTGGCGATGGCTGCGTGAGCGTATCGCGTTTTATGAAGAGGACCATCCCCTGTCGGAAGATATTGCTGGCGCGTGCCTGTTGATGCGTCATCAGGACGGCAGGGAGGCGCTGGGTTCATGGCTGGTATAGATAGCGTTTTCAGGCAGCCTGGCGCGGCGGGTCGCCGCAGCGCCAGGCTGATATAACGAGCACCGTTTCCGGTCGTGGGCTGGGGATGGATGACGGACGCGCTATCATTCGCCATCGGATGCCGTACCAGGAGACTTCGTGAGCCGTTCCGCCCTGCCTCGCTATAAAGCGATCGAGGATTTCTTGCTTGAGCATATCAAGAGGGGGGAGTACCCCGTCCATCACCAGATTCCGCCAGAGGAACAACTGGCCCGCGATTTTGAAGTCAGCCGCATGACGGCGAACAAGGCGATCAATAATCTGGTTCAGCAAGGTTATCTGGTACGCCAGGCCGGCCTGGGGACGTTTGTCACGGATCGCAAGTCGGAGTCTTCACTGCATGAAGTGTTGAATATTGCGACGGAGGTCCGGGGCCGTTGCCATGACTATAGCAACGACGTGCTTCGTTGCGAGGCCATTGAGGCCGATGACGAGGTGGCACTGCGGCTTGGTCTGCGGCTGGGGGCCAAGGTTTTTCACAGCATACTGGTACATCGCGAAGAGGGGGTACCCATACAGCTGGAAGACCGCTTCGTGAATCCGCGTTGGGTGCCGCATTACCTGGAAAGCGATTTTTCACGACAGACGCCTAATGAAGTGCTGGTGAAAAGCTGTCCAATCAGCGATGTCGAGCATGTGGTGGAGGCTATTCATGCCGATATCCAGACCGCCACGTGGCTGGATATCGCCCCTGGGGCCGCATGTCTTTCCATGATCCGGCGGACCTGGTCGGGAGAGCACCTGGTCAGTTATGCCAAGCTGATTCATCCAGGTACACGCTATAAATTGCGCTCCGGTACACAGCATGCTGCGCAGATGCGTGTGCATGGCAAATAATGCCGTGCGTGTGACTGCAAGAACAGCCGCGCCAAAATGACGCACTGAACGCGCCATCTCCCATTTCCCCGGCTAGCATGCCGGCAGACGGTGGGAGATCTCAATGACAGGTCGAGGAGCGGCAGTCGTGTTCGTGCTGGGCACGGCCTGGGTACAGCATTGGTCGGCCTTGCCGCCTCGACTGCTGGCCTGGGGATGCCTGTTGCTGGCTGGGCTCTGGAGCCTGGGTTGCTGGTGCCGGGCTGCCTGTCTCCAGCGTCGCGACCGCGCTGGCTGCCACCGGCGGCGACTCTGGCAAGTTGCCGGACTGTGGGGCGCAGCATGGGGGCTGGCAATCGGGCTGGCGCATCTGCAGGCACTTGATCGCATGGCGCAGTCCCTGCCTGCCAGTGAACAGGATCAGGTCTTTCGGGTGACACTGCGCGTGGTCAGCCTGCCCGATGCCGATGCAGGGCAGGTCCGGTTCGAGGCCGAGGTGCTGGACAGCCGGCCTGCGGGCTTGCCTGGACGCATCCAGGTTGCCTGGTATGCACCTGGATACCGGTCGGTCGAACGAGGCGCTCCTGAGGGCGAGAGGGCAACCGGCAGGGATGGGCAGGCTGGGGCCGAGTCGTCGTTGCCAGAGGTGGTGCCTGGGCAGGTCTGGCGCATGGCGCTGAATATGCGCAGCCCGCATGGCAGCCGCAATCCACATGGGTTTGATTACGAAGGCTGGATATTTCAGAAGGCGATCCGTGCTGTGGGTACGGTGCGTGGCACCCCGGTTATGCAGGATCGTCATGTGGTGCCTTCGTGGTCGATTCGGGTGCAGCAGGTTCGGCATGCGGTGCGTGCGGGCATGCAGCATCATCTGGCCGGATCGCGCTACGGCGCAGTGCTGGTTGCCCTGGCCCTGGGGGATCAGGCCGGCGTGCCGGCACAAGACTGGGCGACCTTCAATCGCAGCGGCATTACCCATCTGGTTTCCATCAGTGGGCTGCATGTCACCATGGTGGCCGCGCTGGGCGGTGGGCTGGCGCTTTATCTCTGGAAAAGGCTGTCCTGGCGTGGGGTGCCGCTGGCTGCACGCTGCCCTGCGCAGATACCGGCAGCCTGCTGCGCCTTGTGGGTGGCCTGGCTGTATTGTCTGTTGGCAGGCTGGGGCGTGCCGGCCCAGCGGACTTTTTTCATGCTGGCGGTGGTGGCTGTGTGCGCCTTGCTGCAACTGCCACTCAGCCTGTCGCGGGTATTGGCCCTGGCTGCCGTCATCGTGCTGTTGTTTGATCCGTGGGCGGTGCTGGCGCAAGGGTTCTGGCTGTCTTTCGGAGCCGTGGGCGTGCTGATGCTGGCGTCCCAGGGGCGCTGGCTGTCTCGTGATGCCGCGCAGGTCAGCCAACGAACGTTACACTTCGGACGAGATGCTTCAGGCGAGGTACCCGGTACGGAAGCGGACCGGGCCTGGCAGGAATACGTTGAGTTGTTCAGCCCGCCAGCGATTGCCGTATCTCGTGCCGAGCGTTGGAACACGGCATGCTGCCATGTCGCCCGGCAGCAGGTCAGCAGTCTGTGGCAGGGTACCCGGCTGCAACTGGCCATCAGCATGGCGCTGGTGCCGGTGCTGGCTGCCATGTTCCAGCAGGTGCCTCTGCTGTCGCCTCTGGCCAATGCGTTGGCGATTCCGCTGGTCAGTTTCCTCGTGACACCGCTGGCATTGATCGGGGCGGCCTTGGGCATGTTGCCCGCGTGGGGACAGGGTATGGCGGCACATGTGCTGGATATGGGGCAGGCTATCTTCGCTGTGTTGATGTTGTGGATAGACTGGTTGTCGAGCTTCGAGGCGGGGCTGCTGGATACGGCTGCAGCCCCGTGGTGGCTGACTTTGCTGGGCGTGATGGGAGCCATCATCCTGTTGCTGCCTGCGGGGGTGTTCGGAAAACTGTGCGGAGTGACCCTGCTGATGCCGGCCCTGTTCTGGCGGCCGGAAGCGATGACCCCTGGGAGCTGGAGTCTGACGGCGCTGGACGTGGGGCAGGGATCGGCCATTGTCGTGGCAACAGCGCGGCATGCGCTGCTGTTCGATACGGGGCTGCCCTATGGCCCAGGGAATGATGCAGGCGAGCGGGTGGTGTATCCCTATTTGCGGGCAAGTGGTATCAAGGGTCTGGATGTGCTGGTGGTTTCCCATGCCGACAGCGATCATGCGGGCGGTTTGCCGGGGCTGCTGCGACATGTCCCTGTGCGCTACGGTTTTGCCTCGTTTGATCTGGCCGCGCAGCGCTTGCCAGCGGATGCCGGGTTGCCAGCGCACAGATTGCCTTGTCGGGCAGGGATGCACTGGGAGCTGGATGGTGTCCGATTCCGCTTTCTGAATCCGCAGGGCACGGACGCGTTGCCCATTCGTTCAGGCAATGCCCAGAGCTGCGTGCTGCAGGTCGAGGGGCAGTATCACCGTGCATTGCTGACGGGCGATATCGGTGTGCAGGAAGAACGTCTGCTGGTGGAAAACGAGGGGCAGCAACTGCGCAGCGAGGTGGTGCTGGCCGGCCATCATGGGGCGCGGACATCGTCCGGCAATCGGTTCGTCCGTGCGACGGCCGCACGTCACGTCATCGCTCAAAGCGGACGCTTCAACCGGTTTGGGCATCCGCATCCCGATGTCGAGCAGCGCTGGCAGCAGGCTGGCGCGAGATTCTGGCGTACGGATCTGGAAGGGGCCGTGATGGTACGCTCCGATGCGACCGGCCTGGCGGTGCAGGCCGAGCGGCAACGGCGGCGTCGCTACTGGCAGGGGAACATGCCTTGACTGCTGCCGAACAGTCTATCGCGGCGTGTCTTCGCCCAGCGTTTCTTCTTGCCCGTAGTACTTGACGCCGATCTTGATGCGCTCGCGGCCATGCTCGCGACGCCAGCGGTTGGTGTCGCGCAGTGAGTACACGCAGCCGCAGTATTCCTGCTGGTAGAACTCTTCGCGCTTGCTGATCTGGATCATGCGCTGCGAACCGCCGCCCTTGCGCCAGTTGTAGGCCCAGTAGACCAGATCGGAGTAGCGGGCAGCGGCACGTTCGCCGCAGTCGTTGATCTGGTTCATGTCTTTCCAGCGCGAGATGCCGAGAGCACTGGTCAGCGTGTCGAATCCATGCTCGTGTGCATAGAGCGCAGCACGCTCGAAACGCATGTCGAAGCAGACGGTGCAGCGTTCGCCACGCTCGGGGGCGTCTTCGAGGCCCTTGACACGGTCGAACCAGTTGTCCATGTCGTAGTCGGCATCGATGAAGGGGATGTTGTGCTTCTGCGCGAACCGGATGTTTTCTTCCTTGCGGATTTCGTATTCGCGCACCGGATGGATGTTGGGGTTGTAGAAGAAAATGCTGTAGTCGATACCCGAGGCCGTCATGGCTTCCATGACTTCGCCGGAACAGGGCGCGCAACAGGAGTGCATCAGCACTTTGCTGCGGCCTTCGGGCAGTTCGAGTTTGGTACGTTTGAAATCGGTCATGGCTCTGTCCGGCGCAACGGGCCGGCCTGGGCTGATGGACAATCTTCCATTATCGCATTCTCAGCCCAGCACATGTTGCCAGAGCGTCCTGACCTGTTGTCGTTCCGTATCGAAGCGGCCCGGGTCGATGCGCGCCTTCTCGGCACCCTGCAGGCGCATCCGGTGCTGCATGGCACGATAGGCCCGGTAGGCATCGGCCACACGCTGTGCCAGTTCGAGCGGGATCAGGCCGGCTTCGCCTGCCAGCCGCAGGAGCGTAATGTTGCCCAGGTTATCCAGCAGTTCGGGATGTATCCGGCTGTGCAGCAGGACGAGGTATTGCACGATGAATTCGATATCGACCATGCCACCGCTGTCGTGCTTGAGGTCGAACAGTTCGCTGCGATTGGGATGGCCTTCGTCGATCTTGACCCGCATGGCGCGGATTTCGTCGGCCAGACTGGCGGGATCGCGCGGCAGCAGCAGGATCTCGCGTCGGATCTGCTCGAAGCGGGCTCCCACGTCGGCGTCGCCGGCTGCGAAGCGTGCCCGGCTGAGTGCCTGGTGTTCCCAGACCCAGGCATGGTTGCGCTGATACTGCTCAAAGGCGTCCAGCGGCAGCGCCAGCAGGCCGGCATTGCCGTCGGGACGCAGGCGCAGGTCGATTTCGTAGAGCCGGCCGGAAGGGGTCATGGTCGAGAGCCACAGGCTGAGGCGCTGGCCGAGCTTGGCGTAGCGCTGGCCGGCCAGTTCATGCGCGTCGTCGTAGAGAAAGACCAGGTCCAGGTCGGAGGCGTAGCCCAATTCCTTGCCGCCCAGGCGGCCATAGGCGATCACGGCGAAATGGGGGGCTTCGGGGTAGGGCCAGTTGCGATAGAGGATTTCCTCCAGCAGCATGTCGGCCAGCGCCGAAAGCTGGTCGGCCAGTGCCTCGACGCTGAGCAGGCCTTCCAGGTCCTGGGCCAGCAACTGGAAGCTGATCTGGTGCTTGCTGTCGCGCAGCAGGTCCATCTGGTGCTCGACATCCGGCTGTCCGTCAGGCAGCCGGCAGGCATCGAGTCCGGCCCGCAGTTGCTGGCCAACCTGCGTCATGTCGATCGGTGCCATCAGGGAGTGCCAGTCGAGCAGGCCGTCGAGCAGCAGGGGGTATTGCATCAGGCTCTTGGCGGCCCAGGGGCTGGCCGACATCAGGCGGGCAATGCGTACCAGCGTACCCGGATATTCGGTCATCAGGGCCAGGTATACGCTGCGCTGGGCGATGTGTTCTACCAGGTCGAACAGACGTGTGAGCGCCTCCCAGGGGGCATCGGTCTGGGCGGCTGCCTGGACCAGCTCCGGCAGCAGGGCTTCCAGGCGGCGGCGGCTGGTTTCCGGCAGACGGCGGATGCGGGAACTGCCCAGCAGCGCTTCGGTGCGCTCGATGACGGCTTCTGCCTGGTCAGGAAAATGCGTCTGTATCAGGCTGGCCAGGTCGTTGTCGGTACGTGCCTTGTCAGCAGGCAGGCTGCTGTGTGCCGGCAGGCTCAGGCAAGGTGCCGGCTCGCCGGATTCCATGCCGGCCAGCCTGAAGACATCGCGAAAGGCGGTTTCGACCACCGTGCGATGCTGTCGCAGTGTGTGTTCGAAGTCATCGTGCGACAGGCCCAGCGCCTCGGCCAGGCGTGCCCGCTGGGCGGCTTCGGCCGGCAGCAGGTGGGTCTGTTCGTCTTCGCGATATTGCAGGGCATGTTCGGTGCGTCGCAGAAAGCGGTAGGCCTGTTCCAGCGCATCCGCCGTGTCGTGCTGCAACAGGCCGGCCTCGCGTTCGGCGTGCAGCGACTGCAGCAGGTTGCGGGTCTGCAAGGTGGGCATGCGTCCGCCGCGCACCAGTTGGAAAAGCTGGGCGATGAATTCGATCTCCCGGATGCCGCCGGCACCCAGCTTGACGTTGTCGCCGGTTTCCAGACCGCTGCGGCGCAGGGCACGCAGTTGCCAGTCCTGGCGGATGCGCTCGCGCAGGTCGCGCAATGCCGACAGGGCATCGAAATCGAAGTATTTGCGATACACGAAGGGGCGACGCAGGCTTTCGAGCTGTTGCTCCTGTACCTGGGGCTGACTGTCGTCAAACGCCTTGCAGGGCATCAGCCGGGCCTTGAGCCAGGCATAGCGCTCCCATTCACGGCCCTGGGTGACGAGATAGCGCTCGAGCGCGCCCAGGCTCCAGGCCAGTGGCCCCGAATCGCCATCCGGCCGCAGTCGCAGGTCGGTCCGGAACACATGGCCCCATGCCGTGTTTTCGGAGAGAATGGGCATCATGCGCCGCGTCAGCCGACCATAATATTCATGATGGCTGATGCGGCGAGGTCCGTCCGTTTCGCCTTCCTCGTCGTAGAGCATGATCAGGTCGATGTCGGACGAAACATTCAGCTCGCAGCCGCCCAGCTTGCCCATGCCGACGATCATCATTTCCTGGGGCAGGTTGCTGCCCGGCGCGCGTGGCATGCCGTGGGTCGGTCGCATTTCCTCGACCACCTGCCGGTAGGCGGCATTCACGGCAAGATCCGCCAGTGCCGTCATGGCACCGGTGACTTCCTCGAGAGAGGCCTGTCCTCCCAGGTCGCGTGCCATGATGGCTAGGAAAGTCTGCTCACGCAATCGCCGCAGCCAGACGGCGGCGTTTTCATGTGGCTGCTGCTGGCGCAGGGTGTCGTACCAGTCTGCCAGGCATGCCCCATCGATGGGTACATGCAGATGCGCGGTCAGCCAGTCCGCCAGTTCCGGACGCGCCTGCAGGCGACGATTGAAGTACCCGGACCAGGCGAGGGCGGGAGTGAGTTCGGCGGGCAGGCTGCTCATGAGGCGCTATGAAAGGAAAAGGATGTTCGCTGACTGTAGCAGTTTCGGCAGATGGGTGGCAGCCGTGGCTATGCTTTCAACTGTGCTCCGTAGCGGCGGAACATCATCGCGCACCACAGCAGTGCGGCCAATGCCAGTATGCCGCCGGCAATGCCGATATCGGCCAGCCCGCTGTGCTGGCTGACCTGGCCACCCAGCAGGGCACCCGCACCGATGCCGACGTTGAAAATGCCGGAAAAAATCGACATGGCCACGTCGGTGGCGTCCGGTGCCAGTGCCAGTACCTTGACCTGCATGCTCAGGGTGACGCAGAGGATGACCATGCCCCAGATCGCGCACAGCGCCAGCAATTGCAGAGGATGGTGTGCCAGCGGGTAGAGCAGCAGCAGGCAGGTGGCCAGCAGGGCGACGGATACCTGGGTGAACACGGCCGGATGCCTGCTGCTGTAGCGGCCGAACAGGACGCTGCCGATGATGCCGGCACCGCCGAACAGCAACAGCAGCAGCGTGGTGGTCTGGCTGTCGAGGGCGGCGACACGCTGGGCAAACGGTTCGATATAGCTGTAGGCCGTGAAGTGCGCAGTGACTACGACGGCAGTCAGCAGATAGAGACTCATCAGTGCCGGGCGTCGCATCAGTTCGGGCAGGCTCTGCAGTGTGCCGGCCCGCAGGCTTGGCAGGATGGGCAGCAGCCGTACCAGTGCGATCAGGACGATCAGGGCCAGCACCGCGATGCCCAGGAAGGTCATGCGCCAGCCCAGTGCCTCACCCAGCATCCGTCCGAGCGGGATGCCCAGCACCATGGCCAGCACGGTACCGGTCGCCAGGATGCTCAGGGCCTGAGTGCGCTTGCCCTCAGGAGCCAGCCGCACCGCCAGCGAGGCTGTGATCGACCAGAATACGGCGTGTGCCAGCGCAATGCCGATGCGGCTGGCGACCAGCATGGCAAAGCTGTTGGCGATGCCGGAGACGATATGGCTGGCAATGAACAGAAGGAAAATGCCGACCAGCAGTTTTCTGCGTTCCATCTTGCCGGTCAGCAGCATGAACGGCAGGGAGGCCAGGGCCACGACCCAGGCATAGATCGTCAGCATCCAGCCGACCTGGGCCACCGGCATGTCGAAACTGGTGGCGATATCGGTCAGCAGGGCCACCGGGACGAACTCGGTGGTGTTGAAAATGAAGGCGGCAAAGGCCAGCACGATGACTGGCAGCCATACGCGCATACGATCAGGCAGAGCGGGCATGCTGTGTCAGCTCACATGCTTTGAGTAGCTATTGCGTTCCATCTCGCTGATCTGGACGGTCAGCGAAATATCCTGCTGACCAAGTGCCAGCAAGGCATCCATGACATGGCGGGACAGGGCCGTGCGTTGTTCCAGGGTGCGACCGGACAACAGGCGGACTTCCACATGAATGAAATCCTGCTGTTGCTCGCCTGTCTGGTAATCCTCGAAGGCCAAAGCCCGCGTCTTGATGTCCTGTCCCTGGAAGAGGCCGGAGGCCAGGGCGCTTGCGTAGACAGTCTGGACAAGTTGCTCAGGGGGAACCCGGCTTGCAAGCGGACGGGCGTAATGAATAATGCAGTGGGGCATGGTATGCGTGAGAGGGAGGGCAAAGGAAAACATCATATCCCAGCATGGCGCAGTCGCATACGGTTGTTCGCATATGGAAATTTGTGTGAATTTTCCGGGCCTGGCGATGTTTTCAGGGTATAAGGAGACACCTCGGAATCGTTTCCATTCTGCCCGTTTTTTTGTGCCGATCCTGCTTAAATCCCTTCGCTGGCTGCTCGTGGCCGTGCTTGCCGTTTACCTGGCTCTGGCCGTGGCTATCCTGGTGCTGCGCTATTGGGTCCTGCCCGATATCGGACGCTGGAAGCCGCAAATCGAGCAGATGAGCAGTCGGGTACTGGGTGTGCCGCTGACCATCGAGAAGATCGAGGCCGACTGGCGGGGGCTGCATCCTCAATTGTCCTTGAGCGGTGTCCGGATTGCCGGGGCAGATAACGCCACGATGCTGGACATCCCGCAGGCTGATGCCGTTTTCGCCTGGCGCAGCGTTCTGGCGCTGTCGCCACGCCTGTTGAGCCTGCGTATCGAGCGGCCGGATATCCAGATCCGACGCCTGGCGGATGGGCGTCTGAGGGTGGCTGGTTTCACGCTGGAAGCTGACCGTCAGGATACGGGGCATTCGGGCCTGCCTGCGGGTTTGCAATGGTTGCTGGCACAGCGTGCCATGGTGATTGAGCAGGCCAGCATCGAATGGACTGATGAACAGGGCAAGCTGCCTGCCCTGCGTGTATCGCAGGCGACCTTTCAGGTCTACAACCGGGGTTTGAGACACCGTTTTGCCTTGCGTGCACAACCGCCGCAGGGCATGGGAAGCCTGCTGGATATCCGGGGCGACTTTACGCGCAGGCTGTTTGCATTCAACGAACATGATCCGGATAGCTGGAAAGGGACGCTCTACGCGAGTCTGAACGAGACGGATCTGGCCGAATGGCAGCCCTGGCTGACACTGCCGGTGAGCCAGGGTCGCGGGCAGGCGCAGGTCTGGCTGGATTTCGACGGCAGTCTGCCAACGCGCCTGACACTGGGGGCTGCGCTTCAGAACCTGGCCGGGGAGGTGGCGTCCGACCGTTTTGCGGCAGGCTTGCTGCAGTTCGAACTGGATGGTCGCCAGGGGACGCAGCAAGACACCGTCGAACAGAGCCGCAAGGATGGGCTGACCTTGATGCAGGCCATCGAGGCCCGCCTGTCTGGATATGACTGGCAGGCCAGGGTGCGAGCCAGCCAGGCAGACCTGCATCTGCCCGACGTTTTCGAGCATCCTGATTTGCACCTCAATCATGCCCAGGCAGCGCTGGCGTTGCAACGCACCGGCCAAGACTGGACTCTGACGGTCGAAGAGGCGGCGTTGCAGAACGCTGATGCGCACATTACCCTGCGCGGCAACTGGCGTTCCGGCTGGGGCGAGGCAGGCATGGCCGCTCTGCAGGGGCGTATCCTGCGCGCATCGATGCCGGCCATTCACCGTTATCTGCCGCTGACCGTCAATGCCGATGCCAGACTGTGGCTGCGGCAGGGGCTGTTGCAGGGCGAGATTCGCGAAGCTGATTTCGATGTGAGTGGTGACTTGGCCTATTTTCCCTTTCAGGAGCGTGCCGATGCCGGCGATTTCAATTTGAAAGGGCAGTTCCAGGATGCCGTAATCGACTACATGCCGGAACCTCAGGACGGTGCCCGCTGGCCGGCGTTGCACGATCTGCGCGGGACATTCGGTCTGGCGCGTGCGGCCCTGTCGTTGCAGGTGGAAGCCGGGCGCATGCCACTGGCTGGCGATGATATTGTCCTGGGGCCAGTCTCGGCCCGTATTCCGAACATGGAGCATCACGCTACGCTGCTGCTCGATGGCCAGACTGAAGGGGCCGCTGCGACCTATCTGGCACTGGTACGCAGCTCCCCGCTCAATCACATGACGGGCGAAGCGCTCTCGGAAGCGGTGGGTGCGGGGCGCTGGAAGCTGGGACTGGCTTTCGAAATGCCGTTGCTGCATTCGGTCGACACCACGGTCAAGGGTGAAATCGATCCGCAAGGGGGCAGCTTCCGCTATATGGATGATACGCCCGAGATGACGGCACTCTCGGGACGCGTGCTGTTTACCGAAACGGGCATTGCCATGGAACAGGTGGCTGGCCAGACGCTGGGCGGGCCTGTAAAAATCAGCGGCAAGCTTGGGCCTCGCGATCCCGGACTTCTGTTCGAGGGGCAGGCAAGCGCTGCGGGCCTGCGCGATTTCATGCCCATGCCCGCGCTCAAGCGGTTGAAAGGCGGGTTCGATTGGCAGGGCCGTATCCTGCAGCGTGGTGATGACTGGACGCTGTCATTGTCAAGCAGTCTGCAGGGACTGGAAGCCGACATGCCCGCACCGCTTGCGAAGACGGCACAGGAAGCATGGCCGCTGGAGGTGCGCTGGTCTACACCGAATGCCCCTGCCCAGAAAGCGGCAACGGCCAATCCGGATCTGCGCTGGCTGACCGTGCAGGCAGGTGACGATCTTCGCCTGGTTCTGGAGCGCAATGTGCGCACACCGGGGCCGACCTATTTCCGGCGCGGCATCATCAGCTTTGCGCGTCCGGCCGATCTGCCGGCCAGTGGCCTGGCACTGGCCGTCAAGGCTGCCCATGTGGATGTGGATGCCTGGGAGCAATGGCTGGACGAAACCACGCTGCCACCAGTGAAAGGATCGCCTCGGCAATCGCTGTGGCCCGTGCTGGATGCGGTGAGCGTCGAGACGCCCAGCATGCATCTCAGCGGCCTGAACCTGCAGGATGTCCAGGCCAGTGCCCGCATGCCGCAGCAAGGGGTCTGGGAGGCTCAGATCTCCTCGCGCCAGATGACCGGTACGGCCCACTGGAAGGAATCTGCCGGTGCCGTCTCGGGTGAGGTAGTGGCGCGCTTGCAGCGGTTGTCGCTGGAGCCCATGGAAGATGACGACAAGGAGAGCCTGAGCACCGAGTTTTCGGATCTGCCAGGGATCGATCTGCAGGTAGAGTCCTTCGCGCTGTGGGGGCGCGAACTGGGGGCGCTGCGGCTCAAGGGACGTAGTCTGCAGCGGCGGGCTGTGTGGCAACTCGATGAATTGCGTGTCTGGAACGAATCCGGCAGCCTGGATGCCAGCGGTGTCTGGCATCTGGCACAGGATGCCGATGGTGAGGACGCACGTGGTTTGACCGTGGATCTCAAGCTGGCGACCAGTGACCTGGGCGGCTGGCTGGACCACATGGGCTGGCCGGATCTGGTCGGCAGTGGCAAGGGTGTGATCGAAGGGCGGTTGCAGTGGCGTGACTTGCCCTGGCACTACGATCTCGACAAAATCGACGGCAAGCTGTCGATTGCCCTGGAACAAGGGCGTTTCATCGGCGTCAATTCCCGCAGCGCCCGTTTGCTGGCGCTGCTGTCGGTCCAGTCGATCACCCGCCTGGGCAAGGGCGAACCCCCCTCGCTGGGGGTGCTGCAGTCCGGATTTCCGTGGGATACGATCAAGGGACAGATCACGTTCGCCAATGGCCTGGGATTGACCGATGACCTGCGCGTGGCCGGGCCGGCCGCGACGATTCTGCTGGCCGGCAGCGCCAATCTGGTCGAACAGCAATGGGACCTGCAGGCCGTGGTGGCTCCGGTGCTGGACGTCAGTGGTGCGGCAGTGGCGACGGCACTGGCGGTCAATCCAGTGGTCGGCATCGGTGCCTTGCTGACACAGTGGCTCTTCAAGGATCCTCTGGCACGGGCCATGACCACGGAATATCGTGTGGATGGCAGTTGGGATGATCCTCGTATCGAAGAGGCCAAGTAGTCACGCTGCTCCTGGCTTCTTCATGGAAAGTCTTATGCGTTGGGCACGCGCCTTGTGCGGCGTGTTTCAGCCCGCGATCATGTCACGCCATATCCACCAGGCCAGCAGCAGCATGATGCCACCGGTGACGGCATCCAGCAGTCGCCACGCCCGGGGATGTGCAAATACCCCCTGCAGCCGCTTCCCTGCCAGTGCCAGCAGCAGGAACCAGACCAGACTGGCGCTGGCCGCACCCGTCACGAAGATCCATTTCAAGCCGCCTTCCTGGCGGGCACCGATCGAGCCGATCAGGATGACTGTATCGAGATAGACGTGCGGGTTGAGCAGGGTCAGGGCAGCCAGGGTGCCCAGTACACGCAGCAGACTGTGTTCGCTGCGGCCGGCTGTGACCAGCGCGGCATCACCGCCATAGAGCGCCCGTCGCCAGGCAAACAGGCCATATGCCACCAGGAAGCTGGCACCGCCTACGGCCATGTACCAGGTCAGTTCAGGGGCGTGGCTCAACAACTTTGCCATGCCGGCTACGCCCAGGCCGATGAGCAGGATATCGCTCACCACACACCACAGTACACAGGCACGCACATGGCTGCCTTTGACCACCTGGCGCAGCACATACAGGTTCTGTGCGCCCAGTGTGGCGATGAGGGTAAAGCAGACCGTAAAGCCGGCCAGCCAGGTAGAGGAAAGGGAAAGGGCAGAGGTCCACATGGCCGGCATTATGGATATTGTCGATATTTAAGTAAAATTAATTATCCTAAGTAATATTAAGAAAATCTGAATGTTGGACTACCACGGACTGGAAGCCCTTGCCGCTGTCGTGAGGGAGGGAAGTTTCGAGCATGCCGCTCGCCGGCTGCACATCACCCCTTCTGCCGTGTCGCAGCGTGTCAAGCAACTGGAAGAGGCCACAGGGCAGGTGCTGGTACAGCGGGGCAAGCCATGCGCGGGAACCGAGGCAGGCAGACGCCTCTGCCTGCACCTGGAGCAGGTGGCTCTGCTGGAAAACGAATTGCGTCGCAGCAACCCCGCACTCATGCCGGATACGGAAGCTCCCGCACCGTCGCTCAAGCTGGCGGTCAATGCAGATTCGCTGGCGACGTGGTTCATGACGGCCATGGAAGCATTCAGTGGCGCAGGCAACGAACTGCTGGACATCAGCATCGATGATGAAAACCATACTGCGCAGCGCCTGCGCGAAGGCGAGGTACTGGCTGCCGTGACGGCCAGCAGTGGCAGCATTGCCGGCTGCAACGTCATGCCGCTGGGTGAGATGCGATATGTGGCGGCGGCCAGCCCGGCCTATATGGCGCGTTATTGCGCTGACGGTGTGACCCAGGAAGCCATGTCGCGGGCGCCGGTGCTCGTATTCAGTCGCAAGGATCGCCTGCAGGATGGCTGGCTGGCGCATTACGGATTGGCCTCGCGGCGTCAGCCGCCACGGCATTTCATCCCTACGGTGTCGGGCTACGAGCGCGCATGCGAGGCGGGCATGGGCTGGGGGATGCATCCGACCGTGCTGATAGGACGACAACTGGCGGAAGGGACCCTGGTGCAGATGGCACCGGACATGCCGTTGCATGTGCCGCTGTACTGGGCATATCCACGCACGGCACAGATCAGTCTCGAGCGGCTGACGCGGTGCGTGATGCGTGCTGCGCGCGAATGGCTGCACGAATCAGGCCGGGTGGCCGAAGCAGAATGAAGGGGAGCAAGGAGGAGGGGGCCGGGGGCTGAATTGCCCCCCGGCTGAGACTACGCTGCATGGGCGCATGCAGGGCATGCATGCAGCAGAAGGCAGTCTTATTTCTTCTTCATCATGTCGAAGAATTCGGCATTGGTCTTGGTCGAGCGCATCTTGTCCATGATGAATTCCATGGCCTCGATTTCGTCCATGTCGTGGATGAACTTGCGCAGTACCCAAACCTTTTGCAGCAGGTCCGGTGCAATCAGCAGTTCTTCGCGACGGGTACCGGACTTGTTGAGGTTGATGGCCGGGTAGACACGCTTCTCGGCCAGGCGACGCTCAAGGTGGACTTCGGAGTTGCCGGTGCCCTTGAATTCTTCGTAGATCACTTCGTCCATGCGGCTGCCGGTTTCGATCAGGGCTGTACCGATGATGGTCAGCGAGCCGCCTTCCTCGATATTGCGCGCTGCGCCGAAAAAGCGCTTGGGACGCTGCAGGGCGTTGGCATCCACGCCGCCGGTCAGCACCTTGCCGGAGGCCGGTACCACGGTGTTGTAGGCGCGTGCCAGGCGGGTGATCGAATCCAGCAGGATGACCACGTCTTTCTTGAGTTCGACCAGGCGCTTGGCCTTCTCGATCACCATTTCGGCGACTTGCACGTGGCGGGTGGCCGGTTCGTCGAAGGTCGATGCCACCACTTCGCCGCGCACCGTGCGCTGCATTTCCGTGACTTCCTCGGGACGCTCATCGACCAGCAGCACGATCAGGTAGGCATCCGGATTGTTGGTGCTGATGGCATGCGCGATGTGTTGCATCATGACCGTTTTGCCCGACTTGGGGCTGGCGACGATCAGGGCACGCTGGCCGTGGCCCAGCGGTGCGAAGATGTCGAGGATGCGACCGGTGAAGTTTTCCTCGCTCTTGATGTCGCGCTCCAGCCGCATCGGGCGGTTGGGATGCAGCGGCGTCAGGTTCTCGAACATGATCCGGTGCTTGATGGCCTCGGGGGCCGCGCCGTTGACCTTGTCCACCTTGACCAGGGCGAAATAGCGCTCGCCATCCTTGGGCGTGCGGACTTCGCCTTCGATCGAGTCGCCGGTATGCAGGTTGAAGCGGCGGATCTGCGACGGCGAGATGTAGATGTCGTCGGTGCTGGCCAGATAGGAGGTTTCGGGCGAGCGCAGGAAGCCGAAGCCATCGGGCAGGACTTCGAGCACGCCGTCGCCGAAGATCTGCTCGCCTTGCTTGGCGCGGCGACGCATGATGGCGAACATCAGTTCCTGCTTGCGCAGGCGGTTGGCGTTTTCGATTTCCAGGCCTGCGGCCATTTCCAGCAACTGCGAAACGTGCAGCGCCTTCAATTCATTGAGGTGCATGAGAGAAGAGAGAAAAGAGAGAGTGATCTGTGCGGGAAAGTGTCGGCAGGCCGCGAGCGGGCCTGCGCAGACAGTGGTCGTGAGCCTTACAGGGCGCCGTCGAGGAACGCCTTGAGCTGCGACTTGGACAGCGCACCGACCTTGGTGGCGGCCAGTTCGCCGTTCTTGAACAGCAGCAGCGTCGGGATGCCGCGCACGCCGTATTTGACGGGAGCCTCGGGGTTTTCGTCGACGTTGAGCTTGGCGATGGTCAGGCGATCCTTGTACTCCTCGGACACTTCGTCGAGGATCGGGGCGATCATCTTGCAGGGGCCACACCAGGCAGCCCAGAAATCGACCAGGACGGGACCCTGGGCCTGCAGGACGTCTGCCTCGAAGCTGGCATCGCTGACGTGTTTGATCAATGTGCTCATAATGTTCTGTTTGTTGAGTCAGATACGTATGCTGCCCCATGAGCAGCAGGCGGAAAATGCGCCTGCCCTGTCGGGCCCGCCTGTCTGGCGGCGTCTGGAGCAAGGAATGTGTGTCCGAAAATGTACCGCATCGCATGCGGTGTACGGAGCCCGTACGGCAATCAGAATCGGCTGTACGAACTGCATTGTGCCACAAAATTCAGCCGGTTCGTTGCGCATTTTTGCCATCATGCCGCGTTGCCTCGGCAACTGTCCTTAAAATAGGGCGTTTCCGTCCACAGTTTTGGGGATCAGTTTGACGAGTCCATCGCGCTATACCGAAGAGTCGATCCAGGTGCTCAAGGGGCTGGAGCCTGTGCGGCAGCGTCCCGGCATGTATACCCGCACCGAGAATCCGCTGCATATCATCCAGGAAATCATCGACAACGCTGCCGACGAGGCGCTGGCCGGTCATGGCAAGCATATCCAGGTCACGCTGCAGGCTGATGGCGCGGTCGCGGTCGAGGACGATGGGCGCGGCATTCCGGTCGGGTTGCATCCCGAAGAAGGCGCGCCAGTGGTCGAACTGGTGTTCACCCGCCTGCATGCCGGCGGCAAGTTCGACAAGCATGCCGGCGAGGGGGCCTATGCCTTTTCGGGCGGGCTGCATGGCGTGGGCGTCTCCGTGACCAATGCGTTGTCGACCCGGCTGGATGTGACGGTATGGCGCGATGGCGGTGTGCATTGCATGGCCTTTGCCGGTGGCGAAGTGATACAGCCGCTGGCACCGGTCGAGGGTGCCAAGCGCAAGAAATCCGGTACCCGCGTGGTGGCTCGCCCCGATCCGCGTTATTTCGACAGCCCCAATATCCCGCTGGGCGAACTGATCCACCTGCTGCGCAGCAAGGCCGTGCTGCTGCCCGGCGTCAAGGTCTCGCTGAATGTCGAAAAAACCGGCGAAACCCATCGCTGGCACTACGAAAATGGCCTGCGCGGCTATCTTGAAGAAGCCCTGGCCGGTACCGATCTGCTGATCCCACTGTTCGAGGGGGCTCAATTTGCCGGCAAGCACGACGAGCAGTTCGCCCAGGGCGAAGGCGCGCAATGGGTCGTGGCCTGGTCGGAAGAGGGGGCGGCCGTTCGCGAATCCTATGTCAACCTGATCCCCACACCGGCAGGTGGCACGCACGAAGCAGGCTTGCGCGAAGGGCTGTTCGGCGCGGTCAAGGGATTCGTCGAGCTGCACAGTCTGTTGCCCAAAGGGGTCAAGCTGCTGCCCGAGGATGTATTCGCTCGTGCCAGTTTCGTGTTGTCGGCCAAGGTGCTGGACCCGCAGTTCCAGGGGCAGATCAAGGAGCGCCTGACCAGCCGTGACGCAGTGCGGCTGGTGGGCGGGTTCGTGCGCTCGGCACTGGATCTCTGGCTGCACAGCAATGTCGAGTACGGCAAAAAGCTGGCCGAACTGGCGATCCGGCAGGCTCAGGCGCGTACCCGCTCCAGCCAGAAGGTTGAAAAACGCAAGAGTTCGGGGGTGGCTGTGCTGCCCGGCAAGCTGACCGATTGTGAGTCCAGCGATCCGTCCCGTACCGAGATTTTTCTGGTCGAAGGCGACTCGGCCGGCGGTTCGGCCAAGATGGGCCGCGACAAGAATTTCCAGGCGGTATTGCCGTTGCGCGGCAAGGTGCTCAACGCCTGGGAGGTCGACCGTGATCGGCTGTTCGCCAATAACGAGATTCACGATATCTCGGTGGCCGTCGGCGTTGATCCGCATGGTCCCGACGATACGCCAGACCTGAGCGGCCTGCGCTACGGCAAGATCTGCATCCTGTCCGATGCCGACGTCGATGGCTCGCATATCCAGGTGTTGCTGCTGACGCTGTTTTGCCGGCATTTCCCGCGACTGGTCGAACTCGGCCATATCCACATTGCCCGCCCGCCGCTGTTTCGCGTGGACGTGCCAGCCCAGGGCAAGCGTCCGTCGCGCAAGCTGTACTGTCTGGACGCGCGTGAGTTGCAGATTGTCGAAGATAAGCTGCGCAAAGAAAACGTGCGCGATGGCAGTTGGAGCATCAGCCGCTTCAAGGGGCTGGGTGAAATGAGCGCCGAGCAGCTCTGGGAAACCACCATGAATCCCGATACGCGCCGCCTGCAGCCGGTTGGCTACGGCGCGCTCGACCGCAGCCAGACCCATGGCATGTTCACCATGCTGATGGGCAAGGGCGAGTCGGCCTCGCGCCGTGCCTGGCTCGAAAGCAAGGGCAACCTGGCCGAAGTCGATATCTGACCCCACCAAGACACACAAGAGACGCATGCATGACTGATACCTTGCAACCCGAGCTGTTCGAGCCGGCTTCCGGGCCGGACGACCGCATTACGCTGGGCCACTACGCCGAGCGCGCCTATCTCGATTACGCCGTGTCGGTGGTCAAGGGCCGTGCCCTGCCCGATGTGGGAGACGGCCAGAAGCCCGTACAACGGCGCATTCTGTACGCGATGGAACTGATGGGCCTGTCGGCAGGCAGCAAGCCCGTCAAGTCGGCCCGCGTGGTCGGCGACGTTCTGGGCAAATACCATCCACACGGTGACCAGGCCGCCTATGACGCACTGGTGCGCATGGCGCAGGATTTCGTGCTGCGTTATCCACTGATCGACGGTCAGGGCAATTTCGGCTCGCGCGATGGTGATAACGCGGCTGCCATGCGCTACACCGAGGCGCGCCTGACGCCGGTCGCCCGCTTGTTGCTGGATGAACTGGGCGAGGGTACGGTCGATTTCACGCCCAACTACGATGGCAGCCAGAAAGAGCCGGTGCAATTGCCGGCACGCCTGCCCATGGTGCTGCTCAACGGAGCCTCGGGGATCGCCGTCGGCATGGCGACCGAGGTGCCGCCGCACAACCTGCGTGAAGTGGCTACGGCCTGCGTGGCCCTGCTCAAGACGCCGGACCTGGACGATGCTGCATTGCAGGCACTGGTGCCGGGCCCGGATTTTGCCGGTGGTGGGCAAATCATCACATCACCTGAAGACATTGCCCACATCTACCGTACCGGGCGCGGCTCCCTCAAGGTGCGGGCCCGTTGGACTTTCGAGGAACTGGCACGTGGCCAGTGGCAACTGGTGGTGCAGGAGCTGCCGCCGGGTGCTTCCTGCCAGAAGGTGCTGGAAGAAATCGAGGAACTCACCAATCCCAAGATCAAGGCCGGCAAGAAAAGCCTGAGTCAGGATCAGCAGCAGACCAAGGCCAAGTTGCTGTCGCTGCTTGATACGGTACGCGATGAGTCGGGCAAGGATGCGGCCGTGCGACTGGTGTTCGAACCCAAGAGTTCGCGTATCGACCGTGACGAGTTCGTTAATGTACTGCTGGCCCAGACCAGCATGGAATCGAGTGCGCCGATCAACCTTGTGATGGTCGGCAACGATGGCCGGCCTTGCCAGAAAAGCCTGCGCGATATCCTCCAGGAATGGCTGGCATTCCGCAACCAGACCGTGACGCGGCGTTCACAGTATCGACTGGACAAGGTCACCGACCGTATTCATGTGCTGGAAGGGCGCATGGTGGTTTACCTCAATGTCGATGAGGTGATTGCCACCATTCGGGAGTCCGACGAACCGAAGGCGGCACTGATGCAGCGTTTCAACCTGAGCGAGCGGCAGGCCGAGGATATTCTCGAAATGCGGCTGCGCCAGTTGGCACGGCTGGAAGGCATCAAGATCGAGCAGGAGTTGTCCGAGCGTCGCGACGAAGCGCAGAAACTGCGCGAATTGCTCGACAGCCCGGCAGCCATGCGACGCCTGATGATCAAGGAGATAGAAGCCGATGCCAAGCAGTTTGGCGACGAGCGGCGGACCCTGATCGAAGTGGCCGAGCGTGCCGTGGTCGAGGTCAAGGTGGTGGACGAGCCGGTGACCGTGATCGTGTCCCAGAAAGGCTGGCTGCGTGCGCGTCACGGGCATGGCCACGACGCCGCGCAATTCGGTTTCAAGGCGGGGGATGCGCTGTATGGTGCCTTCGAGTGTCGTACTACGGATACGCTGATTGCTCTGGGGGACAATGGCCGGGCCTATTCGGTGCCGGTATCGGCGCTGCCTTCCGCGCGAGGTGACGGGGCACCGATCACCACACTGGCAGATGTCGAAGCAGGCTCGCGCATCCTGCATATGTTTGCCGGTGATCCGGCATCGCGCTGGCTGCTGGCTGTCGAGCAGGGGCTGGGGTTTCTGGCGCGGCTGGGCGACATGAGTGGACGCATGAAGGCCGGCAAGCAGTTTTTCAACCTCGAGAAGGGTGAGAAGCTGATGCGTCCGGCCCCGGTGCCTGCCGATGCCACGCATCTGGCACTGGTCTCGGCAAAAAATCGCCTGCTGGTGGTAGCGCTGGACGAGATCAAGGTGCTGGCCGGTGGTGGGCGCGGCACCATTCTGATGGGACTGGATGCCGGCGAGAAGCTCGGTCGTCTCATCGCCATCGGCGAGGCTGGCCTGCGTGCCAGCGGTCTGTATCGCAACCGGGCTACCGAGGATGTCCTGGCGGGCGAAGCGCTGGAGCCCTATATCGGCAAGCGGGCACGCAAGGGTCGGCTACTGGAGGTGCGGCCCAAGCAGCCGGAGCTGGCGGCCCTGTGGCCGGATGAGGCCGAGGCAGGCCAGGGAGGTGTGGCATGAAACTGAAGATGGCCAAGAATTCGCTGTTTGCGATCCTGCTGCGCAACCCCTGGTGGATCAGTGCCTGTGTGGCACTGGCCTTCGTGGGCGTCGCCTTTGCCGTGCTGCCGCCGGAATATGCCCCCGTGGGGGCCATCGGTGCCTTTCCGTTCGTCGTGATTGCCGCAATTGCCGGCTGGAAGCAGATGCGTGCGCCCCGTCCGGCACAGCTTGAGGCCGTGCGTGGCGAAGTGGCTGCCATGAACTGGAAAGCCTTTGCGGCGCGTCTTGAACAGTCCTGGCGCGCGGCCGGCTATCAGGTGGAGGTTTCGCGCCAGGAAGGCGCAGACTGGTTGCTGCGGATTGAAAACCGACGTATCGCCGTGTCTGCCCGGCGCTGGAAATCGGCGCATACCGGCCTCGAACCGCTGACCCGCCTGTTGCAGGCAGGCGAACAGCTTGAGGCCAACGAACGCTGGTATATCGCCCTGGGCCAACCCAGCGAGAGTGCCGCAGCCTATGCCGCCAGGCAGAACATCAGGCTGATCGATGAGATAGGGTTGACACGAATTTTTAGTGCAAATATCATTTGAGCTGAAATTAATTATGCAGCCACCTCAATCGAAACCTGCCGCCATGCCCGACACCACTGGTATGCCCCTGCAAAACTATGACGTCCGCATCCTGCGAGCCTTGCGCCGCATCACGCGGTCAGTGGCGCTGTATTCGCGCCAGTTGTCGGCCTGCAGCCATATCACGGCACCGCAACTGGTCTGCCTGCGTGCGCTGGTTGCGGCCGAGCATCCGCTCACGGCCACGGCCATCAGCAAGGAAATCCATGTCAGTCCCAGCACGGTGGTTGGCATCCTTGACCGCCTTGAAGACAAGGGGCTGGTCCGGCGTGAACGTGGTCGCGAAGATCGCCGCATCGTCTTTGTCAGCGTGACAGAGGCTGGCCGCACGCTGGCGGCAGAGGCACCGTCGCCCTTGCAGAAAAAGCTGGCCGATGCGCTCAATGCACTGCCGGAACTGGAGCAGGCCACGATTACGCTGTCGCTGGAGCGGATCGTCGACCTGATGGATCCCGAGTCTGTGGCCAGTGGTGATGCCGGCCATGCCGCCGGCTCTCCCATTCTCGAGGTGCCGACCGATGGGACGGCACCCGAGTCCGGATTGGTGGTATGACGGGGGACGGCCCGATTCTCCGTTCTCCCAGGCGCGCCGATGGCGCGGCTATCCATCGCCTGGTGGCTGATTGTCCGCCGCTGGATCTCAATTCGACCTACGCCTATCTGCTGCTGTGCGAGCATTTTGCTGCGACCTGCGTGGTGGCAGAGGATGCGCAGGGCCTGGCCGGTTTCATTTCGGCCTATCTGCCGCCCGACCGGCCCGATACGCTGTTCATCTGGCAGGTTGCAGTGCATGAGCGCACGCGTGGCACGGGCTTGGGTGGGCAAATGCTGCTGCATCTCCTGGCGCGTCCCGGATTGCGGGTGCAGGCGCTGGAAACCACCGTGTCGCCCGACAATCGGGCGTCACGTCGCATGTTTGAAAAACTGGCCGCAGCACAGGGTGCTGCGTTGACCGAACAGGTGTTGTTCCGTGCCGCCGACTTCGGCGGTGACTTTCATGAAGAGGAGTGCTTATTGCGCATCGGCCCGTTCTGATGCGTACCAGTTCCAGATAGACGCAAGGAGGAAATCATGGACTTGAAAATATTCGACCGGATGGAGTCGGAGGTCAGAGGCTACATCCGGTCCTTTCCAGTCATTTTCAGTCAGGCGCGGGGTTCCCTGCTGATCGATGAAGAAAAAAATGAATACATCGATTTTTTCAGTGGCGCGGGAACCCTGAACTATGGACACAATAATCCCATTTTCAAGGAAAAACTTCTTGAATACCTCGCTTCGGACGGGGTGGTGCACGGGCTGGACATGGCAACCAGCGCCAAGAAGCATTTCCTTGAAACGGTAGACAGGGTACTGCTCAAGCCACGCAACTGGCGCTATACCCTGCAGTTCACCGGACCCACCGGCACCAATGCGGTCGAGGCGGCGCTCAAGCTGGCTCGACAGGTCAAGGGCCGTCCTGGCATCGTGTCCTTCACACACGGCTTCCATGGCGTCAGCGCCGGTTCGCTGGCGGCAACGGCCAATGCCAAGTTCCGGCGGGCTGCCGGTGTCGCGCTCGACAATACCGTGTTCATGCCCTATGACGGCTATTTCGGCCCTGATGTCGATACCATCAGCTATCTGGAACGCATGCTGGAAGATCCCTCCAGCGGGCTGGATCATCCGGCTGCCGTGATCGTCGAGACCGTACAGGGCGAGGGCGGCATCAATGTGGCGACACTGCGCTGGCTCAAGGAACTGGAGCGGGTCTGCCGACGTCATGACATGCTGCTCATCATCGACGATATCCAGGTCGGTTGCGGTCGGACCGGCAGTTTTTTCAGCTTCGAGGCAGCCGGGATCCGGCCCGACATTATTACCCTGTCCAAGTCGCTGTCGGGGTTTGGCCTGCCGATGTCGCTGGTGCTCTTCAAGCCGGAACTCGATGTCTGGAAGCCCGGTGCGCACAGCGGCACGTTCCGGGGCAACAATCTGGCATTCGTCACGGCGACCGAGGCACTGCGCCAATATTGGGCAGACGATCTGTTCACGGCAGAAATCCAGGTCAAGGAGCGCCATGTACGTGACTGGCTGGAAAATGTCGTGCACAGCTATCCCGAGGCAGGGCTGGTGGCACGCGGTCGCGGGCTGATTCAGGGGCTGGTCTGCCAGAGCCAGCCGGGACTGGCCAACCGTATTGCCGCCAAGGCATTCAGCCATGGCGTGGTGATCGAAACCTCCGGAGCCGAAGACGAGGTGCTCAAGCTGCTGCCTGCCCTTACCATCGAGTCCGAACTGCTGACTCGCGGGCTTGAGATCATCGAGCGCAGTGTGGCTGAGGCGCTGGCCGAACAGCAGGTATCCGGAAAGGTGCTCAAGTTCGCGGGAGGCAAGCGATGATCGTCAAGCATATCGATGACATTACCGGCACAGCCGACGAAATCCGGGCCGACAACTGGGTCAGCAAGCGCGTGCTGCTGGGCAAGGACGGCATGGGCTTCTCGTTTCACGAGACCACCATATTCCCGGGTACCGAAACGCACATCCACTATCAGAACCACCTCGAGGCGGTCTGGTGCATAGAAGGCGATGGCGAGATCGAAACCATTGCCGATGGCCGCAAGTATGCGCTGGGGCCGGGCGTGGTCTATGCACTTGACCAGCATGACGAACATTGGCTGCGCGGGGGGAAGCAGCCGCTGCGCGTCATCTGCGTTTTCAATCCGCCGCTGACAGGGCGTGAAACGCACGATGCGCAGGGGGTCTACCCGTTGCTGACGGAGGAGGCATCATCATGATACTTGCTGCCACCGACCCCTACGCCTCCCGGACCGAACGCGATTCGGCCATTGTCATGCGCCAGGAGCCGGTCGTCCACGGTGACGGGCATTATGTCGATGTACTGGCCGAGGCGCAATTGCAGGCCTACGAGCAGGACGGTTTCCTGGTGCTGGATGGCCTGTTCGAAAGCCGGGAGGTGGATGGCTGGCTGGCCGAAATCGAACGCCTGATGCATGCGCCGGACATCCGGGCACGCGAAGAAGCCATTCGCGAGAAAGGTAGCGATGCCGTGCGGTCGATTTTCCGTGTGCATGCCCTCAGTCCGATGCTGGCCAGGGTCATGCGCGATCCGCGTGTGACCGATATCGCCCGGCAATTGCTGGGGTCCGAAGTCTATATCCACCAGTCGCGCGCCAATCTCAAGCCAGGCTTCAAGGGCAAGGAGTTCTACTGGCATTCGGACTTCGAGACCTGGCACATCGAAGACGGCATGCCGGCCATGCGTGCTGTCAGTTGCTCCATTCTGCTGACCGAAAATACGGCCTGCAATGGTCCGCTGATGCTGATTCCAGGCTCGCACCGGCAATTCGTGTCATGCGTGGGACGGACCCCCGATGCGCATTACAAGGATTCACTGCGGCGTCAGGAATACGGCGTGCCGGATCCGATCAGCCTGCAACTGCTGGCGGAGCAGGGGGGCATCAGGGCCGTCACCGGCCGGCCGGGCACGGTGGTGTTCTTCGATTGCAATACCATGCATGCTTCGGCCGGCAACCTGTCTCCCTGGCCGCGTGCCAACCTCTTCACGGTCTATAACAGTGTCGAGAACCGGCTGGCCACACCTCGCTATGGGTTGGCACCACGTCCCGAGCACGTGGCTACGCGCGAGACGTTCGAGCCACTGTAAGTCAGGCTTGGCGACACGGTAGCATGTCCTGTCCAGGCAGGGGAATGCGGCCGTGTGTCCGTTCCGGCGCAGCTGCCGGGACGGATTTATAATGCCCGCAATATTGTGCTGGGTCATGTGAGATATATGAGTTTTCAAGTAGCAGTGCAGCCTTCCGGGCATGTCTTTGCCGTTGCCGCAGGCCAGACGGTTCTCGATGGAGCTCTGGCTGCCGGTCTGGTGATTCCCTATGGCTGTCGTACCGGCGGCTGTTCGAGCTGCAAAGGGCGCGTGCTGGCCGGCGAGTACGATGCCGGTCCTGCGCCTGCACAGACGCTGACGGTCGATGAACTGGGGGCTGGCTACACCCTGTTCTGCCAGGCCAAGCCGCTGTCCGACATGCAGATCGAGGTGAGCGAGGTCAGGCTGGCGACAGATATCCAGATCCGCAAATTGCCGGTACGGGTGATCCAGCGGGAGCCGCTGGCCGCCGATGTCATGCGCCTGACGCTGCAGCTACCGGCCGGCGATCCGTTCCGCTTCCATGCGGGCCAGTACGTCGACGTGATCTTGCGTGATGGCAGCCGCCGCAGCTATTCGATGGCGCGTGCGCCGCATGTGGATGGCCCGCTCGAACTGCATATCCGGCACATGCCGGGGGGGCTGTTTACGGACCATGTGTTCGGTGCCGGGGCGACCCAGATGAAGGATCGCGAGATCCTGCGCCTGGAAGGACCTTTCGGATCGTTTCACCTGCGCGAGGAAAGCCAGCGCCCCGTCGTGCTGCTGGCCAGCGGCACCGGATTTGCGCCGGTCAAGGCCATGGTAGAGCATATGATCCATGTCGGCATTTCGCGCCCGGTTGTCCTGTACTGGGGCGGACGACGTCCGTCCGACCTGTATCAGGATGCACTGGCGCGTGAATGGGAGCAGGTCCTGCCGGGCTTTCGCTATGTGCCGGTGGTCTCCAATGCGCAGCCCGAAGACGGCTGGCAGGGGCGTACGGGCTTCGTGCATCAGGCGATCATGCAGGATATGCCCGACCTGTCCGGCAGCGAGGTCTATGCCTGTGGTGCGCCGGCCATGGTGGACGCAGCTCGCCGCGATTTCGTGGCCCAATGTGGGTTGCCGTCCGACGCATTTTATGCAGACGCTTTTACCTCCTTGGCAGACACCGCCGTGCAGGCAGGTTAAACTTTGCCAGCGCGTCTTGTTCGAGAGGAATCGCACACATGAAAGTCGCAGTATTGGGTAGTGGGATCATCGGCGTATCGACTGCCTGGTGGCTCCGCCAGGCCGGT
Source organism: Corticimicrobacter populi (assembly GCF_003123725.1). GTDB lineage: Bacteria > Pseudomonadota > Gammaproteobacteria > Burkholderiales > Burkholderiaceae_B > Corticimicrobacter > Corticimicrobacter populi. The sequence goes on along the minus strand of NZ_QETA01000003.1, from coordinate 240,423 downwards.
CATGACGTAGTGGTCGTGGATCGCAGCCATGGTCCGGCTCAGGAAACCAGTTTTGCCAATGGCTCGCAGATCTCGGTATCGTATGCCGAGCCCTGGGCCAATCCACAGGCACCTCTCAAACTGCTCAAGTGGATGCTGCGCGACGATGCGCCCCTGTTGTTCCGTCCCCAGCTCGACTGGCGGCAATGGCAATGGGGGTTGGCTTTCATGCGCGAGTGTCTGCCTGGACGTCTCAATCGCAACATCCGTGCCATGGTCAGAATGGCAGAGTACAGCCGCAGCACGCTGCAGCAGATGCGGTCGGCTCTGGGGATCGAATACGATCACCTGGAGCGCGGGATTCTCAATTTCTATACCACCCACGAAGAATTCGATGCTTCGCAGAAATCCGCCAGTGTGATGCGCGATTTCGGTGTCGACAGGCGTATCGTGTCCGCTGACGAGGTCATCTCGATCGAGCCGGCGCTGGCCCCCAATCGTAGCCGTATCGTTGGTGGCGACTATACCGCCGAAGATGAGAGCGGTGACGTGCATCTGTTTACCGTGGCACTGGCCCGCAAGGCCGAGCAGGCAGGCGTGCAGTTTCTTTACGATACGCAGGTCACGCGTTTGCTGCCCGAAGCTGGTCGTATTGCAGGGGCGGAATTGATCGACGCCGAAGGGGCCTACCGCACACTGCAGGCAGATGCCTTCGTGGCGGCATTGGGCAGCCATACGCCAGCTTTGGTGCGTCCTCTGGGTGTGCCCTGCATGGTCTATCCGACCAAGGGCTATTCGGCGACTTTCCGTGTCATCAACCCGGAGCAGGCACCCACGGTCAGCTTGACAGACAGTGCTCACAAGGTCGTCTATTCGCGGTTGGGTGATCGCTTGCGCATGGCAGGTACGGCCGAACTGGCAGGCTATAGCCGCACGCTCAACACGGCGCGCTGCGAGTCCATGAAGCAACTGGCCCGCGAGTATTTTCCACAGGCGCTTGATTTTGACGACGTCAGTTTCTGGACCGGCCTGCGCCCGTCCACGCCGTCCAATATCCCGCTCATCGGGCGTACGCGCATCAACAATCTGTACCTGAATACCGGTCACGGTACGTTGGGCTGGACCATGGGCGTTGGATCGGGGCGTGCACTGGCGGATCTTGTCAGTGGCCGACAGCCCGAGCCCGAATTTCCTTTCCTGGGTGGCTGAGTACAGCTATCCGTTCTTGCGTCATCAACGTCTCTCAGGCGTCATACATGAATAATCATTCCAAATTCCATCGTCTGCCGCATGCGGCTCGTCTATGGCGGCAGATCAGCGTGGCATGTGCCGGGCTGTTCAGTTGCGCAGTGGTACAGGCTGCGCCCGTGGATATCCAGGTCTGGCATTCGCTCTCCAATGCCAATCGTGCCGAGTTCGAAGAACTGGTCAAGCAGTACAACAAGGAACAGGATAACGTTCACGTCAGCCTCAAGGGCTTCGAGACGCAGGCCGCATTGCAGGGTGAGGCTGGGGCAGCGGTGGCGGCCAAGCAGGCTCCTAACCTGATCCAGCTCGATGACGAACATTCCCCCGAGGTCACTGCCCAGCATCGCGCCATCCTGCCGTTGCATACACTGTTGTCGCGCAATCCTCTGCCTGACAGCGACTGGTTCCTGTCGCAAACGGCCGGATTCACCCGTGACCGTCAGGGGCGCCTGCTGGCCTTTCCCTGGATGGCCGAAGTGCCGCTCATGTTCTACAACCGTGATCTGTTCGTCAAGGCTGGCCTGGATCCCAACGCCCCGGCCCGGACCTGGTCTGAATTGCAGGCCCAGTTGCTGGCCCTGCGCGACAGCGGCGTGATGTGTCCATATGCCACCAGCAAGCAAGTTTCGGTACACCTTGAGAATCTTGCGCCAGTCAACAATCAGCTCTACTCGGCCAACAACAATGGCTTTGGCAACGGTGTGCCTGCGTTGCAGTTCAATGTGTTGTACGCCCGCCATCTGGCCCTGATGTCGAGCTGGACCAAGTCGATGCTGCTGACGATGCATTCCAACGATCAGCAGCCGGATGATCTTTTTGCCAGTGGTCAGTGCGGTGTGCTGACCAGCGGTTCCGGTGCTGTCGGTGCCTTCCTGGCTGCGCCAGGGCTGTCCTTTGGCGTGGCTCCGCTGCCTTATTATCCGCAGGCCACCCGCACGCCCGGTGCTCCGTTTGTCAGTGGTTCGGCGTTCTGGGCCGTGGCCGGTCATGGTCGCGATCAGGAACGCGCCGTCGTCGATTTCCTGGGCTGGCTGGCCAAGCCCGTCAACGCTGCCCGCTGGCATCAGCAAACCGGCTTTTTGCCTCTGACCGATGCTGCATTCCGGGCTTCCGATGTGTCGTACTACGATCGTATCCCGGGTGCGCAAAGCGTGGTGAACAGTCTGAGTGGGCGTGGTGCCCAGGTCAGCCGCAGCTTCCGCCTGCCGCACTATGCGCAGGCCCGGGTGCTGCTGGATCGAGAACTCAACGCTGCGTTGCAGGATGGCGTGCCGCCCTCGCTGGCATTGAGCCAGGCTGCCTCGCAGGCCAACTCGGTGATGCAGCGCCGTTGAGTGCTGGGTTTGTCGTGAGTTGACAGATGAACCGCCGCGTTTGCGGCGGTTTTTATTTCAGTCGCATATGCAACAGCGGAAATGGTTGTCCCTGTCCATCGAGAGGTGATCGCCCCACGATTTCAAACCCCTGATGCTGATAAAACCCCACGGCATCAGGGTTCTGTTCATTGACATCCAGCTCTACAGCTTTCATGTGATGGATCGCATATTGCAGCAACTGCTTGCCGATGCCTTTGCCCTGTGCCTGTGGCGCGATGAACAGCATTTCAATCTTCGCGTTGGCAACTCCTACGAAACCGAGAATCGCGTGATGCTCGTCCCTGAAGGCGTGTAGTTCGACATGAATGAGATAGTGGTTGCGGATGCGGGGGCGGAGCCAGACGATGTCAGTTTCTTTGAGGAAGGTATGGGTTGCTCTGACGGAGGCCTCCCATAGCCCTGTGAGCGTATCGAAATCGTGTTCCTGCACTGCGCCGATGTTGCCTTTCATGATGAGATCCTGCCTGCTATAGGGGATGGTTTAGGCAGCCTTTGCTGCATCATATTCAATCCGCCGTCGACAGATACGTACTTTCCTTGATTTCTTCCATCACGATGCTGCTGCGGGATTCGGCCGCTGCGGGCAGGCGCTTGAGGATGTCGCCCAGCAACTGGCGGTAGTCGCTCATGGCGTGCAGCCGTGCCTTGACCAGATAGTCGAAGTCTCCCGATACCAGATGGCACTCCATGACTTCCGGCACGTCGCGCAGTGCCTCGCGGACCTTGTCGAAGACGTTGCCGGACTTGGCCGAAAGCTTGATCTCCAGGAAGACCAGCAGGGATTTTTCCAGAGCAAGCGGATTGACCCGGGCATGGTAGCCGGTGATCACGTTTTCCCGCTCCAGGCGCTTGACCCGTTCGGCACAGGGTGTGGCTGAAAGATTGACCTTGTCGGCCAGTTCGGTGATGGAAATACGTCCCTGGCGCTGCAGGATATCGAGGATTTTGCGGTCGGTGCGATCGAGTTGGCGCATTTCACTTGTATCCAGGATGAGTGTGGCATTATGGTAGTGGAACTGTCTGTATCCAGTCAAAAAAACAGTGATTGACACTGCTCTGAATGGGCTAGACTTTCGATTTTCCCGTTACTCAGGACTTTTCATGCGACCCGCACGCGCCCGGATTGATCTATCGGCTCTCAGACACAATTACGGCGTGGCCAGGCAGACGCATGGTGGTCAGGTCATGGCGGTGCTCAAGGCCAATGGCTATGGGCACGGTGCCATTCCCTGTGCGCAGGCATTGCAACAGACGGCAGATGGTTTTGCCGTGGCTTTCGTGGCTGAAGGCGTGGCCTTGCGTGAGGCTGGCATCCAGGGGTCTTTGCTCAGCCTTGAGGGCTGTTTCGATATGGATGAGTTGCAGCAATGCGTGGTCCTGGATATCTGGCCTGTCGTGCACCAACTGGCGCAGGTCGAGCAGATCGAACGTCTCGATCTGCCTGCGGGCCGGTCACTGCATGTCTGGCTGAAAATAGATACCGGCATGCACCGTGTGGGCTTTGCGCCCGACGCGGTGGCGACTATCCATCGACGCCTGTTGGAGAGCGGCAAGGTCGGCCAGATCACCTTCATGACCCACTTTGCGCAGGCCGATGACCTGGCTGTCGACGCTACCCGGCTCCAGATCGAACGATTCAACCAGGCCACGGCCGGGCTCGAAGGCGGGCGCAGTCTGAGCAATTCTGCGGCCATACAAGCCTGGCCGGCAGCCTATGGCAATTGGGGGCGGCAGGGGATTTCGCTGTATGGTGTGGACCCCGTCGACCAGACCCGGTCGCATCCTGAGCTGCGTGCCGTGATGACGCTTGAGGCCGGCATCTTTGCCGAACGCTGGCTGGAGCCGGGGGATGCGCTCAGTTATGGTGCTACTTTTGTGGCCGAGCGTCGTACGCGTATCGGATTGGTGGCGTTGGGTTATGCAGATGGCTATCCGCGCAGTGCGCCTACAGGCACGGCGGTCTGGGTCAGGGGGCAACGTACCCGGTTGGTCGGGCGTGTCTGCATGGATATGCTGATGGTCGATCTGACCGATCTGCCGGAGGCGGGTTCGGGCGACTGGGTGGAGTTCTGGGGACCACATATTCCTGTCGGCGAAATTGCCGCAGCCGTGGGCACGATCTCCTACGAATTGCTATGCAATGTCAAGCGGGTGGCATTCGAGTACCAGGGCTGAATCCGGCTGCGCTAGACTGGCACTTCCAATCTACGCATACAGGAGCGTTTCATGAATATCCTCGGATCCCTTGCTTCGGCTCTGGGCGGTGGCCAGTCCCCTCTGTCGGCGGCGAGCCTGCTGCCTGCGCTGATCGAACAGATCAAGAAATATCCCGGGGGCCTGACCGGACTGATCGAGAGTTTCCGCAAAGGGGGGCTGGGCGAAATCGTGACTTCGTGGATCGGTTCCGGCCAGAATCTGCCGGTCAGTGCCGATCAGTTGCGCGCCGTGTTGCCCGATAGCATGATTGGCGCACTGAGCCAGGCCTCGGGTCAGGACAATGGTTCGGTGCTGAGCCTGCTCACGTCGCTGTTGCCACAAGTGGTGGACAAGGCCACACCGGCTGGGCAGCCAGACGAACAGGCCCTGAATTCCGGCGGTTTGCTGGGGGCCTTGTCCGGCCTGCTCAAGTAAGCACAGGAAGCGTGCACGAAGGCAGGTGGACGGCGGGATCGGCAGTCGTTCCCGCCTTCGGTAGCGATACTGGCCTGCTGCGGGCCGTCTGTTGTCAGACAGTCGGTGCGGGCTGGAGCAGATGGCGGCTGCGTTCGAGCGCGTCTTTCAGGTCCCAGGCTACATGGCTGGCACCCAGCTTGTCTAGGAAGCCGTAGCGCTTCATTTCTATTTCGGGCTGTGCTGCCAGCCCGCATACCATCAGTTGGCTACCTTTTTGCTGCAGATGCTGGCGCAGATGATCGAGCGCATCCAGCCCGCTGGAGTCCAGCTTGACCAGTGACGTCAGATCCAGGATCGTGATGGCGGGCGGTGGTTGCGTAGAGGCTTCGAGTGGCTCGATCTTGTCGGTCGAACCAAAGAACAATGTGCCGTACAGCGCCCAGACGTGCACCTGCTCGGCGAGGTCCGGAGCCTCCTGATCCAGAGCGACACGTCGTACGTGTGTCGTCGCCGCCATGTGTACGATAAAGAATACGCATGCCAGTCCGAGGCCGACCTGTATGGCGACGGTCAGATCAAAGACCACCGTCAGCAGAAACGTCCCCAGCATGATGATGCGGTGCGACAGCGGAAAGCGTTTCAGGCTGGCAAAGGCACGCCATTCACCCATGTTCCAGGCGACCATCATCAGGATGGCGGCCAGCGCCGCCATCGGCACATGCACGGCGAGTGGTGCTGCGACCAGCATGATGATCAGCAGTGTTAGGGCGTGTACGCAGCCGGCAACCGGGCTTGTTGCGCCGGCGCGAATGTTGGTGACGGTACGGGCAATGGTGCCGGTGACCGGAATGCCGCCGAAGAAGGGCACGACGGCATTGGCGACGCCCTGGGCCATCAGTTCCTGGTTGGGATCGTGGCGATCGCCTGTCATGACGTCTGCCACACGTGCGCACAGCAGGGATTCGATGGCACACAGCACGGCAATGGTAATGGTGGGCCCGAACAACTGCTTGACCGTGAGCCAGGAAAACTCGGGCAGTTCGAAGGGGGGCAGGCTTTGCGGAATGCCGCCGAAACGGTTGCCGATGGTATCAACGGGGAGTGTGAACAGCCAGGTGGCGAGCGTGGCCAGCACCAGAACGACGACAGTGCCCGGAATGCGCTGGAGTGTATTGTGCAGGCCCTGGGTCGGAAATGCCTTTGGCAGTATGCGGCGTGTGACCTGAGCAAGGCGACCTGGGCGCGACGGGTTGCCGGGACGCGGCCAGATGGCCAGCAATAGCAGGCAGGCTGCGCCCAGCCCGACTGAAAAGAGCGATACGGTCTGGATGTGCGTGCCGATGGCATGCAATTGAGAAAAGAAGTCTGCCGGTACCTTGGCGATATCCAGTCCGAGAAAGTCCTTGACCTGGGTCAGTCCGATCAGGACAGCGATGCCGTTGGTGAAACCGACCACGATGGGCAGTGGTACGAAACGTACCAGCGTGCCGAGCTTGAACAGGCCCAGCAGGAACAGCAGGATGCCGGCCAGTATCGTACTGATCAGCAGGTTGGCCAGGCCATATTGCTCGATGATGCTGTACACCACCACGATGAAGGCACCGGCCGGCCCGCCGATCTGTACCCGCGAACCGCCCAGCAGCGAGACCAGCAATCCGCCCAATACGGCGGTGAACAGGCCGGCTTCCGGGTTGACGCCGCTGGCAATTGCAAAGGCCATGGCCAGCGGCAGGGCGACGACGCCGACCGTGATGCCGGCACCGATATCGCGCCCCAGACGGTCGCGGCTGTAGTGGCCGATGATCTTGAGCAACTCGGGCCGGAAACGGGCCAGATGGAGGGACGGAGCCTTCCGGTGAGGGTGAGGTGTACGCATGATGAAGCCGATAACGAAAACGACTGACTGCGGTTGCAGTCAGTCGGTTGCACAACGGAAATCATGTCGCAGGCGTTCGGGCATGCCAGGATGTCTGGGCGCCGGCAGGCATAGGATTTTGTAAGTTTTCTTATTCTACGCCGTAAGTGCAGTTTTGTGTGAAGATGCGTGATTTTGGCTGATTTTCATGGCCTTAAGTCTAATTGCGAAAATCAGCCAGACATGCATCGGGCCAAAGTCAGGCCGACGGTGGCACGAAACCCTGGGCCTCGATGTCGTGATCCTCGAACAGGAATCGTTCCATCTGTTCGGCCAGGTATTTGCGGGCGCGGGCATCGGCCAGGTTGAGGCGGTTTTCGTTGACCAGTCGGGTCTGGATACCGGTCCATTCTATCCAGGCTTCCTTGGAAATCCCTTGCCAGATGCGCTTGCCCAGTTCACCGGGATAGGGAGGATAGTCCAGTCCTTCGGCTTCGCGTTTGAGTTTGACGCATTGAATCATACGTGCCATGGCGTACAGGCTCCCATGTGAAAATTGAATCGATGTGGTGTGGCTGATTGTACCCAAGCGGGCCTGTCAGAGCCGCTTGATGAAAATCAAGCTGTTGCGCGACGGATTGTAGGTGGCCTGCTTGCTCCTGGGCAGGTCGCTGATGCCACCGGGCGTGAACCCACGCTTGATGAACCAGTGCGAGGTGCGCGTGGTCAGCACGAACAGCCGCTTGACGCCTGCTGCGCGGGCACGCCCTTCGATGTGGCGCAGCAGGATCTCGCCTTCGCCTTCGCCCTGCCAGTCGGGGTGTACGATCAGGCAGGCCATTTCGGCCATTTTTTCGTCAGGATGGACATACAGTGCAGCGCAGCCGTAGATGACGCTGTCGTGCTCGAGTACCGTGTATTTCTCGACATCGCGCTCGATTTCGCCACGGGCGCGGGGCACCAGCGTGCCGTCTGCCTCGAGCGGTTCGATCAGGCGAATGATGGCACCGACATCATCCATGGTGGCGGGTCGCAGGTCATCCAGCGTGTCTTCGACGACCATGGTGCCGACGCCGTCGTGGGTGAAGACTTCCAGCAGCACGCTGCCGTCGAGATCATAGGGCAGCAGGTGGGCGCGTGCCACGCCGCGCTTGACGGCTTTCGAGGCAAAGCCGAGGTAAAAGGCGGTTTCCTCGTCGAGCGCGCCGCCTGCCAGCAGGGCGTCTGCGTCGGCACGGGCCAGTTCGGTGTCGATGCCGCCGCTTTCTTCCACCACGCCGCTGGAGCCGGTCAGGAAAATGAGTTTTTCGGCACGCAGCGCGATGGCGGCAGCAGTCGCCAGGTCGGCCATGTCGAGCGTGAAGGCTTCGCCGGTGGGCGAGAAGCCCAGGGGCGACATGAGCACGATTGAGTCGTGCGACAGTGCGAACTTGAGTGCGTCCTGGTCGAGCTTGCGGGCGACACCGGCGTGCCGGTAGTCGACGCCGCCGATCACGCCAAGCGGGCGTGCGGTGACGAAATTGCCCGAGACGACACGCACATGGGAATGCGACATGGGCGTATTGGGCAAGCCCTGGCTGAAGGCGGCCTCGATATCGAGGCGGATTTCGCCAGCGGCTTCCTTGGCGCATTCGAGCATGGCGGCATCGACGATATTGAGGCCGCGCGTGAGCTGCTGCGAATAGCCCTTGAGGCGTAGTTGCTCGTTGACCTGGGGCTCCGAGCCGTGGATCAGCAGCAGACGAATGCCCAGCGACGACAGCAGCGAGATATCCTGTACCAGCGCATTGAGGGCACCGGCCTGTACCAGTTCGCCACCGAAGGCGACCACGAAGGTTTTGCCGCGAAAGGCGTGGACGTAGGGTGCGACCTCTCGAAACCATCGAACGAACTGAGCCGGCGCGAATTCGGGCGCATCGAGGGCTGAGTAGGTATCGGGCTCGGGGGTATCGGTCATGGCGTCGTGGCAGTCCGGGTCGGGGTTTGGGAGGGCGACATGAGCCGCCAGCATATCCGTGGTTTTGGTTGGCGTTTATTTTAGACGGATATGGAAGATGGCATTGTCTGAAATCAAAACCGGCTACAGAAACAAAGCGGTAGAATTCAGCCCATTGACATGACACTGGAGCGTGTGCGAGATGAATGTGGACGTAGTCATCGTCGGGGCCGGCCCGACCGGCCTGAGCATGGCCCATGTACTGGCGCAGGCAGGCATTTCGGTGGCGCTCCTCGAGCGTCAGTCGCGCGCAGCGCTGGCCGATGCTGCCTTTGACGGGCGCGAGATCGCCCTGACACACGAGTCGCGTCGCCTGATGCAGGCATGGGGGATGTGGGAGCGCATTCCGGCCGAAGAAATTTCGGATCTCAAGCACGCACAGGTCATGGACGGATCCTCGCGCCATGGCATGCATGTCCAGGCAGAAGCAGGCAGCGAGGCCCAGTTGGGCTGGCTGGTGCCCAACCACCTGATCCGCCAGGCGGCGTATGCCAATATCCTGGGCAACGAGCGCATCCAGTTGCTCGACGAGGTCAAGGTCGAGCGCGTATCGACCGACGAGCAAGGCTGTACGGTCAGCCTGGCAGATGGTCGCGTAATCGGCGGCAAGCTGCTGATCGCCGCCGACAGCCGTTTTTCCGAAACACGGCGGGCGCTGGGCATCCCCGCCCACATGAAAGACTACGGCAAGAGCATGATGGTGTTCCGTGCCCAGCACGATGTGCCGCACGGACACGTGGCCTGGGAATGGTTCGGCTATGGCCAGACCCGCGCGCTGCTGCCGCTCAACGGCAACCAGGCGTCGGTGGTGCTGACCCTGCCGCACAGCCAGATGCAGCAGTTGCAGGCGCTCGACGAAGATGCCTTCAATATCGATATTCAGCGCCGTTTCGAACACCGCCTGGGTACGATGAAACGTGTCAGCGTCAGCACGGTTTACCCGCTGGTCGGCGTGTATTCCTCGCGGTTCCATGCCCGGCGGTTTGCACTGATCGGCGATGCGGCTGTCGGCATGCATCCGGTCACCGCACATGGCTTCAACCTGGGGCTGACCAGCGTCAAGCTGTTGTCCGAGCGGATACTCGCAGCCCACCGCGCAGGCCAGGACATGGCGGCCGCTTCGTTGCTCGAGAGCTATACCTGGGCACATCGCCGCGCCAGCCTGCCACTCTATACGGCCACCAACCTGGTGGTATCGCTCTATACCAATGACCGCGCACCGGCGCGCGTGCTGCGCAGCGCCGTGCTGCGCGTGGCTGATGCGCTGGCACCTTTCAAGCGCATGGTGGCCTCGCAATTGACCGGCTGATCGTTGCTGTCCCGCTACTGGCAGGGGACTTTGCGCACCGATCGGGTGCGTAGCGTTTGCGCATTCCCCTGCAACGCGGTAAATTCGTTTTCTTGTATGTGCTTATTCATCAGTCGCACATGCATTGGCAGACAAGAACCCGGCCATCATCCGGGAACGATGCGCTAATACAACCTGCTGCGAGCCGCGCCACAAGCGTGTGATGCCACAGCTTCCGTTTCGACCTCAGGCATTCTCAGGAATGTTGCGATGCGCCCCGGGTGGTGCGCGCCGGGTCGGCAGGGCATCCAGGTAGCCCGGTTCCGTGAACCGTCAAGCCTTGATGTGCTGTTCCGATCAGCGCAAACCATGTTGCCGCCTTACCCTGGCAGGCAAGACTCGATGTCGCAAAGCCGGTTTTGAAAGGAATACAACATGGAAATCAATGGCGCCGAAATCGTCGTGCGCTGTCTGGTCGAAGAGGGCGTGACGCACGTCTTCGGATACCCTGGCGGCGCGGTGCTCTACATCTACGACGCGATTTACAAGCAAGAACAGTTCGAACACATTCTGGTGCGACACGAGCAGGCTGCCGTGCACGCGGCCGATGCCTATTCGCGTTCGACCGAAAAGGTCGGCGTGGCACTGGTCACCAGCGGTCCGGGCCTGACCAATGCCGTGACCGGCATTGCCACAGCCTACATGGACTCGATCCCGATGGTGATCATCAGTGGTCAGGTTCCCACGGCAGCGATCGGCGAGGACGCCTTCCAGGAGTGCGATACCGTTGGTATTACCCGCCCCTGCGTCAAGCACAATTTCCTGGTGCGCGACGTCAAGGATCTGGCCGACGTGATGCGCAAGGCATTCTATATTGCCCGTACCGGCCGTCCCGGCCCGGTGCTGGTGGACATCCCCAAGGACATTACGGTGGCGCAGTGCAAGTACTCGCCGGCCCGTGAGGAAATCCACCTGCGCTCCTACATGCCTGTCACCAAGGGTCATCAGGGACAGATCAAGAAGGCCGTGCAGATGCTGCGCCAGGCCGAGCGGCCGGTGATCTATACCGGTGGTGGCGTGATCCTGTCCAATGCTTCCGAAGAGTTGCGACAACTGGTTGATCTGATGGGTGCGCCCTGCACCAATACCCTGATGGGCCTGGGTGCGTTCCCGGCCAGTGATCGGCATTTTGTGGGCATGCCCGGCATGCATGGCACCTACGAGGCCAATATGGCCATGCAGCACTGCGATGTGCTGCTGGCCATCGGCGCGCGCTTCGATGACCGTGTGATCGGCAACCCGCGCCATTTTGCGCAAAATCCACGCAAGATCATCCATATTGACGTCGATCCGTCGTCGATCTCCAAGCGCGTCAAGGTCGATGTGCCCATCGTCGGCAACGTCCGTGATGTGCTGCAGGAGATGATCGAGCAGTTGCGCACGGCACCCGAGGCACCCAAGGCTGGCCGCTTCGAGAAGTGGTGGCAGCAGATCGAGACCTGGCGCGGCAAGCAGTGCCTGGCCTACGAACCCTCCGATGAAGTCATCAAGCCGCAGTTCGTGGTGCAAAAGCTCTGGGAAGTGACCGGCGGCGATGCCTATGTCACTTCCGACGTGGGCCAGCACCAGATGTGGGCGGCGCAATACTATGGCTTTGACAAGCCGCGCCGCTGGATCAATTCGGGTGGCCTGGGTACCATGGGTGTGGGCCTGCCGTACGCCATGGGCGTGAAGATGGCACACCCCGATGCCGAGGTGGCCGTGATCACCGGCGAGGCCTCGATCCAGATGAACATCCAGGAGCTGGCGACCTGCCGTCAGTACCGGATCCATCCCAAGATCATCTGTCTCAACAACCGTTTCCTGGGCATGGTGCGCCAGTGGCAGCAGATTGAATACGGTTCGCGCTATTCCGAGTCGTACATGGATTCGCTGCCCGATTTCGTCAAGCTGGTCGAGAGCTTCGGTCATGTCGGCGTGCGCGTCGAAAAGCCGGGCGATGTCGAGGGCGCGTTGCGCGAGGCCTTCGCCCTGAAGGACAGGCTGGTGTTCCTGGACTTCCTGACCGACCGCACCGAGAACGTCTGGCCCATGGTCAAGGCAGGCCGTGGCCTGACCGAGATGATGATGGGCTCGCAAGAGCTTTGAGGAGACGACATGAGACACGTGATTTCGGTTCTCATGGAGAACGAACCCGGCGCGCTGTCGCGGGTGGTGGGGCTGTTTTCAGCCCGTGGCTACAACATCGAGACCTTGACCGTGGCACCGACCGAGGATGCCACGCTGTCGCGCCTGACGGTGGTGACGACCGGTTCGGATGCCGTGATCGAGCAGATCACCAAGCATCTCAACCGCCTGATCGACGTGGTCAAGGTGGTGGACCTGACCGAAGGTCCGCATATCGAGCGTGAGCTGATGCTGATCAAGGTCCGTGCCGTGGGCAAGGAGCGTGAAGAGGTCAAGCGCATGGCCGATATCTTCCGCGGCAGCATCATCGACGTGACCGACAAGTCCTATACCATCGAGCTGACCGGTGCGCAGGACAAGCTGCAGGCGTTCATCGATGCACTTGATCGCAGCGCCATTCTCGAAACGGTCCGTACGGGCGCGTCCGGCATCGGCCGGGGCGAGCGGGTACTGAAAGTCTGACGCAGCGCCGGTATGCAGGGTGGGTTGCCCTGCATGGCCGGTTCTGCAGCAATGCATATTCCAATTTCTGAATCTGACTGAATACACAGGAGAGCACACATGAAGGTTTTCTACGACAAGGATTGCGATCTGTCCCTCATCAAGGGCCGCACCGTCGCCATCATCGGTTATGGTTCGCAGGGCCATGCCCATGCGCTGAACCTGCACAATTCGGGTGTCAAGGTCATTGTTGGCCTGCGCCAGGGCGGTGCATCGTGGAACAAGGCCGCCAACGCCGGCCTGGAAGTCAAGGAAGTGGCCGAGGCCGTCAAGGCTGCCGACATCGTCATGATGCTGCTGCCCGACGAGAACATCGCCGCCGTGTACCGCGACCAGGTCGCGCCCAACATCAAGGCAGGTGCCGCACTGGCCTTCGCCCACGGTTTCAACGTGCATTATGGTCAGGTCGTGCCGCGCGATGACATCGATGTCATCATGGTCGCGCCCAAGGCCCCCGGCCACACTGTGCGTGCCACCTATACCCAGGGCGGCGGCGTGCCTCACCTGATAGCTGTCTACCAGGACAAGTCCGGAGCTGCCCGTGATATCGCCCTGTCGTACGCCAGCGCCAACGGCGGTGGCCGTGCCGGCATCATCGAGACCAACTTCCGCGAAGAGACCGAAACCGATCTGTTCGGCGAACAGGCCGTGCTGTGCGGCGGTACCGTCGAGCTGATCAAGGCCGGTTTCGACACGCTGGTGGAAGCCGGCTACGCACCCGAAATGGCCTATTTCGAGTGCCTGCACGAACTCAAGCTGATCGTCGACCTGATCTATGAAGGCGGTATCGCCAACATGAACTACTCGATCTCGAACAACGCCGAATTCGGCGAGTACGAGACCGGCCCCAAGGTCGTGACCGAAGAAACCCGCAAGGCCATGCGCCAGGCGCTCAAGGATATCCAGACTGGCGAATACGCCAAGAAGTTCATCCTCGAACACGCTGCCGGTGCGCCCACGCTGACTTCGCGTCGTCGCATCAACGCCGACTCGCAGATCGAGCAGGTCGGTGCCAAGCTGCGTGCGATGATGCCGTGGATTGCTGCCAACAAGATGGTTGACCAGACCAAGAACTGATCATTCTCCAGGCTGTGTCGGGTTTTTAAGGCCTGGCATGGTGTGGTGGCTATCTGAAACCCGGTGCCTGGAAAGGTGCCGGGTTTTTTGTCGTCGGTATCGCTGGCCGAAGCGCTTCTGCACCTGCACCTGCTAATGCGTCTGTAGAAATGTATTCAGCACCGGCAGTAGCCACTGTGACTGGCTTTCCTGCGCAGAGTGATCAGCGAATGGCAGATTCAGAAGCTTTGCCCCTGCCACACGGTCTGCCAGTTCGACGGCATTGGTACGGGAGACGAGCGGGTCGTCATCGCCCCGCACGACCAGCAGGCTGGCGCTGATGGTACACACGGTTTCGCCGGGGTAGCCCTCTTCGCTGTCGTCCAGCCAAAGCGTGCGCACCGCCGTCATCAGCCTTTCGAAATCAGGTTCCGGGTTCAATGCCAGGTAGCGATCGACCTCTTCAGGAAACATCTCGCGCCAATCTGCGGCGGTGATGCCCGCGTACATCTCGCGGGTCGGGTCGTTTGCCGACAACGCCCAGTGCGCGCCAATCGTAATGAGCTTGTTGATCCATGGAGTGCCGCTTGCGGCCAAGCGCAGGGCTGCGATGCCGCCATCGCTGTGGCCGATGATGCTGGCATTGGTCAATGCCAGATGCCGGACCACGGCTTCTACATCCTCTTGAATGCGCTTATAGGTTAGAGGCGAAGTGCCGAGCGTGGATTTTCCCTGCCCTCGACTGTCGATGCCGATCAGTCGATAGGTCTTGCCCAGGTGTGCTGCAAGCGTGTTGAAGGTTTCCACATCGCCGAGGCCACCATGCAGGAAGATCAGTGCAGGGCCGTCCTGATGGCCCTGCTGTTCGTAGTAGATGCGCGCGTCGTTGATTTGAAGATGCTCGCCGTCCCGATGATTGAAGACTGTCATGTTGTTGCCCTTGTACGGAATACCGTGGATGCTTGTACAGCATCAGTTTAGGCCAGCGGCCAATAGAAGTCTGGCGGCAATCCGGCCTCGGCCCGTTTTTCGTCATTGAAAGGCGGTTTGAGTGAACCCCGGAAGTACTGCCGCACCTTGTCATGGAAGGCCTCCTTGGGATCCAGGTCATATCGTCCGCACAGAAAATGGAACCACTTCGAACCATAGGCAACGTGTGCAACCTCTTCGGCGTAGATGGTTTCCAGTGCGGCAAGCGCGTCGGCCTGCCCAGCCTTGCGGAAAATCTCGATCATGGCGGGTGTCACGTCCAGCCCGCGTGCCTCCAGCACCATGGGCACGATGGCCAGCCGACCCATCAGGTCATGGGCCGTGTTCTCGGCAGATCGCCACATGCCGGCATGGGCAGGAAGCATGCCATAGCCACTGTCCTGTGCGATCAGGCAGTCGTTGACCAGATGGAAGTGTCGTGATTCGTCATCGGCGGCTCGAACCCAGTCGTCGTAGAAACCCAGGGGCATGGGGGTATCGGTAAAGCGGGCGATGATGTCCCAGTGCAGGTCGATGGCGTTGAACTCAATGTGGGCCACGGCGTGCAGCAGGGCGATACGCCCGCGTGGGCTGCCGGGATTGCGGCGCGGTACCTGGGTTGGCGACAGGAGTTCCGGATCCGCCGGGCGGGCCGGGTGGTCCGGGGCGGCAGCCTGACCGATTGGCATGGGCGTGCCACTGGCGCGGGCGTCTAGCCAGGCACGGGCGTAGGCACGTGAGCGGGCTGTCTTCTGTGCAGGATCTGCGGTGTTCAGGACGTCGACCGCACAGGCGGCCAGACAATCGGGCATGGGAGCATGCATGAGGATATCGACAATCGGTATGAAGGTTTGCACTGAGCAGGCGAGACCCTATCACAAGCTGACTGAAACTGGTATGCTGGCCGAGGCGTTTCGATTTGAAACGACCGTCAGACTGCTCCACGCAACTCAAGTCTGCCCGGCTGCACGATGCAAGGCCGGGCTCCGTCGTGTCGTTTCTTCGAGTGCCTCATGCATGAAGCCATCCCATCGGGTGGCGTGCCCGTGAGCCTATGAGTTTTATCCAGAGTCTTTTACTGCTTTTACTGCTGATCGGCGCGAGTGCCTTTGTCTCGCTGGCCGAAATATCGATGGCAGCATCGCGCCGCCTGCGCCTGCAGCGCATGGTCGACGAGGGCGATGAACGCGCCCGCACTGTGCTCCAGACACAGGAGCAACCCGCACATTATTTCACCGTGGTGCAGATCGGCACCAACGCATTGGCCATCCTGGGCGGGATCGTCGGTGAGTCCGTGTTCAGTCCGTACATCAATGCCCTGCTGGCGTTCTGGCTGGAGCCGGCCTGGAGCGAGCCGCTGGCCTTCCTGATTTCCTTTTTTCTGATCACCTCGCTGTTTATCCTGCTGACCGATCTGGTGCCGCGCCAGTTGGGCATGCTGCTGCCGGAGCAGGTGGCACTGCGGGTCATTCGCCCCATGCATGGCTTGATCTTCCTGCTGCGGCCATTGGTGCTGTTCTATTCGTGGCTGATGCAGCGTACCTTGCAGCTCCTGGGAGCACCTGCGCAGCGCGAGGAGAGGGTCACGTCGGCTGACATCCTGGCACTGACCGAAGCGGGCACGCGCTCGGGCGCGCTGGCGGCCGGAGAACAGCAGGTCATCGAGAATGTCTTTGAACTGACGACGCGCATGGTACCCAGTGCCATGACCCAGCGCGATCGCATTGCCTATTTTCTGGTCGATGATCCGGATGAAGTGATTCGCGCCCGGATCTCGGCCGAACCCTATTCGACTTACCCGGTCTGCCGTGGTGATATCGATCATGTGATCGGCTACGTGGATGCCAAGGATCTGTTCCAGCGTGTGCTCAATAACCAGCCGCTCAGACTGGATGACGAGACGCTCCTGCGCAAGGTATTGCTGGTACCGGATCGGCTGACGCTGGCCGAAGTGCTGGAGCAGTTCCGGCAGGTGGGCGAGGACTTCGCCATGATCGTCAACGAGTACAGCCTGATCGTGGGGCTGGTCACGCTCAATGACGTGATGAGCACGGTGATGGGCGATCTCGTCTCGCCCTGGGATGAAGAGCAGATCATCCGGCGCGATGCCGATTCCTGGCTGATCGATGGTGTGACGCCGATCCAGGATGTGCAGCGTGTGCTGGACATCGATGTGTTGCCCGAGGCGGATGAATACGAGACGCTGGCCGGTTTTTTGATGGTGATGTTGCGGCGCGTGCCGCGCCGCACCGATACCGTGACCTGGGGTGGCTACCGCTTCGAAGTCATGGATGTGGATAGCTTCCGGATTGACCAGGTGATGGTGACGCGGCTGCGTGAATGAGTCCTCGTCGATGGCCCGATCCGGACGGTGCCGGGCTCGACCACCGCGCAATAAAAATCAACGCACCCTGGATTCAGCGTACCAGGCCTTGCAGTGCCAGCCTGATGCCGGCGGCCACGTCGATATCGGCGGGCAGTTTCTTGAGGGCTGCCTGCGACTCCTTGTCAGAGTAGCCCAGTGCCAGCAGGGCATTGAGGATGTCGGACTGGCTGCCTGCCGGAACGGCTTGGGGGGTATTGCCCAGGTCTGCGCCGAGCTTGCCGCGCAGCTCAAGCAGCAGGCGCTCGGCGGTTTTCTTGCCGATGCCCGGCACGCGGGTCAGGCGCGCGCTTTCCTGCTGGGTGATGGCCTGTGCCAGTTCTGCGACCGAAAGACCGGAGAGGATCGCGAGTGCCATGCGAGCCCCGATGCCGCTGACCTTGATCAGGGTACGAAAAGCCCCCCGTTCTTCACGGGTGGCAAAACCATAGAGGATATGGGCGTCTTCGCGTACGCTCAGGTGCGTGAACAGGCTGACCTGTTGCCCGACTTCCGGCAGTGCGTACAGCGTGTTCATGGGAACATCCACTTCATAGCCGACGCCTTGCACGTCTATGCACAGGGTGGGCGGGGATTTTTCCACGAGAGTGCCAGTCAGACGGCCGATCATGATGAGGTTTCTCCAAGGCGAGTGAGGGCAGGGTGATCCCTGGGAATCGGGCCGTGCCCGATGATGCGGAAACTGTGTCGAGGGTAGACGAGGATTTTATCCGTGGCCGATGACCCGTCCCCGGCGCAGGGTCTTGCGATGGCGAGGCAGGTTCACGGTTGCACCGGTCTGGGCGTCGATGGCCAGGACGCGTTCTGACAGTTGTCCGGTATGGGCATGGCAGATGGCGCAGGCCAGGGCATCGGCGGGGTCGGGCGGGGGCAGGCCGTTCAGGCGCAGCAGGTGCTGCACCATGGTTTGGACCTGATGCTTGGTGGCCCGACCTGTACCGACGACAGATTTCTTGATCTGCAGCGCCGTGTATTCATGCACGGCAAGGCCTGCATCGGCCAGTGCACACATGGCGGTGCCGCGGGCCTGGCCCAGCAGCAGCGTCGAGGCCGGGTTGGTGTTGACGAATACTTTTTCCAGGGCGGAAATATCGGGCTCATACTGGCGAACCACCTCGCGCAGATTGGCGAGGATGGTTCGCAGCCGTTCCGACATGGGCTGGTCTGCCGGCACCACGATGGCACCGCTGGCGATATACCGGACCTGGCCGCGATCCAGTTCGATCACGCCAAACCCGGTACGTCGCAGGCCGGGATCCACCCCAAGGATGCGCATCTCAGTGGCGGAAATGGCGCATGCCCGTGAAGACCATGGCGATGCCGCGCTCGTCGGCCGCAGCGATGACTTCATCGTCGCGCACGCTGCCACCCGGATGGATCACGCAGGTTGCGCCAGCATCGGCGACCACGTCGAGACCGTCACGGAACGGGAAGAACGCATCCGACGCCACGGCGCAACCCTGCAACGACAGGCCGGCGTTTTCGGCCTTGATGGAAGCGATGCGAGCCGAGTCGATGCGACTCATCTGGCCGGCCCCGACACCCAGTGTCATGCCGTTGGCGGCAAAGACGATGGCATTGGACTTGACCTGTTTGGCCACTTTCCAGGCAAACAGCAGATCGTCGAATTGCGCTTCGGTAGGTGCCAGCTTGCTGACGACCTTGAGGTCTTCGCGGTTGATGCGGCCGAAGTCGGGGTCCTGGACCAGCCAGCCCCCGCCCACGCGCTTGACGTCGAAACCGTTCTGACCGGCTCCTAGTGGGACTTCGAGCACGCGCAGGTTCTTTTTCTCGGCCAGGATGGCGAGCGCCGCACCGTCATAGCCCGGTGCCAGCAGTACTTCGACGAACTGGCCGGTTACCGCCTTGGCCGTTGCGACGTCGACCGGGCGGTTGAAGGCAATGATGCCGCCAAAGGCCGAGGTCGGATCGGTCTGCAGGGCCTTGCGGTAGGCTTCTTCCGTTGTGGCGGCGATGGCGACGCCGCAGGGGTTGGCATGCTTGATGATGACGCAGGACGGAGTGTCGAAGCTGCGTACGGTTTCCCAGGCGGCGTCAGCGTCGGCGATGTTGTTGTAGGACAGTTCCTTGCCCTGCAACTGGCGGTAATTGGCCAGCAGGCCGTTCGGCACGTAGGCGTCGGCGTAGAAGGCGGCTGACTGGTGAGGGTTCTCGCCGTAGCGCAGGGTCTGCTGGCGAGCCAGGTTGATGTTCAGGATGCGTGGCCAGGGTTCGCGGATTGGCCGCTCGTCGGGTACAGGTGCGGCTTCGACCAAGCTGCTCAGGTAGTTGGACACGGCACCGTCGTAGGCGGCGGTATGGGCATAGGCCTTGCCAGCCAATTCCAGGCGTAGTGCGTACGACACCTGGTTGCCGTTGCCGGCCATTTCCTCGAGCACACGCGGATAGTCTGCCGGGTTGATCACGACGGCGACACCACCGGCTTCAGTGCCGTGATTTTTGGCGGCGGCACGCAGCATGGCAGGACCGCCGATATCGATGTTTTCGATGGCATCGGCGAAGGTGGTGCCATCGCGTGCGATGGTTTCGCGGAACGGATAGAGGTTGACGACCAGCAGGTCAATCCGGTCAATGCCTTGTTCGTCGAGCGTGGCCATGTGGGCCGGATCGTCGCGACGGGCCAGCAGGCCGCCGTGGATGCGGGGATGCAGCGTCTTGACGCGGCCATCGAGGATCTCGGGTGAGCCGGTGTGCTCGGCGACTTCGGTGACGGACAGGCCGGCTTCGGTCAGCAGGCGTGCGGTGCCGCCAGTGGACAGCAGTCGTACACCGGCGGCGGACAGCGCGCGGGCGAATTCGACGATGCCGTCCTTGTCGGATACGGAAAGCAGGGCAGTTTGGATTTTCATGGGACTAGCGGTCCAGGGAATGGAAAACTGGTACGTAAAAGGATCAGTCGAGCAACTGATGCGCCAGCAACTTCTTGCGCAGGGTATTGCGGGTCATGCCGAGGTATTCGGCGGCGCGGGACTGGTTGCCTTGAGCATGGTGCAAAGCGACTTCGAGCACGGGCTTTTCCACGCAGCGCATGACCATCTCCCACATGTCGTGTGGTGTTCCACCTTCGCCGAGGTCGGCCAGGTACTGTTCCAGGCTTTCTCGTACACAGTGTTCCAGGATGTTGGGATTCTTGCTCATGATCGGAAGATATTCGGGTAAAAGGATGTCGCAGGCAGGTCAGGCGGCCAGGATCTCGGCGGTGGCTTCTGCGGGCGGTGCGGTCTGGTGCGCGAACCACTGCGACAGCGCATGCTGCTGCGCAGTCGAGGAGTCCAGGGTATTGATGTGCGCGCACAGCGCCTGTCCGCCGGGAAGATGGCCGAGATACCAGCCGATGTGCTTGCGGGCCGTCCGTACGCCAGTATATTCGCCGTAGAAGCGGTAATGGTCGTCCAGATGGTCCAGTAGCAATGTCGCCATCTCGCTATAAGAGGGCGGGGGCAGCATTGTACCTGTTTGCAGGAAATGGTCGATTTCGCGGAAGATCCACGGACGTCCCTGTGCGGCGCGGCCGATCATGACGGCGTCGGCACCGGTATGCTCCAGCACGGCACGGGCCTTGTGCGGGCTGTCGATGTCGCCATTGGCGATCACCGGTATCTCCAGCAGCGACTTGACCTCGCGTATGGTGTCGTATTCGGCCTCGCCCATGTACAGGTCGGCACGGGTGCGCCCATGCAGGGTCAGGGCGGCAATGCCGATCTCCTGCGCCATCAGTGCGATGCGGGGGGCATTGCGGGAAGTGCGGTCCCAGCCGGTACGGGTCTTGAGCGTGACGGGCACGTCGTAGGGACGACAGGCGTCGACCACTGCACGCAGGATGCGTGCCACCAGGGCTTCGTCGCGCAGTAGCGCCGAACCGGAGGCGGCACTGCAGACTTTCTTGACAGGGCAGCCCATGTTGATATCGATGATGCGGGCACCCTTGCCGATGTTGAAGATGGCGGCTTCAGCCATCATCTCGGGGTCGGCCCCGGCGATCTGTACGCCGATGGGTTCGATCTCGCCATCATGGTCGAGACGGCGCGACGTCTTGACGCTGTCCCACAGGCGTGGATTGCTGGCTGCCATTTCGGATACCGCATAGCCAGCCCCGAGCCGCTTGCACAACTGGCGGAACGGGCGGTCGGTCACTCCGGCCATCGGGGCGACCAGCACGTTGTTGGGAAGGGTATGGGGGCCGATGCGCATGCGGGCATTTTAACCCGCCTGCAGCAAAGGGGGTCAGATCCGCAGCCCCTGTAACAAGTGGCGGACCAGGGGCTGGCGCAGGGTGGGCATCAGGTCCAGCCCGAGCAAGGCCAGTCCGCCGGCGTGTTCGGCAGGGGACAGGCCGGTACTGAAGCTGCGGGCGAGGAGGTCGGTGATGCCGATCGTCAGGGCTCGGTCTGCCTTGCGTTGCATCAGCCAATCATGCAGGTCGGGTGTGCCACAAGGCGTATTCGCACGCAGCCAGTCGCGCAGCGCCAGGGAGAGTTGGGCTGCATCACGCAATCCAAGGTTCAGGCCCTGCCCGGCGACGGGGTGCAGAGTTTGGGCTGCATTGCCGATCGTGACGATGCGGCCACGCAGCGTGCGTTGACGCATGGTCAGCCGCAATGGGACGGCATGGCGTGGCCCATAGGGTTGCAGCGTGCCGAGGCGCAGTCCGAAAGCGGATTCCAGTGCCTGCCCGAAATGGCTGTCATCAAGCGCCTGCAGGGCTTCGGCCTGTGCCTGGGGCTGGCACCAGACCAGCGCGTAGAGATCATGCCGCTGCGGATGTGGCAGCAGGGCCAGGGGGCCCTGCCGGGTAAAGCGTTCCCAGGCGCGGCCCGGGAGCGGATTGCTGGCATGCACTGTGGCGAGGATGGCATGCTGTCCGTAGTCACGGGTTCGGGCGGCTGCTTCCTTTTCATCTTCGGTCAAAGGGGCCTGTGCCTGGCCATCGGCCAGGACTGCCAGCCGGGCGTGATAGGTCTGTTGGCCCTGGCGGATGGTGATACCCCGGTCGTCCTGCCCTGTAATCAGGGCGGGCGGTCCACCTGCGACAGTCACACCGGTGATCTGCAGTGACTGGTTGAGCCGTTCATGCAGCGCACTGTAGGTGACGACGCTGCCCAGTCGGGGTGTCTGCATGTCGGCATGCGAAATCAGCGTGCGGCCCAGTCGTCCCTGCTGGGAGACATGGACTGTCAGGATATCGGCTGCCTGATCAGGCCAGGCATCGATGGATTCGAGCAGGACCCGGCTACCCTGGTTGAGCGCCAGTGCACGGGGATCCAGGGCTGTCGCATCAAGGTTTTCGGGACGTTCATCACGCAGCAGCAGAATGCGGCTGGGCGTATTGGCAATCTGGGCCAGCAGTTGCGCCAGTGTGTTGCTGACCGGGCCGCTGCCCAGGATGGCGATATCGTAGAGCGGAGTATCCATTGCAACCTTCGGGTTCACGCTAGTTCGTCAGCAGGGGCGGGGCATCGCGCATGATGGCTTCGATCTCGTCGGCATCGACGGGTACGCCGCGCGTCAGCAATTCGCAACCGGTTTCCGTGACCAGCGCATCATCTTCGGTCCGGATGCCGATATTCCACCAGCGTTCGTCTACGTCGTCACCCGGCCGTACGTAGATACCCGGCTCGATCGTCAGGACCATGCCGGGCTGCAGGGTGCGCCAGGGGCGGGGGCCACTGCCGGCAATGGCACTTTGCAGCAGAGACGGCGGTTCGCGATAGTCACCGACGTCATGTACGTCCAGGCCCAGCCAGTGCCCGGTGCGGTGCATGTAAAAGCGACTGTAGGCACCCGATTCGATGACACCATCGAGTGATCCCTGCAACAGTCCTTCGTCAATCATGCCTTGCGCCAGCACGCGCACGGCCGCTTCGTGGCCGGCATTCCAGCTGGCACCAGGGCGCGTGACGGCAATCGCGGCCGCTTCGGCAGCGACTGTCAGGTCATACAGGGCTCGCTGTGGGCCCGAATACCTGCCATTGGCCGGAAAAGTGCGGGTGATGTCCGCTGCGTAGCTGTCGAGCTCGCAGCCGGCATCGATCAGGACCAGATCGCCGTCGCGCAGTTGGGTATCGCCGGCACGATAGTGCAGTACGCAGGCATTGGCACCGGTGGCCACGATGGAGCCGTAGGCGACATCCTGGGCTCCATGACGGCGGAACTCGTGCAGCAACTCTGCTTCGATCTGGTATTCGCGCAGGCCGGGTCGTGCCGAACGCATGGCGCGGACGTGGGCGCGCGCCGAGATCTGGGCGGCCTGTCGCATGGTGTCGATTTCGGTTGCATCCTTGATCAGTCGCATTTCGGCCAGCACGACCCGCAGGTCCAGTTGCCTGGCAGGTGTCTGGAAACCGGCCCGGCTGCGCTGGCGGGCTGCGGCAAGCCATTGGCGCAGACGCTGGTCCAGCGTGTCCTGTTCGGACAGCGGCGCATAGAGGATGGGCTGGTCCTGCAGCAATTCGGGCAGGGTCTGATCAAGCTGTTCGACGGGCAGGGCTTCGTCGAACTGGAAGTGCTCCGCAGCCGCTTCCGGGCCAAATCGGTAGCCATCCCAGATCTCGCGCTCCAGGTGTTTGTCACGGCAGTAGAGAATGCTGCGATTGTTCTCGCCGGCGATCAGGACCAGCCAGGCCTCTGGTTCGGTGAAACCCGACAGGTAGAAAAAGTCGCTGTCGTGTCGGTAGGGATATTCGTTGTCGCGGTTGCGGCGAATTTCCGGAGTCGTGGGCAGGATGGCGATGCCGCCACCCAGGGCATGCATCAGGTCGAACAGGCGTTCACGCCGTTCCACGAAGGGATTGGTGTCAATGGGAGGCAGGCTCATGTGTATCTCATCCTTGCTTTGCCATGGAGGCGGTGTGCCGGGGGCGGCCAGCCAGCCAGAGGCGTGCGCTGTCGCGTGCGGCGCGGGTCAGCAACGGCGCGGCGTCGTGCCTGGCCTGCTCCAGCGTGATCGGTCCCGGCACCAGGCTGAAGGCGGCACTCAGTCCGATGTCGTAAAGCGCTTCATAGCCATCTTCCAGCATGCCTGCCAGCGCAATCAACGGGCAGCCGGCCTGTTGTGCCAGGCGGGCGACGCCGGCAGGTGTCTTGCCCATCAGGGTCTGGCGGTCCAGGCGACCTTCCCCGGTATAGGCCAGATCAGCCGTGGCCAGCGCCTCGGCGAGCCGGACCTGTTCTGCGACCACTTCGACGCCCGGCCTGAAATGGCCATTGAAAAATGCCAGCGCTGCAAAGCCGATGCCGCCTGCGGCACCGCTGCCCGGGTGGTCGCGCAGGTCCCTTGCCAGGGTGGCATGGCAGATATCGGCAAAATGGTCCAGATAACCGTCGAGTTCGGCCACCTGTTCGGGACGCACGCCTTTTTGGGGGCCGAAAATGGCCGTGGCTCCCTGTGGGCCGCAGAGCGGGTTGCCGACATCGGAGGCAATATGGAACCGGGTGTTGGCAAGTCGTGGATCCAGCGCTTCAAGATCGAGGCGATGCAGTTGCGGCAATGCACCGGGACCGGGTAGCAGCAGGGCATCATGGCGATCCAGCAGGCGTACGCCCAGGGCCGTCAGCATGCCTGTGCCGCCGTCGTTGGTGGCCGAGCCGCCCAGGCCCAGAATGATCTGTTCGGCACCTGCGTCCAGGGCGGCCATGATCTGCTGACCGACGCCGTAGCTGCTGGCTGTCAGCGGGTTGCGCCGAGCGGGTGGTGCATGGGCCAGTCCGATGGCGGCCGCGACTTCGATGAGGGCGGTACGTGACTCGGGCAGCCATCCCCAGTGGGCCTGAACAGGCTGTCCGTCGGGGCCCTGCACGGTGTGTTCACGGCGCTCGCCATCAAGCACGGAGAGCAGCGCATCCACCGTGCCTTCGCCGCCGTCGGCCATGGGCAGGCACAGCAGTTCGGCATCTGGCAGGACCTGGCGGATGCCTGCCGCGATGGCGTGGGCTGCATGCTCGGCCGAGAGACTTTCCTTGAATGAGTCAGGCGCGATGACGATGCGGTAGGGGGCAGTGCGCGACATGCTGGGGTGCTTCCATTCAGCCGAAGAACCAATAGCATACGGCAATGGCCGCGATGATGCCGGCCAGATCGGCCAGCAGGGCGCAACTGACCGCATGGCGGCTGCGCTGTATGCCGACGGCACCGAAGTAGACAGCCAATACATAGAAGGTGGTCTCGGTGCTGCCCTGGATGGTGGCGGCGACCAGCGCGGGGAAACTGTCGACGCCGAAATGCTGCATGGTCTCGATCAGCATGGCGCGTGCGGCACTGCCCGAGAAGGGTTTGGTTAATGCGGTGGGCAAGGCATCGACGAAGCGGCTGTCCACGCCGAGCCAGGTGACCAGCCAGCGGATCTGTTCAAGCAGCAGGTCCAGAGCGCCGCTGGCGCGCAGTACCCCGATGGCACACAGCATGGCGACCAGGTAGGGCAGCAGGTCGCGGGCGATGCCGAAACCTTGCTTGGCACCGTCGACGAAGGCGTCGTAGACCGGTACCTTGCGGATGGCACCGACCACCAGGAAGAGCATGATGATGCCAAACAGGAACAGATTGCCTGCCAGTGAAGACACACTTGCCAGGGCCGTGGCCGACAGCCCAGCCAGCAGCGCCATGAGCCCGCCCAGGATCAGTCCGGTGCCAAGCAGCCAGAGCAGGACGACGGGGTCCCAGAGGCGCAGGCGCTGGGCCACGGCAACGGCGAACAGGCCAGCCAGGGTCGAGGCGCTGGTGGCCAGCAAAATGGGCAGGAAAATCAGGGTCGGGTCTGCCGCGCCCTGTTGGGCACGGTACATGAAAATGGTGACCGGCAGGATCGTCAGCGACGACGCATTGAGCACCAGGAACAGGATCTGGGCATTGCTGGCGGTATCGGGACGTGGATTGAGTGTCTGCAACTCGCGCATGGCGCGCAGACCGATCGGGGTGGCGGCATTGTCCAGCCCGATGCCATTGGCGGCAAAGTTGAGGGTGATGAGGCCGATGGCCGGATGACCGCGCGGTATTTCAGGCATCAGACGTGCAAACAGCGGACCCAGCCAGACAGCCAGACGCTCGACCAGTCCGGCACGTTCTGCGATCTGCAGGAATCCCAGCCAGAGCGTCAGCGTGCCGAACAGCAGGATCATGAGTTCGACCGACAGCTTGGCCATGGCGAACAGACTGGCGACCATGCCGGCAAAGACTGCCGTATCACCGAGGACCAGCCAGCGATGCAGGCCGGCAGCGGCCGCAATGACGAAAAAGGCCAGCCAGAGTCTGTTCAGCATGGTGGTGCGATATCAGTCTGCGCGGCCGTCTTTCTGAATGAATTCGATTTTGTAGCCGTCAGGGTCTTCGACAAAGGCGATGACGGTAGTGCCGTGCTTCATGGGACCTGCCTCGCGCACGACATTGCCGCCCTGGGCGCGGACGCGGTCACAGGTGGCATAGGCGTCTTCGACTTCAAGAGCGATGTGGCCATAGCCCGTGCCGATTTCGTATTGGGTGGTATCCCAGTTGTGGGTCAGCTCGATCACGGCACCCTGGTCTTCGTCTTCGTAGCCAACGAATGCCAGCGTGAAACGACCTTCGGGATAGTCCTTGCGGCGCAGCAGGCGCATGCCCAGCACCTGGGTGTAGAAAGCGAGCGAGCGCTCGAGGTCGCCTACGCGCAGCATGGTGTGCAAGAGACGCATGGTGTTACTCCTTGATCAGTGATGGGTCGAAAGAAGGCAGGCGGCGCGGGTCGTGCTGCTTGAGCCGGGCGCGTGCCTGTTCGTAGTTCGGCATGATCTGGCCTACCTCATGCCAGAAGGCGGCGCTGTGGTTCATCTCGCGCAGATGTGCCAGTTCATGTGCAATAACGTAGTCAATGATATCAGGCGCGCAATGGATCAGTTTCCAGTTCAGCATGATGCGGCCGTCGCTGGAGCAGGAGCCCCAGCGAGTATTGGCGGCGGAAAGTCGCCAGTGACGCACGCGCAGGCCGGTACGTCGTTCAAAATGGCCGATGCGCAGGCTGAACAGTTCGCGGGCACGTTGTTGCAGCCATGCCTGAACTGCCTTGCAAATGCTGGCCGAATCGGCATCAGTAGGCAGCGGCAGGTACAGACTGTTTGCCTGTGCCTGTGGCATGGCAACTTGGCCGTCGGTGTTGCTGCTGAAATGCAGTGCCGGAGCCGCCAGGACGATGCGAACCGGACGCCCCTGGTATGGAAAATGGCCGCCGGCACGCCAGCAATCAGGCTCTGCTGCCAGCGCTGCGTGGCGGTTCTGCCAATCGGACAGCTTGCGGGTGATCCAGGCCGCTTTGGTCTGGACTGCGTCATCGATCTGTTTCAGGCTGGCCCAGACCGGTGCCGTGATTCTCAGGCCATCTTCGCATATCCTGAAGCCGATGCTGCGCCGATGGGAGCGCAGCAGCATGAAGCGTATGGCCTGGCCGGCGCACAGCAACTCACGCCAGCGGGCACCGGGAGGCAGGGCAGCAACAGCGGGCAGCGCATCGGTGGCCGGTGTATTGCAGGCCGGTGCATGCGACTCAGCGCGCATAAAGCTCCGGATTCATGGCGCGGACTTCGGTTTCAATCCAGCTCTGTACTTTTTCGTTGAGTTCTTCTGCACTCAGTCCCTCGGGCTGGATGGCCGGTCCGATGGAGACCGTGATCAGGCCTGGGTGCTTGAGAAACGAATTGCGGGGCCAGCAGATACCGGAATTGACTGCTATCGGAATGACCGGTACGCCGGTACGGCATGCCAGCCGTGCGCCACCGCTCTTGTAGCGGGTTTCCTGGCCGGGACGTGTGCGTGTGCCCTCGGGGAACAGGATGGGCCAGCGGCCTTCGTTCAGGCAGCGTTGACTCTGGCGGACGACCTGCTCGAATGCTTCCGAACCCTTGGCCCTGTCGATGGCGATCATGCGCAGTCCGGCCAGGCCCCAGCCGAAGAAAGGTACCTTGTGGAGCTCGCGCTTGTAGACAAAGCACATATTGCGCGGCATGTGGCCGATCAGGTACATGGTTTCCCATGCCGACTGATGCTTGGAAAGCAGGATGGCCGGGCCGTCAGGGAGGTTTTCCCAGCCTTTGACCTGCCAGCGAATACCGGCAATGACACGGGCCCCCCAGATGCCCAGCCGGGGCCAACCCAGCGTGATGCGGTAGCGCCATTTGAGCGGAAAGGCGAGTGCAACGATCGACAACAATGCGAAAGGCACTACGGTCACTGCAAGAAACAGGGCGTAGAGTGTGGAGCGTAGCCAGATCATGATCAGGAAGCGGCAGAAAGTGAATCGGACGGTGTCTCGGCGCGTACCGCCAGCAACTGGTCGACCATGTCGGCGAGGTCACGGGCAATACGGGTGCCGGGGGGCAGCGGTTTCCTGGCAGTGCTGTCACCGTTGCCGGTCAGCACCAGCCATGGCGCACAGCCGACCTGTGCGCTGGCCTGCAGATCGCGCAGGGAGTCGCCTACGGCAGGTACGCCATTGAGATCGACATCATAGCGCTGTGCAATGTCGCGGAACAGGCCGGGTGCCGGCTTGCGGCAATCGCAGCCTTCGTCGGGGCCGTGCGGGCAGATGAAAATGGCATCGACCATGCCGCCTGCCTGATGCAGCAGGCGGCGCATCTTGCCATGGATGGCGTTGAGGGTTTCCATCGAGAAGTAGCCACGTGCCAGTCCGGATTGGTTGGTGGCGACGACCACCCGCCAGCCCGCTTCGTTGAGCCGTGCGATGGCTTCCAGGCTGCCTGGCAGGGGAATCCATTCGTCTGGGGACTTGACGTACTCGGCGCTGTCCTGGTTGATGACGCCATCCCGGTCAAGCACGATGAGTTTGAGCCCCGCCAGAGCGGACGGGGGGCAGGAGGCACTGGGGTTGGGCAGATTCATGCCAGTCGTGACAGGTCGGCCACGCCGTTCATCAGTTGATGCAATTGCTGCAGCAACGCCAGGCGATTGCTGCGTACTGCGGTGTCTTCGGCCATGACCATGACCTCGTCGAAAAAGCGGTCCACTGCTGTACGGGCCTGCGCCAGCGTGCTCAGCGCTTCGGTAAAGTCACCTTGAGACAGATGGGCCTGGACTTGCGGGGTCAGGTCGGCAATCGCCTGGGCCAGCGCCTGTTCGGCGGGCTCCTGAAGGAGTGCGTTGTCGAGTGTTGCGTGCAAGTTGTCTGCCTTCTTGAGCAGGTTGCCGATCCGCTTGTTGGCGGCCGACAGGCTTTCCGCCTCGGGCAGGGCACGGAATGCAGTGACAGCCTGCACACGTGCCAATACCTGATGCAGGGGCGGTTGCTGGGCGATGACGGCATCGACCACGGCCCGGTCGTACTGGGCGTTGAGCTGGTTGCGATAGCGTTCGTAGATAAAGGCTTGCACTTGCGGCAGCGTATCGGCGGAAATCAGTCCGTCCAACTGCTGTGCTGCATGTGTCAGCAAAGCATCCAGTGTGAGGGTGCCGGCCTCGTGTGCCGGCAACAGGCCGCCCGCAGCCAGTTGTTCGAAGCCACTGATCAGGCCCAGTGCGGCACGCCGCAGGCCATAGGGGTCGCGCTCTCCGGTCGGAGCCAGGCCGATGCCCCAGATGCCGACGAGCGTCTCGGCGCGTTCGGCGAGGAAAAGGGCTGCGCCGGGCAGGTTCTCGAGGCTGACAGGCTGCTCCAGGCGTGGGCGGTACTGGCTGCGGATGGCATCGGCCACGCTGGCCTTCTCACCATCGGCCAGGGCGTAGTAGGCACCCATGACGCCTTGCAGTTCGGGGAATTCGCCGACCATGTTGGAGAGCAGGTCTGCCTTTGCCAATTGTGCTGCGCGGTCGGCGTCGGCGACGTTGCCACCCAGCGCCTGAGCGATACCCCGTGCCAGGGTGCGGACGCGCTCGGTGCGTGCCAGTTGGCTGCCCAGCTTGTTGTGGTAGACGATGTTGCCGAGATCGGCGACACGGCTTTCGAGCGGTGCCTTGCGGTCGGTATCAAAAAAGAAGCGGGCATCAGCCAGTCGTGGACGGACCACCCGCTGGTTGCCTTCGACGATGTTGGAAGGATCGGCTACCTGCATGTTGCTGACGATCAGGAAACGATGTGTCAGCTTGCCGCTGGCCGGATCGAACAGTGGGAAATACTTCTGGTTCAGGCGCATGGTCAGGATCAGGCATTCCTGCGGCACCTGCAGGAAGTCCGGATCGAACTCACCTACATAGATGGTGGGATGTTCGACCAGCGCGGTGACTTCATCGAGCAGGGCCGTGACTGCAGGGTCATCGCCCAGATCTGCCTGCAGACGCGCTGCAGCAGCGCTCAGGTCACGCCAGATGATATCGCGTCGTTGTAGGAAGGCCGGAATGACCTTGCCCTGGGATTCCAGGGCCTGGACATAATCGGTGGCCTGAGCCAGGCTGATTTCGCCGGTTGACATGAAGCGGTGACCCTGCGTGATACGGCCGGACGACAGGCCGAGTGCCTGCACCGGGACGATGTCGGCACCATGCAGCGCAACCAGCCCATGGGCCGGACGCACGAAACGTACGGAAGTCAGGCCGTCAGGCAGCTGATAGCGCATGACCTTGGGGATCGGCAGGTGAGTCAGCGCATAATCGAGTGCCTGTTGCAGGCCCTCTGCCAGTGGTGCGCCTTGTGCCGTGCCATGTGCAACCAGGTAATCCTGCTTGCCATCGGACTCACGCGCCAGCGAGGCGACATCAAGATCGGCCCAGCCCTTGGCGGCCAGTTTCTTCTGCAGTGCAGGCGTGGCCTTACCATCGGCGTCGAGTCCGACCTTGACGGGCATCAGCTTCTCGGCAAAGGCCTGTTCGGGGGCCTGCGTACGCACGGCACTCAGCAAAGCGGCCAGCCGTCGCGGCGTGGCATAGGCTTCGACCGTGCAGTCGTCGGCCAGCAGGTTCAGGCCGGCCAGTTGCTGGCGCAGGCCTTCGGCAAAGGCCTCTCCCAGCTTCTGCAATGCCTTCGGCGGGAGCTCTTCGGTAAACAGTTCGACCAGCAGGGGGCGTACGTCGGTATGGGACATCGTCATTTCAGTTGGACTCCACGGTAGCCTGGTCGATCTTGAGCGCTTCGCGGGCAGCGCCGGTCAGCATCGGAAAGCCAAGTCGTTCGCGGGATTCGTAATAGGCCTGGGCTACGGCGCGGGACAGGTTGCGGATACGGCCGATGTAGGCGGCGCGCTCGGTGACGCTGATCGCACCCCGGGCATCGAGCATGTTGAATGTGTGGGCGGCCTTGAGGACCGCCTCGTAGGCGGGCAGCGCCAGGGGCACGCCGATCAGGCGCTGGGCCTCGGCTTCGTAGTCGTTGAAGTGGGCAAACAGCATGTCCGTCGAGGCGTACTCGAAATTGTAGGTGGACTGCTCGACTTCGTTCTGATGGAACACGTCCCGGTAGAGCACCTTGCCCTGGCCATTGGCACCTTCCGTCCAGACCAGGTCGTAGACGCTTTCGACGCCCTGCAGGTACATGGCCAGTCGCTCAAGCCCATAGGTGATCTCGCCTGTTGCCGGGGTGCAATCCAGGCCGCCAACCTGCTGGAAATAGGTGAACTGGGTGACTTCCATTCCATTGAGCCAGACTTCCCAGCCCAGACCCCAGGCACCCAGCGTGGGGTTTTCCCAATCGTCTTCGACGAAGCGGATGTCATGTTGCTGCGGATCGATGCCCAGTGCCTGCAGCGAACCGATATAGAGGTCGAGAATGTTTTCAGGCGCAGGCTTGAGCACGACCTGGTACTGGTAATAGTGCTGCAGCCGGTTGGGATTGTCGCCATAGCGGCCATCCTTGGGGCGGCGCGAAGGCTGCACATATGCGGCACGCCAGTGTTCGGGACCGATGGCACGCAGGAATGTGGCGGTGTGCGAGGTGCCTGCACCCACTTCCATGTCATACGGCTGGAGCAGGGCGCAGCCGTGCCGGTCCCAGTAGTTCTGCAGGGTCAGGATGATTTGCTGGAAGGTGAGCATAGCGCTGTGGGTCCGATGTCGAAAACGTGTATCCAACCTTCTATTGTAGCGCTGTTGCCTGTGATGTATGTGGTGTTGGTTTCAGGCCATGCCCGCGAGTTGATGTCTATGAATATTGAACATTGCTCTTGTTGAAAATGGCCGGGATTTTGTAATATTCGGCCTCTATGATTTATTCGGGGCATTGATAATGAGAGGGAAACAATTTTGAAGAAGGCCGCATTATTGTTGCGTAATCGCGAGTTTTACGGGGCCAATATTGTTTCCTTGCCTGTGATCTATGCCCTGAAGAGACATGCTGAAGTGGATCATCTGACAGTCTTTGCCAGCAGGGGGCTGCAGAGTTTCTATGGCAGCATTGTTTGGATTGATAATTATTCTGAGGAAAGAAGTCTGCTCAGGACGTATCTCCAGGTACCCATGGATGTGGATGTTTATTATTCAATGCGTCCTGGAATGGACGGGGCGTCCCTGATTGGAATGTTGAGACGTGCGAGTCTGTCAATTGGCCTGGGCAAGATGGCCAATCCCCTGAACAGGCTTTTTGACCAATGCTATATATATACCGAAGATCGGTATCGTGCAGTCAGCTACCTCTTGCCGGTCATAGACGCGCTGAAGTTGCCCATGAGTCCTGATTTCTACATGCGGGAGGCCATGCTGGACATGGCAGCCGGACGCATGGCGAACCGATCCGGGCATGTCTGTATGTTGCCCGGAGCTGGGGCAGGCGAGTTCAAGAAGTGGGGGGTTGAGCGTTTCTATGAGCTGGCCTGTACGCTGCATGCCCGATATCCTGGTTTGGTCTTTGATTTTATCATTGGCCCCAGCGAGCGGTCGGAAAGGCAATTTCTTGAAGCGAAGTGTGGGCAGGGGCTGCCATTCCGGATTCACGAAAATCTTGGCTTGGCCGATAATGCGGCCTTGATGTCATCCAGCGTGCTTGTCGTTGCCAATGATTGTGGACCATCCCATTTTGCGCAATGCCTGCAACGCCCTTTTATTGGGTTATATTTCGAAGATAATCCAGAGTGGTTTTTTGCTCATGAGCGAAGTGTTGCGTTGTTGCCGGAGGTTGGTTCCGGTATTAAGAGCATTCCTCTTGAAAAGACAGTTCAGTCTGCAGTTTCATTGATAGAAAAGAAGCAGTGTTAGGATAATTTGCATGAAAACTGCCAAGGCCATTCCGGTATTGATGTATCACCATATTTCACCAGCAACCAATGGGCTGGCGACAAGTCCAGCCAACTTTGCCAGCCAGATGCGCTGGCTGGCGCGACATGGCTGGCAAACCCTGTCCTGTGCGCAGTTGCAATCCTTCCTTCAGGAAGGGGTGTCCGTGCCGGCAAAGTCGGTCTTGCTTACGTTCGATGATGGGTATCTTGATAACTGGCAGTATGCTCACCCCGTTCTTAAGGAGCACGGCTTCAGTGCCGCCATGTTTCTGGTGACGGGGTGGGTAGGTCATGGGCCAGTGCGTCCGAGTGCAACGTATGAACAGATCATGACTAACCAGTTGGATGGCTTTGAATCCTGGTGCCATGCCGGTTGCAAGCAATGGGTAGAAAAAGGAAAGATGGATCGCGTGATCGTAAGGCAGAGCGAGGTTGACGCCATGCGTCATGCCGGCACTTTCGAATTTCATTCCCACACCCACACTCATGTGCGCTGGGATCAGGTTTCGGAGGATGCTGCGGTCAAGCGGAATGCTCTGCATCAGGATCTTGAAGCATCAAGAGTATTTTTCGACCAGAACCTGGGTGGGGCGACATCACAACTGTGCTGGCCACAGGGATACTTCGACCGGGACTATCTTGAAATTGCTGAAGATCTTGGATTTGATACCCTGTATACAACGGACAGCCGTGGACTGAATCGCGAGGCATGCGGTAGCCGGCATATTTATCGGATAGCGGTGCGCAATCGAGGTGGCTGGAAGTTTGGGCAGCGTGTCATGCTGGCTGCTTCCCCTCTTTTGAGTGGACTATACAATCGCTTGAAATCGTGAGGTCGCTGCGGAAGAGGGAGCTAGGCATTTCGATGCGGCTTGCTGCGTGAAGACGCTTCCTGCCGCTGCAGCAGCCATAGCTTGGCATAGCGGAAAAAACTGCCTGCGCCGGCCGCAACTGCCAGGATGAAACCATGCGCACCGTCCAGAAAGCCACGACGGAGCAGATAGGACCGCACGAATGTCCAGAAGCCGTGTCCGACTGCGCCCAGGACATGCGTGCGCTTGCCCTTTGCATACATCATGGCGGCGGCATCGCTTGAGTAGCGATTGATCTTGTTGATCAATGCTTCGAGGTTGTCGTAGGGATAGTGCAGGAAGTGGGCCTGGAGGCGACCGGTGCGTCCATCTTTGGCGACCAGCTTTTCATGCACGGCGGCATCGGTGAATCTGGCACTGCCACGCTTGAAGAAACGCAGGACATAATCGGGCCACCATCCGCTGTGGCGAATGGCCTTGCCACAGAAATGCGACAGGCGGGCCACCTCGTAGGTGTTGTTTGCTGGTGTCGTCTGCAACTGCCGGCAGATTTCATCGGCAAGCTCCGGGGTGACCCGTTCATCGGCGTCGATCGACAGCACCCATTCGCAGGTCGCCAGGTCCAGTGCCCGATTTTTCTGCGGGCCGAAACCTGGCCAGTCGGGCGTGACCTGAATGCGTGCGTCGAAACGTGCGGCGATTTCGCAGGTGTCATCGGTGCTGCCGGAGTCCACGACAATGATCTCGTCGGCAAAGCTGACTGATTCCAGACAGGCACCGATATGGCGGCTTTCATTCTTGGTAATGATGATGACGGACAGCGTGGCGCGTGTCGCTGCAGTGGAGGGGGAAGTCATGCGCGGGATTCCAGAAGATCGGTGTAAAGCGCCAGGTAACGTTGCCCCATGGCGGTCACACCGTGGACGTGATTGACATAGGCGTAGGCGCGTTCGGCCATGCTCCTGCACAGGTCGGGCTGGTCGAGCGCCTGTGACATGGCCTGCGCCAGCGCCTCGGGCGAGCCGACGGGGCAGAGCAGTCCGCGTTCGTCGGCCAGGGATTCCGCCAATCCGCCCGCGTCCGTGGAGACCACCGGCACATGCTGCATGAAGGCGTCCAGGACGCTGCTGCCCAATCCTTCATGACGCGACGACATGACAAACAGGTCGAAGAGCGGGTAGAGCGTGTCGACTTCGGGCTGGAAGCCGGCATGGACATAGCAGGTTTCCAGTCCGAGCTCATCGCGCAGGCGCAGGATGCGTTCTGCTAGCGGGCCCGAGGTGCCCATGTGTACGAAAATGAAATCCTGGCGCTGGCGATGCAATATGGCAATCGCACGCAACAGGGTTTCAGGATCTTTTTCCGTCGTGAGGGAGGCGGCCGTGGCGATGACCTTCCTGCCCGCAGGCAGGTACTGGTCGCGGAACTGTGCCAGCCTGACCGGATCAGCCGACTTGGCAGGCTCGACGGCACTGGGAATGATCTGGGGGTGCAGGCCCAATCGCAGCGGCTCCCGTGCGGCGGCCTGGCTGATGGCCACCATGCGGTCGGCGCAGCGCCACTTGAAGGCCGTGATCGCTTCTCGCCGGCGTATCGGCAGATCGGTGCGGCGTGTAATCACGAGAGGGCGACGGTACAGGCTCTTCATCAGCGCCGCCCAGGTCAGGGCACCGGCCGTTTGGCAGTGCACGATATCGTAGCGGTGTCCCTGTCGCGCCAGGAAGGTGGCGACGCCACTGGTACGCGATACTTCGTGGCAGACAAAGTTTTCTGCCTGCGCCTGTGTGGACAGGGGCCCGGACTGTCGGGCCAGCAGTTCGACCTGGTGTCCATTGCGCCGAAACTCCCGCATGCTGAGCAGTGTCTGGCGTTCGCCGCCGCGCCAGCTTTTTTCAGTATTGATCTGCAGGATGCGCATGGAGATAGATGATGGTCTGGAGCAAACAGCCAATTATATATTGGCACATAGTTCAGAACAGGGCATGCCTGCGGGGCGTTCTATAATCCGGTTGCCCAGCTATCAGCCCGCCCATGACCCAGATTCCAGCAGACCATCCCGCAGCACGACTTGCCATTACCTATCCCGAAGACCTGCCGGTCAGCGCCCGCCGCGAAGAGATTGCCCGGGCGGTCCGGGCGAATCAGGTCGTGATCGTCAGCGGCGAGACGGGATCCGGCAAAACCACGCAGTTGCCCAAAATATGTCTTGAACTGGGGCGGGCTGCCGGTGGGCGCATGATCGCGCATACCCAGCCCCGGCGGCTGGCCGCGACATCGGTGGCAAAACGGATTGCCGAGGAACTGAATACGCCCATGGGCGAGACCGTGGGCTACCAGATCCGTTTCAATGATCGCAGCAGCGCAGCGACGGCGATCAAGCTGATGACTGACGGCATCCTGCTGGCCGAGACCCAGCGCGATCCCTTGTTGCGGCGCTATGACACCATCATTATCGATGAGGCGCATGAGCGCAGCCTGAACATCGATTTCCTGTTGGGCTACCTGAAGCAGATCCTGTCGCGTCGCCCGGACCTCAAGCTGATTATCACTTCGGCCACCATCGACGCGGAACGGTTCGCCCGCCACTTCGGCGCGACGCCCGACAGGCCGGCTCCGGTGATCGAAGTTTCAGGGCGTCTGTATCCTGTCGAGGTCCGTTATCGTCCCATTGCCAGTGATCGCTACCGACAAGGCAGCGATGATGACGATGCTGCAGGCAGCAAAGCGGAAGCACATGATCGCAGCACCTCAGGTCGGGGACAGGACGATGAAGAGCGCGACTTGATCGATGCCATCGTCGATGCCGTTGACGAGTGTGCTCGCCATGGTGCGGGTGATGTGCTGGTGTTCCTGCCCGGCGAGCGCGAAATCCGCGAGGCAGCCGAAAGCCTGCGCAAGCATCATCCGCCGGGTACGGAAGTGCTGGCCCTGTTTGCGCGTCTGTCGCAGGCCGAACAGGAACAGATTTTCAGGCCACGTGGCAATGCGCGCCGTATCGTGCTGGCGACCAATGTGGCCGAGACATCACTGACGGTGCCTGGCATCCGCTATGTGATTGACAGCGGCCTGGCGCGCGTCAAGCGATACTCCTGGCGCAACAAGGTCGAGCAGTTGCGGATCGAGCCGGTCAGTCGTGCATCGGCCAACCAGCGTGCCGGTCGTTGCGGTCGTCTGGGGCCAGGAGTCTGCATTCGCCTGTACGATGAACCCGATTTCATGGGGCGGCCTGCGTTTACCGATCCCGAGATCCTGCGCTCCTCGCTGGCCTCGGTGATCCTGCGCATGAAATCGCTGCGGCTGGATGATATCGAGCAGTTTCCCTTTGTCGATGCCCCGACCGGGCGTGCCATTGCCGACGGCTATCACCTGTTGCAGGAGCTGGGCGCGCTGGATGATGGCAACGTCCTGACGGCGGAAGGGCGGCAACTGGCCAAGCTGCCGGTGGATCCGCGCATCGGTCGCATGATTTTGGAGGCGCGCCAGCAGCAATGCCTCGCCGAAGTCCTGTTGATCGCTTCGGCGCTGTCGGTCCAGGATCCGCGCGACAGGCCGTTGCAGGCTCGCGAGGCAGCCGAGCAGGCCCATGCGCGCTTCGCCGATGACCGGTCCGAGTTCATGTCGTATATCAAGCTGTGGCTCTGGTACCGTGAACAGGTCGAGCACAAGGCATCGCAGCGCAAGCTGGCTGCCCTGCTGCGTCAAAATTTCCTGTCGCCACTGAGACTGCGCGAATGGCATGATGTGCATACGCAGCTGAAGACCGTAGTCACGGAACAGGGCTGGCGCATCAACCAGACCGAAGCGACATTCGAACAGATCCATCTGGCGCTTCTGACCGGCCTGCTTGGCAATATCGGGCTCAAGAGCGAGGAGGCCGGCCATTACTTGGGGGCCCGCGAAATCCGTTTTCATATCCATCCGGGTTCCCGTTTGCTCAAGAAGGCGGGACGCTGGATCGTGGCTGCAGAACTGGTGGAAACCACACGTCTGTATGCCCGCTGCATTGCCAAAATCGATCCCACCTGGCTGGAGAAGGCCGGTGCACACCTGCTGAGGCGCAACTGGTCCGACCCGCGCTGGGAGAAAAAGTCCGGCCAGGTGGTCGCCAATGAAAGGGCGACGCTTTACGGGCTGCCGATCTATACGGGGCGGCGCGTGCAGTATGGTCGAATCGATCCGGCCCATGCGCGCGAGATTTTCATCCGCCAGGCGCTGGTCACCGGCGAGATCGAGACCAAGGCGGCTTTCGTCGGCTACAACCGCAAGCTGGTCGCGCAGATCGAAAAACTGGAGCATCAATCGCGCAGGCCCGATATTCTGGTTGATGACGAGTTGATTTTTGCTTTCTATGAGCGTCAGATCCCGGCCGGCATGTCGCAGACGGTGGAGCTGGAAAAATGGGTCAAGGGGTTGCCGGCGGAAGAAGCCGCCCGCTTGCGTCTGACCCGCGATGAGCTGATGCGCCATGAGGCCGCCGGCATCACGACTGATGTCTTTCCCAAGAAAGTGGAATGGCATGGCGTGACCATGGCGCTCGACTACCACTTCGAGCCAGGCTCACCCAAGGATGGCGTGACGCTCAGCGTGCCGCTGGCGGCGCTCAACCAGCTTGATGCTGCCCGTTGCGAATGGTTGGTGCCGGGCATGCTCAAGGAAAAAGTGCAACTGCTGGTCAAGTCGCTGCCGCAGAAGCTGCGCCGTCATTGCGTGCCGGTACCCGACTATGCGGCCGCTTTCTATGATCGCTGGTTCGAGCGGCTGGGCAATCCAGGACGCAGCCTGACTGATGGCCTGATCGAGGATATATGGGCCACGCTACGCATTCGTGTACAGCCGGCTGATTTCAAGCCCGAAATGCTGCCGCCGCATCTGTCGATGAATTTCCGCATCCTGGATGAGCATGGCCGCATGCTGGCGGCAGGCCGCAATCTGGCCCAGCTCAAGGCCGAGCACGGCAAGCAGGCCCAGAGCCAGTTCCAGCAAATGGCTGCGCGTGACCATGAGGTGGCACAGGCACTGGCACATGAAAACCTGACCACCTGGACTTTCGGTGAGCTTCCCGAATTGCTGGAAATCAAGCGCAAGGGGCAGTCCTTCATTGGCTACCCGGCGTTGGTCGATCGTGACACGCATTGCGATCTGGATGTGTTCGATGATCCGCACGAGGCACGGCGACGTCACCATGCAGGCTTGTTGCGCCTGTTTCGCATCGGCTTGCGGGATCAGGTCAAGTTTCTGGAGAAGAACCTGCATGAGCTGACCCGCAGCGGCATGATGTACATGCCCTTGGGGAGCCAGGAAGAACTGCGTGACCAGATGGTGGATTGTGCGCTTGATCGCGCCTGCCTGGCCGAACCCTGGCCGTCGGATGCTGCTGCGTTCGAGCAGCGCCGTGAAGAGGGGCGCAGCCGGCTGGGATTGCTGGCCCAGGAGGTGGCACGCCTGGTCAATCTTATCCTGACCGAGTGGACGGCACTGCAGCGCAAACTGCCCCAGGCCAAGTCACATGCAGCGGCCCATGCCGACCTGCAGAAGCAGATTGGTGCGCTGGTGCATCGCAGGTTTGTACGCGAGACGCCCTATGAGCAACTGGCGCATTTTCCACGTTATCTCAAGGCGGCCGGCATCCGGATAGACAAGCTGCGCGCCGATCCGGCACGCGATGCCCGCCTGCAGGCCGACATGGCACCGCTATTGACGCTGCTGCAGCGCGAGGTGGCTGCCCGCAAGGGGGAGCCGGACGAACGGCTTGAGACCTTCCGCTGGATGCTGGAGGAGTTACGGGTATCGTTGTTCGCGCAGGAACTGCGTACGCCCATGCCGGTATCGGTCAAGCGCTTGCAGAAGACCTGGGAGACGATGCAGCGCTGATAGCGACAACCTCACAATCAGCATTGACATGAGCCGGACATGGTGTGGCCCTGTGGGGGAGAGGCTTTGTGCAATGCCGCTGATGCCTGGGGTGGCGGGAGAAAAGGCGGAAACTGTTTGAGGGCGTAGCCCGAGTTTTTCCGCCGCCCGCCACCCCAGGCATCAGCGGGAAGTCTGGCTGCGAAGCGGCCAGACCATTGCGCAGACCGAACGCCACTGGGCCACACCATGTCCGGCGGCTTGCGCAGGCCTTAAATCAAAATAAACCCGACAATCACCAGCGCAATCAGTCCGAACTTGGTGGCCTTGTAGACCGTCTTGTTCCAGTTCTTGAAGGCGCGTCGTTTCTGGTCGATGACCCAGTGCAGGTGCGTCAGCCGGTTGATGGCACCGGTCTGGTCGCCGCCATCGTTGGGGGCGCTGGCCGCCGACATCACCACGCGACCGAACCAGCGGTTGAATGCCTGCGCCCAGCCATAGCGCATGGGGCGTTCGACATCGCAGAACAGAATGATGCGGTTGTCTTCGCTGTCGTTACGGGCATCGTGCACGTAGGTTTCATCGAAAATCACGCTTTTTCCATCGCGCCAACTGTGGATCTCGCCGTCGACGCGGATGAAGCAGCGGTCATCATTGGGGGTCGCCAGACCCAGGTGATAACGCAGGGAACCGGCGTAAGGGTCCCGGTGCGCGTTGAGCTTGCCGCCGGCAGGCAACTCGGCGAACATCGCTGCCTTGATTTCCGGGATCTCGCGCAGCAGAGCGACTGTGCGCGGGCACAGTTCCTCGGCTGAAGGGTGACGTGCGTCGTACCATTTCAGGTAGAAACGCTTCCAGCCATACTTGAAGAAAGAATTGAAACCGATGTCGTCATTCTTCTGGGCAGCCTTGATGTGCCGGAGTTCGGCCATGGACAGTGCTTCGTCGCGGATGGTTTCCCAGTTGTCGTCGAGCTTTTTCAGGCCGGGCAGGTAGCTGTTGTCCAGGTAGGGGGTGGTCGGGACCTTGGACAGCAGGATCATGAAGGCATTGACCGGTGCCAGCAGGACGGAGTGATCCAGCAACTGGCGATGCAGGGGGATACGGACTTTGCCTCGAAAATGGGCAAACAGGATGGCGGCCAGCCAGAGGGCCGGGATGATCCATTTCATGGTGTCGATATCCTCCGATGTCGAATTGTGCTGGCGGCCATGGCCGGCATGTCGTAACAAATCTTGCTGCGTTGCACATGGCAGGGTGGTTACAATCCTGCCATGTCTGAAAATGCTGCTATTCCCTTCGTACATCTGCGCGTCCATTCCGAGTTTTCGGTACAGGACGGCGTGGTCCGCATTCCCGATCTCGTCAAGCGGGTGGCCGCGCTCGGCCAGCCTGCCGTGGCGCTGACCGATCTGTGCAATGTCTTCGGCCTGATCAAATTCTACAAGACTGCGCGTGGCAAGGGGATCAAGCCCATTGCCGGATGCGATGTCTGGATGACCAACGACGAAGAGCGTGACAAGCCCTTCCGTGTGCTGTTGCTGGCGTCCAACGACCAAGGATACCGCAACCTGTGCGAATTGCTCTCGCAAGCCTGGTTGACCAACACCTGGAAAGGCCGCGCAGAAATCCGGCAGGACTGGCTGCGCAGCCAGGGTGACGGCATCATCCTGCTGTCGGGTGCCCGTGCAGGCGATATTGGTCACGCGCTGGAAAACGGCAACATGGCCCAGGCCGTGGCGTTGGCCGAGCGTTGGCGCGCGTTGTTGCCGGATCGCTTCTATGTCGAGCTTCAGCGCAGTGGCATGGATGGTGATGAGTCCTATGTGCAGGCGGCGCTGGCTCTGGCCGTGCAGGCAGACCTGCCGGTGGTGGCCACGCACCCGGTGCAGTTTCTGCAGGCTGATGAGTTCGAGGCACACGAAGCCCGTGTCTGCATTGCCGAAGGCGAACAACTTGCCAATCCCAAGCGTCCCCGGCGCTTTACGCCCGAGCAGTATTTGCTGGATAGCCAGGAAATGGCCCGGCGTTTTGCCGATGTGCCCGTGGCCCTGCAGAACAGCATCGAAATCGCCCGACGCTGCAACCTGACGCTGACGCTGGGCAAGCCGCGTCTGCCTGACTTCCCGACGCCGGATGGCATCACACTCGATGATTACCTGGTGCAACTGTCCGAGGAAGGGCTGGAAAAGCGCCTGGTACAACTGTATCCCGGCGAGCAGGAGCGTGCGACCCGGCGTCCCGTGTACGACGAGCGTCTGGCCTGGGAGTGCAAGACCATTATCGGCATGGGGTTCCCAGGCTACTTCCTGATCGTGGCCGACTTTATCAACTGGGGCAAGAACAACGGCGTGCCGGTCGGGCCGGGCCGGGGGTCGGGGGCCGGCTCGCTGGTGGCCTACAGTCTGGGGATTACCGATCTCGATCCAATTCGGTATGACTTGCTGTTCGAACGTTTTCTGAATCCAGAGCGGGTCTCCATGCCCGACTTCGACGTCGACTTCTGCCAGGACAACCGCGAGCGGGTGATTGAGTACGTCAAGGACAAATACGGCCGCGCTGCTGTCAGCCAGATCGCGACCTTCGGTACCCTGGGTGCCAAGGCTGTGGTACGTGATGCCGGCCGGGTGTTGGACATGCCGTATTCGCTGTGTGATGGGCTGTCCAAGATGATTCCGTTCAATCCGGCCGATCCCTGGTCGCTGGATCGGACTTTAAGCGATGAACCGGCGTTCAAGGAGCGCTACGACCAGGAAGAAGAGGTGCGTGCCCTGGTTGACCTGGCGCGCCCGCTGGAAGGGCTGACCCGCAATATCGGCATGCACGCCGGTGGCGTGCTGATCGCACCGGGCAAGCTGACCGACTTCTGCCCACTCTATTGCCAGCCCGGGCAGGACACCAGCGTGGTGTCGCAATACGACAAGGACGATGTCGAGGCAGTCGGACTGGTCAAGTTCGACTTTCTGGGGCTGCGCAACCTGACCATCCTGGACTGGGCTGTGCGCTTCGTGCGTCAGTTCAACGAGGGCCTGCGTGATTTCGACATCATGGCAGTACCGCTGGATGACCAGGCGACCTACCGGCTGCTGACCGAAGGCAATACCACGGCCGTCTTCCAGCTTGAATCGCGCGGCATGAAGGAGCTGCTCAAGAAGCTGCAGCCCAGCACCTTCGAAGACGTAATCGCCATGCTGGCACTGTACCGGCCCGGTCCGCTGGAGTCGGGCATGGTCGATGACTTCGTTAATCGCAAGCATGGTCGTGCCGACGTCGATTATTTCCATCCTGACCTGGAACCCACGCTCAAGAGTACCTACGGCGTGATTGTGTACCAGGAGCAGGTGATGCTGATCTCGCAGATCATCGGCGGCTACTCGCTGGGTGGTGCCGATTTGCTGCGGCGCGCCATGGGCAAGAAGAAAGCCGAGGAGATGGCCAAGCACCGCGAGATCTTTGAAAAGGGTGCGGTGGCCAAGGGCTATGACGGCGATCTGGCAGTACGCCTGTTCGACCTGATGGAAAAATTCGCGGGCTATGGCTTCAACAAGTCGCACTCGGCCGCCTACGCGTTGATTTCCTACCAGACAGCCTGGCTGAAGGTCTACCATCCGGCCGAGTTCATTGCCGCCACGCTGTCGTCCGATATGGACGATACCGACAAGGTCCAGATTTTCTGGCGCGACGCGCTGGAGAACAAGATTGCCGTGCTGCCACCGGATGTCAATGCGTCGGGTTACCGCTTCGAGCCGGTTCGCGACGAGCATGCGCTCAAGGGCAAGCCGCCGCGTACCATCCGCTATGGATTGGGGGCGGTCAAAGGCACCGGACAGGGGGCGGTCGAGGACATTCTCCGTGCTCGGCAACAGGGAGGGCCGTTTCGGGATCTGTTTGATTTCTGCAGGCGCGTCGATCGCCATACCGTCAACCGGCGCACCATGGAAGCGCTCATCAAGGCGGGTGCCTTCGATGCGATCGAACCCAACCGGG
Source organism: Corticimicrobacter populi (assembly GCF_003123725.1). Lineage (GTDB taxonomy): Bacteria > Pseudomonadota > Gammaproteobacteria > Burkholderiales > Burkholderiaceae_B > Corticimicrobacter > Corticimicrobacter populi. The sequence continues at coordinate 196,192 of NZ_QETA01000003.1, read as the reverse complement.
CAGCCCTGTTCGAATCGGTAGGCATGGCAGTCGAGGCCGCCGAACAGGCCGAACGCAGCGCCAATCAGGTGTCGCTGTTCGGTGACGATAGTGATGCCGGTATCGGTAGCCTGACGCTGGTGCCGACCGAGCCCTGGACGTTGCAGGAAAAACTGACGCATGAAAAAGCCGCGCTGGGTTTCTTCTTCAGCGATCACCTGTTCAATGCCTGGAAGGACGAGGTGCGGCAGTTCGTGCCCACGGCACTGGATCGCATCGAGCCGTCGCGTGATCTGCTCTGGATGACCGGTGTGCTGACGGCGGTGCGCGTGATGATGACGCGGCGCGGCAAGATGGTGTTCGCCACGCTGGACGATGGTACGGCGCAACTCGAAATCTCGATCTTCAACGAACTCTACGAGCAGCATCGAAACCGTCTGCGCGAGGATCAGTTGCTTGTGGTGCAGGGCAAGGTCAGTCATGACGATTATTCGGGCGGCACGCGCATCGTGGCCGATTCGATCTTCGATCTCCAACTGGCTCGTGAGGCGCGCGCGCGGGCCATCAAGATCATGCTGACGCACCAGTCGGATGTGCAACGCTTGCGTCAGTTGCTCAATCCCTTCCGTGCCGAGCCCGAAAATGGCGTGCCTGGTGTGCCGATCGAGGTGCTCTACCACAGCCCCGATGCGAGTTGCCAGATCAGGCTGGGCGAGGATTGGCGTGTGCGCATGGCCGACACCCTGCTGGAAGGCATTGAGGAGTGGACCGGCGTGCCGGTCGAGGTGGTGTATTGATGCGAAAACTGAAAATATTGCACACCGAAGCCGCCACGCATATGGGTGGGCAGGAAATCTATATCTACCGTCATATGTTGGCGATGCGGGAGCGGGGGCATGATATGTCGCTGCTGTGCCAGCCGCATGCGCAACTGGGGCAGCGGGCCCGTGATGCCGGATTTCCTGTCTTCACCATGAAAATGGGGGGATTTCGTCGGTTGCTGGCCGGAGCGGTGGCTGCGCGTACCTTGATGCGCGAGCAGCGATTCGACGTCGTCAATACGACAAGCCGGCGCGACACACTGATTGCGGCCGCGGGTGCTCGCCTGGCAGGCGTGCCGCTGATCGTGCGGTCCAGGCATCTGATGAGCCCGATCAATTCGTTATTGAGCTATACCTGGTTGCCGCATCGAATTCTGACGGTCAGCGAATATGTGCGCAACTATATGGCGACGCGTGGCATTGCGCCGGAGCGGGTCGGCATTGCACCTCCAACGGTCAGCCTGCCGGAAGAACGCTGGGGATATCCGACAGATATGGAGGCCCGTTGCCTGGCGCAGAGGCAACGGGTGCGCCAGGAATGGGGTGTGGCCGATGGCGATGTCGTGGTCGGCTGCGTGGCGATATTACGACCGGCCAAGGGGCATGCCGACCTGCTGGCGGCCATGACTCCATTGTTTGTGCGTTATCCCAATCTTCATCTGGTGCTGGCTGGTGATGGCGATGTCGTGATGCAGGAGTTGAAGGCGCAGGCGCAGGCATCGGGTGTGGCTGGACGCGTGCATTTTCTCGGCTATCGCAAGGATGTGGCCGATCTGCTGTTCGGTTTCGATATCTTTGCGCTGGCAACACACAAGGAGGCAAGCGGCACGGCTTTTCTCGAGGCGGCTGCCAGCGGTTTGCCCATTGTCGCCACGGATGTTGGTGGGGTGCCGGAAATGGTACTGCCAGGCCGGAATGCGCTTCTGTTTCCGCTGGGCAATCTGCCTGAATTGACTTCTGCGCTCGATACGCTTGCGGCCGATTCCCAACGGAGGAAAGCCATGGGGTATGAGGGCTGGAAATGGATTCGCAGCGAATCCCGATTCAGTCCTGATGGACAGGCCGCTCTGATCGAAAACTATTATGCGCAATGGTTGAGGGAGTTGGGTCATGAAGTCGGCTAAATGCGTGCCTGTGCTGATGCATCATCATGTCTCTCCTTCCCAGGGCATGATCACGGTTTCTCCCGAAAATTTCGAGGATCAGATTGCATGGCTGGCGCACGATGGTTGGACCAGTCTCACGCTTCAGCAGTTTGCTGGGTTCCTGGCTGGAGAACTGGTGCCGGAAAAATCGGTTCTGATTACATTTGACGATGGTTATCTCGACAACTGGGTTTACGCGCATCCCGTATTGCAGCGTCATGGCATGCATGCCGTATTGTTTCAGGTGACGGGATGGACGCATGATGGTCCGTCCAGGCCCCATGCAGGGCAAGATGCCGTCTTGCCGGTCACCCCGGATCACAGAACCTGTGAACGCATTATTGCCGATGGACGTAGTGATGAGGTAATTGCACGTTGGAGCGAATTGCAGGCCATGATCGAGGCAGGTACGTTCGAGATTCATAGCCATACGCATACCCACACACGCTGGGATCGCCTGGAATCCGATCAGATGCGCAGACGAGAACACATGCGGGAGGAACTGATCCTTTCGCGTAGTGCGCTGGAGCGTTCTCTTGGCCATGCATCATCGCATCTGTGTTGGCCTCAGGGGTATTTCGATCAGGATTATGTCGAGGTCGCCCAGGCAGCCGGGTTTGATCATCTGTATACGACCCACGCGTTCGGGCGCAATCTGCCGGGAGGCGACCCTCTGCATATCTATCGGTTTGCCGTACGCAACAAACCTGCAAAATGGCTGAGGCAGCGCATGCGGTATGGCATGCATCCGCTGATTTCGCCTATTTTTAATCGTTTCAAGGCATGGAGAAAGGGGCTGCCCAAAGGGGCCTGAGTTGATTTCCATGTGCTGGTTCTTTCCGCGAGCACCAGATCCTGTATGACGTTTTTTCATTTGTGATGGTTCTCATCATGTCTCCAGCTATTATCTATTCATCAGTCGCTGTTTTTTTATTCAGTGCCATCTCTCTGGTGGTGTCTTCGGGGTACTCAGGTGGCGCAGTGTTGCTCAGTCTGGCAGGCATCGGCTTGCTTTTCAGGCGTGCGTCATGGCCGAAGCTGGAACGCCGCGACTGGATTATCCTGCTGCTTTTTCTGGTTTATTTTCTGACGTGGGCTGGCGAGGTTTGTCTGGATGGGCAATCATCCAGCCGGCTGGACAAGCCCAGTAGAATTGTGCTCGCAGCGTTAGCTCTGTTCTGGCTTCTCAAATATCCTCCCAGGGCCAGTGCATTCTGGGGTGGAATTGCAGCAGGAGCCATCATGGTTGGTTTGTGGGCTGGATGGCAAAAGTTGTTTGAGGGGGTAGATCGTGCGGGTGGTTTTACCCATATGATCCAGTTTGGCAATATCTCGATGCTGCTGGGGATGTTGTCACTTACTGGTCTTGGATGGGCCATGACGCAGAAGCGCAAGGTGTTATGGTTTATTGTGTTGCTGGCAGGCATGCTTGGCGGTATGGGAGGTTCCCTTTTTTCCGGGTCGCGTGGTGGCTGGATCGGGATTCCTTTCGTGTTGCTGGTATTGGCGCATGCCTATGCGGATCTGGTTGGTCGTAGGCGTATTGCCATTGTCGCAGTGCTGGTGGTATTGCTGGGAACTGTTTTCTATTTTCATCCGGCTACAGGCGTTCAGTCTCGTGTTCAGGCTGCTGTCAGTGATGTGGATCGTTTTTTCAATGAAGGTGTTGTGAATACTTCCGTGGGGGCACGCTTTGAAATGTGGCGTTCCGGGGCATTTGCATTCAAGGAAAGCCCCATCTGGGGAATGGGCACCAATGGCTTTCGGGTCTATCGCGATACGCTCATCGATGCCGGCAAGGTGGATCCGCTATTGGCAGACTATGGGCACTTGCACAATGAATATATCGATACTGCAGCAAAACGCGGACTGATCGGACTGCTCGCCCTTCTGGCTCTGTATCTGGTGCCTTTGAAAATGTTTACCCGGATGCTGGGAGAACGGCTGGTCAATCGCCAGCCATATGCTGCTGCAGGCGCTGTGCTATGTGTGTCTTATATGGATTATGGCCTGTCGCAGACGTTTTTGAGCCATAACAGCGGCGTCATGGTGTTCTTTTTCATGATGGCGATCATATGGTCATTGGTCCGATCATCAGAAACAGGTACGGCTTAGACCCAGCCCCGCAGCCGATAGATTGCCAGGCCGATATATTCCTTGAGTATTGAGCGGCTGGCATCCAGTGCCCGCAGGCTGGGCCACCATTTGCTGATACCAGGCTCGTTGCCATTCAGGTATATCTGAGGTGGGTTGCTGGCAGGGATGACGGATATGCCTTGCTGGGCGAAGACAGCGACTGAGCGTGGCATGTGCAGTGCAGAGGTAACCAGCAAGGCGGTTTTCAGACCACGCTTCTGCATTGCCTGCTTGCTGTAGTAGGCGTTCTCATAGGTATTGCGGCTCTGGTTGTCCAGCAGGATGGCTGAATCCGGAATGCCTCTTTGCCTCAACAGATAGGCAAGTCCTTGCGCTTCGCTGACATCCCCCTCCAATGCCCCCCCGGAAAGCAGGAGTATAGGGGCCTTGCCTGCTCGATACAGGTGTTCTGCCGTATCCAGGCGCGAGACCGCGGAGTCCTTTTCGTGTGGCAGGAACCAGTTGCCTCTGTTGTTGGCTGTATTGCCGCCCAGCACGATAATGGCATCTGCCTGGGGCAGGGCTGTTGCATCAGCAGCCGGATAGGCCTGTTCAAGCAAGCCTCCCATCCAGATGGATGTACCTGGTAGCGACCAGGCCAGCACCCAGGACAACCCAAGAATTGCAAACAAGGTGGCCGTGCGGCGCAAGCGCAGCAGCAGGCACAGGAAGGCGATGGCAATGAGCAGTGCGCAGGCATTCTGCGGCACGACCAGCAGGGTCAGCAGGGAGGAAAGTGAGTCAGGCATGATATGTCGCTGGCGTGAAAGAGGAAGGACCGGCCAACAATGCCTTGATATTGTTTTCGACAATATCAAGGTCTGGCCAGTGGCCGTCTGTGCCGAGAATCGCTGCATCAGGAGACCAGGGGCCTGTGCGGTCTGGGGATGTGACACCAAACAGAGTGAGCTGGCGTGCGCCTGAGGCAGCTGCAATATGCGAGACACCCGAGTCATTGCAGATGACAAGCTCCGCCTGGCGGCAAAGTGCTGCAAAACCGCCCAGAGGCAATGGTGGAAGCAACACCGCTGTCGGGGCAGCGTGCTTGGCTGCTTCGACCTCGGAAGGGGGCGGGCTCATGATGACGGTCTGTCCCGCCTGTTGCAGCCTGCGTGTCAGAGCATCGAACTGCGGCCAGACTTTGACTCTTCCCTTGTGCAGCCCGGTGGCTGTTGGCGCAATCAGTACGAAGCGATTGGCAGTGAGCTGATGCTCTGCAATCAGGGAAGCAGCCAAAGCCAGATGCGTTGCGGTCAGCGGTAGATGGAGACGGGGCGATGGTTGTGTCCGTGCGGGCGTATATCCCCAATGCAGCAGGGCTTCGCATGTCAGGTAATGCCAATGCTCGACTGCATGCATGGGCGTGTCTGGTTTGTTGATGGGCCAGTGCAGCAGCAGACTGCGGCCATCGTCCCGATAACCGGCGCAGTGCAGACCAGCAAGTCGATATACCAGCGCACTGCTGAGGGAGTCCGGCAGCAGCAAGCCTCGGGAAGGTGTTTTGGTTGCATGGGAAGTACGGATATGGTTACGGACAGTCTTGCGATCCTGCTGCCACTTTCCTGTCATGGGCAAGAAATCATGGGGTGGCAGGCCTGCAAGCATATCTCGAGCCCAGGGGCGTGCGCATAGCACCAGGGGCAGGCCGGTATCGAACAATGTCTCCAGTGACGGCAGGCTCATGCAAACATCACCTACCCAATTGGGCAATCTTACATACAGCGTGAAAATGGCCGGCTCCTTGCTACCTGAGTACAATCACGTCTAGATTGTATCCATTAAAAAGAGAGCTTCAATTTGAAAACTGCAGTGCGTATTGCCGCAGCCGATGCCGAGCCGGTTCGCCGCGAATTGTGGCATCGAATCTATGAGCGAGTCGGACGCTACTGGAAGGCGTTGGTGCTGGCGGTCATCATGATGAGTGGCGCAGCCGCCACGCAGCCTGCGCTGGCGTTGATCATGAAGCCTTTGCTGGATCAGGGTTTCAGCGGTAGCGAGCCCCATTACGTCTGGTTTCTGCCAATGATGGTGATTGTCTTGATCCTGGTGCGCGGGATCTGCAATTTTTGCAGTGACTACCTCTTGGCCTGGGTGGCCAACAATGTGCTCAAGGGGATGCGTGGCGACATGTTCAAGCGTTTGCTGGGCATGCCTGACAGTGCATTCAAGCAAGGGGAGACCGGACGCTTGCTCAATCGCTTCACTGTCGATGCCGGCAATGTGACCAACTATGCTACTGAGGTCTCGACGGTTCTGGTGCGCGAAGTGCTGGTCGTGATTGCTTCCGTCGGTGTTCTACTCTACATGTCATGGAAGCTGACCCTGATCGTATTGGTGATCCTGCCTTTGTCTGTGCTGGTCGCACGCTCGTTCATCAGGCGTTTACGTCGCATCAACCGTGATACGGTCAACATGAATGCCGAGCTGACTCGTGTGGTCAGCGAAGGCATTAATGGACAGCGCGTCATCAAGCTGTTCGATGGTTACGAGCGCGAACATACGCGTTTCGACTACGTCAACGCACGTTTGCGACGGTTTGCCATGCGTAGCTCTGTTGCAGACGCAGCGATGACGCCGCTGACACAGTTGTTCGTGGCGATGGCTGTGGCTGCGGTGATTGCTTCGGCATTGAGTGAGGCCAATCTGGGGGAGCTGACCGTTGGCGGTTTTGCCGCTTTCATGGCGGCTCTCGCGCAAATTTTCGATCCGATCAAGCGATTGACGAACGTGGCCGGCAAGGTGCAAAAAATGCTGGTGTCGGCGGAAAGTGTGTTCGCTCTGATCGATTCAGACACAGAAAACGATCAGGGCACCCAGACCCTGCCAACCCGCGTGCGTGGCGAGATCGAATTCCAGGCGGTATCGCATCGCTATCCGGACGCCCATCGTCTGACATTGGATCAGGTGTCCTTCAGCCTGCATCAGGGACAGACCGTGGCGCTGGTGGGGCGCTCCGGCAGTGGCAAGACGACATTGGCGAATATGCTGCCACGCTTCGTTGAGCCGACCGACGGACGTATCCTGCTGGATGGCCATGTCCTGGATACGCTGAGCCTGAACAGCCTGCGGGCGCAGATGGCACTGGTCAGCCAGGATGTGGTGCTCTTCGATGACACGATCGGTGCCAATGTGGCCTATGGGGCGTTGCACGATGCCAGCGAGGCGCAGGTCTGGGCCGCGCTGGAAGCGGCCAATCTCAAGACCTTTGTCGAAAGCCTGCCTCAGGGGCTGGACACCATGGTGGGCGAGAACGCCATGCACCTGTCCGGTGGCCAGCGCCAGCGCCTGGCGATTGCCCGCGCCCTGATCAAGGACGCCCCGATCCTGATTCTGGATGAGGCGACTTCGGCACTCGACAATGAGTCCGAGCGCCAGGTGCAGCAATCCCTGGAGCGCTTGATGAAGGGGCGAACCACACTGGTTATCGCCCATCGTCTGTCGACTGTACAGAATGCCGACATGATTGTCGTGCTGGATGATGGCAAGGTCATGGAGCAGGGCAACCATGACGCTTTGCTCAAGCAGGATGGGATGTACGCTGCCCTGTATCGCATGCAATTCCGCGAAGCGAGCTGATCTGGATGCTCATGCAGCAGCCTTCTGGTGGTTCAGGGGGCTGCGGCAGGCAGGCGTTTGCTGCCCCCGCAGGCTACATCAGCACAATATCGTAGGTTTCCTGGACATAGCCCGCCGCCACCTCCAGTGTAATGCGCTTGCCGACGAAATCGCCCAGCATCGCCAGATGCTGGCTTTCCTCTTCCAGAAACAGGTCGATCACATCCTGCGAGGCCACGATGCGGAACTCGCGGGGATTGAACTGGCGAGCCTCACGCAGGATCTCGCGCAGGATTTCATAGCAGATGGTGCGGGGCGTGCGTACATTGCCGCGCCCCTGGCAAGTCGGGCAGGGTTCGCACAGTTGGTGCGCCAGCGAGTCACGGGTTCGTTTGCGCGTCATCTCGACCAGCCCGAGTTGCGTGAAGCCGTTGAGCGTCATCCGGGTACGATCCGGCTGCAGCGCTTTCTCGAGTGCGGCCAGCACGGCCTGGCGATGACCTTCGTCTTCCATGTCGATGAAGTCGAGGATGATGATGCCGCCCAGATTGCGCAGGCGCAACTGGCGGGCAATGGCCTGGGCCGCTTCCAGATTGGTTTTGAAAATGGTGTCGTCGAAATTGCGACCACCGACGTAGCCGCCTGTGTTGACATCAACTGTGGTGAGCGCTTCGGTCTGGTCAATGATCAGGTAGCCGCCAGACTTGAGATCAACCCGGCGTGACAGTGCGCGTGCGATTTCCTCATCCACACCAGACATGTCGAACAGCGGCCGTTCGCCGCTGTAATGACTCAGGCGTGTCTCCACGGCAGGCGTATATTGGCGGGCCCATGCCACCATGTCGGCGAATACAGTACGCGAATCGACCTGGATCTTGCCTGTCAGTGGAGTGACCATGTCGCGCAGCACGCGCTGGGCCAGTGTCAGATCCTGGTGCAGCAGTACCGGAGGGCCTGCTGTACGCGCCGTGGCCTGAATCATGCGCCAGAGTGTGCGCAGGTAGTCGAGGTCGGCCCGGATTTCCTCGTCGGAGGCCCCTTCGGCCTGCGTTCGGACGATGAAACCGCCTTTTTCGTCATCGGGTGTCAGTGCTTCCAGCCGTTCACGCAGGCGGTTGCGCTCGGTATCGTCGTCGATTTTCTGGGAGATGCCGATATGAGGCTCGAACGGCAGATAGACCAGCATGCGTCCGGCGATACTGATCTGCGTGGACAGGCGTGCCCCTTTGGCTCCCAGCGGATCCTTTGCAACCTGCACCATCAGGGTTTGTCCCTCGAACAGCAACTTCTCGATGGGGGTGACGCTGTTGCCCTGCGTGCGCTCGCTGCGGTTTTCGCGCAGGTCGGCGATATGCAGGAAGGCTGCACGTTCGAGGCCGATGTCCACAAAGGCGCTCTGCATGCCCGGCAGCACACGGACGACCTTGCCCAGATAGAGGCTGCCAACGTGACCGCGCTGGACACTGCGCTCGATGTGCAATTCCTGCACCGCACCCTGGCCAACAATGGCCACGCGTGTCTCGAAAGGGGTGACGTTGATAAGGATGTCTTCAGTCATGAATGGGCACTCCGGCTAGTTCCAGTATGCCGAGCGTTTCGAACAGGGGCAAGCCCATGACGCCGGTATGACTGCCGTCGATACGTGTGATGAAGCGCGCTGCCGGGCCCTGGATGCCGTAGCCCCCCGCCTTGTCGTAAGGTTCCCTGCCATTGCAATAATGCTCGATTTCGGCAGTCTGCAGTGTCCGCATCCATACACGGGTATGAGAAACACGTTCGATCAGTATCGGCGACGTGTTGCCTGGTACAGGCGGGCAGACAAGCACGACAGCGGTACGGACATCGTGTTCGGTGCCGGACAGGTGCTTCAGAAACGTGACCGCTTCGTTGTGATCGCGGGGTTTGCCGAAAATCGTTTCACCCAATGACACGCAGGTGTCGGAGGCCAGCACCGGCAGGCAGGGCAATTGCTGTTGCTGCAGCCAGTGCCAGCCGCGCAAGGCCTTGTCGCGTGCCGTGCGCAGGACATAATCGGCAGGTGTTTCCTGCGCCAGCCTGGGTTCATCTTCGCCAGGGGGCTCGGGGGCGAGCAACACCTGATGGCGGATACCCATCTGCGTCAGCAATTCACGCCGGCGCGGGCTGCGCGAGGCGAGATAGAGATCGTAGGCATGCATGGATTGAAAACAGGCCTAGGCCCGGTGGTAGGGATGGTTGTGCAGGATGGCCCAGGCTCGATAGAGCTGTTCGGCCAGCAGGACCCGCACCATCGGGTGCGGCAGGGTGAGGGAAGACAGGCGGATGCGCAGGCGGGCTTCGGCCTTGAGGCTGGGGGCGAGCCCATCAGGGCCGCCGATGATCAGGGCGACATCCTGGCCCAGTTCGCGCCATTCCTGCAGTCGGTCGGCCAGTGCCATGGTAGTCAGGTCCTGGCCTCGCTCATCAAGAATCACGGGAAGTGCCCCGGTTGGCAAGGCGGCGCGAATGCGTGTGGCTTCCGCATCCATCATCTGGGTGACTGTTTTGCCCTGGGTACGCGGTTCTGGCTTGATCTCACGCAATTGCAGGCTGCAGTCCGCCGGCATGCGCTTGGCGTAGTCGCGCCACGCGGTTTCGACCCAATCGGGCATGCGGGTGCCGACTGCGAGGATATGCAGCTGCATGACCTTGCCCCGGCTCAGTCGTTGCTGTCGAAGCGCAGGTCGAGCGGAGGAACGGGTTGTACCGGACGGGTGGATTGCGGCAGCAGTTCGACATCGACTGGTGTATCACCCCAGATTTCTTCCAGGTCGTAGTACTGGCGAATGGCGGGCTGCATGATATGCACCACGATATCGCCGAGATCCACCAGCACCCACTCACCGGTTTCCTCGCCCTCAGTCGCGATGACCTGGCCACCGTGCTTCTTGGCAGCCTCGGCCACGCTGGAGGCCAGTGCGCGGGTCTGTCGGTTGGATGTTGCACTGGTGATGATTACCCGGTCGAACAGGCTGGTCAGGCGTACGGTGTCGAACACCTTGATATCCTGTGCCTTGACGTCTTCCAGGGCGTCGATGACGATTTTTTGCAGTGTCTGTGTATTCATCAGGAAAGATAAAGATGGTGGGTGTCAATGTAATGCCGGACTGCCGGCGGCAGCAGGCCTTCGGTAGGCTGGCCTGCTGCAATCCTGTGGCGGATGGCGCTGGATGAAATATCCAGTGGTTCGAACGGCAGTTCCAGCAAGTCACGGTCGTTGTCTGTCAGTGCTTGCCTGAGTTCTGGTGTGCACGCCATCGGTGTTCCGGGGCGCTGGGCAACCAGCAGGTCGACGTGATGGACGATTTCCTGCCAGTGGTGCCAGGTGTGAAATCGTGCCAACTGGTCGCTTCCAAGCAGCCAAAGGTAGCGCGGACCACTGGGCAGATTGCGTACTGTGTCCAGCGTATAAGTGGGGCCGGTGCGCTCGATTTCAATGGCGTTGATACTCAAGCCTGCGGTATCGGCAATGGCCAGCTCCAGCATGTGCAGCCGTTGCTGCGGGTTGGCACCCAGAGCTGGGCGTTGCCAAGGCTGTCCTGCCGGGATCAATTGTACCTGGTCGGCCTGTTGACTTTGCAGTGCGCACCTGGCCAGCGCCAGGTGTGCGAGATGCACCGGATCGAAGCTGCCGCCGAACAGGACGATGCGCTGCGTCACACCCAGTCCCTGGGACGCAGGTAATCGGCGAGCCGGGCTTCCGGTGTGCCGGCGTCGGGTTGCCAGTCGTAGCGCCAGTGTGCGGCAGGTGGCATTGACAGCAGGATGGATTCGGTGCGCCCGCCAGACTGCAGGCCGAAAAGCGTGCCTCGGTCAAAGACCAGGTTGAATTCGACGTAGCGTCCGCGCCGATAGGCCTGGAAGTCGCGCTCCCGCTGTCCATAGGCATGGTTGCGGCGACGCTCGACGATGGGCAGGTAGGCATCCAGAAAGGCATCGCCAGTGGCGCGTGTCAGGGCGAAACTGTCCTCGAAACCCGGTGCATTCAGGTCGTCGAAGAAGACGCCGCCGATACCGCGCGTTTCATTGCGATGCTTGAGGAAGAAGTATTCGTCGCACCAGCGTTTCCAGTCGGGATACCACTGCGTACCATGTGGTTGCAAGGCATCGCGGCAGACCTGGTGAAAATGCTGGGCATCCTCATCGAAGGCGTAGTAGGGCGTGAGATCCAGACCGCCGCCGAACCAGAATACATCGCTGGCCTGTGACCCTTCCGGGGCTCGCGCCACGAACAGCCGCACGTTCATGTGCGTGGTGGGGATGTAAGGGTTGCGCGGGTGCAGCACCATCGACACACCCATGGCCTGCCAACTGCGTCCGGCCAGTTCGGGGCGACGCTGGCTGGCCGATGGGGGCAGGGCGTGGCCTTCGACATGGCTGAACAGGACGCCGGCCCGCTCGAACAGTTCCGCGTCCTCGATCAGGCAGGACACTCCGCCGCCGCCTGAAATGCCCTGGCCGTCGGCCTGGCGCTCCCAGGCGTCGCGGCGAAAGGGGGCATTGCCGGCCAATTCGAGTGCCGCGACGATACGCGCCTGCAAGCCAGTGAAGTAGGTACGGGCGGCATCCTGTCGTTCAGCAGAAATCTGCTGGCCGCGTTCTGTGGGCACGGACATGCCTCAGTTCCTTTTCAGCGCGCGCCAGCCAATGTCGCGGCGGTATTGGCGGCCATCGAAATGGATGCGGTCCACGGCATCGTAGACACGTTCCTGTGCCATGCGCACCGAGTCGCCCAGGGCAGTGACGCAAAGCACGCGGCCGCCTGCAGTGACAATCTGGCCGTTTTCATCCTGGCGGGTGCCGGCATGGAAGACCATGCACTCGGCCTCATCGGCAGGCAGTCCATCAATCACGTCGCCGCTGCGTGGCGTGCCGGGGTAGTTGTGTGCCGCCAGGACCACGCCCAGTGCAGTCCGTCGGTCCCAGACGATGTCTGCCTGGTCGAGCGTGCCGGCCACGGCATGTTCGAAGACATCGAGCATGTCGCTCTTGACGCGCATCATGATGGGTTGCGTTTCGGGGTCGCCCATGCGGCAGTTGTATTCCAGTACCTTGAGCGCACGCTCGGCATCCTTGCCGGGGCCGATCATCAGGCCGGCGTACAGGAAGCCCGTATAGGGCAGGCCGTCGCGCGTCATGCCCTGGATAGTGGGCAGGATCACTTCGCGCATGATGCGGTTGTGCAGTTCGGGAGAGACCACAGGGGCCGGGGAATAGGCCCCCATGCCGCCTGTATTCGGACCCTGGTCACCATCCTGCAGGCGCTTGTGGTCCTGGCTGGTGGCCAGCGGCAGCACATTGCGCCCATCACACATCACGATGAAGCTGGCTTCCTCGCCCTGCAGGCATTCCTCGATGACCACACGCGCACCTGCTGCACCCAACGAGCCGTCACCCAGCATGGCATCGACGGCTTCATGAGCCTGTTCGAGTGTTTCGGCTACGACCACGCCCTTGCCGGCGGCCAGTCCATCGGCCTTGATGACGATGGGCGCACCTTGTGCATCAATATAGGCATGTGCCTGGACAGGGTCTGTGAAGGTTTGGTAGGCCGCCGTGGGAATGGCATGGCGCACCATGAACGCCTTGGCGTAATCCTTGGAACTTTCGAGCTGCGCGGCCGCCCGGGTCGGACCGAAGATTTTGAGCCCGTGTTTCTGGAATACATCGACGACGCCGGCGGCCAGCGGTGCTTCCGGGCCGACCACTGTCAGGCCGATTTGCTCGCGCTGCGCAAACGCGGCAAGCTGTTCGGGATCGGTCAGTGCCAGGTTTTCCAGGTTGTCGGCGCGGGCCGTGCCACCGTTGCCGGGGGCCACATAGACCTTCTGTACCCGCTCGGACTGGGCCAGCCGCCAGGCCAGGGCATGTTCGCGGCCGCCAGAGCCAATTACCAGGATTTTCATAGCGTTGTGAAACACCTATTCAAAATATGATCGAGAGAGTTCAAGCGTCGGTTTCGTCCATGACGGCAGTCGTGAAGACTTCCTGCACATCGTCAAGGGATTCGAGCACGTCCAGCAGTTTTTGCATCTTGATGGCGTCTTCGCCTTCAAGTTCGGCTTCATTGAGCGCCTTCATGACCACACCATCCATCTCGGCCTTGAGGCCAGCGGCTTCCAGTGCCTGCTTGACGGCGGGATAATCACCCGGCGCGGTGATGACCTCGATACCGCCTTCTTCGTCGGTAATGATGTCTTCCGCGCCGGCCTCGAGTGCGACTTCCATGATCTGTTCTTCGGATGCGCCGGGTGCAAACATGAACTGACCGCAATGCTTGAACATGAAGGCGACGGAACCATCCTGCCCCAGGTTGCCACCATGCTTGCTGAAAGCGTGTCGGACTTCGGAAACCGTGCGGGTGCGGTTGTCGGTCATGCAATCGACAATAACGGCTGCGCCACCGATGCCATAGCCTTCGTAGCGGATTTCTTCATAGTTGCTGCCGTCGCCGCCACCGGTGCCGCGTGTGATGGCACGCATGATGTTGTCCTTGGGCATGTTGGCGTCGGTGGCCTTGTCCCAGGCCATGCGCAGGCGGGGGTTGGCATCCGGGTCAGGGCCACCGGCGCGCGCGGCGACGGTGACTTCGCGAATGATCTTGGTCCACAGCTTGCCGCGCTTGGCGTCTTGACGCCCTTTGCGGTGCTGGATATTCGCCCATTTGCTATGCCCTGCCATGATGAGATGTTTCCCTAGAAGACGGTAAAAGAAGATGGAAAAGAGACGGCGCAAAATGGCCGCAAAAGAATGCCTGAACGCAGGCAGGCCCGATTTTAACGTGTCCTGCCGGATTTGGCCCGAAGCGTCTATCGGACAGGCGGAATGGGTGGCTGGTACCAGACGGTGACGCTGGCGGGTACGTAGATCGGATTGATGATCGGACCGCGCCCAGGCACGCTGTGCCACAGCGTAAAGGGGCGGGATGCATCAAGCCCGGCAAAGGCGCTTGTGTCCATGTGGGCGGCGGTCACCGTGATGCATCGAGATTTATTCCAGCACAGGCGCGTATTGATCTGTGCGGCGCTCTGGCCGGTCAGATTCACGGCAACCCGTGTGATGGTCGAGCCAGAGGGGACACCGACACCCGCAGATCCGGGGCTATAGTCAGTGGGCACTTCATAGCTTTTGCGATGGATGGCGCTACTGGTCCGGGTGTCGTGCCAACTGAGGTCGGCGCGGGCGTGGACAGGTGCCTGCATCAGGCTACCAAGGACCAGCAGGCAGACTGCAGCGAGGTGTCGGGGAGTATTCATGGGATAGCAGGATCTGGCGCAAAGAGAACAGGGATTGCCTGTGCCAGAATAGCATCTGTTGCAGCAGGAGCAGAACATCATGACAGAAGACAATCCAGTTGTGCTGGGGGCCATTATTGCGCCGGACAGTGGGCAGGCAGATGAGTTGCTGGCCTGGGCGGTAGAGGCGTGCAGAGCGCATGGCAAGCAGGTGCGGGGTGTGCTCATGGAAACGCCGCCGCACGAGGCTGGGCAACCTCGACCCAAGGCCGTGCTCCGGGATTTGCATACGGGAGAAAGCTATTCGATCCTGCAGGATCGGGGGCCGCTGTCGCGTGGATGCTGTCTGGATACGAACGTATTGAGCCGGGCAAGTATCGTGCTGCGCCGTGCGGCCACTGAAAAACCGGATCTGGTGATCGTCAATCGTTTTGGGTCCTCCGAGGCGGAAGGGGAAGGTTTCACGGAGGAGCTGCTCGCACTCATAGAAGCTGGCATTCCGCTATTGTTGATCGTCAATACCCGTTATCTGGAAGCCTGGCGCCATTTCAATGGCGGCATGGGCGATGAGATTGCATGCGAGCAAACATCGGTGGCGGGCTGGCTGGATAACAGACTGGGTGTGGGAGCTTGTTGAAGGTGGTCAAGGATATGCATGCAGTTGTGGTGCATATTTCTTTTCTTTATAAGAGGGTGCGGTAATTTCAGGATATGCGAAGAATGCGTTAAGCTGTCAAGATCGGTTATTGAACTGGATTTTTGATATGACATTCCTATCGCGTTTCTTCGTACTGTTGCTGGCATGCTCGGCCAGCGCCGCTACCCTGGCCGGACCCCTGGTTACGCCTGTTGAACTGAATGCCCTTCGGCAGGATGACAGCGTTCGCATTATCGATATCAGGCCTGTCGACGCATACGCCAAGGACCACATCCCAGGGGCGGTGTCGGCACCTTACGCGGCCTGGCGAGGTCCGGCAGCAAGTCCTGGAGAGCTGCCACCCGTCGACAAGCTGACAGAACTGGTGCGCAGTCTGGGGCTGGATGCCGGCGTGCGAGCCATCGTCGTTTCGAACGGGGAAAACACATCTGACTTCGGCGCGGCCGCACGGGTGTACTGGACACTCAAGTACCTGGGGCTGAAGAATCTGTCGATCCTCAATGGTGGCGTGCAAGCATGGGTCGACGCTGGGTTGCCACAGGATGATCAGGCGGTGCAGGTTGCAGCCAGCAGCTACGAGCCGGTCCTTAATGATGCCCTGATCGCGACGCAGGCTGATGTCCAGGCCAGTCTCGACAGCCCGACCACACGACTGGTCGATGCGCGACCCGCCAATTTCTTCCGGGGCGAGGTCAAGGCACCGACCGCCAGCGTGCCCGGCACGATTCGTGGTGCCGTCAATCTGGAGCATGATCGCTGGTTCAAACCGGGCAGCAACCAGATCGTATCTGCCGAAGAGGCCAAGAAAATCGCCCACGATGCCTTCGAGGCACCGGCGGACGAGACGATCTCGTTCTGCAATACTGGACACTGGGCGGCCACCGATTGGTTTGCGCTGTCGGAGCTGGCAGGCCAGGAAAATGTGCGGCTCTATCCGGCCTCGCTGGCCGAATGGACCCAGTCTGAGCAGTCCCTGCCCATGGACAATGTGCCGGGGCGAGGCTCGCAACTGATGGACAAGCTCAAGGGATTGTTGAACTGATATGGCCCGCTTGCCTCTGACGTTGTTGATGGCAGCCTTTGCCATCTGGCTGGCCTGGTTTGTTTCGTTGCGACAGGCTATTCTGTTTGTGGTCGGCATTGGCATGGGAGGCGTACTGGCAGGTGCGCGTTTCGGCTTCACGACAGGCTGGCGTCGCCTGATAGAAGAGCGCGATGCATCGGGCGTCATGGCGCAGTTGCTGTTGCTGGCGGTGGCTGCAGCATGTTCGATTCCTCTGCTGGCGATGTTTCCGGGAGATCTGGCAGCAGCGCTGGGACCGCCCAGTATCAGCTTGCTGATTGGTGCTTTCGTGTTCGGTGCATCCATGCAAATTGCCGATGGTTGTGGTTCCGGTACGCTCTACAAGGCAGGTCTCGGTATTCCTCTCAATATGGGCATTTTGCCTGTGTTTGCGCTGGGTAGTTTCCTGGGGTCGGCTCATCTCGACAAGTGGCTGGCGCTTGGGGCCATCCAGCCTGTTGGCCTGGTTGATCTTTATGGTCCGACGGTTGCCCTTGCGTTGACAGCACTTGGGTTGGTGCTGATTGCCTTTGTCGTGCGTCGCTGGAGCGGCTCGACGGCGCGTTGGTATGACCGCAAGCTTTTTATTGGTGCCGTGTTGCTGGCGGTGCTGGCCGTGCTCAACCTGCTGATAGCCGGGCAACCCTGGGGGGTGGTATACGGTTTCGGTCTGTGGTTTGCCAAGATCGCCACGGCAACAGGCATGTTTGACCCGGCCCAGAATGCGTTCTGGAGTCAGCCGGGTAATTTCAACGCGCTATCCCAGACTGTATTCCTGGATGTTACTTCCATCACCAATATCGGCATCATGGCGGGTGCGCTCTGGATTTCCGTGCGCAAGAAACCGGCGGCGGAGCCGCTGAGCAACCGTCAGTGGCTGATTGGTATCGTGGCGGGTTTTCTGCTCGGTTATAGTTCGCGCCTGGCATTCGGCTGCAACGTAGGGGCCATGGTCAGCGGCATTTCCACAGGCAGCCTGCATGGCTGGATCTGGGTTGTGATGGCGTTTGGCGGATCGTTGATCGGTGTGCGCCTGCGTCGGCGTTACGGGTTCTGAGGGAGCGTGGCCATGAATGTTCGCATTGTGCGAGGCACTTTGTTCTGGCTGGTGCTGATTGCCTTCTTCGTCTGGGACTGGAATGTTTCCAGGCCTGTCGACTTTCGCCATGAACCGCCGCTGATTGCGGCGGGTTCGGGGCAGGCACCGAGCGGCGGGCACTGCTCAGCGTTTTAGGGTTTCAGTTTCTGCGTGGCACGCGCCAGGCGATCGTGGCGGTTGCTGCACCCAGCAGCCAGCCTGCCACGATATCGAGCGGGTAATGCACGCCCAGGTAAATTCGAGCCAGACTGACGAACAGTGTGACCCATCCCCAGGCCAGTGCTGTGGCGCGTCGCCCTGCGTACCACAGGCAGAATGCGCTGGCCATCATGATGCTGGCATGGTTGCTTGGGAAGGAGGGGCTGTCTCGATGCGGCATCCAGGCCGGGCCCAGACCGTCCAGGAAAGGGCGTGGCCGCATCCATATTTCCCCGATTAGAAAACTGCTGGCGATTGTCAGTACAAGTGCTGCAAAAGTGCGCAGCGCGAGTTCCCGGTCCCGGGGCGCGTTGCGCAGCCAGAGTGCAACCATGCCGGCGGGAATCAGGTAAATGGGTATTTTGGCAATGACGATCGCCAGCCAGAGTAGTGCGGGTGGCGTGGCGGGTGCGGCCTTGATGGCCTGGAATAGATTGCTGTCCAGCAGCAGAAGGTCGGTCATGGTGTCGATCCCTCGGTCATGCATCCAGAAAAACAAAAGGGCCTTCCATGTAGGAAGGCCCTCGAAACTGGCGCGCCCGGCAGGATTCGAACCCACGACCCCTTGGTTCGTAGCCAAGTACTCTATCCAACTGAGCTACGGGCGCATTTCTTTGCTGCGTGAGCAGCGAAGAAACGGAATTATATGGGAAACAAAAAAATTTGTACAGCTACGCTGGAAAAATATGTTCATCTGAAATCTGAATCCATGTCATTCATGTGTCTTTTCTATTTTTTCAATATTTTTTGACATGAAAAGCAGTTCATGTATAGAATAGCGGGCTGTCAGCAAACAAACCTTCTGGTTTCGCTGCGACGAAGTGTCCCCTTCGTCTAGAGGCCTAGGACATCACCCTTTCACGGTGAGTACAGGGGTTCGAATCCCCTAGGGGACGCCAGTTAAATCTGGCAATTGCCGAAAGGCATACCGCTGCGGAGCGGTAGTTCAGTTGGTTAGAATACCGGCCTGTCACGCCGGGGGTCGCGGGTTCGAGTCCCGTCCGCTCCGCCAAGAAATTTAAGCCCTGCATGCCTTGTGCCTGCAGGGCTTTTTGTTGTTTGTGTTGGCTATTATCAGGTAACAAGCCTGCCGACCTGTAGGTTTCTCAATCCCCATGTGCTGATGGCAGAAAGCGCAAATACAAGCAGCGTCACTACCGGTATCACCCAGTAGGTTCCACTTTCGGGATGATAAAGGCCGCTGGTGCGCAGAATGTCCAGGTATACGGGGTGCAGCAGATAAATGCCGAATGCCACGCCAGCCAGGGCGGGTAAGCGTGGCAGCAGGGTGTTGCGCAGCAGTAGCTGGAACGTCCCCAGTGCCATGGGAATGACCCCCAGGCTGAAGGAATCGTAGAAATAGAGTCTGAGGGTTGTTGAGTCGGAGAGTCCCCAGGTGCCAAGCGTCGTCAGTACGATGCCTCCTGTCAGCAGGGCGGCTGGCGCGGGTATGCGCCATTGCCTGTTGTATATCAACCGTCCCGCCAGGAAATAGCCCAGGTAGGGCAGGAACCAGCTCATGAAAAAACCGCGCTGGGTATTGCCGGTCAGATGGCTGTGGAGCGAGTCCAGCATCGCCAGCGCAAGGATGCCGACAGTGGCGAAGCCTTGCTGGCGCGGATTCATCCCGCGCAGGCTGCGTGCCAGGAATGGAGTAAAAAAATACAGCCCCGGAATCATGTACAGATACCAAAGGTGGTAGTAGGGCGCGCCACTCCAGAGTTTGTTCAGCCAATCTGCGAGCCTGAGGGGGTCGCCTTGCCAGAGATGCATCAGACGACTCCAGCCCAGGTAGAACAGGCTCCAGAATATAAGTGGCAATATCAGTCGAGCCGCACGGCGCAGATAGAATTCACGGAAAGGGCGCTGCCTGGACGGGTCAAGCAGCAGGGCACCGCTGATCATGACGAAGATAGGCACGCACCAGCGCGCGGCTGCGTCGTATAGATTGGCCCATTGCCAGGCGGGCGTGCCATATTCGGTGGTGCGTACCAGTGGATGTGCTGCGCAGTGCACCAGGACCACAGCCAGGGCGGCCAGCCATCGGGCGGTGTCGAGGTTGTGCAGGCGCAGATCGGATGAAAAATTCGGGCTGTTGCTTGGCATGGGACTCCTGCGTACCTGGATGTATCCAGGGTAGCAGCCGCAGGGCCCGAAAAAATGACAGAATATGGCGAAGTGCGCCGAATGCTTGGTGTGCTCAGAAAATGATGTAACCAGGACGTCCCCTGCTGGGCGGCACGAATGCAGACACCTGGTTGTAGCGCCGATTCTGGCCATTCTCCAGGCTCAAAGTGCCATTGAAGGCAGGATGGGACACCTGCTCTCCTGTGGGTGTGATGAGGCGCACCTCAAGCAGCTGGGGGCGGGTGGCGAGCTTCAGCGCATCGATGTTGGGTGCCATGTGCGGCAGGCTGTAGCGTGCGCCGGTCACTTCGCCCTTGTAGTGATAGATGCAGCGTCGGTCAATACGATTGGTGTCGGGTGAGCAGAAGAATTTGGTAAAGCCGATGATCTCGATGGTGCTGCCACTGACGGTGATGAACTTGAACTCGGGTGTGGTGTCTCTCAGCAGCGCAGGATTGGCGAGCAGCCGTCGGGCCTCCTGCTCATCCAGCAGGCTGTGGTCCTCTACATCGTAGTCGCGATAGGCGTGGTATCCGTGCAGGTCCGCCAGCGCCTGGGCGATCAGTTCCTTGGAGGGAGTGGGGTGCGACCAGCGTACGCTCCTGCTGCAGCCACTCAGTATGATCAGGGTTGCCAGACATCCCAGCAGCAGGCAGGAAATCGATCTGGTGGTGCGAGGATTTTTATGCATGGTGGCGAGTCCTAGTCTCTGGCGAAGATCACCGGTGGCTCGCAATATATCATTTGTCTGAGGCTGTGGAGGGCTGTTCGGGTGGGGGGATGTCCAGATCCCAGTCTCCTACCAGATACCAGTCTTCTCCCAGGACCTCGGATGGGTGCTGGGTGCGGTTGGAGCCATTGCCGCATTTTGTGGCATCCACAGGACAATACATATCGCAGCCCCAGCATACACGTTCCGGATGTTTGGGGTTGAGTGGAAATTTCTTTGCCATGTTGATGCCTTGGTGTGCAGCGCAATGGCTTCAGTGTATGGTGCTTTTTCAGTGCACTGGCTTGATAAACATCATGGGCCCTTGCTGGGGTTGGATGGCAGCAGGGGGGCGGGTGTGTGTTGGGCTTCTTGCTCGTCCATGAGCAGAACGCTCATGGGAACGTCGAGTGCGATGGCGATGCGTTCGATATTTCGGATCGAAATATTGCGTTTGGCACGTTCGACCGAACTGATGTAGTTGACGTGCAGGTCGGCCGCTTCGGCGACTTTTTCCTGAGTCAGATTCTTGGCCAGGCGAATGCGACGCATGTTGCTGGCAAATCGTTGCTGGGCATCGCTGGGTTTGATGGAAGGGGGCATGTTTCGGAGTATTTCCGAGTCGTCCAATGCAATCCACACACTTTGAGTTTGGTTTGGTTCGTGCTAATCTCGCGCTGAAACAACTAAACTCAAATCGTTATTTTTAAGCAATAAAGCAGCTGGGTCGGTCATCCGGTGGCAATATTGCGCGATTCCGACTCCTGGGTTGGAGTGCGGCCGATTCCGTGTGTTTCCCGGACAGGCATGCGTGGCGCGCATTTTGGATGATGCTCGGCCATGGGAGTATATTGAAATGTGGGTGGGGCTTCCCGGAGTGGAGCGTAATGCAGCTACAGCATGGCGGCAACGTGTCGAATGGCTCCTGCTGGCGGTTGTGCTGGCCATAGTGGCGTTGTTGCTGGCACGTAGTTATGATCGGCAGTGGCTGTTGGCCAGTCGGGGTGAGCTTGATGCGCTGCAGCAATTTTCGCATTTGCTTCATGTCACGGTTTTTCTGGTGCTGTCTGCATCCCTGGGGGGGGCGCTGTTTTGGGTACAGCGCCGCAGGCAGCGCTTGTCGCGGCTTATTTCCGTCTTGCGGCGTGAGCGGCGTGATCATGATCGTCATATGGCGGCAGTGCTCGAACATGTTGTGGACGGCATTGTCTGTGTGGATGGCGATGGTGTGGTGCTGGCTTTCAATAGTGCGGCATCGCGTCTGTTTGGGTACGCACCTGCCGAGATACTGGGACGTGATGTCGCCATGCTGATGCCGTTGCGTTATCGGCGACGTTACCAGAGTGAGCTGCGTAATGGCATGCAGGCGGGCATTGGAAATGTCATCGGCAGTCGTCGTGAGGTGCGTGGCCTGTGCAAGGGCGGGCGCGAATTTCCGGTGATGCTGGCTGTCTCGCGTTTGCCGGATCGGGCGGGGCCGCGTTTCATCGGTTTGCTGCGTGATATGTCCGAGACGCGTCGTGCCGAAGCGCGGATACGACAACTTTCCTATTATGATGCCCTGACCAAGTTGCCCAATCGCAATTTGCTGCTGGATCGTCTCGCGCGGACGCTGCACACCGCGGGTGAGGCAGGCGGGTGTGGCGCGCTGTTTTCCATAGATATTGATGATTTCAAAAGCATCAATGATGCCAGGGGGCACGGGGCGGGTGATCTGCTTTTGTGTGAGGTGGCGCAGCGTTTGCGCAGTTGCGTGCGAGAAACGGATGTGGTGGCCCGCCTGGCAGGGGATACCTTCGGAATCATGCTGGCAGGGCTTGTTGCGGATACGCGGGAAGCTGCACAGCAGGCACATGATCTTGGTGGGCGCATTCTCGGCCGGTTGAATCAGATCTATCGCATTGAAGATGAAGAGGTGCACTGTGCATTCAGCATGGGCGTCGCCTTGTTTGATGTGGGGGGGGATTCTGCCGAGATGCTCCTGGCACATGCGGATATGGCCATGCATCAGGCCAAGCAGGCAGGGGGTGGTCGTCTCTGTTTTTTTGATCCAGCCATGCAGCAACTTGCTGTCGAGCGTGCTGCGTTGCTGGCGGATCTGCATCAGGCTATCGAGGCGGATCAGCTCAGGCTTTATTATCAGTTGCAGGTCGATGGCGAGGGGCGTGCAACAGGTTTCGAGGCGCTTGTGCGCTGGCAGCATCCGCAGCGGGGGATGGTCCCTCCGGGGGAGTTCATCGGGCTGGCTGAGGAAAGCGGACTGATCGTGCAGATGGGGCGCTGGGTGCAAGAAACGGCCTGCGCGCGATTGGCCCAGTGGGTGAGCGATCCCGAACGATGTCATTTGACCATGTCGGTCAATGTCAGCGTACGGCAACTGCGGCAGGCCGATTACGTTGATAATCTGTTGACGATGCTGGCGCGCACCGGTGCGCCGCCAGGACGTCTCAAGCTGGAGCTTACCGAAAGCATGTTGGTGGGCGATGCTGGCGATATTATTCGTAAAATGCAGCAAATCCAGGCTTATGGTATTGGCATCGCGCTGGATGATTTCGGGACGGGTTACTCATCCCTGGCCTACCTGGCGCGTTTGCCGCTGGAGCAACTCAAGATAGATCGTTCCTTCGTGTGCAATATCGAGGTAGACGAAGTCGATGCCATGATTGCCCAGACCATCGTATCCCTGGGCAAAATCCTTGGCTTGCAGATCGTGGCCGAAGGGGTTGAGACACAGGCGCAATGGGCACGTCTGGTCAGTTATGGCTGCACGGGATTTCAGGGGTTCCTGTTTGGCAAGCCTGGCCCCGACTGTGCATTGCCGGCCCCGGAAGGTCAGGCGTCGAGTCCAGCAGCAGTGTGTCGCATTGGCGTGACAGGTGCCTGATGCTTTTTTACGCTGCTCGGGATATAATCGTGGGCTTTCCGGCTTCGTGGCTGGAAAACAATAAGTGAAATCAGGTTAACAAGACCCGTGACTGCAGTGGTTCGGGCGCCTGCCTTCATAACTTCGAACCCACAGGGAACTTTCATGCCCAAGATGAAGACCAAAAAAGGCGCTTCCAAGCGCTTTAAGGTCCGCGGCAGCGGATCCATCAAGCGTGGTCAGGCGTTCAAGCGCCACATTCTGACCAAGAAAACCACCAAGAACAAGCGCCAACTGCGCGGTTCTGCAGCTGTGCACGTGGCAGACGTGAATGCTGTCAAGGCCATGCTGCCTTTCGCTTGATAAAGGAGATCTGATATGCCTCGCGTCAAACGTGGTGTAACCGCCCGCGCCCGTCACAAAAAAGTCATCGCCGCCGCCAAGGGTTACCGTGGCCGCCGCGGTAATGTATTCCGCGTCGCCAAACAGGCGGTCATGAAGGCAGGCCAATACGCCTACCGTGACCGTCGTGCCAAGAAGCGTACGTTCCGCGCGCTGTGGATTACGCGCATCAACGCCGCTGTGCGTCAGCATGGCGTCAGCTACAGTGCCTTCATCGCCGGCCTCAAGAAGGCCCAGATCGAACTGGATCGCAAGGTCCTGGCTGATCTGGCTGTGCGTGACCAGGCTGGTTTCGCTGCGATCGTCAAGCAGGCTCAGGCCGCTCTGGCCGCCTGATTCCAGGCTTTTTCGCGGTGATCGCAAACGGGGCTGCAAAGCCCCGTTTGCATTTGTACAATGCATCTTTTCCTCCAGTTGCTTGATAGGCGTGACGTATGACTGTGGAGCTCGATGACCTGATCCGTCAGGCCCAGGAACAATTTTCCGCGTCCCCCAATGTGGCCGCACTCGAAAATGCCAAGGCCAGGTTCCTTGGCAAGCAGGGGGCGTTGACGGAACTACTCAAGGGGCTGGGCAAGCTCGATCCCGAGCAGAAGAAGTCGGAAGGGGCGCGCATCAATCAGGCCAAGCAGGCCATTTCCGATTTGCTGGATGCACGCCGGCAGGCGCTGGCCGATGCCGAACTCGAACAGCGTCTGGCGAGCGAATCGATCGACGTGACCTTGCCGGGCCGCGGTCGTGGGCGGGGTGGCATCCATCCCGTGATTCGTACCTGGGAGCGCGTCGAGGAAATTTTCCGCTCGATTGGTTTCGACGTGGCCGATGGTCCTGAAATCGAAAATGACTGGACCAACTTCACTGCGCTGAACAATCCCGAGAACCATCCTGCCCGTTCGATGCAGGATACGTTCTATGTGGACATGAAGGATGCCGGTGGCTTGCCGCTGCTGTTGCGTACCCATACCAGCCCGATGCAGGTGCGCTATGCCCGCATGAACAAGCCACCGATCAAGGTCATTGCGCCGGGGCGTACCTATCGTGTCGATAGCGATGCCACGCATTCGCCGATGTTTCATCAGGTCGAGGGGCTGTGGATTGACGAAAACATTTCGTTTGCCGACCTCAAGGGCGTCTATACCGATTTCCTGCGTTGTTTCTTCGAAACCGACGATCTGGTCGTGCGCTTTCGTCCGTCGTTTTTTCCGTTCACGGAGCCATCTGCCGAAATCGACATGATGTTCACCGAGGGACCCAACAAGGGCCGCTGGCTCGAGATTTCCGGATCAGGTCAGGTGCATCCTAACGTAATCCGCAATTTTGGCCTGGATCCCGAGCGTTACATCGGCTTTGCCTTTGGCTCAGGCTTGGAGCGGCTGGCCATGTTGCGCTATGGCATCAACGACTTGCGCCTGTTCTACGAAGGCGATGTGCGCTTCCTGGCGCAGTTCAACGATTGAAACCGATCATAGGCTGACTTAACATGCTGCTTCCCGAGTCCTGGCTGCGTACGCGCGTCAATCCCGAGATCTCTACCGAAGAACTGGCTCACCGACTGACGATGGCGGGGCTTGAGGTCGAAGGTGTCGAACCTGTGGCACCTGCCACCTCCAATGTCGTAACGGCTCGCATCGAAAGCGCCGAACCGCATCCCAATGCCGACCGGCTGCGGGTCTGCCAGGTCAATGACGGTTCCGGCCAACTGCTGCAGATTGTCTGCGGTGCGCCCAATGCACGCGCCGGCTTGGTCGTGCCTCTGGCGCGTATCGGTGCCGAACTGCCGGGAGGCATGAAAATCGGTCCGGTCAAGATGCGCGGTGTCGAATCGTCCGGCATGCTGTGCTCGGCGCGTGAACTTGCGCTTTCCGAAGAGAGCGCCGGCCTGCTTGAGTTGCCTGGCGAGACTGAAATCGGCCAGGATATCCGCCGTGCGCTGGATCTTGATGACCATGTGCTGGAACTCAAGATGACGCCGAATCGTGCCGATTGCCTGTCAATCATGGGCGTGGCTCGCGAGGTGGCGGCCCTGACCCAGGCCTCGCTGGCCCCGCTGGCTTTCGAGCCCGTGCCGGTGACACTCGACGAGCGTCTGACGGTCGATGTACAGGCTCCTGACTTGTGTGGTCGCTTCGGCGGTCGTGTGGTGCGTGGCGTCAATGCGCATGCGCAGACACCTGACTGGATGAAGCGTCGCCTGGAACGTGCTGGTCAGCGGCCGATTTCCGCCCTGGTCGATATCTCCAATTATGTCATGCTGGAGTTGGGTCGGCCTTCGCATATCTTTGATCTGGACAAGATCCAGGGCGGCCTGGCAATACGCTGGGCACGCCAGGGTGAAACGCTGGCATTGCTCAATGGTCAGATCATCGAGCTTGCGCCTGATGTTGGTATCGTGGCCGCCGGGGATACCCCCGAAAGTCTGGCCGGCATCATGGGGGGGGAAGCCAGTTCGGTCACGCTGGAGACGCAATCGATCTACATCGAGGCGGCCTTCTGGCATCCCGAGTCGATCGCTGGCCGTTCGCGTCGTTATAAATTCAGTTCCGAAGCGGGGCACCGCTTCGAGCGCGGTGTCGATTTTCAATCCATCCCTGAGCATATCGATTACATCACCCGGCTCGTGATCGATATCTGTGGTGGTCAAGCGGGACCGATCACCGACGAGCAGGTCAGTCTGCCGGCACGGCCTGCAGTGAAGATGCGCCTTTCGCGCTGCCGCCGCCTGTTGGGCATTGATGTGACACAGGATGAGGTGGCCGGTATTTTCGAGGCTCTGGGGCTGCCTTTCGTGCTCGAGGGCGAGACATTCAGCGTCACGCCGCCGTCCTTCCGCTTCGATTTGAACATCGAAGAAGATTTGGTCGAAGAAGTGATCCGTATTTACGGCTACGAACGCATTCCCGAGCGTCCGCCGCTGGCACGGGCAAAAATGCGCATGCGTCCGGAGGCCAAGCACGGCCCGCACGCCTTGCGTCGGGTCATGGCTGACCTGGATTACCAAGAAGTGGTCAACTATAGTTTTGTCGAGGCGGCCTGGGAGCGTGACCTCACCGACAATGTGCAGCCCATCGAATTGCTGAATCCGATCACCAGCCACATGTCGGTCATGCGTTCCAGCCTGTGGGGCGGCCTGCTGGCCAATATTCGTCACAATGCCAATCACCGCCAGCCACGCGTGCGAGTGTTCGAGCTCGGGCGTGTATTCCGGCGCAATGCTGCTGCCGAAGATGGTCCGCTGGGCGTGCAGGGCGTCGATCAGCCGCTTCGGCTGGCTGCTGCTGCATGGGGGCCGGCCTTGCCCGAGCAATGGGCGGAAACGGCCCGCAAGGTGGATTTCTTCGATATCAAGCAGGATCTGATCGATCTGTTCGGTGTTCAGGCTGATGCGCTGTCCTTCGTGGCGCAGCCGCACCCAGCCCTGCACCCGGGGCGCAGTGCGCAGATTCTATTCAAGGGCGAGGCAATCGGCTGGCTGGGTGAACTGCATCCGCGCTGGGTGCGTCAATTCGACCTGGCCTCGGCACCGGTGCTGTTCGAGGTGGCATTTGATGCTCTGGTACAGGCGCATGTGCCTTCTTATCGGGAGGTGTCGCGCCAGCCGGTGGTTCAACGTGATCTTGCGCTGTGGGTGGATGAAGCAGTGACTTGGCAGTCCATGCTGGATACCATTGCCGCCGAACGCCTGCAGCAGCCGGAGTTGGCCATTGTTCGTGACGTGCGGTTGTTCGATGTCTGGCGTGACGCCGGGACGGCCGTCGAAGGGGATGACAAGGCTTTGTTTAAAAAGGAAAAGAGTCTTGCCTTCCGCTTCTGGTTGCAGGACACTGATGCCACTTTGGACGATGCGCGGGTCGAAGCGGCTCTGGCGCTGCTGCGCGATGCACTCGTCCGGCAGCATGGTGCCCGTCAGCGGGTATGAACAGGAGCAAGGAATGACAGACGCATCCCGGACCTTGACCAAGGCCGAACTGGCCGAACAGCTCTTTGAGCAGGTCGGTCTCAACCGGCGTGAGGCCAAGGAAATCGTCGATGTCTTTTTTGAGCAGATTCGCGATACGCTGGCCAAAGGCGACGAGGTCAAACTGTCGGGATTCGGCAATTTCCAGGTGCGCAACAAGCCGCCCCGTCCGGGACGAAATCCCAAGACTGGTGAGGTGGTGCCCATCGAAGCTCGTCGCGTGGTGACCTT
This sequence comes from Corticimicrobacter populi, assembly GCF_003123725.1. Lineage (GTDB taxonomy): Bacteria > Pseudomonadota > Gammaproteobacteria > Burkholderiales > Burkholderiaceae_B > Corticimicrobacter > Corticimicrobacter populi. The sequence goes on along the minus strand of NZ_QETA01000003.1, from coordinate 167,998 downwards.
CCATGCCAGTCAGAAGCTCAAGGATGCCGTCGAGCATGCGGGTGGCGAAAACGACACGCAAACGGTTATCGAGGTAGACTGATGCAGAATCTCCCAGAGTCGAGTGCCATGACTGCCCAGGAATCCACCTCTGCATTGCCTCCTATTCCAGCAAAGCGCTATTTCACCATCGGTGAGGTAAGTGAGTTGTGTGGCGTCAAGCCGCATGTGCTGCGGTATTGGGAGCAGGAGTTTACTCAGCTCAAACCCATGAAGCGACGCGGCAACCGGCGTTACTATCAGCACCACGAAGTGTTGCTGATCCGTCGCATTCGTGCACTTCTCTATGATGAAGGGTTCACGATCAGCGGTGCCCGGAACCGGCTGGGTGAGGGGCGCGACGAGCCTCGCGATCTGGAGGCCGCCGTGCGCCTGAGCGGAGCCGAATTGCAGGCCATACGAGCCGAACTGGCCAGTATTTCAGAAATGCTGGGACGTGCCATCGGTTGATGGCTCTTGTTTTCAACAAGGGCGGCAGCCTGCCAGGCTATCGCCCTCTTTTTGAACCGTTTTAACCCAGCGTGTGCTGTACTGCCAGGGGATGTGCCGCGACATCGATCACATCCCTGGAGTTGATCCTGAATACCGACACGGCCTGGCGCAACTGACGGGCCTGCTCTTCCAGTGAGCTGGCTGCGGCTGCCGCTTCTTCGACCAGGGCCGCATTCTGCTGGGTGACCTGATCCATTTGACCGATGGCCAGGTTGACCTGCTCGATGCCGTTTGACTGCTCTTGAGTGGCAGCCGAGATGTCGCCCATGATATCGGTGACACGCTGCACGGCTTCGACGATTTCTTTCATTGTGCCGCCAGCCCGGCCAACCTGGGCCGAGCCGGTTTCGACCTTGCTGACGGAATCCTCGATCAGGCTCTTGATCTCGCGTGCTGCCTGGGCGCTGCGCTGTGCCAGTGTCCTGACTTCGCCCGCCACGACGGCAAAACCTTTGCCCTGTTCGCCGGCTCGGGCTGCTTCGACTGCGGCATTCAATGCCAGTATGTTGGTCTGGAAAGCGATGCTGTCGATCACGCTGACGATTTCTGCGATTTTGCGAGAGCTGGCTGAGATGTCGTCCATGGTCGAGACCACTTCGGCGACCACGGCCCCCCCTCTCTGGGCGACATTCATGCTGTTGCCGGCAAGCTGTTCGGCCTGGCGCGCATTTTCTGCATTCTGGCGCACCGTGCTGGACAGTTGCTGCATGCTGGCGGCAGTTTCCTCAAGGGACGCGGCCTGTTCTTCGGTCCGGCTGCTGAGATCGGTGTTGCCCTGGGCGATTTCAGTCGAACCTGTATTGATTTCATCTACGCCCCGACGTACCTGCGAGACGACTCGTGACAGGCTCTCCTGCATTTTGCGCAAGGCGGCAAACAATTTCCCGATTTCGTTGCGTGAAGACACTTCGACACGGTGTGTCAGGTCTCCTGCTGCGACATATTCCAATGCTTCTCCTGCCTGTTCCAATGGGCGCAGGACCTGCCTGGACATATAAAGCCAGCAGCTTGCGGCAAGCACGATGCTCAGGATCAGCAGGGCTATCGAGCTGATACCGGCCAACTCAACCCGCTGTTCTGCGTCTGACATGAGCGACAGGCTGGCTTGGTCCATGACGCGAAAGAATGCCGCGACGATCTTGTCTGCTTCTTCACTGATGCGGGCACGCTCCTCGACGCTGTTTGCATAAACGTCGCCATTTCCCTGTTGCAGGGCAACGGCTGCCGCAGTGGTCAGTTGGGTATATTGCTGCAATAGTTGGCCATATTGTGAGGCCAGTTTTTCGACCTCAGGCCAACTGCCGGCATTGGTACCGCTGCCGCTATTGTTGCGATTGACCTGGTCGACTACCTTGAGGGCATCTTCTGCTCGCTTGATCGCAGTCTGTACGCCAGTCTGGTCGTTTTGCAGGAAATAGCGATGCGCAGCAACCATCCAGAGGCGGTTTGTGGTGAAGGCAATCTGCAGATCCTTGGCGGGCTGGATGCGTTCCGTGGATATTTGGTAGAAGTTTTCAAACCCCTTGGAGGCTGAACTTGCATTGAACCAGTTGGCGGCAATGGCGAGCCACAGGCTGCATGACATAAGTGTCAAAGTCAGCAATATTCCGGCTCTTACTGTTACATTTTTCATGGAAAAGGTACTGCAGGTGGATGAGGAAATCCGGGCCGCCGATCGGACAATGTCGGATGCTCTACGGAGCTAGTATCCTATTGCCGGGATGCGACATTCAGTGCGGCAAATTGGTCCTCTTTTTAATATCTGTTCAATGAAAGGCCAAACGTCGGACGTGCCATCTGCAGCAGGTGGCGCGATTTCTGTCATGGTGTTTGAACAATCGTGCTTGGGAGCTCTCGGCAGATGGATTACTTGATTTTTTGCACTGGATTTCTGGAAGAGTCAAGGATCATTCCGCCGAGCGAACGAAGATAGTAAAAACAAAAAAAATATGCTTTCATAATTGTTGTTGCTGTATCCCGTTCGTGCCGACTCCACACGAAGCCGGGCAGACCCTGGAGTGGTTGCGGTATAACTGACATGAGGTTGGCTATGAAAAAAACGATGCTGATGTTGGCTGTGTTCGGTATGTCCGCTTTGGGTGGTGTGGCGCATGCCGATACCAAGAAGCCTGTACCGCTGTGGCTTTGCAGTGATTACCTGGCCGTGAACGAAAATGTCCAGCCGACGGTACTTGGCTTTGCCGAGGCGCTCAATCGCGCCGGCAAGCCGGATGCCGAAGTGCTGGATGTCGATGGGGTGGCCAAGCTCCAGCCCGTGCTGCTGACGCACTGCAAGGAAAACCCGACGATTGCCCTGCATGATGCGCTGGTGCAGGCGTGGGGCACGATCAAGCAATAAGAAGCCAATACCTGGCTGCAATATTGTCTGGGCTGTCATAAATATGACAGCCCTTTATTATTTCCGGGCGTGAAGTCAGGCCTTGACTGGAATACCCAGGAAGGTGAAGGCCGGCGCAGGCACAAAATTGTCATTGACCACGCCATGAAAGATATTGCGCTGGTTGAGACCCAGTTCCAGCTTGCGTACGGTGCCGGTCTCCTGTGAAAAATCCAGGGATCCGACATCCACCCAGAATACATTCGGTGTCGTGGTGGACTCGAAGTAGTAACGCAGGCGCTTGTGATCCACAACTGTGCGCCAGCGGGTGGATGAAATGTTGGGCTGGTCGGGCGTGCTCAGGCCGAAGGGCACGGAAGCGTTGCGGATGACGCTCAGTACACTGGCCAGGGCCAGGTCAGGGTCCTCCTGCTTTTCCACGGCATTGATATAAAACTGAGCGCGGGCAAAACGGTCGGCAGCGCGATTGGTGCCTGGTAGCATAATTGTGCCCCCGATACTCTCCCAGTATTTGTTCAGGGCCAGTTGCTCGTCGTAGGTAGGCGAGTTGGTCATCACCTGATAATCCCTGCTGTGGTGGATAACAGGTTTGCCATCGATATATTCGATGATGGCACTGTCGCCGCTGCTGTCAGACAGCGACATGTGCAGGGTCGTCAATCGTTCTTCCCCGGGTACGTTTGCAGACACCAGCGAAAACGGCTCGCTCGAAATAGCCTTGATGGCTTCGTCTACTGTGGCAAACTGATCCAGCACATACTGTGCCCAGGCGGCGATGGTCAGCAGCGGCTTGGATGCGTCGGGTGCAGGATATTGGGATTCAGCCAGCCACAGCAGGTTGACCGAAAGACCGGCTTCGTTGACGCCGTCTGTGCTGGAGACGTCATAGCCCGTGGCGACGACGCTGCCATATTTGGCAGTCCACTGAACGCTGTTAGGGCCGCAGTTGCCATTGCGCGCAATACCTCGCGGCAGCACCCACAGGTTGGTATGCATGTCCGATTTCCAATCCATGGAACGGGCGGTGAAATTCAGGCCCTGGAGCCCGTGATAGATGATTCGTGTGCACATAGGATGTTGTGAGGTGGAAAGGCGTGAAAACTCGTGGGAGAAACAGTTGCGGCAGACGTTCCGGTCCGCCCCTGATTTGTACCAGAAGTCCGCAGTGCGCGGGGTGTCTTGTTGCGATTGTTGAATGTGCCGCCCAGAGCCCTTGCTGGAGGACAGATATCAGGCGCGGGCAGAGCAACTGCTGACAGAATATCTGGAATTGCGTATCCGGTTCTATGAAATTGACAATGAAGTGCTGCGTGCCCAGTAGCGCTTGCAGGCTATTGAGTTGCAGACACGCATGTGGTCATTGATCAGCAGGATTGCCAGGGTTGAACCCAATGCCGCATGGATCATGCTGTTGTTTTTGATGTGTGTTCCAACTTTCTGATTGGCTACAACACGCGTGGCAGACAGGTGGGCATTTGCTTTTGCTGGCGACCCCCGTCATTGCCGCATTCACATTATTCATGATTGCCGAGATCGATGTGCCGGGCAGGGGGGCTGATTCATGCCGTGCCCGATAATCTGCGGGCCATCAGGATATCTTGGAGTACGGTAGGTTGACACCTTGATAGGCATTGAAATGAACAAGGCCTTACGTAGATCACTACGTAAGGCCTTGATTTTTATGGTCGGGACGGCGGGATTCGAACTCGCGACCCCTTGCACCCCATGCAAGTGCGCTACCAGGCTGCGCTACGCCCCGAAAGAAAAAGATTATATCCCTTCTTTTTAAAAAACACAAACCTCAAACCGACATCGCCTGGTTGCGCCCGCGTTGCTTGGCCTGGTACATGGCGCTGTCGGCATCTGCAATCCAGTCGCGCAGCATGCTGTGCGAGGGCTGCAGCTGAGCGCTACCGAGGCTGATGCTGCAACGCAATTCCGGGTTGCCTTCAAAAGTCAGCTTCTCGACCTGTTGTCGGACGCGTTCGCCGATTTCCAGCGCGGACTTGGCTTCTGTTGCCGCCAGCAGGACGGCAAACTCATCGCCACCATAACGGGCAGCGAGATCGATGTCGCGTACGGCTCTGGCTAGGGTGCTCGCTACGGCCTGCAGCACGGCATCGCCTACGGCATGGCCATAACGGTCGTTGATGGATTTGAAGTGGTCGACATCGATCAGCAGTAGCGAGGCATGTTGGCCGGTGCGCTTGAGCAGCGACATGGCGTGCTGGGCACGATCCTCGAAATAGCGGCGATTGGGGAGGCCGAGGGCGGGGTCCAGTCGACTCAGCCTCTCCAGTTCGCGATTCTGGCGGGCGATTTGGCGGGCCAGTTGGTGCGTGACGTAGCTCAGGCTGACGCCATAGATGAACAGAAAGGGAAAGCAGGCAGCGATGGTGCGCAAAGAGCTCTCCGGCTGGAATGGATAGCCCAGGCACGTCCAGGTGAGCACAAAGCCGGCCACGATAGCGATCAGCGTCTTCTTGAGTAGGCGTAGACCGCCTGCGGCAATCCTGTCGGCGCTCAGGATGCTGACAATAATGATGGTGGGTACCAGGCTGACATGCATCAGAGCAATCCAGGCACCTGCCAGCGCTGTGTCGGCAATCAGGTTGCCGAACTCCTGGCGCAAAGGCTGTTCGGCTCGACGTGCCAGCCACCAGGCAATGTGTGGCCAGATCAGTCCGTTGATGATGAGCGCAGCCCATATCCAGGCAGGTGGTTGTACCTGTTCCATGAGCACGGATGCGATCGGCAGCATGTACAGGCCCGTGCCGACAATTCGCATCCGGTAGATGCGGTTGACGAAACTCAGGCTGCGGGCGCGATTGTCGTGTGGTGTGGCAATCAGAGGAGGAGGCGAGGACATTGGCGGGTAGCCCTGCGTCAAGGAATAGCCCCATGGATGCCGCTGCGCAGCCCCGACGGGGCATGTTGCCTGGGGCTTGTGGGCACCAAAAAGGCCGCAGACGATGCGGCCTTTTTGAAATGTCCGATTGGCGGACAGGGTGGGATTCGAACCCACGGTACGCTTGCACGTACGCCTGATTTCGAGTCAGGTACATTCGACCACTCTGCCACCTGTCCTGTTCCTGGTTTTGTCATGATGCACCGCGTGGTCGATTCCCGTTTCTGGGGCTGTGCGACAAAAGCCAAGCCCTGAATTATAGCAACGCTTTTGGCTTTTGCAAGCGAAGCAATATGTTTTTTGGAAATCAGCATAGTCTTGTCGTGCAGCATGGTCGTACTGTAGGTGGTAACATTTCTTTTTCTCCCTTTCACTGCGTCACTTCTTTTCAGAGATCGAACATGAATAAACTGACTGCTGTTGCCATGGTGTCCGCTGCTGTTGTCCTCGCCGCCTGCGGCAAGGGCGAGGAAGCCAAGCCCCAGGAGCAGGCCGCTGCTCCCGCACCTGTTGTGGCCACCAGCATTGTCGTCGGCCTGGATGACAATTTTCCGCCCATGGGTTTCCGTGATGAAAAGAATGAGCTGGTCGGTTTCGATATCGACATGGCCCGTGAGGCAGCGAAGCGGCTGGGGATCGAGGTCGAATTCAAGCCCATCGACTGGAGCGCCAAGGAAGCCGAGCTCAACAGCAAGCGTGTCGACGTGCTCTGGAATGGTCTGACCATTACCGAAGAGCGCAAGAAGAACATCGGCTTTACCGATCCCTACATGGAAAACCACCAGATCATCATCGTGGCCGCTGCTTCCCCGATCCAGGGCAAGGCAGACCTGGCCGGCAAGACGGTCGGTGCGCAGGAAGGCAGCAGTGCGGTCGATGCCATCAAGAAAGAGGCCGACGTGGCCGCTGGTTTCAAGGAATTGAAGACGTTTGGTGACAATATCACGGCCTTGATGGACCTGGGGACGGGTCGCCTGGATGCTGTCGTCGTCGATGAAGTCGTGGGTCGTTACTATGTCGCCAAGCGTGCCGACGAGTTCCGTGTGCTCGAAGACCACTTCGGTACCGAAGACTATGGTGTTGGCGTGCGCAAGGACGATACCGAATTGCTGACCAAGATCAATGATGCCCTCAATGGCATGAAGCAGGATGGCAGCGCTGGTAAAATCGCTACCCAGTGGTTCGGTGCCGACATCATCAAGTAAGAATCGGGATGAACAGGATGGCTGCCTGGTGCGATGCGCCAGTGGTTATCCCGATATCCGGCGCACCGGCGGTCCTTCGGGACGCCGGTGTTTTGTTTTTTGTCGCCGGCATCGAACGTGGGACTTTTCGAAGGCTGTCATAATCCCAAGGTTGTGCAGCAGGAATCCATTGCATGGACTATGTCATTTCACTTGTAGGACCGCTGGCCCAGGGGGCACAGGTTACGCTCAAGCTGTTTTTCATCACGCTGGTGCTGGCCGTTCCGTTGGGGCTGGTGTTGGCACTGGCGCGGATCTCGCGTTTCAGCGTACTGAGCGGCCTGGTCAATGGATATATCTGGCTGATGCGCGGTACGCCGCTGATGCTGCAGATGCTGTTCATCTATTTTGCCTTGCCGTTCGTGCCGGTGATCGGCATACGCTTGCCTGATTTCCCGGCTGCAGTGGTTGCGTTTGCGCTCAATTACGCCGCCTATTTCGCGGAGATCTTCCGGGCCGGCATACAGTCGATCGACAGGGGGCAGTACGAGGGGGCCAAGGTGCTGGGGATGAATTATTCCCAGACCATGAGGCGTATTGTTCTGCCGCAGATGGTACGGCGCATCCTGCCGCCCATGAGCAATGAAACCATTACGCTGGTCAAGGACACTTCGCTGATCTATGTGCTGGCGCTGAATGACCTGCTGCGTGCCGCACGCGGTATTGTTCAGCGGGATTTCACTACCACGCCTTTCATCGTGGCGGCGGCGTTCTATCTGATCATGACGCTGATCCTGACCTGGGGTTTCCAGCGGCTGGAGAAACACTATGCAAAGTACGATGACTGAGTCGCGCGGCTCAATACCGGCAGTCTCTGCTGATGCAAATGAAATCATGATCGAGGCGCGCGGCGTCGGCAAGAGTTTCGGAGCTGTGCGTGTTCTGCAGGATGTCTCACTGACCTTGCGCCGGGGGGAGGTGGTGGCCGTGATCGGTCCTTCGGGTTCAGGCAAGAGCACTTTCCTGCGCTGCCTCAATCATCTTGAAACGATCGATGAGGGGAGCATTGTCGTCGAGGGTGAGGTGCTGGCTTCAGCCGAAGCAGGCGGTCGCAGTCGCTACGCGCCTGACGCCGAGGTGCGTCGGATCTGTCGAAAGATGGGTATGGTGTTCCAGTCGTTCAATCTGTTCCCGCATATGTCTGTGCTGCAGAACATCATAGAGGCACCGGTCACGGTCAAGGGCATGAAACCCGAGGCGATCATACCCAAGGCCGAGGAGTTGCTGCGCAAGGTGGGCTTGCTCAACAAGCGGGACAATTATCCCTCACGCCTGTCGGGCGGACAGAAACAGCGTGTGGCGATTGCCCGGGCTCTGGCGATGGAGCCCGATATCATGCTGTTCGATGAACCGACATCGGCGCTCGACCCGGAGTTGACTGTCGAGGTGCTGCGCACCATGCGGCAACTGGCTGACGAGCGGATGACCATGCTGGTGGTGACTCATGAGATGGGTTTTGCCCGTGAAGTGGCGCAGCGGGTGGCATTCATGGATCAGGGTGCTATCCTGGAGGACCGAGCTTCGGCAGATTTCTTTGCAGCCCCCGCTCATGAGCGTACCCGGGCCTTTCTGGGGCAGATGCTCTAATAGGCGGCACGCCAGCTGGCGTGCCTCGGCTCAATCAGTCATCGATGCCGATCATCACGCTGGAAGCCTTGACCAGGCCATAGGCTTGGTCGCCTTCCTTCAGACCAAGGGATTTGGCTGAATGTGTCGTGATTGACGAGACAATCTCTACGCCTGGGGCAATCTCCAGTGTGACCTCAGTGGATACCGGGCCGCTTACGATGGAGATGATTTTGCCGGAGAGAACGTTGCGGGTGCTGATTTTCATGGTCATTCATCCTTTATGTGGGTGGAGGTGCCTGTGCAAGGCCACGCCAAGCATACGTGCATCCGGATCGTTGCGGGTAAAAAAATGATCCCTGACATGGCGTTGCGCAAAGTCATTCATGTCGATATGGATGCCTTCTATGCTTCGGTCGAGCAACGTGACGATGCATCGCTGCGCGGACGTCCGGTCGTGGTGGCCTGGGAAGGGCCGCGCTCGGTGGTCTGTGCGGCCTCGTACGAGGCGCGTCGCTTCGGGTTGCACTCTGCCATGTCGGCCCTGCGCGCTGCGGCTCTGTGCCCTCAGGCGGTGTTCGTACCGCCTGATTTTGGGCGTTATCGTGCAGTGTCACAGCAGGTCAGGGCTATTTTTGGTCGTTATACCGATCTGGTCGAGCCACTGTCGCTGGACGAGGCCTACCTTGATGTGACCCTCAATAAGCGCGGGCTGGCTTCGGCGACGGAGGTGGCCGAGATGATTCGCCGTGAGATCCGTGAAGAAACCGGGCTGACGGCATCTGCCGGCGTGGCACCCAATAAGTTCCTGGCCAAGATTGCGTCGGACTGGAACAAGCCTGATGGTTTGTTTGTCATTCGTCCCAGGGATGTCGATGCTTTCATGCTGCAATTGCCAGTAGGCAAGATTCCAGGGGTCGGCAAGGTGACCCGACAGCGGTTGTCCGAGTTGGGCATAGAGACTGCCGGCGATGTGCGGCAACATGACCGGATGGAGCTGGAAAAATTATTTGGCCGTTTCGGTGGCAAACTGTTGGATCGTGCCCATGGTCTGGATTTCAGGCCGGTGGAGTCTGCTCAGGCGGTGCAACAGGTCTCGGTAGAGGAAACATTTGAGCGCGATCTGAACCTGGACGCCTTGCAGCTTCCGCTGCGTAGGATGTGTGACAAACTTTGGGCACAGGCTGTGCGCAAGGGACTATTTGGCCGGACGGTCGTGCTCAAGCTCAAGACGGCCCGCTTCCGAGTGTTGACGCGCAGTCAGAGCTTCACGGGTACCCTTGATTCCGGAGAGCGGCTGTATCTGGCGATTGAGCAATTGTTGCGGCGGGTGGAGCAGCCACCTCGCACGCTCTACAGGTTGGCAGGGGTCGGCATGAGCAGTTTTCAGGAACCCGGTGCGGTGACCCGCCAGATGAGCCTGTTTGATCAGTGACGGCCACCGGGGCGATGTTGCGGTGCCGGTGCGCCAGTGCGCTCGACTTTGTGGCGGAAACTGATACGCCCCTTGGTGAGATCATAGGGTGACATTTCGAGCGTGACCTTGTCGCCAGCCAAGATACGGATGCGGTGTTTCTTCATCTTGCCCGAGGCATAAGCCGATACGCAGACGCCGTTGTCGAGCGTGACACGAAAGCGGGTGTCGGGCAGCACTTCGTCGACGGTGCCGTTGAATTCGATGAGTTCTTCTTTGGCCATGATGCTTTTCCTTCTGAATATCCCCGGCAGCGAGGCAAGACGTCGCTACGATTCCCTGGGCATCCGGGTGCGGCACGGGCTCGAAAACAAAACGGGCGTACGTGTCGGTGCCTGCGCCAGGCGCTGTAACCTGGCACCGCAGACTGGACAGCGGCGGTGGGAAAGGGGAGGTTGATGCCGGACCTGCAGCGGGATCCGGCAAGGCGGGACTGCACTCAATATGCAGCCGGATATGCGGTGATGCACATCATCTTGTCGCCTAGTATATCATCTGCGTACGCTCTGTTGTCAGTATATCCACGCTGCGTATGGATTTGAGGTGCACAGGATGGATGCCTCAGAGGCGTGCCTTGACGTCCTTGGACAGCGCGCCCATATCGGCACGTCCAGCCAGTTTCTGTTTGAGTTCTGCCATGATCACACCCATGGCGGGGGCACCGCTGACGCCCTGGGCCGTGGCGGCAGCAATGGCGGCGTCAATGGCGGCGGATATTTCTTCCGCGCTGGCCGCCTGGGGCAGGAATTCCTGCAGGACCGTGATCTCGGCACGCTCCTGGGCAGCGGTTTCTGTGCGTCCAGCCTGTTCATAGGCAGCGACCGACTCGCGGCGTTGCTTGACCTGTTTCTCCAGGATTGCTGTGATGTCGGCATCACTCAGTTCGCGGCGTTCGTCCACTTCCTTTTGTTTGATGGCGGCCTGCAGCAGGCGCAAGGTGCCGAGACGTTCGGAGGCGCGGGCGCGCATGGCGTCCTTCACGGCAGAGCTGATGCGTTCTTTGAGAGAGATGTCGGTCATGGTGAATACGGGTTCGTAGCGCAGGCGGCAGCCGCTGCGCGGGATGGGGAAATAGGCTAATGTTACACCTCGGGTATCCATTTTGTGAAATGTCCGGCACAGCCTGCTCAGGCATTGAGCAGGCTGTGCCGGATACGCATACCGACATGGTTTCGCCAACATGTGCCCGAGCCATCCACAAAGATATCCACAGATCGTGTGGATAGCTGGTGACAAGCGAGGTGGCTTGTATGTTGTGGCCGTGCAATGTGTTGCTCTGGCCTGGTATCGAAGAAAGAAAAAGGTTTTGTGTCTATGAAAATTGCCACCTGGAACGTCAATTCCCTCAAGGTGCGCCTGCCTCAGGTGCTGGACTGGCTGGCTGCCAGTGAAACCGATGTGCTGTGCCTGCAGGAACTCAAGCTGACAGACGAGAATTTTCCGTTGCAGGCCTTTGTTGATGCGGGTTATCACGCCTGCTGGAGCGGTCAGAAGACCTATAACGGTGTGGCGATCATTTCCCGGGAGCCGGGCCGTGACGTCATCAAGAATATCCCTGGCTACGAAGACAGCCAGCAGCGTGTGATTTCAGCGACATTGCCGGATGGTGCTGGTGGCGAGATGCGTGTGATCTGTGCCTACTGCCCTAATGGCCAGTCGCTCGAGAGCGACAAGTACGTCTACAAGCTGGCCTGGTACGCAGCGCTCCAGCGTTGGCTGAAATCGGAACTGGCGCGTTATCCACAATTGGCGTTGCTGGGAGATTACAACATCGCGCCGGCGGACGAGGATGTGCACAATCCTGAAAAATGGGCTGACCAGGTGCTGGTGTCGGTGCCCGAGCGGCAAGCATTCCAGGATTTGCTGGGGCTGGGCCTGAGTGATGCGTTTCGTCTGTTCGAGCAGCCGGAGAAATCATTCAGCTGGTGGGATTACCGTCAGTTCGGATTCAGGCGCAATGCGGGCCTGCGAATCGATCATATCCTGCTGACGCAGGCCCTGGTCGAGCGTTGCGTGGCCAGCGAAATCGACAAAGGACCGCGAGGTAACGAGCAGCCTTCCGATCATGCGCCGGTCTGGGCAAGGCTGGTTGCCGGAGCATGATCGGAGCGGCGGCATTATTCGAGCAACTGCCGCCGCCAGTCCTGTGACCGGTTGGCCGAAGCTACTGCTTGCCGGTGCTGCCGAAGCCACCTTCGCCGCGGTCTGTATCGGTGGAGAATTGGTCAACCAGGTGCAGTGATACCTGTACGACAGGCTGAAACATCAGTTGGGCAATGCGTTCGCCGGGCTGGATGATGTAGTCATCCTGACTGTCGTTGGCCAGGATGACGGCGATCTCTCCATGATAGTCGGCATCGATCACGCCGATACCCTGTGCCACACGGACGCCATGCTTGAGCGAGAGCCCTGAGCGCGAAGCAACGATGGCAACCAGTCCTGGGTCCATCATATTGATGGCCAGACCGGTCTTGACCAGGGTGCGACCTCCTGCGACCAGCGTCACGGGCTCTGTTGTGCAGGCGCGCAAATCCATGGCGGCAGAACCGTCGGTGGCATAGGAAGGCAGGGGCAGCGTGGAGCCGAGCAGGTCGTTAACGATGCGGGCTTCGAGTTTTCGATGCATGGACAGACATTCCGTATGAAAAAACAGGGTGTGATGTTAACAGCGCGGCCAGATTGAGGCAGATACGGCAGGCGGGGATTCAGTCCGGCAGTTTTCCCTGGCGGCGCAGGTCGCGTCCGCGCTGGAAGAATTGACTGCCGATGAGCAGCAGTACGAACATGGGGATCAGTTCGCTGAATTGCTGATAAAGCAGAACATTGGAGGCGAAATCAAAACCCTTGATCAGGGCTGCAATACCGATCAGCATCATGACCAGACCGCCACGCCGCTTTGTGGCAAGCTCTGCCAGGGTGGGCTGAGGCGTGTCTGATGGCTGGTTGGCAGGTGCGGGCGGTGTTGCCGGACGCTCATGGCGGGGTGCTGCTTGTCTGGCAGGCCTGCCTCCTGTCGGGAGAGGGGCGGGCTGGGGAGGCAGCGAGGAGGGCATGTCAGGGAACTGACTGCGTGTCTTGGCTGCACCTGTCTGGGGCCGTCTTGCTGTCTGGCCGGGCGCGGTTGTCTGGCGATTGACGAGTGCGTCGATATAGCTGGCATAGTCCCCGTTGCGGGGTTCGGAATCCAGGGGCATGGCAGAAAGGGGTATCGGCTTGTAAACCCTGATTTTAGGTGCGAATCAGGCCGACTGCGATACCTTCGATCGAAAACGCGGGTGATGCATGCCCGTCATCGCTACCTGCGGTGATGATGATGGGTTCGAAATCAGGATTTTCCGGCAGAAGCTCGATTTGTGTAGACGTGCGGTGCAGACGCTTGACCGTGACTTCGTCATCAATGCGTGCCACGATGATCTGGCCGTTGCGGGCTTCGCTGCTGCGCTTGACGGCCAGCAGGTCGCCTTCGAGGATGCCGGCATCACGCATGCTGAGGCCACGCACCTTGAGGAGATAGTCCGGCGTCTGGCTGAAAAGACCGGGATCGACGGTGATTTCCCGGTCAATGTGTTCCGTGGCCAGGATGGGGTGCCCGGCGGCCACACGTCCGACCAGTGGCAGGACGAGGGCAGACAGGGCGGCACGCACAGGGTGCATGTCGTGGCTGGCACTGCTTTGTGGTTCCGGACGGGTGTCGGGAGTGTTGAGGCGAATGCCCCGCGAGGCCCCTGCCGTCAGGGTGATAGCTCCCTTGCGGGCCAGGGCGCGAAGATGGTCTTCGGCCGCGTTGGCAGAGCGAAAACCGAGTGTCTGTGCAATTTCTGCACGCGTGGGGGGAAAGCCTGTCTGGGCGATCGTTGCGCGGATCAGGTCCAGGATCTGCTGCTGGCGGGCGGTCAGCTTGAGGGCCATGATGTGCAAAATTCCAGAGTTGAATCTGTATAAATATACAGCAATTCAATCTTCGGGGCGAGGAGCTCACTCAGTCTTAAGGGGGGCAGGAATGAAACAGGGGCCTTTTTTACCGGAATTCCGGCAAAAAAGGCCCCTCGCATATCGGACGTTTGTTCTGGTTTACTTCAGAACAGTCGCGATGGCGCTGGCGACATAGTCAATATTGCCGCTGTTGAGTGCCGCCACGCAAATGCGACCACTGGAGACGGCGTAGATGCCATGCTCTGCACGCAATTGTTCGACCTGTTCCGCATTGAGGCCGGAGTAGGAGAACATGCCACGTTGTGTCAGCACGAAGCTGAAATCATGGTCGGGGGCACGGTCACGCAGTTTTTCGACCAGTTGGTGGCGCATTTCACGGATGCGGTCACGCATGCCACCCAGCTCATCTTCCCAGAGCTGGAACAGTTCCGGGTTGTTCAGGACGCGCGACACGACGGAACCACCATGGATGGGCGGGTTGGAATAGTTGGTGCGGATTACGCGCTTGACCTGACTCAGCACCCGGGTCGCCTCGTCGGCCGAAGCGGTGACCAGCGTCAGGGCACCCACGCGTTCACCATAGAGCGAGAACGACTTGGAGAATGACGAGCTGATCAGCATGCTGATATTGGCGTTGGCAAACAGGCGCACCACAGCGGCATCTTGGGCCAGTCCGTCGCCAAAGCCCTGGTAGGCGATGTCGAGGAAGGGCACCAGATTGCGGGCCTTGACGATGGAGGCGATCTCTTGCCACTGAGCCAGCGTGGGATCAACACCTGTGGGGTTGTGGCAGCATGCGTGCAGCACGACGATGGATTGCTCGGGCAGTGCGTTGAGTGAGTCCTTCATGCCTTCGAAATCGAGGCCGTGGGTTTCGGCGTCATAGTAGGCATAGGTTTCGACAGGGAAGCCGGCCCGCTCGAACAGCGCGCGATGGTTTTCCCAACTGGGGTTGCTGATGGCAACGCGGGCTTGCGGCAGCAGGCTGCGCAGGAAATCGGCACCGATCTTGAGTGCGCCGGTACCGCCCAGCGCCTGAACCGTCAGCACGCGGCCTTCGGCGATTTGCGGTGCATCGGCACCGAGCAGCAGCTTCTGGGCACCTTGGTTGTAGCTGCCGATCCCTTCGATGGGCAGGTAGCTGCGTGCGGCGGCATCCGCCAGCAATGCGGTTTCGGCCTTGCGCACGCTCTCCAGCAGAGGGATGCGTCCTTCGTCATCGTAGTACACGCCAACGCCGAGATTGACCTTGTTGGAGCGGGTGTCGGCCTTGAACTGTTCGTTCAGGCCCAGGATGGGATCACGGGGAGCAAGTTCTACCGAAGCGAAGAGGGAGCTCATGATATCGTCAGCTTGATTTGGGTATGGCAGGCGGGTGGACGCTGTCTTGCCTGACATGGATAATAGAAAGTTTGCGTCCAGTCAAAAGTCTAGCATGAGCGCTCCTGGCTTCGTCGATTTTCCGGATAGTCCTTTTCACCTGTACCAGCCTTATCCACCGGCTGGTGATCAGCCGCGTGCCATCGGTCAACTGGTCGAGGGCGTGAGCGATGGCCTGATGGCCCAGACCCTGTTGGGGGTGACGGGTTCAGGCAAGACCTACACCATGGCTAACGTGATTGCCCGGCTGGGGCGTCCTGCGCTGGTGCTGGCACCCAACAAGACGCTGGCGGCGCAGCTCTATGCAGAGATGCGAGAGTTCTTTCCTCGTAATGCCGTCGAGTATTTCGTGTCGTATTACGATTACTACCAGCCCGAAGCCTACGTGCCGACGCGGGACCTTTTCATCGAGAAAGATTCCTCTGTCAATGAGCACATCGAACAGATGCGCCTGTCGGCCACCAAGAGCCTGCTGGAACGGCGTGACACCATCATTGTCGGTACGGTGTCGTGCATCTATGGTATCGGCAATCCGGGTGATTATCATGCGATGGTGTTGATCCTGCGTGCGGGGGATCAGGTACCGCGTCGAGAGATCCTGGCCCGGCTCGTCGCCATGCAGTACACCCGTAACGATGTCGATTTCACGCGTGGGACGTTCCGGGTACGGGGTGAGACCATCGATATCTATCCTGCCGAAAGCGCGGAACTGGCATTGCGCCTGACCCTGTTTGACGATGAAATCGAGAGCCTGGACCTGTTCGATCCGCTGACCGGTCGAGTGCGCCAGAGGGTGCCACGCTTTACGGTATATCCGGGATCGCATTATGTGACGCCGCGGGAAACGGTTCTGAGGGCCATCGAAAGCATCAAGGATGAGTTGCGCGAAAGGGTAGGTTTTCTGGTGGCCGGCGGCCATCTCGTGGAAGCGCAGCGGCTTGAGCAGCGTACGCGTTTCGATCTGGAGATGCTGCAGGAACTGGGTTTCTGCAAGGGGATCGAAAATTATTCCAGGCATCTTTCAGGGGCTGCACCAGGCGATCCCCCGCCGACACTGATCGATTATCTGCCGGTCGATGCGCTCATGTTCATTGATGAAAGCCACGTCACGATAGGGCAGTTGGGTGCCATGTACAAAGGGGACCGGTCGCGCAAGGAAACGCTGGTTCAGTATGGCTTCCGGTTGCCATCGGCACTCGATAATCGCCCCTTGCGGATGGAAGAGTTCGAAGTGCGCATGCGCCAGACTGTTTTCATTTCCGCGACGCCTGCCGATTACGAGGCGCAGCATGCCGATGCCGTGATTGAGCAGGTGGTACGGCCGACCGGGTTGGTCGATCCTGTGGTGGAAGTACGTCCTGCGCTGACGCAAGTGGATGATCTGTTGGGTGAGATCCGACAGAGGGTCGCTGTGCAGGAGCGTGTGCTGGTGACCACCCTGACCAAGCGCATGGCCGAAGACCTGACAGACTATCTGGGTGAGCATGGCATCCGAGTGCGCTATTTGCATTCTGATATCGATACGGTCGAACGGGTGGAGATTATCCGTGACTTGCGGTTGGGCGTGTTTGATGTCCTGGTGGGGATCAACTTGTTACGTGAGGGGCTGGATATCCCCGAAGTGTCGCTGGTGGCGATTCTGGATGCGGACAAGGAAGGATTCCTGCGTTCCGAGCGCAGCCTGATCCAGACAATTGGCCGGGCTGCACGCAACCTGCACGGCAGGGCTATTCTCTATGCGGATCGGGTCACGGGATCGATGCAGCGTGCGCTGGCGGAAACCGAGCGTCGTCGTCAGGTACAGGTGGCTTTCAATGCGGAGCATGGTATTACACCCCAAGGTGTGCACAAGGAAGTGAGGGATCTCATCGATGGCGTGATCGATTCGCGGGAAACGACTGCTGCCGTTTCGGTGCCGGACAATCTGGCGGAATTGGCGGGTAACGAGAAGGCGCTCGCGCGCGAGATCAAGCGGCTTGAAAAGGCCATGCAGGAGCATGCCCGCAACCTGGAGTTCGAGCAGGCAGCGGCTGCACGCGACGCCTTGCAGGCACTCAAGGTGCGTGTCCTGCTGGCATAGCGGATACGTGCGCATAGATTGGCGCAAATGGATTTTTGTGGCTGGTAGTGTCGTTTTATTGCAAAGAAAGGGGTGGAGGGCATGGTCTGCCGTTTGGGCGTAGAGGCTTGGGTGGCAGGCTGATATGCCGCTCGATAACTATTTGTTTTTGTTTGTATAAAATCCTTCTTTTGATGGTGTTTCTGGTGATTCTCAGGCTTAAAAAGTGCTTGCCTTGTTAGGTGTTTTCCCGCACACTTACGGCCATGATGACCAAGGTTCTTTTCGTTAGTACAGGTAATATCTGCCGTTCTCCCAGTGCAGAAAGCGTGTTTCGTCGCATGATCGACGAGGCGGGTCTGTCTGAGGCCGTTCTGGTGGATTCCGCAGGTACCCACGATTATCATATCGGTGAGGCACCTGATGCGCGTGCGCAGGCAGCTGCCCGCAAGCGTGGCTACGAAATTACGCACTGCGAAGCCCGTCAGATCTCGGCGGAAGACTTTGCCGAATCCGACATGATTCTGGTCATGGACTGGGATAATCTGACAGCGTTACGCCAGCGCTGCCCCAAGTCCTACCTGCACAAGCTGAACCTGTTGATGCGCTACGCCAATGAGTTCGAAGAAGCAACCGTGCCCGATCCGTATTACGGTGGTGTTGAGGGCTTTGGCAAGGTGCTCGACTACATCGAGGATGCCTGTCAGGGCGTACTGGAGCAGATCCGCAAACGGGTGCTTCAGTACCAGGCGGCCTGAGCTTCTCCTGCTGAGTCCCGAACCGCGCGCTGCGCGGTTTTTTGTGGGTAAATCCCTAGTAAATTTGTCGGAAACCGGCTATACTTGACTTAATTGCTCGGGTATTGCTGGTTTTTTATTTGCTGGGAATGCTAGGGTGTTAAAAGGGAGCCAAATATGCGCTTGACAACCAAAGGCCGTTTTGCCGTGACTGCCATGATTGATCTGGCCTTGCGCCAGCACAGCGGGCCGGTGACGCTGGCCGCGATCAGTGGCCGCCAGAATATATCGCTGTCCTATCTGGAGCAGCTTTTTGGCAAGCTGCGGCGACATGAGCTGGTCGAGAGCATGCGCGGTCCGGGTGGCGGCTATACGCTGGCCAAGCTGGCGCGTCACGTGACCGTTGCAGATATCATCTTTGCCGTGGATGAACCCCTTGATGCCACCAATTGCGGTGGCAAGGGTAACTGTACTCAGGGTGCCGATGGAAAGATGGGCAAGTGCATGACGCATGAACTCTGGGCAACACTCAATCGCAAGATGGTCGATTACCTTGATTCCGTTTCGCTGCAGGATCTGGTTGATCAGCAGCGCATGCGCGATCTCAAGGAGGCCACGGTGCAACAGGAGCAGAAGTCTGCTGTCGTTGCCAAGCCACGTACGCGTCGTGCTGTCCGCCAGCCGGCTACGCAGGTCATCGCTTAACGGCACATTACTGTATACATTTTTGCAGCAGGAACAGAGTCATGAGCAAACCGATTTACTTTGACAACTCCGCCACTACGCCTGTCGATCCTCGCGTGGTCGACAAAATGGTGCCCTGGCTGTACGAGCACTTCGGCAATCCTGCCTCGCGCAGCCATGCCTATGGCTGGGAGGCGGAAGAGGCTGTTGAGCAGGCGCGCGTGCAGGTGGCTGAACTGGTTCATGCCGATCCCCGCGAGATCATCTGGACCTCAGGTGCCACCGAGTCCGACAATCTGGCCCTCAAGGGCGCAGCACACTTCTATTCGGGGCGCGGCAAGCACATCATCACGGTCAAGACCGAACACAAGGCCATTTTGGATACCTGTCGGGAGTTGGAGCGTCAGGGCTTCGAATTGACGTATCTCGATGTTCAGGAGAACGGCCTGCTGGATCTCGACGCTTTCCGTCAGGCGCTGCGTCCAGATACCATTCTGGTGTCGGTCATGCATGTCAACAACGAGATTGGTGTCATTCAG
Source organism: Corticimicrobacter populi (assembly GCF_003123725.1). Classification (GTDB taxonomy): domain Bacteria; phylum Pseudomonadota; class Gammaproteobacteria; order Burkholderiales; family Burkholderiaceae_B; genus Corticimicrobacter; species Corticimicrobacter populi. The sequence goes on along the minus strand of NZ_QETA01000003.1, from coordinate 148,584 downwards.
GACATTGCCGCGATTGGTGAAATCTGCCGCGAAAAGGGTATCGTCTTTCACGTCGATGCCGCGCAATCCGCCGGCAAGGTCGAGATCGACCTGCAGGCGCTCAAGGTCGACCTGATGTCGTTTTCCGCGCACAAGATCTATGGCCCCAAGGGCATCGGTGCACTGTATGTGCGTCGCAAGCCACGTATCCGTCTCGAGGCACAGATGCACGGTGGCGGCCATGAACGTGGTTTCCGATCGGGCACGCTGGCGACGCACCAGATTGTCGGCATGGGTGAGGCATTCCGGATTGCCCGCGAGGAAATGGCCGAGGAGCGTGTGCGTATCGGTGCGCTGCGAGATCGGCTGTGGGCCGGGCTGTCCCAGATCGAAGAGGTCTATCTCAATGGCGATACCCAGCAACGCATCCCCCATAACCTCAACGTCAGCTTCAACTACGTCGAGGGCGAGTCGCTGATCATGGCGATCAAGGAACTGGCTGTTTCCAGTGGCTCGGCCTGCACTTCGGCCAGCCTGGAGCCTTCCTACGTATTGCGCGCACTGGGCCGCAACGATGAATTGGCGCACAGCTCGATCCGTTTTACACTCGGGCGCTTCAATACCGAGCAGGACGTGGACTTTGCCATCGAGCTGCTCAAGGCCCGTGTTGGCAAGCTGCGCGACATGTCGCCGCTGTGGGAAATGGCCAAGGAAGGCATCGATCTCGACAGCGTCCAGTGGGCGGCGCATTGATGCGCGGATACGCGCAGGCCAACGGCATCAACAAAACAAGCAAGGAGCACGATCATGGCATACAGCGATAAAGTCCTGGATCATTACGAAAACCCCCGCAATGTGGGTGCCTTCGACAAAAGCGATGAAAATGTCGGAACCGGCATGGTCGGTGCCCCGGCCTGTGGCGACGTGATGAAGCTGCAGATCAAGGTCGGTCCCGACGACATCATTCAGGATGCCGTGTTCAAGACCTACGGCTGTGGTTCGGCAATTGCCTCCAGTTCGCTGGTGACGGAATGGGTCAAGGGCAAGACACTCGATGAGGCGCTGAGCATCCGCAATACCCATATCGCCGAAGAGTTGGCATTGCCTCCTGTCAAGGTGCACTGCTCCATCCTGGCCGAAGATGCCATCAAGGCGGCGGTCGAGGATTATCGCAACAAGCGCGGGTGAGTATCATGTCGGTCACGCTGACATCACGGGCGGCCGAGCATATCGGGCGCTATCTCCAGAAACGCGGCAAGGGCATCGGGCTGCGGGTGGGGGTGCGCACGACGGGATGTTCGGGCATGGCCTACAAGCTGGAATACGTCGATGAGGCCGATGGTCAGGATCAGGTGTTCGAAAGTCATGGCATCAAGGTATTCATCGATCCCAAGAGTCTTCCCTACCTGGATGGCACGCAGCTCGACTACGAGCGCCAGGGACTGAACGAAGGATTCAAGTTCAGCAACCCCAACGAAAAGGCGACTTGCGGTTGCGGCGAGTCGTTCACGGTGTAGCGTTTGACGCAGGAAGACTATTTTTCGTATTTTGGCCTGAAGCCGGCCTTTGCCCTGGACCGCGACGTGCTTGATGCTGCCTGGCGTCAGGCGGCTGCGCGTGTGCATCCGGATCGATTCGCGACAGCGGGCCCCGCCGAAAAACGCGTAGCCATGCAATGGGCCTCCCGTATCAACGAGGCCTATCGCTGCCTGCGCTCACCGCTGTCGCGCGCCCGCTATCTGTGCGAACAGGCTGGTGTTGATCTGCAGGTGGAAACCAATACTGCCATGCGGCCGGCCTTCCTGATGCAGCAGATGGAATGGCGCGAAGCCCTCGACGAGTTGCGCGAACAGCCTTCGACCGAAGCGGCTGCAGTTTTGCGCCAGACTCTGGCGCAGGCCGAGGCGGATATTCAGTCGGACGTGGCGAACTTGCTGGATAAGCAGCAGGATTACGAGACGGCGGCAGCCCGTGTGCGCGAATGGATGTTCCTCGAACGGATGGAACAGGCCATGTCGGATCTGGAGGCCTAGGGCGGTTGCTCTGATAAGGTATTTTTTATGGCGTTGTTGCAAATCTCCGAACCCGGCCAGTCGCCGGCTCCCCATCAGCGTTCGCTGGCAGTCGGCATTGATCTGGGCACCACGCATTCGCTGGCTGCCTCGGTGCGTAGTGGTCAGCCCGAAATACTGAACGATGCGCAGGCGCGCGGGTTGCTGCCGTCGGTGGTAGCTTATCTCGATGATGGTTCGGTACGTGTGGGCTGGGAGGCATTGGCCGAAGGGACGGGCAGGAAACAGACTCGCATTGCCTCGTTCAAGCGTTTCATGGGACGTTCGGCCCAGGATGCACATGCCGTCAATGCACCTTATGCCTTTGCGGAAGGCGAGGGCATGGCACGCGTGCAGACGGTGCAGGGACCACGGACGCCTGTCGAAATTTCGGCAGAGGTTCTGCGCGTCCTGCGCGAGCGCGCCGAGGCTGCCCTTGGCGGGGATCTGGTAGGGGCCGTCATTACGGTGCCTGCCTATTTTGATGATGCACAACGCCAGGCGACACGCGATGCAGCGCAATTGGCCGGTCTGAATGTGCTGAGACTGCTCAATGAGCCGACGGCGGCGGCGATTGCCTATGGACTGGATCACCAGGCCGAAGGCATCTACGCTGTTTATGACTTGGGTGGGGGCACCTTCGATCTTTCCATCCTGCGCTTGAGCAAGGGGGTGTTCGAGGTCATTGCCACAGGAGGCGATACGACGCTGGGCGGAGATGACTTCGATGCCGCCATCGTGCAGCATGTGCTGGCCCAGTCAGGTGCTGCTGCTGCACTTTCCCATGAAGAACGCAAGCAGTTGCTGATCGAGGCCCGCCGTGTGCGCGAGTCCCTGACTGACAGCGACAGTGCTGTTTTTGAGGCCGTGTTGGTATCTGGTCGTGCCGTGCATTGCACCCTGACCCGCGCTGTTTTCCATGCGCTGGCCCAGCCATTGATCGAGCGTACCCTGCAATGGGTGCGGCGTGCCCTGCGTGATGCTGCGCTTCAGGTGGCTGATATCAAGGGCGTAGTCATGGTGGGCGGGGCTACGCGCATGCCGGTCGTGCGGCAGGCCGTCGAGGTATTCTTTGGCAGGCCGCCCTTCACGGAACTGGATCCTGACAAGGTCGTGGCGCTGGGTGCGGCCTTGCAGGCCAATCTGCTCGCGGGCAATCATGCGCCGGGCGATGACTGGCTGCTGCTTGATGTGATCCCATTGTCTCTTGGTATCGAGACGATGGGGGGGCTGGTCGAGCGCATCATCGGGCGCAACAGTACCATTCCCGTAGCCCGGGCACAGGAGTTCACCACCTTCAAGGATGGCCAGGGAGCCATGAGCTTCCATGTGGTACAGGGCGAGCGGGAACTGGTTTCGGACTGCCGCTCGCTGGCACGCTTTGAACTGCGTGGCATTCCGCCCATGACTGCCGGCGCTGCGCGTATCCGTGTCACGTTCCAGGTAGATGCCGATGGTCTGCTCAACGTGTCTGCGCAAGAACTGAGCACAGGGGTGCAGGCCACGATCAGCGTCAAGCCGTCCTATGGCCTGTCCGATGACGAGATTGCCCGCATGCTGGCGGATGGCATGGCGCAGGCCGATGCGGATGCGCAGGCACGGATGCTGCGCGAGGCACAGGTGGATGCCCGCCGTTTGGTAGAATCCGTCGACGCTGCGCTGCAGGTTGATGCCGACCTGCTGGATGCGCAAGAGCGGATTGCCGTGGATGACGCGCTCAATGCGGCGCGTCAATGCGATCTCATGGACGATACAGCCCGTGTGCGGGCTGCGATCGAGCAATTGACCCAGGCGACCGATGCCTTCGCCGCCCGCCGCATGGATCGCAGTATCCGTGCAGCGCTGGCCGGGCGTGCGGTTGACGATATTCTTTCCTGATACTATGCCCAAGCTGACTGTATTGCCCCATCCCGATTTCTGCCCGGACGGTGCCGTGATCGAAGACGCGCCCGCAGGGGTTTCGGTATGCCGTGTGCTGCTTGACCACGATATCGAGGTCGAGCACGCTTGCGAGCTTTCCTGTGCCTGCACAACCTGCCACGTGGTGGTTCGCGAGGGTTTCGATTCTCTCGATGAGGCCAGTGATACCGAAGAGGATATGCTGGATCGTGCCTGGGGGCTGGAGCCGACTTCGCGGCTGTCCTGCCAGGCCAAGATCGGCTCGGAAGACCTGATTGTCGAAATCCCGCGCTATACCATCAACCATGCCAAGGAAAATCACTGAGGAGGGCGGATCATGAAATGGACCGATAGCCAAGAGATTGCCTTTGCTCTGGTGGATGCCCATCCCGATGTGGATCCGCGCACTATCCGCTTTACCGACCTGCATCGCTGGGTGACTGAGTTGCCGGATTTTGATGATGTGCCGGACCGCAGCAATGAGAAAATCCTGGAAGCGATCCAGATGCTGTGGATCGAAGAGTCGGATTGAGCGTGACCGATTTGCGCAGATGCGTCGATGCTGGTAGCATGTTTTCATGATTTCGAACCGCGTATCCTTTTATTTTTATTTTTTTGGATTTCCAATGCCGCTGGCGGAGGGAAGGGATACGCCTTACTCGAACTGATAGTTCAAGTTTCCTCGAAAAGCCGCCAGCACTGGCGGCTTTTTTTGTGCCGCCAGACCGACGGTACGGGGTATGACAAGCAGGCACTCGATGTGCCGACCCTACCAGGAGTTTTTCGTGTTGCACAATACCGACGATATTCGAATCCGTGAAATCAAAGAGCTGGCACCGCCCGCGCATGTGATGCGCGAGTTTCCCTGCAGCATGAGGGCCTCGACCGTAGTCCACAAGTCGCGCCAGGAACTGCATCGCATCCTGCATGGCATGGATGATCGCCTGGCGGTGGTAATCGGACCATGCTCGATTCACGATACGCAGGCTGCGCTGGAATATGCCCGACGGCTGATTGCGGTACGTGAGCGTCTGGGAAGCGAGCTGGAAATCGTCATGCGTGTCTATTTCGAAAAACCGCGTACCACGGTTGGTTGGAAAGGCCTGATCAACGATCCCGATCTGGACGGCAGTTTCAATATCAACAAGGGTCTGCGTGTGGCACGCGAACTGTTGCTGGAAATCAATGAGCTGGGCATGCCGGCGGGCTGCGAGTTTCTGGACATGATTACCCCGCAGTACATTGCCGATCTGGTGGCCTGGGGGGCCATTGGTGCACGTACCACCGAAAGCCAGGTACATCGTGAACTGGCGTCGGGCCTGTCGTGTCCGGTCGGCTTCAAGAATGGGACCAACGGGGGGGTCAAGATTGCCGTCGATGCGATCAAGGCTGCCTCGCAGCCGCACCACTTCCTGTCCGTCACCAAGGGCGGACATTCCGCGATCGTGTCGACCGGAGGCAACGAGGACTGTCATCTCATCCTGCGCGGTGGCGACAAGCAGCCCAATTACGATGCAGCCAGTGTGGAAGCGGCCTGCAAGGATATGGCCAAGTCCGGTCTGGCGCAGCGTGTGATGATCGACGTCAGTCATGCCAACAGCAGCAAAAAACCCGAGAACCAGCCGATTGTCACTGCCGATGTGGCGGCTCAGGTCGCTGGTGGCGATACCCGCATTATCGGTCTGATGGTTGAAAGCCACCTGGTGGCCGGCCGCCAGGACCAAACCCCCGGGCAGTCGCTGACCTATGGGCAGAGCATCACCGATGGCTGCATCGACTGGGATACCTCGGTCGCGGTGCTGGAAAGCCTCGCTGCCGCTGTCCGGGAGCGGCGCAATCGCGTGACCAGCGCCGGCAAGTGATTTGACTCGGCCTGGCGGTGGCCCATATTGCAATCCGGTGTCGTTTCTGACCGGAACTGCACTCTGGGTACACCGGGCCTGCGACAAGCATGGCAGCAGGCATTAAACTGTCGGATTATTCTTCATCGCCATAATCGGACGTTGTCTCTACAGCGCGTCCGTGCACAGACCCATGAACCTGTCAGACACCCACGCGGCCGTGCGCCGCCCCGTTCCCCAGGAACTGCTGGACGTGCTCGCCAGTCATTTCGGCACGCGTTGCTCGCAGGCCGATGCCGTCCTTGAGCATCACGGCCGTGATGAGTCCCCGTACCCGGTGACGCCACCCGATGTCGTCATCTTTGCCGAGTCGACCGAAGATGTCGTGCTGGTTGCCAAACTGTGTAGCCAATACAAGGTGCCCCTGATTCCCTACGGTGCCGGATCTTCGCTGGAGGGACACTTTCTGGCGATTCAGGGGGGAGTGACACTCAACCTGCAGGGCCTGAACCGGATTGTTTCGGTCAATGCCGAGGATCTTACGGCGACCGTGCAGGCGGGTGTTACGCGCAAGCAGCTCAATGAAGAGATTCGTGATACTGGCCTCTTCTTTCCGATCGATCCAGGTGCCGATGCGAGCCTGGGGGGGATGGCGGCAACGCGGGCGTCCGGGACCAACGCGGTGCGCTACGGCACCATGCGTGAAAATGTCGTGAACCTGACGGTCGTGACGGCGGATGGGCGAGTACTGCGCACCACCGGACGAGCCCGCAAGTCGTCTGCCGGCTATGATCTGACCCGCATCTTCGTGGGCAGTGAGGGCACCCTGGGCATCATCACCGAGGTCACGGTGCGTCTTTATCCCCAGCCCGAAGCCGTGTCGGCGGCAATCTGTACCTTCGATACGCTCGACAGCGCGGTCAAGTGCGTGATCGATACCATCCAGATGGGTGTGCCGGTGGCGCGCGTCGAATTCATGGATGCCAATGCCGTGCGCACGGTCAACCAGTACAGCAAGCTGTCCCTGCGCGAAAGCCCCATGCTGTTGTTCGAATTCCATGGCAGCCCCGAGGGCGTCAAGGAGCAGGCCGAGGTGGTGCAGGACCTGGCACGCGAGCATGGCGGTCATGACTTCGAATGGGCCGAAAGGCCCGAAGACCGCAGTCGCCTGTGGACAGCACGGCACAATGCCTATTTTGCGGGCGTGCAGTCGCGTCCGGGCTGTCGTTCCAGCACGACCGATGTCTGCGTGCCGATCTCGCGTCTGGCCGATTCGGTCGGTGCGGCAGCCCGTCTGCTGGAGCAGGCTCCGTTTCCCTATACCATCGTCGGCCATGTCGGCGATGGCAACTATCATGTCCTGATGTTGCTCGACCCGGAAGATACTGCCGAGTGGAAGCTGTCCGAGGAAATCAACCATGCGATCGTGCGCCAGGCCATCGAGGTCGGCGGTACCTGCACGGGCGAGCATGGCATCGGCATGCACAAGATGCAGTTCATGCAGGACGAATTCGATCCGGCTGCGCTGGAACTCATGCGCAGCCTCAAACTGGCGTTCGATCCCGATAACCTGCTCAATCCCGGCAAGATCGTCTGAGTGCCGCACATGAAGACACAGGCACGCAGCAAAGGCAGGGTGGTGATCGGAATGTCCGGCGGGGTCGACTCGTCGGTTGCGGCCTGGCTGCTCAAGCAGCAGGGCTACGAAGTCATCGGTCTGTTCATGAAGAACTGGGAAGATGACGACGATAGCGAATACTGCTCATCGCGCCAGGATTGGCTTGATGCGGCGAGCGTGGCCGATCTGGTCGGGGTGGATATCGAAGCAGTCAATTTCGCGGCGGAGTACAAGGAACGCGTGTTCGCCGAATTCCTGCGTGAATATTCGGCAGGCCGTACGCCGAATCCGGACGTGCTGTGCAATGCCGAGATCAAGTTCAAGGCGTTCCTTGATCATGCCATGACACTGGGAGCCGACCTGATCGCCACGGGTCACTATGCCCGGGTGCGTGCGGTGGAGGTGGATGGCGGCGTGCAGCATCAGTTGCTCAAGGCGCTCGATGCCTCCAAGGACCAGAGTTATTTCCTGCATCGACTGAATCAGGCGCAGCTGTCGCGCACCCTGTTTCCGCTGGGGGAAATCGAAAAGACTGAAGTGCGCAGGCTGGCACGCGAAATCGGACTGCCCAACGCGGCCAAGAAAGATTCCACCGGGATCTGCTTCATTGGCGAGCGGCCCTTTCGCGAATTCCTGTCACGCTATCTGCAGACCGCACCCGGACCAATGCTGACCCCGGATGGCCAGCAGGTTGGCGAGCACGTCGGGCTGTCGTTCTACACGCTCGGCCAGCGCAAGGGGCTGGGGGTAGGCGGCATCAAGGGACGGCAGGCGGCCGATGGCACGGCCGATGCCTGGTATGTGGTGCGCAAGGATATGCAGCACAATGTGCTGTATGTGGCGCAGGGACATGATCATCCCTGGCTGCAAACGCATACCTTGCAGGCCGGGCAGGTCAGCTGGGTTGCCGGGCACATGCCCGTATCCGGACGCTATGCTGCCAAGACGCGCTATCGCCAGGCTGATGCAGCATGCATGTTGCAGCCTCTGGCGGTTGAGTCGGGTGGTGCGTTCTCGCTGTCGTTCGATGAGGCTCAGTGGGCGGTTACGCCAGGGCAGTCGGCCGTGCTGTATGACGGCGACATCTGCCTGGGGGGCGGAATCATCGAGTAATAAACATCGGTGGTCTGAATAAACTGGCCCAAGCGGCAGGATACCGCCGCCTGGGCCAGTTTTATTCGGGCTGCCCGGCTGCGCGTCGACCTGCAGGTGCGCAGCCGGCAGTTCGTGTCGTGTGTTTCAGACCGCAGGCGGCGGTGTGGTGTCGCTGAAAGAACTGCGTGTCAGCAGCTTGTCGTAAAGGCGCGACAGGGCGGGGCGGTTCTGGCGCCAGTCAAGCTCGGGGAAACGGAAGTCGAGATAGCCAAGGGCGCAGCCGACGGCGACATCGGCCAGGGTATAGCTGATACCGGTGCAGAAGCTCAGTTCACCGAGGTCTTTTTCCATGGCATCGAGCGCGGCATCGATCTTGGCCTGCTGGCGCGTGATCCAGCTGGCGCTGCGTTGGCGCGAGGTGCGCTGGGTCTGCTCGACAAGGATGGCGACGGCCGCTTCCTGCAGTCCATCGGCCAATGCTTCCCAGCATTTGACCTGGGCGCGATCACGTCCGGAGGCCGGGATCAGCCGGCTGACCGGAGACAGGGTATCGAGGTACTCGACGATCACGCGCGAATCGAACAGCGCGGTACCGTCTTCCATGACCAGGCAGGGCACCTTGCCCAGTGGATTGAATTGCTGGATGGCGCTGTCGGCGGACCATACGTCTTCCAGCTCGAACTGGTAGTCGAGTTTCTTGTCCGCCATTACGATCCGCACCTTGCGGACGAAAGGGCTGGTAAGCGAACCAAGCAGTTTCATGGCACACATCATAAAAACGGAAGGCGCGCGAAGTATAGCAGGAGGATCTTGATAGCGTGTCTCAATGCCACACCAAATTAATTCGAATTGACAAGTCCGAAGGGGCATGCGGGGCGCAATGCTAGAATCCACATGATTCTTATCAACCGCCTGTGCGCAGAGACTGCGCATTTCACTGTCTCATTCTGACTATCATGCAACTCGTTTCCGATCTTACTTCCCTCAATGCCTTGTCTCCTCTGGACGGGCGCTACGCTGCGCGTGGTCATGCCTTGCGCGGACTGCTGTCCGAAGCGGGTTTCATGGCGCATCGGGTCGAGGTCGAAGTGGCATGGCTGGTCGCCCTGTCCGATGCCGGACTGCCTGAGCTGCCGCCGTTTGGCGCACAGGCCCGCAAGCGCCTGCAGCAACTGGTGGCTGATTTTTCCGAACTCGATGCGGCACGCATCAAGGAAATCGAGCGCGTGACCAATCACGACGTCAAGGCGGTCGAATACTGGCTCAAGGAAAAGGTGGCGGATATTCCTGAACTGGCTGCGGCTGGCGAGTTCATTCATTTTGCATGCACCTCTGAAGACATCAACAATACCTCCCATGCGCTGATGCTGACGCGTGCCCGCGACGAAGCCGTGCTGCCGGTCCTGCGCCGCCTGTCGGATACGCTGCGTGATCTGGCCGCCACTCATGCTGCGCAACCCATGCTGTCGCGCACGCACGGCCAGCCGGCCAGTCCGACGACACTGGGCAAGGAATTCGCCAACGTTGCGGTGCGCCTGCAGCGCGCCATCACCGATATCGAACAGGTCGTGCCGCTGGCCAAGCTCAATGGTGCTACCGGTAACTACAACGCACATCTGTCTGCCTATCCCGAGATCGACTGGCAGCGCTTTTCCGGTCAGGTCCTCGAGGGGTTGGGGCTGACCCAGAACCGCCATACCATCCAGATCGAACCACATGACTGGATGGCGGTCCTGTTCGATGCTGTGGCACGCGCCAACGTTATCCTGCTCGACCTCAATCGTGATGTCTGGGGCTATATCTCGCTGGGCTATTTCAAGCAGCGCCTGAAAGAGGGCGAGGTCGGCTCGTCTACCATGCCGCACAAGGTCAATCCCATCGACTTCGAAAACTCCGAGGGCAACCTGGGCCTGGCCAATGCCGTGCTGCGTCATCTTTCGGAAAAGCTGCCGGTATCGCGCTGGCAGCGCGACCTGACCGACTCTACGGTGCTGCGCAATCTGGGCGTGGCCTTTGGCTATTGCCTGGTGGCATGGGATGCCTGCCTGCGCGGTCTGGGCAAGCTCGAGATCAATACGCAGGCCATCGATGACGATATCGACCAGTGCTGGGAAGTACTGGCTGAGCCGGTGCAGACCGTGATGCGTCGCTACGGCCTGCCGCAACCTTACGAACAGCTCAAGGCGCTGACGCGTGGCAAGGGGATCACTGGTCCGGCATTGCGTGAGTTCATCGAAGGTCTGGCATTGCCCGACGAGGCTCGCCAGCGCCTGCTCGACATGACCCCGCGCAGCTATATCGGTCTGGCGGCCAAGCTGGCCAACGATCTGGACTGAGAGATTGCCACAGACATGCCCGGATGCGCCGGGCATGTCTGTGGCCGCTGATTTTTGGGCAAATCAGAGGTTGCTGATGAGGTTCTGGGTCAGCTGGTTTTGGGTGGCGTAGATGTTTCCTGATGCAGCCATTCCCGCCAGATGGCGACCAGCAGCGCCATCAGGACCGGGCCGACGAATAGTCCGACGAATCCCATGGTCTGTACGCCGCCGACCAGCCCGAAGAATGTTGGCAGGAAGGGCAGCTTGACCGGGCCGCCCACCAGACGAGGACGCAATGTCTTGTCTACGATGAAGAGTTCGATCGACCCCCAGGCAAACAGGGCCAGCCCAGCCACGGCGTGTCCCGAACCGACCAGATAAAGCGATACCAGCGTGAAGGACAGGGGTGCCCCGCCCGGGATCAGTGCCATGAAGCCTGTAATCACGCCCAGCAGCACGGGTGAAGGCACGCCGGCCAACCAGTAGGCAATGCCGAGCACTACGCCTTCGCCGATGGCGATCAGACCCATGCCCGTGACAGTCGAACCGATGGTGGCCGGCACGACGCGCGAAAAACGCTGCCAGCGGTCCGGCAGGATGCGTTCACCCAGAATATCAAGCTGGCGTGCGATGTGGGCACCGTCTTTGTAGACAAAGAACAGCGTGATCAGCATGAACAGGACGGTTAGCGCCAGGTGAAAGACATTGCCGGTGGCCGAGAGCGCCATGCGGTAGATATTGCCGAGATGCTGGCCGCTCAGTAGTTGTACCCAGTCGCCCAGAGCATTGGGTTCGCCAAGGTGATCGACCCAATAGGCTGCCAGGCGCGCACCGATGATCGGCAGATCGGTGATCCACTGTGGCACATCCACGCCGTTGCGGTTGGCATCGACCAGCCAGCCAATGAAGGAACTGGCTTCCTTGATGGCATAGGACAATGCCAGCGACAGCGGCAGGACCAGTACGACGCAGATCAGCAGCAGGGCACCGCTGGCAGCCAGGGTGTTGTTGCCGCGGCAGACGCGTAGCCAGCGTTGGTACAGGGGCCAGCTTGCAAAACCGATGATGAGCGCGGCGAGTGCCGGCACGACGAAACCGCTGAAAAAATAGACGCCGGCCAGCAGGATCAGAACCAACAGTGACCGTGCAATCAGGGAGGCAGGCAGGACAGGTGGCATGGCGTTTTCATCTCGGTCAGGATCGACGATTATTGCAGGTGTGTGCCCGTCGCGCCACATCGGCATTGACAATTGGCAAAACATAGTCGATTAAAGCTGTGCATATGGTATGATCAAAAGAAATGATGATTCCTTTGGATACCGGATATTCTTGGCTGACACCATGCGCATTCTGACGACACAACGAACTACTTGCGGGCATGCCCGCTAGTCGCGTTTGTCGTGGAGTGAGTCGTCAGGCAATGTAAAGTCTGGGGTTCCACAAAGTGATCCAGAACGCGGCCCAGGCCGCGTTTTTCGTTTCCGGTGCATGGGTGTCGGAAATTGGCTGAATTTTTGTTGCGGGCGACACGCCCAGGAAATTTGAAAATGGTGCAGATTACTCTTCCAGATGGTTCGCAACGCCAGTATCCCGGCCCGGTGACCGTGGCTGATGTGGCGCAATCCATCGGTGCGGGCCTGGCGCGAGCCGCCCTTGCCGGGCGCGTGTCCGGAGCCGACGGAACCAGCCGGCTGGTCGATACCAGCCATTTGATCGAACAGGATGCGAATCTGGCCATCATCACCGCCAAGGACCGTGATGGTGTGGACGTGCTGCGTCACTCCACGGCCCACCTGCTGGCCTATGCGGTTAAGGATCTGTTCCCTGATGCGCAGGTCACCATCGGCCCGGTGATCGACAACGGTTTCTACTACGATTTTGCCTATGAGCGCCCGTTCACGCCCGAGGATCTGGAGCAGATCGAAAAACGCATGCACGAACTTGCCAAGAAGGACGAAGTGGTGCAGCGTGAAGTCTGGACCCGCAACGATGCCGTCGCATTTTTCAAGGGCATCGGCGAGGACTACAAGGCCGAGATCATCGAATCGATCCCCGAGGATCAGGTGCTGAGCATGTATCGCGAGGGCGATTTCATCGACCTGTGTCGTGGCCCCCACGTACCTTCCACCGGCAAGCTCAAGGTGTTCAAGCTGATGAAGGTGGCCGGTGCCTACTGGCGTGGCGACAGCAACAATGAAATGCTGCAGCGGATCTACGGTACGGCCTGGGCGACCAAGGAAGACCAGGATGCCTATCTGCACATGCTGGAGGAAGCCGAGAAACGCGACCACCGCAAGCTGGGGCGTGAGCTTGACCTGTTTCACTTCCAGGAAGAGGCACCGGGAGCCGTGTTTTGGCATCCTAATGGCTGGACGCTGTTCCAGCAATTGATCAGCTATATGCGCCAGCGTCACAACGAGGCGGATTATGTCGAGGTCAATACGCCTGACGTCATGGACCGTTGCCTGTGGGAAGTTTCCGGGCACTGGGGCAACTACCGCGACCACATGTTCACCACGCAGACCGAGGATGAACGCATCTTCGCTCTCAAGCCCATGAACTGCCCGGGTGCGGCATCGCTGTTCGGCCATGGCCTGCGCAGCTACCGTGATCTGCCGCTGCGCATGGCTGAGTTCGGCAAAGTGCACCGCTACGAGCCTTCGGGAGCGCTGCATGGTCTGATGCGGGTGCGTCATTTCACTCAGGATGATGCGCACGTTTTCTGTACGCCTGGTCAGATGGAAGAGGAGTGTCGCCACGTGATTGACCTGACGCTGGGGATTTATCGCCAGTTCGGTTTCAATGACGTGACCATCAAGCTGTCGACCCGTCCAGCCAATCGGATCGGATCCGATGAACTCTGGGATCGTCTTGAGGGGGCGCTGTCGAGCGCGCTGGACGGCATGGGGCTGAGCTACCAGTTGAATCCCGGCGAAGGTGCCTTCTATGGCCCCAAGCTGGAGTTCGTGTTGCGTGATGCGATTGGCCGCGACTGGCAGTGCGGCACGCTGCAGGTCGACCTCAACCTGCCCGAGCGCTTCGGGCTCGAGTATGTTGCGGAAAACGGACAGCGTGAACGGCCCGTGATGCTGCACCGTGCCTTCTTTGGTTCGCTGGAGCGTTTCACCGGCATTTTGCTGGAACACTACAGTGGTGCGCTGCCGACCTGGCTGTCGCCGGTGCAGGCGGTAGTCTGCTGCATCTCCGAGCCTTCGGCAGAGTATGCCGAGCAGGTATTCAAGCACTTGAAAGAAAAGGGTTTCCGCGTCAAGGTTGATGTGCGCAGCGAAAAAATTACCTACAAGGTGCGCGAACACAGTCTGCAGAAGATTCCGTATATCGTGGTCGTAGGTGACAAGGAGCGTCAGTCCGGCCAGGTGGCAGTGCGTGTGCGTGGCGGCGGAGATCTGGGCGTGATGTCGCTGGAGGCTTTCGAGGCGCACCTGGCAGAGGATGTCGCCAGCGGCGGCAACCGCGCCTAACTCGGCTACAATCGGCCGAAAGGGTATTGCAGTCTGATACCCGCTTTATCTTTTATTTTTCAGGGAGTCGTTAACATCGCAACCGAAAAGAAACATCGCATCAATGGTGAGATCCGTGTCCCCGAGGTACGCCTGATCGGTATCGAGGGGGAACAGTTGGGCGTCGTCAAGACTGTCGAGGCGCTCCGGCTGTCCGAACAGAATGAAGTGGATCTTGTAGAGATCGCGCCGACTGCGGAGCCGCCGGTGTGTCGCCTCATGGACTACGGCAAATTCCGTTACCAGGAGCAGAAGCGTCAGCAGGAAGCCCGCTCCAAGCAAAAGGTGATCCAGGTCAAGGAAGTCAAGTTCCGTCCTGCCACCGACGAGGGCGATTACCAGGTCAAACTGCGTAACCTCAAGCGCTTCCTCGATGATGGTGACAAGGCCAAGGTGACGTTGCGTTTTCGCGGTCGCGAAATGGCTCACCAGGAGTTCGGCATGAAAGTGCTTGAGCGCGTGCGTGATGATCTGGTCGAACTGGCACAGGTCGAGGCCATGCCCAAGCTCGAAGGTCGTCAGATGGTCATGGTTCTGGCACCTCGCAAGAAAGCGCCTGGCAAGGGCGACAGCGCGGCCTCCTGAGCCGCCAGCCTGGTCAGGTGCCGGCTGCATGACGACGATTCGGTGCAATGCGGCCATTTCCTGCAGCCCGCCGCTGTTTCAGCAGGCGGGCTTTTTTCTTTTTCGAGAGTTAAGACGATGCATGTACTAATCATTCTGGATCCGCTGCCTGGCCTGAAGGCTTACAAGGACTCGACCGTGGCCATGATGCGCAGCCTGGCTGCACGTGGACACCGGATCAGCGTGGCGGGCCAGGGCGATCTGTTCATCGATGGCGGGACCGTCATGGCCAGTGTGACCGGCATTGAGCTGGTCGATGGGGCTGACCTGCATGGTCATGACTGGTGGCGCGAGACATCGTCCGCAGATGATCTTGAACTGTCGGCCTTTGATGCAGTCATCATGCGCAAGGATCCACCGTTCGACATGGAATATGTGTATGCCACGCACCTGCTCGAATATGCCGAGGCCCAGGGGGCCCGGGTATTCAATGCCGGGGCGGCTATCCGTAATCATCCCGAGAAGCTGGCCATCACAGAGTTCGCCCGTTTCACGACGCCGACACTGGTCAGCCGCGATCCTGCCAGGATCCGGGCATTCCATGCCGTGCATGGCGATGTGATCGTCAAGCCGCTCGATGGCATGGGCGGCATGGGTATTTTCCGCCTGCAGCGCCAGGAGCCCAATCTGAATGCCATCCTGGAAACGCTGACCCATGACGGTACGCGCAGCATCATGGCGCAACGCTATATTCCCGAAATCGTGCAGGGCGACAAGCGCGTGCTGCTGATCGGTGGCCAACCCGTGCCGTATGCACTGGCACGTATTCCGCTGGCGGGCGAGACCCGCGGCAATCTGGCGGCAGGCGGCCGTGGTGTCGCCCAGCCGTTGACCGCTCGGGACATGGAAATCGCAACGGCGCTGGGACCGATACTGGCTGCGCGTGGTTTGCTGCTGGTGGGTTTGGATATCATTGGCGATTGCCTGACCGAAGTCAACGTGACCAGTCCGACGTGCTTTGTCGAAATCACGGAGCAGACCGGCTTTGACGTGGCGGGAATGTTTGTCGATGCGCTGGAAACAGCTCTGGAAACGACGACGGAGCCAGCTCAATGATCGGCCTGGTGCTGGTCGCCCACCAGCCGCTTGCGGCTGCGCTGGGCGAGGGCATACAGCATGTGTTCGGAGACCAGGCAGCCCTGGTGCTGCGCGATATCCGGCCTGATGAGGATTGCACGCAGGCGAGTCGCCGATTGGCTGCGGATATCGCTGCCGTCGATAGTGGTCAGGGTGTGCTGGTGTTGACCGACGTGCAGGGTGCCACACCCACCAATATCGCCTGTGAGGCCGTGCGTGACGCCATGTCGGCCGGACATGCGGCAACGGTTTTGTCAGGCACCAATCTGCCCATGCTGTTGCGTGTGGTCAATCAGCGCCTTCGCGAACCGGGTCTCGACCTGGGGGAGCTGGCTCAGCGTGCGCTCGAGGGCGGACGTGATGGCGTGGTCCTGATTCACTTTTCTCCCAATGGACAATAACGCGCCTGCCTGCTGGCAGGTATGTCACCATGCATACTATCGATATCGTCATCAGCAACAAACTGGGCCTGCATGCACGGGCCGCCGCCAAGCTGACCCAGCTGGCTGGTAAATTTTCCTCGGAAATTTTTATCGCGCGTGGTGAGCGCCGCGTGAATGCCAAGAGTATTATGGGCGTGTTGATGCTGGCTGCCGGGCAAGGTATTACTGTTCGCCTGGATGCTGCGGGGGCTGATGCTGCCGAGGCATTGCAGGCGATACACACCCTTTTCGAAGACAAGTTTGGTGAAGGCGAGTAATGGCCATAGTGTCGCTACGCGGACAAGGTGTCGCGCGAGGATATGCGATCGGACGGGCGGTGGTGATGGATGCCGCCGTTCTGGAGGTCGCGCACCATCGCATTGCCGAGCATGAGGTCGACGCCGAATGCGCCCGACTGCATCACGCCCTGCAGGTCGCGCAGCAACGCCTGTCCGAGATGGCTCAGGCATTGCCTACCGATGCGCCGGCAGAACTGGGTGCGGTGCTCAACGTTCATGCGCTGCTGCTGGCCGATCCTGAATTGGAGCAGCCGGCGCTCAAGCTGATCCGCGAACGTCACTACAATGCCGAGTGGGCGCTGACTGCTTGTGGCAGTGCACTGGGCGAGCAGTTTGCCCAGATGGAGGATGCCTATCTGCGTGAACGTGCCACGGATATCCGTCAGGCTATCGAGCGCGTGCTGATGGCACTGGCTGGTGCTGATGCGGATATTCTCTGCGCTGCACACAGGATGGCAGAGCATCACGATGAACCATTGATCGTGGTGGCGCATGATATTGCGCCCGCTGATATGCTGCATCTGCGCGAAGGGCGTTTCGCTGCTTTCGTGACGGATCTGGGGGGGCCGACCTCGCATACCGCCATCGTGGCTCGCAGCATGGGTGTGCCGGCCGTGGTGGCGGTCGGCAATGCCCGCACGCTGATCCGGGATGGTGATCAACTGGTGGTTGATGGGGCGACCGGGGGGGTCATTGTAAATCCTTCGGCACAGGTGCTCGATGAGTACCGTCAGCGCAAGCAGCAGTTCCTGCAGGAGCGTGCGGAGCTGGCATTGCTGAGCTCCGCCCCGGCCGTTACGCTCGATGGTGTGGCGATTACCCTCAATGCCAATATCGAATTGCCAGACGAGGCTGCGGCGGCCTGCAGGGCCGGTGCGGAAGGGGTCGGCCTGTTTCGCACAGAATTCCTTTTCATGGGGCGCAATCATTTACCCGATGAGGAAGAGCAATACCGGGCTTATGCCGAGGCGGTCAAGGGCATGGCCGGGCGGCCCGTCACCATTCGGACGCTTGATATCGGAGCCGACAAGGCTCTGCTCAATGAGCCGGCCGTGGCGACCAATCCTGCACTGGGGCTGAGGGCCATCCGTTATTGCCTGGCACATCCGGACATTTTCGCGACCCAGTTGCGCGCCATTTTGCGGGCCTCGGCGCATGGTCAGGTGCGTATCCTGATTCCGATGGTGGCGCATATGCACGAGGTGCATGCCACCCGTCAGGCGCTGGCCTCAGCCAAGGCTGAGCTGCAGGCGCGTGGTCAGCCCTTTGACGATCAGGTACAACTGGGTGCCATGGTCGAAATCCCGGCCACGGCCATCGCCATCGAACCTTTTGCCGAAAATCTTGATTTCCTGTCGATCGGGACCAACGATCTGATTCAGTACACGCTGGCAATCGATCGGGGCGACACCGAGGTCGCCCATCTGTATGACAGCCAGCATCCTGCAGTATTGCGGCTGATCGCGCAGACTATCAATGCCGGCGTGCGCTACGGCAAGCCGGTGGCCGTATGCGGTGAAATGGCTGGCGATGCCACGCTGACCCGTCTTCTGCTGGGCATGGGGCTGACGCAGTTTTCCATGCATGCCAGCCAGATGCTGGAGGTCAAGCGCGAGATCCGCAGCGCACATTCCAATGCGTTGCGCGCCAAGGTTGCCATTGCGCTCAACCGCGCCGAGCGGGTTGATCTGAAGGCGCTTTGAGATTGATGAGATACATCGTCGTCAGGCCGCATCGCAGCGAATATCCTGATCCGATCCGCCTTGTCATTGGCGATGTCTTTGTCATTGGTGAGTGCTATGAGGGCCCGGAAAGCTGGGATGACTGGTTTTTCTGCACCTTGCCAGGCCATCCTGGCGGCTGGGTACCCAGTCAGGTGATCGAACGTCAGGACGATGGGATGGGGCGAGCCCTGGAGGATTACTGTGCCCGCGAACTGGATATCGATACGGGCGACATCCTGGATGGCGGCAGGATGCTGAATGGCTGGATCTGGTGCCGGCGCAATGCGGACGGTGAGTCGGGCTGGGTGCCACAGGACAATCTGAAGCCGGTGAGCGTCGGGTAGATCGGCGATTGCGGATGTATGTGGTTTCGCTATGAAAAAGCCTCCCGCAGCAGTGCTGCGGGAGGCTTTTTTCTGCCGGATCCGCATGATACGGATCCGTTGCATCGTAGGCGGAGAGTCAGCTGTGGTAGGCCGATTCGCCGTGTTCGCTGATATCCAGGCCGGCGCGTTCGACTTCTTCGCTGACACGGATGCCACCGCAGACCTTGCCGCTGACCCAGTAGGCGACGAGTGCCACGACTGCAGACCAGGCGATGGTGATCAGCACGCCTTCGAGCTGGACCCACAGTTGGCCGCCGATTTCACCGATGCTGGCCAGGCCGGGGCCGCCGAATGCCTGGGCATTGAAGATGCCGGTCAGCAGCGCGCCGATGATGCCGCCCACGCCGTGGATGCCGAACACGTCGAGCGTGTCATCGGCCTTGAGCATGTGCTTGAGGCCGTTGACGCCCCAGACGCAGACCAGGCTGGTCAGGATACCAATGATCAGGGCACCGAAGGGGCCGACGAGACCGGCACCCGGGGTGATGCCGACCAGGCCGGCAATGGCACCCGAGGCTGCACCCAGCAGCGAAGGCTGGCCCTTGATGATGCGCTCGGCAATGATCCAGGCCACGACGGCTCCGGCCGTTGCAATCATGGTGTTGAAGAAGGCCAGGGCAGCGGTTTCGTTGGCAGCCAGGGCCGAACCGGCGTTGAAGCCGAACCAGCCCACCCACAGCAGCATGGCACCGATGAAGGTCAGGGGCAGGCTGTGCGGACGCAGGGCTTCCTTGCCGTAGCCCAGGCGCTTGCCGATGACATAGGCACCGACCAGACCGGCCACACCGGCATTGATGTGCACCACCGTACCACCAGCAAAGTCGAGCGCACCGGCTGCGAACAGCAGGCCCGAGACTTCGTCCGAACCGTACCAGACCATGTGGGCGATAGGCACGTAGGCAAAAGTGAACCAGATGACGGTGAAGACTAGCACGGCGCTGAATTTCATGCGTTCCGCGAAGCTGCCGATCACCAGTGCGCAGGTCAGCCCGGCAAAGGTGGCCTGGAAGGCGGCAAAGCTGATTTCAGGCACGCTGCCGGCCATGACGAATTCGCTGGTGGCTGGATCGAAGATGCCTTGCAGGAAGACGCGCGAGAAACCGCCGAAGAAAGCATTGCCTTCGGTGAAGGCCAGTGAGTAGCCGTAGAGGAACCACAGGAGTACACCCAGCGAGAAGACGGCGAGTGTCTGGATCAGTACCGACAGGGCGTTCTTGCTGCGGACCATGCCGGCATAGAACAGGGCGAGACCGGGAACGGCCATCATCAGTACCAGGAGGGTTGATACGCTCAGCCAGGCGAGATCTGCTTTGTCCATGAGGAAATCCTTTTATCTATCAAATTGCCGTGTCGCCGGTTTCGCCGGTACGAATGCGCACGATCTGTTCAAGCGGCATGATGAAAATCTTGCCGTCGCCGATCTTGCCGGTATGTGCGCTCTGGATGATGGCTTCGATGGCGGGGTCGACCTGGTCGTCCGGCACGGCGACTTCCACACGCAGCTTGGGGAGGAAATCGACGGCATATTCTGCGCCGCGATACAGCTCCGTATGACCCTTCTGGCGTCCAAAGCCCTTGACCTCGGTCACGGTCATACCTTGCAGTCCGATGCCAGACAAGGCTTCGCGCACCTCGTCGAGCTTGAACGGTTTGATGATGGCAATTACCAGTTTCATGACATTTCCTTTGTAGATCAGGGCATCTGATCCAGTGCGCTCCGGTAGGGAAGCCGGACAGATACATTCGGATTCAAGCAAAAAGCGTGCCAACCCGAAAATGACAGAAAACCGGGGCAGGCTAAAATAGCGACCGGCCTCTCATGGACACTGTGTTGGTGCCTGTGATGCGGACAACCTCAACATGGTGCATGCATGCACTTTTATGGTGCGCATGCCAGGTATCGAAAAGGTGCATGGATGAAACACAGAACGGAATGGTTCGAAGAACTGCAGAAAAATGTCTCTGACCTGATCGCCCGCAGCCCGGTGGCGGATGTCGAACGCAATGTGCGTGGCCTGATGACACAGGCCTTTTCCAAGCTTGACCTGGTGCCACGCGAGGATTTCGATATCCAGGCTGAGCTGCTGCGTCGCGCACGTGCTGACCTGCAGCAACTGGTATTGCGCGTTGAAGTTCTGGAGGCCAAGTTGGCCGAGCGTCAGGGCGGGCCAGCGGCTGCGTTGTCGTCGGATTCGCAGGAACAGAAATAATCAGACGAGAGGCCGTGTATGCCACTGTGACAGTTATGTCACGGTGGCACTGACGCCGAATGCAGTACGTCGCATACTGGTGCCTGCCATATCGCAAGGAGCCAGTCATGTCGCTTGCCATTGTTGCCAGCCGCGCGGTAGCCGGGCTGGATGCCCCGCCCGTGCGGGTCGAAGTGCATCTGGCACCGGGGTTGCCGTTGTTCACGATAGTGGGCCTGCCCGATACCGGGGTTCGGGAGAGCCGTGAGCGGGTGCGGGCTGCCCTCGTCAATAGCGGCTATGTTTTTCCTCCTGGTCGTGTCACTGTCAATCTCGCGCCTGCCGACCTTCACAAAGAATCTGGTCGATTCGATCTGCCGATTGCGATCGGCATCCTGCTGGCATCAGGTCAACTGGTCGAGCATCCTGATCGGCGGATCGAGCATTTTGTGCTGGCAGGCGAGCTGTCGCTGACCGGGGCGCTGTCACCCGTGGCAGCGGCCTTGCCGATTGCCCTGGCAGTGGCTCGCAGCCAGCCTGCTGCCATCTTGATCCTGCCGGCCGGCTGTGCCGCCCAGGGCAGCCGCGTACCAGGCCTGACGGTGCTGGCCGCCCCGGACCTTGCTGCCGTGACTGCCCATCTGTCTGGCGGCCTGAACCTGCCGCAGGCCCAGATGATGTCGTGCCGATCCGGAATGCCGGATCAGCCGGCATGGCCATGCCTGTCGGATGTCAGGGGGCAGCCCGCAGCCAGGCGTGCGCTGGAGGTCGCGGCAGCGGGCGGGCATCATCTGCTGCTTTCTGGAGCCCCAGGCAGCGGCAAGAGCATGCTGGCGCAGCGGTTGCCGGGTATCCTGCCACGCCTGTCCGCAGAGGAGGCGCTGGAGGTGGCAGCGATTGCATGCTTGCAAGGCGATGAAAGGGCTGCATGGGATGCGTGCCGACCATTCCGGGCACCACACCATGGCACCACGCCGGTTGCCATGGCGGGGGGAGGCGCGGGGCCACGCCCTGGCGAAGTCAGCCTGGCCCATCGGGGCGTGCTGTTTCTGGACGAGCTGCCGGAGTTCCGGCGCGAAGTACTGGAAATGCTGCGCGAACCGCTGGAAACAGGCACCATCCAGATTGCCAGATCTCGTGCCAAGGTGTCGTATCCGGCCGCCTTTCAACTGGTTGCAGCGATGAATCCGTGTCCCTGCGGAGGTGGACTGCATTGTCTGTGCACGCCCGAGCAGCGGCAGCGTTATCGCAGTCGCATTTCCGGTCCGCTGCTGGACCGCTTCGATCTGCTCCAGGCCATGCCGCCTCAGGATGCGGAATGGCTGGCATTGCCGGCAGGCGAGGCCAGTCGCTGCGTGGCGGAGCGGGTGCTGTCCTGCCGGAACAGGCAGACAGCACGCCAGGGATGCAGCAATGCCATGCTATCTGCTGGTCGGATCGAAAGCCTGTGTCCATTGCAGGCATCGGCACAGTCCATGTTGCGCCAGGCGATGCAGCGCTGGCGCTGGTCTGCACGTGCTGTACACCGGGTGTTGCGGGTGGCGCGTACCGTGGCAGATCTGGAGGGACGTAGCCAGATTGACGATACGCACCTGGCTGAGGCAATCCGCTATCGCAGGCCGCTGGCGTCTGCGGATGCAATCGGTTCCTGATCCGTATCGCCGCCCAGCGCTTTGTACAGCGTGACCATGTTGCTGTATTGGCTGAAACGGTTCTGTGCCACGTTGATTTCTGCCGTGCGCCGTTTTTCCTGTGCATCGAGCCAGCTTCTGAGCGGTACTGCACCCAGTCGATAGCGGGCTTCGTAGAGTGCCTCGGCCTGTCGGGCAGAGCGCAGTGTCTGCGCCAGCAGTTGCCCCTGGCTGGCCAGTTGCTGGCGCGCCGAAAGGGCATTGTCTACTTCGCTCATGGCGACATACAGTGTCTGTCGGAATCCGACGACGGCCTCTTCGTACTCTGCTTTCGAGGCGGCAATGTTCAGGTTCATCTGGTTCCACTGCAGGAAAGGCAGGTTGATGCCTATGCCCAGGGTGGCGACCGGGCTGTTCAGTACGGATGAAAGTGCGGTGCTGGAGCTGCCTAGCGAACCGGTCAGGCTGATGGAGGGATAGTAGCTTGCACGGACTGCATCGCTGCTGGACAGGGTGCGACGCAGGCGCAGCTCGGCTGCCTGCAGATCAGGACGTCGGGCCAGCAATCCGGCCGGCAGTCCGGGGGCAATGTCGGGCAAGGCCGTGTCGGGCAGTCGTGCTGGAATGTCGAATTGCCCCCCGGGGGGGGCGTCGAACAGAATCGACAGGGCGTTCAGCGTTTCCTGGAGATCTTGCTGCAGTTGCTGGTGACTGGCCTCCTGTCCGTACAGATTCTGCTCGGCTTCGGCGACTTCCAGCGGCGAGACGGCACCTGCATCGAACTGGGCGCGTACCAGATCAAGCGTCGTCCGGGCATGGGCGATGCTGGCTTCGGAGTTCTGCAGGCGCTGGCGGTTGTAGCTGGCCTGCCAGTACAGGTCCATGGTGCTGCCGATCAGAGCCAATTCGGCGCTGCGGCGGTCTTCTTCGGTGGCCAGGGCTTCCCAGCGGGCGCTGTCGTGCAGGCTGGACAGCCGACCCCACAGATCCAGTTCATACTTGACGGAAGCACTGGCCGAGTCGGATTCGCTCCAGCGTGCCGATTCATCGATACGGCGGCTGGTGCCGGCCTGTCCGCTGGCAGAGAGCTGGGGCAGGCGATTATCCTGAGCCAGGCCAGCCTGCAACTGTGCCCGGCGAACGCGGATGGCGGCCACGGCCAGGTCGTTGTTGCGCGCAATGGCCTGTTCGACCAGGTTGATCAGCACGGGGTCGTCAAAGCGTCGCCACCAGTCGTGGCCCGTTGCGGCATGAGCTGTTTGGCTGGAGGGGGCGTGCGCAGCGACTGCCGTTTCTCCCTGCCAGTGTTCTGGCACCTGGAAGACAGGTTGCTGGTAAGGCGTGTGGACGACGGCTCCGCAGCCGGCCAGCAGCAGCGCTGCAGTCAGTACGCTAAAGGAAGTGCGCAGGGAGAGGGCAGGCATGTGCGTCATGTCATCAGTCTCGTGCCAGGGCATCGACCGGGTTCAGCCGCGCCGCGTTGCGTGCGGGCAGGAAGCCGAAGGCAATGCCGATCAGGGTTGAGCAAAGGAAGGCTGCCACCATCGAATTGGTGGAATAGATCATGTTGAAGGCTCCGTCGCTGAGCTTCGCCAGCAGCGGGCCAAGGCCAAGTGCCAAGCCGATGCCCAACAGGCCGCCTACCAGGCAGACGAGGACGGCTTCAATAAGGAACTGGATCAGGATATCGCTCTGGCGGGCACCGACAGCCATGCGCACGCCGATTTCGCGCGTGCGTTCGGTGACGGAGACCAGCATGATATTCATCACCCCGATCCCGCCGACCAGCAGCGAGATCAGCGCAATCGATGAGATCAGCAGCGTCATGGTCGCCGTTGTGCTCTCGATGGTCTGGCGGATGCTGTCAGTGTTGATGATGAAAAAGTCCTGAGTGCCATGGCGGCGTGTCAGCAACTGTGTGAGCGCGGCTTCGGCGTCTTCCATCGAGGTGCCGTCATCGACCCGCACGGTAATGCTGCGCAAGTGCGATTGCCCCAGGATGCGGTGCATGGCAGTGGTGTAGGGAATCCAGACGTTGAGTGATTCACTGCTGCCGAACATGCTTGGCTTGGCTTTGACCACGCCGATGATGCGACCAGGAATGGTGCCCAGCATGATGATCTGGCCCAGCGGATCCTGGTCGCCGAACAGTGTCTTGCGGGTATTTTCGTCGATGATCACGTCCTGGCTCTGGCGACGCACGCTGTCGGCACTCAGTCCTACGCCTTGTTGCAGTTCCAGGCCGCGCACGCGGAAATATTGCTCGTTGACGCCATTGATGGTGCCGGTCGCAGAAACGTTGCGATAGCGCAGGCTGGCCGAGGTGCTGACGTTCGGCGTGACGCTGTCGACCCAGGGCGCGGCGGCGATGGCACGGGCATCGTCCGGAATCAGCGTCTGCACCCGCCCCGAGCGTTCGTCGCCGAATCCCCGGCCCGACATGATGTCCATGGTATTGGTACCCATGGCATTGATGTCGCTCAGGATACGCTGGCGTGAGCCTTCGCCCAGTGCCACCACGGAGACGACCGAGGCGATGCCGATGATGATGCCGAGCATGGTCAGGAAAGTACGCAGACGGTGCGCGTTCATGGCCAGCAGGGCCATGCGCAGGGCTTCGCGCAACCGTTCCAGGCCGCCAGTACTCCAGGCTGCGGCAAGTCCTTGCGGATGGTCATGCGTCGTGCCGCTGGCGGTGGCAGTGTCGTCTGCCTTGGCCTGGGGCTGAGGTGCGTCTGCCGGTGTTTCCGGATTGCCGCTCAGGATGGCCTGGTTGGGGTGGTCACCGATGATCCTGCCGTCGCTGATTTCGATGATGCGTCGTGCGTGCCTTGCCACATTCATGTCATGCGTGACGAGGATGATCGTATGCCCGTCGCGATTCAGATCCTGCAGAATGCGCATGACCTCCTGGCCGCTCTGGCTGTCGAGGGCACCGGTCGGTTCATCGGCCAGGATGACCTGGCCACCGTTTATGAGGGCGCGGGCGATGCTGACACGCTGCTGCTGGCCGCCGGAGAGCTGTCCGGGGCGGTAGTGCAGACGTTCTGCCAGCCCCAGCCGGTCAAGCAACTGTTGCGAGCGGGCATGTCGCTGGGCCGTAGGTCGGCCGGCATAGACGGCAGGGACTTCGACGTTGCCCATGGCATCGAGATCGGACAGCAGATGGTAGCGCTGGAAGACAAAGCCGAAATGTTCCCGGCGCAGTTCGGCCAGATCGTCGGGCTGCAGGGTCATGACATCCTTGCCCTGAACCCGGTAGTGTCCCCGGCTGGGCTGGTCGAGACAGCCGAGGATATTCATCAGCGTCGATTTGCCGGAGCCTGATGCGCCCACGATCGCGACCATTTCCCCGGCATGGATGTCGAGGTCGACTTCCGCCAGTACGGAGATGGTCGTGTCGCCGGCCGGAAAATCACGGCCGATGCTGCGCAGCTCGAGAAGGGCCTGCGTCATGGTCAGAACATCCTGGGGCCGCGCGGCCGGTTGGCACCGATGGCACCGGCCAGCCCGCCAGGTTGTTGTACGTGCAGTACGACGCGGTCGTTTGCCTGGAGTCCGCTGGTGATTTGCGCATCGACATTGTTATTGATGCCGACGTCGACTTCACGCTGTTCGAGGCGGTCGCCGGCAGTCAGCACGGTGACGCTGGCCTTGCCCTGTGTCGTACCTGGATTGCTCAGTGCCGAGGAGGGGATGAGCAGGGCGTCCTTGGCCTCGCCCAGGATGATATAAACCTGGGCCGTCATGGAAATGCGCAATAGGCCATCCGGGTTGGGGATGTCGAACAGTCCGTTGTAATACACGGCAGAGCTGGTCGAAGAGGAACTGGACGAGGTGCTGGTGCTGCTTTCGCTGCTGATCGAGTCGGGGGCCGGCTCCACCGAGCGCAGCGTGGCATAGTGGCGTGTGTCGGGATCGCCGAGGATAGTGAAATAGACGCGTTGGCCAGGATGCACGCGGATGACGTCGGCTTCCGAGATCTGCGCCTTGACGGTCAGTTGGTCGAGCTGCGCCAGCTTGATGATGGTCGGGGTCGACTGGTTGGCGTTGAGTGTCTGGCCTTCCTGGGCCACGATGGCGACGACCGTTCCGGCCATGGGAGCCGTGATGCGCGTGTAGCCCAGCTTGACCTGGGCGTTGTCGACGGCGATCTGGGCCTGTGCCAGCTCGGCATCGAGTGCCGCCAGTTGAGCTCGTGCCGTGGCCTGTGCAGCCTCTGCTGCATCGAAATCCTGGCGCGAACTGGCGTTGGCGGCCAGCATCTGCTTCTGGCGGTTGTAGGTGAGCTGTGCTTCCCGCAGGGTGGCTGCTTGGGCCTGGCGGCGGGCGCGGACGGTCAACAGCGATGTCTCTGCGGTACGCAACTCGTTCTGCTGGGTCAGTGAGTCGATTTCGGCGACTAGCTGGCCCTGTTCAACGCGATCACCCAGCTCGACATGCAGGGTCTGCAACTGGCCCGAGGCCTGTGCACCGACGCTGACCAGCTTGAATGCTTCAAGCGTACCGGTGGCGAGTACGTTGGTTTCGATATCGCCGGTGCGCACGGAGGCCGTGGCAGGCGGTGTCGGTGGCGCTGACGGAAACAGGACATACTTGCCGACGGCCAGCAGGGCAATGCCGGCCAGCAACAGCAGAATCACTTTCAGGCGTCGGGACATGGGAGCTTTCATGAGAAATGGCTAGGTGACGAAGAGCTGAGGGGCAGGCGCATAGCTTATGCCTGCAACAAGGCCCGACAATGCAGGAAATGCGGAAAAATCATGGAGATTAGAGATCGAGCTTGTAACCGACGCCGTAGATCGACTGGATGACTTCGGCCTCTGGCCGGATGGCATTGAGTTTGCGGCGCAGATTCTTGATATGGCTGTCCACGGTGCGGTCCGTGACCACACGATGATCGTCGTAGAGATGATCCAGCAGTTTTTCCCGCGAGAAAATGCGTCCGGGTGATTCGGCCAGGGTCTGCAGCAGGCGGAATTCGACGGGCGTCAGGTTCAGGGGCTGTTGGTCCAGCAGCGCCTCGAAACGATCCGCGCGAATGACCAATGCCGAAGATACTTGGGCCTCGGCCGGCGTTGTATCGGTCTGTGGGCGCTGGACCCGTCTCAGGATGGTCTTGACCCGCGCCACGACTTCACGCGGACTGAACGGCTTGCAGATGTAGTCGTCGGCACCCAGCTCCAGCCCCAGCAGACGGTCGATTTCCTCGACGCGGGCAGTCAGCATGATGACGGGCAGGTCGCTGTCGCGACGCAGTTCGCGACAGATGTCGAGTCCGTCCTTGCCGGGCAGCATCAGGTCAAGCAGCACAAGGTCAGGTTGCCGGTCACGAATGGCCTGCAGGGCGTCCAGGCCGTTGTGGATGGTATGGGTGTTATAGCCACTGGCCTGCAGGTAGTCGGACAGCAGCGAGGCGAGCTTGGGTTCGTCTTCGACGATCAGGATCGTGTTCATTCGGTATGCGCTCCTGTCTGCGGGAAATCCAGCCGGATGCGAATGCCGCCCAGATCGGATGGCATGGCGCTGATCGTGGCGTCGTGCGCTTGGGCGATGCGCAAGGCCAGGGCCAGTCCCAGACCACTGCCGCCCTGGCCCCTGCTGCGGGCGCTCTCGGCCCGGAAAAGACGGTCGAAAATGCGCGGCAATTGCTCGGTTGCAACACCCGGCGGCGTGTCATCGAAGTCGATTCTGATGGCATCGGCGGGTGTCGTGAGCGTAATACGCAGCAGGCCGCCAGCATGGGTATAGCGTCGGCTGTTGTCGAACAGGTTGTTGAACAACTGGGTCAGTCGCTGGGGATCTGCCTGGATCAAAGCAGGCTGGGAAGGAAGGTTGAGCTGGAGTTCGATGCCTGCCTGCTGCAGGGCTTCCTGCCAGGCCTGCCCGGTATGTCGCAGCAGACCCGCCAGGTCGATACGGGTCATGCGGTAGCGCAATGCACCGACATCGGCCAGCGACAGTTCATGCAGATCGTCGATGAGCTGCTGCAGGTGCAGAACCTCGCTTTGCAGGGATTGCAGTGTTGTTGGCGTCAGGGGGCGCACGCCATCCTGTATGGCTTCGAGTTCGCCGCGCAGAATGGCCAGCGGTGTGCGCAGGTCGTGCGAGATGTCGGCGATCATATCGCGTCGTGATCGCTCGTTCTGTTCCAGCGCATGCGCCAGAAAGTTGAAGTCGCTGGCCAGTTGACCGAGCTCGTCATGGCGTTTGATGGCCACGCGTGTCTCGAAGTGACCTCCCGCCAGTTCACGTGTGGCTTCGCCCAGCCTGCGTATCGGTAGCAGCAGCATGCGCGTCAGCAGATAGCTGACCAGTGCGGCCAGCAGGGCGGAAAAACCGATGATGGTCCATCCTGCCTGAAGCTGCTGGCTCCGGAAACGCGTTTCAAGTTGGTCGGGCATGGGAGCCGGCGGCAGGCGCACCAGCCAGCCGATGGTGCGGCCATCAAGCTCGACCGCAAAGCGGGGGGCCTTGGGATCGGCCGGAATATCTTCGGGAGCCCCCGCAATCGGATGCCCGGATGTATCCGTCAGGTAGAACGGAGGTGGAGGTGCATACTCCTGATGCGGGCCGCGCAAGGGGGGACGATGGCCACCGCCTGCCGCATATTCCTCGATGGAGACGGTGCGCAGGATGCGCCACCAGCGCCGGCTGTCGCGCGCCAAGGGAGCCCAGTCACCGTGTTCACGGTAGTACTCCGACACGACATTGGCCAGCGATTGGGCGCGCTGTACTTCCCGTTCGGCGATGAAGCCCTTGAATCCCTGTTCGAAGCTGGTATGGACGGCCAGCCCCATGACCATGGCGATGGTCAGGCAGACGCCGAAGATGGCGATGAAGAGCTTGGCAGCGATACCGGGGCGGGGCAGGCGCAATTTCATGCCGACATTATGCATGGCAGACATGGGCCGACCCGGTTTCTCCATCAAATTTTCAAGATTGCGCCAGCAGTGAGACGATGCTGTCGTAGAGATGCTGCGGCTGCTCGACGCAGGCGTCAGCCTGCCATTGGGCTGCCTGCGTGCCCGCACTGTAGCCATAGGCGACGGCGATGGTACGCATGCCGGCTGCCTTGCCTGCCTGGATGTCGCGCAGGTCATCACCTATATAGATACAGTGAGTGGGCCCATGCCCGGCCAGGCGTGCTGCGTGCAGCAGGGGTTCGGGATGGGGTTTGATATGTGCAGTGGTGTCGCCGCACACTACGGTGCGGCTGCGCAGCAGGCCAAAATGCCGGACCAGCGGCAGGGTCAGGCGGGTGGCCTTGTTGGTGACGATACCCCAGGGGATGCCGGCGACATCCAGCGATACCAGCATTTCTGCAATGCCGTCGAACAGGGTACTGCTTAGCGTCATACGTGCTTCGTAATCGGCAAGGAACTGGAGGCGGGCCGCTTCGTAGCCCGTGCTGTCGGGTTCGAGTCCCAGCGCGACGCGCAGCAGGCCGCGTGCGCCTTGCGACGCGACTTCGCGCAACGGTGCGTGATCGAGAGGCGGCAGACCTTGGCGCTGGCGCTGTTGATTGGCGGCGGCAGCCAGATCAGGGGCGGTATCAGCCAGCGTGCCGTCAAAGTCGAACAGGATCAGCGGGGTGGGGGAAGGCTGTCGCATGTCAGGCCAGCGGGCGGCGGGTAGCCATCAGATAGTTCACGGAGGCATCGCTGGAAAGCCAGTAGTGGTCGGTCAACGGGTTGTATTCCATCCCTGCCAGTTGCTGCAGATCCAGGCCACTGCGGCGTGCGGATTGCGCCAGCTCGCTGGGGCGGATGAAGCTGCTGTGCTGATGTGTGCCTCGAGGTAACATCCGCAGGATGTATTCGGCACCGACAATCGCGTGCACGAAAGATTTGAGATTGCGGTTGAGCGTGGAGAAGAACACCATGCCTCCTGGTTTGACCAGGGTGGCACATGCCTGGACGACCGAACCGGGGTCGGGGACGTGCTCAAGCATTTCCATGCAGGTGACGGTATCGAACGAGGCCGGAGCCTCGGCCGCCAGTTGTTCCACGCTGATGACTTGATAATTGACGGCGATGCCGGATTCGAGACTGTGCAGGCGAGCGATCTTGAGTGAGCGCTCGGCCAGGTCGATACCCGTGACATCGGCCCCGAGGCGGGCCATGCTTTCGGCCAGGATGCCACCACCACAGCCGACATCGAGGACGCGCTTGCCCTTGAGGCCGCCTGACAGATCGTCGATCCAGTCCAGCCGCAAAGGGTTGATGGCATGCAGCGGCTTGAATTCGCTGTCTGGATCCCACCAGCGGCTGGCCAGGGCGCTGAACTTGTCGAGTTCGGCCTGATCGGCGTTGAGGGTGGGGATTGCGTGAGCGGCGGTGGACGTCATGGCGTATTCCTGAAATGACACGCCTGCGATTGTACCGTGTCACGCCTATTCGATGGACGCAAAAAAGCCCCGCAGGGCGGGGCTTTGGATCATGCACACACCCTGCAGGCAGGGCGCGTGATGCATGTCGAAATTAGCGGCGGCTGCCGACGATTTCGATTTCCACGCGACGGTTGCGTGCGCGACCTTCGCGGGTGGCGTTGGTGGCGATCGGGTCAGCTTCGCCCTTGCCTTCGGTGTAGATGCGGTTGGCATCGATGCCTTGCTCGACCAGATAGGCCTTGACGGCAGCGGCGCGACGCTCGGACAGCTTCAGGTTGTAGGCAGCGGGGCCGGTCGAGTCGGTGTAACCGACGGCGATCACGGTTTCCAGCGTCAGGCCACGGGCTTGGGCAGCGACTTGATCCAGCAGCTGACGGCCTTCCGGCTTCAGGGTGGCCTTGTCGAAGTCGAAGAACGTGTCGGCGCTCAGAACGACCTTGTCGGCGATGGGGTTGGGAGCAACCACGGGAGCCGGGGCTTCAGCCTGGGCAACGGGCACGCCGTCGCAGCCGGGGATACCGGTAGCGGGCGTCCAGAACGAATCGCGCCAGCACAGTTCACCGTCGCCATTGCGAACAGCATTGCCGGACGAATCGCGCCAGTTGTCGATGGTTTGTGCGGAAGCTGCGCCGGTAGCCGTCAGAGCGGCAATGGCCAGCGCCAGAGCGATTTTGGAGGGCTTATTCATGTTTCTCCTCGTTGAGCTTGAAGCAGGATGGTTGACTCGCAGCGAACACCCGCCGCAATCAGGAAAACGGGGTCAGTATAGCAACGCCAAGAACATGTTTCCAAGGTTTGCGCTGGTTTACCTGCGTGCTGAGGGCAATCTTAAGCGATTTGTTCTGCTTTTGGTGCCATCTTTACTGGGATTGATCCTGATGCAGGCCAAAATAAGGAGGCTGGCAGGGGCGCTGTGTTGGTTGTTTGCAACACTGTGCGTTTTCAGGTGGGATGTTGGATTTGGCCTTCGATACAGGATGGGGCAGGCAGGGATGCCGATTCGATGTTTTACGACCTCAATGATAGAATTTCCTGTTAGCCCTGCATTCTGGGGTCGGTCTACACGCTTTTTTGGGTATAGGTAGATATGGATTCCTTTGCCAAGGAGACGCTTCCGGTTTCGCTGGAAGACGAAATGCGCCGCAGCTATCTCGATTACGCCATGAGCGTGATCGTGGGGCGGGCCCTGCCGGATGTGCGCGATGGCCTCAAGCCCGTGCACCGGCGCGTGCTGTTCGCCATGCACGAACTCAACAACGACTGGAACCGCGCCTACAAGAAGTCGGCCCGTATCGTCGGTGACGTGATCGGTAAGTACCACCCACACGGCGACCAGGCGGTCTATGACACCATCGTGCGGATGGCGCAGGATTTTTCGCTGCGCTACATGCTGGTCGACGGCCAGGGTAACTTCGGCTCCATCGATGGCGACAATGCTGCGGCCATGCGCTATACCGAAATCCGTCTGTCCAAGATCGCTCACGAATTGCTGGCCGACATTGACCAGGAAACCGTCGATTTTGGTCCTAACTACGATGGTAGCGAGCAGGAGCCGCTGTTGTTGCCTTCGCGCCTGCCCAATCTGCTGGTCAACGGCAGTGCCGGGATCGCGGTGGGCATGGCAACCAATATTCCTCCGCACAACCTGGCTGAAGTGATCGACGGTTGCCTGTTCGCACTGCGTAATCCGCAGTGTTCGGTGGATGAACTGATCGAACTGATCCCCGCCCCGGATTTTCCTACTGGTGCCATCATCTATGGCATGTCAGGTGTGCGCGAAGGCTATCGCACCGGTCGTGGCCGAGTGGTGATGCGGGCGCAGACGCATTTCGAGGATATGGACAAGGGCAACCGGCAGGCCATCGTGGTCGACGCTATCCCCTACCAGGTCAACAAAAAGACGCTGCAGGAGCGCATTGCCGAACTGGTCAACGAAAAGAAGATCGAGGGCATTTCCGATATCCGCGACGAGTCCGACAAGGATGGCATGCGGCTGGTGATCGAGCTCAAGCGCAATGAAGTGCCTGAGGTCGTGCTCAATAACCTGTACAAGCACACCCAGCTCCAGGATACCTTCGGGATGAATATGGTGGCCCTGGTCGATGGCCAGCCACGCCTGCTCAATCTTAAGCAGATGGTGGATTACTTCCTGTCGCATCGGCGCGAGGTGGTGACCCGTCGTACCGTATTCCAGTTGCGCAAGGCCCGCGAGCGCGGCCATGTGCTGGAAGGCCTGGCCGTGGCACTGGCCAATATCGATGACTTCATCGCCATCATCAAGGCAGCGCCCACGCCGCCGGTGGCACGTCAGGAACTGATGGCACGGTCCTGGGACTCGTCGCTGGTGCGTGAGATGCTCAGTCGTGCCGATGATGGTCAGACGCCTGGCGGCAGTGCTGCCTACCGTCCTGATGGTTTGTCCGCCGAGTTCGGCCTGCAGGGCGATGGACTGTATCGCCTGAGCGATGTGCAGGCCCAGGAAATTCTCAACATGCGCCTGCAGCGCCTGACCGGGCTGGAGCAGGACAAGATCGTCGGCGAATACCGCGACATCATGGCGACCATCGCCGACCTGCTTGATCTGCTGGCCCGTCCGGAACGCATTACCGAAGTGATTGCCGACGAACTGACCGCCATCAAGCTGGAATTCTCGATCAACGCGAAGGATACGCGCCGTTCGCTGATCGAATTCAATGCCACCGAACTCGATACCGAAGACCTGATCACGCCGCAGGATATGGTGGTCACGCTGTCGCACAGCGGCTATATCAAGAGCCAGCCGCTGTCCGAATATCGTTCGCAGAAGCGCGGTGGGCGGGGCAAGCAGGCCACGGCGACCAAGGAAGACGATTGGGTCGAGCAGCTCTTTATCGCCAATACGCACGACTACCTGCTGTGCTTCTCTGATCGCGGCCGGGTCTACTGGCTCAAGGTCTGGGAAGTCCCGCAGGGTACGCGCAATTCGCGGGGCCGGCCCATCATCAATATGTTCCCGCTGGTTGATGGCGAAAAGGTCACGGTGGTGCTGCCGGTCAAGGCCTTCAGCGACGATCACTATATCTTCATGGCGACCTCGCGAGGCACCGTCAAGAAAACGCCGCTGTCCGATTTCTCCAACCCCCGCAAGGCCGGCATCATCGCCGTGGGCCTGGATGAGGGTGACTACCTGATCGGTGCCGAGCTGACCGATGGCAAGCATGACATCATGCTGTTCTCGGATGCCGGCAAGGCTGTACGTTTCGATGAGGGCGACGTGCGTGCGATGGGTCGTACCGCACGCGGCGTGCGCGGCATGACGCTGGAGGATGGGCAGGCGGTGATTTCGCTGTTGGTTGCTTCTGATGAAGAGCGCAGCGTGCTGACCGCCACCGAGAATGGCTTCGGCAAGCGGACCTCCATCTCCGAGTACACGCGCCACGGGCGCGGTACCAAGGGCATGATCGCCATCCAGACCTCGGCTCGCAATGGCAAGGTCGTGGGGGCTGTTCTGGTTGTTCCCGAGGACGAGATCATGCTGATCACCAATGGTGGCGTGCTGGTTCGCACACGGGTGCAGGAAATCCGCGAGATGGGGCGTGCCACCCAGGGCGTGACCCTGATCAACGTGGACGAGGGCTGCGTGCTGTCGGGTGTTCGACGCGTGGCGGAAAGCGATGCGGATGAGTCCGCAGACGAGGCCGAGGCAACTGGCGAGACGCCGGCTGCAGCAGGTGAACAATCAGCCGAAGAGGCAGCAGAATGAGCAGTCAAGCACGTCCCTGGAATTTCTCCGCAGGTCCTTCCGTTTTGCCCGAAAGCGTTTTGAGGCAGGCGGCTGCTGAAATGCTCGACTGGCACGGCAGCGGCATGTCCGTGATGGAAATGAGTCACCGGGGCAAGGAATTCGGACAGATCTGCAGCGAGGCCGAGGCCGACCTGCGTCAGTTGTTGAACGTGCCCGATGATTATGCGGTGCTGTTCATGCAGGGCGGTGCCATTGCAGCCAATGCGCTGGTGCCGATGAACCTGCTGGGCCGTTCCGACGCGGCCGACTACGTGCTGAGCGGCAGCTGGTCGGTCAAGTCCGAGAAGGAAGCGCGTCGCTATGGCGATATTCGCGTGGCCGCCAGTAGCGGTACCGTTCTCGAGTCCGACGGGCAGCAGTGGCAGCCTTGGACCTGGGTGCCTGATGCAGCAAGCTGGCAGGTGCGCCCGGACGCAGCCTATGTACATCTGTGCAGCAACGAGACCATCGGCGGTGTCGAGTTCAGCGACTGGCCCGATCTGGCTGCACTGGGCGCATCTGATGCCGTGCTGACGGTCGATGCCTCATCCAATATTCTGTCGCGTCCGATGGATGTCAGCCGTGCGGGCGTGATCTTTGCCGGTGCGCAGAAGAATGCCGGCCCTGCCGGCGTGACGCTGGTCATCGTGCGCCGTGACCTGCTGGGACATGCCCAGGCAGCCTGCCCGTCGGCCTTCGACTTCGCCAATGTGGCCAAGGAAGGTTCGTGCTTCAATACGCCGCCGACCTACTCTATCTATATTGCCGGCCTGGTGTTCAAGTGGCTGAAGGAGCAGGGCGGACTGGCAGAGATCGAAAAGCGCAACATTGCCAAGTCGGCGTTGCTGTATGACTATCTGGCCCAGACCGGGTTCTATCGCAACCCGGTACACCCGAACTTCCGTTCCCGCATGAATGTGCCCTTCACGCTGCATGATGCAGCGCTGGATGCCGAGTTCCTGTCTGGCGCTACGGCACGCGGCCTGCTGCAGCTCAAGGGCCACAAGAGCGTGGGAGGCATGCGTGCTTCAATCTACAACGCCATGCCGATCGAAGGCGTGCAGGCGCTGGTCGACTACATGAAAGAGTTCGAGCGTACGCATGGCTGAGCATGACGAGGCACCCGAAGCGGGGCAGCCGACGGATTTGCAGCAGGCCCTGCAGCCGCTGCGCGAGCGTATCGACAGCATTGATGCGCAGATTCTGACCCTGTTGTCGCAGCGTGCGGCAGCGGCCATGGACGTTGGCGTGGCGAAGCACCGCTTCAATGCGAACGACGCCGTGTTGCGCCCCGAGCGTGAAGCGCAGATCATCCGCCGCCTGCAGGCCGATAACCCCGGTCCCTTTCCGGACAAGGCGGTTGCTGCAGTCTGGACTGAAATCATCTCGGCCTGTCGTGGCCTGGAGCGCGGTCTGGTCGTGGCCTATCTCGGACCGCATGGTTCCTTTTCCGAGCAGGCGGCACTGGATCATTTCGGCCGCGCCGTGCAATGTCTGCCCTGCAGTTCCTTCGACGAAGTGTTTCGCGTGGTCGAGGCCGGCGAGGCCAATGTCGGCATGGTGCCGGTCGAGAACTCCACCGAGGGGGCCGTCAACCGGACGCTGGATCTGTTCCTGACGTCGCCGCTGCGCATTCTCGGCGAACGTTCGCTCGAGATTCGCCACTGCCTGATGACGGCCAGTGGCAGCATGGATGGCGTGACGCGTGTCATGGCACATCCGCAGGCTCTGGCTCAGTGCCAGGGCTGGCTGGCACGCAATTATCCGCTACTGGCACGTGATGCTGCTGCCAGCAATGCCGAGGCGGCGCGCATCGCGGCGCGTGATCCCTCCGTGGCCGCCATTGCCGGCGAAGCTGCGGCGCTGGCCTGGAATCTGCACCTGGTGGCCTCGGGCATCCAGGATGATCCCCAGAATCGGACGCGTTTCTTCGCCATCGGCAACATGGATACCTTGCCCAGCGGCAAGGATAAGACCAGTCTGATCCTGGCCCTGCCCAACCGGGCGGGTGCGGTCTATGACATGCTGGCCCCTCTGGCGGCGCATGGCGTTTCGATGACGCGTTTCGAGTCGCGTCCCGCACGGACAGGGCAGTGGGAGTACTTCTTCTATGTCGATATCGAAGGTCATCGGGATGACGCAGCCGTTTCCCAGGCCATCGAGGCACTCAGGGAGCGAGCGGCATTCATCAAGATATTGGGCTCCTATCCAGCCTGATTCCGGCGCGGAGAAACCGGATGGACAAAATAGCGACTCTTGCTGTGGTGGGCGTGGGCCTGATTGGTGGCTCCTTTGCGGCTGCCGTGCGTCGTGCCGGGCTCGCCGGGCGCATTCTGGGCGTAGGGCGTCACGTGGATACATTGCGCCGTGCCCAGACGCTGGGGTTGATCGACGGCGTGGCTACGCTCGAGGAGGCGGCCGCCCAGTCTGACCTGATTCTGCTGGCGGTGCCGGTCGAGCAGACGGCCGCCTGCCTGGGGAGGATGGCACCACACTTGCGGGATTCGGCACTGGTAACCGACGCCGGCAGTACCAAGGCCGGTGTGGTGGAAGCTGCCCGTATGGTACTGCAGGGCAGGGTCGGGCAGTTCGTGCCGGGGCACCCGATTGCCGGCTCTCATGAGTCAGGCCCGGAGGCTGCGCGTGCAGACCTTTACGATGGCCGTCGCGTGCTGATCACGCCGATTCCCGAGAATCGCCCGGACGATGTGGCACGCCTGCAGGCGATCTGGGAGGCGTGTGGCGCACGCGTTGACTGTCTGGATGCCGGACGCCACGATGCGCTGCTGGCCAGTGTCAGCCATTTTCCCCATTGGCTGGCCATGGTCTATATCAATCAGATACTCGGGACCGATGACGCCCAGGCGAGATTCGACATGGCCGGTACCGGGTTTCGCGACTTTACGCGGATTGCTGCAGCATCGCCCGAAATGTGGCGTGATATCTCGCTGCAGAATGCGCCTGCGCTGCTCGATGAAATACGCTCTTGGCAGGCAGCCTTCGATGTAGCTGCCCAGGCGCTTGAGCAGAGGGACGGCGAAGCCTTGCTGGCGTTGTTTGAGCGGGCATCGTTGGCACGTCAGCAGTGGGGCACACAAGTGGAGACAAAACAATGACCCGGGAATATCTCGATCTGCAACCATTGAAACGTGCGCAAGGGCGTGTGGTGCTGCCAGGTTCCAAAAGCATTTCCAATCGGGTGCTGCTGCTGGCGGCACTGGCGGAAGGTGAAACCCGCGTGCGTGGCCTGCTCGATTCGGACGATACCCGCGTCATGCTGGCTGCGCTAGAAACGCTGGGCGTGGGACTGTCGCGACAGGATGACGGTGATGTTGTCGTGCGGGGCGGTGCGCGCTTTCCGGTGCGGCAGGCCGAGTTGTTCCTCGGTAATGCCGGCACGGCCTTTCGCCCGTTGACGGCTGCACTGGCGCTGATGGGCGGCGACTATACCCTGTCGGGCGTGCCACGCATGCACGAACGCCCCATCGGTGATCTGGCCGAGGCACTGCGCGAGATGGGGGCAGTCATCGATTACCTGGGCACACCCGGTTATCCGCCGTTGCGTATCGGCATGGGAACCATTTCCACCGCAGGCAGCGTGCGCGTGCCGGGTGCCGTCTCCAGCCAGTTCCTGACCGCGCTGTTGCTGGCTGCGCCCCTGGCGACCCGCGCCAGCGGCCAGCCTTTGCGCATCAAGGTCGAGGGCGATCTGATTTCCAAACCCTATATTCGTATTACGCTCAATCTGATGGCCCGGTTTGGCGTGCAGGTCGAGCAGCACGAGTGGGACGAGTTCGTGGTGCCTGCCGATGCTCTCTATCGTTCGCCGGGGCATGTGCAGGTCGAGGGCGATGCGTCGTCTGCGTCGTATTTCCTGGCGCTGGGTGCCATCGGTGGTGGCCCGGTCCGGGTTGAGGGGGCGGGGGCCGACAGCATTCAGGGGGATATCCTTTTCGCTCGTACGCTCGAGGAGATGGGGGCCGCCGTGACCTGGGGGCCTGACTGGATTGAAACTTCGGGCACGCAAGTCGCGGCAGGCGGACGTCTGCGCGCCTTCGATGCCGATTTCAATCTGATTCCCGACGCCGCTATGACGGCAGCCGCACTGGCACTCTATGCCGATGGGCCGTGTCGCCTGCGCAACATCGGCAGCTGGCGCGTCAAGGAAACCGACCGCATTCATGCCATGCATGTCGAGCTGTCCAAGCTGGGCGCGCAAGTCCGTTCCGGAGAGGACTGGCTCGAAGTCACGTCGCCGGCAGTGCAGGATTGGCGTGCTGCGGAAATCGGTACCTGGGATGATCATCGCATGGCGATGTGCTTTTCGCTGGCGGCGTTCGGTCCCGTACCGGTTCGTATCCTGGATCCGGATTGCGTCAGCAAGACATTCCCGACCTATTTCGAGGTTTTTTCCACGTTGGTGCAAGCATGAGTCCTAACGATCTGTCGAACGATATCCCGGTGATTGCCATCGATGGGCCCACGGCGTCCGGCAAGGGGACCGTGGCGGCGGGCGTGGCGCAGGCGCTGGGCTGGCATATCCTCGACAGCGGGGCGATCTATCGCCTGGTGGCACTGGCGTCGATGCGACGCGAGGTGGCGGCAGGCGATGAAGCTGCCCTGGTTGAACTGGCGGGGCATCTTGATATCCGCTTCGATGTTGATGGGGCCTGGCTGGATGGTGAGTGCGTGGCAGATGCCATTCGCCAGGAAGCCGTTGGTGCGCGGGCTTCGGTGATTGCGGCCTTGCCCGAGGTACGTGCCGCGCTGCTGGCTCGCCAGCGTCAGTTTCGCCAGGTTCCCGGTCTGGTGGCTGATGGGCGCGACATGGGAACGGTGGTGTTTCCTCGGGCGCAGCTCAAGGTATTCCTGGTCGCTGCTGCGCAGGCGCGTGCCGAGCGGCGCTATAACCAGTTGAAGGCGAAGGGGATTTCTGCTAATCTCGAAGACTTGCTGCGTGATCTCATGGAGCGCGATGCGCGGGATACGGGCCGCAAGGCGGCACCGCTTGTACCCGCATCAGACGCCATGACGCTCGATAGTTCGGCCATGACAGCGGCTGAAGTGATTGCCCAAGTGCTTTCACTCTATCGTGCTCGCATCGCTGCAGCAGTCTGATTTTAAGTCGTACCGGTTTGTTGGCGTCGGGTCGCAAGGCCAGGCGTTTTCAGGTCCTTGCATGTGCGGATTGTCCGTTGCATGCGGGGTTTTTTCACTCCGCCCGGGTGGGATGAGCCTGTTCGGGCGTGTAATTTAGAGGCAGTCTTTCGGGGCTGTCATGGATCCTTTTTCAATGTCTTCTGTTTCTCTCAACCCCGCGCCCACCGGCATGGAAAGCTTTGCCGCCCTCTTCGAGGAAAGCATCAAAAACCAGGACATGAAGTCCGGTGAGGTCATCAGCGCCGAAGTCGTGCGTGTTGACCACAACTTCGTGGTCGTCAATGCCGGCCTGAAGTCCGAAGCCTTCATCCCCCTCGAAGAGTTCCTGAATGACCAGGGCGAGCTTGAAGTCAATGTCGGCGACTTCGTGTCGGTCGCCATCGATTCGCTCGAAAACGGCTACGGCGACACCGTGCTGTCGCGTGATCGCGCCAAGCGCCTGTCGGCCTGGCTGTCGCTGGAACAGGCGCTGGAATCCGGCGAACTGGTCAACGGCACCATCACGGGCAAGGTCAAGGGCGGTCTGACCGTCATGACCAACGGTATCCGTGCCTTCCTGCCGGGTTCGCTGGTCGACCTGCGTCCTGTCAAGGACACCACGCCCTACGAGGGCAAGACCATGGAATTCAAGGTCATCAAGCTCGATCGCAAGCGCAACAACGTTGTGCTGTCGCGTCGTGCCGTCCTTGAGGCCAGCATGGGCGAGGAACGCGAGAAGCTGCTCGAGACGCTGCACGAAGGCGCGATCATCAAGGGTATCGTCAAGAACATCACCGATTACGGTGCGTTCGTCGACCTGGGTGGTATCGATGGCCTGCTGCACATTACCGACATGGCATGGCGCCGTGTCCGTCATCCTTCCGAGGTCCTGCAGGTGGGTCAGGAAGTCGAAGCCAAGGTGCTCAAGTTCGACCAGGAAAAGAGCCGTGTCTCGCTGGGCGTCAAGCAACTGGGCGAAGATCCCTGGATCGGTCTGGCACGTCGCTACCCGCAAGGTACCCGCCTGTTCGGCAAGGTCACCAACCTGACCGACTACGGTGCATTCGTGGAAGTCGAATCCGGCATCGAGGGTCTGGTGCACGTGTCCGAGATGGATTGGACCAACAAGAACGTCGATCCGCGCAAGGTTGTGACCCTGGGCGAAGAAGTCGAAGTCATGGTTCTGGAAATCGACGAAGACCGTCGTCGTATCTCGCTGGGCATGAAGCAGTGCCGTCCCAACCCATGGGAAGAGTTCTCGACCAACTTCGCCCGTGGCGACAAGGTTCGTGGCGCGATCAAGTCGATCACCGACTTCGGCGTGTTCGTCGGCCTGCCGGGTGGCATCGATGGTCTGGTGCACCTGTCCGACCTGTCCTGGAGCGAGTCCGGTGAAGAAGCCGTGCGCAACTTCAAGAAGGGCGATGAAGTCGAGGCCGTGGTGCTGGCCATCGATACCGACAAGGAGCGCATCTCGCTGGGCATCAAGCAGCTGGAAGGCGATCCGTTCAACAACTTCGTGTCGACCTACGACAAGGGTGCTGTTGTTCCGGGTACGGTCAAGAGCGTCGAAGCCAAGGGTGCTGTTGTGACCCTGTCGGTCGATGTCGAAGGCTACCTGCGTGCTTCCGAAATCTCGGCTGGCCGTGTCGAAGACGCGACCACCGCGCTGAAGGAAGGCGACAATATCGAAGCCATGATCCTGAACGTGGATCGCAAGACCCGTTCGATCCAGCTGTCGATCAAGGCCCGTGACAACGCTGAAACGGCTGAAACCATCCAGCGCATGTCCGAAGCCAGCGCCTCCTCGGGTACGACCAACCTGGGTGCACTGCTCAAGGCCAAGCTGGACCAGCAGCAGCGCGGTAACGACTGATTGCAGCCGTGACACGCTCCGAGCTTATCGCGATTCTGGCAGACCGCTTTCCGCAGCTCGCGGCGCGCGACAGCGATTACGCGGTCAAGACCATCCTGGACTCGATGCTGTCTGCGCTGGCCAGTGGCCAGCGTGTCGAGATCAGGGGGTTCGGCAGCTTTTCGCTGTCCCGGCGCGCGCCGCGTGTCGGGCGCAATCCCAAGTCCGGTGAGCAGGTGTTGGTGCCCGAAAAATGGGTGCCACATTTCAAGGCCGGCAAGGAGCTGCGTGAGCGGGTCGATCAGGCCGCGCAATCGTCATAAGATACGGATCGCGTCGCTGGCGCGTTCTGTCAAATGGCCTCCCTCAACAGGGAGGCCATTTTTTTGTCGTGACTGCACGCAGGCCTTACAATAGCCGTTTACTTTCTGGAGCGTACCGATGCGCTACCTTGTCTGGACCCTGCGCCTGCTGATCTTCCTGCTTGTGCTCGTGTTTGCACTGGGCAACACCGCTCCGGTAGCGGTGACGTTCTATTCTGGCCTCGTGTTGCAGGATATTCCGCTCATCGTGGTTATGCTGGCGGCTTTCGTGCTGGGCGCGGTGTTTGGCCTGCTGCTGACCATTCCAGGTGCCATGCGCCGACGTCGCGAAGCTGCCCGCCTGCGGCGCGAACTGGATCGCCTGCAGGAAACCACGCCTGCCGCGCCGGTCCAGCCGGCACCTGCGGTCATCGATACAGGCTTGCCTGCCCGCTGAGCGCCGTACGTCCACGGCATTGTTGTTCGGATGATATTTCCGGTCCGCATGCGGACCTAAGGCTGGTATTGTGAATTTGGATTTTGAGCCCTGGCTGCTGATACTCGTGCCTGTGCTCTTTGGCCTGGGCTGGGTCGCCGCACGCGTCGACATCAGGCAGATGCTGAAAGAAACACGCAATCTTCCCCAGTCCTATTTTCGAGGACTGAACTTTCTGCTCAACGAGCAGCCGGATCACGCCATTGACGCTTTCGTCGAAGTCGCCAAGCTGGATTCGGAAACGACGGAACTGCACTTTGCCCTGGGCAGCCTGTTTCGTCGCCGGGGGGAAATGGAGCGCGCCATCCGTGTTCACCAGAGTCTGCTGGCACGGGCCGACCTGCCTGCGGCCGAACGTGAGCATGCCTTGCACGAGCTGGCGCAGGATTATCTCAAGGCTGGATTGCTGGATCGCGCCGAAGAATCATTCCGTCAACTGGACAACAGTCGTTATGCGCTGCCTGCGCTGCGCGCGCTGATCCGCATCTATGAAACCGCGCATGACTGGCCGCGTGCCATCGAGGCGGTACGCACACTGCAGGGGCTGGTCGAAGAGCCGGTGCCGCAGCTCGTGCATTATTACTGCGAGCAGGCGCAGATGGCGCTGGCGGGCGGCAAGCCGGATCTCGAGGCTGCTTCGCGGGCACTTGATGCGGCCGAGCATGCAGTGGCTTCGCAGAAGCAGGCCATGCGCACACCGGTTTCGCAAGTACGTATTGCCATGCTGCGTGGTCGTCTGGCGGCGGTCGAACAGGATTTTCGCAGCGAACGTCAGCACCTGATGGGCATTCTTAAGGATGCTCCTGAATACGCCGGCCTGGTGGCCGAACGCATCCTCGAGAATTACCGTATCTCGGGTGAGGAAGTGCAGGCGCTGGCCGTGCTGCAGGCGCATTACGAGGAACATCCCTCCCTGGACCTGTTCAATATCGTTTTTCGGGAACTGCGCGCCCAGCAGGGCGGCGATATCGCCTGGGCATATGCACGCAAGGCGCTGGAGCAGCATCCTTCATTGCTGGGACTGGATCGTCTGCTTGAAGTCGAGCTGGCCGGCACGGACCAGTCCGGTGCGCTGGTGCGGGGGGCTGACCTGACGCTGTTGCGCAATCTGATCCACAAGCATACGCAACGGCTTGATCGCTATGTCTGCCATAACTGCGGCTTTCAGGCACGGCGCTACTACTGGCAGTGCCCTGGGTGCAACGAGTGGGAGACCTATGAACCGCGTCGGCTGGAGGAATTGTCATGAAGTCGTTTCCTGCAGCGCTGATGGCACAGGCCAGGGTGCTGATCGTCGGCGATATCATGCTCGATCGGTACTGGTTCGGTGCCGTCGATCGTATTTCGCCTGAAGCACCCGTGCCCGTGGTGCGGGTGGCCCGTCGCGAAGATCGTCTCGGCGGCGCAGCCAACGTGGCACGCAACGTCGCGGCGCTGGGAGCCAGGGCCAGCCTGTTGGGGGTGATCGGCCATGACGAGGCCGGTCGCCATGTCGCAGACATGCTGGCTGAAGCCGGTATCGCCGCTGAGCTCAA
The DNA here is from genome assembly GCF_003123725.1 of Corticimicrobacter populi. Taxonomy (GTDB): domain Bacteria; phylum Pseudomonadota; class Gammaproteobacteria; order Burkholderiales; family Burkholderiaceae_B; genus Corticimicrobacter; species Corticimicrobacter populi. Next base: position 104,428 of record NZ_QETA01000003.1, on the reverse strand, counting down.
TCGTGACGAAGCCTATCCGACCACGCTCAAGCTGCGTGTGCTGGGCCGCCAGCAGCAATTGTTGCGGATCGATTTCGAGGAACGTCCATCGCCACAGGCGCTGAGTGGCATCGAATTGCAGGCTGCCCAGCTGTTGCTGGTGCATGATGTACTGCTGCTGTCCGACTATGCCAAGGGTGTGCTCGACCGGGTCGAACACCTGATCGAATTGGCCCGGGCAGCCGCCATTCCCGTGTTGATCGACCCCAAGGGTGACGATTTCTCGCGTTATCGTGGTGCCACGTTGTTGACGCCCAATCGGCTTGAACTGGAGCAGGTGATTGGGCGCTGGAATTCCGAGGCAAGCCTGACCGAACGGGTTCAGAACCTGCGTCGGGAACTTGATCTCGAGGCCTTGCTGCTGACGCGGTCGGAGCAGGGCATGACGCTCTTCAGTGACAGCGGCCGCATGCATGTCGATGCACAGGCCCAGGAAGTCTTCGATGTTTCCGGGGCCGGTGATACGGTCATCGCCACCGTGGCTGCGATGCGTGCAGCCGGGGCCGACTGGGAACAATCCATCTACTGGGCCAATCAGGCCGCCGGCATCGTGGTCGGCAAACTGGGCACGTCCATCGTGACGGCGGAGGAACTCATATGATCATAGTGACGGGCGCAGCCGGCTTCATCGGCAGCAATCTGGTGCGCGGACTCAATCAGCGCGGCGAAACCGATATCCTGGCGGTTGATGACCTGACCGATGGCGACAAGTTCGTCAACCTTGCCTCGGGTCGCATTTCCGATTACATGGACAAAGACGATTTTCGCCAGCGTGTCGCCGAGGATGCCTTGCCACCGGTGACGGCCATCCTGCATCAGGGAGCCTGCTCGGCCACGACCGAACGCAACGGTCGTTTCATGATGGATAACAATTACCGTGTCACGCTGGAGCTGTTCGAATACACCCAGCGCAAGCGGATTCCCTTTCTGTATGCCTCGTCTGCCGCAGTCTATGGTCCTGGGCCGGTCTATGTCGAAGACCTGGCCAACGAGAAGCCGCTCAACGTCTACGGCTATTCCAAGTTCCTGTTCGACCAGGTGGTGCGCCGCCGTTTCGATTCGTTGACGGCGCAGGTCGTCGGGCTGCGGTATTTCAATGTGTATGGCCCTAACGAACAGCACAAGGGACGCATGGCATCGGTGGCTTTCCACAACATGAACCAGTTCCTGGCCGAAGGGCATGTGCGGCTGTTTGGTGGCTGGGACGGCTATGGCGATGGTGAGCAGAGCCGCGATTTCATCTCCGTCGAGGATGTGGTGGCCGTCAATCTGCATTTTCTCGACAATCCCGATGTGTCCGGTATCTTCAATTGCGGAACGGGACGTGCCCAGCCGTTCAACGACATTGCTGTGGCTGTGGTCAATACTCTGCGCGCCGAACAGGGGCATGAGGCGTTGTCGCTGCAGCAGCTGGTGTCGCAGGGACTGATTCGCTACACCGAGTTTCCCGATGACCTCAAAGGCCGCTACCAGAGCTTCACGCAGGCCGATGCCACGCAGTTGCGGGCTGCCGGCTTCGAAGCTCCGATGCGCGATGTCCAGACCGGCGTTGCCGAATATGTGCGGGCCCTGCGGGCGCGCTGAGCAGGAGAGGAAATGACACAGCAGTACCCAACCGTAGAGCAGACCATAGGCAATACTCCGCTGGTGCGCCTGCAGCGCATTCCCGGTAGTGATGATCGCGGCAACGTGATCTTGGCCAAGCTGGAAGGCAACAATCCGGCCGGCTCGGTCAAGGACCGGCCAGCCTTGTCCATGATCCGCCATGCCGAAGCCCGGGGCGATATTCGCCCGGGTGACACGCTGATCGAGGCAACCAGCGGCAATACCGGTATCGCCCTGGCCATGACTGCTGCCATGCGCGGCTACCGCATGATCCTGATCATGCCAGACAACCTGTCACTGGAGCGTCGTGCGGCCATGACGGCCTACGGTGCCGAACTTATCCTGACGCCGGCCAGTCAGGGCGGCATGGAATACGCCCGTGATCTGGCCATGAAAATGCAGGCCGAAGGCAAGGGCCGAGTGCTGGACCAGTTCGCCAATCCGGACAATCCGTTGGCGCATGTCGAAGGCACAGGGCCGGAAATCTGGTCGCAGACCGGCGGGCAGGTGACCCATTTTGTCAGTGCCATGGGCACGACGGGTACCATCATGGGTGTATCGCAGTATCTCAAGTCGCAGAATTCGGATGTGCGCGTGGTCGGGGCACAGCCTGCCGAGGGGGCCCAGATTCCCGGTATCCGAAAGTGGCCCGAGGCCTATCTGCCCAGCATTTTCGATGCGCAGCGCATCGATCAGGTCGAATCGATTGGTCAGCAGGAGGCTGAGGATATGGTGCGCCGCCTGGCCGCAGAAGAAGGCATCTTTGCCGGCGTGTCGTCCGGCGGCGCGCTGGTGGCTGCCTTGCGCGTAGCCCAACAGGTTCGCAATGCGACGATCGTGTTCATCGTGTGCGACCGGGGTGACCGCTACCTGTCGACGGGTGTATTCAATCCGCGTTGATTGGTACGACTGTGTGCCTGAGCGGCAGGTCATGCTGCCCATGAGGCTGGCGTACCGATGATATAGGATGTTTTTGTCCCGTTGCCTGCTGCGGTACAGGCTGCATCGGCGAAGATGAAAAGGCGTTCCCGTGGTGGGATCGCCTTTTTTTCTTGGCAAGGAGACACGAGATGAATCCATTCCTGGAGCCAGTGGTCGCGCAGCCGGAGCATATAAGACCAGCACGGATTGCCGACGCAGATGTGCCGCAAGCGGTCCCTCAAGGTTGTGATCATGAAACGCCCCCCGCTTTGTCGTCTGAGTCGGCAGGTGCGCTGCGTGGGCGGTCGGGACGCATGCGGCACAGTCCGGCACAACGGCAAAACCGGCAGGCGGCAGCGAGCCGACTCCGGCACTGGCTGTTGATCGTCGCGCTGCTGTCAGGCGTCGGTGGGGGTTGGGCCGATGCGCATGCCCTGGATCTGAACCAGGCCTCCGCTACTGCGTTACAGGCCTTGAAGGGTGTTGGCCCCAAGACGGCCGAGCGCATTGTGCTGGAGCGGCAGCGTGGCGGTGTCTATGCGTCGCTCGATGATCTGGCTGATCGGGTCAAGGGTATTGGACCGGCGCGCATGCAACGTTTGCTGGAGCAGGGGTTGCAAGTGTCCGGCGCGGCGAGCGGTGCAGAGGCAGGCTCATCTGGGCAGGTGTCAGCGTATCGTACCAACAGGGCTGTTCCAGCAAACAGACGTGGTTATGCTTCCCGGCCCGTGATCATCGAACCGCGTTCTGATTGAGGCATGAGGGTCTATCGAGGCCCCTCCAAATCCTGCGTCTGGGCATGCAGTCAGGCATAGTCAGTGCCTGTACTGCGGTTTTCAAGTGAAATCATCGGTGTAATAGCGCACGCCACAGCGCTTGCAGCAGAACTTGGAAATTTCGCCCAGATACTCCGGCTCGCCTTCTTCGGCAAAATTCCTGAAAGGCTCGGCCGGACCCGCATCCCAATATCGATAATCCTTCTGGACTTGGAGCAAGTCGTCCATGGTTGCCGGTATACCGACAAACTCGGTAAAAGTACCGCAGCAGAGAGGCCAATCGGACTGGAGGCCGGGCAAGCGATTGAAATCGTCCCATGCCGCTTTTTCGTCAGCCGAAAATCGAGGGATCGTATCCTGCACTGTCTCTGTGCTGCTGCGTGCGACATTGCCGCTATTGATGCAGGTGGCGCAAAGAAAGTACACGTCCGGGTACTCTTCAGCCAGTTTTGGATCGGCGGCGAGCGCTGGGTTCAATACGGTTCCCAGATAGTCATAGAGCGGCACGTTGGTGCGCGCGCATTGATGGCACTGATCCGCCATATCGGTGGGATTAAGCGCTGAATCTGCGACACATTTAAAAACGGTTCCCATCGTCTCTCCTTGTGGATAGATTATGTTGGCCCAGGGTGCTCAAGCGCAAGCTAGGTTACATGGCCCGGCCTCCCTGGTTCTGGCATACCTGATTGATGGGTTTGGGAGAAATTAACGGGCATCCTGCAGGGCAGCAGCCAGGTCTGCCACGGCGGTGGCATAGAAGTAGCTGCGGTTGTACTGGGTCAGCGCAAAAAAATTCGGCGTGGCTACCCGGTAGCTGGTGTGTTCCAGCACTTCATCCTTGAGATCGATGATCCCGAGCGGATGCTGCTGCCAGTTGGCCTGTTCGGCTGCGGCACCGGCCTGTTTGAGGCGAGACCAATCGAGCGTGGGCGTCAGTCCGCCATCGACCAGCAGGTGTGGCTGATCGGGGAGCTTGGCGGGAGCAAAGACCGGCAGCCCTGGCTGCCAGCCATGTTTGACCAGGAAATTGGCGACCGACATGATCGCGTCTGCAGGATTGCCGAGCAGGTCGATATGGCCGTCGCCATCACCATCGACGGCATAACGCCGCAGGCTGCTTGGCATGAACTGGGGCAGGCCGATGGCACCGGCATAGGAGCCGCGCACCTGCAGCGGGTCGATGTTGTCTTCCTTGAGCGTCCAGACCAGGAAATCGGCCAGGTTGTCGCGGAACATCTGCTGGCGATCCGGCCGCGCCGGGTCGGGGTAGTGAAAGCCCAGCGTATAGAGGGCATCCAGTGTGCGGTAGTTGCCGGTATGGCGGCCATACAGCGTCTCGACACCGATGATGGCGACGATGATGTTTTCCGGCACACCATATTGCTGGCTGGCGCGTTGCAGGATGTCGGCATGCTGTTGCCAGAAAGACAGGCCGTGACGAATGCGGATCGGCTCGACGAATCGGTCGCGGTAGCGTGACCAACTGCGTGGCGTGCGCTGCGCCGGCGGCATGGCAGCGGCCGGCAGGATGGCGCGGGCGATGCCGGGATGATTGCGGGCCTGCGTCAGGATGTTGCCCAGTCGGGCCGGATCGAGATCGTATTGTCGGGACAGACCATCGATGAAGGCGGGCAGGTCGGCATCGACAGGCAAGGCCGTCTCGATCGAGCGTGTCTGCGATGGTGTGGCCTCGGTCGTGCGGGCCTGTGTTGGAGAGGTTGCGGCCTGGCTCGCCGGACTCCTGCTGGTGGGCGTGTCGGCTGTTGATGCAGGGGTTTCCTGCTGTGCCTGTGCAGCAGGTGCAGAGCCGTCAATAGTAGTAGATAATGAAGGTGCGCCTGGATTTGATGCAGCACAGGCGCTCAAGGCCATGGCCGCAAGGCCGGTCGAAAGATGACGAATATAAAATGGCATAAAGCATCCAATGGAGACACTCTATATTACTCATCCTGCGTGCCGTTTGCACGAGATGGGAGACTGGCATCCCGAGTCGCCGCAGCGTCTCGATGCCATCTCGGACCAGTTGATGGCCAGTGGTCTGGCCGATTATCTGGCGCAGGATCTGGCCCCGGTCGTGACGCGCGAAGCACTCGAGCGCATTCATCCCGCAGGCTATATCGACATGCTGCAGGCGACCAGCCCGCAGAGTGGACATCGGCCGATCGATCCCGATACGCTGATGAATCCGCATACCTGGAAGGCAGCGCTGCATGCCGCCGGAGCAGGGATCGCTGCGGTGGATGCCGTGATGGCGCGGCAGTCGCGTACGGCCTTCTGTGCGGTGCGCCCGCCAGGGCATCACGCCTGTCCGGAGCAGGCCATGGGCTTCTGTTTCTTCAATAATATCGCGGTTGCGATTGCCCATGCACTGGAAGTGCATGGGCTGCAGCGGGTGGCGGTGATCGATTTCGACGTGCACCATGGCAATGGCACCGAAGCGGCTTTTGCGGGTGACGAGCGGGTGCTGATGTGCGGTTTTTTCCAGCATCCGCTGTATCCCAATGTCATCAACAATCATCCAGCGGCCAACATGGTCAACGTGCCGGTCGAACCCTACACGTCGGGCGCGGCGGTCCGTACATTGGTACACCGACACTGGTTGCCGAGGCTGGAGGCGCATCGACCCGAGATGATTTTCATCTCGGCTGGTTTCGATGCCCACCGCGAAGACGACATGGGCCAGATGACGCTGGTCGAGGACGACTACGCCTGGCTGACCGGGCAACTGGTCGAGGTGGCTGAAAAATACGCGCAGGGGCGCATCGTCAGCATGCTGGAAGGGGGGTATACCCTGTCCTCGCTGGGCCGCAGCGTGGTGGCGCATGTCAGGGTGCTGGCGAAGTTGTAGAATTGAAAGGTTTTTTCAATTTAGACCCGTATGTGTCCTGACCGGACTGGACGGGTATTTTCGGAGGATGTTGGATGAAGGTGCTTGTTCCCGTCAAGCGCGTGGTTGACTACAACGTCAAGGTACGCGTCAAGGCCGACCAGTCGGGTGTCGATATCGCCAATGTGAAAATGTCGATGAATCCGTTTGACGAGATTGCCATCGAGGAAGCCGTGCGCCTCAAGGAAGGCGGCGTGGCGACCGAGGTCGTGGCGGTTTCGTGCGGAGTGGCGCAGAGCCAGGAAACGCTGCGCACGGCCATGGCCATCGGTGCCGATCGTGGCGTGCTGGTGCAGACCGACGCAGAGCTGCAGCCGCTGGCCGTAGCCAAGCTGCTCAAGGCCGTGGCAGATAAGGAGCAGCCGCAACTCATCGTGCTGGGCAAGCAGGCCATCGATGATGATGCCAACCAGACCGGCCAGATGCTGGCAGCACTGCTGGGCTGGCCCCAGGCGACCTTCGCCAGCGCCGTCAAGGTAGAGGGTGGCAAGGCGACCGTAACCCGCGAAGTCGATGGCGGTCTCGAGACCATCGAACTCAAGCTGCCGGCGATCGTCACCACTGACCTGCGCCTGAACGAGCCGCGCTATGTCACGCTGCCCAACATCATGAAGGCCAAGAAAAAGCAACTCGATACTTTTACGCCCGAAGACCTGTCGGTCGATGTGGCTCCGCGCCTCAAGACTCTCAAGGTTGCCGAGCCGCCCGTGCGTTCGGCTGGCGTCAAGGTGGACAGCGTGGCTGCGCTGGTCGACAAACTCAAGAATGAAGCGAAGGTGATCTGAAGATGACGACTCTGGTTATTGCTGAACACGACAATACGCAGCTCAAGGCCGCTACGCTCAACACGGTGGCAGCGGCTGCCAGGCTGGGCGGCGATGTCCATGTGCTGGTGATCGGTCATCAGGCGCAGGCCGTGGCGGACCAGGCTGCCAAGGTAGCAGGTGTGTCCAAGGTTCTGCTGGCTGATGCGCCGCAGCTGGCCGAGGGGTTGGCGGAAAATGCTGCCGAACAGGTGCTGGCCGTGGCAGGCAACTATGGCCATATCCTGTTCCCGGCCACGGCATCGGGCAAGAACATCGCCCCTCGTGTGGCGGCCCGTCTCGACGTGGCTCAGATCTCCGACATCATCGCGGTAGAGTCGGCTGACACCTTTCAGCGCCCGATCTATGCGGGTAATGCCATTGCCACGGTGCAATCGGCTGATCCGGTCAAGGTCATTACGGTGCGTGCCACGGCCTTCGATCCTGTGGCTGCAGAAGGTGGTGCGGCTGCCGTCGAAAACGTAGCCGCTGTCGCCGATTCCGGCCTGTCGGCTTTCGTGGGCCGCGAACTGGCCAAGAGCGATCGTCCCGAGCTGACCGCTGCCCAGATCATCGTATCGGGTGGGCGGGCACTGGGCAGTGCTGAGAACTTTGCATTGCTCAATGCTCTGGCAGACAAGCTCGGTGCTGCTGTCGGGGCCTCGCGTGCCGCAGTCGATGCCGGTTATGCACCCAACGACTGGCAGGTCGGCCAGACCGGCAAGATCGTGGCACCCCAGCTGTATATCGCAGTCGGTATCTCCGGCGCGATCCAGCATCTGGCAGGCATGAAGGATTCCAAGGTCATCGTGGCCATCAACAAGGATCCCGAAGCGCCGATTTTCAGTGTGGCGGATTATGGCCTCGTGGCCGATCTGTTCCAGGCTGTACCGGAACTGACCGCGGCGCTCTGACGCCCGGTGCGGCCCGACCTCCATGAGGCGGGCCGCAATCCCCCCTGAAGCGGATGCTGTCGGTTTTTCATAACATGGAAGGAGACAGCCATGAACTACAAAGCACCGCTCGACGACATCCATTTCATTCTGCATGAGCTGGCAGGGCTGGACGCGATCTGCGCCTTGCCCGAGTCGGCAGGGCTTGGCGTTGACCTTGTCCATGCCATTCTCGATGAAAACGCCCGCTTCGTGCAGGATGTCGTTGCTCCCCTCAACCGTATCGGCGATATCCGGCCGCCTGTCTGGCAAGATGGCAGAGTCACGGCTTCGCCGGGATTTGTGGACGCTTTCCGGCAGTTTGCGGCTGGTGGCTGGCAGGGACTGCAGCATCCCGAACAATGGGGCGGGCAAGGCCTACCCAAGCTGGTGGGCGCGCCTGCCATTGAAAACCTCAATGCAGCCAGCCTGGCATTCTCGCTATGTCCCTTGCTGACCGATGGCGTCATCGAGGCATTGTTGCAGGTCGGTTCCGAGGATTTGCAACAGCGTTTCGTGCCGGGCCTGATCGACGGCAGCTACACGGGTACGATGAACCTGACTGAACCCCAGGCCGGTTCGGATCTGGCCCTGGTCGCGACGCGGGCGGTGCCCCAGCAGGACGATACCTATCGACTGTATGGCCAGAAGATTTTCATCACCTACGGCGAGCACGACCTGGCCGAGAACATCGTTCATCTGGTACTCGCCCGCACACCGGATGCGCCGGCCGGCATCAAGGGCATTTCGCTCTTTGTCGTGCCGAAGTACATCGAGCAGGATGGCCGGCAGGTTCGCAACGATGTGTGGTGTGCTTCGCTGGAGCACAAGCTGGGCATCCACGGCAGTCCGACTGCCGTCCTGCTCTATGGCTCAGGCAAGGGTGAGGTGGGTGAGGGGGCCGTCGGGTATCGGGTAGGAGAGCTCAATCGCGGCCTGGAATACATGTTCATCATGATGAACGCAGCGCGCTACGCGGTTGGCCTGCAGGGGATCGCCCTGGCCGAGCGCGCCACCCAGCAGGCGCTGGCCTATGCGCATGAGCGCATCCAGAGCCGTGCCGTCGAGGGCTCGGACGGGCCTGTCGCCATCATTCACCACCCTGATGTGGCTCGCCTGCTGCAGACCATGCGGGCCCTGACGCAGGCAGCCAGGGCCACGGCCTACGTGGCCGCTGCCATGCATGACCAGGCCCACCGCAATCCGGACAGTAGCCAGCGGGACGCCAGCCGGGCGCTGTATGAGTACCTGGTGCCCGTCGTCAAGGGATTTTCCACCGAAATGGCGGTCGAAGTGGCCTCACTGGGCATCCAGGTACATGGTGGGATGGGATACATGGAAGAAACCGGCGCTGCGCAGCATCTGCGCGATGCCCGTATCCTGCCGATCTACGAAGGAACGACCGCGATCCAGGCCAACGATTTGCTGGGACGCAAGACGCTGCGGGATGGCGGCAAGGTCGTGCAGAAGATCGTTGCCGATATGCAGGCGACGGCAGCCGAACTGGCCCGGCTGTGCGAGTCGGAGTCCGACAAGACACTGGCAGGCAGCCTGGCATTGATGCAGGCGCGCTTTGCCGAGGCGATCACGGCCTATGCCGACAGTGCGAGAATCCTGCTGACAAAGGCGGGCGGGGATATCCGGGGTGTGTTTGCCGGCAGTGTGCCGCACCTGATGCAGGCCGGTGTCGTATTCGGCGGCTGGCAGATGGTTCGTTCGGCACTGGTCTGCTTGCGTCGCCGCACGGCGGGCGAGGCCGGCATGTTCGAGCAGGACAAGCTCGACGTGGCGCTTTTCTACGCCGGCCACATCCTGCCTCGCGCCCGTGACTATGCCAGCCAGATTGAAGCAGGCCTGACAATCCCGGTCGCCTTGCGACAGTCATAGCAGAAACGGGTACTGACGTGGTGCGATAGGCATGTTGAAATACCGGGTGCTGCAAGCCCCGGTATTTCAACATGCCGACTCATCCGTACCGTATGCAGCAGTAACTGTAGACAGCAGACAGCCTGTAAACATGCAGAAATCGTAGACAGTCGCGATCGTAAACCGCAGCAGCCGAGCGAGCGTTTGACTCACCTCCATACTCAGAAAATGCAGCCAGTGCGGGATCATGGGTGTTCGTGGGCACCTGCGACACGGTCCGGGTGCCTGAACGGCACCGGACTGCCCACAATAGCCGCGCATAAGCGGGCAGCAGGACAAACTCACTGCGCTTCGCTCCGTTCAGACATGTCCTGCTGACAACTCCCGCTTATGCACGGTTATTGTGGCGTGTCACAAAGTGCCCACGAACACCCATGATCCAGCACTGGCGTGTCCCTTCTGAAAACATCCCAATATATGCATATACCCATTGATTATATTAATCAGCCATTCTCTATGAAAAAATCCATAATGTGTTTTCCCCTTTCAAGGACTGATTATGGCTACTCTGCGTCTGGGCGATATCGCCCCTGATTTCGAACAGGATTCCTCGGTCGGCAAGATCCGCTTCTATGACTACCTTGGCAACAGCTGGGGTGTGCTGTTTTCGCATCCGGCCGACTACACGCCGGTCTGCACGACCGAGCTGGGCTACACCGCCAAGCTCAAGGACGAGTTCGCCAAACGTGGCGTCAAGGTGCTGGCATTGTCCGTCGATCCGGCCGACAAGCACCAGGGCTGGATCAGCGACATCAACGAAACCCAGAACACTTCGGTCGAATTCCCGATCATCGCTGATGCCGATCGCAAGGTGTCCGATCTGTACGACATGATTCACCCCAATGCCAACGCTACCCTGACCGTGCGTTCGGTATTCATTATCGATCCGGCCAAGAAAGTGCGGCTGATCATCACCTATCCGGCCAGCACGGGGCGCAATTTCAACGAAATCCTGCGCGTGATCGATTCGCTGCAACTGACCGACAGCCACAGCGTCGCCACGCCGGTCAACTGGGAAGACGGTCAGGACGTGATCATCGTCCCCTCGCTGCAGGATGAGGAAGTCATCAAGCAGAAATTCCCCAAGGGCTACAAGGCCGTGCGTCCCTACCTGCGCATCACGCCGCAACCCAACAAATAACAGGCTTTCCGCACTGCCTGGTTGAAGGCGGTGCAGCCTGTCAGGCCTGGATGCCCGATGTCTTCGTCGGGCATCCTTCTTTTATGTGCATGACGTGGGTGGATTTGTAGTGATTAGATCGTTTGGTAATAAACAATGGCAAAACGGTTCGTTCCGTTTTGTATCCGGCGCAGGCACCATCGCTGTTCACCTGTTTACATTTATGTGAGTCAGCCATGTCTGGAAAAAACCGTTTCATCCTGTCTGCACTGTTCGCCGCCTCCACGCTCCTGCCGCTGGCCTCGGCACCTGCAGCCGCGCAGCAAAACGAGCAAACCCTGCTGAATGTCTCCTACGATCCCACGCGTGAACTGTATCGCGTGATCGATGAAAAATTCATCGAAGCCTACCAGCAGCAGGCAGGCACCAAACTCACGATCCGCCAGTCTCATGGCGGTTCCGGTCGCCAGGCGCGCTCGGTGGTCGATGGCCTGGATGCCGATGTCGTGACGCTGGCGCTGGCCTACGATATCGACGCCATTGCCGATGCGGGTCTGCTGCCGCAGGACTGGCAGACGCGCCTGCCCGAAAACAGCTCGCCCTATACCTCGACCATCGTGTTCCTGGTGCGCAAGGGCAATCCCAAGGGCATCCAGGACTGGGACGATCTGGTGAAGGAAGGCGTGCAAGTCATCACACCCAATCCCAAGACATCCGGTGGTGCACGCTGGAACTACCTGGCGGCCTGGGCTTATGCACTGGAAAAGAATGGTGGTGACGAAGCCAAGGCCCAGGCATTCGTGAAAGAACTTTTCGAGCATGTGCCGGTGCTTGATACCGGTGCCCGTGGTGCGACCACGACCTTTGTCGAGCGCGGCCTGGGTGACGTGCTGCTGGCCTGGGAAAACGAGGCCTTCCTGGCCCTGAACGAACTGGGTCCCGACAAGTTCGACATCGTGGTGCCGTCGCTCTCGATCCTGGCCGAGCCGCCGGTTGCCGTGGTGGACAAGGTGGTCGATCGCAAGGGCACGCGCGCTGCCGCCCAGGCCTACCTGGAATGGCTCTACACGCCTGAAGCGCAGGAAATCATTGCCCAGAATTACTATCGCCCGACCAACGCCGAAGTGGCGAAAAAGTATGCCGACAAGTTCCCGGACCTCAAGCTGGTGACCATCGATGGCGAATTCGGTGGCTGGCGTGATGCGCAGAAGAAGCACTTTGCCGATGGCGGCACGTTTGACCAGATCTACCTGCCGCGCTGAGCCTATTTGGGATGACGTCGAATGAGTGCAGTCATTGATGCAATCGGCCACCGTCCCCCGCAAGGGGGACGTAGCCGCAGCCGGCGCGCCGGGGTGCTGCCTGGTTTCGGGCTGACCCTGGGTTATGCCGTGTTCTATCTCGGTATCCTGGTGCTGATTCCGCTGGCGGCTTTGCCGCTCAAGAGTGCCGAGCTGGGCTGGAGTGAGTTCTGGAGCGTCGTGACGGCACCCAGAGTGGTCGCTTCCTACAAGCTGACATTCGGTGCTTCGCTGCTGGCCGCGCTGGTCAATCTGGTGTTCGGGCTAGTCGTGGCTTGGGTGCTGGTGCGCTATCGGTTCCCTGGCAAGAAGCTGGTCGATTCTCTGGTCGACCTGCCTTTTGCGCTGCCGACGGCTGTGGCAGGCATTGCATTGACCGCGCTCTATGCCGGCAATGGCTGGCTGGGTGAACCACTCGAAAAATGGTTCGGCATCAAGGTGGCCTATACTCCGCTGGGTATCGTGATCGCCCTGATCTTCATCGGCCTGCCTTTCGTGGTGCGAACAGTGCAGCCGGTGCTCGAGGATATCGAGCGCGAGATCGAGGAGGCGGCTGTCAGCCTCGGTGCGCAACGCTGGCAGGTGTTCGCTCGCGTGCTGTTGCCCACGATCGCTCCGGCGTTGCTGACCGGTTTCACGCTGGCATTTGCGCGTGCCGTGGGTGAATACGGCTCGGTGGTGTTTATCGCCGGCAACATGCCGATGGTGTCCGAGATTACGCCGCTGCTGATCATTTCCAAGCTCGAACAGCATGACTACGCTGGCGCAGCGGCAATCGCTACGGTCATGCTGGTGTTTTAATTCATCCTGCTGCTGTTGATCAATCTGCTGCAGTGGAGTCAGGCCCGCCGGGGCGCAGGGAGGCAGGCATGAGTGTGATTACATTGTCCGTGCCGCGCCCCGCGCATCTGGATGAACCCAAGTGGGTCAAGGGCATTCTGTTGCTTGTGGCGCTGGGTTTCCTGGCGCTGTTCCTGGTGATTCCCTTGCTGTCGGTGTTTGCCGAGGCCTTCCGGCGCGGCGTTGACCTGTATTTCAAGGCCATTCTCGAACCCGATGCGCTGTCGGCGATCCGTCTCACGCTGCTGGTCGCGGCCGTGGCGTTGCCGCTCAACCTGGTGTTCGGCGTGGCGCTGGCCTGGGCAGTGACCCGCTTCCAGTTTCGCGGCAAGCAGTTGCTGATCACGCTGATCGACCTGCCGTTCTCGGTGTCGCCGGTGGTGGCGGGGCTGGTGTTCATCCTGCTGTTTGGCCGTACCGGCTGGTTCGGTCCCTGGTTGCAGGCGCATGAAATCAGCATCGTCTACGCGGTGCCCGGGGTGATCCTGGCCACGCTGTTCGTGACCTGCCCCTTTGTCGCGCGCGAGCTGATCCCGCTGATGCAGGCGCAGGGCAGCGATGAAGAGCAGGCAGCCCTGACCATGGGTGCCAGTGGCTGGACCATCTTCCGCAAGGTTACGCTGCCCAACATAAAATGGGGGCTGCTGTATGGCGCGATCCTGGCCAATGCCCGTGCCATGGGCGAGTTCGGCGCGGTCTCGGTGGTTTCCGGCCAGGTGCGGGGGCTGACCAACACCATGACCCTGCACGTCGAAATCCTTTATAACGAATACATGTTTTCCGCTGCATTCGCAGTCGCCTCGTTGCTGGCGTTGCTGGCCCTGCTGACGCTGGGTCTCAAGAGCTGGGTCGAGTGGCGCAATGCGCGTTCAACCAGAGAGCTGTCATGAGTATCGAAGTCAGAAACCTGTCGCGCCAGTTCGGGTCCTTCAAGGCCCTGGACAACGTCTCTCTCCATATCGACACCGGTGAACTGGTGGCTCTGCTGGGTCCTTCGGGTTGCGGCAAGACGACGCTGCTGCGCATCATTGCCGGTCTCGAGACTGCCGACAGCGGCAGCGTCTGGTTCGCGGGCGAAGATTCCACCGATGTGCATGTGCGCGAGCGACAGGTCGGTTTCGTGTTCCAGCATTACGCGCTGTTTCGCCACATGACCGTGTTCGAAAATGTCGCCTTCGGCCTGCGCGTCAAGCACCGTTCGGTGCGTCCGTCCGAAAGCACCATCCGAGCCAAGGTCAAGGAGCTCCTTGAGCTGGTACAGCTCGATTGGCTGGCGGATCGCTATCCTTCGCAACTGTCGGGCGGCCAGCGCCAGCGTATCGCCCTGGCGCGCGCGCTGGCGGTCGAGCCGCGTGTGCTGCTGCTCGATGAACCGTTCGGTGCGCTCGATGCCAAGGTTCGCAAGGAATTGCGCCGCTGGCTGCGCCACCTGCACGATGAATTGCATGTGGCCAGCGTGTTCGTGACCCATGATCAGGAAGAAGCCCTGGAAGTGGCGGATCGCGTCGTGCTGATGAACAGCGGCCGCATCGAGCAGGTGGGCACGCCGCGCGAAGTCTGGGAGAATCCGGCCACGCCCTTTGTGTATGGCTTCCTGGGTGACGTCAACCAGTTCCTTGGCAAGATCGAGGACGGGCAGCTCAAGGCCGATGGCTGGACGTTCGCTGCACCGGATTATGCGCAGGCGCACGGGCTGGAGGCGACCGCCTACGTCCGGCCGCACGAGTTCGACGTGGCGCATCGCGAGGCGGGTCGCGAGGGCATTCCGGTCAAGCTCAATCATGTGTACCTGGCCGGCCCTAGTGCCTATCTGGAACTGCGCCATGCAGACAATGGTCGCATCATCGAAGCGCAGATTCCCGAGAGCCAGTACCGTGAGCTGAATCTGAAGGAAGGGCAGGATCTGCTGGTGCGACCGCGCCAGATCCAGGTGTTTGCCACACCCTCCAAGGCAGCGGCCTGAATGCCGCAGGGGGCAGGCCGCTGATCGCACAGGCATGTGTCGGCTTCTGGCCGGTGCATGCCATTGACGCGATTTTTTCGGCAGGAGGCTGCGGACGCAAGCAGCCCATGCTGACAATATAACGGCCAGCAGCGCAAAAACGGATATTGATTCAATACTTTATGGGCATGATCAAATGACACGGCAGGATATGGATTCATCTGTTTCTGGCAACGTAGATGTCGTCTCAGGCGATGCGCGCCTGGCTGGGTTGTGGCGGGATCTGCAGGCCCGGCTGCAGGATGCGGCTGTCCGTTATCCCGATGCCGTGCTGTCCTCTTCGCTGGCGGCCGAGGATATGGTGCTGACGCATGCGATCCTGGCGAATCGGATTCCGCTAGGCATCTTTACGCTGGATACGGGTCGGCTCCATGCCGAGACGCTGGGTGTGATCGATGCGGTCAAGGCGCGCTATGGCTACGACATCGAAGTCTGGCGTCCCGATGCGGCTGCCGTCGAGGCTCATGTGGCCGAGCATGGTGCCTACGCCTTCTACGAGAGTGTGGAACTGCGCAAGGTCTGTTGCCAGATACGCAAGGTCGCGCCGCTCAAACGCGCCCTGGCCGGTCGGGGGGCCTGGATTACCGGGCAGCGCCGCGAGCAGTCGGCCACGCGTACCGAACTGCCCTTTGAAGAGCACGATGCGACCTTCGGGCTGTACAAGTTCAACCCACTGGCAGAGTGGCATTTCGACGATGTCTGGCAGGCCATCCGCAGCTTCGATATTCCCTATAACCCGCTGCACGATCAGGGCTATCCCTCGATCGGTTGCGAGCCCTGTACGCGGGCGGTGAAGCCGGGTGAGGATGTCAGGGCAGGGCGATGGTGGTGGGAGTCGTCGGACTCCAAGGAGTGCGGGCTGCATGCAGTCAATATCCTGCAGCGGCAGTCCTAGCCCACAGGATAACCAAGGTTTCAGATCAACCGGATTGATTCATAAAAAGGCATATACATGACAGGAGCCAGTATCAACAGTCACCTCGACTGGTTGGAGTCCGAGGCGATTTATATCCTGCGGGAAGTGGCGGCAGAATGCGAGCGCCCGGTCCTGCTGTTTTCGGGGGGCAAGGATTCGTGCGTGCTGCTGCGGCTGGCCGAGAAGGCATTTCGCCCCGGCCGGTTCCCGTTTCCCCTGATGCATATCGACACCGGCCACAATTTCGACGAAGTGATTGCGTTCCGGGACCGGCGTGCCGGGGAACTGGGTGAACGCCTGATCGTGCGCAGCGTGGAGGATTCCATCAAGCGCGGTACGGTGGTGCTGCGTCGCGAAACGGATTCGCGCAATGCCGCCCAGGCGGTGACGCTGCTGGAATCCATCGAGGAGTTCGGTTTCGATGCCTGCATCGGCGGTGCCCGCCGGGATGAGGAAAAGGCACGTGCCAAGGAGCGCATCTTTTCCTTCCGTGATGAGTTCGGCCAGTGGGATCCCAAGGCTCAGCGCCCGGAACTCTGGAATCTCTACAACACCCGCGTGCATCCCGGCGAGAACATGCGTGTGTTCCCGATCTCCAACTGGACCGAGCTGGATGTCTGGCAGTACATCGCACGCGAATCCATCGACCTGCCCGAAATCTATTATGCGCACCCGCGCGAAGTGGTCCGTCGCAACGGTCTGCTGGTGCCGGTCACGCCGCTGACCCGGCCGGGCGAGGGCGATCAGGTCGAGACGCTGTCGGTACGCTTTCGTACGGTGGGAGATATTTCCTGCACCTGCCCGGTGGCTTCCGAGGCCGCCGACGTGGAGGCGATCATTGCCGAGACCGCCGTCACCGATATTACTGAGCGCGGTGCCACGCGGATGGATGACCAGACCTCCGAGGCTTCGATGGAACGTCGCAAGAAAGAAGGATATTTCTGATGAGTACTCTGCAACAACTGACAGCCGCCGATCGTGGCGTGCTGCGATTCATCACGGCGGGTTCGGTCGATGACGGCAAGTCGACCCTGATCGGGCGCCTGCTGTACGACAGCAAGGGCGTATTTGCCGATCAGTTGCAGGCCATCGGACGTTCGCGCCATCACCGTGCCGGCGACGAAGAGTTCGACCTGTCGCTGCTGACGGATGGCCTGGAGGCCGAGCGCGAGCAGGGTATCACCATCGATGTGGCCTATCGCTACTTTGCCACGCCGACGCGCAAGTTCATCGTGGCCGATGCACCGGGACACGAGCAGTACACCCGTAACATGGTCACGGGCGCTTCGACGGCGCATGCCGTGATCATTCTGGTCGATGCCACGCGGGCCAGCGATGGCGAACTGCTGGTGCAGACCCGTCGCCACAGCGCACTGGCCCATCTGCTTGGCATCCGGCACATTGTCGTGGCCGTCAACAAACTGGATCTGCTGGACTGGGATCAGGCTGTATTCGAACGCATCCGCGACGCCTATGCGGCGCTGGCAGCCAAGCTGGGCATTGCCGGTTTCGAGGCGATTCCGATGTCGGCCCTCAAGGGCGACAACGTCGTGCGTGCTTCACAGCACATGTCCTGGTACCAGGGGCCGACGCTGCTGCAGTGGCTGGAAGGGATTGAGGTCCAGGAAAACGACCCGGCCCAGCCGCTGCGTTTTCCGGTGCAGTGGGTGGCGCGCCACAATGGCAGCCAGGCCGATGATTTCCGCGGTTATGCCGGCAAGGTGGCGAGCGGCACGCTCCGCCGGGGTGATCGCATTGTGGTGCAGCCGGCCGGTACGCCCGCCACGGTGGCGCGCGTACTGACGTTCGAGGGCGATGTGGAGTACGCCACGGCGGGCGTGGCGGTCACGCTGGTGCTGGCCGAGGATGTCGATGTTTCGCGTGGCGATGTGCTGGTGCATGCCGATGACACCGATGTGGCCGTGTCCCGAGAGTTCCAGGCGGATGTCTGCTGGCTTGACAGCCAGCCGCTCAATACGGCACGCAAATACCTGATCAAGCAGGGTACCCGGACCAGTGCGGCACGCATCAAGTCCGTTCATACCCGGCGCGATGTACAGGTGCTCGAGGAGCGCGAGGCCGATACGCCCACGCTGGCCATGAATGATATCGGTCGCATTACGCTGGCCACGCGCGATGCGCTGGTACTCGATGCCTACGATCAGTTGCCGGCGACAGGTGCCTTCATTCTGGTGGACGAGGCAACCTATCAGACAGTGGCGGGCGGGATGATCCGGCGCTGAGCAGCACGCGTCATGGATGGGTCACAGGGGCTGTCTCAGGGCAGCCCCTGTGCTTTGCGTGCCTGCAGAAAAAACCTGTCCTGTAGCTCCAGGGCTTCATTGTCCAGCATCAGGAGCGCATTGCCGTTGCCGGACAGAAACCGGATTTTTGCATGGTCTGCCCCGACATCGATGAATGGCCCGTGCTCGAGACTCATCAGGAACCAGTCTATTTGGTCGTGTGTTTTCTGATAGATAAAACCGCAGGAGCCGTGTGCCGAACATTCGCCGCCGACATAGAGCGCACCCCGGATGGTTCGGGTGAAAAGGGTAAATATGTCAGTCAGCTCTACATCATCCGTACCTATCGCTTTGCCATGGAGCAGACCTTCCGAAGTGATCCGGCAGGTCAGGAAGCCCGTGTCCTTGGTATATAGGCAGTCGGCGCAATAAAACGCTTCCTGCTGCACCAGTTCATGTATGTCTGGCACGATTTTTCCTGTTTTCATTGGCACCCTGTTTGCTGCGATACCGCTGCCCGATGCAGGCGGATGGCCTGTGTGCCTGGATTCTAGCTGCTGAGGACGACCTGGTTCATAAATTCGGCAGGCCCTGGCATGGTGTCGGTGCGTTCCTGATGCGCGGGAAAACAGTGTTTGCAAAAAATACTGTATTTTTATACAGTATTCATATTGCGGCATCGGTGCCGCCCATCTCGGAGAAGTCCATGAGCAGTGTCGTCCGCTCCACCGCCATGCTGTCATCTGTTTCCGTCTGGCCCGTTCCGGCACGGTACCGCATTCAGTCGGCCACCGAGGCCGTGGCTGCACCTGCTGCACCTGCTGCGTCGCGCCGTCGCGCATCTGTTGCCCGAGTATCCGTATGGCGGCGCTGCACGCAGGCCGTGGTATGTTACCGTACCGAAATTGTCGATACCGGACTGGCGCTGTTCGGCGTGGCCATGATCCCGCTGGTGTGCTGGGTTGGGTATGCTGCCGGCTTTTGATATTTGCCTATTGGCAGGGTAAGTAAGATGGTATAGAATTAAGGGCTTTTCGCATCCTCTGCTGGCGTTCTTCTCTTTCTACAACAACCCGCCAGGCAAGATGTCATGGAGTTTTCAATGAACCTGATTGCCATCATCGAGCAAGAAGAAATTGCCCGTCTGACCGAAGGTCGGACCATCCCCGAATTCGCTCCCGGCGATACCGTCGTGGTCAACGTTAATGTGGTTGAAGGTACCCGCAAGCGCGTCCAGGCCTACGAAGGCGTCGTGATCGGCCGTCGCAACCGTGGCCTGAACTCGGCTTTCATCGTGCGCAAGATCTCGTCCGGCGAAGCCGTCGAACGTACGTTCCAGCTGTATTCGCCCCAGATTGCCTCGATCGAAGTCAAGCGTCGCGGCGACGTCCGTCGTGCCAAGCTGTACTACCTGCGCGAGCGTTCGGGCAAGTCGGCTCGCATCAAGGAAAAGCTGGTGCGCAAACAAGTCCAGGCTTAAGCCGTTTTCCGGCCCTGGTGCCGGAATCCGCAAAAAAAGACGCCGCAAGGCGTCTTTTTTTTGTCCATCAGCATGTCGCTGCTGTATTCATCGCTGCAGTATTCGAGCAGAAAGTCAGGTCGAATAGGCCAATGAACCGTTTTGTCGTGATTTCAGGTTGCTCCGGCGGTGGCAAATCGACGCTGCTGTCCGAGTTGCAGCGGCGTGGCCATGCCGTTGTCGAAGAGCCGGGCCGTCGCATCATCCTGGAAGAGCAGTGTCGGGGTGGGCGTGCTGTGCCGTGGATCGATATGGCTGTGTTCCTGCGGCGAGCCATCGAGGTGGCGCTGGAGGACCGTGCTCAGGCCCGGCGCAATGCAGGCTGGACATTTTTCGATCGTGGGTTGATCGATGCAGCTGCTGCGCTGGAGGCGCTGTCGGGAGAGTCGTTGCTCGACACATTGGGGCAGCAGCATCGCTATCATGCGTGTGTGTTCCTGACACCCCCCTGGCCGGCGATCTACAGGCAGGATACCGAGCGTCGCCATGATTTCGAGGCAGCGTTGCTCGAGTACGAGAGATTGCGGCGTGCGTACCCTGCGCTGGGCTACGAGATCTCCGTGCTGCCCGAATGCAGCGTGGCGGAACGGGCCGATTTCGTGCTGGAACGCCTGGAGGGCGTTTCCATGCTCCGACCATTGTCGTAACATGCAGGAGTATTCATTCTTTTTGTCTGCCATGCCACAGTCCGCTGCCAGTCGTCGAGCCCCGCCGGTCGTGATGACTCGCTTTGACCCTGAAGCCCAGCCCTGGGAGTCTGCGTCCCAGGGTTTGCTGTCGCTGCCTGCCGATCTGCTGGAGCCGGCTGCATTGCGCGGGGTGCTGCGTATTCCGCCGCCGCCGGGATGGATCTGGAGTCAGGGAGATGGTGTCTTGCTGCGACCGTTGCCCGATGAGGCTCAGTTCGAGCCCGTGCAGGCGGCGGTGCTGATCCCGTTGGTCATGCGTGGCGATGGCCTGCATGTCATGCTGACCCGGCGTGCCGGGCACCTGCGCGATCATCCCGGTCAGATCAGTTTTCCAGGTGGCCGCATGGAGCCGTTCGATGTGGACACCACCGCCACGGCGCTGCGCGAGACCGAGGAAGAAACCGGCCTGGGCAGCGAGTTCATCGAGGTATTGAGTACGCTGCCTGCCTATCAGACGATTAGTGGCTACGTGGTGACGCCGGTGGTGGCGCTGGTGCGTCCCGGCTTTGAGGTGCGTATCGATCCGGACGAAGTGGAATCGGTGTTCGAGGTGCCGCTGGCTTTCCTGATGGATCCGGCTAATCACCGTCTGCACCGTTTCACGCCGCCTGATGGTCAGGCGCGACGCTATTACTCGATGCCCTGGGGCGAGTATTTCATCTGGGGCGCGACGGCCGCCATGCTGCGCAATCTCTACCGGAGGTTGTCAGCAGCCTGAGTGGTGCTTTCAGGATATAGGCATGAGCGCCTGCTCTTTGGGCGCGCAGCTACTGGGCCACTGACTTTGAAACTTTGAAAGCAGCCGCCTCCAGGCAATGTTGCAGAAGATGGTCTGGAGTGGTGGTGTGGCTTTATTTGTTCCGACCACGCTCCTGCAGGATACGGGCATACAGCGCGTGGCGTTCCTGCCCGATCTGTGCGTGATCAAGCGCCTGCAATACCTGGCAACCCGGCTCGTGCAGATGGGTGCAGTTATAAAAGCGGCAGTGCGCCGCATGCTCGGCAAATTCCGGAAAGCCCCGTTCGATATCCGAGTCGGATAGGTGGCTCAGGCCAAAGGCCTGGAAGCCCGGTGAATCAATCAGGTCGCCGTTGCCATCGGGCAGGTGGTACAGGCGCGTGCTGGTGGTGGTGTGCTTGCCGGTGCCCAGCGCTGTGGATATTTCACGCGTGGCGGCCAGGGCATCGGGCACCAGGGCATTGAGCAGCGTCGATTTGCCCATGCCGCTCTGGCCCAGCAGCAGGTTGGCCTGTCCATGCAGATAGGGCAGCAGCTTGTCGCGTGCGGCTTCCTTGTGGTGCGCGCACAGCTCAATGATGGGAACACCCAGCCGGTCGATATCGCTTAACTGGGCGCGGGCCTGCGCCAGCCCGTCCACCAGGTCGATCTTGTTCAGGATGATGAGGGGGCGAATATCGGCGCTCCAGGCACCGACCAGGGCACGGCCCAGCAGATCCACGGAGAAGGGGGGGGCCACGGCCAGGACGATCAGCAACTGATCGACGTTGGCGGCAAACACCTTGGTACGCATTTCGTCGGATCTGTAGAGCAGGTTGCGTCGGGGCTCGATGCGCTCGATGGCACCCTCGGCCTCGCCCTGCAGGCTGACCTGCACCCGATCTCCCACGGCAGCCTGGCCTTTCTTGCCGCGAGGAAAACAATGGCGCAGGCTGCCATCGGAAAATTCGACCGTATAGTGGCGACCATGCGCCGCGATGACCAGACCGCAGGTGATGCTGCTCATGCGGGCTGTGCTCCACCGGCAAGGCGCAGGCGTGCGATGCGCACGGCTGCTGGAGGATGGCTGTCGTAGAACGCCGAATGCAGCGGGTCGGGCGTCAGGGTGGCGGCATTGTCGTCATACAGTCGTACCAGTGCGGCGATCAGGTGATCGGCATTGCTCTGGCTGGCGGCATAGGCATCGGCCTGGAACTCGTCGCGGCGTGAGCCCATGTTGGTGATGAAGGCAAACGGGAAGGTAAAGACAGGGACGACCAGGCAGAACAGTACCAGCGCCATGGCGTGGTGCGATCCATTCAGCATGGGCGCGACGCCCAGACTGGCGTAGAACCAGAGTTGTGTCGACAGCCAGCCAAGCAGGGCGAAGAATCCCAGG
Organism: Corticimicrobacter populi; assembly: GCF_003123725.1. GTDB lineage: Bacteria > Pseudomonadota > Gammaproteobacteria > Burkholderiales > Burkholderiaceae_B > Corticimicrobacter > Corticimicrobacter populi. Next base: position 81,792 of record NZ_QETA01000003.1, on the reverse strand, counting down.
CTCAGTGTGAAGCTGACGACAATCCGCTTGAGGATATGGCGGTGATGGAAGTGACCCAGTTCATGGGCCAGGACGGCTTCGATCTGGTCATGGTTCAGGCGCGAGAGCAGGGTGTCGAAAAACACGATGCGGCGCGCTTTGCCAAAACCGGTGAAGTAGGCATTGCCATGCGCCGAGCGCCGCGAGCCGTCCATGACGAACAGACCATCCAGAGGAAAGCCGCAGCGTGTCGCCAGATTGCGGATGCGGCCGGCCAGGGTCTCGTCCTCCAGTTGGGTGAAGCGGTTGAAGAGTGGCGCGATCCACAGCGGGAAGGCAACCAGCATCACCAGGTTGAACGCGACCCACAGCAGCCAGGCCCACAGCCACCAGAGCGTGCCGGCCTCCGTCATTAACCAGAGCACGGCGGCAGCCAGCGGCAGTCCGAGCAGCGTGGACAGTACGATATTCTTGGCCAGGTCGGAGAAAAACAGCGGCAGCGTCATCCGGTTAAAGCCAAAACGGGCCTCCAGGCGGAATTGCCGCCAGAGGGAAAAGGGCAGGCCGATCAGCATCATGATGACGCCCACGCTTGCCAGCAGCAGTAACTGTCGGATGAAATCATTGTCGATCCAGCGCATCAGGCCGAAGTCGATCGCCTGCAGCCCCCCCAGCAGCGTCAGGCCAACCAGCACGCCGGCATCGACGATACGCTCGATCAGGCCCATGCGTACCCGTGCGACCGTGTAGTCTGCGGCGCGCTGGTGGCTGCGCAGCGAGATCTGGTCTGCAAAGATAGCCGGTACCGCATCGCGATGATGCATGACGTGAGCAACCTGGCGACGGGCCAGCCAGAAGCGCAGGCTGGCATCAAGCAGCAGGAACAGGGCGAACAGCAGGGTGAAGAGGGTCATCTGGCCGGAGCAGGTATGCGAAAATAGCGGATTGATCAAACCGATAGTGTAAACGCGCACATCGCCGTTGAGGGCAAGGAAACCAAATGCAGAACGAAAACCGCCTGGTGTGGCTGGACATGGAAATGACGGGCCTCGATCCGGAAAAGGAACGCATCATCGAAGTGGCTGTGGTCGTTACCGAACCTGACCTGACCACGGTTGCGGAAGGTCCGGTCCTGGTGATCCACCAGCCTGACAGCGTGCTCGATGCCATGGATAACTGGAACAAGGGCACCCACGGCCGCAGCGGCCTGATCGACAAGGTCAAGGCCTCTACGTTGGACGAGGCGACTGCCGAGGCTCAACTGATTGCGTTTCTGTCGCAGCACATGCCGGCAGGCAAGTCACCGCTGTGCGGCAACACCATCAGCCAGGATCGCCGCTTCATGTTCCGCTATATGCCGAAGCTCGAGGCGTTCTTTCATTACCGCAATCTGGATGTCAGCACGCTCAAGGAGCTGTGCCGGCGCTGGAAGCCCGAGCTGATCAAGGGCTTCGAGAAAAAGACCCGGCATGAGGCATTGGCGGATGTGTATGAGTCTATTGATGAGCTGAAGTATTACCGCGAGCACTTCATCAAGTTGTAGGGTGTTGACCTTCGCATTGCGAACGCTAATTACAAGTCAATAAAATCAATGGTTTTTGACTGATTAACGGTTATTTGCCACAATTTTGCCACACTGATTTTGGACGTTGTGGCATGGCAACTTTTCGCAAGCGCGGCCCTTACCAATGGGAAGCGCAGATACGCAAGCGGGGCTACCCCGCGCAGAGTAAGACCTTCAACACCAAGGCCGAGGCGGAAGCCTGGGCCAAGATGATCGAATCCGAGATGGCGCGGGGCGTGTGGCTAAGTCGCGGCGAAGCCGAGTCCACCACCTTGCGCGAAGCCCTGGAACGCTACCAGGCCGAGATCGTGCCACACAAGAAAGGCAAGGTGCAGGAGGATTCCATCATCAGGATGCTGCTGACCCTGCCGCTGGCCCTTCGTCCCTTGGCGTCCATCCGTGGTGCCGACATTGCCAGCCTGCGCGATGCCTGGTTGCAGGACTACGCACCGGCCACCGTACTGCGCCGCCTGGCGGTGCTGTCGCATGTTTTCAGCGTGGCACGCAAGGAATGGGGCATGGAGAGCCTTTCCAACCCGGTCGAGGTCGTGCGCAAGCCTGCGGCCAATAATGCGCGTGTGCGACGTGTGGTGACACTGCAAGGGGCTGTGCTGGATGCCGGTGATGAGGCGCGACAAATACAGGATGGAGAGTTGGAGCGCGTGATGGCGGCCAGCTCTTCGGCGCTGCTGCCTTCGATCATTCGGCTGGCTGTGGAGACGGCCATGCGACGCGGGGAGATCGTAGGGCTGCGCTGGGAGCATATCGACTTGGAACGTCGCGTGGCGCATTTGCCGGCGACGAAAAATGGGAGTGCGCGGGATGTACCGTTGTCGTCCAGGGCGGTGGCTGTGTTGCAGGCACTGCGCGATGGGTTGGACGCCAAGGAACAGAGGCAAGGGGCCGTGTTTGCGGTGCGGCCTGATGGCGTGACGCGGGCGTTTGAACGCGCTGTACAGCGGGCGCGTGGGTGGTATGAGGTGGAATGCAAGGATGCCGGTACTCGGCCTCGGGATGGTTTTTTGGTGGATTTACGGTTTCATGATTTACGGCATGAAGCGACGTCTAGGCTGGCGGAAGTGTTTCCTATGCATGAACTGACGAAGATTACGGGGCATCGCGATCCGAGGATGTTGATGCGGTATTATCATCCTAGTGCAGAAAGTCTAGCCAAAAGACTTAAGTAAAGCTTTTTTCTGGTTTTTAGCTTGGTTTAATTATTTGGTGGAAATTATAAATTGGAGATTGATGGTGCCTTATTTGCATAATTATCGCTTATTCATTAGTCACGCATGGCGATATAGTGAAGGGTATACGCGTGCGGTTAGTTTTCTTAATGGTTCGCCATACTTTAAATGGACAAATTATTCAGTCCCCGAGGATAGACGGTTTGGCAATATGTCTATATATGCGCTAAAAGAAGAATTGCGCGATCAAATCCGTCCTGTTCAATGCGTGGTTGTATTGGCTGGGATGTATGCGGCACACAGCGACTGGATCCAATTTGAAATCGACTTTGCGAGATCTTTGAATAAGCCGATTCTTGGGATTGTGCCGTGGGGAGGGGAACGAACACCCCTGTGCGTTACTTTAGCTGCTAATAAAGTGGTGCGCTGGAACTCCAGCTCGATCATTTCAGGCATCAGGGAGATTACCCCTTGATAGAGAAAGAAATAAAATATCCGGCGCTCTACTCGGGAGCCAGCGATCTATCTAGAAAATCTCAGAGCGCATACCTTTGGTTGCTTCGCATGGAGTATAGTCTTCTGATTGTTGCGGCTTTTTTCTCGATGAATCAAAGTCCTGGTCGCATAATGGGCTATGCGCATGCTTTTATTTTTGTTGCCCTGGCGGGGCTGTTGATTTATAGATCAAAAACAAAGCCTGAGCAAGACTGGTATAAAGGGCGTGCACTTGCCGAATCAATAAAAACATCCACTTGGAGGTATTGCATGCGTGCATCACCATTTGGTGATGTTGCTGAAGTACGTATAAGGCGTGCGGAATTTAGAAATCATTTGCGTGAAATTTTGCAAGCCAATAGGCATATAGGCGATAGAATTCCTCCGGATTCTGCTGCGGATGATCAAGTTACTTCCTCTATGGATGAGGTTCGTGCCCTTTCTCTCGATAGTCGAAAAGAGTTTTATTTAAAAAAGAGAATTAAAGAGCAACGGGCTTGGTACGCCAGCAAAGCTGGATATAATAAAAAATGCTCTAGAAGATGGGTTGTTTGCTGTGTGGCCACTTATGGCTTGGCAATTGCTCTTGTGACAATTCGTCCGGCGTTTCCTGAGTGGAGCATTTGGCCATTCGAACCTTTAATTGTCTTGGCATCTTCAATTATTGGGTGGATGCAAATAAAAAAATTCAATGAACTTAACTCCGCTTACACACTTACTGCGCATGAAATAGGCATAATCCAAGGAAGAATCGAAGAGATTGATAGCGAGGAAGATTTCTCGGACTTTGTTAATGAGGCAGAACTAGCATTTTCCCGAGAGCACACGCAGTGGGTTGCGCGACAAAATTCAATCTGATTGATTTTGGCTGTATTTAATATTAATTTTTGTGCGAAATTCGGGGGTTCCGTGTGGGCTTGCTTTAGTGCTTAATATCTGATTTTTAAATTAGTGCTATTAAACTGGTGCTGCATGGAAATCCATGGCCTTGCTGTACTGATTCCCGCTTTCTCCAAATTATCAGCCAACGTGATATTTAGGGATTCGCATCCTGCTAGCACTGCTGCTAGGTACTCTGTTTCCACATCGAACTTTATTGCGGTGTCACTTAATGATGGTACCAATGAGGCCATCACATCTTCCTGAATGAGTTGTCCTGGATGTGGTGGATTTTTCATGGCCATATATCCATCCTGGTTCTTTAATTGCTGTGTCTTTACGGTGCCATTTTAGTATCGTGATCAGTAGTAGCGTGAGAGTGTCGCGGCCTGGCGGGTCGAGTCATGGATACTGTGCCAGCCCTCCAGCATCAGCCCCGTGTTATATTGCACCAATCGTGTAACACATTGGGGTTGCGCCATGAGCGAAGCTACCTTTACCTTCCGAGTCGATGAGTCTCTGAAAGCTGACTTCTCCAACGCCGCCAAGGCACGCGACCGCAGCAGCGCCCAGTTGTTGCGCGACTTCATGCGTGATTTCGTGCGGCAACAGGAAGAAGCGGCTACGCATGATGCTTGGTTCCGTCGCCAGGTGCAGGTCGGCCTGGATGCAGCCAACGCAGGTGACGTGATCGCCGCCGCAGAGGTTGAAGCCGAGGCCGAAGCCTGGCGTGCCGAGGTACGCCGCAAGCTGGCCAGCAGCCCCGCAGAATCGTGAAGCTGGTCTGGACACGGCAAGCGCACGCCGACAGGAAGAAGATACGCGAATACATCGTGCAGCACGCTCCAGCAGCGGCGCTGGCCCTGGATGCGCTATTTTCAGAAAAAGCCAGCCTGCTGCTCGACCATCCCAACCTTGGCAGGCAGGGGCGTGTACCCGGCACCAGGGAGCTGGTAGCTCACCGAAACTACATCCTAGTCTATGACCTATCGGGTGATGCGGTGCGTGTGCTGCGACTGCTGCACGCTGCCAGGCAATGGCCGCCACGCTATACGATGGGTGAGTTGCTGGAAGGCCTGGAGTCCTCGGGTGCATACCCGTTGCCCCCCGAAGAGCGCGAATGGGTCGATGCGCCATCGGTAGGCAGGGAGTGGCCTGCCGAGGAATGAACAGGGCGACCACCAGGTCGCCCCTGTCGTTCTGCGAAAAATAATTCGGTAAGAATAATATTATTCTTCTTATTCTTACCGCTTCGCGCAACGCCTAAGCCGTGGGCAACGTCTGTTGAATTGCCGCCAGCGCCTCACGGAAATCATCCTGCGTGGCCTGGCCGGTTTCCGCCTGGTAGAAAAGCACGACGAACATATTGGCCACCGCTTCGGCCATTGGCGATATCTGACGCGCCGTGTCCTGGTCTAGCCATTTCAGGTCGCCCAGCAGAGCTGCTGCATGATGCACGGCCTCGACCGCTTCGTTACTATTCATAGTTGCCATGATCCACCTCCTATCAGGTGCAAATGGAAGTACGGGGTCGGTGTGGCAACACCAGCCCCGTGCGCTTTATAGTCCCGCCGCTTCGGCAAACGGGCTTTTGTCGTGAGTAATACGAGCCACCGCCGCCCCTGTTTCGGGCCTGCTGCTTACTGGTTCTTTCGGCTCGGTTGGCCGGGCGACAAACGCCGCGATCTCTGCCGCTGCATCGCAGGCTTCATCGGGGGATGACGCATCGACTGGCTCAAAGTGGCATGGCTCTATGCGTTGTTGATCCAGGACGGCGAATGCTGCCAGGTAGGGTGTTGTCATCTCGTTAGCTCCTGTTGTTGTCACGGTTCACGAAGGCATCAATTTCGGGATTGCGCTCCTGCTGCCGTTCCTGGACATACGAAACATAGTCCTCGACGCCGAATGTATTGCCTTCACTTTTGGCCTGCCATTCCGCGTGGGATTCCGTTGCCTTGGCTTGATCGGCTTCCGACAGGTTGCCGAATCCCCCGGTTTGGTTGATCCAGCCGCCACCGCTGCTGGCGTTATCAGCGCCGCCCAAGCTGTCGCCATCGAACGCGGCTGCATCAGTGCCGGCGGCCTTGGGTGGTTCCATGCTTGCGCGGATCGAGGCCGCAAGTTTCCCGCCTGCGGTTTCGCTGACGCGCTGCTGGGCGCTTTGCTTGACTGCGGCACCCGCACCCTTGGCAAGCTCTCCTACGGTGCCTGCTGCCAGTTTCGCCGCCCGAGCCAGGCCACCGCCGCCCGAGCCGCTATCGCCACCGCCGCCCGAGCCGCTATCGCCACCGCCAAAGCCTGCCGCCTGGGCGAATGGTGAACTGCCTGCCGTACCGGCCTCACTTCTGCCGCCTGCGTTCCCGGTGATAGAACCTAAGCCCGGTGTGTCGCTGCCGCTGCTCATGCTGCCCGCTGCTTTCTGCATTGCCGCTTGAACAGCAGAACCGACACCAGCGGCTCCCATCACCGCTTTGCCCGCCGCTGCCACGCCGCCTGTGGCCATGCTGGCGGCAGTCATGGCGGCACCCATTGCCGCACCAGCCCCGAAGCTGCCTACGCTGCCAATTGCGCCCACGCTGGCCCCTGTGACGATGCCGGAGATCATCGCGGGCACACGGTTCACTAGGAACAGCAGGATCAATGAAATCACCAGCATGACGGCCAGTTCTTGCGAGGCCATGCCTTCGCTGATCTGGTCGTAATAGTGGTTGATAAACTGCCTGCCGATAGCGACCAGCAGAATCATGGCCATCAGTTGGGCAGCGACGCCCAGCACGGTTTTGTAGTAGTTGATCGCCATGTCCGAAGTCCAACGCGACCCGCCAAAGCCCAGGAAGAAAACACCGGCGTACAGCAGAATCCACGTCGATGCCGTGACCAGCAGCAGGTTGATCGCAATCAGCGCCAGGACGATCAAGACAGCGATGGCCAGCAGTTCCATCGTTAGGGCAGTCGCCAGTTTGCGCCATCCGAGTTTCGTGGTCGCCTGGACGGTTTTGTCGTACAGCTCGAAGCCAAGATCAAGGATGCTGGAAGGCCCGAGATTGTTGTTCGACAGTCCCCCGGCTTCCGCGCCCAAGGTCTGCAGTGACGCAACTATCGTCCCGGCCAGATTCATGCCCGTGTTCGCTTGCGTGAGCAGCCACCAGAAGAAGCCGGTAAAGATGGTGAAGCGGACGAACTCCGCAAAGAACTCGCCTATGTCTGCTTTGCGCATGGCCATCAGGCCGAACGTCCACACCATCGAGATCACGACCAGCGACCAGAACAGGCGCGAAGCGGCAGACTGGATGGCTGGCCCCCAGGTGGCCGCCGCAGCATGAAAACGATCCAGCACGTCGTTCATGACGTTGCTGCTGGATAAGCCATCGGCAAAGGCTGGTTCGGCACTCAATGCGAACGTGCCAACGGCCAGGATGCCAAGAATCATGCGTTTCATGTGGCCCCCTCAGTAGCGATCAGGTGAACTGGGTTTGAACTCCCATTTCCGCATGTTCTCGGCACGCTGGAAGCTCTTGCATTCCTCCGTGAAAGCCAGGCGGTGGGACTTGCTCCTGATCTCCGCCAGCGCCTCTTCATACGCACCAGGTGCGCAGGTGGCGGCGTTGGGTTCGGGCATCGCGTCGCTGCAACCGGCCAGGCCGACGACAAGGGCGAGAAGAATGGTTTTTTTCATCTGTCTGTCTCCCTTAGTAGCGATCCGGTGAGCTCGGCTGGAAGTCCCATTTCCGCATTCTTTCTTCCATCGCTTCGCCCTGGGCCTCGGCATCCAGTTCCGCGGCGATGCGTGCCGCCTCTGCGTTCTGCTGGGCGGTGAGCATGGTGCGGATTTGCAAGAGCTGGTGGGCCTGTTGGCTGGCAAGCTGATTGGCATAGCCGATGGCCTGCAACTGGCCGTTGGCACCTTGCGCTGCGGTTTGCAAACGCTCAAGCGTGCGTGCGTCGTTGCGCAATGCCTTTTGCTGGTCGCTGATGGTTTGGAACAAGGCGTCGTTCGCCTTTTTCTGCGACTCCGATGCCAGGCGGCGGTTTTCTGCCATCGCGGCCTCCTCAGCAGGTGTGCAGCCGCCGCTGCCGTTAAAGCATGGAGAGCTACGGTAGTAGGCAATATCCTGGAACTTGGACAGATAGCGATCCAGGCTGCCAAGCTGGCTTTCGTAATAGGCCAGCGTGTTCTGCGCGGCAATCAGCCGGTCGATGGTGGTCTGTGCCTGATCCCAAATGTATGCAGCCGGTGCCAGCGTGTTTTGCAGCATGTTTTCGTACTGCTGCAACTGAGTCTGGTACTGCTCGATCTGCTTCTGCACGGCGGCGACTTGCTGCAAGGCCGTCACGATGTTTTGCGTGAGGTTGCCGCCGTCAATGACGGGGATGCCCGCGTGTGCTGGGGAGGTAAGGATGCTGCCGGTGAGGACGGCAACGAGCGCAGCTTTGGCCGCGTAAATGCGGTGCTTTTTCATGGTCGTGCTCCGTTCGATGAAAGGTAAGGCTTCGCCGTGGCCGAGCATGAGCTTGGCTACAGCAATGTTTTCATCGAAGAGCTACGCCACTAGCTAATCGGTATCGCCCTTGGCCTGACGGCCCGGACTTCGGTGGTGTTGCGGTACTGCGGGTGTGCCTGTGTCTTAACTGCCCTCCCAAGGGTTGATGACGGCCAGCCCTGCGGCTGCAAAGGGGCTGGTGTCGCGTGTGGCAACCGTATAGCCACGCGCAATGGCTGAGGCCGCAATGTAGCCATCCGCCTTTCCTATGGCGTTACCTGCCGCCCTGGCGGCTCCCATCAGCTCAGCATAAGCCCGCGATGCGTCCAGGTTGAAGGGCAGGATGCGCCCTGCGAAAGCCGGGATCACTTCACGCTCCAACCGATCCAGGTAGGTCGTCCGGCGCTTGCCTGCGGGCATTGCCGCCAAGCCGAAGCGGAGTTCGGCCACTGTGATGGCGGACAGGTACAGGGTTTCGATCATTTGCGCGTCCACCCAGGCCAGCACCTGGGGCGCAGGCTCGGCCTTCCACAGTTCGGATATGACGTTGGTGTCGATAACGATCATTCGAAGCTCATCGGCTCGGCAGGCGTCTTGTCGCGCTGCTGGTTGATGGCTTCGGCTTCGGCGTTGGTCAAGCCACCGGCCTCGCGGGCAATGGATGCCAGCATCGAGCCGAGCTTGATACGACCCTCTGGCCGTGCGGCTTGCTCCAGGATACGGCGAACCTCTGCCTCGGTGCTGTGACCGTGCATGGCTGCCCGCACCCGGATGGCGCGATGCACTTCCTCGGGAATGTTCCTGACGGTGATAGAGGCCATAACTCAAATCCTCAATGTGCTGTATTTGATATCACTTTATATTAGTGAAATCATTTTGGCAAGGCCGAGGTGATGATGCACTTGTCCTTGCCCAGCGGTAGCTGGCCGGCCTCGCAGAGCAGGATGCCCGTTGAGTGCCCCCGGCGCGAATAAGGGAGAGTGAAGATAGATAACCGGCTTGCCGGTTAGCTAACTTCACCCATCTTGCCCGCGTTACCACCGCTATTCCAGCTAGCCTTAGTATCGACAGACACCATTTTTTTAGCCAACCCAGTGCCGATTCTGTGAAAACAAAGGTGAAACAATGATTTTTGATGAAAAATCGGCCTTGAATCGGAGTGATCGCTAAAAAATCGAGATAATGTCGGGAAAAAGAACGTTGTAAAAACGGTTAAAGAACGCTAAGGAAAACGGCGTTACCGCCGCCCCTCAAGTGTCAATAACTTGGCGTCGTTCGAGCAGCGAAACTCATGCTGTCGGTGATGTGTCGGGTAAGTGGGTTTCGTGGCAGGACAGCATCCCGTGAGATTGATCATTTTTTAGCCGCTAAAATTTGGGCTGTTGATTGATTTCAGGCATCGCGGATGCGGTCAAGGAGAAGAAGTATGCAGGGGTTCAGAAGTGCGGTCTTGGTGGGGGTTCTGGCAGTAGCACTGGCGGGGTGTGGCGATAAGCAGGAAGTTATGCCTCCTGCACAGACGCCAGCCGTCGCTGCGCCAGGTGCGTCTGCCACGGGCACGGCTCCCGCTGCATCAGCCGGTGCTGAATGTTCTCCCGATTACTGGAAGACCCTGCCGGAAGGAAAGGATCGGGATGCCCTAGTCGAACGCTGCATGACGCAAGGCAGCTACCAACGCAGCGAACCACAGGCGTTTTAAAGCAGTTTTACGCCAATGTGAGGGGCAGGTATTTTCTGTGTGTCTGCCCGGTCAAGTGACAGTGAAATGCCTGTTTTTCAGCCACCTTGTTAACATATGAGGGGCAGGTTGATGAACAGGCTGTTTCCACCCAATTCCTGGCGTTCGCTTGGGTGCCGAAATTGACGCCTATCCCCATCCACATATTCAAGTAAATTCTCAGATCATAGTGGACTAGTTCCATTAGGACTGATGCGACAAAGCTGCCTTGACCCTAAGAAGGAATAACCTGTGCAAGATCAATCTCCGCAGATATTCATCAGCTACACAACTGTTGACCAAGACCGCGTCCTGCCTTTCTTTGATGCCCTTGAAAGAGACGGATTCAACATCTGGCTCGATTGCAAAAGACTGAAACCTGGCCAGAACTGGGATTTTGAGATCAAGCTCGCCCTTGACAAATCGAGCCTAGTGATCGCCTTCTTGTCAGAGGCCTCCGTGGGCCGACGTGGGTATGTCCAGCGAGAGCTCAAAGTCGCGCTGGACAAGTTGTCGGAAAAACTTGTCGATGACATATATATCATTCCAATTCTTTTAGACGAAGCACTGCCCATTCCCGAACAGTTGAAAGGAATTCAGTGCATCTCAGCACATGACCTGGATTGCATTTCGCGTGTAAGCGATGCGCTTACATTCCAACTCGGAAAGCTTGGCCTCGCGACTCAACGCATCCAGCACAAGGGAGAGCTTACTTGGAAGTTTGAAAGGTTTCGTGAAGAGTGGGATGGCTTACCAGGCTATGAGATCGAACTGCTGTTTGTCACCTTCCATTCAACCCGGTATGCAGGGCTGGAATTAGTAGGGGATTATATAAAGGGAGAATTGCTCAAGCATCTATTTGCGGCGCGAACCAAGAAGTTTGAGCAGGATCCATCACTCTACAACTACGGACAGGATAAGTTCAGACGGTCGGATACACTTGATTTGCATTGTAATGAACCCTCTGTTGTCGGAAAGGTTCTCACGGTCCAGTACGCAATCCATTGGTATGGCGCGGGCGCGGCTCACGGAAATATGTCCTTTGTCACCTACTCGTTTGTCATGGAGCCGTTGTGCCTGATTAACGGAATTTCCTCTATATTCAATTCTCCTACCGATGCGCTGCCGGTATTACAAGCCATTGTTCGTAGAATTCTGACGACGGTTGAGTCTGAATCCGAGGAAGACCAGAGCGCGTACCCGCTAGACGTGGATTGTGTTGAAAGTGGGACCAGAGAGTGGGCGGATTTTTGTTGCTTTATCCCAAAAGAGGACGGTATTGAGTTCCTTTTTGCACCATACCAAGTGGCCTCATACGCGCAAGGACCACAGTTCGCGATTGTGTCGTACTCCGACATCATCGAACTCATACGGCCAGAGTACCTGTCCGCGTTCGGAATCGAACATATTGCGTATCGCAAGCGCACTGCTGTTCACGGTTCGTGAGGTGCCGAGACTCGCTCCAAACATGATGGTTCGGGATTAATGCCTCGCTTGTTGGCAGTAGATAGGCTCGCCTAATTTCTGGTTACGAGCATCTATTGGAAAGCGGTTATCTCACCCATGTTTTCTGGTAGCCCAATGCCCATTTTGGGTAGAAAGCTGTCGCATCTCCTTGGCGTAAAACCTCGGCCAAAGGCCGAACGGCAAAGGCTACCAAAGCCTGCGCCTAGTGGATTATCTCTTGGATAAATCATGGATCGGTTTTTCAAGACCATCCTAACCTTATGTTTTTTATGTGTTTTTCAGAAACCTAAGGGGAACGTTAGTCCGGAGGGTGGGGAATGTTAGTCCGGCGAAGGGGGAACGTTAGTCCGGTCAACGTCGGCTGAACCGCCGCCAGTTTTCCCTTTCGCGGGCCTTCGCAGCATCCATTTCCCCTTGCTGTATTCATCGACGCCCCAACCGACGTTGTGCAGTTCAACTAGGGCGCGGCGCGTCACTTGGCGGCGTTTCTTCATCGCTTCGGCATTGGCCGCGTCGGGCCAGATGTAGGCGCAGAGCGTGTCCAGTTCCACGCTGCCTTGCTTGCCTGGGTCTATCCAGCCGCATAGGCGTTGGTGCATCAGCCTGGCCGGGTCGCTGTTCAGGCGGCGGACTTCGTTCAGGTCGATACGCGAGTGGGGTCGGTGTCCCAGCACGGCCTCTGCGATCTGTGGGTTCAGGCACACGAACAGCTTGCCGTCCTCGGCATCGAACGCATGGCTCATCAAGTGGAAAGAGGCGCGATGTGGGCCGCTGTCGATGATGACGGTCACGTTTGACATACGCACCAGGCTTGCCTTGACTGTGAGGATGTTCTTGCCACTATCATCCCAGCCGATTTCTGCCATCAATCGAGTGATGTGGTGCCGCACCACCAGACCGTCACTGTCCTTGGCATCGAGCTTGGGCGACAGGCCCAGCCGCAATTGCTTCGGCAAGTCTCCTGTCGGCGCTGCCGTGAGAATGACGCCATTGGGGCCAGCAAGTGCCACCAAGCCCTGGAGCAAGCGCATATCGTCCGCGCCCAGCGGCTCAAAGCCGATGAAGCGGGCGCATTCGTTATCGCCATAGCGATAGGTCACATCCAGCTTGAGCTTCTTGCGGTCGCCGCGTTTCAGGCTGCGGAAAAGTCCTGGCGCAAGGCAATGCATAGGGTCGTGACGGGCGTGAGTGAGGTTAGTAGCCATCGACAAGCCTCCGGGTGTCACGCGCCTTGCTTGTCGCCTGTTGGAGCGATACGGGGCGTAGAACACCGTCTTCCTGGCGTTCCAGCCATTGGGCCAGTGGTGCGGCGTTGTTGTTCTGCTTGGATACTCCCAAACGGAGGAACGCGCTGCGTCGATCAGCGCCGATCGCGGCAGGGCTGCTTTGCGGGTCAATGAAGCGTTTGGCCTGATCTTCGGTCACGCGTGCCAGGTAGCCGCACCAGCGGGCGTTGTCGATCAGGGCCGATGCGCCGCGTGCGGCTTGCTGCTGATCGAGCAAGCCATCGCGTGCGCTGCTTTTGCTGGTGTGATGCACATACAGGACGGCAGCGCCCGTGGTGTTGGCAAGCAACTCCAGGCGGGCAATCAGGAAGCCCATGTCGCCGTTGCTGTTCTCATCGAGCTGGTGAATGCGGCTGAGCGTATCCAGCACGATCAGGCGGTAGCCTTCCGTGTATTTCTGCAAGCTGGTGAAGTCATCGTTCGCCATGATGTTGAAGCGGCTGCATGGCGACAAGGCAAAGTTCGCGGCGATGGCGGCGCGTGCGTCCGCTGGCAGGTACTTGCGGATTGCGTAGCCACGGTGATGGTGTTCCAGGGCGTCATCTTCCGCCGCCAGGTAGAACACCTTGCCGGTCTTGCTCGGGGCCAGGTTCAGCAGATCACCACCAGGAACAGGGCACGCAACGGCCATTGCCGCCTGCAATGCCCAGGTGCTCTTTCCAATGCCGCCAGGCGCGATCAGGGCACCGACTTTGCCAGCCTGAAATCCTGGCCAGATCATGTCTCTGGCAATCGGGGCATGTTCAAAGATATGCGTGTAGTCGAGGATCTTCATGCCTCACCCCCGCGCCAATGCTGGCTGGGCCTGCGCCTGGCGCTGGCGGGCGACGGTTTCGGCTTTGGTGGGCCTGCCACGGCGCGTGGTGCGTGATGGTGTGGCGGAGGCATCCGTAACCTGGATGGCAACGTGGCCAGCAAGCCATGCTTCCACGTCTTCCATGCGCCACAGCAGACGCTTGGTGTTGGGCAGGCGGCAGATCGGCGGCAACGATTGCGGGTTGCGGCATGCATCGCTGCGGATGCTGTTGACGGATTTGTGTATGTACTGAGCCAGTTGCTCGACGGTGAGCAGAGGTTTCATGGCGAACGTCTCCGATCCCGACCGACATATGTCGGTCAAGTTCGAATGAGTCCACGGCCCCGAATCCAGACCTAGCCGACCACGCCCTTGCTCTACTGAGCCGCTGCGACCGGCATCGCATCGGAAAAGACTCGGTGGGGTTGTGCCCCAAGTTGCTTGCCCGCTTTCCGTGGCGATACCGACCTTTGTTTAACCGGCCCCATTCTGACCGGCGGGGGTATCGACTGGCGATGCTTGGCGCATCCTTTCTGGCGTTCCCACCGATCCGCTTACAGTGGGTGCTGCTGAACAATCCGTGGCTCTCGCTTGGTGGAGTGTGAGCGGCGCTACCCGCATCCATCCTTTGCTTTTTTCTCGGAGCCGTTCACAACGTCTTCAGCGCGTGGCAAACCGAATTTCTCGATAGGGGGTATGTTAGCAACAGCTTCGTGCGTTGTCATGCATTGCGCGTGACGAAAACCCGCTGCGGGGCGCGGTGGCTTGCCACAATTTTGCCACACCTGTTGTGGCAAAACCTGCCCTGAAATGCAAAACAAGGCACTACATCGCTAAACGTAGTGCCTTGTTTTAACTGGGAATTTTGGTGGAGCGGAGGAGGATCGAACTCCCGACCTTCGCATTGCGAATGCGAAGGTCAAATAACTCACGCCGTGGCTACCCCCCTCAAGGTGCCACGCGCCGGAACCAGACATGCAGCAAGGTGGCCGACAGCAGCAATCCCAGCGTCGCCATCAGCCACATCGCACTGGCACCTATCGGCGCGCCCGCCATCAGCAGGTCGGTCAATGGCGCCAGGGCACCCTGGGCGGGGCCGAAACCCAGCCACCAGCCGCCCAGCAGGCCAAAGCCGCTCAAAGCCACGATCTGCAGCAGCAGCGGCACTACCGCAATCTTGTAGGCGCGCAGGATATACGAGTTCACGCATTGCAGCGTGTCGCACAGGTGGAAGACCGGGATGATCTGCAGCAATGCCAGGGCCATCACGGCCACCTCGGCGTCGTCGGTGTAGAGCGCCACGATGGTTTCGCGCTGGGTGGTCAGCAGCAATGCGGTCAGGACGGCACCGATGATGGCCGCAGACAGGCCTGCGTATGAAATGCGGCGCGCGGCATCGTGGCGACCGGCACCGATGGCCTGCGCGGCCAGCGATGCAGTGGCCACGCCGATCGACATGGGCATCATGAAGCAGAGTGCTGCCAGGTTGGACATGATCTGCTGTGCGCCGACTGCGTATACGCCTTCGCGTGCCACCAGCAGCGCCATGAAGGTGAAGGCGCAGACTTCCACCAGGTAGGAGCCGCCCATGGGCAGGCCCAGGCGCAGCAATTCCTGCTGGTCGCGCCAGCGGGGACGGCCCAGTGTCAGGTTGAATTGCAGGTACCAGGTATTGCGACGCAGGTAGCCGAAGCCCAGCGCCAGCGTGATCCAGGCCACCAGGGCGCTGGACAGGCCGGCACCGGTGGCACCCAGTGCCGGCAGGCCGAATTTGCCGTAGATCAGCAGCCAGTTGAAGAAGGCCTTGCAGACCAGGCCGATCAGATTGATGATCATGACCACCTGCGGGCGCGAAACCGAGGTGCCCAGCGCATAGATGGTGCGAAAAACCAGTGCGGCGGGCAAGGCCAGGCACAGTGCCTGCAGGTAGCTGGCCATACCCTGGCGTACGGCAGGCTCGACGTCGCCCGAGAAGGCCAGCCAGATGTTCGGGAACAGCATCAGCGCGATACCCAGCACCGACAGCGCCAGCGCCAGCCAGACACCCTGCCCCCAGGCTCGGCCGACTTCGTGCAGGCGGCCGGCTCCATAGTGTTGCGCCAGGATCGGAATCAGTGCGTGCAGGACGCCCATCAGGCCGACGAACACGGTCACGTAGACGGAAATCGAAAGTCCCATGATCGCCAGCGCATCCGATGAGGCGTGGCCGGTCATGGCGGTATCGAGCACGGCATAGGCCATGCTGGCCCATTGCGAGATCAGTACGGGCCAGGCCTGCTTGACGATGCGCCGCATGGCGGCACCGATGCCGGCGGAATCGTGAGGGTGATTCATGCGGGGCGGTCCGGATCAGCGCAGGCGCAGCAGCCTGAACAGTTCGTGCCGGTCGGCGGCGCGTGCACCTTCCCAGAGTACGTGCTGGGCATCGGCGTGCGGAGCCCGGCCTTCCTCCATGGCGGAGCGGGAGGTCTGCACCAGCACGAAGTTGCAGCGGCTGTCGTAGGAGAACGACTGTTTGTCGAACACGTAGAAGGCCGCGCGTTGGCTGGTGCCCAGATTGACGGCACGGATGCATTCGCCGGGGCCGATTTCGCGGGCGGCAGTCTGCGCCAGCTCGGCGGAAACGGCTCGATAGCTGCGGGCATAGTCGATGGCCGGTAGCCACAGCAGGACCAGCAGCAGCCAGGTCGTGGCCAGGCCGCCAGCCGAGAGGATGGTGCCACGCCACAGGGCGGTCGGGCGGGCCTTGAAGCGCCAGCGCAGCAGTGCAACCCAGCCCAGGCTGATCAGGATCGCCAGCAGGGTGGGCAGCCAGTCCATGGAGGGATCGAAGCCGGTGGTCTGACGGGCGATATTGTGCGCGATCTTGGGTGGCCAGCCCAGGTGCAGGGCAATCCAGCCCAGCCAGACCGTGACGGCAGTGAGCGAGAAGCACATCACTGCGAACCAGTCCAGGGTGTTGACGATGCCCCTGCGCAGCGTCGGCAGGGAGAAGGCGGCCAGTGCTGCCGCTGGCACGACCAGTGCGATGAAATCAAGCTCCCCCGGGGTTGGCACGACCAGCAGGCTCAGCAGTCCTGCCGCCAGCAGGCCGAGGGCAATGGCGATGTGGGGGGCGTTGTACCAGCCGCGCCAGCGCGAAATAGCCAGTGCCGCCAGTGGCCAGGTAGGCCACAGGAACCAGCTCAGGTCGCGCAGGCCGCCGATGCTGCCCTTGAAGGTGGGCAGGCCATAGTAGTCAAGATTCCATTGCAGCCAACTGTCGATCCAGTACTCGCCGCGTGCGCCCTGGGCGCTGGCCGCCAGCAGCCAGGCAATGACGGGCAGGGCAGCGATGGCCAGGCCGAGGGCCAGCCATTTGAGTCTGTGCCACAGCAGGCAGCCGGGACGGAAAATGAAAGGCAGTGCCAGCAGCAGCGGTAGCACGCCGGGCAGGCCTCGAGCCAGGCATGCGCCGGCCAGACCGAGCCCCAGGAAGATGGCACCGTTGAGCGGCTTGTCGAGCATGCGTGTCAGGCCGTAGAAGGCCAGTGCATTGCAGGCCAGCAGGGCTGGCACGATGCCGGTTTCGTGAACGTGTATCAGGATGCCGGCCGTGGCCAACAGCAGCAGCAGTGCCGCATCGGCAATCATGCGACCATAGTCGCGCTCGTTGGGCTCGCCGCCGAAGGGCAGGGCCAGCGGCTGGGCCTCGGGCCGGCGGCCGATCAGGTAGGCACCATACCAGAGGCCTGCGGCGCAAAGCAGGAACCAGAGAATATTGGGCAACCGGGCAGCAGTGACTTCTCCCAGCCAGCCACCGAACAGCACGGCAAACAGCCCGCCAGCCCAGGCGGAAAGCGGCCCGTTCTGGGCGTGAGCCATGTCGCCGATGCGCGGTAGCAGCCATGCCTGTCCCCCTTCGCGGGCATTGTCCAGCATGGTGGCCATGCCGATCAGGTCATCACTTTTCCAGGGGTCGCGCATGAACAGACCCGCCACGATATAGGCCAGCAGCAATGCGTACAGCGCCAGGCGCGGCAGTTTGGTCGTGGCCGGGGCGGTCAGGCGGGCCGGTGTGGAGCGATATAGGGGAGACACGGCGCTAATTTATCCGACTTCAAATAAAAAAGGCAGCCGCTGCGGGGCTGCCTTTGCAACGGGATACGCCGTAAGGCGTTTCCAGGTTCCGGATCAGGAAGCCTTGCTGACTGCGCCGGTGGTACGAGCGAAACGGGCACGGAACTTCTCGACGCGGCCGGCATCGACGATGCGGGTCTGGGCGCCAGTGTAGAAGGGGTGCGATTCGGCAGTCACGTCGCACTTGAAGAGCGGGTAGCTCTTGCCATCGATCTCGACGGTTTCGCGCGTGTTGACGGTCGAACGGGTGATGATCTTGCTGCCGGTTTGCTGGTCGAGGAAAACGACTTCGCGGTATTCGGGGTGAATGCCTTCTTTCATGGTATGAACGTTCCTGATTGAGAAAATGGGTCGCCGGTCCGCGCTGAAAATATTGCGCCTGCCAGGCTGGTGCAGCAAGGCTGACCACGTATCCGTAGATAACCGCCCATTCTAGCATTTTTTGTATGCACGCTGCCAACACACGGATGAAAAAGATTCCATGAAAGCCAGCAGAAATGCTAGAATCGACGTTTTATCGTCACAACAGCAAGCGGGGCCGCTTTCCAGTCTGCCCTTGTCTTTACGGAGCTCATCATGGCTGAAATCAAGCGTACGCGTCGCAATACCCTCGAACGTCGTTGCCTGGGCAAGACGTTCAAGCGTCTGTTCATCAACGCCCCCAAGGGCGTCTTCAAGATGCTGGAAAAGGTCAAGCGCGTCTGATATCGACTCGCCTGAATAAAAAAAGCCGCGTTCATCGCGGCTTTTTTTTTCGTCGGGCCGTTCCTGGGCAAAAAGCGCCCCCTTGGCAGAGGGGTAGCGCCGGAACGCAGTAACAAAAACGTGGGGCTCAGGTTGCCGGTATCCAGGCCTGGATGGCTGCCTCTGTCTCGGTGTCCAGGATGATCTGTTCGCGAAGGCACAGCGAACGGATGTTGTCCGTCAGCTTCTGCTGCAGTGTCGAAGGATCGTTGGGACCACGCTCGAAGGCGTGTCCGCGAAAGAGGATGCCGCGCAGCACATGCTGTATGGCCGAGCGGCTGATGGGCTGTGCAGCGTCCTTGCTGGCATCTCGCAGGCGTTTGCTGGTTTCCACGAGATTGAAAGGGTGCGATGCCACATCCCGGGAGAGCAGGGAGATCAGAAGACGATATTTGCCAGGCGGCAGCAAGGGGATATCGGTGGCTTCGTGGATACGGCTGACGATGTCATAAAGATGCGGTGTTGTTTCCCAGCCTTCGTGGGGAAGGGTATCCGCTGTATCTGCATCCACGGCAAGCAACCGCCCACCTGAGGCATTCCATTCGAAAGTGAATGGTTCGATATCCAGTGTTTCGGAGAATTTTCGGAATGTGCCGTGTCCATTCCAGTCTGTGGCCAGTTGCGGATACTTCTGGATAATCAGGTTGGCCATGTGCGCACACGAAATGTTTCTTTGCGTTTGCTGCAGATGCGATCTGATCAGATCCTCTACGTCAGCGCCGATATCCATGGGCACCGTTGCGGGTTCTGGCTCATCGTCGATACCCAGGCCATAGCGGATGAAATCGTCGGGATTGATCAGCAGGTCTGCCGAGGCGCGATATGCGGCAGAGGGGAATCCGACCGCCAGCACGGTGGTACGTCTGTCCCATCGACGCAGGCGGCGCAATACTGGCGTGAAATCCGCATCGGCGGAAAAAACGATGAATTCGTCGTAGTGCGCTTCATGCTGCAGGAGATCGACAATATCCAGCACCATATGGATATCGGTGCTGGTTTTGCCGCCGCTGGTCAGTGCGGGGCAATCGACAATCTCAAAGCCAGCCATATTGAAGCGGGCACGAAACTGTTGGTAGACCTGTGGATTGAGATAGCAACGGCGTACCAGGATGCGTCGTTTGGCATCGGCAGGTGCGCCGTCAGGCAGTTGCAGCGCATCGACCAGCCACGACAGCCAGGCTGCAGGTTGCTGGGCAAAGCGCTCTGCATACGTGAGATCAAGCTGCTTCAGGCAGGAATAGACATTGTCGAAATCGATGAAAAGCGCGCTTTTCATCGATCGTCCTCATCGTCGTCCTCGTCCGGCGGCAGGATCTGCGCGTCGGCTCCCGCGGCAAAAGGCAGCAGATCCGGCAGGAAGTCCGACCAGGCTGCCGCCTCGCCGTCTTCATCCAGCTTGACGAAGCGTGCGCCTTCGTCGTCGGTGATCTGGATCGACCAGATGTAGCGGCATTCGTACACGTCGTCAGGGCCGGGATTGAGCCCGCCGGCGTTGCCCAGCCAGAGCGTGCCGGGACCGCCCATCTGGACAGTCGTCGTGCCTTTTTCGACCTTTTCCTCGACACTCAGCGGAATGGCGAAGATGACCCAGGCTCCGCCGTCCTCGAAGGTGCCATGTTCGGCCAGGACCGATTTGCCCGAGTAGGCGGTCAGGGCATCGGCGGTGCGGGCCAGCAGCGTCAGTTCATCGGAGGTAAAGGTCAGGTTTTCCTGGCGAGCGTCAGGCAGATCGGAGTTTGGGGTGAGGTCGGCAGACATGGTAGACAGAATTCCGCAGTGTGGGCCAGACCGCAATGATACAGGGCGCGCAGGATAGGCTAAACTCGCCGCTTCAACCCCTTGTTTTTTCGAGTTTCCACCGAATGGCTCAATACGTTTTCACCATGCACCGCGTGGGCAAGATCGTGCCGCCCAAACGCCAGATCCTGCGCAATATTTCCCTCTCTTTTTTTCCGGGTGCCAAGATTGGCGTGCTGGGCCTCAATGGTTCGGGCAAATCCACGCTGCTCAAGATCATGGCCGGCGTCGATAAAGAGATCGAGGGCGAAGCCGTGCCCATGCCTAACCTGAATATCGGCTACCTGCCTCAGGAACCGCAGCTTGATCCTGCGCACACTGTGCGCCAGGCGGTCGAGGCGGGTCTGGGCGATGTGTTCACGGCCCGCAAGCGCCTGGATGACGTCTATGCGGCCTATGCTGAGCCGGATGCCGATTTCGATGCGCTGGCTGCCGAGCAGGCCGAACTGGAAGCCATCATCGCGGCGGCTGCTTCCAGCGGCTCCGATGATATCGAGCATCAGCTCGAGATCGCCGCCGATGCGCTGCGCTTGCCTCCCTGGGATGCCGTGGTCGGCAACCTGTCCGGTGGTGAAAAGCGTCGCGTGGCACTGTGCCGCCTGCTGCTGTCCAAGCCTGACATGCTGCTGCTGGATGAGCCGACCAACCACCTTGATGCCGAGAGCGTCGAGTGGCTGGAGCAGTTTTTGCACAAGTATCCCGGCACCGTGGTGGCCGTCACCCACGATCGCTACTTCCTCGACAATGCGGCCGAATGGATCCTTGAGCTGGATCGAGGTCATGGCATTCCCTGGAAGGGCAACTACAGTTCCTGGCTGGAGCAAAAGGAAGACCGCCTCAAGCAGGAAGAGGCCGCCGAATCCGCCCGCCAGAAGACCATCCGCAAGGAACTGGAGTGGGTACGCCAAAATCCCAAGGGCCGCCAGGCCAAGGCCAAGGCGCGTCTGGCGCGCTTCGAGGAGCTCAGTTCCCATGAATACCAGAAGCGCAACGAAACCCAGGAAATCTTCATCCCGGTGGCGGATCGCCTGGGCAACGAAGTCATCGAGTTCGATGGTGTCAGCAAGGGCTATGGCGACCGCCTGCTGATCGACAATCTCAGCTTCAAGGTGCCGGCCGGTGCCATCGTCGGCATCATCGGCCCCAACGGGGCGGGTAAGTCCACGCTGTTCCGCATGCTGGCCGGCAAGGAGCAACCGGACAGTGGCGAGGTCAAGATCGGTGCCACGGTCAAGATTTCCCACGTTGATCAGTCGCGCGATTCGCTGCCTGACGACAAAACCGTGTTCGACTCGATTGCCGACGGGGCTGATCTGCTCACCGTGGGCAAGTTCGAAATGCCGGCGCGTGCCTATCTGGGCCGCTTCAATTTCAAGGGCAGCGATCAGAGCAAGCAGGTCGGTCAGCTTTCCGGGGGGGAGCGTGGTCGGCTGCATCTGGCCAAGACGCTGATTGCCGGCGGCAACGTGCTGCTGCTCGATGAGCCTTCCAACGATCTGGATGTCGAAACCCTGCGCGCACTTGAGGATGCCTTGCTTGAATTTGCCGGTACGGTGCTGGTGATCAGCCACGATCGCTGGTTCCTGGATCGGATTGCGACCCATATTCTCGCTTTTGAAGGCGACTCGCAGGCAGTATTCTTCGACGGTAACTACCAGGAATATGAAGCCGACAAGGTACGCCGCTTGGGCGAGGAGGGAGCCAAGCCGAAGCGCCTGCGCTACAAGTCGCTCAAGTAAAAACCGCAAGGAGGCGGGCTGATGACAATCTGGGCCGATGACAGTGTGTTGCTGCTGATCGATTTTCAGGAAAAACTGATGCCCGCCATGCATGATGGCACCGCCACTGTCGCGTGTGCCTCCATGCTGGCTCGTGCGGCGCGCTTGCTGAAGGTGCCGGTTGTCGTGACCGAGCATCAGGCCGACAAGATCGGCCCTACGGTGCCGGCACTGGACGGGCTGGCTGATCTGGTATTTCCCAAGATCCATTTCAGCGCAATCGAGGAACCTGGCTTTGGTGTTGTACTGCCGCCGGAGCGCAGTACTTTTTTGCTGGCAGGCTGGGAAGCCCATGTCTGCGTCTTGCAGACTGCCCTGGGGCTGCGTGTGGCGGGCCATCGGGTGGTATTGCTTGCCGACGGTAGCAGTTCGCGCCGACCGGTTGACCATGCCATCGCATTGCAGCGAGCCCAGGGGCATGGCATCGAGATCGCCACGGCCGAGATGGTGCTGTTCGAGTGGCTGCATCATTGTGAAAACCCGAAATTCAGGGATGTGCTGGCCTTGATCAAGCAGCGCTGATCGCATTGGCAACTTGCCTTACATCAATCACGATACGGTACGCCTCGTGTGATGATGCTCATATCGATAGGAAATCCATATGAGCGAACTTCTGCATATTCACGAACCTGAGCCGTCTCCGTCGCGTCCGCAGTGGCGGGCCTTCCTCGAACTGGGATTCAGGCCGTTGTACATGGGGGGCTGCGCCTGGGCTGCCGTGTCGCTGGCGGTCTGGATGTATGCGCCGGGCTGGCTGACGTCGCGTCTGTTTGGCGTGGTCTGGCATGCCCATGAAATGCTGTGGGCGTTCATCGCCACCATTGCCGTGGGGTTTTTGCTGACGGCGGTCAACAATTGGACAGGGGTCAATCCTCTGAGCGGGCGCAAGCTGGGCGGGTTGGTGCTGCTTTGGCTGGTGGCCCGGATCGCTTTTCTGCTGCATGGCGATGCGGCCTTTCTGGTCGGGGCAGCCTGTGAACTGCTGTTTTACGCCGGTGCGGCGTGGGCTGTGGGGCGGGCGATCTATGGCACCCGCAATCGGCGTAACTATGCCGTGCCGTTGCTGATACTGGCGCTGGGAATCGCGGATGCTTTGTTTCTCCTTGAGGCCTGGCGCGGCGATTATGCCGCGTTGATGGAACGCTTCAACCAGGGCTTGCTGAGCATGGCCCTGATTGCATTGCTGGTGGCGCGGCGCGTGATTCCGTTCTTTGCATCACGAGGGGTCCAGGGGCTGGAGATTCCCATGCACGTGCGCAGCGGGCAGTGGCAACTCTATCTGACGGCATGTGCACTGGTCGCCAACCTGCTGCAGTGGGATGTCGTGACGGCATTGGCCCTGCTCGGTGCTGGGGGGATTTCGCTCTGGCAGTGGCTGAGTTGGAAACCGCTGGCCGTGCGCCGTGTGCCGCTGCTGTGGATTCTCTATCTGGGTTACGCCATGCTGGGAGCCGGCTTGCTGGTCGAAGCGGGGCAGCGTGCAGGATGGGAAATCCGCGTTGCATGGCCGGTGCATGTGATCGGCATCGGTGGCTTTACCTTGTTGATTATCGGCATGGTCACGCGCACGGCGCTGGGGCATCTCGGGCGTCCACTCAAGACCGACCGCAGCATGGTGACGAGTTATCTGCTGATGGTGCTGGCATTCGTGCTGCGGCTTCTGGCACTGCTGCCCGCTGCTCCGGCGATACCGTTGCTGCACGCGGCAGCCTGCGCCTGGATCGTGTCCTTGGTGCTGTACCTGTGGCGCTTCGTGCCGTACCTGATCCGTCCCAGGGCCGATCAGCCGCGTGGTCGCGTGCTCAAGGCGACGCAGGTTCGGCTGTAGTCGATATGCCTTGGGTCAATGCCTCAAGGCTGTTCCGATGCCTTTACCGGCAGTCGCCTGCCCGCCTGAAACCGGCGGCCCGGGCGGCGTTTTCACTGTCGAACTCGATGATGTTGTGCTGTGCCATGCGGCTGTAGCCTGGGCAGCCCTGCGGCAGGTGATACACCTGGCTTCTGCGGTTGCCGCGTACCGAGGTCGTGCTGACATGGCTGGATGCCGATGCGGGTGCCACTCTCATCTGTGAGGCCGTTGAGGTGCTGCTGGCCGGTGTGCTCCGAATATGGCCTTGCGCGCTATTCCTGAGGCCTTCGCCGCTGTTGCGATGGCCCTCCGACCATTGCCGTGCGCCACTGACGAACGGATTGCCGTGGCCCATGCGTGTCGCGATGCGCTGGTCGCGCTCCCGCTCGGCGGCATCGACCGGGAACTGGCGATCCCATGTCATCAGCAGGCGTGCCTGCTGGCGCGACATCGGCAGGTTGTAGCGGTCATGCATGTAGAAGTAGACCCGCGCCAGCAACCCTTTGGCACTGTCTGGCGGCTCAGCGGTACGCTGTCGGAAATCGATCCGAAAAGAACAGGCACCGTAGTCGGCCTGATTGTTCGCGACAGGGCCGAATGGAAAATTTTGCCGGTCACCATTGACTTCGCCCACGACAGGAGTGAGGTTGTGCATATCGGCTTCCATGGCGTTGAATACCGGGTCGGTCTGCTGGCAGTGCCCACGGCCACCCTGCTGCCAGCACTGACGGGCCCGCCCGAAATTGCTGGCTGGCACGATATGTTCCCATTCGAGCCGTTCGGCTCGCTGGGGCTGGGCGCGCGTGCTGTAGCCGCACGAGGTCGGCTCCATGCGTCCGCCAGAACGGCCGGTCCAGCGCCAGTCGCAGCCGCAATAGAGATCACCACCTACGCCTTGGTTGCGATCATGATAGACATGCTGGCGGGATTCGATCTTGGCCTGTTCGAAGTCGGGAGGCGCGGCAAGTGCCGCGCAGGGTAGGAGGATGGCAAGCAGAAGCAGGCACAGTCTATGGGCAAGCATACATGTCGGGGCAGTGATCAGACAGGGCATCAGTAAAAATGCAAAAGGGGAAAGATGGTGCGGGGCAGGCATACTGCCATCAACAGCGTATTTCGATCAACTCGTTCCAGCAGGTCGTGGCCCGTGGCGACATACGTTCCTGGCGCATCAGCCAGGGAGCATCATGATCGTGCAGGGCGCTGGCGATCTGCAGTGTATCCGCGCCAAAGCGGGCATTGATTCGATCCAGTGCCAGCATGGTCCTGTCGTCGGCGCGGGGCGGCTCGGCAGGCGCAAACAGGTCATATTGAAATTGGGCATGAGTGGGCTGGATATCCATCAGGCAGACGCCGGCCTTGGCGTAGTTGCAGCCGGGTCGATAGCCGCCACGCAGCCCGGCGAGGGCAACGGCAATCAGGCGGTCGGTCCGATCGGAGGGGGGCGTCAATGGCAGAACGGCACTGCAGGCGTGTTGCCGACCCGGCTTGAAATAACTGGTTCGCGCGAATACCTGCAGGGTGCCGGCCAACGAACCCTGTCTCCGCAGCTTTTCGGCAGCCCGGCTGGTGAAGCGGCTGATAGCCTGGAGCAGATCGTCGAGCCGGGTCACGGGCTGCCCGAAGCTGCGTGAGCAGAGGATCTGACGGCGCGGTTCCGGATGATCCTGCCAGTCCAGGCAGGCCTCTCCGGCCAGTTCCCGGGCAGTATCGGCCACGGTGCTCGAAAATGCACTGCGCAGGTCTCGGGGGTTGCTGCGAGCCAGGTCCAGCGCCGTGTGGATGTCCTGGGCCCGCAATCGGGGGGCGAGCCGGCGGCCGATGCCCCAGACGGCATCGACGGGCGTCAGTGCCAGTGCCCGATCACGCCGTTCCGGGGCAATGTCGCAAAGATCACAGACGCCCTGCAGGACAGGGTAGGTCTTGGCCAGATGGTTGGCCAGTTTGGCTAGTGTTTTGCTGGCACCGATGCCGACGCAGGTCGGCAGGCCGAGCCACTGTGCGATGCGATGGCGGATGGCCTGGCCGATCTCTTGCCCGGTGTCCGACAGGCCGCCCAGGTCGAGAAAGGATTCATCGATGGAATAAATTTCCTGATGTGGTGCGAACTGGCCGATCAGGGTCATCATGCGATCGCTCATGTCACCATATAGGGCAAAGTTGGCGGATCTCGCCACCAGGCCCCGGGATTCCAGGTGCCGGATACTGAACCATGGTGCGCCCATCCGTATGCCGAGCGCCTTGGCCTCGTTGCTGCGGGCAATGGCGCAGCCATCATTGTTGGATAGCACGATCAACGGTTTGCCTGCCAGAGCCGGCTGTATGACCCGTTCACAGGCGCAGTAGAAACTGTTGCCATCGATCAGCGCGATGCGTGTCGATGTGCTGCCTTGATGATCCATGTGACGACTCCCCAGATACTCAGTTCCTGGCCTTCGCGCAGCGCGATATCGGTGAAGGCGGGATTGGCAGCTCTCAACATGACCTTGCCCTGATGCTGATACAGGTACTTGACGGTGAATTCGCCTTCCATCACGGCGACGACCATGTCGCCGTGCGTCGCCTGAAGCGACCTGTCCACGATCAGGACATCACCGTCGTCGATGCCTGCGTCGCGCATGGACTGACCTCGTGCTCGGAGATGAAAGGTGGCTTCGGGGTTGGGTGTCAGGATGCGGGCGAGATCAATGCGACGCTGACCATGGTCGGCGGCAGGGCTGGGAAAGCCGCACTGGACAGTGGCACTGGCTTGCCATATTTCATGGAGACATGGAGCAGATGGCGCAATCATGGTTTTATGCTGTATATAAAAACAGTATTATTGCGCTTTCTGCTTCAAAGCTCCAGTCTCCCAGCAAGACTTTCTACATGAAAGAATCAAGGTGGGGTTGACAGGCTGATTTCAACAGTGCATAATTTCATCTTTGACGTACAGAACAGACGCGGGGTGGAGCAGTCTGGCAGCTCGTCGGGCTCATAACCCGAAGGTCGTAGGTTCAAATCCTGCCCCCGCAACCATACTCAATGGCCCTGATCGCTTTGGTGATCAGGGCCATTTTGTTTTTTGGCACCACCGCGTGCTGCGGCCCGAATTTCTTTGTGAACAGGCTTTGCTTTGCGCAGTGTGGCGGCGGCTCACAGGCCGGTTGTCCTGGCTGTATGCGCAATGTGCATATGTATCTACATGATATGTCCTTGCTCCAGGGGTTAAAACCAGTAATAATCGGGAGCAGTTGCTCATAAAAGCGATGCGCCCGGCCTGCAGGCCGTTTTGTTTCAGCTGCCGTGCGGGTGGCGTTCTCAAGGAGATGGCGAGTTGGCTTTCGTCATACTGTCCGCCCGAACCCTGGCAAAATCAAAAACCAGAACTCTCAGTGTCCGTTTTTTCCTCGGGCTGGCGACGTCCGCGCTGTTGCTGGCGCTTGGTCTGGGTATGTTGATCGGCTGGTTGTGGCGTCCGACGTTGCTGGAGCCTATCGAATCTGTTGCCGAACAGGCTGTATCGGATCAGGATGCGCCGGAAGTCGTTGCAGCACAGGATGGCCGTTTGCTGGTCGAGCGGGTGGGCGAATTGTCGGGCCGGCTGGTTCAACTGGAGCTTGAGGCGCAAAGCCTGGCAGCCCGGCTGGGTGCCGCCCGAGAGTTTCAGGAGCGTATGCAGGGGAGCGAGCAGGTCGAGGGTGGCCGTGTTGCCAAGACTCAGCCAGGATCTCCTTCTGGCGGCCCTATGCTGGAGCCGTTGCCTGAAGCCGGCCA
This sequence comes from Corticimicrobacter populi, assembly GCF_003123725.1. Classification (GTDB taxonomy): domain Bacteria; phylum Pseudomonadota; class Gammaproteobacteria; order Burkholderiales; family Burkholderiaceae_B; genus Corticimicrobacter; species Corticimicrobacter populi. The sequence goes on along the minus strand of NZ_QETA01000003.1, from coordinate 53,898 downwards.
GTCGGACGCTGAGGTCATACCATCCGATCCCATGCAGGACGAGTCCACCCAGGGCGGCGTCGCGGTGCCAATAGACCCAGGTGCGGGTGCCGTGCCCGATGTCGCTGCTACGCTGCTGCGTATTCAGGATGATGCAGATCGGCTGTCCACATTGCTGGCGGGCCTCGATGCTGCTACGACTTCGCTGAGCCTGGCGCATATGTCGTTTCCGGGGCGTACACCGGTATCCGGCTTTCGGATGACATCGACGTTCGGCAATCGTACCGATCCGTTCCGGGGCAGGCTGGCTTTCCACAGTGGCGTCGATTTTCCTGCGCCCAGTGGTACGCCTATTCATGCCAGCGCCGGCGGGCGGGTGATCTACGCGGGCTATCGCCGAGAGTATGGACATACCGTCGAGATCGATCATGGTGCCGGTCTGGTGACACGCTATGCGCACGCATCGCGGCTGCTGGTCAGTCGCGGCATGGCCGTGATGCCGGGCCAGGAAATTGCACGTGTCGGCAATTCAGGGCGCTCTACCGGGCCACATTTGCATTTTGAAATCCTCAGGGATGGGCGATTTGTGGATCCGGCGGTTTATCTGGCACGTTTCTAGGCAGGTGTAGATGATGTTTGGTTCAGGTCAACCTGATAGTCGTGCTCTGAGTACGGGACATATTGATCTTGCGGTCAGGCGTTCCGGCAGGGGGCGGGCCATCTTGGGCTGGCTTGTGCTCTGCCTGGCACTGGCTGCGGGCGGCTTTGCGTGGTGGGCTCAGGGGCGCACGGATTTGCCCTGGCTTACAACCGATGACGCATTGCAAGCTGCAGAAACGCCCGAGCAATCGCTGTCGCGGTTGCAGCAGGCGCTGGAGCAGGCAAGCCTGAATCACGATATCGAAGTCGCAACGCGACAGGAACTGGAGCGCCAGATTGCGACCTTGAGCGAGCAACTCAAGGAAGCGCAGGCCGAACTGGCTTTTCTCAAATCGGTCGGCAGCAGCCCGCCGAAGACAAATTGAATGACAACCCGCGCGGTGGGACCGCGCACGACGGACGGTCGAGAATGGCCGGGAGGCAGCATGTTCAACAAAAAACGCAAGCGGATGCTGGAAACGACCAAGCTGTCCAGCCTGATTGCCGACAATCTTGTGGTCAATGGTGATATTTCATTCAGTGGCGGACTGCGCGTGGATGGGCGCATCGATGGCAACGTCAGCGGCATCGATGGTGAGAAGAACTTGATCGTGATCAGTGACAAGGGCAGCATTACCGGGCGCGTCAGTGTCCATGACGCAGTGGTCAATGGCACGATTACGGGTGATCTGGTGGTCGAGCATTTCCTCGAGTTGCAGGCCAACGCCAGGATTACCGGCAATATCGTCTATCGGCAACTGCAGATGGAGTGCGGTGCCGTGGTCGAAGGGCGTCTGGAAAGGGCCGAGGCTGCGCAGGACGCCAAGGTGATCGATCTGATGGCGGCTGGTTCGGCTGCCGGGTGATGCGTGAGTTGTCATGGCGGCATTGAAGCACAGGAGTGTATTTTGCCAGACAGCCCGATTCAGTCCAGTGGCGTCAGCAGGTGCGGGATGAAGCGCTCATTGCGCAGGTCGAGCACCGGCTGGTCGAACTCCCGAAAGCACAGTGTCGAGACGTCGCCCAGCAGGCTGTTGGGGCGGGATGTCATCCAGGCACCCAGGATGAAATTGTTGCGCCCGGCGACCTGCCCTGGCGGGCAGTAGGCCTGATAGATCATGGGGGTGTCCTGATAACTGCCGCCGCTGGCAGCGGTCAGTGTGCCCTGTTCGATGATCCTGATATTGGATGATAGCCGGCCCAGGGCCGGCTTGGCGACATGGGTCGGGCCGATGGTTTCGGCCTCGAAAGCTGCGCGCAGGTGCGGCAACCCGGCGTGCCGGGTGGCAAAGGCCTGGTCGCTGTCGTACAGGTCGCTGATGAAAACCAGTATCCCCTTGTGGCTGAGGAACCAGCGCCAGGCCGGTTCCATGAACGAGACCTGGCCGAACCACTTGCGGTGGCTGCGAAAGGCCTCGGGAAAAGTCATGACCATTTCTTCCCAGGGCGTCAGCATGAAGATCAGATCGGGGCGCAGGCCGGCCTGGTTCATGATGAAGGGCTGTTCCGGCATCAGGTAGTCGTAATCCAGTTCACGGATATCTACTAGGTAAGGGTCGCAGCCGGCCGCTTCGAAAAGCTGTACCAGTGTTTCGCAGGTGGTGATGTCTTCGATGAACGAGGTGTCGCAGACCACGGCGACCCGCTTGCCGCCTGTCATTCGTGTCTGCAACATGGCAATGGTGGTATGCCACCATTCGTTGAATTGGCGTTGCGGATGGCCCAGTCCCGTTGCCAGGATGTTCTCGAGGTTGACCGATTCGAACAGCATGACGGGGGTGTTGCCGTTGAACTCGTAGATCCCCGTGATGCGACCGGATGCCGGATCCACGGCGGCATCGAAGCGGCCATAGAGTGTCTGTGCTGCCAGGCCCGGACTATGCAGGGTGGCCCTGGCGTAGTCGATGAACATGTCGCCGTGAGCCTGCATCATGTCGCAATCGAAATAGCGCCGAATGCGCGCATTCGGGCTGCTCAGCAGGATGCGCACGGCATCGACCATCATGGCGTAATAAAGCGTGAGGGTGGATGCCATCTCGTCGGCAGTGGGTTCGGGCAGCAGATAGAAGGGCATGGCTGCCTGGTGGGCGATGGGAAATGAAAACAGATCGGCCAGCTCGCTGTTGAGCTGGCCGTGATCGGTATAAAACAGATGCGTGAGCGGCAGTTCCTGCGAGAGCAGGGCGGCCGCGTCGAAGTCGATACTGTATGTCCGTGCCGTGATGGCAGCGGTCATGCGCCGCCTCCGTAGCTGTTGCTGCGCGAGGAGGATGAATTGAACGCACCGCTGGCGCGGGTTTGCTGGGAGGCGCGTGACGCAGCCGAGCCGAATGAGGACATGCGCTTCTTTTCGGTGACGGCTGACTGGTAGGTGCGGGTGCCCTGCTGCTTGGCCTGGTCATATTGGGCAGGTGAACCGTAGCTCTGGGTCCGGCCCATGCGGTTCATGAACATGCTGCCCAGCATATAGCCCATCAGGGCACCGGTCATGCCCGAGACAAAGCTGCTGCCGCCGCTGCCTGCATTGTCGGCATATTCGGGCACCTTCTCGGCCAGCGCGTCGGATTGCCAGGTCGTGATGCTGCCGTCGGGGTTCTGGCGAGCCACGTTGATGACCTTGTTGCCATTGGCATCTACGCCGAAATAGACATCCTGGATCGTCGGATCGTTCTTGCGCAACTCGGTCAGCAACTCGCGAGCCTGGGCCTGGTCGGCGTTGAGTTCACTCAGGATGCTGGCCTGCAGCTGTTCGGGGCTGATACCGGCTTCGGGGGGCGTATTCTGTTCGCAGCCGGCCAACAGGATCACGCTGGCGCCGGTCAGGGTGGCGGCAATCGTGTGGCGTTTCATGCGTTTCTCCGCAGAGTCGTACTTGAAGCCGCTAACTGTAACGCATCCATTGCGCCCCTGTCCAAGCGGAAAGGGTGATTGAAACGGGTCTGCATGAGGCATGCACAAACAAGTCCGTCCGGAATTGAGAAATGTGAAGATTGCGTGAAGATTCTGCTTGCGAATCGTTCGTATTAGGATTACTATAATTCATTGTCCAGGAGCTGCGATAGGCTCCGTCTTGCCCGCTTTGCTGGTTGTCTTTTCACGGCTGATTCATGCCCCTGTTTACCCCGCCCCATAGAGAGCAGAGCTCATCCCTTCCCCTGAAGGTGGGCGCCGGTTTCGCCGTACTTGCACTGCATGCAGCGGTCATCGGCGCATTGCTGTATCAGTCGAGCACACATCTGATTCTGGAAGAACCAGAAGCCGTGACGGTTCGTTTCGTCGAGCTCGGTCCCGACCCACAGGATGTGCTGGGCCCGCAGAACGAAAACCCGCCCGCACTGGCTGCCCCCGTCCAGGAAGAGCAGCCCGAGGTCACTCCCGAGCCGGAGCCCGAGCCCGAAGAGGTCGAGCCGGAACCCGAACCTGAGCCCGAGCCCGAGCCCGAAATTATTCCCGAGCCGGAGCCTGAACCCGAGCCGGCACCGGTCATCCCCAAGCCAAAACCCAGGCCCAGACCGCAGCCTCGGCCCCAGCCGGTGGTGCAGCCACAGCCGGATCCGGTACCGCCGGAGTTGGTGACCCAGGATGCCCCGGCTTCGGCCACGCCACCCAGCGGTACGCCCGATGGTACCAGTGCACCGCAGGGACCGCAGGGCGAACCCAACGACGAACCCCGTCTCATCGGCCGGGTGGATTACATGGGCCGCCGGCCCGAGCCCGTCTACCCGCGCGCCTCACTGCAGCGGCGAGAACAGGGTGAAGTCATTGTCCGTGTGCTGATCAATGTCGAGGGCTATGTCGACAGGGCGACTGTGCAGCGCTCGTCAGGTCATGACCGGCTTGATCGTTCGGCCCTTGATGCTTCCTACAAGGCGCGTTTCCGGCCCTATACCGAAAACGGCATCCCCTACCCGGCGCTGGCCGATATCCCATTCAATTTCGTTTTAAGGAACTGAGAGCATGTCTCTATTTTTGCAACTGACCACCGTGCTGTCGCAAGTGGCGCCTGCCGTGAGCGGTGCCGCAACCGACACCGCCGCCGCAGCGCCCGGGGCGGCAGCCGCAAGCCAGACGGCTCCGCAGACTTCGGCAGAGGGAACCACGCAACTGGCCCAGAGTGCGATCGATGCAGCCGCTGCGCCGGCCGCTGATGCGGCCAACGCCGCGGCGGCGTCGATGACGGGCGTGACGGACCTGGCCGTGGCTGCTGCTACCCAGGCGGGCGATCAGGCCGCTGTCTCGTCGATGGGTTTCATGCACTTCGTCGGCCAGAGCGACATGGTGGGCAAGTTCCTGTTCATCGTGCTGATCCTGATGTCGCTGGTGACCTGGTATCTTATTGTCGTCAAGGCGATCACCAATTGGCGCACGTCGCGTCGCGCCAAGGAATTCCTGAACACCTTCTGGAATGCCAGTTCGCTGGAGCAGGTCGAAAACGAAATCGTTACCCATGGTGCCAACGATCCGTTCTCGCATCTGGCCAGCCATGCCATCCACGCTGGCGAGCATCACGTCAAATACGGTGCCAAGAAGCTGGAAGAGGCCGGATCCAAGCGTGAGTTCGTGACCCGCACCATGCGCAAGGTCATCGATGAAGAGACAGCCAAGCTCGAAAACGGTCTGACGGTACTGGCGTCAGTCGGTTCGACTGCGCCGTTCGTCGGGCTGTTCGGTACGGTCTGGGGCGTGTACCACGCACTGGTTGGCATCGGCCTGTCCGATGGCGTTACCATCAACCGTATTGCCGGCCCCGTGGGCGAGGCGCTGATCATGACCGGCCTGGGCCTGGCGGTCGCCATTCCGGCGGTGCTGGCCTACAACACGTTCGTGCGTGGCAACCGGGTGCTGCTGGCCAACCTCGATACGTTCGCCTACGACCTGTTTACTTTCATCACGACCGGCCATCAGCAGCAGACGGCCGGCAACGGTAACGGCAAGGTATCCAAGCAGGCACGCCGTGATGCTGAAACCAAGGGCGCAGCCGCCCTGGCAGCGGCACCCTCGGTGTCGCAAGGGGAGCAATAATGGCTTTCGGCGGCTTCGACAACAAGGGCCAGGGAGGCGGTGGCCACACCATGTCGGAAATCAACATGGTGCCGCTGATCGACGTCATGCTGGTGCTGCTGGTCATCTTCATCATCACGGCACCGCTGCTGGCGCACTCCATCAAGATCAACCTGCCGCAGGCCAGTGCCGAGCAGATCGAGGAGGATCCGGTCACGCTCGACCTGGCCATCGATGCCTCCGGCCAGATATTCTGGAACGAGGAGCCCATCGAGATGCCGGCGCTGTTCAACCGGTTCGCCGCGATTACCGGCGAAAAGCCACAGCCCGAGATCCGAATCCGTGCCGACCTCAATACCCGTTACGAAATCCTGGCCGACGTGATGTCTTCGGCCAAGCGGGCCGGCATGAAGCGGATCGGTTTCATTACCCAGCCGCGCCCTTCGGAGCCTGCTCCCGAGGCGGCGGCACCCTGATCCCGCAATCATCCTGCGACGCTTGAAGTATCTGCGGCCCCCTGCCATCGACATGATGGAGGGGGCCGTTTCAATGAGGTTGTATCGTGTCGTCATGCCTGCCGTGGACGTCTTTCTATTGTCTTGCCGCAATCGCTGAACAGTGGCGACTCCTGCGCTAGAATGCGCTTTATGAGAGTGCTCCTGATTGAAGACGATGCTGTGCTGGGCCGGGCCCTGGACGAGTTCCTGAAAGGGCAGGGCTATGCCGTGGACTGGCTGACCGAAGGGCGGCAGGTGATCGAAACCCTGACGCTGCAAGCTTACGACCTGGTATTGCTGGATCTCAACCTGCCGGATACCGATGGTCTGGTGCTGCTGTCCCAGATGCGCAGCCAGGCCATCATGGTGCCGGTATTGATCCTGACGGCACGCGACGGTGTAAACGAGCGGGTGGCAGGGCTGGATTGTGGTGCCGATGATTACCTGGTCAAGCCGTTCGAGCTGCCCGAACTGGCGGCCCGTGTCCGGGTTTTTGCGCGACGGCAGAGTCAGCAGGCCCTGTCACGCGTCCAGGCGGGCCCACTCTGGCTTGACAGCGTCAATCGTGAGATCACTGCCGAAGGCGAACGGCTTGCCCTGTCGGCACGCGAATTCTCGGTGCTGGAGATGCTGATGATGCGCAGCGGGCGTGTGGTGACCAAGCAGCAGATCGTCAATTCCCTGTCTGCCTGGGATACCGATTTCAGCGAAAATGCGGTGGAGGTCTACATCTACCGCCTGCGCAAGCGTCTGGATACGCTGCCTGTATCGATCCAGACCATACGTGGCTTCGGCTACATGCTCAATGTGGCGGATGATGGGGCCGCAGCAGGCTGAACCGGCATGGCGTGCCCGCATGGGACGGCGCACGCTGGTGCGACACCTCAGCGTACGCCTGCTGCCGGCGGTGTTGCTGCTGACGGCACTCGATCTGGGTGCCACCTGGTTGATTACGCATCAGGTCGACCTCGAAACCTGGCAACTAGACGAGATATTCTGGGTCATGGTGGCAGGCCAGGTCGCGCTGATGCTGCTGTTCTTCTTGCTGGTGATCTCTGGCATCCGCTCCGGGTTGCGTGGCGTCTATCGACTGTCCGATGAGTTGCGCAGTCGCTCCATCGAAGATCTTCAGGCGCTTGATGTGGATCAGGTGCCCCGTGAGATCGGTCCGCTGGTCGTGCATACCAACGACCTGCTGGGACGCCTGGAAGCCTCCGTGCAAGCGCAGCGCCGCTTCGTCGGCCATGCTGCCCATCAGTTGCGCACGCCCCTGACAGGTTTGAAGCTGGAGTCCGAGCTGCTGCTTGAACAGCCTCTGAGCGACGATATTCAGGCCCGCGTGATGCGAATCAAGCAATCAACCGATCGGATGATCCGGCTGGGACAGCAATTGCTGGTGCTGGCACGGGCCGATCCCGGGACGCGTCCGCAGGATGCCTTCGTCCGACTGGATTTGGCAGAAGAGGTCCGCAATGTGGGTATGGAATGGGTGCCGCGTGCTTATGCGCAATCGGTTGCGCTGGAGCTGGATGCGCCAGCCGCGCCAGTCTGGATCGATGGCGATGCGGTATTGCTGGCCGAACTGATCGGCAATGTCCTGGACAACGCACTGCGCTATGGTGCCCGGCCAGGCCTGATCCGCCTGGGGGTAGGGCATGCCCCGCCTTCACTGATCATTGAGGATGATGGGCCTGGCATGGGCGAGCAGGACCAGAAAAGGGCTTTCGAGGCATTCTATCGTGCGCCTGCCAACACATCCGGCGGAGCAGGGCTCGGTCTCGCCATCGTGCGTGAGATCGCTCAGGCGCATGGTGGTTGGTGCCGCCTGGAGAGCGGCAGCGGCGGGCGTGGGCTGCGGGTGGTAATCGTCTTTCCCGGGCCACGCATCGGTGCCCGGCTGACACGCGGCGCTGTATCCAGCGCCGTTTGAGGCATACAGCCAGCCATTTTGGCGTGGCACGGTCACTGCAAAACGCATGCAGGTAATTGCAGGTATGACTCGGGCCTGCGTCTTTGCCAGGACTGAATGCGATCGCCTCAGTGTGAGGCACCCATGGCCGCAGCCTGCAGGGCGAGATGGCGCGCATAGGTGGCTTCGCCCATGGACTCGATCTGTTGCTCGATCATGGCATCGAAAAGATGCAGTACTGGCTGAAAGTTCACATCGGGTTCGAAAATCTCGAGCGTTCGCACGATGGCTTCCAGCGTGCTGACCGCACCCGGTTGAACTGCACGTCGCAGTCGGTAGCGCGATGGCATGCCTTCCGGCAGTACCAGGCGTGGCAGGCTTGCCAGCAATGCGTGAGAACGGACCAGACGGCCAGCCTGACGCCAGGTGCCGTCCGGCACGATCAGCAGGTCCGGCCAGGCGAATGAGGGGGTGGGATCAACCCCGGAGGTCGGCAGCGTCATGGCTTGCGGACCTGGGAACAGCAGGCAGGGGGCGCGTGCCTGTGCCAGTCTCTGTGGCAGGTCTTCGAAGCTGTGGCCAGTCCATATCTCGGCCTGCTTCAGGCTCAGTGCTGCCAGGCGAGCGGTATTCAGTGGATGACGCTGCTCGTCGGGATGCTGCAGGATCAGGATGGCCGTCTGGTGCGATACAGAATGGATATGCCGACAGAGGCAGTGTGAGGCAGGCCGCTGGCAGCGTACACAGCGTGGACGGACCGCTGCTGTCATTGTGGCGTGTGCTGGGCAGCCTTGATCAGCGAGGCATAGGCTGCCAGGGGATCGGGCCAGTGCAATTCGAATCCGCTGGCAAGCAACCGGGCATTTGACAGGCGCTTGCCACAGGTATGTGGTAGAGCCTCTTCGGCAGGTGCAGGTGCGCCGAGCATGGTCGCCAGTGCCTCATAGAAGGTCCGCATGGATTGCGGGTGTCCATCACTGCCGATATAGCAGGACGCTGCTTCGGGCAGCGCCAGGAGATGTACGCAGGCGCGCGCGGCATCGTCGATATGAATCCGGTTGATCCAGCGTGGCTGAGCCATGGGAGGGATGTGTGCATGGCCTGCCAGCAGTCGGCGCAGCAAGTACGTGCGTCCGGGGCCATACAGGCCGGCACAGCGCAGTGTGACGGTACGGGCAGGGAGGTGCTGCTGGAAGCGTTGTTCGGCTTCCAGCAGGATCTGTCCATTGAAACTGTCGGGCGTTGTCGGTGTCTGTTCGTCGGTCCAGGCGGGCGCTGCAGTGGCATCCATGCAGTCATCTGCATAGACCGCGGTGGAGGATACGAAGAGCAGGCGTTCGAGCGCTGTGGTATCGAGCCCTGCCAGCAGTATGTCAGGGGCCGTGATGAAGATGCGCCGGTAGGCATCGGCATGACGGGCATCCGGTGTGGCAGCGTAGATAATATGGGTGATGCCGCGAGGTAATGCGGCAATACAGGCCGGGTCGGTCAGGTCGCCTGCCAGCCATTCGATATGGCTGGCTGTGGGGGGCGGCTGGCGGCGTACGCCGATGATCCTGGCATCGGGAAAACGCGCCAGGAAATGGCCGGTAGCCCGCTGTGCCAGATCACCGGCACCTGCCAGCAGCAGCGTCTTGCGGGCCACCATATGCCTTTACTTGTCGTCGTGCTTGAGTTGCGGCAGCGGGGCATTGCCGCTGGCCGACAGCAGACCCGTTTCGACATAAGTGAACAGCTTGGCGCGGGTGTCGGTGATGTCGAGATTGCGCATGGTGAGCTGGCCGATACGATCCAGCGGCGAGAAGCTGGACTCGCCCTTTTCCATGGTCAGGCGTTCTGGCATGTAGGTCAGGTTGGGCGACTCGGTGTTGAGGATCGAGTAGTCGTTGCCGCGACGCAATTCGAGCGTGACTTCGCCGGTGATGGCGCGGGCCACCCAGCGCTGTGCGGTTTCGCGCAGCATGATGGCCTGGGGGTCGAACCAGCGGCCCTGATACAGCAGACGACCCAGGCGCAGACCGTTGATGCGGTATTGCTCGATGGTGTCTTCGTTGTGGATGCCGGTCACCAGGCGTTCGTAGGCAATGTGCAGCAGCGCCATGCCCGGGGCTTCGTAGATGCCGCGGCTCTTGGCCTCGATGATGCGGTTTTCGATCTGGTCGCTCATGCCCAGGCCGTGGCGGCCACCGATGCGGTTGGCTTCCAGGAACAGCTCGACCGCGTTGGCGAAGCTCTGGCCATTGAGCGCGACCGGTTGGCCTTCCTCGAAGCGGATGGTCACGGTTTCGGGCTTGACCTCGACATCGTCACGCCAGAAGGCCACGCCCATGATCGGCTGGACGATTTTCACACCGGCATTCAGGTATTCGAGATCCTTGGCTTCATGGGTGGCCCCCAGCATGTTGGAATCGGTCGAATAGGCCTTTTCTGCCGACATCTTGTAGTCGAAGCCATGCTGCTGCATGTATGCCGACATTTCCGAACGGCCACCGAGTTCGTCGATGAAGGCCTGATCCAGCCAGGGCTTGTAGATGCGCAACTGGGGGTTGGTGAGCAGGCCGTAGCGGTAAAAACGCTCGATGTCGTTGCCCTTGAAGGTGCTGCCGTCGCCCCAGATGTGCACATCGTCCTGCTGCATGGCGGCGACCAGCATGGTGCCGGTCACGGCGCGACCCAGCGGCGTGGTGTTGAAATAGGTGATGCCACCTGTGGAAATGTGGAAAGCACCGCATTGCAGGGCGGCAATTCCTTCGGCTGCCAGTTGGCTGCGGCAGTCGATCAGGCGGGCATCTTCAGCGCCATAGGCTTTGGCACGCTGCGGGATCGAATCGTAGTCGGATTCATCGGGCTGCCCCAGGTTGGCCGTGTAGGCGTAGGGGATGGCTCCGTTGTTGCGCATCCAGAGAATGGCGGCGCTGGTGTCGAGACCGCCGGAAAAAGCGATACCGACCTTCTGGCCGGCGGGAAGATGCGGAAGAATGGTGCTCATAATGCTCTTAGCCTGATGAAATTCGAAAAAATGAATGTGGGCAGGGTGACCTGTCGGTGCGGCTGTCCTTGTGAATCGTGACAAGCCCGGCGTCAACCCGTGATTTTAGCGCGTTTGTGCCGTGCTGCCCGGGCGCGGGCGGCACGGCGGGCCGTGTCAGTCCTGCTGACCGAGCAGCAGGAATTCCATCAGCGCCTTCTGGACATGCAGGCGGTTTTCGGCCTCGTCCCAGACCACGCTCTGCGGGCCGTCGATCACATCGCCGGTGACTTCCTCGCCGCGATGGGCTGGCAGGCAATGCATGAAGATGGCATCGGCGGCGGCACCGGCCATCATCTCGGCGTCCACGCACCAGTCCTTGAAGGCGGCGCGGCGGATGTCATTTTCCTGCTCGTAGCCCATGCTGGTCCAGACATCGGTCGTGACCAGGTGTGCCCCCTGGCAGGCTTGCTCGGGGTTGTCGAACTCGCGCAGCACCTTGGGATCGGGGTGACCGATACGCTCATGGTCTAGGCGATAGCCCTCGGGGGTGGAAACATGCAGGGTGAAACCGAGGAGTTCAGCCGCCTGCAGCCAGGTGTACGACATGTTGTTGGCATCACCGATCCAGGCCACCGTCTTGCCGGCGATGTCGCCGCGATACTCGATGAAGGTCATGATGTCGGCCAGGATCTGGCAGGGATGGAACTCGTTGGTCAGGCCGTTGATGACCGGCACACGCGAGTGCGCTGCGAAGCGCTCGATCCGGGTCTGCTCGAAAGTACGGATCATGACGATATCGACCATGCGCGAGACGACGCGGGCGGTATCCTCGATGGGTTCCGAACGACCCAACTGGGAGTCGTTGGTAGTCAGGTGAATGACCGAGCCGCCGAGCTGGTACATGCCGGCCTCGAACGACACGCGGGTGCGGGTGCTGGCCTTTTCGAATACCAGTGCCAGGGTGCGGTCATGCAGTGTATGGTGGGGCTGGTAGCGCTTGAACTTGTTCTTGATCAGTGCGGCACGGGCCAGCACGTAGCGGATCTCGTCGGCCGAAAAATCGCGCAACTGGAGAAAATGCCGCAGCGGTGCGGCTTGCGAGGGTGCGGGAGGTGTCATGGCAATGAATCCTTCGGTAGCGTGCCCACCCTGTTGCCAGGGCGAGACATCGGGCGTGCGGTTTTCAGGCGGCGAGAAAGTCCTTGATCAGCGGCACCAGGGTGGCAACGATGTGGTCGGCTTCCTCGCGCTTCAGGATGAGCGGAGGCAGCAGGCGCACGACCTTGTCGCGAGTGACGTTGATCAGCAGGCCGGCCTCGGCTGCCTTGGCGACCAGAATACCGCAGGGGCGATCCAGTTCGATGCCCAGCATCAGGCCACGCCCTCGGACCTCGACGACGCCGTCCATACCGGCCAGTGCCTGCTCCAGTGCTTCCTTGAGGTAGGAACCAACCTGGGCGGCGTTGTCGAGCAGTTGCTCTTCCTCCAGGGCTGATAGTACGGCCAGACCAGCGGCACAGACCAGCGGGTTGCCGCCGAAGGTACTGCCGTGGTTGCCCGGGCCGAATACGCCTGCGGCCTTGCCTGCCAGCACGACTGCACCGATGGGCACGCCACCGGCCAGGCCCTTGGCCAGCGTCATGACATCAGGGCGGATCTCGGCCCACTGGTGGGCAAACCACTTGCCGGTACGGCCGACACCGGACTGGACTTCGTCGATCATCAGCAGCCAGCCGCGCTCGTCGCAGAGCTTGCGCACGGCACGCAGGTAGTCGAGATGGCTTTCGCGGATACCGCCTTCGCCCTGCAGAACCTCAAGCAGGATGGCGTTGACGCGGGGCTCTGCTGCCGCCGCATCGACAATGGCCTGCAGGTCGTTCTGCGGTACGTGGATGAAGCCGGTGGGCAGGGGCGTGAAGCCCTTGCTGGCCTTGGTGCTGCTGGTAGCGGCCAGGGTCGCCAGCGTGCGGCCATGCCAGGCCGAGTCCAGCGTGATGATGTGGGCGTGCTCGTTGCCGTTCTGGTGACCGTAGAGACGGGCCAGCTTGATGGCGATCTCGTTGGCTTCGGAGCCGCTGTTGCAGAACGCGACCTCCTGCATGCCCGACAGCATGGCAATGCGTTCCGCCAGTGCCGTCTGTTGTGGCACCTCGTAGATGTTGGAGGTGTGGATCACGCGTGCGGCCTGTTCAGCGATGGCCGATACCAGGCGCGGGTGCGCATGCCCCAGGCAGGAAACCCCGATCCCAGCCAGGCCGTCGAGATATCGTCGGCCGTGCTCGTCCCAGAGCCAGACTCCTTCACCGTGGGTGAAGGAAATGGGAAGGCGGGCGTAGATATTGGCTAGGGGAGATGACATACCTCAATGCTCCAGGCAGGACGTTGAAAGAAAGCCTGATCGGGCTTTCAGGAAAACTCTAATCATATACAATTCGCTACGCGGACGACACAGGAACTGCGCATTCTTCGCGCAGCTATCGTTATTTCCGTCGCCCGACTGCAAAAGAGTGGCTATGACAGAACAAGCGCGGCAATTGATCATTCATGGTACGACACTGGCGGGGCATCGTTTCAGGCCCAGCGACTGGGCTGAACGACTGGCCGGTGTCATGTCCCAGTTCCGTCCGGCAGGATCCGCCGGCAGCCATCTGACCTATTCTCCCTATGCCGTGCCGCGTGTGATCAATGGCGTCAACTGTGTGGTGGTCGACCACCGCCTGCGCGCGCTGGAACCGCTGGCCTGGAAATTCGTGATCGAATTTGCTCGCGACAATGGCCTGACCATCGAAGGCGAGCTGGAATGAGAAAGGAGCCCGATCGGGCTCCTTTCTCATTGGGTTGACAGGACTCAGACGGGGGTCAGCACCTTGCCGGTCTCGAAGAATGCCTGGAGATTGTGCAGGACCAGTTCGGCCATGGCGGCACGGGTTTCGTGAGTGGCGCTGGCAATGTGCGGCAGCAGCACCACGTTGTCGAGCGATCGCAGCGCGGCAGGTACCTGGGGCTCATGTTCGAACACGTCAAGGCCGGCGGATCGCAATTTTCCCTGTTGCAGGGCCTGGATCAGGGCCGTTTCGTCGATGACGCTGCCGCGCGAGATATTGACCAGGATGCCGTCCGGGCCGAGCGCCTCAAGTACCGATGCATTGACCAGGTGATGTGTGCCGGCACCGCCGACGGTGGCAATCACCAGGAAGTCGGCCCAGGCTGCCAATGCAGTCAGGCTGTCGGCGTATGCCCAGGGCACGTCGTTGCGGGCATGGCGGTTGTGGTAGCGGATTTCCATGTCGAAACCCTGGCCTCGCCTGGCAATGGCTTCGCCGATGCGACCCAGCCCCAGGATGCCGAGTTTCTTGCCGCTGACGCGATTGCCCAGGGGAAAGCTGCCATGCACCTGACCCCAGTGTCCCTCGCGCACGAAGCGGTCACCTTGGGCAATACGGCGCGATGCGGCGATCATCAGCCCCCAGGCCGTGTCGGCCACGCAATCGGTCAGTACGTCGGGCGTGTTGCTGACCAGTACGCCATGCTCGCGTGCAGCGGCGATATCGATGGAGTCATAGCCGACGCCCCAGCTGCAGATAGCCTTGAGTGCCGGCATGGCTTCGATGATCTGGCGTGTGCAGCCGTAATTGGCTGTCGTGACGATGGCCGTGATGCTGCCGGCTTCGCGCCGGAGGGCTGCAATGGGATCAGCTTCTTCCCAGAGTCGGAAGGGCTCGAAATGGGCGTCGATCAGCGGTTGGGCGACGGGTGAGCCGCTGAGCGGCCCGATCTGGACGATGCGGGGTTTTGATGCGGGTGCCATGATGATGCGGTCCGGGTTGAAAACCCAAGTGTGGCACGATCAGGCAAATAGCAAAAGCCCCTCTGATGGAGAGGGGCTTCGTGCAGCATCCGTCAGAGACGGGCAGGGATCAGGCCAGTGCCTTGATCGCGGCTGCCAGGCGGCTCTTGTGGCGAGCGGCCTTGTTCTTGTGGATGATGTTCTTGTCGGCCACGCGATCGATCACGCTGCTGGCCTTTTGGTACACGGCGGCAGCCTGTGCCTGGTCGCCGGTCTCGATGGCTTGGCGCACGCGCTTGATGGAGGTGCGCAGCATCGAACGCAGGCTGGAGTTGTGCTTGTTGCGTGCAACGGATTGACGGGCGCGTTTACGTGCTTGTGCGGTGTTTGCCATGTGTGTGTACTTTGAGAACTTTAGAAAAACACGCTGAGCCAGCGGCGCAACGCATATTGTAATTAGCAAAGCTATAGATTATATCAGTCTGTGCCCGGTGCGCAACTGTCACTGTTGGAATCTCGCACGGGTGAGATCGCGTGGGCGCAGTCCGAACAGGGCCAGCACGCCGAAATAGACGGCTGCGGCGGCACCGATGACACAGCACAGCAGTCCTGCGCGCAGCCAGGGCTGGGGTTGCAGGCCGACCCAGTCGATATGTGCGTTCAGGAAATGGAGTACCGCGCCCATGGCCAGCAGGGCCGGCAGCAGGCGCAACATGAAGCCGAACCAGCCTGCGGCGGGCTGGTAGCTGCCATGACGGCGCAGCCCGATCAGCAGCAGGGTAGCGTTGAGACAGGCTCCCAGTCCGATGGCCAGTGCCAGGCCGGCATGGGCGAGGCGGGGCACCAGTACGATATTGAGCAACTGGGTGGCGATCAGGCAGATGATGGCGATCTTGACTGGGGTGCGGATATTCTGGCGGGCATAGAAACCGGGGGCCAGGATCTTGATGGACAGCAGACCGGCCAGTCCCGCGCCATAGGCCATGACGGCGTAACGTGTCTGGAGCACATCGGCAGCGCTGAAGGCTCCATAGTGGAACAGCGTGGCAACCAGGCCTTCCGACAGCAAGGCCAGTCCAAGCATTGCCGGCAGCCCCAGCAGCAGAACCAGCCGCAGGCCCCAGTCCAGCAGGTTGCTGTAGTCCCTGGTGTTGCCGGAGGCATGCGCCCGTGACAGGGCAGGCAGCAGCACGGTGCCCAAGGCAACGCCGAGCAGGGCACTGGGAAACTCCATGAGCCGATCGGCAAAGGAGAGCCAGGTCACGCTGCCTGGCGTCAGCCAGCTGGCGATATTGGTATTGATCAGCAATGAAATCTGGGCGACCGAGACACCCAGTATCGCGGGCAGCATCTGGCGCAGGATATGGCGCACCGTGGGGTCCTGCCATGCGGCGCGAGGCGTAGTGCGCAGCAGGCGTGGTGTCAGACCCAGCCGGGCCAGGGCCGCCCACTGGACAGCCAACTGAAGCACACCACCGACCATGACGCCGATGGCCAGCGCATAGACGGGTGGATTTATGTGTGCCGACAGCAGCAGGCTGGCGGCGATCATGGACAGATTGAGCAGTACTGGCGTGAAGGCCGGTACGGCAAATTTCTTCCAGGTATTGAGTACCCCCGAGGCAAAGGCCACCAGAGACATGCAGAGGATGTAGGGGAACATGGCCCGAGTCATCCATACAGCCGCCTCGAAACCGTCTGTGTTGCCCGAGGCACGCAGACCGCTCGCCATGGCAGATACGACCCAGGGTGCGGCCAGGATGCCGAGCAGGGTGACGGTCATCAGTGCCAGCGTCAGGATCAGGGCGACGCGATCCAGCAGCGTGCGAACTGCCTCATCGCTGTGCTGGGTGCGCGCAGCTCCCAGAATCGGCACGAATGCCTGTGCAAAGGCACCTTCCGCAAACAGGCGGCGCAGCAGGTTGGGGATGCGGAATGCGATCCAGAATGCATCCGTGAGCGGGCCCGCACCGAAAGCACGGGCTATCAGAATATCGCGGACCAGGCCCGTGATGCGCGAAACCATGGTCAGGCTGCTGACGGTGGCAGCGGAACGAAACAGACCCATCGAGTTATCTGGCTGGTGTTAGTTTGGGGGCATCCTGATGGCACCATCGAGACGGATGGTTTCGCCATTCAGCATGTCATTGACAATGATCTGATGCACCAGCCGGGCATAGTCTTCGGGACGGCCCAGGCGGGGCGGAAAAGGAATGGAGGCGGCCAGACTGTCCTGGACCTCCGGTGGCATGCCTGCCATCATGGGGGTGGCAAAAATGCCGGGGGCGATGGTCATGCAACGGATGCCGTCACGGGCCAGGTCACGGGCAACCGGCAGGGTCAGCCCCACGATGCCGGCCTTGGAGGCGGCATAGGCAGCCTGGCCGATCTGGCCATCGTAGGCCGCCACGGAAGCGGTATTGATCAGTACACCGCGCTCCCCGGTGGTTTCCGGGGTGTTGAGTGCCATGGCAGCTGCAGCCAGCCGGATCATGTTGAAGGTGCCGATCAGATTGACGGCGATCACTTTCTGGAACATGTCCAGCGTGTGCGGGCCGTTGCGGCCAACGGTGCGGGCTGCGGGTGCGATGCCGGCACAATTGATCAGGCCGGCAAGCGGACCCAGTTCGAGCGCGGCGGCAATGGCAGCCTGTGCATCGTCTTCGCGTGTCACATCGCAATGTACGTAATGTTGTCCCTGCTCCTGTGCCAGTGCGCGTCCGGCCTCGTCCTGCAGGTCGGCCAGCACGACGTGGGCACCGTGCTCGGACAGCATGCGCACGGCACCGGCACCCAAGCCAGATGCACCGCCGGTCACGACGAAAACCTTGTCAGCGATCTGCATGGGTGCACTCCTGTCGGGGGAACGGGACGGCTCCGTATGCCTGCTGGCAGGCGGAGCCGAGATGACTGGATTCAGTCCTTGAGGGCTGCAAAAATGCGCTCGCGGATTTCATCCACGCTGCCGACACCCTGGACGGTACGGTAGCGAGGGGCGCGTGCCGGTTCGGCTGCGGCCCAGGTTGAATAGTAGTCTACCAGCGGACGGGTCTGGTTTTCATAGACATTCAGGCGGTTGCGCACCGTCTCTTCCTTGTCGTCGTCGCGCTGGATCAGCGGCTCGCCGGTTTCGTCGTCCAGCCCTTCGGACTTGGGCGGGTTGAAACGGATGTGGTAGCTGCGGCCGCTGGGCTGGTGGACGCGGCGACCGCTGATGCGGTCGATGATGTCTTCGCCCGGCACCTGAATTTCGACAACGTAATCCAGACCGACGTTGGCATCCTTGAGCGCATCGGCCTGCGGGATGGTGCGGGGGAAACCGTCGAACAGGTAGCCCTGGGCACAGTCCGGCTGTTGCAGGCGATCCTTGACCAGGCCGATGATGATGTCGTCGGACACCAGGCCACCTGCATCCATGATCTTCTTGGCTTCGATGCCCAGGGGCGTGCCGGCCTTGACGGCAGCGCGCAGCATGTCGCCCGTGGAAATCTGGGGAATGCCATAGTGCTGGGTGATGAAGGCGGCCTGGGTGCCTTTACCGGCACCGGGGGGGCCAAGCAGAATAAGACGCATGATGACTCCTGATTGGATTGAGACAAAGTATGAATTTTGGTCTGCTGCATTATGCCGCAATGCAGCAAATGATGCGGCGATCCTGACTGCGCGTTTACCCTAGGTCGGCTTGGCGAAATGACCCCGGATCCGTTCCAGATCTGCCGGGGTGTCGATGCCGGGCAGGGCCGGCTGCGCCGTCTGGTGGACAGCGATGCGGAAACCGTGTTCGAGTACGCGCAGTTGTTCGAGGGATTCGATCTGTTCGAGATGGCCGCGTGCGAGCATGGGGTAGCGGCGCAGAAAGCCGGCCCGATAGGCATACAGGCCGATGTGCTGCCAGCCTGCCAGCGATCCAGGCAATGTCATTCCGGTCTGATGAGAGGCCAGGGCATCGCGTGCCCAGGGCATCGGCGCACGCGAGAAATACAGTGCATGGCCGCTGTTGTCGCAGACCACCTTGACGATATTGGGGTCGAACAGATCCTCGGCGCGGCGGATCGGACTGGCGCAGGTCGACATGACGGCATCGGGGCTGTCGGCGAGCAGTTGGGCTGCCTGGCGCACCAGTTCGGGTTCGATCTGGGGTTCGTCGCCTTGCACATTGACGATGATCTGCTGGTCGTCCAGAGCCAGCAGGTCGCAGGCCTGTGCCAGCCGGTCGGTGCCGCTGGGATGGTCGTTGCGCGTCATCAGGGCCTGGCCACCGTGGCGCTGCACCGTATCGAAAATTCGCGCATCGTCGGTCGCGACCCATACGCCGAGCGCGCCGGCCTTTTCGGCCTGGCGAATCACGCGCACGATCATGGGCAGGCCGGCAATGTCGGCCAGCGGTTTGTCAGGCAGCCTGCTGGAGGCGGCCCGGGCCGGGATGATGATGTGAAAGTTCATTCATCGGCCGCCAGCGGGCGGGCCTCGCTTTCGAGCAGGACAGGGATGCCGTCCCGGATCGGGTAGGCCAGTCGGGCCGCCCGCGAAACCAGTTCCTGCTTCTGGCGGTCATACTCGAGCCTGCCTTTGCAGACAGGACAGACCAGGATATCGAGCAGACGAGCTTCCATAATTTGAATTGCCTTGAAAATGCAGTCGGCGCAACAGGCGCGGCGACGGTTGCATTAGTGTATGACAATTTTTTGGAGGAGGTCTTGAGGAAACGCAGGATCCGAGAACCGAGCGTCGACATCCAGATACCATAGGCGTGGATCCTCGATGTGGCGGCATTTGACCGCATCCTTGGCCGTGATAAGAATGAGATCCGCGTCGATATCCAGGAAAGGGGATTCGCTGTAGGGATAATGATCGGGCAGGGCGACAGTCTGTGCCAGCCGGATGTCGTGACGGCTGAGCGTGTCGAAAAATCGGGATGGCTGGCCGATGCCTGCGACTGCTGCCACCCGGGCGCTGGCGGACTGGGTGGCCAGATCTGCCAGCGTACGGCGTGCGGCACCCTGGACATGAATGAAGTCGCCAGGTTGCAGGTGCATGACGATGCGATGCGGGGCGCTGCCCGCATGACGGGAATGGGCCGGCTGCTGGCCGGGTGGCAGGTTGTCGATCACGACATCAACCTGCGCCAGCCTGCTGGCCGGTTCGCGCAAGGGGCCGGCCGGCAGGAGCCAGCCATTGCCCGAGCCGCGTTCATCCTGCACGACAATCTCCAGGTCGCGTTGCAGGGCCAGGTGTTGCAGCCCATCGTCCGAGACGATGATGTCCGTATCGGGAAAAGCCTGCAGCAAGGTGCGTGCTGCCAGTACCCGCAGCGGATGTACCGAGACCGGCGCATGGGTTTTCTGGCTGATGAGAGCGGGCTCATCGCCGAAATCTGCAGGGGCAAGCGCGCCTCGGCCAGTCCTGGGCAGTGCCCCAGGTTCCACGCCATAGCCGCGGCTGATGACCCCTGGATGATAGCCCTGAGCCTGCAGTGCCTGGACCAGCGCGATTACGACCGGTGTTTTGCCGGTGCCGCCCACATATAGATTGCCCACGATGATCACTGGCACTGGTGCGCGCCAGCTGAAGCGCCAGCCATGCCGATAGGCCTGCCGTTTGCCGGCGACTGCCAGTGCGGTGAGCAGTGAAAGGGGGTAAAGCAGGCAGGCCAGCCAGTCGCGACGCAGCCAGTGCCGATGTACAAAGGCGTGCAGCTTCATTGTTGCTGGGTGGCAAAGGCAATGCGACTGAGGCCAGCCTGGCGGGCTGCTTCCATGACGGTCACCACGGATTGGTGCGGTGCCTGGGCATCGGCATGGATAATCAACATGGCATCGCTGTGGCCGTTTGCACGTGCTTGCAACGCCGCAACCAGTTCGGCAGGGCCACTTGCAGAGAGCAGTTCGCCATCCAGGGCATACAGACCATCGCTGCTGATGGCGAAGACCAGGGCGTTACGGGTGCTGTCGGCGCTGGCCTGGGCCGAGGGCAGTGCAACGTCGAGTTGGCTGAAGCGCGCGAAGGTGGTGCTCGTGGCCAGGAAAATCAGCATGACGAGCAGAACGTCGATCAATGGAATGACATTGATTTCAGGCGTCTCATCCCTGGAGGAAGTACGGCGAAAATTCATTGGATGGTGTTGGCGCGGGTCAGTGTGCTCAGTCGGGCGGCCTGGCGTTCCATCTCGTCGAGATAAATATCCGTGCGTGAGCGGAAAAAGCGGTGAGCGACCAGCGCCGGAATGGCAATGAGAATACCGAAAGCCGTATTGTAGAGCGCAACCGAGATGCCGCGCGCCATCTGGGTCGGATCGCTGCCGGTCGGGGTCCAGGCACCGAAGATCTCGATCATGCCGATGACGGTGCCGAACAGGCCCATCAACGGTGCGGCGACGGCAATCGTTGCCAGGGCGGGCAGGTAGCGTGAAAGCTGAAAGGCAACCGCGTGGCCGGCATCTTCAACATACTGGCGCTGCCGCTCCGGGGTATCGGTGCGATGCTCCAGCACGGCTGCCAGCACCACGCCCAGGGGGGAGGTGTCGTGCAGGCGGGAAAGTGCTTCCGGATGCGTCTGGCGACGCTGCAGCATGTCGGCGGCCTGTTCGGCTAGGCCGGCAGGCAGAATGCGTGTACGTCGCAGCGACAGGCTGCGCTCGATGATCAGCGCAAGCGTGAGAATGGAGGTGGCAAGCAAGGGCCATACCGGCCAGCCGGCGGCGACGATCAGTGAGAACAACGGGCGCTCCGGTAATGTGGGCGAGGAATAATCGTGACTGTAATGGTGCGCCGGCCAACAGGCAAGTCCGACCGACGGAAAACTATCCACAAAAATTGTGGATAAGTCTGTGTGAAACTTCGTGAAATTGCATGGGGGCGGCGTGTGAGGCTAGCGTGCTGAAAAAATGAGCAAAATCTTGTTTTTAAGTAATTCTTTTTAAATTCAATTGGTTATGGTGTTTTGTTCAGGTTCGGGCTGATGTTTTGATGGTTTTCGAATGCGTTGTATCATGCGCCTGCGTTCGCGCTTTTCTGTGGATAGCCAAGTCTGTCGATGTGGGTTTGCTTTGAAATCAAGGGGTTGTTTTGACGTCCGCCATCCTGAGTGTTTCTCAACTGAACCGTCTGGTCGCCGGGCAGTTCGATGCCATGCCGGCGGTCCAGGTGGCCGGGGAAATATCCAATTTCACCTGCGCAGCATCGGGGCATTGGTACTTTACGCTCAAGGATGAGCGTGCTTCCGTGCGTGTGGTGATGTTCCGCGGCCGAGCATCTGCTGTAGGCTTTACTCCCAAGGCCGGCGATCGTGTCGAGATTCGTGCGCGCGTCACACTTTACGAGCCGCGAGGCGACTATCAGCTGCAGGCCGAAGGCATGCGCCGGGCAGGCCTGGGTGATCTCTACGAAGCATTTCTGCTGCTGAAGGGGCGTCTCGAAGCAGAGGGCTTGCTGGACGCTGCGCGCAAGCGCGAGATGCCGGTCTGGCCGCGCGCCATCGGAATCGTGACCTCGCTTCAGGCGGCTGCGCTGCAGGATGTGCTGACCGCTTTGCGGCGGCGTGTGCCCCATATTCCCGTTTATATCTATCCTGCGCCTGTCCAGGGGGCTGATGCTGCCGCACGCCTGGTGCAGGCGCTGGGTCAGGCGCAGCGTCATGCAGAGGCCGATGTTTTGCTGTTGGTGCGTGGCGGTGGCAGCATCGAAGATCTCTGGTCGTTCAATGATGAAGGATTGGCGCGCGCCATCGCAGCCTGCGATATTCCCGTGGTGAGCGGGGTAGGGCATGAAACGGATTTCACGATTGCCGATTTTGTTGCCGATCTTCGTGCCCCCACGCCGACGGCAGCTGCCGAGCTGTGCTGCGAGCCTCGCCAATATTGGCTGGATCGGGTCGGCAGTGCCGCGGTGCGCATTGCCCAGGCGCAGCGGCGTCAGCATGAGAGGGCGGCACAACGGCTTGATCGGGCTGTGGCGTCCTTGCTTTCACCGGCACAGCAACTGGCATTGCAGCGCCAGCGTCTGCGCATGGCCTGCCATCGCCTGCAGCGTGCCTGGCGAGGCGGGATGTCGGTCTGGGCCGGACGGCTGGAAGCGCAGCGTGCCCGTTTTGGGGCGCTCGATCCCCGGCTGGCATTGCAACGTGGCTATGCCATTGTGCGGGATGGCGAAGGCCATGTCCTGGATTGCGGTGAGGGGTTGGCGGCTGGTGATATTATCCGTATCGAGTTTGCCGCCGATACGGCCACCATCAGCATTGCTGCTGTCGAGCACGAGACCAAGCCTTAGATTGCGTCTATTGCCTTCTTTGGGGGGCTTTATCGCGGCAGCCCGCTCAGTTGTGCGTTAACAGACAGGTGGCGGGCTGCGAACCAGCCCTGTTCCATTTCAAGTGCGTAGCGAACGGGCTCGGCGGAGCAATGGGGGGTCTCGGTGTAGGGGGCCATGTCGGCGATATTGGCAATCGTGCCGTCGTCGCGGATGAAGGCGATGCTCAAGGGCAGGGGAGTGTTGCGCATCCAGAAACACAACGTGTCGGGTGTCGAGTAGACAAACAGCATGCCGTGATTCGGTGCCAGCGCTTGCCTGAACATCAGCCCGCGTTGTCGGGTGGCATCGTTGTCGGCGACCTCGGCATGGATCAGATGAATGCCCGCATTCATCCTTATAATGGACAGTGCTGGATTGCCCGCTGGCGCGGCGTGGCTGTAGGGGAGTCCAAAGCCGGCCAGTAGAATGAGAAAGAAGACTCTGCGTACAGCACATCGTAGATGTGCCATGCGCAAAAGTCTTCCGCAGATCATTGGATCTGAATTGAGGTGCACGCGATTCAGGCCGAGGTGATATTCAGGGCTTGCTTGCCTTTCGGCCCCTGGATAATCTCGAATGCAACGCGTTGACCTTCCTTGAGGGTCTTGAAGCCATTCATCTGGATCGACGAAAAATGTGCGAACAAGTCCTCTCCGCCATCTTCGGGTGTAATAAAGCCGAAACCCTTGGCATCATTAAACCATTTGACGATGCCCAGGGACTTGGGGGAAGAGTCTCCGAGCGTGGGGGTGGTGTCTAACATGGGAACTGCCTCTGAAAGCGAATTGATACTAAAGATCTTTGCAACGGGGGGATGTTGCGCCGGTCTTTATTCCTGATGTACCAACTCCTGGATCAAGAAAATCAGGAATACTGAATCATCTGACGATTTAAGGGTAAACGTCAAGTATGGAAACCACGAATATCATAAAATAATGTGGATGTGATTATTCATATATATAAATATGGCTGCTGATTTGCAATTGAGCCCTGTGGTGGAAAGCCATCAGGCACAGGTGGGACCACCCCCCATGTATCAGGTTGTCCTGCTCAATGACGACTATACGCCGATGGACTTCGTCATCATGATTTTGCAGAAGTTTTTTGCCAAGACCGACGAAGAAGCGACGCATATCATGCTGCGCGTGCATCATGAAGGGCGGGGTACCTGTGGTGTCTTCAGTCGCGACATTGCCTCGACCAAGGTGTCCCAGGTCGTGCGCTGTGCCCGCGCCAGTCAGCACCCTTTGCAATGTATTATGGAAACTGTCTGAAACTTGCCTGTCTGTGTCGATGGCGTCAGCCTGGTTTGAGCATAGAATACAGGCTGGCATGTCGCTTCAGAGAATGACGGAGGAAGCGTGATTTCCCAGGAACTAGAAGTCAGTCTGCATCTGGCCTTTGTCGAGGCACGTTCGGCACGGCACGAATTCATCACGGTCGAGCACCTCCTGTTGTCGCTGCTCGACAATGGCGCTGCGGTCGATGCGCTGCGTGCCTGCGCGGCCAATGTCGACGAGCTCAGGCGACACCTCCGGCAGTTCGTGGCCGAGAATACGCCTGTCGTACCCGAAGGGCATGAGGTCGATACTCAACCCACGCTCGGCTTTCAGCGTGTCATCCAGCGCGCGATCATGCATGTGTCCTCCAGCGGCACCTCCAAGAAAGCCGTCAATGGTGCCAATGTGCTGGTGGCGATTTTCGGTGAAAAGGATTCCCATGCCGTGTTCTTCCTGCAGCAGCAGGGCGTAACGCGGCTGGATGTGGTCAATTTCCTGTCGCATGGCATCACGCGTGTTGCGGCACCCGAGGAACCGGCGGCCAGTCCACGTCCTGCTTCGGCACCGGGGGGCGCGGCCGAAAGCGATGGCAAGCAGACCCCGCTTGAGCAATATGCCCAGAACCTCAACCAGCAGGCCGAGGATGGTCGTATCGATCCGCTGATCGGTCGTGATGAAGAGGTCGAGCGCGTCATTCAGGTGCTGTGCCGCCGCCGCAAGAACAATCCGCTGCTGGTGGGCGAAGCTGGCGTTGGCAAGACTGCCATCGCCGAAGGATTGGCCTGGCGGATTACCCAGGGTGATGTGCCTTCCGTGCTGGCCGATGCGCGTATCTATGCGCTCGATATGGGTGCGTTGTTGGCAGGTACAAAATATCGCGGGGATTTCGAACAGCGCCTCAAGGCCGTGCTCAAGCAGATCCGAGATACGGCCCAGGCGGTGTTGTTCATCGACGAGATTCATACACTGATCGGGGCCGGCTCGGCCTCGGGCGGTACGCTCGATGCTTCCAACCTGCTCAAGCCGGCCCTGTCGTCCGGGCAGCTCAAGTGCATCGGTGCGACAACATATACCGAGTATCGCGGGATTTTCGAAAAAGATCAGGCGTTGTCGCGTCGATTCCAGAAAATCGACGTGCCCGAGCCCAGTGTCGAACAGACCATTCAGATCCTCAAGGGGCTGAAAACCCGTTTCGAAGAACATCACGGCGTACGCTATTCGGCTGCTGCCCTGGTGGCTGCGGCGGAACTGTCGTCCCGCCATCTGAACGACCGGCACCTGCCCGACAAGGCTATCGATGTCATCGACGAGGCGGGTGCCGCTCAGCGTTTGTTGCCCAAATCGCGCCAGAAAAAAGTGATCGGCAAGGGTGAAATCGAAGCCATTGTCTCGCGTATGGCTCGCATTCCGCCGCAATCGGTGTCGACAGATGACCGCCACCGTCTGGCAACGCTCGAACGTGACCTCAAGGCAGTGGTGTTTGGCCAGGATACGGCTATTGAAGCTCTGGCAGCCGCCATCAAGATGGCGCGCTCGGGGCTGGGCAAGCCGGACAAGCCGATTGGGGCTTTTCTGTTCTCGGGGCCGACAGGCGTGGGCAAAACCGAAGTGGCCCGCCAGCTTGCCTTCACACTGGGCATCGAGCTGCTGCGCTTCGATATGTCTGAATATATGGAGCGGCATGCTGTGTCGCGCCTGATCGGGGCCCCTCCCGGCTATGTCGGTTTCGATCAGGGAGGCTTGCTGACCGAGGCTGTCACCAAGCAGCCTCATTGCGTCCTGCTGCTCGATGAGATCGAGAAAGCGCATCCGGATGTATTCAATATCCTGCTGCAGGTGATGGATCATGGCACGTTGACCGATAATAACGGGCGCAAGGCCGATTTCCGCAATGTCATCCTGATCATGACAACCAATGCCGGTGCCGATGCCATGAATCGTCGCGCCATCGGTTTTTCCGGGGCGCACAAGCAGGGCAACGAAATGGCGGATATTCAGCGTGCTTTCACGCCCGAGTTCCGTAATCGGCTGGATTCGATCATTCCATTCGCGCCGCTTGATCGCCAGATCATCCTGCGCGTGGTCGACAAGTTCCTGATGCAGCTTGAAGATCAGTTGCACGAAAAGCGGGTTGATGCCGTGTTTTCCGAGCGTCTGCGCGGCTATCTGGCCAAACATGGCTTTGATCCGCAGATGGGCGCGCGTCCCATGCAGCGTCTGATCCAGGATACGATCCGGCGTGTGCTGGCCGATGAGCTACTGTTCGGCAGGCTGGCGTCGGGCGGTAATGTCACGGTGGATCTCGATGAGCACGACAAGGTGTTCCTGTCGTTTCCCGATGCGCCGCAGGCCGTGGCCGAGCAGGAGGCTGCGCTGACCGATTGATGTGAGGTGCAACCCTAGGGTAAACACCGATCAGGTCGGGTTGCACCTCGCCTTATACTCTGTTATCTGATTGATTCAATACTAAAATTCAGGTGCAGAGACATGGCCAGTACGACGCTGGGTATCAAGGTGGACAGTGCCTTGCGTGAACGGTTGAAGGCAGCGGCGGAGCAACTGGGCCGCACGCCTCACTGGTTTCTCAAACAGGCCGTGATCGCCTATCTTGAGCAGGTCGAGGCAGGTCGACTGCCGCCGGAGCTGGTCCACCTGTTGGGGCAGGATGGGGTGCAACTCGAGGCCGGTGCCGGTGCTACTGCCCTGGCACTGCCCGCAGGTCAGGCCATTCAGCAACCTTTTTTCGAATTTGCCCAGGGGGTGGC
Organism: Corticimicrobacter populi; assembly: GCF_003123725.1. Lineage (GTDB taxonomy): Bacteria > Pseudomonadota > Gammaproteobacteria > Burkholderiales > Burkholderiaceae_B > Corticimicrobacter > Corticimicrobacter populi. The sequence continues at coordinate 26,785 of NZ_QETA01000003.1, read as the reverse complement.
GGCGCAATCCGTGCTGCGCGCCGCCATCACTGCGGCCTATCGTCGTCCCGAACCCGAGTGCGTGCCATTGCTGATCGAGCAGGCACGCGATCTGGTGACGCCCCGGGTGACTGCGCTGGCCGAGACGCTGGTGGTGGCCTTGCGCGGCAAGCGGCGCAGCGGCGGCGTGGAAGGGCTGGTCCAGGAGTTTTCCCTGTCGAGCCAGGAGGGCGTGGCCCTGATGTGCCTGGCCGAGGCATTGCTGCGAATTCCCGACCGCGCCACGCGCGACGCCTTGATCCGCGACAAGATCAGCGGCGGAGATTGGCAGGCGCATGTCGGGCATTCCGCATCTTTGTTTGTCAATGCGGCGACCTGGGGGCTGGTGTTGACTGGTAAGCTGGTCAGTACCAACAGCGAGCAGAGTCTGTCCAGGGCGCTGACGAAGCTGATCGGCAAAGGCGGCGAGCCCTTGATCCGCAAGGGTGTGGATATGGCCATGCGGATGATGGGCGAGCAGTTCGTGACCGGAGAGCGTATCTCCGAAGCGCTCGCCAACAGCCGCAAGTTCGAAGCCATGGGGTTTCGCTATTCCTATGACATGCTGGGCGAGGCGGCCACCACATCGGAGGATGCTCAGCGATACTACGGTGCCTACGAGCAGGCGATCCATGCCATCGGTATGGCATCGAACGGGCGTGGCATCTACGATGGGCCGGGCATTTCCATCAAGCTCTCGGCATTGCATCCGCGCTATGTCCGCGCCCAGCAGGAGCGGGTCATGGCCGAGTTGCTGCCCCGTGTGCTGGCATTGGCGCAATTGGCCCGTCACTACGATATCGGCATGAATATCGATGCAGAGGAGTCGGACCGGCTGGAGATCTCACTCGATCTGCTTGAAGCGCTGTGCTTTGATGACACCCTGCAGGGCTGGAATGGTATCGGTTTCGTGGTGCAGGCGTACCAGAAACGGGCGCCGTACGTAATTGATCATGTAATCGACCTGGCACGTCGCAGCCGGCACCGTGTCATGGTGCGGCTCGTCAAGGGGGCCTACTGGGACAGCGAGATCAAGCGTGCCCAGATCGATGGTCTGGAGGGTTATCCGGTCTATACGCGCAAGGTCTACACCGACCTGTCCTATCTGGCCTGCGCGCGCAAGCTGCTGGCTGCGCCCGAGGCAGTCTTTCCCCAGTTCGCCACGCATAATGCCCAGACGGTGGCGACCATTTATCATATGGCCGGACAGAATTATTATGCCGGTCAGTACGAATTCCAGTGCCTGCACGGCATGGGCGAGCCGCTCTACGAAGAGATCGTGGGGCCGGTGGCGCAGGGTGGACTCAACAGGCCCTGTCGTATCTATGCACCGGTCGGCACGCATGAAACCTTGTTGGCCTACCTGGTGCGACGGCTGCTCGAAAATGGTGCCAACACCTCTTTCGTCAACCTGATCGGCAATGCCAATATCGATATTGCCACGCTGGTGGCCGACCCAGTGGGGCAGGCGCTCAAGCTGTCGCCTCCCGGTCTGCCACATGAGCGGATTCCCTTGCCCAGGGATCTGTTCAGGATCAACGGTCAGGGGCGGCTCAATGCGGCTGGCATCGATCTCGACAACGAGCAGCGCCTGGCTTCGCTGGCACCGGCCTTGCTGGGCAGTGGCACGCAGAGTTGGCGTGCAGCGCCGGTGCTGGGAGATACTGAAACGGCCTGGGACGATAGTCGCAGCCGTGCCGTGCCGAATCCTGCCGATCACCGGGACATCGTGGGTCATGTCATGGATACCGGCCCTGACGAGCTTGAGCGGGCCTTGCGCATGGCGACGCACAGCGCGCCGATCTGGCAATCCACACCTGTGTCGGAGCGGGCCCAGTGCCTGATGCGCGCCGCTGACTTGCTGGAGGCACGCATGCCGCATCTGCTGGGGCTGATCGTGCGTGAAGCGGGAAAAACCTTGCCCAACGCAGTGGCCGAGGTCCGGGAAGCGGTTGATTTCCTGCGCTACTACGCGGATCGTATCCAGCAATCCTTTTCCAACGATACACACCGGCCGCTTGGTGTGGTGCTGTGCATCAGTCCCTGGAATTTTCCGCTGGCGATCTTCACGGGGCAGGTGGCGGCGGCACTGGCAGCCGGTAATACGGTGCTTGCAAAGCCAGCAGAGCAGACTTGCCTGGTGGCGGCGCAGATGATCGGCATCCTGCACGAGGCCGGCATCCTGCGGGGGGCCGTGCAGATGGTGCCGGGCGATGGAGAACGTGTCGGTGCCACACTGGTGGCCGACCGGCGAGTCCATGGCGTGATGTTTACCGGCTCGACTGAAGTGGCGCAGGGCATTGCCTGCGCCCTGGCGCAACGACTCGATGATCGCGGCCGTACGATTCCTCTGATCGCGGAAACCGGCGGGCAGAATGCCCTCATTGTGGATTCATCGGCCCTGGCCGAGCAGGTCGTGGCCGATGTGCTGGCATCTGCCTTCGATTCGGCGGGACAGCGCTGCTCGGCGCTGCGGCTGCTCTGCCTGCAGGAAGAAATTGCCGATCGCACACTGACCATGTTGCGCGGAGCGATGCGGGAACTGATCATCGGCAATCCAGACAGGCTGCAGACGGATGTCGGGCCGGTGATCGATCAGGCAGCACAGGAGGCCATTCTTGACTATATCGAATCCTGCCGTGCGCAGGGCTGTGTCGTGGATCAGGCCGTACTGCCCGAGCAGGGATTGCCAGGGACATTCGTCGTCCCGACCCTGATCGAGATCGATACCGTATCGCGTCTGGGGCGTGAGGTGTTCGGTCCGGTGCTGCATGTGCTGCGCTACCGGCGCGAGGCGCTGGGTACGCTGATCGACGATATCAATGCCACTGGCTACGGGCTGACTTTCGGTGTGCATACGCGCATCGACGAGATGATCGAGTTCGCCACGCAGCGAATACGGGCCGGCAATATCTACGTGAATCGCAACGTCATCGGTGCCGTGGTCGGTGTGCAGCCGTTCGGTGGGGAAGGGCTGTCCGGCACGGGGCCGAAGGCGGGTGGGCCGCTGTACCTGTACCGCCTGCTGTCGGTGCGACCATCCTCGGCGCTGCAATCGATCGTGCCGGATGCGCAGGCATTGCCTTGCGTGCAGGCGTTGCCTGGGCCCACAGGTGAGCGCAATGCCTGGATACTGCGGCCACGCGGTACCGTGCTGTGTGTTGCTGCTACTGCCGAAGGGGCGCAGGTGCAGTGGGATGCGGCCAAGTCCTGCGGCAACCGGGCGATGTTGGCAGGGAATGGTGTCGTGCAGCAATGGTGGACCGCCCTGCCGGAAGCCGAGCGTGCGCAGATCGGCATGGTGGGCGACGGTGATATCGACACGCTTGACGGTATTCATGCCGTGCTGTTCGAGGGCGACAGCGATGCGCTGTTGTGCCTGAATCAGCGCATCGCAGCCCGGCCCGGTCCGATCCTGTCGGTGCAGGGGCTGACTACCGGCGAGATACAGTCGGGAGCGCGCTATGCCTGTGACCGGCTGGTCAGCGAGTGTGCTCTCAGCGTCAATACGGCTGCGGCAGGCGGTAATGCCAGCCTGATGAGCATAGGTTGAGCCGACAGGGTCCAAGACTTACAGTTGCGAAAGAACGTTATGAGGCAAAATATGGCATTGGACTTTTAATGGGTATGGGAATGATCAATCTGAAACGCCGCGCGCTCGGATGTGGCCTGCTTGCTGGAGCAATGACCCTGGGTATGCCGCTTGCCCGTGCGGCCGATGAACCTGTCACGGTAGGGGTGGTGCTGTCGAGCACGGGGCCGGCCGCCGCTATCGGCATCCAGTCGCAGAATGCCATTCGCCTGTGGCCGCAGACCCTGGGGGGGCGGCCTGCTCGCTATATCGTGCTGGATGACGGTACCGATGTCAGTCGAGCCGTACGCAATTTCCGTAAGCTGACTTCGGAAGAAAAAGTCGATGCCATTGTCGGTCCCAATACCACGGCCGCAGCCTTGGCTGGCCTGGATGTGCTGCAGGAAACCGGTACGCCGATGGTGGCGCTGGCAGCTTCTGCGGTGATCGTGGAGCCACAGAGTGATCCCAAGCGACAGTGGGCATTCAAAATGCCCCAGAATGATTCCCTGATGGCGACCGCCCTGATTGAGCACATGCGCGAGCAGGGTATCGAGACCGTTGGCTTCATTGGCTTTGCCGACTCATATGGTGATAGCTGGTGGGACGAATTCAGCAAGGCAGCCGCCGAAGGCGGGCCGCGCATCGTGGCACAGGAACGCTATCAGCGAACCGATGCCTCGGTGACCGGGCAGGTGCTCAAGCTGATGGCGGCCAAGCCCGATGCCATTCTCATCGCTGGCGCGGGTACGCCTACGGTCTTGCCGCAGAAAACGCTGCTGGAGCGTGGCTATGCAGGGCCGATCTATCAGACGCACGGGATCGGTACGCTGGAGTTCCTGCAGATCGGTGGCAAGGATGTTGAAAATACCCTGTTCCCGACCGGTCCCGGCGTGGTGGCCAGGGATTTGCCTGACGACAATCCGGTCAAGCCGGTTGCGCTGGATTTCACCGAGCGCTTTGAGACGGAATATGGCCCTCACACCATGACCCAGTTTGCCGGTGATGCCTGGGGAGCCTGGATGCTGCTGAATTCTGCCGCTACGCGTGCACTGGCGGCAGGCGATGCCGAGCCTGGCACGCCGGCATTCCGCCAGGCGTTGCGCGATGCGCTGGAAAACACCCGAGATTTGACCGTACCGAATGGTGTGTTGAATATCGACAGGGATAATCACCAGGGATTTGACGCACGAGCCAGAGTCATGGGGACCATTAAAGAGGGACGGTTTACATATTCCGGAGAGTGAGTTTTTAATAATAAGGGACAGTTCATTGTCGGCAAGGCATAAATAACAATAAAAAAGGGGCGTATCATCTCGCGATCCGCTGCCCTAAGGCAGCGGCTTGTGATTCTTTTCGAGGATGTCGAGATGACTACGTCGGTTGCAATGGCGGAAACCCGCATCGAGCGGGATTTCCTGGGTGAAAAAGCAGTGCCTGCAAACGCCTATTGGGGCGTGCATACGGCGCGTGCCATCGAGAATTTTCCGATCAGCAGGCAACAGATCGGCAGCTATCCCGATTTCATCCGGGCACTGGCCTGGGTCAAGAAGGCAGCCGCTCGCGCCAATGCTGCCTGCGGTGCCCTGGATGCTCGCCTGGCAGAGGCTATCGAGCAGGCCTGCGACGACATCATCGCTGGGCAGTTGCATGACCAGTTCGTGGTTGATGTGATCCAGGGAGGTGCCGGCACCTCGACCAACATGAATGCCAACGAAGTCATCGCCAACCGTGCGCTCGAGCACCTGGGCGAAAGCCGGGGCCAGTATGGTGTGCTGCATCCCAACGATCATGTCAATGCATCGCAGAGTACCAACGATGTCTATCCTACGGCATTGCACATGGCTGCCTGGATGGGCGCGGGCCGGGTGATCGAGGCCGTGGCCGCACTGCGCGGGGCAATCGAGGCCAAGGCGGCCGAGTTTCATGCCGTTGTCAAGATCGGCCGCACACAGTTGCAGGATGCCGTGCCCATGACGTTGGGCCAGGAGTTCCAGGCATTCGCCAGCATGCTGGCCGCTGAAGAGGCCCGTCTGCAGGAGTCCCGCGAGCTGATGCTGGAGATCAACCTGGGGGCCACCGCGATCGGCACCAGCATTAATGCACCCCAGGCCTACGTGGATCGGGTTGCGCCCGAACTGGCTGCAGTCAGTGGCGTACCGGTGCGGGCAGCTGGTAACCTGATCGCTGCCACGCAGGATACGGGAGCCTTCGTGCAGATGTCGGGGGTGCTCAAGCAGATTGCCTGCAAACTGAGCAAAATTTCCAATGACCTGCGGCTGCTGTCGTCCGGTCCCCAGACTGGTATTGGCGATATCCTGTTGCCAGCCCGCCAGGCAGGTTCTTCCATCATGCCCGGCAAGGTCAATCCGGTGATTCCGGAGGTGGTGAATCAGGTGGCTTTCGAGGTGATCGGCAACGATGTCACGATCGCCATGGCCAGCGAGGCCGGTCAACTGCAGCTCAACGCCTTCGAGCCGGTCATGGGCTGGGCACTGTTCCGCAGTCTGGAACATCTGGCAGCAGCCTGCAGCACCCTGCAGGTCAACTGCATCGAAGGGATCGCCATCAACGAAGAGGCGCTGGCCCGGCGCGTGTCCGAGTCGGTTACGCTGGCAACGGCGCTGAATCCTGTCATCGGCTACGAAAAGGCCGCTCAGATCGTCAAGCTGGCGCTGCGCGAGAAAATCTCCGTGGGCGCAGCCGCCGAGCAACTGGGTGTGATGTCGCAGGGCGAATTGTCGCGCCTGGTATCGGCCCAGCTCCTGGCCAACGCCTGAATCCGGGCAGGCCAGTCATGGCACGGCCCTGCTGTGTTGCAGGGCGTGTCGTTCAGGACCAGGCGGTCCACACGGGTGTCAGCATGGGAGGCAGGGGCGGCAACTGCCCCAGGTCCACTCGGCTTTCCGTTGGGCTGTGGAAGTCAGAACCCGTCGAGGCCAGAAAACCGTAGTATCGGGCAATGTGGGCATATTCCACATACTGTTCGGGAGTATGGCCGCCGGCAATCACCTCGATCGCGCTGCCGCCCAGGTCACGGAAGACTCCGTACAGTGCGTCGAATTCCAGTTCGCTGTATTTGTAGCGACCCGGATGGGCCAGCACGGCCACTCCACCGGCAGCCAGTATCCACGTCACGCAATCTTCCAGGCTGGCCCAGCGTATCGGTACATCGGCCGGCATGCCGTCTGCCAGGTAGCGGTTGAATACGCTCCTGAGATCCGGGCACAGGCCGCTGTCGACCATATAGCGGGCAAAGTGGGTGCGGCTGACCAGTTCAGGGTTGTCGGCATAGGGCAGGGCACCCTCATAGCAGCCCGGCAGGCCGAGTTCCGCCAGTCGCTGGCCCATGCGTTGCGCGCGTTCCGCCCGGCAGGCCCGTGTGGAGGCCAAGCCGGCATTGAGTTCGACATGGCCGGGGTCGATGTTCAGGCCGACCACATGCACTGTGCGGCCAGCCCAGGTCACCGATATTTCCACCCCTGGTACAAAGTCCATGCCCAGCACCGAGGCTGCTTCAGCCGCTTCGGCCAGGCCACCCGTTTCGTCATGATCGGTCAGTGCCCAGACCTGCACTCCGTTGCGATGTGCGCGTGCAGCCACGTCGGCCGGTCGCAGTACCCCATCGGAAACGGTCGAGTGGCTGTGCAGGTCATACACGGGTCCTGCGGCTGGGGCGCTCATGATTGGGATTCCTGGTTGGCTTCGGGATGGCGCGCCTGCCATTGGCGCAGCGTTTCCCGGTACTGTTGGAGTTCTTCGGCGTAGAGATCCAGGACACAGGGATCACAGCCGCTCTGGCAGCATTCATTCGGGCCGGGGGGCTCGGGGCGCTGCGGCGGCGGATCGGCGAGAATGTCTGCGGGCAAGGGCTCGGTCATGAGGGAGGCGGATGGCACTGTCTGGACTGGTATTTTGCCCTAGAATGGCTGGGTTGGATTCGAAAGTATCGCAGGAGTGGATGTGATCTGGCTGGCGGTAGTGGGTGGTGCATTGTTGGCAGGGTTCGTGCAGGGCCTTTCTGGGTTCGGGTTCGGGCTGACGGCCATGTCGATCTGGGCCTGGATGTTGGATCCGGCTCTGGCCGCCACACTGGCGGTATCTGGAGCGTTGACCGGGCAGATACTGGCGGCTGTGTTTGTGCGGCGGAGTTGGGACCTGCAGGCGCTATGGCCGTTTCTGCTGGGCGGTTTGTGCGGGGTGCCGGTCGGTGTGTGGGTCGTCCCTTATCTGGATATGCATCTGTTCAAGCTGGTTCTCGGTACTTTCCTGGTGCTGTGGTGCCCGACCATGCTGTTGATCTCACGCTTTCCGCGTATCACGTCTGGAGGGCGACTGGCCGATGCTGTGGTTGGCTGGGCGGGGGGGGTGATGGGTGGACTGGGCGGCTTTACCGGTACCTTGCCGACACTGTGGTGCACGTTGCGCGGCCTGTCCAAGGATCATCAGCGCGGCATTATCCAGAACTTCAATCTGGCCATGTTGAGCGTGGCGATGCTGATGTATGTCACGCAAGGCATCGTCACGACCGACATGCTGCCTTACATGGCAGCCGTGTCGGCGGTGGTGGTTATTCCTGTGCTGATGGGTACGCGGGTATATGTCGGGATCAGCGACCTGCGCTTTCGGCAGATCGTGCTGGGTATGCTGACCCTGTCCGGTGCAGTGATGCTGCTGTCGATCAGTTGAGGCTGGTGGCTGACTGGCGGTGCAGTTGCTGAACCTGCAGCAGCAGGGCTTCCAGTTCCGGTGACGTGCGCAGCGCCAATATAGGGGTGCCTTGTTCGTCGCTTTGCGCCGGTTCGATTTGCAGCACGATACTCTGGCCTTCGAATGCCTTGGGGTTGGCCTGGATCATCACATATTGCTTGAGCAGTCGATCCACGGCTTCCTGCGCTTCGTGCAACTGCTGCCCCATGCCGGCCTCGGCGTGGTGGCGGAATTGCTCTTCGATGGTGCGCGCCAGATCCCAACTGAAAAACAGCAGGGCATTCTGTCCATGGCATTCGGGATGAAGAAAGCCCCAGGACTCATCCGGAGTGGCGTTTGGCTTTGAGGTATCGCTCACTGTGACCCCGCGCTGTCTGTGGCTGCCTGGTCAGAGGGTGTGGAATCGCTGTCCGGTGCATTGATATCCGTGGCTGGCTGTTCAGGCGAAGGCTGTGCTGTCGCCAGCGGGGCCTCGATGACAGCCGTTTCGATCGTGGTCGTTTCCGCGGTTGATTTGGTCTCGCTACCTGGGGCAACAGTCTCGTCCGTATTCTTGCCGGGCTGACGCGCACCCTTGGCGGCCTGGATGGCACTGCGGCGACGGCGTGCCGACAGTTGCTTGGCGCGTACGGCCTCCGGTGCCGTGACCTGTCCTTCGGCTTCCCCTTGCAGATTGATGCGCACGGCACCTTCGATCATGCAGGACCAATAACGGCTACCCTCGCACCAGGTTTTGATCGCTGCACGGATTTCTTCTTCGGTCAGCTTGATGCTGTCGGCCTGTGCAAGCAGATCCTGGAGGATGCCGATCTTGAGCGCGACCTTGGGTTCAGGCTTTTTGGGAAAGGTCTTGGGGTAGAGGCGCTGTAGCTTGGAGATCGTCAGTACGACCGGATCGACATCCGGCTGCTCGCGTCGCTGTGCAGGCCGCTGCGGACGTGCCGCAGCCTTGCCGTCACGGGTCGGCCGCTCGCTGCGCGGTTTGCCGGCGGGGGCAGCCTTGCGCGACTGCTGCCGCTTTTCGGCTGCCTGGGCGGCCAGTTGTTCTTTGAGTGCGGCAAGTTGTTCAAAACCCATGACGCGAAGCTACCAGTAAGTTGCAAATCGCGAGATTGTACCAGCGCAGCCAGTACGGCGGGTTCAGACTTCAGTCTGGTCAGGCAGTCAGTAGGCCTGGGTGCCGGTTGCCGATGGCAACAGAATGGGTTGCAGCGTGCCGTAGCCCTCTTCACCATAGACCACGGCAGGGAGCGGAGAATGCTGGCTGGCCCAGTTGTGCCACAGGTTGCTTACCCAGTGCATGGCGGTGTCGACAATTGTGTTCTGTACGTCGAACTCGGTGTCATCCGGGTCGAACAAGGGCACGGCCGGCTCGACGCCGGTGCTGGTATAGCGCACGTCAAACAGATAGCGATGTGGATCGATAGCCTTGTTCAACACGTACAGATCCGGGCCGTCCAGACTGGCGACTACGGAAAACGTGCCGCAGCCATCCTGATCCGGATGGATTGCAAAATGAATGGCTTGTGCCTTGGGGGGCAATACCGCTACGAGCGACCGAATGGTCTGGCCGGCAGCGCCTGCATGTGCCTGCAGAATGCCTGTGAGCGTCTGGATGTATTCGTTTTGATTCATACCAAAAGTATAGGATGGCAGAGGAGTACAATAATATTTCAGTTTGTTTCTTTGACTGTTTCTCCCAACAGGTTTACCCATATGAATAGCATTTCAGCGATTGGCGCATCCAGCTATGGTGCCGTGAATACAGCGTCGGATTCACAGACTGTCCAGAAGGATAATGTTCAGGTTGAGGATGTTGCGGCATCCGAAGATACGGCAGGCGTGACCTCGTCTACCGAGGTGCGTATTTCGGAGGAAGGTCGTGCACTGTCTGCCGGCAGCCAGCAAGCTGGCGCGGGTGTTCAAGGCGGTGGGCAGGCTGCTGGGGCTCAGCAAAGTGGTAACAGTGGAAGTTCTACGGCTGCCGAGGATCAAAAGGAACTATTGAAGAAACAGATCAAGGAGCTGGAAGATCGACTCAAGGAAAAGCAGCTTGAGCAGGCGAGGTTGCAGCAGTCTGCCTCTACCGATGAGAACGGTGAGGTTGATGAGAGTACGCAGGCTCAGATTGATGCCGTGATGACTGAGATCAGTACCATCAGTGCGTCATTGAGTACGGCGCAGGCTTTGCTGCTGAAGTTGGAGCAGGATGAGCTGTCGCAGCAAGGGTAAGGAACGAACTGCGGTCGGCAGTCTGGTTGCCTGGAAAAATTTCATTCGACTTGAACACGAAAAGTTTTTTATGCTAAGATAGCGATCTTCGTTGGTCGAGATTTTATTTCTCTGGTCAGCATGGCGCATTAGCTCAGCCGGTTAGAGCGACGGAATCATAATCCGCAGGTCCCCTGTTCGAATCAGGGATGCGCCACCAGAATTTCCCCTGTTAAATCAGGACATTGAGGCCACCCGATGCGGTGGCTTTTTTGTTGCCTGCGGCTTGAGTGTCAACCAAGTGTCAACGCAGGATTGAAGGCGACGGTTGCGGGTGCTGACATCTTTTTGTCTTCTCCCACTTGCATACGCGTTTTGGCTTCATGTGTGGGCACGCTGAAATTGTCTTGGCGATACATCATTGACCTGGCCAAGTGTTGTTTGTCACCATTGGCATCTTGAGACAGTGCTTGCCATGTCAAGGGCGGGCACGGAAGCCGCAGCCCGGCCTGCCGGGACCGGGTGAGTACCCGGCGAAGCGAATCCTTGACACACCACGGATCACAGACGCTATTGGTTGGGTTGCAGGGTGCTTTTTGCCCTGCAAGCCTGCCAAGCGGCGAGCGTGGGGGTTTGGGCCTCATTTACGGTGTAAGTAGCGCCCACTGCAAAAAATTCTTACAATGACAGCTATCGGCCAGAAGCGGAAGTTCAGCAAACGCAGTTAACTGTCTGTTTCGCAGAGGCAACGACTGCACACAATGCGGGTACCAGTCGACGCTTTTCGCTGATGTGGGTACCCCACCACTCATATGTCATCTATGCAATCCACACCAATCTGGCAGCTGGGTAAGTCCGAATCTGGAATCACTGACTCTGAGCGCTACCTTGGAGTTCTTGCCCGCAAGGCATTTCTGAGCTTTTGGAGCTTCCAAAATCCTTTCACTGACGAGAGTGGGGGCCGTGAACTGTGCGATCTACTAGTGGTGTTCGGTAATGATGTCATCATCTTTTCCGACAAGTATTGCAATTTCCCCAATGCTCACACAGTTAAAGTAGCCTGGCCGAGGTGGTTTAAGAGCGCAATCGAAAAATCCGCTAAACAGTTGGCTGGAGCGCGGTCCTTTATAGAGCAATATCCCAGCCGCGTTTTTCTTGACCCTGCGTGCAAGCATCCATTGCCGGTTCCCCTGCCGTCCAAGGAGAATCTACGACTGCATTTGGTGGCCGTAACCCGGGGAAGCGTATCTGCAGGCGAACGATATTGGGGTAACGGCAGCTCTGGTAGTTTGATTATTAACACTATGTTGCATGCGGAAGACCATAAAACGAACCCATTCATGGTTGGATGGCCCTTAAAGAAGCGCCTGTTCATCCACGTGTTAGACGAACTTACCCTGGATGTTCTGCTCGGAGAACTCGATACTGCGCCAGACCTGATCGAATATCTTCGCAAAAAAGAGGACTACCTGTGCAGGCCTGGTGTTGATTTCTTAGTCTGCGGAGAAGAAGAGCTGCTGGCCACCTATCTGCTAAATAAAAATAATGATGCCCTCACTGGTTTTTCCTTTCCGGTTGCTCCCGATGACAAAAAGCTGCTCATGTTTGAAGAGGGCAGATGGTCACGCTTTCGAGCGAGCGACGCCTATTCCGAATGGAAAAAACGAATTGCAAACAGTTATCTGTGGGATGAGCTCATTGAACATCAGACACGTCATATCCAGAACTCGACAGCACAGGTGTTCAAATGGTCTAAAAACACATCCTGTGATGTGCATGCACACGAAGAGGTTCTTCGAGCAATGGCCCAGGAAGGCCGAATCGGAAGAATGAAGCTGTCCGAGCAACTCAAAGACGTCCTGACCCGCAGTTTCGCAGAGGACAGATTCAGCAAAATAGTTGTTCTGCCGAGCCGGCCGGGGCGCGCGTATGTGCTAATGGTGTTGCGGCGTGATCGCTCAGCTAACGAAGCTGACTACCGTGAACTTCGCAAGGCTTCACTGGTCGGCTATTGCCGGGCAGCTCGCTTGAGAGTCTCGGGGGTTCACGAGGTGGTAGGCATCGCTACCGAGCAGCTTGACTTCCACCAGACCACGCAAGACTTCACGCTAATGCAGTTCACCAGCCCATTGAGTAAAGAGGGAAAGCGAGAAGAGTTGGCAGTTCTGCGCCGACTCGGAATATGGAAAGATCACTGGACATGCGCTTGCTAGGCGTGCCCAGTACATCCCAAAGCAGGTAGCAACTGCGATCTCTCCTGAAATTGTCAGCAGCGTTTGCTTTACCTTGTATCCCAGAGATAGGGGCGGATGTAGTATTTAAGCTTGTTTGAGCACTGCCCGGGTTGTGTCGAACATGCTGCTAGACGCTTCAGAGAATGCTAGGGAAACGCAACCTCGCAGCGTCTGCTTGCTCTCCGAACTCGAACCTTGATGCCTGCCGCATTTAACGCCCTGAAGCAACTTTCATCTGATACTGAAATCATCTAATTGAACTTCCGCTTTGGGTCGAATACGGACACTCAGCCTTCTGTACAGGGTCAAAGTCAAAGTACTAGCGGGTTGAGCTGTCGAGCAGAGTCCAAATGATCCGGAGCAAGGTGCGCATAGCGCATAGTGGTTTTCAAATCCTGATGCCCCAGGATGCGCTGCAAAGTCAAAATATTGCCACCATTGATCATGAAATGACTGGCAAATGTATGACGCAACACATGGGTAAGCTGCCCCATCGGCAACTGAATACCAGCGCGTTCAATGGCCTCCTTGAACGCACCGGTACAGCCGGTGAACACTGCCCCCATGTTCCGATGCTCGGCATGATGGGTAAAAATCTCATCTTGCATGTCCTGGCTTATCGGAACCGCTCGCGCCTTGCCCGTCTTCGTGCGGGCGAACTGGATCAGTCGCTGCCTGACCTGCTGTGGTTGTAGTTGCTCCGCCTCACTCCAACGGGCACCCGTAGCAAGGCAAATCCGTGATACCAAATCCACATGCGGATTGGTCGATTTTTTCAGCTCGACCAGAAGCACCGCGATCTGCTCCTTGGTCAGATAGGACAGCTCATTTTCCTGTACCTTGAACTGGCGCAGGTCTTTCAGTGGGTTATCTCGCTTCCAGACACCAAGCCGGATCAGCTCATTGAACATGGCTCGCATGTATGCATGCTCGCGGTTCACAGTGTTCAGGGAGATACCAGCATCCAGGCGCTGGCTACGGAAAGCCGCGAAGACCTGCGCATTGAATTCACTGGCGATGGGGTTTTTCAGTGCGGCGATGGCGGCCTTGATCCGCTTGTAGGTATCTTCCGCTGCGCGAAGCTCTTTGCCGTGATGGTCAAACCAGATGGCGGCCAGCTCATCCAGTCGCCTTAGGTCTTTCTTCTCGGGCATCCAGTCGGCCTGATTGTTGGCGTTCGACTTGACCCACACTTCCCAATTCTTGGCTTCTGCCTGAGTGCGAAACGTCTTGCGTAGTCGTTTGGCTCCTCGTCCTCCTGGCTGTATATCGACCAGCCACCCTGCATCTGTCCTGCGAATCGTCATGGAGTCTGCTCGGACTTCAGCTTGTGACGTTCATCCACATCGACACCCATTGCTCGCGCAAGTTTGTCCTGCCATCGGTCATGAGGGCTTAGCTGGAAATACGTTTGCGCATGTCCGGTCATCATCCACAGCAAAAAGTAGGGGCGTGTTTTTGCCAACGCTTCGATCATTTCGATGGTTGGCTGCTGCACTCGTATGCAAAGCCGCTTCCACTTCGCCGCAGGAATTCCCGTCTCTGCTTCGGCATTTTTGTAGTTGTTGCCCCATACCGCCCTGAACACAGTGATGACGCGCTCGCGGCAGTCGTCAACGGGATTGGCATCCAGCACAGACGAATCAATTTCATTGTTCATGGTTGACCTCATAGATTCTATCGGTTTATATTATGAACCGATAAGAGTTCATATAAGTACCGAAGTGAGCGATGAAATAGACGAACCATACAGGAATTTCAGACTCCTGTTAAGGATTTCGGCCTATCCCATCCTCTCGCGGCATCACTCTCGGAGAGGTCATGACGATGGAAACTGTTGTGCAAAGCCTGTCTATTGCAATGGCAATGCCATTGATGACACCGACTGCATTTTCCCAGGCGATGGGGATCGAACACTCGGTCTTCCAGGCACAGTGCAACCGTGGCTACTGGCCCACGATTAAGGTAGGCAAACGCGTCTTCATCAACGTGGAAGCCATCCGCATCAAGGCCGCAGAACGGGCAACGGAGTTCGCACTGTGATGAGTCCCATTGCCCATCTGGTCGTCACTGATGCCGACCATCTGCGCACACTCGCCACGCTGCGCAACCAACTGACCGATGCCAACAGAATGCCAGAGGCCCATGCCATCTATGAAGGCATGTTCCTGTTAACCCAACAACTGCGCGACCGCGCCCGTCTGCTCATCAGCATGGGGAAATCGGCATGAAGCCCCGCACCGTCAAACCCAAGCGCACCCAGCTCGATTTCTGGCCAGAGCTGCTCAACAAAGGCATGGTGCAGTACGCCCGACTGGCTGGCAGCGGCTCCACATTGCACACGGCGGCTGCACGCTCCGAACCGCTGTCGCCCCGCGCCTGCCCGCAGCTCCGCGAGGACAGCCGCGGGGCGACAGCAGGCAGCGGCACCCCCCCGAGTAAAACGGGGAGAAACGGCGAAGCCGCAGGTATGGGGGTGAAGCAATGACGCACCGCCTGACCAAAGACGAAAAGCTGGTACTTGAAGGCCGTCGCGTCAAAATGACCTTGGCCCAGGCGCAGGCCACCAGCAAAGACCGCTGCTCGGTGGATTGGCTCTCGACCACGATCAAGGGAACCGATCTGTTCAATTCCCTGTTCTGGACGCTGAGCAATGAACACCATGAAGGTGAGTTCGTCACCGAAGTCCAGGTCATGGCGATCCTGGCCAAGAAAGTGGCCGCGATCACTGGCTTTCAGGTGGGCGACCTGCGCCCAGGCCGCAACTACTACGACAGCACCCTGCGCATCCTGAACGATGAGGGGGAGGAAGTCGGTAGCGTGTCTGGTGGCGGCGTATACCAGCGCGATACCTATCTAATCATGCTCAACGGCAGCGGCTGCACGTTCGCCAAAGCGGGCTGGCGTCAGGCCATGTATGACTTCCTGGTGCCGCTTAATGCCCGGTTGTCTCGCATCGACATTGCCTTGGACTTCTTCGAGGGTGGATGTGGTGGCGTCGAAGGTGTCCGCGAAGCCTGCATGAATGGTGGTTTCGATTACCACGGCAGACGGCCCCAGGGGCGCACTGATGGCTATTGGGATGCTGGTCACTCACGCAGTTACTACGTGGGCCGACGCGGCGCAAAGCTGGTCAATGCCTACGACAAGGGCCATGCCTACAAGGATATGGAATCGTCCTGGTGGCGTATTGAGCTGCGCTACTGGTCACAAGATCGCATCCTGCCGCTGGAATGCCTGATTGAACCGGACACCTACTTTGCGGGCGCGCATCCCTACATGCAGGAGCTGCTGGACGTGTCCGAGGCTATTCGCATCAAGACCAAGCCCAAGCTGGAAGACGTGACTACCGATGCCGTGGTCAAGCGCAAATTGCGCTGGCTTGAAACCACTGTCGCCCCATCCCTGGTGCATCTGACCCGCGCATTTGATGCGGGCCTGGAGGGCATGGCCTGGATTGGCGACCTGATCGAAAAGCATGCAGCCCGCGAGCTGCCGCGCAGCCTGCGCACCGTTCCCAACGCTCTGTTGAAACAGGGCATCCAACGCATATTGAAGCCCGCTGAACCGGCCAGCGTGGCGGCTTAACCGACGCCGGATAAGGAATCGACATCATGAAATTCAATACCCGTATCACCATCGCTGGCGTCAAAGGCTCCAAGGGCAAGCTGGAAAGCGGCCAGGAGTACGACAGCACCAAGATTTACGTCCAGACCGACCTGGACGACAGCAAAGGCATGGGCAAGGGCTTTGCCACCGTGGAATACAACTACGGCACCTCCGAGGAGTTCCACAAGCTCAAGCACCTGCCGTTCCCATTGGTGGCAGAAGCAGAACTGGAAATCGTCACCAACGGCAAGACGCAAAAGACTGTCATCACCAGCTTGCAGCCTGTCGAGCTGGCGAAGCCCACGAAGGCGGCCTGACCATGTGGTGCGTTCCTCGCTATCTGGTGCAGAGCACCGAAGACGGCTCATTTCTGGCCGCTGATGGCGAAGGTGGCGTCATCAACGTGATGGCCCTGACAGCAGCAGACCCGTTCCAGGAACCGGAAAGTGCCGTCGAGGCCGTGCAGGATCACTTGGATGGCCGGGGCGTGGTCATCCTGATCTATGTGCCGTGCATCCAGGCTTGAACCATGACACGCATCTATCTCCAGTACTGCGACATCAGCACCGAAGCCGGGACGGATTGCCCTGTGCAGCATCGCCAGCAGATCGCCATCGAACGCGAAACGCTGGAAGCCGCAGGCAACCCGATTCCGACGCTGAATGCCGCTGATGTAGCCCAGGTATTCAGCCTGGGGCTGTCGGTGGTGGTGCTGTTCTTTCTACTGGGGCGCGGCGTTGGAACCGTATTGAACCTGATCCGCAGGGGTTAGGTAAATCCGACAGGCAGGCGGTTTCCTGCCCAATTCTCAAGAAAAGGAACTTCACATGAAGAAGCTGAAATTCAACCTCAAGCCGGTGGCCGCTGCTGTGGGCGCTACCGCACTGACGCTGGCATCCGGTGCCGTCATGGCCCAGGAAGCAATCGACCTCACAGCAATCACGAGTGCTTTCAGTGCATCAGATGTGATCACGGCAGTGATGGCCGTGGCCGGTGTGCTGGCAGCGATCTACGCCACCATGACCGCTGCTCGTATGGCGCTTCGCTGGATTCGTGGCGGTTGATCTGGCCGCATGACTGACTCGGGCAGGACTGGCCATCCTGCCTGATGCCCTCTGCACTTTCTGAAAGACTCAATCTGTGATTACCGCTCTCTGGTATCTCGTCATCTTCGCCTGGGGCATTGTGTGCGCCTGGGCGTTGATTAAAGGACTCGAATAATGGCCTTCTCGCGTCTGCCTTTCTTTTTCCTGATTTGTTGCCTGTTCGCTATGCAATCCGCATGGGCGCAGGCACTCCCCAATCCTGAACCGCAGCCTGAAAGAGTCACGCGAGCGGTCTCCGGTGCCTTGCAGCAAGGCATGCAAAAGCGCGGCTTTGCTGCGAATGACCACAGATTCATGAACACGGTGGCGCGTGCATCTCCCGTCATGTCTGTGGCGGCAGGCAGTACCGCAGCGGCTGTCACAGTTGGCGTGGTCACTGCACCTGCCTGGGCCACTGTCGCTATTGCCGCAGGCATTGGAGCGGTGGTCACCTACGCTGTTGGTCTGGGCATTGATGCATTGGTGGACTGGTTATTTCGGGATGACGGCCTGATAGACCAGTCGAGTGCCGAGAATGCGGCCTATCCCTCGCGGGCATTTAATGCAGGTGATCAAGTTTGGCGCTATCGCGATTGGCTGGGTGAATGGCACTACGGAGCCAATGCCGACGCGCTGGCGCGTGAGTATCGCTATACGGACATGAAGCGCCAGGGTTATCCCAATATTTCAGAGCCGAGGTGCTTTGCTGATGGCACCACCAGCTATTGGTGCGGCAACTACAAAGTTACCTTGAACGGCACAGCTCCGATCAGTTGCGGCACGGGCATGCAAGCGATAGGCAACAGTTGTGCCTCGTTTTCATACCCTTTGCCGACTACATTTCCTGATGCCGATGGTCTGACGCCTCAGCAGGCCATCAATAACCTGACAGAAGAGGAACTGGACAAGCCATTGAATCCGGCCCTGGTAGCTGCCCTGGCAAACTTGGCATGGCAACAAGCAGCGCAGGAACCCGGCTACGATGGATTGCCATACCCTCAAGCTGATCCGCTGACGGCATCGGATGTTGCGCCTTGGGTTCAGGCCAATCCTGAATTGGCCCCGACAGTACGAGATTTCGTGTCGCCAAACCCTGCGCCCAATAGCAATAGCAATCCTTGGGCGCTGCCGTCGAACCCATCGGCTCCGAATCCGGCACCTGCTGCGCCGAACCAGAACACGACCAATCCAGGCGCAGAAAATCCTACAGCGAATCTTGGCCCTGATCCCGGCATCGGTGCTCCGACGCTGGAAGCCATTCCCACAGCGCAGCAAATCGCACAACCCATTCTGGACATGATGCCCGACCTGCGTGGCTACTCCCCATCGTCACACACAGGCGAATGCCCACGCCCGACCATTGAGCTGTACGGCACGCATGTACTCGATGCCCACTGCGCCCTGATCGACGACAACAAAGCCATCATCCAGGCCGCCATGCTGCTGGCCTGGGCGCTGATCGCGCTGCTCATTGTCCTATCCGCGTGAGGCCGCCATGTTCGGAATTCTGCTCTCTGCACTGAACAGTGTCCTGGCCTGGGTCTTCCGCTCCCTCCTGGTCAAGTTCGTACTGTTCTTCGCGCTGTACTTCATCACCTCGGAATTCGTCGGTTTCATCGTGGCGCTGCTGCCTGGAACCGGGGCTGTCGATGATGCACTGTCCGGCATCGGTGCCGCCACTTGGTACTTCCTGGACGTGTTCCAGATTCAGGCGGGCATCGCAATGGTGGTGTCGGCCTACGCCACGCGCTTCATCATCCGGCGCATGCCGATCATCGGATAAGTCATGCCCATCAATGCCTACACCGGCCTGATGGGATCAGGCAAAAGTTATGAATGCGTGTCTTCGGTCATCGTGCCAGCGGTCAAGGCTGGCCGTCGCGTGGTCACGAACGTGGATGGCATCGACAGTGACGCGATCCGCGCCTATTGCCAGGACAAGTACGGTATCGCACCGGAGCGCTTGGGATCGGTCGTGCATTGCAAGAACGAGGACGTGGGCAAAGCTGACTTCCTGCCCTATGGTGAGAACGTTGATACCTTCTGCCAACCTGGTGACATCATCTGCATTGATGAGGCATGGCGCTTCTGGGGTACGGATTGCAAGCTGCTGGCCGAACACAAGGTGTTCTTCCGTGAACATCGCCACTTCGTCCATCCCGATACCAAGGTGTGCTGCGACTTGGTGCTGATGGTGCAGGACATTTCCGATCTGCACCGCATCCTTAAGGTCGTGGTGGAAGTCACCTTCAAGACCACCAAGATCAAGACGTTGGGCCTGCACAAGACCTACCGCGTCGAAATGTGGGAAGGCTACAAGCTCACGCAAAAGGGCCGCGTGGCTGTCGAGAACAAGCGGTATGACCCGCAAATCTTCCCGCTCTACAGCAGCTACACCGGCGGTGCAGGCAAGGAGCTGCAAGTCGATGATCGCCAGAACGTCCTGAAAAGCCCCAAGCTCTGGATTCTGGCTGTCCTGGTCATCGGACTGTTCAGCATCAGCGTGTACACCTTGATGGGCTTCTTCGGCAGCAAGCCAAAAACAGACAATCCAGCGACATCAACGGGTTACGTCGATTCCAAGACAAATTCAGCGTTGCCCGAATCCGCACCAGCAACACGCGCCCAACCCCGCCAAGCCATGTCCACGTCTTGGCGGCTGGTCGGCACCATGCAGGCAGGCAAGACCGCCTATGCCGTCATCCAGTCTGCCGATGGCCGTATGCGGCTTGAACATCCTTCCAACTTCCAGAACAGCGGTGCCGTCATGATCGGTGAGGTCGATGGCGAACGCATCACCGCCTGGAGCGGCAGCAAACCCACCTCCAAAGGCCAATAAATGAAACTGCGTATCCTGGCATCCATTCTGTCTCTGGCCCTGGCTGGTACTGTTCAGGCCAAGGCGGTCAATCTCGACCTGCAAGGGGCAAGCATTTCCGAAGTCGTGCAGCTCATCTACCGTGAAGCCACGACCACGCCCTATGTCCTGGCCCCGGACGTGCTGGAAGACGAACGGCTGGTGTCGTTCCGCTACAAAGACAATCAGGGCAAGCTGTCATTGTTCATACAGTACTTCCTGGACAGCCTGGGCTACATGGTTGAGCGCAAATCCGGTGTGGACTTCGTGCGCAAGCGTGTCGAGGGTGAGCCGCCGATCCAGGCCGAGCATATCTACATCTACCAGCCCCAATATCGTGAAGTGTCCTACCTGTCGCGCACCCTGGCACCGCTGTTCAAGGGATCGTTCGTCACCAATCGCAGCGTCCGGGCCACGCCGGAAGCCAGCCCCAAGGGCGACGTGCCAATCTCGTCGGCGGCATCGCTGATCGACCAGTCTGCTGATGTCTTGGTGTTTGCAGGCGCAGAGGAAGAAATCGAACGCCTGCGTGAGCTGCTGCCGCAGGTGGACAGGCGCATTGGTGAAGTGGCCGTGCGTGGGTTGGTCTATGAGGTCAGCAACACTGACCGGCAGGGATCGACCTTTGGCCTGCTGGCAAACCTGCTTGGTGGTCATGTGGGCATCGGCATTGGCTCTACGGCCACGAACTTGGGCAATTTCATCCAGATCAAGAACACCAGCCTGGATGCCGTCTATTCCATGCTGTCCAGCGATAGCCGATTCAAGGTAGTGTCGTCGCCTGCGCTGCGCATTCAGTCAGGATCACAAGGTATCTTCTCAGTCGGCCAGGATGTGCCTGTGCTGGGCGCGTTGTCGTACCCACAAGGTGCAGGCCAAGCCGTACAATCAGTTGAGTATCGCAGCTCCGGTGTCATCTTCGATGTTCGTCCTGTCGTGAAGGAAGGCATCATCGACCTGGATATCACGCAACAGCTCTCCAACTTCGTGAAGACGACAACCGGCGTTAACAACTCGCCTACGCTGACCAAGCGGGAACTGAAAACAAAGGTCGGCATGCAGGATGGCGACGTGATCGTGCTGGGTGGCCTGACAGAAAGCAAGGACACCAATACGCGGGATGGGTTGAGCTTCTTGCCACGCTTCCTGCATACTACTGGCTATGAACAGTCCAGTAGTGAAATTTTGCTGGTTCTGCAAGTACAACGTGTGCCAGGGCAGGAGCCGTGAACCTTTGTCATGACAAAGGTTTTGGGGACGTCATTCCTAGCCACAGCGATTTGGTCATGACCAAATTTTGATAATAATAGTAATAATATTATTACTATTATTATCGCTGCCTAACTGGCACGTATGCGCAAACTGGGCTGGCTGGTAGCCTATTCGCGGGGATAGTATGAAGGGATGGACACAAGAAGAATCTATCGCCTATGAGTGCGCTCGTGATGCTATTGGTGCTGAAATAGCGTTGATCTCTGCCAAAATTCATGGTGCCTTGGAGCAAGGCGGGCTTGATGATACGGCGATGCAAACGCTGAGAGCAGAAAGAAGTCGTCTGGCTCAGGAGCGTGCCAGGTTGCGCGTTAAGGATCATGAGGAAATAGCCAGGATTCGGGCTGTGTATGGAAAAATTCAAACAGTCTCATAGCCACTTGGTTTGTGATTTCTGATTAAATTAGGCTTGGTTGATGCAATTTCTAGATCGAATTATTGTTGCTTGTGCACACGGAATTGGTCGTGTTTTTTTGTTTTTGTCCACTGCGTGGGTCTATCTAATCACGCTGATTGTGTTGGCTCTTATTGGCTCAGCATTATGGTGGATAGCTTCCTGGATCTTCGGGAAACTTTGAAGTAAGAATCCCAAGTTGGGCGAATACCCAAGAAGCACAAGTACGGCTAGAGTTCAGTTCGGAAAACAAAGGATTCCAATCATCCGATCCTATTAAACGGCCTTTAATATCTGCAAGTTCAACAGCGTAAACTTGCCACCATCGCGCCATCCCCCGGTGTCGATGAAAAACACGTTACCCAACTGCTCCATCTTGCTCACAGTCATGTGACCATGCACGATGGCGCGAACACTGCGGACAGGCTGCTTGTAACCGGTGCGGTAACGGTCGATAGACCAAAGGCAGGTATCTTCGTCCTCGGCGCTGAATTGGTGTTCGTATACGACTTGCCAATCGTCATATGGGAAGTCGGCATGGATGATGCCCACTGGCCCATCTGCCGTGTTCACTTCAATCGCCAAAGGAAGTTCACGTAGACTTTGTGCGATACGTTGCTGCATCAGTTCACCAAGGCTGTCGAGCCAGCGCCCGCCATGTGCTGCATGGTCAATATCTGGCAGAGGATCGCCCAACGCACGGCGCCAGGTCATCAGGTCGTGATTGCCACAGACGGAGTGAAACCAAGGGTGCGCAAGCCATTCAAGCACTTGGGCTGACTCTGGCCCTCGGTCTACCAGATCACCAACAGCGAACAGCCGATCACGCTCCGCTGAAAAACGCACCTTACGGAGCGCAGTATCCAGCTTGCTGAAACAGCCGTGAATGTCGCCCACGGCGAAGTCTCGTCCCTGTGTATTCAGGTTGAAGCGGCGCAGGCGTAACGGGTCATACATTGTTTGTCGTCGGAGAACACATAACAGAGCAACTTACCCAGACGACGTGTGCCATGTCAAGGACGGGTACGGAAGCCGCAGCCCGGTTTGCCGGGACCAGGTGAGTACCCAGCGCAGCGGATCCTTGACACTCCACTGATAGTACACACTGTTGGTTGGATTGCAGGATGCTTTCTGCCCTGCAACCCTGCAACCCTGCCAAGCGGCGAGCGTAGGCGTAAGCCACTTATTTTGAACTAGGTAGCTATATTTCGTATCTTTTGGTATCTTCTTAGATAAAGCTGAATACCTTTCTGTTAGTGCCGTTTTAATAGAATTAACTCAATGGATAAGCATATGACAAACAATAGAATCAAGTATGCACTGCATTTGAATAATTGGAGCTATGAGAAGGGAAGTCGGCATGACTTATTGGTTAATGGTCAGAAAATAACTCCTATTGAATTTGATGAGTCAATGTCTGGCAATATATTTTGCCCTGTTTGCTTTACAAACCTAACAAGATCCCCAAAAAACAAAAGCCGCTTTTCAAATTCCAGAAATGCCTGCTTTATGCATCTTAAATCATACTGCCATATCGAATGCAATTTAAGAACACCAAAATCAGAAGGGGTTAAATATGAAACGGAAGAGCTTGCCGCACAAGCAATTTCCAATGGTGAACTTGTTGTTATTAATTCCTTCATGGAAAGCCATCCATTAATACCGAATGATTCCGCTGCCCCTTACAAACAAAGTGCAATTGAAGATGAGCACGGCCCCATTTCATTGCTCCCAATTGCCAGGCATAAAGGAAAGTCTTTTAATTTACCCAGCAAAATCACTACCATTAGAGCCATTTGCACAAATTTTGATGATAATCTTTATCGGTACTACATCTTACCCAATCAGACCCATGCGCAACTTTTGATTTCATCCATCAATAACATTGAAGACATAACTGATGTTGTTGAAACCCCAAAATTATATTGGGGAATAATTGAGAAATCCTTCAATGCTGGGAAAAGCAAAAAACGAACGAATATGCGCATGACGAAATTGAAAAGCAATCCAAATATTGTGGATTTCTATTTAAAAGACAATGAAGCAAATCAAGCGGATAAAGGAATTAGTGATGAGTCTGTCGGTCGCATAGTAATTTTTTGGGGGAAGATAGGAGTGAATGGGGTTGGACTATGTGTGGAGCGCTTGAAATGGGGAGAGTATTCACTTCTAGCTAAAAAATATGAAAATTTGCTGATATAAGAGCCTATATAACATGTGTAAAGCATGGTTTTTGGCTGGTTATTACTCGATTGTATAGTTGTCATGTACGGCAAATTGCCGTAAAATTTCATTGGGAGAATATAACCATGCCTGCAACCATCTCTACCGCCCGTCTCGAAGCCCGAATCAGTACCGATCTGCATTCGATGCTCAAACGCGCCGCTGAGCTTCAGGGGCGTACCATGACCGACTTCGTGGTCACTGCTGTCCAGGACGCCGCACAACGCGCCATCGAACAGGCCGAGGTCATCCGTTTGTCGATGGCTGACCAGGAGTGCTTTGCTCAGGCGCTGCTATCGCCACCGAAACAAACACCGGCCCTGAAACGCGCTTTTACCCGCCGCAGCAAACTCCTGAACGCTGAATGAGCCGTGCGCCATTCAAACTTGCCTTGTTGGATGGCCAGCACGATCGTGCTGCGTTCAACAGCGATTCTGAACCGTTGAATCGCTACATACAAACGCAAGCCTCGCAAGATGTTCGTCGTCGTGTCGCGGCTTGCTATGTTGCTTTGGCTGATGAACAACGAATCGCGGGCTACTACACACTTGCTTCGTCAAGTGTCTTGCTGACAGATCTTCCCGCCAATATCGGCAAAAAGTTGCCGCGCTATCCGACTGTGCCAGCGGTTCGTATGGGCCGCTTGGCTGTGGATCAGGCTTTCAAGGGGCAAGGGCTGGGTGGTGCGCTCCTGGCCGATGCGCTTGATCGCGCTGCCCGCGCCGAGATTGCCGCTTTTGCCATGATGGTGGATGCCAAGGACGATGCGGCCTCAGCCTTCTATCGGCATCATGGCTTTATTGTGTTGCCTGACTCGCCGCTGACGCTGTTCCTACCACTGGCGACTGCCCGGCCTTCTTCAAAGTAGCATTTCAGTGTCAACAAAGCGTCAACCGCATAGCAAAACATAGCATATGCATAGCGGTTGATGAATGACCTAACCATATGATTGCAAAGACAAAGCACGATCAATGCCTTGCCATAAAACTGAATCATAATCCGCAGGTCCCCTGTTCGAATCAGGGATGCGCCACCAAGAATTTACCTGTTAGGTCAGGGCAAAAAAGCCACCCGATGCGGTGGCTTTTTTATTTTCTGCGGCCAGGAGACACCCTGTGTCAGCGCAGGATTGAATGACGACGGCTGCCGATGGTGGCGTCGCTTGCGGATGCGTGTCGGTTTGTGATGTCAGGATATACGCTGAAATTGTTCGGGTGACATATCATTGACCTGATCTATGCATTAATCTCTGTTGGAAGTCATCAAGAAAAAACTAGGGGAAGCAGGACTCATGAAAAAAGCATTGCTGGTTATGACCGTGATGGGCGCAGTGGGAATGGCGCAGGCGCAAGCCTCAGTAACGCTGTACGGCACGTTGGATACTGGTGTGGGATTCAAGTCCCTGAAAAACAAGGATACAGGCGTCAAAGCTAGCCGTAGTGGCCTCTTCAATGGCGTATGGTCTAGTAGCGTCTGGGGCATAAGGGGTAGCGAAGACCTGGGGGATGGCTTGTCTGTCACCTTTAAATTGGAAAGTGGCTTCGACGTGCAGACCGGTCAGTCCTCCGGCGGACGTCTCTTCAAAACCACCACGCTTGGGCTGAACAGCAGGGAATGGGGCAGCTTGACTTTTGGCCGTGTGGGTAATGCGGTGCAAAACTATGCCGGGTTTATTGCCGGGCCTGACGACGAAGAAGGCTTGTCCAACATCGAAAACACCTTCAGCGCGGCGGGTGCCAATAAGGCTGACAACACTATTGTTTATGCCTCACCGACTTTCAATGGCTTGAGTTTTGCCGTCGGTCATTCCTTTAACACGCATGGCCCGCAAAGTTGGGACAATAGTGACAACAGCAAACTGATTACCTCTGCCCTGGGCTACGCCAATGGTCCCTTGACTCTGGCATTGGGGTACGACCGCTTGAAAGCAGGCAATTGGGAAAAAGCCGTGCATTCCTGGATTGCAGCAGGTAGTTATGACTTCGATGTTCTGACACTTGCCATGGCGGTGGGGCAGGATATCAATGGTCGTCAGTCAGGGTTGGGTTCTTTTGCACCATCTCCTCCTTTTACGTTCTGGAATGCCGGCTATATTCCGGATTTCAAAACAACAGGTTTCACCATCAATGCGACGGTACCCATTAACCCGGCTTCCAGCGCGATCGTAGGCTGGAGTGTTTCGCGGGCCAGCAGTTCTTTCAATGAAGCCTATGGCCTGGGCAAGCGGCAACAGAGTGTCTATAGCGCAGGTTATAGCTATAACCTGTCCAAACGCACTTCGTTGTATGCACTTGGGGCTTATGTAACCGGCTTTTCCTTCCAGAATGTTCGGGGTCAGCAATTCATTGTGGGCTTGAATCACAATTTCTGATTGTCCTTGGAATCATGCCTTTCGGGGCGGATAGGAAAGTGAAATGACCTCAGGTCGAACGCAGGAACAAATTGTGTCAAGCGCAAAGCAGGGTAGTTTTACGCGTCGGGATTTCATCAAGCTGGGCACGGTGGGGGGTATTTCGCTGTGGCTGGGACGCTTGCCTGCGGCGCAGGCGGTCGAGGTTTATCCTGGGGCCAGTCCGACCAACTGGATCGGGCCGGATGGCA
>NZ_QETA01000002.1 GCF_003123725.1 Corticimicrobacter populi | reverse complement strand
CGGAACCAATTTCTTAGCCCCTTCCGGGTTTTCCCGGATCACCCTCAAACTCGAGGAGCGAAACTATAACACCTTTTCACTCTTCAGGTACCGCATCCGGCATATTTATTTCAAACCTCAAAACAAACCTGCCAAATCCCTTCACATCCCCAACTACCACCTGGGCGTTTGCCTCAAGGTCTGGTTCGTCTGAACTGCGAAGGAGCGGAACTATAGCACCACCATTTCCATCATGTCAAACTGATTACAGCCAACATGATATTTTCTGATCCACTCATGCAACCATCCGCCACATGCCCTTGGCGGCATCAGTCCGGAGGCGGTTTGAACGCGCTGCCGCGTGAGGCACTGAACTGTCTACGGATTTGGCGGAATCTCAACAACAGAACAATAGGGTCACCGAAGATTGCGACGCATGATCTTGCCCACATTGGTACGCGGCAGGTCTTCACGGAACTCGACATGACGCGGGACCTTGTAGCCCGTCAGTTGTTGGCGACAATAGGCGATCAATGTTTCGGCGGTCAGGGAGGGATCCTTGCGGATCACGAACAGTTTGACGGCTTCGCCGGAACGTTCGTCCGGCACACCCACTGCGGCAACTTCGCGAACACCGGGATGCGTAGCCACCACGTCTTCGATTTCGTTGGGATAGACATTGAAGCCGGACACCAGGATGATGTCTTTTTTCCGATCCACCAGGAATACGAAACCCTGCTCATCTATATAGCCGATATCGCCCGTGCGCAGATAGCCATCCGGCCAGAAGGCCAGCGCGGTTTCTTCCGGGCGCTGCCAATAACCGGCCGTGACCTGCGGGCCGTGCACGCAAATTTCGCCCGCCTCGCCTTGTGCGACCTCCTGGCCATCATCATTGCGGATCGACAGATCGGTCGAAGGCAGTGGCAGCCCGATGGAGCCATCAATATGGTGACCATCCATGGGATTGATGGTCACGGCAGGTGAGGTTTCGGTCAGGCCATAGGCCTGCACCAGCGGTGTACCGGTCACTTCTTTCCAGCGTTCGGCCACGACCCGCTGGACCGCCATGCCACCGCCCAGCGTCAGGCGCAGGCTGGAAAAATCCAGACTGGTGAACTGGGGGTGATTGAGCAATGCATTGAAGAGCGTATTGACACCCGTGAACGCCGTCATGCCGGCATGACGCATGAGCTTGATGAGACCAGGAATATCCCGAGCATCCGTCACCAGGATATTGCGGGCCCCCAGCTTCATGAAGACGAGGCAGTTGGCCGTCAGTGCGAAGATATGATAGAGCGGCAACGCGGTAACGATGCACTCCTTGCCTTCCCGCACCACGGGACGGATCCAGGCATATGCCTGGCAGACATTGGCGATCAGATTGCCATGTGACAACATGGCGCTTTTGGCCACCCCGGTCGTCCCCCCCGTGTATTGGAGGAAAGCCAGATCCTCGTGCCCCAGTTCCGGTTGCGCGAAGTGATGTCGTGCACCTGCCTGCATCGCAGCATCGAGCTGGACATGGCCGGGCAATTTCCAGGCCGGCACGCCTTTCTTGATATGGCGCACGACGAAATTGACCAGCGGTCGCTTCAGCCCGCCCAGCATATCGCCCACGGCCGTTACCACAATGTGTTTGAGGTAACGTCGATCCTTGACCTGGTCAAGCACACTGGCGAAGTTTTCAGCAATGACGACGACCTTGGCCTGAGAATCGACCAGTTGGTATTCGAGTTCACGTGGTTTATAGAGCGGATTGCAATTGACCATGACGCAACCGGCCCGCAGGATGCCGAACAGGCAGACCGGATACTGAAGCAGGTTCGGCATCATCAGGGCAACGGCATCACCGCGCCCCAATCCCTGGCTCTGCAGCCAGCCGGCAAAGGCACGGCTTTGCCGATCCAGTTCGGCATAGGTCAGTTCCTTGCCGAGCGATACATAGGCTACCTGGTCTGCATAGCGCCGGCAGCTTTCTTCGAACAGATGTACGAGAGACGTGTATTGCCCGGTATCCACTTCAGCCGGCACGCCTTCCGGATAATGCTCAAGCCAGATCTTGTCCATATTGTCTCCTTTGCCTGCCGGCGGATCCATTCCGTGAGGATGTCCTTGTTATGGTGTCACTATATATATACTTACTGCGACTGCCTGTCGTCCATCGTTTCCTTTTCTCGCTTTTTGCGTGCATAGTGCGTGCGCGTTGCGATGTACAGCG
The DNA here is from genome assembly GCF_003123725.1 of Corticimicrobacter populi. GTDB lineage: Bacteria > Pseudomonadota > Gammaproteobacteria > Burkholderiales > Burkholderiaceae_B > Corticimicrobacter > Corticimicrobacter populi. Next base: position 553,134 of record NZ_QETA01000002.1, on the reverse strand, counting down.
TGCGCTCGACCGTTGCATACACCGCACCCTGCCCATCAATGAGATCCACGCTATAGGTACGCGTGGTCTCCTGATCCCGATCCAGTGCGCTGCGAATGTCCTCGACTTCGCTGTCGCGCACCGCAAACTCGGCATACAACGCCTGGTAGGCGGGACGGCGGAAGCGGATCGAGGCCTGCTTGTCCCATATGATTACGTCCCGCCCCAGTCGCAACATCAGCAACAACGGATGCGGCCCATCGGTGACACCGAACAACGACCCACCGTAGATCGCCCCCAGGGCATTGCGGGTACGCCAATGCCAGGGCAGGCGCACCCGCATGGACGAAAAGTCGGACTCGACGCGAATGACCTTGCCGCCCATGCCCCGAAACCCAGGGTGTAGATTGAAGCCCAGTCGCAATGCCCGACCGCGCCAGCGATAGGGCAAACGATGCAGCCACTCCAGCTTTACCATGACCTCAAAGCGCCTCGAACACGCCGGCAGCCCCCATACCGGTGCCAATGCACATCGTGACCATGCCGTACTTGCCGCTGGTACGCCGCAGGCCATGGGTCAGCGTGGCCGTCCGGATGGCACCCGTGGCCCCCAGCGGATGGCCCAGGGCAATCGCCCCCCCCAGGGGATTGACCCTGGCCGGATCCAGACCCAGCTCCCGGATCACCGCCAATGCCTGCGCCGCGAAAGCCTCGTTCAGCTCGATCCAGTCCAGTTGCGCCTGTCCGATGCCGGCCTGCTGCAGGGCGCGCGGAATGGCCTCGACGGGTCCGATGCCCATGATTTCAGGTGGCACGCCGGCCACGGCGTAGCCGGCAAAACGTGCCAGGGGCTGGACATTCAGCTCCTTGATCATGCGCTCTGACATCAATACGATCGCCGCCGCCCCATCCGACATCTGCGAGCTATTGCCTGCCGTGACCGTACCGCGTGCCGCGAATACCGTACGCAGGCGCGCCAGTGCCTCGATGCTGGAATCCGCTCGCGGACCTTCATCCTGCGCAGCAGTACGACGCGTGATCTTTGGCGTACCGTCAGCAACGTTGCCCGGCTCATGCACCACGATCTCGAAAGGCGTGATTTCCTGCCCGAAGTAGCCTGCCTGCTGTGCCGCCACGGCCCGACGATGCGACTCCAGGGCGAAAGCATCCTGATCCTCCCGGGACACCTTCCAGCGCTGGGCGACCTTTTCGGCGGTCAGCCCCATGCCGAAAGCCATCCCCAGATGATCTTCCCTGTCGAAGATCGCCGGGTTCATGGAAATCTTGTTGCCCATCATCTGCGACATGACGCTCATCGACTCGGCACCTGCCGCAATCATCACATCCGCCTCGCCCAGCCGGATACGACTGGCTGCATCGGCCACGGCCTGCAGGCCGGAGGCGCAAAAGCGGTTGATGGTCAATCCAGGGACCTGCTGCGGCAAGCCAGCCAGCAGCAGGCCCATGCGGGCCATGTTCATGCCTTGCTCGGCCTCCGGCATGGCGCATCCGGCAATGACATCGCCAATCCGGCCAGCATCCAGCCCAGGCACCTGGGCCAGCACAGCCTGCAGTGCGGCCGCCAGCAGGTCATCCGGCCGGGTCCGGCCATACATGCCACCACGCTTGCCCACCGGCAGCCGCGTTGCGGCCACGATATAGGCATCCTGTTTCTGCATATTCATGAATGCTCCTCGATCAGTTGCGCAACGGTTTGCCGGTGTCCAGCGTATGGCGGATGCGAGCCTGGGTTTCAGGCGTGCGCAACAGCGCCATGAATTCGCGCCGCTCGACCGCCAGCAGCCACGCCTCGTCCACTCGGCTACCGGTATCGACATCGCCACCACACAGCGCCACGGCAGCCGCATGAGCCACCCGATAATCATGCGGGCTGATCATGCCGCCTTCGCGCATGTTGACCAGCAGCATGTCGAAATTGGCAATACCGCTGCGCCCGGCAACCGGGATGTCACGCGGGTGCGCCGGCACTCGATGCCCCACATCCGCCATCGCGCGGGCACGTCGCAACGCCGTCCACAACAGCTCATCGGGATGGAAGACCACCGTATCCGATGGTTGCCCAAAACCGGCCTCGATCGCCAGCCAGGCGCTCTTGGACACTTGTGCCATGGCGATATTGCGAAAGGCCGGCTGCAGATAGGGGAAGACTTCTGCCGGCGTCTCGGTCTGTGCGGCCAGTCGTGCTGCCCTCACCGCGAACGCCTTGCTGCCGCCCCCCGCCGGAATCAGACCAACCCCAGCCTCCACCAGTCCCACATAGCTTTCCAGCGCCAGGACCCGCGCACTGGCATGCATGAGAAATTCGCAACCGCCGCCCAGCGCCATGCCCTGCGCGGCAGCCACCACCGGCACCTGGGCATAGTGCAGCGCCAGCGAAGCCTGCTGAAAGCGAGCCACCGTCTGCTCCAGGCGCTCGAACTCGCCGGCTGCCACGGCTTCTGACACCTGTTTGAGGTTGGCTCCAACGGCAAACGGTGCCTCGTGCCACAGCACCAGTGCATCGCTGTCGCGCTCGGCCTGGGCCACGGCATGCAGTACGCCTTCGAGCACCTCGTCGCCAATCGTGTGCATCTTGGACTTGAAGGACAGAATCGCGACACCGGCATCGATATCCGGCAGGCGCCACAGTCGAACCCCTTCGTTTTCCCAGAAGATATCCTGCCCTGGTGACACGACATCCTGCCCCCCCAGCACACGTTCCGGAAACACCTGGCGGGTATAAACGGGCAACGATGAGGGTGCGACGAGACGCCCATCGCGGGGCGCATAAGACCCTTGCGGCACATGCACGCCACGTCGGTCGGACTCGACAGCCCAATCAGGCAAAGGCACGGTGGCCATGCTTGCCTTATGGTCGATGTCCTCGCGAATGGCCTGGGCCACGGCTTGCCAACCGGCAGCCTGCCAGGTTTCGAGCGGTCCCAGTGACCAGCCGAACCCCCAGCGCATGGCCAGATCGAGGTCACGCGCATTATCCGCAATCCCTGCCAGATGGTAGGCACTATAGTGGAACGTATCGCGCAGCACCGACCACAGGAACTGCGCCTGAGGATGGGTGCTGGCACGTAGATCCCGCAACCGGGCAGCCGGATCCTTCTGCTTCAGGATGCTGGCCACCTCATCGGCCACCTGTCCCGTCGAGGCACGGTACTCGCCCTGCTTCAGATCAAGCACGAGAATATCGCGCCCCTCTTTGCGATAGACACCGCGCCGGGTCTTCTGGCCCAGGGCTCCCTGGTCGATCAGTTGCTGCAACCAGCCAGGCACCTCGAAAAATGCGTGCCACGGGTCATCGGTCGCACCGTCGCGCAGCGTATCGATCACATGCGCCAGCGTATCCAGTCCCACCACATCGGCCGTGCGATAGGTCGCGCTCTTGGGACGCCCGATCAGCGGACCGGTCAAAGCATCGACCTCGTCAAAGCCCAGCCCGAGCCTGACCGTGTGATGCATCGCGGCCAGCATGGAAAACACACCGACACGGTTGGCAATGAAATTGGGCGTATCCAGCGCCCGGATCACGCCTTTGCCCAGATGGCTGGTCAGCCATGACTCCAGGTCATCCAGCACGTCGGGGCGGGTCTCCGGTGGCGCGACCAGTTCGACCAGCTTCATGTAGCGCGGTGGGTTGAAGAAATGCACGCCGCAAAAACGCGACCGCAATTTCTCGGGCAATGCCTGTGCCAGCACGCCCACCGACAGGCCGGATGTATTGGAGGCCAGAATGGCCTGGTCGCCGATATGCGGTGCCACACGATGGTACAGCTCGGTTTTCCAGTCCAGCCGTTCGGCAATGGCTTCGATGACAAGGTCGCACCCGCCCAGTTGCTCCAGATGCTGGTCATAATTGGCCGGCGTGATCCAGTCCAGACTGGCCGGACTGGCCAGGGGAGCCGGCTCGAGCTTGCGCAGTCCAGCCAGCGCCTTGAGAACGATCCCGTTGGGATCGCCCTCCCTGGCAGCCAGGTCATACAGCAGCACCGGCACACCGGCATTGGCCAAATGCGCAGCGATCTGCGCGCCCATCACGCCTGCCCCCAGAACGGCGGCACGTTTGATTTGCAGTTTGCTCAAGCGACTCTCCTTTTATCAGAACCGGCTGGATACCTGCAGGCCAATGATGTGCCCGCTGCTCTTGTATTCGCCAGAAACCAGCCCCCGGCGCGCAGGTTCGCCATTGTCGTTGTTGATGGGCGTATCCTTGAGATGCAGGTAGGTATAGCCAAGATCGATGGTGGTATTGGCCCCATGGCGATACTGCACGCCAGTCGACAGCCACAGCCGATTGTTGTCAGGCAGGGACGTGGGGCGATACTCCGCACTGCGGATCGGCGACTGGTCGATGGCAACACCGACTTTCCAGGTCCAGCGCTCGTCGACGCGGTAGTTGGCCCCGATGGCGGCTCGCCAGGTATCCCGGAAACGCAGATCCAGGGAGCTGGTCGCGTTGATATTGCCGCCGCTGTGGATATCCAGCTTGGGAATGCTGCTCCAGCCGGTCCACGACACATCACCCAGCAGGGTCCAGCGCGAATTCAACTGATGCATGGCGCTCAGCACGAAGGTATCGGGCAGATCGACGTCTGCGCGGGCCTGACCGCTGCGGACCGTAGTGCCATTGAGATCGATATCTGTATCGCCCTTGGCCGAATGCTTGATCTTGGACCTATACGACAGGCCAATGCGGGTCGCCTCGGTCGGCTGGAAGATGACCCCGGCATTCCAGCCCCAGGCATCGCCATGCATCTTGACCCGCGCATCACCGGGCATGAAGACACCAGGCGCGACCGGCAGGACTTGCGCCAGCTTGTATTCGGCATCGATGCGCTGCCAATTGACGCCGAACCCGAACGACCACTGATCATTGGCCTTGTAGGCTACGGACGGATTGATATTGATGGTCCGGATGTCGAACTTGCGCGAATGGAAGCGCCCCGCCCAGTTGTCGTCGTATTCGGTCATCAGGCCAAACGGTGCGCCGATCCCGACCCCGGCGAACCATTGCGGGTTGATCTGCCAGGACAAATAGGCATTGGGCACGACGCCCCAACTGCCGGCATCTCCGCCATTGGGCCCAACCGCCCCCAGCGGTACCGTACTGCGGTCATCATTGCGAAATTTGAAAGACGGCTTGATGGCCGTGACACCGCCCGATACGTTTAACCCAGGCAAATAGGTCATGCCAGCCGGATTGAAATAGATGATGCTGGCATTCTCGGCATTGACCGCCGACCCGGCGTAGGCATTGCCCAGGCCGCTGGCATTCTGCTCGAGCAGTTGGAACCCCGCACCGTACCCGGCAGCGGAGAATCCGCCCAGTAGCGCCAGAGAAAGTACGCGTCCTGTCAGTAAGCGTGTTTTCATTGCATGTCTCCTGGTGTAATTGGCCCCCTCTGCGGGATGGCCTTGCCGCCGGTGATCCGGCTTTGTTGAACAACGATCTCTATCTCATGACGACAGCCTGTTATGGTGATGCAGGGGCCCACCCGTGAAAGGTGCGTAGCCCGTTCCGAAAATCATGCCGGCATCAGCCAGATCGGCATCCTCGACCACGCCCACCTCAAGCTGCAGCCGGACCTGGTCGGCCAGCACACGGGCCAAGCCGGCCGCCAGCAAAGCTGGATCATTCCCGGCCCCGGCAACGCGCGGCATGTGCCCGGCATCCTTGACGACCTTGCCATCGCGCCAGACGTAGAAACCACGTTCGTTCTTGCGTCCCAGGTGTCCCCGCTCGATCCGTTGCAACAGGCAACGGGGCGGCTCGGCATCGGGTGCCAATTGACGCCCTGCCGCAAGCGCAACATCGAGACCGACGGTATCGGCCAGTTCGATCGGTCCCATCGGCATGCCAAAATCGGTCATCGCAGCATCGACAGCGGCTGGACTGATACCTGCATCCACATGGCGCATGGCAGCCAGCATGTAGGGAGCCAGGGCCGCATTGACGAGGAAACCCGGCGCGCTGTTTACAGGCAAAGGCAGTTTTCCGATTTGCCCGACGAACCCGCAGGCTCTTGCCACCGCAGCCTGGTGCTCGGCATCGCCATCACGCGCCCCCACGACTTCGACCAGCGGCATGCGGGCCACCGGGTTGAAGAAATGGATCCCGATCAATCGCTGGGGACGTTGCAGCACGGTGCGCAGCGTCTCGAGCGACAGGCTGGACGTATTGGTCGCCAGCAATGCATCGGGCCGCATCCTTGCTTCGACCTGCCGATAGAGTGCCTGCTTGGCCTCCAGGTTTTCACTGATGGCCTCGATCACCAGATCGGCACGCGCCACGCCATGCCCGTCTACATCAGGAATCAGTCTGTCGAGGGCTGCCTGAATCCGCCTGCGGTCCTTCAGACGGCGCGTATATAACTTGCCCGCCCGTGCCAGCGCCGGTGCAATGCGCTCGACATTCTGGTCCTGCAGCGTGACGCTCAGCCCCTGAAGCGCACACCAGGCTGCGATATCGCCCCCCATCACGCCGGCCCCCACCACATGCACGTGGCGAACAGCTCGCATCCCGTTCGGTTTGCCCTGGCTCTTGAGCCGCTCCTGCAGCCGATAGACCCGCAACAAGTTGCGGGCCGTGTCCGACGACAGGATGGACTCAACCAGATCCGGAGCCTGCAGGGCATTGCCATCATGCTCGGCCCACAGGGCCAGGATGGCACGGGGCGCAGGATAGTGTCCAAGCGGGTCTTTGCTGTCGAGTTGCCGCGCCGCCTGCCAACGTACCAGCCGCTTCAGCGGCCAGGCATTCATCCAGGCACGCCAGCCGCTGACCTTGCGCACCCGCTTGCCCGACAACACCCATTGCCTTGCCGCTGCATCGCGTACTCGCAGCGGCACGCAGGCATCGACCAGTCCCAGCCGTGCCGCCCGGCGTGGATCGATGCGACGACCGGTCAGCATCATGTCGAGCGCCGCCTGAACGCCAACCACCCGGGGCAACCGCTTGATACCGCCCCAGCCCGGAAAAATACCCAGCATGACCTCAGGCAGTCCCAGCGCAGCACTGGCATCCTCCACGGCCAGCCGATAGCGGCACGCCAGGGCCAACTCCAGCCCACCGCCCAGGCAGTGTCCCTGGATCAATGCCAGTGTCGGATAGGGCACCGCCGCCAGCCGCTCGAAAAGCTTCCAGCCACGCGCCACCAGCGCCTGCGCCGCAGTGCCTTCACCCAGATCGGCAAACTCATCGATATCCGCGCCGACGATGAAACCGGTGTCCTTGCCCGAACGAATGATGAGCCCGGCAGGCGGTGCCTGGTCCAGGCTGTCCAGGACGGCTGCAAGCTCGGCCATGACATCGGCCGACAATGCATTGACGGCACTGCCGGCCCGGTCCAGGGTCAGCCAGGCAAGGCCCTGCCCGTCACGGTCGATCCGCCAGTTCCGCCAGCCGCCAGCCGCCGCCGCAGGCAATGTCTGTACTGTCGCCATCATGCCGCCTCCTGTTCGACCAGTTGTGCCGGCCCGACCGGATCGTCGCCCAGCGCCTCGACCAGCATGGCACCGCCCTGTCCCCCACCAATGCAGATCGAGGCCATGCCCAGCTTGAGTCCACGGGCCTTCAAAGCATGCAACAGGTGCAACACGATGCGCGCCCCCGATGCGCCGACCGGATGGCCCAGCGCAATCGCGCCGCCATCGACATTGAGCCGACCCTGGTCCAGAGTGCCCCATGCCGGTGTGCCGAGCTGTGCCTGACAGTAGTGCTCGTCCTGCCAGGCAGCCAGACACCCCAGCACCTGGGCAGCAAACGCCTCATTGATTTCCCACAGATCCGGCCCGTCCAGCCCCAACTGCTGGCGCTGCAGTATAGGGGTGGCGGCATGCACGGGTCCCAAACCCATGCTGGCAGGATCGAGACCTGCCCATTGCCGATCAACGATACGGCCCAGCGGCTGCAGCCCCCAGCGGGCAACGGCGTGCTCGGAAGCCAGCAACAGCATGGCGGCTCCATCGGTCACCTGTGAACTGTTGCCTGCTGTAATACTGCCGCCCACGCGGTCGAATACCGGCTTGAGCCGTCCCAGTCGCTCCAGGGTCGAATCGGTTCGGATGCCATCGTCTTCCAGGTAGCACTGGCCCTGCCGGTCGATCAGCGGAGCAAGCTCGGCGGCAAACTCACCCGCCGACCTGGCCGCCTGCGCGCGCTGGTGGCTGCGCTCGGCATAGGCATCCATGCTTGCGCGGCTGATGCCGAACTGCATGGCCAGGTTTTCGGCCGTCTGCCCCATCGACAGTCCAACGACCGGATCGGTAAGCCCCTTGAGCAGGCCAATCACCGGCTTGAGAAATGCGGGACGAAAACGCCCCAGTTGACGCAGCCTCTGTCCGGTGGAGCGGGCTGCCATCCAGTGTGCCAGCCAACGCGTCATGTCTTCGGAAAACAGCAGCGGCGCATGTGACAGCGCATCGACGCCACCTGCCAGGACAAGGTCGGCACGTCCGGCCTGAATATTGGTCATGGCAGAATCGAGCGCCTGCATCCCGGAGGCGCAGTTGCGCATGACCGTCCAGCCCGGGACTTTGGGCCCGCAACCCAGACGCAGGGCAATGACCCTGCCTATATTGATCTCGTCGGGCGATGGCGCGGCACAACCGACAATGACCTCGTCAAGATCTTCCGCTGAAAACGACTGTCGCAGCAACAATTCGCGCCCGGCCTGCACGGCCAGATCGGCGGCGGAGAACGGCCCCGGGCCCGTCCGGACCTTGAGAAAGGGCGAACGTGCGCCATCCACGACATAGACTGGCTGAGTACTCATGCCTGGCCTCCTGGAGGCGTGCTGTCAGTCGACAACACATCGAACGGAAAGTCATCGACCCGGACCACGGTATCCCTGAGGGTATCACGCCGCCGCAGCACTGCATATTCGTCATCCGTCAGCGCACCTGCCGCATGGGCGGCTTCGGTCATATCGCGCACATTCGCCAGGGGGTTGCCCGCCAGCAGTCCGCTTTTGTCGATCTGGCGCAGCTTGGCCTGCGCCTCTTCGGCAGCCAGCGTAGCAGCCAGGGCCATTTCGATGGCACCGACGGGCTCATCCGCCGTAGCCGGCAGATAGCAGTCACGGGTCAGTCTGTCACGCGCCGGCCCCGGCTCGGTCAGCAGACGGGCAATTTTCTGCCCCAGCCGATCATCGGGCACAGCAAACGGCAATCCCCAGAAAAAGACCCATCGACGCAGGACAACCGCTGCCAGCCTGTTGGGAAAATTGCGCAGCAGGCCATCCATGGCTGTCTGTGCCCGAAACAGCGCATCCTGCACCGCCCAGTGCAGCAAGGGCAGATCATCACCCTGGCGTCCTTCGTCCTCATAGCGCTTGAGTGCCGCACTGGCCAGGTACATCTGCGACAGGACATCACCCAGCCGGGCCGACAGGCTTTCACGGCGCTTGAGACTGCCACCCAGGATCAGCATGGACATGTCCGACAGCAGGGCAAACGCACTCGACACCCGACTCAGTTGCCGATAATAGTGTCCAGTCGCCGCATCCGCATTGCTCGGTTGTGCGGCCCAGCGTCCGGCGGTCAGCCCATGCCAGCCTGCCCGCAATACGTTACTGATCACGAAGCGGACATGGCCCCAGAAAGCGGCATCGAAATCGTGCAGTGCCTTTTGGGGCGAAGGTTCGCGCACTGCCTGCATTTCAGCCAGCACATACGGATGACAACGTGTCGCCCCCTGGCCAAAAATGATCAGGCTGCGGGTCAAGATATTGGCCCCCTCCACCGTGATACCGATGGGAATCTGCTGATAGGCACGCCCCAGGAAATTGGATGGCCCCAGGCAGATCCCCTTGCCACCGATCACGTCCATGCCATCATTGACCACCAGGCGGGCACGCTCGGTCACGTGGTACTTGACGATGCCGGAGGCCACCGAAGGTTTTTCCCCAAGATCCACTGCACCCGCCGTCATGGTACGGGCGGCCTCTGCCACATAGGCGTGGCCACCGATGCGGGCCAAGGCCTCCTCGACGCCCTCGAAACGTCCGACCGGCACGCCGAACTGGCTGCGTACACGCGCATAGCCGCCGACGGCACGCGCCGTCATGCGTGCCATGCCCGCATTGGAAGACGGCAGTGATATGGATCGCCCGGCCGCCAGACACTCCATCAGCATACGCCAGCCCTGGCCGGCCATTTTGGGTCCGCCAATAATGAAATCCAGCGGCATGAAGACATCGTGCCCACGTGTGGGCCCATTCATGAACATGGCATTGAGCGGAAAATGACGGCGGCCGGTTTCCACGCCAGGGTGATCGGACGGCACCAGGGCGCAGGTAATGCCGATATCCTTCTGATTGCCCAGCAGGCCCTCCGGGTCGTACAGCCTGAACGCCAGTCCGAGCAGCGTGCAGACCGGTGCCAGCGTGATGTAGCGCTTGTCCCAGGTCACGCGCATGCCCAGCACTTCGCGCCCCTGCCATTCTCCACGGCATACGACGCCATAGTCGGGTATGGCGGCCGCATCCGAGCCCGCCCAGGGGCTGGTCAGCGCGAAGGCCGGAATTTCATCGCCGTTCGCCAGCCGGGGCAGATAGTGGTTTTTCTGGTCATCGGTCCCATAGTGCAGCAGCAATTCGGCTGGCCCCAGGGAGTTCGGCACCATGACCGTCACGGCCAGCGCCGACGAACGCGTCGACAGCTTGGTCATGACCTCCGAGTGCGCATAGGCGGAAAAACCCAGCCCACCGAAAGACTTGGGAATGATCATGCCCAGGAAGCCTTCTTTCTTGATGTAGGCCCAGGCTTCGGGTGGCAGGTCGCCGGTCCGGTGCGTGATCTCCCAGTCATCGACCAGGGCGCAGGCCTGCTCGACCTGAAGGTCCATGAAGGCGCGTTCTTCCTGTGTCAGTTGCGGCTTGGGAAACGCCAGCAGCTTGTCCCAGTCGGGACGCCCCCGGAACAACTCACCTTCCCACCAGACCGTGCCCGCCTCCAGCGCATCACGCTCGGTATCGGACATCTGCGGCAGGATGCGCCGGAACTTGCCCAGCAACGGCCGGCTCAGCAACGACTTGCGAATCGCCGGGATACCCAGTACGACCGCCCCCACCACGACCAGCAACAACACGATCCATCCAATGACTTGCATGATTCCGTCTCCTGCCTGTTATTAGAATGAGGGTTACTGCAAGGGTGCCCGCAGCCCTCCGAGCAAGAACCGCATGAGGCGTGGCAGCAGTTGCCGCTCATCTTCGGCCGGGTCGTCGGCATTCGACTGCCACCCCATGACCGCACGCAGTTCTTCGGTACCGGTCAGCGCAAACGACGAAGCCCCCAGCATGAACTGAAAACGCCAGACGATCTCATCCTGCGGCACGCCTGGCAGTGCCTTGTGGAACGCCTGTTTGTAGCGCTCCAGGACATCAGCCGACTCTTGCGCGAACAGGGTCCGTATGAATGCAGTCGGCTCCGTCATGGAGCGCTCCAACAAAGGCCAGATTCCGGCCCGATCCTGGCGTGCCATGCGAATCAGTGTGCCAAAGAAAGCATCGACAATCTGGGAGGGCTTGACCGCCTGCCCGCTGGCCTCGGCCTGGCGTTCCAGATTTTCGAGCAAGCGCAGCCGCTCCTGATTCAGGGCAGCCAGACGGCGCCTGAGCACAGCCTGCACCAGCCCCTCCTTGGAGCCGAAGTGATAGTTGACCGCTGCCAGGTTGACGCCAGCCAGCGTCGTGATCTGTCGCATGGACGTGGCCTCGTGCCCCTGGCGGGCGAACAGCGTTTCTGCGGCCTGCAGGATGGCATCGGGTGTGGATGCCGCCTGCGGGGTTGTCTCCTCGATGACTGTCGACATGTCGCGCCACCTTCTATTCAAACGTTTGTTTGAATTATGGACGGGCATCGTGCCTGCAACCATGATGGTTTACCCTGATCGTGGCGAATGCATAGCGGCCATCACTTGAGAGAAGTCAACAATCGACCGTATCGCAATGTCATAATGAATGCTTGCAAATCACAACAACGACATGAAGGTGACTATGAAAATCGTATTGCTGCCCTACGATGGTTCCGAGCCCGCCAAGCGCGCGCTGGAGTACCTGACCAATTTTGCCAAGGAACACTCCAGTTTCACGGTCCACATCCTGAACGTGCAGCCTGAACCGCGCATGTACGGGCGCGGCCGTACCTCGATCCTGATCGACGTGCTCCAGCAACTGCGCGACGATGCGCGTGAACATGCTGCCGAAATCGCCGAAGAGGCAGCCGTTCAACTGCGGGCGGCGGGCCTCGAGTGCACGACGCACGCCAGCGTCAGCCCCGACACCGTGCATGAGGTCAACCGGATCATCAAGGAAAACGGCTGCGACACAGTAGTAATGGGCACGCGCGGCATGGGTGGCCTGGGCAACCTGTTGCTCGGTTCGATGGCGACCCAGGTCATCCACAGTGTGGATATCCCGGTCATGCTGATCAAATAATTCAGTTCTGCGCCGGTGCGACAGGTCGTGCCGGCGCTTTCACCCACCACGCAGCCAGCCAAGCAACCGCCATCAGTCCTACCAGCACGGCAAATGGCATGTAGCGATTCTGTTCGTACAACAGCGTACTGCCCAGCGGTGCGATGATCGCGCCCATCCCCTGGGTCGAGGCGATCAGGCCAGCAACGGCCCCCTGTCGTGCCGGGCCGACACTGAGCGATGCACCCGACATATAGCCAGGGAACAGCATGCCGGCCCCCATCCCGATCAGCACATAGGCCGCATAGTAGGCCGCTTCGCTCTGCGTCAGCAGCATGACCAACAAGCCTGCCGCAACCAGGGGTGAACCGGTCAGCGCCATGCAACGGGACTGCCACTTGAGATAGCGAATCTGGACAAACTGGGTCACCATCAGCGTCACGCCGACCAGGGTCAGCGAAGTCGCCAGCATGCGGGCCGTCTGCGTGCCCGTCAGCCCCAGTTGATCCTGGAAATAGAAGCCAGCACTGATCTGCAGGGTGACGATGGTGGTCATGGTCATGAGGCCGATGAGCAACCAGCCTCGCACATCCGGATCGAACGGACTGATCTTCTGGACAAGCCCCGCCTGCCGCACTGGCGCATCCGGCAATACCCGGCCGATCACGAAAAAGGCCAGCAGCGGCAAGATCACCACCAGCAACAATGGCCAGATCAGCCCGAACATGGCCAGTATGCCTGCCAGCGCAGGCCCGACCACCATGCCGACACCATTGGCGGCACTGATCAGCGCCATGCCGGAGCTACGTTCCTGCGGCGTGGTGACATCGGCCATATAAGCCTGGGACGCCGATGGCACCGCCGGCAGAAATGCACCCACCAGAGCCCGAGCCACCAGCAGGGCAGCAAACAGACCCACGCCGACCAGGGCACCACTGAACCCCAGCCAGACCACAGTCGTGAAAATTGCATAAGAAAGGAACAGGCCCAGGAATCCCGCCAGGATGACCGACTTGCGGCCGAGCCGGTCGCTGCGTCGCCCCCAGAACACACCGATCAGCGCCATCACGACTGAACCGATACTGACCATCCAGCCCCCCTGACTCTCGCTCAGGCCCAACTCGCGGATCAATGGTGCCAGGATGGGCAGGATGACCGTCATGGCCAGCCCGGAAAAGCAGATGCTGAGGAAAATGGTGGTACGCACCCGACGGCGCTGGGCGTCGGGAGAAACAGCCTGGTTCATGGCAACCCTTTGTGATCAAGCGGGAATATCTCGCATTTTCATTATAGCCAAGCCAGCCATGTCGGCATTTTGGGACTTGTTTGCGCCGACACAAAGACAGCATGCCCCCTCTCGGGCCTAATGACATGGACAGGGTGCCTGCAGCAATGCGCCCTGCTCCGGAGAAATCGCATGCCATTACCCCTGTTTTCCTCCCGTGTCAGCCTGATGCTGGTGCCTGCATTGGCAGCCTTGCTAGCAGCTTGCAGCCCTCCGGTGGCCGAACCTCCCGCGCCGGATCTGTTCATTCGGGTATCGGCGGGCACGGTCGATATGATCCCCGTTGGCGAATTCCTGCAAAACGGCATGCCCACGGTACCCGAGCGCCAGCAACTGCAGATCGCCCAGGATATCGAGATCATGCGTCGGCAGGTCAGCCAGGCCGAATATGCCCGCTGCGTGCAAGCACAAGCCTGTCGCAAGCTGGACAAGCAGGAGCAGCAAGTCGAACCGCGCCCGGACCTGCCCGTCGTGGGTGTCAGTTGGGAGGATGCCACGGCCTATGCAGACTGGCTATCACGCGACACTGGCCAGCTCTATCGGTTGCCCACTTACGAAGAGTGGGCCTGGATCGCGGGTAACCATTATCGCGAAGACACGCCACTCTCGCCGTTCGACCCTCAGAATCCAGCCCGTCGCTGGCTGGAGGAGTATCAACAGGAAATCTCGCGCAGCAGGACGACCGACGACAAGGCCCCACAGCCATTCGGGCATTTCGGTGCCAACGAACATGGTATTCAGGATCTGGGCGGCAACGTCTGGGACTGGACCGACAGCTGCTACACACGCTATGCCGTCATGGCAGACCAATCGGTCATGAGGCTGGGCGAGAACTGCGGCATCCGCGTGCTGGGCGGGGAGCACCGCAGCTATATGACGGACTTCATCCGCGATCCGGTGAGCGGAGCCTGTTCGGTCGGTTTGCCACCTGCCAACCTGGGATTCAGGCTGGTTCGGGATGCCGTGAACCCTGGGCACCCTCGGCGTAACGGATAAGCTCGTCGGGCTGGAGAACGATCACCCGCTTGCGGGCATTTTCGACGATGCCGCGCTCTTTCCAGAGACTCAGAATGCGGCTGACTGTGTGCAGTGTAGTACCGGTCATCTCGGCAATATCCTGCCGGGTGATCGGGAAGTCGATTTCGATGCGACCTTCATCAGAAGTGCGGCCGGACTGGTCCAGCAGGCGCAGGATGGCACGCGCCACGCGCTGCTCGACTTCCTCAGTAGAAAGCTCACGAATCCGGCTGTGCGCGCTCTGCAGGCGCTGGCCTACCGTCTGCAAGGCATTGCCGGTCAATTGGGGGTTGGCCGCCACCATGCGCTCCCATTCCGACGACGGCCAGGCCAGCACCAGGCTTTCCTGGACCGCCAGGACGGTCGCGGGATAGTCAGGACGGCGCATCATGCGCGCGATGCCGAAAACATCCCCCGGGCTGACGAAGCGGACCACGACCTGCTCACCCTCGGCCGTGGCTTGTACCACCTTGAGGGTGCCATGCAACAGGATGAAGAAATAGCCGGCCAGTTCACCCTGCCGGTAGACGGCATCGCCAGGCAGCAGTCGGCGAGGCTGGGCATGTTCCAGCGTGCGGTCCAGTTCATCGTCGGACAGTGCCCGGAACATTTCCATGTTCTGGATGAGCGAGCGGTGCAGTTTAGGTGCTGTCATCGCAGATGATGCCAAAAGTCGTTGATACAGCAGAAAATTTTATCACGCACTGCTCATATTATGCGCAACATTGGTTATGGTATTCCCTCAAGACAGACAATCTGCAACCAATTTGCGTTACAACAATGAGTGTCAGCGCACCGTAAGGTGTAATGAACCCGTCAGACTCATTGCATGCACGACAACACCGCAAACAAGAATCGTCGGGTTGCAGACCATGCAGGTAGTCTTGTTACCATGACTTTGCGGATGGAGCTTTATCATGGAAAGACGTTCGTTTCTCAAGACTGCCGGACTGGGCGCAATGTCCGCCGGCGCACTGGCCGCTGTTACCACGGCTCCTGCTCGTGCCGCTGCGGCACCGACCCCGGCTCGCACAGCCGAAGAAATCGCCAAACTGCCCCACGTGAAGGCACACTTGGTCGCACCGCCTTTCGTGCATGAGCACGAGCAAGTCGCCACTGGTGGCCCCAAGGTCGTGCAGTTCCGCATGGAAATCGAAGAAAAGAAAGTCGTGGTCGACAATGAAGGCACGACCCTGCAGGCCATGACCTTCAATGGTTCGCTGCCCGGCCCGACCATGGTCGTGCACGAGGGCGACTACGTCGAACTGACGCTGGTCAACCCGGCCAGCAACGCCATGATGCACAACGTCGACTTCCACTCCGCCACTGGCGCACTGGGCGGTGCCAAGCTGACCAACGTCAACCCTGGCGAGGAAGCCGTACTGCGCTTCAAGGCAGACCGCCCCGGTACCTTCGTGTATCACTGCGCACCAGAAGGCATGGTGCCCTGGCACGTGACCACCGGGATGCACGGCACGATCATGGTGCTGCCGCGCGAAGGCCTGAAGGATGCCGATGGCAATCCGCTGCACTACGACAAGGTGTACACGATCGGTGAACTCGATTTCTACATCCCCAAGGACGAAAACGGCAAGTTCAAGGATTACGCCAGCGCGGCTGAAAGCTTCCCGGAAACGATGGAAGTGATGAAGAGCCTCACGCCGTCGCACGTTGTGTTCAACGGCAAGGTCGGCGCACTGACGGGCGAAGGTGCCATGAAGGCCAAGGTCGGCGAGACGGTGCTGTTCATCCACTCGCAAGCCAACCGCGACACCCGTCCTCACCTGATCGGTGGTCACGGTGACTGGGTCTGGGAAACGGGCAAGTTCAACAACCCGCCCGAAAAGGACCTCGAGACCTGGTTCATCCGGGGTGGCTCGGCCGGCGCTGCGCTCTACACCTTCAAACAACCGGGTGTGTATGCCTACGTCAACCACAACCTGATCGAAGCCTTCTATCTGGGCGCTGCCGGTCACGTCGTGGTCGAAGGCGACTGGAACAATGACCTGATGACGCAGGTCAAGGCACCGGGTCCGATCACCAGCAAACCCTGGTAATCGCGTATCCGAAGGCTGGCGCGGCCGCCGTCTCCCACAACAGGGAGCGGCGGTCGCGTCGCATCTCAGGCTCGGGCGAACACACCGCCGAGACAACGGCCCCCGATAAGGATCGCTATCCAGCCAACCTGCCGCGCAGCCAGTCAATCAGCACAAACACCGCCAGGCTCGCCCCCATCACCGGCAGGCACCATGCCAGGATGATAGCCAGCAACAGCACGCCTCCCTTCCAGGGCAGCGACAATGCCTTCCAGGCATGCCCCAGAGTCTGCCCCGGCACCGGCACCGCAGGCCGGCGACTCCACCACATGCGGTAGCCCAGCACGATCATGAACATGAGTGCAATCCCCATGGATGCCATCAGCACTTGATTGACAACGCCAAAGAGAACGCCCATGTGCGCATCGATGCCCCAGCGAATCAGCTTGGACACCATCGGAAATTCGGCAAAATCGGCACGGCTGGTCACCTGCATCGTCGCGGGATCCACCGCCACGGTATCGACCTGAGTCGGCCAGCTCCGATCGATTTCGCTGATCCTCCAGGCCTGCCGGTCATTGCGGGGGGGACGTATTTCGAGCATGCCGGCATCGATACCGGCGGCACGGGCTGCCGCCAGTACCGCATCCAGTTGGGCGGCCTCGCCTGCAGGCGCATGTAGAACATGAGACGGCACGGAGGTGTGCCCACTGTGCCCGCCATGTTCCGCATGGATCATGGCATTGTCATGGGACGCATGGCCTTCATGCCCCTCATGGCCTTGTTCATCGTGCCCATCATGCCCTTCATGCCCGGCATGTGGGTCCGTCAGCGCGGGCGCATCGACCGGCCTGTCCAGCGCCACGGTGATGGCCGGGGTGATCCACCCCATGTAGTTGCGCAGCATATCCACCCGCTCCCCGGCCCAGCGCGACCAGGTCAGCCCGGTTGCCGAGAAGAACACCAGCCCGAGCGCCAGCCACAGTCCGATCAAGGCGTGCAGGCGACGACGCCGCAAACGGGGGCTGCGTGTTGCCACGCCAGCCTGGTTGCGCCGGCCTCCCTGCCACCACAGGAACAGTCCGCCCAGAACGGCAATCCACAGCCAGGAGGCAGCCAGTTCACTGTAGTTGCGCCCCAGGTTGCCGAACAGCAGGTTGCGGTGCAGATAATCCAGAGTCATGCGCAGCGGCAGGATGCCACTGGTACCGTAGACGATCTCCTCGCCCAGCACGGTCAGGGTTGCAGGATCAACAAATACGGCACGGGTTTCGGATTCCCCCAGGCCTGGCTGGGTAAACATCACTCGCGTGGTCGCCCCCGGAGCCGGCGCTGGCCGTATCGCAAACAGGCGCGGGCCCTCGCCGACTGACATGCGCGCAGCCGCGACCTGACGCGCCAGCGGCTGTGGCGGACCTTCAGCGTCACTCTGCAGCACATCGGCATAGACATACTGTTCGAGTTGAGGCGTCAGTACATAGAGCGTACCCGTCAGGGCGGCAATGAAAATAAACGGGCCGACGAAAAGACCGATATAGAAATGCATGCGCGTCACAAATGCGATCAGCGCATGCCTGCCGGGATTCAGGGTTTTCATGATTCAAATCTGTATCGATACGGTCGCACTACATGGCAACCGGAGCAGAAGCGCCATTGCAGGCAGTACGGGAATGGCCGCGATTCTAGCATCGGCTCCCGGTGTCTTTACGCCCATATAACCAGGCCAGCTTCCCCGCCCGGGCGACCGGCATTTGCTATAGAATTAGTCCCGATTCTCATTTGCATAAATAACCATGCCGCTGCCGCCCCCTCTGTCCAGCCATGATGCGGAGCATGCCGCCACACTCTGGGTTGCTCATCAGCCCTGGCTGCTGGCACGCCTGCAGCAACGGTTGCGCAATCATGCGGAAGCGGAGGATGTCGCATCTGAAACCTTCGAACGCATCCTGCATACGCGACGGTTGCGTAGCCTGCACGAGCCCCGTGCCTATCTGACCACCATTGCCAAGCACATCCTGCTGCGCAACTGGCGGCGGCGCGATCTGGAACAGGCCTGGCTGGAAGCACTGGCCCAGTGCGCCCCAGCATGCCACCCGAGCGTCGAGGAGCGCGCCATCCTGCTGGAGTCGCTGACACGCATCGACCAGGCACTGGAGGGCATGTCGCCAAAAGGCCGGACCGTGTTCCTGCTGAGCCAGCTCGATGGCCTGACCTACGCACAGATTGCCGACCGCATGGGCCTTTCCATCAGCATGGTCCGCAAATACATGGCCCAGGGTCTGCGCCAGTGCATGCAGGCCATGGACCAGCAGGCGGCAGGCTGACGCAGGATGCCGCATCGCATGCCTGCCAGCCCGACCCGCACCACGGACGAAGACAGTGCCATTGAGTGGATGGTAGAACTGCGTGCCGGCGACATCACACCCGACACACACCAGGCCTTCCAGCGCTGGCTGGACGCCCGCCCCGAACATCGGCAGGCCTGGCAGCGGCTGGGCGGCGCACTGGAATACGCCTTTGGAGATCTGCCTCAGGTACCACGCCAGGCAGGCCTGGATGCCGGCACCGTCGAGGCGACGTTGCGACAGGCCGAACAACACCGGCACCAGCGTCGGCGTCTGCTGCGCAACGCCCTGATCCTTGCCGGCACGGGTATTGGCCTGGGCTGGCTGGTACCACGCACGGCTTTACAGTTGGGCCTGGCCCCTGATCTGCTGGCCGACCTGCATACCGGCACCGGCGAACGCCGCCGCTATACCTTGCCCGACGGCAGCCTGCTGACGCTGGACGCCCGATCCTCGGTCGACCTGATCTTCGACGCTACCCTGCGTCTGGTCCGCCTGCGCCAGGGACAGTTGATCGTCAGCGTCCAGCCTGGACAGACTGCGCCTTTCATTGTCGAAACGGCCCAGGGGCAGGCGCAGGCACTGGGCACGCGCTATCTGGTCAGGCAGGAAAGCGACCTGACCCGGGTTGACGTACTCGCACACCGCGTAGCTGTGCGCCTGCGCGACCACGAAGCCTCGCAGATACTCGAGGCCGGTCAGGGAATATTGATGCGTGCACAGACATTCGAGCGCCTGCCCGAGAGCGGCACACAGCAACCTGATGCCTGGCTGCACGGACAGTTCATCGCCCACGATCGCCCGCTGTCCGACGTGATCGATGCCCTGCGTCCCTATCACCGCGGCTTGCTGCGTCTCAGTCCTCAGGCTGCCGCGTTGCGGGTTACGGGCAACTACTCACTGGATCATCCACGCGCCACGCTGACCGCACTGGCCGAGACGCTGCCCCTCGACATCAAGACATATGCCAACGACTGGATAATACAAATAGATACAAACTTATCCTGAAATCAGGGTGTCACTTCTGGCACCTCGTGACTCATGACAGACAAAGGCCTTGAGTTTTTCCTGTTCACACGATTTCCGGGATGAAAATGTCTATCGTTCTGTCACTGAAACCCTTGCCGTTGGCACTGGCGATCTCGCTGCTGGCTGCACCGGTTCTTCTCGCCCCTGGGCCGGCCCAGGCCCAATCTCCCGGCAACCCGGCTGATACTGCCGCACGCCAAGGACCACAGGTTCGCCATCCATTCAACCTGCCGGCCCAGCCACTGGCACACACGCTGACGCAGATCGCCGAAGCCGGCCAGGCCAGGCTGTCACTCGATGCGACCCTCGTCCGCAACTTGCAGGCTCCCGCAATCCGGGGTGAGCTCTCGATGGAAGAAGCCTGGCGCACCGCTTTGTCTGGTACGGACCTGGCGATCCGGCGTACCGGCAGCGGAGCCTGGACTGTAGAAAAAGGCCTGCAGGACAGCGTGACGTCCTTGGCCCCCATCATGATCCGGGGTGCCCATCCCGCCACGACCGAGGGTTCAATGTCCTACACGACTGGCAGCATGAGTACGGCTACTAGGCTGCCGCTCTCTATCCGGGAAACACCCCAGTCGGTTACCGTCATCACCCGGCAACGGATTGAAGACCAGGGGCTGGGCAGCCTCAGCGATGTCGTGCAGGCGACCCCGGGACTGACGCTGACCCGATGGGGAGGCGAACGCTACCGATTTACCTCGCGCAACTTCCAGATCAATACACTGATGGTGGATGGCCTGCCGATCCAGTATGAAGAAGCCGCGCTTTCCACGGGTGCCCTCTCCATGTATGACCGGGTCGAAGTCATGCGCGGCGCGGCCGGCCTGATGGAAGGTGCAGGCACACCGGGAGGTTCGATCAACCTGATGCGCAAGCGACCAACCGATGCTTTCCAGGGAGAATTCACCGCCAGCGCAGGAAGCTGGGACAACGGGCTGGGCTCCCTGGACATGGGCGGCCCGATCAATGAAGCCGGCACCCTGCGCGGCAGGACAGTCCTCAGTTATCAGGACAAAGGTTCCTTCATCGACGAATACCGCAACAAGCGGACATTGTTCTATGGCATTCTGGAGGCCGATCTGACCCCGTCGCTGACAGCCACGCTGGGGGCTTCCTACAGCAAGGAAGACAACCCCGGTGTCGACTGGAATGGCCGGGGCACCTGGCCCGATGGCCGCTTCCTGGGCATCCCTCGTTCGCAACGCATGAGTCCCGACTGGTCTTACTGGGACCGCAGGAGCACGACGCTTTTTACCGACATCGAGTATCGGCTGGACAACGGCTGGATCGCCAGGGCAGCGGCCACAACCCTCGACAGCAGGATGTCCATGCTGGGCACCTTCATCCGGGGCAATAGCGTCAATGCCCAGGGACAGCCCGTCATCGATCTGGGCGGTGGTGCCTACAAGTACGATCGCACCCAGCGCAGCCTCGATGCCTCGCTGAGCGGCCAGTACGAACTGTGGGGCCAGTCTCATGATTTTGTCCTGGGTGCCAGCTACCGGCGCAGCCGCTGGAATGATACCGGCGGGCCTGCCACGCAAAACGGTAATTTCACGATTGGTACCTTCAATCCGCTGACCGGCATGCCGGACATCGCCATGCCCCAGATCGGCTGGGGCTTGTGGTCACGTCAGGCGAGGATGACCCAGACCAGTGCGTACGGATCAACCCGGGCACACCTGGGAGATGCCACTCACCTAATCCTGGGAGGACGTCTGGATTGGTATGAAAACGAGCAGATCCAGTATGACGGTGACTGGCCCTACGGTGGCACCAAACAGAAGGCCACTCGCCGGTTTACGCCCTACATCGGACTTATCCGGGATTTGGATGAACATCATTCCGTCTACGCCAGTTGGACCAGCATCTTCAATCCGGAAAGCTACCCATCTGCTGACGGCGGCACGCTGCCGCCCCAAGTCGGGCACAACTACGAGTTGGGCCTGAAAGGCGAATACCTGGATGGTCGCCTCAATGCCAGCATTGCCGTCTTCCGGATCGATCTGGAAAACCTGCCCGATGAACTGCCCATCATCGCCTGCGTCCAAGGGATGAACAGTTGCTATCAATCGGCAGGCAAGGTACGCAGCCAGGGCTTCGAGCTTGAAATCGGTGGAGAACTGCTGCCGGGCTGGCAGCTAGCAGCAGGCTATACCTATGCTTCGGCCAAACGTCGCAGCGATGCCTCCGGCTACGATCCCATCGGTACATACACCATGGGCAAGCGTTATGCCACCAATATCCCGCGCAGGCAATTCAAGCTGTCGACGACCTATCGCCTGCCTGGAGATCTCAACCGCTGGCGTATCGGGGCCAGTCTGCACGCCCAGGACGCCATTTCCAGCCCGTGGGGCCCCAGGCAGGACGGCTATGCCACGGTGGGTCTGCATGCCGGCTATAGCGCCAGCCGCCAGCTGGACTTCGGCCTGAACATCAACAACCTGTTCGATCGAAAATACTACAGTAACATCGGATCCCACACGGATGCGAATTTCGTGGGCGACCCGCTCAACGTCCTGCTGACTGCCCGCTACAGGTTCTGATCACCTGGATGCGCACTGGCCTGCCCAAAATCCTTGAGCAGGTCACCACGACCACTGCAAAATGAATGTCGATACACCCTAACCATGCGGCCACGGTGCCGCCGGCACCAGCACGCCTTTGACATCATGCGGTTCGGCACGCAGGTACTGGGGCGCGACCGGCACCGTCCGACCCAGTGCCGCGGCGGCATGCCAGGGCCAGCGAGGGTCGTACAGCACACCCCGGGCAATGCCGATGGCATCGGCCTGCCCCTGGTCGAGAATGGCCTGCGCATGATGGGGCTCAGTGATCAGGCCCACGGCAATCACCGGCGTGCCGACCTGCCGGCGTATCTCCTCCGCAAACGGCACCTGGTAGCCGGCATGCAACGGGATCTGCTGCAACGTGCTCAAGCCGCCACTGGAAACGTGGATGAAATGGCTGCCCCGCTGCTCCAGTTGCCGGGCCAGCTCTATGCTCTGGGCTACATCCCAGCCCCCCTCGACCCAGTCGGACGCCGAGATCCGCACGCCAACGGCTCGCGACGCGGGCACGGCAGCTCGCACTGCATCGAACACCCGCAGGGTCAGGCGCAGCCGGTTCTCGAGCGTCCCGCCGTAGTCATCCTCGCGCCGGTTCGCCAGCGGCGACAGGAACTGATGCAACAGGTATCCATGCGCGGCATGGATCTCAATCACCTCGAAACCCAGCGCAGCAGCACGGCGGGCGGCAGCGGCGAAGGCCTGGACGATATCGTCCAGATCGGACAGACTGGCAGCCTGGGGGGCGGGCCCATCCGGCAGAAATGGCAGGGACGAAGGGGCAATGGTCTGCCAGCCGTGCGGATCACCGGGTGGCAGCGGCAGGCCGCCTTCCCAGGGACGCGCCACGGAAGCCTTGCGGCCGGCGTGTGCCAGTTGAATACCCAGCGGCACATGGCTGTAGCGACGCACCGAAGCCAGCACGCGTGCCAGCGCAGCCTGCGTAGCATCATCCCACAGACCAAGATCGGCCCAACTGATGCGGCCACATGGCTCGACTGCCGTCGCCTCAAGTATCAGCAGGCCGGCACCGGACTGAGCAAGCCCCCCCAGATGCTGCACATGCCAGTCGGACGCCAGGCCATTTTCGGCCGAATACTGACACATGGGCGCGATCACGATACGGTTGGGAATCTCGACCGGCCCAAGTGTCAGGGGTGAAAACAGGGATGTCATGCCAACGCTCCGTCAGAATGAAAAAAGGTATATCGACTATAGAAGCAAATCGTAGCCGGCGGTCATGACGATCCGGCACAACCTCATTCCATCTGCTCATATCCCGGGAGAAGCGCCTGGTAAATGCCTCAATGGCGCAAAAAGACCGCTTGTGTTACAAACGACGCATACCGTTTCGGTTATGCTCACTTTTCCTCAACTTGTCCGGAAGGACGATGTCAGATCCCAACTCTAGCGGGGCGGATACCGCCCAATCCTCCAAATCTCCCAAGCCTTCCCTGCTGGACCGGCTCCAGAACATGCTGCGGCGCGAGCCCAGCGACCGTGAAGGTATCAAGAACCTGCTCGATGACGCCCGCGCCCGCGAGCTGATCGACGCCGAGTCCTACGCCATGATCAAGGGGTCGCTCGCCATTTCGGAGCTGACCGTCGACGATGTCATGGTGCCGCGTTCGCGCATGGACATGCTCGAAGTCACGCAGCCGGTCAATGAACTGGTTACTACCATCATCGAGACGGCGCACTCGCGTTTTCCCGTCTACGAAGATGATCGCGAAAACATCCTTGGCATTCTGCTGGCCAAGGACTTGCTGCGCAGCCTGCTGGATCCGGATCAGGATATCCGGACCCTGTTGCGGCCGGCCATGTTCGTCCCCGAGACCAAGCGACTCGACGCATTGCTGCATGATTTCCGTCGCACCCGCAACCACCTGGCTATCGTCATCGACGAGCATGGCGGCATTTCGGGACTGATTTCGATGGAAGACGTGCTGGAACAGATCGTCGGAGCCATCGAAGACGAATACGACGAGGACAGCGAGCAGACCATTTTTGCCGAATCCGACAGCCGCTGGCGTGTCCTGGCCACGACCGATATCGACCAGTTCAATGCCTCTTTCGGCACGGACTTGCCCGAGGACGAATACGACACCATCGGTGGCTGGCTGGCGAGCGAACTCGAGCGCATTCCCCAGCGTGGCGACCAATGCGAGCGCGGCAACCTGACCATCGAGGTGATCCGCGCCGACAGCCGGCGGGCATTGTGGCTGCGTGTCCAGCGCAACCAGCCCGGACTCCAGCCTGCGCCGGACGCCTTACCCCACGACTGACCTGAAACAACGAAACAGAAGCATGCGCACACTCCTGCTGATCCTGATTGGCGCTTTGTGCGCGCTGAGTTTTGCCCCTGGC
This sequence comes from Corticimicrobacter populi, assembly GCF_003123725.1. Classification (GTDB taxonomy): domain Bacteria; phylum Pseudomonadota; class Gammaproteobacteria; order Burkholderiales; family Burkholderiaceae_B; genus Corticimicrobacter; species Corticimicrobacter populi. The sequence goes on along the minus strand of NZ_QETA01000002.1, from coordinate 528,075 downwards.
CCACTGCCAGCCAGTTTGCTGTCGGTACTCAACCTCCTGTGCCTGGCCTTCCTGGCGCGTCTTGTCCTGCAGGCCCGCTCGTCACGACGGGCGGCTGCCGATGGCTGGGGGTTCGGCACCGGCCTGTTCGGTGTCGGCCTGTACTGGCTGTACATCAGCATGCACGATTACGGCAACATGCCCGCTGCCCTGGCAGGGCTGGCTGTATTCGTACTGGCAGCCTTGCTGGCGTTGTATCCGGCACTGGCCTGCTCACTGACGCGCCTGCTGGCAGGCGCTGATCCCCTGCGCCGCCCCATGACTGCAGCCTTTGTCTGGGCGGCCTGCTGGACAGGCGCAGAATGGCTGCGCGGCACGGTGCTGACAGGATTCCCCTGGCTCAATGCTGCCTATGCCCATGTCGACAGTCCCTATGCCGGCTGGGCCCCGGTCCTGGGCAGCTATGGCGTTGCATTCATGGCAGCCCTGAGTGCGGCAGCTCTGGCTCTGCTGACCTTGCCAGCCGAACCCCGCTACGGGCAACGCAACGGCAGCACACGCAAGCTGAGCCCGCTGCTCATCGTATTTCCCGTCCTGCTGACTGGCTGGTGGAGTCTCTCCAATCGCTGGGCAGAACCTTATGGTGCCCCCCTGCAGGTTCGGCTGGTCCAGGGCAACATAGACCAGGGCGTCAAATTCAACCCCGAGACACTGGCCTCAACACTCGCGCATCACCAGCAACTCAGCCTGAACCCTTTCCCTGCAACTCCGCCGGAACTGATCGTTCTCCCCGAGACTATCGTGCCGGCCTTCCAGAACCAGATTGATCCGGCGCTGTGGGACGACTGGCGCATGCTGGCTCGCTACACCGGCGCAACCGTCATCCTGGGTGCGCCACTGCTTGATCCTGCCAGCGGCGAATATGCCAACAGTGTCATCGGCATCGACCGAGACACCTCCCATGAGGCCCTGCTGGCTGGCCGTCCCGACATGCGCTACGACAAGCGTCACCTGGTGCCTTTCGGTGAATTCGTCCCGCCCGGTTTCCGCTGGCTGGTCGACAGCATGCGCATTCCGCTTGGGGATTTCACCCGAGGCACGACCGCACAGGCCCCTTTCCCGCTCAAAGGACAGTACCTGGCCCCCAACATCTGCTACGAAGACGTCTTCGGCAACGAGCTGCTGCCTGCCCTGCAGCCAGATGCAGCAACCGGAACACCAGGTGCCACGATTCTGGTCAATGTCAGCAACCTGGGATGGTTCGGCGATTCATGGGCCCTGCGCCAGCATCTGCAGATCGCCCGCATGCGTGCGCTCGAAACCGCCCGCCCCATGCTGCGCGCCACCAATACCGGTGTCACGGCCGCCATTGACGACGGTGGTGTCGTGATCGGCCAGTTACCGGTCTACGAAGCAGGCGTACTTGATGCCCAAATACAGGGCATGACGGGCCTGACACCCTATGCCCGCTGGGCCGATCGACCCGTGCTCATCCTGTGCGGACTGATCCTGGTGCTGGCCCTGCTGGCACGCCTGCGCCGGCGCGACTGATCCTGCAACCGCGACGCGCCTTTATAGCCTGTTGAAAGGTCGGCAGGCGCGTTCATTCAATCTGGAAATAATCTTTCAATTTCCCGGTATTTCACCCTGGGCGCAATTCTGCCTAAGCTGTCGGCATCCGATTCCCGAATATCCGATACCACGGCCTATCACCATGACAGAACTCCGCTCGGGCATCCTGCCCTACTCCGGCCCCTCGCGCTGGAATATCGACCAGATCGTCGCTGAACTTTATACGGTACGTGCCCGCTGGCGCAGTCGCCAGCAACGCAACCAGGAAGAAACCAACCGCGAATTTCCCTCACGCGAGGTGCTGCGCCGACTGGTCCAGCAACTGACCGGGGCGCTCTTCCCGATGCGCCTCGGCCCGGCCGACCTGAAGCAAACCCGCGAAAACTACTACATCGGCCATACACTGGGCACGGTGCTTGACGAACTGCTGGCACAGGTAAAACTGGAACTGCGCTATGCGGCTCGCCATACCGACCCCACGCCCGAGGAGGAACAGCGCGCCGTGGATATCGTGGCCGACTTCGCCGCGCAATTGCCGGACCTGCGTGCCCTGCTGGATACCGACGTGCAGGCCGCCTTCGACAACGACCCGGCCGCACGCAGCGTGGACGAGGTCCTGCTCTGCTATCCGGGCATCACCGCCATCATCCACCACCGTCTGGCCCATGCCCTGTATCGCCTTGGGGCCCCCCTGGTCGCCCGCATCGTGGCCGAGATCGCCCACGGCGACACCGGCATCGACATTCATCCGGGCGCGGCCATCGGCGGCAGCTTTTTCATCGATCACGGTACCGGGGTGGTCATCGGCGAAACCACGGTAATTGGTGAGCGGGTCCGTCTTTATCAGGCCGTCACCCTCGGAGCCAGACGTTTTCCGACAGACCAGAACGGCGTATTGCAAAAGGGCGTTCCCCGCCATCCGGTGATCGAGGACGATGTGGTGATCTATGCCGGAGCCACGCTGCTGGGGCGGATCACGGTAGGAAGCCGTTCGGTCATTGGCGGCAATGTCTGGCTGACGCACAGCGTCGATGCCGACACGCACATCACGCAGAACAGCCTGCTCAACACACCTGCTGCCGAGATCCTGGCTGAGCCTGCAGGATGAGTGCGTGCGAGGCGACACACAGTAAATTCTGCCCGGGCGGTCGATAGCGCCGCACAGCTCGTCAACCCAAGCGCTGCAGATCCATCAACACCTTGCGCGTGGCCAGTTCCCGACCACTGAGATGCTGCTCCAGCCGTTCACGCAACTGCTGGCGCAACTGCGGTGCCAGCGCCGGGTCCCCGAAATCCGGCATGGCCTCATCCACGCCATAGCCATTCTCGTGCAACAGAATCCATTCGAAGCGACGCAAGGCCGCCGCCGGCCGCCGCCCTGCTGCCAGGGACAGCAACGCATACTCGTAGGCGTCATACAGCGCGGGATGGGGATCTTCGCGCGGCAACATGCGCAGCAGCAGTTCGTTGAGGTACCAGGCCGACATCCAGGCCGTACCCTGCAGCGGACGGATGCCTGCTGACTCGCCATGAGTCATCGTCTTGACCTCGGCGGCACCACTCCAGGACAGCAGCAACGGTTGGAAGGCCGATAAAACAGGACGCAGCAGGGAATGGGGACGCTTGGCACCTTTCGCAACCAGCGCCAGCAGGCCATGCTCACGAGAAAAAGCCTGCACGACCAGTGATGTTTCCTTCCAGGCGGTGCTGTGCAGAATATATGCAGGCGCATCCTGCACCCGCTGAGTCCGTGCCCGGGGGCGTGACGGGCGGCGTTCACGCCCGGCGACCGGAGCGGCCTCGGGCGCAGTTGTCACCACCGGGCTATTCATACCCCAGTTCGCGCAATGCGCTTTCCTTGTCCGACCAGCCCTTGCGCACCTTGATATAGACCTCCAGGTGCACGGGCTTGTCGAGCAGCTTGATCAGTTCCTGACGCGCTTCGGTGGCGATACGCTTCATGTGCTGTCCACCCGCGCCCAGCAGAATGGGGCGATGGCTGTCGCGCTCGACCACGATACAGGCCGCTACGCTGGCACCTTTCTCGGTTTCTTCCCATTGCTCGATGACCACGGTGCAGGCGTAGGGCAACTCGTCGCCGACCAGACGGAATATTTTCTCGCGAATCAGCTCGGCTGCGATGAAACGAGTGGAGCGATCGGTCAGCGCATCCACTTCGAACATGGGCTCGCCTTCCGGCAGGCGTTGCGCGATTTCCGTCAGCAGATGATCCAGCTGGCGCGACTTGAGCGCACTGACAGGCACGACGGCATCGTAGGGATACAGGCTGGCCAGCTTGCCGACATAGGCAAACAGGTCATCGCGATTTTTGAGCGCATCGATTTTGTTGACGGCCAGGATCACCTTGGTACCATCCTTGGGCAGCAACGGCAGCAGGTTGGCATCGCCTGCCGACCACTTGCCGGCTTCGACCACATGCACCACCACATCGACATCGGCCAGCGTCTGCGTGACCACCCGGTTCATCATCCGGTTCATCGCGCCACCATGGCGGGTCTGAAAGCCAGGCGTGTCGACAAACACGAATTGCTCGTGCTCGCGCGTCAGCACGCCATGAATACGGTGCCGCGTCGTCTGCGCCTTGCGCGAGACAATCGACACCTTGGCACCGATCAGGGCATTGCTGAGCGTGGACTTGCCGACGTTGGGCCGACCGACCACTGCCACAAAACCACAACGGAAAGGCGTACTCATCGGGATTCTCCTTGTGCCGCCCGTCCATGGGTAGCCTTGAACTGTGCCAGGCGTTCAGCCTGCTGGCGCGCCTTGCCGGCGGCCTGGCGACGCTTGATGTCGACCGGCGACAACGGCAGAAGCTGCTCCAGCACCTGCCCGGCGGCTGTCTGTTCGGCCGCACGGCGGCTGCTGCCGTTAGCACGAATATGGATATCGAAGGCCGGTACGGCGCACTCGACCTCGAACTGCTGATCATGGGCCACGCCGTGGATGCAAACCACCTGATACTGCGGCAATTCAAGATGCCGTCCCTGCAACCACTCCTGCAGCAAGGTCTTGGCATCTTTGCCCTGCGTATCGGGATCGACCTTGTCGAGCAACTCACGATACAAGCCGGCAATGACCTGCCGCACGGCCTCGAAGCCCTGATCGAGATAGATGGCCCCCAGAATGGCCTCGACCGCATCGGCCAGGATAGAAGGCCGGCGAAAGCCACCGCTCTTGAGTTCGCCCTCGCCCAGGCGCAGATAGCCCGAGAGGTCCAGTCGCTGCGCGATATCGGCCAGCGTGGATTGCTTGACCAGGCTGGCCCGAACGCGCGACAGGTCCCCCTCGTCAATGTTCTGGAAACGCTCGTACAGCAGCGCTGCCACCACAAAGTTGAGGACGCCGTCGCCCAGGAATTCCAGGCGCTCGTTGTGACGGGCACTGTGGCTGCGATGGGTCAGCGCCTGCTGCAACAGTGCAGGATTGGCGAAGGTGTAATTCAGGCGGCGCTCTAGGGCGGCAAACGACATGCGAAAGTCTATCTAAGTAAAAACGGTTAATCGAAGCGGCCAATACGGCCCAGGTCGCTGAAGTTCATCCAGATGAAGAACGCTTTGCCGACAATGTTCTGGTCGGGCACGAAGCCCCAGTAGCGGCTGTCCTGGCTGTTGTCGCGATTGTCACCCATCACGAAGTAATGCCCCTCGGGCACCGTGCAGCGCACCCCATTGCGGGCATACTCGCACTGATCACGGAACGGGAAATTGGTGATCGGCCCCAGTGCCTGGTAATTGCGCTCGTCGAGCAGGATGCTGTGATCGACATCGCCCAGGTGCTCTTTGTAGCGGGTGGTATACAGCATGCGATCCGGCTCGAAATACTCGTCGGCACGCTCGTGCTTGACCTCCTGCCCATTGACGAAGAGCCGCTTGTCCAGATAGGCCACCTCGTCACCCGGCAGGCCGACGACGCGCTTGATGTAATCGACTTCGGGCTCGACGGGATAACGGAACACGACCACGTCGCCACGCTCCGGCTGCCCGGTCTCGATCACCTTGCGGTCAATCACCGGCAGGCGAATGCCATAGCTGTACTTCTTGACCAGAATCAGGTCACCCGATTGCAGCGTCGGCAACATGGAGCCGGACGGGATTCGAAACGGCTCGACCACGAAGGAACGCAGCACGAACACGAACAGGATGACCGGAAAGAAGCTGACACCGTACTCGATCCACCAGGGCACGTGGCGTGCTTCCTCGAGGGCGCGTTCGCGCTCCTGTGCCACCACTTCGGCCGGACCGGCGGCAATGGCATCGTAATGTGCCATGACATCGGCTACGCGCTGGCGACGCCTGCGCCGCCAGACTGCCACGTCCAGCCCCCAGATCACGCCAGTGACCAGCAACAGGATGAACAGGATCAAGGCAAAGTTCCAACTCATTTTTCTTCCACCTGCAAAATGGCCAGGAAGGCTTCCTGCGGAATCTCGACGCTGCCGACCTGCTTCATGCGCTTCTTGCCGGCCTTCTGCTTTTCGAGCAGCTTCTTCTTGCGGCTAATATCGCCACCGTAGCATTTGGCCAGCACGTTCTTGCGCAGGGCCTTGACGTTTTCACGCGCGATGACCTCGGCACCGATGGCAGCCTGGATCGCCACATCGTACATCTGGCGCGGGATCAGCCCACGCATTTTGGAAACCACTTCACGGGCCCGATAGCGGGCATTGGACCGATGAACAATCAGCGACAGCGCATCGACCCGGTCTCCGTTGATCAGGATATCGACCTTGACCACATCGGCGCTGCGATATTCCTTGAACTCATAGTCCATCGATGCGTAGCCGCGCGAGACCGACTTGAGGCGATCAAAGAAATCGAGCACGATTTCCGCCAGCGGGATTTCATAGATCAGGTGTACCTGCCGGCCATGGTAGGACATATCGATCTGAATCCCACGCTTGGCGGTACACAATGTCAGGACCGGACCGACATACTCCTGCGGCATGAACAGCGTGACTGTCACCACAGGCTCGCGGATATCGAGCAGCCTCCCCACTTCGGGCATGCGTGCCGGACTGTCGACCGAGATCGTAGTGCCATCACGCAGATCAACCTGATACACCACTGACGGCGCGGTCGTGATCAGGTCCATGTCGAATTCGCGCTCCAGGCGCTCCTGCACGATTTCCATGTGCAACAGCCCCAGGAAGCCGCAACGCACGCCGAAGCCCAACGCCTGGGACACTTCGGGCTCGTACTGCAGGGCGGCATCGTTGAGCTTGAGCTTGTCGAGCGAATCTCGCAACGCATCGTACTGGCTCGACTCGACCGGGAACAGGCCGGCAAACACCTGCGGCTTGACCTCTTTGAAACCGGACAGCGCCGAGCTTGCTGGCTTGTTGGCCAGCGTGACTGTATCGCCGACCTTGGCATGCGCCAGGTCCTTGATGCCTGTGATCAGGAAGCCTACCTCGCCTGCCGACAGACTCTGGCGTGGTTCGGCCTTGGGCGTAAACACACCGATCTGCTCGCAGGGATGGGCAGCGCCAGTCGCCATCAGCAGGATTTTGTCGCGCTGCTTGAGGGAACCATTGAACACGCGCACCAGCATGACCACGCCGACATAGTTATCGAACCAGGAATCGACAATCAGCGCCTGCAGCGGCGCATCCGGGTCGCCCTTGGGAGCCGGGATGCGCTCGACGATGGCCTCAAGGATATCGTCGATGCCCATGCCGGTCTTGGCGCTGGCAGGAATCGCGCGCGTGGCATCAATGCCGATCACATCCTCGATTTCCTCGACGGCAGCTTCAGGATTGGCCGACGGCAGATCCATCTTGTTGAGCACCGGCACCACCTCGACCTCAAGGTCGATGGCGGTATAGCAGTTGGCAACGGTCTGTGCCTCGACACCCTGCGAGGCGTCGACCACCAGCAGCGCACCTTCGCAGGCCGCCAGGGAACGGCTGACCTCGTACGAAAAATCGACGTGCCCCGGGGTATCGATCAAATTCAGGTAATAGGTATGGCCGTCACGGGCCTTGTAGCTGAGCGAGGCCGTCTGAGCCTTGATGGTGATGCCGCGTTCGCGTTCAATGTCCATCGAATCAAGCACCTGCTCGGACATTTCACGGTCCTGCAGGCCACCACAGCGTTGGATCAGCCGGTCAGCCAGGGTCGACTTGCCATGGTCGATGTGAGCAATAATCGAAAAGTTGCGTATACGCTGCATGTAGTGTGAAGGGCAATCAGAGAGAGGTCCGTCAGCCAGGACAAAAAAAGGGGCGCAGCGCGCCCCTTCGCGTCAATCCACCATTTTAGCGTTACTTGGCGGGCTGCACAGCGACCCATTGCGTCTGGTCGCCACGGCGCACCAGCAATGCGGCTGCGCGGGAGGTATCCAGACCCGAAACCAGCTGGTTGAACTGGCTGGGCGAGGTCACATCCTGGTCATTGAGCGCCAGGATTACATCCCCCTGGGTCAGGCCTGCCGATGCTGCGGCACCTTCAGCCGATTGCACCAGCACACCGCCACGCACACGCAGGCGCTCACGTGCCTCGGCCGTCAGTTCGGTCACCGCCAGGCCCAATGCGTTGGTCTGCGCAGGTGCGGCACTCTCGGTGCTTTCGCTGTCGGTGGCAGCGGCATTGCCATCTTCCATCTGGGCCACAGTGACCTTGAGCGTACGAGCTCGGCCCTTGCGCCAGACTTCAAGCGAAGACTCGGTGCCCGGCTTGACCTGGCCTACGATGCGCGGCAGGTCGGACCAGCGGGTGATCGGCTGCTTGTTGAACTTGATGATCACGTCGCCCGCCTCGACACCCGCCTTGTCGGCAGGACCATCGGGCTCGACCATACTGACCAGTGCGCCTTCCGCCTTGGACAGGCCAATGGCATCGGCCACTTCCTTGCTGACTTCACCGATCTGCACGCCGATACGACCCCGGGTCACGTGACCGGTGGCACGCAACTGGTCGACCACCTGCATGGCCTCATCAATAGGAATGGCCAGCGAAATGCCCATGAAACCACCGCTGCGCGAAATAATCTGCGAGTTGATACCCACCACTTCGCCATTCAGGTTGATCAACGGTCCGCCCGAATTGCCGGGATTCACTGCGACATCGGTCTGAATGAACGGCAGGTACTCTCCCGTATCGCGGCCCGTGGCACTGACGATACCCGCCGTCACGGTAGACTCAAGACCGAACGGCGATCCGATGGCCAGCACCCATTGCCCCTTGCGCAACAGCTTGGGATCACCGATATCGAGGGGCGTGATGTTCTGGTCGGAATCGATCTTGACCAGCGCCACGTCGGTACGGGCATCGGAGCCGATCAGCTTGGCCTTGAATTCTCGGCCATCGCTGAGCGTGACGAAAATGTCAGTTGCCTCGTCCACTACATGGGCATTGGTCAGGATATAGCCATCGTTGGAGATGAAAAACCCCGAGCCTACGCCACGTGGCACCGTCCGCTCTTCCTGCGGTGCCTGGGGTTGCTGCGGCTGTTGCTGACGGCCGCGCGGACCGGGTGCACCCTGTCCACCCGGATTGAAATCCGGGCCGAAGAACCAACGGAACATGTCATAGGGATCGCCATTGCCGCCAAAATTGCGCACGGGAACGGTCGCAGTGGTACGGATGTTGACGACAGCAGGATCGGTCTTTTCGACGATCTGGGTGAAATCAGGCAGACCCGCCACCGGCTGGGCCATTGCGACCGGCGCCTGCAGCAGGCTGATGGCAGCCGCTGCGGCGGCAATCAGCCGCAGAAAACGATGAGAAACTTTATCAATGTGCATGTGTCATGCTCCGAAAATGATACTGCAATACCAGATGGGGACTGGCATACGATTATCAACGGGGCGCTGCATCCTGCCTGGGCACATATTCACTATCCTGCACCAGACGCTGCAGTGTCCGGGCCGGCACCTCGCCGACCGCCGTCAGCCAGAAATCCGCCAGCCGCGCGCCATATACATGGACAGCGCCAAACTGCAAAGTTCCCTTGGGGTGGCGTTCAGCATCCTGATCTTTGTAAAGTTCGATAAAGACCGACAACGCAGACAGCCCATCAGACAAAACCCATTGGCTGACAGGCCGCTCCGGCCCCATCATGCGCTCGACTTCCAGCACGGGCCTGAACCCGGGAGGCACCGGTATGCGCCAGCCCTGCCCGGCGAGATCGACCGACGACACCACTGGCTCAACCACTTTCCAGTCTCGCGGTGCCCAGTCGCTCTTGAGCCAGTCGGTCTGAACCTGATCCCCCAATTGCAGCATGTTGAAGGCTACCTGCTCGACCAGTTGCCCGTCGGTGTCAAATGTCTGCCGCTTGAGCAGGAGATCATTATCGGTATCAACACACAGGCGATAGCCATAGCGCAGGTCATCCACAGGCTTCAAGGCAAACCAGTTGCAGGCATGGCCTGCGACCCGCTCCTGCTCACCCGTAGACACAACGGTGTAATGGCTGCCGATGTCATGGCTGTCTTCGCGCAGCAGACCCGGAAAGCGATCCTGGCGATGCTTTTCCATATAGACCGTTTTCTGTTCCGGCATCAGGCACTGCACTTCCTCATTGTGACGCAGGAATTCACGGCGTTCGCCATCAAGGGACTCGACCCGCTCCCTTTCACCGGTACCGTCGAGGATATGAACAATCCGAGACGCATACAGTTCGTTGCCATACTGCCGGGTAAAAATACCACTGTAATCCAGGCGGGCTGCAGCCCGCTGGATACGATCCAGCAACGCGACCGCATCCTCGCCAGCCTGCGGGGCATCCTGTGGTGCTGGAGCCTGTGCCTGCACCAGGCCCGCCGCCAGCAACAGACACAAAGCCATGCATCCCCGTGCCAAACCGCCCCGCTCGCTCACAGCCACTGCCAGTCGCGCCGACATTATCGCGGCACCCCGTAGGATGCCTGCTGCACCATGCCACTGCCTGCAAACTGTCTGTGCGCATCAAGATAGCCATGCAGCTTGCTGGCATCCGCGGCCTCGACAGGACCCGTAGAGGCTTCGGCCAATATCCGCGTATTGTCCGGCGCTGGCGTCACCATGTAGGGTTGGGCAATCCAGACGACCGTAGCCACTGCGGCGGCAACTGCCAGCCCGGACAGGCTGGCACGGATAAAGCGTTGCCTGCGTGACAGAGAAACGATGACTGCTTCCTGCTCCAGCGCTGCCGCCATGTTCGCCCGGAAGCGCGCACTGGGGCCTGCAGAAAGCTGTTCGCTGCGCAGCACATCGCCGATCAGGTGCCAAGCCTCCCATTGCGTACGCCCTGCTGCAGTGTGCAGCACATCCGGCAGTGGCCCCGCATGTTCGCCATCCATCCAGGCAGACAGCAGCTCCTGCCGGTTCGGCGAGGCAGCCTGATCGTCAGTTTTTACAGCAGCTTGCATTTTTTGTGACTCCTACCAGCGACGCTCGGCGTCGGTATCCAGCAATGGCCGCAGGCGTGCGGAAATAGCTTCGCGTGCCCGGAAAATTCGTGAACGCACCGTGCCGATCGGACAGCCCATGCTCTGGGCAATGTCCTCATAGCTCATACCTTCAATCTCGCGCAGAACGATTGCCGTACGCAACTCGTCCGGCAAGGTCTCGATCGCATCATTGACTGCAGCGGCGACCTGACGGCTTGCCAGCACGGATTCAGGGGTGCTGATATCGGTTAGGTTGTCGGTTTCGTCAAAAGTTTCACCGTCTTCCGTTTCGATTGCGCTGGGCGCACTCGGACGGCGGCCTGCCGATGACAACCAGTTGCGTGCCGTATTGATGGCGATTCTGTAGAGCCAGGTGTAAAAGGCACTGTCGCCGCGAAACTGGGGCAGCGCCCTGTAGGCCTTGATAAAGGCCTCCTGCACGACATCCTCGACCTCAGCCTGATCGCGCACCATGCGGGATACAAGGCGCATGATCTTGCGCTGGTACTTGAGCACCAGCAGATCGAATGCGGCCTTGTCCCCGCGCTGAACGCGAACGACCAGTTCGTTATCCACATCGCGTTCGGTCATACATATTCCTGTTGGCGGACATCCACCATGCTGCGCTGCCCCTGCCACATGGCGATAAGCTGGAGCCGACGCCAGTCGGGTGCCGGCATGCTGTCACGCCACAGCGTAAACCAGAACGGCCTGCCCGTGGGTGCGAAGGCAGATGTCCCATCATTGCACGGCAGCACCCTGACACGTAGCCAACCCGCTCCGCGCGCAAAGCCGAGCGCCCTGCCACAGCACCAGCCGGTACGGGCCGTCCTGAATTGCCAGGGTGCGCCAGGAGCGGCGGCGATCGCCGTGATGCGTCCACGCCATGCATGGCAACATGCCGCCGTCGCCACAGATACGCCGGCCAGCAACACCAGCCAGGATGTCATCACAGACAGATCCCGGCTCAGCAGCATCATGGAGAGAAGGAAAAGCAGCGCCAGCGACAACGCTGCCAGCGCCATGAAGCGGGACGGCCGGACGGTGGCATTGACCGTCCGGACTGCTGTCGTAGAAACAGGCCCCCGTGCCGCCGTCAACTCAGACCTTGCGTACGGCCATGGAACCGTTGGTTCCACCGAAACCGAAAGAGTTGGACATTGCGATGTCGATCTTCATCGGCCGCGCCTCGTTGGCGCAGTAATCCAGATCGCAATCCGGATCCTGATTGAAGATATTGATAGTCGGCGGCGAAATCTGGTTGTAGACAGCCAGTGTCGTGAATACAGCCTCGATACCGCCCGCTGCACCCAGCAAATGGCCGGTCATGGACTTGGTGGAGTTGACCGTGAGCTTGCGCGCATGGTCGCCAAAAGCCAGCTTGAGCGCCTCGGTTTCGTTACGGTCGCCCAGCGGCGTGGAGGTACCGTGTGCATTGACATACTGCACCTCATCGGGGTTGAAGCCGCCGTTGCGCATCGCATTGAGCATGCCGCGACGCGGACCATCACGATCCGGCGCAGTGATGTGGTGGGCGTCGGCACTCATGCCGTAGCCAGCCAGTTCACCATAAATACGGGCACCGCGCTTCTTGGCATGCTCGTATTCCTCGAGCACCAGTACGCCAGCACCTTCGCCCAGCACGAAGCCATCACGATCCTTGTCCCAGGGGCGAGACGCGGTCTGCGGATCATCGTTGCGCGTCGACAGTGCACGTGCAGAGGCAAAGCCACCTACGCCCAGAGGAGATACGCTCGATTCGGCACCGCCGGCCAGCATGACATCAGCATCGCCGTATTCGATCAAGCGAGCAGCATCACCAATGCAATGCAGGCCCGTGGTGCAGGCAGACACGATCGAATAGTTGGGCCCCTTCAGGCCGAACTGGATCGACAGATGTCCGGAAATCATGTTGATGATGGACGCAGGCACGAAGAACGGCGAGATGCGCCGTGCGCCACGCGCCTGATATTCCATTTGGGTCTGTTCGATCAGCGGCAGACCGCCGATGCCGGAGCCGACCACGACGCCGATACGTTCGGCATTTTCCTCGGTAACGACAATGCCGCTGTCACGCCATGCCTGCATACCTGCGGCCACTCCATAATGGATGAAGGTATCCATATGGCGGGCTTCTTTTTCGGAAATGTACTGGCCGATATCGAATCCCTTGACCTCGCCGGCGATGTGGCAGTTCAGGCCCGAGGCATCAAAACGGGTGATCCGGTCGATACCGGAGCGTCCATTGATGATGTTGTCCCAGGCGGTGGCAATGTCGTTGCCTACGGGAGAGACAATGCCCAGGCCGGTGATGACGACGCGTCGCTTCACGCAAGACTCCTAAAACATACAAACAATGCCCCCATGCGGCACCATCGGCTGGCAGCATGCCGTAAAGCACGCCGTTGCCAGAGGTGCAGCCTGGCGACAAAAAAAGGTGGCCGAGGGATCCGGGAAGCATGAGCCGCTTCTGCGCCCATCATGCAACACGCCGGACCCGCCTGCGCCACCCATGTAGACTGAGCCATGCCGAGACGACATGACCAGCTTCGAACATGCAAGATTACTGCTTGGAATTGGCAGTAATGTAGCCGATGGCCTGTTGCACGTTGGTGATTTTCTCGGCTTCCTCGTCGGGAATCTCGGTTTCGAACTCGTCTTCGAGCGCCATTACCAATTCGACCATGTCGAGTGAATCGGCACCGAGGTCGTCAAGAAAGGAAGATTCGTTCTTGATCTCGGCTTCATTGACGCCAAGTTGTTCAGCGACGATCTTCTTGACGCGCTGTTCGATGCTTTCCATGCAGATCTCCAATAAGGGACAAGTCCCGCGAATTATAGCCAAGCGTAGGCGCTTGCATACACCGGCCATGACAAAAAAACCGCATTGAGTGGGGAAAAAAGCCTTCCGGACAGCGTTTGTCCGGGTTAGCCCCATGTTCAACGCACCTCAAAACCCGGTTTCCGGCCCTGCGCATCGGCGTGCCCAGACCGGATACGGTTTTATTCCATGTACATACCACCATTGACGTGCAACGTCGCGCCCGTCACATATTCAGCACGCGGGCTTGCCAGGAAGCCTACGGCATGGGCGATATCGGCAGCCGCCCCCAGGCGGCCCAGCGGAATCTGCCCCAGCAGCGCAGCCGTCTGGTTTTCGCTCAGGCCACGCGTCATGTCCGTCTCGATGAAGCCGGGTGCGACACAGTTTACCGTAATATTGCGGCTGCCCAGTTCACGTGCCAACGCACGGCTCATCCCAGCAACACCCGCCTTGGCAGCAGCATAGTTGGCCTGGCCGGCGTTGCCGCTGGCACCCACCACCGAGGTGATATTGATGATGCGGCCCCAACGAGCCTTCATCATATTGCGCAGTACGGCCCGCGACAGACGGAATACGGCAGACAGGTTGGTATCGATCACATCCGACCACTCGTCGTCTTTCATACGCATGGCCAGCATGTCGCGCGTGATGCCTGCATTGTTCACCAGGATGTGAGGACCAGCGGCAGCTTCCTTGTTCAGCTCGGCCACCAGCGCCTCGCTGGCTGCCGCATCAGTCACATTCAGCACCACACCACGACCACCGAACGGTGCCAGAGAAGCGCTGATCGCCTCGGCACCTGACTCGGAAGTTGCCGTGCCGACCACGACCGCACCGGCACGCGCCAGTTCGAGCGCAATGGCCTGGCCGATACCGCGGGTGGCTCCGGTCACCAGCGCAACCTTGCCGGTCAGCTCAAGAGTGGTTTCAGACATGTTCATGCTCCCAAAGCAGTCAAAGCGGCATCGAGAGATGCCGGATCGGTAATCGACAATGCAGTCAGGTCAGCATCAATACGCTTGACCAGGCCGCTCAACACCTTGCCCGGGCCACATTCGACCACGTGTGTGACACCCTGCGCCTTCATGGCCTGGATAGTCTCGACCCAGCGCACAGGATGCCAGGCCTGCCGGACCAGTGCATCACGGATGGCATCCGCGCCGGCCTGGGCAGCCACATCCACATTATTGATGACAGGCACCTGCGGCACATTGATCTCGACACCCGCCAGGGCCGACTTCAGCACATTGGCTGCCGGCTCAAGCAAGCTGGAATGAAAGGGAGCAGACACGGGCAACAACAAGGCGCGCTTGGCACCGGCAGCCTTGGCAGCCTCGCAGGCGCGCTCGACGGCAGCCTTGGCACCCGCAATCACAACCTGGGCAGGCGCATTGAAATTGACAGCCTCGACCACCTCGCCCTGCGCTGCCTGCTGGCAGGCGGCAACGACAGTCGCATCATCCAGGCCCAGAATGGCGGCCATCGCGCCGGTGCCTACCGGCACTGCAGATTGCATGGCATCGGCACGTATGCGCACCAGGCGCACAGCATCTTCCAGCGACAGCACGCCGGCAGCCGTCAAGGCTGCATATTCACCCAGGCTGTGTCCTGCCATGACTGCGGGCTGCGCGCCCCCTGCAGCAACCCAGGCGGCATGAATTGCCACATCGGCCGCCAGCATCACAGGCTGAGTATTGGTGGTCAGGTTGAGCTGCTCGGCGGGTCCCTGTGCGATCAGGGTAGCCAGATCCTGGCCCAGTGCCTGACCAGCACGCTCGATGACAGCCGACACAGCAGCATTGCCGGCCCATGCATCAAGCATGCCGACAGACTGGGAACCCTGGCCCGGAAAGACAAAAGCAATTTTCATGAATGGATTTGCCTCGCTTGCAAATGATTGATCGCAGAGAACGCACAGCCCGGCTACATTACATGCGGGCCAGCACGGATCCCCAGGTAAAACCACCACCAACACCCTGCATCAGCACATGTTGTCCTGGCAGGATGCGGCCTTCACGGCGAGCGACATCCAATGCCAGCGGCACACTGGCAGCCGACGTATTGGCATGACGATCCAGCGTGACCACGACCTGCTCCATGGGGACACCCAGCTTGCGCGCCAGCATATTGAGAATGCGCAGATTGGCCTGGTGAGGAATCATCCAGTCGACCTGATCGAGCGCCACGCCAGCCTCTTCGCATACTGCACGTGCCGATTTCTCGAGTACGGTCACGGCCTGCTTGAATACAGCCTGACCATCCATGCGCAGGAAAGGATCGCCCGTCACCTGCCCATAGGCAACGTTACCCGCGGCACAGAGAATTTTCATCTGACTGCCATCCGCATGCAGGCTGGCCGCCTTGATACCCGGCTCGTCGGCCGCACGCAGGACGACAGCACCCGCACCATCACCGAACAGCACGCAGGTACTGCGATCACTCCAGTCAAGAATGCTGGAGAACACTTCGGCACCGATGACCAGTGCACAACGTGCGCGTCCGGCACGAATAAAGCTGTCAGCCGTCGTCAGCGCATAGACGAAGCCACTGCAAACGGCCTGAACATCGAACGCAGCGGCCCCGACCGAGCCGAGTTTTCCTTGCACCAGGCAGGCCGTACTGGGAAACACGAAATCGGGCGTGGATGTGGCCACGATAATGAGATCGATCTCATCCGCCGTCGCCTCGGCATCCTCAAGCGCCTGCCGGGCTGCCTTGGTCGCCAGTTCGCTGGTGGTCACACCTCGCTCGGCGATATGACGCTGCCGGATACCCGTACGCTCGACGATCCACTGATCGGAAGTTTCGATGCCACGACCGGCCAGTTCTTCGGCCAGCATGTCATTGGAGACGACGCGCGGAGGCAGATAGCTGCCCGTACCGGCAATCTGAGCATATTTCATGATGACTCCCATCAAGCGACAGCGCCTCCCTCTGCGCCGTTCGCATCATGCCGCGCATCGGCGGCCGGCAATACACCTGCAGCATCAAGGCTGCGCCGAATCTCGGCAACCTGCTGTGCAGTGCGTGCCAGCAGACCATTGGCCACTGCCTCTCGGGCACGTTCAAGCGCGCAACCGTAGGCATAGACATCGGCCGAACCGTGGCTCTTGATGACCACACCGCGCAACCCCAGCAGGGCCGCGCCATTGTAACGACGATTGTCCACGCGCGTGCGCAGGCGCCCCAGCACGGGACTTGCCAACAGACCAGCCAGCTTGCTCAACAGACCGCGATGAAATTCTTCGCGAATGATGCCCGAAAGCATGCTGGCCAAGCCCTCCACCGATTTGAGCACGACATTGCCGACGAAGCCATCGCAAACCACGACGTCGACCGTACCCTTGAAAATATCGTTACCTTCGACGTTGCCATAGAAATTCAGTGGGCTGGCACGCAGCAACTCTGCCGCATCCTTGACCACCTCATTGCCCTTGATGGCTTCTTCGCCGATATTGAGCAACCCCACGCTGGGCCGTTGCCCTGAGGTCTGGCACTGCACCAGTGCTGCCCCCATCACTGCGAACTGCAGCAGGTGCTCGGGCGTGCAATCGACATTGGCCCCCAGATCGAGAACGGTCGTTCCACCGCCCTTGCGATTCGGCAACGCAGTCGCAATCGCCGGCCGGTCTATACCGTCCAGCGTTTTGAGAACATAGCGCGACACCGCCATCCAGGCACCGGTATTGCCCGCAGAGATACAGGCATCGGCTTGGCCATCTTTGACAGCCAGAGCAGCCAGCCGCATGGACGAATTCTTCTTGCGACGCAGGGCCACTTCGACAGGATCATCCATGGTGACAACCTCGTCGGCATGAACAATCTCGATGCGATCCCTGGGCGCAGCAGCATCGGCCGCAACAAGCGCGCCAATGGGCTCGGACAGGCCAACCAGCAGCACCTGAACATCCGGATAGCGACGCAAAAAATCAAGCGCTGCAGGTACAGTTACGGGCAAGCCCGCATCTCCACCCATGCAGTCAATGGCGATACGTATCACGATGTCAGCTTTTCAGGACCAGAAAGAAGTCGGCGCCGGACCTGCCGGCGCCACTATTCGACCTGACAGGCAGATCAGTCTTCGCTGTTGGTCTTGAGCACCTTGCGACCACGGTAGAAACCGTCGGCGCTGATGTGGTGACGCAGATGGACCTTGCCCGTCGTCGGCTCGACGGCCGTGGGCGGGTTGGTCAGAAAGTCGTGGGAACGATGCATGCCACGCTTGGAGGAAGACTTCTTGTTTTGTTGAACAGCCATGATAACTCCTGGAAACGGATCGTATTGTACGCGATGTACGCAACGGGCGACCCGCAAGTGGTTCAAAAACGATTACTGCTTTTTATCTTTCAATGCCGCCAGCGCCGCAAAAGGTGACGGACGCTCGGGCAACTCGGGTGCCGGCTCGACATCAACCGGCAATTCACACTGCGCATGGCGAGGCACATAGGGCACCGCCAGCACCAATTCATCTTCAATCAGGCTCATCAGATCGAACCGACCAGAGCACAGCAATCGCTCGGGCTCTTCCAGCACCTCGCCGTCTTCATCGACAGGCACTTCGGCATTCAGTTCAGCCTCGCTGTCAACCAGATCGAATGTGGCATGCACATCAATCGGCCAGGGGAAAGGTTCCAGACAACGCTGGCATTCAACCAGCGGATCGGCCTTGACCTCAAGCTCGAAACGCGGCTCGCCACGGACACCCCTGACACAACGGGCAGACCAAGACACACTGGCCTGCGGCAACTGTTCCGGCATACCATCAAGCAGCCTGGAAAAACGCGCCAGTGGCAACTGACCTTCTGCAGAGAGTGACAACCTGCGCCACTCGATCAGGTTCACACTGTGCAGGTTCTGCTCCGCAGCCTGCCGCCCCGCTTTCTGCAATGATTTTTGCAATTTATCCTGGGGTGATCCACTCATTACAGAGGCCTAGCCGACGAAAAACATTGGATTCTAGCTTTTTCTAGCCTGACTGGTCAAATCCTGCCTGCTGACCATCGTCAGTTTCACGACACTATGATCAGGCATCACGATACACGAACGGCCTTCATGCTTGGCCTGATACATCCGGTGATCGGCCAGTTCGACCAACGATGTCCAGTCGCCCGCACCATCGGCGCGCCGCTCGGCAATACCGACAGAGGCCTCCAGTGCACGACCATCAAGCCGGTGCCCCAGCCCGCCCGCCTGTATCCTGCCCAGGAAAATAGGCAATTGCGATACTGCCATATCCGGCAGCACAACGACAAACTCTTCTCCTCCCCAGCGCACCAAGGCATCCCCTCGCCTCAGGTATTTCTTCAACTCCGCCACCAGCGATCGCAACGCCTGGTCGCCCGCATCGTGTCCGAACTGGTCATTGATCGCCTTGAAATGGTCAATATCAAAAAATGCCAGGGCCAATGGCGCATTCGTCTGCTCTGCCAGCAAAAACAGCCGCTCCAGGGTCTCAACCCCTGAACGCCGCGTCAGCGCTCCGGTCAGCGGATCGGTCGTGGCCTGATGTACCAGACTCTCCATATAGTGAGACTGACTCATCCCCGAAAACATGGAGACCCCCGTCATCATGCACATGAACCACAGCGCAGCGCCGTGCTGCGTCCACGACAACACATGATCGGACAATTGCAGGCCCGCAATCGCCGTTGCCAGCGCAGGCAGGGACAGCAGCAGGATTTCGAGCGCAGACAACGGAAAAATCGCCAGGCCACCCAAGACGATGGTCGGCATCAGGGCATACAACTGCACAACCAGCCGCTGCTCCTCGGTCAGGCGTGCCGTATCCACGGCCTGCAACACACCCAGATAAAACAGCGAAGGCACCAGCAGCATGCAGAACAGCATCCACATGGCCCGGCGATAGGGCCTGCGTGGCGGCAGATTGCGCGGCCAGGCCAGCATGGCAAAGATGCCTCCGGCAATAAAACGCAGAATGGTCAGCTTGGTTGCCTCGACCGCATCAAACACCCACCAGTCAACGACGGCACACAATGGCACCAGCCAGGCAAACAGGAAGCAGATCAACTGCACCCGGGCCATGATGACCGACGCAGCATGCCGACGAATGGAAGGAGAGCGCCCAAACGGCACAATCAACCGCAGCAATTGTCGAAACGAAGGATGCGTCGGCCCAACAATATTTTGCAGGATATGGGCCCAGGAGTGCTTGATGTTCAGCATATCGGAACTGCTCCTTCTCAACGAGCAATCGCGTTTTTTTGCTCCTCGATATCCTATTTAATCAAATAGAAACAAAAAATGTCTTGTTCCATATCAACGAGTCCGAGCCCTGGTTGGTCAAAAACGACGACAGGGTCGCACCCCGCCTGGAGATGCGACCCTTCGAGACACCGCCCGGGCCGTATTTATTGCAACACACGCGAGAACACGAACTGCTCGTCGCGCCAGTCTACCGGCACGACATCGCGCGGCCCGAAACGTCCCTCCAGAATCAACCTGGCCACGGGATTCTCGATATGCTGCTGGATCGCACGCTTGAGCGGACGCGCACCGAACACAGGATCGAAGCCTGCCTTGGCGATCTGCGCCAGCGCCGCCTCAGAGACATCAAGCTCCATATCCATTTTCTGAAGCCGCTGAGCCAGGCGCTGCAGCTGGATACGAGCAATCGATTCAATGTTCTTGCTGTCAAGCGCATGGAACACGACAACTTCGTCGATCCGATTCAGAAACTCGGGCCGGAAGGCCTGTTTCAGCTCATCCCACACCACCGCCTTGACTGCCTCGTAAGGCTGGTTCGCCATGCTCTGAATCTGCTGCGAGCCCAGGTTGGATGTCATGACGATAACGGTATTGCGGAAATCGACCGTCCTGCCCTGCCCGTCCGTCAGACGACCATCATCAAGCACCTGCAACAGTACATTGAAGACATCCGGATGCGCCTTTTCGACCTCATCGAGCAACACCACACTATAAGGCTTGCGGCGCACGGCCTCGGTCAAGTAGCCACCTTCCTCGTAACCGACATATCCCGGTGGCGCACCAATCAGGCGGGCAACCGAATGCTTTTCCATGAATTCGCTCATATCGATGCGGATCAGGTGATCCTCTGCATCGAACAGGAACTCGGCCAGCGCCTTGGTCAGCTCGGTCTTGCCGACCCCCGTCGGCCCCAGGAACAGGAATGAACCATAGGGCCGATTTGGGTCAGACAGGCCGGAACGGGAACGACGAATGGCGTCCGACACCAGCCGTACCGCTTCATCCTGCCCGACGACACGTTTGTGCAGAAAACTTTCCATCTCGAGCAGCTTGGTGCGTTCGCCCTGCATCATCTTGGCTACCGGAATGCCAGTGGCACGCGACACGACCTCAGCGATTTCTTCGGTCCCGACCTGGGTGCGCAACAGACGCGGACGCTCGCTGCCCCCCTCGCTGGCAGCCTTTTCGCTACCCTCGGCAGTACGCAGTCGTGCTTCCAGCTCAGGCAACTGGCCATATTGCAGCTCGGCCAGTTTGTCGAACTGTCCCTTGCGCTGTGCCTCCGCCATCTCGGCACGCAGACGCTCAATCTCTTCCTTGATCGCCTGGGTTCCCTGCACGGCGGCCTTCTCTGCCTTCCAGATCTCTTCGTAGTCGTTGTACTCGCGCTGCAGGCTCTCCAACTCGTCCTCGATGGCCTTGAGCCGGCGCAGGGATGCCTCATCGGTCTCCTTGCGCACAGCCTCGCGCTCGATCTTGAGCTGAATGATCCGCCGATCCAGCCGGTCCATTACTTCCGGCTTGGAGTCGATTTCCATGCGGATGCGTGCCGCGGCCTCATCGATCAGGTCAATGGCTTTATCGGGCAAAAAGCGGTCGGTAATGTAGCGATGCGACAGCTCGGCCGCTGCCACAATGGCCGGGTCGGTAATCTGGACGCCATGATGCAACTCATAGCGCTCCTGCAGACCGCGCAGAATTGCTATGGTCGACTCGACATCCGGCTCTCCGACCAGCACCTTCTGAAAACGACGCTCCAGTGCGGCATCTTTCTCGATATATTTGCGATATTCATCGAGCGTGGTGGCACCAATGCAATGCAATTCGCCACGCGCCAGCGCAGGCTTGAGCATATTGCCGGCATCCATGGCTCCCTCGGCCTTGCCGGCTCCCACCATGGTGTGAATCTCGTCGATAAAGACAATGCAATTGCCAGCCTCCTGGGCCAGCTCCTTGAGCACAGATTTCAGGCGCTCCTCGAACTCACCACGGAATTTGGCACCTGCCAGCAGGGCCGCCAGGTCGAGTGACAGCACACGCTTGTTCTTGAGCGTCTCGGGCACCTCATTGTTGACAATCCGCTGCGCCAGCCCTTCAACGATAGCCGTCTTGCCGACACCTGGCTCGCCAATCAGGACCGGATTGTTCTTGGTACGGCGCTGCAGAATCTGGATGGCACGGCGGATTTCATCATCACGACCAATGACCGGATCAAGCTTGCCTTCCCTGGCGCGCGCCGTCAGGTCGAGCGTGTACTTGCCCAGCGCCTCGCGATTGGCTTCACCTTCGGCATCCTGTACCGATGCACCGCCACGAACGGCCTCGATGGCCGCTTCGAGCGGCGCACGCTGCAATCCCGCATCGCGCAGGATGCGGCCCGCCTCACCCTTGTCATCGGCCAACGCCAGCAAGAACAGTTCGCTGGCAATATAAGTATCGCCGCGCTTGGCAGCTTCCTTGTCGGTGCGGGCCAACACCGCCTGCAAATCGCGGCCAACCTGCACATTGCCATCCCCGCCTTGCACCTGCGGCAACGCCTTGAGTGCACCATCAAGCGCTGCACCTACGCGGTTGACCGCCACCCCGGCACGCGCCAGCAGGCTGCCTGCACCGGAGTCGGTATCCGCCAGCAATGCCGAGAGGACATGTACCGGCTCTATATATGGATGGTCGTTGCGTACTGCCAGGCTCTGGGCATCGGCCAGCGCCTGCTGGAACTTGGTCGTGAATCTGTCGAATCGCATGATTTTTTCCCTGTTTGTTTCCACATCCGCGCGGCAAGGCTGGTCAGCCTTGCCCGGACATTGCTGATGGACAATTAGATAAGGGTGAACCCGCAAAACTCAAGACATACCACCACAATCAACAGAGATATGGTAAAAGCGAAGATAGCCGAAAAAGGGGCAGCCTGCCTAT
This sequence comes from Corticimicrobacter populi, assembly GCF_003123725.1. Lineage (GTDB taxonomy): Bacteria > Pseudomonadota > Gammaproteobacteria > Burkholderiales > Burkholderiaceae_B > Corticimicrobacter > Corticimicrobacter populi. The sequence continues at coordinate 505,162 of NZ_QETA01000002.1, read as the reverse complement.
CTTCATAGATACAGACTACAATAGCCTCCACTGTTGACCAGATATTCACGCAGATACATGCAAAAACGGGTACCCATCACTGGCGATTCCACCCTATGTTCGACCTGTATGCTCGGGCATGTCTGTCTGCCGGTCGGCATGCCGGCCGAAGACATCGACAAGCTGAGCACGCTGGTGCGCGAACGGGTCCGAGTGGAAAAAGGCCGTACGCTCTACACATTGGGCGACGAGCTGGATGCCGTGTACGGCGTCCGTTCGGGTTCAATCAAGACGCAGATCGAACGCGCCGAAGGCCAGCTCCAGATCACTGGCTTTCATTTGCCGGGCGAACTGGTCGGCATGGACGGCATGCTTGAGGGCCATCACATGTCCACGGCCGTGGCCCTTGAAGACACCGAGATGTGCGTCATCCGCCTGGCCGACCTCGATCGCATCGCATCGCACGTACCTGCCCTGCAGCCACAGTTCCGCCGCTTCATGAGCAAGGAAATCATTCGTTCGCAGCATATGCTGCTGACGGTAGGCTCGCTACGCTCCGAACAACGGCTGGCCGCCTTTCTGCTCAACCTGTCACAACGTCTGGCGATGCTGGGCTATTCGGCCAATGAATTCGTACTCCGCATGAGTCGCGAAGACCTGGGCAATTATCTCGGACTCACGCTGGAAACCGTCAGCCGGCTGTTCTCGCGCTTTGCCCGCGAAGATATGATCCGCATCAACCAGCGCGAAGTCGAAATTCTCGACATGCCCCGCCTCAAGAAGCTCATCGGCCAGGACAGCTAGGGTTTTTCCCGGTCAGGCTGCTCACTGGTGCAGACTCGCCTGCCGGAACCGGGCACGCATCGCAGGCAAAGCCATTCATGCAAAAAACAACGGACTCCATATGGAGTCCGTTTTCATGTCCGCAAGGGATGGGCACTTCTACACCAGTGATCTCTGATCAGCCAGCCGCGAGCACATGGCGGACAATCGCGATCCAGCCGGGCGCGGCAGCAGCAAAAGCCAGCACGCAGACAATCAGAGTCGATGACGCCTCGTTGATATAAGTCTGAAAGCGACCTGCCATCACGATACCCGTGAATGCCGGGGGCAATGCGGCCAGCAACACCATCTGTTCCAGATGCGCATCCGGCACGCCAAGCAACAGGCAAACCACCAGCATGCTGGCAGGCATCAGGACCATCTTGACGATGCTGTTCCAGATGACTTCCAGACTGATCTGGAATTTATGTGCAGACAGCACCAGACCAGCGGCAAAGACCGCCACACCGGAGTTGGCATGCCCGATCAGCGACAACGGTGGGTCGATGGCCTCCGGCACTCTGACGCCAACCAGCACCAGCACGAAGCCAATCAGTGGTGCCAGAACAACCGGCTCCTTGATGGCCTTGATCAGCGCCGCCGTAGGCTTGGTACCCGCAGGTGCCACGAAAAACATGCCCAGCGGCACCAGCAGCACATTGACGATCAGCGCCATGATAGCCACAGTCATGGCCGCAGAACCACCGAAAATCGGCGTCAGCACTGCAATTCCCAGAAAACCGACTGTCGGTGCCCCAGCACTCAGGCCAGCCAACCCCGCTTCTTGCTTGTCATGCTTGAACACCAGACGGGCACCAATCAGCGCAATGAAATACCAGGCGATCAGCACAGCAAAGGCCGCAATGAAAAGGCGGCTGTCGGCAAACAGCTCTTCACGCGAAGACTTGACGATGGATACGAAGAGGACTGCCGGCAAGCAATAATCCAGAACCAGTTTATTGAAGCCGGCGGCCTGGGTCTGGTCAAAAATATTGCGCTTGCCCGCCAGAAAACCCAACAGCAGGACGAAAAATATCGAAACGATATCCTGGATGATTGCAGTCATGACAATGCTCCCTTGCCTGTTGAAAGCCGGGCTTTCCGGCGCGATGCCGAAAAGCCCGGGCACCCACGCTTACTTGACGACGGAGCGTCGTTCGCGGCGCAACGCAGCCATGGCCACATCATCGAGATTGAGATGCCCACGCACCAGGTCCGGCGGAGTCAACGCCAGCCATTGGTTCAGGGAGATATCCTTGTAGATTGGCGTATTGAAAACATTGAGCACCCTGACAGGCTTGTCACCCGTGTTTTCGATGTAATGCGCCAGCGTGCGCGGCACATAGCCCACATCACCAGCCCGATAATTGAAGGTGCGTGCCTTCGACGTTGCATCGAATACGGTCATGCGTGCCTCGCCCGACAGGTAATACTGCCACTCGTCCCCATCCGGATGCCAATGGATTTCACGCAGTGCGCCCGGCTCCAGATCGATGATCAGGGCCGACATATTCGTGATAGGGAAATTCTTCGCATCGATAATGGTCGTGGCACCCGCCGGCCCCCATTGGGTAGGCTTCAGTTCAGACGCATGAATCGTGTAGGGATTGTGCGGACGCTGATTGGGCAGGCCCTTCAACACTTCATCCAGCGGTGCCGGAACAGGCAGGCGGAAGATATACTTTTCCTTGGGCGGCAAATTGTCAAAATGCTCGGCAGGAATGCCGAAGTTCTTGGCAATGACATCGCGCGGCATATGTGCCATCAGCTCGGTAACCAGCAATGTCTCATTTTCCGAGAAATTGCCATCATCGAACACCAGCAAAAACTCGCAGCCCCCTTCCAGCCCCTGGATCGAGTGCGGCGTCCCCGACGGGAACAGCCAGATATCACCGGCCTCCAGATCATCGATGAACACGTTGCGGTCAGGATCGACCACCGTGACGCGACAGCGGCCTTCCAGCACATAACCCCACTCCGCCTCCTTATGCCAGTGCAGTTCGCGCACCACACCCGAGTCCAGGCGCATGTCTACCCCAGCCAGACCCTTGGCTGCCGGCAATTCGCGCACCGTGACCTCACGGGCCCAGCCGCCCTCTTCCAGGCGGTTATGCGCCATGCCGAAGGAGAATTTGAGATTGGGGATGGAGCCGTTGTCGGTTTCGGGAGGAATCAGAATGTCGGGGTTTTGACGATCAAGTTCAATATTGCGAGGGCCAGGGTCAGTCGCACCTTTGTCACCACGAATCGGCTGCAGAGCGTCTTTCTCAGTCATACATATCACCTCGATCAAGTTGTGTCCGGAAAAGCCATTGATCTATTTATCCGATAGATCAAGACTAAATCGATATTATCAGTAGCAACATGACCATTCAAGGTAATACTGAAATTCAATTCCTTATAGGGGAAAACACCTAGTCAGTTTTGAAATATACAAAAACAATGGATTAATATTTGACCGATCAAAATCAAAGCAAAAAAAACCCACAAGATTATGAATACACGATGAATTTATAAAAATAAAACATATTCAAAATATTCCAAAACAATCCACAACAAATAATAAAAACAGCGCCATAACGCGCAGTCGATTCTGCCGCCCCACATATATGATCCGCCACCAGGGTTGTATCGCGCGGCAAAAAAAATGCCTGCCCCAAATCGGGCAGGCATTTTTGTATCAGCAGATGACCTATCAGCGTTCCGTCACATCTACCTGCTCGATCACAACAGACGTTGTGCCAGCCTGGGCAGGCTGCACCCGCTCGATCACCAGTCCGCGCTTGAAGCCATCATTCAGAGGCTGATCGCTGAACTGCTGCAGCGCAAGGGTAATGGTCACGGCACAGGCAATGATCGCAATAGCCGGTCCCGCCATCAGAAACCAGGGCCAGGGCTCACGCCACCACGGGCCGGACTGCAGATTCGTCGCTTTTACTGTTGCCATGTTGACCACCCAAATAAGTGCATGTTGAAACGAAAACGCCGCCCCCGTTTCCTGATGCCGATATCGTCATGATACGCGCAATGGAAAGGGTGCGGCAGGGATCACACCGACTGGTGTGATCCATCTAGCTGTTTACTGCTGCGCCACGGGGGGCACAGGATTGTCCGGGCGACTCCAGACCCAGGCAGCCAGGATCTTGATCTGTTCGGGCGTCAGGATCTTCTCGTGTGCCGGCATGCGGTTGGTACGACCATTCTGGATCGCCTCGACGATCTTGGCTTCGGAGCTGCCGAAGATCCAGACGTCATCCGTCAGGTTGGGCGCGCCCAGCAACTGGTTGCCCTTGGCATCTGCGCCGTGGCAGGCCACGCAGGTTTCCATGAAGGCCCGCTCACCACGAACGGCGCGCAGTTGGTCATGAGCCAGACCGGACAGCGAACGCACATAGTTGGCGATATCCACAGCCGTTGCACCGTCGATCACATCACCCAGCGGTGCCATGATGCCATGACGGCCGTAGGTAATGGTCTGGACGATGGTGTCAGGATCGCCACCATATTGCCAGTCATCGTTGGCCAGGTTGGGAAAGCCGGTGCTGCCGCGTGCATCGGAACCATGGCACTGTGCACAGGTGTTCAGGAACAGCCGCTGACCAATGGCCATGGCATCCGGATCCTGAGCAATCTCGGTGACGTCCATCGCACCGAACTTGGCATAGATCGGACGAACCCGCTCAGCCTCTGCAGCCAGTGCATCCTGGACTTCCTTGGCCTGCGTATGCTGCAGGTAGCCACCATAACTGCCCAGGCCCGGATAGAGCACCAGATAGCCAATACCGAAAACGCACATCAGCAGATACATCCAGGTCCACCAGCGCGGCACCGGATTGTTCAGCTCGGCCACACCATCCCATTCATGGCCCGTGTTTTCGGCAGTGTTGGGCGGCCGCTTGCCCAGCCAGGCGCGCTGGGTCCAGAGCAGCCAGACGCACCAGAGAATACCGGCCAGGGAAATGCCGCCAACGTAATATCCCCAAAAGCCGCTGACATAATCATTCATGCCCGTTCTTCCTTTCTTTTTGTTCCACGGTATCTTCTTCCGGCAGATCGAATGGCAGCATTGCTGCTTCTTCGTTGGCCTTCTTGCGACCCTTGGAAAAAGCCCACCATACGATGCCGATGAAGAACACCAGCCCGACCAAAGTCATGATGCCATTCAGAGTGCCGTTCATATAAGGATCCTGTTATTGCTGAGCAGCCTGCGCTGCCTGTTCACGAGCGTCACGCACGCCCACCCCAAGTCCCTGGAGATATGCGACCAGGGCGTCCTCTTCCGTATAGCCTTGTCCATCTACCTGAGCAGGTGCCGCGGCAATCTGCTCTTCGGTGTAGGGCACGCCCAGGAAGCGCAGTGCATTCATGCGTGACTGGAGTTCGCTGGTATCCAGAGCCGTATTCTGCAGCCAGGGATAGGCAGGCATGTTCGACTCAGGCACCACGGCACGGGGGTTGCGCAGGTGAATACGGTGCCACTCATCCGAATAGCGCTCACCCACACGGGCCAGGTCAGGACCGGTACGCTTGGAACCCCACAGGAAGGGGTGGTCGTAAACCGACTCACCCGCCACCGAGAACTCACCGTAACGCTGAACTTCGGCACGCAGCGCACGAATCTGCTGCGAGTGGCAGCCGACACAGCCTTCGCGAATATAAATGTCGCGACCCAGCAGGCGCAGCGGTTCGTAGGGCTCGACACCCGGCGTTGGCGTGGTGGTCGAGTGCTGGAAGAACAGCGGCACGATTTGCACCAGGCCGGCGAAGGAGACGACCAGAATGCTCAGAATGATCATCAGGCCGACGTTCTTTTCAATCGTTTCGTGCGAAAAGAATTTGGATTTTTTTTCTGACATGACCTTTCTTCCTCAAACTTGAGCTGTCGCGACAGAAGCGGGTGCCGCCGGCTGTGCCTTCGAGTGATCAGCCAGGCTCTCCGGGATCACAGGATTGTTGACAGCCTCGCCAGCCATTGCAGTCTTGAAGGTATTCCAGGCCATGACCAGGGCTCCCACCAGGAACAGCACACCACCCATCAGACGGATCAGGTAGAACGGATAGGTCGCCTTCACGCCTTCGACGAAGGTGTAGGTCAACGTACCGTCAGGCTCCGTGGCACGCCACATCAGACCCTGCATCACACCGGCAATCCACATTGCAGCGATGTAGAGCACGATACCAATGGTCGCAACCCAGAAGTGCAGCTCGATCAGCGAAGTGCTGTACATCTTTTCACGACCGAACATGCGCGGAATCACATAGTAGAGCGAACCGAAGCTGATCATTGCCACCCAGCCCAGGGCACCGGAGTGCACGTGGCCAATGGTCCAGTCGGTATAGTGCGACAGTGCATTGACCGTGCGGATCGACATCATCGAACCTTCGAAGGTCGACATACCGTAGAAGGACAGTGACACCACCAGGAACTTGAGGATCGGGTCGGTGCGCAGCTTGTGCCATGCGCCGGACAGCGTCATGATGCCGTTGATCATCCCGCCCCAGGAGGGAGCCAGCAGGATCAGTGAGAACACCATGCCTAGCGACTGCACCCAGTCAGGCAGCGAGGTGTAATGCAGATGGTGCGGGCCCGCCCACATATAGGTGAAGGCCAGCGCCCAGAAGTGGACGATGGAAAGGCGATACGAATAGATCGGACGATCAGCCTGCTTCGGCACGAAGTAGTACATCATGCCCAGGAACGCGGTGGTCAGGAAAAAGCCCACGGCATTGTGGCCGTACCACCACTGCACCATGGCATCCTGCACGCCGGGATAGGCCGAGTAGGACTTGAACCAGCCCCAGGGCACTTCCAGGTTGTTGAAGATGTGCAGAATTGCAATGGTCAGGATGAACGAACCATAGAACCAGTTGGCCACATAGATGTGGCGCGCCTTGCGCTTGACGATGGTGCCGAAAAACACGATCGCATAGGCCACCCAGACCAGCGTGATCAGAATGTCGATGGGCCATTCGAGTTCAGCGTATTCCTTGCTGCTGGTGTAACCCATGGGCAGGGAAATGGCGGCTGCCACGATCACGGCTTGCCAGCCCCAGAAAGTGAAGGCGGCCAGCTTGTCGCAGAACAGCCGCGCCTGACAGGTGCGCTGCACCACGTAATACGACGTTGCGAACAGTGCGCTGCCGCCGAATGCAAAAATCACTGCATTGGTATGCAGCGGCCGCAGACGACCATAGGTCAGCCAGGGCGTATCGAAGTTGAGTGCAGGCCAGATCAGCTGGGCGGCAATAATGACCCCCACAAGCAAACCTACAACCGCCCACACCACCGTCATGATGGCAAATTGCCGGACTACCTTGTAATTAAAGGTATCCGCAATATTTGCGCTTACCGCGCGATCACTCATGGTCCATCCCCTATTAAGGAACACAAATTTACGGATGCTATTTTGCCTATAAGCATCCGCTATTGTGTTGACCTATATCAACGCCCTTCAGTCTGCTCCGGAGACTCGTTGGACGTATTGGATGGCTTGTCATCGTCCAGCAGGACGGATTGAGCGGCTTTATCGGTTCCTTCGAACTGACCAGAGAAGATCGCCCACCAGAGCGCCCCGCCGATCAACAGCACGAACCCCATGGAAATGGGTAGCAGCAAGTACAGAATTTCCATCGCGCTCCCCTATTTCACACAACCAACGCGTTGTTTTTTGTCACAAAATACCGCTTGCCTGTTCATGCCTTGCACATGAAATGGACGTAAAGAATAGCACATGCATAGCCCCACACTTGGCATCAGGCCATGGCCTTGATGGTATCCAGTGTCGCCGTCTGCGAGCGCCAGCTCAAGCGCCAGGCATTGATTACCACGGCAAGAGACGAAAGCAGCATGCTCAGCGCCGCCAGCCAGGGAGCTACCCAGCCCATGGCTGCCAGTGGCAATGCCAGCAGATGCCATGCGAGCGAGCCATAGAGATTCTGGTTGGCCACACGGCGCACTTGTGCATAGTAAGCCTGCAACTGGCTTTCCCCCAGGCCACCCATACGGGCAACTGTCGCATCACCGGCAGCCATGGCGGTCGGAACCGCCATCGCCAGGGCGCAGGGACAACTCATGACCAGCAGTGCAACACTGATCGGCAGCACCTGCGCTGGATCCAGTCGCCACCAGACCAGCGCAACCACCAGGGTAATGCTGATCTGCAACGTGACGAAGAGACCCGCAATGCGATCCGCCTGCGCCTCCATGCGACGACGCACCTGGATATCATCCGGCAGACGCAAGCCTTCACACGATTGTCGGGCAGCCAATTCAAGATAGCGGGCCGTCAGCAGGAACGAAACAAACATGACCACAGAGTCAAAATAGACATGGCCATTCTGCGTCCAGGTGGCGTAGGCACTCGGAAAAAAAGCCGCCACGATCCCCAGCGCCACCGGCACGTCCATACCCATCCGACCCTCGCGCAACGCAGCCAACGCGCCACGCCAGATCGGCAAGGCCGAATAGAGAACAACGGGCAGCGTCATGACCAGGCTGGCCCAGTTCATCAGATAGATCGCCCAGTCCAGCGTGATCAAGGTATCTTCGGCCATCGAGCTGCTGCGCAGGTAGCCGGGCAGGGCCAGCGTACTGACCTGCATCATCATCAACCAGGCCAGTCCCAGCTTGGCCAGCATGCGCCGCCGCTCAATACGGGATTCAGGGGACAGGCGCTCCCCTGCCTTGAACAGGCCCTCGAGAAAGGACGCCCTTGGAGCGACCGCTTCCGGCTCGGAAGAATTGGGTGCAGAACTCATGATGAGCATGATAAATCAATGCCGCCCTGCCGATTTGATGCATCTCAAGATTGACACGCATCAATACACTTGAGCTACAAAAGCAAAAAACCACCCGTCCTGGGACGGGTGGTTCCATATGTGCCATGCCCCGCCTGGATGACGGACAGCACCTGGACAAACCGACTACGCTCTACCGCAAGGGCTGTGCCATCAGGCGACGGCCGCAGCCTCGAACTGAGCCTCTTCTGTCGAACCGGTCAGTGCCGTGGTCGACGAGCGCCCACCCTCGATCGTCTGGGTCACGACGTCAAAATAGCCGGTCCCGACTTCGCGCTGATGCTTGACGGCGGTAAAGCCGCGCTCGGCTGCATCGAACTCCTTCTGCTGCAGTTCGACAAAGGCGCTCATCTGGCGGCGTGCATAGCCGTGTGCCAGATCGAACATGCCATAGTTGAGCGCATGAAAGCCAGCCAGCGTGATGAACTGGTACTTATAACCCATGACCCCCAGTTCGCGCTGGAACTTGGCGATGGTGGCATCGTCGAGGTTCTTCTTCCAGTTGAATGACGGCGAGCAGTTGTAGGCCAGGAGCTTGCCCGGGAACTGGCGATGAATGGCGTCGGCAAACTGGCGGGCATACTCCAGATTGGGCGTAGCGGTTTCGCACCAGATCAGATCGGCATAGGGCGCATACGCCAGCCCCCGAGAAATCGCCTGTTCGATCCCCGCGCGGGTCCGATGGAAACCTTCCACTGTCCGCTCGCCAGTCAGGAAAGGCTGATCATTTTCATCCACATCACTGGTCACAAGGTCGGCCGCATCCGCGTCGGTACGCGCCAGCAGCAAGGTGGGCACATCCAGCACATCGGCAGCCAGACGCGCGGCGATCAGCTTTGACACCGCCTCGCGAGTCGGCACCAGCACCTTGCCGCCCATGTGACCACACTTCTTGACCGAAGCTAACTGATCCTCGAAATGCACCCCCGAGGCACCCGCCTCGATCATGGCTTTCATCAGTTCATAGGCATTGAGCACGCCACCGAAACCTGCCTCGGCGTCGGCCACGATAGGTGCGAAGAAATCGAGATAGCCCTCATCGCCGGGATTGCGCCCTTCCGACCACTGGATCTGGTCGGCACGCTGCAAGGTATTGTTGATGCGACGCACCACCTGAGGCACCGAGTTGGCAGGATAGAGCGACTGGTCGGGGTACATCTCGCCCGCCAGATTGGCATCGCCTGCCACCTGCCAGCCCGACAGGTAGATGGCCTTGAGACCCGCCTTGACCTGCTGCATGGCCTGGTTGCCGGTCAGCGCCCCCAGCGAATTGATGAAGGGTTCGGTATGCAGCAGTTTCCAGAGTTTTTCGGCTCCACGACGGGCCAGCGTGTGCTCGATGTGCAGCGAACCACGCAGGCGGATCACCTCCTCGGCACCGTAGCCGCGCTTGATACCCTGCCAGCGGGGATCCTCGGCCCACTTCTTCTGCAGATTGCGGATTTCGGTTTCTCGGGTATTGCTCATGGCATCGTCTCCAGTAATGACAGAAAGGGAATCTGTACGCGGGCCTGTCTGCGGCCATCCGTTGAGAAACAGTGTATGCCTATGCTGCGCAGCAATAAATACTTATATCTTATACAAGACAATAAATTTAATTCTTTATTATCAATAAAATAAGAAAATAAATTCATAATATGAAAAGAAAATGCAGCCTATGAAATCGACTTTCATTGCTGCGCAACATGCTTTTTCATATTATGAAACAGACTGCCCGGCATATGAAATCAGCGATCCCCTACAATCGTTTCATCCCGCTTTCTGGCAACTCCGACATCATGACGACACACCTGTCCGCACTGGGCCGCACGGTGCACTACCCCGATCAATACCAGCCCGACATCCTGCAGGCAATTGCGCGTGCCGAGGGACGCCACCGCATTGGCCTGGATGCCTCACCGGCCTTTCATGGCGGCGACATCTGGAATGCCTACGAACTGTCCTGGCTCAACGCGCGCGGCAAACCCGTCGTGGCACTGGCCGAATTCGACTTTCCCTGCGACACACCCTGCCTGATCGAATCCAAGACATTCAAGCTTTACCTGAACTCGTTCAACCAGACCCGCTTTGCCGACACCGACACCGTACTCGGTCACCTGCGCCAGGATCTCGGCACCGCCGCCGGCGGCCCGGTCGAGATCCGGCTGCACCTGCAGGACACACTGGCACAGGCACGCATCGCGGAGCCCGACGGTACCTGCCTGGACCTGCTCGACATCGACATCCACGACTACCACCCGGCCCCCGCACTGCTTCAATGCCTGCCCGAAGCCCCTCACCTGGAGGAACGGCTGTATTCAAGACTGCTGCGCTCGAACTGTCCTGTCACCGGCCAGCCCGACTGGGGCCACGTGGAAATCCACTACCGGGGTCGGCAGATCGACCACGCCAGCCTGCTGCGATATATCGTCTCGTTCCGCCTGCATACCGGCTTCCACGAACTGTGCGTGGAGCAGATCTACAACGACATCATGGGCCATTGCCGCCCCGATGAACTGTTCGTATATGCACGCTATACCCGGCGCGGCGGCCTGGACATCAATCCCTGGCGTGCCAGCCATGCACGCGCAGCGCCGCCGAACGTACGCAGTGCGCGGCAATAACAACGCACACATTTACAAAAAGATTCATTTAATACAGAGCGTTCCACCAGCCGCCGTCCACAGGAAAAGTGGCGCAGCATCCCGCTCTGACTGCTTTTCGGAAATTAGGCGCATATAAATTCACTGTTTTCAAGACTACGCATATCGCCTCGAAAAGGGTACACTCCGGCTCATCAACAGGCGATCGATATCTACCATATATATGGCTCAGGCTATCGGCACGCCGCTACATGTAGTTAATTCCACGATTCATTCCAGACAGTACCCGCAGGTGCCCGCCGGCCATCCGGCGCATTGCGCCCGGCCCGGCACTTGCAGAGTCAACTCTATATTCACGTACAGCAAAAGGTTTTTGCCATGACCAAATACGAGACGATGAAAGTCACCAAGCGCGACGGCCGTCTGGAGCCGATTGAGCTCGACAAGATTCATCGCGTTATCGACTGGGCCGCCAAGGATCTCAACAATGTCTCCGTCTCGCAGGTCGAACTGCGGTCGCACATCCAGTTCTACGACGGCATTCGTACCGACGACATCCACGAAACCATCATCAAGTCGGCAGCCGACCTGATTTCCGAAGAGACGCCTGACTATCAGTACCTGGCCGCACGCCTGGCAATCTTCCACCTGCGCAAGATCGCTTATGGCCAGTTCGAGCCACCGCACCTGTACGACCACGTCCAGCGCCTGACCGAACTGGGCAAATACGATCCGCACCTGCTGGCCGACTACAGCCGTGCCGAGTTCGATGAGCTGAACGACTACCTCGACCACTGGCGCGACATGAATTTCTCGTATGCCGCCGTCAAGCAGCTCGAGGGCAAGTATCTGGTCCAGAACCGTGTCACCAAGCACATCTACGAAAGCCCCCAGTTCCTGTACATCCTGGTGGCGATGTGCCTGTTCGCCAAATATCCGGCAGAAACCCGGCTGACCTACATCAAGCGCTTCTACGACGCCGTATCGCAGTTCAAGATCTCGCTGCCGACGCCGATCATGTCAGGTGTGCGCACACCCACCCGCCAGTTCAGCTCGTGCGTCCTGATCGAGTGTGGTGATAGTCTGGACAGCATCAATGCCACCACCAGCGCCATCGTGCGCTATGTGTCGCAACGTGCCGGCATCGGCATCAACGGCGGGCGCATACGCGCCGTCGGCAGTGAAATCCGGGGGGGTGAAGCACAGCATACCGGCTGCCTGCCTTTCTTCAAGATGTTCCAGGCTGCGGTCAAGTCCTGCTCTCAAGGCGGCGTCCGAGGCGGTGCGGCCACCCTGTTCTATCCGCTGTGGCACCTGGAAGTCGAGTCGCTGCTGGTGCTCAAGAACAACCGCGGCGTCGAGGAAAACCGTATCCGCCACCTCGACTACGGCGTGCAGATCAATCGCCTGCTGTACCAACGCCTGATCAAGGGCCAGAACATCACGCTGTTTTCGCCGCATGATGTGCCCGGCCTTTACGATGCCTTCTTTGCCAATCAGGACGAATTTGAACGCCTGTACGAACAGTACGAGCAGGATACATCCATCCGCAAGCGCAGCCTGCCGGCCGTCGAACTGTTCTCGCTGATGATGCAGGAACGTGCCAGCACTGGCCGTATCTACATCCAGAACGTCGATCACTGCAACACGCACAGCCCGTTCAATCCGGACAAGGCCCCCGTGCGTCAGTCCAACCTGTGCATGGAAATCGCCCTGCCGACCAAACCGCTGGACGACATCAACGATGCTGAAGGCGAAATCGCGCTCTGCACGCTGTCGGCCTTCAACCTGGGCGCGCTCGAATCGCTGGATGAACTCGACGGCCTGTCCGACCTGATCGTGCGTGCGCTCGACGCCCTGCTCGACTACCAGGACTATCCGGTCAAGGCGGCGCTCAACGCCACCGAAAAGCGCCGCTCACTCGGCGTGGGCGTGATCAACTATGCCTACTACCTGGCCAAGAACGGCACCCGCTATTCCGACGGCTCGGCCCTGGGCCTGACGCATCGCACCTTCGAAGCCATCCAGTACTACCTGCTCAAGGCCTCGGTCCAGCTTGCCCGCGAATACGGCCCCTGCAAGGCTTTCGACGAAACCACCTACGCAGCCGGCCTGCTGCCCGTCGATACCTACAAGAAAGATATCGATGCCATCTGTACCGAACCGCTGCACCTGGACTGGGAAGCGCTGCGCGCCGATATCCTGGCCCATGGCCTGCGCAACTCGACGCTGACGGCGCTGATGCCCTCCGAGACCTCCAGCCAGATCGCCAACGCCACCAACGGCATCGAGCCACCCCGGGGCCTGGTCTCGGTCAAGCAATCCAAGGATGGCATCCTGCGCCAGGTGGTCCCCGAGTTCGAACGTCTCAAGGACCAGTACGAGCTGCTCTGGAAAATTCCCAGCAACGACGGCTACCTCAAGCTGGTGGGCGTCATGCAGAAATTCGTGGATCAATCGATCTCGGCCAATACCAACTATGATCCGCAGCGCTTCGAAGGTGGCCGCGTCCCCATGAAGCAACTGCTCAAGGATCTGCTGCAGGCCTACAAGTACGGCGTCAAGACGCTGTACTACCACAACACGCGCGATGGTGCCGAAGACGTCCACGGCGAAGTCGAAGACGACGGCTGCGCAGGCGGCGCGTGCAAGATCTGACGAAAGGCGTACACCACCATGGCATACAGCATTTTTTCCAAGGCCGACAATGACCAGCTCAAGGAACCGATGTTCTTCGGTCAGCCGGTCAACGTGGCGCGCTACGACCAGCAGAAGTATCCAATCTTCGAAAAGCTGATCGAGAAGCAGCTCTCGTTCTTCTGGCGTCCCGAGGAAGTCGATATATCGCAAGATCGCATCGACTACCAGAACCTGCCGGATCACGAAAAACACATCTTCATCAGCAACCTGAAGTACCAGACCCTGCTCGACTCCATCCAGGGGCGCAGCCCCAACGTGGCACTCCTGCCGCTGGTGTCGTTGCCGGAACTGGAAACCTGGATCGAAACCTGGGCGTTTTCGGAAACGATCCATTCGCGCTCGTACACACACATCATCCGCAACATCGTCAATGATCCGTCGATCATCTTTGACGACATCATGCGCAACGAGCAAATCAGGCTGCGTGCCAGCGATATATCGTCGTACTACGATGAACTGATCCACGACACCATGCTGTATTCGCAGTTGGGCGCTGGCGAACATGTCATCAACGGTGAAACGCGCCACGTGAGCGAGTACGAACTCAAGAAGAAGATGTACCTGTGCCTGATGAATGTGAACATTCTCGAGGCCATCCGCTTCTACGTGAGCTTCGCCTGCTCGTTCGCCTTTGCCGAGCGCAAGCTGATGGAAGGCAATGCCAAGATCATCCGCCTGATCGCACGCGACGAGGCTCTCCACCTGACCGGCACCCAACACCTGCTGAACATCATGCGCTCGGGCCAGGATGACCCCGAGTTTGCCAAGGTAGCCCAGGAAGTCGATCAGGCCTGTTTCGAGATGTTCAAGCAGGCTGCGATCCAGGAAAAGCAGTGGGCGGAGTACCTGTTCCGCGATGGCTCCATGATCGGCCTGAACAAGGATATCCTCAGCCAGTACGTCGAGTACATCACCAACATCCGCATGACGGCGGTGGGCCTGAAACCCGCCTTCGAGCAGGTCAAGCACAATCCCATTCCCTGGATCAATACCTGGCTGGCATCCGATACCGTACAGGTCGCTCCCCAGGAAGTGGAACTGAGTTCGTACCTGGTGGGCCAGATCGACGCCGAGGTTTCGGCCGATGATCTGAATGACTTCGAGCTATGACGCCACTTGTCACCACTTGGGACAAGCAATTCACGCTGCGCGAAGGGGAAACCTTACTGGAAGGTCTGGAGCGCACCGGCCATGATGTCGAGTACCAATGCCGCAGTGGCTACTGCGGCATGTGCCGCCTGACCCTGCTGGAAGGCCAGGTCAGCTACCGGGAAAAGCCACTGGCCTTTGTCGGCCCCAGCGAAGTCTTGCCGTGCTGCTGCACGCCACTGGAACCTGTCATGGTGGAATGTGGACTGCGCACCGACCACGACAGCCAGTTCGAACTTTTTCCAACCGACCTGCTCGGCACCTCGGACGCCCCTTCTGCATAATCCCGAGGCTGGCACAAACAAGTTGCCCCGCCCCGGAATCAAATTTGTCCCTGATGGCAGCTATGCCAGCGCCCGTTGCCCTGCCGGCAGGGCAGCAGGCCCGGCCTCATCTTCCATATCGATGATCTGACCGCCCTCGGGCAGTCGGAACACGGCAACAGACTGCTGCAACTGATCGGCCTGCTGCTCCAAAGAGCTGGCAGCCGCAGCAGACTGCTCGACCAGCGCCGCATTCTGCTGCGTCACCTGATCCATCTGGCCAACGGCAAGATTGACCTGTTCGATACCGCTGGATTGCTCCCTGGCAGCCGCCGCCATTTCACTCACCAGTCCGTTGACATCGCGTACAGCCTTGAACAGTTCGTCCATGGTCCGCCCCGTGGACTCAACCAGGCGCGCACCGTTATCGACCGTCGACACCGATGATCCGATCAGTTCCTTGATCTCGCGGGCAGCATTGGCGCTGCGCTGCGCCAATGCCCGAACCTCACTGGCTACCACCGCAAAGCCCCTGCCCTGATCGCCGGCACGGGCAGCCTCGACGGCGGCATTGAGCGCCAGGATATTGGTCTGGAAGGCAATGCTGTCGATGACGCCGACGATCTCGCCGATCCGCTTGGAGCTATCGGAAATTTCGGCCATAGTCTGCACCACCTGCTCAAGCGCCTGCCCACCGCGCTCGGCTACCTGGCCGGCCGTCGTCGCCATATGATTGGCCTGCACGGCATTGTCGGCGCTGTGCCGCACCGTAGAGGCCAGCTCTTCCATGCTGGCAGCCGTTTCTTCAAGGGAGGCAGCCTGCTGCTCGGTACGACTCGAGAGATCCGTATTGCCCATTGCGATCTCGCGAGCGCCTGTATGGATTTCATCCACGCCTTGTCGCACGGTACCTACGGTACGGATCAGGTTGCCCTGCATATCGCGCAGGAAGGGAATGATGCGCCCCACACAATTCCGCCCGAACAGCTCGATCCGTCCTGTCAGATCACCTGCGGCAATGCGCTGAAAATGTCCGCGCAGTTCGTCAAGAGGCCTGCGCACATATTTGACAACATAACGATCAGCCAGCAGCACGACCAACAGGCAGAATCCCAGCACGGCCAGCATGGCAGTAATGGCCCGCTGCCGATCCTCATTGGCCTGTGATATCTGATCGACTTCGTATTCTTCTATGGTCTTGATGTAGGCACTGACACGCTGATCGAAGGCACGGCTCAGGCTGACCATGGTATCGACATTATGCTTGCTGAAGCCCTGCAAATCGCCACGTGCCAGAAACTGCACCAGTGGTTCCACCCCCTGGTCGAAGACGGTCTTGAAGGCATCTCCCAGTTGGCTGACTTCTTGCGTGAAACGCGGCTGTCGCGAAGCCAGTTCCTGGAAGCGCTGAAAGCTCTGACGCGAAGCCTCGATGGCGGCCCTGACGCTCTCACCCTCGGTACGCACCTGCTCGGTACGCCCATCTTCCACGTATTCATATTGTCGATTCAGCCGCAACCGGGCCCGCATGAACTGGTCATTGCTCTTGCCCAGTTCTGCCACTTCCATGAGGTAACTATGGCTGCCATCGAGTACCCTGCCGGCACTGTTGAGTGCACCGATACCAAGAGCCGATAATGCCAGAACCAATACGCTGATCAACAGCAGAATAAAAAGAACCAGTGCGCGTATCGTGACATTACGCAAAAAGCCATCCAAACCCCGAACCTGCTTCATGATGCTTCATCCTATTGTCATGCGAGCTACTGGGGGCAGATGCTAACACGAAGGTGTTTCATAAGGTTATGTCGTTATCGATAATAGGAAAATTGGTAAAAAAACGACGTGCATGGGGTGTTGAATGGCCACAGAACAAGCCATTAATGACAGTAAAATTTCTATTTATTGCCAATTATCACGTTTGCGGAAATCGTGACAACGGGTCTTGCCGATAGAACTTCGAGAGCAGCGCATACCAGTCGGGAAACCAGTCGGCCAATGGCACCGGGTCAGCGAAGAACACCTCGGAACTGACTGCAAAGAACTCCGCTTCGTCCGTTGCCGCATAAGGATCCATGGGCAGGCTGGCATACCACGGAAACGCCTCCTCAGACTCCGGATCCACGTCTGAAGGAATGGCAGCCCCGACCTGCAGGACAGCCGCCTCGAAAGCATCCAGAGCCTGTTGCAGGGTCTGCTGCCAGACAGCAGGTGAAATGCCCGTCCCCACCAGGCTGGGCATCCCCTCCATGTCGCCACTGCGCAGATCCAGCTTGTGGGCGAACTCATGGATGACCACATTGTCACGCAGCGCCTGTCCCGGCTCCGCATCTTCCCAGGACAGGATGACCGGCCCCCCCTCCCAGGCCTCGCCCGAGGCTTCCTGCAGGTACTCGTGCACGACACCACTATCCTCCTGCTCACGACGCGGGATCATGAAGCCACCAGGATAGATGATGATCTCGACCCACCCTTCGTACCATGCGGGATCCAGCGCCAGAATGGGCAATGCGGCCTGAATGGCGATCGACAGCATGATGTCGTCAGTGACCACCATGCCATGTGCACCGCTGAAGGTTTTGCTGGCCAGCAGCCAGGCTGCCCGGGCCCTCAGACTGGCATCCTCTTCGGCGCTCAGCCCCACGAGGAAGGGCAACGCCGCACATGCAGCCTGCCAGGCCGCATCCTCGATGCGAGCCTGCTGCAATGCCGTATCACGCGATGTCGCACCTCGACCCGCCAGCCATCGAAACATCGCCCCTCCAGCGCAAAGAAATGCATTGTACCCATGGCATGGGCAAGGCCGCGATCATCCCTGCCGCCGCCCCCGAAGGCACAATGCGAAAGCAAGAGCACCGCACAGGGCGATGACCACCGGCAAGGCTGCCGGCCCGGACGGTGCCATGCTGAGACCGTAGCCGACCAATGCCGACATCAGATACTGCACCATCCCCATCAGCGCCGAGGCCATGCCAGCCTGTGGCCCTGCGCTGGCCATGGTCAATGCCGTCAGATTGCCAAACACCAACCCCAGTGCACCTATCGCCAGTGCAATCAAACCGATGTACACACCCAGCGTCGCCATGCCAGCCTGCACCACTCCCCAGAGCGCCAAGCCTGCCACCGTATGCACGGCCAGCCCAAGATACAGGACCCGCTGCTCTCGGATACCTCTGCGCAGCAGGAGGTTGCAGATCTGCCCCCCAGCCACCAGGCTCAGGGAATTCGCAGCGAACAGATAGCTGAACTGTGCAGGGGTCAGCGAGAAATGCCCACTGAAGATAAATGCCGCACCACTGATATAGGCAAACAGTGAGCTGAGAACAAAGCCGCCCGCCAGCACATAGGCCATGAAGTCGCGGTTGCCCAGTTGCTGCATCCATGTTCGGAACAACGGGCCTGGTCGCAATGCGACCTGTGCCGATGGTGCCAGGGTTTCCGGCAGGGCCCGCCATGTCCAGATGAGTCCCAGAACCGATAACCCCGCCAGCGCCCAGAAAATGGCACGCCACCCACCCAACACCAGCAACTGGCTGCCCAGCAGGGGGGCCAGGATGGGCGCAATCATCATGACCTGCATCAACAGCGAGAAAATCCGCGCGGCCTCGAGGGTGGAGCAGCAGTCTGCGACCACGGCCCGAGGTGCCACCAGGCCTGCCGCCGCACCCAGTGCCTGCAGAAAACGGGCTGCCATCAGCCATTCGATGCTGGGTGCCAGAGCTGCCAGCGCCGACCCCAGGGCAAAAACCAGTACACCCACCAGCAACGGCAGGCGCCGTCCATAACGATCCAGCAAAGGCCCATAAAGCCCCTGACCGATCGCCAGCCCGATCAGGAATACAGACAGCGTCTGTTGCGCCTTGCCTGCCGGCACGCCGAAATCCTCGGCAATAGCCGGCATGCCTGGCAGATACATATCGATTGCCATCGCATCCAGTGCCGTCAACAAGGCCAGCAAAAGAATCATTGATGTGCCAAGCGGCAGTGAACGCGCTCCAGCGCCTGCTGCGACGGTTTTCATACCAGTCCTTCCTGTGCCAACCATGTAGCCATGTTGGCGTTTTATATACAATAAGAGGCCGAATGCTACCTATCGTTAGGTAGGCTGTCAAATTCAAAGTAGCCGGTCAATCCTGCCGTGGCTTGGCGACCACGACAGGTGTGGCCTGCCTCCTGATATCAATAGCCGACGGTGAAGCGGCGGCGCGAATGCGCCGGCTTTTCGATTTCATCCACCATGGCAACGGCGTAGTCCTCGAAAGAAATACGGCTCCCCTCTTTACCTACCAGCAACGCATCATTTTCGAGACGAAATTTTCCAGTGCGCTCACCCGGCACGAACTCCGCCGATGGCGACAGAAAAGTCCAGTCAAGATCAGGCTCTTCTTTCAGACGTGCCAGAAAAGCGGCACCACGAGAGGCTTCGGGACGATAGGCCTCAGGAAAATCAGGCTGGTCGATCAGACGCTGGCCCGGGGCAACCTCCAGACTGCCCGCCCCGCCTACAACCAGATAACGCGGCACACCCGCCTCCTTGACCGCACCGATCAGCACCTCAGGGTTCGACTGACCGAACATCACGGCACTGACAACAGCATCGTGCCCCTGGAGCAGTTGAACCAATGCCGCACGATCCTGCGCATCCCCCTGGCGTGCCGTCACACCAGGCAGTACAGCGATTTTCTCGGGATGGCGCGCGATAGCGGTAATCGTATGTCCGCGATCCGACAACTCCTTGAGAATACGTGCCCCTGCCCGACCCGATGCGCCGATCAATGCGATATGTGCCATGCTCCAGACTCCTTGAAATCACATATAAGAAAAAGGTCTACAAAATAGACCATTGAGATAAGCGATGCTACAGTAGCCCAGCAGCAGACACAAGAAGTCACCACCGTGTGACCTGGTACCTGCATACTGACCTTTGCCCTCATCCTCCTTACGACACACATGTCCACCTCCGAATTGCCCAGCTTCGATCAACCCTGTCCGATCCGCGATGTCCTCGACCGGATCGGCGACCAGTGGAGCCTGCTGATTCTGGAGGCATTGGCGCAACGTACACTGCGTTTCAATGAGCTGAATCGGGAAATCGGCGATATCTCGCGCCAGATGTTGTCGCGCACGCTCAAACGCCTTGAATATGATGGTTTCGTCAGTCGCACGCTGTATGCAGAAGTGCCACCTCGCGTGGAATATGCACTGACTGACCTCGGACGCTCGTTCCTGGAGCCCATGCAGCGATTGGTGGAATGGGCCGACCATCATCACGCGGCTATTTGCGAGGCCCGCCGCGCGGCTATGATTCATCCGGTCTGAGCGGGGTCCGAACAGGCAATGTCCGTATAATCGGGAGGGGGGAACCATATCGATGATGCTGCTGTTGACGTAGGTTCCGATGGCGATGAGCATCCACACCGACGGATACAGATAGTGATAGGGATCGGTCAGCACCTTCACCCAAACACCGATCAGGGGAACATTCAGGATGACCAGCAGGATGTTGCCGATTCAGAAGCTCATGACCAGGCTCCAGAACAAGGACGGCTGCCCAGTCATCAGTTGCGGACCCAGCGCAATGCCGTGAATCATCAGGGCACCCAGCATCAACGTCATCGTGGGGCTTCCGGGAATTCCCAGCGACAGCGTCGGAATGAACGAGGTCTAGTCGGCGGCGCTATTGACGGACTCGGGGCCGGCACCGTCTTCGATGGCACCGCTGCCGAATTTTTCCGGGCGATTACTGTCTCCGGCTTTTTAAGGGTTTTTCGGGTAAAGGCTCCAACTTATCCTCAGCCAACAGCCCATGCAGCCATTGTGAGACTTGCTGAAGTCGCTTCACAACATGCTTCTGCGCTATAGAGGCAGCGAGAAGGGCATTCCTGAAATCATTGGCGGTCCATACTTCAGCAGCGGGAGCATAGATACCCATAGGATTGTTGAAGGTCATGTTAAACGCTTCAATCCTAGAGGGACTGTTTTGTCGCGACATTACCATTTTGAAGATAGTTCGTGCGTCGACCTCGGACAGGCTTGACCCTCCCTCTCCAGCCACAATCCGCGTTAACGTTTGCGCTTCCTCATCGGCATGTCGATGACCTAAAAGTTGCGAGAGTGCTGCGTGACCAATCAGTTGATCCTTTGGATTAGCAAGAAGTAATGCATCGGGCAGCGCAGGACATTCACCCCAAATATGATGTGCAAAGGCATTACGTATTTCGTAAATGGGTTTTGAAAATCTATATGCCCACTCGATTGTCTCTGACACTCGTGGACGACCGGTCTCTTTTGCAAATGATCGGATGTATTTTGCTTTTTGCTCATCACTTTTAAGCATTGGGAATGCAGTCCCAATTGCCAGTAACGACTCACTTCCGTGCTGACTTACCGCAGTGCGCAACATCTCGAGATCAAGTAAAGAAACAGTACCAATTACATGTGCGACCACAGCGCCAAATTCCGGAAATTTTGCGAATGGCCCTGCATGCTCGCTGAAGTAGACTCCTTTAGGCATGTCCCTAAGAACGAGCCGCTTCGGAACCTTGATTTCATAGTTATCTTCAGTAGTTTCGAGGTTCTTATTTTCAGCCAATTTCGCGGCAACAGCTATGAGAAGATCTTCATGATCCTCGTCAGGCCCCTCATAAGGAGGAAGCTCAACTGGTCCGTCGGTAGACACACTAATCGGGTCAGGAAACCGCGTCGCGCGGGGAGCAGGCGATCCGTGTGGAAGAATTACAGTGACTGACCAACCGCCTTCAATGGCTTCCGGTCGCCCAACTATCCACTGGCAGCTAGGCCGTTTTTCATCATATGCTAACGGGTCGAATAACTCTCCATTAAAGAGCAGGGTAGCCCCGCGCTTTTCAAGGTGCAGACGATCATCCCGCCCCTGTGGCGAAAGTTTAATGAAAAAGGTAGTCATCGTGTTCCATTGACCGTTCTAACATCATCATTTGGTCAAGATGCTAACAGAATGGTAGCAACGATAAGTGCCAGGCAGCTGTCTGAGCTTGGGTAGCGCCGCTATTATTGGCGGCTTACTCGGACGGCAAGCATACTCATTACAATGTCTGTTCTGTGAGCACATGCCTTCCTCTCATGAACACAGCAATATCGGAATTGCACTGAATTTGCCCCAGCCTGCCACCCAAAAAAAGTAACTTATTGATCTTAATGGAAAAACAAGATTTATCCTCGCACACGCCGATGATGCAGCAATACCTCCGTCTCAAGGAGGAGGCAGGCCCCCTGCTGCTGCTCTATCGCATGGGCGACTTCTATGAGCTGTTCTATGAAGATGCCGAACGGGCCTCGCGCCTGCTCAATCTCACGCTGACCAAGCGCGGTACCTCCAATGGCGTTCCCATTCCAATGGCAGGCGTTCCGGTGCATGCACTGGAACAATACCTTGGCCGGCTGGTGGCGGCTGGGGAATCGGTCGCCATCTGCGAACAGATCGGCGATCCGGCCGCCAGCAAAGGCCCCGTCGAACGCAGGATCGTACGCATTGTCACGCCCGGCACGCTGACCGACGAAGCCCTGCTGCCTGCCAAGGCCGACCGCGTACTGGCGGCCGTGCAGGTCGGACGCCGCAGCGCACGACAGTCGCCGGAAAATACACCAGTCGGGCTGGCATGGCTCAACCTGGCCAGCGGTGAGTTCCGCCTGACCGAATGCACGCTGGCGCTGCTCGACTCCGAACTGCACCGCATCGATCCGGCCGAAGTCGTGCTGCCCGACAGCCTGGAACTGCCCATCGATCTCGATGGTGCGCGCAGCCGTGCCCCAGACTGGCATTTCGAAGCCGACAATGCCCGCAGCCATCTGCTGGCGCATTTCAGGCTCGATAGCCTGGACAGCTTCGATGTAGGTGACATGCCGGTTGCCATATGTGCGGCCGGTGCCCTGCTGCGCTATGCCGCGCGCACCCAGTCACAGGCACTGAGCCATATCCAGACGCTGAGTTCCGACCGGGCCGGTCAGTACGTCATTCTCGACCCGGTGACCCGGCGCAACCTGGAACTGACGCTGACCCTGCAGGGCGAAGAGGCCCCCACCCTGTTCTCTATCCTTGACCATTGCCGCACGCCCATGGGCAGCCGCATGCTGCGCCGCTGGTTGCACCATCCCTTGCGGGACAACGCGCCGGTACAGGCGCGCCAGCAGGTCATCGCCACTTTGCTGCAACACCATGAATACAGCCTGCAGCACGGCACAGCCGGCAGCCTCGACCTGCTGCAGGACGCATTGCGGCGCATGCCGGATCTGGAACGGATCTCCAGCCGCCTGGCGTTGCGCGCCGCCCGTCCCCGCGAACTGGCCAGCCTGCGCGATGCACTCCATACGCTGCCCGCGCTGCACGAGCTGCTGCACCATATCGATACCGCCACAGGTTCGACCGATGCCCGTCTGACGCAGCTTTGCCAACCACTGGCACTGGATTCCGCCCTGGCAGCCCTGCTGACGGCATCTATTGCCGAAGAGCCCGCCCTGCTGATCCGTGATGGCGGAGTCGTCGCCCCCGGCTACGATGCCGAGCTGGATGAACTGCGCACGCTGGCTGCTGACAATGGCGACTTCCTGCTGCAGATCGAGGCACGCGAGCGCGAGCGCACCGGCATCCCCAACCTGCGGGTCGAATACAACCGGGTGCATGGCTTCTTCATCGAAGTCACGCGTGGCCAGACCGACAAGGTGCCTGATGACTACCGACGGCGGCAGACGCTCAAGAATGCCGAACGCTACATCACCCCCGAACTGAAAAGCTGGGAGGACAAGGTACTGTCCGCCAAGGATCGCGCACTGGCACGCGAAAAATGGCTGTTCGAGCAACTGCTCGACGCACTGGCACAGTATGTCCCCAACCTGTCGGCTGCCGCCACGGCGCTGGCCGAACTCGATACCCTGGCGGCACTGGGCGAGCATGCACGCACGCACGGCTGGGTGGCCCCCGAACTTGACGAACAGGCAGGCATCCACATTGTCAGTGGCCGCCATCCGGTCGTCGAACTCAGTATCGAGCGGTTCACGCCGAATCACTGCACGCTCGACAATACCCGCCGCATGCTGCTGATCACCGGCCCCAACATGGGGGGTAAATCGACCTACATGCGCCAGATCGCGCTCATCGCACTGCTGGCGCGCACGGGCAGCTTCGTCCCCGCGCAGCAGGCCCGCATCGGCCGCATCGACCGCATTTTCACCCGCATCGGTGCTGCCGACGATCTGGCCGGCGGTCGCTCCACTTTCATGATGGAGATGACCGAAGCGGCCGCCATTCTTGCTGCCAGCACCCCCAACAGTCTGGTCCTGATGGATGAGATCGGTCGTGGCACCTCGACCTACGACGGTCTGTCGCTGGCGTGGGCGATTGCCTGGCGACTGCTGACGCACAACCAGGCCCTGACCCTGTTTGCCACCCACTATTTCGAACTGACGCGCCTGCCTGCGGAACAACCCCTGGCGGCCAACATCCACCTGGCCGCGGCCGAATCGGGCAGCGGCATCGTCTTTCTGCACGAAGTGCGCGAAGGCCCGGCCAGCCGCAGCTACGGTATCCAGGTCGCCCAGCGGGCCGGCATTCCCCAGCCTGTGATACGCATGGCGGCCCGCGAACTCGAAAAACTTGAAAGCCAGGGCGCACCCTCGCCACAACTGGGCCTGTTTGCCGCCCATCAGGCGACAGAAACCAGCGAGCCCGTGGCCCCTGCCCTGCAGGCACTGCACGACGAACTGGCGGCACTCGACCCCGATGCCCTGACGCCGCGTGAAGCCCTGGATGCGCTATATCAACTCAAGAACCGTTTTGCCGATCTATCCTGATCTTTTTCTCCGGACACCAGCCACCTGCCATGCATGCACCCATCGACATCAATCAGCCCCTGGCCCTGCTGGGCGGCCTGACACCCAAGACTTTCATGCGGGAATACTGGCAGCGCAAGCCGCTGCTGATCCGCCAGGCCATTCCGGGCTTCAAGCCCCCCGTTTCCGTCGCCGACCTCAAGCGCATGAGCAAGCAGGACGAAGTCGAATCGCGCCTGGTCTGGAAGGAAAATGCGCGCTGGCAACTTGAGAAAGGCCCATTCTCACGCCTGCCCAAGGCCAGTGAACCAGACTGGACCCTGCTGGTGCAAAGCGTCGACCAGCATGTCGATGCTGCCGCCGCGCTGACGCACCAGTTCCGTTTCGTGCCGGATGCGCGCATGGACGACCTGATGATCAGCATTGCCACCGATGGCGGCGGCGTAGGGCCCCACTACGACAGTTACGACGTCTTCCTGCTGCAGGGCGTCGGCCAGCGCCGCTGGCGCATTGGTGCCCAGCAGGATCAGGCCCTGATCCCCGGCCTGCCGGTCCGTATCCTGCAGAATTTCCAGCCCGAAGCCGAATATGTGCTGGAGCCGGGCGACATGCTCTACCTGCCCCCGCAGTATGCCCATGATGGCATCGCAGTCGGCGACTGCATGACATTGTCCATCGGTTTCCGCACCCTGACACAACAGGCGCTGGCACAGGGCATGCTCGAAGCCGCGCTCGACCGGATGGCTGCCAGCGCCGGCATGCAGGGCGGCCTCTATGCTGATCCACCGCTGCCCATGCCGCGCCTGGACAATGTGTACTATCGTGATCCCGGCCAGCCAGCCGTCACCACGCCTGCGGCCCTGCCCGACGGTATGATCAAGGCCGCCCTGCAGGCCGTCGGCAAGATCCGTTTCGACGAAAAGCTCGCGATCCGATTCCTGGGATGCTGGCTGACCGAGCCAAATGCGCTGGCCGAGTTCGACAGCCCGGAAGACGCCCCCGACTTCACGGAGGCATGGCCAACCTCCGGCTCACTGCGACTGGACCGGCGCAGCCGCCTGCTCTACCGCGACAAGAGCTTCTTCATCAATGGCGAAACGCTCCAGCATGCTGCCCATCCCCTGCTCTACGCCCTGGCCGACCAGCGTACGATTGCCTGCGCAGACTATCGACGCCTGCCTGCCTCGCTGCGCGATCTGCTGACGGCCTGGGTCGAGGATGGCTGGCTGCATTACGACGACGCGCAGTAGGCTGAGCAGCCGCTTCCTGCTGGCAAAGGGGCAGCAGGAAGCGCATGAATTCACACCCGCCCAAAAGAAACATAAAGTCACTATAGATACTATTTTTAGTTTCTTGTTGCATTGGCGAAGCCAGCGCTTTAACTTTTCTACTTTTCCTACTAGGGTTTTCCGGTAATCTGCTTTCCATGCCGGGACACATGAATGGTCATGAGAATTATCCCGCCCTGTATTCACACAGATGCTTCCTCATAGGAGAATATATATGCACAAGTCCCTGATTGCCGGTGCCATCATTGCTTTCGGTCTGGCTGCTTGCGGCCAGAAAGACGACGCCACACCCCCGGCAAGTACCAATGCACCTGCCGCCACCACACCGGCACCTGCTGCAACGCCCGCTCCCACGGCACCTGAGACCCAGGCACCTGCAACGACAACTCCGGCCAGCACAGAAGGCACCACTGAATCCCAGCTCGACCAGAAGATCGATCAGCTCTCGCAAAGCGCCGATCAGTTGAAGGAAGACGCCAAGACTGCTGCCGGCGACGTCAAGGATGCCGCTGCCGAACAGATCGATCGCGCCAAGGAAGCCATCGACGAACACCGCGATGCGCAAAAGGCCGAGGAAACCAAGGCCAACTAAGCGATACAAGCCCGCAGGGCGAAAGTTGAAAACGGCGTTCTCTCAAAAAGAGAACGCCGTTTTTTATGCTTCAGTCTTCATGTGCCAGGCGATCCAGGCCATCAGGATATCCACCAACCACGCCTGCTCGATCGTCGACAGGGCACGCCCCAGGGGCAATCCATGCCATTTTTCGAGACATCCTCGGCAACAGGTGGCTGTGGCGTGCTGAGCGACAAACACAGGATGTCCACGCATTGGGGTCTGCCGACCGTCGTTGGACAGATTGGCTGGCGCTAGTCGTTGCGCAATGAAGTCAGCCGCATGGAGGCGAATGGTTACCATGCCTCGTGAAAGACAATAGGCCGACTCCTGTGAGCCGAGCCGAAACCGCTGGCGAAAACGCGAACGCGCAAGCCTCGCGAACAGGGCCTCCATGTTTGCCGGCACTACAGGATCCGGCCATTCATGGATGAACTGCGCCGCGGACTCGGGAAACAATTCACCCTGGCCTGCCTGCATGGCAGAAAAAACGTATCTGGACTCTTTCATCCTTTGATCCTCCGCCAGCCTTCTTGAAATCTAGCGCAGGAAAATAAAAACCCGCCTGACCATATCGATCAGGCGGGTTTCCATGTCAATTACAGTCAGCGGAGGCTATCAGCCAACACACTCAGCATGCGGCGCGCCGTGGCGCTCTGATCAGGCTGACCATTGGGATCAAGCACCGACACCGTGGTACGCCCCTGATCCGATTTCAGAACCAGGCGATAGACAGGCTCCTTGGAGGGATCGCTGCCACCGAAGAGACGACCGAAGAAGCCCGGCTTGTCATCACCTGCGCCCGTATCGGTATCGTTGTAGCGCATGTAGTATTCACCGGTGCTGCGATTGCGATCCTCGACGGCAAAGCTGGCCTGATCCAGTGCCAGGCCCACGCGACGCCAGGCCTGGTCGAACGAATCGGACAATACCAGTACGGGATCGCCACCCGAGACTTCCTGGACCTGGGCACGCGCCGGCGTATTGCGGCTTTCTGCCGCCTCGACCATGGCGCGGGCACGCTCCTGATCAGTACCCAGCTGCACCATCAGACGGGCCAGCATCACAGCATTAAGACCAGGGTCCTCATCGGCCATCTGCCACATGACATTGCTGCCATCCTTGGAAAGCTGCTCACGCATCTGACGGTGGCTGATATAGATTTCCGTCGAACCATCGGGCATGCGCTCCAGGCGCGTACGGAAGCGCTCACGCTCGCCGCTGTCAAACACCGAGTCCAACACCCGGCCCAGCATGTTGCGCAACCAGCCCTCGGGTACCTTGGCACGATTTTCGGCCCAGTCCGTCTCGACTACACCGATATTGGGATCATTGATCGCCAGCGTGAAGCCTTGCTCCACCCAGAAATCGCCAACCTCAGGGAAAATGGACTCGACCGGACGCTGCACCACCAGCCAGCGCATGTCGCCATCCCGCATGATGCGGATATCGTCGCGCTGCGGCAGGACGGTAGTGGCCGTAGGTGCCTGTTGCTGCTCCTGAGCCAGTTGGGTCTGGCCCTGGGCGTATTCGGAGAACGTGGTACTGCCAGAAGCAGGAGCCCGGTAACGGGGATCACTGGCAGCCTGGGTCAGGTCGGGAGGGATGCTGAGCGTCTCACGCGGCGCAGAGGCCGTGCTCTTGTAGTCGATGGAATCTTCGGTACCCAGCAGTTCATTGACTTGGCTGCAACCGCTGAGCAGAGCCAGTCCAACCAGGGCCGACAGGCCCGTGTAACGCTTATTCATGCAATTCCTCATAATCAGGCCGTCTGTGCGGCACCAATATCCAGCAAGGCACGACGCACCACATCGTGATGCACCGCAGACAGTTCACACAGCGGCAACCGGTATCCCAGTTGTGTACGACCCATTTCGGCCAGCGCCCACTTGACCGGAATGGGATTGGACTCGATAAACAGCACCTTGTTCAACACAGACAGGCGATTGTTCAGTTCGCGCACCCGGGGCAGATCGCCCTCGAGCGCTGCCACGCAGAGTTCATGCATCAGTCGCGGTGCCACATTGGCGGTCACCGAGATATTGCCCTCTGCGCCCATCAGGATCAGGGAAGCCGCCGTAGGGTCATCTCCGCTGTACACGGCAAACCCCTCGGGACGATCACGCAGCAGTTCGATACCACGCGGCAGGTTGCCGGTTGCGTCCTTGATGCCGATGATGCCCGGCACCTCAGCCAGTCGCAACACGGTCTCGTTGGCGATATCGGCAACGGTGCGTCCCGGCACGTTATAGAGAATGATGGGCAGGTCGACCGCTTCGGCAACTGCCTTAAAATGGCGATACATCCCTTCCTGGGAAGGCCGGTTGTAGTAAGGCACCACCGACAGACCAGCATCTGCACCCACGCTCTTGGCATGTTCAGTCAGGTGGATAGCCTCGGAGGTGGAATTGGCCCCCACACCGGCGATGACCGGTACGCGGCCTGCCGTATGCTCGACGGCAATTCGGATCAGCTCTTCATGCTCCATGATGGAGACCGTGGGCGACTCACCCGTCGTACCCACCACCACCAGCGCATCGGTGCCTTCCTCGATGTGCCAGTCGATCAGGGCACGGTAGGCATCGAGGTCAAGCTTGCCATCCGGTTTCATGGGGGTCACCAGCGCGACCAGACTGCCCCGGATCATTGTCCCTGTATCGGTTGCCATTTGAAATTACTCCTGACCCTGCGGTATGCAAACGCGCCAGTCACCGTGGCGCATGAAAGAAAAATCGTATTATGCAGCAAGCGGCACTGCGTCATGGAAGAAATAATCGCACAATCATCGTGCCTACGGCCATGATCGGGCGCAAAAGCGGCCACAACACCCCGGTTACCAGCAAGAGAATGATGATCATCATGCCGTAGGGTTCGAGCTTGGCATACTGCCACGCTGCGCGACTCGGCAGCAGGCTGAATACAATACGTCCGCCATCGAGCGGTGGCAGCGGGAACAGGTTGATGGCCATCAACACCAGATTGACGCTGATACCGGCCAAGGCCATCTGCCCCCAGAAACCCGATATGCCCTCGCTCTGATAGAGCAAACGCAAGCTGATGGCCCAGATAATCGCCATGATCAGGTTGGACATGGGACCCGCCAGCGCCACCCACAGCATGTCGCGCTTGGGATGACGCAACCGCCCCCAATCCACCGGCACCGGCTTGGCCCAGCCGAACAGCATCCCCGCCCCCCCGGCCAGCTTGGACAGCAACAGCATGCCCAGCGGCACCAGGATCGTGCCAACGAGATCGATATGAGGAATGGGATTGAGCGTGACACGCCCGGCCTGATAGGCAGTGGGATCGCCGAACATGCGGGCGACATAGCCGTGAGCGGCTTCATGCACCGTGATCGCAAAAATCACGGGCAGTGCATATACCGTAATGGTCTGTATGAGTTCGTTCATGGCGCCGATTGTACGCTGACTGCGCGAGCATCGCCCCTGGCGTGAACGTGCTCAGCTCAGCCCAAGCGTGGCCGGATCGCCCGCCCCGAGCCGCTGGATTTCGACCGGGGAAGTGGTGAGATCCAGCACGGTAGTGGGCTGCAACGGGCAACCACCACTGTCGAGGATGGCAGCCAGCTCGTGGCTGTACCGCGACTCGATCTGCTCGGCATCATTGAGCGGTTCATCCTCACCATCGGGAATCAACGTGGTGGAAATCAGCGGTGCTCCCACGGCCTCGAGCAGACCAAGCGTGACGGCATGCTGCGGCACGCGGATACCGATGGTCTTGCGCGACGGATGCGAAACGCGGCGCGGCACTTCCTTGGTGGCTTCGAGAATGAAAGTCCACGGTCCCGGCGTAGCGGCCTTGAGCAAGCGGTACTGGCTGTTGTCGACGCGGGCGAAATGACCAATCTCGGTCAGGTCACGACACAGCAGCGTAAGATGATGGCGCTCATCCAGACCTCGCAGCCGTCTCAAGGCATCGGCCGCATTCTTGTCGTCGAGCCGGGCCACGACAGCGTAGCTCGAGTCGGTCGGCACGGCCGCCAGGCCACCATTCTGGAGCAGCATGGCTGCCTGCCTCAGCAGGCGCGGCTGCGGATTCTGGGGATGGAGTGAGAATATCTGAGCCATATGCCTATGCTAACTGATTCTCGCCCGGTGAACAGTTTTTTTTGGCATTAGCCCAATTCGCCGACTCGTTGTACAATGCGCCTCCGCCTTCCTCTGGAAAGCGGAGCACGTTGTAATGTCGTCGGGGCGTAGCGCAGTCTGGTAGCGCATCTGGTTTGGGACCAGAGGGTCGTAGGTTCGAATCCTATCGCCCCGACCATGAACAGAGCGGCGAACTGCCCATAGCTCAGTTGGATAGAGCAGCGGTCTTCTAAACCGCAGGTCGGGGGTTCGATTCCCTCTGGGCAGGCCAGAAAAAATGTGCTAGAATATTTTTCTTTCAGCGGTGGCTGTAGCTCAGTTGGTAGAGTCCTGGATTGTGATTCCAGTTGTCGTGGGTTCGAGCCCCATCAGCCACCCCAAGTATTTCAAAAAAGGCCCGTCCACATGGATCGGGCCTTTTTTTCAGGAATTTTCACATGCAGAACGCTCCGCTTACTCAACCGCTCGCCGACGAAGAACTCGACCAGCTGGATGCGCTGCTGGCGCAGATCGGCCCCAACTCCATGACGCTCGAAATGGTCGATGGTTATTTCGCCGCCCTGCTGTGCAGCCCGGAACTGGTACAGCCCAGCGGCTGGCTGCCACGCATCTGGGGTAAAGGCTACAGTCTGGAAAGCGAAGAACAGTTCACGCTGGCTACCACCCTGCTGATGCGCCACTGGAATGCCGTGGCCGCATCCCTGCGTGCCATGCAGGATAGCGAGACCCCCTATCAGCCTGTCGTACAGGAAGACGATGACGGCGTGATCCTGGGCAATGACTGGGCCATGGGTTTTCTGGAAGGCATCGATACCAGCCCAGCCGGCTGGGATGAACTGCTCGACAGCGATGACCCGGAAAATCCCCTGATCCCCTTCATGATCCTGGCCTACGAAAACGATCCGGATCCGGAAATGCGCGCCAAGGAAATTTCCCCCGAGGAGCGCGAATTCGTACTGGGTGCCATGATCGACGGCCTGGAGGCCGTCTACAACTACTTCGAACCCATGCGCCAGACCGGCAACGCCTCGCGTGAGCCAGTAAGGCGCAGCGAGCCCAAGACAGGCCGCAACGATCCCTGCTCCTGCGGCAGCGGCCGCAAGTACAAGCAATGCTGCGGCGCAGCCACCCCGACGCAACACTGATCCCGGCAGGCCATGATGGCGCTCACACAACCATGCTGAAGAAACGCATCTACCTGGCTGGTTTCGATGTATTCCGGCCTGATGCAATCGCCTATGGTCAATATCTGCGCACGCTCTGCAGCGAGCATGGTTTCGAAGGCCTGTATCCCCTCGACAACGCCGCCCCGGCAGACCTGCGCAGCACAGAACTGGCACACTGGATCTGCCGCGCCAATCTCGATCTGATTGATCGTGCCGATATGGTAGTAGCCAATGCCAATCCCTTCCGGGGGGCTGAACCGGACTCCGGCACGGTCTTCGAAATGGGCTACGCCCACGCCCTGGGAAAACCGGTATGGTGCTATACGGACATGGCCGACTCGCTGATCGAACAGCTCGATGCCGAATGGCACGAAGACGAGCAACGCCATACCGACCTCCAGGGCTACACCGTGGAAGACTTCGGCCTGAATCTCAATCTGATGCTGGCGTGCTCGACTACCGTGGTCCAGGGTGATATTGCTGTCTGCCTGGCACAGATGGCGACACGCTACGCCTGAACCACTGTCCTGCCCAGGGCCAGGCGTGCCTGCAGAAATTCGATGAACACGCGCGTCTTGGCTGGCAACATGCGCGAAGGGAAAAGTGCCAGGAACGGAATTGGGGGAAACGTCCAGTCCGGCAATACCCGCACCAGATTGCCTCCGGGAGACTGAGCCTGCATGTCTTCCGCGTTGAGCGGCACGATCCCCATGCCCAATTCGGCCAGTTGCCGCAGCATCGATACATTGTTGACGGCCATTTTTCCTGCCACAGCCACCTTTTCGCGCCGCCCCTGATTCTGCAGTGTCCAGAACGTGCCTTCGCGACCACCTGAACTGCGCAGGCAGTCATGACGCACCAGATCGCCCGGCTCCTGGGGCACACCATGCCGTTCGATATAACTGCGCGAAGCATACAGCCCCAGATCAATCACGCCGATCTGCCGTGCAACCACGTTGGAGTCCGGCTGACGACCAAAACGCAGCACGATATCGTAAGGGTCCGACAGCAGGTCAATATGCTGGATGCTGAGGTCGATCTCGCAATGGATACCTGGGTATTTTTCCTGAAACTCGCACAACAGCGCCGGCATGCGCAGCAACGCAAAGCTGGCCGGCATTGAAATCCGCAATTCCCCCTTGGGTTGCTGGGCCACCTCGACCAACGCCTCGTGGGCAATCGCAGCCTCGGCCACGATTTCACGACAGCGCTCGAAGTACACCCCGCCAGCCTCGGTCAGTTCCACTTTGCGGGTGCTGCGCTTGAGCAACTTGACGCCGATGCCACGCTCGAGTCCAGCAATCCGGCGCGACAGCGTTGAGGCCGGCATGTGCAGGGCATCGGCTGCCCGCGTAAAGCTTTTGGTCTTGGCGATCTCGACAAACAGCGCCATATCGTCCAGCGACGGGCGTGTTGCATCCATACCCTGTTTTCCTTGAAGCAGGCACGTGTCGACAATATGGCAGCGCCTTTGGTTCCCTAATAATTATTCCATAAATGGAATTGTATTTGCGCAAAACACCTATTTTTCAACCTAGGGGAAACGCGCACAATTCACCCATCGAATCGAGCTTGAAACCAACAGGGACAAGGGTCCCGACAAGCCCGACTCTAAATTCCTTTATCCTGATTACGGAGTAATGAATATGAACACCCTGCTCAAGACCGCCGCCCTTTCCCTCTCCCTGAGCCTGGCTGCCGGTGCTGCCTATGCCGATACGGTTGAATTTACCGAACTGACCTACCCGGTCATTCAGGACACGAGCAACAAGAGCCGCGCCGATGTCGTTCATGAACTGGATGCGGCCCGCGCTGCCGGTCAACTCAACTTCACCGAGTTGAGCTATCCGGTGACCGCTGCCGGCCAGCAAGACAGCAGCCTGAGCCGCGCTCAGGTCCGCGAAGAGCTGCGCGCCTACCGCACGCAGCACCCCGACGAGCACATTGCTTCGTAATGGCTCAATGGCCTGCGATGCGCAGTGCCTTGTCAACGGACTGCTGCCATGCTGGCGAGCAGTTCTCTCCGCCGTCGTCGCGCACACCGAACACCCGCCAGTGCGCGGCGCGGCACCATTCGGCTGAACCATAGTCAGGACCATGTCCCTGGCCATCGGACACGCCAGCAGCCTCATCCACCCAGGCATACCAGGCTTTGCTGCCTATTTCAGGATGTGCCTTGGCACTCGATGCACTGCCTGCATGCTGGCAACCGGCAAGCAATCCGGCCAACGCCAGCAGGACGATTGTTTTTTTCATGTCTGACTCCTTGTGCCGACGATTTTAGATATACAGGCTAAAGTAACACAATGCTGCCGCCTGTTTGCTACAGCATCAGTATCCAGCCTGCGGCGAGCACCATGCAGGCCAGCGTGACAGGAACGCCCGCACGGGCAAACTCTCCGAACGAAATCTTCACCCCGCAGGTCGCGGCCTGCTCGACCACAATAATTCCGGCCAGGCTGCCGAACACGATCAGGTTGCTGGAAAACCCGGTGCCCAGCACCAGCGCTGCACCCAATGCATCAGCATGACCTGCTGGATTCAATACGGGCACCAGCAGCATGACTGCCGGATTATTGCCAACGATATTGCTCAGCGCGCCCCCTACCAGAAACAGTGAAATCGGGTCATTCAGGTTGATGCCTGCGCTACGCAGGTCAGCCAGCAACATCTGCGGCAGGCCGGTGGTTGCCATAGCCCCGTTGACGACGAACAGCCCCATGATCAGCAGCAGCAGGTTGCCATCCACATGCCCCAGCATGTCACTCGAGGCAATTTTGCGATTGATGAGCAGCACACTGGCCGCCCCCAGCGCGATCAACTCCTTGGGCCAATCGCTCAGCACGAAAGCAGTCACCACCGCCAGCGTCACAATACCGGCCTTGCAGGTTTCCCAGACGTTGAGCACGACCTCATCCCTGGTCGCATCCGACGTATTCTCGTTTGTCGTACATGCATCTGCTGTCGACTCAGTTGCCGCCCCCCCTGCTGTGGCTGGCAGCGTCCAGCATCCCCGGTACATGAGTGCCACGATCCCCCAGATAATGGGCAGAGACAACAGTGCAGGCAGCAGGGTAACTTCCAGGAAACCGTTGAAAGACAAGCCCAGCCCCTGGGCAGCAATCATGTTCTGCGGACTGCCGATCAGGGTACCCGAGGAGCCGGTATTGGCAGCAAAGCAGAAAGCCAGCAGAAAAGGCACAGGATTGAGGCCACGCGCCAGCGTCAAGGCCACCAGCAACGGCGTCATCGCCACAACCACAACATCATTGGTCAGCAGAGATGACAACAGACCGGCCACGCCGATGAGCACCGCCAGCAGCACCGGCGGACTGACCGGAAGCAGTGCCACGCGACGCGCTGTCCAGGCGTAGAACCCGGAGACGACAAAGGCGGCCGACACCACCATCAGGCCGAACAGCATGCCGACGCTGCGATAGTCGATAGCCTCCCAGGCCGCCTTGGGCGTGATGCTGCCGGTCGCCATCAGTGCCAGGGCCCCGACCACCGCAGCGCCGGTTCGGTCTACCTTGAACCCGGGCAGTTTGCCGAACCCCATGGCGACATAGACCAGCAGGAAAATCAGGAGTGTCATATCCATGGCAGAAGGGTCCACTGGCGGACATCATGAGGTGGAAACGGCATCATGATACGCGATGCACAGACGGACTATGCACTCAGTCGGTGAGCCGCAATTCCGTCAGGCTCCCGGCAATGGTCGCAAACACCTCTGGCAGGTCGTTGACGTTGCTTGCATCGAAGAAATAGCCAGGGCCGCTGGCGCAATTGCGCATCAGGTTGATGGCAGCCTGCCCGACATCCTTGCCCAGCGTCACGGTATAGACCCGGATACCGTTGCCGTCGGTTTTGACGTTGGCGCACAGTTCAGCCATATATCGGTTATAGGCGCTGGCGCTCAGCCGACCACGCCGGGCCGCCGTATCGTTGCCATCCTTACCTGTGTCCCAGCCCGTGTGGTAGCCGATATCCGTATCATGGCTGCGGCAGTCCTGTGCATAATTGTCCGGCCTCATGGCACGCGGATCATGCGGTTTCAAGGCATCGACAGGACACTGCGAGAAATTCGGTACCTCATTGCTCCTGACCTGGATATCCTCTTCGACACGCACTGCCTGCGACTCGGGCACCCAGCTCACGCAGACATCACGCCAGCCCATGACGGGCCGCCCCCACCAGTCGGTACCGGTCTGTACATATTTGCGTTCCGTACGGGAACAGGCCTGGTAAGCATAGGTCAACCTGAACCAGGCCTGCCTTTCTGCGTTGATTTCACGCGTCACCACAGGCGCATTATCACCATCGGTCAGCAGCACAATCACTTTATTGAGCCGTCCGGGGTCAGGATCACGAGGCATATCACCACTGCCCCAACCTGCCGCGCCGCGCCAGGCCGGCGACAGCATGCGCCAGGCCCACAGCAGCCCGGCCGGTACACCCGTACCGCCATAGGATCGCATATCGTCAATGGCAACATCCAGCGATTGGCGTGTGTTATCCAGAAAACGTACCGGGGTATCCAGACAGTACTGTGGCTCCATGGCCAGATTGATCTGGAAGACATTCTGTCCCACCTGCTTGACGGCGGAAACACGGCGGTCATAGTTGCTCCGGCCAGGCACGGCCACAAACTCCGGATAGGCAACGCCTGGCCGTTGCAGCTGAGGAGGATAAGCGTCCAGAATTTTGGCATCGCTGGGCAGGCGGGCAAGCTTGCTTTCGTTCAACACATAACTGTATGTTGCGATCAGGGGCTGAAAACGGGCAGCGGGTGTCAGTGCCTGTGCGGGCAGCGGATGCCCTGCCTGCCAATTGCCGGCAGGCTCGGCGATACATCCTGACCAACGCTGCTGGATATAGTTGTCGGAAACCGCAGCGCCATTGAGCCAGCCCCGCGCACTGGGCACACTCCCTACATTGACGACATCGGTAAACGGTACCAGCCCGATGAACACGCCACTCGGTGCGCCCTGCTGCCGGGCCACATCGGCCGCATCCAGCACCGTCTTGACCAGACTCTTGGCGGCCTGCTTGAGCACGGTCATTCGTTTGGGGCTATCGAAGTCCATCGAACCCGTATTGTCCAGCGCCATGACCAGTTCCAGATCGCTGCGCGTACGTCGCACGGCCTGGTTACTGGCCGATAGCGCCCAGGCGGTCTGCTTGAAATAGCCGGTGCTGATCAGGGGCAGTTCGCCGTTGACGCTCATTTTCACGAACTGGCCGGACAGGTAGCTGTTGTTGGCTCCCCCCCGCTCTTCGATGTATTCGATATGAAAGTCTTCCAAGGCCACCTGACTGCTCAGGAAGCCAGCCGGCATATTGCTCAGGAAATAATGATAGGCATCGTTGCGCCATGCCGCCTCGTCCTTGGAACCCTCGACGGGTGCGTTATAGACCGACAGGCTGCGTCCAGCAGAAATGACTGCTGCATCAAGCGCATTCTGCAGGCGGGATTGCGCCACGTTGTAGCGAATCATATCGATGGCACCGAAGGTTCCCCCCAGCATCAGGGTGGCACTCACCAGAAAAGTCAGCGCGACCGCACCGCGCTCGCCGCCACGCAAGTGCCAGCCCGCCCTCAAACGGCGACCGATCCGACGACACCATCCTGCATCCTGACGCTGCAGCCTCGTCTTTATGGAAGCCACCATGTCGCTCTCCTGTGCCAGCACTTGTGCGAGCAGGGTTATTGCAATGTACTCAAATCCGCAAAGCGCGGCCGATAGAACGCCCGGCTTTCCAGAAGCCGCTTGCCGCCCAGTGCCTGCCAGAAGGCACCGCTGATGGCAAACGGTTCGAAATCCAGGAAGGTCTCGACCACCACCACACTGTCGACCTCGCCTGCCACCACTGGTTTTGTCATGGGCTGGGGAAAACCGTCTGGCGGTGTCAGCCTGCTGGCCACTGTGCCCCCATAGCTGTCACCGGCATAGGTCCGGCGCCACTGCGGCGCATTTTTCCAGGCGGCACCCTTGCCTTTATCCTCGGCCACATACAGGCTGATGACCATTCGTCCATGTGCCCGATAATTGAGCGGCGTCATCAGGTCGGTCATGATTGCGCCATAGGCACAGACATCATCGGTATCCGCACAACGTCCCTGATCCTTCAATCCACGCTGCATGGCCACACCATTGGCCACGGTAAAGGCCGCGCGATCCAACACGGAGGCCGCCCTGAAATACTGATACAGCTCAAAAGAGCCGATGATAATGAACACCATCAGGGGAATCACCAGCGCGGCCTCGATGGAAACAGCCCCGCGCTGCCCCAGGATCACAGGCCGCAGCGCAATGCGGCAACGCTGCACGAGCATGGAAATTTTTTTTGACCAGGGTTGCATGTCCACGCTTCCGTCAGGGCTCATTCTGGATCAGCACCACCCGTTCGAACCTGAACAGGCGGATGCCGAACCAGTCCAGCACACCGCTCAGGCCGGCTCGGTCGAATCCCAGGCGATAGATCACCATATCGCCCCGCTCTCCGGCATCGCAAACCGGCTGGTAGTTTTCATCATCAATATCACCAAACCCGTTGTCCGCGCCCGGGGTGTAGCGCTTGACATCGGCACGCAGCTCGGCATCGCCGGCCACCCAGTTGGACAGTGTCTCGCGCATCACACGCTGCACAGCTTCCTGGCAGTCTCCCTGGATGCCCAGCTTGCCCAGGCGCGCCACGCGGTTGGCCGCCGTCTCCAGGCTGGCATCAGCCATCATCATCACGATCATTTCGATGGAAAAGATCAGGACGGCCATCAGCAACGGGGCCACCAGCGCATACTCAAGCGCGGCCAGACCGCGCCGGTCCCCGAGCAGGCGTTTCAGGCAAGTGCGACTGCGGACAGGCATGGCACTCATTGCATGACCGCGCCGCTGGCATCGGGACGGCCTGCCACCAGCCGCCCATGCTCACCCGACGCCCAGCCCGTGCGCGGCATACTGCCTGCCGGCACAGACGCGGGCATACGCCCGGCATCCACGGGCAATACCTGGACTGCAACAACCGGCACGGCAGGTTCCACCGCTGCACGAGGCGTCACGACAGGTGCAGTCTGCTGCGACGGGGCTGCTGCCGGTACGCTACGCTGTTCCAGTTGCTGACGCAGATAACGATAGAAAGCCAGATTGTCCTGCACCACACCGGCGGGCTGATAGCTGGCCAGAATATCTTCGGCGGCATCTTCACGCCCCATCAGGCCATAGGCCAGGGCCAGGTTGTCGCGCTCCTGGGGTAACGGCCCGGACAGCCCGGTTGCCCCCAGCAGGATGTTGATGGCCTCGCGGGGTTGGCCATTGAGGGCCAGTGACAGCCCCAGATTGGTACGCAATGCCGTGTTGTCCGGATGCGCCCGCAACCCCTGGCGATAGATGGCCTGGGCCTGTGCCGCCCTGCCGGCCAGATCCTGCGCCACCCCGAGCCCGGCCAGGGCCAGGGGATGATCGGGCATGCCCATCAGGATGGCCTGAAAACGCTCGGTCGCTTCCTCCAGCCGGCGCTGGCGCAAGGCGATCCGTGCCTGGCCCAACTGGGGTTCCAGCATGTCCGGGCGCAACTCGCCGGCCTTGAGATATGCCTGGCGTGCTGCCTCCAATTCTCCCCCCAGGAAATGCGCATCGCCCAGCCCCATCCAGACAATGGCCTGCCCGGGGTGAGCCTGCACCAGTCGCCGATAGACCGACATGGCCACGCTGAGATCGCCGCTTTGCAACGCGCTTTCTGCAATTCTCAGATCACTGGCCTGCAGCGTGGCCTCGTCGTAGACCGTCTCGGCCGGACGCACGCCGTCATGCGGACGCAGCCCGGTACAACCGGACAGCAGCGCAGCCAGTGCCAGGCACAGGATCACGCCCGTCCTTGGCAGATTCAGGTTCGTCCTCATGCTCATACCGTTCCTCTCTCACTCACTGCGTCGCAAAAAATTGCATCAGGCCCAGCACCGCTGGCCCAGCCGCCACGATCAGTACCGTGGGCAGGATGAACAGCATCATGGGCAGGGTAATCTTGACCGACAGCTTGGCAGCAGCCTCTTCAAGCCGCATCATGCGGGCCGTACGCTCCGTGCGCGCCAGAATGCGCAACGCCTGGGTAATGGCCGTCCCATACTGACGCGACTGCAACAGCGTCGTCACCAGGGTACGCACGGCTTCGAGCTGGGTACGCTGTGCCAGCCCCTTGAGCACGGCCTCCATGTCGCTGCTGATTTTCAGTTCGCTGGCGGTCAGTTTGAGTTCATCGGACAGGGCCGGATAGACGATTTCCAGTTCATCGGCCACCCGCTGCAGGGCACTGTTGAGTCCAAGACCGGCATTGGTGCAGATCACCAGCAGATCCAGTGCATCAGGCAAACTTTGCTGGATGGCCTGCTGCCTTTGTGCCACCAGCCGATCCAGAATCACGCGCGGCAGCAGGCTGCCCAGGTAGACACCCATCAGGCAGGACAGAGCCTTGAAAACCACCTGGTCATCCAGCACTGGCCAGACAAACAGCACCGGCAGCAATGCCAGCATCAGCACCGAAATCAGCGACAGCGCCATGATGGTGACCAGCGCCTGCGGACTGCGAAAACCCGCCGCGACCAGCTTGGTGAGGGTTTCCGATCGTTGCGCCGCACTGAGCATGGGTGCCTGTCGGCCCAGCCAGCGCAACAACCGTGCAATGCGCTCCGACAGTGACTGGCGCACCTGCCCACGCCGTCCCTGCTGCTGCATACCCTGGCGCTGCACTTCCGTTCGTGCGCGCTCGGCCAGCCGAGCCCGCACTCCGGCGCGCCCATACAGATACAGGCCCACACCCGCCAGCGCCAGCAGAATCGGCAGGGCATCCAGCCAGGGCAACAGCGCCGTCATCATCGTGCTATACCTCCAGCTTGGCCAGCTTGCGGATCGACAACACACCGATTGTCAGCATGACCCCGGCCACGCCCAGCAAGCTATGACCGGTATCGGTCTCGAACAGGATACGGATGTAGTCCGGGCTGGAGGCAAACAGCGTGGCCCCAATCACGAATGGCAAGGCCGCCAGGATCATGCCGGACAAGCGCCCTTCGGCCGTCATCGCTTTGGCCTTGAGCCGCAGATCGCGTCGCGCCCGGATCACGCCGGCCAGGTTTTCCAGCGCCTCGACCAGCGAACCGCCGGTATCGCGCTGCAGAGACAGGCAAACCGAGAAGAACGAGAAATCCGGCAGCTCGATACGCAGCACCGCTTCGTCGAGCACTTCCTGCAGATCGTTACCCAACAGCAAGCTGTCACCAACCTTTCGAAACTCAGGCCCCAGGGGCGCACTGAAATGTTCACCGATATTGCGGATCGACTGATTGACCGGCACCCCCGCCTGACTGGCGCGCACAATCATGTCCATGGCATCCGGCAACTGCCCCAGGAAACCATGTTCGAACCGTTCCAGCATCTTGTGATAGGCCAGCCAGCCGGCCAGCAGCGGCACGCCGCCCAATGCCAGCGGCCACGACCACCACGACAACGGCAGAATCCCCAGCATCAGCCCCAGCAAAGCCAGCATGGCCGCCGCGCCCATGGCCAGCAGGACATTGCGGCTCCCCTTGCCCAGCCCCACCGTGTCCAGCCGGTTCAGGTAATAGCCCAGACTGCCCATGGCCTGACGCCGACGCCGACGACGCGCCTCGCTCTGCGCCCGCTCGAGATCGGCCAGGATTTTCTGGCGCGCCAGATTGCGCGACACACCGACCGAGGCACGCAAGCGCGCCCGGATCCGGTGTCCGGCCCGCTGCCGCAACGCATCGCCCAGCACCAGGAAGGCCAGACCCGCCAGCACACTGGCCATGAAAACAAACAGTGTCAGCACATCCGTAGTACTCATGGCCGCATCGCCTCCAGCAGCGCAGTTTCCATCCCGTAGTAGCGGGCCCGGTCGGCAAAGATCGGACGCATGCCACTGCTGTCGTATGATCCCTTGACCTCATCGTCATAACCACTGGTGTCGTAACTGAAGCGAAAAAGCTCCTGGGTCACGATCACATCGCCTTCCATGCCGGCCAGCTCGACGATGCTGGTCACGCGCCGGGTCCCATCGCGCATCCGCTCGGCCTGCACCAGCAGATTCACGGCGCTGGCGATCTGGCGTCGGATGGAATAGAGCGGCAGGTTGCCGTTGGCCATCATCACCATGCTTTCCAGCCGGATCAGGGCGTCGCGCGGATTGTTGGCGTGCAGCGTCGTCATCGAACCGTCATGGCCGGTATTCATCGCCTGCAGCACATCCAGCGCCTCGGCTCCTCGCGTTTCACCCAGGATGATGCGGTCGGGACGCATCCGCAAAGCATTGCGCACCAGATCGTTCTGCGTGATCGCGCCTGTCCCCTCCAGATTGGCCGGCCGGGTTTCCAGCCGTACCACATGGGGTTGCTGCAATTGCAACTCCGCTGCATCCTCGATGGTCACGACCCGTTCATCTTCCGAAATGAACCGCGACAGAGCATTGAGCAACGTGGTCTTGCCCGACCCGGTCCCGCCCGAGACGATGATGTTGAGCCGGCAGGCACCGGCAATTTCGAGCACACGGGCCATGCTCGGCGACATGCTGCCGCGCGCAGCCAGACGCTGCAGGGTCAGATCCTTGCGCGAAAACTTGCGGATCGAGATCGAGGCCCCATCGATGGCCAGTGGCGGCAGGATCACATTGACGCGACTGCCATCGGCCAGCCGGGCATCCACCATCGGGCTGCTTTCATCCACGCGCCGACCAACCGAGGAGGCAATGCGCTGTGCCACATTGATGACATGAGCATTGTCGCGAAACTTGAGAGAGGTCAGTTCCAGCTTGCCGAAACGTTCCACATAGATCTGGTCCGGCCCGTTGACCATGATGTCGGACACGGTATCATCCTGCAGCAGCGGCTCGATCGGGCCGACGCCAAACATGTCGTTCAGTATCTCGCGCCCCATCAGACGCTGCTCGGACTGGGTGACGGGCAGATTTTCGGCCAGTACCGACTCGGCAATGATGGTATCGACCTCGAGCGCCACCTCGTCACGCGTCCGATTCAGGGCGGCCGAGACATCGATCGTGGCAAATACTGCCTGGCGGATACGGGCATAGTATTCGGAACGCACGACATTGGCGTCCGTCTGCCGGGGACGGCTGCGCACAG
Organism: Corticimicrobacter populi; assembly: GCF_003123725.1. Lineage (GTDB taxonomy): Bacteria > Pseudomonadota > Gammaproteobacteria > Burkholderiales > Burkholderiaceae_B > Corticimicrobacter > Corticimicrobacter populi. The sequence goes on along the minus strand of NZ_QETA01000002.1, from coordinate 461,740 downwards.
CCGCCACAGGCTGGGCGGATATCTGGGCAGCAGGCGGCCGCCCTGCCTCGACCTGCCTGGGCGATGCGACAGATACAGACACCGGCATGGGGGCAGCAACAGATGTCACCTCCCCGACGGCCGGCACGGGTACTGTAGCCGGAGAAACAGGCATTGCCACATTCGGCGACTGTGGCTCAGCCGGAGCAATAACAGGTTTGCGTCCAAAACTCATACCGGCCCCCTGTGCAGCACACGCTGCCACCAGACCGTCTTGGCCTGACGCACCGCCTCGCCTGTCACCAGGCTGGACAATGTACGCACGCCTGCGGCAAACGGCCCCTGCCCGGCCAGCGGCTCACCCAGGTTTTCGGCCAATGCCGTGGTTTTCGGGTCATAACCAATCTGCACCTGTACCGGCAGTTCAACCGCTGCCAGGAAATCCTTGGGCAAAACACGCCCCTGCAGGGAAGGCTGGGTTTGATTGAGCACGCTGTAGACGGTTGGCGGATGCGGTCGCGCCTCGATGTGACGCACCATCCTCACCAGCGTCCGCGCCGAATGCACCGACAGGTCTGCCACTACACAGGCCAGGCCGGCGTGCGCAATGGCCTCGTTGGCCAATGCGCTACCGCAGGATGGCACATCGATCACGACATAGTGGAAATACTGGCACAGTGTATCCAGCACATCACCCAGCACACCAGGAGCCGGCACGAACTCATCGGCATAGGCCAGTTCCGAAGCCAGTACATATAGTCGGTTGTCCGTCGTCGCCAGGGTCCGCTCCAGGTACTGGGGATCCAGGCGGCTGACATTGCCGATCACTTCGGCCAGGGCGTTGCCGCCCGCCATGCCCAGCAGACTGGCACCGCAGCCATCATGGGCATTCAGATCCATATAGACAACCCGGCGCCGCGCCCCGCCTGCAGCCAGGTCACGGGCCAGATGGGCCGCAATCGAGGTCGCACCTACGCCGCCACGCGTACCCATGACGGCAATCGCCTTGCCATGTCGCCCTTTGCGCACGGCCCCGCTGTCACTGTCATCAAGGGCACGGCGCAGCAACTCGGCATTGAGCGGCTTGACCAGATAATCCTGCACGCCACGCATCAGCAGATTGCGGTAAAGACCGACATCATTGCGATCCCCCACCACATAGACCTGCACCGATGGTTCGCAGGCGTTGGCCAATCGGTCAAGCTCATCCAGTGGCGCACTCGATCCGGCGATATCAACCAGCAGGCGCTGAGGCGAACGTCCCGCCTTCTGCAACCAGGCGATGGCGGCATCGATATCGCCTCGACCCACGCGGGTATCGGTCAGCGTACCGGTCTTGAGATAACGTCCCAGTTCCTCTTCGCTGTCGGCATCCTTGACGAATGCGGCAAACGTGATATTACGCAGATCATCCCGGTCCTTGTCTACCAACCCTGCCATGTCCGCTCTCCCTCGTGTCTAGTTGCCGGTCTTGGACATGGAATCGGTTTCGCGCAACGGTTCCACCTCGTTCTCGCGATAACGCTGCACCGCCAGCGTGGCAGCATCGGTCTGAGCACCGCCGTATTCGGCCGGCTGCACCAGATCCTGCGGACGTGCCACACTGGCTGCCAGATTGGTATAAGTCGCACAGCCGAATGCAACCTGCGGCCGGTCGTCGTGTGCCAGCCGGCGACGGGCCGGATACAGCAATTCACAGTCAGGAGGACTGGCCTTCCAGCCCTGCGCCCCTTGTTCGACCCGGATCACCCGGTTGTCCGGCATGAAGCCATAGTCCCGTTCAGGAAAAGTGCAGCCGGCCAGCAGCAGGAGCGATGCGCCGAAAAGAATCGGCACGCCACGTCGTGCCATGTTCATTGTCAGATTCATGATGCGATTCGCTCCCATGCCTCAATAGACGAAACCTGCAGAGCCCGTCAGGCGCGGCACTGTCCCGGACAGGGGATCGAAACCGATCCGCTCCTGCAACACATATTCGATATCCGTATTGGCCCGCATGCTGGCCAGCGGCGTGGTCAACTGATCGGGACCGGTCGGCCGCACCAGGTATGGGGTCACAATCACCACCAGCTCGGTCTTGTTGTTCTGGTATTCCGACGAGGAAAAAAGCTTGCCCAGTATCGGCAACGATCCCAGCCCAGGCACCTTGCTGAGCACGTCGCGCACATTGTTCTGCAGCAGGCCGCCGATGGCGAAACTCTGGCCGCTGGCCATCTCGACCGTTGTCTCGACGCGCCGTACCGTCAGACCCGGAATGGACAGACCGTCCATGACAATGCTGCTGTTGGGATCGATTTCACTGATTTCCGGGCGCACCTTGATGCTGATGCGGTCATCGGACAGCACCGTCGGCGTAAAATCCAGCGCCACGCCAAAGGGCTTGAACTCGACTGTCATGGTGTCCTTGTCCTGCTTGACCGGTACAGGAAATTCACCGCCGGCCAGAAAACTGGCCGTCTGGCCCGACACGGCCGTCAGGTTGGGTTCGGCCAACACGCTGACCAGCCCTTCCTTGTCCAGCGCATCAATCATCGCCTGCACCGAATTGCCATTCTTGGAATAACCGCCCAGGAACGAATAGCTGCCATCTGCCGCCATCATGTAGGTCGGCACGCCATCGACGTCCTGCAAAAAGTCGCGACCATTGATCAGCCCCCAGGTAAAGCGTCCCGGCGTGGCCAGTGCCTGCCAGTTCACCCCCAGCTTTTGCGTGACCGACTTGGATACTTCGGTCACCCGCACCTGCAGGTAGACCTGGGTCGGACTGCTGATCGCCACCCGGTTGATCACCTGCTCCTTCTCACCCAGGTAGGGCTGGACCGTACGGGCAATAGCCTCGGCCGTCTCGGCATCCGGCACGCTACCCTTGACCATCATGGAGCCCGGCGCAGACTCCAACGTCAGCCGTAGCGCAGGAAAGCGCTGGCGCAAAATCCCCTGCAGTTCATCTACATTGTGGCGCACGACAATGCGACGCTCCGCCAACCGGCGGCCACCGGCATCCAGCACATACAGCGCCGTGGTACCCGCCTTGCGGCCCAGCACCAGCACCGCCCCCGGGCCGGGCACCTGCACATCGGCGATCTCGGGATCCGCCACGAATACCGTGGCAATATCACCCGCGACCTGCAGCAACTGACTATCGCCAACGGACACGGCCGTTTCGGCACGCGCCTGCACCGGAACCGGCCACGCCAATGCTGCCGCAGCAGTGAGCAGACTGCTCGCCGCCGCATATCCCCTGAAGGTCATCATTGTTCCCATCGCAGTTCAACGGGCAGAAATGCCCAGCTCCTGTTCCTGTATCTGGTTGCCGCGCATAATCACCACTCGGCGTGGTACGGCAGACAGCGCTACAGCACTGGTTTCCTCATCCTGGCTGCCCAGAGCCCTGGAGACATCTCCGCCCCAGACCGGCCCCTCCGGCACGGGTCCGGTCACAGCCTCCCAGGCCACCACGGCCGCATCGCTCCCCGCAGTTCCCTCCGGTACGACCGTGCGATCTTCGATGGCAAAACTGCGCAGCGCCATTGACAGGCTGCCCAGTTGGGCGGCCACGGTGACAGCCTCGGCCGCGCGCGGAGCCACCTCAATGGTCACGGTACGGGCCCGGATCGGCTGGTTGCCGTCGGACTGGCGCTGAAAACTCGACCCCACCGCAATAATGCGGGCGTGCTCGACCACGGTTTCACTGACCACCTGGCGCTGGCCCCGCCGTTCAGCATCACCACGAGTCAGGCTCTGTGTCAGGATCATGTCCACATAATCGCCCGGCTGAATCAGACCGGCATTGCCGGACACATCATCCACCGGCACGGATACCGCCCGCATGCCCGGCTTGAGCGCCGCCGCCAGAAAACCCGGCGTATCGGCACGGATCACATCGCTGACCAGCAGCACGCGATCTGCTGCCACGCGATGACGCAGCAAAGCCCCTCTCAAATCAGCTTCGGTACTGCCCTGCACCAGGGCTCCAGAAGGAATGCGCGAACGCGGATAGGCCTGCCAGGCAAAATCACTGTCGCGCAACAGCAGGCCAGCCGGCAGATCGGCCGCCGCAATCAATACCGACACATCAGGCGCTTCGACGGCGACAGGCTGGCTACTGTTGATGAACCACATCCGTCCCATCACGGCCAGCATGGCTGCCGCCAGCAGAATCAGGGCGAACTTCAGCACCGATGACATAGAAGATTATCTCCACGCATCGCATCCTCCATTGCAGAATCCGGATCCGACGTACCGCAGTCGGCATCCCGTCAAGACCAGAGTGCGCACAGGCCGCCCGCTGCCAGCGCCACCCCGTAGGGGACGCCGCGCCGAGCCGACAATGCATGCAGCACACACTTGCCGGCCAGTGATCTGCCATTTTTCATATACAAGGCTGCGTAGCGATCGCACAGCCAGCCCAGAATACCGATCAATGCGCCTGTCCACGCGACGACGGCAATGACGGGCAACATCTTGAGCGGCCCCGCCCAGAAGAGCACGGCAGCGCCCAGCTTGACATCCCCACCCCCCATGCAACGGACAGCAAACAGCAGAAGCAGTACCAAAAAGCCAACCACCCCCACCATCAGATGCAGTCCCGCCTGTGCCCAACTCAAGCCATGCAGCCAGGCCCAGGGCAGGAAAAATGCGGCATAAGTCAGTACCAGGACATTGGGCAGACGCCGCTGCCGCAGATCAGTACGTGCCAGCAAGAGCAACAGGGACAGCGCGCATCCTGCCAGGACAGCCGCTATCATGTTCCCACTCAAGCCACAGACTTACTTCTTGGGTTGAGTAGCAGTATCAACCTGATCGCCGAGATTTTTGAAACCAGCTTCAATCTTTTCGCCAAACATCCCCACACCTGCCACCACCGCCGCCACGATCACCCCGGCCAGAATGGCGTACTCCAGAGCCGACACACCGCGCTCATCACGCTTCAATGCATTCAAGAGTTTGCGCATTACCTTCTCCTATGAAAATTTCATTCGTGATATAAAGGCAAGCACTGATCAGGACATTCTGCAAAAATTATGCACCCGTCGTAATCAAATGCTTCACAACGGTGCAAAGCATATCAACGCAGAATCTTTATTGACACAGTATTTATTGATTCCGATCAACATTCTCAGAAATTCAGCCCTACAAAAAATAAGTCTTTCATGAAAACACTATTGAAATATACTAAGTAGTAACCCGTACCTATCGTTAAAATAGGAAAAATATATTTCTCAGACTATTGTCTTAGCAAAAAGGCGATCACTGTGCTCAATATATCGGGACATTATTCTGAGGGTGCGTGAGGATGCGCGCTCAGAGTCAACCGCGTTGCCGCTCTACCAGCAAGTCGACAAAAGCCCGCACCTTGGCCGGGCGAAAACGAGCGGACGGGAACACGGCGTGGATCCCGCCATCGGGTAGCCTCCATTCGGGCAACACCTGGATCAGACGCCCCGCAGCCAGATCATCGCGAATCGCAAAATCGGGCAGTACAGACAGCCCCACCCCCTGACGTACCGCCTCTACCACGGCCAGCGTGGCATCCAGAGAAATCACGGCCTGCATCGATACACTGCATTCGGCACCTTGCGGACCGGCGAACGACCAGCGTGCCGGCTCGCGCAACAGCGTGTTGGCAACGAAAGGCAATGCCTCCAGCCCGGCCGGATCACGCACTCGGGCAACGCGTGCCTGCCAGCCCGGAGCCGCCACCAGCAGTTGTCGGAAACTGCCGATCCGGCGCGCCTGCAGGTGTTGCTCCTTCAACCAGCCCACCCGAATCGCCACCTCGATCTGCCCGGACACCAGATCCAGCGACTGATCACTGAGTACCGCATCAACCTTGCACTGAGGGAAACGGCGCACATACTCTGCAATTGCCGGCACCACAGCCGTGATGCCATAGTCGAGCGGCGACGTGAGACGCAGCGTACCGGATGGCTCTGCTGCCACCTCACCCAGCTCATCGAATGCTTCGCCCGCCTCGCGCAGGATCCGGGCACAGCGCTGGTAAAAAGCCTGCCCGGCCTCGGTCGGCTGCACTTTGCGCGTGGTGCGTGTCAGCAGCGCAGCCCTGAACTCGCGCTCCAGTCGAGCCACCTGCTGGCTGACCACGGCCTTGGTGATGCCCAGGCGATCGGCTGCCGCCGTGAACGAGCCGGTTTCGACGACCGCCGCGAAATAGGCCAGTCGCTTGAGATTGGCCAGATCGCCGAGTCCTGCTTTGCCATCAATGTTTGCTTTTGACATACATTGAATTTAATACACCTATATTTTTATCTCAAGCATCCATCCTTAATATGTCCACATCACGAACCCATCAGGAAGCGGAACATGTCCAGAACCATCCACTACATCTACGACCCACTCTGCGGCTGGTGCTACGGCGCATTGCCCGCCTTGCAGGCTTTGCAAGCCCAAACGGGCATCACGCTGCAGATGCATCCCAGCGGGCTGTTTTCCGGGGCGGGAGCACGTCCGATGGACAGCGAATTCGCGACCTACGCATGGCGCAACGATCAGCGCATCGCAAGTCTGACCGGTCAGCGCTTCACGGAGCGCTACCGCAGCCAGATCCTGGAAACGGCCGGCCTGCGTTTTGACAGCGGTCCCGCCACCCTGGCGCTGACCGCTGTGCATCTTGCGCAGCCAGAGCGCGAGCTGGATGCCCTGCAAGCCATTCAGCAGACACGTTACATCGACGGTCTGGACACGACTCGCACAGACGTATTGGTCACCGTGCTGCAGGCGCAGGGCCTCGGTACCGCAGCGACATTGCTTACAGCATCAGATGAAAACTTGCAGGCACACAATCTGGCGCGTGTCGAACAGGCCCGCTCATTGATGCAGCAACTGGGTGCGCGTGGCGTGCCCTCCCTGGCCGTCAACATGGACAACCAGTTGTACACCATCGATACCAGCGAAGCGTATACGAACCCGCAAGCATTTGCCCATCAACTGGCAACGGCCTGACGCCTCATTGCCCCACCCCATCCACACCATCACTTCCAGACCACAGGCATCCGTCATGTCCATTACCCGCAGAGACTTCATTCGCCAGACACTGGCCTTTACCCTTGCAACCGGTATCGTCGGCAGCAGCAGCGCCGCGCTGGCGGCACCCGCCCCTCTTCAGTGGCAACATTTTCCGGCAGGTGAGCGCGGCTTTTTCCGCGCCCCCGTGCTGCTGTCCGGCAACCACGATGCCATCCTGATCGATGGCGGCTTTTCCCTGCCCGATGGCCGTGCAGTTGCCGAAGCCATCAAAGCCTCCGGCAAGAACCTGACCACCATCTACATCAGCCAGAGCGACCCTGACTACTATTTCAGCCTGGGCCCTATCAAGGAAGCCTTTCCCGCCGCCAGGGTCATTGCCGCCAGTGACACCATTGCCGCCATCCGTGGCAATGTCGAAAAGAAACTGGCCGTGTGGGGCCCGCAGCTCAAGGAAAACGGTCCGCAGCAACTGTCGGACATCGTTTTCCCGGAAGCATTCGACGGCCCCACGCTGGAGCTCGAGGGCAACGTGATCGAGATCGTCCCGGCCGAAGGCCTGGGCAACCGTCGCTACCTGTGGGTCCCATCGCTGCAGGCGGTATTCGGTGGCGTGATGATCTTTTCCGGACTGCACGTCTGGACGGCCGACACGGCGACCCCGGAAGCCCGCGCTGCCTGGATTCGCAACCTCGACGCCATCCTGGCCCGTCAGCCATCCGTTGTCGTACCGGGGCACCTGGGGGATCAAGGCACGACTGATGCAGCGGCCGTCAGCTACACACGCGACTATCTGCTCGCATTCGAGGAAGAGCTGGCCAAGGCTGCCGACAGCGCGGCCCTGATTGCCGCCATGAAGCAGCGTTATCCCGATGCCGGCCTGGCCCCCGCGCTGGAGATTGGCGCGAAAGTCGCCAAGGGCGAGATGAAGTGGGGCTGACACCGCGTCAGCAACCATGAAAAAGCGTCGGACTCCAATACGGGGGCCGACGCTTTTTCCACTGCCCTGCCTGCAGGCAGGGCGGCACAATCACTCAACCGAAGCGGCCAGTGATGTAGTCCTCGGTTTCCTTGCGGGCCGGCTTGACGAAGATCTGGTCAGTCTCGCCATACTCCATCAGTTCGCCCAGGTACATATAGGCCGTATAGTCGGAACAGCGCGCCGCCTGCTGCATGTTGTGGGTCACGATGACCACGGTGTATTCATGCTTGAGTTCGGCAATCAGCTCCTCGATCTTGGCGGTCGAGATCGGATCCAGCGCCGAACACGGCTCATCAAGCAGCAACACTTCGGGCTTGATCGCCACGCCACGCGCAATACACAGACGCTGCTGTTGCCCACCGGACAGGCTGTTGCCGCTCTGGTGCAGCTTGTCCTTGACCTCGTTCCAGAGCGCTGCCTTGGACAGTGCCCACTCGACACGCTCGTCCATCTCGCCTCTGCTGAGTTTCTCGAACAGACGCACGCCAAAGGCGATGTTGTCGTAGATACTCATGGGGAATGGCGTAGGCTTCTGGAATACCATGCCGACCTTGGCGCGGATCAGTGAAATATCGGTCTTGGTGGTCAGCAGATTCTCACCGTCGAGCAGGATTTCGCCCTCGGCACGCTGGCCGGGATACAGTTCGAACATGCGGTTGAAAGTACGCAACAGCGTGGACTTGCCGCAACCCGACGGTCCGATGAAGGCCGTGACCTTGTTTTCCATGATGGACATGTTCACATTGCGGATCGCATGGAACTTGCCATAGAAGAAATTGAGATTCTTCACTTCCAGCTTGGGTTTCGACTGGATGATCTCAGCGGTTTTCATGACGGATCCTTATTGTTTGCGGAACATGGAGCGGGCCAGGATATTGATCCCCAGCACCAGCAGCGTAATCAGCGCCGCGCCGGCCCAGGCCAGGCGGTTCCAGTCCGGGAAGGGGCTGGCGGCGTACTGATAGATCACCACGGGCAGGTTGGCCATGGGCGCGTTCATGTCCCACGACATGAACTGGTTGGACAGGGCGGTAAACAGCAGCGGTGCAGTTTCACCGGCAATACGGGCAATGGCCAGCAATACGCCGGTGATGATGCCGGACTTGGCGGCGCGATAGCAGACCAGCACGATCATGCGCCACTTGGGGCAACCCAGCGCGGCAGTCGCCTCGCGCAGGCTGTTTGGTACCAGCAGCAGCATGTTGTCAGTGGTGCGCACCACCACGGGAATCACCAGGATGGACAGCGCCACCGCACCGGCCCAGCCCGAGTAATGTCCAACCTGAGCCACATAGACCGCATAGATGAACAGACCGATCACGATGGACGGTGCCGACAGCAGCACATCGTTCAGGAATCGCGTGGCCGGTGCCAGCCAGCCACGCTGGCCATACTCGGCCAGGTAGGTACCGGCCAGGATACCGATCGGCGTACCGATCAGCGTACCCACGCCAGCCATCATCACGCTGCCCATGATGGCATTCATCAGGCCACCGGCCTGTCCGGGGGGTGGGGTTTCCTGTGTGAACAACGTCAGCGACAGCGCGCCGCCGCCCTTCATCAGCAGGGTCAGAATGATCCAGAACAACCAGAACAGACCGAAGGCCAGAGTGGCCATCGACAGCACCAGCATGATCCGGTTGACGATGTTGCGCCGCTTGTACAGCGTATTCTGGCGGCCAAACTCAGCAATACTCGAAGACATGTGTGATTCCTTCTGCGCGCTCAGGTCTTGGTGCCTTCGCTCTTGGACAGGCGCAGCAACAGCACCTTGGAGCAGGCCAGCACAACGGTGGTGATCAGGAATAGGATCAGGCCCAGTTCGATCAGCGCCGATTTCTGCAGGCCACCGGCCTCATTGAATTCGTTGGCAAGTGCCGAAGCGATCGAATTGCCCGGCGCAAACAGCGACTCAGGCAGGCGGAAGGCATTGCCGATGACAAAGGTCACCGCCATGGTTTCGCCCAGCGCACGCCCCAGCCCCAGCATGATGCCGCCGATCACACCGGTCTTGGTGAACGGCAGGACTACACGCCACATCACTTCCCAGGTGGTACTGCCCAGGCCATAGGCCGACTCCTTGAGCAGCGGCGGCACCAGTTCGAACACATCGCGCATCACAGCGGCGATGAACGGGATGATCATGATCGACAGGATCAGTCCTGCCGTGAAGATACCGATCCCGAACGGCGGGCCCGAGAAAAAGCTACCGATCAGCGGCAGGCTGCCAAACGTATCGATCAGCGTCGGCTGCACGTAGCGCTGGAAGATCGGCACGAATACGAACAGGCCCCACATCCCGTAGATGATGGACGGAATGGCTGCCAGCATCTCGATGGCCGTACCCAGCGGGCGACGCAGCCAGGCAGGAGACAGCTCGGTCAGGAACATGGCAATCCCGAACGAAACGGGCACGGCAACGATCAGGGCGATCATGGAGGTCAACAGCGTCCCCACGATCGGCACCAGCGCGCCGTACTGCTCGTTGACCGGATCCCATTCGTTGGTCCAGAGGAAAGACAGTCCATACTTGGACAGGGTCTCACGGCTGCCGAAAATCAGCGAGACCATGATCGCCGCGAGCAGGATGAAGACGAAGAAGGCGAAGAACCGGGTCAGGTTCTTGAACCCCGTATCCATCAGGGCATTCGAGGATTTCATCATGAAGATTGCCGTACCAGTGATGACAAAAACCGAAAGGCGCGGCCCGCGATGCTGTCGGCGGGCGGCGCCCTGGCTACCGGGAGAATGATACCGCCGCACGGAGGGCGGCGGCATCATGTGGCCCGATGATTACTTCCAGATGGCCTGACCGTTGCTGTCCTTCAGCTCGGAGGCCCACAGGGCACGGATCTGGTCGGTCACGGCCTGGGGCAACGGTACGTAGTCCAGGCTGTTGGCAGCTTCGCCACCGTTCTTGAAGGCCCAGTCGAAGAACTCCAGAACGATCTTGCCCTGTTCCGGACGCTGCTGCACCTTCTGCATCAGGATGAAGGTGGCGGCAGTCACGGGCCAGGAAGCAGCACCCGGTTCGTCGGTCAGCACCACACCCATGCCCGGTGCGCTGTTCCAGTCGGCGTTGGCGGCAGCCGCAGCGAAGGCTTCGCTCGAAGGTTGCACGTACTGGCCTTCGCGGTTCTGCAACTGGGTCCAGGACAGGTTGTTCTGCTTGGCGTAGGCGTACTCGACGTAGCCGATCGAGTTGGCCAGTTGGCCGACGTAGGCGGCGACGCCTTCGTTACCCTTGCCGCCCTGGCCGGTGGGCCACTTCACGGCCTTGCCTTCACCTACCTGCGTCTTCCAGTCGGCCGACACCTTCGACAGGTAGTTGGTCCACAGGAAGGTCGTGCCCGAACCGTCCGAACGGTGCACCACCACGATGTCGGCGTCAGGCAGCGTAACACCGCTGTTCAGGCCGGCGATGGCCGGATCGTTCCAGCGCTTGACCTTGCCCAGGTAGATATCGGCCAGCACGGCACCGGTCAGGCGCAGTTGGCCCGGCTGCACGCCCTGGATGTTGACGACGGGCACAGCACCACCGATCACGGCCGGGAACTGCAGCAGATTGTTTTCGCTCAGCTTCTGGGCATTGAGGGGATCGTCGGAAGCGCCGAAGTCAACCGTATTGGCGATGATCTGTTGCTGACCGCCGCCCGAACCGATGGACTGGTAATTGACCGCGTTGCCGCTCGCGGCACGGAAGTCGGAAGCCCACTTGGCATAGATCGGGTACGGGAACGATGCACCGGCACCGGTCACGGTAGCGGCCTGCGCGCCGACCGCGACGGCGGCCAGGGCCACACCCACGGAAATCTGCTTGAAAACTCGCTTGAACATTTCAGGGTTCCTTTGATAGCGGTTGAACGAGGCGATCACATTTGATTACCACGATGACGGCATCTTAGAACCCGAACATGACAACACTATGACAGTCATGCGACGCTTTTACGACGCATGACTGCTCATGGCCGGCGGGCCTATGCACCACCCAGTTTTTGCATCAGTTGACCATGCAGGCTGAAGGGCTTGCCCCGGCTGCGCACGCGCTGGTAGTCGCCACCCGGCTTTTGCACCCAGGCCAGCGTGTTGTCCCGCAACGCATAGGTGAAGGCCTCCGAAATGACCCGACGCTTGAGCGTCTTGTCGAGCACCGGAAACGCCACCTCAACCCGGCGGAAGAAATTGCGGTCCATCCAGTCGGCCGAGGACAGATAAACATTTTCCTTGCCGCCATCGAGAAAATAGAAAACCCGCGAATGCTCCAGGAAACGGCCGACGATGGAACGCACCCGGATATTCTCGGACAGACCCGGCACGCCGGCGCGCAGCGTGCACAGCCCGCGCACCACGAGGTCGATCTTGACGCCCGCCTGGCTGGCCTTGTAAAGCTCCTCGATGATCGAAGGCTCCAGCAACGAATTCATCTTGGCCATGATGCGAGCCCGCTTGCCCTGGCGGGCATGCTCGGCCTCGCGCCGAACCATTTCGACAATGGTTTCGTGCAACGTGAACGGTGCCTGCAGCAGCGCCTTGAGCGAACGCCGCATGCCCAGGCCCGTCAGCTGCGAAAACACCTTGTCCATGTCTTCGCACAGATCGGGATTGGCCGTGAGCAGACCGAAGTCGGTATACAGGCGCGCCGTGCTGGGATGGTAATTGCCCGTTCCCAGATGGCCGTAGCGTCGAAGTTCGCCGTTTTCACGGCGCAGCACCAGTGCCATCTTGGCGTGAGTCTTGTGCCCGACCACGCCATAGACCACATGCGCTCCGACCTCTTCCAGACGCGCTGCCCAGTTGATGTTAGTCTGCTCGTCGAAACGCGCCATCAGTTCGACCACCACGATGACTTCCTTGCCGGCTCGCGCCGCTGCCAGCAGCAACTGCATCAGCTCGGAATCCTCGCCGGTCCGGTAGATGGTCTGCTTGATCGCCACGACCTTGGGATCCGCTGCCGCAGCCGTCAGGAAATCGATCACCGGACGAAATGACTGGTAAGGATGATGCAACAACTGGTCGCGTGCCGCAATCGCGGCGAACAGCTCATCGGGCTTGCCAACCACATGCTTGAACGGCTCCGGCACCGGCGCATGATAGGTCGAATACAGCAGATCGGGGCGATCCACCGAATTGCAGAGCTGCATCAGCCGCGACAGATTGACCGGACCATTGATCCGGTAGGTATCGATGGGTGCCAGGCTGAATTCCCGCTGCAGGAAGGTTTCGAGTTCATAGGGCATCTGCGCATCGATCTCGAGCCGCACCGCTGCGCCGAAGTTGCGCTGCGACAGTTCGCCCTGCAGGGCCAGCCGCAGGTTGGTGATTTCCTCATCGTCGACGAACAGATCACTATTGCGCGTGACGCGCCACTGGAAACACCCCTGCACCGCGATGCCGGGAAACAGTTCGCCCACGAAGGCCCGGATCAGCGAGGTCAGCAGCACAAAACCATGCGGCTGGCCGCTGACATCGTCCGGCATGCGAATCAGGCGCGGCAAGGCACGCGGTGCCGACACGATAGCAATCGAAGCCTTGCGCCCGAAAGCATCACGCCCCTGCAACGGCACGATGAAATTGAGGCTCTTGTTGAATACACGGGGGAAAGGGTGCCCGGGACTGAGGCCGATGGGCGTAAGCAGCGGCATCACCTCGCGGCGGAACACCTCTAGCGCCCAGGCCTGCTGCGCCTCATTCCATTCGGACGCCAGCGGCAGCACGATGCCCTCTTCCTTGAGTCGGGGCAGGATGCGCTCATAGAGCACGGAATACTTGCGTGCCACCAGCGCCTGCACGGCAGCCGTGACCTGCCCGAAGGTTTCCGAGGGAAGCTGGCCATCCGGCCCGCGGGTCTGCGACTTCTGGCGCTGCTGTTCCTTGAGGGTGGAGACCCGGATCTCGAAGAACTCGTCCAGGTTGGAACTGACGATGCACACATAGCGCAGTCGCTCGAGCAGCGGGGTATCGGGTGACTCCGCCAGAGCCAGAACCCGCTCGTTGAACTTGAGGAGGGACAATTCCCGATTGAGGAACAACGGTGAAGCTGCGTCAGAGGTCATTGTGCCAACCCATTCGAAAGCATTATTTTTTACCATCGAACCATGACAGGACGATGACAATACATCATGCCAGAGCCACACATCAAAGCCAAGAGCCGGCCACAAGGCAAATCGGCATTTTCCGTATAATCCACTTCGGACCCACTTTGCGCCACAGATATACGCATGGAAAATCTTCTCGCTGCCGTCGACCTCGGTTCCAACAGTTTCCGCCTCTCGATCGGACGGGTCGTACAACGCGACGGCGTCCCCCAGATCTACCAGATCGACCGGCTCAAGGAAACCGTGCGGCTGGCCGCTGGTCTCGACAGCCAGCGCCGACTCGACGCCCCGACCATCGAGCGGGCCGTTTCCGTACTGCAGCGCTTTGGCGAACGCATCCGCAACTTCCCGCCGGCCCGCGTGCGCGTGGTGGCGACCAACACCTTCCGCATCGCCCGCAATATCGGTGATCTGCTGCCGCGCGCCGAAGCTGCGCTCGGTTTTCCGATCGAAGTCATCTCGGGCCGCGAAGAGGCCCGCCTGATCTTCTCGGGCGTGGCACATACCCTGCCCCCCAGCGAAGCCAACCGTCTGGTGGTGGACATCGGCGGCGGCTCGACCGAACTCATCATCGGTCAGCAATACGAGCCGCGCCAGATGACCTCGCTTTACATGGGCTGTGTCAGCTACAGCCGCCAGTTCTTTCCAGGCGGTGCCATTGATGCCCACCAGATGAAACTGGCCCAGTTGGCCGCGCTCAACGAACTGGAATCCATTGCCCGCCCCTACCGCCAGACCGGCTGGCAGGAAGCCTACGGCTCTTCGGGCACCAGCAAGGCGCTGTACGCCATCCTGACCGAATCGGGCTTTGCCAAACAGGCCATCACCCGCGACGGCATGGAAAAGCTCCGGAAAAAGCTGATTGCCGATGGCCGCGTCATCGCGGCTGAACTGCCCGGCATCAAGCTGGAACGTGCTGATGTGCTGCCCGGTGGCCTGGCCATCATGCTGGCGGTCTTCGAGGCGCTCGGCATCGACACCATGCAGACCGGCGACGGTGCCCTGCGCCTGGGGGTCCTGCACGACCTGCTGGGGCGCGATGCCGCCAGCGACAAGCGCGATGAATCAGTACGTCAGTTCATGGCGCGCTACCACGTCGATGTCGCCCAGGCGGCACGGGTACGCAAGACCGCCCTGTCCTTTTTCGACCAGATCCGTCCCGACGACGGCAGCTCGGATCGCCAGGAAATGGCCACGGCACTTGGCTGGGCCGCCGACCTGCATGAAATCGGCCTGTCCATCGCCCACAACGGCTACGCCAAGCACACCGCGTATGTCCTCGACAACGCCGACATGCCCGGTTTCTCACAGGATGACCAGGACCGCCTGGCTGCCATCACGCTGGCCCACTACGGCAAGCTGAACCGGGCCGGCACACCGATCATCAAGCAACCTGAATGGCCTGCCATCCTGTGCCTGCGTCTGGCCGTACTGCTGCATCGCGGCCGTGCCGACCTCGACGACCTGCCCCTGTCGCTGTCGGTCAGGAAACAATCCATCATCATCCGCCTCCAGCGCGACTGGCTGGATGCGCACCCGCTCACCGAATACAACCTGCAGGCCGAAGAAGAGGAATGGCGCAAGGCCGGCTTCGACTTCGAGATCATGGCGCGCTGACCTCAGGTCAAGACGCAACAAGGCCCGCATCATGGCGGGCCTTTGTCATGTCGGCACTCACTGCGCTGCCCAGGATCAGCGATCAGTTCACATCAGGCAGTCCAAAATGACGCCGATAACGTGCCGTCATCTCATCAAGACACAGCATCACGGGAAAATCGGCTGCATTGAAATCAGGATCCCAGGCGGGTTCGCCGCACACCTTGGCTCCCACTTTCAGATATCCCTTGATCAGGGCAGGAATGCGCGCAGGCAGATTGCTGTCGAGCTTTTCGAAGGGATAGCGATGCAACGGCTGCACCGTCAGTGGCAAGCAACGATCCACATGTGGCTGGACGGTGCGCCAGACCTCGGCGGCCGTCACGCCATCATCGCGCAGGCTGACACTGGCGCAGCCAAAAGCATAGCGATAGCCACGCAGGTACAGGAACTTGGTCAACCCCGACCAGAGTTGCATGATCACGCCACCGTTGCGGTATTCAGGATCCGTGCATGACCGGCCAAACTCGACCAATTCGTGGCGAATGCTGCTCAGGCCTGCCAGATCGAACTCGGATTCCGAATAGTAACGCCCTGCCTCACGGGCCTTTTCGGGCGTCAGAATACGGTAGGTGCCTACCACGCGACCCGTATCGACCTCACGCACCAGCAAGTGCTCGCACCATTGGTCGAAGTAATCCACATCGATACCACGATGCCCATCCGGGAAGCGGACACCCAGTTCCTCGCTGTAGACCCTGAATCGCAGACGCTGAGCCTGTTCGACTTCGCCCGGCGAACGCGCCAGTCCAACGGTCAGGCCCGCTGCCGGGCTGACCGCCAAATGAGTTGACATCTGCTTTCCTGCATCCATATGCACCAGTTCAAGCATTGCCCAAGTCTCCTGAAACGATAAGTCCGGCTGGAGACGACAGTGTCGCCGCCGGATGTTTCAGGTTCTTGACGCTATTATGACGCCACCGTGAAATTCACGGTAGCCAGTTTTTCGACGCCGGCCTGGGCCAGTGCCTCATCTTCGGCTTCTACCATCAGGCGCAGCTTCGGTTCCGTGCCGGAAGCGCGGATCAGCACACGCCCACGCCCTGCCAGTTCGGCCTCGACCTCACGGGTCAACTGCTGCAACTGCGCATGGTTTTTCCAATCCGTACCCCGCGCCAGCGGCACGTTGATCATTTTCTGCGGATACATGCGCAGGTCTGCGATCCAGTCTGCCAGCGTCGTCTGCTGACGGCAGATGGCCGTCAAAACCTGCAGGGCAGCGATGATACCATCACCAGTCGTATGCTGATCGAGGCACAGCAAATGCCCTGAGCTTTCACCACCGTACTGCCAGCCATGCTGCAGCAACAGCTCCAGTACATAGCGATCCCCGACCTGAGCCCGTTCGAACGGCACGTCAAGCTCAGCAAGTCGCTTTTCAAGGCCGAAATTGGTCATCAACGTACCCGCCACGCCCGGCACCTTGCCATGCAGCAGACGCTCACGCACCACGGCATAAAGCAATTCATCGCCATTGAAGATACGCCCGCTGCCATCGACCATCTGCACCCGGTCAGCATCGCCATCAAGGGCAATGCCCAGGTCAGCCTGGTGCTGCTTGACGACGGCCACCATCGCCTCGGGATGGGTCGCGCCCACGCCTTCGTTGATGTTGAAACCATCGGGGTGACACCCCATTTCGATCACCTGCGCACCCAGCTCGCGAAACACATGCGGTGCAATGTTGTAGGCTGCACCATGCGCGGCATCGACGACGATGCGCAAACCATTGAGGCTCAATTCATTGGGAAAGCTGCTCTTGCAGAACTCGATATAACGCCCCGCCGCATCACTGAGGCGACGCGCACGGCCAAGGTTCTCGGAAGAGGCGCAGCCCATCGGCTGCTCCAGCTCGGCCTCGATGTCCGATTCCACGGCATCGGGAAGTTTCATGCCCTGAGCAGAAAAGAACTTGATGCCATTGTCCTGGTACGGATTGTGAGAGGCACTGATGACGACACCTGCGGACAGACGCAGCGTACGTGTCAGGTAGGCCACAGCCGGCGTCGGCACAGGCCCCGCCAGCAAAACGTCGACACCTGCTGCCGACAGACCGGCCTCAAGCGCCGACTCCAGCATGTAGCCTGAAATGCGGGTGTCCTTGCCGATCAGTACGGTTGGCCGGCCATGGCCCCGGTAATCCTTCGCCAGCACCTTGCCGGCGGCATAGCCCAGCCGCATGGCAAATGCCGGATTGATCGTGGCCCCGCCCACTTCGCCGCGTACACCATCGGTACCGAAATATTTACGTTGAGTCATTTTGCCTATCCTGTTCTTGTTGATTATGCGGCAGTTTCGACTGCTTGCCAGACCTTGAGTGCATCTACTGTTTGAGCCACATCATGAACACGCACAATAGCGGCACCACGAGCGACGGCAGCCAGCGCGCCAGCCACACTACCAGCGATCCGCGCCTGGGGCGGTCGATCCACCACGTGGCCAATCATGGACTTGCGCGACAGCCCGATCAAGAGTGGCAAACCCAATTCTTGTAACAGGTCGAGTCGTCGCAACAACAGATAATTCTGTTCCACCGTTTTGCCAAAACCAAAGCCGGGATCAAGTGTCAGTCGTTGCATCCCTATGCCGGCAACACGCAGTTGTTCCACCTGCTTGCGCAGAAAATCGGATACATCTTCCAGCAGATCGCCATAAACAGGGGCCTGCTGCATGGTACGCGGCTCACCCTGCATGTGCATCACGCACAGGCCGCAATCGGATGCAGCGACCGCCTCGATGGCACCCGGCAACCTGAAACCATAGATATCGTTGATCATGTCCGCCCCGGCATCCAGCACAGCACGCATGACCTCAGGCTTGCAGGTATCGACGGATATCGGCACGCCCAGCTCGCGAACACCTTCGATCACCGGCAGCAGGCGGGCCAGCTCATCGGCAGCAGATACCGGATCGGCCCCCGGCCGGGTGGACTCGCCCCCCAGATCGAGGATATCAACGCCGTCGTTCAGCAATTGACGGGCATGGGCGATGGCCTGATCGGCTCGGTCATGGCAGCCGCCATCCGAGAACGAGTCGGGCGTCACGTTGACAATACCCATGACATGCGGACGCGCCAGCGCAAGCTGGAAACGGCCACACTGAAAATCGTGGTTCATGGTCATCCGAAGACAGGATCAAAAAGACCCGGCCTGGCCGGGTCTGTGCACATCAGACAGCGGCAGTTGCCTTGCCGTCTTCCTTGCCTTCATCATCCTTGGTGCCGGAAGCATCACCAGCCGAAGGCGTCGAGGGGCCAGAACGGTTGCTGCTCGACGAAGGATCGTCGGGCTTGTGAGGAGGACGCGGCTTGCGGCCCTCCATGATGTCGTTGATCTGCTCGGCATCGATGGTTTCCCACTCGAGCAGGGCAGCCGTCATCACTTCAACCTTGTCACGCTGTTCTTCGAGGATCTTGCGTGCCACGCTGTACTGCTCGTCGATAATGCGACGAATCGCGGCATCGACCTTCTGCATGGTGGCCTCGGACATGTGCGTGGTCTTGGTCACGCTGCGGCCCAGGAACACCTCACCTTCGTTTTCGGCGTAGACCATGGGACCCAGCGCCTCGTCCATACCATAGCGGGTCACGATATCGCGGGCAATGGCAGTAGCACGCTCGAAGTCGTTGGAGGCTCCGGTCGTCATCTGATCCATGAAGAGTTCTTCGGCGATCCGGCCACCGAACAGCACGGCAATGGTATCCAGCAGACGCGTCTTGTCCATGCTATAACGGTCGCCCTCGGGCAGTTGCATGGTCACGCCCAGCGCACGACCGCGCGGGATGATGGTGACCTTGTGCACAGGATCGGTCTTGGGCAGCATGCGTGCCACGACCGCGTGACCGGACTCGTGATAGGCGGTATTGCGGCGCTCTTCCTCGGGCATGACGATGGAACGACGCTCGGCCCCCATGATGATCTTGTCCTTGGCCTGCTCGAAGTCGATCATATCGACCGTGCGGCCATTGCGACGGGCAGCGAACAGCGCAGCCTCGTTGACCAAGTTGGCCAGGTCGGCCCCCGAGAAGCCCGGCGTACCACGCGCCAGCACATGAGCATCGACGTTGGGTGCAGCCGGCACCTTGCGCATGTGAACCTTGAGGATCTGCTCGCGACCACGGATATCCGGCAGCGGCACCACGACCTGCCGGTCGAAGCGGCCCGGACGCAGCAGCGCGGGATCCAGCACGTCGGGACGGTTGGTGGCGGCGATCACGATCACACCTTGCGAAGCCTCGAAACCATCCATCTCGACCAGCATCTGGTTGAGGGTCTGCTCGCGCTCATCGTTGCCACCACCCAGGCCGGCACCACGCTGACGGCCCACTGCATCGATTTCATCGATGAAGATGATGCAGGGAGCCTGCTTCTTGGCATTCTCGAACATATCGCGGACACGGGCAGCACCCACACCCACGAACATTTCGACGAAATCGGAACCGGAGATGCTGAAGAACGGCACCTTGGCCTCACCGGCGATGGCCTTGGCCAGCAGCGTCTTGCCGGTGCCCGGGGAACCGACCATCAGCACACCGCGCGGGATGCGCCCGCCCAGTTTCTGGAAACGGCTGGGATCACGCAGGAAATCAACCAGTTCCTGGACATCTTCCTTGGCCTCGTCGCAACCGGCGACATCGGCGAAAGTGATGGGATTGGTGTTTTCATCCAGCATGCGGGCGCGCGACTTGCCGAAGCTGAACGCGCCGCCCTTGCCTCCACCCTGCATCTGACGCATGAAGAAGATCCATACACCGATCAGGAGCAGCATCGGGAACCAGGAGACGAAAATGCTCATCAGCAGCGAGGGCTCCTCGCGTGCCTTGCCTGTGACCTGCACACCCGCCTTCATCAGGTCGGACACCATCCAGAGATCGCCAGGAGACGTGATCGTGTAGGGCCGTCCGGTATCCGGCGTGACATGCAGGACATCGCCCTGCACATCCACCCTATGGATGCGACCGTTGCGTGCGTCTTCCATGAACTGGGTGTAGGTGACGCCGGAATTGACCTGGCTGCGGCCGTCAAACTGCTTGAAGACCGTGAACAGCACCAGGGCGATCACCATCCAGATGGCGACTTTGGAAAAAGAATTGTTCAAGGAGTTTCTCCTGCTTGGTACATATACGTGCGCTCCAGTCTCACGAGTGACAATGTTCCCATGGTAATTTCACCATTCTACCCTCATCCGCCGATTATTTCAGACCGCGTCCCACCAGGAAAGTTTCGGAGGATTTGTCCCGTGAAGCCTGGGGCTTGCGCTCCACCACACGCCGGAACTGCTGCCTGAATGCATCGACGATCTGGGAAAATCCGCTGCCATGGAATGCCTTGACGATCAGAGCACCCTCCGGGCGCAGATGACTGGCCGAAAACTCCAGCGCCAGATCACAGACATGCTGGATGCGGGCAGCATCGGCCACCCCCACACCAGAGAGATTGGGGGCCATATCCGAAATAACAAGATCGACCGACTGCCCCTGCAGTGTTTCTTCGAGCTGTCGAAGCACACTGTCCTCACGGAAGTCCCCCTGAATGAACTCCACACCTGCAATCGGCTCCATCGGCAGCATGTCCAGTGCGATAATCCGCCCATGGATTTCGCCACCAGCGCCCTTGAGACGCTCACGCACAACCTGTGACCAACTGCCGGGCGTCGCCCCCAGATCGACCACGACCTGACCTGGACGCAGCAGTTTCTCGGCATCCAGGATCTCGGTCAGCTTGAATGCGGCACGCGCCCGATAGCCTTTTTGTTGCGCCAGTTTCACATATGGGTCATTAATATGCTGGTGGATCCAGTCTTTGGAAAATTTTTTCTTGGCCATTCCCGTACAATCCGCTTATGTCGATATTAGAAATCACCCCACGGGAACGCAGCGCGCTGCGCGCCGAAGCCCACCCCCTGCGTCCGGTCGTGCTGATCGGTGACAAGGGCCTGTCAGATCCGGTCCTGAAGGAAATCGATCGCAACCTGAACGCGCACGGTCTTATCAAGGTCCGCGTGAGCGGTGCTGACCGCGCCGACCGCGAAGTGCTGCTGCAGACCATCTGCGAATCGCTTTCCTGCGCCCCGGTGCATCACCTGGGTAAAACGCTTATTTTATTCCGTCGTGCCGCCGCGCAGCCGGAGAGTGTCGCCGACCTCGGCGTGCAGCCCCGTCAGCACAACGAAGCCTATGTCCCCAAGCGCCAGGCCGCTGCGGGCAAAAGCGTGGCCCCCAAGCGCGCCAAGCCGATCAAGCGCACCGTCAGCTTTACATCGGCACGTACCGCAGCCGGCCTGCCCGCCACCAAGAGCACCAGCCGCCCCACCAAGGCTGGCACCGGTTTTGCAAAGCCGGCCAAGGCAGGCAGCACAACCAACAGCCCCCGTGGAGCAGCCCGCCCGGCGCGCAGCGCCCTGTCGCTCAAGGCAGGAGCCCGCAGCAGCGGCGGCATCCGCCGCACCACCCTGGCACGCAGCGGCAAGAAAGGCTGAACAGCACTCCGGGGCTGACTGCCCCGATCAGGGGAGTGGTTTCGGCCTTCCCCTGAAAAACACAGGCCGATCAAATGATCGGCCTTTTTCATGCTGACTCGACCTTGACGGTCGCCGGTCAGGCTCAGACGTAACGGACTTCGAGTACTTCGTATTCGCGCAGTCCCGACGGTGCCTGCACTTCAGCCACATCACCGGCACTCTTGCCGATCAGCGCACGTGCCACGGGACTGGCAATCGACAGCAGATTGGCTCGTACATCGGCCTCGGCATTGCCGACGATCTGGTAGCAGACCTTGTCACCCGACTCGAGATCTTCGAGGTCCACGGTGGCACCGAACACGATGCGGCCATCGGCGTCGAGTTCGGCCGGCTCGATAATGTGGGCGTTGGAGAGCAGCCCTTCCAGTTCGTTGATGCGGCCTTCGATGAAGGCCTGCTTTTCGCGGGCAGCCTCGTACTCGGCATTTTCGGACAGGTCACCCTGTGCACGCGCCTCGGCGATCGCCTCGATCACCGCAGGACGCTCCTTGGATTTCAGACGCGCCAGCTCTTCGCGCAGGCGTTCGGCCCCACGGGCAGTCAGAGGAATAGCAGAAGACATGTTTCACACTTCCTGAAAAATAAAAAACGCTCCCTGGGGAGCGTTCTGTCCGATGTGCAGGATCCGTCTACGGATCATTCACCCAGAACGCACATGTGCCAGCTGGCAGCGAAGGCCATGAGCCTGCGCTGCGGCAACAAAGACAAAGACACGTTCATGTACGGACAGCTCCAGTCAAAAGAAAACCCCGGCTCGGCAAGAGCCAGGGCAAGACGTTGGGTGTATTGTGGTCAAAATCGGGGCATAAAGCAAGCCCCGCCATCAAGCCTTGCACCTGCCAGCGGGTTACCCCCCAGACAGGCGCGGATGGAAACCACTCTTGCCACATCGGGCATGGATGGTCTCCACGTCAGGCGATCAGCCCTGCTTGAGTTGCTTGTGCAGGTCCTGCAGGGCATAGACCCGCAGACCGGCCCCCTGGCGCATGTAGAGCATGCCCTCGACCGCAGCCTTGGCACCTGCCAGCGTCGTGAAGAAGGTCACACGCGCTGCCAGGGCCTGGGTACGGATGGTACGCGAGTCGGCGATGGCATTGCGGCGCTCCTCGACGGTATTGATGACCAGCGAAATTTCGCCATTTTTGATGGCATCGACGATATTGGGGCGACCTTCGTTTACCTTGTTCACCAGCTGCACCGGTACGCCAGCCGCCTCGATGGCCGCAGCCGTGCCACGCGTCGCAACCAGTTTGAGACCCAGTTCATGCAAACCGCGCGCCACAGCGACGATCTCGTCCTTGTCCTGGTTCTTGACGCTGATGAATACCGTACCCGACTCGGGCAGGTTGACGCCGGCAGCCAGTTGCGATTTGACGAAGGCCTCTCCGAAGGTTTCACCCACGCCCATGACTTCGCCGGTGGACTTCATCTCGGGCCCGAGAATGGTATCCACGCCGGGGAATTTGACGAACGGGAAAACGGCTTCCTTGACCGAGAAGTACGGCAGCGTGACTTCGCGCTCGACACCCTGCTCACGCAGGCTCTGGCCGGCCATCACGCGCGCGGCGATCTTGGCCAGTTGCAGGCCGGTCGCCTTGGAAACGAACGGTACCGTCCGCGATGCACGCGGATTGACTTCGAGCACGTACACGTCGTTGACATTCTGAATGGCGAACTGCACATTCATCAGGCCCTTGACGTTGAGCGCCCGCGCCATGGCGGCCGTCTGGCGCTTGATTTCCTCGACCGTGGAGGCTGGCAGCGAATACGGCGGCAGGCTGCAGGCCGAATCGCCGGAGTGGACGCCTGCCTGCTCGATGTGCTGCATGACACCGCCCACGAATACCTGGTCGCCATCGGCCAGGCAATCGACATCGACTTCGATGGCATTATTCAGGAAGCGGTCCAACAGCACCGGCGAATCATTGCTGACCTTGACGGCTTCGCGCATGTAGCGCTCCAGCTCGACCTGTTCATGGACGATTTCCATGGCGCGGCCACCCAGCACATAGCTGGGGCGCACGACCAGCGGATAGCCGATTTCCTGGGCATGGGCCAGCGCCTCGGCTTCGGTGCGTGCCGTACGGTTAGGCGGCTGGCGCAGGCCGAGCTTGGTGAGCAGCTTCTGGAAACGTTCGCGATCTTCGGCCACGTCGATGGACTCGGGGCTGGTGCCGATGATGGGCACACCATTGGCCTCGAGCGCGCGCGCCAGCTTGAGCGGAGTCTGGCCGCCGTACTGCACAATCACGCCGACAGGCTTTTCCTTGTCGACGATTTCGAGCACATCCTCGAGCGTGAGCGGCTCGAAGTACAGGCGGTCGGACGTGTCATAGTCGGTCGAGACGGTTTCGGGATTGCAGTTGACCATGATGGTTTCATAGCCGTCTTCACGCAACGCCAGTGCGGCATGCACGCAGCAATAGTCGAACTCAATACCCTGGCCGATCCGGTTCGGGCCGCCGCCCAGCACGATGATCTTCTTGCGGTCGGTGGGCTGCGCCTCGCACTCTTCCTCGTAGGTGGAGTACATATAGGCGGTATTGGTGGCAAACTCGGCCGCGCAGGTGTCGACCCGCTTGTAGACCGGGCGCACGTTGAACTGGTGGCGCAGCTTGCGGATTTCGGTATCGCTGGTATCGAGCAACCAGGCCAGGCGACGGTCGGAAAAACCGCGACGCTTGAGCTGAAACAGGGTGTCCGCGTCGAGATCGGCCAGCGTACGCTGTTCGAGCGCCAATTCGATGTCGACGATTTCCTTGATCTGGGCCAGGAACCAGGGATCGATCTTGGTCAGGTTGTGCACTTCTTCCAGGGTAAACCCCTGGGCAAAGGCGTCGCCTACGTACCAGATGCGCTCGGGGCCCGGCTCGCCCAGCTCGACCTCGAGCTTTTCGCGATCGGTGGTTTTCTGGTTGAGGCCATCTACGCCCACTTCGAGGCCGCGCAAGGCTTTCTGGAAGGACTCCTGGAAGGTGCGGCCGATGGCCATCACTTCGCCCACGGATTTCATCTGCGTGGTCAGGCGTGCGTCAGCCTGCGGGAATTTCTCGAAGGTAAAACGCGGCACCTTGGTGACGACATAATCGATGGTCGGCTCGAACGAGGCCGGCGTGGCACCGCCAGTGATCTCGTTCTGCAGCTCATCGAGCGTGTAGCCCACGGCCAGACGAGCCGCCACCTTGGCAATCGGAAAGCCCGTTGCCTTGGAGGCCAGCGCCGAGGAACGCGACACGCGCGGATTCATTTCGATCACAATCAGCCGGCCATTGGTCGGATTGAGTGCGAACTGGACGTTGGAACCGCCGGTTTCGACCCCGATCTCGCGCAGTACGGCGATCGAGGCATTGCGCATGACCTGGTATTCCTTGTCGGTCAGCGTCTGGGCAGGGGCCACCGTGATGGAGTCGCCTGTATGCACGCCCATGGGATCGAGGTTTTCAATGGCGCAGACAATGATGCAGTTGTCGACCTTGTCGCGCACGACTTCCATCTCGAACTCTTTCCAGCCGAGCAGCGATTCTTCGATCAGCAGCTCATTGGTAGGCGAAGCTTCCAGACCGCGACGGCAAATGGTTTCGAACTCTTCGGCGTTGTAGGCAATGCCACCGCCCGAGCCGCCCAGCGTGAAGCTGGGACGGATCACGGCAGGGAAACCGGAGGTACCGATTTCCTCGGCAATCCGACGCTGCACGGCCCATGCTTCGTCGAGAGAATGGGCCACGCCGGACTTGGCCGACTCCAGTCCGATGGCATCCATGGCCAGCTTGAATTTCTGACGGTCTTCGGCCTTGTCGATGGCATGCGCGTTGGCACCGATCAGTTCGACGCCATATTTGGCCAGTACACCTTCGCGATCAAGGTCGAGTGCGCAGTTGAGCGCCGTCTGGCCGCCCATGGTGGGCAGCAGCGCATCGGGCCGCTCGCGCTCGATGATCTTTTCGATGGCCTGCCAGGTAATGGGCTCAATGTAGGTGACGTCGGCCGTTTCCGGATCCGTCATGATGGTGGCCGGATTGCTGTTGACCAAAATGGTGCGATAGCCTTCGGCCTTGAGAGCCTTGCAGGCCTGCGCGCCGGAGTAGTCGAACTCGCAGGCCTGGCCGATGATGATCGGACCTGCGCCAATGATCAGGATGCTTTTTATGTCAGTACGCTTGGGCATGGAAATTTCCGGCTAATTATTTCTGGTCGGCCAGCAGGCTCATGAATTTGTCGAACAACACGCCGATATCGTGCGGGCCGGGGCTGGCCTCGGGGTGCCCCTGGAAGCCGAAGGCAGGCCGGTCGGTCAATTCCAACCCCTGCAACGTGCCATCGAACAGCGACACATGAGTCACCCGGGCATGCGCCGGCAACGTGGCCGCATCCACGGCAAAGCCGTGGTTCTGGCTGGTGATGAAAACACGCCCCGTGTCGATGTCGCGTACCGGATGGTTGGCACCATGGTGGCCGGTTTTCATCTTGACCGTCTTGGCTCCGATCGCCAGGCCGAGAATCTGGTGCCCCAGGCAAATACCGAACACAGGCAGTTTTTTGTCCAGGAAAGTACGGGTCGCGGCGATGGCATAGTCGCAAGGCTCTGGGTCCCCAGGACCGTTGGACAGGAAAATGCCGTCAGGATTGAGCTTGAGGACCTCTTCGACAGGCGTCTGCGCCGGCACCACCGTCAGGCGGCAGCCGCGATCGGCCAGCAGGCGCAGGATGTTGAACTTGACGCCGAAATCATAGGCCACGACGTGCGGGCCATCGCCTTGCGGCTGGGTATAGCCGCTGCCAAGTTGCCAGGAACCCTGGGTCCAGGGCTGCACCTGGTCGGTAGACACCACGCGAGCCAGATCCTGACCCGCCATGCCCGGGAAGCTGCGGGCCAGCGCCAACGCGGCCCCGGCATCCGTGCCGGTCATGATGCAGGCGCCCTGGGCACCACCGTCACGCAGGATGCGAGTCAGCTTGCGGGTATCGACGCCGGAAATGGCAACAATGCCTTCCTTCTTGAGATAGTCGGGCAGCGAGGAGGTGGCGCGAAAATTGGACAGCAGCGCCGGACAGTCCCGCACCACCAGCCCTGCCGCGAACACGCGTCGGCCTTCTACATCCTCTTCATTGACGCCAGTATTACCGATATGCGGGTAGGTCAGGGTCACGATCTGGCCGTTGTAGCTGGGATCGGTGAGGATCTCCTGATAACCGGTCAGGGACGTATTGAAGACGAGTTCGGCAACCGAATGGCCTTCGGCACCGATTGACACGCCATGAAAGACGGTGCCATCGGCCAGGGCCAGGATCGCGGGATGAGAGGCAGGGAACAGGGGGGACGACAAGGAAGTCTCCGGGGAATTCATGGACAGGACGAGCAAACTGGACGTTAAACCTTCCTATTATAACCTACCTATCTGCTGCCATTTATGGGCAATTTGCGCATTCAGAACGGTAAATATGCCAGTTTGTACAACCAATTGTGCAGTTTCTCACAACAACAAAAACGACACTCCTGCAACGGCAATGTTTTTATACTCTTGAGGACTCCACGCGATTGCGTCCGCGCTCCTTGGCCTGGTACAGCGCCTCGTCGGCACGCTTGAGCACGTTGCGCCGCGACTCTCCGGCACACCACTCGGCCACGCCCAGAGACAGCGTAACCGCACCGACCGGCGGAAACGTCATGCCAGCGACCTTGGCACGAACACGCTCAGCCAGCGTTGTCGCCTCGGCCAGTGCCGTATGCGGCAGGAGCACCAGCAACTCGTCGCCACCCCAGCGCACGATCCTGTCCGTGCCGCGCATGCCTGCCGCCAGCCTGGCCGTTACCTGCCGCAGAATCTCGTCACCGCAATGATGCCCATGGTTGTCATTGATCTGCTTGAAATGGTCAATATCGCACAGGATCACGCTGCAAGGCCCATCGCCCGCCTGCGCACGACCCTGCTGGGCACCCAGCAACCGCTCGCCATAGCGGCGATTGAACAGACCAGTGAGGGCATCGTGATGTGCCCATTCCCTCAGCTTGTTTTCGGTTTCGATGCGATCGCTCACATCCCGGCTGACACTGACGTAATAGGCAATCTCGCCCTGGTCGTCGGTCAGGGCTGCCACACTCTGGTCTGCAAAATAACGCTCGCCCCCTTTTCGGCAATGTACAACTGTGCGGCGAATGACCTCGCCAGCCTGCATATGCCGAGCCAGGTCAGCCGGCTGCAGCAAGCCTTCACCTTCCGGGTACAGAATGGCCGGCACCCTGCCCTGGACCTCATCCAGCAAATAACCGGACATTCGCTCGAAGGCATGATTCACAAACAGAATACGCGTCTGGGCGTCGGTGATCACAACAGCATCGGGCGTAGCATGGATGGCCGCCACCAGCATGTCGCGCGACTGCTGCAGGGCCATGCTGGCAGTGATATCCCGCTGCACCGACACGTAGTGCGTGATTTCGCCCGCCTCGTTGCGCACTGGCGAAATATTCCACTCGACATGATAGGGCGTGCCGTCCTTTCGATAGTTGACCGCATCACCATGAAAGAAGGTGCCGGACAGCAGACAATCACGCAGCCGTGCAATCACGTCGGGATCCGTGTCCTGGCCCTGCAGCACGCGCGGCGACAGTCCAACCAGCTCATCGGCCAAGTAGCCGCTCATGGAGCAAAAGGCCGGATTGCAAAAGACAATGTAGGGGCCGCCATCATCCAGGCTGGCATCCGTGATGACGACTGCATTGAAGGATTGCAGGACCGCAGCCTGCCACAGGCCGGAAAAATCGTCAGGCATGGACATAGGCATCCTTCTCGCCAGTGATCCCGGTCGACACGGCGCACTTGAACGCCATCAATCGCCAACCCTAAATCGATAGCCGACCATAGTACCACGTGCCCAATTACCCAATGCCTGATGACGGACCCGTAAAACCCGCGATCCACGACAGCGCCAACAGGAGGGCATCCACCTGCAGCCGAGCCCGTGTATCATCTTCGGATGGCGGGCCACCGCCGCTTCGGCATCCACATTGACCTGACGGACACCAGCAACATGACCACCCTGCTCGACTCCCTGCGCCGTTCCACCACCGTTGTTGCCGACACCGGCGACTTCGAATCCATGCGGGCGCTCAAGCCGACCGACGCCACCACAAATCCCTCACTCATCCTCAAGGCCGTACAGCAGGATGCCTATCGCCCTCTGCTTGAACAGGTCCTGCACGACCATGGCAACCTGTCGCTGGAAGCGCGCACCGACCGGTTGCTGGTCAAGTTCGGCCGCGCCATCCTCGATATCGTGCCTGGCCGCGTCTCTACCGAAGTGGACGCCCGACTGTCATTCGATACGCGCGCCACAGTCGAACGCGCGCGCCGTCTGATTGCCCTGTACCATGCCGTCGGAATTGAGCGTGAACGTGTGCTGATCAAGATCGCTGCCACCTGGGAAGGCATCCAGGCCGCACGCATCCTGGAAGCCGAGGGCATTCGTTGCAACATGACGCTGATTTTCTCGCTGGGGCAGGCCGCTGCCTGCGCGGACGTGGGAGCCCAACTGATCTCGCCGTTCGTGGGCCGCATCTACGATTGGCACAAGAAGGCAGCCGGCAGCCAGTGGGACGAACAGACCCATGGTGGCCCACAGGATCCCGGTGTACAGTCCGTGACCCGTATTTACCAGTACTACAAGCAGCACGGCTTCACTACCGAAGTCATGGGTGCCAGTTTTCGCAATGCCGGACAAATCCTGGCGCTGGCGGGTTGCGACCTGCTCACCATCAGCCCCGACCTGTTGACCCAGCTCGCCAGCGTGACAGGCAATGTCGAGCCGCGACTGCGAGCCGGTGGTGCCTATCCGGTCCAGGCCCGCGTGGGTGTGGATGAAATCAGCTTTCGCTCGCAACTCAACGAGGATGCCATGGCCACCGAGAAGCTGGCCGAAGGCATCCGGGCCTTCGTGGCCGATGCCCGCAAGCTCGACACACTGCTGCAGGACAGGGCCTGACCGCCACCCGACCACTCAGCGGCGGGCGCAACGCAGATTGAATACCTGCAGCGCCGCGCCCACTGCTGCCACGGCACCCGCTGTCACCCCCAGGGCATCATACGAAGCACCCGCGGCCAGCAGAATGCCACCGCCCGCCGCACCCAGGGCACTCCCAAGGTAGAGCGCCGACTCATTCAGGGCAACGGCCAGATCGCCATCCCCCTGTCGCTCGCGCTCATTGACCAGCAGATTGTTCTGCGGCACCTGCAACGCCCATCCCACCGCGCCCCAGACAGCGACGGGCAGCAATGCCAGCCAGGGCTGCCAGGCAGCGGCAAACGGCGTCACCCCCAGCGCCACGGCCAGCCACACCATGATGCCCAGAGTCAGTCTACCCGGCGCAACCCGGTCGGCCAGCGGCACGACCAGAAAACTGCCCAGCAGGCCGCCTGCCCCCCACGCCCAGAGCCAGGGTGTCGCGTCGACCAGGCCGCCAGGCGACACCGCCAGCAACAGTGCAGCCAGATAGGTATACAGCCCCAGGCTGGCGACAGCGGCCAACAGCGATACCAGCAACGTACCCAGGACACGGCTGTCGCGCAGCAGGCACAGCCGATCATGCCAGCGCACAGCCGGACCGTCTTGCGGCAATTCCGGCAACCGCATCCACAGGCCCAGCCAGGACAGCCCCCCCAGCACAGCCACCAGCCACAGTGCAGCCGTCCAGCCGAACCACTGCGCAAGCATCAGCCCCAGCGGGACGCCCAACACCGTACCGCCTGCCATACCGCCCATCATCAAGGCAATGGCCCGGCCTCGCTGCCCAGGTGCCACAATAGCCGTGCTGGCGGCGATCCCCAGCGCCAGATACACCCCCGCGCCGACACCCGCCAACGATCGCCAGAACAGCAGCCATGCAAACGAACCGGCACACGCACTGGCCACATTGGCCGCCACGAACAGGCCCAGCGCCCAAAGCAGGCCGGCACGTCGCCGCCGTGCAGGCAACACCGCCACGCACAATGGCGACCCCAGTCCATAGGCCAGCGTAAAGACCGTCACCAGTTGCGCCGCCACGGACACCGGCACTGAAAATGCCCCTTCGATCAACGGAATCAGCCCCGCAGTGACATAGGACGCCATACCCAGTGCAAACGCGCCCAGCGCAATCAGACCCACCACGGCAAACGACTTTGTCGATCCCCGGGCCGCATTTTCAACATCTGTGTGCATTTGATGCATCCATCCATAAAGAAAGCATCATTCTGCAGAGATCCATAAAGGATTACAATTTAGCCAATTATGCTATTACAAAAAGTGCCTTGCCCATGGATAGACTCCACCGCCATCGCACGGCCCTGGCCGATTTCCTGCGCACACGACGCCAGCGCATCACACCCGCACAGGTCGGCCTGCCTATCGGCGGGCGGCGGCGCACGCCGGGCTTGCGGCGTGAAGAAGTCGCCGCGCTGGCGGGTGTCGGCCTGACCTGGTATACGTGGTTGGAACAGGGTCGGGATATCGGGGTCTCCGCCACATTCCTCGACAATCTCTGTCGCGTCCTGAAACTGGACGCCGCCGAACGGCGTCATCTCTATTTGCTGGCCCATGCACGCCCGCCTGCCGAGCCCGGCAAGACCTGGTGCACTGTCCCGCCCCTGGTGCTGCGCCTGATGCATGACCTGGCCCCACACCCCGCCTTTATCCTGAACCTGCGCTGGGACGTGCTGGCCAGCAACCGGCCGGCTGAGGATCTGTTTGGTTTTTCCGGACAGCTGCCCGATCGGCGCAACCTGTTGAGCATGCTGTTCACCGATCCAGCGCTGCGCGCCCTGCATGTAGACTGGGACAGCGAGGCGCCGCGCATCCTGTCCAGCTTCCGGCGCGACCATGCCCAGGCTGCCCCGGAGGCCGACCTGGACGGACTGGTGTCGGAACTGCAAAAAATTTCACCTGATTTCCGGCAGCACTGGCAAGCGCACGAAGCGCATGCCCCCTGCAGCGGACAGCGGGAACTGATGGTAGATGGCCAACGCGTGATCTTCGACCACACCTCGCTGACACTGGATGGCGATCGCCATCTCCGATTGATCGTCTATGCCAGACGCGATGCCGATACATCGGCCATGCCCACCGCCTGATGGTGTCGGCGGGCATGGGATGGCATCAGAGCTTTTCCATATCGCCGGTCTTGGGTTGCCAACGCATCAGACGCTTCTCGGCGATGCCGACCGCACTATCGAGCACCAGCGCGCAAGCCGTCAGTACGACAATCCCTGCGAACACGGTATTGACCTCGAAGGTGCCTTCAGCCTGCAGGATCAGGTAGCCAACGCCGGCTGCCGAACCCAGGTATTCGCCCACCACGGCCCCCACGAATGCCAGGCCCACCGATGTGTGCAGGCTGGAGAATACCCAGCTCGTGGCCGACGGCAGGTAGACATGGCGCAGCAGCTTGCGGCGATCCGCTCCCAGCATCCGGGCATTGTCCAGCAGGATGGGGCTGACTTCGCGCACGCCCTGATAGACATTGAAGAACACGATGAAGAACACCAGCGTGACGGCCAGTGCTACCTTGGACCAGATACCCAGACCGAACCACATGCCGAAGATCGGTGCCAGGATCACGCGCGGCATCGAATTCATGGCCTTGATATATGGATCCAGAATGGCACTGGCCAGCGGCGACAGCCCCAGCCACAGCCCGCAAGCCAGGCCACCCGCCGTACCGATGCCAAAGGCCAGCACGGTTTCGGTCAGGGTGATGTACAGGTGATGATAGATGTCGGCATCAGTGACGAACCAGGCCCAGATCTTTTCAGCCACCATCAGCGGTTGCCCGAAGAAGAAGGCAACACCCGGATCCTGCGAAAAGAAATGCCATGTCCCCAGGATGATGACCAGGAGCAATACCTGCCAGAAGCGCATCGTTGCTGCGCGGGGTTTGATCAGATTCCACATGCTTGATTACCCCTGTTTCTGACGGGCATAGCCCTTGAGCACTTCTTCGCGCAGCACATCCCAGATGGCACCATGCAGTTCCACGAAACGCGGATCCATGCGCACCTCGGCCACGTCACGCGGCCTGGGCAGGTCGATGGCGAATTCACCAATGGGATGGGTGCCCGGTCCTGCCGACAGCACGATGACTCGATCGCTCATGGCAATCGCCTCGTCGAGATCATGCGTAATGAACAGCACCGCCCGGCGCTTGGCCATCCAGATATCCAGCACCTCGTTTTCCATCAGTTGGCGCGTCTGGATATCCAATGCCGAAAACGGCTCGTCCATCAGGATGATGTCCGGGTCGCGGATCAGCATCTGTGCCAGCATGGCTCGCTTGCGCATGCCGCCCGACATCTGGTGCGGATAGCGTTCGCCGAAATTGCCCAGGCCGACGCGGCGCAGCCAGTCCTGGGCGCGTGATTCCGCCTCGTCCTGCGCCACACCGGCAAACTCCAGCCCGGCCATAACGTTGGACAGCGCACTGCGCCACGGCAACAACGCCTCGCCCTGGAACATGTAGCCGGCACGCCGATTGATGCCATCAAGCGGCTGGCCGAACACACGCACGCTACCCGAGGTAGGACGCAGCAGACCTGCGGCCACGTTGAGCAGCGTGGATTTTCCGCAACCGGTCGGGCCGACCACGGAGACGAACTCGCCTGCACCCACGGTCAGAGTCGTGTCGGCCATCGCCGTATAGCGCTGGCTGCGATCTTCCCGGGAGACAAACGTGCAGGTAATGTTTTCAAAGGACAACGCAGCTTCAGACATGGGGATATTTCTCGTCGGCGCGCTGCGCGTATTCGTTGGTCCAGACCTTGGACAGGTCGATCTTGTCGGCCGGGAAACCTGCGTTGTAGGCAACCAGGGCCTTGAGCGCCGTTTCAGGGCCATCCTGAGCGACCAGACCGTCAGGCGACAGGCCATCGATATTCTTGCCGATGGCAAAGGCATACAAGGCCGGATCACCCAGGCGGTAGGACTCGGGCATGGCTTCGACGATCTGCTCGGGCGGCGTGGCATGCACCCAGCGGTCGGCACGCACGATGGCATTGGCCAGGCCCTGCACGATCTCGGCATTGCCATCGATGAATTTCTGCGGCGCATACAGGCAGGACGAAGGCATGTTGCCGCCAAAGATTTCCAGCGTATCCCTGACCGTGCGGGTATCGACAATGATCTTGATATCACCCGACTGCTCCAGGATCGAGATCACGGGATCAGTATTGAGGATGGCATCGATCTGCCCCGAACGCAGTGCCGCCACGGCGCCTGCACCCGCCCCCACGCCAATCACCGCGACATCGCTGATCTTCATGTCATGCTTGGCCAGGAAGAAGCTGAGCAGCATGTTGGTGGATGAACCCGGAGCAGTCACGCCAATTTTCTTGCCCTTGAGATCTGCTGCCCCCTTGTAGTCGGGCAATGTCTTGGTCGACACGCCGAACCCGATCATGGGTGCCCGCCCCTGCATCACCAGCGAGCGGTAAAACTGCCCCTTGGACTGCAGGCTGATGGTGTGCTCGAAGGCACCGGACACCACATCAGCGCTGCCACCGACCACGGCCTGCAGGGCGCGCGAGCCACCGGCAAAATCGGAAATGGTCACGTCCAGGCCTTCATCACGGAAGTAACCCAACTGTTCGGCTGCCGACAGCGGCAGATAATAGATCAGCGCCTTGCCCCCTACGGCAATGTGCACTTTGCGTGCTGAACCTTGGGCGCGTACAAAGGCGGGGGCCAGCCCCAGCATGCTGCCAGCGGCCGCCAGCTTCAGTAAGTCGCGTCGATGCATGGACACGGTCAAGCTCCTGTCAGGATGAACAAATAATTATCGACAGGCACGCCCGCTGTCTCGTACGGGCTGTGCCGGATTCACACAGGTTATTCAGGACGGTGATCCTGCCTGGCCTGCGTCCTCCGCTGGCACCGATATGCACCAACTCGGCAAGAAAAGAAGGAGAATCATACTCCACCCCTGCCGCAAAGCCGCATGGCAGGCCGATCTCCGCCTGAAATCAGTGCCCGGACGTCCTGGAAAACAGATTGATCACCAGCACGCCGCCCACGATCATCAGGATGCCAAGCAGGGCCGGCAGATCCAGCCGCTGATGAAATACGAAATGCCCGATCAGCGCGATCAGCACAATGCCGATGCCAGACCACAGTGCATAGGCGATGCCCACCGGAATCGTCCGCAACGTCAGCGACAGGAAATAGAAGGCCACACCATAGCCGATTACGGTAATCACCGACGGCACGGCCCTCGTGAAACCATCGGATGCCTTCAGGGCACTGGTGGCAATGATCTCGGCCAGGATGGCGACGAGCAGGAACAGGTAATTTTTCATGCGTTACGGTCAGGCTGCCGCGCGATGCGCTCAGTCCTGGTGTGAGTCGCGACGCTCCATCAGCGCCCAGGCCAGCGTACCGGCATCGACGTATTCGAGTTCGCTGCCTGCCGGCACCCCGCGTGCCAGTCGCGAAACGCGCAAACCGCGCGAACGCAGCAGCTCGGCAAGATAATGGGCTGTGGTTTCGCCTTCGGCGGTGAAGTTGGTCGCCAGGATGACCTCCTGCACCACGCCATCGCAGGCCCGATCCAGCAGGTTCTGGAAACCAAGTTCCTGGGGACCCACGCCATCCAGCGGGGCCAGCCGTCCCATCAGTACATAGTACAAGCCATGGTAGCCATGACTGGCTTCGAGCATATTCTGATCGGCTGGGGTTTCGACGATGCAAAGCTGTGCCGGATCACGACGCGGGCTGAGGCAGGTGCCGCAGACTTCGTCTTCGGTAAAACTGTTGCAGCGCCGGCAGTGCTTGAGGTCCCCGACGGCATGGCGCAGCGCCTCGCTCAGATGCAATGCGCCCGAGGCGTCATGCTGCAGCAAATGATAGGCCATGCGTCGGGCCGACCGTACACCCACACCGGGCAGGCGACGCAATGCGTCGATCAGTGCCTGCAGCGGCTGTGGTTCGGGCAGGGAGGGATCGCTCATGCTGGGGCATCAGAACGGCAGCTTCATTCCCGGCGGCAGCGGCAGACCGGCCGTCACGCTGGCCATTTTTTCCTGGGAAGTGGCCTCGGCCTTGCGCAGGGCATCGTTGAAGGCTGCAGCGACCAGGTCTTCAAGCATGTCCTTGTCTTCGGCCAGCAGGCTGGGATCGATTTCGACGCGGCGAACGTCGTGGCGGCAGGTCATGCTGACCTTGACCAGGCCACCGCCTGCGGCACCGTCAACAACGATTTCAGCCAGAGACTCCTGAGCCTTCTTGACGTTTTCCTGCATCTGCTGCGCCTGGCGCATCAGGCCGGCCAGTTGTCCCTTCATCATGGTGTTGCATTCCCTTGTGTGGAGTAACGTATCACCTGTTGCCGACGGTAGCCGACTACAGGCCCTGCGTGGATGGTCGGATGGACCCTGACAAGACACGGCCGCCGAAATCCGACTGCAATGCCTGCACCAGAGGATCCGATGCGATGGACTGCTCGGCAGCCAGTTGTCGTGCTCGCCGGGCAGCTTCATCCTGCGCATGCGCTGTTTCGCTTCCCGTGGCCCCCACCTCGATCTCGAGACGGATATCCTGGCCGAAATGCTCACTCAACGCATCGCGCAACCTATCCTTGGCGGAAATATCAGCCAAAGCCTGGTTGGCCACCCGGATTCTAACAACATTGCCCTGCGTGCCCAACCACTCGCTCTGCCGCGCCAGTTGCTCGGCACCACCGCGTACGGGCAATGAGCGGGAAAACACATGCCACGGCTGTGACAGGGCCAGCTCGCCCGGCGCTGCCGGCCTGGTGGCTGCTGCCGCAGACGGCTCAACCGCTGCCTGCGATACGGGGTCACGCACCTCGACAGGCGCAGCAATCGATTCCGGCGTGACTGCGTGAGCCTGCTCGGGCAACGACAGCGCCTCCGTCTCTGGCCGGACCGCTGACACGGGTGCAATCGTCTGGCGCTCAGGCTCAGGCGTGGGCGTGGGCGTGGGCGTGGGCGTGGGCGTGGGCGTGGGCGTGGGCGTGGGCGTGGGCGTGGGCGTGGGCGTGGGCGTGGCAACAGTCTGAACCGGATCCGATGCAACTGCATCCTCTTCGGCCCAGGTCGAGGCACCTGCGGCCTCGGCATCAGGCGGAATGTCATCCCAGGGAGGAATATCGGCTGAAGCGGACGTGTTCGCCGTCTCATCGCCCGCAGTAGCCACAGCCTCGCTCGACTCGGCAACAACGGGCTGGGCAACTGCCATCACGGCAGGTACAGCAACGGGCGCAGCAACCAGCGTATCGGCCACAACCGGCGTTGCATCCACAGGAGCGGCAACCGCCACCGGCGCAGGTGCGGATACCGTCCGGTCCGGTGCGACCATAGCCGGCGCAGGCGGAGGCGTCACAGGTGCCGCAGGCGCACCACCAGCCTCGGCAAACAATGCCAGCATGCGCAGACAGGCCATGATGAAACCGGCATATTCATCGGGTGCCAGGGACAGCTCGCTGCGACTGTGCACGGCCACGCTGTAGAACAATTGCACCGCATCGGGATGCATCTGCCCTGCCAGCCGCACGTATTCAGCCGTCATGGGATCGTCATCGGGCAACGCACCCGGCGCGCGCTGGGCAATCGCAATGCGCGACAACATCGTCGAAAGATCGGCCAGCGCACCGGAATACGAGAGGCCTCGCGCGGCCAGCTCATCAGCCAGGGCAATGACACCTTCGGCCTGCCCGGCGGACAGCACATCCAGCAGCCGCACCAGGTGACGCTGGTCGATGGCCCCGAGCATGCCGCGCACGGACTCCTCGGTCAGGTTGTCGGCGCTATAGGCAATGGCCTGATCGGTCAGCGACAGTGCATCGCGCATGGAGCCGCCGGCCGCCTGCGCAATCAGACGCAGCGCAGGCACCTCGAATGCAATGCTTTCGGCCTGCAGCACATGCTGCAGATGGCCCACGATGGCTTCGGCAGGCATCTGCTTGAGATTGAACTGCAGGCAACGTGACAGCACCGTGACCGGGATTTTCTGCGGGTCGGTGGTCGCGAGGATGAATTTGACGTGCGGCGGCGGTTCTTCCAGCGTCTTGAGCATAGCGTTGAACGCATGCCCGGTCAGCATGTGAACTTCATCGATCATATAGACCTTGAAGCGGCCGGAACTCGGTGCATACACCGCCTGCTCCAGCAACTGGGTCATTTCCTCGACACCGCGATTGGAGGCGGCATCGAGTTCGATATAGTCGACGAAACGCCCGGCATCAATCTCGGTACAGGCGCGACATTTGCCGCAGGGCTGAGCCGTGATGCCGGTTTCACAATTGAGGGATTTGGCCAGGAGACGCGACAGCGTGGTCTTGCCGACGCCACGCGTACCCGTGAAGAGCCATGCGTGGTGCAGACGCTGGGTCTGCAAAGCGTGTGTCAATGCCCGGACAACGTGATCCTGCCCGACCAGGGTCTCAAACGAACGAGGCCGCCATTTGCGGGCCAGCACAAGATAGGTCATGCGTCCATTGTACGGCAGATGAGAGGCGAGCCTGACTTCGGCACTGATTCGAAACGACTATGGCTGCTTCGTTCCCGACCTGACCAGGTTCGCCGCAGAATCATGCGAAGGGGCCCGCCGGGGCGTATTCTAGCATCGATTGACGGACCGCGCCGGTCAACCCTCGCCTGCCTCGGCAAAGGCACGCAGGGCATCGCCTGCCAGCCGGTAGCGGATCCACTCCGACTGCGGCCGCCCACCAATAGCGTCGTAGACACGGATGGCCGGTTCGTTCCAGTCGAGCACGCTCCACTCCATCCTGCGACAGCCCTGCGACACGGCAATCCGGGCAACATGCCGCAACAATGCCCGGCCAGCGCCTGAGCCTCGATGCTCGGGAGAAACGTACAAGTCCTCAAGATAGACCCCATGCCGTCCCAGCCAGGTCGAATAACTCAGGAAATACACGGCAAAGCCGACGGCCTGGCCGTCACGCTCGCATATCAGAGCAAAGGTTGAGCCGGGCTCGTCGAACAGCGACCGCTCGATATCGGCCACGCTGGACTCAACCTCGTGCGCCGCTTTTTCATAGACGGCCAGCTCGTTGATGTACTGCATGATCTGCGGTGCGTCGGAACGCACCGCGGGACGGATGACGATATGCTGTGCTGCGGACATGCGGGCCCCGTTGATCAGGAAATAAAGGCCCAGATTATGCCTGGTCGGTCACTTCAACGCCAACACCGGCGCACGCCGGCCGTCGGTATGCGCGGCAGGTGCGGCAGGTGCGGCACCATGCTCGTCAAGCTGGAAACTGCCGACCACCTGGGCCAGATGCGCCGCCTGATCACGCAGCATCTGCGCCGCAGCGGCCGACTCCTCGACCAGAGCAGCATTTTCCTGGGTGCCGCGATCCATCTGGGCCACCGCATGACCGACTTCTGTAATGCCGGTCTGCTGCTCGCGGCTGGCCACGTTGATTTCACCCACGATGGTTGTCACCCTGGCCACGCTGCCGACGATCTGATCCATGGTATCGCCCGCCTGATGCACCAGCTCGCTGCCCGCGGAAATCTGCTGCACCGAAGCCTCGATCAGTTGCTTGATCTCGCGCGCCGCCGTGGCACTGCGCTGGGCCAGCGTGCGCACTTCGCCTGCCACCACGGCAAAGCCACGCCCTTGTTCACCAGCCCGGGCTGCCTCGACGGCTGCATTGAGCGCCAGAATGTTGGTCTGGAAGGCAATACCATCGATCACACTGATGATATCCACCACTTTGCGCGCCGAGGCATCAATGCCATCCATGGTCGTGACGACGTTCTTGACCAGATCACCGCCATGGCCTGCCACTTCCGATGCCTGCTGCGCCAGGCCCGTGGCCTGCTGGGCATTCTCGGCGTTCTGTCGCACGGTTGAGGTCAGTTCTTCCATCGCAGCAGCCGTTTCTTCCAGCGAGCTGGCCTGCTGCTCGGTACGGCTGGAAAGGTCTGCCGAGCCGCTGGCAATTTCTTCGCTGGCATAGCGCACAGACTCAGCCGATGAGCGAATATCACGCATCACGGCCGCGATTTTGCCAACAAAATGGTTGAAGGCTCCGGAAATCTGCGACAGTTCATCCTTACCCGTGGCTGGCAGGCGGCGCGTCAGATCACCCTCACCCGACGCAATATCCTCGAGCGCATCGCGCACCCGGCTCAGGCCACGCAGCCGATGCCGGACAGCATAGACCAGCAGCAGAGTTGCCAGCACCAGGCACAGCAAGGTCACGCCCACGGAAGCATTGACCAGTTTGCTGACTGCGCTCATGGCCTGCACATGATCCACCGCCACGATCAGCGTCCAATCCGTACCGGCCACAGGCGCTGCAAACAGGCGCTGCTGAATGCCGCCAAAGCGCACCAACTCCGTCTCGCCCGAGCGCACCATGTCCTGTACTCGCGCCGGTGTCAGATCCGGCGTGAGCGTGGTCAGCGGCTTGAGCGCCAGCGCAGCATCGGGATGCGCGAAGATATTGCCACTGCCATCGATCATGAAGGCCAGACTGGAATCCGTAGGCCGAATCAGACCCACTGTGGCCGCGATGCTGTCCAGCAGCAAATCGGCACCGAACACCCCGGCCACCTGGCCATTGACACGAAAGGCTTCCACCAGACTGATACACAGTTTGCCCGTAGTGGCATCAACATAAATCGGCGTCACGACGTTGCCGTTGGCTACTGCGCCCTGCTTGTACCAGGGACGTTGCGTACCGTCATAGCCGACTGGCATGTCGTGCAGGAACAGATGGGAGCCATCCGAATACACGATATAGGTATCATCAAAACCACCCGCATCCTTGACGGTACGGATAAAGAGTTCGGGGTCAGGCTGCGTTGCACCGTATTTGAGCGAAGAGACAATGCGCTGCTTGGACTTGACCTGCTCGGAGAGCTCGTGTGCCGAGTTCCGTGTAATGCGCCAGAGACCGCTGTCGATCGACTCTATCGTATCGTCGCGTACCAGCAGGAACGAAACAGAGGCCAGGATAATCAGCGACACCGCCGTAATGGCGATGCACAGCAGAATGAGCTGATTGCGAATCGAATGAAACATGAACTTTCCGATGATTGAATCTTGAATCCGGTCAACCGGCTGCAGCTTCAAGGCCCGACCGGCAAAGGGCACAGGCGCACATGATAGTGTTCTGCAACCAGCGACAATCAGGCGAACTGGCGCAGTTTCCCCCCGCTTTAATTAATATTTGCTAACATTATTTCAAACAAAGCATCATAATTTCACAATGAAAACATTTATTTCGACATCAGCGCCATCACTTCCGTCTTCTGCGTATCATTCAGATCCATGCTATTCATGAGCTTGTTGAGTGTGATCGTTGCGCTGACCAGCGCGCCCGAGAGCGACCCCATGGTCGCCTGAATGGCTGCCATACGGGCATTGCGCTCCTCATTACCCAGTGTCTGATCTGCCATCACCTCGACCAGTTCCTGCTGTTGCTCACGCAGCCGCGCCTTGATCTCTCTGATCATTTTGAGCATCTGCTTGATTTCATCCGGCAGACTGCTTGAGTCGATATCATCGTTATTGCCAATTTCCTGCCGGGTCCGATTGCTGGCATACAGTGCTTGCCCACTGCCTGAGATGCGCACGGACGCAGCCTGACCCGCCCCTGCCATCGCCTGCCCGACACCACCATCTGCCGCACTCGCTATCAGGCCCGGTCGCTGGATTGCCGCCCCCGTCTGCCGGGTAGCAGACATGGCCAGCCTGTTCAGCGAAGTATTGACGTCCATTGGACCTCCCGTACGAGTCATGTGCATATGCCATTGATAACGGCATTGCTTGGCACTTTTTTACCAAAAGCCAATAACGGCGCTATAGTAAGCGCCGCCTCCCCGGCCCAATCCGTTGTCCTTGCTGCACGCACATCATGACTTCGACCTCTGCCCGTCGCTCCCTGGCCAACTTCCTGATCTGGCTCTGCGGCATCTGGTTTCATGGTGCGGTCCTGGCTGCCGGCACACCCCCTGCAGACTGTCACGGCATACGCGACCTGGTCATCGTCGCCCACATGGATGACGACCTGCTGTTCATGAATCCGGATATCGACGCTACTCTGGCTGCAGGCGGCTGCGTACGCACGCTGTATATGACCGCCAGCGAACGCAATGACGGGGCTTCCTACATGCGCAGCCGCGAAAGTGGCGTACGAGCAGCCTATGCCCGCATGGCAGGCACACAGGACAACTGGTCGATGCAGCTGGAAACCGTTGCAGGTCGCCCATTTGCCAGTTTCACGCTCGAACATGATCCGCGCATACAACTCTGGCACATGCGACTGACCGACCCCTGGCTAGGCAAAGGTTGGGGTAGTCTGACCCCACTGAGCCAGGCAGAGTCGGTGCCAGGTCAAAGTGTGGCCACACTGGCCCTGCCCCCGTCGATCTATACGCGCCAGGGATTGGTCGACACGCTTGCACAACTGATCCGCGAATATGCGCCCACCGTCATCAGACACATGGATGACTCCGTGGCCATCCCTTATGCCAGACTGTGCTGGCGCTGCAGCGGACACGATCATCCAGACCATATCTCCAGCGCACGACTGACCCGCGAGGCCAGTATGCGGGCCCCCGGTCCTTACGCCCGAATCGGTTACGTGAACTATCCCACGCAGGAGCGTCAGGTTAATCTGGCCGAC
Source organism: Corticimicrobacter populi (assembly GCF_003123725.1). GTDB lineage: Bacteria > Pseudomonadota > Gammaproteobacteria > Burkholderiales > Burkholderiaceae_B > Corticimicrobacter > Corticimicrobacter populi. The sequence continues at coordinate 418,881 of NZ_QETA01000002.1, read as the reverse complement.
AGCGAAACCGCACGCAAGACCGATATATTCCAGCGCTATGCCTGGCAGGACAATCGCTATTGCCCCACGGGCCGCGACTGCAACAGCCCGGCCGGCCCCACTGCGGCCTGGGTAGCCCGTATCTACTATGTCACGCCACCTGATAGCACCGTCAGTCTGATGCCGGGCACTGCTGGATCGCTGCAATTGCTGGGCACAAACCAGTACGACAGCACCCCCCATGTGTGGCAATCCGCCACCGGCCAATGGCAGTCGCCGGGCGGACGGCCCGTCACCGCCCCCCTGGGCGTCCGCTATCCGGACAATTCGACCGGCCTCCTGGCACTGGATGCCCAGGGCCAACTCTGGACCAACAACTCGGACAATACGCGCACCTGGCACGGCTGGCGACGCCTTGCCGGCTTTACCCAGACGCATCTGCCCGCCATCAGCCAGGAAGGCACGCCGGCACTGGTTGCACTGGATCACCAAGGACAGATACGCTGGACCGAAACCCGCGAACACAGCCACATCTGGCGCGAAGCAGTGACCTTGCCGCCGCTGGCCCATATCCGGGCAGAAATGGCCCTGGTCCGTGACCTGTCCGGACGCCTGACTGTGTTCGCCCTGGATCGGGCCGGCACACTCTTCACCCTGCGCCAGCGTGCCCCCAACAGTCATGACTGGCAACCATGGCAACGCCTTGATGCCCCCGCGAGCAATGGCGGGCTGGCAGCCCTGCGCAATCGACAGGGTGCCATTGAACTCTACTTTCGCGACCAGGCCAGCCAGCATCTGCTGCGCCTGACCCAATCGTCGGATGATCAATGGCAGACAACTGATCTTGGCGTGGCCTACCGTGGCTCGCCCGCTGTTGCACTGGACACGCTCGGCACCAGCACAGTCGCAGTCAGGGGAACAGACCAGGATGCACTCTGGATCCTCTCGGCAGGCGTGGCATATCGACTCAGCGAACACATCACATCCTCTCCCGCGTTATTGCTGCAACAGGATGGACTATATCTGGCAGCACGCCTTGCGGAGACGCCACAGGGCTATCGGATATGGACACAGCGGCCACCGGGCTGGAAAAGGCTGGATACGATGGCAGTTTCCCCGGACACACGAGGAACCCCTTTTTCGACCAACGTCGAACACAGACAGGTCTTTCAAACATTGAAATAACGTGGCAAGATATTGCTGTCCCGCTTTCTCACCCGCCTAGACTGGCGGCGTGGCGCATGGGCACCGCACGCATCAGAGCAGACCCCCAGCATCTCACTCTCCCGCCTCAGCAGTGCCACACCACCCAACGGAGGAAGCCATGGCGCAGGGCATTCTGGATCGCATATTTCCCTCATCCACCGGTCTCGACCGGCGCAACATGGAAGGCCAGATCGCGGCCATCCACCGATCTCAGGCAGTCATAGAGTTCTCGCTGGACGGCATCATCCTGAATGCCAACGATAATTTTCTGGATACCATGGGCTACAGTCTGGGCGAAATACAGGGCAAGCACCACGCCATGTTTGTCGAGCCCGAGCTACGCACCTCCCCGGTCTATCTGGGGTTCTGGCGCAAGCTGGCTGCAGGAGAAAACGACTGTGGACGCTATCGCAGGGTGGCACGCGATGGTCGCGAAGTCTGGCTGCAGGCCAGCTATACCTCCATCCTCGACAACGACGGCCAACCCGTCAAGGTCATCAAATACGCCACCGACATCACGCTGCAGCAGCGCCGCATGGCCGATGCCGAAGGACAGCTTGCCGCCATCTCCAAGGTCCAGGCCATCATCGAATTCGGCCTGGATGGCACCATCCTGCGCGCCAACCCGCTCTTCCTGCAGGCAACCGGCTACCAGGAACACGAGATCGTCGGGCGTCACCACAGCATATTTGTCTCGGAGGCGGAAAGAAACAGCCCGGCATATCGGGAGTTCTGGCGCCGCCTGGGTGCGGGGGCCTATGAAACCGGACGCTACCTGCGCATTGGCCGGGATGGGCAGCCGATCTGGATAGAGGCCAGCTACAACGCCATTCTCGATCCAGACGGCCAGCCCTTCAAGGTCGTCAAGTTCGCCACCGACATTACCGCCCGGGTGCAGGCGGCACAGACCTTGCGGGAAGCAGTCCATGACCTGACCGAGAACGCAGAACAGGCCACACGCGCAAACGAACTGGCGCGTGCCGCCTCGGAAGTCGCCGAAATGGGCGGGCAGACCGTAACAGAAGTCGTCAACACCATGGGAGCCATCACGGAAAGTTCGCGCCGCATCTCGGACATCATTGGTGTCATGGACGGCATTGCCTTCCAGACCAATATCCTGGCACTCAATGCCGCCGTGGAAGCAGCGCGTGCCGGCGAGCAAGGTCGGGGCTTTGCCGTGGTGGCCTCCGAAGTTCGCAATCTGGCGCTCAACAGCGCCTCGGCAGCCAAGGAAATCAAGGATCTGATCAACACATCGGTCGAGCAGGTCCGCAGTGGAGCAGTACATGTCCAGGCGGCAGGCACCACCATGCGCGACATTGTCGATTCCACTCACAGGGTGACCGAGATCATGGGAGTCGTCGTTGACAGCTCGCTTGCCCAGTCCGCCGCGCTGAGCCGCATCACCGAAGACCTGGACCAGACAGGGAGTTGAGACAGCCCCTTTTGCCTGCAGCAACTTGTTGGACACGAAAAGCAAAAAGCCCCGGCATTGACCGAGGCTTTTTTGTATCTGGTGGGCAGTACAAGGTTCGAACTTGTGACCCCTGCCGTGTGAAGGCAGTGCTCTACCACTGAGCTAACTGCCCAGACAAGAAAGAAACTATAGCACACCAGAAATTCTTGTGCAAGCAAGAGCACCCACCCAGATGTCTGTTTTATGGCCGGACCCTGCTGTTGATTTTCACCCTATGCTGTCGCGGCCTGTGCATGTCGCGCAGGCCGTGTTTTTCATACATAAGTTGTCCAATCCATGACTGCCTTGCTTTCACGTTCTGCCAAATCCCTCCTGCTGGCCTCGTCCCTGTTCCTTGGCCTGTCGTCGGCCGCCCAGGCCCAGGCGTCCCTTGAGTGCGGTGTCTACAAGAGCCCCGACACCAGCTACCAGATCCGTGTCCTGAGCAGCAACCTGATCCAGAAAACCGGCCTGGGCAGCCCTGAACTGCTCTACTACGCCATCGAAGGCGACAAACTGTCTTATTTCAATATTGATCTCGACGGCGGCGACACGTACAAACTCCCTGCGGACGGCAAGTCCATCGACGTGGGATTCGACTTTGTCTACAGCCTTCAGGAAGCAGCGCCCTGCGCCGCCCCCACTCAGTTCCCCGAAACCAAGGTCTGGCCATTGTGCTGGAAAAGCGACCTGATGACCTGTCTGGAAGCATACGGCGCAACCTCCCTGCTGGAACTGGAATCGATGTGCAACAGCGGCATGGCATTTGCCTGCAAACGGCTGCCCGAAGCCTACCGTGAAGCAGCCGGCATCGAATCCAGCCTGTTCGGCAAGTCGGACCCCCTGCCCGACGAAGCCATTGCCTCGCTGCGCAACGCCTGCCTGAATGGCATTTCAGCCAGTGTCTGCAATACGGTCGCGGCTGAAGCCTGGAACGCGGGTCGCTATCTGGACGTGCGCGAGATCGTGCAACACACCTGCAACGCACCCATCGGCGACAGCGATGCCTGCGCAATTGCAGCAAGCCTGTCCAAACTGACCCCTGAGCTGTTGGCACAACCCGCTCCGGCCAGCCTGCCCCAAGGTACGTTCACGGCCCCCGTGGGTGCCGTGCGCGAACTGATTTTCGGTGCGGATGGCATCGTCAAGGACGGTGACGGCTTCATCACCATGCAGGCACGCCAGGAAGACGGCCTGATCCGCATGCAGCATAACAAAGGCGGGGATTTCGAGTTCAAGCCGCTGGGCGACCAATATCTGCTGGGCCTGGATTACTGGAATCAGTTGGCCCTGTTCTCACGTACCGGCGACTGAGTATCGGCAAAGAAGATCTGGCCCATGACGGGCCAGCGCCGTCAGACCTGTGCTGACGGCAAACTGCGCCAGGTACACTCGCCGCCCACGGCCTTGTCCAGCTCGGCCAGGTAGGCTTCGTGCGCAGCCAGTTCCTCGGCATTGGCCGGCAACACCCGCAACGACGACAGGTCAAGGCTACCGACCCGCAGGCCAGCCGCACCCGCGTCGGCACCGGTATCATCGATATCGATCACCAGCGAATTCTGGCCACGCGTCATGGCCAGCCAGACCTCGCCCAGCAACTGCGAATCGAGCAGCGCGCCGTGCAGGGTACGGTGTGCGTTGGAAATTTCGTAGCGGTCGCACAGCGCATCCAGCGAGTTGCGCTTGCCCGGATGCATCTCGCGAGCCACCTTGAGCGAATCGGTGATACGCAGGCAATGATCAATCAGCTTGCCGCGCCCCAGGCGAGCCAGTTCGGCGTCGATGAAACGGGTATCGAAGTCGGCGTTGTGGATGATCAGCTCGGCATCGCCGACGAAGGCGATGAAATCATCCACCACATCTTCAAAGCGCGGCTTGTCGGACAGAAACTCGGTGGTCAGTCCGTGCACGGCCAGTGCGCCCGGATCACTGTCGCGATCCGGATTCAGGTACTGGTGAAAATCGTTGCGGGTAAAGCGGCGATTGACCATTTCCACCGCACCGATTTCGATGATGCGATGTCCCTGGGAGGGTTCGAGACCCGTGGTTTCGGTATCGAGGATGATCTGTCGCATCATGACTCCATGGTTGCTTCTATGTGGCTGCGGCGCGGAGCAATCAGGGTATAGACTGCCGGCACCACGAACAAGGTCAGGATTGTACCCAGCGTCAGGCCGCCCACGATCACCCAGCCGATCTGCTGGCGCGATTCGGCACCGGCACCGGCCGCCAGCGCCAACGGCACGGTGCCCAGCACCATGGCACCGGTGGTCATCAGAATGGGGCGCAGCCGCATGACGCTGGCTTCGATCACGGCATCGAACAATTCATGCCCCTGGTCACGCAACTGGTTGGCGAACTCGACGATCAGAATGCCGTGCTTGGTGATCAACCCCACCAGCGTGATCAGGCCAATCTGGCTGTAGATCGACAACGAGCCGCCACTGAGCCAGAGCGCCAGCAGGGCACCGGTCATGGACAACGGCACTGACAACATGATGATCAGCGGACTGCGCCAGCTTTCAAACTGTGCAGCCAGCACCAGATAAATGAAGGCCAGCGCCATCGCGAACGCCAGATAGATGCTGCCGGACGAATCACGAAATTCCCGCGACTGGCCATCGAGGTCTGTCTGTACGGTGGCCGGCAAGTGGATCTGCGCCAGGCGATCCATTTCGGCCAGCACCTCGCCCATTGAATAGCCCGGCGCGACGGCAGCCTCGATCTTGGCTGCCCGCAGCCGGTTGAAGTGATTGAGCGACTGCGCCGAGACGCCTTCGCGCACAGCCAGCAAGTTGTCCAGCTGCACCATGCCGCCTTCACGGGTACGCACATAAATTCCGGAAATGTCGTCTGGCCGCGCCCGCTCCAGCGGCTTGACCTGGACAATCACGTCGAACTGTTCACCATCATCCTTATAGCGGGTGATCTGGCGCCCACCCAGCATGGTTTCGAGGGTACGGCCGACCGTGGCGACATCGACGCCGACATCGGCCAGCTTGTCGCGATCAACCTCGACGCGCAGCTCGGGGGTATTCAGGCGCAGATCGCTTTCAAGATTGATCAGTCCAGGATAGCGTGACAGCTCACCCATGAAATCATCGACCATACGCGCCAGTTCGGGATAGGAAGCTTGGCTCATGACGATGAATTCGATGGGCCGCGAACTGGCCCGTAACCCGAACGACGGCGGGTTGTTGATGTAGATGCGTGCACCCGGCAGCTCGGACACTTCCGACCGCAGGCCCGAGGCAATGTCCTGCTGGCGCGCCTCGCGCTCGCTCCACGGCTTGAGATTGAGGATGGCCATGCCGTTGGAGACGGTCGGAAAGCCCGCGATCACCCGGTAGCTCTCCCCTTCGGGAATCTCGCGGTACAGGTCCTCCACTTCCAGCAGGCTGTCGAGGGTGTATTTGAGCGTGGCACCTTCCGGGGCCGTGACCGAGCCGAATACCACCCCCCGGTCCTCGACCGGTGACAGTTCGCTCTTGATGTGCGTGAACAACCAGCCGCCGGCCAGCGACACCAGCACCCCCGCCACGACGATCCAGCCACGTGCGGCCAGCGCAGCGGTCAGCCAGCGTCGGTACAGGTCATTCCAGCTGTCCATCCACTTGCCGATCCAGGCCTGCAGGCGATTCTGCCGGGTCGAATGGCGCAACAGCGTCGCGCACATCATCGGCGTCAGGGTCAGTGCCACGAAGCCCGACACCAGTACTGCACCGGCCAGCGCCAGAGCGAACTCGATGAACAGCCGGCCGGTCCGGCCGGTGGCAAAGGCCAGCGGCGCATAGACCGTGACCAGGGTCAGGGTCATGGCCACCACTGCAAAGCCGATCTCGCGTGCCCCCATGATGGCGGCCTGGATGCGTGGCACGCCCTCTTCGATATGGCGATAGATGTTCTCGAGCATGACGATGGCGTCATCGACCACCAGGCCAATGGCCAGCACCATGGCCAGCAGTGTCAGCGTATTGATCGAGAACCCGAACAGATACATCAGCGCGCAGGCCCCCACCAACGACACCGGGATGGTCACGATGGGAATCAGGCTGGCCCGCACGCTGCGCAGAAAGAAGAAAATCACCAGCACCACCAGCGCGATGGCCTCCAGGATCGTCGCATAGACCGCCGCGATGGACTCTTCGATAAAGACAGACGTGTCGTAGGACACGGTCAGCAGCATGCCTTCCGGCAGGTTGGTATTGATTGCATCCACCTCGGCCCGCACCGCCTTGGACAGGTCCAGCGGGTTGGCAGTGGATTGCTTCATGACGCCGATATTGAGTGCCGCCTGGCCATTGAAGCGCGACAGTACACGCTCGTCGGCCGGGCCGATTTCCACATCGGCGACATCGCCCAGGCGCACCAGATAGCCACCAGCGTTGGCAAGCACCACATCGCGGAACTGTTCGGGCGTGCGCAAGTCCGTGGACGACACCACCGAAAACTCGCGGTTGACCGACTCGATGCGACCGGCAGGAATCTCGACATTCTGGCTGGAAAGCGCATTCTGCACATCCTGCACGGTCAGGTCATAGCCGGCCAGCTTGTCACGATCGACGTACACCCGCATGGCCGGCAAGCGCTCGCCGAACACCCGCACCTCGGCTGCCCCCGGCAGCACGGACAGCCGCGTCTTGACGTAGCGATGCAGATAGTCCGAGGCATCGACGGTGGACAGCACACCGGACTGTACCGAGATATAGATCACCGGCTGCGAATCGGCCTCGACCTTGCCGATGATCGGCTCATCAATTTCATCGGGCAGGAAACGGCGCGCCCGCGAGACCTTGTCGCGCACTTCGGCAGCGGCCGCATCAGGATCGCGCGACAGATCGAAGCGCACGTCGATGAAGCTGCGCTCGGAGCGGCTGCGCGAGGTCATCACATTGACGCCCTCGATACCTGCCAACTGGTCTTCAAGGGGCTTGGTGACCTGCGACTCGACCACCTCGGCGGACGCCCCCTTGTAGTCGGTACGCACCGAAACGATCGGTTCGTCGATCTGCGGATACTCCCGCACGGTCAGCCGAGAATAGGAAATCAGGCCGATCAGCACGATGGCCAGCGTCAGGACGGTGGCAAACACCGGGCGGCGGATGCAGGTCTCGGAAATTTTCATTCGCGTACCTGTACGCGTACGGGCACGCCATCGCTGATGCGCTGCAGTCCGGCCACGATCACGACATCGCCGGATGCCAGATCGCCGGCCACCTCGACCATGCCATCGCGGCGCTGCCCCAGCGTGACGGCCACCTGACGCGCCTCGTCCCCTGCAACCACATAGACATATTGACCGTCACCCGAAGGGGCCAGCGCCGCCTCGGGCACGGCCAGCCCCTGGTAGGACGACAGCAACAGCGCCACGCGGGCAAACAGGCCGGGCCGCAGCGCGCCATCGCCATTCTCGACCTCGGCACGCAACCAGACGGAGCGACCATTGGCATCCACGGTTGGGCTGATGGCAAAAACGCGGCCCGTACGAGTCTGCCCCGGCAGGGCATCGACCTGTATGTCAAGCTGCTGGCCTTCGGCCACATGGGCCAGATATTGCTCGGGCACCTTGAAATCGAGCTTGAGGGGGTCCAGCGCCTGCAGTGCCACCAGATCCTGGCCCGCCGTCACGTAATCACCCACCGAGACACTGCGCAGACCGATCACACCATCGAAGGGCGCACGCAACACGGTCTTGTCGAGCCGTACACGCGCTGCCTCCAGCGCTGCCTGCTGGACCCGAAGCTGGCTGGCCGCATCATCAAGCGCCTGCTGACTCACAAAGCCCTGCCGGCTCAGCTCACGGGCCCGGCCGTGCTGACTGCGAGCCAGGGCCAGCGCCGCATCGGCCTGGGCCAGTTCAGCGCGGGCTGTCGCATCGTCGAGGCGAAACAGAACCTGCCCTTTCTCGACCGGCTGCCCTTCGCGAAAACCGATGAACTGGACCCGGCCCGCCACTTCTGGCCGCAGCACCACCGACTCGTCGGCACGCAGACTGCCTACGGCCGTCAGGCGCTGGGTGAAAGCCTGGCTGCTGACCGGAGCTACCCGTACTGTGACAGGTGCCTGCCGGGCCGGTGCAGACGCTGGGGACGCCCCGTCAAGGACCGCGGCATCCGTCGCGGCAGGGCCGGCTGGCGCAAACCGGCTACCCAGCACGACGCCCACTGCCAGGGCAGCCACGACGGCCAGTCCCCATAAAGTATGTTTTTTCATCGATATTCAGGTGATTCCGCAAACTGCACTTTACCAGCAATCACAGGCTATCCGGCACGTGCTGGCACACGCCCCAGCGCCACTTCGACCCCCTGGTTGGCCAACTGGTCGGCACGCTCGTTGCCCGGGTCCCCGGCATGGCCCTTGACCCACTGCCAACGCACCTCATGTCGGGCGACCTGCTCGTCCAGCCGCTGCCAGAGATCGACATTCTTGACCGGTTTCTTGTCGGCGGTTTTCCAGCCGCGCCGCTTCCAGTTGGGCAACCATTCGGTCATGCCCTGCTGCACATAGCGCGAGTCCGTATGCAGCACTACTGCGCAGCGCCGCCGCAGCGCACCCAAGGCCTCGATCACCGCCAGCAGCTCCATCCGGTTGTTGGTCGTATCGAGCTCTCCGCCATAGAGAGTTTTTTCGTGTGCCCCATAGCGCAGCAATGCGCCCCATCCGCCCGGCCCCGGATTGCCCTTGCAGGCACCATCGGTCCAGATATCAACCTTGCTGGCAATATCCCTGTCAGTTGTCTGTGTGCCGCTCATTGCGCCCCCCGCGTCGAGGAGACTACCGGCACGGCTCGTCGCACCATGCGTCGACGCCGCTTGCGTTTCCAGGCAGGCGTGACCAGCGTCATGCCCCCCACCCGCTTGACTGCGGACACGGCATACACGCCACCGCCGGGTGCCCACCAGCGCTCTCCTGCCGCATCCAGAAAACGCCAGCGCTGCAGCCAGCGTTCCGAGCGGCAGCCTGGCGCAAAGCAGCCCAGCCGTCCCTTGCCTGCCTCGAACGACAGCAATTTGAACCAGTCCCGCAGCCGCAGCAACGAGACCAGCCGCGTGCTCTGCTGCGGCAGATAGGTCCCGAATGGCAACCAGGAGGCCATGCCCCACAGGCTCCACGGATTGAAGCCGGTCACGACAATACGCCCTTCCGGCATCAGCACCCGCTCGGCCTCGCGCAGAACCGCATGAGGATCCTCGGCCCATTCGAGGGTATGTGGCAGAACCAGCAGGTCCAGGCTCTGACTGTCGAATGGCAGGGCCTCGGGCCGTGCCACCAGCAAGCCTGTGTCGGACGAGGCCCCCGACAGGCCGTCCCAGTCGGCCACGACCACCGTTTTGCCTGAAATCCGGTTATTCTGCAGGGTATCGAACCCCGGTAGGCCGATCTGCGCAGCCTGGAATCCGAACACATCTGCGACGATCTCGTCGATCTGCCGCTGCTCCCATTCCAGGGCATAGCGGCCGGGTGGCGTGTCGAACCACGCCGTCAGATTTACAATAGGGGGTTCGCTGCCTGCCGTCACACCTTTTCCTCTTGATGAATACCTTTGCCCATCCTCACCTGCTGGCCTTGCCCGCGCTGTCCGACAACTATATATGGTTGTGGCATGCGGGACGTCATGCCGTGGTGATTGATCCGGGCGAAGCGGTGCCCGTGCAGCGGGCGCTCGACGAGCATGGGCTGCAACTGTCCGCCATTCTACTGACACACCACCACCATGACCATGTCGGCGGCGTGACCGAATTGTCACACGACAGCAGCATCCCTGTGTATGGACCAGCCAGGGAATCCCTGCCGCGCTGTGACATACGCGTCGAGGGCGGCAGCCGGTTCACGCTCGCTGCGGCAGGTATCGACTGTACCGTCTACAACGTCCCCGGGCATACTGCCGGACATGTCGCCTACCTGGCCAGTCCCGCGCAGGGCCCCGCCTTGCTTTTCTGCGGCGACACTCTGTTCTCTGGCGGCTGTGGGCGGCTGTTCGAAGGCACGCCGGCACAGATGCTGGCCTCGCTCGCGCAATTCACCGACCTGCCCGGCGACACCCTGGTCTGCTGTGCACACGAATACACGCTCTCCAACCTGAAATGGGCAAGGGCCGTCGATCCTGGCAACGACGCCCTGCAAAACTGGCAGCAACGCGCCACGCACCTGCGTGCGCAAGGCCTGCCCACCCTGCCCGTGCCACTGGCACAGGAGCTTGCCATCAACCCATTCCTGCGCACCAGGGAACCTGCTATCCGACAGGCAGCCGGCCTCTGGGCAGGCCATGCCCTGGATAGCGAAGTCGAGGTTTTTGCTGCCCTGCGCGAATGGAAAAACCAGTACAAATGAAGCACCCATGATGCACCTTTCCCATTTTTCCAGACTGATTGCCTGCGGCCTGCTGGGCTGTGTGGCACTGCTTTCCGGCTGTGCCAGCGTTCAGCGTACCGATGGCAACGCCGATGCGGGCAGCGAGCGCGTCCTGCGTGCGCACGTGACCCAGACCAGCACCGGCCGCCTGATCGCCACCGACACATCCCGCACCATCGACCTCACCCATCCAGCCACCGATATCTGGGACCGGATCCGGCGCGGCTATACCATTCCCAATCTGGATACCCCGCTGGTTGAACAGTGGACGCAGTATTATGCTGCCCGCCCCGAGTCGGTCCAGATGATGGCGCAACGGGCCAGCAAGTTCCTGTTCCACATCGTCGAAGAAATCAACCGCCGCGGCCTGCCCACAGAACTGGCCCTGCTGCCCTTTATCGAAAGCGCCTACAACCCGGCCGCCTATTCACGCGCCAAGGCAGCAGGACTGTGGCAATTCATCCCCAGTACCGGCAAGAACTTCAAGCTGCAGCAGGACTGGTGGCGCGACGAGCGACGCGACCCGATCGCCTCCACCAATGCCGCGCTCGATTACCTTGAGTACCTGTTCGACTTCCAGGGCGACTGGTATCTGGCGCTGGCCTCCTATAACTGGGGCGAAGGTGCCGTTCGCCGGGCCATGGAAAAGAACATCGCGCTGGACCAGCCGACCGACTACCTGTCGCTGACCATGCCCGATGAAACCCGCAACTATATCCCCAAACTGCAGGCCATCAAAAACATCATTTCCGACCCCGAGCGCTACGCCATCGCACTGCCCGAGGTCCAGAACGAGCCCTACTTCGTCACCATCCGCAAGCAGCGCGACATCGATATTGCGCTGGCCGCCCGCTTCGCGGAAATGCCGCTCGACGAGTTCCAGGCGCTGAATCCTTCCTACAATCGCCCGGTCATCCTGGGTCGCCACCAACCCACGCTGCTGCTGCCCATTGACCGCGCACCGATCTTCGAAAGCAACCTCGCCGCCCACCAGGGTGCCCTCACCTCCTGGCAGACCTACCAGAGCAAGCGCAACGAAACCCTGACCAGCATCGCCCGCAAATTCGGTATCACGGTCGCCCAACTGCGCGAAATCAACGACCTCGGACGACGCGAGAACAGTGCCCGCGGGCGCGCCCTGCTGGTGCCGTCGCAGGGCCAGGCACAACTGGCCTCGCTCGAGCCAGTCGCGGTTCCGGCCGGCACCACGCGCAACACCTCGGGCAGCAATGTTCGCTACCACCAGGTGCGCAGCGGCGATACGCTATTCGGGCTGGCACGCCAGTACGGCACGACCGTCGAGAATCTGCGTTCGCTCAACAACATCAAGGGCAATAACCTGCGGATTGGGGCTCGTTTACGCATTCCGGGCACACGAATCCGTGGCTAAACCGCAAACGGCTGATAGAATGCCGACTTCCGTAATCTGATAGCAAGTACGAAAAAGGAACTCCAGCATGGGCTTTCTTGCCGGCAAACGTCTCCTGATCACAGGCGTCATCTCCAATCGCTCCATCGCCTACGGGATCGCGAAATCCTGCCACGAGCAAGGCGCAGAGCTCGCCTTCACCTACGCGGGCGACCGCTTCAAGGAGCGTGTGGAAGAATTCGCCGCCGACTTCGGCAGCGACATCGTCCTCCCCTGTGATGTCGGTGAAGACAACCAGATCGACGATCTGGTTCGCGATCTGTCGGCCCGCTGGGACGGACTCGACGGTCTGGTGCACGCCATCGGCTTCGCTCCGCGCGAAGCCATCGCCGGCACCTTCCTCGATGGTCTGTCGCGCGAAAACTTCCGCATTGCCCACGATATCTCGGCCTACAGCTTCCCGGCCCTGACCAAGGCGCTGCTGCCCATGTTGCAAGGTCGCCCCTCCTCGGTGCTGACGCTCAGCTACCTGGGTGCCGAAAAGGTCGTGCCGCACTACAACACCATGGGCCTGGCCAAGGCCTCCCTGGAAGCCAGCGTGCGCTACCTGGCCGCGGCCCTCGGCCCCCAGGGCATCCGCGCCAACGGCATCTCGGCAGGCCCGATCAAGACGCTGGCTGCGGCAGGGATCAAGGACTTCAACCTGATCTTCAAGTTCGTCGAGACCTACGCACCGCTGCGCCGTAACGTCACTATCGAGGATGTCGGCAACACGGCAGCCTTCCTGTTGTCCGACCTGGCAGCAGGTATTACCGGCGAAATCACCCATGTCGACGGCGGTTTCTTCGCCACCGTGCCAGGCATGGATCGCTGAGGCAACCGCGCTTCGGTACGACAGATGTAAAAAACCGCCGCAAGGCGGTTTTTTCATATCAGGCCCCTCAACCGATGACCTGACATGCATTGCGCGCAGCCACTCAGTCCGCCGAGGGTTCGGGACGACGTACCAGCCAGACCAGCACACACAGCATCACCAGCGTAAGCGTGACCGCCAGCCAGGTCTGCGGGATGTTGTAGAACATCACCACGGCGCTGAGGCTCATGCAGATGCCCGCCATCCACTTGGCGCGCCGCGACACCTTGCGCCCGGCATGCCAGTTCCAGAGCGATGGCCCCAGCAGCGGATGATGCCAGAGCCAGGCGTACAGTCGGGGCGAGCAGCGCGCTGCAGCCCAGGCTGCCGCCAGCAGGAAAACCGTGGTCGGCATGCCCGGCAGGATGGCACCGATGATCGCCAGAACAATGCAGATCACCGCCAGCACGCCATAGCAGAATCGCATCCACGGACTGCGGCTCAGACGCACCACGTCCGGTATGGGAGGAGCAGCAACCTTTTGAGATCGCTCGGTTTTCTGGCGTGGCATGGACATTGGTAACAAAATGCGTCAACGCTCTTGAAGCGTCGGTTTTCGTCCCTATAATTAGCACTCGATGCAGGTGAGTGCTAAACACTCCCTGCTCCTGACAATCCGGTCATTATTTCATTTTCTTCACCATCACAGGAGTTTATCCATGGCCCTGCGTCCCCTGCATGATCGCGTGATCATCAAGCGCCTGGACAACGAGCGCACCACTGCCTCCGGTATCGTTATCCCCGAAAATGCCGCTGAAAAGCCCGACCAGGGTGAAGTCATCGCTGTCGGCCCGGGCAAGCGCACCGAAGACGGCAAGCTCCAGCCGGTCGACCTGAAGGTCGGCGACAAGGTCCTGTTCGGCAAGTATGCCGGCCAGACCGTCAAGGTTGATGGCCAGGAAGTCCTGGTCATTCGCGAAGAAGAAATCCTCGCCGTCGTCGAGTAAGCTCGTCCGGCATACCGAGACAGCGCGCCCATCTGGCGCGATCTCCCGATAAACGTATTACTGCAAGGAATTCAACATGGCTGCTAAGCAAGTCCTGTTCGGCGATGAAAGCCGTAGCCGCATCGTCAATGGCGTCAACATCCTGGCCAACGCCGTCAAGACCACCCTGGGCCCCAAGGGTCGCAACGTGGTGCTGGAGCGCTCGTTCGGTGCCCCGACCGTGACCAAGGACGGTGTTTCCGTCGCCAAGGAAATCGAACTGAAGGACAAGTTCGAAAACATCGGCGCGCAACTGGTCAAGGACGTCGCTTCCAAGACCAACGACAACGCCGGTGACGGCACCACCACGGCTACCGTGCTGGCCCAGTCGATCGTCCAGGAAGGCCTCAAGTACGTGGCCGCCGGCTTCAACCCCATCGACCTCAAGCGCGGCATCGACAAGGCTGTCGCCGCTGCCGTCGCCGAGCTGAAGAACCTGTCCAAGCCCATCACCACCAGCAAGGAAATCGCCCAGGTCGGTTCGATCTCGGCCAACTCCGACGCGACCATCGGCAAGATCATCGCTGACGCGATGGACACGGTCGGCAAGGAAGGCGTCATCACCGTCGAAGACGGAAAGTCGCTGGAAGACGAGCTGGACGTGGTCGAAGGCATGCAATTCGACCGTGGCTACCTGTCGCCCTACTTCATCAACAACCCCGACAAGCAAGTTGCTGCCCTGGATGACCCGTTCATCCTGATCTTCGACAAGAAGATCAGCAACATCCGTGACCTGCTGCCGGTACTCGAGCAAGTCGCCAAGTCCAGCCGTCCGCTGCTGATCATCGCCGAAGACGTCGAAGGCGAAGCCCTGGCAACCCTGGTGGTCAACAACATCCGTGGCATCCTGAAGACCGTGGCCGTCAAGGCTCCCGGCTTCGGCGACCGTCGCAAGCAGATGCTGGAAGACATCGCCATCCTGACCGGCGGCACCGTGATCTCCGAAGAGACCGGCCTGTCGCTCGAAAAGGCAACCCTGGCCGAACTGGGCCAGGCCAAGCGCATCGAAGTGGCCAAGGAAAACACCACGATCATCGACGGTGCCGGCGATGCCAAGAACATCGAAGCCCGCGTCAAGCAGATCCGCACCCAGATTGAGGAAGCCACTTCCGACTACGACCGTGAAAAGCTGCAAGAGCGCGTGGCCAAGCTGGCCGGCGGTGTTGCCGTGATCCGCGTCGGTGCTGCCACCGAAGTCGAAATGAAGGAAAAGAAGGCTCGCGTCGAAGACGCCCTGCACGCCACCCGTGCAGCCGTTGAAGAAGGCGTGGTCGCCGGCGGCGGCGTAGCCCTGCTGCGCGCCAAGCAAGCGATCGCCGACCTGAAGGGCGACACCGCCGACCAGAACGCCGGTATCCAGCTGATCCTGCGTGCTGTCGAATCGCCCCTGCGTACCATCGTCCTGAACGCCGGCGAAGAAGCCAGCGTCGTGGTCAACAACGTGCTGGCCAACAAGGGCAACTACGGCTACAACGCAGCCACCGGCGAGTACGGTGACCTGGTTGAGCAAGGCGTGCTGGATCCGACCAAGGTCACCCGCACCGCCCTGCAAAACGCCGCCTCGATCGCCAGCCTGCTGCTGACGGCCGAAGCTGCCATCGCCGAGCTGCCTGAAGACAAGCCCGCTCCCGCCATGCCCGGCGGCGGCATGGGCGGCATGGGTGGCATGGACTTCTAAGTCCCTTCCGCCTGAGCACGGTGCCGGTTTCGGCCGGCATCGAGTACATGCAAAAAAAAACGGCACGGGTCGCTCCCGTGCCGTTTTTTTCATTTCACCATGTCTCCCGCACCGAACTTCGCTGGACCACGCCCAAGCCCGATACAGCAGGTTTATCAATCACTTAGGCGAGTCCAACATATGACGGTGCTTTCCCAAACCTGACCCGGCTTGTGCCCCCATGGCTCCCATGAGGCTCTTGGAAACTGGGTCTTTCAAGGAGTCATCGTGGCAAAACTCAAGCTCACCAAGTCCGCAGTCGATGCGGCACAACCCCAGGCCTTGGCCGTCGAACTCCGGGACACGCTGGTGCCCGGCTTCCTGTGCAAGGTTACACCAGCAGGGCGCAAGGTGTTCATGCTGCAGTACCGCACTAACGCCGGCGAGCGCCGCAAGCCCGCCCTGGGCGTGTACGGGGAACTGACCGTCGAGCAGGCCCGCTCGCTGGCCCAGGAGTGGCTGGCGAAGGTACGTAAGGGCGGCGATCCCAGCGCCGCCAAGGCTGCTGCCCGAGCCGCACCGACAGTCAAGGAACTGTGCGAGAAGTCCATGGAGGACCACTCCAAGCAGCGCAACAAGCCCAGTACGCAGCGCGGATATCAGGCGGTCATCGACCGCTGCATCGTCCCGATGCTAGGCCGGATGAAGGTTCAGGACGTAAAGCGGCCGGATGTGGCCATAGCGATGAAGAAGTGGTCGCACAAGCCGGCCGAGGCAAACCGCACGTTCAGCGTGATGCGCAAGATGTTCAACTTGGCTGAGGTCTGGGGCTACCGGCCGGACGGCACCAACCCCTGCCGCCACGTCCCGATGTACCCTAACGGCAAGGCCACACACCTCATCAGCGACGAGGAGATGGGCAAGCTGTTCCGGTATCTCGACTATCTGGAAACCGATGGGCTGGGACTGGATCACGCCGTCCTGCCACTGGCCATCCGGCTGCAGTTCGAGTTCGCGGGCCGACGCTCCGAGATCGTCACGCTGCAATGGGACTGGGTGGACCTGGAGCACCGACGCGTGGTCTGGCCCGACAGCAAGACCGGTGGGATGTCCAAGCCCCTGAGTGAGGAGGCCTACCGGCTGCTGTCCACCGCGCTGCGTCAGGACGGTTGCCCTCATGTGTTTCCGTCGCCGAACCACCCAGGGCAGCACATGACCACGGGTGAGTATTACGGCGGCTGGACCCGCATCCTCAAGCGTGCCGGTGTGAGCCACGTGGGCACACATGGCATCCGTCATCGCTCGGCGACCGACATCGCCAACTCGGGCATCCCCGTGAAGGTCGGCATGGCGCTGACTGCGCACAAGACCGTGGCAATGTTCATGCGGTATGTCCACACCGAGGACAAGCCGGTGCGCGAAGCGGCCGAACTGGTGGCCCAGCGGCGCAAGACGGTGGTGGGCGCACGGTTGGCCACAGACCTGGTGGCAGCACCGTGACGGGCACGCTGGAAAATTATACCCGTCTCGGGTATAATTGTGATTCGTTGCCGCAGGTTCTCAAGCGCAAGGACTTCGCTCGGTGGCAGGCGGGCGAGAAACTGTCCGATGCTGCTTTGTGCAAAGCGGTGCGGGAGATGGAAAGTGGCCTGATCGATGCGGATCTGGGCGGCCACCTCTACAAGAAGCGCGTGGCGCGTGCAGGCGGCGGCAAGAGCGGTGGTTACCGCACCTTGCTCTTGGCCCGCATCGGCACCCGGTACGTGTTCTTGCACGGGTTTCCCAAGAGCGCCACGGCGAACATCGGGCAGGACGAAAAGAAGGCGCTGCAGTACGCAGGCAAGGTGTTCCTGGACCTTCCCGCGGCAGCGTTGGTTCAGGCATTGCAGGCAGGAGTTCTACTGGAGGTGCATTGTGACGAGCAAGCTCATTGAATCGCTGCGCAGCGACCTGGCCGCGCTGCACGAGGCCGGCGCGATCGGCAAAGTGACCATGCGCCAGTTCGACGCCATCTGTCCGCCGCCGGTGCGCGAGTTCAGCGCTATGGACATCAGGCGGCTGCGCGAAGCGCTGAGCTTCAGCCAGCCTGTGTTCGCGCACCACCTGCACACGTCGGCTTCGACCGTGCGCAAGTGGGAGCAAGGCGAGACTCGGCCGGCGGGGCCTGCGCTCAAGCTGCTCAACGTGATCGCGGACAAGGGCCTGCAGGCCATCATCTGAAAGGAAGCTCGTGCATCTGACCGGCTGAGGCCGCTCAGGACTCGCTGACGCATGACGGCTTTACAAGGGATACCCGACGAAGAACTGGCCGATTTGGCGCGGCATTGGCGCGCTGAGGCGCTGCGTGGCTCCAAGGATGCGCGTGGAACTGCGCACCTGTACGAGGCAGAACTGAGGCGCCGGGGAAGGAACAACAGCGACGAAGCCACGCAGGTCGTCCTGGACATGCGGCCGCTGTCGGCTCGCGAGGAATCGCGGCGATGGTGGCGTCTCTGGTAGACGATGACAAGACCGCGCTGCTGATCGTGCTGTGTCAAACACTGCGGATGGTTAGCGGGCTGAGGCCGTGGCCGAGTTTCCTACTTACGTTGACATCACCGTTCAATTCAGTGTGACTTGCTCTGACATGGACCTTTTAGAGAATTGCCTTCCGCCGCGCCTTGAACCGCTCGTACTGCCTTGGCCGAGTCGGGGAAACCCAGCGGGCTTGATGCAGTTCCACGAGGTCAGCCAATGGCAGAAATTCCTTCGCGATCTCGATCTTGACGTCCGCGTCCCAGCGGTTGTGCGCCTGAAGTACGCTCGCGCACAAAAGCTGTATCTGCTCGGTTGGAGCGATGCGGAGTTGATCAAAGCCGGCGAACTAGTTGCGCTGACAGCTCTGGAAATCGCATTGGTTGGCAGCCATGGAGGTCGGGTTGCGAAGAACAAGCGAACGCTTGCGGCCTTGCTCAAACACCTAGTTGAGTACGACGGCCTGAGCGATGACAACTTGCCCATCGCCGTGCGCTGCAATGCCTGCGTCGTCGGTCAACTTACGGGTGAATCTGAGCCCACCCTGGCCCAGCTCCGAAACAAGATGGCGCATGGGGACCCGTTTGACGGTCTTCCGTACGCTGGGCTTCTTGAGCTAGTGCGGGACCTGATCAATTTCGCCTACCGCGGCTTGATCACTGAGCATCGGCTTGGAGACAACATGTGACCATTTTTCGTTGGCAGAACTGTCACGCCGATGTCGCCACGGCGATGCACGGGATCAGCGTTCAGTCATTCCTTGACGATGTCATCGTGCCATCGATACAGGTGCTCGAAGAGAAGATGCACATACTTAGCCGCAGCGATGAGCCGGCGGCCGCGTTTGCCCTTTCCGATGCGGGAGACGTGCTCCGCGAGACCAAGATGGCTTTTGGCCTTTCCATCCAGTCGATCTGGGAGCGTCAGCTGCGTGGTTACCTGCGTGGATGTGCTGCGGCGTTGCGCCCGCACGAAGGCTTGGCTGCTCAGGCAGAGAAGGGAAACTGGCGCAGACTTCGCGAGTTGTTCCTTGAACTTCGCGGCATAGGGCTTGAGGCGTTCCCCAGCTTCTCCGAGTTGGACAAGTTGCACCTGTTGGGTAACGCATGCCGCCATGGCGATGGGCCCTCTGCCACCGAGTTGGCCAGGCATTGCCCCGAACTGTGGCCGGACTACCTTTTGGCCCCGGCCAATGCGAATCAAGTCACGGCGACTGCTCCTCCCGTCGAATTGATGGACATTCCTTTGGATCGACTTCGATTATTCTGCGCGGCAATCGTCACCTTCTGGGACGATGCGGAGTACATCTACAACGAGAGCATCGAACGCAAGCACCCCAGCCTCGAAGCCAGGCTTGCGCAGGAGCGGACGCAGCGGTCATGGTGGCCGGCGGCTGCATCCGATGAGGTGGTTAGATGATATCGGTAGACGAGAAACTTCTCGCCACGTTGGAAGCCCTGTGGCGGATTCCGCCGCCAGGCCCCGACAACCTGTTGTCGGCACCCGCCTTCACAGCGCTGAGCGAATTGATCGCGCAACGCACTGGCAGCGGCAAGGCCACCTTTGCACTGAGCAACGCACTCAGATCCCTTGGCCTGCCATGTGGCTTGCCTGCCGGTCACAGGGTGCAGGCTCTCGACTTGCCGACCGTGGCAGAGATGTTGGTGAAAGCCTTCTCGCGCAGTTCCATCACCCGGCGCCATCTCTGTCCTCTCGATCTTGCCGACGAACTGCCCTCGATGACGTTCGGCAACGCACGCGTTGCATGGTTCAGCGCGGCAGAACTAGACGATCTCTTCGACTGGCCGAGACTGAGCCGCCACTTCCATACTTTGACTTCGGACGCGAAGCGCCTGTCCGAGTTCCAATGGCTGGTCGTGGAGGAAGAAGTACTTGTTCAAGCAAAGCCGAATGCGCGCGCGTTCTCATTCGGGGACATGGATTTCTCGCGTGATCTTGGTGAGATCGAGCCGCATCGTGGCCGTTTTCCCCAGGCCGTAGAGGATGCGCTTTTTTTCCTTCTCCTCGCCCCGTGGGAGGATTGGTCTACCTTGAACGAGGTCGATTGGCGCGGATTCCGTGTGCCATGGATATACACGCTGGACGACGACTTGTTCGTATCGCCCACTCTCCCGCCCAGCGCAGAGACTCTGTCCTTTGAACCTTACATCTACCAGGATGAGTGGGGCGAGGAAATAGAAATCGAGCGCCGCACCATACTGCCCCTCGACAACGCGGCGACAGCGGGACTGCAATGGGTCAACGACACTGCATGGAATGAAGTGCAGGCCGCTCGTGCGACCTCCCTGTTCGAAACCCCGGTGGTGCATTTTCTTGTGCGAGCGTTCCTCGCAAGTGGCATCGACGAGTTCATCGCCCACCTGACGGTCATCGAGGCGGCATTGGGCTTGGAGAGCGACCACAGGCGAGGGTTGCGACCCAATAACGATCCCCGTCCCAAACTATCGGCGACCAAGCGCGTCGCAGCCCGCCTACGTGCCGCGGTCGGCGAAGAGAAGGCAGAGCGGGACTATGAGAGTCTGTTCGACTTGAGAAGCGCATTCATTCATGGGCGGTCTGGAGTTCAACGCATTTCAACGAAGCAAAGATTGTTGGCACGCAGTCTGGCAAGGCGAACCGCAGGCGCATTGGTTCGACTGTCCCGGCAACCAGGAATGGCACGGGAGCAGGCGCTGTCGGATCTTCTTGGTCCTTCTCGTCCCGCTTAGGACAGCCTGGAAAGCCGTATGGATGGAATCACTTGCTCGGTTGACGTCCAATAGCAGTGAGTCGCCGCTGTCAGTCCTGACCGGCCCTTCAGAATGCCGCGACAAGTTGATGATCGCGCGAGAGTTCAGCCGCCAGACTCCTGTTCCAACTGTGCGGGCCGTGGCTCTCTGCCGTAGCCATTCGCAAGGCGCGGTGCCATGTCGGGGAAAAGCACGCTGAGTACCGCGTCGTAGCGCGCCGGCCGCAGGTGGGTTGCATCGCCGGCTTCCACCTTGTCAATGATCCTTTGACGCCAGGATGCGTAGCGCTCAGCCTGCTTGGCCGTGAATCTGGACTCCAGGCCGTAGGCTTTGACCGCCATGGGGTACAGCGTATGCCATTGCTGGTAGTCGGCGCCGCTCTGCATGATGGCGTTGAGAACCTGATAACCCGTGTCGAATGCATAGCCGACGCCGCGGTCATGCTGGATCGACAGCAGCCTTGGGACGATGCCCGCAAGCCCCGCCATCTCGGGGTCGGCTGCGCCTGGGTAGCCGTGAACGGCAAGTGCTTCGGCTGCCTCCGTGAGCCGCTGCCAGGGCTCGCTGTCCTTGCCCAATAGTTCGGGCTTGGGGCCTTCTCCTCGATGCGTTCGCCTGGCCTTGTCGATGCGGGTGTTGGTATCGTGGAATTCCGTGGCGGCCGCCAGATAGATCGATGCCCACTCCGATGCCGGTGTCGCGAGCAGCCGAGGGCGCCTCAGTTCGGTCAAGCGCTGCTGGAAGCGGACTGTGACCGGGTGCTGGTCCAATTCCATTTCGAGGAGTTGGCGACGAAAACGCCAGGCTGGGTGATGGACCCAGCGCTTGCCGATGGTCTCGTCCACCACCAGGCGACGCAGTCCCTCCCGGGTGACCCGGCCGCCAAGCGATCCGATGTCTATTTCCAATGTTGGAAGGTCAAGCGCCTGGATGCGGCGCAGCTTTTCCTGATCGATGCCGTGCGTCACGGTGACTTCAACCAGCAAGGTCTCAGGCCAACGCTGGCTGCTGTGGCTGTCTTCGATCAATTCCTCGAATCCATCATCGAGCCAGGTTTCCACCACCCCGAAGATGAAAGGCCGAGGCTCGCGCAGCGTGCTGATGACGTCGGGGACGATGCTGCCCTGCTGCTTTTCCAGCCGAGTCTTTTCAAGCGACAGCGTCGTGGATCCGGTCAACCATTGCATGCGAAGCGTGTTGCTCTCCCATTCACCGCTGAACTCGTCAGGGGCGTCGCGGATCACCTCCACATCGAGGCCCGGCGTTGCGATGTGCGAGGACTGCTCCAGGATCGCCTTCACTTCGCTGTGCAGCAGCGTCTCGCGACGCAGTTGCAGGGCGACGGCAGGATCCAGATCAGGAGACAGGCTGCGATGAAACGAGGTTTCCTCCGCATCTCCCCATGCATCCATGGCGTCCAGCGCGGCCTGACGGGCCTGTGCGGCAGCTGCCGCCTGCAGAGCCTGGTCGTTCCAATGGGTGCACCACTGGATGTCTGGGAGCAACCGCAGCCGTGCGCGGATCTCTTCTGGAGCCATCATCGCGATGGCGGGATCGGACAGGGATACCGTAACGATCGCCCGCCAATGGCCATCGCCGCCAAGCTTGCGCTGGCCGGTGAGATCGACCAGGAGTTCGCTGCCGTCGTCCAGCGTCAGCAGCGCAGTGGCATGGTCGTGGAGTACCGCGCCGGCAATCGAGACGCGTCGTGCCGGTATCTCGGCCCAGCCCTCATACCCTTGACCGCTGAACCCGACGGCAGAAGCCGATCTCCTGTGTCGAGGCAGATCTATGAAACCTCGCTCCTGGAGGTTTCGAATCGCCGCGAGCCGCGCAGCGACAAGCGTGCAGTCATCTTTCTGAGCGCCCTTGGGGTGGCGAAAGTGCGCTGTGGGGTTGCGGTGCAGAGGCTGACCAGCCAGCACCGGCGTCAGAGAAAGATGGCAGGACGGGCATTGGCATTCGGCCCGACCTTCGGAGACCTCGGCATCGTGGATGTAGCGAGGCTCGCCGGTGCGCGCATCGTGGGCCCACTTCAGCGGCACGCTGCTGCCGGAGATCGTGCGCCGATCTGCGGAAGTCGCGCTTCTCACCTGCCAGGTGCTGGACCCTTGTGCCATTGACACCTCTGTGTTTCTAGGGCCGAACCGCCCTACAGCAAGAAAAAATCTCTGCCACATGTATATGGGGCGACGGCAACGAGTATCCCAAGGGCTATGGAATCTGGTTGTACTTGAAATTGCATGCAGCAAGCTTCAAAGTTGTTTGGTACTCGTCACGGGTATATCCATCGATGCGTTCTCGCTCCGAGATTAGGTGCAGATTCTTCCTTGCACGTGAGCCGATGACATACAGCAATTTCATCGCACTCTCTTGGCCATTCGGGTCATTCCGATTGGGAAGAACGTTCTCCAGTAAGGCATAGGCGATGACCGTATCGAACTCTGCGCCCTTGATTCCGTGGATCGTGGAAATAGTGATCCCGCTCCTGCTTTGAAAAACCTTCCGGAATGTCGCAATGTCGCCGATGATCTCGGTACCTTCCTTCTTCAGTTTTTCAATCCGCACCTGCGAACTTTCGAAGAATGCGTCGTGATGTTCTCGTAGGAGCGTGAAGAGGCGAAAGTCGATCGCTAGGTTCGCAAACAGCGTTTCGAAAAATGCACGGAGGTAGTTGAGGCCATCCTCTTCGTCGATCTTGATCGCGTTGCACTCCCTCAAAAATGACTTCCGCGTGAGCTTGGATACGCTCACACCCGCAGCCTCCAAGTCATTCAGAATCTCCCCGGCCCATCGCAGTCTTCGCACATACATGCCCGGCGACGCCTGTGTAAGGGTAATCTTTGAAAGCCTGTACCAAAAATTATCTGGATCTCTTGCGAAGGGGACCATGCCGGGACCATCGAATGGATACTCCGGCATGCTCGCGACAAGGCGGCGGGTCATACTTGCCAAATGCATCCACTGCGGTGCAAGCACGCATACCTCATGCGGGGCTATTCCAACCGTCTCGATGTTGAAGCGAATGAGTCGAATCAGCTCCGCCTCCAAACCCGCCTTATTCACCGCGTCGTTGAACGAAATAAGGCTTGGATACGCCTTTTCGCTGGAAGCGGCCTCGATGAGAGTGGCGTGGACGTTGTAGTTTCCGAAGTAATTGATAATGCGCTCGGACGAGCGGTAATTCCTCGATAGCTGAAGCTCCTCAATGTCGATGCCAGCCATCGCCTTGAAATCCTCGAAGGCAATCGGGTATCCGCCGAGCGATTGGTAAATTGCTTGGTTGGGATCTCCAACGATGAAGGCCTTCGTCGCCCCGTGACCGGCTTTCAAGATGGCCGTGATGATCGAATACTGAATTCGCTTGGTGTCCTGATACTCGTCGACCAACACGAAAGAGAACAACTGCGCCAGAAGGGTGCTGATTGCAGGCCGACGGGCGATGAGTTGGTACGCATAGTAGAGAATGAATTCGAAGTCTATCTGCCGACTTTCCTGCAGAACCTCGAAGTACTGGCCCAATATGGCGTGCAAGCCGGCATGCTTCCAATCCTGCTGGCAAGAAAGCACATAGCCAGCTTCGGTGAAATAGAAGTCACAGTCCCATACCGTTATTTTTGGTTTCTGGTAAGGCTTGCACAGCGCTTCCAGAAGCTTCTCGCGTTCGTGCTGATCGATCACGCGGAAGCCGCGATCCAACGCCTCGTGATAGATGCCGTACGGCTTCAGTATCCACTCAAGACAGAACGAATGGATCGTTCCTATCCATAGTCGGGATGTGTCCACCCCAAGGTCCTCAATGCGCTCATGGATCTCGTCGGCCGCGCGGTGCGTATACGTGATTGCAACAACGAACTGCTTGTTCGATTCCAGTCTGGACAACTCATAGGCGATCTTGTAGGTCAGCGTGCGGGTCTTTCCGCTGCCAGGGCATGCTATGAGAAAAACGCTTCCAGGCTCCAGAATGGCAGCTTCCTGCTCCGGATTCAGATCATCCTTGTCCCATTCGAACATGGCTAAAAGACCCTGAGGATGTCGTTGATGCGATCGTCGGGGAAGGTGGCCAGCATTTCGTTTCTGATGTCAACGAAATCGAGGTCTCCCTTTCTGAAAGCCAGCAATTTGGCCCTGAATCCGTCAAAGACCGCCGATGCGGTGACAAGATCCTCCGCATCAATGTAGTTGACGCGATAGCTGAGCACATTGAACCAGACTTCTTTTGTGACTACTGGGTGCGCGAAGGCGATGGCATCAAGGATGTACGCCGGGATGGCTGTTTGTGGATCGATCTTCTTCCCCAGCAAAATGGCGAACCACCCTTTGCCATAGTTGCCCGCCATGGTCAGCACGCGCTGGCCGTACAGCGCGATGTCCGGTGACTCAAGCTCTGCTGTGGCCGTTGCGATAGTTGGCGCGTCTTTATAGACATCAGGAAGTATGCCGACCACTTTGCGCCCATTTCCAGCAGCAACGAAATCAACCTCGAAAGTGTGGGGAGAAAAAAATGACGTAACCCAAGGGTTGTCTTTGAACGACTCTTCCAGAATCACCTTCCTGGCGATGCCCTTCTCCTGAGAGGCTTGGTATTTTTTCTTGCGCCGAAGCACCTCCTCGGGGTCGCCCCCCGCGGGCGTTGTGTCAATGATGGACTTGTCGAGGTCGGTGACGATGCTGCACCGCTTTCGGATTCGATCATCGTGGAAAAGAACGGCTACGTTCTGGAAACCGGTGCTTCGGATGTTGATCAAACTGATTCCGAGTTCATCCAGACTGATGCCCAGCACCTTCTTGACCAGAATCGGGATCAGGATTTCTTCGGCATCGCCCTCTACCAGAATGACACTCTTGGCAAACAACAGGTTGCTGCGAACCGCATCCAGATAGCGTTGGATGTTGCCGATCTCTTCTGGGCCCAGGCCCGTGGACGGTTGGTAGGCCTCGCACCGATCTCGCTCCCGGCCAAGAATATTTACGTTCTGGACGTTGCTGACCTCTGAGATATGCGTCGAATGGGTCGAGTAGATGATCTGGGTGTCGTCGTACTGAAGTCTGTCGAACAGCGTCTTCTGAATGTGTGTGTGGATGTGGGCCTCTGGCTCTTCGATCAACAAGAAGTTGGCGATCGACTGCTTGGCTTTCTGATACTTGAATTCCAGCAGTTTCAAGGTGAGGAAGATCAGGTTCGCGCCACCCAGGCTCAACTCATGGATCGGCCCTTCGTGGCCTTCTCCCGATTCGCCGACAAACAGCTTGAGCGACTGGAACAATTTGTCAGCTTCGTCAGGCAGATCGGACTTGATCGACAAGGATGAGGGAGAGTACGCCTCGCCCGCTGCATCCTTGATGGTGTCCCTTATATCGGTCCGGACGGCTTGCACATCCGGCAACGCCTCGATCGAGTCATTCAAAGCCTTCACCCCGTCGGTGATGAGCTGGAATGCCACTGGGTCGATATCACCACTTTTGCCTTTGAGCAGCGACAAAAGTGGATTGGTCCTGTTGTTGTGGAACTCCGATACAACGTCTCTAAGTGCCTGTACGAAGGTGAAGGAAATCTCCTTGGAAACGGACAACACGCTGGGAATCTTGGCGCCGATGGCGGGAAACTCGATTTCTTCGTTGAACCTGGCGTTCTCGAAGTCACCGACCACCTCCTTGTAGAAGGCCTCGTCATTGAAGTCAGCGTCGCTCCGGCCCGTGAAGATGGTTTCGTAGTCGTCCAGAGTGACAGGAGCCAGGATCGCAGCGAGACCAGCGTGGTCGCCATCGTCCAATTGAGAGAGGCGAAGCCTGATCTCTTTCTTTGGGCGGAAGATGAGGTTGTAGGTGGCTTTGCCGATTGCGTCATCATCGATGCCGCCCGTCCCGTGCCGGAACAAGGCCTGGACTGCTTCATCAGCGGAGATCTCCTCGAATTCAAGGCTGATGATGATCCAATGGCCTTGCCACCTTCCCAAAGCTCTATGAAAGTCCGTGGAATCCAACCGGTAGGCGGATCGGATCATGTTGTCATCGAGCAGTAGCCTGATCGCTCGAAACAGGTTCGTTTTACCTGATCCGTTTTCGCCAATGATGGTGTTGATGCCCTTCTGGAACCGGAGTTTGGTGTTGGCGAAGTTTCTGTAGTTGACCAGGCTTAGCTTGGAGATGTGCATAAAGGTTCTCGTTTTCTAGAAGCGCCGCACAAATGCCGGCCCGCCGCTGCCCATACATGTTACAAGGCGTTTGCCAGAGCGCAGGCGTTTTGCACGCATGCAGGTACTGTGTCGCGTCCCGGCGTCCCGGCGTTCCGCCGTCGGGCTCGCGGGCTCCGCCCCGCGCCTCGTGCCGAATCTCATCAATTCGGCTCTGATCCCTGACGCCTTCGGCCCTCGCGGGCCTGCGCGCTCCGCTTGCTCAAAGACGGGTGTGTCTATTGGGCAGGGTGTGGGCGGTCTTGCTGTTCCCTTCACCGTATCACGGCGTTCTCGCCGTCAAGGGCGGCGCGCGCCGAGCGCGCTTGCGTCCTGGCGGCCGTCTGCGCCCCCTGACTCCTTGCGCTGCGCCGTGCCCCGGAAGGGCTGGGCAATTCCGCCAGGCAACCTTTCAGGAGTTCACCATGAACCACGCACTCATCACCGACGAGCAGCGCATCGTGCTGCTGGCCAACGGCCGCGAATCGCTGGGGAACCCGGACTTCGACCCGGCGCCCGTGGTCAAGCTGTTCACGCCGAATGCCGGCGCGACCTGGCTGTTGACCTAGATTGATCCCGATGACCACGATCACGCCTTCGGCCTTTGCGACCTGGGGCTGGGGGCGCCGGAGATCGGCTGGGTCAGCATGGGCGAGCTGGCGACGGTGCGCGGCCGACTAGGCCTGCCGATCGAGCGCGACCTGTCGTTCCGCGCCGAGATGCGGTTGAGCGCCTACGCGCGCGACGCGCGGCTGGCCGGGCGGATCGTTGTCTGAATGGATCTTCGGCTCTTGGGGTGCTGCAAAGTACCCCGCTGCTCTCCCGCATATTTAGCTCAGCCACGACCGGTCAGCTCATTTCTTCGTGACTACACACCCCTGCAATGAGAGTCATGGCTGTTACCCATGTCGGCCTATGAACTATTGCAATTGCCACCCGTTCGTGTCACCACAGTCGTTCCAAAGCTTGCCAGTGAGCGCTTGAAGCTGTTGCAGCAAATCAGGATTCCCGTCTTCCCACTGGGTGCGGTCAGCGCCGCGGAAAAGTCCCCAAAGTTCCGAAGGCCGCTGCCACGGATGGATCATAAAAATTAATCCAGCGACAGCGGAGAATTCTTGATCTGCCAGGATGCCGACTTTGTCGAACAAACCTTCGACGCATGGCTTTCCCTCGAATTCAGGGATGCCCAAGATGGGCATCCCTGTCCTGCCAAAGGCGAGAGTCCAAAGGTCGCCGGTGACAGCTTTGGGAAACATGTAGTCGTCGGGATATGCAGGTCTCAAGGCCTTGGGTTCCGTGATGAATGGCGGAATAATGCTGAGGTTGATGACCAAGAACGTGTTCGGCATCGCGAACTGATCTGCCTTGATGTTTCCGCGGGCTTTCTCGACGAGCGTATTGATGACGCTCAACAAGGTCTGATCATGCTTGACCTTGTCGCCGTAGGGCTGCGCTTCCGACATCGCAATGGCAACGCGAGCGCCGGCTCGCTGCTGAGCCTCTAAGTCGATGTGCGCGTCAAGTGACGAGTGCAGGGCGTCCGCGATGCCTGCATCGCCCCCCACAACCGACAGCGTCTTCACTTCAAAGTAAATGGACTGGCTGCCGACTGGAGCTGAAAAGTCTGGCGTTTTCTTGTTCTTGACTTCGGCGATGCGCGTCAACCGAAGTCCTTTGTCAAGACACATGAGCCAAAAGTGCGCTTCGCCAAGAATCTGTGCGAATTTGTTGGTCAAGTGCGGGTTGACGCCAAAGCTTGAATCGTCAAGCAATGCATTCAACGCGGACGCATAGGCTTGAAGCTCAGGATCCGCTGCCTGCCTCGCATCGATGGCCGCGACAGCGTTATTGAGATGAACAAGATAGGTGTCTTGCGCGGCGATGCGTGCGTTCGCCAGAGCGTCTTGGAATTTTTTCTTAAGCATCGGAATCCCCCTTTGTGGAACTGTGAAAAGGGGTTCTACCCCGATTAAACGGACGCCTCTAAAAGATCGGAAAACTGCTGGTCAATCTTGGCAATTCTGCGCCGCATACGCGGATTATGGAAGCATTCAATGTAGTTGAATACATCGGCCCTGGCGACATCCATCGTCCGGTATGTCTTGCGATTGACTCGCTCACGTTTGAGCATGCCAAAGAATCCTTCGCAGGCCGCGTTGTCGCCACAATGGCCCACAGCACTCATTGAGCAGATCAGCCAATTGCGTACCAGCAACGCCTGATAGTCACCACTGCGAAATTGGCTACCTCTATCCGAGTGCAGAATAACTCTGCCAACGCCTTGGCGTTGCCAAATAGCCATCTCCACAGCACGCATCACCATCTGACGATCCTGGCGGTGATGCATCGACCAGCCAACCACCAATTTGTTGTACAGATCCAGCGCGATGCACAAGTAAAGTACGCCCTCTCCGGTTTTGATCTCCGTAATATCCGTCACCCATTTGGTCTCTGGCTCTTGTGCACTGAAATCTCGCGCAAGAATATTCTCGACCTGAGGCATCGGTGTTTCCTGCTTCCCACGCTGCCCCCGTTTTCTTCTGCGCGGCCAGCCCTGAAGACCATCGCCAGCCATCAAGCGTGCAATGCGATTCTTGCTGGCCGTCTCTCCTCGCTCCACCAGGTCTTCATGCATGCGAGGAGCCCCTAACGCGCCTTGGCTATCTGCGTGCATCTGACGAATGAGGATGAGCAAGCGCTGGTTTTCCTTCTGGCGCGTGCTGACCGGGCGCAATAACCAGTCATAAAAACCACTTGATGATACCCGCAGCAAACGACACATCATTCGGATGGGAAACTCATGGCGACAACGCTCGATGGCCTGATATCTCAGGACGACTCCCTGGCAAAGAACGTTGCCGCTGCGCGCAAAAAATCCCTCTCCTTCTGAACTCGGGTCAACTCCCGCTTTAGTCGCACTACTTCCTCATCACGTGCAGCTCCACTACCAATAAAGGCCTTGGAGCCTTGCGTATCAGCCTCCCGCTTCCAGCGAGAGAGCAAGTCCGAGGCTATACCCAACTCCCGAGCGACCTGGGCACAACTGACATCCGACCGGCGCACCTGTTCAACCGCTCCCGCTTTGAATTCGGCACTGTATTTCTTGCGTTTCATCACTCACACTCCTTTACGTCCAGTATGACGCGTTTCTGAAGTGTCCGTCTTAACGGGGTAGAACCCTTCAACCGGGGGGCTTCTCGATGAGCACGACCAAGAAGCTGCGGCTCGGGCCGCTGCCGAAAACGGAATCCACGAAGCTGACCTTCGCTTGCCCGGCTAGCCTGAAAGCCGACCTCGACCGCTACGCCGCGCTGCACGCGCAGGCGTATGGCGAAGCGATCGATGCGGCCACGCTGATCCCGCACATGCTGGAGGCGTTCATGGCCGGGGATCGGGGATTCAGGAAGGGAGGCGCGGGCAAGGTCGCGCCTCCGAAGCCAAGTTGACGATGCAGATAGCCATCATTCCCCCACGATGAAAGCGCAGCCCACGGGCTGCGCTTTCGCTTTTGAGGATGACTTGTGGCTGGTCATGGCTACGATGCCGATGCGACCTTGCCCGCTGCGACGCTCCTACGCCTTCCACCGCGAAGCGCCTATGCGGCACCTAGCTCGAAAAGCGGCAACCGCACACAGCGGCCGGAATCTGGCCTAACCTGCTGCCCCATAAGACCTTTCATGCCGCTGCGTGGTTCGACAAAGAACTTGACAGCGGACATTTTTCATGCCTGCCCGGCACCTGTACCTGCTGTGCCGGGCACGCCATCCCGCCTAGAACGCAACATTCACCCCCAGTACCGCATGAAAGCCGGGCTCCGGCAGTGGGCTTGACGGACTGAACGGACTGGCGATCTGGTAGCTGCGATCCAGCAGGTTGCGCAGGCTGAGCGTTACGCTGTACTCATGCTCCTTGCCTCCGGCGAGGCCCACCGTGGTATTGAGCGTGTACCAGGAACTGGTGCGGTCCTTGACGTTGCCATTGGCCTGCAGCGTATAGGCCCCCTTGCCGGCCATGGCATTGAAGTCGGCAAACAGGGTTCGTCCGCCGCTGAGGGTCTTTTCCCAACCCACGCCCAGCGTACCCCAGGCTGGCGAACGACTGCTGTGGCGTGTCTTGAAGCCGTTCTTGTCTTCCGTTTCGTAACGCAGCAGGTTCAGATTGCCGTAGACCGAAAAGCCGCTGCGCCCAAAGGTATAGTCGGCAGCCAGCTCTGCCCCCCAACTGCGCGCCCGGTCCACGTTGTAGGCCTGCCAGCGGGTCGGCCCGGTCGAGACGATCTCATTGAGAATACCGTTGCGAAAGGTGCTGTGGTAAAGCGTGAAATCAACATTCAGGTCCTGCCCGGAATAGCGCGCGCCCAGTTCGAAATTGTTTGATTTTTCCGGTTTCAGATCGGGATTGGGAATGATCACCCCTGAGCCGATCATCATCTGGGTCAGGTTCGGTGCCTTGAAGCCCTGCGAGAACAAGGCACGCAAGGCCACATCCTCGATCCCCCGATACACCAGCCCCATGCTGCTCACGACGTTCGAATAGCTCTTGCTATCGACCCGGTCCGGATTGGCAGTATCACGATCCAGGGAAGTCCGGATCCAGGTCTGGCGCACGCCTGCCGTAAAGGTCAGGTCGGGCGTCAGGCTCCATTCATCCTGGGCAAACAGCGCGGTCGTGCGCAATATCCCTTCCGATACATTGTGCACGGGCAGGTAATCGTGCTTGTCCATGCGGATATGATCGAAATCCAGGCCCACCGACAGCAGATGATCGTCGAACATCGCCCAATCGGTCTGCAGCGAACCGCCCCAGGCTTCGTGCCGGTATAGATGGCGGCCGCTGTAGACACCGGTCCTGTAGCTGTAATAGTCGAATCCCTTGTCCAGTTTCTGGTAGTAGATATTGGTCTTCAGGCCCACCAGATTCTCCCCAAGATCGCGCATGTCCAGCGCCAGCACATAGGCATCCCGGTCATTTTTGGGGACTTCCGAGATCGTGGTGCGCTCGGCCGGATCGGCAGGCCGGTAGCGGCCATCGGCATCGGCAATGACAGGGGTGTAGTTGTTGCTGCCCCGGAAACGCTCGGCCGTGAACTGCAACGAACCGTTGTCCCACTCGTAGCCGACCAGCCCAC
This sequence comes from Corticimicrobacter populi, assembly GCF_003123725.1. Lineage (GTDB taxonomy): Bacteria > Pseudomonadota > Gammaproteobacteria > Burkholderiales > Burkholderiaceae_B > Corticimicrobacter > Corticimicrobacter populi. Next base: position 386,398 of record NZ_QETA01000002.1, on the reverse strand, counting down.
GCACGCTGCGCTGCCGGTAGCTGCTGTTGAAGAGGGTGACGTTGTCGCCGGCCTTGCGGTCGTCGGCATTCAGGCCACTGCCCGTGACCCGGTAGTACAGGCCGTGGCTGCTGCCATACAGCGACAGGCGAGGATCGAAGCTGTCGGTCGATGAGTCGGCGATCAGGCCGATGCTGCCGCCCAGTGGCTCCGGCCCGCCTTTCTTGGTAATGATGTTGATGACACCGCCAATCGCATCGGAGCCATACAGCACCGACGCCGGCCCCTTGATCACTTCGATACGCTCGATATCGGCCGTGTTGATGGTAAAGCCGGCACCCGCCGTATTGCGGATCTCGGGCTGGCGTATACCATCGACCAGGAGCAACGTTGCACCGGCAGAATGGCCACGGATCATGATGCGCCGGTCACCTGCCACATTGGCCCCGCCAAGCTGTACCCCTGGGATGGCGAGCAACTGATCACCGACATTGCTGTTGGGCATGCGGGTGAAGTCTTCGCCTCCCACTACGCTGACCGACAGCGGAATATCCATCAGGTCATGCTCGGTACGCGTCGAGGTCACAATCACCGGCTGCAGACTGGCCGGCGCGACCAGGACATATTGCCCCTGGGCATTGCGCAGCGCCTCCAGCCGCGTGCCTTCCAGCAGTTGGGCAAATCCGGCCTCGACAGTGAAGCCCCCTGCCAAGCCTGGGCTTTGCAGGCCGCGCGTCAGTGCCGCATCTGTGGACAGCGTCACCCCTGCCTGTGCGGCGAACTCGGCCAGCACCTGCCCCAGCGGGCCCGCCGCGATGCGGTAATCCTGGGCAGCCTGTGCGGCAACCGCCTGTGCCTGCACCGGCAGGCTGGCACTGCACAGGCCACCGATCACGAGCGCGCTCCACAACAACGTGCCAACCCATTGCGGTGCCCTGTACGGCGTCCCCGCAACCGACCCCTCTTTCTTTCTGGAAATATTTCCGTGCTTGATTTGCATTACAGCTTCCTGTGATGTTCCCGGACATGCGATGCCTGTGCATCGCTCCTGTCTCTTAGCCGAACGAAGCCTTCGAAACACAAACCCCCTGGGCAAAAAATATCGACCTCGCCTCAGGCGACGGACGACACCCGCACCAGATAGCGACTCAAAAAACGTACCTGTACCGGATGCGAGCCGGCCAGGCTCTGCAGCGACAGCGCCACGTCATCCAGCCGATAACTGCCGGTGACGCGCAGGTCGGCCACCGCAGCATCGCAACTGATATAGCCTGCATGGTAGCGACCGATTTCCTCCAGGAAATCGGCCATTCGCATGTCCACGACGGCCAGAATGCCGCGTGTCCAGGCATCCAGATTGTCGGCAACCGGCTGCACAGGCTCGGCCTGCCACTGCGACCAGCGGGTCTGCTGGCGCGCTTCAACCCGCACGGGCCGGGTCATGGCGGTCACAGGCTCGACCTCGACCGCTTTTTCGAAGACGGCAACCTGCACCGCATCTCCATCGAGCAAACGCACGCTGAAGCGCGTTCCCAGTGCCCGCACGCTGCCGTGCGGCGTCCCCACCCGAAAGGGTCTGTGGATGCCACCGGCAAGCGCATCAGGCCCGGTCTGGATCAGGATTTCGCCTTCATGCAGCCAGACCAGCCGCTGCTGCGCATCGAATCGGATATCGACCGCCGTACGGGTATTGAGCTCCAGCAGGGAACCATCCTCCAGCACCAGACTGCGCCGCTCGCCCGTCGCAGTCGCATAGTCGGACTGCCAGCCGGGCTGGCGGCGTACCGCCACGACACCCAGGCCGACAGCCATCAGTGCCGCCAGCGCGCCCACAGCCTGACGGCGCTGGCGACCCCGCGTACGCAATACCGGCAGCGCCAGTTCGGGCGGCACCTTGTCGAAGCGGCCAGCCATCTCCTGGGCCAGGGCCCAGGCGCGCCGATGCTGCTCGCTGACCTCCAGCCACTGCGTCAGAGCCTGCGATTCGGCGGCATCCAACGCCCCTTCGCGGACACGCACCAGCCAGCCCGCAGCCTCCTCAAGCACCGCACGCTCCAGTGCGGGACGAGCGACAGCAGACGGAACGGTGGCTTCAGGCCGCTGCATCATGGGCATCCAGGATCACCCCGCCGCCAGTACGAGACATTCGGTATAGGCTCGCACCAGATGCTTTTTGACCGTAGGCAGCGATAGTCGCAAGTGCCGCGCAATCTCGACCTGACTCAGCCCCTCGATCTGTGCCAGCAGAAAAATATCCCGGGTTCGCGCACCGAGCCGGCACAGCAGCCTGTCGATTTCCAGCAGGGTTTCGACCAGAATGGCATGTGCCTCCTGGGAAATGGTTTCCGGCTCCGGGTAGACGGCCAGGGCATCCAGATAGGCCTGCTCGATGGCCCGCCGCCGAAAGCGATCGACCATCAGCCCATGGGCAATGGTGGTCAGGTAACTGCGCGGCTCGGCCAGGATGATGCCGCCGCGCCGCGCCAGCACGCGCATGAACGTATCATGTGCCACGTCTTGCGCATCGAACCGATCCCCCATCCGCCGACACAGCCATTTGTACAGCCAATCGTGATGATCGCCGTACAGGGTCGCAACGGGGTGAGAAGCGTCGGAAAGCATGAAATCCAGCGTGCCGGGATGCGCCAGGGCATCGGGATGATAGACTGAAGAATTATCATTAGCGATTTTATCATGCAGGCAGGACAACGGCGGTACTCCACCAACGCCCCCGGACAGACAGGGGAAATCGAATGAATAGTATCCTGGCACCGATCCGCCTGCCCCCAGGCGCAGTTGCTACCGAAGTGCCAGCACATTCGCCCGGCGTGAATCCTCCGCACTGACCCGAAAGAAAGCCACTGCATGGGCCAGCGCCTGCGCCTGCTCGCGCAGGCTTTCAGCAGCCGCACTCGACTCTTCCACCAGTGCCGAATTCTGATGCGTCGAGAGATCCAGGCTGCCGACGGCTGCATTGATCTGGTCAATCCCCTGGCTCTGCTCCAGCGTTGCGGCGTGGATCTCGCCCACGATATCCGTCACGCGCTGCACGCCATGCAGGATTTCCGTCATGGTATCGCCTGCCTGTTCGACCAGGGCCGACCCCGACTGTACCTGTTCGTTGGACGACACGATCAGGGTCTTGATCTCGCGGGCCGCACTGGCAGAGCGTTGCGCCAGATTGCGCACCTCGCCGGCCACCACCGCAAAACCACGCCCCTGCTCACCGGCCCGCGCGGCCTCGACAGAGGCATTGAGCGCCAGGATATTGGTCTGGAAGGCAATCCCGTCGATCACCCCGATGATGTCATTGATGCGCCCGCTGCTATCCTGGATCGCATGCATGGTCTCGACGACCTGATTCACGACCGCGCCCCCACGCTGCGCGACCTGACTGGCGGCACCCGCCAACTGCTGTGCCGTCGTCGAGGAATCGGCCGTCTGCCGCACCGTGCTGGTAATCTGCTCCATGCTGCTGGCAGTGGTCTGCAGATCCGCCGCCGTGTGTTCGGTGCGCTGGGCCAGATCCTGAGTGCCGTGCGCAATCTCGCTGGAAGCCAGCGCGATACTCTCCGTCGCACTGCGCACATCACCCACCAAAGTGCGCAACGCCTGCACCATCCGCATCAGGCTATCCAGCAATGCCCGGTACCGAGGCCGGCACCGTGACCGTCAGGTCGCCCGCCGCGACTCGCTCCATGGCGGCGATTGCCAGCGCAGGATCGCCACCGATCTGGCGCAATACCGCACGCACCACCATGAAACCGATCCCCCCCACCACCACGGCCACCAGCAGCACGCCCAGCAAGCGCATCAGCAGATCATGACGGATCTGCTGGTCGATATCATCGGTATAGAGCCCTGAGCCAATCATCCAGTTCCAGTCTTTGAGCAGCATGACGTAATGCTGCTTGGGCTTGAGCCCGGTCTGTCCAGGCCGCTCGAACATCGTATCGACCATGACGCGTCCATCCAGACTCCGGCGCATGGCATCCGCAATCAGCCTGATGATGTCCTGGCCCGTACCATCCACGACCTTGCCCGTCATGTCCTTGCCTTCCCACTCCGGCTTCATGGGATGCATGACGCTGACGATATCGGGACGCCAGATATAGAAATACTCGGTCTTGCCATCCTCGCCCCCATAGCGGCTGACCCGGATCGCTTCACGGGCGGCACGCTGGGCCTCTTCCTGTGAAATCGCGCCCGTGGCAGCCTGCTGCTGGTAATGTGCAGCAATGCTGTAGGCAGACTGGACTGCACTGACAAGCTGATTGTGGCGTGCCTCGATAATGAGATTACGCTCCTGATAAAGCGCCGAGGCTGCCAGCACAAAGACAGCCGCCAGGGCAACCGCCATGAGCAGAATGATTTTCGAGCGAAATCCGAGCCGTTCCATGTCAAGACTCCTGCACTTTTCAAGTGCAATATTTCAAATGATGACATTTTATTTTTAATATAAACGCCATGCAACTCGACGCCAGGATTGCACTGCACACAGATCGCACGCTCGGGCTACAATAAAGACAGAGGACGACCTCACCCATTCAGGGCGATCACCTCCGGGACGGCCCGGCTCTTGTATCCAAGGAGAGCCTCATGGCCTGGATCCTTCTCACGCTTGCCGGTGCCCTCGAAATCGTATGGGCCTTTTCCATGAAGCAGTCGCACGGCTTCACCCGGCTGGTTCCCACGCTCGTCACCCTCGTTGCCATGATCGCCAGCTTCGGCCTGCTGGCCGTCGCCATGAAGACCTTGCCGCTGGGCACGGCCTATACCATCTGGACCGGCATCGGTGCCGTCGGAGCCTTCGTGGTCGGCCTGCTGGTCCTGGGCGAACCCGCCACGCCCATGCGCATCCTGGCAGCCATCATGATCGTCAGTGGCCTGGTCCTGATGAAACTGTCGTCCTGACTTTTTGGTATCCTTGCGGCTCCTCGTTCATTCGGTGCCGCAAGGCCAGCCACTCAGCCCATGACAGCCTTCTACCAAAAACTCGACCATGCCTGGACGACCAACAATTCACTGCTGATGGTCGGGCTGGATCCGGACACGCAGCGCTTTCCGGCCGAACTGGACAACCGGCCCGACGCGATCTTCGAGTTCTGTCGTGCCATCGTGGATGCCACCGCGCCCTATGCCTGCGGCTTCAAGCCCCAGATTGCCTACTTCGCCTCGCAGCGAGCCGAAAGCCAGCTCGAAGGCCTGTGCGACTACATCCGCGAGAAATATCCCACGCTGCCCATCGTGCTCGATGCCAAGCGCGGCGATATCGGCTCGACAGCAGAACACTATGCCCGCGAAGCCTTCGAGCGCTACTGCGCCGATGCCGTCACCGTCAGCCCCTACCTCGGCTACGATTCGATTGCCCCCTACCTATCCTGGAGCGACAAGGGCGTGATCATCCTGTGCCGCACCTCCAATGCCGGTGGCTCCGACCTGCAATTCCTGGATGTCGACGGTGAGCCACTCTACCTGCGCGTCGCGACGCTGGTGGCAGAAAAGTGGAATCGCAGCGGCCAGTGCGGCATGGTAGTTGGTGCCACCTTTCCGAAGGAACTGGCAGCCGTACGCCAGCGTATCGGCAATGAGGTTCCGCTGCTGGTGCCCGGCATCGGGGCACAGGGCGGCGACATTCAGGCCACGGTCACCGCCGGCGGCAATACTGGCGGTACCGGGCTGATGATTTCATCCTCGCGCGCCATCCTGTATGCCAGCCAGGGGGATGACTGGCGTGAAGCCGCGGCCCGCGTGGCCCGAGAAACCCGCGATGCGATCAACGCATTTCGCTGAAGTGCCGGGCCAACCTTAGGGCAAACTCGACGGCCGCCAGCCTGACCTGGCGGCGATCGCCTGCGAACAGGCAGGTTTCGGTGCGCGTCAGGATTTCGCCGGCATCGCGCCAGGCCATCCCGAAGCACACCATGCCGACCGGTTTGCCATCAGTCGCGCCACCCGGGCCGGCAATGCCGGTGGTCGCCAGCGACAAGGCCGGCCGGACACTCGCCTTCAATACACCAGCGGCCATCTGTGCCGCCACCTGCTCGCTGACCGCGCCATAGCGGTGCAATGCATCCGCCGTGACCCCCAGTTCATCCTGCTTGGCTGCATTGCTGTAGGTCACGTAACCACGCTCGAACCAGTCGCTCGAACCCGGCAAATCGGTGATGGCTCCCGCCAGCAATCCGCCCGTGCAGGACTCTGCCGTAGCCAGCATCCAGCCACGTGTGCGCATCTGGCTGGCCAGCAACTCGGCTTCCTGCCCGATGCGGGCACTCAGTTGCTCAATGCTTTGCATATACAGGACTCAGAAAAACGCACCGCGCAGCAGGCCCGGCGGTTGCAACCAGGCCGTGAGCGCCAATACCAGCACCGCGAACAGCGCCGCCAGCACATCATCCAACATGCAACCAAAGCCATTCTTGAGCCGCCGGTCAAACACGCGAATCGGATAAGGCTTGAGAATATCGAAGAAGCGAAACAGCACGACCGCCCAGACCTGCGCCAGCCAGTTGACCTCGAAGAAGCCGGGCAGTAGCCACAGCACAAGCCAGATGCCGACGAACTCATCCCAGACCATGCCACCATGATCGGGCTGCCCCAGTTCCACGCCAGTACGGTGACAGGCCCAGCACCCCAGCAGGAAACCGGCCAGCAGCACGGCACCACCCGCAGCCCAGCCAGCGGGTGCCAGCCAGGCCCACAGTGCCCAGCCGGCTAGCGTGCCCCAGGTGCCGGGTGCCGGTCTGATCAAACCGCTGCCCAGGCCGAAGGCCAGCCAGCGGGCCGGATGCCCGAATACCCAGGCAGTCGTTGGCCAGGAAGTCGTCTTGGAATCGGTCATGGTGGTGGCGATATCCTTCAAATAAATACGTATGCGCCGGTCAGGCACGGAAATGATCGAAACCGGCAAATCCATCTGCAACGATACGCCCCTGGGCATCGATCAACCGCAAGCCTGTCTGCGGCTCGATGACGCCGATCCGCGTCACCTGAGTGTCGGCTGCTACCGCCGCCTGCAGTATGGCATCGCGCTGCCCAGGTGCGGCCGTAAAACACAGTTGATAGACATCCCCGCCGCCCAGCAAAGCCTCGAGACGCTGTACCTCGTCCAGCATCTGCAGACCGTCTGCCGCAGGCAGCAGCGTGCAATCGATGCGGGCCCCACAGGCGCTGGCAACCAGAATGTGCCCCAGATCCTGAGCCAGCCCATCGGAGATATCGATCGCGGCATGAGCCAGCCCGGCCAGTCGCCCGCCCAGCGCCAGTTGTGGTTCAGGATGCTCCAGCGCCTGTCGCCAGTCCGGCACAGGCGCATCGGCCGGCACGGACCATTTTTCCAGCATCACCTGCAGGGCGGCATGGGCCGCGCCCAGCCGACCCGATACCCACAGGTCGTCTCCGGGCCGGGCAGCATCACGCCGCAGGGCCTGGGCCGGATCGACATACCCGAATATGGTCACGCTGATGGTGCGCCCCGAGAGGCTGCGGGTCGTATCGCCGCCCAGCAATGGGCAGTTGGCACGCTCGGACAGGGCGCGAAAACCGGCCGCAAAGGCGGCCAGCCAGTCATGGTCGATATCCGGCAATGCCAGGCCCAGCACGCAGCCCGCAGGCTGCGCGCCCATGGCGGCGAGGTCGGACAGGTTAACGGCCAGCGATTTGTGGCCCAGGGCGCGGGGATCGACATCCGGAAAAAAATGCCGCCCCTCGACCAGCAGGTCGGTACTGACGGCAACCTGCCGCCCGGCAGGCGGCAGGAACAGGGCACAGTCATCGCCCACACCGAGCGTGCCGGCCATCGTGACCGGCCAGGTGAAATGGCGCCGGATCAGATCGAACTCAGGCGCCATCCGGATCAGCCCCGGCTGGCGCGGCGTCGCTCGATCTCTGCAGCACGCACGTCGGCCGCCAGTTTATCGAGCACACCATTGACGAACTTGAAGCCGTCGGTGCCACCGAACTCCTTGGAGAGTTCGACCGCCTCGTTGATGGCGACGCGATACGGCACCTCAACATGATGCACCAGTTCGTAACTGCCGATCAGCAGCACCGCATGCTCGACCGGCGACAGTTCGGCCAGCGGACGATCCAGGAAGGGCGTGAACTGCTCGCGCAGCGTGGGCGCTTCGGCCAGCACGCCATGAAACAGCGTACGGAACCAGCGCACGTCGGCTTCGATGAACTCGGGGTCCTCGCCGACATGCGATTCGATATCGCTTGCGTACTGGCTGGTTTCGCCATCGCGCATGAGCCACTCGTACACGCCCTGCAGGGCAAACTCGCGTGCCCGGCGGCGGGCGCTGCGATCACCGGCACCTGCCGGTGCACGGGCCGGCTTAGTGGCGCTGTTCGTCGTCATGGGACTCATCTTCCTCGTCAAATTCGATTTCTTCTTCCTCGGGCTCGAGCGTCGCCACCAGATTGGCCATCTCGACGGCCGCACGGGCGCAGTCGCGGCCCTTTTCTGCAGCACGCGACAGCGCCTGCTCTTCGGTATCGGTCGTCAGCACGCCGTTGGCGATCGGAATGCCAGTCTCGAGCGAGACGCGGCTGATGGCCGAAGCGCTTTCATTGCTGACCACTTCGAAGTGGTAGGTCTCGCCGCGCACCACGGCACCCAGCGTGATCAGGGCATCGAACTCCTGGGACTCGGCCAGATGCGCCAGCACCACGCCCAGTTCGAGCGCGCCGGGCACGGAGACGACCATCACGTCGCGCTCGTCCACACCAAGCTGCTCCAGCTCGGCCAGACATGCCTCGAGTTCGGCCTGGCCGATCTCTTCGTTGAAGCGGGCGCGCACCACGCCGATGTGCAGGCCTTCGCCATTGAGGTCAGGGATCATTACGTAGGGATTCATGTCAGGTCCGCCTTGAGGTGGTTCAGGATTGTCCGGGTTCGCAATCGTAACCCGTAATGGTGAGTGCAAAGCCCGCCATGCTGGGCATCTTGCGTGGCCGTGCCAGCAGGCGCATCTTGCCGACATTGAGATCGCGCAGAATCTGCGCGCCGATGCCGTAGGTGCGCAGACCCAGGCGGTCGGTATCGGTGCTGACGGCTGCCGCGCCGGTCTGGCCTCCTTCTTGCTGGGTCTGCCAGGCAGCGAACTGGCTGAACAGCACTTCGGCCGGGGCCTGGCAGTTGACCAGCACCAGCACGCCCGACGGTGCTGCCTGGATGGCCTTGAGCGCCTGGCCTATGCCCCAGCTGTGGTGACTATTGCCAATATCGAGCACGTCGAGCACCGAGGCCGGTTCGTGCACACGCACCAGCGCCTCGCTGTCGGGATGCAGGGTGCCATGCGCCAGCGCCAGGTGCGGCGCATTGCCAACCGTATCGCGGTAGGCATAGGCCTGGAATACGCCCCAGGGCGTCTGCATCTCGCACTGGCCGACGCGCTGGACTACCGATTCATGCTCGCTGCGATACTGGATCAGGTCGGCAATGGTGCCGATCTTGATGCCATGCTCGCGGGCAAACAGGATCAGGTCAGGCAGGCGCGCCATCGAGCCATCGGGTTTGAGGATTTCGCAAATGACGGCCGCGGGTGCCAGACCAGCCATAGCCGTCAGGTCGCAACCGGCCTCGGTATGGCCGGCACGCACCAGCACACCGCCGGGCACGGCACGTACCGGAAAAATGTGGCCCGGCTGCACGAGATCTTCGGGGCGGGCATCGCGCGCCACGGCGGCACGAATGGTGCGCGCCCGGTCGGCTGCGGAAATGCCGGTTTCGACACCGTGTGCGGCCTCGATGGACACCGTGAAATTGGTGCCATAGCGAGCACCGTTGCGACTGGCCATCAGCGGCAGGTTAAGTTGCTGGCAACGCGCCTCGGTCAGGGTCAGGCATACCAGCCCCCGGCCATGGGTCACCATGAAATTGATCGCTTCGGGCGTGACGAACTCGGCCGCCATGACCAGGTCGCCTTCGTTTTCACGATCCTCTTCATCGACCAGGATAACGATGCGGCCGGCACGCAGCTCGGCCACGATTTCGGACACGGGCGCAATGTCGCCGCCTGACACGCCCGCGACGGACGTATCGTTCAGTGATTCAGACATAAATGGAGCCGCCAGGGGCTGAGATTGGATGACAATTTCCGATTTTACTGCCGATGACAGATATCTGCCCGCCAAGATTGATACACTGCGGACTGTCATCGAACCCACAGGAACAGGTCACGTGTCCGTCCCTCCCGTTTTCGACCCGACCGCCCTCCCGTCCGAGATCGACCTGCTGGTCATCGGCGGCGGCATCAATGGTGCCGGTATCGCGCGCGACGCCGCCGGGCGCGGCCTCAAGGTTGCGCTGTGCGAGCGGCACGACCTGGCCAGCGCCACCTCGTCGGCCAGCAGCAAGCTGATCCATGGCGGTCTGCGTTATCTCGAACAGTATGAATTCCGCCTGGTGCGCGAGTCCCTGGCCGAACGCGAAGTGCTGCTGTCCAATGCGCCGCACATCGTCTCGCCCCTGCGCTTCGTGCTGCCGCATGATCGCCACCTGCGACCTGCCTGGCTGATCCGGCTGGGCCTGTTCCTGTACGACCACCTGTCACGGCGCTCGGTGCTGCCCAGTTCGCAGCGCCTCGACCTGCGCCTGCACCCAGCCGGCATCCCTTTGCAGGATCGGCTCAAGCAGGGCTTCATGTATTCGGACTGCAGGGTCAACGACGCCCGGCTGGTGGTACTCAACGCCCGCGACGCCGCCGACCGGGGCGCACTGATCCTGCCGCGTACCGAGTGCATGCACCTGGAGCGCACGCCCACACACTGGCAGGCCCGGCTGCGCCACCAGAGCGGCCAGACGCACGACCTCACGGCCAAGGCGGTGGTCAATGCAGCCGGCCCCTGGGTCTCCCAGGTCCGCGCCATGGCCCAGAACACACCACCGGCCTCATGCCGTGTACGGCTGGTCAAGGGCAGCCACATCATCGTGCCGCGCCTGTACCAGGGCGACCATGCCTATATCCTGCAGAACGATGATCAGCGCATCGTATTCGTGCTGCCCTACACGACAGACACCCACCTGATCGGCACCACCGATGTCGCCTTTGAGGGCGATCCGGCCGACATCCGGATCAGCACCGAGGAAACAGACTACCTGTGCGCCGTCGTCAACAGCTATTTCGACAGCCAGATCGAACCTTCGCAGATCCTGCATACGTTTGCCGGCGTCCGTCCGCTCTACGACGACCAGTCGAACAATCCGTCCAAGGTCACCCGCGACTATCTGCTGGACATGAATGGTGACCTTGCCCTGGGCCAGCCCCCCATCCTGTCGGTCTATGGCGGCAAGCTGACCACCTACCGACGCCTGGCTGAGCAGGTCATGGCCAAGCTGGCAGGCTGCCTGGGGGCCCGCCCGCCCTGGACAGCCACCGCCCCCTTGCCGGGCGGCGACATCGAACACGGCGACGTGGACGGCTACATCGACGATCTGCTGCACAGCCACCCCTGGTTGCCGGCCGATCTCGCAAACCGCTATGCACGCACCTACGGCAGCCTGACCACCACGCTGCTGCAGGACACCCACAGCCTGGACGACCTGGGCGAACACCTGGGCGATGGTCTGTACACCCGCGAAGCCGACTGGCTGCGCACGCATGAATGGGCAGAGACCAGCGAGGACATTCTCTGGCGACGCACCTGGCTGGGCCTGTCGGCAGCACCAGATACCGTAGCAGCACTGGAGCGCTGGCTCGCCCGCACATGATGCTTTCATGACGCGTCATCAAATGCGGCAGGTGGCAGGGCTATGATCGCAACCTTATTTTTAGGCACTTACCCCCATGTCTGAACAAGAAATCAAGTTGCACATCCCTCCCGCCGCACGCAAGGCCGTCAGCCAGGCCGTACTCAAGGGCGACGGCGCACAGCGCATCGCACTGCGGGCACTGTATTTCGATACGCCCGACCGCGCCCTGGCTCGCGCTGGCGTGGCCCTGCGCATCCGCCTCGAAGGGCGCAAATGGGTCCAGACACTCAAGATGCCCGGCCCGGACAGCATCACGCGACTGGAACTCAACCATCCACGCCCTGCAGCCGAACTTGACCTGAGCCTTTACCAGGGCACGCCTGCCGCCGACGTCATCGCCGCCCTGAATGCCCCCCTGTCAATCCGCTACGAAACAGACGTCAAGCGGATCACGCGCAAGGTGCGCACCCGCTACGGCACGGTCGAACTGGCCTGCGACAGCGGCTTGCTGCGCGCCGGCGCACTGGAACTGCCGATCAACGAACTCGAGTTCGAGCTGGTCTCGGGCCGCCAGCAGGCGCTGTTCACCCTGGCGCGCCGCTGGCAACAGCAATACGGCCTGATCATGGACCTGCGCAGCAAGGCCGAACGCGGCGACGCCCTGGCCACGGCCGCGCAGGAAATCTCCCGTTCCGACAGCGCGCCCAGCCATGGCGACCCCCAGCGCCATGCCGCCATCCAGGCTTTCTGGGCTCCGCGCATGGCCTGCAGCGTCAAACTGGACGGCGACGCCTCGTCGGCTGCCGCCCTCACGGCCATCGGCATCGAATGCCTTGAGCAGATCGTCCATAACGCCGCCATCCTGGCCGAGATCGACACCGATGGCCACTATCGTGCCGGTCGTCCTGAACACATCCATCAGTTGCGCGTCGGCATCCGCAGACTGCGCTCGGCCTGGCGACTGTTTCAGGACTGGGTCGAAGCCGTGCCCGACAGCCTGACCCAGGATATCCGCGGGCATTTCAATGCTTTCGGCAATGTCCGTGACGGCGACGTCCTGAGCGGCACCGTCACGCCACGCCTGCTGGCCGCCGGCATGCCCCCGGTCCCGCTACCCGTCGCCGACAGCAGCACGGCCCTCGATCCGCGGACCCTGGCCAGCGACCCTGCCTTCCAGGGCTGGCTGCTGGACCTGCTGGGCTGGACACTGGGCATTCCACCGGCAGCGCGCAACGGAACCCGCCAGCCTGTTCCAGCGCCGACGACCGAAGGCAATCTGGCCGATGTGGCCCGCGCCGTTGCCGCCCAGCCGACAGCAACGGGCGAACTGCGCACACCACCGACCCTGCGGCGACGACTGAGCAAGCGCCTGCAACGCTGGCACTTGGTCATGGTGCGCGACGGCGCACGTTTTGCGGCCCTCAGCGAAACCGAAAAGCACGAGCTGCGCAAGCGGGGCAAGCGATTGCGCTATGCCCTCTCGTTCGCCACCTCAGTGCTGCCGGCCGCCCGCTCACGCGCCTATCGCAAGCGCCTGACGGCCGTGCAGGAACTGCTGGGAGAATTCAATGATCTGGTCGTGGCCCGCGAAGCCTATCGCAGCCTGACCGCCCAGCACCCACAGGCCTGGTTCGCACTGGGCTGGATTGCGGCACGGCTCGATGCGCTGGCCCAGGAAGCCCAGGTCGAATTCGGTCGCCTGGCGCAATTGCGGCCATTTGGCCGCTGACAGATACGCCATCCCCCAGAAGAGGAGCCGAAGGCACTCATCGGGATGGCGTGCCTGTCGCCCGCTTCAATCGCCCAGCAACGCCTGCGCAAACTCACGGGCATCGAAGGGCTGGAGATCCTCCATGCCCTCGCCCACGCCGATCCAGTAAACCGGCACCGGCCGTACGCCCTGGCTGCCTGCCGCGACGGCTGCCAGAATACCGCCCTTGGCCGTGCCATCCAGCTTGGTCACCACCAAACCTGTCAGTCCCAGCGCCTCGTCGAACGCCTTGATCTGTGCCAGCGCGTTCTGGCCCGTATTGCCATCGACCACCAGCAGTACTTCGTGCGGTGCCTCGGCATCGGCCTTGGCAATGACACGCCGGATTTTCTTGAGTTCTTCCATCAGGTGCAGTTGGGTCGGCAAGCGGCCGGCCGTATCCACCATCACGACCCCCATGCCGCGTGCGCGCCCGGCATTGACGGCATCGAATGCCACTGCGGCAGGGTCGCCACCATCCTGGGCAATCACCGCCACATTGTTGCGCTGGCCCCAGGCCACCAGTTGCTCGCGGGCTGCTGCGCGGAAGGTATCGCCCGCAGCCAGCAGCACGCTGGCCCCCTGACGCTGGAAATCATGCGCCAGCTTGCCGATCGATGTGGTCTTGCCCGCGCCGTTGACGCCCGCGATCATGACCGTCAGCGGGCGGGCCCGCCCCAAATCGAGCCGCTGCTGCAGCGGTGCCAGGTGCGCAGCCAGGATATCGGCCAGCGCAGCCTTGACCTGCCCGGCATCCTCGATGCGCTCCTTGCGGACTCGGCCCCGCAGGGCTTGCAGCATCGACTCCGTGGCCTCCATGCCGGCGTCAGCCATGATCAGGGCTGTTTCCAACTCCTCGAAAAGGTTTTCATCGACCTTGACGCCCACGAACAGGTGGCTGATGTTTTGGCCGGTACGAGACAGGCCACTGCGCAAGCGGGCCAGCCAGGATTTGCGTGCCGGCTGCGCCTCGGTGGCATCAGCCGGCACGACGGCGGGCAAAGGTTCAGGCACGGACGTGAACCCGGGCATGGCCGCAGGCCCGGCAGCGGGCACAACCTCAGGTTCGAGCATGACCGGGGCAGTTGTCTCGACAGGGGTCGGCACCGACACGGACGGCTCACTGGCCTGTATCGCTTCAGGCAAGGCCACCTGCTCCTCGGAGACAGGCGCAGCGACGATCGCCTGCGCCTCGGCAGCAGCGGGCACCGACGCAGCCGTGTCTGCCTGCAACGCCGGCAAGGCGGTCTCGGCGACCTGCGCCTGCTCGGTTGCAGGCTGCCCGGCGGGCTCTGCGGTTTTCTTGCGCTTCAGGAAACTAAACATGGACTGGCAGTATGATTTCGGTTTGGAAAATCGGATGGTATTTCGTATGTCGCGACACCAAGTGCGTATTGTAGGCGGGCAATACCGTCGTACGCCAATCCCGGTGCTGGAATTGCCCGGCCTGCGCCCCACGCCCGACCGCGTGCGCGAGACGCTGTTCAACTGGCTGAACCATTTCTGGGATGGTCGCTACGAGCAGCGCCACATGCTGGACCTGTTCGCAGGCACCGGCGCTCTCGGCTTCGAGGCGGCATCGCGCGGCGTCGGCCACATTCTCATGGTCGAACAGAACGCCCAGGCCACCGCCGCGATGCGGGCCCTGCGCAACAAGCTGGGGGCCCATGCCATCCGCATCCACCATGGCGATGCGGGCCATATCCTGGAGCGGGCAGAGGGCAGCCGCTACGATCTGGTCACGCTCGATCCCCCGTTCGGTGCCGACTGGATGTCGCGAATCTGGCCCTGTCTGCCATTCCTGCTGGCCCCCGACGGGCTGGCCTACATCGAAACCGAATCACCACAGACGGCACCCGAAGGATTCGAACTGCTGCGCAGTGGACGGGCCGGCCAGGTCCACTACCATCTTTTCCGGATTGCTGCGCCGCAAAAATCCGTTGATAATCGGCTTTCCGGCCCTTCCGAGCCGCCCGCCCACACGGAGACAACATGATCACTGCAGTTTATCCCGGCACCTTCGACCCCCTCACCCGTGGACACGAAGACCTGGTACGTCGCGCCTCCGGCCTGTTTGACCGGGTCGTGGTCGGCGTGGCCCACAGCCGCAAGAAGGGTCCTTTCTTCTCGGTACAGGAACGACTCGAGATCGCCCGCGAAGTGCTGGGCCACTACCCGAATGTCGAGGTCCACAGCTTTGCGGGCCTGCTCAAGGACTTCGTCCGCGAACAGGATGGCAAGATCATCATCCGCGGCCTGCGGGCCGTCTCGGACTTCGAGTATGAATTCCAGATGGCAGGCATGAACCGGCACCTGCTGCCGGAAGTCGAAACCATGTTCATGACGCCTTCGGACCAGTACCAGTTCATTTCGGGTACCATAGTCCGGGAAATCGCCATACTCGGTGGCGACATCAGCAAATTCGTGTTTCCCTCGGTCGAACGCTGGCTGCATGCCAAGGCCAAGGAATACCGGGAACAATCGTGGCCCTGACCATTACCGAAGAGTGCATCAATTGCGACGTCTGCGAGCCGCAATGCCCCAATACCGCCATCTACATGGGCGAGGAGATCTACGAGATCAATCCCGACCTCTGTACCGAGTGCGTGGGGCATCACGACGAGCCGCAATGCCAGGTGATCTGTCCGGTCGAGTGCATCGTGATCCATCCCCAATGGCAGGAGGGGCAGGATGCACTCATGGAAAAATACCGGCGTCTGACCGCCGGCACGGATGTCAGTGCGTCGCTGGCTGAGCCAGCCCTGGCGCATCAGGATGAATCTTGAATAGCCTCGCCGGCGTATCCAGCCACTGACTGACCCAGGCGGCCGCCAGATCGCCTTCATCGACTACCGTAATATCGCGACCCAGCAACTGCACTTGCCGTTGCACACTGTCGTCGTCCTCAATCACATCGAGCGGGATGTCGAGCCGCAACATGCCGGCTGCCCGCAGCACCATGTAGCCAAAACGCAGACTCACCTCGATATCGCCAGCCCGCTGTTGCAAGGGTGGCAGCAACATCTGTCCGGCAGCATCAAGAATGACCCAACGCCCCGCATACTCGGTGGCAGCCCCTTGATAGCGGCTACCATGCAGCGGACTGGCCCGCACGTCTGGCCCACTGTCGGCCTTGTGATTCATTGCGTCTCCTCCGTGCCGTTTATTTTCCGAACAGACCCTTGAGCGCCTTGCCCAGCTCTTCCACGCGTTGCCGGGCGCTGCCGGGTGCGGATGCGGCCGGTTCGGCTTGCGTCGCGGCGGCATCCGGTGCTGCCGGCTCGCTGCCTGGCAACAGCCCCTGCAGCAGGGGTGCCAGTGCGCCCTTGAGCGCCCCCTCGGCCAGACCCTGCCACTGTACCTGATAGTTCAGGCCACTCCACGGCCCGGAAATGCGCAACGGCACATCCAGCCGCCTGACCGAGGTTTTAACGCCCCCCGTCGAAATCGACACGTTGTTGAGCCGCGCCGTCGTGGTCAGATCCAGCGTGCCGGCAGGCAGATCGAGACGCCCGCTGGAATTGCGGAAGGTTACGGCGGCATGCGAGAAGGTCAGCCGATCGATCGTGCCGATGCCACTGTCGAAGGTCAGCGCGGCATCGAGCGCCTTGAATTCGGTCAGGCGGGCCACACCATCGCCGGTACTGAGCACACCCTTGCGCTGCAGCAGGTCATCCAGCCGGGCCAGTTCGCCCAGATCAATGCCGTGCAGTTTGCCATCGGGCATGCGCAAACGCGCCTTGCCGGACAGGGTATTGAGCCAATAGGCCGGTTCCAGCCCCTGTCCGCGCAGGTCGAGCTGCAACTCAGCGGCCCCGGACAGGTAGTCGAATCCAGCCCAGTGTGACAGCAGCGGCTGCATTTCCAGCCCCTTGCCCTGCAGGGTCAGATGCCACTGATCGGGTTCGGCACCCGTACCGCCCAGACTCAGCTTGCCGGTCAGGGCGCTGCCGTAGGCACGCAGACCGAAACGACTGACCTGGAGATCATCCGGACGCAACGTAGCCTGCGCAGAAATATCATCGATCTGCTGCCCCTGGAAGATCAGTTGCTGAACGGCGAGCTGCACCTTGCCGGCATATACCGTGCGCGGTTTTTCGGGTTGCTGCGCATCCTTGTCCTGAGCGGCCGCAGCAGGCGACGCGGCCGGCTGTTCGGCTGCAGGTTCGGCATCCGTCCCCGCAGCAGGCACCTCAGCCGACCCAGCAGCCTCATCTTCGGTCGCCTTGGCATTTTCTTCGGGTTGCAGTTGCGCCACCTCGGACGCGGCAAAGGCAACCGCAAAGGGCAGCAGTCGATCCAGGTCAAGTCGGCCAGCTTTCAGATTCACGTCGAATGCAGGCTTGGCAGACCATTTGCTGAGCGTGGCCTTGAGTTCGGCCGTACGCCCCGGCCCCTCGATCACAGGAGCCGGCTTGGCAGGCTCGGGGACTTCGGCAGCCGTCTCACCGGTGGCAGCATCGCTGGCCGCTTCGGCAACAGGAATGGGCGCTGGCGCAGGCTCCAGCACAGCAGCCAGATCGAGCGCCAGCTCCTCGGCCTTGCCCTTGATCTGAAGATTGGCATCGAGTGGTATGGTCAGCGATGCGTCATCGGCTTCCAGGACCACCTGCCCGGTCAGGCCAGGTAGGGAGAAATGTGTCTCAGCGGCCTCGAACTGTGCAGGCGACACCAGTGCGATGCCGACCTTGCGCCCCTGCTGCTCGAGCGTGGCATCCATGGACAGGCTATCCGACTTGAAGATGCCCTTTTCACCCTGTATCGGTGCCAGATCAAGCTGCGCATCGAGCGTACGGCCCGCACCAAACAGGCGGAAACGAGCCGTTGCTGCCGTATCGCGTATCTCACCCAGTCCAAGCGCATACTTGGGCAGATCCAGCGCAAACTCAAAGGACTCGGCCGCGCGCTGCCCCTTGGCGCGAGCAGTCAGCTTATCTCCCGACAGCATCAGGGAAGACAGGTCGAACTCTGCAGCAGGCACCGACAGGCCAGACTCTACCTGCTCAAGCAGCCCCTCACCGGTCTCGACCTGCCCACGGAAGGCCAGCTCACCACTGCCAATACGGAATGCCCGCACCACTGCATCGTAGGTCAGGTTACCGCGCAGTGACAACGGTTCTGCCGTGGCCCGCCCCAGCGCACCCGTCACCTGCACGTCCAGCTTCTGGACAGCGTACTTCATGGCATCAGGATCAAGCATCAGGACGGCATTGGCCGTCAGGTCGGCATCGGTATGCGGCGCATCGCCTTCGAGTCGCCCGGTGAGGCTGAAATCGAAAGGCTGGCGAAAAGTGACACGGCCAGCCAGAGCCGCCAGATTCGCCAGCTTGACGTGGGTGCCCGACGCCTGGTCGACAAAGGCAATCTCGCCCTGGCGCAGGTCCAGGCCGGCAATGTCGATCTGCATGGTCGAACGCCGCACACGCTCACTGCCCGACGCCGCCACATGAGAAGCGGCATCCTCCGTCTTCGAATCGGCCTGCGCATCGACTGCCGGCGCATCCGCCGGGTCGTCGAGCAGATCCTGGAAATTGAGCTGTCCTTGCTCGTTGCGTACGATATTCACGCCAAAGCCTTCGACCATCACGTTGTCGATGACCAGGCTATTGGACAGCAGGGGCCAGATCGCCACGGCAACCCGCGCCCGATCCACCGATGCGAACGTCGCCTCGCTGTCCGGCTCCGACAGTGACACGCCAGTCAGCGTCAGCCCGATACGGGGAAACAGCGACAGTTCGACATCACCCTCGATCGTCAGCACACGCTGGTATTTTTCGAGCACCGCCTCTTCAAGCTTGCGTGCGTAGGTGTTCGGATCGAACGTCAGCAGGAACAGTGCGGCACCGACCACTGCGACCAATGCCAGGGCGGCAGTGCCGATCACTATCCGTTTGAACCATTTTTTCATTGACTGCCTGCGGGAAGGAAGAATACGGCCGTAGCAAGTAAAGCGAAACGGCTGGCGGCGGGGATTCTACGCCATGCCATGGAGGATGTAATCATAGTTCTGAAATGCAAGGACGGCGACCTGTCTAAATTACCCAATAAGCGACAAAAAACCAAATCCGGCATGCCTCAATTGGCCACCGGATTGCCAAATGCCACCCTTCGTAACATCCTCACAGGAAGGCTGCGGCAATCCTTTACATACCCCTACTTGTGATAAGGTTTACATCAAGCTGAAAGCTGCATACTGCTAATATCGGCGCGCGCCTATTATGCCGCGCACATGCTTGTCAATACGAAATATCAAATCAGGACGCACTTTGAACCCGCTAGACACGCCTATTGCTCCCGGCGAACCCCTGCCGCACCGTAAAGTCATCCGCAACTGGATCGCACCCCTGGCAGACCGCTCCACCCTCTTTGCCCTGTCGCTGGTCGTGCTGGACTTCGCGCTGTATGGATTGGCGCTGGCGGGCATCATTCTGTTCGACAACCTGGCCGTCAAGATCCTGCTGGGCATGGTGATGGGTTTCATCATCGGCCGCCTGTTCATTCTCGGCCACGACGCCTGCCACCAGGCTTTCACCGACAACCGGCGCCTGAACCGCTGGGTCGGTCGGCTGCTGTTCCTGCCCTCGCTGACCACCTACAGCCTGTGGGAAACCGGTCACAACACCGTCCACCACGGCTACTCCAACCTCAAGGGTTTCGATTTCGTCTGGTGCCCCAAGACGCCTGAAGAATATCGTGCCCTGTCGCCTGCCGCCCGTGCGCTGGAACGTATCTACCGCAGCGGCTGGGGTCCCTGGCTGTACTACCTGATCGAGATCTGGTGGAAGAAGATGTACTTCCCCAACGCTCGCCAGATGCCCACGCGCCGCCGCATCTTCACGCTCGACAGCCTGATGGTCACGGCTGGCGGCATCGTCTGGATCGCCGGCCTGATCTGGGCAGCCTCGGCCACCGGCCAGTCGGTCTGGCTGCTGCTGTTGACTGGCTTCGTCATCCCGTTCATTTTCTGGAACGGCATGATCGGCATGGTGATCTACATCCAGCACACCCACCCCGAGATCGAGTGGTACGAGAACAAGGCAGAATGGGCGGCTTGCCAGCCATTCGTCTCGACCACCGTGCACCTGACCTTCAAGTACTTCGGCCGTCGCCTGCTGCACAACATCATGGTGCACACCGCGCACCACGTGGACATGAGCGTGCCGCTCTACAGGCTGCCCGAAGCCCAGCACAAGCTGGAAACCATGCTGCCGGGCCGCATCGTGGTGCAGATGTTCTCGTGGCGCTGGTACTTCCAGTGCGCACGCTACTGCAAACTGTATGACTTCACCAACAAGCAGTGGCTGGACTTCAAGGGACGCCCGCAACCGGCCTTCCCCAACGTGAACCACTGATTCCGGTCCGTACAATATGCCAGCCTTCGGGCTGGCATATTTTGTTTTACGATGACGCCAGACCGCACTCACGCAAAGCCAACCTCCGATACACCTCAGCAATCCGGTAGAAAGCTTCTTTTGGCTCCCAAGGTGGCATTGCCTGACCTTTCTCGTGATCTTTGGGATAGGTTTTGACGAGTGAAAAACTCATCATGTCAAAATCCCGCGCCCCCTCTCCATGCGGAAAGGTGGGAAAGGAAAACACGTAGATGAACACCCCATCAATGTTCGCGCCGCTCAGCAGTTCAAGCTGCTCTTGCACATAATCAGCTTGCTCGCGCTCACTGCGCGTGGGCACAATGCCGTCTTTGAATTTACCTGTACCGTCAGGGTTGGCCCCCTCCAGCGCCATAAAGCCGCCAGCGCCCAGTTTGGCAGCCCCCTCATAGGCGCAGCAACCGACTTCCATGACCACGAGTGGCTTGTCGAGGCGATAGTGATCGAGTGTTTTCACGTATTCCTCGGGAGTTTCGCTAGCGCGATAGTGATCCACGCCGACGATATCGAACAGGCTCCAGTCGATCTTCTCCCACATTCCGGCCGAGTAGGTCACCCTACCTTTGAACTGCTTGCGCACAGGCTCGAGGATGCGCTTGAGGGTGTCGTTCAAAATTGTCCCTGCCTGCTCGCCTGGGCTCGGGTCGTTGGCCTGTTCTGCCATCATGATGGCCACTACGCCCTGTGTTCTCTCGACGATTGTCTTGCCTGAAAAAACTCCTTCGTTGAACAAACTCATTTCGCAGCCAGCGACGAAAACCAGGTCAATTCCCTCTGCGCGTAATTGTTCCGCCGCACGTGCGCCCTCCTCAAAATAGGCCGGCAATTCCGCGATTGATACATTCATCTTCCATGGGTTGAAAAAAACCTTCAGCCCGTTGGTATGCGCGATACGCGTGGCAGTGATCAGTCGATCAATGTCCTCACCTTCGATTCGAATGGCGTTGCAATGCAGTTCGGTAGCGATGGCCTTGATATCGTGCGTAACCAGTACAGGATCAAAGTGCTCAACGGAATACGGTTGCCCGACGGTAAATGTAAGGCCTACGTCATAAACGACGCCGCGATATTTCATATATTCAGTTCCTTTCAATGATGAGCACCCAGCCAGCGTCGGAAGGGTGGTCAAGGCAGCAGAACTTGCGGCAAGTTTAATCAGTGTTCGTCGATGCATGTGGCTTAATCCCCCACTCCGTGCAGGCGGGCTGGGAAAACTGCCTCGCCAATAACATCCACGCTCAGTATGGCTTTAGTGTAACGTCGCCGAGCGTTGACACTTGCCGGCGATCCAACCAGCCGGACATGAGCGCAAGACCCAAGGCAGCTATCGACAGGAATCCCCCAGCCCAATTTGGTGAAGTGAACCCGAAACCGAATGCGATTACGATGCCGCCCAACCAAGCACCCAAAGCATTGCCTAGATTGAAAAGCCCAATATTGACTGCGGACGCCAATGTCGGTGCACCTGCGGCCTTGGCTTTGTCCATTACCAGCTTCTGGATGGGAGACACTGTGGCAAAACCAAATGCCGCCATCAGGAAGATACAGATCACAGATGCGACTTGGCTTTCCGCGACAAAATGGAAAACGAACAACACCACTGCTTGGGCCAGCAGCGTGAAGTAAAGCATCGGCATCAACGCTCGGTCTGCATAACGACCACCCAGCCAGTTGCCTACAAAAAGCCCGAAGCCGAACACCATCAACAGCCAGGTGATGGAGCTCTCAGAAAATCGAGCGATATCGGTCATCATGGGAGCGATGTACGTAATCGACGTAAAAAATGCCGCAGGCCCAAGAATGGTGATGCCCATGGCAAGCAGCACCTTGGCATTGCCAAAGGCAGCGAATTCATGGCCAATGCGTTGTGCTTTCGGCTTGGGCGTGTTCGGGATGAGTGCAATCACTCCTACGAACGTGGCCACTCCAATAGCGGTAATAGCATAGAAGGTCGCTTGCCAAGAGTACACCTGGCTCAGCCAAGTGCCGACCGGAACGCCCACCAATGTTGCTACCGTCAGGCCTGAAAACATGAAAGCGATGGCTCGGACGCGCTTTTCTTTGGAAACCATCTCTGCCGCAAGCACCGATCCAATTCCGAAGAACGCACCGTGTGTCAGCGAAGTGATGATGCGCCCCACAACGGCTACTTCAAAGGTCGGCGCTACCGCTGTGACCAAGTTTCCAAGTACGAACAACAATGCCAAAAAAGCCAGCATCGTTTTCTTGGACGTACGACTGCCCAGGATGATGAGGACGGGAGCGCCTACGAAGACACCCAGTGCATAACTGGTGGCCAAGTATGCTGCTACCGGGATGCTGACGCCGAAGTCAGCTGCAATGGCTGGCAATAAGCCGGCAATGACGAACTCGGTTGTTCCAATACCGAAGGCTCCTATGACGAGAGCCCAGAGTGCGAGAGGCATGACCATTCCCTATAGCAAAAAATGTGAGAATGATGCATGATAAGCCTAACAATGTTAGGAGTTAAAGAAGATATGCCTAATGAAATCAAAGAAACGAATACTGTTAAGCAGGTTAGGCATCAGCCCGCAAAGTTGGATGATGTTGACCGAAGAATATTAGGGATACTCGCCCAGGACAGTTCACGCAGCTATGTAGATCTGGGGCAAGAGCTTCATCTGTCGGCGCCCGCAGTGCACGATCGCGTGAAACGCCTCAAGCGCGACGGCGTTATCAAGGCAACTGTGGCAAAAATTGATGGATGCAAGGTGGGCAGGACATTGTTGGCGTTCGTGCTGGTCAACACGAAGAACGTCGTCAGCACCAAGCGACTGCTATCGTTGGGCAACTTGCCTGAAATTGAAGAGATGCATACTGTTGCCGGCGACAGTGGCGTTCTATTGAAGGTACGTGTACGGGAAACAGAAGGCCTTGAGGATCTTCTGGGGAAACTCCAAGATATCGAAGGCGTGGACGGCACTCGGAGCTACATAGTGCTTTCGACATTTGTCGAGCGTGGGCCAGATCCGGGAGAATGATACCCTCAAGCGACCAACGAGTGACGGCCTCTTTATCGGTTTGCAAGAAACAAATCGGAGTGTCTTGAGCATCACAGGGAACGTGACACGCTCAAGCCGGCCTGGCCATCGCCAGCAATCCGCGCAACAGCACCACCATCATTCGTCCCGATACCTCCGTACCGGTCGAGGCGCGCTGCAGGGCCAGCCCATGCGCCAGCGCCATGAAAGACGCCGCCAGCGCCTCGATCCCGACAGGCGGCTGCAACCCGTGTGCGGCAAACAGTTGTGCCAGCCAGACAGCCAGGGCATCGCGGTGCTGCTGCCAGACCGCCCGATAGGCCACCGCGAAAGTCGTGCTGCGCTGCGCCTGCATCTGCAACTCGATGGACAGCATGGACCAGTTGATATCCTGGTCCAGGGTAGAGGCCCAGGCCTCCAGATCATCAAGCACCGTTTCCAGACTGGTGCCGGCCCGCTCCGACAGTGTGGCCAGGTGCGCGGCTTCTCCGGCCATGTGCCGGCGCAGCATTTCGAGCAGCAAGGATTCCTTGCTCTCGAAATTCGAATAGAAGGCTCCCTGCGAATAGCCGGCCTGCTCGGCAATGTCCCTGATTGAGGTGCCACCATAGCCCTGCCCCACAAACAGCCGCGTGGCGGTTTCGATCAGTCGCTCGCGGGTTCGGGCCTGACTCTCCTCTCGGCTGAGGCGCGGGCTTGTCGTGCCTGATTTGCGTGTCTTCTCCATGGAAATAATCATAGCACTCCAGATATCAATTGACATTCGAAATCCAGACGCATACATTTCAAATCTCAATCGATATCTGGAATTCATCATGTCTACCGACATCCATACCGCTTTCGTCACCGGAGCCACCGGCCTGCTGGGCAATAACCTCGTCCGCGCCCTGCGCGAGCAAGGCATCCAGGTCAAGGCACTGACACGCTCGCTGCGCAAGGGGCTGCAGCAGTTCGGCACGCTCGATGGTATCGAGCTGGTCGAAGGCGACATGACCGATGTCGCCACCTTTGCCCCGGCCTTGCGCGGTTGCGATATCGTGTTCCACGCGGCAGCCTTTTTCCGCGAGAACTACTCGGGCGGACGCCACCGGGATGCGCTGCACCGCATCAACGTCGACGGGACACGCCAGTTGCTCGAGCAGGCGTATGTCGCCGGAGTCAGGCGGTTCATCCAGACTTCGTCGATTGCCGTCCTGCACGGCGAGCCGGGCACCCTGATAGACGAAACGCACACGCGGGTGCTGGATGATGCCGATGACTACTATCGCAGCAAAATCCTGGCCGATGACGTCGTCATGCAGTTTCTTGCCCGGCATGACGGGATGCTGGCCAGTTTCGTGCTGCCGGGCTGGATGTGGGGACCGGCCGATCTCGGGCCGACCTCGTCCGGCCAGCTCGCACTGGATCTGGCACAGGGCCGGCTGCCGGGTCTGGTGCCCGGCAGCTTCTCGGTCGTCGATGCCCGCGATGTCGCCCAGGCACACATTGCCGCCGCATACAAAGGGCGGCGCGGCGAGCGCTACCTGGCGGCAGGACGCCACATGACCATGCAGGAACTGATCCCGCTACTGAGCCGGGCAGCCGGTGTCACCGCACCGACCCGAAAAGTCCCTGCCCCCCTGCTGTATGCGCTGGCCTGCCTGCAGGAAATCTATTCCAGGCTCAGCGGCAAGCCTGTCCTGCTCAGCCTCTCCACGGTGCGCCTGATGCTCAATGAGGCAGACCGCAGCCACTTCGATCACAGAAAGAGCGAGCGCGAACTGGGCCTGCGTTTTCGACCACTGGAAGAAACCTTGAACGACACCCTCGACTGGTACCGACAGCACGGCTGGTTGCCCGCCAGCTGAGTACGAGCGGCTGAAAATTACCCAGTTTCAGTGATGTTGCAAATTCTGACACTTACGTAAGATTGCTGCGTTACCCACTCGCATGCCGGGGTGGGTGCCTTCTTTCCACAAGCTCTCTTCGAGGTGTTACGCCATGCCCATCAAGTCCCGCCTTCTCCTGCTTGCTACCGTCGCTGCCGGTCTGTTTGCAGCAACCGGCCCAGCCTCCGCGGCCGACCGCAATGTCACAGTCCACAACAAGACCCAGTCCGTCCTGATCTCCTTCTACGCTTCGCGTACCTCGACCAGTGACTGGGAAGAGGACATCCTGGGCTCGGAAGTCATCGGCCCGGGCGAATCGATCAAGATCGACATCGACGACGGCACCGGTGCCTGCCGCTTCGACTTCAAGGGTACCTTCGACGATGGCGAAGAGGCCACCCGCAATAACGTCAATGTGTGCGAAGTCGCCGAGTTCTCGTTTACGGACTGAACTGCATCACTCTCGGCTGGCCAACGCCTGGCCCTGCGCAGCGGGCACGGACTGCGGCCAGCCACCGGCCAGCGTCCGATAGACCGCCACCCATGCCGTGGCCATCTGCATGCTGCTGCGCGCCAGCAGTTCTTCGGCCTCCAGCCGGAAACGCTCGGCGTCCAGCACATCCAGCACACTGATCACGCCCGCCTCGAACTGGAGCCGTGCCGTTGCCACGGCCCGACGGCTGGCCTGCGCCGCCTGCTCCAGCAGCGCATGCTCGGTCTGTGACCGGGACAGGCGCACCAGCGCATTCTCCGTTTCTTCCAGGGCGCGCAATACCGTGCG
Source organism: Corticimicrobacter populi (assembly GCF_003123725.1). Classification (GTDB taxonomy): domain Bacteria; phylum Pseudomonadota; class Gammaproteobacteria; order Burkholderiales; family Burkholderiaceae_B; genus Corticimicrobacter; species Corticimicrobacter populi. The sequence goes on along the minus strand of NZ_QETA01000002.1, from coordinate 359,929 downwards.
TTCATAGAGGGCCAGGTTTTCACTGGCCGCCGCATTGGCGGCAGCAATACGTGCCCGAACCCGGCCAACATCCAGGAACGAGCCCCCTACGCCCAGTGAAACCATGCGCGTCTCGCTGTCGCGTTCGAACAAAGCCCCCCAGCCCAGCGCCTGCGTTCCGATCAGGCCACCCAATGTGAACTGCGGAAACAGATCGGCCGTTGCCACGCCGATGCGGGCCGTCGCCGCCGCCAGCCGGCGCTCGGCCGCTGCCACATCCGGTCGCCGACGCAACAACTCTCCGGGCGTACCGGCGTTGATCTTCATGGGCAACGTCGGCAGCGCGGCTGCCGGGTCCAGCACCGCTGCCATCGCCGCCGGCGTGCGTCCCGTCAGGACGGCAATGCGATGCGCAATCACGGCAGCCTGCGCTTCAAGGGCAGGCACCCGCGACCGGGTCAGCGCCAGCTGGGTTCGCCCCCGATCTGCATCGAAAGACGTCCCGCGACCATTTGCCAGCATCGTTTCGATCAGCTGGAGGGTATCGGCCTGATTGGCCTCGTTATCCTTTGCCACCTGCAACTGGGCCTGCAGACCACGCAACTGGAAATAGGCATCCGTCACCTGTGCCACCATGGCAACCTGCATTGCGGCCAGGTCTGCTGCATCGGCCTGCATATCCGCACGGCTGGACTCGACACTGCGCCGGACACGTCCAAAGAAGTCAAGTTCCCATACGACCGACAGCCCTGCCGTATGGAACTCGCCGTCCCGGTCATCGCGGGACACGCCGGGTGCCTGCGAGGCGCTCACACGCCGGTCACCCGATTCGGCCGATGCGCTCAGCGTCGGAAACCTGTCGAGACCAGCCCGCCGCGCCAGCGCCTGACCTTGTTCGTAACGCGCCAGGGCAATGCGAATATCATGATTGGCACGCAACGTCTCTTCCACCAGCGTCGCCAGCAAGGGATCATCGAGCGTGCGCCAGAACGCAACATCGGCATCGGGCACCGCCAGACCGGCAGCATCCGGCTCCTGGCGCGCAAAAGCTTCACCTGCCGCCATTTGTGGTGCCCGGTAATCCGGGCCGACCGTGCAGGCTGCCAGCACCAGGCCTGACAACACAACTGCCGCACTACGCCAGGCCCCTGCCAACATCAAGAAAAAACTACGCATCGAATATCTCCAGCGTTGTGTGGTCTGTCGTGCGCCGCGCCTTGCGCGTCGCAAGGCGGCGCAATACCACATAGAAAACAGGTGTCAGGAACAGCCCGAACAAAGTGACGCCCAGCATGCCGGCAAAGACGGTGACGCCCATGACCTGCCGCACTTCGGCACCGGCGCTCACGCCGATCATCAGCGGCACCACACCGGCAATGAAGGCGATTGAGGTCATGATGATGGGGCGCAGGCGCAGACGGCAGGCTTCCAGCGCCGCCTCGACGGTACTGCGGCCCTGCTGCTCCAGTTCACGGGCGAACTCCACGATCAGGATCGCGTTCTTGCATGCCAGGCCGATCAGTACCACCAAGCCGATCTGGACAAAGATATTGCCGTCGCCCCCGGTCAGCCAGACCGCCGTCATGGCCGACAGCAGGCACATCGGCACGATCAGAATTACGGCCAGCGGCAACGTCCAGCTCTCATACAAGGCGGCCAGCACCAGAAAGACCAACAGCACCGCCAGGGGAAACACGACCAGCGCCGCGTTGCCCTGGGTGGCCTGCTGATAGCTCAGGTCCGTCCACGCCATCTGCATGCCGGGTGGCAGCGCCTGTGCCGCTGTCCCCTCAAGGATCTGCAACGCCTGCGACGACGACACCATGCGCGGGTCGGCCTCGCCGATCAGGTCGGCCGCCGGATAGCCATTGAAGCGGATGACCGGGTCCGGGCCATAGGTTTCGCGCACCTCGACCATGCTGCCGATCGGCACCATCTCACCCCGGGCGTTGCGGGTGCGCAGGCTGGCGATATCCTCGACGGTGCTGCGATACGGTGCCTCGGCCTGCGCCATCACGCGAAAGGTGCGGCCAAAGCGCGTGAAGTCGTTCACATAGCTCGATCCCAGATAGACCTGCATCGTATCGAACAGATCGCTCAGGGCCACGCCCTGCGCCTTGGCCTTGGTACGATCGACGACCGCATCCAACTGCGGGACATTGGCCTGATAGGAACTGATCGGATATTGGAACCCCGGCAGTTGCGATACGGTGCCGGCCAGGGTATTGGTAGCCGTCTGCAGGGCACCATAGCCTGCCGCACTGCGGTCCTGCACATACAGCGAGTAGCCCGAGCCAGTGCCCAGCCCCATGATCGGCGGCGGCATGATGGCAAACGCCAGGCCTGCCTGCTCCTGGGCAAACCGCGCATTGAGTTCGGCCGCAATCTCGGCTGCCGTGCGCGAACGCTCGGCGGCCGGCACCAGGCCGAAGAAGGCCACACCGCTATTGGGCGTATTGGTCAGTTGCAGCACATTCAGGCCGGGAAAAGCCACCGAGTTCTTGACGCCCTCGGTCTCCAGGGCAATCTGCGTCACGCGGCGCACCAGCGCTTCGGTGCGCTCCAGCGAAGCCCCTTCCGGCAATTTCAGAGCACCGATCAGATACAGCTTGTCCTGCGTCGGGATAAAGCCGCCGGGCACCGCCCGGAAGACCAGCCCGGTTGCCGCGATCAGCACCAGATAGACCAGGAATACGGCACCACGCCGACCCAGGATGCGCGCCACGCTGCTTTCGTAGCGCTGAGCGCTGCGGTGGAAGAAGCGGTTGAACGGTCCGAACAGCCAGCCCAGACTGCGATTGAGCACACGCGTGAGCCGGTCAGGCGGTGCGCCATGTGGACGCAACAGCAGTGCTGCCAGCGCGGGCGACAGGCTCAGCGAGTTGATGGCCGAGATCACCGTCGAGATCGCAATGGTCACGGCAAACTGCTTATAGAACTGCCCCGTGACGCCAGACAGAAAAGCCATGGGCACGAACACGGCGCACAGTACCAGCGCAATCGCGATGATGGGGCCGCTGACTTCGCGCATGGCCTGATGCGCCGCTGCACGCGGGTCCAGGCCCTCTTCGATGTTGCGCTCGACATTCTCGACCACCACGATGGCATCATCGACCACGATTCCGATGGCCAACACTAGACCAAACAGCGTCAGCGTATTGATCGAAAAACCCAGCATCAGCAGCACGGCAAACGTACCCACCACCGACACCGGCACCGCCAGCAGCGGAATGATCGAGGCACGCCAGGTCTGCAGGAACAGAATCACGACCAGCACCACCAGCAGTACTGCCTCGAGCAGCGTGCTCACCACCGACTTGATCGAGTCGCGCACGAATACGGTCGGGTCATACTCGACGGACCAGCTCATACCTTCGGGAAAGCGTACCGACAGTTCAGCCATCCGGGCCCGGATCTGGTCAGAAACATCGATGGCATTGGCTCCCGGCGATTCGAATACGGGAATGGCCACCGCCTGCTGGTTGTTCAGCAACGACTTGAGCGAATAATCGGACGCCCCCAGCTCGATGCGTGCCACATCCCGCAGGCGCGTCACCTGTCCCTGGTCTCCGGTCTTGACTATAATGTCGCCGAACTCTTCCTCGGTCGCCAGACGGCCCTGCGCATTGATGGACAGCAGAAAATCGCTGCCATCGGGATTGGGCGGTGCCCCCAGTTGCCCGGCCGATACCTGCAGGTTCTGTTCGCGCACGGCAGCCACCACCTCGCCGGCTGTCATGCCCAGCGCGGCAATCCGGTCCGGATCAAGCCACAACCGCATTGAATAATCACCCGAGCCGAACAGCTGCACATCACCGACGCCGGGCAGGCGTGCCAGTTCGTCACGCACGTGCAGCACCGCATAATTGCGCAGATAGAGTTCGTCGTAGCGGCCGTCGGGCGAGCTCAGCTGCACCACCAGCGTGATGTTCGGCGACTGCTTGGCCGTGACCACCCCCTGGCGGCGTACGGCTTCGGGCAGGCGCGCCTCGGCCTGCGCCACGCGGTTCTGCACCTTGACCTGCGCCTCATCCGGATCGGTCCCGGGGCGAAAAGTAGCCGTCAGGACCAGCACGCCATCGCTGCCGGCCACCGACTTCATGTAGAGCATGTCCTCCACACCCGTAATGGATTCCTCCAATGGCGCGGCAACGGTATCCGCAATCTCGCGCGGATTGGCCCCCGGATAGGTGGCACGCACCTGCACGCTGGGCGGAACGACTTCGGGATACTCGCTGACGGGCAGCAAGGGAATTGCAATCAGCCCGCACACGAAAATGATGATAGACAGGACCGCCGCAAAGATCGGCCGGTCCACGAAGAAACGGGAAAAATTCATGGCAGGCTCAGTGGCTGGCGTTGGATTGCTGGGCAAGCTGCAACGGAGCCATGGGGGCCTCCTGAACCGCAACCGTCATGCCCGGGAAAAACACTTTCTGGATGCCGGTCACGACAACACGCTCGCCCGGCTCCAGCCCCTGCTCGACCACGCGCAGTCCATCGCTCTTGCGACCCAGCCGGATATCGCGGCGCTGCGCAGCGTTCTGCTCATCTACCACGTAGACATACTTGCGATCCTGGTCGGTCATGATGGCCTTGTCGTCGATCAGCACGGCATCGAATGCGCTGCTGGCCTGCAGGCGTACGCGGGCATACAGCCCGGGGGTCAGGTGTCCGTCTGGATTGGGCAGCGTTGCCCGGACACGGATGGTGCCGGTCCCTGTATCGACACGGTTGTCGATGAAATCCACTCGGCCCGCATGCGGATAGCCCGCTTCACCGGTCAGCCCCACCTGTACCGGCACACCGCCATTGCGCTCATCGGGGCGCTCACCATTGCGTGACATCCGGGCATAACGCAGATAAGTGCGCTCATCACTGTCGAAATGGACGTACACAGGATCCTGCGACACCAGTGTCGTCAGCACGCTGTCCTGGCCATCGGCCGTGACCAGATTGCCGACCGTGACCAGGGCGCGTCCGGCCCGCCCCGTAATGGGGGCACGCACTTTCGTGAAATCCAGATCGAGCCGGTTCTGTGCCACGGCGGCCTGGGCGGACTGCACATCGGCCTGGGCCTGCTCGACAGCCGCCCGCCGTTGTTCCAGCATCTCCGTGGAGACCGCCTGCACGGCCACCAATTTCTGCGACCGGACGAACTCGCTGCGCGCCAGCCGTTCACGCGTCCTGGCGCGTGCCAGTTCGGCCTCGGCCTGGTTCAGGGCCGCCTGGTAGCTGCGCGCATCGATCTCGAACAGGACATCGCCGCGCTGGACGATCTGGCCTTCCTGGTAGGTGATTTTCTCGATGTAGCCACTGACGCGTGGCCGCAGGGCCACACTCTCGACGGCTTCGATATGCCCGCTGAAATCATCCCACTGGATGATCTGTCGGGAAAGGGCGGGCGCGACGCCGACCGTGGGCGCGGCAGGTGCCGTGTCTTCAGCCGCCTGGCTGCGACAGCCGGACACTGCCAACGCCAGCAACAACGGTGCCAGCAGCACCAGGGCACCACGCGACGTGGTACCGGAAAAAGTAGAAGTCATCATGCCTGTCTGGTTTCCAGCGTTGAAGTACCGCGCAGCGCTACGCAGCACACATTGTTTTTTATTTTCATAACGACCGTTATGAAAACCAGACAGCACTCTAAACGCCATTGCCAGGACAGGTCAAGCAATTTAATATTATCCACTATGAAAATAACGGACAGCAAACCTGGCCGCCCACGCGGAAGGCCAGTCTCCTTCGATCGCGAGACAGTGCTCGAGCGCGCCATGCATGTTTTCTGGCGTCAGGGCTACGAAACCACCACCATCCAGGACCTCACCGAGGCCATGGAAATCACCGCGCCCAGCCTGTACGGCGCATTCGGTGACAAGGCCGGGCTCTACTTCGAGGCCGTGGCCTACTATCGCCAGCGCTATGGCGACGACCACGCCAAATGCCTGCTCAATACCTCACCCACCGCCAGGGAAGCCGTCCGCAACCTGCTGTTCGAAGCCGTACACACAATGTCCGATCCGGAGACGCCCGCCGGCTGCATGGTCGTCAACTCCGCCATCAACTGCTATGCACAATCAACCAAGGTGCAGACGGCCCTGGCCGAATTCCGTGCCGAGGCCGAAGGCGACCTGCGCCAGCGCATCGAGCGCGGCATCGAGGAAGGCGACGTACCGGCCGGCACGAACGCAGCCATTCTGGCCAAGTTCTACACTACGGTCATCATGGGCATGTCGCTCCAGGCCCGCGACGGTCTCGATTGCGCCGGACTGCAGGCCATCATCGACTCCGCCATGCAGGCCTGGCCCCAGGCCTGACCCACCTGCGGCATCGAACCTGCGTCGATGCCGCTTCACCCCCTACAAGAATGCATGAACCTCCAGCAACTCGCCGACGCCCTGTATGACGATCTGAATGGATATATCCATCGCGTCGAAGACACCGGCACCGATGCGTTGCTGATCCATCTGGGCTGCGACGACTGGGTCCTCAATGAACAGCAGCAATCCATCCGCAGTGACGCACACGACGCACAGCGCCGCTTCGTGATCCGCTGCCGGCAGGTCATGGAGTCGAACGTCCGGCCCACCCAGACCGGGGAACTGATTTTCACGGACCATCATCCTCTGCTGTGGGACTACACCGAGCCCCATGGCGGCCTGTACTACGCCGGCGAGACAACCGCTTCGGCGCATGAAATCCTGGGCAGGATATACGATGCCCAGACACGGATACTGCGAAGCTGGCGGCCCCTGCAGCACTATGCGAACAGCTACAGGCGCGAGGGTAACCTGATCTTCGGCACTGACCGTGCCGGCCTGCTGGCGCGTGGCCCGAAACCATTGCTGGATGCCTACCAGACAGCTCTGGACGGCGTGCTCAGAACCTATTTCGTTCCCTCTCATACCCCACAGGGCAAGGCTATGGCCCTGATTTTCGATGACTGCTTCCTGATCTGCCGAGAAGCGGAAATCATGGAGACAGACGTCTCATTACAGACACGCCATGAATGATCACAAGCAACACATGCTCACGGCGCTGAAAGCCGTATTCATCCCGGCCCTGCGACAACGCGGCTTCAAGGGTTCGCTGCCACACTTCTACCGCAATACACCCGCAAGAGCCGATTTCGTCAGCATCCAGTTCTATAGCGCCGGCGGCAGCTTTGTCGTGGAAATCGCCTGTTGCCCGCCCGATGGCCCTGCCGCCGGGCCAGGCAAAGGCTTGCCCATATCCAGGCTGAACACGACCTACTTCGGCACCGGACGCATCCGCCTGACCCAGGAAGCAGATAAACAGGCTGGGGAACAATGGTTCAGCTTCGGGCCGCGCAGCTACGAACCGGACCAGCCGATCCAGCCCCCCGCCCATTACGAAGCAGTTGCCGCGTCGCTACTGCCACTGCTGGATACACAGGCGGAAAACTGGTGGGCCTCGCATCAAGAGTCCCACGCCAGGTAGCCATCCCGGCAAATTCACAGCGTAGATACAACAAGGGCCGTCTCCATCAAGACGGCCCTTGTTCGTTTCATTCACGCCCAGCGTCAAAACCTCAGCTGAAGAATTCCTTGACGCGGTCGGTCCAGGACTTGCTCTGCGGGGAGTGGCGTTCACCACCGTCCTTGAGCGAAGCCTCGAACTGACGCAGAATGGCTTTCTGCTCTTCGTTCAGGCGCACCGGCGTCTCGACTGCCACATGGCAGTACAGGTCGCCGGGGTAGGAACCACGCACGCCGCGGATACCCTTGCCGCGCAGGCGGAACGTCTTGCCCGACTGGGTGCCTTCGGGAATGGTGATCTCAGCCTTGCCACCCAGCGTCGGCACCTGCAGATCACCACCCAGCGCCGCCGTGGTGAACGGAATGGTCAGTTCGCAGTGCAGGTCATCGCCATCACGCTGGAAAATCTTGTGCGTCTTGATATGGATCTCGACGTAGAGGTCGCCCGGCGGCCCCCCATTGACGCCCGGTTCACCATTGCTGGCTGAACGGATGCGCATACCGTCGTCGATGCCGGCCGGAATCTTGACCTGCAGCGTCTTGTTGCGGCGAATGCGGCCCTCGCCGTGGCAGGACGGACATGGATCGGCAATTTCCTTGCCTGAGCCGTGGCAGGTCGGGCAGGTCTGCTGCACGCTGAAAAAACCCTGTTGCATGCGTACCGCCCCCGCACCGCCACAGGTGCGGCAAGTGACCGGCTTGGTGCCGGGCTTGGCTCCCGAGCCGTGGCAGGTATCGCAGTCATCCCAGCTCGGCACGCGGATCTCGGTATCAAAACCCGCGGCAGCCTGCTCGAGCGTGATCTCCATGTTGTACTTGAGATCAGAGCCCCGATAGACCTGCGGCCCGCCACCTCCGCCACCACGGCGGCCCGCCCCGAAGATCTCGCCGAAGATATCGCCGAAGGCATCCGAGAAGCCGCCCATGCCACCCATCCCGCCCGGGCCACCTCCCATGGAGGGATCGACACCGGCATGGCCGAAGCGGTCATAGGCACCACGCTTTTGCGGATCGCTGAGGGTTTCGTAGGCTTCCTTGACTTCCTTGAATCGCTCTTCGGCCTGGGTATCGCCTGCATTGCGATCCGGGTGGTACTTCATCGCCAGTTTGCGATAGGCTTTCTTGAGTTCATCGTCGGAGGCGCTCTTGGATACGCCCAGAACCTCGTAGTAATCGCGTTTTGCCATGGTCTGTATTGGTTGCTTATTAAACGACTATGCCCGGTTGCCGCCTATGCAGCGGACAACCGGGCCTGGCAGGCATGTTGCGCCTGCTTGATCAGCCACCCTTCGGGCGGCAGATCACGTTACTGCTGATCACGCTTGACTTCCTTGAAGTCGGCATCGACGACGTTGTCATCCTGCGGCTGGGCCTGCTCGGCACCGCCCGGCTGTTCAGCGCCCGCCTGGGCCTGCATGTCGGCATACATCTTTTCGCCCAGCTTCTGGGCAGCCTGGGTCAGCGCCTCGACCTTGGCATCGATGGTTTCCTTGTCGCCATCCTTGAGCACAGCCTCAAGATCCTTGATGGCCGTCTCGATGGCTTCCTTCTCGCCGGCTTCCAGCTTGTCGCCGTACTCTTCCAGCGACTTGCGGGTCGAGTGCACCAGCGCATCGGCCTGGTTGCGGGCCACGGCCAGCTCGGCGACCTTGCGGTCTTCCTCTGCATTGGCCTCGGCATCCTTGACCATGCGATCGATCTCGGCTTCGCTCAGACCGGAGTTGGCCTTGATCGTGATCTTGTTTTCCTTGCCGGTGCCCTTGTCCTTGGCGGACACGTGCAGGATGCCGTTGGCATCGATGTCGAAGGTCACTTCGATCTGCGGCGTGCCACGCGATGCGGGCGGGATGCCTTCAAGGTTGAACTCGCCCAGCGACTTGTTGCCGGCAGCCACTTCACGCTCGCCCTGGAACACCTTGATGGTCACGGCCGGCTGGTTGTCGTCAGCCGTCGAGAACACCTGCGAGTAGCGGGTCGGGATCGTGGTGTTCTTCTGGATCATCTTGGTCATCACACCACCCAGGGTTTCGATACCCAGGGACAGCGGGGTCACGTCCAGCAGCAGCACGTCCTTGCGGTCGCCCGACAGCACCGAACCCTGGATCGCAGCACCGGCGGCCACGGCTTCGTCGGGGTTGACGTCCTTGCGCGGCTCCTTGCCGAAGAATTCCTTGACCTTCTCCTGCACCTTGGGCATGCGGGTCATGCCGCCGACCAGGATCACGTCATCAATATCGGAGGCCTTGATGCCGGCATCCTTGATGGCCACGCGGCAGGGCTCGATGGTGCGCTCGATCAGATCCTCGACCAGGGCTTCCAACTTGGCGCGGGTCACCTTGAGGCTGAGGTGCTTGGGACCGGAAGCATCGGCCGTGATGTACGGCAGGTTGATTTCGGTCTGCTGGCTCGAGGACAGCTCGATCTTGGCCTTTTCGGCGGCTTCCTTCAGGCGCTGCAGGGCCAGCACGTCCTTGGACAGGTCAACGCCCTGCTCTTTCTTGAACTCTTCGATGATGTATTCGATGATGCGCTGGTCGAAATCCTCGCCACCCAGGAAGGTGTCGCCGTTGGTCGACAGCACTTCGAACTGCTTTTCACCGTCCAGGTCAGCGATCTCGATGATGGACACGTCGAACGTACCGCCGCCCAGGTCATACACCACGACCTTGCGGTCGCCCTTTTCGTTCTTGTCCAGACCGAATGCCAGCGCAGCAGCTGTCGGCTCGTTGATGATGCGCTTGACTTCGAGACCGGCGATGCGACCGGCATCCTTGGTGGCCTGGCGCTGGCTGTCGTTGAAGTAGGCCGGCACCGTGATCACGGCTTCGGTCACGGGCTCGCCCAGGTAATCCTCGGCGGTCTTCTTCATCTTGCGCAGCACTTCGGCCGACACTTGCGGCGGTGCCAGCTTCTTGTCCTGGGCTTCGACCCAGGCGTCACCGTTGTCGGCCTTGATGATCTTGTAGGGCATCAGATCGATGTCCTTCTGCACGGCCTTCTCTTCGAACTTGCGGCCGATCAGGCGCTTGACGGCGTGCAGGGTGTTCTTGGGGTTGGTGACGGCCTGGCGCTTGGCCGGCGCACCCACCAGGGTCTCGCCGTCTTCCATGTAGGCGACGATGGAGGGCGTGGTGCGGGTGCCCTCGGCGTTTTCGATGATGCGGACCTGGCCGCCTTCGAGGACAGCGACGCAGCTATTGGTCGTGCCCAGGTCGATACCGATAATTTTGCTCATGATCTGTTTACCTTGCTGAATACGTTGAATTCGTTGTGTGGAATCACGGAATGGCCCGTGTGTTGCCTATGCATCCAGAAATGGGGACGGCAGCCTGGAAATCAAGACCCGGCAGCCACTGTCACCAGTGCCGGCCGCAATACGCGGTCGGAAATCAGGTAGCCCTTCTGCAGCAAGGCCACGATCGTGTTGGCCGGCTGGTCGGCCGGCACCGAGGAAATCGCCTGGTGCAGGTGCGGATCGAACTTTTCACCCACCGCCGGCGCGATGTCCTTGAGATGATGGCGCTCGAAGGCACCGACCAGTTGGCGCAGCGTGGTTTCTACACCCTCGCGCCAGGACTCGGGACTCTGCTCGGTCTGGGCCAGTGCGGCCTCCAGACTGTCCTTGACCGGCACCAGGCTTTCAGCGAACGATTCAATGCCGAACTTGCGCGCCTTGGAGACATCTTCCTGGGCGCGACGACGGACATTTTCAGCCTCGGCATGCGTGCGCAGCAGTTGTTCGTAATGCTCGGCCGCCTTGGCCTGGGCTTCGGCCAGCGCGGCTTCCAGCTCGGCAATCTGTGCGGCGGCCTGCTCGGCGGCTGCCGCCTCTACCTGCTGCTCGACGGATTCGGGCTTGTCTGACATGCGTATTCTCCTGGAGTTCCTTCACGTGCAGCCAATAATGGGGACGCCTGGCCAGAATTCAAGCCCAGCCCCGGATATTTTTTTCAACCAAGTCGGCCAGCCCGCCGATCCAGTCGGGTCGCGCATTGAGGGCCGGAATATAACGCAGGTCTTCGCCACCCTCCTCGATAAAGGCCTCGCGCACGCCCATGGCAATTTCTTCCAGCGTCTCGATGCATTCGGCCACGAAGCCCGGACACATCACATCCACGCGCCGCACACCCTGCCTGGCCATGTCACGCAGCGTTGGCTCTGTATACGGTTCGATCCAGGGCGTACGCCCGAAACGACTCTGGAAAGTCGCCAGCCAGCGCTCGCGGGGCAGCCCCAGGCGAGCCGCCAGTTGATTGGCGGTCTGCATGCAATCACGAAAATAGGGGTCGCCCTTCTCGACCACCGCACGCGGCAGGCCATGGAAGCTCATCACCAGCTTTTCCGGTTCGCCATGCGCCTGCCAGAATTCGCGCACACTGTTGGCCAGCGCATCGATATAACCATCCTCGACATGGAAACGCTTGATGAAGCGCATTTCGGGCTGGTCCCGAAAGGTCGCCAACTGGCGACCGATCTCATCGATCACGGTCGCCGTGGTCGAGGCCGAATACTGCGGATAGAGCGGCACCGCCAGGATGCGCTCGCAGCCCTGTTCGCGCAGCCGGTCAAGACCGCTGCGCAGGGAGGGATTGCCATAGCGCATGGCCAGCTCGACCGTCAGGTCATGGCCGCGCCGCGCCAGTTCGGCACGCAATCCAGCCAGTTGCTGCAGGCTGTAGGCCCTCAGCGGCGAACCCTGCTCGGTCCAGACGGCGGCGTAGGCATGCCTGACCTTGGCAGGACGGGTCGTCAGCACATACAGGTACAGAATCGGCAGCCAGAGCGCGCGGGGCAACTCCACCACCCGCGGATCCGACAGAAATTCGCGCAGGTAGCGCCGGATGGCACCGACTTCCAGCGCATCCGGCGTGCCAAGGTTGACCAGCAAAATGCCGGTACGCAAGGGCTGCAGGGGCGGATCGATATCGAACGGATCGGACATGCGGGAAATTTCCTGGTTAATGCGGGCTCAGCGCGTTGGAGAGCAACCGCGCCGTGATATCGACAATCGGGATGACACGCTCGTAGGCCATGCGGGTGGGGCCGATCACGCCCAGGGTGCCGACCACTTCACCGTTGATGCCGTAGGGCGCGGTCACGACCGTCATTTCTTCCATCGGCACCAATTGCGAATCGCCACCGATATAGATTTGCACGCCCTGGGCATGGCTGGAGACATCGAGCAGTTGCAGCAGGTCAGTCTTTTTCTCGAACACCGAGAACATCTTGCGCAGGCGATCCATGTCGGAAGCGATGTCGCTGACATCGAGCAGCTTGCGCTCGCCCGCGATCACCACCGACTCGCTGGTATCGGCGGCCTCGACGCCCACTTCCACCGCCGCCTGCATCAGGCTGGAAATATCCTCGCGCAACTGGGCCAGCTCGGTCGCCAGGGTCTGGCGCACGGCGCTGAAGGACTTGCCGGCAAAATGCTGGTTGAAGAAATTGCCGGCCTCGATCAGTTCGTGTTCGACATAATCCCGGGGCGTCAGCAAAATGCGGTTCTGCACATCGCCATCAGGCGTGACGATGATCAGCAGCACCCGCCGCTCGGACAGGCGAATGAATTCGATCTGGCGAAAGATCTGGGCACGTCGGGGTGCCAGCACCACGCCGGCAAACTCGGTCAGATTGGACAGCAGTGCCGCCGCCGTGTTGACTGCGCGAGAAGGCTCGGATACCGGCAGCAGTTCGCGCATGCGTGATGTCTGCTCGGCCGCGAAAGGCTGCACCGTGAGCAGCGAATCGACGAACAGCCGATAACCACGCGGCGTCGGCACGCGACCGGCGGACGTATGCGGACTGTGCACCAACCCCTGGCCCTCAAGGTCGGCCATGATGTTGCGGATCGTGGCCGGCGACAGATCGAACACCTGCGACAGCGTGCGCGAGCCGACGGGCTGGCCTTCGGCGATATAGCGCTCGATCAGGACCTTGAGCAACGCACGGGAACGGTCATCCATATTTTATGTATGTCGTACTGACTCGAAATGGAAACTGCATTCAGGCCGCTATTCTATCCTGCGGTTTTTACCATGATCGGCCCCGCTCTGCCTGCGGGCTTCTATAATGGCCCGATTCCAAAGCACTGATGACGCCAAGACCATGCATTTCCCCATTGTTGCCCTGATCGGCCGCTACCAGGACACCGGGCTCGACGCACCGTTGCGCGAGCTGGCTGCACTGCTGTCCGAAGCCGGCCGCACGGTACTGGTCGAGTCGCGTACGGCGCAGAATACCGGCGTCAACGAATACGACTGTGCCGAAATCGACGAAATCGGCAAGCGGGCACACCTGGCCATCGTCATGGGCGGAGATGGCACCATGCTGGGCGCGGCTCGCGAACTGGCTCCCTACGGCATTCCGCTGGTCGGCATCAATCATGGCCGGCTGGGTTTCATCACCGACGTGCCGCTGCAGGAAGTCACCCGTGCCGTCACCGACCTGCTGGCCGGCCGCTTTGAAACCGAAGAGCGCATCATGCTGCAGGGCCGCGTGGTCCGGGGCGACGAGGTCCTGTTCTCGGCCACTGCGCTCAACGACGTGGTGCTCAACCGTGCCGGGCGCGGCGGCATGATCGAAGTCCGCGTCGAGGTCAATGGCGTGTATATGTCCACCCAGCGCGCCGACGGCCTCATCATTTCCACGCCTACCGGCTCCACCGCCTATGCGCTGGCAGCCAATGGCCCCATCCTGCACCCCGCACTCAAGGCTGTCACGCTGGTCCCCATCGCGCCGCAGTCGCTGTCGAACCGGCCCATCGTGCTGCCCGACACCAGCGTGCTCGACATGACCCTGACCGCCATCAGCCGCGTCGAAACCGGTGCCAGCGTGCACTTCGACATGCAGACCCTGTCGGAACTGCAGGCAGGTGACCGCATCGTCGTGCAGCGCGCAGATCATGTCCTGCGCCTGCTGCATCCCGTCGGCTACCGGTTCTTCTCCACGCTGCGGCGCAAGCTGCACTGGAGCCAGATGCCGCAGGCCACCGACAGCCTGGAGTGATTGCCTATGCTGCGCGCGCTGCATGTCCGTGATTTTGTCATCGTCGAACAGACCGACCTCGAGTTCGATGCAGGCTTTACCGTTTTCTCGGGCGAAACAGGCGCAGGCAAGTCCATCCTGATCGACGCGCTGGCGCTTGCGCTGGGCGAACGGGCCGATGCCGGCAGCATCCGCGAAGGTGCCGAGCGCGCCGACATCAGTGCCGAATTCGACACACCCGACAGCGCCCATGACTGGCTTGATGCCCAGGGCCATGAGCGCGAGCCCACACTGCTGCTGCGTCGCACAATCGACCGCCAGGGGCGCAGCCGCGCCTTCATCAACGGCACACCGGCCACGGCCAGCCAACTGCGCGAGCTGAGCGACCTGCTGATCGACATCCACGGCCAGCATGCCCACCAGCGCCTGCTGCGCACCGACGCCCAGCGCGACATGCTCGACGCCCACGGCCAATTGCAACCGCAGGTACTGGCCGTGCAACAGGCCTGGCAGCACTGGCAGGCACTGCAGGCCCGGCTCGACACGCTCGAACGCGACGCCGGCGCACTGGCCCAGGAGCAAGAACAACTGCAGTGGCAGATCGACGAGCTCGACGCCCTGGCGCTGCAACCCGATGAGTGGGCGGCACTGCAAACCGAACAGCAGCGCCTGGCGCATGCCCAGACGCTGATCGAAGGCATTACCCACGCCCTGGCCGCGCTCGACCAGGACGACATGGCCATCCACAGCCAGTTGGCCAGCATCGTGCAGCGCATCGGCCATCTGGTCCGCCACGACGCCCGCCTCGAACCCATCCGCGAAACCCTGGAGTCAGCCCGCATTGCCGTGGCCGAGTCGGTCTCCGACCTCAACGGCTACCAGGACCGTCTGGAACTCGACCCGGGCCGACTGGCCGAGGCCGAGGCCAGGATGGGCCGCATCTTCGACCTGGCCCGCAAATACCGCGTCGAACCGGACGACCTGCCCAAATTGCTGGAAGAACTGCAAGGCCGCCTTGATGATCTGGGTCAGGCCCAGGACATCGAGGCCCTGCGTACCCAAGCGCAATCCGCGCACGACAGCTACGACAGCTTGGCACAGGCCCTGTCTGTGGCACGCCGCAAGGCCGCCGACGATCTCGGCAAGCAGGTCACCCGTGCCATGCAGACGTTGGCCATGTCCGGCAGCCGCTTCGAGGTGGCTCTCGAACCCGCCAAGCCCGGCCCGCATGGCCTGGAAAGCACGGTGTTCCAAATCGCCGCCAATCAGGGCAGCACCACGCGCCCCCTGCACAAGGTCGCCTCGGGCGGCGAGCTGGCCCGTATCTCGCTGGCACTGTCCGTCATCGCCAGTCGGGCCGCACAGGTCCCCACGCTGATTTTCGACGAAGTCGACAGCGGCATCGGCGGTGCCGTCGCCGAAGTCGTGGGCCGCCTGCTGCGCGAACTGGGCAGCCGCCACCAGGTCCTGTGCGTCACGCACCTGCCACAGGTCGCCGCCTGCGGCCACGCCCATTACCTGGTCGGCAAGGCCCGCCGCAGTGGCACCGTCCGCTCCACCATCACCCCGCTCGACGCCCCCGCCCGCGTCGAAGAAATCGCCCGCATGCTGGGCGGTATCGACATCACCGCCACCACCCGCCAACACGCCCAGGAAATGCTGACGCGCGTATTTTAGGGAAAGGGGGTTCCTCTTTCTTATGACGCGCCCGTCAGGGCCGTGTGGGGTATGCCGCTCAAGCGGTCCGGCCCTCGGCCAGACTTCCCGTGGCAGGCAGGGATGGCCGGGCGGCGGGCAAAACTCGCCCCGGCCATGCCGGGGCTCAGACAGTGCCCACCGAAAACTCCCGACCATCCCTGCCTGCCACGGCGCTTTCGGACGGCACACCCCACACGGCCCTGACGGGCGCTCATGCTGGTGGTTTTTCCTCCTCTTCCGGGGCAAGGAGGGACAACCCTCGCTGCCATCCAGCCGGGAGGCCTGCCTGGTGAACGGGATAATGTGGCTGGGTCCCTGCGCTTTGCGCAGGGACTGCCCTGTGTTGCCGCCATGAAGCGGGCGGTGGGCGAACTCACCCCGGCGTTGCCGGGGTTCAGACAGCGCCCACCTTGTTTCCCGCTCCATGGCGGCAACACAGGCCAGCCTCAAATTCTCCCGTTCACCAGGCAGGCCTCCCGGCGGCTTGAATACGCAATCATTGCCCCCCCTACCCCCAATTCACCTGCGAGCAGCATCCCTTTTATGCTATGTTTGCGCCTGATATGTTTTTCCCACGCACTTTAAGTCGAGCGTCTGCTCCCATGAATCACTTTTTCGCCCGCGTTTCCTTCCGTCCCCTGGCAGCGGGACTGCTGATCGGCTGCCTGGCACTGACCGGTTGCTCATCTGGCAAATGGGGTTTCCCCTACCGGGCCGGCGTCCAGCAAGGCAACTGGATCACCAAGGAACAGGTCGATCTGCTGCGTACCGGCATGACGCGTGCGCAGGTTCGCTTTGCACTGGGCAGCTCCACGCTGACCAGCGCGCTGCACGCAGACCGCTGGGAATATCCGTACTATTATCAGCCGGGCTACGGCGAAGCACAGCACCGCATTTTCACCGTCTGGTTCGAAAACGACGTGCTGGTGCGCTGGGCCGGCGATCCTCAACCTGAACTGGAACCCTTCCAGCAGGCCAAGGAAGACGAAAAACTGGAAAAAGCAGCCGAAGAGGCCGCAGAGAACCAGTAAACACAAGGATTCTGCTATGCGTATCGCCATTGCTGGCGCCAGCGGCCGCATGGGCCGCATGCTGATCGAGGCCGTTCTGGCCGATCCCGAACTGACCCTGGCCGTGGCGCTCGACCGCAGCGGCAGCCCGGCGCTGGGCCAGGATGCCGGTGCTTTCCTGGGCCAGAACAGCGGGGTGCTGATGACCGACGACCTGTCGGCACTGGCCAACGCCGACTGCCTGATCGATTTCACCCGCCCCGAAGCCACCCTGGCCCACCTGCCGGTCTGTGCCGCACATGGCGTGCGCATGGTGATCGGCACCACGGGTTTTGACGAAGCCGGCAAGCAGGCCATCCAGGCCGCCTCCGAACGGACCGGGATCGTCTTCGCCCCCAACATGAGCATCGGCGTCAACGTCACGCTCAAGCTGCTCGAAACAGCCGCGAAGCTGCTGGACGATGGCTACGATATCGAAGTCTTCGAGGCACACCACAAGCACAAGGTCGATGCACCTTCCGGCACGGCCATCAAGATGGGCGAAGTCATCGCCGCTGCACGTGGCGAAAAACTCGAAGACGTGGCCACCTGGACCCGTCATGGCCTGACCGGCCCGCGCGAGCAGGACACCATCGGGTTCTCGGTCGTGCGCGGCGGTGACATCATCGGCGACCATACCGTCTTCTTCTGCGGTACCGGCGAGCGCATCGAAATCAGCCACCGCTCGGGCAGCCGGGCCGGCTACGTGCAAGGCAGCCTGCGCGCCGCCCGTTTCCTGCAGGCCCATCAGAACGGCCTGTTCGACATGCCTAAGGTGCTGGGCTTCTGACCCCGGGCCTCGCCCGACCGTCGCCGCCCACACGCGTTACCATCTTGCGTGCCTGGCACGCAGGATTTGCCCCTGATGCGGGCCAGCCCAGGCCAGGTTAACGCGCCTGCGCTTCCCGCAACGATTCGGCTCCACCATCACACAGAGGACAGATCTTGCGCAAATTTCTTCTGCTGCTCCTGATGGGGCTGTGTTCCGTGATATCCGTGGCACAGGCCGCAGAAGCCACACGGCCGCTGGAACCCATCAACCGCACGAGTCCCCGCGACACCTACCAGTCCTTCCTGGCAGCGGTGCAGCGGCTGGAACACGATTATGCGGCCTACGTGGCTGACAAGAGCAACGCCCAGGTACCGCAACTGCGTCGTGATTTGCAGCGCATCCGCAACGTGATGGACCTGGAAAACCTGCCGCCTGCCACGCGCGCCAAAATCGGCAATGCGGCCACCGGCTATCTGTACGACATCCTGGCCCGCCTGCCGCCTCTGGATCCAGCCAGTATCCCCGGCCCCGCCGAAGACGGCACCCTCGACGAACAGAAACTGCCCAGCCGCTGGACCGTTCCCGGTACGGATATTCAGATCGCCCGCGTCAGCGACGGCCCCTATGCCGGCGAATACCGCTTCACGCCGGAAAGCATCCAGCATCTGCGCGAGTATTACTTCAGCATTGTCGACCAGCCCGTCCTGAATCCGCGCATCTATCCGCTCATGCACCGAACGCAGATCAATGCCACCGGGCCGCTGATTCCGGATGCACTGGTCCTGAGCCTGCCGGAGAGTCTGACCGGCACCTATTATTTCGACGCCCCGCTCTGGAAAATCCTGGCTGTCGTCATCGTCATCCTGAGCGCGCTGCTGATCGCCGCACTCTGGGCCGTGACAGCCGTACGCCTGTCCCGACGCGCATCGCTGGCAGGACGCCGCTGGTGGCAACTGACCATTCCCCTGGTCATCCTCGCGCTGTTTTCTTTCAGCGAATGGTTCATCGTTGTCCAGATCAACCCGGCCGGCCTGTTCGCCACCTCGGAAAGCATTTTCGTGTCCGTGGTGTCATACCTGACCTGGGCCTGGGCAGCATGGCGGTTCATCTACTTCATCGTGGATGCCATCATCAGCTCGCCGCGCATTCCGGAGAACAGCTACGACGCACACTTGCTGCGGCTGATCGCCCGCATCGCGTCGCTTGGCACCGTCTGCATCATCCTCATCAACGGAGCCAACGAGATCGGCATTCCGGCGTTGGGGCTGGTGGCCGGCCTGGGCGTGGGGGGCTTTGCGCTGGCACTGGCCTCGCAATCCACCATCGAGAACCTCTTCGGCGGCCTGTCCCTGTTCGCCGACCGCCCTTTCCGGGTAGGCGAAAGCATCAAATTCGGCGACCAGACTGCCAAGGTGGAACGCATCGGGCCGCGCTCGAGCCGCCTGCGAGCCCGCAATGGCACGCTCTGTACCGTCCCCAATGCCGACCTTGCCAGGATGCACATCGTCAACTACTCGATGCGCTCGCAGTGCTACATGGATCAGCACATTTTCCTGCGCGGAGACAGCCAGCCCGATGCTGTCCGGCTACTGCTGGAGCGCCTGCGCGCCCTGTTGCTTGCCGAACCGCTGCTCGAACAGGACAAAGGCTGGCCGACCGTGCGCATCATCGGCACACGGGACGGCCACATCGAACTCTGGGTCCGGGCCAATGTCCTGACTTCGGAGTACGACGTCTTCCTGGAAATCCAGGAACGCATTCTGTTGAGCCTGCTGGATATGCTGCGCGAACTTGACCTGAAACTGGGGCGTCCCCTTGATGCCGCAGCAGTCGATATGCCGCCAGCATCCCCTCAAGGCATCGAGGCAGCACCGACGCAAAAGACCTGGTAGGGATCACCCTTCCAGGTAGCGCCCCACGAACTGCGTCAGCAACGAGCGCGCCTGGGGTGTATCCTGCAGCGCATTCTCCAGCCCGGCGACGTCCAGGCCCTGCCCCTGCAAGGCCTCACGGCGCACACCGATGATCGCACCCAATTCGACCACCGTCATTTCCGGGTGAAACTGACTGGACATGGCCCGTTCGCCATAACGAATGATCTGGTGTGCATCATGATCCGACTCCGCCAGCCGCACGGCACCGGCCGGCATGCGCCGCACGCTCTGGTAATGCGTCAGTTGCGCCGGGAAGCTCGCCGGCAGGTGTGACAGCATGGGATCGGCCGATGCGCCGGGCAGCAGGCTGACCGTGCGCGTCCCGATCTCGATGCCCTCGGGGTGATCGGCCACCTCGCCGCCCAGGGCGTGGGCCATCAACTGGTGTCCGTAGCACACCCCCAGCAAGGGAAAATCACTGGCAACGGCTTCGCGGATCCAGCCGGCCACGGCTTCGCTCCAGGGCGCGCGGTCGGTCACCATCGCCCAGGAACCGCTGATCACGCCCACGGCATAACGGTTTTTCCAGTCCTGCGGCACCGTTTCACCCTCGAACACGCGCAGCACATCGACCTGCGCGCCTTGCGTCCCCAGCGCCCGGCGAAACCAGTCCGGCACATTGCCACCAGCGGCCGTCTGCACTGGTGCTGGTGCATCACCGGCTTGCAACAGCAAGACGCGCCGGGTCATGACGCCCTCCGGGCCGACTTGGGACGAAACGCCGCCACGACCTCGGGCCGGGTTTCGGCATACGGCCCGCCAATCAGGTCAATGCAATAAGGCACGGCGGCAAACACCCCCGGCACGACCACTGCGCCCTGCTCGTCACGCAGGCCTTCCAGTGTTTCACGGATCGCCTTGGGCTGGCCCGGAAGGTTGAGGATCAGCGCAGCATGGTCATCGGTTTCGCGCAGCACACCCACCTGGCGCGACAGGATCGCCGTCGGCACGAAACGCAGGCTGATCTGCCGCATCTGCTCGCCAAAACCGGGCATCTCCCGCGTCGCCACGGCCAACGTGGCCTCGGGCGTCACATCGCGACGTGCCGGGCCTGTGCCGCCGGTAGTCAGCACCAGGTCGCAGCCCAGCTCATCGACCAGTTCGACCAGCGCCGCCGAGATCCGTGCAGGTTCATCGGGCACCAGCCTGGACACACACTGCGGTGCGACCGTCAGCGCCTGCGCCAGCCACGACTGCAGCGAAGGAATGCCTTCATCGACATACACCCCTGCCGAAGCCCGATCCGAAACCGAAACCAGACCGACCAGCAGCTGGTCGGGGTGCGTGCGCGTCAAGCGCTGTGCCTTGCTCATGATGCCCTGCTCCTGAAAATCGTACCTGCGCATTGTACGCAGGCGCAGCCCGCCGCAACAGCTGCCCCGCAGCGTCCGTCAGATGCATATGCCCCAATCGGAAGATCAGGCCGGTGCCAGCAGAAAAGCCGCCATTGTCACCACGGACAACAGCGTGCTCACACCCAGGATGGATGCCATTTCCTTCTCGGCCACGTGGTACTGCACGGCAAGGATCACGCACATGGATGCCGTCGGAATCGCCAATGTGATGACCGACATGCGCAGGGCATCCGTGTCCATCCCCATCCACAGCCCGATGGCCAGCGCCGCAGCCGGTATCACGACATTGCGGACGACCACCGCCCACGCCACCGTGCGGCTCAGGGAAATCCGATAGGAAAACAGAATCACGCCCGAGGCAAACAGCGCCACGCCGCCGGTCGCACTGCCCAGCAACTGCAGGGACGTCCGGATCTGGCCCGGCAGGCGCACATCCAGGATCAACAGCACAAAAGCCAGCACGGGAGCCCAGACAATCGGCTCGCGCAGCGTCTTATTGAACATGTCGACCGGCGTATCCTGGGGTTCGTTTTCATCCTCGTTGGCATCCCGGGAGAGAACGAACAGCGTGGCCGGCACCTGCACCAGATTCATGACCAGGCCGCACAGTGCCACCGGCACCGCACTGATGCCGCCATACAGTTCGCCCAGTACAGGCATACCGACAAAAGGGGCCGCCGGGCCGGAAACAGCCAGCGCCAGCAAGGCCGCCGTCTTGATATCCCGCCCGAACACCTTGTGTGCCAGCACGAAGACCAGCGCATAGCTGGCCGTCATGCAGATCGCCAGCAAAGCCGCCATGGGCCCCTGCGCCAGCAACTGGGCACGCTCAATCCCCATCATGCCGGCGAACAGGGTCAGCGGCAGCGCATAGAGCATGACCATGCGATTGAGCACGCCCCCCTGACTGGCATTGAAGTCATGGTGCCAGCCCGCGAAATAGCCAAGGCTCAACGTCACGACTATCGGCAGCAGCGCAGCAACGACAGTATCTATCATGATGCCCCCAGGATTTGGGCAAATTTAGGTGAACAACCGGAATCCGGTTGGATGGAACGAGGCCGACGGAACCGCACGCTCAGTGGCGGCACACGCGGGAGAACACGCGTTGACGACTTACAGCTCATGAGCCAACGTGTAATGAATACATAAATCTGAAATGCAAAGTTACATAACAGCCAGACGACTGTCAATGATGGGAGACAAGTGTCATCTCCTTTTCGAACTCGTACCAAAGCAGGCGAGTACGGATGCATTCAGCGCGTGCGCAAGCTGCGTGCGTAGAGCCTCCCGATCAACAGGCCCAGCACCACTGCGACCAGGGAGCCCAGCAGCACACCCAGCTTGGCCGCCCCCAGCATCTGCTCATCCACAAAGGCCAGCATGGCAATGAAAATCGACATCGTAAAACCGATACCAGCCAACATGCCGATCAGGCCAATACCCTGCCAGGTCACACCCGGCGGTAAACGGCACCAGCCCAGCCTGACCACCAGCCAACTGACCCCGATCACACCTACCGGCTTGCCCAACACCAGGGCCAGCGCCACGCCAGCCATGACCCACTGTGGGCCCTCGGCCGACAGATCGATACCATCCAGGCTGACACCCGCATTGGCCAGGGCAAACAGCGGCATCACCCCATAAGCCACCCAGGGATGCAGCGCTATCTGCACGCGAGACACTGGCGGCAGCATTTCGCGCTGGGCACGGCGCAGCTCGTGCAACGGGTGCGCAATATTCGACACGCTCTTGCTGGCCCCGCCATCGAGCCACAGTAGATCACGAGCCACGCGCTGGATCATGTCCTGTGGACGTTCACGCATCAACACCGGCACCACCGGTGCCATCAACCCCAGCACCACACCGGCCAGTGTGGGATGCGCGCCCGTGACCAGCAATCCAATCCAGACCACAGCCCCCGGAATGACATATGCATAGGCCGAACCGATACCGATCCGCTGCAAACCCAGCACCATCAGGAGACCCACGCCGGCAATCAGAAAGCCCGTGTAGTCCAGGCCCCCCGTGTAGAAAAACGCAATGATCAGTACAGCCATGATGTCGTCGATGATCGCCAGTGCCAGCAGGAACACCCGCACATTGCCGGGTATCGAACGCCCCAGCAACGCCAGTACCCCGACCGCAAAGGCAATGTCGGTCGCCGTCGGCACTGCCCAGCCACCTTGGCGGGCAGGATCACTGTTGAGCGCCAGGTAGAACAGCGCCGGCACCACCACACCACCCAGGGCCGCCACGATGGGCAGCGCGGCCTGACGAAAGTCGCTCAAGGCACCTTCATGGATTTCACGCCGGATCTCCATGCCGACCACCAGAAAGAAGATGGTCATCAATGCATCGTTGATCCAGAAATGCAGGGTCTGGGAAAAAATATATTCCCCGACCCCGATGGTCAACTGCGCATGCCACAGGGCATGGTAGCTGTCAGCCCAGGCGGAATTGGCCCAGATCAGGGCAATAGCCGCCGCCGCCAGCAGCACAATGCCGCTGACCGCCTCGATATGAAGAAAACGCTCCAGCGTGGAAAAGGCTCGCTCGGCCAATTGCTGCGCGCGCGGCAGTGCCTGCCGTGAAGAAGGATGGGACATGGTCGCACTTCGCTCCGCGTGGCGGCCCGACCAGCGCATGAACCTGTCCCGCCGCAGAATGCGGCTAACACCCTATTACGCGATATTACACGAAGATAACCATGAAATCGATCTCATACCTTCCTCCTGGCTTGCTGATCACGAGATCAGCGCATCGCTGGCACAGGCTCCTAACGCCTGCGCGTCGCCAGCCAGCACAGCACCGACCCCAGGCAGACCATCGCCGCGCCCTGCCAGAAAGACAACGACAGTGGCGTGCGTAGCACCAGTGCCGCCAGCGCAGCAGACAGGACCGGAATGAAATACGACGCCCCGGCCAGCACCGTGACATTGCCATGCAGGATACCCACATTCCACGCGGCATAGCCAAACCCCATGGCTGCCGCCGCCAGCAACAGGTAGACAATAGCCGAGCTGCTGAACACCATCGGTTCGGCCCCCATGGCCAGGTACTTGATCCACAGTGCCGCCGCCGTCAGCATGAAAAACAGCGTGACACCGTTCTTGCCCTCGGCAATGCGTGCGGTCACCGTGCAATAGACAGCCCAGATAATCGCGCCCGTCAGGGCCAGGCCATAGCTCAGCGGGTTGTCCCGGACATTCTCCAGCATGACGGCAAAATCCAGCCCCTGGTCACCCCCCAGCACCCAGCAGATACCGGCAATGGCCAGCAGGAATCCGGGCACGATCAGCCAGTTCGAGCGCTGCCCGTTGAACACGATCGCACAAACCATGGTCAACGCCGGCCAGAGATAATTCACCATCCCGACCTCGATGGCCTGCCTGCCGGTATTGGCGTAGCCGATGGACAGCGCCAGGCACAGCTCGTACGACGTAAACAACACGCTGCCCCAGAACAGATAGCGCCGGGGAAATGTCCGCACCCTGGAAAAACCGACAGTCAGCACCAGAAACACCGATGCCACGGTATAAATCATGGCAGCCCCACCCGTCGCGCCCAGGCTTTCGCTGACACTGCGGATCAGGCCAACGATGGCGCTCCACAGCAGGACGGCGGTCAGGCCGATCAGGGTGGCGTTTTTTCTGCTTTGCATGGGCCGCTTCAATCCACTTGTGGCTGACTGCGCCGGATCATGGACAGCATCGTGTCATATAGTTCGGCGCAGGCCTGCGCCTCATTGATGTCACCCGTCACAGCCGCACAGGCCAGAGCATCGGCGGCACCCAGCATCGCCCACAGGCTGGCCGCCGCCAGTCCCTGCGGACCCACGAATGGGGCAAAAGTCTCGCGGCACCGGTCAAGAAATCGCAGCTGACACTGCCGCTTCATGACAGCCAGCTCCGGCGACCCTTCAAGCGCAGCCAGCACGCCTGGAATCTCCCGTCCTTCGGTCAGCACGCATGTGATATAGCCACAGGCGATGGTGCGGATCAGGTCTTCCAGGTTCTGCTGGCCGTCGGCAAGTGCCGTCTCGAAAAGCGTGTCATGCCGGATGTCATAGTCGCGGTAGAGTGCCGCGAGCAGGCCTTGCCGCGTTCCGAAATGATCGTAGACGGTCGGCTTGGTGATGCCCGCCGCCTCGGCCAGGTGCCCCAGCGTCAGCGCATCCGTGCCTTCGGTACGGATGATCTCCAGCGCCACGTCCAGCAATTGCCTCAGGCGATCGGCCCGTGACATCCGCTTGCGCACCGGCGCATGTTCCGGGACCTCGGACTCGGGCATCTGATCCGGCATGTTCGTTCACTCCTTTTGGACAATACGGCGGCCCAGCGCCTGCGCCTCCTCGAAATGCGCCTGCGGAAAGCCAGCTTCCGCCAGGGAGAATAGCTCGGATGACTGCACTTGCGCGCCGCAGTAGCCAAAAATTCCATGGTCGATCTGCGTACGCATGGCACCGAAATATCCATGCCGGGCATACGTGCGCATATCGGCTGCGCCGATAGCGACCGAATGCACCCGCAACCGGCCCAGCAATCCCCTGGGGCCGTCATCATAAGCCCATCCTTCGGTAAATACCCGGTCTATCCAGCCCTTGAGCAGTGCGGGAAACGACCACCAGTAGATGGGATAGACCAGCACCAGCGCATCGGCCCGATCCACCCGCGCCTGTTCGGCCGCGACATCGACCGACACCTGACCCGGCTGGCGGAATGCCGCCAGATCGGCATCGCTATATCGAGGGTCGAAGCCTTCGGCGGCAAGATCGGCGATCTCGACGGAATGTTGCGGCCCCGCGGTGGCAATCCCCCGGGCCACCTGCGCCGCAATAGCGTGCGTCAGCGAATCGGGCGAAGGATGCGCCACGACAATCAATACATGCATGATGAACTCCTGTTCAGCATCGAAAAACCCGGGAACGGGCCAGGATGCCTTTGATATCGGCGTAACACTGCAGCACCGTCCGAACACCGGTTGTCGGGCATCTGCACTGCAATCGTTATGTACTAATAGCAGCATACCTTTAGTATATAACGATTGATGGAGCCAGAAGCAGAACTGGATGATCTTCGGGCTGGGTGCCGAAGCCCAGTTGGGCAGGGGCTCGCTGCAGATCATGGGCAACACCACGACTGAAACGGATGGCCTGCGTCATTGGGGCAGCATCACATATCGGTTGCCGCTCCAAGCCGCCACACGTTTTCAGCGAGCAACAGGCCGATGCTGGGCTTGCGCTCGCTGCGCGGCTACCGCATCAGCCCCTTCTCCGGATAGAGGCAGCGCTGCCCGACGATCCAGCCCCTGGATCAGAAACACCCCCACAAGCATCAGCACGACACCCGCAATACGCGGCACGGTCAAAGGCCTTGTCGCCAGCCCCATCAGCCCGAAGTGATCCACCAGTACCGCCGCGACCATCTGGCCCGCCACCACGCAGACCAGGAACCCGCCTGCGCCGAGCCGGGGAATAACCGAGGCAGCCACCGCAACATACAGGGCACCGATGACGCCGCCGACCCATAGCCACCACGGCCCCTGCACGACACTGCCAAGATTGGGTGCAGGTACGCGAAAGACGGCCATCGTAGGCAAAATGACCAACAGGCTGACGCACAGCGAGATCAACGCCCCCCACAGCGGACTGCCCATCAAACGCCCCACGGTGGCATTGGCTGTTGCCTGAAAAGGCAGTACCGCACCCGCCAGTAGCGCCATGGCCAAAGGGGCCAGGTATTCGATTCTGTTCAACATGGATTTGCTCCGTTCTGGCCTGCTTGATTGCCGACAGGAACATGCTGAGTCATGTGATAGATTTATGGAAATCGTTTATATGCACATGAATTATTCGCATCATGGATGAACTCAGACGGATTGACCTGAACCTTCTGCTGACGCTGCATGCCATTCTCATGGAAAAACACGTCAGCCGGGCTGCACTGCGCCTGCACAGAAGCCAGCCGGCCGTGAGCCATTCGCTGGCACAGTTGCGATCGCATTTTGATGACCCACTTCTGGTACGCAAGGGCGGAAAATTCGAACTGACGACACGCGCCGAAGCCCTGGTCACACCACTGAGCGAAGCCCTGTCGAGCCTGAACGCACTCATGGCCGCACCCGATTTCGACCCCGCCAAGGCCGAGCGCCGCTTTCGGCTGGCCCTGTCGGACTACGCGACCAGGGCCGTACTGCCCCGGTTGACGCAACATGTCCGACAATATGCACCGGGGATCGCCCTCATCATCAGCCAAGCCAGCCGGGAGGCCATGCTGGCTCAATTGATGGATGGAGAACTGGATCTGGCGCTGGGTATCTTCCCGAACGCGCCCGCCGCCATCACACAGCAAACCCTTTTCTGCGACAGGTTTGTTTGCGTGGCAGACAAGCACGTATTGCCGGAAAGTGGCGTCTTGACTCTGGATGAATGGCTGGCACGACCGCATGTGATGGTGTCGCTACGGCCAGATGCGAACGATGAAATCGAGCAGGCACTTGCGGCGATTGGCCGACGGCGACACCTGGGACTGGTCTTGCCTCACTGGGGCGCTGCGGTAGAGGCCATCGTGGGTACAGATCTGGTGCTGACCATTGCGCAGCGGGCTGTCGATGCATCACGCCTGCATTCTGATTTGAGGCTGTTTACGCCACCGATTGAACTGCCTGAATTTCAGTACCAGCAGGCCTGGCATGAACGCAGGTCGGGGGATGTGGTACATCGGTGGGTGCGGGAGGTGGTTTTGGGGGTGGGAGCTGAGTAGGGAGTACCGGGGTTGGGATTGAATCGGTATGCCTATCCGTGGAGGATTTTGAATTGGTGATTTACGGTGCTTCCACTGGGATTTCGGCATATTGAACGTTATCTATAAATCAAATGCAGGATCAATAGATACGTGTAAGCGGACACTCCCTTTATGCTCGCCTATGTGATGTGAACCCATGCAGTAGTTATGGCTACGATAGCGCGATGCA
The DNA here is from genome assembly GCF_003123725.1 of Corticimicrobacter populi. Classification (GTDB taxonomy): domain Bacteria; phylum Pseudomonadota; class Gammaproteobacteria; order Burkholderiales; family Burkholderiaceae_B; genus Corticimicrobacter; species Corticimicrobacter populi. Next base: position 331,684 of record NZ_QETA01000002.1, on the reverse strand, counting down.
ATAAAAATACGCGATGCAATAAAAATACATTTGGGAGCAAGGGAATGAACAAACGCATGCACACAGTAGCGGCACGATGCACCTTGATAGCAGGTATGCTGGCCGGAATGATGGGGACTGCACAGGCCACGCCAGACGTCATTTTCATAAATGCTCAGGTATTTACAGCCGATGCCGATCAACCATCTGCAGAGGCATTTTCCATTCAGGATGGTCGTATTCTGGCTGTGGGTGCGCAAGACGATGTTCTGACCCAGAAAGGGCCACAGACACAAGTCGTGGACCTTCAAGGCAAGCGTGTGCTGCCTGGGCTAATCGATGCGCACACTCATGCGGTTATCGGCGGGCTGGCCGCCTTGTCCCCCAACTTGCAAGACGAGGAGCTTGACATTGCCGAGGTGCAGTTGCGCGTGCAAGCCTGGGGCGAAGCAGCGGGCGGCGATGTAGCGCTACCCCTAGTGATCTTCGGCGTCAATCCAGGCACTTGGCGCAACCCTCAGGCACTGTCAACCGTCTTCGACACGGGCACGTGGACACACAAGCCCTTGCTACTGATGGGATCCGATCTACACACTGCCTGGGCCAATCGTGCCATGCGCAACAAAGCTGGCATTAACGCGGCCTATGTACGCAGCCTGACACCCGCAACACACCATACCGTGGGCGCAGATGCCAACGGCGAACCTGACGGCATTCTGGTGGACGCCGGGGTGGACAAGGTCACTCTGCAACTCCCCAGGCCCGACAACGCTGTATTGCTAGAGGCTGCGCGTTATGCCGTGCGTGCCAACAACCGTTATGGCATCACCGCATGGATGGACCCTGCCGCCAATGCAGGACCGGGAGAGGCCTTGTTCTCGCGCATGCCCGGCAGCACCGGTGTTGGCATATTGCCGGCTTATCGTGAATTGGCTAGGGTCGGAGAGATGACCGCGCACGTTGCAGCATTGCTGGTTGCCAGTCCGCAAAGCGATGCAGCAGACCTGGAACGCCTGGACACCGTACGCAAGCAATTCCAGGATACGCTCAACCTGACCCTGCCCGGCATCAAAATTTTTACCGATGGCGTGCTGGAATACCCAGCACAAAGCGCCGCCCTGCTGGGCGAATATGGCAACTCTGGCAAGCACGGCAACATGCTGTTGACCCGTCCACACTTACAAGCACTCGTGGATGCTGCTGACGCACGTGGTTGGCTGGTCCATATCCATGCTCTAGGCGATCGCGCCGTGCGCGAATCCCTGGATGCCTTCGAGTTCGCACGCAAACAGCGCAACAGCGGTCTGCCGCATTCCATTACCCATCTGCAATTGGTCGACGCCAAAGACTACCCGCGCTTTGCATCGCTGGGCGTGCTTGCCGTCATGCAATTGCATTGGGCAGAAATCGACAACTACCTGCTGGATCTGGTCAAACCCTACCTGAGTCACACGCAATTCCAGGACCAGTATCCAGCGCGATCATTGCAGGAAAATGGTGTCCTGATTGCGGGTGCAAGCGACTGGCCCATCTCAACCGCCAATCCCTGGGAGGCCATGCATAACGCCATGACACGCCAAGGTCCGGATGGCGGCCTGAATCCTGCCGAGCGCATGGACAGAACCAGCATGCTGCTGGCCTATACTCGCCACGCAGCGCAAGCCATCGGCCTAGCAGATAGCATCGGCACCTTGACCCCAGGCAAACAGGCCGACTTCATCATCGTGGACCGCGACGTGCTGGAAGTAGATGTAACGTCACTGGGTCAGACGCAGGTGCTAGAAACATACTTCGCAGGTCAGCGGGTTTATCAGGCCACTGACTTCTGACAGCGTCATCACGGTACAGCAGGAGAGTATCCATTGCCCAGAACTAGCCCGCTTTGCGGCGGGGGATTTTGAGTCGGTGATTTACAGTGTCTCTACAGGAAAATGGGGCGAATTCTAGCGTAGGTTGAAATAGGTAAAACTAGTTTCAAATCAGTAGGTTAGCGTATTCCACCTGAATTGGTGAAAACTGGACACTGTACCTGTACTGTACCGAAATTTCGGTGCAGTTGGGATGTCCTCTCCGATGACTGCGCTCGACCCAAAGCGGAAGTTCGGCTATTTGATTTCAATGTCGGATGCAGACTGGTGGCGGTCAGTCGGTCTGATGGGTGAGCCTGATCGCCTCAGGCAGAAGTTTAGGGTGATGCGTAAGAAGCACACATGCCATTCCGAACGCTGAACGGGCCTCGGATGCGGGCGCACTTCCATTTTTACCATCATTCCAAAGCCGCAAGAATCCACTTCCGTTCGAACGCTGTGAGGTGTTGCGAACCTTCTCGGGCAAGCCGCAGGAGCTTGTTCGCCAACCCATCTTTGTCTTCCCCTTTGTGGAAGCGCTCCGAGATCTGGATGGGAACTCCTTCCTCATCAAGATTCTTGAGTTCTTCTGGCTTGAACCAACGGCTGATTGACTGAATAAACAGGCTGTAATCGGCGCCCTGGGCATGCTGTTTCACAAACATTTCGACGACTGCGAAGTACTGCGGCAGACCATATTCGCAAGCCCTCAGAAACTTGAAGACGTTGTCATGAGCCTCAGGCTTGCCCTCGTATTTACCGTCGTAGGTGATCAGGAAGTGGCGCATCGAAGGCGCGAGGCGAAGAGCATTAATCAAGAAGGTTAGCTGCGATGGCGTGAACGCACCGAATTCGGTGGCACGACGAACCGAGCAGATCACTTCGACAACGGCAAAAATTTCGCCGTACTTCGGTACGCCGGACCAAACAAGAGCGGCTCTCCGACCCAAAGCCTTGGGGACTGCCTGCTTCAATGCCAAGGCAGCTTCGAGGCCGACAGCCGCTGCCAATCTCAATCCAGCGGCATCCAAGCCAAGCGCTATTTTCAGGCTCGCTACGCGCGTGTATGTCCCCTTTGTGGTTTCCTGCTCATCTAGCTGAACCACATAGTCGTCAGGCGCTTCATCTTGGTCGCCGAACAGAGTCGGGGCTACTGCGGTGAGCTCGTGCTGCGGCGGCTCGTTGAACAGGTATACCTGTCCGACATGATGCTCCCCGAGACGACCCGCGCGCCCTTTTATGTTGGAATAGGTAAAGAAGTCGTAGTCCGATCTGTTGATGCTCTTGTCAAAGATCAGCACCGTTTTTGCAGCGGTGTTCACCCCCTCAATAAGTGTCGAGGTGCAGAAAAGAACGGGCAGATCTTTCTGGTTGAACATGCGGACCATCTGTGAAGCAATCGCCCGAGGCAGTCTCCCGTGATGTACGCCGAATCCGAACCGGACTGTTTGGACGAGGGACCAGCCAGAACCAACGTTGTCCGACAGCCATTGCGCAAAGTCTGCGCTTCCGTCCGAAATCGCCATTTGTTCTGCAGCCCGGCTGGCCAGGCGGTTTGCTTTGTCTGGTGCAGATACGAACACCAAGGCAGGCCAGTGACGATCCTCCGCAATCTCGTCGAAGAGCCGCGCTTCCTTTTCGGCAACGCCGCCCAAGTCATATGTGTCGACCGCAACCGTAGAAAAGCGAGTCCTGAGGAACTCGAACTTCCAACGCCCTTCCCCCGAAAACCTCACGTCGTCAATGTTCGGCCCAAGGAAGAAGAACTGGTTTGACCTGTTCAGTAGTTTCGAAACCGCTGCATTGAGTGTGATGCTTCTTTCATCCCTCCTGTTCGGATCGAGCTTGTAGAACTCGTCCACAACGGTCAGGTCGAGCTTGCCTAAGTCGGTACGATTGATCAGCCGTTCTTGAGTGCCAAGGAAAATCGTCGCACTCCCCTCTGTTGGCTTGTCACCGGGGTGCATAATGAGCTCGAAGCGTTCGACAAAGCGTCTCTTCAGCCTGCGGCGGAACTCGTCAAGGAGTGCGATTGTCGGCAAGACAATCGCAACCCTAGAGTACTTTCCCGAGGCAAGCAGGGCATCAATCAGCAAGCTCTTTCCGAAGCTGGTTGGAGCACTGAGAATGAGGTTTCGGCCAGCCAGCAGGTCGTTCAGGGCTGCCACTTGTTCACGATGCAATGTCACACCATCCAGCTCCGGCACCGTGACAGTCTCAGCGACCAACAGATCCGCCGTTGCTGCGACATCTTTGTCGATGTAGTTCCATAGCCCTGTGGCGCGCGCTAAGGAACTCAGGGCCTCACGAAGGTCTTTTAGCTCGGGTTTTGAAGCAAATAGCTCTGCTAAGCGCGGCACGACTTCCAGCAAACGCGGATCTTCCGTGCCTTGTTCTTGAATGCTGGCAGCGGCTGTCTGAAGAATTCGAAACACTCGCCTTTTCAGTTCCGTATCTGACAGACTACGCAACTGTTGCCATTCGTCCTGTGAGATGTTCATGCCTGCAATCCCTTGAGGCGCTTGTCGAATGCTGCTGCCAGAGCCTCCTTGGAGCCGAGAGGGACGTAGATCAGCATTACTCTGATCTTCTCCAGGAGGCCTGACGCCTTCAACTTCGTGTTGAGTTTTTCAAGCTCTTGCCGGGCAGTGACAACGTACTGGGCATCATGAGACTTGTGACCTGCAACCGCGGGGCTGTCGGCCGCAATGCAGACCGGGAAAACGGCTGTCTCGAAAAGCTTGTCGATAGACGCGTTCTGCGAGAACAGCGCCCGAATTTCCTCGTACTGTGGAATGTTTCTTGAAATCTGCGGACCGAGAAGGAGTTTTTCGCTCTTTAGGAATCCAGCGTCGATGTGTGCGTTGACGGACTCTATGGCTGACGCAATGGCTTCATCTGAGTTCTTGTAGAACTTGGCCTCTCCCAGCCAAAGCTCGAATGCGTCGCCGTCTAAATATCTGACATGCACCATGTCGAACGATTTCACTACGTCATTGGACGCAGTGAGGTAGTGCACACGGGGGGCAAAGGGAACGGTGCCGAAGAAATCGCGGCAAATGGCATGGAGGGCTAATTCTCCGACCTCACCGCGCTTCTTGTAATTGTCGCTGGTGTAGATCCGGACAGCAGCTTGCTGAAGCCGCACATACATATTGGCGTGGCTGACGTTCAGTTCTTCTTCAGCGAGGGCGTAGTCAGCGATCCACTCCATGATGTGGGTCGCAAATGCATCGCAGCGCCACTCTTGAAGCTCGAAGCCGGCGCAATAAAGGGCTGTGCCGCCGTGCGCGTCTTTAGAGTCATAGAGACACGCAAGGAGCCGCTCCGGGAGGTTTGAGTACGCCTTCACAGAATTACTTTCCTCCTGTTCATACAAGTGTCATCACGCATTCCATGCCTGTCCCGATACCTACGACCTGTAACTGGCAGCAAGCGATCTCCAAAGCGGACGACGTCTCCGCGCGTAGCATTATGTATTTAATCCGGAACCTGCATTAGACACAGGTCTACCGGCGCCGGTCCTGCGGCGGCTTATGCATCGGTTAAATCTACAGTACGAAGTGAGCAAACTCGGGCACGTTACCATTATCCTGGTCCCACATAACATACATTCCATTCGATATGCCGAACTTCCGCTCTTGGCTGACAGCAGAGGAATCTGAATCAGCGCCTTTACTAGAATTCCCACCACCTCTAAACAAGAAGTTCGCATGTAATGCAAATCCCGGCGACAGCCTATCCTGCACTAGCTTCAACCACCTATATTTTCTTCGTCATGACTAAGCTTTTGGGCTCGCCAAGGCCCTAGGGGGTTGCACAAATTCTTCGAGGTCAATGTCCCCGTTGATGAACCGTTGAGCATGTTCTTCATCTGCTGCACTGAGCGAGAACCCCTCCAAGCCGACTGATGCGCATGCGTAATTGACGGCCGCTATACGTCGGTCGTGCTCGGCACCGGATGTCGTTTTAGTTAGTTCCGTTTCGTGCGAACCCATCTCAGCCATGGTTGTCTCCCGTGCTTTAGGTAACGCTATTTTACAAGGTGTGGGATTTTTTTGGTGATTTGTCGAGGAAACAGGCAAAAAGGTTTCACGCAGAAATTGTCTTGTTTTTGTGCCTATCAATAGGTTTTCCCGATTGACGGCGAGATTGGCTGCCATCCGTGAGGGCACTTCCCAAAGAGGCTTTGCCTCTCTGGACTCTCCACCCTCGCCGGCGGGACCTCGGGGGCAGGGGTTACGGGCCGATGGCCCTGAACACCTCCCCCGGGCGCAGCGTGTGGGCACTCCTGCCGCGTCAAGGGGCCGTGTCCTCGCCCGTAGGGCTGCGGGCCGCACCAACCCCTTGACCCGTCATCCGCGCTGTCTATGGCGTAATTTGGCATGCGTGTAGTGATTCTGGCTGGAAGAGGTGTCAAGGGCGGGACCGGAGGCCGCAGCCCGGAGCCAAGCGTAGGGAACGGGTGAGGATGCCGGGCGCAGCCTTCACCCTTGACGCATCTGGAGGCCATGCAGCCTGTCGGCAAGGGGTAGGGACAAGGCAAAGCCGCTGTGCCTGCCCCCGCAGCCAGTCCGGCAAGAACGGACGCGGGATGCAACCGAAGAGGTTGCCCAAGCGAAGCGCGGAGATATTCGCGGTGATAAATGAAATGGCCCCGCCGATGGCGAGGCCGATGTGAGCGCTACGGGGCGCGTCACTTACCGTTGATCGAGCCGCCAGTAGCCGGACCCCAATTCTTGCCCATGTTCTGCATGACGTGCTGCCGATACGCGGGGTTCCACATCGTGTTACCTGCGGCAAGATGATTAAGCCGGCCCCCGGTGACCATCATGCCGCTTTGCATATCGCGGCGAGTCGTTTGGCGGTTCAAAACTTGAGTAACCGGGGATGCGGCCGCCTGGCTGACTTGCCTCAATGTGATGCCTGCTGATGACACGCCGCCAGCCAAGTGCGATGCAGCTTCATAGGCCCGTTGCAGCAAGAACAGCGTAACGCCGGTGACGATCAGGATTTCCAGCATTGTGGCAATTGGGTAGTCGGTAGTGACAGCGAGCACCTTGGCCGTTAGCGCGCTGAAGAACTTCATACCCATGCCGAGCACCGTCGTCACCAAGGCAATTTGCATGATGTAGGTCATCACTTGGCCGAACCAGCTATCGAACCACTTGGCAGTCACCGGGAACATCAGCATAGCGATGAAGAACGGGCCGATACCAAGCATCAGGGTAAGCATGATCTTGGCAACGATCACCATTGCCCCGGCAGGAATCGCGATGATGAGCGTGGCGGCGTAGATGATGAGAGAGTTCAGCAGATCCCAGAACACCATGCCAATCTCGTACCAGCGCCGCTTGCCCATTTTGTCGAGCATATCGCCACCGATTTTGAAGCCGTCGGAGACGGCCTTGTCGAGCACCTGATAAACCGAGTTGGCGGATGTGCTACTTCCCGAAGCCGAGAAGGCGTCTGCGACGCCCGTTTCCAAGCCACGCAATGCTTCGACAACCCATGACAGGTAAGTCGGGGCGCTCATTGCCAAGCCGCCTATGACGATGAACTTCCCGCACGTCTTCATGAAATTTGACGCCGGCGCTTCGACGTATCCGAAGATAATAGCGAAGCCCATCATCACGAACGTCAGCGTGCCCCCGTAGATGAAGATGTCGGTGAACATGGAAATGATATTGCCCGAGGTCACCTGAACAAACGTGTTCAGCGTCATGTCGATGCTCTCGCCCATCCACTCAAAGATGTTGGATTCAATAGCCACTATTTGCCCCCTTCGAGCACATTGATTGGCTCATGCTTTGTGTATCCGCGCTTCTCGACCGTCAAATGGTTCTGTGCGGTGATAGCGTTGATGCAGTTCGGTGATGCGTCCGACTCTCCGGGGTTGTTTCGGCACTTTGAAACCATCGCAGTGCGCTCTGCATCGTGTGCTTTGTACCAATCCACGGTTTGGACCGGCTCGGTCTGGTCGCAGCCCGCGAGTGTTGCTGCGACGAAAAGGGTGAGAACGAGCTTTTTCATTTCCGCATCTCCTGTGCGTTGGTTTCGATGGTTCGGCCGCCGGTGTATCGGCTCTCGTGCTGCTGCAATACGCCGAGTGCATGAGCCAGCTCGGCCGCGCCGATGATGCGTAGCGCCGCAACTGTGCGCAGTGCGCTTTCACTCGTGCCAGCCCAATTGCCTGCGATTCGCCCGCTAGAGTTGCGCAGTACGAACAAGCAGCCGCCGAGGCTGGACAGTGAAATAAAGGCGGCCACCCATGATGGCGTCGGACTAGACTGGCCGGGCAGGACAACCCCTGACCAATCTAGCGTCGCGATCACGAAGGGGAGGATGGCGAAGGCTGCGGCCAGAATGTCACCTTGAACAAGCGAAGGCGCGCGGCGGCCGACCTCGCGCGTGAAACCAAGGCGGTCTATGCATTGCCACCACCGGCGCATGAACATCAGTGTGAAAAAGCAAATTGCCAAAACAGGGATGTGAATATAGGAAATCATGGGCGTGTCTCCTCTTATTTATCCAGCAGATTGAAAGGCTGATGCTTCGTGTATTCGCGATTCGCCAGCACCTTCGCGTTGATTTCACGCTGGCGCTGTTCCTGCAATCGGTCTTCCGCTGCCGCGACCATCTGGTACATCTGTAGCTTGGTCTGCTCGTTCTGAATCATGGCTTGCTCGGCCGCGATACGGCCTTGCAGTTCCGCAATGGCTTTCGGGTCCTGTGTCTGATTGATCTGCCGCATCAACTGGTCGATTTGGCTGAGGCGGTTTTTCGCCGCGTCGTAGGCATCGAGCGCAAAGGCTTTGTCTTGCGCGCCTTTGACGGCCTGCGCTTCGCAGTTCGTGCGCTGCTCGTTCGAGACAAAGCCTGCGCAGGCGTCATACACCTTGTTGTTGTCGTAGATGGATTCAGCGCGCCCGCTCAGGCCGGCATAGCCGCCTGATTTCACGCTGTCATAGACGCCTTGCCAGTCTTGCGGCAGGTAGTCCCGCAGTTGCGGGTTGTTGAACAGTTCACCCATGCCGCGCGCGCCAGTGACCGCAGCGTATTGCTGCTTCATCTGGTCGATTTGGCTGACCATCTGGTCATACTGCATCTTCCACTTCGCCATCGTTTCGATCTGGTTTTCCACGCTCTTGGCGATGGAAGCGCCATCCGTCACGGGGATTTGTGCGAAGGCGGCCGACGACGCGGCAATGCCGACGGCCAGAATGCAAGAGGCTGATAATTTCTTCATGTTCGCCACTCCTGAGAGGTTGAGGGCGAACGTAGGACCGTGCTGTCCGGTCTGTCGGTCTGTTCAGGGACCGCGCCCAGTACGGCTATGCGTTCTTGGGGCGACTAAGCGGCCGATCTGCTCTCGGCGGTCGGAACCCTTCTTTTCGGGTCGGCACCCGGTACGCGTAGGCGTCCTTGGGGCGGTGCAACGTTCGTGTTGGTTAAAGGTACAACCGAAGTTGATTGTACTTACTGTTAATGCAAAGTAGCTTCGCGACTACGGCCACCACATGCGACGGTCAATGATGATGCGGTCTGACAGGTACGCGATGTTCGCCAGTTCCGCCATTGCCATTTCTACTGTCCTGAACCAATACGGCCGGCCTTTATCGTCCATGACGGGGTGCTCTGTGGTGCCATCCTGCACGGCCAAGGCAAAGCCCTTCCAGTAGTGCGCATACAGAATGACTTGCACGTCACCTGTGCGCGCTGGATCATCGCAGTAGTCTTGCAGGGCGTCGTAGCGTAAAGCCATCTTATGGTCCTTCTTACGCAATCAATTAACGGCTCAGGTCGTCTTTGCCTGAACGGTTGGTATTGTCCAGTTGCTGGGCGTCCTTGGTCGCTTCGGCGTTGCTCTGGTGGCGCTGTGGAGCCTGTAGCTTCCTGTCCTGAGTGGGGGCAAGGTAGCCGACGATTTTCAGGGCAAGCGATTTGTCCTTGGCGTCACCAGCGGCCAAGGCTTTTGCGATATGTCCGTAGCCGTTCCTGACGGCGCGTGACACACCGGAACGCCTGCGCGGTTCCCGCTCGGTCGGTTTGGTGCTCTTGCTTCGCTGGGCGGCATGTCGCGTTGCCTGCTTGACCGTAAGGTGCGTGTGCGACCGTGCCCTGCGTGGTGTGGCATTGGCTTCGATGCCTTGTTCACGAAGCGCCTCGGCAAAGCGTTCTCGCCAGCGTTGCAGGTCCGCTTTGCGCGGATTGAGTCGGCTGCCGTCGAGGCCCAGCGCTTTGACGCAAAGGTGCCCGTGGGGATGCGCCTCATCGTCATGAATGGCGAAGACATACGCATGGTTGTCGCCGAACTCTGCTTTCGCGAATGCACGGATGGCATCATTGACGGCGCGCCGGTCGGTGCCGGGAGGCATGGACAGCACGATATTGAACGTCTCACGGCGCGAGCCATTGTCAGGCAAGCCGTACTGGCCGCTTTTCCATTCGTCGCGCACGTCCTGCACTGCCTCGCGGCCTAGGATGATTTCGCCGTCTTGGTTCTCCAGTTCGACCAGGCCATTGCGCGATATGTAGTCGAGGTGCGCTTTGACCTGCGCAATGCCTTTGCCGCCGCCGGAGATCTTCACCATGACTTCGGGCGCTTTGCGGGTGGTCAGCATCAGTTTGTCGCGAACGCGAGCGCTACCGGTCAACAGCAGGGGCTTGGATGGCGGCGTAGTGCGTGACCGCGTCACCGTACGCTTGGCCTTTTGGCTGGTAACGGGCTTGGTGTAGATGCGTTCGCCCCAGTCTTTCAGAATTCCATCAATGACTCGGCTCATTCCAGCCTCCAGCGGTCAATGTTGGCGCGCATGATGTCTGCCACCCGCGCGGTGTGGGTCTTGATGTGACGGGTCAGTGTGTCGATACGCTCGGCAGTGACGACCGTCTCCAGCGCGCGTCCTGCGTTCATGTGCCGGGCGATCTGGTTCAGGTTGCGGCCGATGGCAAGCAGCCTTGAGTTCGACTCGCCCAGCGTCCGTAGCTCAGTCATGCCGAACTGAGGTTCGCCGCTGAGATTGGCGCGTATCAGGTGGATGACCCAGCGATTGGCGGACATGCCTTGCTGCAAGGCCAGCGTTTCGACGCGTGCATATTCCGTTTCGGTCAGGCGGACTTCCATCCGGCGGCGCGAGGTGTCCGGTTGCTCATACGCTGATGCGTTGGTCGAATCGTGCGTCGATACGCCGTTCAGCAGCCGCAGGATGACTTGCCGCAGTGCATCGCTGGGGTTGGTATCTCTTTGCTCACAATAGGCCTTCCAGCGCTGTTTCAGGTCGCCATTGAGCCTAACGCTGAGCGTGGCTTTGTTGCTCTTCATCGTGGCATCCTCGTGTACATGCTCAGTTGAGCTTTGAGGGCTAGCAGCCGGGCCTGAGATTCAGCCTTGCTGAGTGATGGTGCGTCCGATGCGCACACATTCACGCTGGCCGCGTGGTGCTCCCTTCTCGTTGCCACCTGAATGCCGGCGGACGGCACGAATCCGCCTGTGCGGTGACGGTCAACAAGTCCCTTGAGGTAAGCAACCTTCGACGTTCTGATGGTGCCCGGCTTCTTGATCGCGCCCTCCAGTTCATCAAGCAAAGCCTGAGCGCTATCGGTGGGAATGTTGGCTATCAGATTCTGAATCGACACCCTTTCGGCAGGGGCCAGCGAGCTAGGGTATTGCAGGTCGTGGTCGGCTCCCGTTGTAGTAGTAGTGTTATAGATAGAGTTAGTGTTAGTAGTAGTGTTACCCGGCCGCCTATCCATACCCTGTCGATAGGGTATGGATACGGTATCGGGTTCGCTAACGCCTTGATTTATAACGGTGTCACTTTTTCCGCTTTGAATCGGCAATGGGCTATCGCTAGGGTCTGCATAGGCTGTCGATACCCTATCGCTAGGGTATGCCAGTGCCATGGCTACCGTATCGCGCAATGGGTCGTCGGCGGGCAGTCGATTGATGAAGTCGCCCGCGTAGTCGTTGCGCCAGTGCTCGGGCAGGGCCGCAATCTGTTCAAGCGTTTTCTTCCTGAGCGTGGATGCGACCGCCATCTTGGCGGAGTTGTGGTCCCACCAGACTTTGACCCAAACATGATTGGCATCGGCGTCGAAATAGATGAGGTCAGCATCGACAAGACGGCGGATCACGTTCATCAGTTGCGATTCAACATCCCAGCCCATTTCTGACGCTGCAACGCGCAGGACGATTTCATAAGCGCCGATGACGTTGCTGAATGGCGAGGTCAGGAAGTAGAACAGCGCATAGCGGTCTTCAACCGTGCAGCCTGACAGGCGATTTGAGCGCCATATCTGGTCGTTGATGGTTCGTTGCCGACTCATGCGCGCGGCCCTCGCGTAGCGGCCTCTGCGGGCGTGATTTCATCGTCTGTCGGCTGGTCCAGATCCAGCGCTTCCGTGACCTGCAATGTCCGAAAGTAGACACGACGGCCAACGCGCAGCATGGCGGGTTTCAGCTTGCGCGAAAAATCGGTATCGGTATAAAGCGCCACGCGGACGCCATCGGGAGATCGGCCTAGCAGCGTGGCAACGTCAACAATGCTCATCAACGGGCCAAACCGTCCCAACAAGTATTCTCCAGTAGTCATTCATATGCCTCACAAGTTCACCGTAGGTAATGCCAGTCTTTACCGTGAGAGCATTGATGTCAAACTTAAGTATTTGATTTAAAAGACCAAAATAGGGTGTTTGCGAAAGCCAAGATTATTCATCGGTGAATGCCAAGATAGGGCATATTGGATTTTTGAAAATGGTCGATTTGAACCAAATAAATCTGGAAATCAAAGGCTTATAAGATGGCTCTGGGGCTGCCTTTTTACAGCGCCGAAACCAGCTTTTCGCATGAAAAATTTTGTGGAAAATTTCCAACGATGTGAGCTTCGTCGCGTGTCGAGTCGATGTTGCGATTGATGGTGGCTCGATCACGGGATTGGCTTCATGCGGCCCTTTAGTCCAAGTATCATTAGGGATACGCAGGACGAGTCTCAACGGAGTTGCATGGACATAAGGAACGATGACGGTACCGTCCGAGTTCGGCGTTTTAGCTTGAACACTGACGGCCGTGACTTCGCCGTGGGTGACATCCACGGTCACTTTGGCCGGCTAGATGCCGCGCTCGCCACGGTCAAGTTCACACGCGAAAAGGATAGGTTGTTTTCCGTAGGTGACCTGGTGGATCGGGGGCCTGAGTCTCCCGACGTGCTGAAATGGCTGGAGCGCCCATGGTTTCATGCTATCTGTGGGAATCATGACCTGATGACCTTCCGACGTGCGATGGGGAACCCAATTTCAGGCATTGATCACTGCGCGCACGGCGGCGAATGGTTAGATGCGTGTGTGGGCGATGTTCGCGAACGCATCGCCGCCTGCTTGAGCGCTTTGCCGCTGGCTATCGAGGTTGAGACGCCGCATGGCTTGGTCGGAATGGTTCACGCCGACTTCCCCTACGATGATTGGAACGCCATACACGGTGCTGGTTTCGGCCAAGAGGATGAAAACGCTTGCCTTTGGTCAATAGACCGTTATCAAGCGAAGTATGCGCAACCTGTCCGCAATGTACGCGCAGTGATTCATGGGCATATGACCCTGCTTAAGCCCATGAAGCTCGGCAATGTCTATTACATTGACACTGGCGGCTGGCAGGCTGCGGGCCGCTTTACATTGCTGGATTTGCACACGCTGAAATTGCCGTCACGGTGATTGGGTATTCTTGTTTTTGGCGTTCAGCTTATGAGAAATAATTTTCCCGGTGATAAATGTACAAAAGCCCCGTGACAGAATCACGGGGCTTCGGTACTCTAATTCTTGCAGATACCTGCTAGGAACCAGACTTCGCAATCTCATCCTAGCAAGGCTGGCTAGCATTGTCACTACCAGCTTAAAACCATTCAACGACATTAAACCGATATCTGCACCCTTGACGCTCAGGTCTCGCCCCGGACTCCGGCAGGATAAACAGGCGAATGGTGGAAACCTAACCAGCTCGGGAAAGAAGCTGGCTCTACCCCGTCTCGCTGTACGATAACAAGCACCTGATAAAGTGAGCATCAAGGCGGTTTCTGCGATGTAGTGATTGCGCGGTCTGGTGCTACATCCACAAAATCTGAATGCTCCGAATGGCCTGACGCTGGTCACTCCGTTCCCCCGTTTCTTGGTGTACCCACCACGGGGGCATTAGGTTTGCTATGTCGTTTTACTGAGATCTGCTCGAAGCGGCTGCTATGCGGTCCAGCTTCTGCACCAAGTCTTCGGCCCGAAGATGCGTATAGCGTTTCAGCATCTGCATTGACTTGTGGCCGCTGATGGCCGACACCTCCTGATCGCTCAGGCCAGCTTCCACAAACCGGCTGACAGCCTCGTGCCGCAGGTCGTGAAAACGGAAGTCCTCAAGGCCCGCTGCGCGCTTGGCATCGGTCCACGCTTTGTCGAACAGGTAGGGCCGTCGCATGCCATCCCGGCCGGGTTCGCCGAAGAACACCAATTCGGTTTCAGCAGGTCGCACGGGGTTGGCAAGCGCCTCGATGAACACGCGCGTTGCCTCGGCCGTCAGCGGGACGGTACGGGGCGAAGAGTTCTTGGTGTGTTCCAGCCGAACGACGCGCCGCTCGACGTCCACTTGCCGAATGCGCAGCGTGGCAATTTCAGACAGCCGCATGCCGGTCTGAACGGCAATGCGGACAATCCAACCGAACATCGGATTCGAGTGCTTATCCACGGCTTGCAGCAGGCGGTTCTGTTCTTCTTGGGTCAATCGTCGGTTGCGGCCCGAGCCGGGGGCCGGTCGGCGAATGTTCGACACCGGATTGAAGGGCAGGCCAATACCCCATTCCTTGATGGCGACGGTGAACAGGTGGCCCAGCAGCGCCAGTTCCAAGCGTACCGTGTTGTTACTGCGCGGCCGTAGCTTGCCATTTTTGTCCGGGTCGCCCGCCAGTCGCGTGTCGCGGAACTGCGCCACGATCTCAGCGTTCAGGGCGGCCAGTGAATACTTGCCAAGGTGCCGGATGATGACTTGCGCCTTCTTGTGCTCGCCGGCTTGGGTCGAGGCCCGCTTGGTGGGCGTGACTTCCTTGAGGTAGCGGGCCAAGGCCGCTTCGACGGTCATGCGCTCGGCCGGCGCGCGCTGGATGTACACGCCGCGTACCATCTCGTCTTCGGTACGGCGCGCCCAGTCTTCGGCGTCCCGCTTGGTGCGGAACGTCTTGGCCGTGGCCGGCCAGCCTGTCTTGCGGATGAGGGCTTTCCAAGTGCCCGAGGAAGTCTTAACAATCGTAGCCATCAGTGCTCCGGGGTGGGGCTAGCGCCGCATCACTGTACCGAAACTGTACCTGACCACTTTCTCAAGAAATCCCCTGGTACGGGGTTCGTGCTGCGAACACTTCCAAGCTATTGATTTCTCGGAAGTTCTTGAATGGTGCCCGAGGCCGGAATCGAACCGGCACGCCTTGCGGCGGGGGATTTTGAGTCCCCTGCGTCTACCAATTTCACCACTCGGGCGAGTCTGTCGCGGTCCCTGCTGATCACATGGACCGGATGGTGAAGCGCAACGCCGTATAGCGCAACGCAAGCCGATAATTATACCCGAACTCACCGCCTCGCGAACAGCGCACCCAGCCCGCCCTCAAAACCGCCTATAATCAATAACAATTTTCAATATCTTTGCTATTTCAGCAGACAGACCGGCCCGCCACATCCCGTGTCCATGATCGCAGACAGCCCCTCTCCCGACGCCATGCCTGCCGCGCCCCGGCAGGCTGTGCAGCGCATCTACGCCGAGCACCACGCCTGGCTGTACGGCTGGCTGCGCCGCAAGCTGGGCGATGCGCACGATGCGGCCGATCTGGCCCAGGATACATTCGAGCGGTTGCTGCGCAGCCGCGATACCGCGCCCATCCTCGAGCCCCGCGCCTACCTGACCACCATCGCACAGCGGCTGGTGATCGGTCGGGCACGTCGCACGGCGCTGGAGCAGGCCTATGCCGAGGCGCTGGCGCTGATGCCGGCGCAGCATGCGCCCTCACCCGAACAGCACTTGCAGGTGCTGCAGACGCTGGAGGCGTTGCTTGAGATGCTCGACGGCCTGCCGCTCAAATGCCGCAATGTCTTCATCCTTGCGCAGGTGCAGGGGATGTCGTATACAGAGATTGGCGCGCAGCTTGGCATGACGCGCAATGCCGTACAGAAATCCCTGGCACGCGCACTGGCGCACTGCTACGTGGTCATCTACGGCTGATTGCCACCGCTCGCGCCGCCCCGAACCTTCTGTCCGACGCCCAGCCGCCCATGCGCAAACCGCCGATATTCCGACGAGTCCGACCCGACGCCGCGCAGATTCCGCCCGAGGTCATTGCCGCCGCAGCCGACTGGCTGGTACGGCTGCGCGAAGCGCCCAGCCCTGCCGATGTCGAGGCCTGCACGCTCTGGCGCCAGAGCCATCCCCATCATGAGCTTGCCTGGCAACGCATGGCGGCGCTGGGCGAGCAGATCCATGACCGTACAGCCTCGTTCGGCCAACTGGCCGGGCATGCCCTGCGCCACCCGCAACTGGGCCGACCCAGCCGTCGCCAGGCACTCAAGGTACTGGCGACAGGCGGCCTGGTCGGTCTGGTGGCCTGGCAGGGCTATGTCCATCCGGCGCGTCGGCGCTGGGTGGCGGACTACCGTACCCGCCCGGGCGAACAGCGCCGCATCGCGCTGGCCGATGGCGGCGAACTGCTGCTCAATACAGCCAGCGCCGTGGATATCCGCTACAGCGGCGACCAGCGTCTGGTGGTGCTGCAGGCCGGCGAGGTCATGATCCGCACGGCCCCCGACCGGCAGAACCGGCCGTTCGTGCTGCAAACCCGGGCCGGTGCCATTACGCCGGTGGGCACGCGCTTTATCGTGCGCGACATGGATGCCCGCACGCCGGTCATTGCCGTCAGCGTGCAGGAAGGTGCCGTCGAGCTGCATCCGGTCGATGCTCCCGCCAGCCATACCCGCGTCGAGGCAGGCCAGCAGGCACAACTGACCTTCGACAGCGTGGAGATGCTCGACGCCCCCATTGCGGGCGCAGACAGCTGGACCCGCGGCATGCTGGTGGCAGACCAGATGCCGCTGGGCGAATTCATTGCCGAACTTGGCCGCTATCGCAGCGGCGTGCTGCGCTGCCAGCCTGAACTGGCCCACTTGCCCGTGACTGGCGCATTTCCCCTGGCCGACACGGATCGCACGCTGGCCATGCTGGCCGAAGTGCTGCCCATCGAGATCCGCCGCACCACGGACTGGTGGGTCCGCGTTGCGGCCAAAACGTAAAATTTGTAACCCATCCGGCGTTTCCATCGATTCCAGGCGTCAAGCCTCATGACTGCACCCGAGGGCCCCGGCGTGCGCCTCATGAACTTTTGATCCTGGAATCCTGACGCCATGCGCCGTACTCCCCTACCGAACGCCTTTACCCTGCGCAGCCTGGTGCTGGCACTCAGCCTGAGTGCCGCCCACGGCATGCTGCCACCGCCTGCGTACGCCCAGCCGGCCACGCCGCAGACCGACAGTGGTCACCAGGCACAGATCGATTTCTCGATTCCGGCAGGTAGCCTGGGCACGGCCATCGGGCAATTCGGCCTGCAGGCGGGCATTCCCATCCGTGCCGACGCCGAATTGATTCAGGGTCTGACTACCTCAGGCCTGGAAGGGCGTTATACCCCGACTGCAGGTTTGCAGCGCTTGCTATCCGGCTCCCGACTGGAAGCCATACCCAGTCCGCAAGGCGGTTTCATCCTGCAGTCGATACGAACCCAAGCTGGCATGCAGACGCTGGACACCATCACCGTCAGAGGCTCGGGCAGTGCCACTACGGAAGGTACGCAGTCGTATATGTCCGACACCATCAGCATCGGCAAGGGTGACCGAACACTGCGCGAAATCCCCCAGGCCGTCTCTGTGATCACCCGCCAGCGCATCGAAGACCAGAACATCACGGATATCCACGAGGCCCTGCAGAATGCACCCGGTGTCACCCTGATTTCAAATGAGCCAGGCGGGCATGCTTATTCACGCGGCTTTTTCATCGACAGCTATCAGTTCGACGGCGTGCCGCTGGAGCGGCAACTGTATGCACGCGGCTCGTCCTTCAACAGCGACATGGCGATTTATGACCGCGTCGAAATCCTGCGTGGTGCGCAAGGCCTTTTCGAGGGGGCCGGCAATCCATCGGGCTCGATCAATCTGGTCCGCAAGCGCCCCACACATGAACGCCAGGCCATTTTGAGCACGACAATCGGCTCGTGGGATACCGGCAGTGTGCAAGCCGATCTGGGCGGCCCTCTGAACGCCAACGGCACCGTACGCGGCCGCCTGGTTGCCCACTATGGCAAGGCCAACTCGTTTCGCGACTACCTGAACGCCAGGGAACGGACGCTGTATGCCGCCCTGGACATCGATCTGGGGCCGGCCACGACGCTGGGCCTCGGCTTCAGCAGCGAAAAGCCCTACGGCAGGATGGACTGGCAAGGCCTGCCCAACTATCCCGACGGCAGCATGCCCGACTATGGCAGAAGCACCAATCTCAGTACCCCCTGGAGTCGCCGCAGCAAGGCACAGGACACCTACTACCTGGACCTCGGACACCGCTTCAACGAGGACTGGGCGTTCAAACTGTCGACGGTCAAGGTCGATGAGTTCAACGATCAGAAATACCTGCTGCGGCGCTACCGCACCGGCACGCCGACCTCCATCCACGGCGATGTCTATTACTTCGACATGCACTCCAGCACGGTCGGTGCCGATGCCTATCTCGATGGCAAAACCACCCTTTTCGGGCGTGCGCTTCGACTCACGGCCGGAGCCAACTTCTCGCACCAGTCGAGCAAGGATCTGTGGGGATGGAAGCGCGACATAGAACTGTTCGGCAGCGACTATTTCGGGGTCTCCACCATCCCGGAACCCAGCGCTGCGGAAATTCTGGCAGCCAATCGCATGGACGACGGCTACCGCTCGCGCAAACATGGCATGTATATGGCCGCAGACTATGCGCTGACCGATAGACTGAACATGATTCTGGGCGGGCGACTGTCGTCTTTCAATCAGACCTACACGTCAGACGGTGCCTGGGGTCTGTCGGAAACCAACGCCAGCATCAGCAACGAATTCACGGCTTTCGCCGGCCTGAGCCATGCGCTTGATGCGCAATGGTCCGTCTATGGCAACTACGCCGAGATATTTCTCCCGCAAAGCCAGCGCGACGTCACAGGTGCCTTCCTGACCCCCATCACCGGACGCAATTACGAGGTCGGCATCAAGGGAGACATCCTTGAGGGACGCGCCCTGGCCAGCTTTGCCCTGTTTCGCACAGAGCAGCACAATATCGCCTTCGAGGATGACGCCGTCTCTGAAACGGTTGCCAATGTGCAATGCGGCGGAACCTGCTATCGCTCGTCGGCCACCGTTCGCAGCCAGGGCTTCGAAGCAGAAATCAACGGCGAAGTCCTGCGCGGCATGCAACTCTCCGCCTCCTATACCTACACATCAGTCAAGTACCTGGGGGACACGCCTGCCGTTGGCTACAACATCTCGGCCAATACCGGCCTGCCGCGCCACATTCTGCGTCTGTGGGCAAATTACCGCCTGCCGGGAGAGTGGCATCGCCTGTCGGTTGGCGGGGGCATGAATGTGCAGAGTCGTGCGGCCGGCTTCGGCTACAACGGCCGCATACAGGGAGGTTACACCGTGCTGAACGCCCGGCTCGCATACCAGTTCACCCCTGCATTCTCGGCTGCGCTGAACATCGACAACCTGACCGACAAGCGTTATTTCAGTTCAACCAGCTACAGCCACAACTTCTACGGTGCGCCACGCAACTGGATGCTGACACTGCGCTATCAGATGTAAGGCATTCGGCATGGGACAAAAACGTCCCGTCTCCCGCCAGTCACAACCATGCCCGGCTTACAGTGGATATCCATTGCTTTGGGCATTCACCATGTATATACTTTATTTAAACATTTTGCATACAATGAAGCCGGGAGTCGACGATGGAAACCGAGCAGGATATCAAGCGCTGGGGCAACAACCTGGGGGTCAGGCTGCCTGCGGCCATCGCGCGGTCGGCCCGGTTGCAGGCCGACCAGCGGGTACGCATCTGTGTCGAGGGCGACAGCATCATCATCACCCCCATTCGCGATACGCAGCCCACGCTGGCGCAACGCCTGGCCCGCTACGACCCATCGCGTCACGATGGCGAAACGATGGTGACAGACCGGCCACTGGGCGCAGAACAATGGTAAGCCGTACAGCGCCCCCCGCAGGCGGGCGTACCAACAGGCAGGCCGAGCCATCCTGGGTTCCCGAACGCCAGGACATCATCTGGATCGACTGCAATCCTCAAGCTGGTCGTGAAATGCGGGACATGCACCCCTTTCTCGTACTATCTCCCCAGGCCTTCAATGCCCGTACCTCGCTGGTCGTCGGGCTGCCCATGAGCACAGCGGCCTACAACACAGACCATCCCTTTGCCATCGAGGTCGGCACCGCCACCGGGCTCAAGGCCGGACAGGCCAGCTACGTACTGTGCCATCAGCCCAAATCATTCGACTGGCGGGCTCGCCGGGCCAACCCGCATCCCGCAGGGCGCGCACCGGACGGCCAATTCACCCAGGTGCTGGCAGTACTCAACCAGATCATCCAACTGGCCTGAACCTTTCTGCTGCTCTGAGCCCACGCGGCACACCGCCCTCTTGAACTTCGCCACACCATCCCCATATGGATCGGGTTACGTCTTTGATCAACCTACCAACCCGATCCATACCATGACAGACTCAAGCACACAGTCCGCCGAAACCCTGGGCTTTCAGGCCGAGGTCAAGCAGTTGCTGCACCTGATGATCCACTCGCTGTACAGCAACAAGGAAATTTTCCTGCGCGAGCTGGTCTCCAATGCGTCGGATGCCTGCGACAAACTGCGCTTTGAAGCCCTGGACAAGCCCGAGCTGCTCGAGGGCGGCGAAGAGCTGGCGATCACCATCGACTACGACAAGGACGCCCACACCCTCACCATTTCCGACAACGGCATCGGCCTGTCGCGTGAAGAGGCCGTGGCCAACCTGGGCACCATCGCCCGTTCGGGCACGCGGGAGTTCTTCTCGCAACTGACCGGCGACAAGCAAAAGGATGCGCAACTGATCGGCCAGTTCGGTGTCGGTTTCTATTCGTCTTTCATTGTGGCCGACAAGGTCACCGTTATCAGCCGCCGCGCCGGGTTGCCGGCAGACCAGGGCGTGCGCTGGGAGTCCGACGGCCAGGGTGAGTTCACCATCGCCCAGGCCGACAAGGCCACCCGTGGCACCGACATCATCCTGCACCTGCGCGCCGACGAGGACGAACTGCTCAACGGCTGGAAGCTGCGCGAAATCCTGCGCCGCTACTCCGACCATATCTCCCTGCCGGTACGCATGTACAAGGAAGAGTGGGACAGCGAAAAGTCCGAACAGGTCAAGACTGCCGAGCTGGAAAGCGTCAACCAGGCCAGCGCCCTATGGACCCGCAGCAAGTCGGACATCACCGACGAGCAGTACAAGGAGTTCTACAAGCACGTCTCGCACGACTTCGAAGACCCGCTGGCCTGGACCCACAACCGCGTCGAGGGCCGCAGCGAATACACGCAATTGCTGTACATCCCCAAGCGCGCTCCCTTCGACCTGTGGGATCGCGATGCCAAGCGCGGCGTCAAGCTGTACGTGCGTCGCGTCTTCATCATGGATGATGCCGAGCAACTGCTGCCCAACTACCTGCGCTTTGTGCGCGGCGTGATCGACTCTGCCGACCTGCCGCTCAACGTGTCCCGCGAGATCCTGCAGGAAAGCCGCGACGTGCGCGCCATCCGCGAAGGCTCGACCAAGCGCATCCTGTCGCTGCTGGAAGAACTGGCAGAAAACCGTGCCGAAGACTATGCACTCTTCTGGACGGGCTTTGGCCAGGTGCTGAAAGAAGGCACCGGCGAAGACTTCGCCAACCAGGAACGCATCGCCAAACTGCTGCGCTTTGCCTCCACCCACAGCGAGGATGCCACGCAGGCCGTGTCGCTGACCGACTACGTGGGCCGCATGAAGGAAGGCCAGGACAAGATCTACTACGTCACCGCCGACAGCCATGCCGCCGCGCTGGCCAGCCCGCACCTCGAAGTCTTCCGCAAGAAGGGCATCGAAGTCCTGCTGCTGTCCGACCGCGTGGACGAATGGATGCTGTCCTACCTGCGTGAATTCGACGGCAAGTCGCTGGTGTCGGTCGCCAAGGGTGGCCTGGAGCTGGACGATCTGGCCGACGAAGAGGAAAAGAAGCGCCGCGCCGAAGTGGCCGAGCAGTTCAAGCCGCTGGTCGAACGCCTGCAGAAGTCGCTGGAAGCCCGTGTCAAGGAAGTGCGCACCAGCTCGCGCCTGGTCGATTCCCCCGCCTGCATCGTGGTGGGTGAAAACGAACTGAGCCCGCACCTGCAACGCATGCTGCAGGCGGCTGGTCAGAGCGCCCCCGACATCAAGCCGACGCTGGAAATCAACCCGGAACACGCCCTGCTGGCGCGTATCCAGGCGGCTTCCGACGATCAGTTCGACGAGTGGGCCAACGTGCTGCTGGATCAGGCTCTGCTGGTCGAAGGCAATGCCCTGCCGGATGCCGCCGGGTTCGTGCAACGGTTGAACAAGCTGCTGCTGCAATAGGCTTTCAGCATCGTCAGGCTGTAAAACTGTGAGACAGCCCAACGGATTATGAGTCCGTTGGGCTGTTTTCTTATAATCGGTACCTCAGCCTCACGCCATCGTCGCGACACCCGGACATTTACCTTTATGCCAGGCACTGCCCCCATCCCTGTCTATCAAGCCATGATTGACGAACTGGTTGATGAGACACGACTCCACAGCCCGCTTGCCAAACGCGTTGCGACAGATGATTCTTTGCCGGCGGCCAGGGAAGATAGCGCCATCCACAAACTCGTGCCCTCACTCACGCAAGAACAGCGGATCTGGTTGTCCGAGCTGTTAATGCAAGAACGAAGCAGCGCCATTCACGACACGCTGTCTGTTCTGTCCTGGTGGATCGAATGCCGGGACGTGGCACTGACCGTCAACGGCAACGCATTGCCTGCAGACCTGAGCGGCATGGGCATGCAGGGTGACTATATCGGCAGAGTGGATGGCTGGACGTGGCCTGACGACACCTGACCCGTGAAGATGACTCAAGCCCCTCTGGGTATCCATGCCCCTGACCGCACCATGCGCACAACCCACCTGTTTTTTGCTTCGCCGTGACAGACTCCCGACACATCCATGCCTCCACGTATTACGCCCTGGCCGCCGTTATCGGTGCCCTGACCGGCGTGCTGGGTGCCGCATTTCATTTGCTGGTAGAGCGGACCCTGAGCGGGACACATCATTTACCGACTCTGCTGGGGCTGGAAGGCCCGATGCTCTACGTGGTCATGGCGCTGTTCTCGGCGATGATGTTCTGCGCCGCCGTGGCGCTGGTGCGGTGTTTCGTCCCCGAGGCCAGCGGCTCCGGCGTGCAGGAGATCGAGGGCGCAATGGCGGGCCTGCGCGAGGTGCGCTGGAAGCGGGTGCTGCCCGTGAAGTTCATCGGTGGCATCCTGGCGCTGGGTGCCGGCCTGGTCGGTGGCCGGGAAGGGCCCACCATCCACATGGGAGCCTCGATCGCCAAGGCAATCGGCGATCGTTTCACCATGCGTATCCGTGATGCCCGTGCCTTGCTGGGCGCAGGTGGCGCAGCCGGCCTGACGGCAGCGTTCAATGCGCCGCTGGCGGCCTCTCTGTTCGTTATCGAAGAGGCACGCAAGGTTTTTCCTTACAGCAAACAGCGTTACCTGGCGGTCATCCTGGCCTGTGTCTGCAGTGCCATCGCCACCACGGCCATCACCGGCACGACGCCCTATATGGCCTTGACCTCCGACTATATGCCCGCCCGGTTTCTCCCTGCCTTTGTCCTGCTGGGCATATTGCTGGGCGTGATCGGCGTGATTTTCAACCGGACCATTCTGGTTTGCCTGGACCTGGCGCGCCAGGTCGGACTGAAAACATCCCCCTACCTGCTCCCGCTGATATTGGGATGCATCATCGGCCCCCTGCTGGTTGCCTTTCCCGAGGCGACAGGCGGTGGCGAATCCCTGGTCAGCGTGCTGGCAAAGCATCCGCTGCCGATTGGCCTGTTGGCAATCGTGGTGCTGGCAAGGTTCATCATGACGGCAGCGAGCTACTCGATCGGTGCGCCGGCAGGTATCTTTGCGCCGATTCTGGCGCTGGCAGCCGCCCTGGGCAGCCTGCTGGGCAACTTGCTGGCATTGATCATGCCGCTGCCTGTGGATGGCCTGGTCGCCTTTACAGTGGCAGGCATGGCAGGGCTGTTTGCCAGCACCGTGCGCGCCCCGCTGGTCGGGGTTGTCCTCGTGATCGAGCTGACCGGCAGCTATGCGCTTGCCATCCCGGCGCTACTGACCAGCATGACAGCCGCCATGATCTCGATCGGACTAGGCGGCAACCCCATTTATGAAGAACTGCTCAAGCGCACCCTGCGGCTTGCAGAACCACCACAGCCTCCTCAGGGTTCGGCGGATCAATGCCAATCCCACGAACCTACCCATTTTCGGTGATAGCGGCCACCGGCATTCCATGACACACTAGCTGTCCCATTACGCTTTGTGCCGCCATGACTGCCCTGCCTTCCGCTGCCGATCCGCTGCTGCCTGCCCCAGTCCTAGTGGTGGAAGACGATCCGTCGATGCAACAGCGCCTGGCCGCCATCCTGCGCAGCCTGGGCTACCCTGACGATGCCGTGACCTTTGTCGGCGATCTGGCACAGGCCCAGCGGCACATCGCAGAACACCCCTTGTCAGTGGCGCTGGTGGATATTGGCTTGCCCGATGGCAGCGGCATCGACCTGATCCAGACCCTGCATGCCGCCGATCCCTGCCTGTGCATCCTCGTGATCTCTGCCTGGAGTACCGAGGAAATCATTCTCGGCGCGTTGGGTGCCGGTGCCACCGGCTATGTGCTCAAGGAGCGTGATGACCTGGAAGTCACGCTGTCGATCCGCAGCGTACTGCGCGGCGGTGCGCCCATCGATCCCTTCATCGCACGCCGCATCCTCAAGCTGCTGCCGGCCACGCAGCAATCCCGGGCAGATACCCCCCCGCTATCGGGCGTACTGAGCACCCGCGAGTCGGAAATACTCGAACTGGTTTCCCAGGGCCTGTCCAATCGGGAAATTGCAGAACACCTGGTCATCTCCCGCTATACCGTCGAATGCCACATCAAGCACATCTATCGCAAGCTGGCCGTCTCGTCGCGCACCCGCGCCGTGAACGAGGCTCGCCTGCGCGGTTTGCTGCCCTGATCCTGCTGTGGCTTGGTCTGTTCCTGCCGGTACTGGTGCAGGCGGCCTGCCAGCCCCAGATCACGCAAGTCCGCATGGCCCCTGAGCGGGCCGGCGACGGGCAACGTCCGACAGAAGGCTGGCAGACCGTCACGCTCCCGGATATCTGGCAAAGGCACTGGCCCGGTTTCAACGGGCCAGTCTGGTATCGCGTGGACTGGCAAACCGCCTGCCCCGCACAGACAGTGGCGCTGCATGTCAGCGGCATGGCGATGGCGGGCCAGGTATTTCTGAACGATGCCCTGCTCTGGCAGGACGACAGCCTTGCCGAGCCGATGTCCCGCAGTTGGAACGTACCACGCCAGTGGCTATTGCCCGCCGCCGCGCTGGATGACACCAATACCCTGTGGTTCCGCATCGTGGCACCGGCCCACCTCTCGCCAGGGCTGGGCAGCGTGATGCTGGGCACACAGGCACAGATCGATGCCCGCCACCAGGGCAGAACCCGGCAGCGCGATCTTTATGCGTTCAATCTGGTCGTGTCGCTGGTACTGGCCGGCCTGTTTCTGGTGTTCTGGCTTGTGCGCCGCAGCGAGCACGCATTTGGCTGGTTTGCCCTGGCCTCGCTGCTCTGGTCGGCGACCCTGAGCAACGTACTGGTCACCACCCCCTGGCCCTTTGACAACAGTACCACCTGGGCGCGCTGGAACATCGTTGCGCTCATTGCCTATTGCTGCGCATTCTGCATGTTCACCTGGTCGTTCGGCAACATCCGCATGCCACGGCTGGCGATGGCGCTGTGGAGTCTGTCGGGCATCGTGGCGCTGGCCCTGCTGTTGATGCCGGCAACTGATCTGTACGACGCCTCAGCCGTTGTCGCCCTGGTCTATGCCTGTTTTTTCTGTGCCAACTGCCTGCAGTTCATCTTCCACGCCTGGCGCAGCCGGGAGCCCAGTCAACTGCTGTTTGCAGCCTGCCTGGCGCTGTTCGTCCTGATTGCAGTCCACGACGTACTGGCACATCATGGCCTGATCGACGTGCCCTCCAACCATGGCCCCATCTCTGCGCCCCTTATTTCCATCTGTCTGTTCCTCATCCTGGCCTGGCGCTATGCCGGCAACCTGCGACGCATCGAAGCGTTCAACGAAGAGCTGCAGACGGCAGTACAGCAAACCCGCACGGAACTGACCCAGACCCTGCAGCGCGAACACCAGCTGGAAGCCGACAACATCCGGCTCAATGAACGCCTGCGCATGACACACGACCTGCATGACAGTCTCGGCAGTTCACTGATGCGTTCGATGGCCGTGGTCAATCAGTCACGCCAACTGGGCGGCGAACAGTTCCTGTCTATCCTGAGAGAGTTGCGTACCGACCTGCGCCATGTGATCGACGGCAGCTCCGACAGCATGACGCTGGAACAAGGCACCCCCACCGAATGGATCGCGCCGCTGCGACGCCGCTTTACCAGCCTGTTCGACGATCTCGGCCTGGCCTCGCGCTGGACACTGCCACCCGAATGGTCGGTGCACCTGTCCCCGGCACAGTTGCTGGGGCTGACCCGCTTTCTCGAAGAAGCGCTCACCAATGTGCTCAAGCACAGCCAGGCCTCGCACCTGAGTGTGTCCATGCAAGGGGAGCCAGACGGACAGACCCTGCTGCTGTCCGTAGAGGACGATGGTCGAGGCTTCGATGTGGAGCAGGCCCGCCACGCAGGCATTGGCATGCAGAGCATGCACCGCCGCATCGAACGAATCAATGGCACCTTGCTCGTGACATCGACACCGGGCATCACCCGACTGTCGGCACGTATCCGCCCGGACAAATCGCCTGCCACACAAGCGGGCTGAACGCCGCCCTCACACCCGTTTTCACAGGCCGTATCAGCTCGGTTCGGCTTGCCGCTTGGCCTCCAGATCCTGCACGATCAGATCAATGAACTCGCGGATTGCCGGTGGCAGCAACCTGTCTTTCATCAGTTGTACCTGGATGCTGCGTGAATGCATTTCGGCATCGGTGACCGGCACCGCCACCAGGTCATTGCGCACCAGTCGGTCCGCCATCGACACATAGCTGGCAAACAGGATGCCCTGGCTATTGCGCACATAGGCATGCAGGGCTTCTGCATAATTGCTGTTGAGTACCGGCTCGATGCTCAAACCACTCATGTTGCAGGCCATGTCGAACAGCTTGCGGGTCGAGGTGGTCGTGTCGGTCAAAGCAATCGGATAGGCCTTGAGTTCGGTCAGCGACAGGCGCGGCCGGCCCGCCAGTGGATGATCGCGGTGCATGATGGCCAGGGCTGGCGAGCGATGCGCATAATGCACCACCACGTTGGACACAGGGCGCGTGCTGAAGGTGATCGCCATGTCCGACTCGCCGGCCGCTACCCGCTCGGACGCAGCCACCGCGCCCCCGACCCATAGTGCAAACGTCGTGCCCGGGCGCAGCCGCTGGAAATCGGCAATCGCCTTGGGCACCATCTCATTGGCCAGCCCCTGCGAGCAGGCGATGCGGATATGGCTCTGCTCCATGCCTTGCAGCCGCGCGATTTCCTGCAGCGTGGCTTCGGTTTCGAGCGTCTGGCGCTGAGCATGCGACAGCAGCAACCGGCCCGATGCGGTCAGCGTCATGCCGCGCACGCCGCGCTCGAACAGGGGTGCCCCCACGCGCTGTTCCAACTGGGAGATCTGCCGGCTGATCGCCGAAATCGCGACCTCCAGGCTTTCGGAAGCTGCGCTCAGGCTGCCGCGCTGGGCGACTTCGACAAAGTATTTGAAGGCGAGGCTCTGCATATTTACTTTCCAATAAAAGCAAATAGATTGCTAAATATTCCAATTATATAGAAAACCCTAATTGTTCCCTATCCGTACAGACCCCTAGAATCTGCTCCTCAACATCAGGTCCGATCCACCGACACGAAAAGAGGCATCCCATGACCCTGACCCGTCTGACCCCCGCCGCCACCTGCGTGGCCCTGCTGACGGCAGCACTGAGCACGGCCGCATCCGCCCAGACGCTCAAGATCGGCCTGGCAGCCGAACCGACCGCCGTCGATCCCCACTATCACCAGACCACGCCCAACGAGGCGTTGCTGATGCATATTTTCGAGCCGCTGGTCGCCATGAATGCGGATATGCAGATGCAGCCGGCACTGGCCGCATCCTGGCAACCGCTGGATGACACGACCTGGGAATTCAAGCTGGACCCCGCCGCCAAGTTCTCCAATGGCGAACCCTTTACCGCCAACGACGTGATTTTCACGTTCTGCCGCATCCTCAACAATGAAACCGCCATCGGCGGTGGCTCCACCAACGTGGCGCGACGCATCATCGGCATCGACGCACCGGATGCGAACACCGTGCATCTCAAGACGGCCTCGCCCTATCCCGTGCTGCCCAATGAGCTGGCCCGTATCCCGATGATCTGGAGCGGCATGGCCCAGTTCGAGAACCTGACCTACGAACCGGCCAAGGGCTGCGGCGTGACCAGCGCCTGGCCGACCGTGACCGACTTCAATACCGGCAACCTGGTGGTCGGCACCGGCCCCTACAAGCTCAAGTCGTACGTCAAGGGTGCCGGCATCGCGCTCGAGCGCAACGATGCCTACTGGGGCAAGACACCGGCCCCCTGGAGCGAAGTGCGCATGACCGCCGTGCCTTCGGCCGGCCCGCGTCTGACCGGCCTGCTCTCGGGTGACTTCGACCTGATCGAAAACCCGGCCGCCCGCGACCTCAAGCGCATCACCGACAGCGGCTTCGAATACACCACCAAGCCGTCGGTGCGCATCATGTTCTTCCAGCTGGACGTGGGCCGTGCGCCCAGCCCCTTCGTCAAGTCGCCCAAGGGTGCCGACGATAATCCGCTGCAGGATGCCCGCGTGCGCCAGGCCCTGTCGATGGCCATCGACCGCAAGGCCATTGTGGACCGCATCATGGATGGTGTCGCCACGCCCGCCAACCAGTATCTGCCCGAAGGCATGTTCGGCTCCATCGTCGGCGCGCCGGCTCTGGAATACAACCCGACCCGTGCCAAGGAACTGCTGGCCGAGGCCGGCTATCCCAACGGCTTCGAGCTGACGCTGTCCTCGACCAACAACCGCTACATCAACGATGCCCAGGTCACCCAGGCCGTGGCGCAGTACCTGGCCCGCATCGGCGTCAAGACCCAGGTCGACACCATGACCAGCTCGGTGTATTTCCCGCGCCGTGCCCGCCAGGAATTCAGTGCCGCACTGGGCGGCTGGGGCTCCGAGACCGGCGAGGCCAGCAACTTCATCCAGTACTGGGTGACCACGCGCAACCCTGAGCTGGGTGTGGGCAGCAGCAACTACGGCAGCTACTCCAACCCCGAAGTGGACAAACCCTACCTGGAAGCCATCCGCACGCTGGATGACGCCCGTCGCAGCGAACTGCTGCAGGACAGCGTGAAACTGGCCCTGGAAGACATGGCCAACATCCCGCTGCACTTCGAAAGCGGTGTCTGGGCCTTCCGCAAGGGTCTGGCCTACGACGGCCGTGCCGACCAGCGCACCGTCGCCACGGCGGCCCGTCCGGCCGAGTAAGCCCCGTTAAAGCAATACCTGAGTACAGGTCCAACAGGAGTACGCGTTGTCTGTCTTTATCCTGCGCAGATTGCTGCAAAGCCTGTTCGTATTGCTGGCCGTGTCGCTCGTCGTGTTCTTCGCCGTGTATGCGGTGGGGGACCCGATCGAGCTGCTGGTCAGTCCGGACGCGGGCCAGGCCGAACGTGCAGCGTTGATCGCCCGCCTCGGACTGGACCTGCCGATCTGGCAACAATACGGACATTTCCTCTGGCGCGCCCTGCACGGAGACCTCGGCATCTCCTTCGTGCATGGCGTACCGGCCATCGAGCTGATCCTCTCGCGCTTTCCGGCGACGCTCGAACTGGTCATCGTCGCCATTCTGCTGACCTGTACGATCGGTATTCCGCTCGGCCTGGTCGCGGGCCTGTACCGCGAGCGCTACCTGGGCCGCGGCATCATGGCCAGCTCGGTGCTGGGCTTTTCCCTGCCCAATTTCTGGCAGGGCATGGTCTTCATCCTGCTGTTCTCGGTCTGGCTCGGCTGGCTGCCTGCCTCCGGGCGCGGCCCGACCGTGACCGTGCTGGGCATTCCCTTCAGCATTTTCACGGCCGAAGGCTGGTCGCACCTCATCCTGCCGGCCGTCAACCTGGCCGTGGCCAACATCGCCCTGGTGCTGCGCATGACCGCATCCGGTGTGGCCGAGGCGCAAAGCCAGGACTATGTGCGCTTTGCACGCGCCAAGGGCATCCGCCCGGGCCGCATCGTACGCCGCCACATCCTGCGCAACATCATGATCCCGGTAGTGACCGTAATCGGCATGGAGTTCGGCACGCTGATTGCCTATTCGACCATTACCGAGACGGTGTTCTCCTGGCCCGGCATGGGCAAGCTGCTGATCGATAGCGTCTACCAGCTCGACCGCCCGGTGGTCGTGGCCTACGTGATGCTGGTCACGCTGCTGTTCGTCCTGATCAACCTGGTCGTGGACATCCTGTATGCCGTGCTGGACCCCCGTGTGCAACTGACGGAGCAGAGTCACTGATGAATACCCCGCACTCCACCCCGCCTGCACAACAGGATGCAGCGGCCACACAGGCCGCCCCCATCGAGCGAGTCAAGCCGCTGCTGGAAACGCCCCAGCGCCGCAATATCCTGCGCCGCCTGCATGCCCGCCCCACCGTGCGCGGCTCGCTGCTGGCGCTGGTCCTGCTGATCGGCGTCATCCTGATCGCGCCGTTCTTCGCGCCACAGGACCCCTATGACCTGCTGATGCTCAACATCATGGACGGTCGCCTGGCCCCCGGCTCGCAGCACATGGACGGCTGGACCTACTGGCTGGGCACCGATTCCCAGGGCCGTGACATGCTGAGCGCCATCCTGTACGGCCTGCGCATCAGCCTGATGGTCGGCCTGACAGCCGTGCTGCTGTCGACCCTGATCGGTTCGGTCGCCGGCCTGCTGGCCGCCTACAAGGGCGGCTGGGTCGATACCCTGCTGATGCGCCTGGTCGATTTCATTCTCGGTTTCCCCACCATCCTGGTAGCCCTGGTACTGCTGGCCGTGCTCGGCCGCGGCGTCGACAAGGTGATCTTTGCGCTGGTGATCGTGCAGTGGGCGCACTATGCCCGCATCATGCGCGGCCGTGCCCTGCAGGAACGCCGCAAGGAATACATCGAGGCGGCGCAGAACCTGGGTTTCCCGACCTGGCGCATCATGCTGGTCCACCTGCTGCCCAACTGCATGGGACCGATCATGGTGTTTGCCACCATCCAGATCGCCACGGCCATCGTGCTCGAAGCCACCCTGTCTTTCCTGGGAGTCGGCGTGCCGATCACCGAGCCCTCGCTGGGCCTGCTGATCGCCAGCGGCTTCGAATACCTGCTGTCCGGTGATTACTGGATCAGCATGTTCCCCGGTATCGCACTGCTGCTGCTGATCCTGTCCATCAACATCGTGGGTGACCGCCTGCGTACCAGCCTGGATCCTCGCCACTGATGACTACCGATACTTCCCTGCTCGATGTGCGCGGCCTGCAGACCGCGTTCCATACCGAGGCCGGCGCCTGGCTGGCCGTCGATGGCGTAGACCTGACCGTGGCGCGTGGTGAAATCGTCGGCCTGGTCGGCGAGTCCGGCTCCGGCAAGTCCGTAACCGGTTTCTCGCTGCTGGGCCTGATCGACCCGCCCGGCGAAGTGGTCGGCGGACAGGTGCTGTTCAACGGCACGGACCTGCGCTCGCTGGACGAGGAATCGCTGCGCAAGCTGCGCGGCGACCGCATCGCCATGATCTTCCAGGATCCGCTGATGACGCTCAACCCGGTACTGCGCGTCAAGGAACAGATGATGGAGGCCATCCTGACCCATCATCCCCGCACGCCCCGGCGCGACGCCGAGGCCCGCTGCCTGGAAGCGCTGGCCATGGTCGGCATCCCCGCCCCCGAAAAGCGCCTGGACAACTATCCGCACGAGTTCTCGGGCGGCATGCGCCAGCGCGTGGCGATTGCCATCGCCATGCTCAACCATCCCGAGCTGATCATTGCCGACGAGCCGACCACGGCGCTGGATGTCACCATCCAGGGCCAGATCCTGTACCAGATGCAGAAGCTGTGCCGCCAGAACGATACGGCCATGATCTGGATCACCCATGACCTGGGTGTCGTGGCCGAGCTGGCCGACAAGGTGGCCGTCATGTATGCCGGTCGCATCGTCGAGTACGGCCCGGTCTCCGAAGTCCTGGCCGCACCGCGCCACCCCTACACCCAGGGCCTGCTGCAATCGATGCCAGGCGCAGCCGTACCCGGCAGCCGCCTGAACCAGATCGATGGCATGGCCCCCACCCTGACCGGACGCGAGGCCGGCTGTACGTTCCGGCCCCGCTGCCCGCATGCCGGGCCGGAATGCGCACGCGCCGTCCCTGACCGCACCGATGCCGGCGAGCGCTATTTCCGCTGCTACCGGCCGATCGCCCTCGCCCAGGAGCAAGCATGACGACGGAACACGTGATCGACATCCGCAACCTGCGCAAGCAGTTCGGCAAGAAACCGGATGTGGCGCAGCGCCTGCTCGGCCTGGCGGGCCGCAAGATCGAATCGCCCACGGTGCATGCCGTCAACGACGTCAACCTGGCCATCGCCAAGGGCGAAGTGGTCGGGCTGGTCGGTGAGTCGGGCTGCGGCAAATCCACCCTCGGCCGCATGGCCGCCGGCCTGATCCGCCCCTCCGCCGGCAGCATCCACTATCAGGGCAAGGACATCGCCACGCTGCGCGGCAAGGCGCGCCTGGACTATATCCTGGGCGTGCAGATGATCTTCCAGGATCCGCAGGCTTCGCTCAACCCCAAGCAGCGCCTGCACCAGATCCTGGGTGAAGCGCTCAAGGTCCACGGACTGGCTCCGGCCAGCGAGATTCCGGGCCGGGTCGATGCCGCGCTGGCCGAAGTCGGCCTCGAGCGCGACTATCGCAACCGTTTCCCGCACCAGATCTCGGGCGGCCAGCGCCAGCGCATCGGCATCGCCCGCGCCCTGATGGTGCAGCCGTCGTTTCTGGTCTGCGATGAACCGGTCGCGGCACTCGATGTCTCGATCCAGGCACAGGTCATCAACCTGTTCATGGACCTGCGCGACCGCCACGGCTTTACCTACCTGTTCATCAGCCATGACCTGGGCGTGGTGCGGCACATCTCCGACCGCGTCGCCATCATGTACCTGGGCCGCATCGTCGAGATCGCTGCCGCTGCCGACATTTTCAGCCGCGCCGCACATCCCTACACCCAGGCCCTGCTGGCCGAGATGCCCGACGTACAGCGGCAAAAACGCGTCTTCACCCCCATCAAGGGTGAGATACCGTCGCCCCTGAATCCGCCCTCGGGCTGTACTTTCCATCCGCGCTGCCCACACGCCACGGCACGCTGCAAGGAAGAAGCCCCTGTCCTGCAGGACATCGGCACCGGCCACCAGGCCGCCTGCCATTTGCTGACCCACCCAGCCTAGATCCCATTACCAGATACAGAGCCACACACAGACCATGCCTGACACCCATTCCGACACCGCCTCCGCCATCGTCGCCGGCATTCGCCGCTGGATCGAGTGCGAATCCCCCTCGCACGACCGCGCCGCCCTGCTGCAGATGGCCGACATGCTGCTGACCGATGCCCGCAACATGGGCCTGCAGACCACCGCCCGCGACATCGGCACGGAGACGGGTCCACTGCTGCACATCCACAACCGCGCCGCAGGCGATGACCGACCCGGCATCATGATCCTGGCGCACTATGACACCGTGCATCCGGTCGGCACGCTGGAAAAGAATCCCTGCCGCATCGAGGAAGACCGCTTCTACGGCCCCGGCACCTACGACATGAAGGCCGGCACCTGGCTGGCACTGACCGCCCTGGGCACGCTGGCGCAGCCCGGCAGCAGCGCCCTGCCCATCGATTTCGTGATCGTGCCCGACGAGGAAGTCGGCAGCCACGCATCGCGCGCCCATATCGAGGACTTTGCCCGCCAGGCCCGTTATGTGCTGGTCTGCGAACCGGCGCGTGCCGATGGCGGCCGCTGCGTGACCGCCCGCAAGGGCACCGGCTTCATCTATGTCAGCACCCAGGGCCGGCCGGCCCATGCCGGCGTGCAGCACCAGAAGGGCCGCAACGCCATCCAGGAAATGGCCCACCAGATCCTGGCGCTGCAGGCCATGACCGACTACGAGCGCGGCATCACGGTCAGCGTCGGCGTGATCGAAGGCGGCACCACCTCCAAC
Organism: Corticimicrobacter populi; assembly: GCF_003123725.1. GTDB lineage: Bacteria > Pseudomonadota > Gammaproteobacteria > Burkholderiales > Burkholderiaceae_B > Corticimicrobacter > Corticimicrobacter populi. Next base: position 297,203 of record NZ_QETA01000002.1, on the reverse strand, counting down.
GTGGTGCCCGAGCACTGCCGCATCGAGACCGATTTCCGCATTCCCGACCCCGAAGCCGGCGACATCCTGCGTGCCAGAGTGGAGCAGATGAAGGCCGTCGATCCGGACGTGAAACTGAACGTCGAGTTCATCCTCAACCGCCCGCCCATGCCGCGTACCGAAGGCACGGCCGCACTGCTGGCGCGTGCCCAGGAATATGCGCGCGCAGCAGGCTTCGACCTGGAAGAGGCACCGATGACCGGTGGCGGCAGCGATGCCAACTTCACCGCCGCGCTGGGCCTGCCCACGCTAGATGGTCTGGGTGCCGACGGCGACGGTGCCCACACGCTGTGGGAGCACATCCTGGTCTCGACGCTGCCGGCACGGCTGGATTTCTGGAAGAAGATGCTGCGCGCGCTGGATTGAGCGGCATGCCGGGCGGTATCAGTACCGCTCCGGCACCAACATGTTTTCGATGCCAGGCGACCGGAGTAGCATAGCGGTTTCATTGGCAAGGAGAACAGGCATGAAAATCTGGGGTCGCATCAATTCAAGCAATGTCCGCAAGGTACTCTGGTGCGCAGAAGAACTGGGGCTGGACTACGACCATATTCCTGCCGGTGGCGAGTTTGGTCTCACCGACACCCCCGAGTATCGGATGCTCAATCCCAACGGTCGGATACCCTGCCTTGAGGACGGTGACTTGGTATTGTGGGAGTCGAATGCCATCGTGCGCTATCTGGCCCGCCAATATGGTGCCGCCCCCTTCTCGCCAGCAGCCGACGTGCGCGCCTGGGCCCGCGCCGACAAATGGATGGACTGGACCTCGCTGTCATTCGCCGTGCCATTTCGCGGCATGTTCTGGAATCTGGTGCGTATCGCCCCCGAGCAACGCGACCATGCTGCCATTGAAAGCGGAGCAAAAGAATGCGCCCGACTGATGACCATCGCTGACAATGCGCTGGCGACATCACCCTTTCTATCAGGTCAACACATGGGCATCGCGGATATTCCGCTCGGCACCCTGGCCTACCTGTGGCTGTCGCTGCCTGTGGAAAGGCCAGCCTTGCAGCACCTGGATGCCTGGTATGCGCGACTGTGTGAACGGCCCGCATACCGCAAGGCCGTCATGACGCCGGTGACCTGAGCCATCTGCCGCTCAGATCACGCGCTGCGGCTCACTGCCAGGTTCACATCAGTAGCGTTCCGGCACCAGGATATTTTCCGGTACCCGATGGCGGGTATAGTCTCCGTGGCGCTCGCGCTCGGGCAGCACGACCGGCGCACGCTCCACTTCATGGTAGGGCATCTGTTCCAGCAAGTGCGCAATGCAATTGAGGCGAGCCTTTTTCTTGTCCACCGCCTGCACCACCCACCATGGTGCCTCGGGGATATGAGTACGCTCCAGCATCACTTCCTTGGCACGGGTGTAATCCTCCCAGCGACGCCGCGACTCCAGATCCATCGGGCTGAGCTTCCACTGCTTGAGCGGATCATGGATACGCGCCAGGAAGCGCAGGTGCTGCTCCTCGTCGGTGATCGAGAACCAGTACTTGATGACCTGAACACCCGAGCGCACCAACATGCGCTCGAACTCCGGCACGGAGCGGAAAAATTCCTCGTATTCATCATCAGAGCAGAATCCCATGACTCGCTCGACCCCGGCGCGGTTATACCAGCTACGGTCGAACAGCACCATTTCGCCGGCCGCCGGCAGATGCGACACGTAACGCTGGAAATACCACTGCGTACGCTCGCGGTCATTGGGTGCCGGCAAGGCCGCCACGCGGCAGACACGGGGATTGAGTCGCTGGGTGATGCGCTTGATCACGCCGCCCTTGCCGGCCGCATCGCGCCCCTCGAAAATAATCACGACCTTGTGGCCGGTATTGACCACCCAGTCCTGCAGCTTGACCAGCTCGCCCTGCAACCGGAACAGTTCCTGAAAATAGACACGACGGTCGATCTGCGCCTGCAATGAATCGATGGCCAGCGGCTTGCCATCCTCGCCGATGTAACGATCCTCGAGTTCCATTTCGAACTCTTCGTCGTAGCTGTCGATCAGGTCGAGATGCAGGCGGCGTTCCAGATCATCGGGATCGTCGATGACGGGACGGCGGGCAGTCTGGGAAGCGGCGGGGCGTGTCATGGCATCACCTTCGAAAATAGGTATGGTTACATTTAATCATACTATGCCAGACCAAGATGTCGAGCGAATGACATGGAGCGAGATCACGGCACATTCATCATTGCCCTGCTGAGCCGCAGCCTCCACATTCCCCTTTGCTGAATTTAGGGTGTATCTTCTCTACGAGGCCTTGTTTCCCCAGGCCGGGCGCTTTATCCTGCCACATTGCCCAGACTCCGATTCTGCTGTGTCCTCCCCTCGCCTGCCCTCGTCCCTGCTGATCGCCCTGACCGGCCTGCTGTCGCTCTCCATCGCCATGGGGATCGGTCGCTTCGCCTTTACGCCGGTGCTGCCGATGATGCTGCACGACGGTACGCTGGACCTGCCAACCGGTAGTTGGCTGGCGACCGCCAACTACATCGGCTATCTGCTGGGTGCGCTGCTCTGTGCCGCCAGTCCCTTCTGGCAACGTTATTGGCGAGGTGCTGCATGGCCACCCGCGCGGCTGGTACACACGGGTCTGGCCGCCACCGTGGCCCTGACGCTGGCCATGGCCCTGCCCTGGCCGGATGCCTGGCCGACCTGGCGTTTTCTGTCCGGGATCGCCAGTGCCGTGGTCTTCGTTTTCACCTCGGGCTGGGTCATGGCACAGTTGGCACAACGCCAGTCCACCCACCTGGGCAGCATGATCTTTGCCGGCCCCGGTGCCGGCATCGCGCTCAGTGGCCTGGCCGTCATGGGCATGGTGCAGCAGCACTGGCTGGCCAGCAGTGCCTGGATCGCGTTCGGTATCCTGGCACTGCTGCTGACACTGGCCGTCTGGCGCACGCTCGACTCACCCATGCCCAATGCTGTCTGTCCCCCCGCCAGCCTCTCGGCATCTTCACCTACCGAATCGGCGGCACCATCGACCCCGCCTACTGTACCGCCAGAAGACAACACGGGGGGCACGCTGGAAATCGGCCTGCTGGCAGTGGCCTACGGACTGGCCGGGTTTGGCTACATCATCAGCGCGACCTTCCTGCCGGTCATCGCCCGGACGGTGTTGCCGCCATCACCCTGGCTCGACATGTTCTGGCCGATTTTCGGCATTTCGGTTTCCGTGGGTGCCTTGCTGGCGACCCAGGCACCCCGCACGCTCGATAATCGGCTGGCACTGCTGGTCAACTATCTGCTCCAGGCTGCGGGTGTGCTGCTGTCGATTTTCTGGCAGACCCTGCCGGGGTTCGTCCTGAGCAGCATCCTGCTCGGCCTGCCGTTCACCTCCATCACTTTTTTCGCGCTGCAGGAAGTCCGCCGCCTGCGACCGGGCCAGACTGCCAGCCTGCTGGCCCTGATCACCGCCCTGTACGGCATCGGTCAGATCGCCGGGCCGCCACTGGCGGCAGCCCTGGTCGAACACACCGGCGATCTCGCGCGCGGCTTCGACCTGGCGCTGGGTGCTGCGGCGGCGACCCTGCTGATCGGGGCCGGACTGTACTGGCTGATGTTCCGCCGCTGGCCGACCACGCCCAAACACCCTACTCCGTGAGTCTGCTCCGGTGGCGGCCACCTGCATCGCAGCCACCGTATTCCTGAGCGCCACGGCACCGATTTTCTACTATCCTTGATCACCATGACCCATACCACTGCTCTCGACATACTCGCCCACATCCGGCGCTGGACCGAATGCGAATCCCCCTCCCAGTCACTGGAAGCGCTGAACGGCATGGCCAGCCTGATCGTGGCCGATGCCCGCGCCCTCGGCCTGCAGGCCGAATTGCGTGACATCGGCACCGAAGCCGGCCCGCTGATCCACATCCACAACCGCGCACCGGGTGACAGCCGTGCCGGCATCATGGTGCTGGCGCACTACGACACCGTACATCCCGTCGGCACGCTGCAGCAGAATCCCTGCCGCATCGAGGGCGACCATTTCTACGGTCCCGGCACCTACGACATGAAGGCCGGCACCTGGCTGGCCCTGTCGGCACTGGGCACGGTCGCACAGGCCGGCAGCAGTGCGCTGCCCATCGACATGGTGATCGTGCCCGACGAGGAAACCGGCAGTACCGCCTCCCGCCCGCACATCGAAGACTTCGCCCGCCGCGCGCGCTACGCGCTGGTCTGCGAGCCGGCGCGGGCCGACGGCGGCCGCTGCGTGACCGCCCGCAAGGGCACCGGCTTCATATGGGTCACTACCCATGGTCGCCCTGCCCACGCCGGCGTCCAGCACGACAAGGGACGCAATGCCATCAAGGAAATGGCCCACCAGATCCTGGCGCTGGAGGCGATGACCGACTATGCACGCGGCATCACGGTCAGCGTGGGCATGATCAGCGGCGGCACCACTTCCAACGTGGTGCCCGAGCACTGCCAGGTCGAGGTGGATTTCCGCGTACCCGATGCGGCTGGCGCAACCTGGCTCAAGGCACAGGTCGAAGCACTGCGTCCCGTCGATCCGGATGTCGCGCTCAAGGTCGAGTTCAAACTCAATCGCCCGCCCATGGACCGCACCGAAGCCACCGCTGCGCTGCTGCGTCGCGCCCAGGACTCGGCCCGCGCAGCCGGTTTCGAGCTGGAAGAAGCGCCGCCCACCGGCGGCGGCAGCGATGCCAACTTCACCGCTGCGCTCGGCGTGCCGACCCTCGATGGCCTGGGTGCCGACGGCGATGGCGCGCACACCCTGCATGAGCACATTCTCGTCTCGACCCTGCCGGCCCGGCAGGCTTTCTGGAACCATCTGCTGCAGCACCTGGACTGAACCATGAACGAGCAAACACGCTATCTCCCCGCCCCCCAGATCGACTCGGCACTGCGCGACGACATCCGCCTGCTGGGCCGGACCCTGGGCGAAGTGATCCAGGCCTGCGAAGGCAAGGCGGTCTACCAGACCATCGAGACGCTGCGCCGCACCGCCGTCCAGTTGCGCCGCACCAGCCAGCAGGAAGATGCCGCCCTGCTGGAGCAGAAGGTCAAGGCGCTGAAGGCCCCCGGTGCCAATGCCGTGGCCCGCGCGTTCAGCTATTTCCTGCATCTCTACAACATTGCCGAAGACCACAACCAGAAAATCAGCCAGCGCCAGACGCAACTGTCCGGCGACGGCCCCCTGCCCGGCAGCCTGCGCCATGTGATCGGCAAGCTGCGTGACCAGGGTATCGGTGCCGGCAAGATCCGCAAGTCGCTGGAACAGGCCTGCCTGGTGCCGGTACTGACGGCACACCCGACCGAAGTGCAGCGCAAGAGCACGCTCGACCTGCATCGCCACATCGCGCAAGCCCTGGCGCAGCGCGACCTGCCACTGACGCCCGATGAGCAGCGTGCATCCGACGAAGCCCTCACGGGCTATATCGCCACGCTCTGGCAGACCCGCATGCTGCGTTATTCGCGCCTGACGGTCGGCGATGAAATCGACAATGCCCTGTCGTACTACCGCAGCACCTTCCTGCATGCCATCCCGCGCCTGTATCGCGACCTGTCGCGACTGCTGGACAAGGACGCCGGCTCACCATTCGGCCCGCTACCCAAGCCCGTCGCGGCCTTTCTGCGCATGGGCAGCTGGATCGGCGGCGACCGCGACGGCAATCCCAATGTCGATGCCGGCACCCTGCGCCATGCCCTGCTGCGCCAGGCTACGGTCCTGTTCGAGTATTACCTCAAGGAGTTCTACCTGCTGGGGACCGAGCTGTCGATGTCGACCCTGCTGATCGACGCCTCGCCGGACCTGATGGCCCTGTCCGACGCCAGCGTGGACACCTCGCCACACCGCGAAGACGAACCCTATCGCCGCGCCCTGATCCAGATCTACGCACGCGTGGCCGCCACGGCGCAAAACCTGACTGGTCAGCCACTGGCCCGCCGCAAGACTGCCCAGGCCGAACCCTATGTCGATCCCGACGAACTGGCCGCCGACCTGCGCACCGTGGCCGACTCGCTGGTGACACATCACGCCACGCCAGTGGCGCGGCTGCGCCTGAACCTGCTGCAACATGCCGTCGCCACCTTCGGTTTTCACCTGGCGACCGTTGACCTGCGCCAGAGTTCCGACGTACACGAGCGCGTGCTCGACGAGCTGTTCAGCCGGGCCAGCGTCACACTCGACGGCAAGCCGGTCCGCTATCAGGAACTGGGTGAGGACGACCGCATCCGGCTGCTGCGCAGCGAGCTTGCGCAGGCACGGCCGCTGTCCTCGCCCTGGCTGGCCTACAGCGAGGAAACCGCCCGCGAACTGGAAATCCTGCGTGCCGCCGCCGAGGTCCGCAGCCGCTATGGCAAGCTGGCCGTGCGCCAGACCATCGTCTCCCATACCGAAAGCGTCAGCGATCTGCTCGAAGTCATGGTGCTGCAGCAGGAAGCCGGCCTGCTGTCGCATCCCGACCTGCCCATCGAACCCGGCGACGGCCTGATGGTCGTTCCCCTGTTCGAGACCATTCCCGATCTGGAAAACGGCCCGGCCATCATGGCACAGTGGCTCGACTACCCCGAGGTCAAGGCACGGGTACGCAAAGCCCAGTCAGGCGTCCAGGAAGTCATGCTCGGCTATTCCGACAGCAACAAGGACGGCGGCTACCTGACCTCGAACTGGTCACTGTATCAGGCCGAACATGCCCTGATCGACGTGTTCAAGGCACGCCGCCTGCGGCTGCGCCTGTTCCACGGCCGGGGCGGCACGGTGGGGCGCGGCGGTGGTTCCACCTACGAGGCCATCCTGGCGCAGCCACCGGGCACCGTCGATGGCCAGATGCGCCTGACCGAGCAGGGCGAAGTCATCCAGAGCAAGTACAAAGATGCCGAAGTCGGCCGCAGCCACCTCGATCTGCTGGTTTCGGCCACGCTCGAAGCCTCGCTGTCGGGACAGGACGGCAGCAGCCACCAGGCCGACGACACCTGCCTGGGTACCTACGGCCCGCTGATGGCGCACCTGTCGGCTCAGGCCATGCGCAGCTATCGCGGACTGGTCTACGAAACGGACGGCTTCGAGCGGTATTTCTTCAATGCCACACCGATCCAGGAGATCTCCGGCCTGAACATCGGATCGCGCCCGGCCTCGCGCAAGAAAAACCCGACCATCAATGACCTGCGGGCCATTCCCTGGGGGTTTTCGTGGGCACAGTGCCGCCTGCTGCTGCCGGGCTGGTTCGGCGTGGGATCGGCCCTGCATGATTACCTTGAAAATGGCACCAGCGGCCAGCCGCGCAGCCGCAGCGCCCGCCTGGCGCAATTGCGCACAATGGCGGCGGAATGGCCGTTCTTCAACACCACCCTGTCCAACATGGAAATGGTGCTCTCCAAGGTCGATCTGCACATTGCGGCGCGCTACGCCGAACTGGTACCCGATGCCAAACTGCGCAAGAATATTTTCGAGCGCATCCGCACCGAGTACGCGCTCACCCGCGAAATCCTGCAGGAAATCAACCAGCGCGAACTGCTGGCCGACAATCCGCAACTGGTGGCCTCGCTGCAGGAGCGCTTTGCCTACATCGATCCGCTCAACTACCTGCAGGTCGAAGTGCTGCGCCGTTTCCGGGCCGGCCAGCAACAGCGCAGCCAGGCCAATGCCGTCGCCAACGAGCGCCTGCAGCGTGCAATCCACCTGACCATCAACGGCATCGCCGCCGGTCTGCGCAACACTGGCTGATGCCGCCACGGGGACACACCATGACGCACTGGGTCCAACCCATCACCCTGGCCATGAACGGCCTGCACCTGGAACCGCTGTCACTGGCCCACGAAACGGGCCTGCGACAGGCGGCCGCCGATGGCGAACTCTGGAACCTGCGCGTCACTTCGGTGCCGCGCCCCGAGGATACACGCACCTATATCGAAACGGCATTGCTGCAACGCGAGCAAGGCACGCGCTTTGCCTTTGCCGTGATCGACGATGCCAGCGGGCAGGTGCTGGGCAGCAGCAGCTACCACGACATCGTGGCTGATATCCGGCGGCTCGAGATCGGCTACACCTGGTATGCCCGCAGCGTGCAGCGCAGCCACGTCAATACGACGTGCAAGCTGCTGCTGCTGCGCCATGCCTTCGACACGCTGGAGGCCGATGTCGTCGGCTGGCGCACGGACAACTACAACTTCGCCAGTCAGCGGGCCATCGAGCGGCTCGGCGCACGCCGCGACGGCGTGATCCGGCATCATGCGCGACGTCGCGACGGCACCATCCGGGATACGGTCATGTACAGCCTGCTGCGCGGCGAGTGGCCAGAAGTGCAGGCCCACCTGGTCTATCTGCTGGAAAGCCGCCGCAACGCCAACACGCAGGGCTGATCAGTCCAGCCGGATCGTGGCGCGCAAGCGCCTGTTGAGGCAATCGACCAGCCACAGCAGACTGCCGCGCCAGAATCCATGCAAGCGTGCCTGGTGACTGCGATACAGCATCGTATGGCTGAGCTGTGCCAGCCGTCCCCGAAAGGTCACGCCCTTGAACAGGCCATACTGCCCCAGCGACCCATAGGCATCGTAGGCACCCAGCGAGACCAGCGCCCCCATGTCCCGATAGGCGAACGCAGGCACCGACCGCCCTGACAGGATCATGTCGGGCAGGTAGCGGATCAGGTGCCGGGCCTGCTGGTGCGCCACCTGGGCTGTGGGCGGCAGAGGCTGCGCAGCCCCTTCCGGCGTACAACTGGCGCAGTCTCCCATGGCAAACACATGCGGATCCAGGGTCGTCTGCAGCGAGGGACGCACCACCAGTTGATTGGCCCGGTTGACCTCCAGGCCGTCCAGGTTCGCCAGCACATCGGCCGCCTTGACCCCGGCAGCCCAGACCTTGAGCGTGGCATCGATGCGACTGCCATCGGCAAGAACATAGCCGGCCTCATCCGCCTGGCTGACACGGGCATTGGTCAGCACACGGATACCCAGCGCTTCCAGGCGCGCCTGGGTGGCAGCCGAAATATCCTCCGGAAATGCGGCCAGCAACCTGGGGCCGCTCTCGATCAGCGTGATTTTCATACGCTCTGCCAGGCCATGCGCCCCATACGCGACCGAACTCTCGACCAGTTGTACCAGCTCGGCAGCCAGTTCGACTCCCGTCGCCCCACCACCCACGATACCCACTGACAGCATGCCCCCCTGCGAGAGGCACTGCAGCGTGCGCAGGCGGATTTCCTGGTTGAATGCATCGGCCTGCAGGCGCGAATCGATCTTGAAGCAATGCTCTGCCACACCGGGCGTGCCGAAGTCGTTGGCGCGACTGCCGATGGACATGACCAGCGTATCGTAGGCAAGCCGCCGGGCCGGAATCAGCAGGCGGCCATCCGGCGCATACAGCGCAGCCAGCAGCAATGCGTGGGCAGTCCGGTCCAGCCCCGCCACTTCACCCGGCTGATAGGTGAAGCCGGCAGCCCGCGCCTGGGCCACGTAGGTGGTCTGCTGTTGGGAGATATCGCTGGTGCCTGCGGCGATGGTATGCAGCATCGGCTTCCAGATATGCGCCGAATCACGATCAACCAACGTGACCTCGAAGCGCCGCCGGCCCCGCGCCAGCCGGCCCAGCGTACTGGCCACCTCGAGCCCGGCCACGCCACCGCCGACGATCACGACGCGATGCGGCTGTGCACTGAATGACATGGCTAACTCCTGGTTTTAAAAACAGCTATCGAAATATGATAGTTGATATTTTATCCCGAAGAGATGGCCGGATCTGCACGCACTACACGTCAGTGCCGCATCGATCACATGACCACGTAGCCGGCGATCGCCAGGAAGTGCGCCGCACTGCCGGCCAGCACAAACAGATGCCAGATGCCGTGCCAATGTCGATAGCGCTCATCAAAAACGAAAAATACGATACCGGCGGTATAGATCGCGCCACCCGCCGCCAGCCAGGCAAAACCGGCCTTGCCCAGCCCCAAGGTCAGCGGCCCGAGCGCCAGCAGCACGACCCAGCCCATGACGGCATAGATCACGATGGACAGGATGCGCGCCGGCGAACGCGGCTTGATATCCTGCAGGATGCCGATCAACGCCAGTCCCCACACCACGCCGAACAGGCTCCAGCCCCAGGGGCCACGCAGGGTCACCAGGCAGAACGGCGTATAGCTACCGGCAATCAGCAGATAGATCGAAAAATGGTCCAGCTTGCGAAACACATTCTTGGCGCGCCCGCGCACGCTGTGATACAGCGTGGAAATCAGGTACAGCAGGATCAGCGTGGCACCGTAGATCGACACGCCCACGATACGCCAGGGATCACCGGTCAGGCCCGCCATGACCAGCAGCCAAGACACCCCGGCCACGGCCAGTACTGCGCCGGCCAGATGTGTCCAGGCATTGAAACGCTCACCGTAATACATCACGCACTCCCGTGTAAAACCTGCAGCGACCCATCATTCGCCCCTTGACTGACAGACATCCAGATAGTGGCGGAACGCCGCCAGCGTCGCCTCGCTGACATGGTGCTCCATGCCCTCGGCGTCCCGTCGTGCCGTGTCTTCGTCCACGCCCAGTGCCAGCAGAAACGCCTCGACCAGTTGGTGCCGCTGGCGACTGTACTGTGCCATGGCCTCGCCCTTTTCGGTCAGCAGCGTACCTTGGTAGGGGCGCAACACCACATAGCCTTCCACCTCCAGTCGCTTGAGCATTTTGGCCACCGTCGGCTGCGCCACGCCCAGCCGTTCGGCAATCTCGACCTGGCGAGCCTGGCCTGCGCTGTGCAGCAGGTCGGAGATCAGTTCGACATAGTCTTCGATGATTTCGAGCCGGTGCGCCTCGCGTACCTGCTGGAACCCCGCCACCTGCAATGTGGGATTCAGCAAACGGGCGGCCGTGCGCCGGGAAGGAAAAGTATCTGTCATGCGTAGCAATGCCATACGGGTGAGGCTGTCCAATTATCCCCCATCTCTCGGCTAAAAGCGGACATTTGTCGGGATGCAGGCAGGGATTTCCGTCAAAAGGCACGATAACTTTTAATTGCCTAACGTACTCTTAGAAAAAAATAATGGACAAAAGTCAATCAATTGCTATACAAAATATATAGCACTAGCTATATTAGAAAATGAAATTCATTCTTGATGAGGTAGACATGCCCCTGTCCACGCTGCAGCACACCCCACGCACGCCCATCCGGACTGGCCGACTCGGCCAGCGGCTGACACATATGCTGGCCTGCGCACTCGCTGCCGTTGGACTGGCCAGTATGCCCTGGAGTACGGCACAGGCCCAGCAGGAACAGGACAAGTTCAAGGTCGTGACGACCTTCACCGTAATTGCCGACATGGCCCGCAACGTGGCCGGCGATGCGGCCATCGTCGAATCGATCACCCGCCCTGGTGCCGAAATCCACGAATACCAGCCCACGCCCGGCGACCTCGTGCGTGCCCAGGGGGCGCAACTGATCCTCTGGAATGGCCTGAACCTGGAACTGTGGTTCGAGAAATTTTTCTCGCGCCTCAAGAACGTGCCCAGCGCCGTGGTATCCGACGGCATCGAACCGATCGGCATCGGCGAAGGCCCCTACAGCGGCAAGCCCAATCCACATGGCTGGATGTCGCCCACCTCGGCGCTGATCTATGTCGACAACATCCGCGATGCCCTGGTCAGCCACGACCCTGACCATGCCGATACCTACCGCGCCAATGCCGAGGCCTACAAGCAGCAGATCCGCGATGCCATCGCGCCCGTCCAGGCCGAGCTGGCTGCGCTGCCGGAAGAAAAGCGCTGGCTGGTCACCAGCGAAGGCGCTTTCAGTTACCTGGCACGGGATTTCGGTCTGCAGGAGCTCTACCTGTGGCCCATCAATGCCGACCAGCAAGGCACGCCACAGCAGGTACGCCGCGTGATCGATGCCGTGCGCGCGCACCATATTCCCGCCGTGTTCAGCGAAAGCACTATCTCCGACGCCCCTGCCCGGCAGGTCGCCCGTGAAACCGGAGCCCAATATGGCGGCGTCCTCTACGTGGACTCGCTCAGCGAACCGTCCGGCCCTGTCCCGACCTACCTTGACCTGCTGCGCGTCACGTCCGACACCATCGCCCAGGGACTCTCTCGATGAGCCTGGCCACTTCCCCGACTGCGGCAGGCACACAGGCACAAGCCGCAGGCCTGGATGTGCGCCATGTCACCGTGACCTATCGCAACGGCCACACGGCGCTGCGGGACGCCTCATTCGATACCCCGCAGGGCAGCATCACGGCCCTGGTCGGCATCAATGGCAGTGGCAAATCCACACTGTTCAAGTCCATCATGGGCCTGCTGCGGCTGGGGCGTGGCGAGATCCGCATCCTGGGCCTGTCGGTACAGGAGGCCATGCGCCGCAACCTGGTGGCCTATGTGCCGCAGAGCGAGGAAGTGGACTGGAATTTTCCGGTACTGGTCGAGGATGTCGTCATGATGGGCCGCTACGGCCACATGGGCTTCATGCGCATTCCACGCCGCGCCGACCGCGATGCAGTCGAGCAGGCGTTGCAGCGCGTCGGCATGCTGGAACTGCGCACGCGCCAGATCGGCGAACTGTCGGGTGGTCAGAAAAAGCGCGTGTTCCTGGCCCGGGCTCTGGCCCAGGATGCCCGCGTCATCCTGCTAGATGAGCCCTTCACCGGGGTCGATGTAAAGACCGAGGATGCCATCATCGGCCTGCTGCGCACCCTGCGCGACGAAGGCCGGGTCATGCTGGTCTCGACCCACAATCTGGGCAGCGTGCCGGAATTCTGTGACCGTACGGTCCTGGTCAAGGGTACGGTGCTGGCCTGTGGCCCCACGGGCGAGATCTTTACCCGCGCCAATCTTGAACGCACCTTCGGCGGCGTGCTGCGTCACTTCGACCTGCCGCAGGAACATGCCGCAGAAGGCATGGCCGTCGGCATCATGACCGACGACGAGCGGCCCCTGGTACTGCTCGATGGCCGCTTTTCAGTACGCGACCCGGCCCCTGGTCCGCAGGAGCCACGCACATGAGTGCCACCCTGCCCCTGTGGCAATACCTGGCCGAGCCATTCGGCTACGCCTACATGGTCAACGCCATGTGGAGCGCGGCGCTGATCGGCGGCGTCTGCGCCTTTCTGTCGTGCTTCCTGATGCTCAAGGGCTGGTCGCTGATCGGCGATGCGCTGTCGCATTCCATCGTGCCCGGCGTGGCCGGTGCCTACATGCTGAGCCTGCCCTTCTCGGCGGGTGCCTTTTTCGCGGGGGGGCTGGCAGCCGGTGCCATGGTCTTCCTCAACCAGCACACTCGGCTCAAGGAAGATGTCATCATCGGTCTGATCTTCACGACCTTCTTCGGGCTGGGGCTGTTCATGATTTCCCTGTCGCCCGCCAGCATCAACATCCAGACCATCGTGCTGGGCAATATCCTGGCCGTCACGCCGGGCGACACGCTGCAACTGGCCCTGATCGGCGGCATCACCCTGCTGGTGCTGCTGCTCAAGTGGAAAGACTTCCTGCTGGTTTTTTTCGATGAGACCCATGCTCGCAGTTGCGGCCTGCCAGTCACCACGCTCAAGATCCTGTTCTTTGCCCTGCTGTCGGCCTGCGCCGTGGCCGCAATGCAGACCGTAGGAGCCTTTCTGGTGATTGCCTTGATCGTCACACCGGGTGCCACAGCCTATCTGCTCAGCGACCGATTCGGGCGCGTGGTCGCACTGGCCGTGGCCATCGGCAGCCTGTCCAGCTTTGTGGGTGTCTACGCCAGCTACTACATTGATGGGGCCACCGGGGCTATCATCGTTTTGCTGCAGACGCTGCTGTTCCTGGCGGCCTTTTTCTGGGCACCCCGCCATGGCCTGATCGCCGTCCGGCGTCGCGCCCGGCTGGCTTCACAGCCACTGGCTGCCTGCGATACCCAGGCAGGAGGCCAGGCCACGCCATGATGATCCTGGACATGATGTTTGCACCGCTGCAATTCGACTTCATGCGCTCGGCCCTGCTGATCGCCGCCATCGTGGCGGTCCCGGCCGCGCTGCTGTCCTGCTATCTGGTGCTCAAGGGCTGGGCGCTGCTGGGCGATGCCATCTCGCATGCGGTTTTTCCCGGCGTGGTGCTGGCCTACATGCTGGGCCTGCCCTATGCCGTCGGAGCCTTTGTGGCCGGTATGTGCTGCGCCCTGGGCACCGGATACCTGCAGGCCAACAGCAGAGTCAAGCAGGATACCGTCATGGGCGTGGTGTTTTCCGGCATGTTTGCGCTGGGCCTGTTGCTGTATGTCTGGATCCGCAGTGATGTCCATCTGGACCATATCCTGTTCGGCGACCTACTGGGCATCACTGGCCGAGATATCCGGGAAAGCGGTGCCATCGCCGGCGTGATCAGTCTATGGATCATCCTCAAGTGGCGCGACCTGCTGCTGCACACCTTCGATCCCATGCAGGCACGTACTACGGGGCTGCGGACCGGCCTGCTGCACTACGGCCTGCTGGCGGCGGTATCGCTGTCGGTCGTCGGTGCCCTCAAGGCGGTCGGGCTGGTCCTGTCCATTGCCCTGCTGATCGCACCGGGGGCGATTGCCTTCCTGCTGACACGCAGCTTTGGTCGCATGCTGCTGGTAGCGACCGGCGTAGCCGTATCGGCCTCGGTGGCCGGCGTCTACCTGAGCTTTTTCCTGGACAGTGCGCCTGCCGCCACCATCGTGCTGCTGCTGTCCATCGTATTTATTGGCGTGCTGGTCGTGCAGGCACTGCTGAAAGGCAAGTCATCCGCACATCAAAGTTAGCCGCACGCCTCAGTTCAAAACATAGCCCTTGGCAACCGGTTGCCGGGTACGAGGCTGTTCGCCAATCATTTCGAACAGGGTGGCCTCGATTGTGTGTGACATCGCGTCCAGGGCGAGGTCATTGGCTTCCAGGCCAAACGGATCTTCGATCTCTGCGCCCAATGCCTCCAGCGCGAAAAAGGTATACGCAATGAAGCAGACAATCACGGGGGTCATGAGCCCGATGGCATCCTGCAGACCAAACGGCAGCCAGAAACAATAGAGATAGATGCACCGGTGAATCAGCACCGAGTAGGTAAAGGGGATCGGCGTCCCGGCAATCCGTTCACACCCACCCAGCGCCGTACTCAATTGCCCAAGGGTAGACTCAAAAGCCGGTGCCAGCGGCACGGCCACCTCACCGGCACGCAAGCGGTCCCGCAGCCATTCGCTCGCCATCAGCAGCGCGATGGCCGGCTTGTAGATCGCCTTGCCCACCCTCTCGGCTTCTGGCGGCGACAGGAACAGGCGCACATCCGGCATGGCATCCGTCCCCCGCAACTGATGCTTGAGCGTATGCACAAACACGCTGAGATCGTTGACCAATGCCTTGGCATGCTCGGGACGGGTATTGAGCGACAACGCCTGGCGTACCAGTGACCGCGTATCGTTGAGCACCTGCCCCCACAGGGAGCGGGCTTCCCAATAGCGGGCATAACTGGTGCTGTTGCGAAACCCCAGAAAAATGGCCAGTGTCACACCGATCAGGGAAAACGGCACAAAGTTGAGGGAAACCTTCCAGTCCAGCACCTGCCCGTGGATAAAGGTCACCAGTACCGCAAATAGGGTCGTCGCAATCAATTGCGGCGCAATGGCCGACAATACCGAGCCACGCAAGACAAACAGCATTCGCAGCCAATGCAGCCGCGGCCGGATAATCATGAGGACATCCTCAGACGATTTTTTTGCCTGGACACGCCAGGGGCCTCAATGCAAAAAAGTCAGACTAGTTTCCTAGTCTGACTTTTTCATATCCTGGTCGGGGTGAGAGGATTCGAACCTCCGACTCCTACGTCCCGAACGTAGTACTCTACCAGGCTGAGCTACACCCCGTCGCGGGCTTCAGAAACCAGTCGCGAAAAGCTGTTTTAGAGCTTTTTTTGCCTACCGATCTCTTTCCACTGCGAAAGCGCAAAAGTTTAACAGAGAATCCTTGAAAATGGAAGCGGGGAAAAAATCGAGCGCGCGACGCGCCGTTTCCGCTTCAGCCAGAGCCGCCTTGCGGGCATGCTCAAGTGCATCCGAAGCATGGATCGTGCGGGCGATCAGATCGAAGTCTGCCTCACCGGTACGAATGGCCTCACGCACCAGTTCTTGCTGTTCCGGTGTGCCGGTTTCCATGATGCGGATCAGTGGCAGCGTGGGCTTGCCTTCGCGCAGGTCATCGCCCACGTTCTTACCCAGTGCACCGGCATCACCGCTGTAATCAAGAATATCGTCCACCAGTTGGAAGGCAGTGCCGATATGGCGGCCGTAGGCCGCGGCTGCCTCTTCCTGTTCGGGGGTGGCCCCCGCCAGCACCGCACCGACCTGGGCGGCCGCCTCGAACAGTTTGGCAGTCTTGTAGCGCACCACTTCCATGTAGCGCGCTTCGGTCACGTCCGGATCATGCACATTGAGCAACTGCAGCACCTCGCCCTCGGCGATGACCGTCGTGGCACCGGAGAGGATGGCCATGACGCGCATCGAGTCGGCCTGCACCATCATCTCGAACGAGCGGGAATACAGATAATCGCCCACCAGCACGCTGGCGGCGTTGCCGAACACTGCATTGGCGGTATCGCGCCCGCGACGCAGGTCAGACTCATCGACCACGTCATCATGCAGCAGCGTGGCGGTGTGAATGAACTCGACCACGGCAGCCAGCAGGTGATGATGATCCCCCTTGTAACCCAGCGCCCGCGCCACCATCAGCAGCATGGCCGGACGCATGCGCTTGCCGCCCGCGCCGATGATGTAGTCGGCAATCGTGCGAATCAGCACTACATGGGAATCAAGCCGGGCACGAATGACGGCATCCATCGCCTTCATGTCGTCGGCTACGCAGGCAAGCAAGTTAGGGGAAGGTTTCAACGCAGATCCAGCGAAAAAAGCCGTCGCGTCCTGTTTGCATCAGGCCTCGCGACAAGCCAGGTCATCGGGTCATCCGCACGCCGGGGGCAATGCGGGTACATGGCTGCAGCCTGCTATCGGAGCCAGGCAAGGTAAGGGCGATTATACGGCAGCAACATCGATTTACATCTGGTCGGAGCCATACAAAGCAGAAGGCTCATGCAGACGGTCGCCTGCTGCAGCCACAATCCTGACCCTCAGCCATCCAGCAACGTCAGCCTCGGTCAACGTACCATCGGCCAGCCCAATATATTGCGGATAAAGCTCCAGGTCATCTGCCTGTAGCAAACCACCATTCAACTCGATGAAAACTTCACATATCACTGCTGCGGTACGTTTGTTGCCATCGGCAAATGGATGATTGCACGCCATGCCGAAGGCAAGGCTGGCAGCCAGTTCGGCCAGGTCCGGAGGGGGATTGCCATAAGCATATCGCTGCTGCGGACGCGCCAGCGCAGAATCCAGCAGGTTTTCATCACGCACGCCCGCCACCCCGCCATGTTCGGCAAGCTGCCGGTCATGAATTGCCAAGGCCAGTGCCTTGCTTATCCAGATAATCATGACTGCCTCCCTCGACCTTACTGGGCCAGTTTGTGCAGCAATGCCTTGCGCTTGCGCATCACTTCTTCCGCCACCGCCATTTGTGCCGCCAGCGTAGGATCATAGGCAGTCAGGCGGATGCCGTCGGGGGTTTCGATGGCGAACAGTTCATCGCCCTTTTCCAGACGCAGGCGCGTCAGCAGTTCTTTGGGCAGGATGACACCGGCAGAGTTGCCGACGGCGGTGATCTTGAGTTTCATGATGATCTCCATCAGGTTATAACTAATGTTATCACTTAATCGGTGGAACAGATTTTTCATCTCGCCCGCCACCGCAGAAAAAGAACAGCCCCGCAGACAAGGCCTGCAGGGCTGTCGAATATGAGGCACCTTGCCCTGGCAGCGGCCAGGCCGCTGCCTCGATCAGGCGAACACGCGGAAGCGTTGCTCGTCGTCGATGAAGCTCTTTTCGCCGAAACCGCCTTCGTGCGAACCGAAGGGCATCTGCGCGCGCAGCTTCCAGCTGGCGGGGATATTCCACTCGGCAGCGGCCGCAGCATCAGGCAGCGGATTGTAATGCTGCAGGCTGGCACCGATATTGGCTTCTGCCAGTGCATTCCAGACTGCGAACTGGGCCATGCCGCCCGACTGCTCGGACCAGATCGGGAAGTTGTCGGCATAGGCGGCAAACTGCTTTTGCAGGCCGGCAACCACGTCCTGGTCTTCATAGAACAGCACCGTGCCGGCACCGGCTGCAAAGCTGTTGATCTTGGCTTCGGTGGTGGGGAAGGCATCTGCCGGCACGATCTTGCGCAGCGCGTCCTTGACGAAGCCCCAGAACTTGTCGCTTTGGGCACCGAACAGGATCACGACGCGCGAGCTTTGCGAATTGAAGGACGACGGCGTATGGCGCACGGCTTCCTGAATCAGGACAGTGGCATCCTGCTGCGACAGCGGCAGGTTCTTGCCCAGCGCGTATTGGGTGCGGCGCTTCTTGATGGTGTCGATGAACGAACTGCTCATGCTGAAAATTCCTTGGTGTGATGTGTTGGCGGATACCAATACGGCATGGATCAACTATATACCAACCAAAAACAGAACGTAATCCGATTTTGTGGATAATATATTTCCATAAACAGAACAATCAGGAGCCATCATGCATCCAGCCGACCTTGATGCCAATGACCTGCTGCTGTTCCAGCGGGTCGCCGAAACCGGCAGTCTCAGCCGTGCGGCAGAGCAGAGCGGACTGCCGCGCTCGTATGTATCGCGCCACCTGTCGGCGCTGGAAGCACGGCTGGGCGAACGGTTGTTCCATCGCAGCACGCGCAAGCTCGCCATGACCGACTTCGGCGCAGGCCTGCTGGAGCACACCCGAGACCTGAGCGACAGCATGGCGCAGATCGACAGCTACGTCGCCTCGCGCAGCGGCCTGCCAAGCGGACGACTGCGGATCTCGATGCCGCCGGACTTTGCCGACCAGGCACTGCCAGCCGCCTTCTTCCCCGACTTCATGGCGCGATTTCCAGGCATCCGACTGGAGCTCGACCTGTCGGCCCGGCAGGTAGACATCATCGGCGAACAGTTCGACCTGGCCATCCGTGCCAGCCGCAACGGTAGCCTGCCCGACGATGCCAGTCTGGTCGCCCGTCCGCTTTTCCCACATCGCTGGGCGGCCTATGCCAGCGCCGACTACCTGCAACGCCAGGGCATGCCAAATCATCCAGCTATGCTGGAACAGCATGAGGTGCTGGCGCTCAGTTCCACTTCGGGACGCCCGCGCACCTGGGCATTGCAGCACCAGGAAACCGGTGAACAATGGCGCGGCCTGCCGCCCACCCGCTTTCAGTGCAATTCGCTGCGATTGCTGCTGCACATGGCCCTGCGCCACCAGGGCATCGTCCTGCTGGGACGCCACCATGCCCAGGACGCACTGGCCCAGGGTGCGCTGCAGCGCATCCTGCCTGACTGGGAAACCACACCATCCCAGACCTGGCTGGTCATGCCCGGTCGCCGTCTGGTTCCTGCCGGCGTGCGGGTTTTCATAGAGGCGCTGCAGGCGGCTGTGCCTGATGCAGCAACCAGTCATGCACCGCCCGGATCCGGCGATCATCCAGTGCGCCAGACGGATACACAATCCCATAACGCTTGCCCGTCGACACCCGGCGATTGAAGGGTTCGACCAGCACGCCACTGGCCAGTTCGTCGGTGGTCAGCGCGCGCCGCGCAATAGCCACCCCCATGCCGGCGATGGCAGCACCAATGGTCAGGTGATTGCGATTGAACATATAGCCGCGTCGCACATCCACATCGGCCGCACCGATCTGGCGCAGGTACTGCTCCCATTCTGCATACGGCTGGCTACCGCGCCAGGCGGTCATGTCATGCAGCAGCGGAAAATGCCTGAGGTCGGCTGGCTCGGTGAGTGATGGCCCCCGCTCCAGCAACGCCGGCGCGCAGACCGGGAAAATATCCTCTTCCATCATCAGCGAAATCTCGAAGCCCGGATACACCCCGTCATTCAGGTCTATCGCCAGATCGAACAGGCCCGGCAGCAGCGCCTGGGCACTGTCTTCCGCTTCGATCCGCAGTTCGATCTGCGGATAGCGCCGCTGGAAATCAGGCAACCTCGGCACCAGCCATTTGGTCAGAAAGGAAGGCACGGCCCGCAGTCGTACGATCCCGCTGAGATGGCCACCATCAAGTCGGTGGATTTCCAGATCGACCGCGCCATAGGAAGCCTCGACCACCGGCAGCAGGCGTCGCCCTTCTTCGGTCAGCGCCAGGCTGCGTGGCAGGCGTCGGAACAACCGAAAGCCCAGCCATTCTTCCAGTTGGCGGATCTGCTGGCTGACCGCCCCCGTCGTGACATGCAAGGCATCCGCGGCCTGGGTAAAGGACAACAGCCTGCCACAGACCAGGAACACCTTGAGCCGGGCATGGATCTGCCCTGGTATTTCGCGCCTATCGTTTAGCATTTCTAAACCCAATCCAGAATTCACGCATTGAATCGCGCAGCATTTCCGATAGGATACCCTCATATCTACAAAATAACTGAAGCATCGCTTCCACCCACAGAGATTCAAATGTCCTTCATCAGCGTGCTCGACCTCTTCAAGATCGGCCTTGGCCCTTCCAGTTCGCACACCACCGGTCCGATGCTGGCCGGTCTGACTTTCCTGTCCGCACTGACCCAGGCCGGACACGCCAGGGAGCAGGTGCGACGCCTGGAAATCCGTCTCTACGGTTCGCTCAGCGCCACCGGCATCGGCCACGCCACCGACCGTGCCGTAGTGGCCGGTCTGTGCGGCTTCGATCCCGCCACCGCCGATCCCGACCAGATGCAGGCCACACTGGACACGGTGCGCCAGGATGGCGGTCTGCCGCTGGGCGGCGTACATGCCGTGCCCTTCGAGTGGTCCCGCGACCTGCGACTGCTGCCGGTTTCGCTGCCCTACCACCCCAATGCGCTGCGCATCACGGCCTACGGAGAAGGGGCCGTACTGCTCGAAAAGACCTATTACTCGACCGGCGGTGGCTTCATTACCGACGCCGACAGCCTGCATGATGGAGCCCAGGAAGACGACGGTCCGGACATTCCCTACCCCTTTGCCTCCGCACGCGAACTGCTGGCGCTCTGCGAACTGCATGACCTGGATATCGCCGGGATCATGATGGCCAACGAAAATGCCCTGCGCCCGGAAGCGGAAACCCGCGCAGCCCTGCTGGCACGCTGGCAGGTCATGCAGGCCTGCGTGGCACGCGGCCTGCGCAAGGACGGCATCCTGCCCGGCGGCCTGGAAGTACCACGACGCGCACCGGGCCTGTACCGCAAACTGCTGGCGTCCGAAGCCGGCTCAGGCCAGGACGGCAGGCACGCGACCCTGTTCGGCGAGATGGACTGGGTCAATCTGTATGCGCTGGCGGTCAACGAGGAAAATGCCAGCGGTGGTCGGGTCGTGACAGCCCCCACCAACGGTGCCTCCGGCATCATCCCGGCCGTGCTGCACTTCCATGTACGGCATCACCCAGACTGCCCGCCCGACGATATCGTCCGTTTCCTGCTCACGGCAGGCGCAGTCGGCTCGCTGTGCAAGCGCAATGCATCGATCTCGGGTGCGGAAGTGGGTTGCCAGGGAGAAGTCGGCGTGGCCTGCGCCATGGCCTCGGCAGGACTGGCCGCACTGATGGGCGGCACGCCGCAGCAGGTTGAAAATGCGGCAGAAATCGGCCTGGAGCACAACCTGGGCCTGACCTGCGACCCGGTCGGCGGACTGGTGCAAGTGCCCTGTATCGAACGCAATGCGATCGCCTCGGTCAAGGCCATCAACGCTGCGCGCATGGCCCTGCATGGCGATGGCCGCCACCTGATTTCGCTGGATCAGGCCATCCGCACCCTGCGTGACACCGGGCGCGACATGCTGACCAAGTACAAGGAAACGTCCGAGGGTGGCCTGGCCGTCAGCTACGTGGAGTGCTGAACAAATCCGGTTTGCATGACAACGAAGGCCACCCTTCAGTATTGCTGAAAGGTGGCCCTCGCCATATGCGCATCACGCCTTGGGCAGCTTGCCGTCGCGCAGCAGTCCCAACGTCAGCTCCACCCAGTAACGCACGCCCAGCGGCAGCAGCCGGTCGTTGAAATCGTACTTGGGATTGTGCAGCGAGGCGCTGTCTTCGCCATTGCCCATCCAGATATACACGCCCGGGCAGGCCTGCGACATGAAGGCAAAGTCTTCCGAGGCCATGCTGGGCGGCAGATCGCGACGCACGCTGTTGGCCCCCAGCAAGTCCGCCAGCACGCCGGCACACACTTCGGCATGCTCAGGGGTGTTGATGGTGGCGGGATAGCTGGCACGGTAATCCAGCTCGACCTCCAACCCGTGCAGCGTGGCCGTAGCCACCACCGCATCGCGAAAGCGCTGCTCGATGCGGGCACGCTGCTCCATGTCGAAACAGCGCATCGTGCCGCGCAGCTTGATCTGCTCGGGCATCACATTGAATGTATCGCCACCGTTGATGCTGGTCACGCTCAGCACCGCCGGCTTGTGGACTTCCTGCTCGCGGCTGATCAGCGCCGGCAACTGGGTCACGAGCTGGCAGGCAGCCAGCAGCGTGTCCTTGCCCAGATGCGGCATGGCAGCATGGCAGCCCTTGCCCGTCAGGGTCAGGCTGAACACATCGAACGCCGCCATGACCGGACCGGCATGAACGGCCGCCGTCCCGACCGGCAGACCGGGCCAGTTGTGCATGCTGTAGACCGCCTGCATCGGAAACTGCTTGAACAGGCCATCCTCGATCATGGCGCGAGCACCACCCTCGTTTTCCTCGGCAGGCTGGAAGATGAAATGCACCGTACCGGCAAAATCCGGATTCGAGGCCAGCGCCCGGGCACCGCCCAGCAGCATGGTGGTGTGACCATCATGTCCGCAGGCATGCATGCGACCGGGATTCTGCGAAGCATGCGGCACCGCATTCAGCTCGGTCACATGCAGCGCATCGATATCGGCGCGTAGACCGATGGATGGCCCCTCGCCACGAGCACCGCGCAGCACTGCCACCACGCCGGTGCCGGCCAGGCCCTCATGCACTTCCAGCCCCCAGCTGCGCAGCAGTTCAGCGACGCGCGCGCTGGTGCGGTGTTCTTCGAAAGCCGTCTCGGGGTGCTGGTGAAAATCATGGCGCCAGCCTTTCAGTTCATCCAGATGCGGCCAAATTGTCGTACTCATATCCTTTTCCTTGCTGCTTACAGATAACCGAACGGTGCCGCAGGTTCGGCAGCCGTCTCGACCCAGACACTCTTGAGCTGAGTATATTCCTTGAGCGCATCCAGGCCGCTGGAACGACCATAGCCGCTCTGGCGATAGCCGCCAAAGGGCGAGGCCACATTGATGGTCTTGTAGCCGTTGACCCAGAAGGTCCCTGCCTGCACCTGCGCCGCCACCCGGTGGGCACGACCGACATCACGTGTCCAGACCGCGCCGGCCAGGCCGAAGCGGCTGTCGTTGGCGATCTCGATGGCTTCCTGCTCGGTGTCGAACGGAATCACCGCGACCACCGGGCCGAAGATCTCGTTCTGCGCCACGTCCATGCGATTGTTCACGCCGGTCAGCACGGTGGGCGACACAAAGTAACCGGTATCGCCCGGCTCGGCACTGCCCAGAGCCAGCGTGGCCCCTTCTGCGAGCGCGGCCGTGATGCAGTTGCGCACATGCTGGAACTGGCGCTGATTGCAGATCGGGCCGACTTCGGTCGTCGCATCGAGCGGATCGCCAACGCGCAGGCGTCCGGCACCATTGATCAGCATTTCCACCAGCTTGTCATGCACCGTGCGCTGTACCAGCAAACGCGAGCCCGACACGCAGCTCTGGCCTGCACCGGAGAAGATGGCTGCCTGCGCACCCAGGCAGGCACGATCCAGGTCGGCATCGTCGAACACGATATTGGCCGACTTGCCGCCCAGCTCCAGCACGCACGGCACCAGATGCTCGGCCGACAGTGCGGCGATGCGCGCACCGGTCGGCACCGAACCGACAAAGACCACTTTGCCGACCTGCGCCGTCTCGAGCGCGGCCGGCGCAATCGTCTGACCATAGCCGGCCAGCACATTGACCAGCCCGGCCGGCACGCCTGCCTGCACGGCGATGGCGGCCAGCGCCAGCGAGCTGAACGGCGTCAGTTCCGACGGTTTGAGCACCACGCCATTGCCGGTGGCGATGGCCGGCGCAATCTGCCAGCCGGCCGTGAACACCGGAGCATTCCAGGGGGTGATCTGCAGCACCACGCCGATGGGCTCGCGGCGCGTGTAGTTGAGGTGGCCGCTGGGCACGGGGATCACGTCGCCATACAGTTTGTCGGTCCAGCCTGCGTAGTATTCGAACATCTCCGCCACGCGCAGCGCCTCGCCACGACAATCGCGAATCGGCTTGCCGCTGGTCAGCGACTCGAGCAATGCCAGCGGCTCGGCCTGGGCCCGCACGGCCTGGCCCACTGCGTACATCACGCGACCGCGCTGGGCATGCGACAGCGCCCACCACTCGCGCTGGCCCTGGCGCGCAGCCTCGACGGCGGCCTGTGCCACGCTGGCACCGGCGTCGGCGTAACGCAGCGTTTCCTCGCCGGTTGCGGCATTGCGCAGCACGACTTCGTCGCCCTGCCCCACCAGCAGGCTGCCGCCCACATACGAACCCACGGTCTGTGCATCCGGGAAGAACACACGGAAAGCCTGCAGAATACGATCTTTCATTTCTTGCTCCTTGCTTGTCTGTTTCGGTTCGCCGCCCGAAGCGCACGCTCGCCCGGGCAACGGATACGGTCTACATCGGGATAATCAGGGCCGCTCTTCGTAGGCCACGATACGGTTGAAATCCTCGGCATCATCGACCGAGGCAGCCGAATCGGCCCACAGCCGCAGCGCCTCGCGCGACAGTGGTGCGCCAGCACCGCTCTGCTCGATCATGGCAGCGGCCAGGCGCAGGTCCTTGCGCATCAGCTTCATGGTGAAGCCGGAGTTGAAGGCATCGTTCAGAATCCAGGTCGGGCAGTTGACCTCGGTCACGCCGCTGCGACCGGAGCCGGCATTGACGCCCTTGAGGATCTGCTCGACATCCAGGCCGGCCGCCTTGGCGACGCGGATCGCCTCGCCTGCGGCAATCAGATTGATGCCGCACAGCAGGTTGTTGAACAGCTTGGCGGAGTGCCCTGCGCCCACCGGGCCGACATGCACCCGCTTGGCCGTCAGTGCCTCCAGTACCGGTGCCAGCGTATCGATATCGGCCGCTTCGCCGCCCAGCAGCATGGTCATGGCACCACTGTGCGCCGCCTTGGGGCCGCCACTGACCGGGCCATCCACCAGACGCAGCGGACTGCCCTGCAGTGCCTGTGCGATGCGCGCCGTACTGGCCGGATCGGCCGTGGACGTATCCAGCACGATCTGTCCTGCACGAGCCTGCGCCAGCAGCCCACCCTCGCCCAACACCACTTTTTCGACGATGTCCGACGTCGGCAACGACAGCACGATCACATCGGCCTGGGCCGACAGCGCTGCGATATCGTCCACCAGCGCCACGCCGGCATCCAGCAGTGCCTGGCGCGATGTGGTGGCCGGGTCGAAGCCCGTCACCTTCAGGCCAGCCCGCGCTGCCGACAGCGCCATGCCGGCACCCATGTTGCCCAGACCAATCACACCTACGTTCGTCATAATGCCTGCTCCTTTTCTTATGGATGAACCCGCCCGGCAGACCGGGCAAAGCCGGTCCACTCGGAACTTGGATTGAAACTTGAATCGAAAATGGCGGGTGCCTGCAATGCACCCGGTTCAGCAGTGCGGGCTCAGCCTGTACACATGGACACAGGCGCTATCACCCGCCCTTGTTTACAGCGTAT
Source organism: Corticimicrobacter populi (assembly GCF_003123725.1). GTDB lineage: Bacteria > Pseudomonadota > Gammaproteobacteria > Burkholderiales > Burkholderiaceae_B > Corticimicrobacter > Corticimicrobacter populi. The sequence continues at coordinate 271,390 of NZ_QETA01000002.1, read as the reverse complement.
GCACGAAGAACTGTGCAATCGCGGCAGCAGCCAGGAACACGCCGGCATTGGCCATCAGCGAAACTACCACGATGCGCCAGCCCAGGCGACGGAAGGCCGGGATGTCCTTGGCCAGCGACAGGCCGGCAAACGTCAGCATCGGCGTGATCAGGGCCAGGAAGCTGACCTTGCCGGTCAGCTCGGCGATTTCGGCCGCATAAGGCGTCTGCGGGAAGGTCATGGCCATGGCGATGAACGAAATCCAGCAGACCGCAGGCAGCTTGCGCTTGGTGCCGACATAGATCAGGTCGCCCACCAGCACGGCCAGGATGATGATGGCCACGCCCGGCAGCGCTTCGATCATCAAGGTGCCGTAACCGATGCGGTTGCCAATCAGGACCATCAAGCCCACCAGCAGCCACGAGGCAATACGCATACCCAGGCCCAGGTTGGGCGTGTGGGCAACTTCCAGCTTGACGGCCGGTGCATCCTCATCCTCGATGGACACGCTCTTGCGATTGCGCCCCAGGATGGGCTCCATGAAGCGGTAGGCACGCACGGCCAGCGGCAGCGAGATGAACAGCGTCAGGTAGGTACCCAGCGTGGTGGCGATCAGATTGGCGGCGGCAGCAAAGGCAGCAACATCCTTGGCCATTTCAGGCGTCTGTTGGGCAGCGATGGCACCAACGGCGGCAGCCGTCATGCTGCCCGAACCCACGCCTGCACCCATGGCCAGGGCCAACGGGTGGAAAATATTCAGGCTGGTGATGAAGCCGGCCAGCAGCGAGATGAAGATTGCACCGATCAGGGTACCGGTCACGTACTCGGCCAGCACACCACGACCTTCGGGGGAATCCATGCCGAAGCGCTCGCCCACGATCGCCAGGCCCGGCTCACGACCGATCGAGAAGGTGGCACCAATGGCCTCACGCTTGATACCCAGCATCAGGGCAACCGGCATGCCCAGCAGGATACACCCGACCAGGTTACCGACTTCCTGCAGCGCCAGGCCCCAGCCAGCTTCGGCCAGCTTGGGCAGCGAACCGCCTACCAGCAGGCCCAGCTTGGCGATAAACAGGAACAGCGCCGACGACAGGATGGCTGCGGCCAGGTGCTGACTCTGCAGGCTGATCTTGAGCGGTCCCGGCATGCGCTTGGACAGCAAGCCGATCGTCAGGCCAATCAGCAGCGCCCAGATCATGGGCAGCAACACCACTTTGCCGATCCCCAGTTCGATAGGCAGCGGCCCGAACCACTCGGACAGCGCCGCGATGACCAGCGCAAGCCCGAAGATTTGCGCTACGCTACCGAGATCCAGCGGCTCTTTTGCTTGATGAGCGGCAGTACTCATTTACTTCCCCTATATCGCCACAGCATCGTATGCCCGGCGTTGTTGACAAGAATAGATAAAATTGCAACCGCCGACAGGACAAGCCTCTCCATGCGGCGCGCTAACTATATCAATGTGTTTATATCCGTATTTCAAAATTTTGTTCTAATAAACAGAACATAAGTAGTTACCCTAGGCATCACTCTCCGGCAGGATACTCCATGCAACTCTTCAATGACGCACGCGCCCGTTATCTTTACGAAGCCGTCACCTGTGGCTCGGTGCGCGCCGCGGCAGAAAAAATGGGTATCGCCCCGTCGGCCATCAGCCGTCAGGTCAGCCTGCTGGAAGAAGAACTCAATGCCGTCCTGCTGGAGCGCCATCGCAAGGGCGTGGTCCCCACGCACGCCGGCCAATTGCTGATCGACTATTACCGACAGCACATGGCCCACCGCCACGACATGCTGGCCAAGATCGAGTCGCTGCGCGGGCTGCAGAGCGGCTCGATATCGGTCGTCAGCGGCGAAGGCTTTGCCCAGGAGATGATCGCCGGTCCGATCCAGCAGTTCCGCCAGCAGCATCCCGGCGTGTCGATATCGCTCGATATCTTCGGTACCACCGAAATCATGCGCCGCGTACGCGAGGACGAAGCCGAGATCGGGCTGGTGTACTACGCTCCGGCCGACGCGCATATCGTCTCGCGGGGCACGGCCCTGCAGCCCATGCATGCCATCATCGGCCCCAACCATCCGCTGCGCCATGCCCAACAGACCTCGCTGCAGGAGTTGACGGCCTGGCCGATGGCACTGCTGCATGGCATCTACGGCATCCGGCAACTGATTGACCATGCCGAACGCAGCGAAAAAATCCACCTGAAAGCGGCACTCACGACCAACCTGATCAGCGTGGCGATCGGCTTCGTCACCAGCGGCCAGGGTGTCACCCTGCTGCCCCGCTGCTCCGTTTCCACTGAACTGGCCCAGGGCCGGGTGCATGCCATCCCGGTGCACAGTGCCGCGCTGGGCCATGCCGAAGTCCAGTTGATCACCCGTGCCGGCCGCCACCTGTCACCTGCCGCCAACCGTTTCCTGCAATACTGCATGCACGGCATGCAGGCTTTCCAGCGGGTGTGAGCCCTCCACCATCCAAGCCCCCATGGCATCTACAGACAACGACATGCATCCCGACATTCCCTGCCAGGACATCCGGCAGGCACAGCCCTGGCTGCGCGCCTTTCCGGACCCTGCCGAGGTCTTTTCCCCTGAGCAACCCTGGCTGCCGCACTATTTCAATGCACTGGTGTCAGTCGATCTGGGCCGGATCGATCCGACCTGGCAGGGATGGCTGCACCTCGTCAGCCCGATCGAACCCCTGGACGGTTATCTTGGCGAAGAAGGCACCCACACCCCTTTCACCGCTCCCAACTGGATCGCTTTCCGGCAGGACGAGACAGGCCATTACCATTTCCTGGGCGAACGCACATACTTCGGCCTGGATGCCCCGCTGGTCGCCACCCATCCCTTTCGCATCAAGCGGGAACAGGAGGCTCGCGAGCAACTGGCCCGCTACTATCAGGAAGAACACGCCACATTTTCAGCCTCTCACGCCCGCTGGCTGAAAAACGGCATCCTGGACTGGCCCCATCCCGACGACCCGACACGCTGCAAGAGCGAATATGACCGAGAGCGCTATCCCGACATCATGCATGGCCGCGATCCGCTTGAATGCGGCCAGCCCCTGATCGAGCAACTGGGTGGTACGACCGGCTACGGCAACTGGAGCGATACGCCTGAGATCCCGTCGGCCTTCATTCTGGACAGCGGCGACAGCGACAACGTCTTCCCACGCTGGCAGGATGGCCGCCCCTTTCGCTTCATCGCCAGCACAGCGGGCTACCCATGGCGACGCCATGGCGCAGACAGCATCCTCGTATTCTTTGAACCGCAAGAGCGGACTGTGCTGATCACGTTCGACTGGAGTTGAGGCGCTTGATCCGCCCCACAACACTTGACATTGCCAAAAATCCAGTATCGAGTGTAGAATAGCGAGTTCGGCAAAGTGCCGAGCATTTTTTACGAGGTCCTATCCCATGAATGCGGTCATAAAAACCGGCGGCAAGCAGTATCGCGTTACCGTTGGCGAAAAACTCAAAGTAGAACAGATACCGGCAGACGTTGGGCAAGAAATCACGCTAGATCAGGTTCTGTCCGTCGGCGAAGGCGAGCAACTGCAAGTTGGTACGCCTCTGGTCAACGGTGCCCTGGTCAAGGCAACGGTTATTGCGCACGGTCGCCACGACAAGGTCAAGATCTTCAAGATGCGCCGTCGCAAGCACTACCAGAAGCATCAAGGCCACCGTCAAAACTACACCGAAATCCGCATCGAAGCCATCACGGCCTGATTGCAGATACGGTCAACCATCATTAGCAGGAGCTAAAACATGGCACAGAAAAAGGGCGGCGGCTCAACCCGGAATGGCCGCGACTCAGAATCGAAACGACTTGGCGTCAAGGCCTACGGCGGTCAACTGATCCCCGCTGGCTCGATCATCGTGCGCCAGCGCGGCACCCGCGTCCACCCGGGCGTCAATGTCGGCATCGGCAAGGATCACACCCTGTTCGCACTGGTTGACGGCACGGTTCAGTTCGGCTTCAAGGGCCACCTGAACAAGCAGATCGTCTCCATCGTCGCTGCTGCCGAGTAATTCCGGCTGCATGGTTGCAGCCATCAGGCTGCAGCGTCTCGACGAGACATCAAAACCCTGCCGCATGCGGCAGGGTTTTGTATTTTGAGGCAAAATAGCCTTCCAGTTCCGACCTTCACAGATAAAACACCATGAAATTCGTTGACGAGGCGACCATCGAGGTCATTGCCGGCAATGGCGGCAACGGCTGCGCCAGTTTTCGCCGCGAAAAATTTATTCCGAAGGGCGGACCTGACGGTGGCGACGGCGGCCGGGGCGGCAGCATCACCGCCATCGCCGACCGCAACATCAATACCCTGATCGACTTCCGCTATGCGCGCTTGCAGCGCGCCCGCAATGGCGAGAACGGACGCGGTTCGGATCAGTACGGTGCCGCAGCAGCCGATATCGTCCTGCGCATGCCCGTCGGCACCATGATCTTCGATGCAGACACAGAAGAACTGCTGTTCGACCTCAAGCAGCATGGCGAAGAAGTCACGTTGGCCACCGGCGGCAGCGGCGGCCTGGGCAACCTGCACTTCAAATCCAGCATCAATCGCGCACCCCGCCAGTTCACTTACGGCAAGGAAGGCGAGCAACGCCGTCTGCGCCTCGAACTCAAGGTACTGGCCGACGTCGGCCTGCTGGGCCTGCCCAATGCGGGCAAGTCCACCCTGATCAGCAAGATTTCCAATGCCCGGCCCAAGATCGCCGACTACCCCTTTACGACGCTGCACCCCAATCTGGGCGTAGTGCGCACATCGGCCTCGCGCAGCTTTGTGGTGGCCGACATTCCCGGCCTGATCGAAGGTGCCTCAGAAGGTGCCGGCCTGGGCCACCTGTTCCTGCGCCACCTGGCCCGGACCCGGGTGCTGCTGCATCTGGTCGACATGTCCTCGCCTGATCCCGACGTTGACCCGGTTCCCGAGGCCATCACCCAGGCCCAGGCCATCGTCGAAGAACTGCGCCGCTACGATGCCGATCTGTACGCCAAGCCGCGCTGGCTGGTGCTGAACAAGCTTGATGTCAATCCCGATCCCGAAGATGCCAAGCGCCGACTGTGCGAAGCACTCGGCTGGGAGGGCCCGGTATTCGGCATCTCCGCACTCAATGGCGACGGCACGCAGGAACTGGTCTGGGCGCTGCAAAAATACCTGGATGAGACCAAAGCCGCCGAACAACGTGCCCAGGACGAAGCCGACGGCATCAATCTCGACCCCCGCTTCGACCCGGATCGCCAGGCTCCCTGAGAAACTGCAAGTCACCGCGCCGGTCACGCCCGGCGCGCCTGCAGACATCCCGCATCGGCCTGCCCTGGCGACCGTCACATCCTTACCCACCTGCCGTTTACTGCTCAGCATGTCTTCCTCCGCCACTTCTGCCACCCTGACCCACGCACGGCGCCTGGTCATCAAAGTCGGTTCATCCCTGGTTACCAACGACGGCAAGGGCCTGGACAGGCAGGCGGTACGACAGTGGACGCAGCAAATCGCACAACTGGCGGCACAAGGCAAACAGATCGTGCTGGTATCGAGCGGAGCCATCGCCGAGGGCGTGTCGCGCCTGGGCTGGCCGCGCCGGCCAGCCGCCATCAATGAACTGCAGGCAGCGGCAGCCGTGGGGCAGATGGGCCTGGCTCAGGCCTATGAAGAAGCCTTCGACGAGCACCACCTGCGTACGGCACAGATCCTGCTCACCCACGAAGACCTGAGCGACAGGCAGCGCTACCTGAATGCTCGCTCCACCCTTTTCACGCTGCTGGAGCTGGGCGTCGTGCCGGTCGTCAACGAGAACGATACCGTCATTACCGACGAGATCCGATTCGGCGACAACGACACCCTCGGTGCGCTGGTCACCAACCTGATCGAAGCCGATGCGCTGATCATCCTGACCGACCAGCGAGGCCTGTACGACGCCGACCCCCGCGCCAATCCGGATGCCCGCTTCGTACACCATGGAGAAGCCGGAGACCCGGCTCTGGAAGCCATGGCTGGTGGTGCCGGCAGCAGCATCGGTACCGGCGGCATGCTGACCAAGATCCTGGCCGCCAAGCGCGCAGCCCGCAGCGGCGCGCACACCGTGATTGCCTCGGGTCGGGAAAGCGATGTACTGCTGCGTCTGGCGGCAGGCGAAGCCATCGGTACCGCCCTGCATGCCCCCATGGCGATCCACTCTGCCCGCAAGCAATGGCTGGCCGACCAGTTGCGGCTGCGCGGCAAGGTCGTGCTTGATGCCGGTGCCATCGAGGCCTTGAGCCACCATGGCAAAAGCCTGCTGCCGATTGGCGTCACCGCTGTCGAAGGCAATTTCCGGCGTGGCGACGCCGTGGCCTGCGTCGATGCAGAGGGCCGCGAATATGCGCGCGGCCTGATCAACTACTCGGCCAGCGATACGCGCCGCATCATGCGCCATGCATCCAATGACATCGCCGATATCCTCGGCACCATGACTGAACCCGAGCTGATGCACCGGGACAACATGGTCGTGCACTGACACGGGACATCCCGTTCAGGGAATAGACACCGCCGCCCGATAGGGCTCGAAAGAAGCCGCAAACATATAGCCCTTGCCCCTGACGCAGTGCAGGGGTAACTTCAGCGCGGCCTTGCCCGCCTTGCGACGCAGCCGGAACACCAGGACATGCATCCGGCTGACAAAACGCTGCTCCAGCCAGACCGCCTCTCCAGTCAACGGCATGTCTGCAACACCTTCGCTGCTCAGCAACCGGTAGAGTTCCTCCAGGCTCAGATAACCTGTATCGGTTCGGAAGAACCCTTGCAGCAGGATGCGCTCCATGACCGTCAGGCGCAGAGCCGGCCCTTCCGGACTGTGCAGTTGCCATCCCGAATCCCCCAGGCACCAGCTTTTGTCCGCAGGGACAACGGCTGGCGCTGCCTTTTCAATCGGGGCCGAGGCGGCAAACTGCAGCGGAACCAAGCTCGACTGCCAGCTCCGCGCTCGCCGCAGCGCCTGCAAAACCGACAGCAGCTCGGACGGGTCCGGCCTACCCGGCAGGCAGTAATCGATGCCGGCCAGCAAGGCATGGGCACGATCCTGGGCCGACTCAGGGGCCATCAGCAATACGATGCCGGCTCCGGCACGCTCCAGCCGCAATTCCGCCACCATGAACAGGCTGCTGCCTGCCAGCCCCCACAACGCGACGCAGGCGTGCTCATGACCGGCGCGCAACGTATGCAGTTCCTGCACACTGCGACTGCGCAACACATCCACACCATGCGCCTCAAGCCAGACGGGCAAGGGCTGCCCCTCCATCCTGTCCAGCCAGCCATCGGGATCATGCATGATGACGCAGCCCCCCTCACCCGCCCTGCCTATCTCGATATGTCGCCTCACACGCGCCCCCAAATAAACACGATAGTGTTATTCAGTCTAACAGATTTCCACATCCCACCATGGCGGCCACCTGAGAAAAAGGGCCGTTTCCATGCACCAAAATTGCCCATCCTTTCTTTGCCTACAGGGAAAAACGAGACACTGCCCCCGTGCCACCTCATAAACAGCGATCACACCACAGGAAATCATCAAAAAACACCAAAGTGATTGCGCTTGATTGTCCAATTAGGGGGTGAATACATTCGGAAGCAGACTACGGCATGCGCGCAAGCTGCGCGGGCTGACTCAACAGCAGTTAGCCAGGATCGCCGGTCTTTCTCAAAGTGCCGTCGGCAACTACGAGAGCGACCAGCGTCACTCCAGCCGGGCACTCATCGCGCTAGCCAGCGCACTCAATATCGACCCTCGCTGGCTCGATAGTGGTCGGGGCACGCCTCCCGGCAGTCAACAACCACCGCCGCTCAAAGAACCCGAAACCACCTATGCGGCAGAAAGCTGGCAAGCGACCCAGCTCTGGCCCTTTCCCTCGATAGACCCAGCCAGCCTGTCCGCGCTGAGTCAGGCCGATCGCCAGATTCTCGAAAGCCTGGTCCGTACATTTATCGAAGCCTGCGCAAAACGCCACGGTTCGCGCTGATCCGCTATACTTCGCTCACAACGCAGGGGTACTTGGCTGCAGTCATGCTGCAGCCGGGTTGAGAGAGTCCCTTTGCACCAGTACGGATAATGCCGACGCTGGAAGCGCGTTCCCGGTTCCTTTGCAGGATGCCCAGCCCTGATCAGACAGGAACAAGGCATCCGTTCAGGTTACCACCACTGCCGGTCACCAGACAAAAGTGTCAGCCAGCCTGACCTCATGCTGCAACCGTCATGCCAGGGAACAGATTTCCGCTCGGCTCCAGACCTTTCCTTGGAGCGTGCCATGAAAACCCAGACCCCCTTCCTCGCTGCCGATGCGACCGTCGATTCCGCCGCCGTCGCACCGTTGCCGTGTTCGCGCAAGATTTACGAGACCGGCTCCCGGCCCGATATCCGGGTGCCGTTTCGCGAAATCAGCCAGGACGACACCCCAACCCTGTTCGGTGGTGAAAAGAATCCGCCGCTGACGGTCTACGACACCAGTGGCCCATACACCGATCCCGACGCCCGCATCGACATCCGCAAGGGACTGCCTGCGCTGCGCCAGGCCTGGATCGAAGAGCGTGGCGATACCGAACTGCTGTCCGGCCCGACCAGTGACTATGGCCGCGAGCGGCTGGCCGATCCCAAGCTGGCCGCCATGCGCTTCCAGCTGCAGCGCGCGCCGCGCCGCGCCAAGGCCGGCCAGAACGTGACCCAGATGCACTATGCCCGACGTGGCATCGTCACACCCGAGATGGAGTTCATTGCCATCCGCGAGAACCTGCGCCGCGAGCAGTACATCGAATCACTGCGTGCCAGCGGCCCCGATGGCGAGAAGCTGGTGCGCCGACTGCTGCGCCAGCACCCCGGCCAGTCGTTCGGTGCCGCCATTCCGGGGGCCATCACGCCCGAGTTCGTGCGCGACGAGATTGCCCGGGGCCGTGCCATCATTCCGGCCAACATCAACCACCCCGAGATCGAGCCGATGATCATCGGCCGCAACTTCCTGGTCAAGATCAACGCCAACATCGGCAATTCGGCAGTCAGTTCCGGCATCCACGAAGAAGTCGAAAAGATGACCTGGTCGATCCGCTGGGGCGGCGACACCGTCATGGACCTCTCGACCGGCAAACACATCCACGAAACCCGCGAATGGATCATCCGCAACTCGCCAGTCCCCATCGGCACCGTGCCCATCTACCAGGCACTTGAAAAGGTCGATGGCAAGGCCGAGGAACTGACCTGGGAAATCTTCCGCGATACGTTGATCGAGCAAGCCGAGCAGGGCGTGGACTATTTCACCATCCATGCCGGCGTGCGCCTGCCCTTCATCCCCATGACCGCCGACCGCATGACCGGCATCGTCTCGCGCGGTGGCTCGATCATGGCCAAGTGGTGCCTGGCACATCACAAGGAAAGCTTCCTCTACGAGCGTTTCGAAGACATCTGTGAAATCATGAAGGCCTACGACGTCAGCTTCTCGCTGGGCGACGGCCTGCGTCCCGGCTCGGCCTGGGATGCCAACGACGAAGCACAGTTCGCCGAACTCAAAACCCTGGGCGAGTTGACGCAGATCGCCTGGAAGCACGACGTGCAGGTCATGATCGAAGGCCCGGGCCACGTACCGATGCAGATGATCAAGGAAAACATGGATCTGCAGCTGGAGCACTGCCACGAAGCCCCCTTCTACACGCTGGGGCCGCTGACCACCGACATTGCCCCCGGCTATGACCACATCACCTCCGGGATCGGCGCGGCACTGATCGGCTGGTACGGCACCGCCATGCTGTGCTATGTGACGCCCAAGGAACACCTGGGCCTGCCCAACAAGAAGGACGTCAAGGACGGCATCATCACCTACAAGATCGCCGCCCATGCCGCCGACCTGGCCAAGGGCCATCCGGGGGCCGCCATTCGCGACAACGCCCTGTCCAAGGCACGTTTCGAATTCCGCTGGGAAGACCAGTTCAACCTGGGCCTGGACCCCGACACGGCCAAGGCGTTCCACGACGAGACGCTGCCCAAGGACTCGATGAAGGTGGCACACTTCTGCTCGATGTGCGGCCCGCACTTCTGCAGCATGAAAATCACTCAGGACGTGCGCGAATACGCAGAGAAACTGGGCGTCGAGGAAAAGGCGGCGCTGCAGCGCGGGATGCAGGAAAAAGCCATCGAGTTCGTAAAGAAAGGCGCGGAAATTTATCACGCCGAGTAGGCCGCAGCAGCCTAACTCATGCAGCATGGTCGCCATGGCAGCAGCGACAGCGGCATGCCTCCGGCCGGAAAACAGGTAGCCACCTACCTGTTTTCCGGTGCGTGGCGACCCGACAGACGCAGCATATCTGCCACGTCTTACCTGTTTCCACGGAAAAATCAGGAACATACACTACAATAAAAATGGTTCTTAATCCACTTCAAAGCATCCTGCTACCGTGTCCTCTCCTGCTTCCCCCATTGTCGATGCACTGGCCTGCTACCGCGAACTGCACCGTTTTCTGACGGGCAAGCTGGGGAGCCGCAGCGATGCCGAGGACATCACGCAAAGCAGCTATGAGCAGATGCTGCAGGCCCTGCAAACACAGCGTCAGTTGCAGGTAGAGTCGCCACGGGCCCTGCTCTACAGGATCGCCCATAATCTGTGCATCGATCACTACCGGCGCCAGAAAACAGCCCGCAACTGGGCCGAGCTGGCATCGCATGCCTCACCTGCCACACGGTTCGCACCAGCGGCCGAGTACCTGGCCGCCCAGCGGCAGATCATCGAGCGGGTCGTCACGCAACTCATGCAATTGCCCACGGCGCGACGCAACGTATTCATCCTGTTTCGTGCCTACGGCATGAGCCGAACAGAGATTGCCGCTCACCTCGGCATCAAGGAAAGCACGGTCGCCAAACACGTCGTTCGCGCCACACTCGACTGTGCTCGCGTATTTGCCATGCTGCATGCCAATCTCCCCGAGCACATCGAGCCTGGCGAATGCAGCGCGGGTATCCGTGAATAGCCACCAGGCAACCATGCCCGACAGGATCGACGAACAGCGCGTAGAAAAGGCACTGGCACTCATCGCGCGCGCCGCGATCGATGTGCCGGAGGCTGCCGCCAAGGCAGAAGATGCGCTCTCACGCTGGCGTGCACGCTCTCCGGAAAACGCCGCCGCCTGTATCGAGGCGCATCACCGCTGGCAGATGCTGGCCCAATTGGCCCCCGAACTGCGCGAACAGTTTGATGCGCCCGCGGCCGGAAGGCGCAGTCCGCAGCGCCGCCAGTTGCTGGCCTACCTGGCCGGTGCAGGCATCACGGGTCTGCTCGGCAGCAGCGGCTGGTGGGCATACCGGCACACGCCACAATTCGTCAGTGCGCTCGACAATACCAGCCTGCTTCCCGAGTCGTTCGCGGTCCCCGATGGTCCGGACGGGCAAACAGCCAGCCACATTGTGCTGGCCCCTTCCACCCGGCTCCAGATTTCGCTCAGCCGCGCCGAACGCACTGCCACCCTGGAGCAGGGCGAGGCTTATTTTGCGATTGCACAGGACAACGCACGTCCATTCAGGGTGCGCACCCAGGCCGGCGATATCGAAGTATTGGGCACGGCCTTCAGTGTATCTGTGCGCACCCATGCCGTTGCCATCGAGGTCGAGCATGGCCATGTCCGCTTTGCGCCTCGTGCTGCGGGCATACGCCGCCTGCCCCTGTTCGCGCCACCCGCCATTGACCTGTATCAGGGCCAGGCACTGACAATACGCACAACAGGCGTCGCCCAGTCCAGCCAAGTCAATCCGGAGCAGGTTGCAGCCTGGCGCGACGGCTGGCTGATTTTCGACAATGCACGACTGGATGATGCCCTCCCCACCATCAATGCCTATCGCCTCACCCCGTTGATCCTGCAGGATCAACGCACCGGCCAGTTGCGGCTGACAGGACGCTTTCGTACCGACGACCCGGACAGCCTGCTGCGTGCGTTGCCCGTCATTCTGCCGCTGAATATCGTGACGCACCCAGATGGCAGTCTACGCCTGGCGGTACGGACTTCCTGACGCCAGGGCGTATCACCAAAGACCTGTCTCCATTTTCCGGACTTGCACGTCTTCTGTCATGACACGCACGGTGCAATGGCCGTGCCCCCTAAAGCAGGAGATAGCATGCCTTTACAAACCCCGGCCGGACATCACCGGCTGCTTCCCATCACGGCCTTGTTGTGCAGCGCTCTGGCCTTCTACACAGCAGTGCCACGACCCGCATTGGCACAGGAAACAGCCCCGCATGCCGAAACGGTTTTCGATATCCAGTTGGCTGCCCAGCCCCTGGGCAGCGCCCTGCATGATCTGTCGAAGCAGACCGGCATACAGATTTTTGCCGCTGGCGACCTTGTCAGCGAGCAACGCCAGGCACCCACGGTGACCGGACGGTTCTCGGTCACCCAAGCACTGGGTCGCCTGCTCGCGGGCAGCCGCCTGACATTCCAGCAGAATGGCGAGCATGGCTATGCCATCATCCCGGCAGACGCCACCCAACTCGACACCGTTACCATTTCCGGCAAGGCCTCGGGCTCCACCACCGAAGGCACCGGTTCCTACACGACTTGGTCAACCAGCAGCTCGACCCGCCTCAACCTGACACCACAGGAAACCCCGCAAGCGATTACCGTACTGACGCGGCAAAGACTGGATGACCAGAAACTGGAAACGCTGGTGGACGCGCTTGATGCCACGCCAGGCATCATCGTGCAAAGAACATTCGTCGGGCAGGGGCAAGACAGCAGCGACATCTACGCCCGCGGCTCCTACCTGCAGAATTACCAGATCGACGGCGTACCGACCTCGCTGGCGGTCGGCCCCTTCCTGGCCAATACTGCGGCCTACGATCGCATCGAGATCGTGCGGGGTGCCACCGGAATCATGAATGGGTTGGGTACGCCCGCAGCAACGGTCAACCTGATCCGCAAGCGTCCGACCGCCACGCGTCAGATATCGATGACGGCCCAGGCAGGTAACTGGCAGCGCCATGGATTCGGTCTGGATGTCTCCAACGCCCTGAACGAAAGTGGTACGGCCCGCGCCCGCCTCGTTGCCGACTACAACAAACAAGGTGCCTGGGTTGATCGCTTCGACCAGAAAAACATCGCACTCTATGGCATCGGCGAACTCGACCTGAGCGACCGTACATTGCTGACCATCGGTTTCAACCACCTGAGTCAGCGCACCGACTCGACCATCGTGGGATACCCTATTTTCTTCACCAATGGCGAGCGCATTCCGCTGTCGCCTGCGGATAATGGTACTCCCGACTGGAACTACTACGATAATGCGCTGAACAGCTTTTTCGCCTCAGTCGAGCATCGCTTCGAATCCGGCTGGGTCAGCAAGATCGAATACAGCCAGGCGCAGTACCGCGACGATGCCGTCACCCAAAGCATCACCGACTCCATCGATGCCGGAACCGGCAATGGCATGGAGCTCTGGCCCTTCCACTGGCGCACCAAAAACCGCCAGGAAAACCTGGACGCGTATGTCAGCGGCGCATTCTCGCTGTTCGGGCGCGAGCACGAACTGATTGCCGGCGTCACACTCTCGCGCGAGCGTGCCAGGACCCACCGCTACGAGGACGACTGGATGAACTATCCGGCCGACTTCAATATCTTTGACTGGGCTGCGACAGCCCCCACACCCACTTTCTTCAAGACAGGCGAATCGGATTCGCGAGAACGCCAGTACAGCGCCTACCTGAACGCACGCTTCCAACTCAGCGACGCTGCCAGCCTGCTGCTCGGTGGCCGGAGCACGCACTGGAAACGTACCCAGGCATCGACCCCCACCGAACGCAAGGAAAATGTGTTCGTCCCCTATGTCGGACTGGTCTATGCTCTCAACGACACATGGTCGGTCTACGGCAGCTATACAAAAATCTTCCAGCCCCAGGACGGGCGGGTATTCATCTACAACGCGCCGGGCACATCGCCTGACCCCGAGCAGGGCGAAGGCTACGAAGCCGGCATCAAGGCCGATTTCTATGACGGCCGCCTGACGTCCAGCCTGGCGCTGTTCCAAATGGATATCTCCAACCTGGCAGTCTGGAACAGCGATGCCTACATTTACGATATCCACGGCAAGACCAGAACCCGTGGCGTAGAGCTCGAACTCAATGGAGAATTGGCAGAAGGCTGGCAGGCCAGCGCCGGCTATGCTTATGCCCGAACCGAGGACGCCCAGGGAGAGCGCACCCTCACACGGTTGCCGCTGCACAGCATCAAACTGTTCACGACCTATCGCCTGCCGGGTGCCTGGAACAGGCTGACACTGGGTGGCGGCATCAACTGGCAAAGCGCCATCAGCAGCAACAGCACGTTCGACTACCGGCAGGGGGATGTGACACTGGTCAACATGATGGCACGCTACGACATCAGCAAGCACCTGTCGGCCGCGCTGCACGTCAACAACCTGCTGGACAAGCGTTACTTCTCGACCGTCTCCAGCAACTACGGCACCTATGGCGCGCCGCGCAGCTTCATCCTGTCAGCCAAATACAGTTTCTGAGCAACATCCAACACCCTGCATGGCTGAAAAACAAGCAGATCACCACCTGTTTCCCAGCCATGCAGGCGATCAAAATACCCGACTGATCGTCATGCTGCCGAACACCGGCCGATCCCCCTGGCCGTCAAATTCGCGGGTACGGTGATAGCGTGCAAACGCCACCTTCCATGGTCCGTACGTGACAGCCAACCCATACCCGAAATCCGCCACAAAAGGCCGCTTGTGTACGCTGTGGCTGTTGCGGAAGGTATTGCCGTCCAGCGTAATGTCGTGCACCATCCAGCGCCCATCCACTGTGGCAAACAGGTGCCCGCCCCAGCCCCTGTTGCGTTCACCGCGCGGCTGTGGTGCCATGTTCTCGCCCGAGGGCCGCAACGGCGAACTGCCGAAATCATCCGGCAGGCGCCAGCCAAAACGGATCTCTCCACCCACGTTGGCATAGGTGGCCAGATTGCCCAGGCTGCCCCCCCAGTGCGTCGAGGCATCCCACCCCCAGCCCCGGCGCGCCTCGGCTGGCTGCCAGCGACGGGTACGCTCGTGGATCAGTTGGAAAACCGGCTCGTTGTGCAACTGGTTGTCCCATCCCTTGAAGCGGTCGGCACCGATGATGCGATGCCATTCACTTTGCGTCTTGCCCGCCAGCGCGGCGGGGCCGACGACGCCCAGGCGCAGTACGGTAGTACGCAGCAAATCATCAGCACGTGCGTTGTAGCCGGCACTGACGAACAGCACACCGGCATACGGGCGATCATCCTCGATCAGATCGGAGCGATAGCGGTCCTCGGGCGTGAACATACCCTGACCAAGGCTGAACACCACATTCTGCAGATCGGTCGCCTCGGGATGCAGCCAGCGCAGGAAATGGCTGGTTTTGCGCATCCAGGCCGGCTGGCAGGGATCATTGCTGAAATCGGTCAGATTGGGCGACACCACCGACAACAGCAAACCATTGGTGTAGTTCTGATCCTGGTCGTCCCAGCCGAACATATCGTTGTCGATCCGCAGCGTGACCCCGAACCCTGCCTGCTCGACCGAACTGTCGCGCACGCAGTCCTGCGCCACGGCCGTGCCCGCCAGCATGAACATGAGCACGCCCAGCAGGCCGCTGCCGCGCAGCCTGCGCGATACACGGCGTTGCCCGGATCGGTATTGAGTCCGTGGAGTCATCTCGTTCTCGCCTCATGAAAGGGATAAGCAATGCTGCATAGGGTCCGGCCATGCCGGAAGCCGGAAAATTGTAACTGCGCCAGCACCGACAAAACGTGTCAGAGGGTAAGTCAATTTCGGCCCCCCTGTGACAATTTTGTCCAATTTTCAAGGGCATGGCGATCCGGTAGATTGCCTTTTCGCTGATCGAACAAGGGCGCGTCATGCCAGCATCGAAGACATTTTCGATCCAGCGGCCTGATACGGCCTACGCCCCCAATTCGACCTGCACCTGTCTTTCGGCACTGCGCCCCAGATCATCACTGACCCGCAACCGGTAAGCCCCGCTGCGCGGCGGATGCCAGGCCAGTCCTTCGCCAGGTGCCGATTGCCCCAGGTACGACTGGCCGGCAAACCAGTACAGGCGCGTGGCTGCGCTGTCGGCCGAGGCGCGCAGCAGCAGCCCGGCTTCCTGCTCGGCACTGCCCAGCCTGTAGGTCACGCCCTGCAATGGTGCCAGGATCGACGGCGGATCACCTGCCACCTGCGCATGGCCCGTCCCGCATGCCGGCAGGCTGGGCGGATGACGGCGCGGCACGCTGGCGGCATCGAACAGACGCCGCATCTCGCCCGGCCAGAATTCGAACACCTCAAGGCGGCTGCCCTCAGGAAACGGCGGTCCGCACACGGCCCGTCCGGCTGCATCGACACGTACCGGCCGATGCAGCGTGGACACACGAATGGGCGACACGCCGGGCATGAACCAGGACGGCACGGTCTGCGGACACCAGCGGTCAGGCAGGTCGCCCGAAGCGCGGCACACCTGTACCGCCTCGACGCCCTGCGGGGGGGAATCACGCCAGTCGACACGCGGCCCGATGGCCGCCAGCGCATCGGCCAGCCGGAAAAACAGCGGCGCAGCCATCTGGGCACCAATGAATGCAGGATTGGCCCGCCCATCGAAATTGCCGACCCAGACCACCAGCACGTACGGGCCGATCAAACCCGCACTCCAGGCATCGTGAAACCCCCACGACGTACCGGTTTTCCAGGCCACGGGCCATTGCGCACCCCGCCGGTCGGGAGGCAAGCCATCCGGGCGGGGGTTGTAGCGCAACATGTCGCGCACCATGAAGGACGCGCCTGGCGACATCAGTGTTTCGCCCACCGTCGCAGGATCGCCCTGCAGCATCCGGGCGCGGACAGCGCGGCCATCACGTCCCAGCGCCAGATAGAGCTGTGCCAGCTCCAGCGGCGTCAGTTCCCCGCCCCCCAGGGCCAGCGCCAGGCCGTAATGCGCCTCTTCTCGCAAGCCGCTGACCCCTGCCCTCACCAGCAAATCATGCAGGCCGGGCCGGCCCAGCCGGTTGGCCAGCCATACGGCAGGGATGTTGCGGCTGCGGATCAGGGCATCACGCGCGGTCAGCGGCCCGGCAAACTTGCCGTCGAAATTCTCCGGCTGGAAATACCCGAATGCCGTCGGAATGTCCCGCAACATGCTGAGCGGATGGATCAGGCCACGATCCAGGGCCAGCCCGTACAGGAATGGCTTGAGCGTGGAGCCCGGCGAGCGGCGAGCGCGTATGCCATCGACCTGGCCGTGGATAGAGACATCGAAATAGTCGGCCGAGCCGACCCAGGCCTTGACCGACAGGTCACGACTGTCCAGCAGCAGCGCCGTTGCATTGCGCACGCCCCGGCTGGCCTGCTGCCGCACGAACTGCCGCACGGTTGTCTCTGCCATCCGCTGCAGTACCGGAGACAGCGTGGTCTGCAACACGGTATCACTGCGGCTGGCCAGCAGGTGATCACTGAAATGAGGTGCGGAAAACGGCAGGCGTCGCTGCGTCGCGGGCGGCAGTTCCAGTGCCAGGGCACCGCCATTGCGGGCATCATCGGGATAGGCCTGCAACCAGTCCTGCAGCAATGCTTCGGTCGCCCGCCGCTGCGCTGCACCAGAGCGACTGCGCCAGGTCGGCTGCTGCGGCATCACCGCCAGCGCCAGTGCCTCGGATAACGACAGGCGGCTGGCCGGCTTGCCGAAATACAGTCGGCTGGCCGCGCCGACCCCCTCGATGTTGCCACCCATGGGCACCAGGTTGAGATAAGCCTCGAGCAATTCATCCTTGCCATGACGCAACTCAAGCCAGAGCGCCAGCGCCATCTGTTGCAACTTGCCCCCCACGGTACGGGTATTGAGGCCGTAGAGCCGGCGCGCCAGTTGCATGGTGACCGTGGAAGCCCCCATGCGCGTCCCGCCACCATAGGTTTCGCGCACGGCACGCAACAGCGCCACCGGGTTGATGCCCGGATGCCAGTAAAAATATCGATCTTCCTTGAGCAACATGGCCTGCACCATACTGTCGGGAATATCGGCCAGCGGCACATGCTCCCGGTATTGCTGGTCCGGGGCCAGGGTCATGCGCAGCAGACTGCCGTCGGCGGCAAGCACCTGGCGTGAAAAAGCCACTTCGGCAAACAGGCCCGGCCCCGGCCACAGCCGTACCCCCACGACGACCAGTCCCAGCACAATCGCCACCACCAGCACACCATATAGCCAGCGCCAGCCTCGGCGGCGCGATGACAGTGTTTGCTGCAAGTCCGAAGCTGGAGGTGGCGGCCCTTGCGCCGGACGCCACCACCCAGCACGCCTCATGGCTGGACGATTTCCAGCCGGCCCACGGCACCGCGGGCCTGCAGCGTCGGATCGTACATGCCCTCGGCATAAGCCGGCGGGATACCGAACTCGCCGGCGCTGACCGCACGGACACGATAGACGAAGGTGCGATCCTGACGATCCAGCCAGCCATACAGGATCACGCGATCCTCGCGTACATCAACCTGCTCCGGTTCCCAGTCGCTGCGTTCCGGTTCGCCGATCGGCGCACGCCAGCCGCCCTCGCCCCCTTCCTCGTCGAAGTATTCACCGGACTCATCGGCTGCGGCATCGTAGCCCGAGCTGTTTTCATCGACCTGCGGTGCCATGCGGTAGACAGGTTCGACGCCCCCCGGCAACAGATCGACTACGGCCACCTGGCCTGAACGATTGTCATCGGTCACCCGCACGCGCACCTGCACCAGCATTTCCTGGCCGACTTCGGCACGCGTCAGCGGCTTGCCGCCCAGATCCAGATAGGCATGCATCACCTCCAGTCCTTCGTATACCGGCTGGGTCGGCACGTCACGATCAAAGCCGGCCTGGCTCAGCATGTAGAAGGCCGGTGCCCGCCCCGTCTTTTCCAGTTCGACCTGGCGAGTGCCCACCGGTACGGTCGCTTGCGGCGGATTGCCCTGCAGGTCCAGGGCAATCTGCTGCCCTTCGGTCGCGCCAGCCTGGGCGGCCATGCGTGCGCTGGCCTGCAGTGCCATGTCGGCACCAGCCTGGGTGCCGTAGGCATCGAGCGCCCGCACCAGCAATGCGGCCGAATACGAGCTGTAGCGCTGTGCAGCAATCGCCTCGCCCATGCGGTCCAGCACCGCATCCGGCACGTTCTTGCGGGCGGCAGCAAAGTGCCGGCTCATCAGCGTCAGACGCTCGGCATCATGGATCAGCGGATCGCTGTACTGGCCACTGCGCTGCCAGGGCGACAGCAATTGCCAGGGCACATCGGCGAACAGGGCGTCGGCCTGCCGGTCTTCCCGCATCAGGCGATAGGCAGCAGCCAGATAGGCCGCGCCCAGGTCTCGACGCCATGCGTCACCATGGTAAACCTCGTACTGTTCACGGATATCGGCCAGCATCCGCCCGGCCTGTCGCCCTTGGCGGGTCAGCAGATAGGCGGCATAGGCACGCAGGCGCAGATCCTCCATGCCTTCGGATGGACGATTCGCCAGTGCTTCGGCATAGTCGAGCGTACGCGCCAGCAAGTCATCCGACACGACCAGGCCACGCTGACGGGCCTCGATCAGGAAATCGAGCGCATACAGTGTCGCCATGTCGTCGGCCGCCAGACTGGCTGACCACATGCCGATCCCGCCGTCGTAGTTCATGCGCTGGCGCAACAGCCTCTCGGCCTGCGCATAGGCATCGCGAGCCTGCTGTGTCGTGCCGCCCGCCTCGGTACCCAGCACCAGCGCCGGCATGGCCTTGGACACCATCTGCTCGGTGCAGCTGTAGCTGTAGTCTCCCAGATACTGGGACAGGCCGCTGATCCAGGCCAGCGGCGATGCCGCTGCACTGAGCCCGACCTGCCGATAGGCGTCATGCAGGTTGCGCGACAGCGCCAGCGTCTGGCTGCCTGCCGAAAAACGGCCGGCATCGAGCGTCACGCGATGCGTGCTCAGAGGTCGCACCGAGATTTCCTCGCCGATGCTCACCTTGCGGCCATCCGGCAGGTGAGCAGTCCAACGCAGCGCCGCCGCCCCCAACTGCTCGCCGGCCTGAACCTGCAGCTTCAGCGTCTGCTCGCGACGCGGTGCCAATGTAAGCGTCTGCTGCGTGCCATCGGCCAGAACCAGGCCCGTGTCGGCAACGACCTCGAGCCGCACTTCGGCCGGCGCGTCCAGGTTGCTGTAGACCCCTGCGGTCACTTCGAAACGGTCCCCCGGCGAGACAGCCGCCGGCACGTTGGGGGTGATCACCAGCGGCCCGCGCACGGCGCTGGCAGCTTCTGCCACACCAATCCCCTGAGCATCGACCGCCACGGCAAAGAGCCGCAGCGAGCCGTTAAAACTCTCCGGCACTGTATAGCTGAACTGCGACCGGCCCGCCGGCACATCGATCAGACCGGACCACCAGGCGACCGGCGGCTGGCGCTTGCGCTTGAAGGGGTTGAGATGCGCATCGAGCACGCCTTCACCATCCCCCCCGGCAGCCGCAGCATTCAGCAGGCGACTGAACTCGGGCAGAATCAGGTCGAGGATCTGGCTGGTTTCGACTTCCAGCGCACGCTTGCGGAAGAAATGCGCCAGCGGCTCGGGTGTACGGTAGCGCGCCACGCTCAGGATACCTTCATCCACGGCATAGACCACGGCCCGCGCCGGGCGACCGCTCTCCAGCGAAAAGGTCAGTGTCTGGCCGGGTTCTATCTTCTCAGGCGAGGTCAGCGCCAGCGGCAGTGTACGGCGCTCCAGACTCAGCTTGAAGGGGGCCACGCCGACCGACAGCGGGCTGGCATAGATCTCATCGGAAGACGGTGCACGCACGAACTGGACATTGACGTAGGCATTGCCCTCCAGGCCATCGGGAATGCGGATGCGCTGTACGCTGCTGGTCGTATCGGCACGGAACCACTGCGCCTGGTAGACGCGATCACGCTCGATGGTGATCAGGCCGGCACCGACATAGGGTGCTCGCACCGAGATTTCGATCTCGTCGCCAGGGCGGTACTGCGCACGGTCGAGTTTCAACTGCAGCTCGGCATTGCGATCCAGGGCACGCGTCATGTTGGCGGCACCTGCAACCGAATAGTCGATGGCATTGAGCAGCCGCCCTTCGGCATCCATCAGCCGCAGGCTGAAGTCACCCGGCTTGCCGGTATCCAGCGGCGAGGCCCTGCCTGCCACCGGCACCCCAAACGGCTGGCTGCCCAGCGACACTTCCTTGAGCCGCGAGACATAACGATAGGTATCGTCAGGCTGGCGCACCAGCACCGATACATAGCGCTTTTCGACCAGATCCAGGGTCAGCCCCTCGACCGCCACCGGTTCGAGATCCGGCCCGACGGCCAGCCAGTCCACGGCGCGCTGGGCACCTCGCGCCACATAATCGAGCGCATCGCGGCTGCGCACGCCCACCAGCCAGGGCGCGCTCGATACCAGCACGCGCGACTGGGCCGCCACATTGCGTCCGCCTTCTGCCTCATAGACCCGCGTCAGCAATTGCAGGCCGTAGGTCCCCTCGGCAAACCGGTCCAGACCCAGGTCGAATGTGGCCTGGCCGTTTTCGTCGGTCTGCTGGTCCGGCAGGTTCTCGATGCTGACTTCGCTGCGCGGGTTATAGGCCCGGAAGCGATAGTCGCGATAGCGCTCGAAACCGGCAAAAGCGGGGGCCAGGCGCATCTCGGCCGATACGCGCCGGTCCGAAGCCGGGGCACCGAACAGATGCATGGCCTCGACCCGCGCCTGCACCTGATCCGGGCGCACCCAGCCGACAACCGGCTGCGCCGTCAGATCCAGACCGACTTTCATCCGGTCCGGCTCGAAATCACGCACGCGGAATGTCGTGCTGCCGATTTCGGTTTCTTCGCCATCCGGTCCCATCAGGTGCAACGACGCCTGGTAATCCCCCGCCGCAGCGGTTTCGCTGCTGGTGTACTCCATTTCGTCAAACCCGCCCGCCGACAGGCTGTAGCGCTGGCGCAGCACCATCATGCCGCGTGGATCGAATACACGGAACTCCAGCGGCATGCCGGCCAGGTCACCCTGCCAGTCGGCGCGCCGCACGATCAGGCCCAGGTGTGCCGTTTCGCCCGGGCGGTACAGTCCTCGATCGGTGAACAGGTAACCCTGCAGCCGGTCGGGCTGGCCACTCTCGTAGGCACCGCCCACGTCAAAGCGCGAATAATCCAGATAATGCGAGCGCTTGGCCAGCGGCAGGAACGACATGTCGGTACCGGCAGAGACCACGATCATCAGGGGTGCACGTTCGCGCCGCAGGTCGCCCAGTTGGGCAAAGTGCGCACGCCCCTGTGCATCGGTGAACTGGCGGGCCACCGGCAGGCCGTTGCGACCGACCAGTTCGACCTGCGCCTGCGCCACCGGCTCGCCGGTGCCGATGGACTGCACAAACACATCCTGGCTGCCATCGCTGGCGCGCTTGGCAATGATGCCCAGGTCGGTGACCACGATGAAACGCGTATCGCGGGCCTCGTAGCCCTGTACAAACGTACGGTCATCTTCGTCGTCGGTGGCGGCAATCCGCACCACGAACACGCCCCGACGCCCGCCCTGGGCCGTCAGGTAATCGCCCAGGTCCACACTGCTGTAGCGCGTCTTGGCCGGATCACCGGGCGGCAACATGATATCCAGCCGCTCGCGCTCGACCATGCGGTCAAACGACGATTCCGGCAGGGATGGCCGGGCAAAGGTCCCGCTGCCCTGGTCCACCAGATGATGCAGTTGATTGGGCAGCATGCGGGCGATTTCCACCTGCGCGCCCGGTACGCCACGCGCCATGAAGCCCAGCCGGCGCTCGCCCGACAGGCCCAGCAGCGCGCCATCGGACATGAAGCGCAGCACCCGCGGGTAATCCGGCATGGTCTGCACCTCAAGATGCGGATTGCGCGCCAGGTAACCCCCGATGGCTTCCAGCCCCGCCTGGACCCGCACGAATATCTGGCGTCCCGGCGGCGCATCGAAACGGAAGGCATGCTGCGTATTGAGCGGCTCGATGCTGGGCACGTGCGTCAGCGCAATCCGCGACGACCGCGCCAGCACGGCATCGGTCACGTCCATCGTATCCCAATAGCCCTGATCCCGCGCACGCACGGGCAACACCCAGGCCTGCACGCCGGCCGCAATGGTGTCGTCCGTCATGGGGCGGGTACTGTGCAGCATCAAAACCGGTTCCGGCTCGCCCTGGTCATTGTCGGCAAAGATGATGCCGCCGCTTTCGAATTCCAGCTGATAGCGTCCGGGCACGGTCAGGGCGCGATGCATGTCCCTGTCCAGTGCCGGGCCACCGCTGCGTGCCTTGATACCTTTGTCCAGCCGCAGTTCGGCCTGCACGGACTCCAACGGCACCGCCAGCGCAGCCGACAGGATATAGGCCTTGAGCCCCTGTTCATCAAAGCGGATGGCCGGCTCTGCGGCCTGCCCGGCCTGATATTGCAGGCCCTTGCCCAGGTTGAAGGCGACCCGCCGACGCACGCTTTCCTCATCGACCGGATGGGTGAAGGCAACCGTGGCCGCCGCCCGCTTGATCTGCTCGTCCTGCGGATCCTGGTAGAACGTCAAGGCCTCAATCCAGCCATTGAAGGCCTGCGTCTCGAACGTACCCTGCGCCGACGACAGCAACACGCCCGGTGCCAGCAACCGCTCAGGCTGCATCGTCACATCATATTTTTGCCCGACCGGCCAATCGCCTGCCGGCTCGAACACCAGCAGGCGACTGCTGCTCCAGCGCCATTGCCCGTCGATGGCCGGCGACACGGACACACCTTGCGTCAGCACCTGCCCCACCGCCTCCAGCGGTGCCACCGGCTCGGCAAAGGCTACGCGCAGCGGCTGCACATGGCGGCCGTTCTCGTCGTAGCGGGTCAGCTCCGGTGCCACGATGCGGTACTGCACAGTGTGCGGCTGCGGCCTGGATTCATACCACTGCCAGCCATACCAGGCCCCTGCGGCCACCAGCGCCAAACCGGCCAGTGCCGCACCTGCAACCCGCGGCCGACGCCGCATGCCATTTCCCAGCCATGCAAAGCCACTGCCCAGGGCAGCCAGCCAGGCGGGAGCCTGCCACTGCACCCGTCCGAACAGGAATACCCAGCAGGCGGCCAGCAGGCGGCATACGCCACCGCTCACGGCACGCAACGGGCGGGCCAGGGAAGAGAGGAATTTCATGGTGCGGGCAGATATCAGGGGAACAGACGCATTATCGCCTATTTGCTGCTGCGGCGACGCCACGCAAGCGTGCCTGTTCACCCGGAATGCGTCTCGCATCGGCCTAGGGTTTTCCTAGGTTTGCACAATACATATTACTTCATATGATATTTGATAAGAACCCACCATAACAGGAGACAAACATGTCGCACACGACACTCAAACACTTCATCAACGGCGAATACGCAGCCGCCGCAGACAGCGAATACTTCGACCTGGTCAGCCCGGTCACCGGGCAGGTCTACGCTCGCTCGCCCAATGCCACCCAGGCCGATATCGACCGCGCCTACGATGCGGCCAGGGAGGCGTTTCGCACATGGGGTCGCAGCACACCCTCGCAACGCCAGAAAGCCCTGCTGGCACTGGCCGATGCCGTCGAACAAAATGCCGACCGTCTGATCGAGGCCCAAAGCCGCAACACCGGACAGCTCAAATACCTGATTGCGTCCGAGGAAGTCGCGACCTCTGCCGACCAGATCCGCTTCTTCGCCGGCATGGCACGCTGCCTCGAAGGCAAGGCCAGCGCCGAATACATGCCGGGCCTGACCTCCTCGATCCGCCGCGAACCACTGGGCGTGGTCGGTCAGGTCACCCCCTGGAACTACCCGTTGATGATGGCCGTCTGGAAATTGGCACCGGCCCTGGCCGCCGGCAACACCACCGTGCTCAAGCCCAGCGACACCACGCCGGAAAGCACCCTGCTGCTGGCCGAACTGGCCGTCCCGTTCTTTCCGGTCGGCACCATCAATGTCTTGCTGGGCAAGGCCGATGCCGGTGCCCGAATTGTCTCGCACAAGACCCCGGCACTTGTCTCCATTACCGGCTCCGTCAGGGCCGGCCTGCAGGTCGCCGCTGCAGCCGCCTCCAACCTAACCCGCGCCCATCTCGAACTGGGCGGCAAGGCACCCGTCGTGATCTTCGAGGACGCCGATCTCGACAAGGCGGCCACCACCATTGCCACCACAGGCTATTTCAATGCCGGCCAGGACTGCACCGCAGCCGCGCGGGTGCTGGTGGCAGAATCCGTCCACGACGATTTCGTGGCCCGCCTGGTCGAAGCGGCCAGGGCCACCCGCTTTGGCGACCCTGACGACGAAGATGCGCTCTACGGACCGCTCAACAATGCCAGCCAACTGGAGCGGGTCCAGGGTTTCATCGAGCGCCTGCCGGCCCATGCGCGCATCGAAACGGGTGGCAAGCAGGCAGACCGCCCGGGTTTCTACTTCGAGCCCACCGTCATCACCGGGCTGCAGCAGCATGACGAAGCCATCCAGACCGAGATTTTCGGGCCGGTCATTACCGTGCAGTCCTTCCGGGACGAAGCCGATGCCCTCGACAAGGCCAACGATGTCGAATACGGCCTGGCCTCCAGTGTCTGGACCCGCGACCACGGCCGTGCCACGCGGCTGTCGGGCGCGCTCGACTTCGGCACGGTCTGGATCAATACGCACATCCCGCTGACCGGGGAAATGCCGCACGGCGGCTTCAAGCGCTCGGGCTACGGCAAGGATCTCTCGGGCTACGGTTTCGAGGAATACACCCGCATCAAGCATGTGATGAGCGCACACGACTGAGCACACGGGAGAACACCATGACAGCAATCGAAAGCCTGCGCGAGCGTGTCGCCCGCGCACACCGCGAACTTTTCACAGAGCGCGACACCGGCGCGCTGGAGCGCTACTTCTCACCCGATTTCATCGAGCACTCGCCCCTGGTTGCCGATGGGCTAGAAGGTCTGCGCACGCTGGTGGCGGCGCATCCGGACCTGCACCATGAGGCTCATCGTGTGCTTCAGGATGGCGATCTGGTTGCCATCCACGGCCGCTATACCGGACTGGAAAAGCAGCCACTGATCGGTTTTGATCTGTACCGGATCGCCGATGGCCTGATCGTCGAGCACTGGGACGGGCTGGTGCCAGAGGCGGCCCCCAACGCCAGCGGCCGCAGTCAGCTCGATGGCCCCACCGATCCCGGCACGGGGCACGACCCGGAACAGAACCGTGCACGGGTGACGCGCTTCTTCACGGAGACGCTGATCGCAGGTGACTACGAAGGCTTTCGGCGCTACACGGACGGCAAGACTTTCCTGCAGCACAGCCCGGACATCGCCGATGGCGTCGAGCCGGTCATCGCCTTTCTCGAAAAGCTGCGTGACGAGAGACAGGCCCTGGACTATGCCCGCATCCACCATACCGTTGCCGATGGCCAGTTCGTGCTGACCCACTCGGAAGGTGCCATCGCCGGGGCACGCCATGCCTATTTCGAACTGTGGCGCGTCCAGGACGGCAGGATCATCGAACTGTGGGATGCCATCATGCCCGTGCCGGAAGATGCCCAGGCACTGCACGGACATGGCATATTCTGACTTTCGATTTTCCACCACTGCATTGATGTCATGACTGCGCATACTGTCGTCTACTCTCCCATCGGCCAGAGCTCCCGCGCCGAGCAGATTGCCGAACGGCTCAGCAACGCCATCGTGGCCGGCCTGCTCGAAACCGAGGAGCAACTGCCCAACGAGGCAGAGCTGTCACGGCTCATGGGGGTTTCGCCGGTCACGATACGCGAAGCCCTCAACACGCTGCGCGCGCGCGGCCTGATCGACACCCGGCGCGGCCGCAACGGCGGCAGTTTCGTCTGCCGCCTGCCCGAGCGAGCTCGCCAGGAGCATCACCCCCTGCGCCTGGCCAGCAGCGACGGCATCGCCGACCTGGGCGAACTGCACGCTGCCATCATCGGCCACAGCGCCCTGCTGGCCGGACAACGCAGCACGGCCAGGGATCAGGAGCGACTGGCCTCGCTGATTGCGGATTTCGCCCAAGCCAGTCAGCCCGAAGCCCGTGCCCAGGCCGACATGCGTTGCCTGCTGACACTGGCAACGCAGGCGCAGTCGGCCCGGCTTGCCAACCAGGCGCTGGCCATCCAGGCAGAATGGGCACCACTGGCTGCGGCGCTCTACCACGACAGCCAGGCTCACGCCGTCACGGTCCAGGCCTACGGCCGGATCCTGGCCGCCCTGGCAGCCGACGACGGCATGGCCGCACGCGATGCCGCGCAAGGCATGCTGGCCGCGCTCACCGCACAGATGCTCGACCTCAAGTTGCGCCTGCGCGATCCGACATCATCGCCCCCCACTGCAGCAGCCTGATGCATCATCAGGACAGGAGCAGAAAATGCGCATTCAATCCCAGATAGAACACGCCCAGGACACGCTGGAACGCATCATCGGCGACATGCAGCACAGCGCCGCCGCACTGGCCCGCATGGCCGCCGACATCGTCCCTTCGCCCCAGCCCGGCACCCAGGGCACACGGCTGTCGGACAGCCAGCGCCAGGCACTGCAGGCACACATCCAGGTGGCCCTCGAACGCCATGCCTGGTGCCACGGTGCAGGCTTTGCCAGCTATGCGTCGCCCACGGCCACCGACAATGGCTACTGGACCCTCGAATGGTGGCTGCGCGAAGCCGGCAATGCCCGCCAGGCGCATCTCGACCAGAGCCAGGAAATCCGGCAACGCCTGGATTTCCGTACCTTCGACTGGTTCGAACAGCCGGCACGCCGCCACCAGCCCTTTGTCGACGGCCCCTACGTGGATTATGTCTGCAACGGTGCCTACACCATGACGGCGGCCCACCCGGTCATGATCGGCGACGCCTTTGCCGGTGTCACGGCGGTCGATGTGCTGGTCTCGACACTTGAAACACTCGCCCTGCCGGCGCTGACGACCATCTCGCAGCCAGCGCTCGTCCTCAACAGCGACCGCCGCGTCATTATCTCGACCTCACCCGACATCCGTACCGGCGACCTCTGGAAGACGGACCGGCTGCCCGCATGCCCCAGCAAACCGGGCATCCCCCTGCAACTGGTCGTTCTGGACGACGCGCCCGGCCTGCCGCCCAGCGGCCCCCGCTGACGCCCCCGCTCCCGCCGCAGCACCACCCCGACAAGACGCAGCACCCTGTCCGCCCGGACCGGGCAGGCCGGCCTGCGCCCTGATTTTTTACCTTTGATGGAGAACATCACATGAAATGGTATCTGCACGCCCTCAGGCATTACGCCACCTTCAGGGGCACGGCCAGCCGCCGGGAATATATCGGCTTCCTGCTGGTCCAGCTCTGCGCAATTGCGCTCATTTCCTTTCTGGAGCGGACCTTTGCCCTGGCCAACCCGGAAATCGGTATGGGCTGGCTCACCGCGCTGTATCTGCTGCTGACACTACTGCCCGGTCTGGCCCTGGCTACCCGCCGCCTGCACGACACCGGCCACAGCGGCTGGTGGCTGCTGCTCTGCCTCCTGCCGCCTATCGGCCTGCTCTTCGTCTTCGGACTGGCCCTGCCGAAAGGCGGCTCGGCCACGCATGGCCACCTTCAAGCCGCCACGCAGCCTCATTGACACCACACCAGGAGCCCTATCATGACCCTCAATCGACGCAATTTCATGCTCAAGAGTGCCGCCCTGTCCGGTGCGAGTGCCTGCGCCGCCCTGCTGCCCGCCCCGCTGCTGGCGCGGATCGCGGACCTCACCGGCCCGGCCGGTCAGGCCGCCCCCGCCCCCGTGCTGCTGCCGGATGCCCACCAGACAGCGTCCCGACTGGGGCTGGATCCCCGTATCTGGAACTGGCATCGCGACACCTCGCCTGCCGACCCGGCACCGGCCAACTATTACGAGGCATCGCTAGCAGCCTGGCCTGATTTCGGCCCGTTGGCAGGCGACCGCACCTGCGACGTGGTCATCGTCGGCGGCGGCCTGCTCGGCGCATCGACGGCGCTGCACATGGCCGAAGCCGGGCTCGACGTCATCCTGGTCGAGAAGGATCATATCGGCTCGGGGGCCTCCGGCCGCAACGGCGGGCAGCTCACACCGGGCCTGGCGCGCTGGGAAGCCGAGACCATGCTCGACAACCTCTCTGCGGAAGATGCACAAAAACTCTGGCGCTTCGCCTCGGTGGAAGCCATGGAGCTGCTGGACGCACTCTCGGCCCGCCACGGTTTTGAATGCGACCGCAAACACGGCCACATCACGGCCGCCGTGCATGCCGGCCACATGGGTGCCCTGGTCCAGAATGCCGACGCCCGACGCCGCCTGGGCGATCGGGCCGTTCGCATCATCGGGCCGCACGAGCTGCAGGAATATGTCCGCTCGGATATCTACCACGGCGCGGCGCTCGACAGCTCGGGCGGCCAGGTTCATCCGCTGGCACTGCTGCGCGGCCTGATCCATGCCTTCACGGCGCAGGGCGGAACCGTACACGACGGCACGCCCGTTGAAAAAATCGAGACAGATTCTGCAGGCACTCGGGTCGTGACCCCCGGTGGCGTGCTCCATGCCCGCAAGGCGGTCGTGCTGGGCGTTCACAGTGCCACCGGCCAGTTCCTGCCCGGCAGCTCTACCACGGTGCCTTTCTACACCTACGTGGCCGTCACCCCGCCCTTGCCTGTGCCGGCCGCCGAACTGCTGCCCGCCGACCTGCCAGTCTATGACACACAACTGCAGATCGACTATTACCGGGCCGTGCGCGGCAACCGGCTGTTGTTTGGCGGCCAGGGCACCGGCAACTCATGGTCGTCACGCGATGTGAACAATTACCTGCTGGAACGGATCAGAACCGTCTTCCCGCAACTGGAATCGCCCGAACTGGAATACTCATGGGGCGGCATCAGCGACATCACCCTGAGCGGAGTCACCGACTGCCGCAAGAGCGATGCTGCCGTGCCTGTCTACATGGCCCATGGCTGGAGCGGCCACGGCGTGGCCCAGACCGTACGGATCGGCAAGGCCATCAGCGACGACTTCACGGGTCGCAACCATGATTTCGCGATGCTGACGCGTTTCGAGCATGCCCCCATTCCCATGAGCGACTATCTCGGCCCCGTCGCCATACCGCTGGTCAAGGGAGCCCTGAGTCTGAAGAGTCTGGTGAATCCGGCGGATATGGTGTCGTTTTGAGGGGTGTTGTACGGAGAGAAAGGGCGCGACGTTGTAGGCTAGGATCACGCACAAACCTGGAGAAAGCAAACTGGGCTCACGATCACAGAGTCGATTTCAAAGGGTTGGCGGGCTTGTTTGTGGTCATCATAGCCCGCTCCCTCTCATCTTATAGAACGAAGACTGCAGGGTGCTGACAAGGCGATGGATGTCGGCTTTCGACCCAGAGCCGCCATCCAGCTAGAAGCTCCAAAACCGCCATTCAGTCTGACTGTAAGTGCAAGGCCACCCGCCGCTCGTCCGCCTGCTGTGCCATGTCGCACGGATGCGGCAAACCATGCCATTTCACAAACAAGCGCACCCATTGCACATAGGCCTGCTCGGTGTGTAAACTATAATAGTTGTAACAAATTCACTCACAAACCTGATCGAGCTACCGTGTAGCGAGCAACACAGGAGGGGGCGGCGGGTTTTATGGCTGAATTAGCACTGTATTCTGCACAGAAAACGCGCCGTGAAGCTAGGCAGCAAGACCCTTTCGCGTTCTCTTCGTACCAATTTAGACCGCAAGGGCCAGATATAGCCTGCGGCCCGGTGTGGTCTATGTTGCGTTAGGCCTCACCAACACCACCCACACCAGCGTTGTATGCCAATATTCATCAGCTATTCGCACAAAGACAAAGATTTTGTAGATCGCCTAGCGATGCAACTCGTCCGCACCAATGTCCACGTTTGGCTTGACCGATGGGAATTGTCAGTCGGTGACTCGATTGTGGATAAGGTCCAAGAAGCAGTAGACGGCGCAAGTGCTTTACTTGTCATATTGTCGAAAGCATCTGTCGAGTCTGAGTGGTGTAAGAAGGAGCTCTCGGCTGGGTTGCTTCGAGAGCTAGAAGAGAAACGGGTTGTAGTCATGCCTGTCATGCTCGAAGAGTGCACAGTACCGGTATTCGCACGCGGGAAGATGTTTGCTGACTTTCGCACCGACTTTGATGCCGGATTCAGATTAATTACAGAGGGCATCGCAAAGGTAACTAGTGCTTCGCTTGGCCGAACCAAGGAGGCAACATATCACACCGACTGGTCAATAGACTGGGGCAATGTGAACGGCCGAGTCACGATCATCCTGAACTACGTGCAAGTCCCAAACAAGGAACCACACACCTGCCTTACGAATATCGCGATTCTCGCAACACCCGCCGCTACGCGCGCATTCGAGAGCACCAAGGAGGCCGAAGGCGTTGAGGTGGCCAAACTACACGTCGTTAAGCTCCTACTCGACAAAGTCAATAAGGCAGGCGGCTTGCTGCCGCGCCTAGCTGATGAACGAGAGAAGATCTATAAGTTCGAGATGAAGGGGGCGGGAAGGGATGAGGCCTATGAAGTCCGGATTGGCGTGCGCCGAATCGGTGAGGACAACGGTCGGGACATCCTCGTGAACACGGGAAACGTCATCGCTGAGACATATCAACACATGACTGAGGTCCTCGGGAAGCCGAAGAACCAACGCCCGTGAGGTGAGGCCTAACCCATCGTACGAGCGGCAGGTGCCGGCACCGCCACGCCTGGCCTTCATTTCATTCTGGGCTAAGCGCGTCCCACCGGAGTCTGCCGCTCAACTCAAACGTTAGACATCACAAGACCACCTATGTCACCTGCAGCTAAGTTCAACGCACTACTGTGCGGTCTCACTGTGTCGCTCATGTTCTTATTGGTGGCGTGGGCCTCGCCGCGACTAGCGGCCCTCGGTGCGGACAATCCAATAGCACTTTCGGCAAGCGGGCTGGTCCTTTCGGCCGGTGTCTATCGACTTCTTACGATCGGCGTTCGCTGGGTGATGGAGCGATCTACTACTGCGGCCAAGCTGGTTTTGGGCCCACATTTTGTTCATGGCACATGGGTCGGCTGGTTCGATGGACACTCTGGCGAAAGGCGCTATATGGTCGAGCACTTCTCACAGGACCTCGATGGATTGGTCATTACGGGTAGGTCATTCGACATCAACTTGAAGGAGCATGGTTATTGGGAGAGCGAAGCTGCTGTCGTTGATGCAAAACGAGGAAAACTGATATTTACCTATAAGTTTGACGTTCTAACGCGGCAAATATCTCTCTTCGGCATTCATACTTCGTTTCTGGCGCGGCAGGCACCTCATCTGCCTGCGATCGCACTTTCGGGGTTCGCTCATGACCTGAACGATGCCACTCGCATCGCAGTTCACTCGAGGAAGATCACTGAAGATCTCGCGTCCTGGGACAGCTCTTTGCAAGAAGCCGTCAAACTTTCTGCAGGCGATAGCAAACGTGATGACTAACCTTTCGATCCAGCGTTGAGCGTCCGCTTCTAGTAACCACCACCGCCTGCTTCTGGCCGCGAGCCGCCGCTGGTGATAGGTGCCTTCCGACCATGAGCCGCCAGTGCTGCCCCCCCCCAAAAAAGCGGCCATTGACTTAATATAGGCTGATCGCTCCTAAGCGAACAGTCGGCGCTCTCAAGTACGGTCTACGCCAACGGTTGCCGACTTTATGCTGCCGGATCTCGCGGAATTCTTATACTTTGACGTTAGAAAAGGCTCTTGCTGGCAAGCTTAGATGTAAGTCCGTTCCGAGGGGATTCAGTGTCCGAAATATCTCCCATTGCCCAGGTTATTCGACAGATTTTCGGTCTGCACCACGTCAGACGGCGTATTCATAGCCCAGTTGTTAGAGAAATAAAAAATGAAAAGCAATTTCGTCTTTAGTGCAGCAGAAGATCATTCGCATCACCCATTTCAAATTGGGCGCGAGACCGAATCCGAAAAACTAAGCTCTTCAATACTACAAAATCGTAGCAAAGTAGTAGCGATCACTGGCCCTAATGGCACTGGAAAAACATTGCTATGGATGCACTTTTTAAAGACAAAAGGCATCGCCCTTGCGGAGCATACCGAGGTAATTTCGCTACGCCGACCATCACATGCTATCCCAAGTGTGGGTAGCACGACAAAATTAGTTGTCATCGAGGATCTCAGCTACGATTTTACTTATGAGCGATCAGGGTACATTTCTTCGCTATTGCAAAATCATGCAGACAAGCAATTCATCCTTGTTAGCGCATTCGCAAATTTCATAGAAAAATTCTCACCCAACACACACATCAGGCTTGAAGCGCTGCCTCATTCCGGATCGCAACAGTTCCTGCTGGCGGCGTTTGATTCAATGCTCTCAGATTTTGAAATCGCAAAGGTTGCAGACTTCACAAAAGGCATTCCCTATCTGATGAAATTAGTTGCAACCCGTCTCAACAGACGTGGCGCAACTATCGAAAGCGTCCTGACCTCGCTAACAGAAGACCTAAAATACAAGTCCATTTTTCATGAGTTCAAGCAAGACAAGAATTCTCAAAAAATAATTCAAGTCGTAAGCGATATTAGAGTAGTAAACGGAAGGCTGCTTGAGGCCATTCAAAGAGATCATAACGCAATTCATACATTAACTCCTCGTCAATTTGAGGAGTTCGTTGCTGAACTCATGGAGAAGAGAGGGTACAAAGTAGACCTTACCAAAGCAACACGCGACGGGGGGAAGGATTTAATAATAGCAAATCATTCTGACATTGGAGATTTCATATTTTATGTCGAATGCAAGAAACACTCCCCCACTAATCCGGTTGGCGTCAATCTGGTTC
Organism: Corticimicrobacter populi; assembly: GCF_003123725.1. Lineage (GTDB taxonomy): Bacteria > Pseudomonadota > Gammaproteobacteria > Burkholderiales > Burkholderiaceae_B > Corticimicrobacter > Corticimicrobacter populi. The sequence continues at coordinate 237,613 of NZ_QETA01000002.1, read as the reverse complement.
GAGAACTAGCGGGCACGGTACTGACCGACAGAGTCACGGCAGGAATAATGGTAACCTCATCGTACTTTTCACCAGACGCTATAAAATTTTCCAACCAAATCAAACATCAGTTGAGCCTTATCAACTATCTTAAGTTAAAAGAATGGATCAAAGAGTGCGAAAAATAGCAATATATTTGGCGACGCTATCACTCGGGCAGGCACCGTCTAACTGTTGATTCAACGGGGACGCCAACACTGGCCATGTCTTCGGCATTTCTATGGCCAGTGTTGGAGCCCTGGGCGCTGGGCGTCGGCTTTCATTTTGGTGACCGACTGCTTCTGGCCGTAACTGCCCGCCGCTCGTGTCAGCTTCCGGCCAATGGAAGCGTCGGGGTAGCCTATTCGAAGCTCCCAGTACGCTCGCGCTCATCTTCGTCCTCTCGAAGCTCTTCCGCTGCGATTCTTCGTTCGAGGCTCGCTCTAGCTGTCGCCAATACTGGCTTCAGTTCTTCCTCGTTGCCGAGATTCAGAGCATCAAGAAGCGGAATCCGTTTCCTCAGGATTTCGGCCAAAGACCCGGACCAGCCTGAAGGCGTAAATCGCATTAAATAGCACTCGATTACAGCCCTCTTATCAGGAGCATTAGCGAGCACAGCGAGCGCGGCCTCCGAAATAACCAACTCAGAATCGTCCACAGAGTCGATATTGACATGCTTTTCACTCGCTCGACTTCGGGTATCGAATAACTTACAGCTCCGTGCCGCAAACACGTAACGATCAGACGGCGAGGCATTACACCAATCGATCAATACGTCCACTGGGACTACGCTGAGTGCTGTCTCTTTCCGATCACTGTAAGGGTGCCCAATCACCGGCGACATCTGACGGCAGTAAGCTTCTTCACCGGGAACATAGATCGTGTCAAGCGCTCGTCGCGGCATGTGCCTGAGGAACGGCGAGATGGCGTCTTTGATTACATCCCTATTGGAATAACTACATTCCTTCGTGCGCGCAAAGGCAACTAGACCGTTCAATACCTCCAGCGCTGCTTCGGAAGAAGCTAATCGCTTCAGCGAAAACTCCAATATGCTCTCAAGGCGGTAACCGCTATTGGCACTATCCCCAAGAACCTTTCCCCATTCGGCTGAGCCGAGAAGATTTAGGCAGGTTTCCGCCAGTGACTCCTTATACGCATCATCGTGATCTGATGCGCAGTGGACGACCATGGCAAGGACTTCGAGAAACACGACACCGCCATCAGGCAGCAGTGTTATCGCAGAAAGCAACTCACCAATCTCTTCAACAGAGAATGAGTCGGTTTGTCTGCCCATCCCGAGATAGAAGTATTGCCAAGCAGGAGTATTTCCAGCCTTGATTGATTGGTGGATTCGAGCGTAAGCCGCTTGGTTCATTGGTATGCTGCAATGCAGGTCCATGATCCACCTGACCCAAATTGCATCACTCACCGCGCTGTCGAGGAACTCCTCGGCAGAAGCGGGAGACGCGTGATGCCAGCCGTTGAGCAAGCCGCGAAGGAACAAGACACCGACTGTTCCGGGCGTGGCAGTGGCGATATGTTCCTTTGCTGCATCCAAAATCCAGCCCGGGTCCGCAATCTGCTTTCCAACCCCAACCCCCAAATAAAATGCACTGGCTACTGACTTGGTTGAGATCAATTGCGGGAGTAACTCCAAGAGAAGACCTTCAATGGTGGCAGCAGCCTCCCCAAGCTCCTCCACGGCCTTGTTTGATCTGCAGATGCGCTCACCAGTCGTTTCAGCGCGCAGATCTGCATCATCATCAAGATCTAGGTCGAATTGACTCGATTCTAGAAGTCGAGTTCGAATCATGTCGGGTATAGCCTTCGGTTTGAGAAGATTCTCCAGCTCGCGCAGCTCGTTCTGAATTGACTCATCGCATTTATCCAAGTCAAAGCGAAGGATGCTTTTGACTCCAAACCAACCTTGAGGCCAGCTCACGACTGAAGCCAGTTCTTTTACGGCTGCACACACTTCTGGCCTCAGATTCGTGTCAACCCAAAGTCTTCTTAAACGGCGACCCAAAATAGATCTGCAACTTTCAGCAAGGTCGGACTTCTGCTTACCAATACCGAGTGCCATCCGGATGAATGGCATAAACCACGCGTCAACGTCTGAGCGGGATAGCGGAGCCCATCCCTCGCTCCGCTTTCGAGCTCCGAAATCGAATCTACTCACGGAGGTAAAATGCCATGTCTCAAGCGCCGCGTCGAGCGCCAACAGCCCCAACTGCTCTCTCTCGGCATCGCCGGATTCAAGCAATTTTCTGACAAAATCTGACCTTTGATTGGGAGAGGCATTCGTCCCGGATAGCATGCAGAAAAACAGAGATTTCAGAATCTCGACAATAGATTCGCGCCCCCCATTTTCCTGGGGATCTGCCAAAGCGAACCGGACAAGAATATCGGCGGCGGTATCGAAATGTTCTTCTTCGAACGCGATGGCTTTCAACGTATGCGCATACTGAGCACGCTTGCTGTTCTCGTCCGAAAGAAAGCTAGGGATATTGGCAGCCCGTCCAATCGCCGCTAGGGCGACCTTCGGAGATATAGGTGCAATGTTGTGAAATATTTCATGGCCAATGTCATTGAGAGCCGTTAGGTCTCCAAAACGCCCGGATGGCGAGAGCCAGTCCCGTATAAGCTCGGCGGCTTTTGCGCTTTCATGTAGGTAACCAAGTCGTCGCGAGAACGACCGGACAACACGGTCGGTAGCGGTGTCGACAAAGATATTCACGATTTGCGATTTGGGTATCGCTTCTAGTGCCTGGGCCGCGAGTCGATTGGCAATCGCGTGTGGCAAAACAGCACGCCATTTGCCACGCACCTGTACGAGACCTCTTCGCTGTAGATCAATCACTTTCCTCTGTAGGGTGATCAATGAAACGTCAGCAACAGCGGCAATTTTGTTGAACTCTGACCCAGGGCCATCGTCCTCGCCGTCGAACGAGTACAGGATACTAGCCGCTTCCGCGCATCTGAGGAGATCTTCATTCTCGACATTCTTCTGATGAAACAGGCGCTTGAACAGCTCGGAGTCTCGCAACCGTGCAAGTTCACCAGTCGTCGTTACCGTCGCTGCCAACGCAAACGCAATGCGAGCGTTACCGTCTGAGAATGCCGTGATGGTATCAACATCACTGATTGATAGGACCGAATAGCGCCGCTGAAGAAGCTGCCTGATTACGTCATCGGAGGAGCCTTCGAGACGGTAGCACCTCGTGGCGTCTGGCAAGTCATCTCGAACGTCGTACTCAACAGTAACCAGGCCAATCTTGTTGCCAGACGTCTTAAGCAGCTCGGTGAGCTTCTGATGAGTGTCAGCTCCGCAATTGTCCACGACGAGAACACACTGACTTCCGTCTTCAATCAGCGCTTCGAGCATCGCTGAAGGTTGAGGTGAAGGTCCATCTGAAAGGTCCGTGTACAGCACGTCATCAGTACTCAGCGCAGCCTGATTCGCCTTTACACTCGGATCGAAGAGTGCCTGTACTAATCTAGTTTTGCCGACGCCAGATAAGCCGACAATACGTACGCTTGCCCCCTTCGACAGGTCGATGCGCAGGCGATCAATGGTGTCCGAGACATTAAGGCCCTTCTCTGCGTCAGGCGTGAACACTTTGACTCGATCATCGAGCAGATATTCTGAGTCGACGGTCGTCTCCTGGTAGGCCCAGCCCGAGTATGGGCGCCAACCCACAAGTGGCTTTCCTAGCTGGTGTTTGACCCAAGCTACGATTGCTGGGTGTTGCTCGACCCAGTCTGCAATCTTTCTTGCATCATAAAAGCCAACATGTGGCGAGGAGCCGAGGCCGTTGGCCGACAAGCAATCTCTCATCGCATTGAGTCGTAGATCGAGAGCGGACTCGGAGGTATTGTCTCGCGTCGCAGCGATAACGTAACTTCCTTTGGTCGTAGCGAGGTCGCGTATTGCTTGTCTTAGCACTCCCTTGGGCACCATTTCCCCAGGTATCTTGCTGGGGGGGAACACCTCGGCCTTTACCTGAAAGGCTGTGTTGTCATTGGGTAGATAGCCAGATATCCCCAGTGGCGGATTTATCTCTACCCTGACGTCCACCCCCCCCATCTTTTGCTCTTTGATCGCCACCCCAGGTGACGACCGACTCGGAGCCCCCGTGCTTGCGAATCTCAGCCCGACACAATCTTGCGATCAGTGCGCGCGCTTGCTCGTCGTTCAGGGCTTTTATGTCCGCTGTATCTACATGAAATAGTGTGTGCATTTGGGGGGCGTCAGGCTGACTGAGGCCTTAGTTTATAGCCTGAAAGCGCTTTTGACACAGCAAGGACTGGCAAGACGAAATAGTTGAGGGTTGGTTCCATCCGGCTAGCATGGCTGCAAACCAAACTGGGAAATCCAGAGTCCTCCGGGTATTCATCTCTGGCCGGTAGAACCCTCCACTTGGTGAGGCTAGTTGTCTTCGGTGCCACTGCTTGGAAACCTGGATGACTGCTTTTGGCTAGGTCTACTATTGGCCGTAAGCAGTCATCGTATCATTTTATTACCTTATGCCAATTCAGCCGTCGCCCCCTCCCAAAAAAGGCACCGGTTCCACATCCCGGTGCCTTTTTCACCCCATAAGCCTGCCCTACTGCACAGCGTACAGATAAATCTCCACCCGCCGGTTGGCCGCACGACCTTCCACGGTGTCATTGCTGGCCACCGGATCACTAGGCCCCCGGCCCTCGGCAGTCAGCCTCGACGCCGCCACGCCATTGTTTTCAAGATAGGTCGTGACACTGCGCGCGCGATTGAGCGACAGCGTCTCGTTGTAGGCCAGTTGACCAGTACTGTCGGTGTGGCCGATCACCTTGGCGCGGATCTGCGGGTGCTGCTCCAGCGCCCGCGCCACGCTGTTGAGCAGCGGTGCCAGTTCGGGCTTGATCGCATAGCTGCTGGAGGCAAAGCCTGCGCTGCTGGGAATGTTGACCTTGAGTGTACCGTCAGGCATCTCGACCACATCGACGCCCAGGCCATGGCCGGACTGTTCCACATCCTTTTTGATGCCCTTCCAGTTGTACCCCACCACACCACCGGCCACTGCGCCGATACCGGCACCGATCAGCGCAGCCTTGCTGCTGTCACCGATCAGCGCACCCAGGCCGGCACCAATGGCAGCCCCCGCCCCTGTACCCATGGCGGTGCGATTCTGCTGGTCTGTCGCGCAGCCGGCAATCAACAAGGCGGCACTCAGGATGGCGATCCGATTCATTGTTCTGCTTTGCATGGCACTCTCCTCGTTTCTTGGAAAAAGCGGATTGTTCCGCAATCGTTGCGACCCGTGACAGTTGTACACCATCACCTGCCACGCGAAGATCGGCATTGATCATTTTTGACAATCGATACACGATGGTACGATTCTCTTTTGCCTTCGTTTCACTGTCTATACCATGAGCGCCCAGGACACCCTTTGCATTGCCGGCAAGCACTATCACTCCCGTCTGCTGGTTGGCACCGGCAAGTATGCCGACTTCGAACAGACGCGGGCCGCACTCGACGCCAGTGGTGCCGAGATCGTCACCGTCGCCATCCGCCGCACCAATATCGGCCAGCATGCCGACCAGCCCAGCCTGCTCGACCATGTCCCGCCGTCGCGCTTCACGCTGCTGCCCAATACGGCAGGCTGCTACAGCGCCGATGACGCCGTACGCACGCTGCGCCTGGCGCGCGAACTGCTCGACGGCCACGACCTGGTCAAGCTTGAGGTGCTGGGCGATCCGCACACGCTGTTTCCCAACATGCCGGCGACGCTCGAAGCCGCCCGCACGCTGGTGGCCGACGGCTTCAAGGTGATGGTGTACTGCACCGACGATCCGATCCAGTGCCGCATGCTCGAGGATATCGGCTGCGTGGCCGTCATGCCGCTGGCATCGCTGATCGGCTCCGGCATGGGCATCCTCAATCCCTGGAACCTGCGCCTGATCATCGAGCAGTCCAAGGTGCCCGTGCTGGTCGATGCCGGTGTCGGCACGGCCTCCGATGCCGCCGTCGCGATGGAACTGGGCTGCGACGGGGTGCTGATGAATACCGCCATCGCCGGCGCGCAGAATCCTATCCTCATGGCCAGCGCCATGAAAAAGGCCGTCGAGGCAGGTCGTGAAGCCTTTCTGGCCGGCCGCATTCCCCGCAAGCTGTACAGCGGCAGCCCGAGTTCGCCCACGACCGGCCTGATCCAGAGCTGATTGACCTGGCCGGCCCAGCGCCGGCCACTGACTTCACAGAACCGAGGACGCTTCGCGACATGATTCCCCATGCATTGAGCATTGCCGGCGTTGACCCTTCCGGCGGTGCCGGCGTACTGGCCGACATCAAGGCCATGAGCGCGCTGGGTGCCTATGGTTGCGCGGTCATCGCCGCGCTGACCGCCCAGAACACCCAGGGCGTGACCGACATCTGCCCGGTCCCCCCCGAATTCGTGCGCAGCCAGATCGACACGCTGTTTGCCGATGTCCGCATCGACGCCGTCAAGATCGGCATGCTGGGTCAGACCCAGGTCACCGAAGTGGTTGCCGAACGGCTCGCCCACTGGAAGCCTGTGCACATCGTGCTCGATCCGGTCATGATCGCCAAGAGCGGTGCTGCGCTGCTGGAACGCGACGCCGTCACCGCCCTGCGTGAAATGCTGCTGCCGCAGACCACCCTGCTGACGCCCAACCTGCCCGAAGCCGGCGTGCTACTTGAGCAGGCACCGGTCGAGAACCTGCGCGACATGCGCCGGGTTGCCGAAAAGCTGCGTGAAAAAATGAATCACTCGGGCGAGCGCTGGGTACTGGTCAAGGGGGGTCACCTGCCGGCCGACGACGCCATCGACCTGCTGCATGACGGCGATCGCATGATCGAACTGCCGGCACGCCGCATCGATACCCGCAACACCCACGGCACTGGCTGCACGCTGTCGGCCGCGCTGGCCGCCTGCCTGCCGCAGGCACCCGACGTACCGGCTGCCGCCCGCCGTGCCAAGGACTATATCAGTCAGGCCATTGCCCATGCAGACGAACTGCAGGTCGGCCACGGCCACGGTCCAGTGCATCATTTTTATCACTGGTGGAAATAGCCATTTTCAAGAAGTTGATGCAACCACTGCATCAGCCCACAACATCCGTCCGTCCAGCCCCACTGAGGTAGAATGGAAAGCTGGACTGTCTTCAACTCCGAGCTGCCATGAACGCCAACACCCTGCCCGATATCGAACAAGCCCGCTTCAACATGGTCGAACAGCAGATCCGACCCTGGAATGTGCTGGACGAAAACGTGCTGGAAGCCCTCTCGTCCGTGCGTCGTGAACTCTACGTGCCCACCTCGATGCGCGCCCTGGCATTCGCCGATATCGAGATTCCGCTCGAATCCACCAAGGGCACTTCCTGTGCCGCCATGCTCTCGCCCAAGGTCGAGGCACGCCTGGCCCAGGAACTGCAACTCACCGCCAAGGACTGCGTGCTCGAGATTGGCACCGGCTCGGGCTACCAGGCCGCCCTGCTGGCACACCTGTCGCGTCAGGTCACTTCGGTGGAAATCGATCCCGAACTGGCCGCCTTCGGCAAAGCCAACCTCGAGCGCAACCACGTCACCAACGTGCAGGTCGAAACGGGCGACGCCCGTAACGGCTGGGGCAGCACCGAGTACGATGCCATCCTGCTGACCGGTTCCACGCCGGCAGTCCCCGATCCGTTCAAGTATCAGTTGCGCATCGGCGGCCGACTGGTGGTGGTTGTTGGCCAGGCTCCTGTCATGACGGCCTATCGCATCACCCGCACCAGTGCAGCAGGCTTTGACGTCGAGCCGCTGTTCGACACGCTGATCAAGCCGTTGCGGGGCATCACCGTATCGCGCTTCAAGTTCTGATCGCGCATGGCGCGTCGGCTGCTTGCGCTTCTCTGCCTGACCGGCGCGGCAGGCTGGTCACAGGTCGTACTTGCCGATGATCTCTGGCAGACCTGGCAGGCAGCCCAGGCGCACGACCCGGGCTATGCCGCCGCCCAGGCCCAGTTTCGGGCATCGCAACAAAAAGTCCCCCAGGCGCGTGCGCGCCTGCTGCCGCGCCTCGACGCCGCAGGTGGCGTCGAACATCGCCAGGACCGCAGTACCCATAATTTCGAGCGCGCCGGCAATCGACAACAAGCCGACTGGGCGCTGCGCCTGACCCAGCCAGTCTATGACCGCGCCGCCTGGAAACAGATGGCACAGTCCCGCCTCGTCCAGACAGAGGCCGAACTGGCACTCGAACAGGCCCGCCAGGACCTGATGCTGCGTGTGGCGCAAGCCTATTTCGACATCCTCGCGGCGCAGGATACCCTGACCGCCCTGCAGGCCGAACAGCGCGCCACCGCCGACCAATTGCACTCCGCGCAGCGTCGTTTCGAACTGGGTGCCGCCACCGTCACCGATATCCATGAGGCGCGTGCACGCCTGGATCTGCTGGCCGCCCAGGAACTGCAACTGCTCAATGACCTGGATATCCGGCGCGACCAACTGGCTCAGATGACAGGCCGCTATCCCGATACGCTTTCCCGCCTGCCTGCCGGTCTGGCCTTGCCGGCCCCCGAGCCCAACCGCATCGAACCCTGGTCGGAGCAGGCCCAGAGCGCCAATCTGGCCGTGCTGCGTGCGCAGTTGCAGTCAGAGATCGCCCAGCAAAGCATCGAGATCGCCCGCAGCGGCCACTATCCTACCCTGAGCCTGCAAGCCGGTAGCAGCCAGTCGACCACGCAAAGATTCGACGAGGCACGTCGCGGACGTCCCATCGAAAACACGGTCGGGCTGCAACTGAGCATTCCACTCTATAGTGGCGGCGGCGTCTCCGCCCAGGTCGAGGAGCAGGTCCAGTTGCAGCAGAAAGCCCGCTTCGAGCAGGAAGCGGCACGACGCCAGGCCATCCAGACCGTACGGGCACAGTTCCAGACCCTGCACAGCGGGCTGGGACGCATCGAGGCACTGGAGGCCGGCGAAGCCTCCAGCCGGGCAGCCGTCGAGGCCAACCTGATCGGCTATGAAATCGGTGTGCGCATCAATCTTGATGTGCTGGCCTCACAGCAGCAGCTCTACGCGACGCAAAGCACGCTGGCCCAGGTGCGCTACGACACGCTGATGGCCGGCCTGCGCCTGAAGGCGGCCGGCAGCACCCTCTCGGAAATCGATCTGGAAGAGATCAACGCGCTGCTGGCACGTCCGCCCGAATCTTCTTCACCAGCGCCGTCGTCGAGCGCTGGAAATCAAACGGAATAGCCACCGCACGCCCACCCCAGCTGCGCACCAGCGCGGTTTCGGGCAGGGTTTCCATGTCGTAATCGCCGCCCTTGACGATGATGTCGGGCCGCAACTCGGCAATCAGGGCTTCGGGCGTCTCCTCGTCAAACCAGGTCACGATGGCCACACTCTCCAGCGCCGCCAGCAGTGCTGCACGATCAGCCTCGCCATTGAGCGGCCGGTCGGGCCCCTTGCCCAGGCGCCGCGCCGAGGCATCGGTATTGACGGCTACCACCAGCGTGCCGCCCAGTTGCGCAGCCGCATCCAGATAGGTGACGTGCCCGCGATGCAGGATATCGAACACACCGTTGGTAAAGACCAGGGGACGCGGCCAGTCACCCTGCGTGACAGCCTGCCGGCATTGTGTTCTGGAAAGAATCTTGGTTTCGAATCGTGCGCTCATGGCCGGATTCTACCGTGCCCGCCCGAACCGGATACATCCGGACGCGAAACGTTCGCGACAACAGCGGTTAAAATCGCCCCTTTCCCTGTTTTCCGGTTATCGCCACATGCGCATCGCCCGCAACTACCTGGGTCGCGAAATCTACCAGTCCAGTGCCATGGTCACGACTGCACTGCTGGGCCTGTTCGCCTTTTTCGCGCTGATCGATGACCTCGACAAGGTCAGCGATACCTTCGGCCTGGGCGCGCTGCTGTACCTTGAGGTACTGGCTATTCCCACCCGACTCTACGATCTGCTGCCCATCGGCCTGCTGATCGGCTCCATCCTGGCATTGGCCAGCCTGGCCCAGCGCAATGAACTGACCATCCTGCGCGTCTCGGGCGTCAGCGGCATGCGGTTGCTGGCTACGCTGTGGCTGATCGTGGTGCCCATCATGGCGGGTGCCCTGGTGCTGTCCGAATGGCTGACGCCACTCTCCGAGATCAAGTCGGGCGAGGCCAACCTGACCCTGCGCGGCAAGAGCGGCGGTGCCCGCATGAGCAGCGGCTACTGGTTCAAGGAACCCACGCCCAACGGGGGCACCCGCATTCTCAACATCAACAGCCTGCAGAGCGGCGGCAGCGTGAGCGACGTGACGCTGTACGAATTCGACGACGGTCAGGAACTGATCGCCATGTCCACGGCACCGGAAGGGCACTTCCGGGACGAAACACTGGTGCTCGACAATGTCACGACCAACCGGCTCAAGCCGCAGGCGCTGGGCATGCTGGCCGATCCCGAGGCGCGCCATCCGGCCGAACCACTCATGCAGGTCGAGCGTCAGCCCGAACGTACACTCGACACGACGCTCACGCCGGCCCGTCTGCTGGCTCGCGTGCTGACCCCCGAACGCATGTCACTGACCACACTGCTGGACTATATCGACTATCTCAATGACAACCAGATTCAGGCGGATCGCCAGATCGTGGCCATGTGGCGCAAGCTGGCCTATCCCTTTACGCTTCTTGTCATGATGACCATTGCCGCGCCGATCGGCTTCATGCAAACTCGTCGTGGCGGGGTGGCCGCCAAGGTGTTCATCGGCATTCTGCTGGGTGTGGGCTTTTTCATGCTCAACCAGCTTGCCCTGAACGTCGGCATGCTGGGGCGCTGGCCGGCCTGGGTCACGGCCCTGATGCCCAGCCTGGGTGCTCTGGTACTGGCACTCGGCACCCTGCTCTACATGGAATACCGCCATGCGGTGTCCCGCATCATGCAACACCGTTGGCCCTGGAGGAAAAGTCCCGCATGATCGACAACCCCATCTGGATGATTGGAGATATCCAGGGATGCGGCACACCGCTGGATGCCCTGCTCAAGCACCCCGAGGTCGACCAGCCCGGTAGCCGTTTCTGGTTTGCCGGCGATCTGGTCAATCGCGGCCCCCAGTCACTGGCATCGCTGCGTCGTATCAAGGCCCTGGGTGACCGGGCCATTTCGATTCTGGGCAATCACGATCTGCACCTGCTGGCCGTTTCGGCTGGTATTCGCGCACCCTCGAAAAACGACACAATCCAGGAAATCCTCGACGCCCCCGATGCCCAGGAACTGATCGACTGGCTGCGCAACCGCCCGCTGGCACACTTCGAAGCGGGTCACCTGATGATCCATGCAGGAGTACTCCACAAATGGACGGCACAGAAAACCCTGGCCCTGGCCGCCGAGGTCGAAAGCGTGCTACGCGGCAAGAACTGGCAGAAAGGCCTGCAGAAAATGTATGGCAATGAGCCCGTGCAATGGCGCGACGACCTGACCGGCAGCAAACGCATCCGCATCATCATCAACGCCCTGACCCGGATGCGCATGTGCACCATCAAGGGCGAGATCGACCTGAACTCAAAGGCATCGCCGCGTGGTCAGCGCAACGGCACACTGGTGCCCTGGTTCGACGTACCCGGACGCGCCACGCGCGACGTGACCGTGGTCTTCGGCCACTGGTCCACGCTGGGTTTGATGGTACGACCGGATGCCATCTGCCTGGACACCGGCTGCGTCTGGGGCGGCCAATTGACCGCCATGCGATTGCAGGATCGCCGGATTATCCAGATACCGTGCCTGCAGTGCCAGAATCCGGCTGACTTTCCGGGCTGACAGCAGGCGGTACACACACCGCCTGCTGCAACGCCAGGCGAATATCCTGTCCAAGTTCCTGACGGGTCGCGGAGCGCCCGCTGCGCGTCAGGTGCCCCATCGGCTTGAGATAGTGCACATCCACGGCCAGCCCGGTCGTACCCATGATGCGCCAGAGATTGCCTACCAGAGACTCTTCGCCTACGAAAGCCGCATAGCTGCTGCGCACGCCACGGTGCTTGAAACAGAAGGCCACCGGCTGCACGATCACGCCATACTGGCGGGCCGGTTCGAGCAGGCTGGCATGCAGCGGCAACACATCCCAGCCCAGGGTCGTGGTGCCCTCGGGAAATAGCCCCACGGCCTCGCCACGCGCAAAACGGACCGCAATATCCTGCCCCACCTTCTGCACGGCCTGGCGCTGCTGCCGGTCGATGAACAGCGTACCGGCACCGGCGACCAGCCAGCCAATCACCGGCCAGCGACGAATCTCGCTCTTGGCAACGAAGGCCGCAGGACGCAGTTGGTTGAGCACGAAGATATCGATCCACGACACATGGTTGGCCACCCACATGACGGCCCCGCTGCGACAGGGCGTGCCATGCACATGCACCCGCATACCACAGATGCGAACCAGCCCCGCCGACCAGAAACGGATCATGCGCTGACGCACCGACAGCCTGATGCAGGGCAACACGAAGGTCACGGCCAGCAAGCCCCAGGCCAGCCAGGGTAGCAACATGCAGGTACGGGCCAGGAAACGCAGGGTATGAAGAACAGGGGAAGTGGTGGCCGAAGATTCGGGCGCGGAAGAAACAGGGACGGACATGGAATTTCAGGCAGACAGATTCAGTAAAAAGCCAGACGACGCAGCATCGAAATGACGCTGCAGGATCACGGCAGCCGCCAGCGCATCATCCGGCGCATGGTGCCCTTGCAGCGACTGCGCCTCTAGGCTGCTGTTGCGCTCATCGACCAGCACGACGCGCATGCCGTAGCGGCCATGCAATTGATTGGCGAAACGGCGGCTGTGGACCGACGCCAGTTGTTCTTCGCCATCGAGCGTGAGCGGCAGCCCCACGACGCACAGGTCGGGCTGCCATTCGGTCAGCAAAGCCTCGATCCTGGCAAACCGGCCGGCCCGTGTGGTTTCCTCGATGATGCAGAGCGGGCGGGCGGCCGCCGTCAGGCTGTTGCCAATGGCCACGCCGATCCGCCGCGTGCCGAAATCGAAGGCCAGCACGGTCTCGGGCTGCGATACCGCGCCAGTCAGGGTATCAGGCATGGCCAGCCGCCCCGGTGAGTGCGCCGGGATCAATGCCCAGCAACGCCAGCGCCGCCCCGTAGCGATCTTCGGGTGGCACGTCGAAAATGATGCGGATATCTGCCTCTACATTGAGCCAGGCATTCTGCGCCATTTCCGTTTCGAGCTGGCCTGCCCCCCAGCCGGCATAACCGAGCGTGACGAGCATGCGTTCAGGACCATGTCCCGATGCCGTGGCCTGCAGGATATCGCGGGACGTGGTCAGCATCAGTTCGCCCAGATGCAGGCTGGAGGAAAAATCCCCCGTCGGCATGTGCAGCACGAAACCCCGGTCGGTCTGTACCGGGCCACCGAAAAAAACCGGCGCATCCTGCTGCGGCACATGGATTTCGAGTGCCATGTCGATCCGCTCCAGCAGCGTACCCAGCGTCAGGTCGGTCGGCCGGTTGATCACCAGACCCAGCGCACCGCGCTCGCTGTGTTCGCAGACATAGATGACACTGCCCGCCAGGCTGCCCCCGACCTGCTCGGGCATGGCCAGAAGGAACTGGTTGGCGAAGCCGGCAAATGCAGGGGCGGACGCCTCCGGCACGCTCTCGGCACGGGTATCACGGCTATCGTCGGTCATGGCACGCTCCTATGAAATGGCTGGCACATGGCCTGCCTGGGGCAGGCACGGCCGACAGAAACGGTCAGATCTCCATCAATTCGAAATCTTCCTTGCGGGCGCCACATTCGGGACAGACCCAGTTCGGCGGGACATCTTCCCAACGCGTACCGGGTGCGATGCCCTCTTCGGGCAGGCCGGCCTCTTCATCGTAGATCCAGCCGCAGATCAGACACATCCAGGTTTTCATTGATCGGTTCGCCTCTATGCTGTTCGGATTAGAATGGGGTATTTTACCGGCATCGGTGAGCGCTCCGTGACTCTTGCAGCATCTCCTTCCATCGTACTCGCTTTCGGCCCCTTTGATCCCAGCGGGGCTGACGGCCTGCCCGCCGACGCAGTCACCTGCGGCGCACTGGGTTGCCACGGCCTGTCCGTGCTCAGCGGCATCCTGGTACAGGACTCCACCGGCCCCGAATCCGCCCAGGCGCTGTCACCCGAACTGATCGACGACCAGGCACGCAGCCTCCTCGAAGACATGCCCGTGCAGGCCTTCAAAGCCGGGGCCGTGTACACGCCCGAGGCCGCCAGCGTGATCGCCCAGATCGCCGCCGACTACAGTGAAACCCCACTTGTGCTGCACCTGGGGGCCGGCCTGTTGCCCACCGAGGATGCGGCCGAGGCCGATGCCGACGAGGCGCTGCACGAGGCCATCCTCGAACTGTTGCTGCCACAGGCGCACATCACCGTGGTCGAGCATCATCTGCTGACCCGTTGGCTCGACGAAGGCCTGCTGCCTCGCGGCGACAGCGATGCCGATGATCCAGCCCAGATCCTGATCGACAATGGTGCGCAATGGGTACTGACACTCGGCCAGCCCGCCCCCCAGGGTGGCCTGATCAATCTGCTGCTCGGTCCTTCGCGCCAGACGGCCAGTTGGCCCTGCATGCCCGCCCAGCCACGCACGCACGACACAGCCGGCCTGACTGCCACGGCCCTGGCCGCCTATGTGGCACGCGGCAACGACATGCGTGATGCCACCGAGCAGGCGCTGCGCTATGCGCGCCAGGCGCTGGAGCACAGCTTCCAGCCGGGCATGGGCTTGCGCATGCCGCGTCGCTTTGCCGCCGAGGTCTGACTCCGTCGCGGCAGCACCTCTGCCAAGGTGCAGCCCCCACCCCAAATCCTGACTCCTGCGCCATGCCTGACCGACTCGCTTCTTCTCCTTCTGCCTTGCGCTTTCCGCGTGGTCTCTATGGTGTCACGCCCGAATGGGACGATACGGCCCGCCTGTACGAAGCCGTCGCCGCTGCGATCAAAGGCGGCATGACTGCCCTGCAATTGCGCCGGAAGACCGCGTCCGATGCCCTGCGTCACGAACAGGCCCTGGCCCTGGCCCCGCTGTGCCGGGCGCATGGCGTGGCCTTCCTGATCAACGACGACTGGCGACTGGCGCTGGACATCGGTGCCGATGGTGCCCACCTGGGCCGCGACGATGCCGATCCTTTCGAGGTGCGTCGCGCAGCAGGCCGGCTGCTGCTGGGCGTCTCCTGCTACAACGAACCCGAGCGCGCCCGCATGCTGCTGGAGGCCGACGTGGATTACATCGCCTTCGGAGCCATGTACCCGTCCTCTACCAAACCTCAGGCCGTGGCCGCCGGCCCTGAGTGCCTGGACGCGGCACGCACGCTGATCACCGTACTGCCGGCACCGCGTCCGGCCATCGTCGCCATCGGCGGCATCACCCCGGCCAATGCCGCCCCCGTGGTGCAGGCCGGAGCCGACAGCCTGGCCCTGATCAGCGGCCTGTTCGATGCCCCGGATATCGAACAGGCGGCACGTACCTGCAGTCGCCTGTTCTGATGTGATACTTTTAACCCTTTCAGCAGGCGGGTTTTAGCGGCCATATCGGCTCCCTGTCTGCCACACATTTGCAGAGATCTACACCATGCCCAGCAATCAGGAGCTTTTCGAACGCGCCGCCCGCAGCATTCCCGGCGGCGTCAACTCGCCAGTGCGCGCCTTCGGTTCGGTAGGCGGCACGCCCCGCTTCATCGCCCGTGCCCAGGGGCCGTACATCCATGATGCCGAAGGCACGCGCTACATCGACTATATCGGCTCGTGGGGCCCGGCCATCCTGGGTCATGCGCACCCCGAAGTGATTCGCGCCGTCCAGGAAGCGGCCGTCAACGGCCTGTCGTTCGGCGCGCCGACCGAGGCCGAGATCGATATCGCCGAGGCGCTGATCCGCCGCATCCCGTCGATCGAGCAGGTGCGCCTGGTCAGTTCAGGCACCGAGGCCACCATGAGCGCCATTCGCCTGGCGCGTGGCTTTACCGGTCGCTCCAAAATCGTCAAGTTCGAAGGCTGCTACCACGGCCATGCCGACAGCCTGCTGGTCAAGGCCGGCTCCGGGCTGCTGACCTTCGGCAACCCCACCTCGGCCGGCGTGCCACCCGAGTTCGTGGCCCATACTCTGGTCCTTGAATACAACAACCTCGATGCCGTCGCCCAGGCCTTCGAACAGCACGGCAACGAAATCGCCTGCATCATCGTCGAACCTTTTGCCGGCAACATGAACCTGGTCAAGGCTGCGCCGGGCTTCCTGGAGGGGCTGCGCGAGCTGTGCACCCGCCATGGTGCCGTCCTGGTCTTCGACGAAGTGATGACCGGCCTGCGCGTCGGCCCGCAAGGCGTACAGGGCCTGACCGGCGTCACGCCCGACCTGACCACGCTGGCCAAAATCATCGGCGGCGGCATGCCGGTCGGTGCCTTCGGCGGCCGTGCCGACATCATGGCCCGCATCGCCCCTGTAGGCGACGTCTACCAGGCCGGCACGCTGTCAGGCAATCCGGTCGCCGTGGCTGCTGGCCTGACCACGCTGCGCCTGCTGGAAGCCCCCGGTTTCTACGAACAGCTCGCAATCCAGACCCGCAAGCTGACCGACGGCCTGCAGGCGCGTGCCCAGGCCGCCGGCGTGCCCTTCTGCGCCGACGCCGTGGGCGGCATGTTCGGCCTGTACTTCCGAGACAGCATCCCGACTCGCTACGCCGAAGTATCCCAGTGCGATACCCAGGCGTTCAACCGGTTCTTCCACGGCATGCTGGATCACGGCGTGCACTTCGCGCCCTCGGCATTCGAGGCCGGCTTCGTGTCGGCAACACACGACGATGGCGTCATCCAGCACACGCTGGATGCAGCCGAAGACGTGTTCGAGACGGTCCGGGCCGGTTAAGGCCCGCCAGGGCAGCCCATGACGCAGGTCTCGCCCCGCCATGGCCTTCGAGCTGTCCTGCGCAGGCGGCTGCCCGCCCTGTTCTGCACCCTTTTGCTGCTGGTCGCGGCAGGGGGTGCCTATATCGGCATGTCACGACATGCCGAGGCGCAACTGGCCCGTGATGCCCAGTTGCGGCTCTCGCTGGTGGCCGATACCCTCAATGCTGCCATCAAGCGGATCGCCGGCATCCCGCCCCTGGTCGGTGCCACCGGGATGGTTCAGTCCCTGCTGCAGCACCCTGACGACGAAAACATCCGCAACGCCACCAATGATCTCCTGGCCCGGACAGCACGGGCCAACGATCTGGACGATCTCTTCATTCTCGATGCCCAGGGCGTCACCCAGGCATCCAGCAATTTCGGCGAGACCGGCAGCTTTGTCGGCAAGGATTACAGTTTCAGACCTTATTTCCAGATCGCCCGCAAGAACGAACAACCCGTTGTCTCGTATTACGGCGTGGGCGTCACCACCGGCCGGCCCGGCTATTTCCTGGCCTCGCGCATTGCGTTCGGCCCCGGCCCCGAGGATTTCGGTGTGGCCGTGGCCAAGACCGAGTTTTCACGTCTGGAATCGAGCTGGGCCGAAGGCGGCGAGCATGTCCTGGTCAGCGATGCCGACGATGTGGTGTTCCTGAGTGCGGACCCGCAGTTCCGCTACCGCCCCCTCAAACACCTTTCACACGCCACGCTGGACACCCTGAATGTCGAACAGCGCTATGCCAGGCATGCCCCCGGCGTCGTGATCGACCTGCTGCGCGACCTGCCCGAAGGTGCCATCGCCACGCGCGAAGTGCCGGGCACCGCCTGGCAGATCACGGCCGTACTGCCACGTGGCGACCGACAATGGCAACCCCTGGCGGCCGCGCTGGCCGTGCTGCTGGCCGGCCTGCTTGCCACCCTGGTGGCCTTGACGATCAGCCAGCAGCGCGCCCGGCGCACTGCCGACCAGCGTATCAAGCAGGATCTCGAACGTCGTGTCGAAGAACGCGCCGCCGAACTGGTCGAGGCCATGTCGCGCCTGGAGGCCGAGATGGTCGAGCGCCGCCAGTCCGAAGCCGAACTCTCCAAGGCCCGTGACGAGCTGATCCAGGCAGGCAAGCTGGCATCGATGGGACAGGCATTTGCAGGCCTGGCCCACGAGATCAACCAGCCGCTGGCCGCCCTGAAAACCTACCTGTCCAGCACCAAGCTGCTGATCGCACGCGGCGACACCGACAGCGCCGCCGCCAACCTCGGCATCATGGACGAAACCGTCGAGCGCCTGGTCCAGCTTTCGGGCGACCTCAAACACCTGTCACGACGCAGCGACAACCGCCTGGTCGAAGTCGATCTCGCCGCGACGGCACAGCGGGTCATCGGCCTGATGCGGTTTCGTATCCGCGACGCAGGTGCCAGTGTGCGCGAAACCCTCGACGACGACGTACAAGTCGTCGCCGACCAGGCTCACATCGAACAGATCATCCTCAACCTCCTGAAAAACGCAGTAGACGTTGCCGCCGACGCGACATGCAAGGACATCATGGTGCAAGCCAGCCTGCAGAACGGCATGGCATGCCTGAGCGTCGGCGATTGCGGCCCCGGCGTTCCCGAGTCCGCACGCGGGCGGCTGTTCGAACCGTTTTTCACGACCAAGGGCGTCGGCAAGGGACTGGGACTCGGCCTGGCGATCAGCTATGCCATTGCCCGCGATCATGGAGGTGTACTGCGCTACGAACGCACGCCTGCCGGCCAGACCTGGTTTCACCTGGTCCTGCCCGCCAGGCCCGCCACCGGACAGCAGGAGCAGCACGCATGAACGAACCCATCGGCACCGTCCTTATCGTCGACGACGATCAGACCCTGTTGCGCGCCCTGTCGCAATGGTTGGGCCTGTCGGGCTTTCGCACCCTGACGGCATCGAACGCGGAGGCCGTACCGGACCTGCTGCACACACAGGCCATCGATGCTGTGCTGACCGACGTGCGCATGCCCGGCCAGTCAGGTATCGACTTGCTGCGGACGTTGCGCGATACCCTGCCCGACCTGCCGGTCGTCCTGCTGACCGGACATGGCGACGTGCCGCTGGCCGTCGAGGCGCTCAAACTCGGGGCCTTTGACTTTCTGACCAAGCCGCACGACCCCGAGCGCCTGAGCGCCACGCTGCGCAACGCCTGCACGCAACATGCCCTGACACGGCGACTGCACACGGCCGAGGCCCGTCTCGCCGGGCTCGACTGCGTTGCCACCCGCATTCCCGGCCGTTCTCCGCCCATGCTCAAGCTGCACGACGAAATACGTGCCGTGCTGGATGCGCCACTCGATATCCTGATACGCGGCGAGACAGGCACCGGCAAGGAGGTCGTCGCCCGCACCCTGCACGAATGCAGTGCGCGCCGCGACAAGCCTTTCGTGGCGATCAACTGTGCCGCCATCCCCCATGAGATATTCGAAAGCGAACTGTTCGGTCATGAGGCGGGTGCCTTCACCGGCGCACGCATGAAGCGCATCGGCAAGTTCGAGTTCGCCGACGGCGGCACGGTATTCCTGGATGAGGTCGAAAGCATGCCGCTCGACGCGCAGGCCAAGGTACTGCGCGTCCTGCAGGAACGTGCTGTCGAGCGTATCGGCTCCAATCGCGTGGTCGCCGTCGACATGCGCATCATCAGCGCCACCAAGCTCAGCCTGAAAACCGCTGTGGAACAGGGTCGCTTTCGGGAAGATCTCTACTATCGCCTGGCAGGCTATGAGATCTGCATCCCACCGCTGCGCCAGCGCAGCGACGATATCGTGCTGCTGTTCACGCAGTTCGCCTCGGCCTGCGCGGAACGGGTCGGCCGCCGCCCGCCGGAACTCACGCCTGCGCTCGTGGCAGCGTTGCTGGACCATACCTGGCTGGGCAACGTGCGCGAACTCAAGAGCGTGGCCGAACGCTTCGGTCTGGGGCTGGGCCTGCAGATCCAGCCGGAAGATGCCACCGGCCTGCCCGAACGGCGCAGCCTGGACGCCATGCTGGAAGACTACGAGCGCAACCTCATCATGGCCGCCTTGCGCCAGAGCGACGGTTCGGTAGCCCAGGCACTCGACATCCTCGACGTGCCGCGCCGCACCCTGAACGAGAAAATGCGCCGTCTCGGCATCGAGCGCGATCCAGGCTGAAAACCCGTTCCTCCATTGGGCTCTACCCCATTTAACGCGAGGGCATGTACACGCCGTTTGCCGCTTGGTCCTGCCCGACTCAGCCAGGCGGCAACTTCTTGCCGATGAAAAAAACCGCCTAGGCAAGAACCCGCCCACCCCCTGCGATTTGATCCAGATCAAATCCATAACCCATTGAATTTCCTTTTGTTTTTTTCGATCCCAACAATCTTTCTGGCACGCTATTTGCTGGATACAGGGTGGGATCCAAAAGGAGATTCACATGCAATTCTTATCCCCAGCCGAGCCGGCATCCAACAAGAAGTTCGCAATGCTGCTCTTTTCTTTCCTCATCTTCGGCATCATCATGATGCTCCCCACGCCTGCGGGCCTCTCGGGCTCCGGCCAGACGGCGCTGGCCGTACTGGCCCTGGTTGTCGTCATCTGGGTCAGCGAGTGTGTCTCACCCGCTGCCAGCGCCGTCATTCTCACGGGCACGGCGGTGTTCGGGCTGATCGGCACCACCATGCCTGGTGCTGACACACCCCTGTCCTCAGCCAAGGCGCTCAACCTGATGCTGTCGGGCTTCTCGTCATCGGCCGTCATCCTGGTAGCGATGGCGCTGTTCCTGGCCGTGGCGCTCAAGCATACCGGCCTGGACCGACGCATCGCCCTGGTCATCATGAATGCAGTCGGCGTCTCGCCCGCCCGTCTGCTGCTGGGAGCCATCCTGGTCGGGTTCGTGCTGGCCCTGTTCATCCCGTCGGCGACCGCCCGCGTCGGTGCCGTCATTCCGATCATGATCGGCATCGTCACCGCACTCGGCATGCCGATCAACAGCCGGCTGGGGGCTGCGCTGCTGATCGTCACGGCGCAGATCTGCTCAGTCTTCAACATGGGGATCAAGACAGCAGCAGCGCAAAACCTGATCAGCCTGGATTTCATGCAGCAGGCGTTCGGCCATTCGCTGTCATGGGGCGAATGGTTCATCTTTGCACTGCCATTCACGCTGATCATGAGCGCGGTGCTGTTCGTGCTGACGCTGGTCATCCTGCGCCCCGAAGTCCCCGACCCCGAAGCCGCCCGCATCCGCATCCGCGAGCAACTGGCTGAACTGGGACCGCTGTCGGCCGCAGAGACCCGCCTCATCATGACCGCCGTCGGCCTGCTCATCCTGTGGTCGACCGAAGGCTGGCTGCATCCGCTGGACACGGCGACCGCCACGCAGTTCGGTATCGCGCTGTTGCTGATGCCCAAGATCGGGGTCATGAACTGGGCCCAGGCCGAAAAACTCGTCCCCTGGGGCACGGTCGTGCTGTTCGCTGCCGGTATTTCACTGGGCCTGCTGCTCTCGCGCAGCGGTGCTGCCGACTGGCTTGCCAGCGTCAGCCTCGGCCAACTGGGGCTGGCCGATAAGCCGATCTGGAGCATCATCCTGCTGCTGTCGATCTTCAGCGCCGTACTGCATCTGGGCTTTGCCTCGGCCACCGGTCTGGCCAGCACCCTGATCCCGATCGTCATCGCCTTTGCGCAGACCCTGCCCTATGAAACGCCCATCCTGTTCGGGATTGTCTTCATCCAGAGCATGGTAGTCTCCTTCGGGTTCATCCTGCCGCCCAATGCACCGCAGAACATGCTCTGCATCGCCACCGGCGCATTCAGCACGGCACAATTCGCAAAAATCGGCCTGGCCATCACCACCATCGGCCTGCTGCTCGTTACGCTTCTGTCTCTTACCTATTGGCCACTCATCGGGATACTTTGATCATGAACCACTCCATCGGCATTATCGGTTCCGGGCTGGTCGGCTCGGCTGCAGCCTACCTGTTGACACTGCTGCCGGGCGGCGGCGATGTGATCCTGGTCGACATCGACCAGGAGCGTGCCCAGGCCGAAGCCCAGGATATCGCCCATGCTGCCGCCTTCGGCATCGGCTGGCATATCCGGGCCGGCACCTTCGAGGATCTTGCCGGGGCAGATCTCGTCGTCATCACGGCGGGCGTCAGCCTCAAGCCGGGCCAGACACGCCTGGATCTGGCACGGTCCAATACACACATCGTCACATCGATCACTGAACAGATACTGCGCTACGCACCGGACACGCTGCTCCTGCTGGCGACCAACCCTGTGGATGTCATGCCCGCAGTGCTGGTCGAGCGATTCGGCCTGCCCGTCGGGCGCGTCATCGGCACCGGCTGCGCACTCGACAGCGCACGCTTTCGTGAACGGCTGGCGCGCTACCTCAACGTGGCCGCGCCATCTGTCAGCGCCTATGTGCTGGGTGAACATGGCGACTCCGAAGTGCTGCACTGGAGTGCCGTACACGTCGCCGACATCCCGCTACTGCATTTCGCGCGGTCGATCGGTCGCCCGGTCGATGCCGAGATACGCGACACAATCACCCGCGAAGTCCGCACCGCCGCCTATCGCATCAAGGAAGGCAAGGGCGTATCGAACTTCGGCATCGGGGGCTGCATCGCCCGGCTGGCGCGAGCAATCATGGCCGACGAGCAGGTCGTATTCAGTGTGTCAACCTATCTCGATAATGTGCTGGACGTGGAACGGACCTGCATTTCCCTGCCACACGTCCTCGGTCGAAATGGTGCTTCGCGCCCCATCCTGCCCGAACTTGATGCGGACGAGCGTGCAGCCCTGCAGGGCAGTGCCCGCATCATGCAGCAGGCCATTGCCGCCAGCCTGGCTTCCTGAGCCAATGTGCTCGGCCAGGCGAATACCTGGCCGAGGCGCACCATCTCGGAATACTGGCATACTAGGGTATATCGACAGCATGACATCGCCCCCATGAGCCAGGAAAAATACGCCGTCTGGTATGCAACCACGACCCGCCACCAGGACCTCGCCGAACATTTCATTATGCGCGACGGCACCTGCCGGTTCGAAACGGATTTTCACCTGGGAAACAGGTTCGTCGATTACGACCATGCCATCGCCATCTGGTATGGCGACCCGTCTGGCGAACCAGGTGCCCTGCACCGGGATCAAAACAGCCATCTGGAAGCCGGTTTTGATTTTCTGACCACCCGCGTCGCCCGCTTGCTGGAGGACGAAGGCATCGACAGGATCAGCTACCTGTTTGCCCTGCCGGATTTCGACTACTCAGGCAAGGTCGTGAGCAACGGTATGCTTCACTTCGCGGGCCATGTCAGTTGTGATCGTCCCAACAGCGATTGGCTGGATGACATCCTCAACGACATGTAGTTGCCATCTGCCCCCAGGATCGGCCAGCGGCCCTGACGAGGCCAAGCAGAGTGCGTGCAACGGCTCGCCAGTTCACTTCTTTTTGGGTGCCCAGAAAGAATAGTCCTCGACATAAATTTCATTCAGTCGCGTATCCAGAGGGATATCTTTCAGCTCATCCGCGATTTCATCATACGGAAAGGGCAAGGTAAAAGACAGGCCATAATCCTCGTTCACGATCAGCGTGCAATTCAGGATACGCTGACTGCTGGTCAGCTTCACCAGCTCACCCATACTGATGCCGGGGTACAAAACACCCCGATAGCGCCCCCTGTAGCGCTCGTTGCATCCTATCGCACAGATGACGCCATCTTCCTCTGTCGTGACATACAAACTGTCTCCCAGGGAATAATAGTGGAGCACCCTGCCCGTCATTTGCGGATCGGAGACGGAGTGGGAGCGCACCCATTGCGGATCTCTGAAAACAGGATAGTCAGCGATATTCCTGCCCATGTACAGATTCCCCATGGATTGCCCGCTCAGTATTTCTGCACTGGTATCAATCATCTAAAAAAAACCCCACGCTTGTCGCTGCGCTCCGGCACTGCCCCTGAGGGGTCCATCGAATAAATCAGGTTGTACAGCATGATCTTCTCGCGCTCCGGCACGATCAGTCGATCTGCAAGCCCCATACGATCGAAGAAGCCCTTGTCCACCCCGACGCCCCTGTAGGCCAGCGCAGACAGGATGGACGAGAAAAGCGCATCATCTGCCAGATACCGTTCAAGCGCCAAAATGCTTCTGCCATTACGGCTCAAGATGTAGTGAGCATAATTCATCAGAATCATGTTTGAAACCAGCAGGTTGGCCCCCGACTGATGACCGTCGAAACAACCCGCCAGGGCATCGAACACCGAGTTTCGCGATTGTCGGTATGCCCGCACGAAAACAACTGGCGACATCAGGTGGCAATAGGTGTCATCCACCTCGAAGCCATCGAATGCATCGCCATTCTCGAACAGGAAATCCATCACGGCCAACTGGAACAGACACGCATCATGCCGGGCCCGACACTCGCGCCCGGTCTGTGCCGCTTCATGAAACTCCTGGACGAAGTCACGAAAGTCAATGTAGCCCCGCCCTTCGGTCAGGAACATCAACCGATTGCCGGACACTTGGAATTTTTCATATGCCTCGTCATCCATGCCCAGTTCAAAGCACAGCATCCTGAAAAAATGGTTGATATGAAGCTCGCTGCGATCGATCCCCCCGTTTTTGAGGAACATCAACTGGAACACATAGAAAAAGATATGGATATCCTTGTCCAGCCGTTGCCGGTTATCGATCTGGAACAGATGGCCAAAACGGGACAGCATCAATCTGGCCGCATAGCTGTCCGACTCGCTCAGGCCAAGCCTGCGGATCGTCCGATCCGCCATACCTTGCGGGAACAGCTCGAACCATCTCGCCAGGGGCTGAAAACCACCTCGATCCTTCGCCACCGAGAGCTGAAAAAGATCCTTTTCATCTTCCCGGTAGACATAGGGAAAAAAGGACGCTTGCCGGCACCTTGGGTTGGTGAAATGTCTGACCTTGTAGAAAAAAGCATCCGCCACCATCATGTGTTCCCGTATGTCTCGCGCACCAGCTCCAGCCAGGCCTGCGCTGCCCCCGACAGGTAGCCACCACGCCGCCAGGCCATCCCCATGCACCACTCGGTACCGGCATCGGCCAGCAGCGGCTGGCGAATGGCCGCGCTGCGACGACGCAGCGCCATGCCTCGCGGCAGGAATGCCACGCCCAGGCCTGCCCCCACCAATTCGAGCATGAAATCGATCTGGCTGCTGCGCGCCACCACGTCCGGCTCGAAACCGGCCTGCCGGCAGCCATCCAGGATCATGCGGTGCAAGGTAAAACCACTTTCGAACAGGATGAAAGGAGTATCTTGCAGATCGGCCAGCCGTACGCTACGCCGGCCGGCCAGCGGATGCGCCGGGGCCAGCAGGGCCGCCAGCGGCTCACGACGTACCGGCGTCCACTCGAATTCCGAACCGGCAGCCTGCAGCAGACCGGCAAAATCGATTTCTCCGGCGCGCAGGCTGGTCTCCAGTTCATCACTGCCATGCTCGACCAGGCGTACATCGATGCCCGGATAGCGTTGCCGGTACACGCCAAAGAGCGGCGCGAACAGGGTACTGCTGCCTACCGGCGGCAGGCCCAGCCGCAGCACGCCGCGTCGCAGCTGCCGCACTTCGTCCAGTTCCGCCTGCAGGTCATCGCAATCGGCCAGCAACC
The DNA here is from genome assembly GCF_003123725.1 of Corticimicrobacter populi. GTDB lineage: Bacteria > Pseudomonadota > Gammaproteobacteria > Burkholderiales > Burkholderiaceae_B > Corticimicrobacter > Corticimicrobacter populi. The sequence goes on along the minus strand of NZ_QETA01000002.1, from coordinate 212,067 downwards.
TGACGCCGCGCCGGTACACCACCTCGCCGGCCGCCGTCAGTGACTGGCGTCGGCTGGTGCGCTCCAGCAGCGGCAGGCCGATCTCGTCCTCCAGCTGCCGTACCGCCTTGCTGACCGTGGACTGGGTGGCAAATACGACCTGGGCCGCCTGCGAAAAGCCGCCCTGCCGGACCACTTCAACAAACGCACGCAAGGTTCTCAATTCCATGAACGATTCAGTCCAATAAAGAATAGCAACTAGTCAATCAATTCACTTTGATCATACTTCAAAGCGACCTATCATGATCGCCTGTTTCCCGCCTGTCGCCACACACCATGCTTCGCCATTCGTTCCGCCTCATCCATCGCAGCGCCCCGCTACAGCTTGGCATCGTGCTGCTGTTCTGGCTGGCGAGCGAAGGCCTGGTGCGACTGGCCGGACTGCCCCTGCCCGGCGGCATCATCGGACTGGCACTGCTGCTCCTGTTGCTGGTCACGCGCCGGCTGAGTGTCATCAGCATGCGGCGTGGTGCCGAATGGCTGCTGGCCGACATGCTGCTGTTTTTCGTCCCTGCCGTTCTGGCGGTCCTCGACCACCGCGAGCTGTTCGGTCTCATCGGCCTCAAGATCCTGTTCGTGATCCTCTGCAGCACGATCATCGTCATGACCGTCACTGCCCTGGCTGTCGATGCCTGCTACCGCTGGAGCCTGCGCCATGTCCGCGCCGAGCACGATCCTGCTTGAACCCGCCCTGCACGCGCTGCTCTGGTCGGTCGTCACCATCGGTTTCTACTGGATCGCCAAGCGCATCTACCAGCGCTGGCCGCGCTGGTGGCTGATGCCGCTGGCGATTACGCCGATCCTGATCGCCTCGGTGGTCCTGCTGGTGCACGCCGACTATCGCGAATACATTCGGGGCACGAAATGGCTGGTTCTGCTGTTGGGCCCTGCCACCGTCGCCTTTGCCATTCCGATCTACGAGCAACGCGCGCTGATCCGACGCCACTGGCCCATCCTGCTGGTCGGGATGGTGGCCGGCAGCATCGCCTCCATCGCTTCCAGCTGGGCGCTGGCGGCCTGGGTCGGACTCGACGACACCCTGCAACTGAGCCTGCTACCGCGCTCAATCAGCACGCCCTTTGCCATGGAAGTATCCGGCGATATCGGCGGCATTCCTGACCTGACAGCCGTGTTCGTGGTCATGACCGGCATCGCTGGCGCAGTACTGGGGGACCTGATCCTGGCACGCGTCCCCATCATTTCTTCGCTGGCGCGCGGCGCGCTGTTTGGTGTTGGCGCGCATGGCGCGGGCACGGCCCGCGCCCACCAGATCGGCTCAACCGAAGGTGCGGTTGCAGGCCTGGTCATGGTGCTAGTGGGTGTGCTGAATGTGCTGGCCGCACCACTGGTGGCGCATCTGTTGCGCTGACGGCGACAGAGAGCGCTGCAGCAACAAGCAGCAGCGCGCGAGCGACAGCCAAGGCAGCGTACCATCACCTGACTCTCTGTCACGCCTCAATGCGCTCGGCGCGTCTCCAGTCGGTCGAGCAAGCTATACCAGGCTACGCCAGCGGCGATGTAAAAGCGTTGTAAACCGTGCAGCGGAATTGATCGCATCTCAGACAATGGATATGGAAACGCAGACGGATTTCCACCACTGAGCAAATCTGCCAAGTGCTTGCCCATACTTGTTGCCAGGGCAATACCTCGACCATTGCAACCCAGTGCCATGGTCAAGCCGGGGGCGGGCTGATGGACATGCGGCAAAAAATCCCGTGTCACCGCAATGCGGCCAGCCCAGCGATAAGGGAACGAGACCGACTCAAGCTGCGGATACAACAGTTTCAACGAACGCTCCAGATGTGCAAAATCAAGCGGACCCGACGGATCCTGAAAATGCCCGCGCCCCCCCATCAACAATCGGCCCGCATGGTCTTTTCGAAAATACAGCAACAACCGTTGGGCAGTGGACACTGTCTCGCCCCCGTCCAAAATGCCCATGCCACGCTCGCCCAAAGGAGGCGTAGCGACAATGAAGCTGTTGGCGGCCAGCACCGTACGCGCCAACCCGGGCCACAACGGGTCTGTATAGCCATTGGTAGCGAGGACAACCTGCGGTGCATCAACCGACGCGCCCGTCGCCGTGCGTACACGCCAGCCCTCTCCATGGCGTTCCAAACCTGCAACCGGGCTATCACCATAGATCTGCACGCCATGCTGGCACGCCGCCCTGGCCAGGCCATACGCATAAGCCAGTGGCTGCAGACCACCAGCACGCCCATCCAGCCAGCCACCCGCAAACTCCGTGGTACCAGTGCGCTGGCACACTGCATCGCGATCCAGACACGCTACCGGCACACCTAGCTTGCGCCACTGCTCAGCACGGCGATGCAGCCCCGCCACGGCCTTATCGCTGTAGCCAACCTGCAACCAGCCCGCGCGCACGGGGTGACAATCCATGCCATACCGCTCGATCAGCCCAAATACCATGTCAGCCGAACCAGACACCGCCTCGATCAGTGCCTCGGCACGCGCACCGAACATGCGATACAAATCCTCAGGATCGAATTTCAACGTGGGGTTCACCTGGCCGCCATTGCGCCCGGATGCCCCCCAACCGGGCGCGTGCGCATCCAGCACGCAGACACGTGCACCCAATTGAGCCAGATGCAGCGCTACAGACAGGCCGGTATAACCTGCCCCCACAATCACCACGTCTGTCTTGCTGGCCCCCTCCAGGTGCGGCACAGGCATTGCTGCAGGCGCAGTATGAGCCCACAGGGAATCGGCAGCAGGATGCAACAGGATAGATCGCACAGTCGTCATACCGGCTCCTGCACCCGTTGCACTGGCTGATGCAGCACCCGGCGTAAAAAATCCTGTGTCCGGGCGTGGCAGGGATGCCCCAATACCTGATCGGCTGCGCCTTCCTCGACGATACTGCCGCCATGCAGAAAGCAGACGCGATCAGCCACCTCCCTAGCAAAGCCCATTTCATGGGTAACCACGATCATGGTCATGCCCTCGTTGGCCAAGTCGCGCATGACATCCAGCACATCGCCAACCAATTCCGGATCCAGCGCCGAGGTTGGTTCGTCGAAGAGCATTGCCTCTGGTTGCATGGCCAGCGCCCGGGCGATGGCGACACGCTGTTGCTGACCTCCGGACAGTTGGGCCGGATAAGCCTGCGCACGTGTGGCCAAGCCTACTTTTTCCAGCAGGCTCATGGCGACCTGCCGTGCCTGCGCCCGCGGTGTACGGTTAACGTATACAGGACCTTCCATCACGTTTTCCAGTACCGTACGATGCCCGAACAGGTTAAAGCGTTGAAAGACCATGCCCATGCGACTGCGCAAATGATGGATGCCATCACTCTCGGCATCCACACGCTCACCAAAGGCCAGAATATCTCCCCCTTGATAATTTTCCAGGCCATTAATGCAACGCAGTACCGTGGATTTTCCCGATCCGGATGGCCCGATCAAGCAGACCACCTGGCCTCGTTCCACAGTCAGCGACACGCCTTGCAACACTTCATGATCACCGAACGATTTTCTGAGATTACGGATTTCAATCATGCTTTTCTACCCGCTCCGAAATGATGCTCCAGCCTGCGCAAACTCCAGACCAGCGGCAGACTCATCAACAGATACAGCAATGCAACCAGTGTATAGACCGTCATATTCTGGAATGTAGACGCGGCAATCAATTGTCCTGCCCGCGTCATCTCGGCCACAGTAATGGTGGACACCAGAGACGAGTCCTTCAGCATCATGACCAGCGTATTGCCGTAGGGCGGTAGTGCAATGCGAAAAGCTTGTGGCAGGATGACGCGACGCATCAGCAAAGGGCTGCGCATGCCCAATGCCATGGCCGCCTCGCGCTGACCTGAATCCACCGCCTCGATCCCCGCGCGGAAGTTCTCGGCCTGATACGCCGAATAGGCAATCCCGAGACCGATGACCCCCGCCTGGAATGCACTGAGATGCACGCCAAACTCAGGTAGGACAAAGTAGATGTAAAACAATTGGACAATAATCGGCAGTCCACGAATCACATCGATGATGCCGGAAGCCATCAGGCGCAGCATCCGCACGCGCGACAGCTTCATCAAGGCCAGTCCGAGCCCGAGCACACTGCTGAGCAAAAACGACAGTACCGTCACCTGAACCGTGACGACTGCCCCTTCCAGCAGGATGGGTAGAAAGTCACGGACGTTTTGCAGAAGATTTTCCATCTCGTGATTCCGATGACTCAGATGCCCCACTTGAGCACAATGGCATCCAGCGTGCCATCCGCCTTGATCTGGGCAATAGCCTGGTTCAGGCGTTCCAGCAATGCGGTATCCTCCTTGCGTACGACGAGGCACACATCGCCGACATTGGCCGGTTCGAAATCAGGTGCCAGTTTCACCCCTGTGAACGTATTTTGCGCAATCTGATACGCAATAATGGGCTGATCCCCGACGCCGGCCTTGATGCGGCCAAGTGCGATATCGCGCGTCATATCGGCCACCGAGTCATAGCTGCGTACTTCCTTGAAAATACCCATCTGCTTGAGACGATCCAGGAATACCGTACCTACCTGCGCGCCCACCACCTCACCGGCCAGCGCATCCAAGGTCGTATAAGCAGCATCATCATTGGCTGCCACGATCAAACCCTCGCCATATGAGTACACGGGTTCGGAAAAAGCCACCACTTCCTCGCGCGCCGGCGTCTTGAGCATGGCTGCCGAGACAAAATCGATCTTGTTCGATGTCAGAGAGGGAATCAACGCTGCGAACCCTGTCTGCTGAATGGTGGTATCAAAACCTGCTGCCTTGCCTACGGCCTGTGCAGTATCAACCATCATGCCCTGGATCGTATTGCTCTTCACATCCAGGAACGTGAACGGGATACCTGTTGCCGTTGCGCCCACGCGCAATGTTTCTGCCTGTGCTGGCGCAGTGATTGCCAGGCATGCTGCAAGCCCCAGGCAGGCCAGTATGCGTTGGAACGGTTGGGAAGCGAGACGCATGATAGTTAACTCCTTCACTGTTTTGGTGATCGGATGATGCCAACACACCCCGCATGAACACCACGGGCCGCGTGAATTCATTATCGATTTCAAACAATTGAAAAAGAATAGGTAAAAACCATTAATCGAATTATAAGAATCGATATTCGATTTGTTAGAATCTACCAAAGTCCCATAACATGACGCATCAAAGCGTATCTATAATTCCGACAACCTATTACCTTGCGGGCACCCCATGCCGATCGACACCAACCCGCTGTTCAATCAATCGCTGGAAAAAGGCCTTGCCGTACTGTGTGCGTTCAGTGCCGAGCGACGCACCATGACCATTGCCGAAATCGCAGCCCACGTCGGCATCAACAAGAGTTCGACGCAGCGCATGGTATTTACCCTGGAACAATTGGGCTACCTGCGCAAACATCCCCGCACACGGCGCTATATGTTGACGGTACGTGCCATGCGTGTAGGCTTTAATTACCTGGGCGCAAACACATTGGTCGATATGGCCAATCCGTTCCTGTCCGAACTGACCAACCTGACAGCAGAGACAACCTGCCTGACCGAGCCCGATGGGCTGGAAATGGTCTATGTAGCACGCTTCGTCAGCTCGCAATTCGTACCGGTCCATATGCCCATAGGCAGTCGGATCCCTCTGTACTGCACAGCTTCGGGACGCGCGTATCTGAGTGGATTACCTGAGCCTCAGGCAATTGAACTGCTGCAGGCTAGCGACCGGACTGCGCACACCATGCATACCCGCACTGCACTGCCTGATCTGCTGGAGCTACTCCAACAGGCACGCCAACATGGCTACGCAATCAATCAGGAAGAACTGTTCCTGGGAGACATGACACTGGGAGCACCGGTGTACGGTAATCGCAGGCAGCCTATCGCAGCCGTACACATTGTGGCTCCGACCAGTCGCTGGACTCTGGAACAAGCAGAATCCAAACTGGCCCCCGCGTTGGTAGCCTGTGCCCGATCCCTGAGCAACTCCATGCGCGCCATCGATCTGTAGCGGCAACGTGCAGGCAACCATCAGCAGAACACCGGGTGCGCTCAGGCATATCCCGCAGCATTACCCACTGCGTCCGGCCCGGCCACCGTTGCCCGCTCACCGACAGTCGATGTCACCTTGTGCACCAGCAGACGCTCCAGCACCTGCCCTTCCAGGCCGGCACAGGCCGGATCGCCGCGACCACGCGGACGCGCCAGGCCGACGGCCAGGTCAAGCGCAAGCGCACCCTGCTCGATGAGCACGATCCGGTCGGCCAGCGCCACGGCCTCAGCAACATCGTGGGTCACAAGCACCGCCGTAAAGCGGTGTTCGTGCCACAGATTCTCGATCAGTTGCTGCATCTCGATACGCGTCAGCGCATCCAGCGCCCCCAGGGGCTCATCCAACAGCAGCAAGCGTGGCCGATGCGCCAGCGCCCGTGCCAGGGCCACGCGCTGACGCTGACCGCCTGACAGCACGCGCGGCCATTCGTCGGCCCGATCTGCCAGCCCCACCTGCGCCAGCGCCTCGCGCGCCTGCTCGCGTCGCTGTGTCCGAGAGCCGGGCAACCCAAGCGCCACATTGTCGATGACTTTCTGCCAGGGCAGCAGGCGCGCATCCTGATACATGATGCGCACATCAGGTGCTGCCAGTGCCGGAGCATGATCATCCAGCGCAATTCGACCGCCGCTGGCCTGATCCAAGCCGGACAGAAGCCGCAGCAGCGTACTCTTGCCGCAACCACTGCGCCCTACGATCGCCACGAACTGCCCCGGCGCAATGTCCAGGTCGATGCCATGCAGCACCAGGCGCTCGCCAAAACGCCGCGACACACCCCGCACACTCACTGCCAGGCCGTCAGAAATCGATGCCGTATCGCCATGCAACGGCACGGCGGCGGTCTGCCGCTGGGCCACGTGCTCATTGGATCGTGCCATGATGTTCATCCCTATCAGGTCAGGCAGGCAGGAATCCGGTATTCCAGCGCAACAGGCGGCGCTCCAGCCAGCGGGCGGCGGTGTCGGCCAACTTGCCCAGCACGGCATAGAGCAGAATCGCCAGCACCACGATGTCGGTCTGCATGAACTCGCGCGCCGTCATCGCCATGTAGCCAATGCCGCTGGTCGCCGAAATGGTCTCTGCCACAATGAGCGTCAACCACATGAAACCCAGTGCATAGCGCACCCCCACCAGGATGCTCGGCATGGCCCCGGGCAGGATCACCTGCCGGAACAATTGCCAGTTCGACAGCCCGTAGGAACGCCCCATCTCGACCAGGCCCGCATCCACCGAGCGAATGCCGTGAAAAGTATTCAGGTAGATCGGGAACAGCGTGCCCAGCGCCACCAGGAACAGCTTGCCGCCCTCGTCGATGCCGAACCAGAGGATCACCAGGGGAATCATCGCCAGGTGTGGCACATTGCGGATCATCTGGATCGAGGTATCGAAAAGCCGTTCAAAAATACCAAAGCCGCCGTTGAGCAGGCCAAAAGCCAGTCCGATAATGCCGCCGATCAGGAACCCGGTCAGCGCACGGACGAAACTGGCCCACAGGTGCTGGAACAGTTCGCCGGTCTGCACCAGCGTCCAGCCGGCTTCCAGCACGGCCGCCGGGGAGGGTGCCACACGGGTGGACAGCCAGCCCGCCGAGGCTGCGATCTGCCACAGCAGCAACAGGATGATGGGCACCAGCCAGGGCAGCAGCGTCCCTGCCGCCCGTCGCAGGACGGCCGCAGCACGCTGCCACGCGGCAGGGCCGCGACCGGCACCGGCGATAACTGAATCACCGTGCCCCGGCACGGCAGTCAGGCTTTGCTCATTGGACATGACGGCTTCCTGACACTCAGGGCCGCCAAACCACGCTGGCGACATCCAGCGGACGGGGGATCAGCTTCTGCCCGGAGAAGGCATCGGCAATGGCCTGCTGGTTCCGGATCACGGCATCATCCAGGTACTGCACGCCGTAGCCATAGTTCTGCAGGGCCGTGCGCGTGATGTCCTTGCTGAGACCAATCTGCGGTGCCAGGATCTCGGCCGCCTCATCGAAATGCGCCAGCGTCCAGTCATCGGATGCCTTGACCTCCTCGATGGCCCACTTGAGCACTTCGGGATGGGCATTGGCATATTTGCCGGTCGACAGATAGAAGTTGTAGTTGTGCACCAGCCCCTCGCCACTTTCCAGCACGCGGGCATCGACCTGTCCGATGGCGGCCTGGGCAAACGGATCCCAGATGATCCAGGCATCGATCGAACCATTCTCGAAGGCTGCCCGCGCATCGGCGGGCGGCAGGTAGACCACATTCACATCGCTGTACTGCAGGCCTTCTCGCTCCAGCAGGCGCAGCAGCAGATAATGCACGTTCGAGCCCCGGTTGAGCGCAATGCGCCTGCCCTTGAGCTCGGAGAAAGCGCGAATGGGAGAATCCTTCTGCACCAGGACTTTCTCCGCCCTGGGTGCGGGTGGCTCGTTGGCCACATACACCAGGTCGGCACCCGCAGCCTGGGCAAACACGGGCGGCGTCTCACCCACGCAGGCAAAATCGATGCTGCCTACATTCAGCCCCTCCAGCATCTGAGGCCCGGCGGTGAACTCGATCCAGCGCACGGTCACACCTTCCCTGGCGAGCCGTTCGTCCAGATTGCCACGTGCCTTGAGGATGGCCAGGTTGGAGCCTTTCTGCCAGCCGACGCGAAACTCCCTGGCCTGAGTCTGCTGCGCCCAGGCCAGGGAGGCGGTGGCCGCCGTACCGCCCCAGGCGGCCAGCGCGCTGATCAGTTTTATGGATTTCCTGCGACCGGGATGAAATGTGCGGGACATGCGGAGGCTCTTTCGTCATGGATGAAGAGAACCATCCTAGCAACCGGCCCCGCACACATGCCAATACCCATTTCTGCATTGCTTATGGATTCTGGCGTTAAGGAGTCCAGTTCATGAGGCCCGCACGCGGCGTCATATAGACGCCGGTACGGACACGAACATGCTGCCGATCAGAACTGGATCGTTGCCGACAACCAGAAACGGCGACCTTCCTGGTTGTTGATATAGCGGTTGCTGTAGCCGGTGCCGCCAGAGGCCGTGCGATAAGGCTGGTAGTCGATGAAATCCTTGTCGAACAGGTTGTAGATGCCGGCATTGAGCGTCACGTCCTTGTTGACACGATAGGCCCCACCCACATGGAACAGGGCATAGCTCTTGTAATTGCCCAGTTGATCACGAACGGTATCGTCGGAGCGATAACGCGAACTGCGGATCTCGGTACGCATCCAGGCGCTCCAGGTGTCGTTCGGCACCCAGTCCAGCTTGGCATTGAACATGTGGCGCGGCGTGTTGGTCAGCGGCGCGCCTTCGTTGGCACCGCTTTTCTGCTTGCTGCTGGTATACGTGTAATTGCCTGACACGGCCCAGGCATCATTCATTTGCCAGCGCGTGCTGAACTCGACACCGCGGGTCACGGCCTTGTCCACATTGATACTCTGTCCGTAGGTGTCCTGCGACGGGAAATAGCCGAAGTCCACGCAGCCAGGACGATTCGGATCCCCGGCGAAAGAGCAATTGGGCACCCCGGGACCGGAAGCGATCTTGTCCTTGAAATCATTGTTGAACAGCGTCAGCGTGGAGGTGAAGCCATCCAGACTGTCATAGAGCACGCCGACCTCGGTACTGAGGCTCTTCTCGGGCTTGAGCGTGGGCGTACCGATCAGCGGGAAACGCCCCTGGCCGCCAAAGCCGATGATGCCGTCGGCCAGTTGATCAAGACGCGGCGTCTTGTAGCCAGCGCTGACCCCGCCCTTGAACGTCCAGTTCGGCGTACTGGTCCAGACGATATAGCCACGCGGGCTGGTATGGCCGCCAAAGGCATCGTGGTGGTCGTAGCGCACCCCGGCAGTCAGGGCCAGGTCATGGATCGGCCGGTATTCGTTTTCCACGAACAGCGCCCACTGCTCGTACTTGAAATCATTGGTCGCCACGGCGTCGGTCATCTTGCCGTCCTGCCACTGTCCACCCACGGTCAGCAGATGCTCGCCCCACGAGGTATCGATCGGCAGGATCAGCTTGCTGTCGAGAATGGTGGTCTTGATCTCCAGTGTGCGGTCGGAACCGGGCTCCTTGCCCGGCACGCCTCGGGGAATGGTCCGTCCCAGCGTTTCCGTTTCGTTGCGGCTCAGGACCGACTCGATCGTGCCGAAACCCAGCCGGCCGGTATGAGACAGGCTGTACTGGTGCCGGTTGAAGCGCTGTGTATCGGCATAGCCGCCATAGGTGCCCAGCGCTGGATTGTCGACGGTGCCGACATAACGCGCGCTGTCGCTGTTATCGTATTTCTGGCGCTGGGAGTCGATATCCAGCACGATGTCGTGATCCGCATTGGGCGTCAGCGAAAACTTGGCCCCCACGCTGGTATTGGTATATTTGACCGGGTTGGCCCCCATGACCGGAACCGCATCGGCACCCGTCGCCACCGGATAGCTGATGTTCGAAGCGCCACGATGAAAAATGCTGCCGCGCAGCGCCACGCCCAGCACGTCCTGTTTGATGGGACCACTGACGTAGACATTGGCATCCTGGTTGTGACCAAAGCGGTTGTCGGTCTGCAGGGTGCTGCCCAGTGTCAGGGAGCCGCCCCACTCGGGCGACACTTTCTTGGTGATAATGTTGACCACGCCACCCATGGCGTCCGAGCCGTACAGCGTAGACATCGGCCCGCGGATCACTTCGATCCGCTCGATGGCAGAAAGCGGCGGGATGAAGCTGGTCGAGGTTTCGCCAAAGCCGTTCGGCGTGACATTGCCCGCTACATTCTGGCGACGCCCATCGATCATGATCAGCGTGTAGTCGGAAGGCATGCCGCGAATACTGATATTGAGACCGCCCGTCTTGCCAGCCGAATCGCCGATATCCACGCCTTCGATATCACCGATGGCCTCGGCAATGCTGGAGAAATCCTTGCTGGCCAGTTCCTCGTGCGTAATCACGGAAATGCTGGCCGGAGCCTGCTTGATGTCCTGTTCGAAGCCTGCGGCCGAAACCACGATGGTGTCGAGGCTGTCTACAGCGGTTCGTGTCTGCGTCTGTGCCTGCGCAGGCAGGCTGCCAATCGCAAAGGCACCGGACAATGCCAGCGCCAGTCGGGTAGGTTGATGCATATGCACTCCAGAATAAGCGCGCCGCATCAGTCCTGCGGCGCTAGGTCCAGAGGCATCCTATCCAGCAAATGAAAATTGTTAGTATTGCTATTGACAAACAATAGGAAAATACAGTTTTATTAAGGTTTCTTAAGATTTGCCGATTGCATCCATGCAACGTCATTCCGCATTCCATTTCGTACCGGCCTGCTGCAAGGCAACCTGAAGCATCATGAAATCGATCGAAGTTCTCGCTGTTGCCCATAAGGATCTGCTGGGCGAAGTCACGCCCGCGATTGCCGCGGCCGGCATCACCACCCTTCACCTGGCCACCGGCATCGACTCCGCACTGAACAAGAGCACGACAATCCAGCCAGGACTGGCCCTTATCGATACATCTTTTTCCGCTGATGCCGTCGGGCAATTGCTGCGCGTGCTGTCACAGGCCTCGCCACGCTGTCCAATCATGTTGCTGGGCACGCCGCATGCCTCGGCCGATGCGGCACGGCACTATGGGCGCTATCTGCGCACTGCACAGTTGCGCGCAGTACCTGCGCCGATCGATGCCCATTATCTCGGGCTGCAGATCATCCAGATTCTCGAACCCGACCTGCATGGCAGACGCCAGATTGCTGGCATGCTGGAATGTGGCGACCTGCGGCTGGACATGGACGCCTCGGTGGCCACCCTGGAAAATCGCACTGCCTACCTGACTGCCGCCGAAATGAATCTGCTGGGCATGCTGATGCGCCAGTCCGGCAATCTGGTCAGTCGTGAGCAATTACGGGCCGGATCACTGGCAGGCGATGCCGCGCCCAAGGATCGCAGCCTGGACACGCACATGAGCAATCTGCGGCGCAAGCTTGGCCTGCCGAACGGACGCCATGCCGGCAAACCACAGATTCGTAGTTTCAGAGGGCGGGGCTATGCCCTGGTCGGATATTGCATGGCCATGCTGGGCATGCTGCCGGCACTGGCGGGTGCTATCGAATAGTACCCGCCACACCGGCTGCGTCGGTCAGCGCATCAGCGCCCACAGCAGCACGGCCAGCCCCAGCGCCAGCACACCCGCCAGGGTGGCGGTCCAGCGGTTGCCCTGCTCCTGGGCCTGCCGCAACCGGCGCAGTTCATCCATCAGCTCGGGACCATAGTCAGGCCGCTTGAGGCGCTCATGCGCCAGACGAGGCAGTTCGGGCAGGAACTGGGCCCATTGCGAAGCCTCCTGCTTGAGCTTGCTGCGCAGGCCCGCCAGTCCCATGCGCTGATGCATCCACTTTTCCAGGAACGGCTTGGCCGTGCGCCACAGGTCCAGATCGGGGTCGAGCTCACGCCCCATGCCTTCGACATTGAGCAGCGTTTTCTGCAGCAACACCAATTGCGGCTGGATCTCGACATTGAAGCGCCGCGAAGTCTGGAACAACCGCAGCAGCACCTGACCCAGCGAAATCTCGGACAGAGGCCGGTCGAAATACGGTTCGCACACTGCACGCACCGCACCTTCGAGCTCTTCTTCGCGGGTATCGGCAGGCACCCAGCCCGACTCGATGTGCAACTGGGCCACCCGCCGGTAATCGCGCTGGAAGAACGCCAAGAAGTTCTGCGCCAGATAGTTCTTGTCGAACTCGGACAGCGAACCGACGATGCCGAAGTCCAGGGCGATATAGCGCCCCAGCGTCGCCGGTTCGTCCGACACATAGATATTGCCCGGATGCATGTCGGCATGGAAAAAGCCGTCGCTGAACACCTGGGTAAAGAAAATCTCGACGCCGGTCTGCGCCAGGCGGGGGATATCCACACCGGCGGCACGCAGCCTGTCGATCTGACTGACCTGGATGCCGCGCATGCGCTGCATCGTGAATACATTGCGCGAGGTGAACTCCCACACGACTTCCGGCACCATGAGCAGTTCGCCGCGCGCCGAGCCCGGCTCGAAATTGCGCCGTAACTGACTGCAGTTGGCAGCCTCTTTCTGCAGATCCAGCTCGTCATGCAGGTATTTGTCGAACTCATCGACCACCTCACGCGGACGCAGGCGCTTGCCATCGGGAATCCGCTCGACCAACCGGGCCATGATCTCCATCAGCCGCAGGTCGTTTTCGATCACGTCCAGCATGCGCGGACGCAATATTTTGACGGCCACCTCGCGGCCATCATGCAGCACGGCAAAGTGCACCTGGGCCACGGAGGCCGATGCCACAGGCTCGCGCTCGAAATGGGCAAACAACACCTCGGGAGGCTGCCCGAAAGAAGCCTCGATGAAAGCCGCCGCCTGTTCGGAAGGAAACGGCGGCACGCGATCCTGCAGCAAGGCCAGTTCATGGGCAATGTCATGCGGCACGATATCCGGCCGGGTCGAGAGCACCTGGCCGAACTTGACGAACACCGGCCCCAGCTCCTCCAGCGCCTTGCGCAGACGCACACCGCGCGACAACTTGGGCTGGCGGCCGAACCGCACCAGCCGCAGCAACCGGGTCGCCAGCGGACTGCGGATACCGGAGAGAACCAACTCATCAAGCTGATAGCGGAATACGACCAGGACAATCTTGAACAGGCGACCCAGGCTGCTGAATATCCTCATGCCTGCCGCTCCAGCCGGGCGACCCGCGCCTGCATGCGGCGCAGATCCTCACCCAGCAGCCGGATATCCTGTTCGAAGCGTGCCTGTATGGCTCGTCCCGTCACCATGGGTTGCTCCTCGCTGACATACTCGACCACGTTACCGGCCAGGCGTCCGAACAAGGTGCGCAGGCCCTGCGCCGCACCGCGCGCAGTGCGATAGATCTGCGCACCCGCAGCATCACCAAAGCGGCGGGCCAGTTCTTCCTCGACATCCCAGCGCAGATGACGCGCCAGTTCGGCCACGACCTGCGCCAGCGCAGCTTCGCCCTCGATGCGCATGGCCTCCATCAGAGCCGCCTCCGGCTCGCCGGCCTTGCGGACATCGATCTTGGCAGGGGTGATCTGCAGCCGGACATCGGCGCTGTCCTGTGTCTCGGCGCGAACCAGCGTTCCGCCCGCCTCGATGGACAGGGCCAGTACGATACGGCCGACCTCGACCTGCACCGTCTTGCCGTGGTGCGGAGCCAGCCGCTGCGCCGCCCAGGCCTCGCGAGCCAGCAGGGCATTGAGCGTCCTGACGATCAGGGCGGAAGGAGGAGGAGGAACAAGGTGGGAAAGCATGACGGCACCAGCCTATGTGTCTGATTGTCTAGTCAATCGGGGGATCAGACCGCAAGTTTACCGGACTACGGGATACCAGGGCGCTCACCATCAAGTAAAAGGGCGAACCATGCGGCCCGCCCTTGCGATACGACAAATTTTTTTCCGGAGCCACCCCAGGGGCGGCATCCGGCAACAGCACGATCAGTTGGACTGTTCGCCGTCCAGTTGCTGGATACCTGCCAGCAGCCAGCCCGTATCGTCACCCTTGTAAAGGTTCCAGACTTCCTCGAATCGGAAAGCCTCGGCACCCGGTGCATCACGCAGCATGCCGGAATAGCGCACGCTGGCCAGGTAGCCGTCGGGCACATTCTCGATACCCAGCAGCTCGGCATTGAGCAGCACCACTTCGGTATGGTTGCCACCTTCGCGCTGTTCAAGCTGGTGGCGCATTTCGGCCAGCAGATCCTCGGTCATGTAATCGCCAAGCTGTTCGATATCGCCACGATCCCACAGTGCCTGGATCTGCACGAAATGCGACTTGGCATGCTGCAGGAACTGCGGCACATCGAAGTCGGCAGGGATATACCAGTCATCCTGCCCCTGACCGACGGCAGGTTCGGCCGCCGTGCTCATGAAAGCTGGAGATGAGGATGTCGAGGCAGCCGGTGCTGACGGCTGCGCTGCCGGCATGGCAGGCTGTGCATCACGCCACATGCCCTGCTGCTGGAACTGCCCCTGGCCGAACGCGCCACCGGATGCACCGGCACCGGCTGCCGCTCCCTGCGCCGCAGGGCGCTGAGCCGACGCGCCACGCAGGCGACGCCAGATGAACAGGCCGGCAAAGGCGATCAATGCGATCAGCAAGGCACTGGACAGAAACTCGGCCAGCGCGCCCCCCAGCCCCAGGCTGGAGAACAGCGCTGCCAACCCCAGGCCAGCGGCAATGCCGGCCAGCGGCCCCAGCCAGCGCGATGCGCCGCTGCGCGCCGCCTGCTGGCTGGCTGCACCTGCAGCGCTATTGGCAGCAGCAGGCTGCTGGCCAGCCTGGCGCTGGGTGTTGGCTGCCGGCGGGGTGGTCGCCTGGCGTTGCTGCATGACGTTGGAAGACTGGCGTCCGGCGCTGCCGCCGCGCCCCATGCGCTGTGCTTCGGCATCGAAGGACACCGACAGCATGGCGGTGCCGCTGAACGCGAGCACGGCCACGGCCAGCATGCGGGAAAAACGGTAGGAAATCTTCAAGGCACACTCCTGCAAGACAATTCTGACATTAAGCTGAACACAAGCTTAACGGAATTATCATGCCTGCGGCAAGCCCGACAGGAATACAACAGTAAAAAAAGCTGCCCCCCTGCAACCGCACAGGATTGCAGGGGGGCAGCTTTTTCGACATCAGTCCAGACGCACGCCTTCGTGCAGGGCCACCAGCCCGGCCGTGAGATTGAAATACTGCACCCGCTCCAGGCCGGCGGTACGCAGCATCTCGGCCAGGGTATCCTGATCGGGATGCATGCGGATGGACTCGGCCAGATAGCGATAGCTTTCCGCATCGCCCGCGACCTTCTGACCCAGCCACGGCAGGATATTGAAGGAATACCAGTCGTAGGCAGGCGCCAATGGCTTGGCGATGCGCGAGAACTCCAGCACCAGCAGCTTGCCGCCCGGCTTGAGCACACGCCGCATCTCGGCCAGTGCCGCATCCTTGTGGGTCATGTTGCGCAGGCCGAAAGCCACGCTCACCCGGTCGAAATACTGATCGGGAAACGGCAGGTGCTCGGCATCGCACACGGCCACCGGCAGCACCTGACCCTTGTCGAGCAGACGGTCACGCCCGACGCCCAGCATGGAGGAGTTGATGTCGGTCAGCCAGACCTCGCCCTGCGGCCCCGCCCGCTTGGCGAAGGCGCTGGCCAGGTCGCCCGTACCCCCGGCGATATCCAGCACCTTCATGCCGGGCCGGATGGCGGCACGCGTGATGGTGAAGGCTTTCCAGATACGGTGCAGCCCCCCCGACATCAGGTCGTTCATGATGTCGTAGCGGGAAGCCACGGAGTGGAACACACCCGCCACCTTGCCGGCCTTCTCCGACTCGGAGACAGTCTGGAAACCGAAGTGGGTGGTCGGGGTTTCTGTGGCAGCCCGATCCTGCCGGGAAAATTGTTCGTTCATAGGGCTATATCGTACCGTATCCACGTCTTCCCGGCGTGGTCTGGCAGGGTCTAATTTGCGCGCTGTCACATACTCGCAATATTCCGGCCATACTATGCATGCCATTGGTCAATTTCCGGATCCTTTGCCATGTCCAGTACCATTCTTGTCGTCGAAGACGAACCCGCCATCCAGGAGCTGATTGCCGTCAATCTGTCCTTTGCGGGCCACAAAGTGCTGCGGGCCTATGATGCCGACCAGGCCGCCACGCTCATCAATGCCGAACTGCCCGACCTGATCCTGCTCGACTGGATGTTGCCGGGAGCCTCGGGCCTGACCCTGGCACGTCGCCTGCGCAGCGACGAACGGACACGCGACGTGCCCGTCATCATGCTGACGGCCAAGGGCGCGGAACAGGACAAAGTCGACGGCCTGGAAGCCGGAGCCGACGACTACATCACCAAGCCGTTCTCGCCCAAGGAACTGATCGCCCGCATCAAGGCCGTGCTGCGCCGGCGCGCACCACAACTGACCGATGACGTGATCGACGTCGGCGGTCTGCGCCTGGACCCGGTGACGCACCGTCTGAATGGTCACGATCAGCCTCTCAGCATCGGGCCGACCGAATTCAAGCTGCTGCATTTCTTCATGACCCACCCCGAGCGTGTCTTCTCGCGGGCACAGTTGCTGGATCAGGTCTGGGGCGATCACGTATTCGTGGAGGAACGCACCGTCGACGTGCACATTCGTCGCCTGCGCAGGGCGCTCGAACCCAGCGGCCATGATGTGCTGATTGAAACCGTGCGCGGCAGCGGGTATCGTTTCACCGCTCGCCCCAGCGCCCGCTGACTCCCGTTTCGCACGCCCCTCATGACCCTCGCCCGTACGCTGTCCTGGATATTGTTCACCGCCATCCTTGCGACGGCTCTGGGCTGGCTGCTGACTCCCTGGGTCGCCGCTGCCACGGCGCTGCTGATCCCCGCCCTGCTGCTGATCCGACAGGCACGCATACTGGCGCAATTGCAGCAATGGACATTCACACCCGAAGCCACACCACCGGCGCTGGGTGACTGGGATGCCCTGACCGCCCCGCTCTACCGCTATCTCAAAGCACGCCGGCTGGAAAACGAAACCGCCCAGGACACCATGCAAAGCATGCTGGCAGCGGCACAGGCCCTGCCCGATGGCGTCGTCACCCTGGATCGGGGTTTTCATATCGACTGGTGCAACCGCACGGCGCAGCGCCACCTGGGTCTGCGCATGCCCATGGATCAAAGCGCAGACCTGCGCAATCTGCTGCGCTCACCCGGTTTCATCGAATACGCAGCCCAGGATCGCTGGCCCGAACCTGTGGTGGTGCGTGTCCATCTACGCGACCGGGAACGTCGACTGCTGATGCAACTGGCGACGTTCGGACGTGACCAGCGCCTGCTGATCACCCGCGACGTAACCCAACTCGAACGGCTCGAAACCACCCGCCGCGACTTCGTTGCCAATGTCTCGCACGAGCTGCGCACCCCGCTCACCGTTCTGGTCGGTTTTCTGGAAACCCTGCGCGACATGCCGGCCGATGCATTGAGTGCGGAACAGCGAACGCACTACATGACGCTCATGTACGACCAGGGGCAGGTCATGCAGGCACTGGTCGCCGACCTGCTGACGCTGTCCACACTCGAATCGGCACCCAGCCAGGAAGGTCAAGCGATCCGCTGCGACAGCCTGCTGGCCACGCCACGCCAACAGGTTGAAAGCCTGTCGGCCGGCAAGCATGTCTTTTCCTGGCATATTGATCCTGATCTGCAGATTCGCGGCAGTGAAACCGAGCTGGCTTCGGCGGTCTCGAACCTGCTCACCAATGCCGTCCGCTACACCCCCGAAGGCGGCACCATCAGTGTCACCTTCGAGGCCACGCCAGACGGTGGCGCACGCTACGTCGTCACTGACACCGGCATCGG
Source organism: Corticimicrobacter populi (assembly GCF_003123725.1). GTDB lineage: Bacteria > Pseudomonadota > Gammaproteobacteria > Burkholderiales > Burkholderiaceae_B > Corticimicrobacter > Corticimicrobacter populi. The sequence continues at coordinate 193,686 of NZ_QETA01000002.1, read as the reverse complement.
CATCGCCGCACACCACATCGATCGCCTGACAGAGCGCTTCTACCGCGTCGACCGCAGCCGTTCACGTGCGGCCGGCGGTACCGGCCTGGGACTGGCCATCACCAAGCACATTGCCATGCGCCATGATGCAGAACTGGAAATCACCAGCGTGCTAGGCCAGGGCAGCACCTTTGCCCTGGTATTTCCGCCAGAACGCGTCGGCGAGAAAAATCCTCACCCCGCCAAGTCGTAGATATCCGCAGCCACCACATCCATTTCCAGGATACCCAGCGCACCGAGATCCTGGCTGTAGATCACGTCACTCCCGCGTTCCGTATGGATGAAATAGCCCAGGTCACCATCCTGGCCTATCATCAGAAAGCCGGGACTCGCGCTCTGGACGTCATAGGTCTGGTTCCTTTCGCCCAGGACATGCGCGCCATAAAAACTGGCGAACTCATCTGCGCCTATCCGGACATCGCAAGCGTCCGCTTCTCCGACGTCCTCGACCAGGAACCTTCTATAATTTTCAGGCAGTTTGGCGTGAATTTCAGTTTCAAGATCAGCCACATGCTGCAGAACACTCAGCGTCATCTCCGCTCCCCAAAAGAATCACCAAAACAATGTCCACCGATCCGAAGCTGATCGCACAAACAGCCACAGAATCCATACACCAACTTTTCAAAGACCATGATTTCAGGCTGAAAGCCCCCTATCACTTCGAATCAAACGATCTTCACGGTCATACTTTTCAATACGAAATCTCAATCTCACGGCAGAAAGGGCATTTTTCCTTCAGTCTGCGTCTGAACCTATTGAGCAAAACGCTCATGACAGCCGTAAACCGCGTACTGGAACTGACGCTACGGGATGAGCGCTACATTTACCCGCCTAACTGGCGCGAAAAGGATATCAAAAGCGCCATCAAGACCCGGCTCAGCAACCACACTATTCAAGGTCTGACCGACTGGCGGATTTTCAAGGAAGAACATGAATCACTGGCAAGCTTCAGGAACAGATTCTCGATCTGGCTGTGTGCATTCGACCATATCGACGACATCAGCAATTGGCGGGAACAACTTGCCCAAAGCGTCACATATGCATTGGGCTGGTTCCCAGGGGCAGCCAGCGAATCATCCATCATTGCAAACACCCAGTATCCCGCACTGGTTGTTTTGAAAAAAAATAGTGCGAGCATGCACCAGCTTCTGGAAAAACAAGCGGAAATCCTGAACGTCACTCGGCACAAAAAAGAAGCTGAAATTTTCTTCGAGTATCTGATCGCACAGGATTAGGCACCGCAGAAAACCCATTCATCCGGAAGCACGAAAAGCACGTCATGGCCTGGCTGCACCATCACCTGTACAGATAGCTTCCGTCTTCTCCTACAGTGATCACATGATCAGGGTAGCCGCTGTCTGCGGGTGCCACAAGAAAATCCCTCAGGTCACCCCCTTCCATAGAGCCTTGCAAAAACTCGACAAGATCCGCGCTGGCGACCTCCACCATTTCGCCCATGAAAACAGCCGTCTTGCCCTTGTGCATCACCATATTGTGGGCAATGTAATAGCGTTCATGGCGCAAGGCCGCAGTCAACTCCTGAAGGGTTGAAATCGGGGTCACGCTTGCGCTATTTTTGATCCGTGCCTGCAGCCCGAAGAAAACATCGCTCTTGCCCGGTTCCGTGAAGAACGTCTTGTTCGCAAGCGCATCAAAGCGGAAGCCATTTTTCATCGCTGCATACGTCCGGATCAAACCCCGTTGGGCCAGACCCACAGCAGAACGGCCGTCATGATCACATAGCGGGCAAATTTGCCAATGGCCATATACATGACGCAGGGCCAGAACGACAACCGCAGCCAGCCGGCCACCGCGCACAGCGGATCGCCCACGCCCGGCAGCCATGACAACAACAGTGCCGGCGGCCCCATGCGCCGCAGCCACTGGCGGGCCCGCTGTTCCCACTTGCCACGCAAGCGCCGCGTGGGACGGGCATCAACCGTGAGATCACCGGCATCGCCGGCCCGTTCGGCCAGCATCTGCTGCTGCCGTCGACGTTTCCAGCGCAGCACGGCCAGGCGTGCCCAGAGTCCCATCGCATAGCTGATGGCACCGCCGATCGTATTTCCCGCCGTGGCAACCACCACGGCCGGCCAGAACATATCCGGTGCCAGTTTCAGGTAGCCGAACACGGCGGGCTCCGATCCCAGCGGCAACAGGGTCGCCGACACCAGGCTGACGGTAAAGATCGCGCTCAGCCCGATTTCCGGCAACGACAGGAACGCCAGTACGTCATTGATGAGATTCGAGAGATAGGCTTCCACGTCGACAGTCCGGCTCAGGTTTGCAATTCAGGATCGAGTGCCGGCATCGGCAACACAGGTGCTGCCGCCAACAGGCTACGGGTATATTCATGCCGGGGCTGGCCGAATACTGCGGCCGTACGTCCCTGCTCGACCACCCGGCCACGCCGCAGCACCAGGACGCGATCGCAAAGCTGGGCCGCCACACGCAGATCATGCGTGATGAACACGATCCCCAGATCGAGCCGCGATTGTAAGTCACGCAGCAGGGCCACGATATGCGCCTGTGTCGTGACATCCAGTGCCGATACGGCCTCGTCGGCAATCAGCACCCTGGGCCGGCAGGCCAGGGCCCGTGCAATCGCGAGGCGTTGCCGCTGCCCGCCCGAAAACTGATGCGGGTAGCGATTCAGGGCATCGGGCGGCAACTGCACCTGCTCCAGCAGCCCCCTTGCCAGACGTTGCGCCTCGGCCGCAGGCATGCCACGGTTGAGCGCGCCCTCGGCCAGGGTATCGCCAATCCGGCGGCGCGGATTGAGGCTGCGGCCGGGATCCTGGGAAATGATCTGTACCAGATGCCGGGCATCCCGCAATTGTTGCTCCGGCAAGCCTTCGACGGGCCAGCCCTGCCATTCGATCTTGCCGGCATTCGGCATCTCCAAACGCACCAGGCAACGAGCCAGGGTGGATTTGCCGGAACCGGACTCGCCGACCACGCCTACGATCTCGCCTGCACGCACGGACAGATCGACGCTGCGCAGCACCTCCTGCTCGGTCTGTCGCCAGAGACTGCCATGCCGATAGCGCTTGCGCACGCCGCGTCCTGCCAGCATCACCGGCGTCTCGGGTTCGGGCCGGCTGTCCGGTGGCACCATGGAGGGTACGGCAGCCAGCAGCCGCCGGGTATAGGGATGCTCGGGTCGCACCAACACATCGGCCACCGCGCCCTGTTCGATAACCTGCCCTTCATGCATGACCAGCAGGTCGCCCCCCATCCTGGCGGCTACGCCCAGGTCATGGGTAATGAGCAGTACGGTCGTCCCCTGCTCCTGCTGCAGCCGGGTAATCAGCGCCAGGATCTCGGCCTGTGTCGTCACGTCCAGTGCCGTCGTCGGCTCGTCACAAATCAACAGGGCCGGCCGCAGGATCATGGCCATGGACAGCACCACGCGCTGGCGCTGCCCGCCCGACAACTGATGGGGATAGCTACGGAAAATCCGCTCGGGCGCATCAAGCTGCACGGCAGCGAACATCTCCAGGATACGGGCCCGACGGACCGCGCGCGACAATCGGCCATGCAGCCGCAGTGCTTCATCGACCTGACGCCCGCAGGTCATCAGGGGATTGAGGGCCGTCATCGGCTCCTGGAATACCATGGTCATGCGTGCGCCACGCCACTGGCGCAATTGTCGCTCGGCGATATAGCGTCCATCGGCCAGCACGGTATGGCCCGCGACGTCGATCGTTCCCTGTTCGGGACGGATACCCGGCGGCAGCAACCCCATGATAGCCAGGGCGAGGGCCGACTTGCCCGATCCGGACTCGCCTGCCACGCACAATGTGCCGCCAACCGGGATCGACAGACTCAGCCCCTCGATGGCATAAGGCCTGTCACCCTGCAGCGGCAGGCGCAGGCTCAGGTGATCGATTTTCAGGGCCAGACTCATGACCGTTCCAGACTGCGGACACCTGCCTGTGGATCCAGCGCATCGCGCAGGCCATCCCCCAGCAGATTGATGCCCAGCACCGCAGGTACCAGGAACAAGGCGGGAAAGAGCACGTTGCCGGGATGCTGCATGAAGACCACCCGGCCATCGGCCATGATGCTGCCCCATGTCGGGATGTCGGCAGGCAGACCCAGCCCCAGGAAGCCCAGGATCGCCTCGGTCATCACAGCAGAAGCCGCAACGAAAGTGCCCTGCACCAGCAGGGTGGCCCACGCATTGGGCAGAATATGCCGGCTCAGGATCAGATGTGCCGGCGTGCCCAGCACCTGCGCCGCCTCGACGTAGGGTTCGCCCCGCAGGCGCAGCGTCAGCGCCCGCGTCAGTCGCGCCACGCGTGGAATCTCGGGCACGGCAATGGCCACGACCACGGTACTCAGGCTGGCTCCCAGGGCAGCCACCAAGGCAATCGCGAACAGCACAGGCGGAATCGCCATCAGGCCATCCATGAGCCGCATCAGCAGGCCATCCAGCCGCCGCACGTAGCCCGCGACCATGCCCAGCACGCCGCCCAGCACCAGGGCCAGCACGGCCACCCCGGCTCCAACCAGCAGCGACACGCGGGTCCCGTACACAGTCCGGCTCCAGATATCCCGTCCCCAGGTATCACTGCCCATCAGGAAGGTATGCATCACCTCGCGGCCATCCGGCAGCTGCACCCGTCCCGTTGTACCGGCAGCCACCGAAATGTAGTTGGCGTCCATGGTTGCAGGATCGATGGTGCCCAGCCACGGCGCAGCCAGCGCAATCAGCAGCAACATCAACAGCAGCACCAGCCCGACGCGGGCAGAGCCCTCACGCCAGATGGTGCGCAGCAGCGGCATGCCAGACATGTATTCTCCAGCCATGGTTTCAATAGCGAATGCGCGGATCCAGCAACATGTAGCCGATATCCACCAACAGGTTGAGCAGGACGTAACCGGCCGCAAAGCACAACACCAGCCCCTGCAAGACCGGAAAATCGCGGTTGAGCACGGCATCGACCGTCAACAGCCCCAGACCGGGAATGGCGAAGATCGTCTCGGTCACCACCACGCCCCCCAGCAACATCGCCGCGCTTACGCCGATGACGGTCAGGATGGGCACGGCGGCATTGCGCAAGGCATGTACACAGAGCACCCGCATGGCCGATGCCCCCTTGGCGCGCGCCGTGCGCACGAAATCCTCGGCCAATGCCTCGCAGACCGCCACCCGCGTCACCCGTGCCAGCAGCGCCACATACGCCACGGATAGTGTCAGGCACGGCAGGACCAGGTGACGTAGCCAGGCACCGCCGCCCCCTTCCAGACGCCGGTAGCCCAGCGCAGGCAGCCAGTGCAGTTGCAAAGCCAGCAGATAAATCAGGACATAGCCCAGCACGAATACGGGTATTGAGAATCCAGTCACCGAAAACGCCATCAGGCCTCGATCCAGCCAGCCCCCACGCCAGGCGGCCAATGCCCCCAGCGGCACTGCCACCAGCACGCTCAGCAGCAGCGTGCCGACCGTCAGCGCCAGGGTCGGTTCCAGCCGCTGCAGGATCAATGCCGACACAGGCCTGTTCATGAAAAACGAATGGCCCAGGTCGCCCCCCAGTACGGCACCGCCCCATTGCAGAAACTGAACCAGGATCGGCAGATCCAGGCCCAGCCTTTCACGGATGCGCGCCAGATCCTCTGCCGTGGCCCCATTGCCGCCGATGACAGCCGCCGGATCGCCCGGTGCCAGACGCACGATCATGAACACGGCCACGGCCACCACCAGCAGCACCGGCAGCATGGCCAGCACACGCTTGGCCAGGAATACGAGCGCACCCGCCCATCCATCCTGCCTCATCGGAACCACTCCACCGGCATGCTCATTCGCCCTGTGGGTCCTTGCGGATATTCCAGTACACCTGGGCTCCCGCAGGCACGATGCCCGTCACCCCCTTGCGCACGGCAGGCGGCACGATGTACTGGCCCAGCGGCACATGGCTGGCTGTCTCGAACGCCCGCAACTGGGCACGCTCGGCCCATTGCTTCTTGTCTGCGTCAGTCGTGGCGCGGGCAAACTCCCGTTTGATACGCTCAAGCTCAGGATCATCCTGCCAGCCGAACCAGCCCTGGTCGCCCCGGGCATTCATCATCGCCATGGTCAGGGGATTGAGAATATCCTCGGCCACCCAGGCCGTCAGGAACAGGTTCCAGCCTCCCTGGGCAGGCGCGTCCTGGCGAGCCCGGCGCGACACCAGGGTCTGCCAGTCCATCGACTGCAGATCGACCTTGAAACCGGCCCGCTCCAGTTGCTGGCGCGCAACCAGCGGCAATTTGTTGATATGCGAAAGATCCGTCGGTTGCAGCAGGACGACCGGTTCCCCCTGATAGCCAGCCTTCTCCAGCAGAGCCCGCGCTGCAGCCGGATCGGCACGTCCCGTGTAGCCACCGGTCTGCTCACTGGCAAATGGCGTACCGCAGGGGAACATGCTGGTGCAGAATCGGTAGTAATCGGCAATCCCGACCTGGGTCTTGAGAAACTGCTCCTGGCCCAACGACAGCATGGCGGCTCGCCGGATCTCCGGATTGTCGAAAGGCGGATGCTTGAAATTGAACCGCATCGAATACTGCAGTCCGGCCGGTTGCGCATTGACGATCTCGATATCGGGATCTGCCGCCAGGACGGGGTACTGCTCGAAAGCCGGCTGTTCGAGGATATCCGCCTCGCCATTGAGCAAGGCATTGAGCTGTGTCTGCGGATCGCGGATGATCAGCCACTTGACCTGATCCACATAGACCTGCTTGCCGCCGGCCGTGCCCGAAGGCGGCTCATCGCGCGGCACATAATCTTCGTTGCGGACGAACAGCACGCTTTCGCCTGGGCGGAACTCGCTTTCGACAAATCGATAGGGGCCGGAGCCGATGGCCTCCCGGATCTGCTGATCCCCCGGCGTGCGCGCCACGCGCTCGGGCATGATGAACGGCACGTTGGAGGAAGGCTTGCCCAGCGCCTCCAGCACCATGCCGAAAGGCTGCGCCAGTACCAGCTGGAAGGTGCGATCATCAAGAAGGTCGTAATGATCCAGCGACTGCTCCAGCAGCCCGCCCAGCGTATCGCGGCTGGCCCAGCGACGCAGCGACATGATCACATCGGCACTGGTGACGGGTTCGCCATCATGAAACTTCAGCCCTTCGCGCAGAGTGAACGTCCAGGTCAGCCCGTCATCGGACACGGTCCAGTCCTGCACCATCTGCGGCTGGATGCGCCCTTCGGCATCGGTGCCGAACAGCGTGTCGTAGACCATGTAGCCGAAATTGCGGGTCAGGTAGGCGGTAGTCCAGATCGGATCCAGCATGGTGATGTTCGAGTGGGCGATCACGCGCAGCTCATTGGGCGCATCGGCGGCCCGGACCGGCTCCGCTGCATCCAGCCCCAGCGCCAGTATGCCGGCAGCCACCAGGCCAGCCAGTCGACGCCCGGACTGCCAGACAGGACGCCGACGACCGTGTGCTGTTGCCACGACCGTCAGCGGTGCTGCAATGCGCCCCTCGAACAGGGTATTCCTCTCCATGCCTGCGCCCTCCTGCTCGGCCCCAGTGCGGGCCGTGTAACTGTCTCGATGGCCGGATTGTAGTGCAAGGGACGCGCCTCCCCGCCGGTCAGGCCTGCATAGCTGATATAGTATTTGGAACATGCGACGTCCAGCCGGGTGGCGGACGCGCAATTTTTTTATTCTGTCGATCATGCCCACCGATTATCTGAAACGCATACTGACCGCCAAGGTCTACGATGTCGCCGTCGAAACGCCCCTGCAACCCGCCCCGCAGCTCTCTCAGCGAATCGGCAACGACATTCTGTTCAAGCGTGAGGATACCCAGCCGGTTTTCAGCTTCAAGCTGCGCGGTGCCTACAACAAGATGGCGCAGCTCACACCTGCCGAGCGCAAGCGCGGCGTGCTGGCAGCCTCGGCCGGCAACCATGCCCAGGGCGTGGCGCTGTCGGCACAGAAGCTGGGCTGTCGCGCCGTCATCGTGATGCCGACCACCACACCCAAGGTCAAGATCGACGCCGTGCGGCGGCTGGGCGGCGAGGTCGAGCTGGCCGGCGAAAGCTACTCCGATGCCTACCAGCATGCACTGGAACTGCAGAAAAAACACAAGCTGACCTTTGTCCATCCATTTGACGATCCAGAGGTGATTGCCGGCCAGGGCACCATCGCCATGGAGATCCTGCGCCAGCATACCGGCCCCATCGACGCCATATTCGTCCCCATTGGCGGTGGCGGCCTGATCTCCGGCATTGCCGCCTACGTCAAGGCACTGCGCCCCGAAATCAAGGTCATCGGCGTTCACACCCAGGATTCCGACGCCATGCTGCGCAGCGTCAAGGCTGGCCGTCGCATTACGCTCAACGATGTCGGACTGTTTTCAGATGGTACGGCCGTCAAGCAGGTCGGCAGTGAAACCTTCCGACTGGTACGCCAGTACGTCGATGATTTCGTGACGGTCGATACCGATGCCCTGTGCGCCGCCATCAAGGATGTGTTTCAGGACACGCGCCACGTGGTCGAGCCGGCCGGTGCCCTGGCCGTCGCCGGGGCCAAGCGCTATGCCGCCGAGCACAAGCTCAAGGGCAAGACGCTGGTAGCGATCACCAGCGGTGCCAACATGAACTTCGACCGCCTGCGCGTGGTGGCCGATCGCGCCGAGGTGGGCGAGGCACGCGAAGCACTGTTTGCCGTCAGTCTGCCCGAGCAGCGCGGCAGCTTCCTGCGCTTCTGCAAGCTGGTCGGCACCCGCAACGTCACCGAATTCAACTATCGTATTTCCGATGCGCAACGTGCCCACGTCTTCGTGGGTGTGCAGATCAGCTCGCACGCCGAAGCCGAAAAGATCGCCAATAATTTCCGCAAGCACGGCTTCGAGACGCTGGACCTGACGCAGGACGAGATGGCCAAGACCCACCTGCGCTACATGGTAGGCGGGCACTCGCCGCTGGCGCAGGACGAACTGCTGTACCGCTTTGAATTTCCGGAGCGCCCGGGTGCGCTGGTGCGCTTTCTGGAAGCGATGCACCCCGACTGGAACATCAGCCTGTTCCACTACCGCAACCAGGGTGCCGATTTCGGTCGCATCCTGGTCGGCATCCAGGTGCCGCCGTCTGACAAGAAGGTCTTCAAGGAATTCCTGTCCACGCTGGGCTATCCATTCTGGAACGAAAGCGACAACCCGGCCTACAAGCTGTTCCTGTAAGCCGGTGTGGGCAGGCGAGCCTACCAGCCAGCATCCCGCGCTCGAACGAAGCGGCCTTTCAAGGCGTCACACGCCTTGAAAGGGTCCAGCGCTCTATGTTTTCAGTACCCTCATTCAGGATGCGATAGCGGTATTTCGCCTTGCCCTCGGACACAACATTGCGCGTCACGACATGGGAACCTTCGCTCATGCTGTCCGATTCCGCAATCCAGGCATGGCCATCCCAAGACTCGATGACGTGCCTGATCACATTCACTCGGGATACCGAGAAATCCCTGAAAATGAAGGTATAGAGCACGCGCGCATCGGACGACGAAAACGGTCCGTAGATCACGGCTTCAGCATGGGGTGCCAGCACCGCATCACTTTCACAGGCATCGACACTTGTGCAGGACGCATACGCATGGCCCGCGCCCAGCAGCCATAGCATCACAAAACAAAGATATTGCTTCTTCAATTGCAGCCCGCTCTTTAATGAGACCTACCGCTGTACGGCTGATTGCCGACTTCCGTCAATCAGCCTGCAGTACATCTGCCGCTCAGCCCCGCTCGGATTCCAGGAACTGGCAGATCGTGAACAGCGGAGTGCCCGTATCGCGAATCAGTTTGGAGCCGCCCAGCTCGGGCAAATCGATGATCGCAGCCGCCTCCAGCACGTTGGCCCCAAGGCGCTGCAACAGCTTGATGGCCGCCGTCATGGTGCCCCCTGTAGCGATCAGATCATCGACCAGCAGCACGCGCTGACCGGGCCGGACCGAATCCGTATGCATCTCGACCGTGGCGCTGCCGTATTCCAGCACGAACTCTTCGGAAACGGTATCGAACGGCAGCTTGCCGCGCTTGCGCACCGGCACGAAACCCAGGTTGAGCTCATAGGCCAGCGCGCTGCCGATGATGAAGCCACGTGCATCCACACAGGCCACCAGATCCAGCCGCTGACGCATATAGCGATAGACGAACACATCGATCAGGCGGCGGAAGGTGTGCGGATCCTGCAGCACCGGCGTGATATCCCGAAAGGTCACGCCGGGCTGGGGCCAGTCCGGGACGCTGCGGATCGTGCGCCGGATCAGGTCGGAGGTATCGGTATCATGCATGGCGTGTGTCCTGGCAGGAGTCGTCGGTCGCCCTGCCCGGCAGGGCAGTCGGCGTCGATTGTAAAGGGTACGGAAAATACAGGGCTATCTTACGGGCACTCACAAGCTGGCATATGACAGGATCATGACCTGCCGATACGCCCGCCTATGTGATCAGACACTGACACTGACCTTGCCGCTGGCGGCCAGGGCCTTGTCGCGTGCCTGCTCGATGGTCTCGGCCGTGGCCAGCGCCACACCCATGCGACGCTTTACGAAAGACTCGGGCTTGCCGAACAGGCGGATATCCACGCCCGGCTCGGCCAGCGCCTCGGCCACCCCCGAGAAGCGTACGCCCCGCGCCTCGACACCACCATAGATGACACTGCTGGCACCCGGCTGGCGCAATGTGGTATCGACCGGCAGCCCCAGCAGGGCACGGGCATGCAGCTCGAACTCGTTCTGCACCTGGGTCGCCATGGTCACCATGCCGGTATCGTGCGGGCGTGGGCTGACCTCGGAGAACCAGACCTGTTCCCCCGCCACGAACAGTTCCACACCAAATATGCCCAGCCCCCCCAGTTCGGTCGTGACAGCCGCCGCGATCCGACGAGCCTCGGCCAGCGCCACCGGCGACATGGGATGCGGCTGCCAGCTCTCGACATAGTCGCCATCGACCTGCCGATGGCCGATCGGCGCGCAGAAATCGGTTTCGATCTCGCCAGCTGCATTGCGCGCACGCACAGTCAGCAAGGTAATCTCGTAGTCAAAGTCGATGAATCCCTCGACAATGGCCCGGCCAGCACCGACACGCCCGCCCTCCTGTGCATAACGCCAGGCTGATTCGATATCGCTTTCGGCGCGCAGCACGGACTGGCCCTTGCCCGAGGACGACATGACCGGCTTGATCACGCAGGGCAGGCCGATCTCGGCCACCGCCTGACGCAATTCATCGAGCGTATCGACAAACCGGTATGGCGACGTGGGCAGGCCCAGGGTTTCGGCAGCCAGGCGACGAATGCCCTCGCGATTCATGGTCAGTTGTGCCGCGCGCGCGGTCGGTGTGACGCGCACCTGGCCGGCCTGCTCCAGTTCGACCAGCAGATCGGTGGCAATGGCCTCGATTTCGGGCACGATCACATCGGGGTGCTCCTGCTCGATCACGCGCCGCAGGGCTTCGCGATCCGTCATGGAGACAACATGCGCACGATGCGCCACCTGATGGCCCGGTGCATCCGCGTAGCGGTCCACCGCAATGACCTCGATCCCCAGCCGCTGCAGGGCAATGATGACTTCCTTGCCCAGTTCACCCGATCCCAGCAGCATGACCCGCGTAGCCGAAGACGACAGGGGCGTACCCAGGACCGGACTGTCCAGTTTGATCAATGTCATAACAAATAGATGGAAAAAAGAAGAAAATGCGGCGACCGCAAGCGTCAATCATGCAGAGCGCAAGCATGCCACAGCCCGTCCGGTTCAGGCAAGCACAGGCAGGATGCGCCACTGACTGCAGCACGCGGCCTTTTAACCCTACTCACAACAAAGTTATAATGGCCGACCACGCCGATGCGGTCCGGCATGTCCCTGACAATCAAGGTTTTCACATGAGCACCACTCCCGATCAGACAGAAGACGGCGGTTTCATCAAAACGCCCAAGCAGCTCTTTACCGTTGTCGCCCTCCTCATCGTCGGCGTAGTGGCCGTATTTCTCGCCATCAACATCATTGTGCCGCCGGCCTCGTCGGGCGACGCGCACAACCCTGAAGCCGTTGAGAGCCGTATCGCGCCGGTGGCCCGCCTTGTGCTGGTGCCGACCGAGTCCGAGCGCGTCCTGAAGACCGGCGAAGAAGTCTACAAGAGCACCTGTTCGTCCTGTCACGCTGCGGGCGTCTCCGGCGCGCCGATCTTCGGCAACGTCGATGCCTGGCAGCCGTTCATTGCCACCGGCTTCGAAGAGATGCTGAATGTGGCACTGCATGGCAAGAATGCCATGCCGGCCAAGGGCGGCAATCCGACGCTGAGCGACTACGAAGTCGCCCGCGCCGTGGTTTATATTGCCAACAATAGCGGGGCCTCCTTCGAGGAACCTGCTGCACCCGAGGCAGCCGCCGACTAATACGCATGCGGTAGCGGCAAGTGCGGGTGCCCATCGGTCCAACCAGGGAACCTGCCATGTCATCCTTGCCCGCACGCATCGCCTCTGCCCGCCAGCCCGTTCCTTTACAGGACGGGCTGTCTCTTTTTCCAGCCCTGTTCGCGCCACGCTCTGCCCTGTCGCACAAGGGCAGCCACGGTTCGCTGGCTGTGCTGGGCGGTGCAGCAGGCATGAGCGGTGCCGTGCTGCTGGCGGCACGCGCCGCACTGCTCATGGGCACCGGCAAGGTCTTTGCCGGATTCTGCCAGACCGTCTCACCTCTGCCCTGCGATCCGCAGCATCCTGAGTTGATGCTTCATGCCGCCGATGCGCTACTGGAGGCAGCCGGCTCCCTGGGTATTTCTGCCTGGACAGCAGGCTGTGGCCTGGGCCGCAGCGATATGGCCGAACGGCTGCTGCACCAGCTTCTGGGTTCACAGCCGATGCAGCCCATCGTGCTGGATGCGGACGGCCTGCGCTGGCTGGCCGAGCCGGCGCATCGGCCATTCTGGCGATCATGCCTGACCCAGGCAGGTGCACCCAGGGTGCTGACACCGCACCCTGGCGAGGCGGCGGCCCTGCTGGATACCGATATCGCCGGAATACAGGCCGACCGCCCCCGTGCCGTCATGCATCTTGCACAGCGATATGACTGCTGGGCCGTCCTCAAGGGGGCCGGCACCCTCGTTTGCGCGCCCGATGGCCGCCTGTGGCAAAACGGCAGCGGCAATCCTGGTCTGGCCAGCGGCGGCACCGGCGACGTACTGGCCGGGATGATCGGCAGTTTCCTGGCGCAAGGCGTGCCGCCCGAACAGGCTATTCCTGGCGCGGTCTGGCTGCATGGGGCAGCAGCCGACTACCTGGTGGCACACGGCACGGGCCCCAAGGGCATGACCGCCAGCGAAGTCATCCTGGCGGCCCGCACGCTGCTCAACCATCCACCCGCCTAGCCGGCCCTCTCCTGGCACGCAAGATCCGGGGGAGATGCCCCTGCCAGCCCCTTTTTTGAGTGCCGTTGTGGCGGAAACACGTCAAAAACCCGCGAGAAATGGTGCTTATGCCACACAGGTATAAGGTTCCTGCGCATTTGTTGATCACGCCCTAGGGTTTACCCTATAATTAGGGAAAACCCTAGTACAGCATAAGCACAGCAAAGCAAGGACCACCACCATGAACGCCGCAACGATCGTCCCCGATATCTCCGCCCTCAACCCGTTCCGCATGAGCGCCATGAACGGTGCCGCCTACGACGCCAGCCTGCGTCTGTCCGACTCGCTGGAGCGCCGCCTGATGAATCAGGTCTATTCCCGTCCGGTCGGCATCAATCTGGTTGATGACCTGAAGAAGGTCGGCAGCGCCATCAAGCGCGGCGTCATTGCATTCTTCGCCTTCCTGGACGAAGTCAATCGCGCCATGGACGAGGCCCATGCCCGCAACGGCAACATTTCGACCCGCGGCTACTGCTGGTAAGCCGCCACATGCGGTCCGATGACCGCATGAATGTGTGATGGATGATAACGGCCCGCAATCAGCGGGCCGTTTTGTTTTTGCCGTCCAGCAATGCCTTGAGCATGCCCAGGCGCTCGCGCGGGCTGAGGGCAGCATGCTCATCCGCCTGTTGGGGCGCTGCGCCCTCAAGTCCCATTTCCTCAATGAAACGGGATGGCTCGCGCACCAGATCCTCACGCGCACGACGCCGACGTCGGCACCAGCTCAGATGCAGCGAGCGTTGCGCACGGGTGATCCCGACATACATCAGCCGGCGCTCTTCCTGAATCCGGGTCGACAGGGACTCCTCGGCCCGCTCCGGATCCCCCTCTTCATCGTCGCGCCCCTGGTGCGGCAGCAACCCTTCCTCCACCCCAACCAGATAGACATGCGGATACTCCAGCCCCTTGGAAGCATGCAACGTGGACAGTTTGACGGCGTTGGGTTCTTCCTCCTCGCCACGCTCCAGCATACTGATGAGCGCGATGTGCTGGACCAGTTCGTATAGGCTCATGCCATCTTCTTCGGCCTTGCGCTTGAGCCAGGACACCAGTTCGAGTACGTTCAGCCAGCGCGTCTCGGCTGGCTTCTCCTCGAACATGTCATAGAGATAGTGCTCATAGTTGATGACACGCAACAGCTCATCGAGCAGCAGTCCGGCCGGCTCTGCCTGGGCCTGCCGCTCGGCATCGCGTGGCTGCCCTGCCCTGCGACCCGCACGCTTTTGCATATTCTGGATGAAGCGACCAAAGGTGAGCAGTGATTGCAGCTGGCGCTCCGGTATATACTCGCCGATGTCAGGCTCGAAAATGGCCATGAACAGCGACAGCTTCTTGCTGACGGCATACTCGCCCAGCGCCAGCAAAGTCTGGCGCCCGATGCCCCGCTTGGGCGTGGTCACGGCACGGATGAAGGCTGGATCGTCGTTGTCGTTGGCGATCAGCCGCAGATAGGAAAGAATGTCGCGGATCTCGGCCTTGTCAAAAAAGCTCTGCCCGCCCGAGATACTGTACGGAATATTGAGACTGCGCAGCGCCTGCTCCAGAATGCGGGCCTGATGGTTGCTGCGATACAGGATGGCAAAATCGCGCCACTCAGCCTGCCGCTCGAAACGACCGGCAGAAATCTGCATGCCAACCGATTCGGCCTCGGCCTCCTCGTTGTCCATGGGCTTGACGGTAATCGGTTCGCCCACGCCCAGGTCCGACCAGAGCTGTTTCTCGAACAGCTTGGGATTGCGGGTGATCACATTGTTGGCCGCCTGTAAGATGCGCTGTACCGACCGGTAATTCTGCTCGAGCTTGATCACCTTGATGCCTGTATAGTCGGTCGTCAGCCTGGCCAAGTTTTCCATGGTGGCACCGCGCCAGGCATAGATGGCCTGATCATCATCGCCCACGGCCGTGAACATGGCCCGCTCACCGGTCAGCAACTGCACCAGCCGGTACTGGCAGGCATTGGTATCCTGGTACTCATCGACCAGCAGATAGCGGATGCGATGCTGCCAGCGCAGCCGCGCCTCTTCGTTCTGCTCCAGCAATTGAGCCGGCAGCTTGACCAGATCATCGAAGTCGACGGCCTGATAGGCCTTGAGCGTCGCCTCGTAGCTTCGATAAACGCGCGCGGCATCCAGCTCGGTGGGCGTCTGTGCCGCACGCTCGGCCTCATCCGGCCCCATCAGCGCATTTTTCCAGAGAGAAATCGTGTGCGCGGCACCGCGCAACCGCCCCTTGTCGGTCGTGGCCAGCATATCCTGAATGATACCCAGCGCATCCTCGGCATCGAGAATCGAAAACTCGCGCTTGAGGCCCAGCAGTTCAGCCTCCTCGCGCAACATGCGCACGCCCAGCGAATGGAAGGTGCTGAGCGTCAGCCCCTTGGTCGGCCCCTTGCCGAGCAGGGACTGGATCCGATGCGCCATCTCGCGAGCCGCCTTGTTGGTAAAGGTCAGCGCCAGCACGCCCCGCGCCGGATAGCCACAGACCTGCAACAGATAGGCAATTTTCTGTGTGATGACCCGCGTCTTGCCGCTGCCCGCACCGGCCAGCACCAGGCAGGGGCCGTTGAGGTACAGCACGGCCTCTTTCTGCATCGGATTGAGTCCGGCAGTGAATATCTCGGCGGTGGTCATCAAATCTCCAACGGATCGATCTCGATCTGCCAGCGCACGCGCAGCGTCTGCGCCAGCATCGGCAAGTCCGGAAGCCAGACCTGGAGCAGCCGCTGCAGAGCCTGCCTGCTGGCACTTTCGAGCAGCAGTTGCGCACGCTCGACATGGGCAATGCGGACAATCCGCAATGGTACCGGATCATACAGGGTGACGGCGGTCGCACCCGGCCGTGCCTGAACCTGATTCTGCGCCAATTCTCGCGCCTGCGACAGGAAAGCCAGCGCCTGCGCCAGCTCCCGCGCCTCGGCACTGAGCAAGGCCTGATACGAATAGGGAGGCAGGCCTGCCGTCTTGCGTTCGGCCAGGGCATGGTCGGCAAAGCCGTCATAATCATGGCGCAGCAGGGCCTGGTAGACCGACTGCTCTGGATAACCCGTCTGCACCAGCACCTCTGCCCCCCCCAGATGCCGGCCGGCACGCCCGGCAACCTGCATGAGCTGGGCAAACAATCGCTCCGGAGCCCGGAAGTCGTGCGAAAACAGCATCGAATCGGCATTGAGCACGCCAACCAACCCAAGCCGGGCAAAGTCATGTCCCTTGGCCACCATCTGGGTACCGATCAGGATATCCACTTCGCCAGCATGCACCTGTCCGAACAGGGCTTCGGCACTGCCCTTGCGGCGAGTACTGTCGGCATCGATACGCAACACGCGAGCCCCCGGGAAAAGCTCGGCCAGATGCTCCTCGAGTCGCTGGGTACCGCGCCCCATGGGCTGCAGGTCCTGGTCCTTGCAATCCGGGCAGGCGCGCGGTACCGGCTGACGCCAGCCACAATGATGGCACTGCATGACGTAGCGCCCGGCACGGGCATCACGATGCATGACCATATACGCAGTACAACGCGGGCAATTGCCCACCCAGCCGCAGGAATGACAGTGCAGCGCAGGTGCATAGCCACGCCGATTGAGAAAGACCAGCACCTGTTCCTGGCGGGCCAACCGCTCGCGCATGGCATTGATCAGGTGCGGGGACAGACCATGCTGCAAAGCCAGCCGCCGAGTATCGACCAGCCGGATGGTCGGCAATTCGCCGATGCGGGCACGCTCGGGCAGGCTCAGATAAAGATAGCGACCGCGCCGCGCATGATCCCAGGTTTCGAGCGCGGGCGTTGCCGACCCCAACACCACTGGAATGCCCAGATCATGACCGCGCCAGACCGCAAGGTCGCGGGCAGAATAACGCAGCCCATCCTGCTGTTTGTAGGATGCGTCGTGCTCTTCATCGACAACGATCAGCCCCAGCTCCTGCAAAGGCGCAAAAATCGCCAGCCGCGTCCCCAGCACCAGCCGCGCCTGTCCGCGCTGGGCTGCCAGCCAGGCCTGCAAGCGTTCACCTTCCGAGAGGCCGCTGTGCATGACAGCGATCCCCGCCGGGCCGACCACGGGTTCGAAGCGCCGTCGCAGCGCCTGCTCGAACTGCGGCGTCAGATTGATCTCGGGTACCAGCATCAATACCTGCCGACCTGCAGCCAGTATCTGGCGTGCAACATGCAGATAGACCTCGGTCTTGCCGCTGCCCGTCACACCATGCAGCAACGCCGTGCGATAGCCCTGGCCCGAGAGGATGGCCTGGACCGCCGTGTTCTGGGCCTCATTGAGCACAGTATCTGGCAACACATCGACAGGGCCGGCAACTGCGCCAGAACGTTCGCCACCTGTCTCACCGGTCGCCTTGCTGCGTTTCGCCCCGGCCCGCGCCTGACGGGCATCCAGCCGGGCAACCGGCCCGGCACCGCTGCGCTTGCCACGATAGGACGCCAGCTTGCGCAAGCTGCCGGGCAGGGCCGGCAAGGCCACCTCTCCCAGGGGACGCTGGTAATACTGTGCCGCAAACGCGACCATGCGCATCCAGGCGGCCGACATGGGCGGCACGTCATCCAGAATGGTCTCGACATCGCGGATCTGGCCGGGATCGAGGTCGGGTCGCTCTGGTTGTGCCACGACCAGCCCGATCAGCGTACGTCGACCGAAAGGCACCGCCACGCGCACACCGACAGACACCGGCACCGCAGAACGGTAATCGAACACGCCCATCAGCGGCACGTCGAGTGCGACACGCACCCAGCAGGGCTCGGGCGAGATACCGTCTTCGGACGTGGCTGTGGCAGGCGCAGCACCGACGTGTTTCGCTTCCGTCATACCCTGGGGACAGTTAAAGTGATTTCTTGAAAGGGTCGGCAAGTCATTGCCGTCCAGCCACTATCATACGATACGCACAGCCTGTGGATAACTTCGTGGATAAGGTTGTGGGTTGTTTATACTGCGCTGTCAATACAACCTTTCGATGACACTGAACCACATCATTGATCAAATAAATAATCTTTTATATCAACAATATAAGAGGAACATCTAATTTTAGACTGTATCATCTCTCGGTAAGTCTCTCATTTTACCGATGTGAACAAGTCGTATGTGCCTGCTCAAAAAAACACAAGGCAGGAAAGCGGATCAAAGCCTTCCTGCCAGAGAGTGGAACCCATCGGCCTCATCATCAGGCCGAGGCACGCATCAGCCGCCGTGCAGCTTTCGACTATGGCTGTGAACCTCATCCACCAGTGCTGCCACCACGTCGGGTTCGGTGAACTGTGAAATGCCATGCCCCAGATTGAAGACATGACCGGCACCGGCATCGACCGTGCCGAAGTCATCGAGAATCCGGCGAGCCTCTGCCCTGACGCTTGCTTCGGTACCGAACAGCATCATCGGGTCCATGTTGCCTTGCAGCGCCACCCGATCCTCGATACGTCGGCGAGCCGAAGCCAGGTTAACGGTCCAGTCCACACCCATGGCATCACAGCCGCTGTCGGCGATATCTTCAAGCCACAGCCCTCCGCCCTTGGTAAACAGGATGACAGGGATTTTCTGACCATCGCGCTCGCGCTGGAGTGCCTGGATGACCTGCCGACTGTAAGCCAGCGAGAATTTCTGGAACCAGCCATCGGCCAGCACGCCGCCCCAACTGTCGAAAATCATGACAGCCTGTGCGCCCGCCTCGATCTGGGCATTCAGGTATTGAGCCGTCGTCTGTGCCACGACATCCAAGATGCGGGTCAGCAGATCCGGCCGCGTGGCCATCATGGTCTTGATCAGGCGATACTCGCGTGTACTGCCCCCCTCCACCATATAGCAGGCCACGGTCCAGGGGCTGCCGGCAAAACCGATCAGCGGCACCTGCCCATCCAGGTCGCGGCGGATCTGGCTGACGGCATCGAACACGTATTGCAGTTCTGACATGTCCGGCACGGCCAGACGCCGGACGGCATCCTCGTCACGCACGGGTCGCGCAAACTGCGGGCCCTCGCCGGCCACGAAATCCAGCCCCAGTCCCATGGCATGGGGCACCGTCAGGATGTCCGAGAACAGGATCGCAGCATCCAGGGGAAAACGCCGCAACGGCTGCAGCGTGACCTCGGTCGCAAAATCCGGATTCTGTGCCAGTTGCATGAACGAGCCAGCCTGGGCCCTGGTTTCACGATACTCAGCCAGATAGCGACCGGCCTGGCGCATCAGCCAGACCGGCGTATAGGGAACAGGCTGGCGCATCAGGGCGCGCAGAAAGACGTCATTCTTGAGGGGCGTGGCGGGCATGTGGCTTCCTATCATTGAGTCGGGCTGATTTTAACCGCTATGCCCTTTTTATTCATGGGGTTATGTCAACACGATAGGGTTCGGCCCTGATCTGGTGTTTACTCATCAGCGCCCACAGGGAACGACGATGTTTGCGAGCGATCCGCGAGGCATGTGTGATGTTGCCCCGCGCCCGATGCAACAGATCATGCAGGTAGGCCTGTTCGAAGCGATCCGTGACGCGGCGCTTGGCCTGCTTGAAGGACTCATCTCCGCTGATGCTGCCTGCCGACACGGACGTTGGCTGCCGTTGCCAGGGCCTGGGACTTCCCACCACGTAGCGACCAGGCGACTCCATAATGCCAGCGGGGCATAGCCCTGAGCCATCGACAACCTGTCTCTCGTCCAAGAGACCATTCAGGACAATCTCCGGCCCTTTCAGGCGTTGGCGACCATGACGTGCCACCAGAGTCAGCATACGCGCCCTGAATGCATCGGGATCATCCTGACGGTAGAGATAGTCATCCAGGCCCAGATGAACAAGATCACGTACGGCGACAGCACATACCTGATGCATCAGTCCCAGCAGAGGCGTCTCGAAACGTATACCCTGGATCTGTGCTGCGCCCGCCAGGGCAGTACGAAACCAGGCCAGTGAATTACGCTCGATAGGCAATACGCAGATATCATATCGACGCAATGTCATGCCCAGGGACGGCAACATCCCTGCCGCATCCTCCATCGAATGCCAATCCAGCAGGTGCAGTCTGCTCCGAACCAGGGCTGGCTGCATGCGCGCCAGCCAGCGTTGTGTGGACACAGTCTGCGTCGGCAGTGACAAAACTGCGCAATCCAAGGTATATGTCATATCCGAAACTCCTGTTTTGCCGAGGAGAAACAAGCGTAGCCCCGAGCATCAGGGTGAACAATCCGCAAATCTGACAGAACACATTCTTTACAACCCGACCGACCGCTTCCAGCGTCATCGCTATCAAAAGGTGACAGCCGTTTCTTTGCTAAAAATCATGCAAACAGGACTGAGCCAGCCCGACACACTCATGCAACAATCCCGCTTTCCGGGCCTTCTGCACAATGGTAAAGTGCTTTTATATATAACCCATTGTGTGCCTCTGGCCCGATGGTTGCCTGCTTTCAGTACAACTGCTTCAATCAGGAAAATCGTATGAATGAATTTCGCATTGTCGTGATCGGTGCCGGGGAAACCGGCACGCCACTGCTCGCCCAACTCCTCGATGCCCCTTTCGTCAAAGTCCTGGGCGTTGCGGATCTGGACCCGGAGCAGCCCGGCATTGCCCTGGCAAAGCAGCATGGCGTGGCCACAACCCAGGACTTCATGACTCTGGTCAGCCAGGGCGGCGAGGTCGATATCATTATTGATGTAACCGGCGTGCCCAAGGTTCGCGAAGAACTGCGCAAATACATGGTTGATACCGGCAACGACCATACCCTGATCATGCATGAGCAGATTGCCTTGCTGATGATGTCGCTTTCGGCTGGCAAGCTGGTGCAAGGCAAGCACGGCAATCAGGAATACAACTGACTCAGCACGAAGCCCCGTCAGCAACATGCCTGAAACAAGCAGGCAAAAAAAACCGCCCCATGGGGCGGTTTTTTTACGCAAGAGCTGCGCAGATCAATGACGGCTCGAGCGACTTTCACGCAAACGACGCGCAGCGGAAGCTTGAGCAGCCAGCATGGCCAGCTCGGCCTCGACCACAGCGATATCCGCCTTGTCGGTCGCCTTGGCCAGGGCTTCTTCGGCACGCTTGCGTGCCGCTTCGGCCTTGGCTTCGTCCAGATCGGCAGCACGGATCGCCGTGTCAGCCAGCACCGTGACAGCGTTGGGCTGCACCTCGAGGATGCCGCCTGCCACGAAGATATGCTCCTCGCTGCCGTCCGGGCGCACCAGCTTGACGGTGCCGCCGGCCTTGATCCGGGAGATCAGCGGCGTATGGCCGGGCAGGATGCCCAGCTCGCCGGCTTCACCCGGCAGGGCCACGAACTTGGCCTCGCCGGAAAACAGGCTTTCTTCCGCGCTGACGATATCAACATGCATGGTTGCCATAATGCAATCCTCTTTGACCGGTATGCCGGATTACTGCAGGGTCTTGGCTTTTTCGAAGGCCTCGTCGATGCTGCCGACCATGTAGAAAGCCTGCTCGGGCAGTGCATCGCACTCGCCTTCGACAATCATCTTGAAACCACGGATGGTTTCGGCCAGCGGCACGTACTTGCCAGGCGCACCGGTAAAGACTTCTGCAACGTGGAACGGTTGCGACAGGAAGCGCTGGATCTTGCGGGCACGGGCCACGGCCTGCTTATCGTCGGGCGACAGTTCGTCCATACCCAGAATCGCGATGATGTCACGCAGTTCCTTGTAGCGCTGCAGCGTTTGCTGCACGCCACGAGCCACACCGTAGTGCTCTTCACCCACGACTTGCGGGTCGAGCTGACGGCTGGTGGAGTCGAGCGGATCGACGGCAGGATAGATACCCAGCGCAGCGATGTCACGCGACAGCACGACGGTCGAGTCCAGGTGAAGGAAGGTCGTTGCAGGCGACGGGTCGGTCAAGTCATCGGCAGGCACGTACACAGCCTGGATCGAGGTGATCGAACCGGTCTTGGTCGAGGTGATCCGCTCCTGCAGCTTGCCCATTTCTTCGGCCAGCGTAGGCTGGTAGCCCACCGCCGAAGGCATACGGCCCAGCAGTGCCGACACTTCGGTACCGGCCAGGGTGTAGCGGTAGATGTTGTCAACGAAGAACAGGATGTCACGGCCTTCGTCACGGAACTTCTCGGCCATCGTCAGGCCCGACAGTGCCACGCGCAGACGGTTGCCCGGAGGCTCGTTCATCTGACCGAACACCATCGCCACCTTGGACTCGGGCAGGTTGTCCTTCTGGATCACGCCTGCATCGGCCATTTCGTGGTAGAAGTCGTTACCTTCACGGGTACGCTCACCCACGCCGGCGAACACGGACAGACCACTGTGTTGCTTGGCGATATTGTTGATCAGCTCGAGCATGTTCACGGTCTTGCCCACACCGGCACCACCGAACAGACCGACCTTGCCGCCCTTGGCGAACGGGCACACCAGATCGATCACCTTGATGCCGGTTTCGAGCAGTTCGACCGACGGCGACAGTTCGTCGAATGCCGGAGGAGCCTGGTGAATGGCACGACGCTCTTCGGTCGCGATGGGTCCGACTTCGTCGATGGGACGACCCAGCACGTCCATGATGCGGCCCAGCGTAGCCTGGCCGACCGGCACCGAGATCGGGGCACCCGTGTTGGCCACGGCCATGCCGCGACGCAGACCGTCGGACGAACCCATGGCGATGGTGCGCACCACGCCGTCGCCCAGCTGCTGCTGCACTTCGAAGGTCAGACCCTTCTCAGCGAAAGCCGAACTGTCGTCGGCCAGCGTGAGAGCGTCATAGATTTTGGGCATGTGATCGCGGGGGAACTGAATATCCACCACGGCGCCGATGCACTGAACGATGGTTCCGTTGCTCATGTCGATTCCTTGCTTGATGACTGTTGTATGGGATGCTGTCGATGGCCTGATGATCAGACCGCCGCAGCGCCCCCCACGATTTCGGAAATTTCTTTGGTAATCGCCGCCTGACGGGTCTTGTTGTAGACCAGTTGCAGATCGCCGATGACTTTCTTGGCATTGTCGGATGCAGCCTTCATGGCCACCATGCGCGCCGATTGCTCGGACGCCATGTTTTCGGCAACTGCCTGGTAGATCAGGCCTTCCACGTAGCGGTGCAGCAGGTCATCAATGACCGACTTGGCATCCGGCTCATAGATGTAGTCCCAGCCATACTTGCTCTCGAGCGCAGACTGCTGCTCCTCGTCGAACGGGCTCTTGAGACTGCCATCGGGCAGCGGCAGCAAACGCAGGAAAACCGGTTCCTGGCGCATGGTGTTGACGAAACGGTTGGTGGCCACATAGACGGCATCGATCTTGCCGGCCATGTAATCATCGAGCTGCACCTTGATCGCGCCGATCAGGCGTTCCATGTTGGGACGATCTCCCAACTGGGTTTCCTGCGACACGATGTTGGCACCGATCCGGGTCAGCACACCCAGGCCCTTGTTGCCAAGCGGGGTGAACTGCGTGCTCACGCCTGCGCTCTGAAATTCCTTGAGCCGCTGGAGCACCACACGCATGATGTTGGTGTTGAGACCGCCGCACAGCCCCTTGTCGGTCGATACCACCACCACGCCAACCGCGCGCTCCTGAGGCGCAGCAACGAGGTAGGGATGCGAGTACTCGGGATTGGCGCTCATCAGGTGCGAAGCGATTTCCCGCACTTTGATGGCATAGGGGCGACCTGCACGCATCCGGTCCTGCGCCTTGCGCATTTTGGATGCTGCCACCATCTCCATCGCCTTGGTGATCTTGCGTGTGTTTTGCACACTCTTGATCTTGGTTCGGATTTCCTTGATTCCGGCCATTGCACTTTATCCTGTCAAGGCGTCGCCCGAAGACGACGCCCTAGGTCCATGAGCCTCAGTAGGTCCCGTTCTTGATGAAGTCCTTGATCGCATCGACCAGAGCGGCTTCGTCGTCCTTGACCAGCTCTTTCTTGTCTTCGATGCGCTGGATCAGATCAGCGTACTTGGATTGCAGATAATCCTTCAGACCCTTCTCGAACGGCAGGATGCGTTCGACCGCGACATCATCCAGGTAGCCGTTGTTGACCGAAAACAGCGACACGGCCAATTCCCACACCTGCAGCGGCTGGTACTGGGGCTGCTTGAGCAGCTCGACCACGCGCTTGCCGCGCTCCAGCTGACGGCGAGTGGAGTCGTCGAGGTCGGAAGCGAACTGCGCGAACGCAGCCAGTTCACGATACTGTGCCAGATCGGTACGGATACCGCCGGACAGCTTCTTGACGACCTTGGTCTGGGCAGCGCCACCAACGCGGGACACAGAGATACCGGCGTTAATGGCGGGGCGCACACCTGCGTTGAACAGATCGCTCTCGAGGAAGATCTGACCATCGGTAATCGAAATCACGTTGGTCGGCACGAATGCGGACACGTCACCGGCCTGGGTTTCGATGATCGGCAGCGCCGTCAGCGAGCCGGTCTTGCCCTTGATTTCACCGTTGGTGAACTTCTCGACGTACTCTTCGTTAACGCGAGCGGCACGCTCGAGCAGACGCGAGTGCAGGTAGAAGACGTCACCAGGGTAGGCTTCACGACCGGGCGGGCGGCGCAGCAGCAGCGAGATCTGACGATAGGCCCAGGCTTGCTTGGTCAGATCGTCATAAATGATCAGGGCGTCTTCGCCGCGATCGCGGAAGTATTCACCCATGGTGCAGCCGGAGTAGGCCGACAGGTACTGCATGGCAGCCGAGTCGGATGCCGTGGCGGCCACGATGATGGTGTATTCCAGCGCGCCGTGCTCTTCGAGCTTGCGGACCACGTTGTTGATCGTCGAAGCCTTCTGGCCGATGGCGACGTAGATGCAGGTGACGCCCTTGCCCTTCTGGCTGATGATGGTGTCGACTGCAACTGCGGTCTTGCCGGTCTGACGGTCACCGATGATCAGCTCGCGCTGGCCACGGCCGATGGGCACCATGGAGTCGATTGCCTTCAGGCCGGTCTGCAGCGGCTGCGACACGGACTGGCGGGCGATCACGCCTGGGGCGACCTTCTCGATGATGTCGGTCTGCTTGGCGTTGATCGGACCCTTGCCGTCGATCGGCTTGCCCAGTGCATCAACCACACGACCCTTGAGTTCGGGGCCGACCGGCACTTCGAGAATGCGGCCGGTGGTCTTGACCTGGTCGCCTTCGGAAATGTGGCTATAGTCGCCCAGAATCACGGCACCGACAGAGTCGCGCTCGAGGTTCAGTGCCAAACCGAAGGTGTTGTTGGGGAATTCGAGCATTTCGCCCTGCATCACGTCGGACAGACCGTGGATACGGGTAATGCCATCAGTCACGGACACGACGGTGCCTTGGGTGCGCACATCGGTCGAAACGGCCAGATTCTGGATACGGCTCTTGAGCAGTTCGCTGATCTCTGACGGATTGAGTTGCATGTTCAGACTCCTGGAATCCTGTTATCTCGTCGCCATCAGGCAGCCAGCGCGTCGCGCAGGCCAGCCAGCTGGGCTTGTACGGAAGTATCTAGCACCTGGTCACCCACCGTGACACGTACGCCGCCGATCAGCGAAGGATCGACCGTCACATGTGCCTCGATTTTGAGACCGAATTTTTTTTCAAGCCCGGCCACGAGCGTATCGACCTGTGCTGCGTCGAGTTCGTAGGCACTGACGATTTCCGCCTGGGCGCTGCCTTCGTGGCGCAGCTTGAGCGCGTTGAACTGCACCGAAATCTCGGGCAGCAGCAACAGACGACCGTTTTCGGTCAGCAGCTCAATGAAATTACGGGCAGCAGGCGGCAGGTCCGACTTGACCAGTCCGGCAAACAGCTCGAAGCGCTGACTTGCGGACAGGCGGGGATCGTTGAGCGCAGCCTGCACATCGGGCAGCGCAGCTACCTGGGCCAGTTCATCCACCCGTTCTGCCCAGCGCCCGAGGCCTTCCGCATCATCGCGGACGGCAGCGAACAGCGCTTCAGCATAGGGTCTGGCAACGGTCGAAAGTTCAGCCATGGCGGTTCCGAATTAAAGCTGGGCCTTGAGCTGGTCGAGCAGCTCGGCGTGTGCGCGGGCATCGACCTCGCGCCGGAGGATTTGTTCTGCACCGCGCACTGCAAGCACAGCCACATCGTTGCGCAGCGACTCACGCACGCGCTGTGCCTCCTGCTCGGCTTCCTGGCGAGCCTGTGCCACGATACGGGCACGCTCGGCCTCGCCTTCATGGCGAGCCTGCT
The DNA here is from genome assembly GCF_003123725.1 of Corticimicrobacter populi. Classification (GTDB taxonomy): domain Bacteria; phylum Pseudomonadota; class Gammaproteobacteria; order Burkholderiales; family Burkholderiaceae_B; genus Corticimicrobacter; species Corticimicrobacter populi. The sequence goes on along the minus strand of NZ_QETA01000002.1, from coordinate 167,157 downwards.
CGATCAGGCGTGCAGCCTGCTTTTCCGCATCGGCCAGACGGCCCTGGTTTTCAGTCTTGGCGGCAGCTTCGATGAGGCTGACACGAGCCTGCGCCTGGGCCAGATCCGCCTTGCCCTTTTCTGCCGCAGCGAGGCCGTCGGCAATTTTCTGGCGGCGCTCTTCAATGGCCTTCGTCAGGGGCGGCCATACGAATTTCATCGTAAACCACGCCAGAACGAAGAACACGAGCATCTGGAAAAAGATCGTCGCGTTGAGATTCACGGTCGTTCCCTATTACATCAATCGGCATTGGGCCAGGCCCGCTGCCACAGATTCTGCCAGGCCAGGCATGCCACGCGGCATGCCCTGCCTACGCGTGAAGAACCCCCCGCTGCTGCGGGAGCAGCCTGCGCAATCAGCCGACGAACGGGTTTGCGAAAGCGAACAGCAGAGCGATACCGACACCGATCAGGAACGCAGCGTCGATCAGACCGGCCAGCAGGAACATTTTGGTCTGCAGGGTGTTGATCAGCTCGGGCTGACGAGCCGAAGCTTCCAGGTACTTACCACCCATGATAGCAATACCGATGCAAGCGCCGATCGCGCCCAGACCGATGATCAAACCGCAAGCGAGCGCAACGAAAGCGACGTTGGTCATGACAACTCCTTGGTTAAAAATCTGAAATCAGAAAAACAGGTTATAGGGGGAACTTCAGGATATTCCGATCCGCAGCAGCAGACAGGTCAGTGACCTTCATGCGCCTGACCCAGGTAGACCAGAGTCAGCATCATGAAGATAAAGGCCTGCAACAACACAATCAGAATATGGAAAATGGCCCAGACGGAACCAGCCAGCACGTGGCCAATACCCAGACCGATGCTCATGCCGTCGAGTCCGACCCATGCACCACCCAGCAGGGCGATCAGCATGAAGACCAGTTCGCCGGCGAACATGTTACCGAACAGTCGCATGGCCAGAGAAACCGTCTTGGCTGCGTATTCAATCAGGTTCATCAACAGGTTGGCGGGAGCCAGAATGATGGCACCGAAGCCGTGACCATGGAAAGGCGCAGTGAACAGTTCCTTGATGAAACCGCCAGGGCTCTTGATCTTGATGCCGTAGTAGAGCATCAGCAGCAGCACGCCCAGAGACATGCCCAGCGGGATGTTCAGATCGGCGGTCGGCAGGACGCGGTGGAAGTACAGCGGATCACCATGCTCGGCACCCAGGCCGGTCAGCTTCCAGATGGTGGGCATCAGATCGACCGGCAGCAGGTCGAGCGCATTCATGAGGATGACCCACAGGAACACGGTCAAGGCCAGCGGGGAGATAAACAGGCGGCTTTTGGCATTGGGGACGATGGATTTGGCCTGATCATCAACCAGCGCCACGACCATTTCGACCGCAGCCTGGAATCGACCCGGCACGCCTGCAGTGGCACGGCGGGCAGCCAACCACAGCACGAACACAACGACCAGCCCCATCAACAGGGACCAGGCGATGGAGTCATAGTTGATGATGGACCAATCGGCAACCGCAGTCTGCTTTTCGCCGATGGTATTGAAATGCACCAAATGGTGCTGAATATAAGCAGATTGAGGCGATACGTCGCTGGCAGCAGCCATATTTCTTCCTACCCGGTTTGCAGACAGGCCCAGAGGCCCCGTTTATGACAAATCCAATCCCATCTTCTTGCGAAACGGCACAAGCAGCAGATACCCCTTGAGCGTGAGCAGCAGCCCCAGCAGCAAGGCAGGCCATACCAGCCATTCGTCTGCAACACGGACCAATACCCACAGCAGCAGCCCGACCGCAACCAGCTTGAGCATTTCACCCACAAGGAGCACACCCGGACCAGTACGCCTCTGCGCGACATGAAACATCAGTCGCGCCGCATACAATGCATTGGGTATCAGGTAAGCCAGAGCGCCTGCCAAAGCCGACAGAGCCGCCCACTTGCCGGCAAAAATGGCCGACAACAACACTGCCACGCCTGCCATCACAGCCTGCGCCAGCACCGCCCACATCAATCCCCTGCACGCCCGGCTGGTCAGCGCTGCGCGTTCTGCTTCGGTGAACTCCCGCGCCTGCTGCTCCATGCACCGCTCCCGGTTTTCTGCTGCTTGCCGATTCTGTCCGCAGACACGATTCGCAAGTTTCAAATCTCATCAAGTATAGCGTGATTTTTTGCATCCCATCAAGCAAAGGCAGCACCATTTCGTTACAGGCCTACTTTTGAAAAGACTGCGCAATTTGGTCGCACACGTATCGGCATGCGCATCTACCATCCTCATACTGCATGGCATGTCACATGCATCCTCTTCTCCTGTCGACACCTCTTTGCGTGCCTGGCTGCGCCTGTCCCTCGAACCCGGCATCGGTCCGATAGCCGTGCGCTGCCTGCTTGAAACCATTCGTGATTCGTCCGATTTTTTCAGCTGCCCGTCAGCTGGCTGGCCCGCCGTCCTGCCACGCGCGTTGACAGCGCGACTGGAAGCGCCCCTCCAGGCACAAACTGCCGCAAAGATCGACCGCCTGGAACACTGGCAGCAAGCACCCGGCAGATTGATTCTCACACAGGCCGATCAGCGCTATCCCGCATTGCTGCGGCACATTGCCGATCCTCCGGTCCTGCTCTATGCCATGGGCAATATCGACTGTCTGAACCTGCCAGGCTTTGCCATTGTCGGTGCACGCAGTGCCACCCGCTACGGCATTGATGGCGCACGTCAGTTTTCCCGATGTCTGGCCGAGTGTGGATGGTGCATCGTGAGCGGCCTGGCCAGTGGCATCGATGGCGCGGCGCACACCGGTGCGCTCGAGGTGCCCGGTGGCCGCACGATTGCAGTCCTGGGCAATGGGCTCGATCATGTCTATCCACCCCGCCACCGACCGCTGGGCGATCGCATCCTGGCGCAGGACGGCCTGCTGCTGTCCGAATATCCCCCCTGGCTGCCCGCTCGACCCTTTCGCTTCCCACAGCGTAACCGTCTGATTGCAGGCCTGTCGCGTGGCCTCCTGGTCGCCGAGGCCAGCCACGGTAGCGGCTCGCTGATCACGGCCCGCCTGGCTGGCGAGATGGGGCGCGACGTATTTGCGCTGCCCGGTTCCATACACTCACCTCTCTCCCGTGGGTGCCATCAACTGATCCGGGAAGGGGCCATCCTCACGGAAAGCATGGCAGACATCGACACCGTCCTGCCGCCACCTTGCCAGCCAAGCCGTGCGCCCTCCCCATCCCCTCGCCACAGCCCACCTGCCGATGAGCAAAGTGCTGCACTGCTGTCAGCACTGGGATGCGAAACACTGCACCTGGATACGCTTTTGCAAAGAACAGGGCTGCCTGCAGCCCCCCTGCAGACCGCCCTGATGGCACTTGAACTGGCCGGATTCGTCGCCTGCCTGCCAGACGGACGCTATCAGGCCACACAGCCCGACTGAGTCAGCAGCAGCGTCACACCAATCAGGCATAATGCACACAGGACACTGCCCATTCGCATGGATCTCATGACCCACACTGCAAGCCAGCCCGTCTCCGGCACGCCGGATCTGCCGCCCGCCATAGAATCCCTGTTGGCTCAGGGGCCATTGCTTGGCCCCGCCTGGCCTGGCGCAGCCAAGGCCATCGCCTGGATTGTCTTGTTGCTGACCGCACTGCAGATCGGTCGCACGGCTGCCAGCCTGCCTTTCGAGCAGATCAGCGGCGTCATGGCCGGCATCGTCGGTTTCTGCTTCATTGGCCTGGCCGTGATCGTGCGTGCCATGCAGACATCAGTGGTCCGGATAGACAGCCAGGGCCTGCATCAATCCTGGATCACGCACCGCAGCGTCGCGTGGGAAGACATCCAATATGCCAAGTTCGTCCCCATGCTGTTTTCCAAGCGCCTGATCGTTTTCCGGCGCGGCGGCCGTCCACTGGTCTTCCAGTCTGGCAACAAAGCGCTTCAGACTGCCTTCGCGCACATCGCGCTGACCTATCGTCGACAGTAACAATATTGCCAGGCGGAGATAACACAAACGCTTATCATGTACGGCTGAAAAGCTATGTGCTATATAACGCATAGGCACAAACAAACGTCAGGAGGTTTTGAGTTTGACTTCTATCAAGTCTACTTTTTCACCTGTACGTTAATCTTTGCCACTGGGGTCAGATCAATCCATTCAGGAGTATGTACCATGTTTCGCAAATCCCTTATCGCCGTTGCACTGAGCCTGGTTTCGGGCGTCGCCAGCGCTGCCACTTGCTCGATCGACATCAACAGCAATGATGCCATGCAGTTCGACACCAAGAGCATCGAAGTCAGCAAGGAATGCACCGAGTTCACGGTCAATCTGCACCACGTTGGCAAGATGCCCAAGAACGTCATGGGTCACAACTGGGTGCTGGTCAAGACCCCCGACCTGCAAGGCGTGTCGTCCGACGGTCTCAAGGCCGGCCTGGCCAGCGACTACCTGAAGGCTGACGACAGCCGCATCATCGCCCACACCAAGCTGATCGGTGGCGGCGAGACCGACAGCATCACCTTCCCCATCTCAGCCCTGAACGGCACGGATGCCTACACCTTCTTCTGCTCCTTCCCCGGCCACCAGGCCCTGATGAAGGGTACGCTGAAGCTGGTCGACTGATCACGCACATGTCCTGCCAGGCCATTGGTCTGGCAACATGAAAAAAGCCTGCCGGGTAAACCTCGGCAGGCTTTTTTCATTGACTGGATAGGGCCAGATCAGCGGCGATAGTGCAGGCGGCGGATCTTGTTGCCTTCCGGGTCATCCTGGCCACGTGCCTTGTTGACCACGTAGACATTGCCCTTGCCATCTACGCTGGCGTGGTTGGGCAGGCTGCCACCTTCGAGTACAGCCAGGATCGTGCCATCGGGATCCACCACCGTCACAGTGTTGGCACCACGGTTGCTGACATAGGCCAGACGCGATACTGGATCGAACACGACGTTGAGCGCACCGGCACCCGTCGCCACAGTCTTCAGCACCTCACCATTGGCTGCATCAAGAATCACCAGATTGTCCGCCCCCTGCGACGCCACAAACAGGCGACCGGTCTGGGCATCGTAAGCTACGCCCGAAGCGCTGCGGGCACCCGGTACGGCCAGCACTTTCTCGACGGCGTCGGTTGCGGTGTCGATCACGGCGACCTGACCCGTTGCGCTGACCACGAAAAGCTTGCCACTCTCTTCATCGAGTACCAGGCTCATGGGATTGAACGGCTGGCGACGCAGACCGGACTCGATCTCGATCACGGGACGGGGTTCGAAGGACACGGCATCGAAAACCGATACCTGGGCCTGGCCCGGCGTGGACACATAGGCCTTGGCACGACGCTCATCAACAGCCACATCGCGGGCATGGCCGGCCAGCCCGGGCTCGAGCTGACGCACCAGGGAGAGGTCGTCCTGGCGATAGACAGCGACGGTATTGTCACGCGTATTGGTCACCCAGACCGTGTCGCGCGTATCGTCGACATCGACGCCATAGACCGCGTACACGTGACCATCATCTCGGCCCGCCACGGCAGCAGGTGCCACACTGGCCTCGATCTTCAGCGTAGCGGGATCGACCTTGAGCAGCCTGGATTCGCGCACGGGCGGGCGACCGATCGCCGTGGTGACGTACAACTGGTCATGCTTCGGGCTGTAGGCGGACTGGTACAGACCAGGTGCCAGGTGTTGCGCGCTGACGCGGAATTTGTCCTGATTGGCCAGTGGCACATCAGGCGAGATCTTGAACGGTGCCACGGTGGCCGCTACCGGGTTTTCGGCAGTGATCACGACCGGATGGACACCTGGTTGTGCGTCGGCAGGCAGCGCCACGGACAGTTGGAACCCCCCCTCGCCATCGGCCACGAGAGGACTGGCATTGAGAACCGTATTTCCATAACGCAGCGTGACTTGCTGGCCCGGTTTGAAGGACTGCCCCACGACCGTGACCTGCTGGCCCGGCAGTACCGGCGATTCACGGACCTGGACCTGCCCCTGGAAATCAGGATCGGTCTGGCCGAACAGGCCGGCCGCCGAAGCGGAAGCGGCACCAAAGGCCAGCACAATGGCAGCGGCAAATTGCGCTGGACGCAGAACGAGGCGGCGATCGAGACCGCGAAGGCGATGATTCATGGGACTCCCTTTCAAGAAAGAAAACTAACCTGACTGAGAATCATAACCGATAAGCCTATCTTTAAGTACCGGCAATATCGTCTGCAGCGCCGTTGGCCCGGTCATGTGCGCATGCAGTGCCGCCACGTCATGGATATCGAGACGGCCGGCATAAGGCTGCCACTGTTCGGGATGGAGATCGAGCCCCTGATGATCCAGCGCGGCCCTGAAATACAGGATCTCGCCACCATAGTGCCGGTGATGGTGCTCGCGTACCATCCGGTTGTTGTCATCCACGACTCGCAGCACACCGGCAATCTGTGCATCATCGAGCTCGCCAAGGGGATGGCCGCTGGCGCGCAGGAAGCGAATCACCGTGTCACGCTCGAGCGGCGCACCCTGAAGGGCTGACAGATCGAATCCGGCAATATGCATCAGGGCTTTGAGCGCCATGTTTTCCTGCGGCTCCACCTGGGCACGCCAGCAATCTGCCGGATAGGCGTCGAGCATGGCCACCACCCCCACCGGCAAACCTCGGTCCTGCAGTTCGGCAGCCATGGCCTGGGCAATGATGCCACCGACCGACCAGCCCAGCAGGTGCCAAGGTCCACCCCGATGACTGGCCTGGATACGATCCACATAGGAGGCGGCCAGCGCCGCCATGCTGGGCGGCGATGGCTGGGAGGGATCCAGAGCCAGCGCCTGCAGACCATGCACCGGCCGTTGGCTGTCAAGCGCCCGGCCCAGTGCGCCATAGCACCAGCTCAGTCCACCCGCCGGATGCAGGCAGTAAAGCGGTGCAGCATCGGGATGTGCCGCCCCCTGGGCCAGTACCAGCCAGGGGCCGAAGCCTTCCCCACCCGCCTTGGGTATGTTCGACTCCGCAGCAGCCCCTTCTGCCTCGGCAGCCCTATCCAGGACTTCGAGCCAGGCAGCCATGCGGGCCACGGTAGGATGTTCAAAGACCAGCCCCAGGCCGACGGCATGTGGCCAGGTCTGGCGTACTTTTTGCACCAGCCGGGCTGCGAGCAGGGAATGGCCGCCCATTTCGAAGAAGTCCTGCTCGGCCCCCACGGGCTGCGACAATCCCAGAACCTCGGCAAACAAGGCAGCAAGCCTTTTTTCCGTCGCCCCTTCTGCCTCGCGCCCCGCCACGCCGGAGAACATCGGCACCGGCAAGGCCTTGCGATCCAGCTTGCCATTGGCCGTAACCGGCAGCACCGGCAACATCACGAATACGGAAGGAATCATGTAATCGGGCACGAACGCGGCCAGATGCTGGCGCAATGCCTCGGTCGCAGGTGCCTGCTGCGGATCGTGCGGCACGATATAGGCCACCAGCCAGGCTTCGCCACGCGCATCGGCATGCGCGATCACCGCCAATTGGCCCACCCCTTCGGCACGCGCAAGCACCGCCTCGACCTCATCCAGCTCGATACGCTGGCCACGGATCTTGACCTGATGATCGGATCGCCCCAGGAACACGACGGCACCGTCGGCACGCCAGCGGGCCAGATCGCCCGTCGCGTACATGCGCTCGCCGACACGGAACGGATCGGCCACGAAACGCTCTGCCGTCAGGTCGGGCCGCCCCAGGTAGCCACGCGCCAACTGGCGGCCCGCCAGATAGAGATGCCCCTGCGTACCGGGCGGGCAAGGCCGCATCGCGTCATCCAGGACGTACAGGGCCGTATTCCAGACGGGAAAACCTATGGGCACCGGCACGGAGCGGTCATCGGCAGAAGCGGGCCACCATGACACATCCACCGCCGCCTCCGTCGGCCCGTACAGGTTATGCAGTTCCACACCCGGCAGCATCTGGTGGAACCGGTCACGCAACGCGGCCGGCAGAGCCTCTCCGCTGCAAAAAATACGACGCGGCTCCAACCCGTCGATGCTGGGCTCGTCAAGGAAAGCCGCCAGCATCGAGGGCACGAAATGCAGCGTCGTGATCGCCTGCTCACGCATCAGGGCTGCCAGCCAGGCCGGATCGCGATGCGCCTGCGGCGGAGCCATGATCAGAGTCGCACCGGACATCAGCGGCAGGAAGAACTCCCAGACCGACACGTCGAACGTGACCGGGGTTTTCTGCAGGATGCGCTCATCCATGCCCACTTCGTAATGCTGCTGCATCCACAGCAGGCGATTGACGATGGCACGATGCTCGATCACCACCCCCTTGGGGGTTCCGGTAGAACCTGAGGTATACAGAATATAGGCTGCATCGTCGGCCTGCGGCGCATTGTCAGCGGCCTGCCCGTCATCCAGGAGCACCAGACGGCTGGCATCGCAATCTCGTTCGACCCACAGTTGCTGCGGCACGGCCGGCAGCCTGGCGGCAACCTCGGCTGTCGTCAGCACGACCCTGGGCTGTGCCGCCTCCAGTATGGTTTGCAAACGTCCGGCGGGATGTTCGATATCCAGCGGCAGATATGCCGCGCCCGCCCGCAAGCTGGACAGCAGGGCCAGCGCCAGGTCGTTGCCGCGAGGCAGTGCCACCGCGACGATATCGCCTCGTCGCACGCCGTGCTGCCTGAGGATAGCCGCCCAGCGCTGGGTTTCGAGATCGAGCGCGGCATAGTCCAGAGTCTGCTGTACGTCCGTCAGCGCAAGTCGCTCCGGATATTGCAGCATCGCTGCCTCGATCAGGGCCCAGAGCGTGGTATCGGGTACGGGATGCGCGGTATCGTTGACCGTGTGCGTCCAATACACCTGCTCCGCCGGCGTCAGTGTCTGTACCTGAGCCAGGGTATCCGCCTGCGCCGCTGCCTCGATAAAGCAAAGCAGCCGCGCCAGATGTGCCTGCACCACCTGATCATCATAGAGATCCGGATGGGCATCGATATCCAACACCAACCCGGCCCCACTGCCATCTGCATGGAAGGAAAACGTCAGGTCATCGACCGGCCCCGTTCCCAGGACATGTCGCGTCGCAGCCAGACCATCAGGCCAATTGCCGGCATCGCTGAAGGGCAACACGTTGATCATGGGACCGTACAGACGTTTCTGCCCCCCCAGCAGCCCCAGATCGCGGCGCAATTGCTCGCTGCGATAACGGCCATGCCGACGGGCCTGGCGCAGGCTGCGCATGACATCCACCATGACGTCGGACAACGGTGCCTGCTCGTCAGGCCGGATGCGTACCGGCAACACATTCATGACCATGGCCGGAATCTCGGCACTGGCATCGCCCATGCGCCCCATCCAGGGTACGCCGACCACAGTCTCGGCCGCAGCCGCATGGCGACACAGATAGGCTGCCGTCAGGCCGGTCAGCACATCGGGCCAGGCCACATCGATGCGATCGGCCAGGGCATGCACGGCACGCTCGCAGGCGTGCGGCAAGGCCGCCGACACATGGCGAAAGGTGTGCCCGCTGACGGGCAGGCCTTCGCCCAGGCTGGCCACCAGGCCCGGCTCGGCAAACGCCTCCAGCCACCAGGCGCGATCACGCTCACGGCGCTCGCCGGCACGATAATCGGCGTCGGACTGCAGGACGGCTGCGCAAGACGGCAACGCGGCCGGTGCCGCCCCCTGTCCGGCACTCAGCCAGCGGTACCACTGGGCGACCTTGGCTTCGAGCAGCGCCATGCCATAGCCATCGATGGCGACATGGTGCACGCGCAGGTACCAGACATGGCGCAGCGCCCCCAGCACAAACAGTTGCTGGCAGGCCATGGCCCGGGCCGACGGGTCCAGCGGCGTCGCCATGTCCTCCTGCATCCGCTGCTGCGCCGCAGCCAGCGGGTCAACCTCCCCACTCAGGTCGATCACTTGCAGCAGCGGCCGGAAGGCCGGCTCCGGCACCTGTACCGGGCCGTCATCCGGCGTCTCCTGTACGCGCATGACCAATGCATCAGCCTGCAGTGCCACCGTATCGGCGGCCTGCCTGAACAGGTCGATATCCAACGCACCATCCAGCACAAGATACTGGCCGGTATTGAAGATCGGATTGGACGGGTCCAGACGTTGCGCGTACCAGAGTCCGGTCTGTGCCTCGGTCAGCGGTGCTGCAATGTGGTCGATCATGACTGACGTCGGCTCCGCACCAGTTCCCACCAGTATCCCAGTTCCGGACGTGCCGCACACTCTGCAAATTCGAGTTGTGCGCCCGCCTGACGCCAGCGTGTGATCAGCGTCATGGCACGCACCGAGTCGAGCCCGAAGTCGATCAGGTTGTCATCATCGGCCAGCGCCGATGGGTCTTCATGCAAGGCACGGGCCAGATCGGCACGCATGCTCTCCAGCGTCAGTTCAGCCACCCTGTTTCTCCTGTTCCTGCTCTGCCAGCATGGCACGCAACGACGCACGCAATTCCTTGCGACTGATCTTGCCTGCCGCCGTGGCTGCGAATTTGTCGACAAAGACGATCTGGTCCGGCACCTTGAAGGCCGCCAGCCCGCGCTCGCGTATCCAGCGCTTGAGATCAACCGCGCGCGGCTTTTCGCCACGGGCAATGATGAAGGCACAACTGCGCTCGCCCAGATATTCATCGGGCATCGACACTACGGCGGCATCGAACACGCCAGGGTGCGCCAGCAGGTGGTCCTCGACCTCCTCGGCAGAAATTTTTTCCCCACCGCGGTTGATATGGTCACCCGCCCGCCCCTGTACCACCAGATAGCCACGCTCGGTCAGGCGCACGATATCGCCGGTCCGATAAAAGCCATCCTCGGTAAACGAACGGGCATTGGCCGTCGGATTGTTGTGATAGCCACGAATCGTATAGGGCCCGCGCGTCAGCAAATTGCCCGGTTCGCCCGCAGGCACATCGCGGTCCTGGTCGTCCACCAGCCGGATTTCATCGTCAGGGCTGATCGGCCGGCCCTGGGTGCCGATCATGGTTTCGTCATCGTCATCCAGCCGGGTATAGTTGACCAGCCCTTCGGCCATGCCGAACACCTGCTGCAACTGCACGCCCAGCAGCGGGCGTACACGCCGGGCCACTTCCGGAATCAGCTTGGCCCCCCCGACTTGCATGACCTTGAGGCTCGACAGATCATGCGTCGTCTGTTCGGCCGCATCCAACCAGACCAGCAGCAACGGCGGCACCAGGCTGACCATGTCGGCGCGCTCGCGCTCAATCAGCGGGAAAGCGACTTCGGGGCTGGGTGAAGGGCACAGCACGATGCGCGACCCGGCATACAACGCCCCCAGCACGCCCGGCGAACTCATGGGATAGTTGTGTGCCATCGGCAACACGACCAGGAACACATTGTCGCCGTCCAGCCCGCAGATTTCGGCACTGGCACGCAGCGTGTAGATATAGTCGTCATGCGTACGCGGAATGAGCTTGGACAGCCCGGTACTGCCACCCGAGATCTGCATGAACGCCACATCGGAGGGCTGTGGCCCGGTCGCGGGCGCCGGGGCGGTTTCACCGGCACGGCTGACATCGTCCAACGCTCGGAAGGGGCCCGCCTCGCCCGCCACGAACACATGGGCCACGGCCGGCACCCGCTGACACAGTTCGGTCGCAAGCTCACGGTAATCGAAACCATCCTGGTGGTCGGCGATGACATACCCTACGGCTTCGGACGAACGGGCGAAATGCTCGATCTCGGTGATCCGGTGCGCGGGCAGCGCATACACAGGCAAGATGCCGGCCCTGAACAGCCCGAACACTACCGGGAAAAACGCCAGCACATTGGGCAGGTGGACGATCACCCGGTCACCGGGCTTCAGCCCCTCAGCCAGAAACCCTGCGGCCAGCAGGTCTGCCCGGCGATCCAGCTCGGCATAGCTCCAGCGGGTCTCGCCCTCGACCAGGGCGATGCGCTCAGGATGCGCCTGGGCGCGTTCCCGCAGCATGCTGCCGAACGTTTCACCGCGCCAATAGCCTTTCTGGCGATAAAGCCGTGCCAACTCCTCTGGCCACACCTGTGAAACCGGAATCATGTTGTCCTCTTGTTCAAAAAACCTGCACTGTTCTTGTTCAATTCGTATCCATCCGGATCATAGCAGTGCCCCCGTTCCGCCTCCATCGAGGGCAGCCTAGACGCCCAGGTGCCGCTGCAGGACATCCTGGCGAGCGCGCAAAGTATCCGGCGTGCCATCGAACACCAGCGTGCCGCCATCGATGACCGCCACACGGGTCGCCACGGCCAATGCCAAGGCGATATCCTGCTCGGCCATGACAATGGTGACCCCCGCCTGCCGCAACATACGTACTGAAGCTGCCACCACCTGCTCGACCGCCAGCGGTGCCAATCCCTCGCCCGGCTCGTCGAGTACCAGCAGCGAAGGCTGGGTCAGCAGGGCACGGGCCAGGGCGAGCATTTGCCGCTCGCCGCCACTCAGGGCGCTGCACATCGAACCGCGACGCTCCTGCAGACGCGGAAACAGCGACAAAATACGCTCCAGCGTCCATTCGCCCCGGCGCTTGCGGCCCGACCACCATGCCGCCATGCCCAGGCTTTCAGCCACGGTCAAATCAGCAAACACCCCTCGTCCCTGCGGCACCAATGCCGCCCCCATCCGGGCAACCCGATGTGTCGCCCAGCCCTGAACATCCTGGCCGGCCAGCACAATCCGGCCTTCGGACTGCGGGCCCAGATTGAACAGTGTATGCAGCAGGGTCGTCTTGCCCGCGCCATTGCGCCCCAGCAACGCCAGTACCTGACCACGCGCGACCGACAACTGAATATCATGGAGCACCTGTGCCCCGCCATAGCCAGCCGAGCGAAGGTCCCAGCTCACCATCTGCGTTTCCATCACACCTCCTGCCGCGCCAGCGCACCCAGGTAGGCCTGACGCACCGCCTCATGACTGCGGATGCGCTCGGGCGTATCCACGGCCACCAGGCGTCCGAGATTGAGGACAGCGATCCGGTCGCACTCCCGGAACACCACGTCCATGTCGTGCGCGATCAGCACCACGGCTGCATCGGCATGCAATTGCCGCACCAGCCCAAGCAACTGGGCAGCCTCGGCGACCGTCAACCCGGCAGTCGGCTCGTCCAGCAACAACAGGCGAGGCTGCTGTGCCAGGGCGATCAGAATATCCACCATCCGTTGCGCGCCATACGACATGTCACCGACTCGCGTCTGGCAATCATCGGCCAGCGGGCTGGCTGCCAACAGCTGACGCGCCTTCGCCTCTGCGTTTGCCAATGCACGACGCCCGCCCCACCAGCGATAGCCATCGCCCTGCAAGGCCAGCAGGGCCAGCGCCAGATTGCGACATACGCTCATGTCGGGAAATACCAGGCTTTTCTGGAAGGTTCGCACGACGCCGGACTGTGCCCGTCGCATGGGATCCCAGGAACCGATATCCTGCGCCATGAAGCGCACCTGCCCACGATCCGGTGCCAGAAACCCACTCAGGATATTGAACAGCGTCGTCTTGCCTGCACCATTGGGACCAATCAACCCCAGCGTCTCGCCCGCCTTCAGGTCGAAACTGATGTCGTCGAGCGCCTGCAGGGCACCGAATGACTTGCCGACCGCATCGACCTGCAGCAAGGGGGCCAACGTCATGCCTGCCTCCGGCAGCGTACACTCTGTGCCAGCCGTGCCACCCCATGCGGCAGGAAAATCACGGTCAGCACGAAAATCAGCCCGACAATCAGTTGCCAGCGCTCGGTGTAGGAGCTGATATACGTCTGGATCACCAGATAGATCATGGCTCCGACAAAACCTCCATGCAGGGTCCCGACCCCGCCGATTACCAGCATCACCATCAGGGTGGCGGACATGCTCCAGTGCACGGCATTCGGCCCGATGTACTGATTGACGAAAGGATAGAGCGCCCCCGCCGCGCCGGCCAAAGCGCCGGCCAGCAGAAACACTCGTATCTGGATGCGCCGCGCATCAAACCCCAGCGCCCGCATCCGTTCAGGCTGATCGCGCCAGGCAGTCAATGCCTGCCCCAGGGGAGCCCGGGCAAAGGAACGTGCCAGCACCAGCGCCACCAGAGCCAGCACGGCCGCCACGACATACAGCGACAGGGGCGTATCCAGCGTCCAGCCGCCCAGACTCAAACGCGGAAAGCCGCGCAGCCCGTCGGCACCGCCGGTAACCGCCCGCCAGCGGAAGACGACCTCCCAGATCATCTGTCCAAAAATCAGGGTCAGCACCAGGAAAAACAATCCGCCGGTGCGTCGAGCCGCCCAACCCATCAGGCCGGACAGCAAGGCCCCGGCCACCACGCCGGCCGCCAGCACCAGGGGCAGGTTGCCCCCCACCTGGGCCGACAGCAAGGCTGCCGCATAGCCCGCCGCGCCAAATACGGCACCATGACCCAACGACGCCATTCCCCCCAGTCCGACCAGCAAGTCCAGCCCCAGCACGGCCACGCCCACCAGCAACACTTCGGCAGCAAAGCGCAGGCCGAAGCTGCCCAGCAGCCACGGCAACGCAGCCAAACCCAGGCACAGCAGGAACCAGCCCAGCCAGGCCGGCCGCCCCTGCGAAGCAAACAGCGGCCTCATACCGTCCGCACCTCGCGTGTCATCAGTCCTTGCGGACGCCACAGCAGCAGGGCCGCCATCACACCCAGTGATGCGAAGCTGGCAAACTCGGGCCACCAGACGCGACTGAACGTGGTCACGAACCCGAGTACCAGGGCGCTCAGCACCGTCCCGGAAAAATTGCCCAGTCCACCAACCACCACGACCATCAGGGCCTGCAGCAGGGTTTCCTCATCCAGTCCGGGATAGGCCGACTGCATGCCGACCCCCAGCGCGCCGCCCAACCCACCCAGGCCGGCCGCCAATGCCATCGCAAAGGCAAATACCCGGCGGGTATCGATGCACAGTGTCTCGACGATGCCGCGATCTGCCACGCAGGCTCGCACGATCGTCCCCCACAGGGTGCGCTCGACCAGCCACCACAACAGACCAGCCAGCGCCACGCCCAGGACGATCAGCACCAGCCGATACAGCGGAAACGGCATGCCCAGTACGAAGGCGACGCCGCGCAGCCAGTCCGGCAGCGCCGGCGACAGGGTATCGGCCCCGAAGCCCCAGCGCATCAGGTCGGCAAAAATGATCGACAGGCCGTAGGTCAGCAGCACCTGCATCAGATGGGTCCGACCATAAAACCGGCCAAAGGGATAGCGGTCGAGCAACCAGCCGGCCACACCGGCTGCCACGAAGGCGGCAGGCAGCGACAGCCACCAGGGCCAGCCGGCCGCCAGCCAGTAGATGCCCACATAGCCCCCCAGCAGGTAGAAGGCACCATGCGTCAGATTGACGAAATTCATAAGGCTGAGGACCAGGGACAGGCCCAGCCCTGTCAGCAGCAGCAGGACGGAAAAGGACAGCGCATTGAGGGTCTGGACCAGATAATAGGCCATCGGATCATGCGCCCGGACCCGGATCCCGCACGCCTTCGTAGGTATGCACAACGGTGTTGAACGGCTTGCCATCTTCGCCCGGACGGACTTCGTTCACGTAGATATCCATGATGGCCTGGTTGTTGCGCGGATCGAAACGCAAGGATCCGAAGGCGGTATCCACCGGGGCATCCAGCAGGCGAGCCTTGAAGGCAGCCGTATCCGACAGATTGCCCGACACCGCCTCGAGGCCGGCCCGGATCACCTGTCCGGTCACATAGCCGGAGGTACTGGCCTCGCCCGGATAGCGACCGCGCAACTGGCGGTAGGCCTCTACGAACCCCGCAGCAGCGGGCGCAGAAGGCGTCTGGTGGAAGGTAGAGACACCGCCCAGCCCGGCATCGCCGGCAGCCGGCAACACGTCTTCCTGGTCGAACAGGGCCCCCGGCCCGAGTACGCGCACCTTGTCCTGCAGCCGGAAGTCGCGCATCTGCTGCAGGAAACGCACGGCATCCGAACCCGCAAAGAAAGCATAGACAAAATCGGGTTGCTGGGCGGCGATATTCATGACCAGCGGCGCGAAGTCGGCCGTGCCCAACGGCGTCCAGAACTGCTTCTGGATTTCGCCGCCATGCGTCTGGTAGGTCTGGATGAAATCACCGATGTACTCCCGGCCTGCCGCATAGTCGGATGCCAGCGTCATGCCACCGCTCTGCGAAACCTGGTCATAGGCCCAGCGAGCACCGGTATGGCCCAGCATCCAGCTGGTCTTGGTCGGCCGGAAAATCAGCGGACTGGCTGCTTCACGCGCCAGCGCATTGGCCGAGGCATTCGACATGAAGGTTGGTACACCGGCATCGGTCACGATATCCCGGATCGCCAGCGCCACCGCCGCGCTGATCACCCCGCAGATGATATCGACACGATCCTGTTCGATCAGCTTGCGGGCCTTGCGCACGCCCTCATCGGGCTTGCCGTGGTCATCCTCGACCAGCAGTTCGACCGGCCGACCGGCCATCTGGCCACCCGACTCGGCAATCAGAAGCTGCAAACCGGCGCGCATGCTCTCGCCCAACGACGAAAACGGCCCGGACAACGAGGTGATCAGGCCGATGCGCACCGGCTGCGCTGCGCCCTGCGCACGCACCCAGGTCGGCAATGCCAGCCCGGCAGCACACCCACCCAGGCCGGCGGCCAGCAGACGCCGGCGCGTCGTCATCATTTTGGGAGCCATTTTTTGCATCAGAGGATTACCGTGAGATTCTTGATGAGAAGCAAACTCATCTATTTTAAACAATTCGTGCCATCAGGCTCTTCACGGAATCTTCACGACAAAACCAGCCTACCAATCCAGCATGCAGTCCAGCGCATAAGGGACCGAGGCATGCAGCATGGCACGATGGTCGCACTCAGGGAAGCCACGAAAATCGACCGCCAGCCCAGGCACTCTGGCCAGCATCTGCCCCATATCGCAGATGATCGGCAACGTCGGGATGCCCTCTGGACGGGCCTGCATCTGTCCGGCTACAAATTCGGCAGGTTTCGGACGCCATTGTTCCTGCCCGCCGGCGGCCAGATAAAGCCGGTGCGGTTGCCTGCCCCAGCCTTCCGGTAGCGTCGCCTCACCGCCTGGCGTCAGGCAGCGGGTCGCGAACGCAGCGGCACGCGACAGAATGTACTGTTCATTCCACCATACCGACGGGCTGACGGCGATATGCCGATCAAAGGCGGCAGGTCGATCAAACAACGCATGCAGCGTGAACAGCCCGCCGTAGGAATGGCCGTAAAGTCCCTGCCTGTGGGCATGTACGCTGAAGTGCCGGGCCAGACGCGGCCGTACCGTACCCAGCACCCAGTCGAGGAACAGGTCGGCACCCCCCGCACGCCGCTCGGGAATACGTGGATCGAAATTGGCCCGGTCAGAGCACAGCGCCGGCGTGTAATCGTAGGCGCGCGCCACGCGCGGGTCGGTCAGCGTCGTCTGGTAACCCAGTCCCACCACCAGCACATCGGGCACGACATTCTGCCCAGCCAGGATGTCGAACACCGCATTGCCATCCAGCATGAACAGCACCGGATAGCCTTCGGGCGGAGGGGGCGCATGCGGTACCCCTACCCTGACCTCCCAGGCATGGATACCATCCGGAGCCTGCTCATGCCACACCTGCACGTCGCGAAAAGGCGTTCGTGCCTGTGTTTCACTCATCGCTGCCGGCCTTGATCAGATAGGTGCCTCGCATCGGCACGGCCAGGAAACGCTCGTTGACAATGTCCAGCGTTTCCTGCGGCGACACATCGGCAAAACGCTCGGGATCGAGCCAGCCGGCCAGCGCCTCGATGAACACCATATGCAGGGGCGAGTCATTGAATGCATGCCAGATGCCATAGGCCCGGCCATCCCGCACCGCCGGCAAGGTAGACAGGCCGCGTGCGCCGACAACCTCGTCCAGGCTCTCGCGTGCCTGTTCCGGCGTAATGCCTGCGCCCATGTGCACGCCACCGCGACGCACGCCCGTCCCGGTCGCCACATAGACCTCGGGATTGCGACTGACAATGTATTCGATGCTCAACTGACCGGTCGGCCCCTTGAGCGTATCGCTGCCGATATTGTGCCCGCCCGCAAAGGTAATCAGGTCATTGAACGTGCCAAAGCCCGGCGAGTTGCAGCAATCGGTGCTGCCGGCATGGGCATGCATGAGCACATTGGGCGGGGCCTTCCCCTCTGCCTGGGCCTGGGCCACCCGCTCACGCACTCGCTGCATCCGCGACTCGTAGAACTCGATGAATGCCTCGGCCCGCTCGGACTGTCCCAGCGCCTGTCCCAGCGCCCGGATGCTGGGTACGGTATTGTTGAGCGGGTCCAGGAAGAAGTCGACAACCAGCACCGGTACGCCCGCCGCCTCGAACGCCTTGATCAGCGGCGACTGGCTCACGTCCCCACCCGGCGGCACGCCGGCAAAGGAAGATGTCAGGATCAGCAGGTCCGGACGCAGCGCCAGCGCCTTCTCGATGGAAAATGTGTCCGGCGTGTGGCGCGCCACCTCGGGCACATCGGCCAGCGCCGGAAAGCGTGCCAGATAATCCTGGTATTCGTTGGAAAAGGCCGTCTTGAATTCGTTGGACCAACCCGCCAGGACACTGGCCGGATCGGGATGAATCAGCGACAGAACAGGCAGATAGCGTGCCTGAGTCAGGACCACCCGCTCGGCAGGCTTGGGCAGCGTCACTTCACGCCCCAGCACATCACGCACCGTGATCGGCTCGGCCTGCGCTGCCGCCATACCCGCAAGCAGCAGGCACACCATGGCCACCACACGTCTGATCAATGAAAACATAGGCCTCTCTCATTCGCCATGCCGCAAACGGCCGATTTTATAATTAAAATCCCCCCATGACCGAAAGCACTTTTTCCGCCGACGCCATCCTGGCCTCGGCGCGACGCACATTGCAGATCGAAGCCCACGCCTTGCACGACATTGAGCAGCGCCTGGGCGACGCCTTCGTGCAGGCCACCCGGCTACTGCTGCAGTGCAAGGGCCGGGTCGTCGTCAGCGGCATCGGCAAATCAGGTCATATTGCCCGCAAGATCGCAGCCACCCTGGCCTCCACCGGCACGCCCGCCTTTTTCGTGCACGCAGCGGAAGCCGTGCATGGTGACCTGGGCATGGTCACGCCACAGGACGTGGTACTTGCACTGTCCTACTCCGGCACGGCACAGGAGCTGCTGACCATCCTGCCCGTACTGCGGCGTCTGGGTATTCCCCTGATCAGTCTGACCGGCAACCCTGACTCCGATCTGGCGCGTGCCGCCGACATTCATCTCGACGGCCACGTCGAGCATGAAGCCTGCCCGCTGAACCTGGCTCCGACCGCCAGCACCACCGTGGCGCTGGCCATCGGCGACGCACTGGCCGTCGCCTGTCTGGAAGCACGGGGCTTCGGTGCCGAGGATTTTGCCCGCTCCCATCCCGGCGGCGCACTGGGCCGACGCCTGCTGACACTGGTCCGAGACGTCATGCGGCAGGGAGAAGCGCTGCCCGCCGTACCCGAGCACACGCCGATTGCAGGCGCGCTCGAAGAGATCTCGCGCAAGGGTATGGGCATGACCGTGATTCTCGATGCAGCCCGCAGGCCGGTCGGCATTTTTACCGATGGGGACCTGCGCCGCCTGATCGAGCGCTCGGGCGATATCCGCAGCCTCGATGTCGAAGCCGGCATGACGCGCGCCCCCCGCACCATTTCACCAGACGCGCTGGCGGTCGATGCCGCCACGTTGATGGATCGTCACCGCCTGAGCCAACTCCTGGTCACAGGCCCCGAAGGACAGTTGATCGGTGCATTGCACATGCACGATCTGCTGGCAGCCAAGGTTGTCTGACATGAGCCACTCTCCCCTTTCCTCCCTCCGCCCCGCCCACCCCGTCGAGGCACAGATCCTGGCGCGCATTCCCGAAAACGTGCGCGAGCGCGCCGCTGCCGTTCGCCTGATGGCCTTCGACATCGACGGCGTACTGACCGACGGCCGCCTCTGGTATGGCGAGCATGGCGAAATCACCAAGTCCTTCCACGCCCTTGATGGGCACGGCATGCGCATGCTGCGAGAGTGCGGCATCACCGTGGCGCTGATCACCGGCCGCGAAGGTTCCATCGCCGCCCGTCGCGCGGCCGAACTCGGCATTGCTGACATCCATCAGGGCGTGCGCGACAAGGGCCGAGTCCTGGCCGATCTCGCACAAAAGCACGGGCTTTCGCTGGAACAGACCGGTTTCATGGGCGATGATCTGATCGACCTGCCAGCGTTCCAGAAAGCCGGCTTCACGGCCAGTGTGTCCAGCGCCCCGTTCTACATCACCCAATCGGTACACTGGATCAGCCAGGCCGCCGGCGGCAATGGCGCAGCCCGCGAATGCTGCGACCTGATCCTGGCCGCGCAGGGCCGCCTGGGCGCATTCCTGCAGACCGGAGGGGCCTCCACGGTGCTGCCCGGCGTACCACAATGACATCATGAAAGACCGACTTCCCGCACTCACCTCGTTCGCACTGTTGATTGCCCTGGCCGGTGGCACCTGGTGGGCGGCCGAATATGCCCAGCAGGCCGTTCCGCTTGACCCGCCTCGCCGGGTCACGCACGAGCCGGACGCCTGGGCCAGCGATTTCGTGCTGCTGCGCACCGATACCGGCGGCATTCCCGTCAACCGACTGGCAGGCACTCACATGCAGCATTTTCCGGATGACGACTCCTACGAGGTCGATCACCCCGTCGCCACTGGCCTGCGCGCCACCAATCCGGTTACAATCGGCACCGCCCGCACCGCCGTCATGGACCAGGGCGGCGCACGCATCACCCTGCGTGGCGATGCCCACCTGCGACGGCTGGCCGATGCCGAGCGTGCCGAACTGAACCTGTACAGCCCCGAACTCATCATCCTGCCCGACGCCGACAAAGCCTACACCGACCTGCCCACGCTGGTTGAACAGGGACGTTCGCAAATGCGGGGCAAGGGGATGCAGTACGATAATTCCAGCCGGATACTGACGGTCGACTCGGCTTCGCAGGTCGACATCGCCCCCAATACGCTGCCGCAGCGCGAAGCCGAATCGCGCGCGGCCCAACCCTGATCCAATCGACTCATGACTGCACGACGCCTGTCTTTCTGTTCCCGCCTCTGTGCCGGCCTGCTGCTGGGCATCATGCTGGTGCCTGCCGCAACCACCGCTCAGGAAGCCGCCGAAGAGCCCAGCACGCAGATCCTGTCGGACTCGCTGCGCTATGACGACATCGGCCGCACCAGCGTCTTCACCGGCAACGTCATCCTGACCCGCGGGCCGATGACCCTCACGGCAGATCGCCTCGACGTGCGCGAGGACGACCAGGGCGTGCGCCACGGCGTTGCCAGCGCAGACAAGGGCAAGCGCGTCCGCATCCGCCAGGAACGCCCGGAACAGTTCGACCTGATCGATGCCAGCGGCCTGCGCGCCGAATACAGCGAAAAGGACGACCAGATCGACCTGATCGGCCAGGCCGTCGTGATCCGCTACATCTGTGGCGAGGCCATGGATACCATCCGCGGCCAGCGTATCCGCTATAACCAGACCACCGGCCTCTACCAGGCCGAAGGCGGTGCCGAATCGGCCGGCCCGGGCCAGCGCGTCCGCTCGATTGCCCAACCACGCTCGCGTGTCGATGCAGCCATCAAGGCCTGCCAGGACAAGAACGCCGCCGCCCGCCCCTGATCCCGGATACCGACTGCCATATACTGCCATGCCTACGCCCGTTTCCGCCTCCGCAGTCCAGGACAACCTGCCCACCGGCCGTCTCTCGGCCACCGGGCTGCGCAAGACCTACCATGGCCGCACCGTTGTCCAGGATGTTTCGCTGGAATTCAGCAGTGGTGAAGTCGTCGGCCTGCTCGGCCCGAATGGTGCCGGCAAGACCACCAGCTTCTACATGATCGTGGGGCTGGTGCCGGCTGATGCCGGGCGCATCACCATCGACGACGACGCCGTCACCGCGATGCCCATGCACCAGCGCGCCCGCATGGGCCTATCCTATCTGCCGCAGGATGCCTCGGTATTCCGACGCCTGACGGTCGAGCAGAACATCCGGGCCGTACTCGAAATCCAGAACGACATCCGGCCGGCCAGCGAACGGCAGGACATCAACGCGCAACTCGAATCCCTGCTAGACGAGCTGCAGATCGGCCATATCCGCCGCAACATGGCCATTTCCCTGTCGGGTGGCGAACGCCGCCGCGTGGAAATCGCCCGCGCACTGGCGACCCGGCCACGCTTCATCCTGCTCGACGAGCCCTTCGCTGGAGTCGACCCGATCGCCGTGATCGAGATCCAGCGCATCGTCCGATTCCTCAAAAGCCGACATATCGGTGTGCTCATCACCGACCACAATGTCCGCGAAACCCTGGGTATCTGCGACCGCGCCTACATCATCAGCGAAGGCTCGGTGCTGACCAGTGGCACCCCCGACGAAATCGTCGATGACCCGGGTGTGCGCCGCGTCTACCTGGGCGAACACTTCCGGATGTAGCCGGCACTTGCCTTCCTGACAAAACGCTTTACACTGGAACTGTGTCAATCAGTCACGCATAGCGTGAATGCCAGACACGGGGCGCTTTGCGCCCATCATTCCTGTCAGCTGCAAGGAGACTGCCGTATGAACCTGACCATCAATGGACACCACCTCGAAGTGACGCCTGCGATCCGCGAATACGTCACCACCAAACTGTCCCGTGTGCTGCGCCGTTTCGACAACGTCATCGACACCCAGGTCATCCTGTCCGTGGAACACCCGCGCCACAAGGCCGAAATCACCATGCGCCTGCCCGGCAAGGACATCCACTGCGAGTCCATCGAGGAAAACCTGTACGCAGCCATCGATCTGGTCATAGACAAGCTGGATCGTCAGGTCGTCAAGCACAAGACCAAGCTGCAGGACCATGCCCACGAGCCGCTCAAACGGCAAGAAGCCAGCGCGGTCTGACCATGACGACGCATTGACCATTTACAACATCGACCCGCATGTGCGGGTTGATGTCTATGTATTTTTTTGCAGTGCGTCATATAATGCCGGCCATGAACCACCTGTCGCGCATCCTGCCCGTTGGCAACATCCTGCTCGACCTGCCCGTCACCAGCAAGAAGCGGGCTTTCGAACAGGCTGGACTGCTATTCGAAAACAACCACGGCATCAGCCGCCTCACGGTCTTTGACAGCCTGTTCTCACGTGAACGACTGGGATCGACTGCACTTGGGCAGGGTGTCGCCGTCCCACACGGCCGTGTCAAGGGTCTGGACAAGACCCTGGCGGCCTTCATCCGGCTCAGCCAGCCGGTTCCCTTCGATGCCCCCGATGGCCAGCCTGTCCGGCTGCTGATGTTCCTGCTGGTCCCCGAGACCGCGACTCAGCAACACCTCGATATCCTGGCCGAACTGGCCCAGTTGCTGTCCAACGGCCAGCTCAGGGAGCAGCTCTGCAACGAAAACGATCCTGCCGTGGTCCACAAGCTGCTGACCAGCGGCACATCCTGACCTTCCATGCCCCACTCGCCGCCCATGCAGATATCCGTCCGTGAACTGATCGAAGAAAACGCCGACGAAGTCGCATTCCGCTGGGTGGCAGGACAGGAAGGTGCGCATCGCATCATCCGCAATCACGAAGGCTCATCTGCGGCTGATCTGGTCGGACATCTCAACCTGACGCACCCTGACCGCATCCAGGTATTCGGCCCTGAAGAAATGGTGTATTTCGCCCGGCTGAGCAACCGACGCCGACTGTTCCGGCTGGCCGGCCTGATGACAGCCGCCGTGCCGGCACTGCTGATCGCCGACGGGCAAGAACCACCTGCCGACCTGATCACCCATTGCAACCAGAACAACCTGCCGCTGCTGGCGACCACGCTGCCGGCCTCCCATGTCATCGAACTGCTGCGCATCTACCTGAGCAAGAAATTTGCGCCCGCCACCACGGTGCACGGCGTGTTCATGGACGTGCTCGGCGTGGGCGTACTGATCACCGGTGAATCCGGCCTGGGCAAAAGCGAACTGGCACTCGAGCTGATTTCACGCGGCCATGGCCTGGTCGCGGACGATGCCGTCGAGTTCCTGCGCATCGCCCCCAACATGATCGAAGGTCGCTGTCCCGCCCTGTTGCAGAATCTGATCGAGGTACGCGGCCTGGGGCTGCTCGATATCCGCACCATATTCGGCGAGGCGTCGGTGCGCCGCAAGATGCGGCTCAAGCTGATCGTCCACCTGATGCGTGCGCTGTCGCCCGAACAATTCGAGCGGTTACCGCTGCAGGACCAGACCCAGGAAATCCTGGGCCTGCCCGTCCTCAAGGTGCAGTTGCAGGTCGCGGCAGGCCGCAACCTTGCCGTACTGGTCGAGGCAGCCGTGCGCAACACCATCCTCAAGTTGCGCGGCATCGACACCCTGCGCGAATTCATGGCGCGCCAGACCCTGGCGATGCAGCAGCACTTCGAATAGCCCGCCTGCCGTCCCAGGACGTAACAGGTCGACACATCTGGACCGTCATGTCACAATCCGATTCCATGATCCACGTCGTTCTGATCACCGGTATGTCCGGCTCCGGCAAGTCCGTTGTCCTGCGTCTGCTCGAAGATGTAGGGTACCTGTGCGTAGACAACCTGCCGGTCCGCTTCCTGCATCAGTTCATCGCCGATGCACGCGATGAGGGCCGCTCTCGCGTAGCGGTTGCCATTGATGTACGTTCGCCCGGCGAGATATCCGACTTGCCGGGCGTGCTGACCGCCCTGCGTGCCATGGGTACGGCACTGCGCGTCATCTTCCTCGATGCCGACAGCGAAACCCTCAAGCAGCGTTACTCGGAATCCCGCCGACGCCATCCGCTCAGCGACCGCCTCACCAACGAAACCGGCACCACGCCGTCGCTGACCCAATGCATCGAGCGGGAACGCCAGATCCTCGAACCGCTGCGCGAGCAGGAACCGCCGATCGACACCTCCGACCTGATGCCGGGGCAATTGCGCAACTGGGTGCGTGATCTGGTCCAGGTCGACTGGCGTCCGCTGGTCCTGACTTTCCAGTCCTTTTCGTACAAGCGTGGCGTACCGCGCGATGCCGATCTGGTCTTCGATGTCCGCTGCCTGCCCAACCCCTACTATGACCGCGACCTGCGCCCCCTCACTGGGCGCGATCCAGGCGTGGCGCAATGGCTGGGCTCCACGCCCAGTGTGGTACAGATGATCGAAGACATCCAGCTGTTCGTGCGCAAGTGGCTGCCGCACTACATGCAGGACACCCGCAGCTATCTCACGATTGCCATCGGCTGCACAGGCGGCCAGCACCGCTCGGTCTATGTCACCGAGCAGCTTGCCCGCTGCTTTGCAGACCATGACCCGGTCCTGATCCGCCATCGTGCCCTGCCCATCCCCAAGTCAGACTGATTCCATGCACGCCGCCCTGTCCCGACTGCTTCATTTCGTCAGCCTTTCGGCCCTGCTGATCATCGCCGGTTGTGGCACATCGGGCTACGTACCGGGCAAAGGTGGCTACTACGAAGACGACGGCCCCGACTCTCGACCGCCTTCGGCCTCGCAACTTGAACGCATCCCTGACGCCACGCCGCGTGTCGAACCACTGGCAAGCGGCCCCAACCGCCCCTACACGGTTCTCGGCAGAAGCTACACGCCAGACACCAGCGGTCGGCCCTACGTCAAGCGCGGCATCGCCTCCTGGTACGGCAAGAAATTTCATGGCAACAAGACCTCCAATGGCGAGATCTATGACATGTATGCCATGACGGCGGCACACCCCACGCTGCCGATTCCCAGCTACGTGCGGGTCACGCGCACCAGCAGCGGCAAGAGTGTCGTCCTGCGGGTCAATGACCGAGGCCCATTCCATGCCGACCGGATCATCGACCTGTCCTATGTGGCAGCACACAAACTCGATCTGATCGGCCCAGGCAGCGGCGAAGTCGTCGTCGAGTGGATTTCCCCGGATGCCATCCGCAATGGTGCCTGGCAACAAGCCGGCAATACTGCCCAGGCCACCGGCAACAGCTATCAGGATGATCCGCCGATTGCCTCGATTTCGCTGGCAGCCCCCGTCAGCACCCCTATCGCACAGGACTCAGGCGTCCAGCAAGGCACTCCTTTGCCTGCCCCAGAGCGCCGTCCAGAACCCGTCGCCACCCCGCAGGCAACGCCCGCCACTGCTTCGCCACGAGCAGCAATTGCGGGCGGCTACGAGGTACAGCTTGGTGCCTTCTCCCAGCACATCAATGCGCAGCGACTGGTCGATCGCATCCAACCTTACCTGCCAGCCGGCAGCCAGACCGCCTATGTCGATGACAGCACGGGACTGCACCGGGTCCGCATCGGCCCGTACAGCAATCTGGGCCAGGCTCAGGAGGCCTCGCGGCAGGTTGCGGATCGTATCGGCATGCCTGCCATTGTCATTTCCCCCTAATCCGCTCAGTCAGCCTGCTTGAGCGCCAGTGCCCGGGCATACAGAACATCCCGGGGTAGCCCCAGGGCCTGGGCAGCAAGGCGTGCGGCATCGCGCACCGAAACACCCCGCAGCAATGCCGACAGCAGTTCATCGGCCTGCTCCAGCGCCTGCCCCCCTTGATCGGCAGCGTCAGCCTGCGCTTCGTGCAATACCAGCACAAACTCACCCTGCAGGCGGTGCGCATCCTGTGCCAGCCAGGCTGCGGCATCCTCCAGTGCCAGAGTTTCGACCTGCTCATAGCGCTTGGTCAGTTCTCGGGCAACCGTGACCAGACGGGCTGCGCCAAAGAGTGCCAGCATATCGTCCAGCATGGCAGCCAGCCGATGAGGGGACTCGAACAGCACCACCGGTACAGGCAGACTGCCCCACTGCCGCAACCAGTTCTGTCTTGCCGTGGCCTTGGACGGCGCAAAACCGGCGAACAGAAACGCGGGGTTTTCATCGGACGTGGCACCGCTGGCCATGAGTGCCGAGATCACCGCACTGGCTCCCGGCACCGGAATCACGCGCAGCCCTGCCGCCCGGACTTCGCGTACGATACGGGCTCCTGGATCGCTGACTGCCGGGGCACCCGCATCGGACACCAGCGCCACACGGGCCCCCTCCCGCAGACGGGCCACGATATTTTGCGCAGCCCCGGCTTCGTTGTGCCGGTGTGCCGCCATCAGCGGCGTCGTCAGCCCCCAGGCATCGAACAGCACCCGCGTCGCCCGCGTATCTTCGGCCGCCACGACATCGGCCTGCGACAGCGCCTGCCAGGCACGCAGGCCCAAGTCACCCAGATTGCCGATGGGCGTCGCCACCACATACAGCGCACCGGCAGGCCAATCCTGGCTGCGCACCCGCTCCAGCATTCGTGCCCACAGCAGCGCCGAGACCTGTCCACTCGCGCCGGTGCCCTCATCCTGTGTGCCGGCAGCACGGGCTTCCACGGTCATTGTCTTTCTCCTGTCTGGCATGATCCGGCTGCGACTCGCTGGCCGCATGTATCGCCCACAGGGTGGGCATAAACGGCACACCCCGCCCCCAATATGGAGCAGGCGGCAGACAATAGTCTTTTCCGGAAAAGCGACAGACTATCACATGGAACATGCCCTGCATCTCTGCCGACTCGCCCGGGCGCGTCAACCTCGTCGGCTGCGGCGACAACCTGCCACGGCCGGAGACATCGAATTCCTCGCTGGGTCGCCACACTCGGATGAACCAGCCAACGGCCCAGGCCGGGCACCGCGACAACGCATCGGAGCCCAGGCCGAAACACGAGCAGCAACACTGCTGCAAAAACAGGGCATGCGCCTCATCGCCCGCAACCTGCGCTGCCGCCTGGGTGAAATCGATCTGGTCATGCTGGATGCACAGACTCTGGTCTTCGTGGAGGTTCGCCACCGCAACCATGCCCGCTACGGCAGCGCTGCCGACAGCATTACCCGGCACAAGCAATTGCGGCTGATCCGGGCTGCCCGATATTTTCTGCCCAGACTGAATGCTCGGCTGCAACTCCCGGCTACGCCGGCCTGCCGCTTCGATGTCGTGCTGGAAGATGGCGCGCCCACTCCTGTCTGGATCCGCCAGGCCTTTGAGTGCCCATCGGATTAAGGATGCATGGCCTTCATTTTTCAGTGATTGGAGCCGATCCCCCAGCGCCTGCTCATCACCTCATCAACACGAGGCCACGAGCAGGAACCAAGGAAACCGCACCGACTACTGTGCGCTGCGGCTGGCCGCCTCGACCTGACTGGCAGAAACAGGAGCCGACTGCCCTCCCCACTCCGTGCGCAGCCATGTGCTCAGCTCTGCCACCTGAGTCGTATTCAACTGGTCACGGAAGGGCGGCATGGCATACATGCGCTGTCCACCGGGAAACACCTGTGTGGGAATCCCGTGCAGCACGGCATAGAGCGTATTCACGGGGTCCGGCATGGCGAGCGTGGCATTGCCTCGCATGGCTGGAGCCACGTTCGGAATGCCCTCACCCTGCGCCCCATGACAGCCTGCGCAGGCCGACATGTAGAGACGGCGACCGATCTGCAGACCACTGTCGGCATCTGCATCAGCACCCGCCTGTGATACTGGAGCCACCGAGGCCGGAGCCGGGGATGGCGCAGGAGCAGGAGCCACGATCTTGCCGGTATCGTCCGTCATAAGATAGGTAGCGATCGCCTCGACATCCTCCGCCTGCATGGCACTGGTCGAAAAATGCACTACCGTATACATCCCACCGAATGCCGTTCCCTGCGGCGCAATGCCGGTTCGCAGATACTGGGCAAGCGTAGCCTGATCGAACCCAACCCGTGCCAGGCCTTCGGCCGTGATGTCAGGGGCATTCATGCCATCGACGCTGCCCCCCTGCAGATCGCGGGAAAAATCGACGCCCATCATGACATTGCGAGGTGTATGGCAGGCTCCGCAATGGCCCAGCCCCTGGACCAGATAGGCACCACGCAGCCACTGTTCGGAGCGATCCGGTACAGCCGGCACTTCGCGCTCCGGGAAGTTCAGCAGCGCCCAGAAGTTCATGAAAGGCCGCACAGGGAATTCGAATACGCCCGTATTCTCGACATTCTCCACCGCCATCGGCGGGATGCTCATCAGATAGGCATAAAGCGCATCAATGTCTTCAGGCGTCGTGATCTGCGTGAAAACATAGGGCATCGCCGGGTACAGGTTGCGATTGCCGGGTGCAATGCCATCGCGTAATACCCGATGGAAATCCGCACGCGTATATTGACCGATACCGTAGGTAGGATCCGGCGTGATATTGGTCGAATACAGCGTGCCGAATGGCGTACCGATCGGTACGCCACCAGCCCCGCGCGGCCCCTGGGTCTGGGAATGACAGCCGAAACAGTCACCGGCCAGCGCCAGTTCCCGCCCTCTCGGCAGCAGGCGCTGCACTTCCTCGGCGGTCAGCGGGGTGTCGACGTCGGAAGCCACCGATGAAGAACGAAATGCCCCCAGCAGGATGGCCAGTGCCACCACGGCCCCCAGTACCAGCACGATCAGAATGCCATTGCGCAATTTATGATTTTTCATGACACGCCCCTCAATCCACGACGCAGCCAGGCGTGGCCAGGGCCAGATCCCGAACGGCCTCGTAGTAGCGCACGTAGCCGGTGCAACGGCAGATATGATCGTTGAGCGCATCCTCGATGGCGCTTTCCAGGTCGCTGCGCTTGACAGGTTCGCGCTGCAGGCGCTCCATGAACACGGTCGCCCCCGCCACGAACCCCGACGTACAGTAGCCGCACTGGAAGGAAAAGTGATCGATGAACGCTTTCTGCACCGGCGTGATGTCCGTCACCTCGCCCGAAGGGCCGTGCGTGGCATGTCCCTCGATGGTCCGGATGGACTTTCCGTTGAAGAAATGAGCGTCGAAAATACAGGTGCGCAATTCAGTGCTGGAGCCGTCTGCATGCAGCTCCATGATGGTACAGGCGTGACAGATGCCCTGCCCGCAACCGAAATGGGTGCCGGTCAGGTTCAGATAATCATGGAGAAAGTCGATCATGGGCATACCGACCGGTACCGCCACGGGACCGACCTGTTTGCCGTTGATCATCAGGGTCAACATTTGAGTCTCGATACTCATGACAGTGCCTTTTTGATTTTTTCAGGAGTAACCGGCAGTGCATAGAAGCGCTTGCCGATTGCATGGGTAATGGCATTGCCGGTTGCGGCAATGATGGGGATCATCACGACTTCGCCCATGCCCTTGGAGGGCGAAGTCTCGGAAAGCGGTGCGAGATAGTCGGCCGTCTGGCTCCAGACAGCCACATCCCTGGCGCGCGGCAAAGTATAACGGTTGAAATTCCAGGTGCCGTCGCCCGGCCCATCTTCGTAGAGCGGCAGTTCTTCCATCAGGGCATGGCCGATGCCCATCGCCGTGCCACCCTGCAGTTGCCCGGACACCAGTTCCGGCACCACCACGGTGCCGGGATCCAGCAGCGTATGATGCTGCATGATCTCTACCTGTCCGGTGAATGTATTGACGTTGAGTTCAACGATACAGGCTGCGGGCGTATAGGTCGTTACGCCGGCATTATTGCGCTGCGTCGGCGGAAACTGTACGTTGCTGCGCCGAATGTAATCGTAGCCCCCCACGGTCATCCGCTGTTTCAGCGCGGCCGGCGCACCGTCGCCATAGCGCACGGCCAGGGCATCGACAGGCAGGGTAAGGTGCCCGATGCCGGGAATATCGAATTCTGCCCGAGCCCATTCCCAGCGGCTGAAACAATGCAGCGACACACCGGTAACCAGCCCCATTTCATGCGCCTTGCGCGCCAGTTGCTCGAACGGGATCGGCGACATGCCGCCACCGCCGATGCCCCCCGGAAACGCCCGCAGGTCGGCCAGCGTCACTTCGCCACTGGCGATCTGCCCACCGCTCTCACCTTCGCTCCAGATCGCACGCGCCGCTGGCCACAGCGCATGTTCGAGCAGGAACTGTGCAGCCTGGCTCGTTCCGAAGCCAATAAAATAGGCACTGTTGGAAGCGCTCATGGCTGGCAGGATGAACGGCACCCAAAACGGGTCCTTCTGCAGGTCGTCCTGTTGCGCCTGCGTGATGGTATAGGGTTCGAAATTGCTGACCAGGGGCAAGGAGGCAAACGCCGTTTCACCGAAATAGGCCTCGTCCGGCACCTTGCCCAGTATTCGGCCCACAAGAACCTGCTGGGCCGTCGTCGCACCGGTACCGATTTCCTGCACACAGTGACGCATGGTCAGCTTGCCCTCGGCATCAAACGCCAGGGTCAATGCGCTTGTATCAGCACCCGAACCATAGTCTTTCTGGACCTGCGCAAACCCCACGCCATAACGGCGACCGGGATGAGCGGCGTCGTATTGTGCCTTGGCCTGCGCACGGTTACGCCAGACCGGATGCTCGGCTGCGCGATCCAGCATCTCGACATTGCGCGGATCACCCAGCTGGACGGCCCCCTGGGTATTCGGGTAGCCGGCCCGCAGGGCATTGCGCCGTCGCAACTCGATGGCATCCATGTCCAGTTCGGCAGCGATCTCGTCCACCATTAGCTCGGTAATGGTCATGACCTGCAATGTCCCGTAGCCTCGCATGGAACCTGCCTCGACTGCAGCCGTAGCCAGCGCCATCGAGCCCAGATCTGATTTCGGGAAATAATAGATGGATTGCGCTGCCGTGGCTGCCACCTGGGCCACAGAAAACGAGAAGTTGGCCCGCCCGCCGCCATTGCAGTTGTAGAACCCCTTCATGATCTCGAACTGGCCCGTCTTGCGGTCCGCCGTGATCGTCACATCCATCTGAATGGAGTGGCGTTTCATGCCCATCTGGAACTGCTCGTAGCGGTCATTGGCCATGCGCACGGGCCGGCCATTGCCGTAAAAACAGGCTGCGATCGTGTAGAACGGGAAAATCGAATGGTCCTTCGAGCCATAGCCGACCGTCGTACCGCTCAACAACTCGATTTTTTCGACCGGGAAACGGGTATTGCCCTTGACCATCAATGCTGCCACCCGTGCCACCTCGTAGGGTGACTGGGCTGCAATCAGCAGATGCAGGGTGCGCGTCTCGGCATCGTACCAGGCATTGCCATTGTCCGGCTCCAATGCGCTGGGATCAATGGACTGCGAAAAAGCCTGCCGTTGCAGCACAAACTTGTCGCCGTCAGCGCGTGCGGCCTCGATGTCTTGCTCGATCAGCACGGCCGCTTCCATGCCGCGCTGCATCGGTTCGTAAGTTTCATGCGCGACCTTGATCGGATCGCGCACCCCACCACCGCCGCGATGCTTGAGCACGACAGACTGGGGTACGAAAATCCCCTTGCCATCGGCTGGCGGCCAGGTCGGAGCATCCCCATCGAAGCCGCCCCAGATCACGGCATCCTGCATCGGAGAAAATTCCGGGGGATCGGTCGGCGTGGCCCCCCCGATCCGGACATAACGTGCTGCCCCATAATTGGCCGGCGGCTTGAAACCCGTCTCCTGTCCGTACAGCACCGCCCCTTTCTCGAACCGAAGCATGCGCTTGGCCGCCTCGAAGCGGTCGAAGTCGTCATACACCAGCAGCGCCACGGGCTGCCCGTACATCGGCGGTGTGGTGCCCTTGGGTGTCAGGAAATCCTTGCCATAGAACTCTGTCACGAGGTCAGCTGGCTGCGGAACCGCAACACCATCGCGGGCCATGTCTTCATGCAACACCAGGCGATCCGGCTGCAGGTCCGGCCCCAGCATCGACAGATCGACGCCCTCGAAAGTCCGGTCCGCACGCGTGGCCTTGAGGAAAAAGGCATGCGACTGGGCCTCGGGCCAGCCCGGCAAATCCTTGGCCCGGAAGTCGCGGGCAAAGACTTTTGCCCCCGTGACCTTGCGCACGGCATCCCAGCGGTAACGTGCCTGGCCATCGGTCCCCATCCATTCCAGCCCATGCCTGCCGGAATGAACCTCCAGAGCCTCGGCCAGAGGCAGGCGGCCGAACATAACCGTGATCCCAGCGAATGTGCCTAACTTGATAAAGCTGCGGCGTGAAATCCCTTCCCGTATGCCCATGTTGTCCATCCTTGGTGTTGGTTAGGTGGCAGCTTTCTTGCATACCGAATGAATGATGTATGTCATTCAGTATGACGAAATTACCCTTGATAACAATGCGTGGTTATACCAACGCGACTGTCATATCACCAGCAAAGGATTACAAACTATCGAGATCTGGAGGGCCAACCAAATCAGCAGGCACATCGATATCGTGCAAGACACCGTCATCGCTCACGTCAACCCATTGCACTGGATGCCTGTCAAACAGGCCTCGTGCACCCTGATCGCCAGACAGGGCGGCCAACTCAGGCAAGCAACTCGCGCGAAAGCCGACCGGGTGCCCGCGCCGGCCATGCCGAACCGGAGCCACGACCGGAGCCTCGTGCAATGCAGCCTTCACTTTTTCATAAGTATCGCGACGTATCCAGGGCATATCTGCCAGGGCCACGACAACGGCCGGCAATTGCTCTGGATCGCGCGCTTGCAGATAATGCGCCGCAGCCGCCAGGCTGGCCCCCATGCCCTGGCTGGCCAGTTCCGTCTCAAGCACGTGACATCCTGACATTTCCAGACACGCCCGCAAGGCAGGCCTGCCTGGACGCACCACGGCCACGACCCAGTCTACGGATCGGTGCAGATTGGCAGCACTGGTTTCGGCGACGTAGCGCCCATCTGCAAGCCGGGCCAGCAGCTTGTCCGCCCCCGGTGCCTGCTGCGCAAAACGCCGGCCCTCGCCGGCGGCGAGGAGGATGCCCACACACGACATCGGCGCGGTGGATATGAGGTGTGGACTTTCGACATTGGACATGCGCTTTAGTATATATTCAACGCCTTCCAAACCATAGGACATAGGACGCTCCGCATGAATGCCCTGGATCTGGACGTACTGCAACGCGCCCGCGACTGGGTCAGACGCGGCCACACCACCCACCTGGTGACCGTCGTGCAAACCTGGGGATCCGCCCCCCGCCAGCCGGGAGCCATGCTAGCCGTCCGTGCCGATGGCCATGTCGTGGGATCAGTCTCGGGTGGCTGCATCGAGGATGACCTGATCGTGCGCGCCCGCGAGAGCACGCTGCCGGCGGAGCCCGCCAGCCTGACATATGGCCTCACGCAAGAAGAAGCCAACCGTTTCGGCCTGCCCTGTGGTGGCACACTGCGCCTGGTCTGCGAACCGCTGGCCGACACCTGTTGGCTCGATCCGGTGCTGGACGCCATTCAGGCGCACCAATCCATCCTGCGCACCCTGGATATGCAGACCGGTCTCTCCAGCCTGCAGCCTGCAACCCCCGATGACAGTCCGGGGCTCGGTGACGGGTTATTCCGCAGTGTCTATGGCCCGCGCTGGCATCTGCTCATCATTGGTGCCAACCAGACCGCGCGCGTCCTGTCGTCGATTGCCGCCACGCTGGATTTCCATGTCACGGTCTGCGACCCACGCGAAGAATTCTTCCAGGAATGGCAGGAGCCTCGTACCACGCTGAGCACACTGATGCCCGACGATGCCGTGCTCGAACTTGATATCGATACACGCACCGCCATCGTGGCACTGACCCACGACCCCAAGCTCGACGACATGGCATTGCTTGAAGCCCTGAAATCGCCGGCCTTCTACGTGGGTGCCCTTGGCTCCCGGGTCAATCAGGAAAAGCGGCGCGCACGGCTGGCACTGTTTGACCTCACACCGGTCCAGATTGCGCGCCTGCGGGGCCCGGTCGGCCTGCGCATTGCCAGTCGCACCCCCGCCGAAATCGCCGTTGCCATCGCCGCAGAGCTGATTCTGGTCCGCAACACGGCAGGGACTGAACAGGAGCACACAGACAGCACAGGCCGTCACGTCTGCTGACACCGGTATATCAAAAGCGGGGTATATTTCTTCTTTGGCATCATGAAACTCTCCCGCCATGGATATGACCTCACGCATCAGCGGCCACTTTCGCGACAGCATCGCACTGCTCGAACAAAGCATTCTCGCCCTTTCCGAACCTACTGCCGCAGGTGTGGACCTGCTGTTCTCGGCACTGATGAACGACGGCAAGATCCTGGCCTGCGGCAATGGTGGCTCCGCCGCCGATGCCCAGCACTTCATCGCCGAACTGGTCGGCCGCTTCGAGCGTGACCGACTGCCCCTGGCCGGCGTCGCACTCAATACCGACACGTCCATCATGACGGCGATCGCCAACGACTACAGCTACGACCAGATTTTCGAACGGCAGGTCACCGCACTGGGCCGTCCGGGCGACGTCCTGGTCGCCATTTCCACCAGCGGGAACTCCGAGAACGTATTGCGGTCAATAGATGCAGCCCATGAGCGCGAAATGCGAGTCATCGCGCTAACCGGCAAGGGCGGCGGCCGGATCGGTACGCGGCTCGGCCCCGAAGACATACACCTTTGCGTTCCGCACGATCGCACCATGCGCATCCAGGAAGTCCATATCCTGCTGCTGCATGCACTGTGTGATGGCGTGGACGCCTACCTGCTAGGAGACCCGGCATGATCAAGTCACAATCTGCCCGCCGCCTGCCCGGCACCCTCGCCCTTTGCGGCGTTCTCGCGGCCACCACCCTGTCCGCCTGCGCCCCGCTGATCGTCGGCGGCGCTGCCGCCACCACTGCCGTGGTCGTCACCGACCGCCGCACGGCTGGCACGCAGCTCGAAGACCAGAGCATTGCCATCAAAGTCGACAGCGCCGAAGCCCAGCACTTCGGTGATCGCGCCCGCATCAATGCTTCTGCCTACCAGCACCGTGTCCTGTTGACCGGAGATGTCGCCAACCAAACGGACAAGGACGAAGCCACACGCGTCGCCCAAGGTGTCGAAAACGTCAAGGAAGTCATCAATCAGCTCAACATCGGCCCGCCGGCCAGCTTCAGCGAGCGCTCGGGCAACTCCTGGCTGGCCTCCAAGGTACGGACCACGCTGATCAATACCCGCGATGTCCCATCCCGCACCATCACCGTCACCGCCGAACGCGGCGTCGTCTACCTGATGGGTCGCGTCACCCAGCACGAAGGCAATCTGGCAGCCGCCGCTGCCGCCAGCGTGTCGGGCGTCCGCGAGGTCGTCAAACTGTTCGAGATTCTGACGCCGGAAGAAGCCGCCCGTCTGGCCGAAGAACAACGCAAGGCCGAGACAAAACGCCAACAGGAAAGCCAGGCTGAAACCATCACCCCTTGACCCTTCGCAGATAAACACGCCATCGTGAAAAAAATAATCGCTGCAGTTGCCCTGGCCGCCGTTGCCGGCGTAGCCGCCTGGTTCTTCCTGCCAGGCAAGACGCCGGCCCCCCAGGTCACGTTCAATCTCATGAATGGCCAGTCCGTCACCACGGATGACCTGCGTGGCAAGGTCACACTGGTCAAATTCTGGGCCACGAGTTGCGTCACCTGCGTCAAGCAGATGCCCGACAACATCGACTACTACAACACCTATCACGACAAGGGCTTCGACATGATCGCCGTGGCCATGCGCTACGACCCGCCCAGTTATGTCGAAAACTTTATCGAGACGCGCCAGTTGCCCTTTCCTGTCGCCCTCGACAAGAACGGCGAGCTGGCCGAGGCGTTCGGCGACATCCGGCTGACCCCCGTAGCCTTCCTGATCGATCGTCAGGGCAATATCGTCAAGCGTTACCTGGGCGAATACGACAAGAAAGAATTCCTCGCGACGCTGGAAAAAGCGCTGGCAGGCTGACCGGGGCAAGCTCGCCCCAAAAGGGGCCGGGCCCGGCGAAAAAAATGGCTGCCTCATTGGCAGCCATTTTCGATAGTTCACAAAGAACTAGACCATCAGAACGCCGGCACGACAGCACCCTTGTACTTTTCCAGGATGAAAGCCTTGACCTCGGGCGAATGCAGCACCTCGATCAGGGTCTGCACATCGGCACTGTCCTTGTTGTCGGGACGCGCTGCCACCAGGTTGGCATAGGGCGAATCCGAACCTTCGATCAGCAAGGCATCCGTGGTCGGGACCAGGCCGGCTTCCAGCGCATAGTTGGTATTGATCAGCGCGACATCCACGTCCTCCAGCACGCGCGGCAGCGTGGCGGCCTCAAGCTCGCGGAATTTCAGCTTGCGGGGATTCTCGGCCACGTCGCGTGCCGTCGCCAGGATGTTGGACGGATCCTTGAGCGTAATCAGCCCGGCTTTCTGCAGCAGGAGCAGCGCCCGGCCGCCGTTCGAGGGGTCGTTGGGAATCGCCACGGTCGCACCATCCTTCAACTCGGCAAGATCCTTGATCTTGCGCGAGTAGATGCCGAACGGCTCGACATGGACCAAGCCGACGCTGACCAGATCCGTGCCACGATCCTTGTTGAAGGTGTCGAGATAGGGCTGATGCTGGAAGAAATTGACGTCCAGTTGCTTCTCGAAGACCTGCAGGTTGGGCTGCACGTAGTCATTGAAAACCTTGATGTCCAGTTCGACACCCTGCTTGGCCAGCTCGGGCTTGGCGAATTCGAGGATCTCCGCATGCGGCACCGGCGTTGCCGCCACAGACAGCTTGCCGGCAAAACTGGCCGATGCGCTCACAGCCAGGACCGAGGCGCCCAGCGCCACCACGAGTTGCTTCAGTTTCATAGGTTTCTCCCAAAAAAATAAATAAAAACTCACTTGCGCTTGAGCCTGACCACCAGCCAGTCGCCAAAGACCTGGGTCAACTGGACCATCACGACCAGAATGGAAACAGTCACGACCATGACATCGGTCTGGTAGCGCTGATAACCGAAACGCACGGCCAGATCACCAAGGCCGCCACCACCGATCACACCCGACATGGCCGAATAACCCACCAGCGTAATGGCAGTCACGATCACCGCCGCCACGATAGCCGTCGTCGCCTCCGGCAGCAGCGCCCACCAAACCGTCTGCCCCGAGTCGGCACCCAGTGCCTGGCACGCCTCCATGACGCCAGGATCCAGTTCGCGCAAGGCATTCTCGACCAGGCGGGCAAAGAACGGTGCCGCACTCGCCACCAGCGGTGGCACCGAACCTGCCACGCCCAGCGAGGTGCCTGCCAGCATGCGGGTCAGCGGAATCATCACGATCAGCAGGATCAGGAACGGGACAGACCGCAGCACATTCACGCAAATGGACAGCAGCCCGTAGAGCGCACGGTTTTCCAGCATCTGCCCACGCCCGGTCAGGAACAACACGACCCCCAGGGGCAGGCCGATCAATATCGTGAACAGCAGTGCCAGTCCCGTCATGAGCAAGGTATCGCCGGTGGCCTCCAGAATCATCCACCAGTCCATGCCTGCCAGGGATTGCCAGAATCCGCTCATGCCTTCAACTCCTCGAATTCAATCCCTTCCCGCGCCAGCACCTCGGGGAGCTGGGCCAGTGCGGCATCGGTGCCGGATACAGCCAACACCAGTTGACCATAGGCCGTATTCTTGATCCGCCCAACCGACCCCTGAAGGATACTGAGATCCAGCGCCAGGTCACGGCTGATCCTGCTCAGCACCGGCTGGGCAATGGCATCCTCGCGAAAGCTCAGTCTCACCAGCCGGCCATTGACGCCCTCGGCCAGTGCCTCCCAGCCCTGGGCATCGATACCGCTTTCGGCCAGCAATGCCTGCGTGACTTCATGGCGAGGATGCAGGAAGACATCCACCACCGGCCCTTCCTCGACGATGCGCCCGCCTTCGATCACCGCCACCCGATCGCAGATGCGCCGGATCACATCCATGCCATGTGTAATCAGCACAATGGTCAGACCAAGCTGCTGGTTGATCTCCATCAGCAGCTTGAGAATGGCCTGCGTGGTTTCGGGATCCAGCGCCGACGTCGCCTCGTCGCACAGCAAGACCTCAGGTCGGTTGGCCAGGGCACGGGCAATTCCGACACGCTGGCGCTGACCACCCGACAACTGGCGCGGATACTTGTGCTGCTGGCCTTCCAGGCCAACCAGCGCGAGTACCTCGGCGACCCGCTGTTCGGCTTCGCGACGCGACACGCCTGCCAGCCGCAGCGGGAAGCGCACGTTTTCGAACACGGTACGGGAATCCAGCAGATTGAAATGCTGGAACACCATGCCGATACGCTGGCGCAATTGCCGCAGGGCAGCGCCCTGCAGCCCGGTAATGTCTTCGTCGCCGATGCGCACACTGCCCGCATCAGGACGCTCCAGCAGATTGATCATGCGGATCAGCGTGCTTTTTCCGGCACCAGAACGACCGATGATGCCAAAAACCTCGCCCTTGCGGACCTGCAGACTGACACCCGCCAGCGCAGCATGCATCCCGCCATCCGGCGTGCGGTAATGCTTGGTGAGATGCGACAGTTCAATCACGGCGGTTCAACCTCGTTGCGCACCCGGGAAAATCCCGAGAGCCCTGGGCGGCAGATAAATATATAGTTATTTCAATCGTCATTCTTATATATTAAAGCTATATTGAAATATGGATGCAACGCTGATCCCTGTGCTCCCTGCGAGGCGCTCCGCGGCCACAAGCCCCTATCGCGCAGCCGGTTTCACTGGCTACAATGACCGCTCCCGATTCTGATCGATCATGCACCCGGAGTCTTCGCCGACATGAGCACTTCTTCCGTTCCCGACAGCGCCGACCTTCTGACCACTGCCACGCTGGCATCCAGGCTCAAGGCCGATGTACTTGCCGAAGCACTGCCGTACATCCGCCGCTTTCACAACAAGACCATCGTCATCAAATACGGCGGCAACGCCATGACCGACGAGCGGTTGCAGCGCAGTTTCGCACATGACGTCGTGATGCTCAAACTGGTCGGACTCAAGCCGGTGGTCGTGCACGGCGGCGGCCCGCAGATCGACGCCGCGCTGCAGCGTGTCGGCAAGCAAAGCACCTTCATCCAGGGCATGCGCGTGACCGATGCCGAGACCGTCGAGGTCGTCGAATGGGTGCTGGGCGGCCAGGTACAGCAGGACATCGTCATGATGATCAACGAGGCCGGCGGCAAGGCCGTGGGCCTGACCGGCAAGGACGGCGGCCTGATTCAGGCCCGCAAGAAACTGATGCCCAGCAAGGAAAATCCTGGCGAACTGATCGATATCGGTTATGTGGGCGAAATCTCGCAAGTCGAACCGGCCGTCGTCAAGGCACTGCAGGATGACCAGTTCATCCCGGTCATCTCGCCCATCGGCTTCGGCGAAGACGGCATGGCCTACAACATCAATGCCGACCTCGTGGCCGGCAAGATGGCCGAAGTGCTGGGTGCAGAAAAACTGCTCATGATGACCAACATCCCCGGCGTGATGGACAAGGCCGGCAACCTCCTGACCGGACTGTCGGCCCGCGAGATCCATGCCATGTTCGAGGACGGCACCATCTCCGGCGGTATGCTGCCCAAGCTGTCCTCGGCACTCGAAGCAGCCAGCAACGGTGTCAACTCGGTCCATATCGTCGACGGCCGTGTCGAACATTGCCTGCTGCTCGAAATCCTGACCGACCGCGGCGTCGGCACCATGATCCGCGCAGGCTGATACCCAGGCATGCCCGTCACACCGAATCGGCCTCGCCCACCGCCAGCCGGGACGCCTTCGCGCGGCCCGGTACGAACCCTGGCAGGGCCGCCCAGGCGTTTGCGTTCCAATCGCGTTGTCGGCCATGGCGCACATACCGCCCCGAAACACGGCCCGGTCTGGCTATTCGACCTCGACAATACGCTGCACGACACCTCGCATGCAATTTTTCCACAGATCGACCGGCACATGACGTTGGCAGTGCAGTCCATGTTGCAGGTCGATGAAGCGCAGGCCAATACCTTGCGTGAGCGCTACTGGCGTCGCTACGGTGCCACCATGATCGGCATGGTGCGCCATCATGGCGTCGATGCCCGGGAATTCCTGGCGCGCAGCCACGGCTTTGACATCCCGCCCCTGATACGTGCCGAGCGCGATCTGCCACGCCTGCTCGCGCGCCTGCCTGGACGCCGCATCCTGCTGACCAACGCACCGCTCTGCTATGCCACGACTGTGCTGCGCCACCTGGGCATCCTGCACCTGTTCGACAGCCTGTGGGGCATCGAAGAAATGCAGTTGCACGGCGAGTTCCGGCCCAAACCCTCGCGCAGCATGCTGCGCCATGTCCTGGCCCGTGAAGGTGTCGAGGCACACCGCGCCATCCTGATCGAAGATACGCTGAACAACCTTCGTGCCGCCCGTGCCATCGGCATGGGCACGGTCTACATACACCATCCACATACCCCTTTCGGCGGCAGGCACTACAGACGGCCTGGCTATGTCGACCTGCGCATCAACAATCTGCGGCAACTGCTGCTTCACGCATCCGCCCGTTTCCTCGTCTGATCACCTGTCTGCCGCATGTGGCAGACTTTTCTGGAGGTACCATTTTGCCCCTCAACAATAATGATTCTCCATTCTAATTTCCACACAAATTTTCAGGGTTTACCCTTATTCACGGTTATACTGTAACCACCGTTTTCATCAACGGGCCAGGCCCCACAAAGGCTGCACCCAGTGCATCACGAGAGACCGACCATGTTAAACATGCTCAGATACTTCAGAGAAGCCGTACCATTCAAGTTCTGGCCGGCCACCATCACTACCCTCGTCCTTTTTGCCCTGCTGCTGGTGCCTACGCCAGAAGGCTTGACACCAAAATCCTGGGCCTTGCTGGCCATCTTCATCACCACCATCGTCGCCATCATCCTGAAGGTCATGGTGATCGGCGTGATGTCGATGATGGCCATCATGATCATCTCACTGTCACAGGTCACGGCAGATTCGTCCAAGGCGGCCATCGCCGATGCGCTGAGCAGTTTCTCCAGCCCGTTGATCTGGCTGATCGTGGTCTCCATCCTGATATCGCGCGGCCTGAAGAAAACCGGCCTGGGTGCCCGGATCGGCTACATCTTCATTTCGCTGCTGGGCAAGCGCACCATCGGTATCGGCTACGGCCTGGCCGTCTGCGAACTGTTGCTGGCACCTTTCACGCCCAGCAATACGGCACGTGGCGGCGGTATCGTCCACCCGATCATGCGCTCGATTGCCAATGCCTTCGACTCCGACCCGGAAAAAGGCACGCAAGGCAAGATCGGTACCTATCTGGCCCTGGTCAACTATCACGCCAACCCGATTACTTCGGCCATGTTCATCACGGCCACGGCACCCAACCCGCTGGTCGTGGATTTCGTCGCCAAGGCCACCAACAATGACTTCCACCTGTCGTGGGGCACCTGGGCACTGTGCATGCTGCTGCCCGGCCTGGTCGCCATCCTGCTGATGCCCATCATCATCTATTTCCTGGCACCGCCGGAAATCAAGCATACGCCCAACGCCGTCA
The DNA here is from genome assembly GCF_003123725.1 of Corticimicrobacter populi. Taxonomy (GTDB): domain Bacteria; phylum Pseudomonadota; class Gammaproteobacteria; order Burkholderiales; family Burkholderiaceae_B; genus Corticimicrobacter; species Corticimicrobacter populi. Next base: position 124,998 of record NZ_QETA01000002.1, on the reverse strand, counting down.
CCTTCGCCAAGGATGAATTGCGCAAGCTGGGCAAGCTTCGTCCGCCAGAAATCGTCATGATGTCGGTCTTCATCCTGCTGCTGGTTCTGTGGGCGGACGTTCCTGCCATGCTGTTTGGCCCGGCCTTCAAGATCGATGCCACCGTCGTCGCCCTGCTCGGCCTGTTCCTGCTGCTGCTCACCGGCACCATTACCTGGGATGATGTGCTCAGCGAAAAAAGTGCCTGGGATACCCTGATCTGGTTCGGTGCGCTGGTCATGATGGCCGGCCAGCTCAACAAGCACGGCGTGATCTCGTGGTTCTCCGAAGGCCTGCGCAGCGGTATCGTCAGCAGCGGCATGAGCTGGGAAATGGCCGCCTCCGTGCTGGTCCTGATCTTCCTGTTCTCGCACTATTTCTTTGCCAGCACGACGGCCCACATCAGCGCCATGATGCTGGCTTTCCTGACCGTCGGTGTCAGCCTGATCCCGCCAGAGTACGTCAACGTGTTCATGCTGATCATGGCGGCTGCCTCGTGCATCATGATGACGCTCACCCACTATGCCACGGGCACTTCGCCGATCATCTTCGGCAGTGGCTACGTGAGCATGGGCAAATGGTGGCAGGTCGGCTTCGTGATGGCAGTCTGCGAACTGATCATCTTCGCCGTCATCGGCGGTATCTGGTGGAAGGTGCTGGGCTACTGGTAATGCCCACACACCGGACAGGCCGGGTCGCGAGCGACCCGCACTGTCCGCCACTGCATGCTGAACGCATCCAGCAGCAACAGACGGCCGGCCAGGGTATCACCCACGCTGGCCAATATTTTGAGTGCTTCGGCAGCCTGCAGGCTGCCCACGATGCCCACGAGGGGTGCAAACACACCCGAGGTGGCGCAATTCAACTCCACCGCCTCTTCTGCCTCCGGAAACAGGCAGTGATAGCAGGGGGCATCGTCGCGCCGCATGTCGAATACGCTGACCTGCCCATCGAAACGGATCGCCGCGCCCGACACCAGGGGCTTGCGACAGCTGACACAGGCACGATTGATGGCATGCCGCGTGGCAAAGTTATCCGTACAGTCCAGCACGACATCCGCCTGACGCACCTGCTCCAGCAGCGCATCGCCAGACAGGCGCTCGACCAGCGCCACGACTTCTATTTCGGGATTGAGTGCCTGCAGCATCGTGCGCCCTGACTCGGCCTTGTGGTGCCCGATTCGGTCCGTCGTATGCAGGATCTGCCGCTGCAGGTTGCTCAGTTCGACCTGATCATCATCGGCCAGCACCAGGCGGCGCACACCGGACGCAGCCAGATAGGCCGCGGCAGGCGAACCCAGGCCGCCCGCCCCTACGATCAGGGCGCTGGCAGCGCAGACTTTTTCCTGCGCCTCGTAGCCAAATTCGTCCAGCAGGATATGCCGGGCGTAGCGCAGCAGTTGCTGATCGTTCATTGCCCGGATTGCGGCTGCACACCTTCAGGCGTAACGCGCAGCCGTTCGACCTTGCCGCTTTCGCCATGGGCTTCATGGCTCGCCACATCGGCGCGCCGACGCGGCTTGGCGTCTTCGATCGGCTTGCCCTTGAGGTGATTGAGCGCCTGACGCAGTTGGAAGTCATCGTCACCGCCCAGCTCGAACGGCTGCGGCATTTCGAACTCATCCCAGGGAAGTTCCGACGTCGTGCTTTCTTCCTCGACCTGCTGGTTGGAAAGATGCTTGCGCAGATCGGCCTCACGGCGAATGATGAACAGGTCACCCTCGGCCGTATCCGGCACGGTGATGTCCGGCTCGATGCCGGTCGCCTGGATGGAGCGGCCCGCCGGCGTGTAATAGCGCGATGTGGTCAGCTTGATGGCCGTATCCTCGCTGATCGGCAGGATGACCTGTACCGACCCCTTGCCGAAGCTGCGGTTGCCCATGACGGTGGCACGCTTGTAGTCCTGCAGGGCACCGGCCACGATCTCGGAGGCCGAAGCCGAGCCGACATTGACCAGCACCACCATCGGCACAGTCTTGGCCCAGGCAGGCAGGTCCGACAGGTAATCGCTGCGGCCACGGGCGTAATCCGACGGCGATGCCATGTAGCGATACTGAGAGTCGGGTGCACGGCCGTCGGTGGAAACCACCAGCACATCCTTGTCGAGGAATGCCGAAGAAACACCGATGGCGCTGCCCAGCAGGCCACCCGGATCATTGCGCAAATCGAGAATCAGCGCGCTGGGCGGCGTGGTGAAGCCCTTGAGATGCTGGACCAGGTCGTTGCCGGTTTTTTCCTGGAACTGGGCGATGCGGACATAGGCCACATTGTCATCCAGTAGTTTGCTGCGCACGCTGCGTACATTGATGATGGCACGTTCGAGCGTCACCTCGAGCGGCTGGGCCAGCCCCTCGCGCATGATGGTCAGGCGGATCTTGGTACCGGGCTCGCCACGCATCAGCTTGACGGCATCGGTCAGCGCCAGGCCCTTGGTGGAGTTGCCGTCGATACGCACGATCAGGTCGCCAGCCCGGATATCGGCACGGGCAGCAGGCGTATCCTCGATGGGCGAGATGACCTTGACGAAACCGTCCTCGGTGCCGACCTCGATTCCCAGACCGCCAAACTGGCCCTGGGTCGAGTCCTGCATTTCCTTGAAGGCATCGGCATCGAGATAGGCCGAATGGGGATCGAGATCCGACAGCATGCCGGAAATCGCGCCCTTGATCAGTTCCTTGTCTTCGACATCTTCAACGTAGTTGTTCTTGATGGCGGCAAACACACTGGAGAACTGCCTCAACTCATCCAGCGGCAACGGCGCGCCACGCTGCGCGACGGCAGAGATGCCCAGGCTGATCAAGACGCCTGCCAGCGCACCAACGGCGATCAGGCCAAAATTCTTTGCTTTACGAGTGCCCATGCACCTTCCCGTATGAGTCAAACACAGATAGCCGCCGCGACATCGCCGCTAGCGCGCCAACCATGGCACCGGATCCACCGGATTGCCCTGATGGCGAATTTCGAAGTATAGGCCCGAATCGGCCAGACCGCCCGTGGCTCCCGCCTCGGCAATGCGATCCCCGGTCCGAACCTGGTCACCCACCTGCCGCAGCAGGCTCTGATTGTAGGCATACACACTCAAATACTGCTCACCGTGGTCCACGATAATCAGATTCCCGAAGCCACGCAACCAGTTCGCATAGACAACCGTGCCCGCAGCCACTGCGGCGATGGGCGTGCCTTCGGCCGCGCGCAGCAGCACGCCACGCCAGACGCCCCCATCGGGACGCGGCATGCCGAAGCGTCCCTGCACCTGCCCGCGCACGGGCCAGGGCAGACGCCCACGCAGGGTGGCAAAACGTGCGGAAGACGCCGATCGCTCCGGCACTGCCGTCGGCTGTTCCGGCTCAGCCTGCCCTGCCGCCACTTCGGTCTGTCGGCCTGCAGCATCATCGGCGCGGGCTGGCGCAACCTGCCGGGCCTGCTCCCGCTCGATACGCTCCCGTTCTGCCTGTGCCAGCGCGGCCTGCCGGCGCGCCTCGGCGCGTTCAGCCGACGAGGCCTGTGCAGCAGCCTGCCCTCGAGCCTCTTCCTGAGCCAGGCGCTCACGTTCGGCCCGCGCCTGCTCCTGGGCGGCCTGGGCACGACGCGCTGTTTCAGCCTGGCGCTCGGCTTCGGCGGCACGACGTGCTGTCTCTGCGCGCCGTGCCTCTTCTGCTGCCCGGCGTGCTGCCTCGGCGCGACGTGTGGCTTCGGCACGTCGAGCAGCCTCGGCCTGCTCCTTGAGCAAGGCATCCAGGTCACGAATGACGCGCCCCAGGCGCGCCTCATCCTGCCCCAACCGTCCGGCTTCGGCGCGTTGTGCCTGCAACTGGCCCTCGATCCTTGCGACCACGCTGGCCCGCTCGCGGCGCTGGGCCTGCAACGTTTCCTGTTGCTGCAGCGTCTCTTGCTCGAGAGCGACCAATTCCTGTTGCTTGCCTGTGGTTTCAACCTGAACGGCCTGCAAACGGTCGAGCGTGGACTGCAGGACAGCCACATTATCGGCACGGGCACTGGCGAGATATTCCATGTAGCCAAGATGCCGTCCGATCTGTTGGGGGTCATCCCCCGACAGGGCCGCCACCCAGGGCGACATCTGGCTGGCATACTGGCTGCGCAACTGGGCCGCCAGCGCCTGCTGCGCGATTTGACGCGCCTGGGTCAGTTGTCCGGTTTCGCTTTCCAGTCGAGTCAGTTCTGCCCGGACTGCATCCTGTTGTTCGCGCAGTTCATGCAGGCGACGACTGACGGTGGAAATCGTCTGCTCAGAGGCACGCAATTGCTCTGCTGCGGCACGGCGATCCTGCTCGCGACCGTCGATATCCTTCTGCAGCTTTTCGAGCCGCTGACGCAGCTCGGTCCGCTCTTGCGAGGCAGCCTGCTGCCGCTGTGACAGATTTCCGCCTTCCTGCGCCAGCGCAGCAGATGTGACCACCACACCCGCCAGCGCCAGGCAAACGGCGCGCACGCACGCCTGCAATTGCATGATTATCCTTGCTTGGCCTTGCCCTGCGCAGCCACGGCGGCCATCGCCGCCTCGATCTCGGCCGCATCACCCAGATAGTAATGGCGGATCGGCTTGAGATCGCCATCCAGTTCGTAGACCAACGGCTGGCCAGTCGGGATGTTGAGATGCACGATATCGTCGTCGGAAATGCCGTCGAGATGCTTGATCAGCGCCCGCAGGCTGTTACCGTGTGCCGTGACCAGCACCTGTCGGCCCGCCTTGATGGCCGGAGCGATTGAATCATTCCAGAACGGCACCACGCGCGCCACGGTATCCTTGAGACATTCGGTCGCCGGCACTTGCGCAGGTTCGAGGCGTGCATAGCGGCGATCGAAACGCGGATGACGAGGATCATCCTCGGCCAGCGGCTCGGGCGCAATCGCATAGGCACGACGCCAGACCAGCACTTGCTCGTCACCGTACTTGGCCGCGGTTTCAGCCTTGTTCAGCCCCTGCAGGGCACCGTAATGACGCTCATTGAGACGCCAGTTGACACCGACCGGCACATACATGGAATCCATTGCATCCAGCGCGATCCAGAGTGTGCGGATGGCACGCTTGAGCACGGAAGTGAAAGCCAGGTCGAAGGCATAGCCGTTCTGCTTGAGCAGCAGGCCAGCCTGGCGGGCCTGCTCGCGGCCCAGGTCGGTCAGGTCGACATCGGACCAGCCCGTGAAGCGGTTTTCAAGATTCCATTGGCTTTCGCCATGACGCATCAGAACGAGTTTGTACATGTAATCAGCGGTCAAAAAGAGATTGTTCGGGCGTGTCGGCACGCGCTATCCAGCATCATTTTATAATCGTATGATTGTGCTCTCGCTGCGGAACTGACATTCAATCACAATCCAGCCTGTCGCGTCCCGCAAAACCAACAGTCTTTTACCGGAATACACAGTGGATTTCCTGCTCAGCAACAACAACATTTTCATCCTGGCCGTCGCCGTCGTCTCGGGCATCATGCTGATGTTCCCCAAGCTGGGCAAGGCAGGAGGCAGTGCCGCCGTCGGCACGCTCGAGGCCACCCAAATGGTCAACCAGCGCCATGCCGTGCTGGTCGACATCCGCGCCGAAGACGCCTTCGCGGCCGGCCATATCGCCCAGTCGCGCCACATTCCGCTGGCCGAGTTGGAGCAGAAGGCTGCGTCGCTGCCCAAGGACAAGCCGCTGATCGTGGTCTGCGAGACCGGCCGCAGCGCCGTGGCCGCAGCCCGCAAGCTGCGCGCCCTGGGCCATGAGACCTTCGTGCTGGATGGCGGTGTGCGCGCCTGGACGCAGGCCAGCATGCCGCTCACCAAGAAAAAATGAGCACAGTACCGAGTCCTGCCATGCAAACCGTTGTCATGTACTGCACTGCCGTCTGCCCGTACTGTGTCCGGGCGGAAATGCTGCTGCGCCAGCGCGGCGTCACCGATATCGAAAAAATCCGGATCGACCTGGATGCCGGCCAGCGCGAGGCCATGATGGCACGCACCGGTCGGCGCACCGTGCCGCAGATCTACATCGGCGACACCCATGTGGGTGGCTGCGACGATCTGGTGGCGCTCGACCGCGCAGGCGGTCTGCAATCCCTTCTGCAGGGCGCGACTGCCTGAGGCAGCCGTTCCTGTTTCCGATACTGATTCACCCAAGCCAGGAGTCCCCATGACGGACCAGCAAGTCAACAACACCCCGGCCGACGCCGGTACCGCGCCCTCCTTCAACATGCAGCGCGTCTACCTGAAAGATCTGTCGCTGGAAATGCCCAATGCGCCGCAGGTCTTCCTTGAGCAGGAAGCGCCCAAGGTCGAGGTGTCCCTGAGCGTCGGCGGTCAGCGCCTGACCGACAGCATCTTCGAAACCACCGTGACCGCCACGGTCACCACCCGCATCCAGGACAAGGTGGTCTATCTGGTGGAAGGCACGCAGGCCGGCATCTTCGAACTGGCCAACATTCCCCAGGAACAGTTCGATCCGCTGCTCGGCATCGTCTGCCCGACCATGCTCTACCCCTACCTGCGTGCCAACATCGCCGACGCGATCAACCGCACCTCGCTGCCGCCGCTGCACCTGGCCGAAGTCAACTTCCAGGCCCTGTACGAACAGCAGCGTGCCCAGCAGGAACAGCAGGCCGCCGGCAACGACTCCGGCATCATCGTGCCGCCCGGCGTCACCCGCCAGTAAGCGCCAACAGCCATGACCGGCACCACCGCTCACGCCACCGGCACCACCTTGCGCGTGGCGGTCATCGGTGCCGGCAGTTGGGGCACCGCGCTGGCCTGTCTGGCAGCGCGCACCTGGCCTACCCTCATTCATGCCCGCCGCGACGATGTCGTGCGCAACATCCGGCAGGATCATGCCAATCCGCGCTACCTGCCCGGCATCTCACTGCCCACTGGGCTCGATGCCACGCAATCATTCGATGACATTTTCAGCCACCTGGCCCACGATGCAGCCCCTTCGCTGCTGATACTGGGTGTGCCGGTGGCCGGCATGCCCGACACGCTGGCCATGCTGGCACAGGTCTTTTCCGACTGGGATCCGGATCGACTGCCGGGCATTGTCTGGAGCTGCAAGGGCTTCGATGCCGAACACGGCAGGCTGCCACACGAAATTGCCGACGCAGCACTGGCTACACTTCCACACTTGCCGCGCGGCGTCATTTCCGGCCCGTCCTTTGCCAAGGAAGTGGCACAGGGTCTGCCTGTGGCCCTGACGGTGGCCAGCAGCAGCGCCACGCTGCGCGCACGCACCACCCAGGCGCTGCATGGCGGCATGGCACGTGTCTATGGCAGCGAAGACGTGATCGGCGTCGAAGTCGGTGGCGCACTCAAGAACGTGATGGCCATCGCCAGCGGCATCGGCGACGGACTCGAACTGGGCACCAATGCCCGTGCCGCACTCATTACCCGCGGCCTGGCCGAAATGACCCGCCTGGGGCTGGCGCTGGGTGCCCGTCCCGACACATTTGCGGGGCTGACCGGCCTTGGCGATCTGGTCCTGACGGCCACCGGCGAACTCTCACGCAACCGTCAGGTCGGTATCCGCATCGGTCAGGGTCAATCGCTGGACAGCATTCTCGCCGATGGCATGACTGCCGAAGGGGTGCGCTGCGCGCGCGCGGCATTGCTGCGTGCCCGGGCTGCCGGCGTCGAACTGCCGATCACCGAAGCGGTCTGCCGCGTACTGTTCGACGGCGAGTCACCGCGCGATGCCGTCGCCGCACTGTTTGCCCGTGAGGCCCGGACCGAATCGCTCAACTGACTGCGCCCTCGAACCCCTGCTGCCGCCAAGCCTCGAAAATCGTCACGGCGACCGCGTTGGACAGGTTCAGGCTGCGCTGACCCGGCCGCATCGGCAACCGTATACGCTGCCCGTCACCGAACAGTGCCAGGTCTGTATCCGAGAGCCCAGCCGTTTCGCGCCCGAAGACAAAGACATCGCCCGGTATAAAAGCCGCCTGATCGGATCGTCGCGCACCACTCGTGGTCAGCGCAAAACAACGCGATGGGTCGGCCCCTGTGGCACGCAATGCCGCAGGCAGATCATCATGCACCTGCAGGTTCACCCACTCGTGATAGTCCAGCCCGGCCCGGCGCAGTCGCGCATCATCCAATTCGAAGCCCAGCGGACGCACCAGATGCAACTGGGCACCGGTATTGGCCGACAGGCGAATGGCATTACCCGTATTGGGCGGGATTTCGGGGTGGACGAGGATGATATGGAACATGGCGCGCTATTGTAGCGTCGTCAGAACAAACAACATCACGGCAATGCCGCCATCGGGGTACGCGCCACGGCAAGGCCATGCACCTCTGCCGCACCCGCCTGGTAAAGCGCCTGTGCGGCGCTGCTCAAAGTGCTGCCGGTCGTGACCACGTCATCAATCAGCATAATTACCCGGTCATGCACCTGCACATCGGCGCGATACAGTGCCTGGGTATTGTGCAACCGGCTGCGACGATCCGCAAAATGCTGCTGGCTGTGTTCGCGTGTACGCACCAGCCCGCCCAGCCAAAGTGGCCACCCCTGCCGCCATGCGAAGTGGCGCGCCACTTCGCCCGCAGGGTTGAAACCTCGTCGTCGCAACGAGGCTCGGCTCGACGGGACGGGAACCACTATCACCCCGCCATCACAATCACCCATCCCACGACGAGCACGATGAGCCCGCACCAGCGCCATCGCCATCAGGCCTGCCAGGCCCAGACGACGCCTCCCCTTGAACTGCAGCATCAGCGCATCGAAGGGCGCAGCATAGTCCAATGCCACGCACAGACTGTCCAGCCGCAAGTCCGCCACCAGCCCTTCCTGTGCCGAACGCTGGCGGGCGGGTGTCTGGCGACGGACATCACGCCAGCACGGTGCGCACGGCATCCCGCCACGTGCCGACAGGCCGCACAATGGGCAATCCCCCGGGCAGGCATCGCGCAGTCGAAGGTAGAGGTCGCGGAAATAGGCCATAATGCCATCACACACGATTGACCCCGCTTGCGCAGCGCCTGCGCGACCTTTATGTCACAGTCTTCTTCACTACCCGACCTGCCGCTCAACAGCCTTGATGTCCAGCGGCAGTTTGCCCGTCGGCGCACGCTCGACGAGGCCCAGTTTCTCTATCTGGAAATTGCCCAGCGCATGCGCGAGCGTCTGCAATGTATCCGCATCCAGCCGGCTCGCCTGCTCGACGCCGGTTGCGGCGACGGGGCCGGCCTGCCGGTCCTGAGTGCGCTCTACCCCCAGGTACACTACACCGGTCTGGACCATTGCGCACCCTTGCTCGACGAGGCACGGCGGCGCTATCGGCCCAGCGGCATCAAGAACTGGATCAACACGCTGCGCCGCCACGGCCCGGCACCGGAATTCATGCAGGCAGATCTGGCCGCCTCAGGACTGGGCCCGGAATCCATGGACATGGTCTGGTCCAATCTGGCATTGCACTGGCATCCACAGCCACACCGCGTGCTGAATGAATGGCAGCGCATCCTCAAGGTCAACGGGCTGGTGATGTTTTCCTGCCTGGGTCCGGCAACACTCCGGGAACTTCGGGACGCCGTAGCGGAAGCCGATCTGGGTACCACCACCCCTACCTTTGTCGACATGCACGACTTCGGCGACCTGCTGGTCGAAAACGGCTTTGCCGACCCGGTCATGGACCAGGAAACGCTGACGTTGACGTATACCTCGCCCGAACGACTGCTGGAGGATATCCGTGCACTAGGCGGCAATCCGGCCAGCCAGAGGCGGCGCAGTCTGGCCTCGCGGGCCTGGCGCGACCGCCTGCTGCAGGCGCTGGAGCGACAGCGCCGCAGCGACGACGGACGCATTCACATGACCATCGAAGTGGCCTATGGCCATGCCTGGCGTGCCGCCATGCGCAAAACTGCCTCGGGCGACATCGGCATGCCGATCAGCGCCATCGGTCGTCGCACGCGGCTGGACTGAAGAGTCATCGTCAAACGCAAAGCACGCCTCACGCCTTGCTCAACGCCGCCAGAACTCCGGCGTAAACAGCACCAGCACGGTAAACAGCTCCAGCCGGCCGATCAGCATGGCGAACGAGCACAACCAGAGCTGGTAGTCCGATAGCCCGGCATAGTTGCCCATCGGGCCGACGTCGCCCATACCCGGCCCCAGATTGTTGATGCTGGCGAACACGGCGCTGAACGCCGTGACCGGTTCTAAGCCCGATAACAGCATCAGCGTTGTCAGCACGCCGATGGAGAGACCATACATGAGCAGGAACGCCATGATCCCGGCGATCACCTCCGGGCCGACCGGGGTGCGCCCCAGGCGTACAGGCGCTACCACATTGGGGTGCAGCAGGCGGGTCAATTCGCGGCGCGTCTGCTTGACCAGCAGGATGGCGCGCGACAGCTTGATCCCCCCTCCGGTCGAACCGGCTGACGTGGCGAAAGACGCCAACAGGATCATCCACAGCGGTGCCAGCAGGGGCCACAGCGTATAGTCGGTGTTGGCATAGCCGGTGGTAGTAGCCACCGAGATCGTGTTGAACATGCCGTAACGCAGCGCTTCTCCCCAGGTGCCGTAGACATGCTTCCAGTACAGGAAAACCGTCACGAACAGTCCGCTGCCCAACAGCAGCACCAGATAAGGCACCGTCTGCGAACAACGCAGATAGGCCTTGAAACTGCGTTGCCGGAACGCTAGGAAGTGTGTGGCAAAGTTGATGCCTGCCAGCACCATGAACACCATGGCAACCATCTCGACGGCCACCGAATCAAATTTCAAAAAGCCTTCATCAGAGGTGGAAAAGCCCCCCAGCCCCATGGTGGTTGCCATGTGGCACCAGGCATCGAACCAACTGAGCCCCGCTACCCGATAGGCCAAGAAGCAGACAATCGAAAAGATGAAATACACCGCATACAGCACCTTGCCGGTGCTGGCGATACGCGGTGTCAGTTTCTCGTCCTTCATCGGGCCGGGCTCAGCCTTGAACAACTGGTGGCCACCCACGCCCAGCAACGGCAGAATGGCGATAGCCAGCACCAGGATCCCCATGCCGCCCACCCAGACCAGCGTCGCTCGCCACAGGTTGATCGAATGTGGCAGGGTATCCAAGTGGTTCAGCACGGTGGAGCCGGTCGTGCTCAGCCCCGACATGGCCTCGAAATAGGCTTTGGACAGCCCCAGCGGATGGCCGATCTGGTTGTAATAGACCAGTAGCGGCACGGCCGCCAGCAACGGCAGGACAACCCAGGCCAGCGTCACTAGCAGAAAACCATCGCGAATGCGCAGATCACGCTCGTCGTCCTTGGTCGCCAGCCACAGCGTGCCACTGGATCCCAGGGCAACCGCCAGTCCGGCCAGGAACGCGAAACGCCCGTCGTCCCCGGTCCACCAGGCCAGCGCCAGGGGCAACAGCATGGTTGTGGAAAACAGCGCCATGGTGAGCGCCAGCAGATTGAGAATAACGGGGATGCGCGACATGGCAGGCGCCTGTTAGCCCTTCGAATTCACGACACTAGAAAAAAGCAGCGGAAACCTGGAACAACTTTTCGACACGGGCAATCTGTCGCCTATCTGGCACGAACACGATGACATGGTCACCATCCTCGATCACCGGGTTCTGGTCTGCCATGAAGATATGTTCATCGCGCACCACGGCAGCAATCATCGCCCCGCTGGGCAGGCGCAAGGCCGACAGCTCACGCCCCACCACGCTGGAGGTTCGGCGATCTCCATGGGCCACGGCCTCCAGCACCTCCGGCCCGCCACGTCGCAGGCGACGTGCAGCCACGACGTCACCACGCCGCACATAGCGCAGGATTTCGCTCAGGGTGATCTGCGCCGGCGACAGTGCCACGTCGATCCGGCTGCCCTGCATCAGATCGCCATAGGCGGGCCGGTTGATCAGGGTGATCACCTTGCGCGCCCCCAGCCGCTTGGCCAGCAGCGACGACATGATGTTGTTTTCGTCATCGGCGGTCACCGCGATCCAGGTGTCCATATCGGCCACCCCTTCCTGCTCCAGCAGTGCCTCGTCGGTAGCGCTGCCGTGCAGCACCAGCACGTTGTCAGGCAACTCACTCGCCAGCAATTCACAGCGGGTCCGGTCATATTCGATCAGCCGCACGCTGTAGTTGTCCGCTGCCAGCTTCCTGGCCAGGCGCAGGCCGATATTGCCGCCGCCGGCAATCATCACGCGATGCACCGATTTTTCGGCCTGCCTGAACTGGCGCACGACCCGGCGGGCCTGCCGGGAATCGACCACGAATACGACCTCGTCATCGACCTCGATCTGGGTCCGGGCATCGACCGGGATCGGCTTTTCGCGACGGAATATCTCGACGATGCGCACATCGGTATCCGGCATCAGTTCCTGCAGCTCGCCCACGGCATGTCTCACCAGCGGGCTGCCGAGCATGGCCCGGGCCGTGACCACGCTGATGCGGCCATCAGCGAAATCCAGCACCTGCAGCGCCTCGGGCAGCTCGATCAGTCGCCGGAAATACTGGGTAATGCTGCGCTCGGGGCTGATCAGGTGATCGACACAGAATCCCTCTTCACCGAGCAATTCGGGATGATCGGCATATTCGGCAGAGCGCACCCGCGCAATGCGCAAGGGCACGCTGAACATCGTGCGTGCCAGGCGGCAAGCCACCAGATTGAGCGCATCGGATGCCGTACAGGCCACCATGAGATCGGCGTTGTCTACATCCGCACGCCGCAGTACCGAAGGCTTGAGCGCATCACCCACCACAGTCTGCAGATCAAGCCGCTCGGACAGCGCCGCCAGACGCGTCGCATCGGTATCGACGACCGTGATGTCGTTCTGCTCGGAAGCGAGATTCTCGGCCACGCTGGCACCCACCCGGCCCGCACCGAGGATCAGGATTTTCATGAGTTGCTGCGGCGACGCGAGGTTTCGATGCCGAGCTGCTTGAGCTTGCGATACAGGTGAGTGCGTTCCAGGCCGGTCTTTTCGGAGACCCGGGTCATACTGTGGCCTTCACGCTTGAGATGGTATTCGAAATAGACACGCTCGAATTCGTCGCGGGCATCGCGCAGTGGCTGGTCGAGGGTGATGTTGCCCAGTAGCCCTTCGTTGCGCTCGGCGGCAGGCTCGGCCTCGACAAACGCAGGCACGGCCTGTTCGGGCGTAACGGTCGCAGTGGCCGCAGACGATGAGGGCGGCGGCAACGACGGCGCAGCCGAGGCACCAGCCGAACGCGGCGCACACCCGAGTTTGAGACCTGCCACGACTGTATCCAGCAATTTCTGCAGCGTGATCGGTTTTTCCATGAAGTCGAAGGCACCGATACGGGTCGCTTCGACAGCAGTATCGATGGTGGCATGGCCACTCATCATCACCACCGGCATGTCGAGCAGCCCCTGAGCACTCCACTCCTTGAGCAGGCTGACACCATCGGTATCCGGCATCCAGATATCGAGCAGTACCAGGTCAGGACGCGCACGCTGGCGAGCCAGCCGGGCTTCGGCAGCATTTTCTGCCAGTTCGACCGTATGGCCTTCGTCGTACAAAATTTCCGACAGCAGTTCGCGGATGCCAACCTCGTCGTCCACAACCAGAATTCGTGCCATAACCTATCACCTTATCGCTTTGCCGCATTATCCAGTGCCTGCGGCGTGGCGTCCATCCCTGACACCGGGAAGCGGGTAAACAGGATGGTAACCCGCGCACCACCCTCGCTTCGATTGGCCAGGTCGATCCGTGCCCCATGCTCTTCGACGATCTTGCGAACGATCGCCAGTCCCAGCCCCGTACCATGCGCCTTGGTCGTGACGTAGGGTTCGAAGGCGCGCTGCAGGACATGCGCCGGAAACCCCGGCCCATTGTCAGAAACGGCCAGCCGTACGACCGGCTGTTCAATTCCCGCAGACAGCCCTGCCTGCGTGCCCCGGGTGGAAATGCGGACACAGCCGTCGCTCTCCTCCCGTTCCATGACGGCATCGCAGGCATTGTTGAGCAGATTATGGATGATCTGCCGCAATTGTGTCGCATCCCCCTCGATCTCAGGCAGACCTGGATCAAGTTCCACCTCGATCCATGCATGGTGTCGCTCATTCCTGTGCAGTACCTTGGCCTGTCCGGGTTCCCACCCATAGAGCGCCAGCACATCCGCCACCAATGCATTGAGATCGATGGCCTGCATCATGGCCGGAGGCGTGCGTGCATACTCGCGAAAATCATCCACCATCTGCTTGAGCGAGGCCACCTGGTTGATGATGGTCTGCGTGGAACGGGCCAGCATGCCGGCCTCCTGCTCGGGCAGCTTGCCGGCCAATTTGAGCGCCATGCGTTCTGCGGAAAGCTGGATCGGCGTAAGCGGATTCTTGATCTCATGGGCCAGGCGCCGCGCCACTTCCCCCCAGGCCACCGCACGGCTGGCCGAAATGACTTCGCTGATATCGTCGAACACCACGACATAGCCATTGCCACGGCCATCTACCTTGAGGTGCGTGCCACGTGCCAAAACGGTCAACCCCGACTGACGCCCCGTGTCATAGCCGCCCCCCTGCTCCGAGGCGGCCTCGTGGCCTTCGTCGCGGGAGAGTTCAAGTTCGAACTGCTGCTGCCAGTACATCCGCTCGGACTCAACCGCGGCTTGCACGGCAAAAGCCTGGCGTATCCGCGTGGCGAACGCCAATAGTTCAGGAACAGTCTCCAGAGGCCGGCCGATCACGGTCCGTAGATCGGACTGGAGGATATTGCGCGCCCCTTCGTTGAACATCATGACCTTGAAACCTTCGTCGTAGACCAGTACGCCGGACGACAGGTTGGACAGGATGCTTTCGAGATAGGCGTTGGAGCGCTCCAGTTCATGGCGATTGCGTTCGACCTGCCGCTGCGCCTCCGAGAGCTGCCGCATCATCTCGTTGAATGACCGGGTCAGCAGGCCGACCTCATCCTGCGCAGAGGGTTCGGGCAAAGGCCTGAAATCGCCCACGCTGACCGCCTGGGTACCGGCCGCCAGCCGCAGCAAGGGCCTGACCAGCCGTTTGGACAGGAATAGCGCCACGGCGATGGCAGACAGTACCGCCAGCATCAAGGCCAGCGTCAGAGTAATGCCATAGAGTTTGCGCAGTCCCAGTCGCGACAGACCCAGCTCCTGGTAATCACGAAACCCCTGCTGAACCTGGTTGGCATTGCGGGCAATCTGCTCGGGTACGGGCTGGATCAGTTGCAGCCAGCGCGGCTCACTCATAGCCCCCAGCAGGCCATCGTAACGCTCCGGGCCATCGATCGGCACGATGACGCGCAGTTGCAATCCGCCCGAATCCTGTCCAGCGGCATCCTCGACGGACTCTGCCGCCGCATAGCCATTGGACAGCCGCAACTGACTCAGGACAGTCGGGGGCGGCAACGCAGGCAGCAGGTTACCGTACAGCCCAGTGGAAAAAGCCAGAGCACGACCATTACCGGTAAAGACCAGCGCCTCGTTTACCCCATGCAGTTCACGGGCCTGGTTGAGTGCTGTCGCCAGCTCGGCATCCGGCAATTGCCCCAGCGCCAAACGCATGGAGCGGGCCCGGGCCTGCAGCTCGTTCAATTGAGAGTCGAGTGCAGCACGCCCCAGGTTCAGGCCAGCTTCGAGCGCATTGTCGACGCGCACGTTGAACCAGGACTCGATCGAGCGGGACAGGAACTGTACCGACAGGGTGTAGATCAGCGCGCCGGGCAGCACACCGATCAGGGCGAAAGCCAGCGCAAAGCGGGCGGTCAGTCTCGACCCGAACTGATGGCGTCGGACCTGGCGCACCAGCTTGACAGTCAGGGTGATGACCCAGACGAACAGGGCCAGCGCCAGGATGCCATTGAGCACCAGAAAAGTATCGTAATAGGCCTGGAAGCGCGAGGCACTGCCGGTTGACCAGACCAGCAACCCCAGCAGCAACAGGCCACTGACGGCTCCGGCCAGCAGGATCAGGCGCACCACCCTGCTCATCGCCCCCCCTCCTGGTCAAGCCCTTCCATGCCTATTTCGACGGTTTGCCAGGGCGTCTCCAGCCCCCAGGCATTGCTGTTGAGCGCATCGATCTGCAGAGGGCGCGACATGTAGGAGGTGTCGAGTCGCAAACGTACCCGCGCATCGTAGGTCAGGGTCGGATCCAGCGCATCGTCCGGGGCCACGGTCCAATGTCGCACATGCCTGACCAGCGCCAGTGCCTGCTCCAGCGAGGCAACAGGCAGATTCAGTTCACCCGCGCCTGCCCGCCACTGGCGGGTCAGGGCATTGTAGGTAATACGCCAGGTCCGGCTGGCATCAATCACACTGCGATCCAGCCACCACCAACGCTGACGCGTAACCTGAAGCTCGATGGTAAAGGGCAGCGGCAAGCCACGCTCGGCCGCCTGCCGCAATTGCGGATTGAGAGAGAAATCAAAATCGGCATCCAATTGCCAGTAGCCATCGGCAAGATAGAGTCGTGCGCGTTCGACGGCCGGTTCGGACGACGTCCAGCCTGGCGTTGCCACCAGCAGCAGTACCAGCCAGACAAATCCGGCACATACGCTCCGCACCATTTGCTCCCTCCGGTTCCGAACGCGATCCCCGCCTATTTTTCGTGATTCAGCGCGACTTGGCAAACAATGCGTAGAAAAACCCGTCATGCAATACACGCGACTGCCCCTGTCCAGGCAACGGCAACAGTTGCCCCGGTGCCTCCAGCCTGACGGCCTCGGCATGCCGGGCCGCAAATGACTGCGCCTGCACCTCCCCCTCTTCGGGGAAAATTGAACAGGTGGCATACAGCAACTGACCACCAGGTACCAGCGTTCGCCACAAGGCATCGACGATACGCTGCTGTAATGCAGCCGTACGAGCCACATCTTCACGCCGACGCAGCCAGCGGATATCGGGATGCCGGCGCACGATGCCCGAAGCCGTGCAGGGCACATCCGCCAGAATGGCATCATAAGGCTCTCCATCCCACCATGCATCGGGATCGGCGGCATCGGCTGCCCGCAGATCGACACGAGGCGACATGAGGCCGAGCCTGTCCAGATTCTGCCCTACCCGTGCCAGACGACCGGCGTCGGCATCCAGCGCAGTCATCCGTACATCTGCCAATTCCAGCATGTGAGCCGTCTTGCCACCCGGTGCGGCGCAGGCATCCAGCACTCGCATGCCATCACGCACTCCCAGCAACGGAGCGGCCATCTGCGCACCCAGATCCTGGACCGACCACCAGCCCTCCTGGAAACCAGGAATCCGTGCCACCGGCAATGGCTGGGCCATCAGGACACCCGACTCGCCCAGCGCGCAGGCTTCGATGCCGGCGCTCTCGAAACGGGCCAGTAGATCGGTACGCGCAATTCGACGACGATTGACACGCAACGTCATCGGCGGCTGCCGGTTGGCCTCCTGCAGCAAGGACTGCCATGTATCAGGATAGGCACGTTGCATGCGCGCGATCCACCAGCGCGGAAAATTCCAGCGCGCCTCGTCGGGCAAGTCAGCCTGAACTTCGTCACGCTCACGCAGGAAACGCCTCAACACGGCATTGACCATGCCCTTGGCCGGGGCCATGCGCCGATCAGCCGATGCCGCTCGCACCGCCTGATTCACGACCGTATGCGGTGCATAGCGCGGCCCGGCTTCAGCCCCTTGCGCCCCGTCTGCCAGCAGGCTCAAGGCAGTCAGCAACAGAGCATCCAATTCCTTGCTGGGCGGTTTGCGCTGCACCAGCCGGGTACGCACGGCCTGCGCCCAGCCCTGACTGCGCATGACATGGAAACAGATATCCTGCGTGGCCGGCCGCAACACCGCTGGGACATGCTCCAGAGCCTCGCTCAGGGAGCGGCCGGCATGCACCTCGCTGACCGCCACAGCCACCGCGCCCAGCACGTCGGACAGCGCAGGAGCGGCAGAGGATTTGTCATTCTTGGCAGATGCAGCGGCGGGATGGGCAGACACAGGACACACAAAATGTTTAATATGGAGAGTGCACCGCAGCATAACGCAATTTGATCCAGTTCTCACGATGACGTATTTAGCGATCCGCCACCTCCACATGACCTTCGCCCTGCTCAGCATCGGGCTGTTTGCCACGCGCGGGCTGATGGCGCTGTGCAGCGACCGCTGGCGCGGTTCACGCGTCCTGCGCATTGCGCCACACATCATCGACACCTGTCTGTTGGCCTCGGCCATCACGCTGCTGGTGCTGGCCGGCTTCAATCCGCTGGACCACGCCTGGCTGATGGCCAAGATCATTGCCCTGCTGCTCTATATCTACCTGGGCCGGCAGGCTTTGCGCGCCGGCCTCGCACGCGGCGTGCGCCTGCCCTGGCTGATCGCCGCGCTGGCCTGTGCCGGCTACATACTGGGCGTGGCCTTTACCCGCAGCGCAACCTGGGGGCTGGCCTGAATGACTTATCAGGCCGAGGCTGTGCAGCTTGAACACGGCACGCCGATACACCCTGACCCGGTGCCCACACGTCATTTTTCCGGAGAGTCCATGTCTGACACCCTGAACGTCCTGCAATCCGCCATGCCTACCGTCGAGGCATTCGCCCTCAACCTGCTGGTCGCCCTGATCATTCTGGTGATCGGCTGGAGCCTGTCCGACTTTGCCGGACGGTGGGTACACCGGCTGACCTCCAAGTCCTCGCGCATCGACCAGACCATCGTACCCATCCTGCGCAGCATCACGGTATGGACGGTACGGATTTTCGTGCTGATCGCTGTACTGGCCCGTTTCGGCGTGCAGACAGCCAGCATCATCGCCGTGCTCGGCGCGGCCGGCCTGGCCATCGGCCTGGCCCTGCAGGGCACCCTGCAGAACATCGCCGCCGGCTTCATGCTGCTGGCACTACGTCCGATCCGGGCAGGCGAGTTCGTCTCCATCGCAGGAAATGGTGACGGCACGGTCGACGAAGTGGGCCTGTTCATGACCCGCCTGATCCAGATTGACGGCATCCATGTCGTGCTCCCCAACAGCCTGGTCTGGGGCAGCCCCATCATCAACTACAGCCGCAACGAAACCCGTCGCCTCGACCTGCAGGTCGGCGTGCGCTACGGCGATGATCTGGACCTAGCCATCGGCAAGCTGACAGAACTGGTCAATGGTCACGAATTGGTGCTCAAGGATCCTGCCCCGCAGGTCATGGCCTTCGACTACCGCGAAAACGCTATCATCATCAATATTCGGGTCTGGGCCAAGGCCGACCGTTACTGGGACCTGCGCTTTGACCTGTACCGCACGGCCACGCAGGCCCTGCACGAGGCAGGCCTGAAGCTGCCGATCCCGGTGCGGGAAATCAAGACCATCGAAAAATCGTAAGAACGCACTTCCTGGGCAAGCGATCCGCCCCCTTCTGGGCGGATCGGCCTGTCGGGCTTGCCACTACGGACGCTGCCAGCCCTGTATGAACGCCGCCACGGGCTGACGCTTGCCGCCCGCCTTCTGCAGTTCGAGGATGCGCAGTACGCCATCCCCGGTGGCGATATCGATACCCTGCGGTGACACGGCCAGAACCTGACCGGCACTTTCGGACGTGAGTTGCGCCAAGGCACAAGCCTGCCATACTTTGACCGGCTGTTCCACACCCGCCAAGGACAGGGTAGCGCCCGGTACGGGATTGAAGGCGCGAATGCGCCGGGCCAATATCTCCGCAGGCAAGGACAGATCAAGCGCCGCCTCTGCCTTGTCCAGCTTGGCAGCGTAGGTCACGCCAGCCTCGGGCTGAGGCCGTGCGACCAGTTCACCATGCAGCGCCAGTGCTTCGACGATCGCTGCGCCGCCCAGCTCCGCCAGCACGTCGTGCAGCTCGGCTGCCGTCTGCGCAGGGCCAATGAACGTGCGCTGCTCCAGCAGCATGTCGCCGGTATCCAGCCCTTCATCCATCTGCATGATGGTGACGCCTGTTTCGGCATCACCGGCCTCGATCGCCCGCTGGATCGGTGCCGCACCGCGCCAGCGCGGCAACAGGCTGGCGTGGATATTCAGGCAGCCCAGGCGCGGCAGGGCCAGCGTCCAGGCCGGCAGGATCAGGCCATAGGCGGCCACGACCATGATATCGGGCTGCAGACGTTCCAGTTCGGATCGAGCGGCCTGCGCCTCTTCGGGCCAGCGGCCATCCAACTTCAGGCTGCGAGGCTGGGCAACCGGGATACCCGCGTCCAGCGCCGCCTGCTTGACCGGGCTTGGAGTCAGTTTCATGCCCCGCCCGGCGGGGCGATCCGGCTGGGTCATGACCAGCACGATTTCATGGCCGGCAGCGCGCAGCGCTTCCAGTGCCACACGGGCAAACTCCGGCGTGCCGGCAAACACGATACGCATGGTGAATTTCCTACAGAATCAGGCCGCTACAGCGGCCAGTCGATCAGGCAGCAAGCCAAGAACGCGGACACGGCGCTGCCCACATCAGACACGCTCGGCCTGGCGTTCCTGCTTGCGCATCTTGGTACGGATGCGGTTCTGTTTGAGCGGCGAAAGGTATTCGACGAAGACCTTGCCGTCCAGATGATCGATTTCGTGCTGAACGCAGACAGCCAACAGACCGTCTGCCTCTTTCTCATACGAATTGCCGTCGGCATCAAGCGCCCTGAAGCGGATCTGGGCCGGCCGTTCGACCTCGTCGTAGATGCCGGGTACCGACAGGCAACCTTCCTCGAAGGTCTGGCACTCGTTGCTGCGCCATGTGATCTCGGGATTAATCAGCACCAACAGATCATCATGATTTTCCGAGACGTCAATCACGATAAGGCGTTCGTGCACATCGATCTGGGTTGCTGCCAAGCCGACGCCCGGCGCATCGTACATGGTTTCAGCCATGTCACGCACCAACTGGCGAATACGGTCATCGACCACAGCAACCGGCTTGGCGATTTTGTGCAGGCGCGGATCGGGATAACGGAGAATGGAAAGTAGAGCCATGTGTTCTGTATGCAGGAACCCTGCGGTATTCAGTGGATGACCAAATTTTAGCTGGTTTGCATGGAGATGCCGGCTTTTTCCTTGCTGCAGTGGTCAATCACTTCCGCCAGCGTTTCGAAGGCCGGCCCGATGCGCTCGTGCGGGACACAGGCATAGCCCATCAGCAACCCCGACTGCGCCGTGCTGGCCGAGCTGTAGTAGGTGCGCAGCGGGCGCACCACGATGCCGCGCTCCAGGGCCTGGCGCACGACGCCGAAATCATCCTGCAAATGCGGCAGCGCCAGCACCAGATGCAGGCCGGCTTCATCCCCCAGGATCGGCAGCCGGTCATCGTAGCGGCTGCGCACGGCACGCGTCAGGATATCGCGCCGTTCCGCGTACAGCCCCCGCATGCGCCGGATGTGCGTACCCAAGTAGCCTTCGTAGATGAATTCGGCCAGCGTGGCATGCAGCATGGTCTGGCCTTCGCGGTAGAGATCGGCCAGACCCAAAGCAAACAGGTCGGCCATCGAGTCCGGCACCACCATGTAGCCGACCCGCAGGCCGGGAAACAACACCTTGCTGAAACTGCCCACATAGATCACGTTGCCGTGCTGATCGAGCCCCTGCAGCGAGGCCAGCGGCGAGATGCCATAGCGAAACTCGCTGTCGTAATCATCTTCGACAATCCAGCAGCCATGCAGGCGGGCGTATTCGAGCAGCATGCGGCGGCGCGCCAGGCTCATGACGCACCCCAGCGGATACTGGTGTGAAGGCGTGCAGATGATCATGCGCGGTGGCCGCGCCAGTTGCTGCGCAGACGGATTGATGCCCTCGCTGTCCACCGGAATCGGCACGGGCGTCAGCCCGGACGACAGCAACAGATTACGCACGCCCCAGTAGCAGGGGTCCTCCACCCAGACTTCGTCTCCCACATCGCACAGCATGCGGATCGCCAGGTCCAGCGACTGGTGGATACCCGTGGTCATGATGACTTGCTCGGGCTGGCAATTGGCGGCCCGCGACACCCGCAGGTATTCGGCCAGGGCACGCCTGAGCGGCGGATAACCGCCACCTTGCGCATACGTCATCTGCTCCGGTCGGGCACCTCGCCAGATGCGATTCTGCAGGCGGGTCCAGACTTTGACGGGAAACTCCGTCACGTCCGGCACGCCGGGCATGAATGCACCCCACTGCACTTTGCTGACGCCGGACAGTTCGATCGTGCGCCGCCCGCGCCGCGACAGCCGCTGATGGTCGCGGGCCGCATGGTGGCTTTGCCGGCTACGTACCGGTGCCCCACTCATGTCCGGGCTGGTATCGGCCACATAGGTACCACTGCCGGTCTGTGTCTCGACATAGCCTTCGGCCTGCAACTGCTCGTAGACATGGGTCACGGTATTGCGGGCAATGCCCAGATCCTGCCCCAGTGCGCGGGACGAGGGCAGGCGGGTGCCGCCACCGATCTGACCGGAGAGAATGGCCTGCTTGAACAGGTGCGTCAGCCGGCGATAGGCAGGCTCATCGGACGGTTCCGATAGTTGCGCAGCCAGCCATTCCGACAGGGTTGGATCCATGCATTAACCCACCACAAAAAAACAGGTGCCATCCGCAAAAACCCTAATTAGTACAAACCCTTAGAGAAATGAGTGGCCCCATCAAAGCATAAAAATTGGATCTAATCCAAAGATCCACGCATCATTATACTGAGCCGCAGACACTGTTCCTGCACGCCCATAAACCGATGCCCGGGCGGACATCGCTGCAGGAAAACATTTCCGAACCAGGAGCCAACATGGATAACCAGTCATTGCAACAACGCCGCCTTGCCGCCTCCCCGCGTGGCGTTGGCGTAATGTGCTCTTTCTACGCCGACCGCGCACTCAACGCCGAACTGTGGGATGTCGAAGGCAAGCGCTATATCGACTTCGCGGCCGGCATCGCGGTGCTCAATACCGGCCATCGCCACCCGCGCATCGTCGAAGCCATCTCGGCCCAACTTGAACGCTTCACGCATACGGCCTACCAGATCGTGCCGTACGAATCCTATATCGGCCTGGCCGAGCGCATCAACGCCGCCACGCCCGGTTCTCATGCCAAGAAGACCGCATTCTTCACGACCGGTGCCGAAGCCGTCGAGAATGCCGTCAAGATCGCCCGTGCTGCCACCGGCCGCCCCGGCGTCATCGCCTTCAACGGTGGCTTCCACGGCCGCACTCTGCTGACGCTGGCACTGACCGGCAAGGTCGCCCCCTACAAGATCGGCTTCGGCCCCTTTCCGGGCGACGTGCACCACCTGCCGTTCCCCAGCGATCTGCACGGCGTTACGCAGGAACAGGCCGTCCATGCCCTGCAGCAACTGTTCAAGGCCGACATCGAAGCCACCCGCGTGGCCGCCATCATCATCGAGCCTGTACAGGGCGAAGGCGGCTTCAACCCGGTACCGCCGGCATTCTTCCGTGCCCTGCGCGAGATCTGCGACCAGTACGACATCCTGCTGATCGCCGACGAAGTGCAGACCGGTTTTGCGCGAACCGGCAAGCTGTTTGCCAGTGAGCACTTCGACGTCCTGCCCGACCTGATCACCTTCGCCAAGAGCCTGGCCGGCGGCATGCCGCTGTCGGGCGTCTGCGGCCGCGCCGAGATCATGGATGCGCCCGCACCGGGCGGACTGGGTGGTACCTACGCCGGCAACCCGCTGTCGGTGGCCGCTGCCCATGCCGTACTCGACATCATTGCCGACGAAGACCTGACCGGCCGCAGCCAGCGCCTGGGCGACCGCCTGCGCCAGCGACTCGAAGGGCTGCGTGCCAGCGTGCCGCAGATCAGCGATGTGCGCGGACTCGGCGGCATGATCGCAGTGGAGTTCGGCACGCACGAGCAGCCCGACGCCGACTTCGCCAAGGCCGTGCAGGCCCGCGCACTGGAACGCGGCCTGCTGTTGCTGACCTGCGGTGCCTACGGCAACGTCATTCGTTTCCTGTTCCCGCTGACCATCGAGGACGCCGTCTTCGATGAAGCGCTGGAGATTCTGGAGGCCGCCCTGCGCGGCTGATCGCCAGCAGGCAGGCGCAACCTCCATAATAAAAGCGCTCGATACCGATACTACCAAGGGGAATTCGCATCATGACCCACTCTTCCGCCAGCCAGGACGTGCTCGTCAGCTTTCGCGGCGTCAAGAAAACCTACGACGGCGAGAATCTCGTCGTCAAAAGCCTCGACCTCGATATCTACAAGGGCGAGTTCCTGACGCTGCTGGGCCCGTCAGGTTCGGGCAAGACCACCTGCCTGATGATGCTGGCCGGATTCGAATTCCCCACCGGCGGCGAAATCCGGCTGGGCGACCAGTTGCTCAACCGGGTGCCGCCGCACAAGCGCAATATCGGCATGGTGTTCCAGAACTATGCCCTGTTCCCGCACCTGACCGTAGCGCAGAATGTCGGCTATCCGCTGCAGGTACGTGGCATGTCCGCCGCCGAACGCAAGACGCGGATCATGGAAGCCCTGGCCATGGTCCACATGGAAAAGTTCGGCGACCGTTATCCGGCCCAGCTCTCGGGTGGTCAGCAGCAGCGCATCGCGCTGGCCCGCGCCCTGGTTTTCAAGCCGCAGCTGGTGCTGATGGACGAGCCGCTGGGCGCGCTCGACAAACAGTTGCGCGAGCACATGCAGATCGAACTCAAGGCCCTGCACAGCCAGCTCGGCATGACGTTCGTCTATGTGACGCACGATCAGAACGAAGCCCTCACCATGAGTGACCGGGTCGCCGTGTTCGACCAGGGCATCATCCAGCAGATCGATCCGGTCGATGCCCTCTACGAAACACCCGACAACCTGTTCGTGGCCGGCTTCATCGGCGACAGCAACCGCCTCGCTGGCAAGCTGACTCAGCAGGATGCGGACACGTGCGCCCTGGCCCTGCCCGATGGACAGACCGTGCATGGTCGCCTGATCGGCACGTTTGCCGCCGGCCAGCCGGCGACTGCCAGCATCCGCCCGGAGCGCATGCGCCTGGTTGCCGCAGACAGCGCCGTCACCCCAGGTCTGCAACGCCTGAACTGTACCGTTTCCAGCCTGATCTACTTCGGTGACCATGTGCGCCTGCAATGCGCCTTGCCCGGCCAACCCCAGTGCTTCGTCAAGGTGCCGCTGGGCACGCCCGGACTGGATCGCATGACCGTGGATACGCCGGTCACGCTGGAATTCCTGCCCGAGCACCTGCGCATCTACGCCTGAAACCGGTACGGCCTCGCGTAGACGCTGCACGATTTTCCGCAGTCTGCTTTGCATTCACCTCTGTCATCACAGCAATCCTGCAGCACCGTGTCGCCAGACACGCCTTTCCGCATAAAACACAAGGGGGTATTACCATGGCTTTCCCGTTCTCTCTGCGTCAAGTGTGTTTCCTCTCCGCAACCGCATGCCTGGCCTTCGGGGCCAGCGCCAAGGACCTGACGGTCGTCAACTTCGGGGGTGCCAATGGCAATGCCCAGAAAACGGCCTATGTGGATACCTTCGAAAAAGCGACCGGCAACCGCATCATCGGGGTCGAGTACAACGGTGAGCAGGCCCGGGTCAAGGCCATGGTCGAAGCCGGCAATGTCACCTGGGATGTAGTCGAAGTCGAGACCGGCGACCTGACCCGTGGCTGCGACGAAGGGTTGTACCAGCGTATCGACTGGAGCCGCGTGGGCGACAAGGCCGACTTCATTCCCGAAGCCGTGACCGAATGCGGCGTCGGCACCTTCGTCTGGTCCACCGTGCTGGCCTACGATGCCGACAAGCTCAAGACCGCGCCGACCAGTTGGGCCGATTTCTGGGATATCGAGAAATTCCCCGGCAAGCGCGGCATGCGCAAGCAGGCGCTGTACAACCTCGAGTTCGCCCTGATGGCCGACGGCGTGCCCGCCAAGGACGTCTACGAGGTACTCGCCACCAAGGAAGGCGTGGATCGCGCCTTCAAGAAGCTGGACGAACTCAAGCCGCACATCCAGTGGTGGGAAGCCGGTGCACAGCCTCCGCAGTTCCTGGTTGCCGGCGACGTGGTGATGTCCACCGCCTTCAACGGCCGCATCGATGCGGCCCGTCGCGAAGGCCGTCCGCTGGCCGTGGCCTGGAATGGCGGCATCTATGACCTGGACTACTGGGTCATCCCGGAAGGCACGCCCAACACCGATCTGGCTTATGACTTCATCAAGCATGCCAGCCAGCCCGAGAACCAGACGGTCTACGCCCAGAACATCGCCTACGGCCCGGTCAACGTCAAGGCGCTCGAAAACCTCGACGCCAAGGTGCTGGCCGATCTGCCCAGCGCACCTGCCAACGCGTCGGTCGGCGTGCTGATGAACGGTGAGTTCTGGACCGACCACGGTGAAGAGCTGCAACAGCGCTTCACCGCCTGGGCCGCCCGCTAAACCCTGAAGGGCCGTCCGGCAGGACGGTGCACAATGCACCGCCGCCCTGCCGGACACTGCCCGAGACACCCGTTCTGCCGCTTTCCGGAGTCATCATGAACCACCAAGCCGTCCTTGCACCGGGCCTGTCCACCGCCGAGCCGGACATGCGCCAGCTCAAGCGCGAACTGCGCATGGCCGAGTGGCGCCGCAAGAGCCAGGCGCTGCTGCTGATCGCTCCGCTGGCGGTATTCGTACTGGTCATTTTCCTAGTGCCGATCGGCACCCTGCTGCAGCGTGCCGTGGCCAATCCCGAAGTCGCCAATGCATTGCCCAACACCGTGGCAGCGCTGCACGACTGGAGCCGCCAGGACCTGCCCGGGCAGCCTGCCTACGATGCGCTGGCCCTCGACCTGCAGCAATCCCGTGAAACCGGTGCCGCCCTGATCGGCAACCTGGCGCGGCGGCTGAACAACGAGATCAGCGGCTACCGTTCGCTGGTCACCAAGACGGCTCGCGCCATGCCCCTCGAAGGCGACGCCCGCACGGCACTGATCGCGCTGGATGAACGCTGGGGCAAGGTTGAATACTGGCAGGCCATCGCCAAGCATGCCTCGCCGCATACGGCCTCCTATCTGCTGGCCTCGCTGGACCGTCAGCAGGACAATTTCGGCAACATCATTCCAGCCGATCCCGACAGCGCCATCTATCTCGATATTTTCGGTCGCACGCTGTGGATCGGCCTGGTCTCGACGCTGATCACGCTGCTGATCGCCTTTCCGCTGGCCTACTGGGCCTCGACGCTGTCGGCGCGGGGGGCCAACCTGGTGATGATCTGCGTGCTGATTCCATTCTGGACTTCGGTGCTGGTGCGCATCGCCGCCTGGAACGTGCTGCTGCAGCAATCCGGCCTGATCAACAGCGGCCTGCAGGCACTGGGTCTGATCGATCAGCCCTTGCTGCTGCTGTTCCACCGTCCGGGCATCTACATCTCGATGGTGCACATCATGCTGCCCTTCATGATCCTGCCGCTCTACAGCGTGATGAAGTCCATCCCGCCCACCTATCAGCGCGCCGCGATCTCGCTCGGCAGCCATCCGTTCGCCGCCTTCTGGAAGGTCTATGTGCCGCAGACCTATGCCGGCGTGGCAGCGGGTGCCCTGCTGGTTTTCATCACCACCATCGGCTACTACATCACCCCGGCCCTGCTGGGCGGCCCCAATGACCAGATGGTGAGCTATTACATCGCCTACTTCACCAACACGGTGGTGAACTGGGGCATGGCCTGCGCGCTGGGCGCACTGCTGCTGGCCGCCACGCTGGTGCTGTACGCCGTTTACCAGCGCATCACCCGCCCCGGCACCCAGGCAACGGCGCGCTGACCCGGCCCGGAACAAGGACTGACCATGAAACGACTGATACCCGACTTCCCGCCCAGCATGCTGTGGTCCGAACGGATCTGGTACGTGGCGCTGCGCGTCATCTGCGTACTGATTCTTCTGTACCTGATCCTGCCCATCATGGCCATCGTGCCGCTGTCTTTTTCCAGCAGCAGTTTCCTGGCCTATCCGATCCCGGGCTTTTCGCTGCGCTGGTACGAAAACCTGCTCGAGGCTCCCGAATGGATACGCGCTGCCAAGAACAGCTTCATCGTCGCGCCGGCCGCCACCGCCATCGCCACGGTGCTGGGCACCCTGGCCGCCACCGGGCTGGTCAAGGCCGAGTTCCGCGGCAAGGGCCTGCTGATGGCGATCCTGATCTCGCCCATGATCGTGCCGGTGATCGTGGTCGGTGTCGGCATGTACCTGTTCTTTGCCCCGCTGGGCCTGTCCGACAGCTACACCGCGCTGATCCTGGCACACGCCGCGCTGGGTGCCCCCTTCGTGCTGACCACGGTGCTGGCCACGCTGCAGGGCTTTAACCACAATCTGGTGCGGGCCAGTCTGTCGCTGGGCGCGGGCCGGCTGTACACCTTTTTCCGGATCACCCTGCCGCTGATTGCGCCGGGCATCATTTCGGGTGCATTATTTGCCTTTGCCACCTCGTTCGACGAAGTGGTGGTCACGCTGTTCCTGGCAGGTGCCGAGCAGGTCACGCTGCCGCGCCAGATGTTTACAGGCATCAGAGAAAACATCAGCCCGACCATTGCCGCGCTGGCAACGATCCTGATCGTGCTGTCGACCAGCCTGCTGCTGGTGCTCGAATGGCTGCGCGGTCGCATCAGCCAGAAAACCCGGATGAGCGCCTGACCCCTCGCGTACATCCCCCTTGCCTCAGAGGAATGCCATGCTTTCGCTAAAGAACCCACAACTCCTGCGTCAACAGGCCTATATCAATGGCCAGTGGATCGATGCTGACCAGGGCAATACCGTCGAAGTCCGCAACCCGGCCACCGGCGAAGTCGTCGCCCACGTGCCCCGCATGGGCCAGGCCGAGACACGCCGGGCCATCGAAGCGGCCAATGCCGCCTGGCCAGCCTGGCGACGCCTGACCGCCAAGGCGCGCTGCGCCATCCTGCGTCGCTGGTACGAATTGATGCTGGCCAATGCCGATGACCTGGCGGCCATCATGACGGCCGAGCAAGGCAAGCCGCTGGCCGAAGCGCGTGGCGAGATCGTCTACGCCGCCTCGTTCCTGGAGTGGTTTGCCGAGGAAGGCAAGCGCGTGCAGGGCGACACCCTGGCCACGCCGGCAGCCGACCGTCGCCTGATCGTCGTCAAGGAGCCCATCGGGGTCTGCGCGGCGATCACACCGTGGAACTTCCCCTCCGCCATGATCACCCGCAAGGCCGGACCGGCGCTGGCTGCCGGCTGCCCGATGGTGCTCAAGCCGGCCGAGGCCACGCCGCTGTCGGCGCTCGCGCTGGCCGTACTGGGCGAGGAAGCCGGCATCCCGGCCGGGATCTTCAGCGTCGTCACCGGCGAGGCCCGTGCCATCGGCGGCGAAATGACCTCCAACCCGACCGTGCGCAAGCTGACCTTTACCGGCTCGACCGAAGTCGGTCGCCTGCTGTTCCGCCAGAGTGCCGACACAATCAAGAAGCTGTCGCTCGAACTGGGCGGCAACGCGCCGTTCATCGTGTTCGACGATGCCGACCTGGATGCCGCCGTCGAGGGTGCCATTGCGTCCAAGTACCGCAATGCCGGCCAGACCTGCGTCTGCGCCAACCGCCTGTATGTGCAGGATGGCGTGTACGACGCCTTTGCCGAAAAACTCGCCGCTGCCGTCAGCAAGCTGCGGGTGGGCAACGGGGCCGACAAGGGTGTCGATCTGGGACCGCTGATCGACGATGCCGCCCTGGCCAAGGTACAGGAACACATCGAGGATGCCGTCGCCAAGGGCGGCAAGGTGCTGGTCGGCGGCAAGCCGCATGCACTGGGCCATTCCTTTTTCGAGCCGACCGTGGTGGTGGGTGCCACCCCCGAGATGCGCGTGGCCCGCGAGGAAACCTTCGGCCCGCTGGCCCCGCTGTTCCGCTTCAAGACCGATGAAGACGTGATCGCCATGGCCAACGACACCGAATTCGGTCTCGCCAGCTATTTCTACAGCAACAACATCCAGCGCGTCTGGCGCGTGGCCGAAGCACTCGAATACGGTATGGTCGGCATCAACACCGGCCTGATCTCGAACGAGGTCGCGCCCTTCGGCGGCGTCAAGCAGTCGGGTCTGGGCCGCGAGGGCTCGCGCTATGGCATGGACGACTACCTGGTGGTCAAGTACCTGTGCCTGGGCGGCATGGGTGCCTGAATCTCGACAGCCATCCAGCTTCCGGGCCGCAGCCCGGTGACAAAAAAAGCGATCCTGCCACACGGCCAGGATCGCTTTTTTCATGGGGTCATGCCGATCAGAACTCGATGCCCACCGTAGCCACCACATGCCGGCCCGGCTCGGGCAGGTAGCCACCCGGTGCAGGCGTATAGCTGCGGTCAAACAGGTTGCGCAGACTGAGCGTGGCGTTGTAGGTCAGGGTGGAGGTTTTCTTCTGCAGTCCCACCGTCAGGTTGGCGACACTCCAGCCGGAGCGATACTCACTGCCCGAAGCCACACCCGTCAGGTCGTTGACGATTTCCGAGTGTGCGCCACGCGACGTGACCAGTTGCCCGTCAGCAAACAGGTTGCTACCATCCTGCAGGTTGGTTTCCCATTTCAGGCCCAACGTGCCCCAGGCCGAAGGCACACCGTTGTCCGTGGTCGAGAACCCGCGCTTGATGGTTTTGTAGCGCAGCAGGCTGAGATTGGCATAGGGCGTGAAGCCGGTCCCGTCGATGGCATAGCTGACGGCCAGTTCGGCACCATAGCTGCGGGTCTTGTCATCGTTCTGGTTCTGCATCTCGACCCCACCCGGCCCACGACGCAGCGTCACCATCCGGATGCCATCACGGATGTCGCTGTAGAACAGGCTGAGATCAGCATCCAGATTGCCATTGTTGTAGCGGGCACCAATTTCGTAGTTATTGGATTTTTCCGCCTTCAGATCCGGATTGGGCAGGACGTGACGGTTCCCGTTGCTGGAGCCCATGTAGCTGATATACATGTTGGGATTACGAAAACCCTGCGAGAACAGGGCACGCAACTGGGTATTTTCAATTCCGGAATACACCACCCCCAGGCTGGCGACAGGACGGCTGGTGCTGCTGCTGTTGGTGCGATCGGGATAGCGGTCGGACCTGTCGAGTTCGACACGCGTCCAGGTATTGCGCAACCCTGCCGTCAGCACGGTATTGTCCGTCAGGCTCCATTCATCCTGAACGAAAAGCGCAATACTGCGCTCGGTGCCAGAGGTACGGTCGCTGCTGGTCTGTACACCTGCGGTAAAGAAGTCATCGACGCCCTTGTACTCGGTATGGTCGGCATCCAGGCCCAGCGTGACAAAATGCGCATCACCCAATTGCCAGTTGCTTTGTACGCTGCCGCCGTAAGCCTTGTGCTTGAACTCGAATTGCGTCTGGGGCACACCCGACCAGACAAAGTCGGTCGCGGAGCGTGTCGTCAGATCCTGGTGGTAGAGCGACACGGTCAACCCGCTCAGATATTCACCCAGGTTGGTCAATTCCAGCTTGGTACGATAGGTAGTGCGGTCATTTTTGGGCACATAGTAGCGTCCTGTTGCCGCCGTGTAGTCATCGGCATCAAGCGGATAATTCGTGCCGTTGGCGGCGTTGAACCAGGTCGGCGTGGCATCGAACGATCCTGTGTGCCGGTCCACGGCGAACTCGACACGCCCATCGTCCCAGGTATAGTCGAGCCGGCCGTTGTAGTTGCGCTGACGATACTGGCTGTACGGCAGCGTCATATCGGGCGTTCTGCGATCCTGGGCGTTGAGTCCGTTGCCCGACAGGCGATAGCTGAAGCCCCGCGCGGCTCCCGACAGCGACACATTCGGCTCGAAACTGCGGCTGGATGAGTCATACAGCATGCTCACCGCCCCCTGCAGCGGACGATCGGCACGCAGGCCGCTCTTGGTGATGATGTTGACGACACCCCCGATCGCATCCGAACCATACAGAACCGAAGACGGCCCCTTGATGACTTCGATGCGCTCGATATCCGCCGGATTGACCGTCTGGCCAATACTACCGACACCGCCCAGCCCCCGGAAATCGGAGGCGCGCACACCATCGATCAGTACCAGGGTCCGGGTATAGGAATTGCCCCGGATGGAAATTTTCTGGCTGCCGGCCTCATTGGTGCCGGACGCCAGCACCCCGGGCGTCTGCTGCAATTGGGCCACGACACTGGTCTGAGGATTGCGTTCCAGTTCTTGCGCACTGATGGCACTGACCGACATGGGTAATTCGCTCAGATAGCGCTCATTGCGCGAGGCCGTCACCACCACCTGAGACAAGGCCGTCACTTCATCCGACGCACGCGCGGCATTGCCTGCCAGCCTGATCACCACTTCATTGCCACTGAAATCCGCCACCAGACCACTGCCGGCCAGCAATTGCGTCACGGCCTGCTGCACCGTGTAATCACCACGCAGCGCACCGGCCTGCTTGTGTTCGGTCAGATCACTGGCGAACACGATACGGGCACCGGTCTGCAGGGCCAGCGCATTGAGTGCCTGCCCCAACGGCTGGGCATCGATCTGGACACTGGAAACGGACTGTATCTGTGACTGGGCCTGGGCCACGCAGGCCAGGGTAGCGGCCACGGCCATGAAGCCGAGGCGCAGACGGAAATGAGGGAGGGAGGACACGGGCATGCTCGCTTGCAAAGTGAGGTTCTATTCAGGACATTCCACTCACATGGCGTATCGGCCCGGTCAATGATGAGGAAAATTTACAAATAATTACTTTTTTGACGCAGCACCAGCAAAATTGCGGCCTGGGACGGGCTCGATGTTGACTCGCCCGTCCGCATGGCGCTGCAACCGTACCGGCAAGGCGCGCGGCAAGGCCTGCAGCAAGGCATCCATGTCGCGGATATCGTAAACACCCGACAGACGCAATGCGCCCAGCCCATCGGCGACCGTGACAGGCGCGGCCCGGTAGCGTTGGATTTCGTCGATTACCTGGACCAGCGGCGTACCATTGAATACCAGGCGACCCTGCTGCCACGCCCGGCTGACAGCCAGGTCGACTTCTTCGATCCCAGGCAACGCTGCATCCGGCAACGCATGATCTGGCATGCTCAGTTGCTGCCGAGCCCGCAACATCTGCCGTCGATCGGCCGGCCCGTTCCCGGACTCCAGCCTTGCCACCTCGACAGCCCCCTCCAGGACGGTCACCTGGCTGCGATCCCGATACCTGAGCACACTGAATTCGGTACTGATATCACGCACCCAGGCGGCACCACTGCGCACGATGAACGGGCGCCAGTCGGCAGCCACCGTAAAGCTCGCCTCGCCCTGCTCCAAGACCAGGCTGCGGGTCCGCAGGCGACGCTCCAGACGCAGTACGCTATTCGTATTGAGCGCCACCAGACTCCCGTCGGGCAAGGTATAGCGCTGCTGCTCGCCCACGGCCGTCTGCAATGTTTCGACCTGCCAGACCGGATCCTGCCACAACAGGGTTGCCACAGCGCAGATGGGCAGGCAGAGCGCGACAATGGCCACGGCCCGCCTCCGACGCCTTTTCTGTTGAGCTGTCTGCTGCCGAGCCTCTTCGAGCAAGGCCTCTCGGGATGGAAAATGCTGACGCAGCGCTGCCGTGACCTCTTCGGTCATGCAGGGATCAGGAGAGGCCTCTTCCCCGTGCGGTACCTGCCCCGACCACTGTGACGACTCTTGGGAATACCGCATCAGCACTCTACTGCCGAGCAGGCTGGAGACATCTGCGCGCACACATCGGCATCACTG
The DNA here is from genome assembly GCF_003123725.1 of Corticimicrobacter populi. Taxonomy (GTDB): domain Bacteria; phylum Pseudomonadota; class Gammaproteobacteria; order Burkholderiales; family Burkholderiaceae_B; genus Corticimicrobacter; species Corticimicrobacter populi. The sequence continues at coordinate 91,485 of NZ_QETA01000002.1, read as the reverse complement.
GCCAGGCCATCTGCGGGCCGCGTCGACGCAGCGAGATAGCGTCGCGCCGGCTCCCAGCCCTTACGAATCTGGCGAACAGCCGTGCTGATATGCTGGCTGACCGCATTGCGGCTGATCCCAATTGCATCAGAAATCTCGGCCTGCGCCATGCCATGGATACGATGCAGCAAAAAACATTGCCGGGGCCGCGGCGGCAGCGCTTCGATGATATTGATCAGGATACGCAGTTGCTGCTGGAAATCCAGCAGGCAGGCACCATCTTCGCTATGCCAGGGTTCTGACGCCTCCGTCTCGGGCAGCATCGACTGGTTGCGCCAGGCAGGCTGTCGGCACCAGTCCACGGCGCGATGCAGCGACATGCGGCGCAGGTACGCCAGCGGCTTGGCAATCGGTTCCCTGGGCGGCTGGCACAGCAATTGCACGCAGACTTCGTGGATCACATCGCGCGCAAAGTCCCGACCGGGAAAACGCTGCTGCACATACAACACCAGCTCTTCACAATGAGCCAACAGCGTGCGGGTCAGAGGATGGAGGGTGGACATATACGCAGCATGCGAAATGCCGCACACCCTGAAGTGGCGGCAGAAAAGGCGTGGCAGGTATCGCTCAGACAGACACAATACTGAAAAACATTCGCATTCTACTATAGGTTGTCATCTAAAGCGCAGCCTGAACCCGCTGGGCGACATCGGCTGGTACCCACGGCTGCCAATATTGCCCATGTTCCCTCAAGAACAGCCGGGCTGCTTCTGCATATTCAAGGCTATCGGACTCCATACGCGCCAACATGGCACTGATGACCTCACGCGGTATGTTGACCCTGGAAAAGAACTCCGCCACAGCAGGTGCCTGTTCTGCAAACGCCTTGTTCAGGCCTGTCATCACATTGTTGGGCTGGAAATCCGATGGCTGGGGGTCTGCGCAGCCCTGCCGCGTCAAACACACATAAGCCTGCTCGTCAAAAGTTGGCAACTCCAGCCTGACCAGATCCAGTGAGCCTTCCAGTGGCGTCGGCGACCAGTAATAGAAAGCGATATCACGTTGACGGCGATAGTTCGACTGAATGGCTGCCTTGAGGGCAGCACCGTTACCCGGTGACAATACAGAGAACTGGCTATCCATATCCAGTGCACGCAACAGGTTCTGGTTGACCGTCTCGCAAGTCCAGCCCACTGGGCAGCCATATACGATGCTGCGCGAAGGATCCTCTGGATCCACGAAGGCATCGGCATGTTTCAACAGATCCCGTGCATCACGGATATCCGGATAGCGCTTGGCGGTATAACGCGGGATATACCACCCTTCTTCGGAAGTAAAGATATGGCCCACGCCAATGACCTTGCCTGACTCCAAGGCCTTGCCCCAGGCATGCTGCGTCTGGTTGGGCCAGATTTCACTGTTGATATCGACATCGCCCCGTTCGAGCGCTGCAATCATCGCAACCGTTTCACCCGGCTCTACCTGTGTTTTACAGCCATAGCCATTTTCCAGAATGCTTCGTTCGATTTCGACCAGAAGCAGGTTGGACTCCCAGTTCATACCGCCAAATCGTACCGGACGATCCACTTCACACGCGGCAGTCGCCGCCTGAGCGCCTGCCTGCAGCCCGACCGCTAGGCACAGGCCAGCCAGGATGCGTGCCAGCACGCCTCCGCTATGTCGCAAATGTAAAAGGGAAGCAATCTGAGGTCGAAACGGGGTTTGATCCTGCATCCGGTATATATCCTTGTATGATCCACGATAAGAAAACGCGACGCCGGCATCCCACAGGATCTCCGGCGATCACCCATTCAGGGTAACGCATTTTCGGTTATCGTCGAAACCGGCCATTCCCGTATACATTTTCAATGTCTTGCGTGATTTACATGCGAGGCTTGATACCAGCCCTTTTTTGTATTTATGTTCGCTGGCAGGCTGGATCATTCGACCATCAGTGCTGAAATAACCGACCCGGGCAACGCGGCAGCAGCGTAAGTAAAGGTGCCAGACGTACGCACCTCTTCAGCAGCACGCATCAGGCCACCCAAGGCCGCGCGCGCCATTGATCCCCCCACACTGATACGACGCACACCGGCATCCTCAAGCTCGGATACAGAATAGACAGGCCCCTTGAGTCCCATCACCACATTCACTGGCTTATCTACCTCTCGACATACCGTCCTGATTGCGTCAAGATCGGGTAGCCCAGGCGCATAAAGCACCTCTGCGCCAGCCTCGGCAAAAGCTTGGAGCCGCTTGATCGTATCGTCCAGGCTCTCGATACCATACAGATAATTCTCCGCCCGCGCAGTCAGGACAAAGGGCAGATCTCGTGCTGCCTCGGCTGCCGCACGCACGCGTTCGACTGCATGTGCAAACGCATGGACCGGCCTGTCGGGATCGCCGGTCGCATCCTCAATCGACCCGCCCACCAGCCCGGTCAACGACGCTTCACGAATCGTTTCTGCGCAAGTTTCGGCATCAGCACCAAAGCCATCACCGAGATCCGCAGACACAGGTAGATGTGTCGCATCGACGATCTCAGCAGCATTTACCAATACTTCATCGCGGGCCAGGCCGGCCAGGGAGTCTCGACGTCCCCGTGAGAAAGCATATCCGGCACTCGTCGTGGCAAGCGCCTCAAAACCCAGGCTGGTCAACAGCCGGGTTGAACCCGCATCCCACGGATTTGGAATGACGAAGGCCGTGGGCCGTTGGTGCAAAGCCCTGAATTGCTCAAATTTCTTCTGTTGCGCCGACATGTTGTTCCTGTTTGTATTCATGAATTAATGGCATCAGTCTCAGCGATGCACGAACGTCGCCGGCCGTTTCTCGACGAAAGCCACCATGCCCTCTTTCTGGTCTTCGGTGCTGAAGAGCGCATGAAAGGCGCGGCGCTCGAATAGCAGCCCTTCCGCCAGCGGGGTCTCGTAGGCGCGATTGACGGCTTCCTTGGCCAGCATGACGGCGGGCAGCGACATCGAGGCAATCACAGTGGCCGCCTCGATGGCCTCGTCGAGCACCCGCTCGGCCGGCACCACGCGTGACACCAGCCCGGCACGCTCGGCTTCGGCGGCATCCATCATGCGGGCCGTCAGCACCAGGTCCATGGCCTTGGACTTGCCCACCGCACGCGGCAACCGCTGCGAGCCACCGGCTCCCGGCATGATGCCCAGCTTGATCTCGGGCTGGCCGAAGCGGGCATTGTCGCCCGCGATGATGATGTCGCACATCATGGCCAGCTCGCAGCCGCCGCCCAGCGCGTAGCCCGACACGGCAGCAATCACCGGCTTGCGCACACGGCGGATGGTTTCCCAGTTGCGGGTGATGAAATCCGAGCGCAACGCCTCGACATAGTTCAGGTCCTTCATCACCGTGATATCGGCGCCAGCGGCAAAGGCCTTTTCACTGCCGGTGATCACGATGGCTCCGATATCGTTATCGGCATCGAACTCCAACAGCGCCACGCCCAGTGCATCCATCACATCATCGTTGAGCGCATTCAGCGCCTTGGGACGGTTCAGCGTGAGAATGCCGACACGGCCTCGTACCTCGCGCAATACGACTGACTCGATCATTTCCTGTCTCCTTGTCTGCTTTTAGTAAGATAACGATATGAACACTCAGACTCCGCACCTGCATTACCGACTGCTGCCCGCCGACCTGTCCGGGCACCGCTTCCAGATCACCCTGACGATTGCACAGCCCGACCCCGAGGGCCAGGTCGTTTCGCTGCCTGCATGGATACCAGGCAGCTATCTGATCCGCGACTTCGCCCGTCAGGTCGAGGCCCTGTCCGCACGCAGCGGACGCCGTGCCCTGGCCGTGGAAAAACTCGACAGCCAGCGCTGGCGCATCGCCCCCTGCAAGGGCACGCTCGTCATTGAATATACCGTCTACGCCTGGGACCTGTCAGTACGCAGTGCGCATCTGGATGAAACCCACGGTTTCTTCAACGGCACCAGCGTGTTCCTGCAACCTCACGGGCTGGAGCACCTGCCCTGCCTGCTCGATATCCGTCCGCCCGAGCCGCATTCTGACTGGAGCGTGCATACCAGCCTGCCCGAGGCCACCGGCCTGCCGGGTGCGGCCGTACGACACGGTTTCGGGCTGTACCGGGCCCCCGACTACGATGCGCTGATCGACCATCCCGTCGAAATGGGCACGCCGCAGGTCATTACCTTCCAGGCGCACGGCGCGGAGCACGAACTGGTCTTTACCGGCGTCATCCCCAACCTCGACCTGTCGCGCGTGGCAGCGGATGTCCGTGCCATCTGCGAAGCCCAGATCGCGTTCTTTGAGCCGGAAAGCAAGCGGGCTCCGTTCCTCGACAGTGCCGAGCGCTATGTCTTCATGACCATGGTGACCGGCAGCGACTACGGCGGTCTGGAGCATCGCGCCTCGACGGCCCTGATGGCCTCGCGCAGCGACCTACCCGTTTTTGGCGACCGCCGTCAGAGCGAGGGCTACCGCACCTTCCTGGGACTGGTCAGCCATGAGTATTTCCATACCTGGCACGTCAAGCGCATCAAGCCTGCAGCCTTCGCCCCCTACGATCTTGCCCGTGAAAATCACACCCGTCTGCTGTGGGTATTCGAAGGATTCACGTCTTACTACGATGATCTTTTTCTGGTGCGCACCGGCCTGATCACCGAGGCACAGTACCTGGAGATGCTCGCCAAGACGATCAACCAGGTGCAGGCCGGACCCGGCCGCCACAAGCAGTCGATTGCCCAGAGTTCGTTCGATGCCTGGACCCGCTTCTACAAGCAGGACGAGAACTCGCCCAACGCCATCGTCAGCTACTACGCCAAGGGGGCGCTGGCCGCACTGGGCCTGGACCTGACCATCCGGCAGGCCACCGGCAACAGCCGTTCGCTTGATGATGTCATGGCGCTGCTGTGGCAGCGTTATGGTCGCGATTTCTACGCCCGTGATCTCCAGGCCCGCAACGGCCTGCCCGAAACCGCCATGCCGGCGCTGATCCTGGAAGCCACGGGCGTGGATGTCGGTGCCGCGATTGCCGCCTGGGTCGAAGGCACAGCCGATGTGCCGCTGGCCGAATTGCTGGCTCCACAGGGCATCCGCGTGGAAAGCAAGCGGCCTGAACATGCCGCGCCTGTGCTGGGAGCCACCACCCGCAAGCAAGGCAGCGACCTGGTACTGCGGACAGTCTACGAACAGGGGCCGGCGCATGAGGCAGGCCTTTCGGCCGGCGATGTGCTGGTCGCCATCGACGGCCTGCGCGTCACGGCCGACAGCAAGCTGGACGAGCTGCTGTCACGCTACCAATCCGGGCAGACCGTCACGCTGCATGTCTTCCGGCGCGATGAACTGCGGCGCTTTGCGCTGGCGCTGGCAGCGGCACCTGCAACAGTACGGCTACGACGGGTTTGACCAAACCATGATGCATCCTTGACGCAATCTTGACAGCACGGTTCCTATGATGGACGCACTTCAATCACAGTGCGTCGTCATACCGTGCTTTCTTCCTGGCTCCCGCGCTTCGCCCGCTTCCTGATGGGAGGCGGCACAGCCACCGCCCTTCACTACGGCATCATGCAGACCCTGCTGCTGCATGGCATGCCTCCCACCCCCGCCGCCATGACGGGGGCACTGACAGGTGCCGTCGTCAATTACCGACTGCAGCGCGACATAGTGTTCCACCCCCATCGCGGCCAGCTCGCAACCATGCGACGCTACCTGGCTGCACTGGGCGTCGGCTGGCTGCTTAACGGACTTTTCTTTCTTCTGTTGCATAACGGGCTGCATTTCGCACCGCTCGCTGCCCAGGCCAGCACGACCCTGCTGCTGGTGTTTCTCAACTACTGGCTATTCAAAAGGTACGTCTTCTCATGAACGCACGCCTGCCTGTTTCCTATTCCACCCAGACCCGTCACAGTCCGACCCTGTCGATCCTGATTCCGGTCTACAACGAAATCGAGGTCCTGCCGCTGTGCCTCGAACGCCTGGGCACCGTGCTGACCGCCCTTGACTGCAGCCATGAAATCATTTTCGTCGATGACGGCAGCCGTGACGGCAGTGCCGACTGGCTGGCCGCGCACGTCTGCTCGCACGACAACCTCAAACTGATCCGCCTGAGCCGCAACTTCGGCAAGGAAGCCGCCATGTCGGCCGGCCTGCAGCATTGTTCAGGAGAGGCCACCATCATCCTGGATGCCGACCTCCAGGACCCGCCCGAACTGGTTCCGGACATGCTGGCTGCCTGGCGAGCCGGTGCCGACGTAGTCGCGATGCGTCGTCGCAGCCGGGCCGGTGAGCCCTGGCACAAGAAACTGAGCGCCCATCTCTACTATCGTCTGCTGGGCCACCTCAGCAATGCGCCCATCCCTCCGGATACGGGCGACTTCAGGCTGCTCAGCCGGCGAGCAGTACAGGCGCTCAACCAGCTCCCGGAGCGAACCCGCTACATGAAAGGCCTGTTTGCCTGGGTCGGTTTCCCCACCACGGTCATGTTCTACGACCGGGCCCCCCGCGCCGCCGGCACCACCAAATGGGGCTACCGTGCCCTGCTGGCGCTGGCACTGGAGGGCATCACGTCTTTCTCTGTCAGGCCATTGCGCTGGACGGCGGGGCTGGGCGCAGTCACGGCGACCGCAGGACTGGCTTACGGTGCATTCATTGCCATCAAGACAGTCATGCTCGGTGAAGCGGTACAAGGCTATCCATCGCTGGTCGCCATCATGTCCATCCTGGGTGGCGCACAACTGATCGCCCTGGGACTGCTGGGTGAGTATGTCGGCAAGACGTATATCGAGGCCAAGCAACGCCCCCTGTTCCTGGTACGGGACATCCTGCAAAGCCCGCCAGCCTACGCCCGCCAGCACACAGAAGAGACACATCATGCGCATGCATAGCAAGGTGCCGGCCTGGGCCTGGATACTGCTCCTGACACTGTCAGTACGACTGGTCCTGATGGCGTTGACGCCCATGGCCGACAACTCCGAACCCCGCTATGCCGAAATGGCCCGCCTGATGGCGGCCAGCGGCGACTGGATCACGCCCTGGTTCGAGCCCGGTAAGCCATTCTGGGGCAAGCCACCGCTGGCCTTCTGGATGTCGGCGCTGTCGTTGCAAGTGTTCGGCTACAGCGATCTGGCCGTCCGCCTGCCCTCGCTGCTGGCCTCCATCGCGACACTGGCGCTTCTGTTCAACTGGAGCCGTCATCAGTTCGGCCTGCAGACTGCACGCATGGCAGCACTGATCTACGCAAGCTCCCTGCTGCCCTTCCTGATGGCCGGCGCGGTCATGCTCGACCCCTGGCTGGCACTGGCCATCACCCTGAGCCTGACCACGTATACCCGCTTGCGTGAAGACGGACGCCTGATCTGGCATCTCGGATTCTTTGGCGGCCTGTCGCTGGGCCTGCTGGCCAAAGGGCCGCTCGCCATCGTGCTGGTCAGCCTGATCCTGCTGGCCTGGCATATCTGGTGCCGCAGTCCCGATTCGGCAGAAAAGCCCATCCGCTGGATACCCGGCCTGCTGCTGGTCCTGGCACTGACCTTGCCCTGGTATATCTGCGCCGAAATCAAGACGCCCGGCTTTCTGCGCTACTTCCTGCTGGGCGAGCATTTTGCTCGCTTCGTGGATCCCGGCTGGCAAGGCGACCTTTACGGCAGCGCACACAGGCGCCCATATGGCAGCATCTGGCTCGATGCCATGCTGGCAGCCTTTCCATGGAGCCTGGTTGCGATCTGGCTGTTGGGTACCAACCTGCGCACCCATGCTCTGCGCCGCGCACTGAAAACCCGCCTGGCCGATCCGGCCATCCGCCTGCTGCTGCTCTGGTCCCTGTCCACCCCCGTTTTCTTTTCCCTGGCCGGCAACATCCTGTGGACCTATGTTCAACCCTCCCTGCCGGGCTTTGCCATCCTGCTGGCCGTCGCACTGCCACGCCCCGGTTCCCGCACAGCGGAGCTACCCGGCAACACGGGCCTGCAGGCAGGCTATCTGCGCCTGGCCATGCTGGTCCCGGCCATCACCCTGGCTGCCGGGCTGGTCATTGCCATCGATCCCGACCTGCTCAAGTCCGAGCGTTCGCTGGTCGCCTACCATGCGGTGCGAAGCCAGCCATCGCAACCCCTGTATTATCTGGACGCAAGGCCATTTTCCGCCCGATACTACGCCCGGGAACGGGTCTTGGCGGCACCCCGGGACGAGCTGGAAGGCCTGCGCAGTCGCTATCCGGCAGGCTATTATCTAGCAACGCCCAGGCAGCAATCCGATGCCATCCGGTTGCTGACCGGTGCCCCCCCTCCCGTATTCTCCAACCGCCGGTTTGATTTATTGCAGGTTCCGCCCCTCGTTCCACCTGGATCTCCGACACCATGAGTACAGCCCCGATCCGCGTCCTGATCGTCGAAGACAACCCCGCCCTGGCAGCGAACATCGGCGAATATCTCGACAACGACCGCTATGTTCTCGACTTCGCCTATGACGGCGTGGTCGCACTGCATCAGGTCGCCACGCATGAATACGATGTCATCGCCCTGGATGTCATGTTGCCGGGCATGTCGGGATTCACACTCTGCCAGCGCATTCGTCACGACCTGCACAGCACGACCCCGATCATCATGATGACGGCCAAGGACCATATCGACGACAAGGTCGAAGGATTCAGCCAGGGTGCCGACGACTATCTGGTCAAGCCGTTCAACCTGAAGGAACTGGCCATGCGCATCGACGCGCTGCATCGGCGCGGTCGGCCCGAGGCAGATATCCTGCGAGCGGGCTGCATCGAATTCGAGCCGGGCACGTTGCGCCTGCGCCTGCCGGGAGCCTGCCCGCTGCAGCTTTCCGGCATGCAGGCCCACATCACCGAAGCGCTGGTACGCGCCTACCCGAACTTCCTGTCCTACGAACAACTGGGGCAAATGCTCTGGGGAGAACGCGAGGTCGAGCCCCATACCCTGCGTACCCATGTCTATACCCTGCGCAAGCTCCTGCAGCAGGCGCTGGGCGTCAACCTGATACAGACGCTGCACGGCCGCGGCTACCGGTTGACACCGCCGGGGGAAGCCTGACATGGCGTCATCCAGCATTGAAAGGCGCATTCGCAATACCGTCCTGGCGGCCGTACTGGTGACCTTCGCCGTGACGGCGACCTCCGTACTCGTCGCCAATGAAAACCTCGAGCGTGCCATCCTTGAACTCGACCTGCAATCCGAGCGCGAATCACTGCTGGACAATGCCCGCCCCAACGAAATACTGGTCTGGAACACGGACACCCTGCAGGCCTACTACACCCCACCGGGCATCGCACCGGACGACAAACTGCCATCCATCTTCCAGGGACTCCCCTTCCCCTACTCCGGCGAAATAGAGCTTGGAGAACAAACCTACCTCATCAACACCAGCGCAGTCAGGGGCGGCCATTTCTATCTGGCCCGCGACATTTCACTGTTCGAATACCGTGAGTCGGTATTCCACCGTTTCCTGCTCCTGCTGGGCGTAGGCGTGATACTGCTCGGCATCCTGCTGGCACGGCTGACGGGCCGGCGCCTGGCCTCACCGGTGCATACGCTGAGCGACCACATTCGCGGCACGGCACCGGCTCCCCACATGCCCCGGCTGCCGGAAAGCTACCCTCACGCAACAGAACTGGAGGCCATTGCCCGTGCCTTCAACCGGTTCCTGGGTGAACTGGAGCACTATGTCAGGAGGGAACAATCCCTCATGGGACTGGCCAGCCACGAACTGCGCACCCCGATTGCCGTGATTGCTGGCGCGCTCGATGTGCTGGAGCAACGTGGCGGACTCGAAAGTTCGGCCCGCAAGCCATTGCTGCGCATGCGTCGTGCAGTGGACGAGATGACGGCCAACATCGACGTCATCCTGAAACTGACGCGTCGCAAGTCGTCCTCTTCCGAGCGCAGGAGCCGCATCGACCTGTCCCTGCTGCTGCAGGAAATCAGTGACGATCTTGCGCGCCATACGGACGCAGCAGGACGCATCATCCTCGACGCGCGTGTCGAGGCCAGCGTCAATGCCGATCCCACGCTGGTCAGGATGCTGTTGCGCAACCTGATCCAGAACGCCGTCCAGCACACCGACGGCAGCATCCAGGTCAGGATCGATACGCACAGTGTAGAAATACAGGATCATGGCCCCGGACTGCCCAAAGGCTACCTCGCCTATCTGAACGATCCGGGTGCCGATATCGGAGAACTGACGGCGCTCTCGGGACTGGGCCTGTTCATCGTGTCACTGATCTGCGAACGCCTGTCCTGGAAACTGGAAGTCGTCCCCGCCCGGGAACCCGGCACGACATTTCGGCTGACCTTCGTGCCCGGAGCCCATGTGCCGGGCAATCAGCAACCCGGCAGCGTATAGCCGCGCGCGCGGTAGACCTGATGTGGCCACAGGGCATGAGCCAAGGCCTCGCGGGCCAAATCCGCATCGACATCCAGCGACTGGTAGCTGTCCGGCAGGCCATAGCGCCATAGCGTCGGAGCCCGCTGAGGCTCCAGCACCGTCAGCAGGTCGCCCTTGAGATAACCGAAATTTTCCCCATATTGCATCAGGGCCCGTCCACCTGCCGCCGGATCGTTCAGATCATGGCCAATCATCGGATGCATGGCATTGCCCCCCAACAGCCCCAGCAGCGTGACCGGCAGGTCGATCTGACTGACGATGCGGGCATCCAGCCGGGGCACGACACTGCCGCCCAGGATCAGGGCCGGTATATGGAAATGCCGCAGAGGGATGCAATCCCGTCCGCCCACGCGAGCATCATGATCGGCCGCCACCAGAAACAGCGTGTCTTCCCAGTAGGGCTGCGTACGCGCCTGCTCGAAAAAGCGGCCCAGCGCCCAGTCTGCATAGCGCACCGTATTTTCGACCGAGGCCGGCTCGCCCACCGGTTCGATCCGGCCAGCAGGATATTCCCAGGGAGAATGGTTGGACACCGAAAACGCCAGCACCAGTTGCGGCTGCTCGGAGGGTGCGGACAGGATATCGTGAAGCCGCCCGAACATGTCCTCATCGCTCACGCCCCAGGTGCCCGAAAAAGCCGGCTTCAGGAAAGTCGGCTGGTCGTGCAGGACATCAAAGCCGTTGCCCATGAAAAAACTTTTCATGTTGTCGAAGTGGGCCTCGCCCCCATAGACAAAGTGGGACTTGTAGCCCTGTGGACGCAGGTACTGTGCCAGCGTGAAAAAGCGCGACTGCGTATCCGGTAGCCGCAACACGGCCTCGGACAGGGCCGGGGGAAAACCTGCCACCAGCGCCTCCAGCCCACGCACCGAACGGGTCCCGGTGGCATAGGCCCGAGTGAAGGTCCAGGCCTCTGCGCTCAGCGCATCCAGGCATGGCGTCAGGGCCGTGTCCCCCAGAAAGCCGGTAAATCGTGCGCCCAAGCTTTCCTCGACGATCACCACCACGTTGCGCGGACGCCGCTGCCCTTTCGCCAGTTGCGACGTCCTGACGGCGTGCAGCGTCGGAATGGCCGGATCAATGACCTCGCCCGCCAGCCCGGCACAACGGCGTACCGTATCGATCACCACCTCATCAGGCAGCTTGCCATAGGCATCGGCAGGTGCGCGCTCATTTTTCAGGCAATAGGCTGCGTACAGGACGTTGTAAAGCGAATTGAGCGGCAGGGTATTGACCAGCGCATCGCCGCAGAATGCCACGTTCGACGGGTTGATCGGACGATGCCGCAAAGTACCGCGAATCGCCAGGAAGGCCAAGGCGACACCGGCCAGCCAGAGCACCGCCCGCATCAGCCAGCCCATGCCATCCAGCGTGGGACGCCCTGCGGCAAACAGACCATGCCCGATCCAGCCGACCAGAACCAGCAACACCAGCACCAGTACTGCCGTTCCCCGGTAGCCGCGCCATAGCATGCCGAACACTTCCTGCGGGTACTTGAGGTAATCGATATAGATCCGGTTGGGCCGGGTATCGTATTCCACGATAAACAGCGGCGTCGACAACTCCAGCAGGCAGATCAGCAGCCATACGATCTGCAGCCACAACCCCAGCAGCCACATGGCGGTAGGCACGCCATCCATCCACGGTGCCAGCAACAGTCCGGGAGCCACACCGAGCGCCACCAGATGCGCATCAATGCGCAGCCCCCCCAGCATCACGCAGCCAAGACCGTGCACGGCCGACACGCGTCGCCATTGCCAGAGCGCCAGCCCCAGACGGCTGAGCGTCAGCAACAGGAAGGCAGCGCCGATGAAAGAGAGTATCTGGATATACATGAATGGTGATGCCCTATAGCCGTACAGCGTCCCAAGACTGGTGAAACTGTGCGGCCGACCATGGACGAGGGAGAGTCGAACGACATGCAAGCGCGGCACGAAAAATGCCACCCGGCAGTCTAGAGAAAGAACCGTCAGAGAACCATCAAAGAAGTGTCAAGAATTCGTCAAGACAGGTCACCCACCAGCAAGGCAGCAGCACCGGGACGCAGACAGCCACGACGTTTGGCGCTACAGTGACAAGACTGAAATGAATAAAAATTTATCTTCAAATGAATATCAAAATTTTCTTTGAATTACGTAGCTGGAATCTGTACCGCATCATGCTGGGATGTGCCGCACTCTCGATCATGCAGGCCGGTCCGGCATTGGCCGCCAATACCGACACGCCTACCCAACCTTCCGCCAGCACACCCGTCGCATTGCCGAACACCCAGGAATTCTCCCTGCAGGATGCCAACGGCAAGCCCTACCGCATCTTCGTGGCAGTCCCTCCTGGAGATGCGCCGACCCAGGGCTACGGCACCCTGACTCTCCTGGATGGCAACGCCTACTTTGCCACGGCCGCAGAAGCCATGCGTATGATCCAGACCTTTCCCGAGTTCGTCCAGGACGGCGCAAAACAACAGGCGCAACCGGTGCTGGTCGTCGGCGTGGCCTATCCCGGCGACGCCCTGTTCGACGGCCCGCGTCGCAGTTGGGATTTCCTGCCGCCTGCGCGCAATCCCGAGCACATTGAGCGCCTGCGCGGTGCCGAGCCAGGTGGGGCCGACGCATTCCTTGCATTCCTGACCGAAACGCTACGCCCGGCGCTGGCCGCCCGCTGGCCGTTGCGCAACGATCTGCACACGCTGGCCGGTCATTCATTGGGCGGCTATTTCACACTGCACGCGCTGGCCAGCCAGCCTGCGGCCTTCCAGCGCTACGCCGCCATCAGCCCTTCGACCTGGTGGGACGACCTGCGCATCGCCACCGATCTGGCCCAGGCACCGGCCAGCGAAGCGCGTGTTCTGCTTGAAGTCGCAGAAGACGAATGGCCTGGCTACCCGGACTACTCGACCGTGATGCGAGACGGCGCACGTGCCGTACGCGACACCCTGACCCAAAAGGGTCCGGATGCCGGCACGCTGCGCTACCGGGAAATCCCCGGTGCAGACCACATGACTACGCCCGTGGTCTCAATGCCTGACATCGTGCGTTTTGCCACGCGTCCCTGAGCGACGGCTGCGCCTGCGGCTCAACACGATCAAACCACAGAACACCACGCCAGCCGCCAGGCTGGTGTGGCCACTGTAAGCTACCAGGCCAAGCCCCCATCCCTGCCACGCCACCAGCCACAGCAGCGCCAGGCCCAGCCAGGTCCACCCCGCCAGTCGCGACAGGCGAGCCAGTCGTATGCCCAGCCGCCGTCCCAATACGTCTTCCTGGGCACGCTCCATGGCCACCGCCAGCCCGGCAAAACCCAGCAGGCAACAGACGAAGATCCAGGTGTGCTGCTGCAGGCTCATGACACCGTCCTGCGCACCCGCCAGGCCAGCAACGCATGCAGCAACGCCAGGGCCAGAAACAACATATCGGCACCGGCAAAAACCCAGTCGCCTTGCGCCAGACTTTTCCATAGTGGCCGGGCCGTCGTCAGTGCATTGAGTATCGGCAACAGCGCCAGCGCAGCCGCCGCTAGCCACAACTGCTCGCGCCAGGCCTGCCTCACAGGCCTCAACAAGGCATGCAGCAGCAAGACACCCCACACCCCAAAAAACACCTGCACTTCCATACCGGCCCGTCCCGGTCCATCGGCCGGCAACAGCCTGTTGGCCCAGAGCATGGCCGTCATGGCCAGCGACAGCCCGGCAATCGCCGCGACATTGATCCGCTCGACCATGCGCAGCCCCAGCGAAGGCATGGCCTGCGCCATCAGTTTCTGGCGTCGCTTGACGGTCCACAGCACCAGCCCGGTACCTACCATGGCCGTACCAGCCAGGCTGACGATGAAATAAAGCCAACGGGTCACGCTGTCGCTGAACCGGCCAAGATGCAGCCCATAGAGCACACCCCGCGTTTCTGCCGCAGCCCCCACGCTATCGTGCGCCGCCAGTTGTTTCCCGGTAGCGCCTTCGAACAGCACGTACTGCGGACTCATCGACAGCCGTCCAGCCTCGCCACGTGAAACCGACACACGCGCGGCGGCATCGCCCGCGTGCGACACACTGACATAGCCGGCCACCGCACCGCCCCAGTGGGCCTGCGCCTGCCGGACCATGTCCGCCACGGATGCCAGCGGCACGGCCTCGCCACTGGCACGGACGGGCGGAATCACCGCCGCAAGCTGGGCACTCAGCGCCTGCCGTTCGGCTGGCGTCCGTATACCGGCCTGCTGCCCCCACGGCATATACATGGCCATCAGCGTAATCAGGCCGGTATAGGTAATCATCAGGTGAAACGGCAGGCCGAATACTGACAGCGCATTGTGCGCATCCAGCCAGGAGCGTTGCCCCTTGCCCCAGCGAAAGGTAAAGAAATCGACGAAGATTTTTTTGTGGGTAATGATGCCGCTGATGATTGCCACCAGCATGAACATCGCCGCCAGCCCAGCCAACAGCCGCCCCCAGAATGAAGACAGGTGGTGAAACTGAAAATGGAAGCGGTAGAAAAACTCGCCACCCAGGGTGTCACGCGATTCGACGGCGCGACCGGTTGCCGGATCGAGCCACCCCTCGGCAAAACGGCGCGGCCCGCCATCACGCTCACGCCAGAAGGCATAGACCGTATTGGCGCGACCATCCGGCAGGCGCGCAGTCCACTGCGGCGTATCGCCAAAGGCATCCGCCACCCGCTGGGCGATGGCTGCCTGATCAGGCATGCCTGCCGACGCAGGCAACTCAGGCCGCATCCACTGCGACTGTTCTTCTCTGAAATAGGCGACCGTTCCGGTCAGGAACATGGCGTACAACAGCCAACCACACAGCAGCCCCACCCAGATATGCAGGCCGGACATGCGCTGGCGCAAGCTGGCCTGCCGGAGACGGCTGCCCCCCACAGTGCCCGCGCCAGACACGGGCTTTGCATGCGTCACGCCTGGCCTCCCGCAAGCAAGACCAGGCCAGCGGCCAGCCCCAGCGGCACGGCAGCCAGCAACAGGCCGCCCCAGGCACGCCACGCGCTGCGGGTGGCGAACACCCAGATCACGGCACCGGCATAGATCAGGAAACTGAGCATCATGCCGGCCAGCACAGCCTGCGGCTGACTGATCGGCAAGGCCAGGGGTGCGATGCTCCCCAGCGCCGCCAGGGCATAGCCACCCAACACGGCCGCCACGATACGGGAAGCCAGTGGCGCAATGCGGCCCAGATGCCGCACTGCGGCCTCACCCACGCGGTTCATGCAAATACCGGGATCAGAAATCGACCGAAGCGGACAGCATGAAGGTACGGCCAGCAGCGTTGGTTGCATAGGCATTGCTTGCCACCAGCCAGTAGCGCTTGTCGGTCAGGTTATCGATCGTTGCCCGAAACACCACATCCTTGCCGGCGATTTCGGTGCGATAGCGTGCGCCGACATTGAAGATGGTCGTCCCCGGCAGGCTGATCTGGTTCGCATTGTCGAAATACATCGACGAAGTACGGATCATCCGGCCATCCAGGCTCAAGCCGTTCACCCAGGGCGTATCCCAATCCAGGCCCAGGTTATAGGCACTGGCAGGCACACCATACGAACGATTGCCATCCGTGGTACCACCCTGGGTATTCCTCAGCTTGCTATCGATAAATGACGCACCCGCCATCAGACGCAAGCCACGCTGGATTTCCCCATAGGCATTCAGTTCCAGCCCACGGTTCCGCTGCTTGCCCGAATAGTCATAGACATTGCTGGCGTCGACGACAGCAAAGGGCCGCTCAATCTGCCAGAGCGCAGCGGTGGTTGTAATGGTGCCCCAGTCGACCTTGATGCCCGCTTCATATTGCTTGGACTTGTAGGGCTTGAGCACTGCGCCCGTATTGGCATATGGATTCCCGTTTCGCTGTAGCCCAACAGTCATGCCTTTGCTCAAACCTTCGGTATAGTTGGCGTAGAGTGACACGTTTTCGACGGGCTTGATCACAAGGCCCACAACCGGCGAAATAGCGCTGGCCCGGTAGCTGCCGGTTTTATTGCCATATGCACCGACGACACCGGCAGCATCGACCATCGGATATGAATAGCTGTCCGTATCCACGGTTTGCCTGCGCGCGCCCAGTGTCAGCAACACGCTATCCTGCGCAAAGGACAGGGTATCGGTGATTGCGAAGCTGATCAGATGCGTCTTGGAGGCTCGTTCAGGATCAACCCGCACAAATGGTGCGGAAGGCAACGGCGCAGGATCATAGATATTGGACGGAACCGCCGGAATGCCTGCCGGGGCATTCGAGTAGGAGATACCCTGCTCCTGTGCAAAATAAGTAGCTCCCAGCGCCAGTCGGTGACCAATCGCGCCGGTATCAAACAACGCAACAATACCGGCGTCGCCGCTGAACGTTTCCGAATCCGTATCGTAGAACCGGTTATTCGCCGTGAAGTTACCCTGGGCGTCCATACCGGTACCGCCCGGGAACAATTGGCGATTCTTGCCTTCGCGATAGCCCATGCCGATGTGGCCGGTTACGCTGTCGGTAAAGTCATACTCCAGGCGCGACATGATGGTGCTGTCGCGCTGCGACAGACGAGTACCGGGGTAAAAGTTGATATCGCCATCGGGCGGACTGGGCAAATCGACCACACCCGCCGCCAGGCCGATCTGTGAGCGGACATTCTTGAGCACATCTTCCTGATGGATCAAGTCCATTGACCAACGCACACGATCGCCACGGTAATCAACGCCCAAAGCCATCATTTCCAGGCCCTGATCGCCATCTTTGGTCGTGGCTTCACCGCCACGCTTCATCCCGTTGAAACGCAGGCCCCATGCATTGTCCTCCCCAAAACGACGCCCCATATCCAGTTGGGCAGTCAGGTTGGCTTCGCTCATGTAGCCCAGCGTCACGCGGTTGAGCGGTTCGTCATCGGCACGCTTGGTCACGATGTTGACCGAGCCCCCCACATTGCCATTGGGTGACATGCCGCGCATCAGGGTACCCGGCCCCTTGAGCAGTTCGACACGCTCCATGATCTGTACCGGTAGGCGACTGGGCGCAACCAGACCATACAGCCCGTTCACACTCACATCACTCAAACCATAGTTGCTGCTGACGGGAAAGCCCCGGATCACGAAATCCTCGCCAAAGCCTCCAGTCGAGGTCGTGGAGCGAACAGACGGATCATTGACGATCACATCCGCCAGCGTACGGGCCTGCTGCTCGAACAACAGGTCAGACGTATAGTTGACCGTGCTGAACGGCGTGTCCATCACATTTTCTGCCCCCAGGATACCCATGCTGCCGCCTGTAGCGACTTGCCCCCCCGCATAGGCCGGAGACAGATCACCCAGGATGCCCCCGCTGACCGTCACGGTACCAAGCCGGGTTGCCTCGGCCGCTGCCTGTGCCGACGACGACAACGTCACATTATTGCCATTGCGGGCGTACTGGATACCAGTACCCTGCAGCAATTGCTGCAGGGCGGCCTCGGGCGTCAGCGCCCCCGACACCGGGCGAGCGGTATGACCGGCGACCAGGTCCGGCGCAAAGAAAATCTGCAGCGGTGTCTGTTCGCCCAGCTTGAGCAGCGCATCGCCCAGCGGTTGCGCAGCGATACTGATGCTGACGGTGTTGTCCTGGGCGCGGGCGGTGGGTGCCACGCCGAATGCAGCCGTCAGCGCAAGCGCCAGGGCAGTCATGCCGACCAGTAGGGTACGAGGGCGCGCCGATGCGGCTGCGCGAGTATTTGCAGTGTTCACGATCCTGTGTCTTCCGAATAGAAAAACCCTGCGCACGGAGTGCGCACCGAACCTTTTTTCAAGGTGTCGCCGGGGTGGCCGCGCCTGACGCGAACCTGAGCCCCTTCATCTATTCAGACGCACAACCCGTGCTGGAACCGTAATGCAAACCACTATTATTTTGTAACTTACACGTTACATAGCTATTTTTATCTGGCGGCAATCCGGATTCGACCATCGAGCAGGCGGATCACCTGTACCGGAGCAATGGCAGGCAAGGCATCGATCATGGCTTCCGGATCATCGACACCAAACACCCCCGACACGCGCAACTGCCCCAGCGCCGCCGTCGCCAGTCGGGCCGGCTGTGCCAGATAGCGGTTCATCTCGTCAATGACCTCGGCCAGTGCCACATCGTTGAACACCATCCGGCCTCTCTGCCAGGCCACCAGGTTGGTCACATCCGCCTGGCCCACCTCGCCCAGCGTCTGGTCGGCATAGGCCACGACCTGCTGGCCCGCACTCAGCCGACGTTCGTTGCGCGCCCACCAGCGACCGTTATCGACGCGTACCGAGCCCGACTCCACACTGACCTGGGTCGAGGCCGCATCACGCCGGACATTGAAGCGTGTGCCAGTGACCGTCACGCGCCCCATCCCCGCATTGACCACAAACGGACGGGCGGCATCGTGGCTGACTTCAAAAAAAGCCTCGCCCTGACGCAGCTCCACCAGCCGCAGGCCTTTCTCGAAGCGCACTACGACACGGGTGCCGAAATTCATATGCAATATGGAACCGTCGGGCAAGGTAGCCTGATGGCGCTCTCCCCTGCGGGTCATCAGCGTCAGGGATTCAGGCTCGGCCGCGAACCAGCCGCGGGAAACCCCGGCCACGCCAGCGACAGCCAGCGTACAGGCCCCGGCCAGCCCCAGCCCGAGGCGACGGCGCGCCAACCAGGGGCGAACGGGCGGCACATCCTGCTCGTGCATCAGGGCCTGCAGCCGCGACTCAGGCACCGCCAGGGTCGCCTGCCAAATATACGCCAGCCGACGATACTGCTGCTCATGCTCTGGGTCAGCCATGCGCCAGGCCTCGAAGGCGCGGCGATCATCGTCAGACACCTCCCCGGACTGCATGCGTGCAAACCACTGCGCGGCATCACAGGGGTGCTCCAGACTATCGTCGTGTGCCGGACGATTGCCGGTGCTGGATTCAAAATGGGACATGATTCTGCAACCGCTCGTTGATGTGGCGCAGGGCGCGGCTCATGTGCTTTTCGACCATGCTGCGCGACAGCCCCATATCCTGCGCAATCTCGGTATGGCTCCAGCCCTCCAGTCGATGACGAATGTAGACCTGCCGGCACTTGAGCGGCAGCTCCTCCAGGGCATCGGAGAGCGCATCGGCCAGTTGCTGAAATTCGATGCCGGTATCGGCTCCGGCCATCACGGGATGCTCCGTTTCCGCGAGATTGTCCAGCGGCATCATTTCCAGCGCACGTACATGACGATGTCGGCTGATCAGTCGGTTGGAGGTGCCGCGTGCCATATAGGCGCGAGGATCCTCGATGGCTCCCACGCCGTTTTCAAGCATGCCCAGCACGGTATCGTGCATGGCATCCTCACCATCTTCACGACCCAGCCCGCCACGCCGCCACGCGCCGATCAGCTCGCTGTAATGGGCGAGCCAACCTTTCTTGGGCTTGGCAGGGGAATGGGGCATGATGCAAAAGACAGCAGAAAGATACATCGGCGTTGGATCGAACCTTCAATTTTAATACCCATTCTCATCTGAATCACACCACTGTTGCTTTTCCCCCATGAAAGGCATGCCGGATGCCGATGCGGCAACATGCCCTGCCACCTTTACAATAGACGTCAGGCGCTTCGCCTGTCCGTTTACCCAACCGCCAGCCATGACAGACACTACGCCCTCTTCTTCAGCCTCCGCCGCCTCGAACCGCCCTGCCCCAGTCGTCCTGGTCACAGGGGCCGCGCAACGCATCGGTCGCGAAATCGCCCTGTACTTTGCCCGCCAGGGCTGGCGCGTAGCCGTGCACTATGGCCGCTCGGCAGATGCCGCACGCGAAACCGCCAGCGCCTGCACCGCACTCGGGCAGCCCGCCTATCCGCTGCAGGCTGATCTGGGCGACGAACGCCAGACTCGACAACTGGTTGCTGCCTGCCTGTCGCACTTTGGCCAGTTGGACTGCATCGTCAACAATGCCTCGGTCTTCGAATACGACAACGCCGCCGATTTCCGCTACGACCACCTGGCGCGGCACATGGCCTCCAATGCTGCCGCGCCAATCGCACTGGCCCGCACCCTGCACGCCAGCATGCCCGAGTCGGCCCGCGCAGCCATCATCAACCTGCTGGATCAGAAACTCTACAACCCCAATCCGGACTATCTGTCGTACACCCTGTCGAAGGCTGCCCTGCATGAGGCCACGCGGCTGCTGGCGCAGGCCCTGGCACCACGCCTGCGCGTCAATGCCGTAGCCCCCGGCCTGACACTGATCTCGGACACCCAGACACCCGAGAATTTCGAGCACCAGCACACCGCCATGCCGCTGGGTCGAGGGGCCGAGCCTGCCGATATCGCCGCTGCCGTCCATTTCCTGGCCACTGCCACCGCCATTACCGGCGTGACGCTCTGCGTGGACGGGGGACAGCACCTCCAGCCATCGGCCAGGGACGTGATGTTCCAAAACTGACGCAATCCGCCCCATATCTCGCTGCAATGGCAGTTCGGCGGCAACGGGCCGCCAAGGCGCACCCGGACGGCATGCGCTAGAATCCTGACCTTGCTCCCTGTCCACACCCATGCCATCATGCCCAGTGCCCTGATTCACCCCAAACTGACCGACTGCCGTCGCCTGTTCCTGCGCAACTATGAAGTGCACATCAACATCGGCGTCCACGATTTCGAAAAACGGGGCGAACAGCGCGTGCTGATCAACGTCGAACTGTTCGTGCCGCTGGCACTGAGCACACCGCGTCAGGATCAGTTGCATGAAGTGCTGGACTACGACTTCATGCGGGCCACCATTGCCGCGCGCGTCGAGCAAGGCCACATTCACCTGCAGGAAACGCTGTGCGACGATGTTGCCCACGCCCTGCTGAGCCACGCACAGGTCCGCGCCGTGCGTGTCTCGACCGAGAAGCCCGACGTCTATCCCGACTGCGATGCCGTGGGTGTCGAAGTCTTCCATATCAAGCAGGACTGAGCAGATTGCCATGAGCCAGGCCGAACTCAAGCAGCGCCAGGAACGCAACAAGCTGTCCAAGCGTCTGATGCGCGAAACCGGACGCGCCATCGCCGACTTCAACATGATCGAGGAAGGTGACAAGGTCATGGTCTGCCTGTCGGGCGGCAAGGACTCCTACAGCCTGCTCGACATCCTGCTGACCCTGCGCGAGCGCGCCCCCATCCATTTCGATATCGTCGCCGTCAACCTGGACCAGAAGCAGCCCGGCTTTCCCGACCATATCCTGCCGGCCTATCTCGAATCGATCGGCGTGCCCTACCATATCGAGACGCAGGATACCTACTCCATCGTCACACGCCTCATCCCCGAGGGCAAGACGATGTGCTCGCTCTGTTCGCGGCTGCGGCGCGGCATTCTGTACCGTGTCGCCAGCGAACTGGGAGCCACCAAGATCGCGCTGGGCCACCACCGCGACGACATCCTCGGCACGTTTTTCCTGAACCTGTTTTATGGCGGCAAGATGAAAGCCATGCCGCCCAAACTGGTCTCCGACGACGGTCGCCACACCGTCATCCGGCCACTGGCCTATGTCGTGGAAAAGGACTTGATCGCCTACGCCGACTGGAAGGCATTTCCGATCATCCCCTGTAATCTCTGCGGGTCCCAGGAAAACCTCAAGCGCCAGGAGGTCAAGCGGATGCTGCAGCAGTGGGAAAAGCAGCATCCCGGCCGCGTCTGGAACACTTTCTCGGCACTGTCATCCGTCGTGCCGTCGCACCTGATGGACCGCAACCTGTTCGATTTCGAGGGTTTGCGGCCCACCGGGATTCCCGATGCACAGGGCGACACGGCATTCGACCCTGTCGATCCGGAGCCGCCCGTATTGCACGCGACGCAGGACGACGAGAACGAGCCAGAGACGGTTGCCCCCCGATCGGGTGCCGAAGAACACAGCATCCGCATTGACGCGATCTCGCGCCTGCCATCACGGCAAGCAAGCTGACTCAAAAGGCCTTGGACACCGAGAACAGTACGCCCAAGCGACCACCATCCTTGCCCTTGTTGGTGGCGTACCAGTTATCCTTGGTGGCCCCTACCGCTGCCAGTCCCAGCGTCCAGCCCTGGATGTCCTTGGTCACGCCAAGCTGGTAATCCACATAATGCCCCAGGCTGTCCCCCTCTCGGTTGACGGTATTCTTGAGCTTCTGGTAACCCAGATGCGCGTTCAGACCCCAGCCGTCGCCCAGGTCATAGGCGGCTTCTGCTGCCAGGTACCAGGTACCCTTGGTATCCTCGGCCTTGAAGAAGTCGCTGGGCGTATATGAGTACTTCAACCCGTAGCTGCCATAGCGGCCCGTGTCGTAATCAAGGCCGAGATACAGGTCGGTATTGTTGATCGGACCGCTTTTTTCCGGATTGATCTTGTTCGCGTCCGAACCGGGGTAGTAGTAATACAGGACCCCGACGTCGATCCCGACCCCGCTGTCACCCAGCGCCCCTTTCCAGCCACCATAGAAGTCCATCTCGAGATTGCCGTCCGGGAACAGGTCATCGCTGACGTTCGAATTCCAGTTGCCCAGGTAGAAGCCGGACGAATGCTCGACATCGAAACCGAGCTGGATCGCCGGCTTGAAATTGGTCTGCGTGTAGCCCCGGAAGCGGTAGTCATTGACGATGGTCGCATTGCCGCTGATCGAGAATTCGGACAATGCGTCCTGGGCCATCGCCGCAGGCGCGAAGGCCGCTCCGGCAAACATGGCACATACGAGCGGGACACTACGGAATGTTGTTTTCATGATGCGCGTTCCTGAGCAAGGGTCGGACCTGGGTGTATCAGCCTGGTGCCATCCACCCGATGTGGATGGCACCACCGATCACAAGCAAGATCGATGCCAGCGTGATCAGGCCACCAACCAGCATGCCCGGCCCGTTTTTCGCACGCTCATGGCGCATGCCGGCTGCAGGCCACGTTGCTGCGCACCATCCAGGCGCACGCCTGCACGCTATTGGGTCTGTCCTGAATAGCACACGGGCGAGCTGCGCGTGCCGTCCTCGCAGGCCCGGTCTTCTGCAGCCAGCGCATCCAGCACAGCCTGGCACAGGACAGGCAGGTGGGAACGTCCGGGATCCCGGCTGGCCGTCAACAGCAGCACCGGCCCCTGACGCACATGCCGCATCAGCGGCACGAGGGTGTCCGGGCTGCCATCGAGCTGCTGACGATAGGCCGCCGCGAAGGCGTCATAGTCGATTTCCCCGTGATGATAGGCGCTGCGCAACGCAGGCTCAGGTGCCGCGTCGCGATACCACTCATCTGCCGGCAGGGTTGCCTTGGCCATGCCACGCGGCCAGAGACGGTCTGCCAGTATGCGCATGCCGCCGGCCAGCGGCGAAGGCGCGTCGTATATTCTGCCCAGCTCAATGGCATAGTCATGCATAATGCACCTCCGTTTCCGCAATTGATTGTCGCCATGAATACCTTGCCACCCGATCTGGAAAAACGCCTGATGGAGCTGGAAATCAAGGCGGGGCTGGCCGATGACCTGCTCGACCAGCTCAACCATACTATTTTCCGGCAGCAGCGCCAGATCGACCTGCTCGGACGCGAACTGGCCGAACTGCGCAAGCAGTCGCAGGAAAGCCGCCAGCCGCAGGCCCGCAGCCTGACGGACGATATACCACCCCATTATTGACTGCCGAACACGGCCTGGCGGTTTTGTAGTATGCCGACATAGCGCTACTACGATGCTGGCAGGCAATACGGAAGCTATTTCAACAGCGGCAGCTTGCTGCCCGCAATGGCTCGCTCGCGCACCACGTCGCCCCGGAACTGGAAGAGTTTGGCTGGCCGCCCCGCCGTGCCCTGTGACATCCGGCCGGTTTCTTCGACCAGTTCCTGCTGCTCGATGAAACGCCGAAAATTCTGCTTGTGCAGTTTGCGACCGGCAACCGTCTCGAACGCCTGCTGCAACTGCAGCAGCGTAAAGACCGGCGGCATCAGTTCGAACACCACGGGGCGATAGCGGATCTTGGCACGCAGCCGTGCCAGTGCCGTGGCCAGAATGCGGCGATGGTCGTCCGCCATTTCCTGCCCGGAGACGAACATGGGCAACACGGCCTCACCTCCGCCTTGCCGGCCGTCACGATGGGCTTCGGCCACCAGCCCCGCTTCGAACATCAGCTCGTAGCGCTGCAAGACCATTTCCTCATGCCAGGTATCGGCCTCCTGGCCGAACGTGAAGTTCAGCCGCAGGCGCCGCCTGCGCCGCGCCGAGGCATCCGGTGCCGCGCCTGCCCAGCGCTGCAGGGCCGGCAGGATCGCATCCTGCAGGATGGCCGGCATGCCGTCGCGCCAGTCTTCCCAGGGAAAATAGCGGTAGCAGTCCTGCCAGCTCACATCGGCAGCCATACGGGCATCGCGCACCTGGGTCAGCCCCAGATAGCTGATCGAAATCATCCTCTGATCGCTGGCATCGGTCCGGTCACCATCGGCAAAGGTATACAGTTGCTCGACATACCCCAGCGGATGCTGGGTCTGCGCCTCGACCCAGCGGCGCAAACCGGCCTGTAGCGAACGATGGCCGGACTCGAAAGGGCCCGAAGGCAGTTGCCTGGCCTCGCTGCGCGTCAGCACACAGGGGCTGCCGTCATGCACGGCCACCAGTACGGCCACCAGCTCTGCAGCAACGGCATGATCGGGAACTGCGGGGCGGACGGTCATGGGCTGGCTTTGAAATTTCCACTCGGGCCCACATTATAGGAAAATGCAGGGATGATCCCCCATCCCCCATCTGTCACGTCCGCCGGTGCCGATCACTCGCTCAACAGTTGGTGGCAGGCCGAGGCGGTGCGCCTGCGCGAACTGCGCAGCGGCCCGCTGGATGACACCGAAGCGGTGCGTATCGCCAGTATCCGCCACAAAGTGCCCACCGACCGGCTGCTGGCCCGGGCCCGCCATCTGGCCGAGAGGGACGGGCTGGCTGCCGCCATTGCAGGATGGCGCAACAACGCCCGATTTTTCGTATTGCTGCTGGCAACGACCGCCATTCTTGCCGGCATCGGCGCGGCGGCAACAGCGCTGGGTGCCGGCACACGCAGCGTCAATCTCCTGTGGGCCTTGGGCAGCCTGCTGGCCCTGCCCTCGCTGACCCTGCTGCTCTGGCTGGCCAGCCTGGCAGCGAGCCATCGCAACAATGCCATCCTGCCTGGCCGCATCTGGCTATGGTGCGCACGCAAACTGGCCCGCGCGCCCGCTCGACTGCTGACGCTCAACGCACTCGTATCGCTCCTGTCTCGGCATGGCCTGCTGCGCTGGCTGCTCGGCACCCTCAGTCATGCATGGTGGCTGCTGATGCTGGTCACGACCTGCTGCGCCTTGCTGGTCATGCTGTCATTGCGTCGTTATGGTTTCGCCTGGGAAACCACCCTGCTGACACCCGACGCTTTTGTCAGTCTGCTGCAGGTTCTGGGCAAGGCGACGGGCCTACTGGGCCTGCCGGCACCGGATGCGGCAGTGATCCGTGCCAGCCATGATGCCGCCGCCCTGCCGGCTGACGCGCATGCCCAATGGTCACGCTGGTTGCTGGGTGCCGTGCTGGTCTATGGCTTGCTGCCACGCATCCCGGCCCTGCTGTTCTGCCTGCTGCGCCTGCAACACGGTCTGTCACGCCTCAGCCCTGACTGGCAGTTGCCTGGATGGGCCAGCCTGGAGACACGCCTGCAGTATCGCGCGCCGTCCCACGTGATTGATGCCCCTGCTCCAGAGCAGGATCCGGTCAGGATACTGGCAGATGTCCGCGCTGACGCCTCTCCACGGCTGACGCTGGCACCGGACAGCCGCATCATCGCCGGGCTGGAGTTGCCGGATGACCTGCCATGGCCTCCCGCGCCGATGCCCGGCAATGTGATCGATGCCGGCATTGCCGACAGCCGCACCCAGCGCCATGCCCTGCTCGATGCGCTGTCGCGCCAGCCAGCGGCCCGCCTGCTGCTGTGCTGCGATCCTCGCCAGACGCCTGATCGGGGGCTGATGCATCTGATCGCGGAACTGTCCAGGCAGGCAGGCCAGACCCGGCTGCTGTTCTGCGCGCCGCAGCACAGCAGCGCCTTGCCAGAAACCATGGACATTCGACATACCGCATTGCCACGACTGGCTGCCTGGCATGACCGCCTGGCCGACGCCGGCCTGCAGTCTCTTCTGGTGGCCCCCGGACCAGCCGATGCCGACACCCTGCGCAAAGTACTGGACTGGCTGGGCGCAACAGAGATGGACTTGCACCGATGACAGCCGCATTTTCCAAATTGACGCTGGCCATCGTCGGGCACACCAATACCGGCAAAACATCGCTGCTGCGAACCCTGACCCGCGATCCATCCATCGGCGAAGTGGCCGACATGCCCGGCACCACCCGGCATGTGCAGCAGGTCACGCTCGAGGCCGGCACGGCAGGCCGCATCGTGCTGGCCGACACCCCAGGCCTGGAAGACGGCATCAGCCTGCTCGACTATCTGGACCAGCTCTGCCCGCCTCAGGCGCGCCTTGACGGCCCGTCACGGCTGACGCAATTCCTGGCCTCCCCAGGCGCACACACGCGCTTCGAACAGGAAGCCCGTGTCATTCGACAGTTGCTCGACAGCGATGCAGCGCTCTACGTGATCGATGCCCGCGACCCCGTACTCGGCAAGCATCGCGACGAACTGGCCATCCTGCAGGGCACCGGCCGCCCCTTGCTGCCAGTGCTCAACTTCATGCACGATCCGGGTCAGCGCAGCCAGGCCTGGCGCACGGCACTGGCCCGGCTGGGACTGCATGTCACGGTTGAGTTCGATACCGTGGCACCGGAACTGGATGGCGAAGTCCAGTTGTACGGCAAGCTGGCTACCCTCCTCGATACGCACAGTCACCTGCTGCAGAGATGGCTGGACACCCTGGCGGCACAACGCCATCGCCGTCACGATACAGCCGCCAGTCTGATTGCCGAGCTGCTGCTCGATACCGCAGCATTGCGCCTGAGCTGCGCGCCGGACGAAGCCAGCGTACGCCACGCCGGCCAGCAGTTGCAGGATACGGTGCGCCAACGTGAACAGCACTGCGTCAGCGAACTGCTGGCCCTCTATCGCTTCAGCCCCGCCGACTACGCAGCCCATCCGCTGCCGCTGATCGAGGGACGTTGGGACATGGATCTATTTCATCCCCAGGCGTTGCGCCATATGGGCATCCGTGTCGGCAAAGGCATGGCGGCGGGCGCCATGGCCGGTGCCGCTGTCGATGTCTTTACCGCCGGACTGAGCCTGGGCGCTGCTGCCATGCTGGGCGCAGCAGCCGGAGGCCTGTGGCAAGGCGCGGAAACCTGGGGAAAACGGCTGGCAGGCCGCCTGCGCGGCAGCCGCGAACTGACCGTGGACGATGCCATTCTGCGGCTGCTGGCGCTACGCCAGCAATCTCTGGCACAGGCACTGGAAAAGCGCGGCCACGCCGCAACCGTCCCCATCGCCATGACACAGGCAGCACGCACCACATGGCAGCAAGAGCCGTTGCCTGTTGCCCTGGAAACTGCGCGAGCCCATCCTGAATGGTCCAGTCTGAGCCCGGACTACGCGGCGGATACCGAACGCCAGGCCTCGATCACCGCCCTGGCACAGACCCTGGACCTCAATCCACCAGAAGCAGGCTGATCCCATCCTGCTGAGGCGATCACCGTTCCCGCCTCTGGTCATAAAAGGCCGAAGTCGCCTGCCTGGCGACAAAGAATACCCCCACGCTTGTCGCTGCGCGCCGGCGCTGCCCCCAAAGGGGGCGTCTTTTGTCTTGGGACGGCCCGGCGACAAAAAGACACATTTGCGTGCAGACCCTGCATGTACAATCGCCACATCGCATGCCCTATCCAATCGGCATGTGGCAGCGGGCACCTCAAGGTGCCCCGATCGTTTCGGCAACATGCCGACCCGTTTTCTCCTTATCGCGTTCCCCCGGATTGGAGCGGTCCGAAGCACGGACTGCAGGCGGAATGCCGGAGCTTCTTTTTTGTCTACCTCGATTTCTTTCTCCGACCTCGGTCTGGCCGAGCCGTTGCTGCGCGCCATTGCCGAAGCCGGCTACACCCAGCCCACGCCGATCCAGGCCCAGGCCATTCCGCAGGTGCTGCAAGGTGGCGACCTGCTGGCAGCCGCCCAGACCGGCACCGGCAAGACGGCAGGCTTCACCCTACCCATCCTGCATCTGCTGTCGCAGAGTGCCCCCGCGCAGCGCAAGGCCGGCCGGCCTCGCTGCCTGATCCTGACGCCTACGCGGGAGTTGACCGCACAGGTCGCCGAGTCGGTACAAACCTACGGCAAGTACACCAAGCTGAGCTCGATGGTGATGTTCGGCGGCGTCAACATCAATCCGCAGATCACCGCGCTGCGCAAGCCGCTCGATATCCTGGTCGCAACGCCGGGCCGCCTGCTCGACCACGCCGGCCAGAAAACAGTCGATCTGTCCGGGGTCGAGATCCTGGTGCTCGACGAAGCCGACCGCATGCTCGACATGGGATTCATCCGTGACATCCGCAAGGTACTCGCACTGCTGCCCAAGCAGCGCCAGAACCTGCTGTTCTCGGCCACGTTCTCGGACGAAATCCGCGAGCTGGCCAAGGGCGTGCTGCACAATCCGGGCGAAGTCTCGGTCGCCCGTCGCAACACCGCCTCCGAACTGGTCGAACAGTCGGTGCATCTGGTCGCCCAGAACCAGAAACGTGACCTGATCAGCCACATCATTCGCAACCACGGCTGGCATCAGGTGTTGGTGTTCACCCGCACCAAGCACGGTGCCAATCGCCTGGCCGAAAAACTGGTCAAGGACGGTCTTTCGGCCGCTGCCATTCATGGCAACAAGAGCCAGGCAGCACGCACCCGCGCACTGGCCGGCTTCAAGAGCGGCGACGTGGCCGTTCTGGTCGCGACCGATATCGCCGCACGCGGTCTCGATATCGACCAATTGCCACAGGTCGTCAACTTCGAGCTGCCCAACGTGCCCGAAGACTACGTGCACCGCATTGGCCGTACCGGCCGTGCCGGTGCCTCGGGTGCTGCCATCTCGCTGGTTGCGCCCGACGAGCTGAAGCTGCTCAAGGCCATCGAGCGTCTGATCAACCGCACCATCGAACGTGCACCGGTCGAAGGCTGGACGCCGTCCGAAGCAGCCGCCAAGGAATCGGAAGAGGCCGAGCGCCGCGAACCCGGTCGAGGTGCCCGCAGTGGCCAACGCCAGGGCCAGGGTCAGCGCCGGGAAGGCGGCAACCGTGATCGCCAACCGCGTGCCCCGCGCACGGACCGGCCCGCCGGTGAAGCCCGCAATGAAGCCTCCGGCAACCGGCCTCGCCAGAACGCCGGCAACGATCGTCGCCCCAGCGATGGCCAGCGCCGGCAGGATGATCGGCGACCGGCCCAGGGCACGGCACGCAGCAGCCGCCCGGCTGCGCTGCTTGGCAAGTAAGCTGCCCTCCTGAACCCAGGATCGGGCAGCCATCACGGCCGCCTCGCCGATGCGGTCAAAACTGATCTAGAATGATTGGCCTCGCAGCCGATGGACAACACACCGTTGTCCATCGGCTGCGCTTCCTGATGCGCCCACCAATCATGACTCTCTCCACCTGGTTCACCTTCATGCTGGCCGCATGGGCCATCTCCATCTCGCCCGGTGCCGGTGCCGTCTGTGCCATGTCGTGCGGTCTCAAATACGGTTTTCGCAAGGCATTCTGGAATACGCTGGGCCTGATCATGGGCATCATGCTGCAGATCCTCGTTGTCAGTCTGGGGCTGGGTGCCTTGCTGGCCACATCGGAGCTTGCCTTCAGCCTCGTCAAGTGGCTGGGCGTGGCCTACCTGATCTACCTGGGCATCAGGCAGATACGGGGTCCCACCGGCCCGATTGCCGATGACCCCGTCTCGCCCCATGACGCATCGGCCCGCACGCTTTTCACCCGCGGCTTCCTGATCAATGCCAGCAACCCCAAGGGCACCGTTTTCCTGCTCGCGGTCGTGCCGCAGTTCCTCAATCCAGGCGCGCCCATGGCGGGCCAGTATGGCGTCATCGCCGCGACCCTGGCCTTCACCGACCTGGTGGTCATGAGCCTGTATGCCTTACTGGCTGCCAGGGTGCTGACCTTGCTGCGCAGTCCGCGCCACATCATCTGGATGAATCGCACGTTCGGCAGCATGTTCGTCCTCGCAGGCGTGGCGCTGGCCTCTTTCAAACGCACATAGAAGTCCGAAAACGGCCAGCAGCCCCGAGGGGCACGGTGCTAATCTGCATGCATGCAGCCCACCGACACCGCCCCCCTCTCATTGTCGCCCTCCCTGTGTGAACAGGCGCGGCTCAGCCGTGATCCGCGCTTTGACGGCCTGTTTTTCACGGCAGTCCTCAGCACCGGGATCTATTGCCGGCCGGTCTGTCCCGCCCCGGTGCCGCGCCCCGAGAATGTCCGCTACTACGGCAGTGCAGCCGCCGCAGAATCTGCCGGTTTCCGACCCTGCCTGCGCTGCCGCCCGGAGCTGTCCCCCGGCGATGGCAGTTGGCGGCGCGGCGACACCGTACTGGCACGCGCCCTGAAACTGGTCGAAAGCGGATTTCTGTCTGAACACGACGTCGGTGCCCTCGCCACACGCGTCCATCTGGGCGAACGACAGTTGCGCCGGCTCTTTCACGAACGACTGGGCGCGTCGCCGCTGCGCGTGCACCAGACGCGCTGCCTGCTGTTTGCCAAGCAACTGCTGACGGAAACCGCCCTGCCCGTGACCGATGTCGCCCTGGCCAGCGGCTTTGGGAGTCTGCGGCGCTTCAATGCAGCATTCCGCGATGCCTACCGGATGCCGCCGGGACAGTTGCGCCGCCAGCATGGCAGGGTGGAGGGTGGCACACTGACGCTGCGGCTCGGCTATCGCCCACCCTACGATTTCGCTGCCATGCTGGACTTTCTCCAGGCCCGCGCCATTCCCGGGGTCGAGCACATCGAGGCCGACAGCTATGCCCGCCTGATCGGCTGCGCCGACACACCAGGCTGGCTGCGGGTATCGGCCCCTGCCGATACCCACCAGGCATTGCGGCTGGAAATACACGGTGCGGCCCCCGCACAACTGCCCGATATCATTGCGCGCCTGCGCCGCATGTTCGACCTCGACGCCGATCCAGCCGCCATCCATCACACGCTGGCGGCCGACCCTCGCCTGCAGCCGTTGCTGCAGCAACGGCCCGGCCTGCGCCAGCCTGGCGGCTGGGACGGTTTTGAAGTCGCGGTTCGTGCCGTGCTGGGCCAGCAGATCAGCGTGGCAGCCGCACGCACGCTGGCAACCCGGCTGGTGGAGCGCTATGGGCCGATTGTCGGCGCAGCACCGGGAAAAGGGCTGGAGCGCCTGTTCCCCACTCCCGACACCCTGGCCAGCGCCGACCTGACAAGCATCGGCCTGCCCCGGACACGGGCAGCCACACTGCAGGGCGTGGCCCAGGCGCTCCTCGATGGCCGGGTCGATTTTCGCCATGACCGGACACTGGACGATTTCGTGGCCCGCTGGCAGGCCCTGCCCGGCATCGGGCCCTGGACAGCGCAATACATTGCGCTGCGGGCCCTGGGGCATCCCGACGCATTTCCTGCAGAAGACCTGGTGTTGCAGAAAGCCTTGCCCACAGACGGCTCCCGCCTGAGCGCCCGCGCACTGACGGCGCAGGCGCAGGCCTGGCGACCCTGGCGTGCCTATGCCGTCATGCACCTGTGGAAACAAGCGGCCGGCGCACCACGCTCCCGCATTCCCTCGGAAACACCTCCCACGCCCAGCCTGAGTGCAGCATGATCGCCCATACCCACATCGATAGCCCGCTCGGCCCGCTGCTGCTGGCCGCCGACCGACACGGCCTGTGCCTGATCGAGTTTCCCTCGACCCGGCACCCTTATCCGCGCACGGGCACCTGGCGCGAGCAACCGGATCATCCTGTGCTGCAACAGGCACGGAGCCAGTTGAGCGAATATTTTGCCGGCCAACGCCGCACCTTCGATCTGCCTCTGGCACCGCAGGGCACGCCTTTCCAACTGGCTGTCTGGCAGGCGCTGGCCAGTATCGGCTATGGCGAAACTCTCAGTTATGCCGGACTGGCCGAACGCGTCCGGCACCCTCGCGCAGCACGCGCCGTCGGTGCGGCCAATGGCCGCAATCCCTTGCCCATCGTCCTGCCCTGCCACCGGGTCATCGGCACCAACGGCAGCCTGACCGGCTTTGCCGGCGGCCTGCCGGCAAAGCGCTTCCTGCTTTCACACGAAGGTGCCCTGCCGCAAGCAACACTGCTGCCGGGCATGTAGGGTCCCGTTTCGTGGGCAACGGGACCCGGCCTGTTCAAGGTGCCGTATCGACCAGCACCAGTTCGGCATCCTCGTGCGCCGTAATGTGAATTTCATCCTCATCACGCAGTGCAGCACCATCGCGGGCATGCAACATCACACCGTTGACTTCGACCCGCCCCGAGGCCGAAACCAGGTAGCCAAAACGATCACGCCCCAACCGGTAGACCGTGCTTTCCCCGGCCTTGAGCGTCGCGCCGGAGACACGGGCATCGGCCCGGATCGGCAAGGCATCGACATCACCGGCCATGCCGCTGGCCAGCGGCACAAAACGGCCAGAACGATCCCCCCGTGGAAACGGCTTGGTTCCCCAGCCCGGTGCCCCGCCCTTCTGGTCAGGCAATATCCAGATCTGGAACAGCGTCGTGATTTCCGACTCCAGGTTGTACTCGGCGTGGCGGATGCCCGTGCCAGCGCTCATCACCTGCACGTCGCCTGCCGCCGTCCGCCCCTTGTTGCCCAGGCTGTCCTGATGAGAAATGGCACCAGTGCGAACATAGGTGATGATTTCCATGTCGGCATGCGGATGCGGCGGAAAGCCGGTCTGCGAAGCGATTTCGTCGTCGTTCCAGACGCGCAGCGCGCCCCATCCCATACGAGCGGGATCGTGATAGCTGGCAAAGGAAAAGTGATGCCGGGCATTGAGCCAGCCGTGGTCGGCGTGTCCCAGCGATTCGAAAGGTCTGCGTTCGATCATGATGCTGCTCCCTGGAAATGAATTGATGAAGCCAGTTTACGCACCCATTCGAAGCAATGAAATAGAATGAATGGAAAACCATCATTTCGATTATTGACATGAAAAAATTGCCAGATCTGGAAGCCTGGGCCATCTTCGCCAAGGTCGCGGAAACCGGCTCCTTCGCCCGTGCCGCCACGGAACTGGGCCTGTCCCAGGCCACCGTATCGAAAGCCGTCAGCCGACTGGAGCAGCGCCTGCACACCAACCTGCTGCAGCGTACCTCGAGGCGACTGTCACTTACCGCCAGCGGGCAGGCTGCACAGGAACGCGCCGCCCGCCTGCTGCAGGAAGGCGAGGCCATCGAAGCCGACATCACCGAACAATCCGGCAGTCTCCGAGGACAGATCAGGCTGACCGCCCCCATGTCGTTCGGTGTCGCGCATCTGGCCCCGGCCCTGCCGGATTTCATGCAGGCCCATCCCGGCATCAGCCTGGACGTGAATTTCAGCGACGAACAGGTCGATATCGTGGCGGGTGGCTACGACCTGGCGCTACGCATCTCGACGCTCGACGACTCCAGCCTGTTGGCGCTGCGCCTGTGTACCGTCCGCATTCTGCCGGTCGGGGCCCCCGACTGCTTTGCCCGGCATGGACAGCCCCGGCACCCACGCGACCTGGCCGGCTTGCCGGCCCTGGAGTACGCCTATGCCCGCACGGGCCGTGCCTGGCAATTCACACACCCACAGCAGGGCGAATTCAGCCAGGCCATGGCTTCTCCCTTGCGCGTGAACAACGCCGACGCGCTGCTGCCTGCACTGCGCCGCGGCCTGGGCCTGGCATTGCTGCCCGAATTCCTGGTCTGGGAAGACCTGCAGGCAGGCACCCTGCAAACCTGCCTGCCGGGCTGGCAGGCCCACCCGATTGCGCTGTACATCGTCACTCCGCCCGGCAGGCTGCGACCCGCGCGGGTACAAGTCCTGATCGATTTCCTGGCAACCCGCTTCCGGCAACCGCCCTGGGGGTGGCCAGAAGAATCCCGCAGCCAAGTTCAGGACGGATCCACCACCATCTTGCCGTGATCGTGGACAACGGGCTTGAACAGGCGCGACGCATCGCGTTTGTTTCCCACGCCCATATCGGCGAAAATAGCAGGCTAAGCACCATCAACACGCACCTGAAAGAACACCATCCATGTCACATGACGCGCTCCTGCAGGAAGTCTCCAAACGCAGGACTTTCGCCATCATTTCCCACCCTGACGCGGGCAAGACCACGCTGACGGAAAAGCTGCTGCTGTTCGCAGGAGCCATCCAGATCGCCGGCAGCGTCAAGGCACGCAAGGCTTCGCGCCATGCATCGTCAGACTGGATGGAGATCGAAAAACAGCGCGGCATTTCGGTGGCCTCGTCGGTCATGCAGATGGAATATCGCGACTGCGTCATCAACCTGCTCGACACCCCGGGGCACCAGGACTTCTCCGAAGATACCTATCGTGTGCTGACTGCCGTGGACGCAGCCCTGATGGTGATCGATGCCGCCAACGGTATCGAGCCGCAGACCATTCGCCTGCTGCAGGTCTGCCGTGCACGCAATACCCCCATCATTACCTTCATCAACAAATTCGACCGCGAAGTCCAGGAACCGCTCGATCTGCTGTCCGAAATCGAATCGCACCTCGGCATGGATGCCGTGCCTTTCTCCTGGCCCATCGGCATGGGGCGCAAGTTCGGTGGTGTATTCGACATCCGGCGCAACCAGATGCGCGTCTTCAAGCCGGGAGAAGAACGCCGCGCCGGTGATGATGAACTGATCGCCGGCCTCGACAATCCCGAAATCGCCCGACGTTTCGGCGAACACTTCGACAAGGCCCGCGAAGAGATCGAGCTGGTCTCCGAAGCCGCTCCGGCGTTCGACCATGAGGCCTTCCTCGCCGGCCAGCAGACGCCTGTCTTCTTCGGCTCGGCCATCAACAACTTCGGCGTGCAGGAAGTACTCGACACCCTGGTCGACTTTGCGCCGTCTCCCGGCTCGCGCCAGGCGCTGCAACGCGAAGTCAGGCCCGACGAAGCCAAGTTCACCGGCGTGGTCTTCAAGATCCAGGCCAACATGGACCCGGCGCACCGCGACCGCGTGGCCTTCGTGCACGTCTGCAGCGGCCGCTTCGAGCGCGGCATGCGCATCAAGGTCAGCCGTACCGGCAAGGACATGCGTCCCAACAACGTGGTGTCTTTCCTGTCGCAGCGACGCGACCTGCTCGATGAAGCCTACGCAGGCGACATCATCGGCATCCCCAACCATGGCGTGTTGCAATTGGGCGACACTCTGACCGAGGGAGAAACACTGCAATACACAGGGTTGCCTTTTTTTGCACCCGAACTGTTCCAGGCAGTCGAGGTCAAGGATCCACTGCGCACCAAGCAACTGCGCCACGGCCTGGCCCAGCTCGGCGAAGAAGGCGCGATCCAGGTCTTTCGCCCCGAGGCAGCAGGCGGTGCCTTGCTGCTGGGTGCTGTCGGCCAGTTGCAGTTCGAAGTCGTCGCCCATCGTCTCAAGACCGAGTACGGCGTCGACGCCCGGATGATGCCTTCGCGCTATACGATGGCACGCTGGGTCACAGCCGAAGATCCCCGCGCGTTGCGCAAATTCATGGATGCCAACGCTGCCCATATCGCCTATGATGTGGTCGATGCGGCCGCTTTCCTGATCACCTCGCATGCTCAGTTGAGGGTGGCCGAAGAACGCTATCCCGAGATCCGCTTCCATGCCATGCGCGAACACAGCGGCCGGGTGTTCGGCAGCAACAATTAAGCACTCTCCATGTCCTGGCGTATCCTGATTCTGATCCTGGCGATTTTCCTGGGCCTGTCGGCCTGGGGTGGCATGAAGCTTGGCGACCAACTGGTCGCCAACGCCCCCATTGCCGAAGCGCCACCCAACCAGTCCGGCCTGGGCACCGACGAGCCCGTGCTGGATGCCGACGGCAAGGCCTACACCGCCCAGCCCCCACAGCCCCGGGTAGACGGCACACTGGGCGTCCCCCCCACAGCCGACACCATCCGGACTGCCGACGCCGACAGCGCACCACTCAAGTCGCTCTTCGATGCGCCCACCGAAGCCAGCATACTCATCTCGCGTGACCCACTCACCAAGGATGAACTGGCCCGCATCATGAATCTGGAAGCAGACAGCGCCGGCATACAGCAACAATTCGTGCTGGTGCCACCGCCTGGCCAGGGCAATCAACTCCCTGCGCTGCAACCCATCGAATTGCCCGCCAGCGAGCAGGCTGCTGCAGCCACCGCTGCCACAGCCGGCAACGACGTGCAGAGTGGCAACTGGCAGCAGGCCCTGCGCGCCGAGCTGGCCCGTTGCGCCGAGACTGGCTTCTTCGAACGGCCCACCTGTGCATGGAATGCACGCAATCACTACTGCGAACCCAACAATGGCTGGGGCACGATCGCCGAGTGCCCACGCCGCAACCGCTTCTGAGCGTAGCCACTGCCCAGGGGCAGCGACGCATCACACACTGCGTATCCAGGCATGAAAACTCCGCCCAGCATGCGCAGTGAGCTTGACCGCTGGAATGGCGGCAAGGGCATCGACCTGGAAAGCTGGATCGGCTGCGAAGGCAACTT
The DNA here is from genome assembly GCF_003123725.1 of Corticimicrobacter populi. Lineage (GTDB taxonomy): Bacteria > Pseudomonadota > Gammaproteobacteria > Burkholderiales > Burkholderiaceae_B > Corticimicrobacter > Corticimicrobacter populi. The sequence goes on along the minus strand of NZ_QETA01000002.1, from coordinate 54,540 downwards.
CTCCCTCGCCATTGGATATGCGGCCGCATTCTGGCCCGAATTCGAAGACATCTCGGGCTACATCCTGCGGGCCGGCACACCGGCCGACCTGATCCAGGAATACGAAAAGCGGCTTGGACAGTCCTCCCGCCATCAGGTCGAAGCCACGCTGAACCATATCCACATTGCCGACCTGCACGGTGCCGGCTGCCCGGACATTGCACCTGACAAGCTGCAGGCACTGGGCCAGACGCTGCAACAGATGACCGCAGCCAAACTCGCCTGCATCTATCCGGATCGCCCCTGCACCGTGGATCTCCAGATCCCGGACAATCCGTTTGCATTCAACGGCTACACACTGACCTTCTGGCAGACATCACTGCACAGCGCATAAGGCCAGCCAGATACGTACCGCTTCCTCAACTCGCCATGACCGCGCCAAAACGTTTTCTCGCCACAGGCGAACCCCTGATATCGTTTGCTCTGGGTGAAGTCCAGGTCCTGTGTCCGCGCTGCCAAACCCCCGGTATCGTGCAGGCATCATTCGACAAATATCGGACACCTCGCTGGCACAACCGCTTCAGTTGCACCCAGTGCGGCATGGCACTGTCGTCAGAAAAAAATCACTGGCTGGGGCCGGTCAAGCTGCAAGGCCGCCGGCCCTGCGGCTTCTGTGGCCACAAATGGCTCATGCCCTGCCGGCATTACACCTCACCGCCCGCCTCGCCACCCGAACACCTCACGGCCACTTGCCCGGAATGCCAGCACCAGACCGAGGTCAGCGTCGTGATGAGTCAGACATTGCCACAAGACCGGTGTATCGACCCACACTTCGGCCTGCCACTCCGATTGACCACCCCGACACGACACGGCACCGTCTGGGCCTACAACCCGCGCCACCTGGATGCGCTGTACGGATATGTAAGCGCTGATCTGCGCGAAAAGCAGCGTCCTACCTACAGTAACTACGCACTATTCTTCGTACTGCCCAAATGGATGAAGCTGGCCAAGCACCGCAGCGAGATCGCCAAGGCGCTGCTGAAACTCAGGACGATGTGCTGACCGGTCCGTTCTCGGGCCAGTAATAGGCATCCCCATAAGGCCGGCTACCGAAAATCGCCGTGCCGATCCGGACCTCGGTCGATCCCTCGGCAATCGCCGTCTCGAAATCCCCGCTCATGCCCATCGACAGCCGCGGCAAGGCCAGGCCGGTTTCCTGCCGGGCCCGCTCGCACCACTCGCGCAGCCCTCGGAAACAATGGCGCACCGAGGCCTCGTCAGTGGAATTGATTGCCAGCGTCATCAAGCCCTGCACATCCAGTGTGTCGTAAGCCTGCAATGTCCGCAGAAAGTCGGGCAGTTCTTCAGGGGCCAGACCGTATTTGCTCGGCTCGGTCGAGGTCTTGAGCTGCACCAGTACGCGAATGCGCCGCCCTTCGGCCTGCAGGCGGCGATCCAGCGCCTGCGCCAGTTCCAGCCGATCGACCGACTGCACCTCGGCTGCCAACCGGGCCACATCCTTAGCCTTGTTGGTCTGCAAATGGCCGATCATGACCCACTCGATGCCGCAGTCGGCCAGCGGCGCGCTTTTCTGGCGAATTTCCTGGGCCTTGTTTTCGCCGAATCGGGTCAACCCCAGCGCCACGGCCTCACGAATCGCAGCCTCGCCAAAGGTCTTGCTGACCGACAGCAAAGTCACCTCGTCTGCCGAGCGGCCGGCGCGCTCGCAGGCCTGCCCAATGCGCCGCCGGATCGTTTCAAGGCGCTGCGCCATGGAATCTTCAATATTCATATAACCATTAGTTTTAAGAAAGCAACGGTTGACCCCGGATCGTGTCATCATATCCGACCCCTCACAAGTGTACTCCGGCGTTCCGGGCCTGCCCATGGCAGACGCCATCGCCTACAGGATAGGACATGTATCAATACGCCTCCATCGACCAGCAGCTGATTGAACAGCGCGTACAACAGTTTGCAGGACAGACCCGCCGCTTTCTGGCCGGCGAGCTGAGCGAGGACGATTTCCGCGTGCTGCGCCTGCAGAATGGCCTGTACATCCAGCGCCACGCCCCGATGCTGCGCGTCGCCATTCCCTACGGCATGCTGCGCTCGGAGCAGTTGCGCAAGCTGGCCTATATCGCCCGTACCTACGATCGTGGCTATGGTCATTTCAGCACGCGGCAGAACATTCAGTTCAACTGGCCGAAGCTGGAAGACGTGCCCACGATCCTGGGGGAACTGGCCACCGTGCAGATGCACGCCATCCAGACCAGCGGCAACTGTATCCGCAATACCACCACCGACCATTTTGCCGGCATTGCGCCCGACGAGCACGTCAACCCGCTGGTCTGGTGCGAAATCATCCGTCAATGGTCCACCTTCCATCCGGAATTCGCCTTCCTGCCGCGCAAGTTCAAGATTGCCGTCAGCGGTGCCGACCATGATCGCGCCGCCGTGGGCGTCCATGACATCGGCCTGCAGGCCACGCAAAAGGATGGACAGATCGGTTTCAAGGTCTGGATCGGCGGCGGTCTGGGACGTACCCCCATCGTCGGCAAGCTGATCAACCCCTTCCTGCCCTGGCAGCACCTGCTCACCTATCTGCAGGCAGCCCTGCGCGTGTACAACCTGCATGGCCGGCGCGACAACAAATACAAGGCCCGCATCAAGATCCTGGTCAAGGAACTGACCCCTGAGGTCTTTGCAGAACAGGTTCATGAAGAATGGCTGCGCATCAAGGACGGCCCCAACCAGGTCACGCAGGCAGAACTCGATGAAATCGCCAGTCGCTTCACCTGGCCCGCCTACGATCCCGCCGCAGCCGACGAACCTGCCGACTTCAGTGCCGAAGCCGCCACGCACAGCCGCTTTGCCCGCTGGCTGCGCACCAACGTGCATCCTCACCGGCAAGCCGGCTACGCCGCCGTAACCCTTTCGCTCAAGGCGACCGGCACACCGCCGGGGGATATCACGGCCGACCAGATGGATGCCGTGGCACAACTGGCCGACGACTATGCCCTGGGTGAACTGCGCGTTTCACATGAGCAGAACCTGATCCTGGCGGACGTGCGCCGCAGCAGGCTGTTCGAGCTCTGGCAGAAACTGGAAGCACTCAAGCTGGCCACACCCAACATCGGCCTGATCACCAACATCATCGCCTGTCCGGGCGGCGATTTCTGTGCCCTGGCCAACGCCGTATCGATTCCCGTAGCCGAAGCCATCCAGCGTCGTTTCGACGATCTGGACTACCAGTTCGAGATTGGCGAACTTGACCTCAACATCTCGGGCTGTATCAATGCCTGTGGTCACCATCACGTCGGCCATATCGGCATCCTGGGCGTGGACAAAGCCGGAGAGGAGTGGTACCAGGTCACCATCGGTGGACGCCAGAGTGAACCGGCCCACGCCCTTGCTGCCCAGCAACCGGCCGACGACACCATCGCCTCGGCACGCGCCGACGGCGCTGCCATCGGCAAGATCATCGGCCGCTCCTTTGCCCGCGCCGAAATTCCCGATGTGCTTGAAAAGATGATCCAAACCTATCTGGCACTGCGCGACAGCGAGGCGGAGCGTTTCATCGATGTCGTGGACCGGCTGGGGCCAGAGCCCTTCAAGGTAGCGGTCTATGGCGACAAGGCTGCCACACCTGCCGCCGAAACCCGGACCGCTCCTGCCACCGCCTGATGGATGTGTCGGCAGTACCATAGCGGGTTCTGCCGACACGTGCCCCACATCCTTTTCATTTTGATCGCGCCATGAGCACAACTGACGCCTCCATCGCCCACCTGATCCTGCACGGTCGCATCAGCCCCGATCCGACCCATGTCTTTACGCCAGAAAGCGCAGAAGACACCACGCTGCCCCCCGACGAACCCGACTGGCTGCTACCCCTGTCCACCTGGTTGGCCCACCGCGACACACTGCGCCAACGCCACCACCCTGTCGGCATCCTGTTCCATCCGGACGACGATCCCGCCGGGCTGGCCGATGCCGCAGGCCGGATCGATCCGCAGGGCATCGCCTATCTGGCCGTCGATTTTCCTGCCTATACCGACGGCAGGGGCTACTCCATCGCCCAGTTGCTGCGCGACAAGCACGGCTGGCACGGTGACCTGCGCGCACGCGGCGACGTGATGATCGACACGGTGTTCTACCAGGCACGCTGCGGTTTCGACAGCTTTGTCGTCAAGCCTGGGCACTCCCCCCAGGAGGCGCTCGAAGCGCTTGGCAGCTTCACCCGCGCCTACCAGCGCGGCTACCGGGCTCCTGAAGAAGCCAGCGCCCTCAAAGACGGACAATAATTTTTCCACGCGGTGTTTGCTCACCTGCTTGCCATGCGCAAGCAGGTACGTGGCCAGGGTGACCTACCGGGCCCGGGCCGTTGTCCGCTGCACGGCAAACACGCTCACCAACACCACCACCAGTCCCGCAAGCGCCGTACCCGTTATGGATTGCGCCAGCAAGACCCACCCCAGCACGACTGCCGTCAAGGGGCTCAGCAGCCCCAATGAGGCAACCGCCACGGTCGGCAAGCGCGCCACACCTCGAAACCAGAGCGTATAAGCCAGCAAGGCTCCCGCCAGACAAAGGTAGGCATAGGCCGCCCATTGCGACAAGGTGAGCACCGGCAGAGGCGGATCCACCCACAACGCAACCGGCAACAACATCACGCCGCCGATCAGCAGTTGCCAGCCCGTCAGCGCTAGCACAGGCATGTTCATTTGCCAGCGACGTGTCAGCCAGACTCCGGCAGCCATGCAGGCAGCCCCCAGCAAGGCCGCCGCAATCCCCACCGGCTCGAATACCGTCTGCGGAGACAGCAGCAGAATGGCCATGCCCGCTACACCAGCCACCGCCGACCACAATGTCACTCTGGCCGGCACGCGACCATCCACAGCCCAGGCCAGCAGCATCACCAACAAAGGCTGTATCGCGCTCAGCACCGCAGCCAGACCTCCCGGCAGCCTATAGGCAGCGACGAACAACAGTGCCTGGAATACGCCGATATTCAATGCCCCCAATACCAGCAGACGCCACCACTGCCGGCGATCCGGCAAGCAGCGTGTAAAAGTCAGCAGCAGAATTCCGGCAGGCAGCACGCGGATAAGCGCTGCAGTAAATGGGCGATCCGGTGGCAGCCCTTGTGTGGTGACAATGTAGGTGGAGCCCCAGATCGCGGGTGCCAGTGCGGTCAGCATGACATCACGCCAATAGCACCATGAGGAAGTCGCAGCCATTTAATTACCTTCAAATCAAGATAAAATAATTGTGAACACCATTTAACTTGAAGTCAAGACAAATGCCCAAGCCATCACTGTCCCGATTACCCGATAGCGTCGATGCCATCCTCGATCAATGGCGGCGGGAACGCCCCGACCTGGACGCCAGCCCCATGGGACCGATTGGCCGTCTCCAGCGCTGTGCAGCACTGCTGGAACAGCGGCTGGAAGCCAGCTTTGCCCACGTCGGCCTCAGCCTCTGGGAGTTCGACATGCTTGCCACACTGCGACGCGCCGGCGCACCGTATCGGTTGAGCCCGACCGAACTGTTTTCCACGCTGATGGTGACCTCGGGGACGATGACCCACCGACTCAAACAACTGGAAAAGCGCGGCTTCATCGCACGCCTGCCCAATCCACAGGACGCACGCAGCCTGCTTGTGCAATTGAACGATGCCGGATTGGCACTGATCGACCAGGTCGTGGTGCTGCACATCGAAAACGAGCGACGCATCCTGTCCGAATTGCCTGCCGACACACAGGCAGGCCTTGATACGCACCTGTCCGCATTGCTGCTGGCACTGGAACAATCGTCATGAACGGCAGCAATACTGTCACAAGCTGTCTTTTTGCTTTTGCGTGACACTTTTCTACATCTAGCGCACTAGACAACAAAAAACCCTAGATGTAGTATTCCCCTGTCGTGCCTGTTCAGCGCACGATTTGCCGCCCGACCTCACCGGAGCGGCAGCTTTCTGTTTCGCCCAGCATCTGGCTCGCATACTTGTGAGCCAGATGATTTCCTCTCAATTCAGGAATCATAATCATGACGATTACCGTATACAGCAAGTCTGCCTGCGTCCAATGCACCGCCACCTACCGCGCACTCGACAGGCTGGGCGTGGACTACACGGTCATCGACCTGGCCCAGGATGAACAGGCGCTGGATACCGTACGCGACATGGGCTATCAGCAGGTACCCGTGGTGGTGGCGGGCAACGACCACTGGTCAGGCTTTCGTCCCGACAAGATCAGCGCCCTGCTGAACTGAGTTCCACGCGACAACGCCGGAACCCGCCATGGGAAGGCTCGTCTATTTCTCGACCGTCTCGGAAAACACACACCGCTTCGTCGGCAAGCTCGGCCTGCCGGCCACCCGCATTCCGATCCGCCAGGAAGAAGCACCTTTCACGGTAGACGAACCTTATATCCTGCTGGTCCCCACCTATGGCGGCGGCAGCGTCAAAGGTGCTGTGCCGACCCAGGTCATCCGTTTTCTCAATCACGCGCCCAACCGCGCCCTGATCCGGGGCGTGATCGCATCGGGCAACACCAACTTCGGCGAGGCCTATTGCATCGCCGGCGACATCATCGCCCAGAAATGCGGCGTGCCCCACCTGTATCGCTACGAGTTGATGGGCACACCCGAGGATGTCGATAAAGTCCGTACCGGAGTGACCGAATTTTGGAACAGACAACCTTGACCCCCGTGCCCGGCAGCGGCACTGCGCCACACACGCCCGGCCAGCCATCCGGACCGGAGAGCGCCTCCCAGCACGCCCGTGCCGGTTCGGCTGCTGCCAATACGGAGCTGGACTACCACGCACTCAATGCCATGCTCAATCTCTACGACGAGCATGGCCGGCTGCAACTGGATCGCGACCGTCAGGCGGCACGCCAATACTTCCTGCAGCACGTCAACCAGAACACCGTGTTCTTCCATAACCTCAAGGAAAAGCTCGACTACCTTGTCGAACACGGCTATTACGAAAAGCAGGTCCTGGCACAGTACGATTTTGCGTTCATCCAGAAACTCTACGACCACGCCTATGCCAGGCGTTTCCGCTTCCAGACATTCGTCGGCGCGTTCAAGTACTACACCAGCTATACGTTGCGCACGTTCGACGGCAAGCGCTACCTTGAGCGCTACGAAGACCGCGTCTGCATGGTGGCACTGGCCCTGGCAAAAGGTGACGAGGCCTTCGCGCTGAACCTGGTCGACGAAATGATCGCCGGGCGTTTCCAGCCAGCCACGCCGACTTTCCTCAATTGCGGCAAGCAGCAACGCGGCGAGCTGGTCTCGTGCTTCCTGCTACGCATCGAAGACAACATGGAGTCGATCGGGCGCGCCATCAATTCTGCCTTGCAGCTATCCAAGCGCGGCGGCGGCGTGGCGTTCCTGCTGAGCAACATCCGCGAGACGGGTGCCCCCATCAAGCAGATCGAGAACCAGTCGTCCGGTGTCATCCCCATCATGAAAATGCTGGAAGATGCCTTTTCCTACGCCAACCAGTTGGGTGCGCGCCAGGGAGCCGGTGCGGTCTATCTCAATGCGCACCATCCGGACATCATGCGTTTTCTGGATACCAAGCGCGAGAATGCCGACGAAAAAATCCGCATCAAGACCCTGTCGCTGGGCGTGGTGATCCCCGACATCACCTTTGAACTGGCCCGCGACAACGAGCCCATGTACCTGTTCTCGCCCTACGACGTGGAGCGCGTCTACGGCAAACCGTTTGGTGATGTCAGTATCTCGGACAGCTATCGCGAGATGGTGGCCGACCCCCGCATCCGCAAGCGCAAGATCAATGCGCGCGAGTTTTTCCAGACCCTGGCCGAGATCCAGTTCGAGTCCGGCTATCCGTACATCATGTACGAAGATACGGTCAATCGCGCCAACCCCATCCAGGGCCGGATCAACATGAGCAACCTCTGCTCCGAGATCCTGCAGGTCAACACGCCCAGCACCTACCACGACGACCTGGGCTACACCCACATCGGCAAGGATATTTCCTGCAACCTGGGATCGCTCAACATTGCCCAGACCATGGACGGCCCCGATTTCGGCAAGACCGTCGAAACTGCCATCCGGGCGCTGACGGCCGTATCCGATGCCAGCCATATCGGCTCGGTCCCTTCCATTGCGCAAGGCAATGCCGACTCGCACGCCATCGGCCTGGGCCAGATGAACCTGCACGGCTATCTGGCACGCGAGCATATCCACTACGGTTCAGAAGAAGGCATCGATTTCACCAATATCTACTTCTATGCCGTCGCCTATCATGCGATACGCGCCTCCAACCAACTCGCCATCGAGCGCGGCACTGCCTTCAAGGGATTCGAGCACTCGACCTATGCCAGCGGCACCTATTTCGACAAATACATAGAACAGTCCTGGCAACCGGCCACCGAACGCGTACGCACCCTGTTCGAACAGGCGGGCGTCGCCATCCCGACGCAGGATGACTGGCGCACGCTGCGCGATTCGGTCATGGCCCACGGCCTGTACAACCAGAACCTGCAAGCCGTCCCGCCCACGGGATCGATTTCGTACATCAACAACGCCACGGCCAGCATCCATCCGATTGCCTCCAAAGTCGAGATCCGCAAGGAAGGCAAGATCGGGCGCGTGTACTACCCCGCCCCCTACCTGAGTGAGGACACCCTGCCCTACTACCAGGATGCCTATGAAATCGGTCCGGAAAAAATCATCGACACCTACGCAGCGGCCACCCAGCACGTGGACCAGGGGCTGTCGCTGACACTGTTCTTCCGCGATACCGCCACCACCCGCGACATCAACAAGGCACAGATCCATGCCTGGCGCAAAGGCATCAAGACCATCTACTACGTTCGCCTGCGCCAGATGGCACTGGAAGGCACGGAAGTCGAAGGCTGCGTGTCATGCACACTTTGAGCCCCCTGTTTTCAATTGGATGTCGATACGCCCTATAGGAAATCCTGCATGAATACGCCTACCCGCCTGCACGCGCCCCCAAGCAGCGTACGCGCCATCAACTGGAACCGGATCGAGGATGACAAGGACCTGGAGGTCTGGAACCGCCTGACCGGCAATTTCTGGCTGCCCGAGAAGGTACCCCTCTCCAATGACATCCCTTCCTGGGCCACGCTGACACCCGCCGAGCAGCAGCTCACGATCCGCGTGTTTACCGGCCTGACACTGCTCGACACCATCCAGAATACGGTGGGTGCCCCCAGCCTGCTGCCCGATGCGCTGACTCCGCACGAAGAAGCGGTGTACACCAATATCTGCTTCATGGAAGCCGTGCATGCCCGCTCGTACAGCTCGATTTTCTCGACCCTGTGTCTGACGCCCGACGTGGACGATGCCTACCGCTGGAGCGAAGAAAACGAACACCTGCAAAACAAGTCGCGCATCATCCTGCGACACTACCGCGACAACGACCCGCTGCTGCGCAAGGTCGCCAGCGTGTTCCTGGAGTCATTCCTGTTCTATTCGGGCTTCTACCTGCCGATGTACTGGTCGAGCCGCGCCAAGCTGACCAATACCGCCGACCTGATCCGTCTCATCATCCGCGACGAGGCCGTGCACGGCTATTACATCGGCTACAAGTTCCAGAAATGCCTGGAGCGTGAATCCGAGGCGCGCCGCGAAGAAATCAAGATGACCGCCTATGAACTGCTGCACGATCTGTACGACAACGAAGTGCGCTACACCGAAGAACTGTATGACGGCGTCGGACTGACCGAGGACGTCAAGCGATTCCTGCACTACAACACCAACAAGGCGCTGATGAACCTCGGCTACGAGGCCTTGTTCCCCGCCAGCGTGACCAACGTGAATCCCGCCATCCTGGCTGCGCTGTCGCCGGGGGCAGATGAAAATCACGATTTTTTCTCGGGCTCCGGCTCATCTTATGTCATCGGCAAGGCCGTGGCGACCGAAGACGACGACTGGGCGTTTTGAAGCCAATAGCAGGAAAAGGGGTTGTGCTTGTCTTGTTGACGTGCAGTACAGGAACCGCCCCTGTACTCGACCCTTTTTTTGACTGCCAGAAAAAACCCTTATAAAACAATGCCCCACAAAGTAGAGCAAAAAAAGGGGTTGAAGGCTGTTTTCGTTAAAATGGATTGAATATCAGGCTGTTGTGAATTTTTTCTTGTAGTTCACTGCCGTATAGGCAGCTCAGAAATCGGGCAACTGGTTGCGGATGTCGCGCAGCAGGTTCACTGCCGTATAGGCAGCTCAGAAACTCTTCCCAATCCAAAGGCTCCGAGACGTGCAGTTCACTGCCGTATAGGCAGCTCAGAAATGTCGGCTGTCTCAACGCATGAGCACTGGCATGTTCACTGCCGTATAGGCAGCTCAGAAAAGTCAATGATCTCGGCTGCCGTTTTCCAGGGCGTTCACTGCCGTATAGGCAGCTCAGAAAACCAGCTGGATGGCAATGGCGGGCTGACAACAGTTCACTGCCGTATAGGCAGCTCAGAAAGCCAGTCGCCTTAAGGCCTAGCTCAATGCCAGGTTCACTGCCGTATAGGCAGCTCAGAAAATGGCCAGCAGACTTGAGCGCGGCCATCACCTGTTCACTGCCGTATAGGCAGCTCAGAAAAGCGCCAGCGGTGGCATGTCGCCCAGGATTTCGTTCACTGCCGTATAGACAGCTCAGAAAAATTGCTGGTGCAGATCCTCAGCGGTCTTGTCGTTCACTGCCGTATAGGCAGCTCAGAAAGCATCGAGGTCAGCGACGACCTACTTCATTCGGTTCACTGCCGTATAGGCAGCTCAGAACGGCGTCGTTCGTCATGGTGATAACGCGGTACTGTTCAGAGCCGTATACAGTATTTGAAAAAATGCTCGGACGCGGCAACCCGCCAGACGACTGAAACGCATTGGTACGATCAAATCTGTGTCAGCGCCACGCCTCCTAGCAAGCGCTCTGTCACCGTCCGCCGCACAGCCGGCGGCGCGTCGTGCAACAACACAGGCCATTCGGACTGGGCCTGCCTGACCAGCCCCTTGGCCAGCCTGATGTGATTCGGCACACGGGAGAGCTTGGCCTGTTTCAGCAAAGCCTCCAGTGCATCCCAGTCGAATGCTCGCAATCGGCTGTCAATCGCCCGGTTAACAGCATATTCCGCCGGCTTGACCGACTCAAAGAACGCGCTCACGCACACGGGATCGTAGAGCGGAGACAATACCGGTGAGTGTCCATCGGGATACAGCAACGCCCAGTTCTTGAGATGTGCATCCGTATTGCCCAGCAGGATGAATGCAACAAAGCGATGGATAAATTCGCGTACATCCTCGATCCGGTTGGCAGACAATGCATCCAGCACCCGCAGCATATCGGCATAGTCCGACAGGCCCTTGCCATATTTGTGCCTGGGTGCCAGGCCCAGCACCTGGGCGAACTCTTCCATATGCACACGCAAGCCGCCTGGCCCGCGATCAAAGCGGGGCACTGCCAGGATTGTGTCGAACGGAACCGCTTCCGGGAGTTCCGCCTCTGCCCGTGAAACCACCCGAGCCTGAGCGCAATTCAGGCCGACGGCCTCGCACAGGCGATAACCGGTGTACTCGTTTTCGACCAGATCAGGGTGCCGTGTGGTCGGTAGCTTCAGAATGTACTCGCCCGCGACACCGTGCTTTTTGACCACATACCGTTGACCATCATAAATGGCTGAAAATTTGGTGACCACACCTGGTAGCGACGCGGCGTCTTCTACGGGTGCCTCCACAACTGCCGGCTCCAGCACCTCCAGCCCCAATGCCATATGCCATTGGCGCACAGGGTCAGGAACCCCTGCCTGCAAAGGTACGGGTTCCACTTCGATCGCGCCCATCAGGTCATGGCCCGCCGCTGCCAATAACTCGAACTCATCATCAGGCGAACATTTACGCTCATGCGCCAGACGATCCCGATTGTGCCCCTCAGGCAAAAGATTGGCGAAATAGGCCGGCCAGCGGCCATCGCTGCGCACCAGGCGAGCATCCCGGACCGAAGCCAGGATTTCCTGCGTCTGGGCCTCTGTCGCACCACGATATGCCAGCGACAGCAATGGACGATGGGCATCCTGGATATAAGCCTCATCGAAAGACACCCTCAGGATGTCCCCATACTGAGACAAGTATCCTACAGCTCGCCGCGTACGGTCAGGCAGATGCAGATACATGCGCAGATACTTGATGGTTGTGCTCATGGCTGACTCAAAATCTGATCCACCACCGATTTGGGTGCCTCTGCTCCAGCAGGCTGCCCCAGGTATCGACCACCTGACCGCAAAAATGCCTCCAGATCGGCTTTCAAGTGCCTGGGCACCACCAGAAACTCGACATCCAGAGCGCGGGCCACCTCCTCAAGCGTAGACACCTGTGGATCAACAGCCCCGGTTTCTATCTTGTTGATGGTCATGCGTGACAGGCCCGCCTGCCTGGCCAGGGCAGCCTGGCTCAAGTTGTGGGCTTGTCGAATATCTTTCAACGCTGACACAATGCTCATGATAGATATCTAAAATCAATTTTTGATAATTAAGATTATCACAATAGACTTAGTGAGGCCAGTACAGCCGAGCATGAGGAAAGCCACCACCGCCACATTGCAGCACAGGCAATGACTTGATGAATCACCACATCCAGTTACACTTGAGCATCCAAGCCCTGACTACCGTGCGCTACATGGAAGACATCAGCCCCTCCGCCCTGAAAACCATCCTGCACTCCAAGCGTGCCAACCTGTACTACCTGGAGCACTGCCGGGTTCTGGTCAATGGTGGTCGGGTTGAATATGTCACCGACGAAGGCAAGCGCTCGCTGTACTGGAACATACCGATTGCCAACACCACATCCGTGCTGCTTGGCACCGGCACTTCCATCACCCAGGCCGCCATGCGTGAACTCGCCAAGGCAGGCGTGCTGGTTGGTTTCTGTGGAGGCGGCGGCACGCCTCTGTTTTCGGCCAATGAGATTGATGTAGGCGTTGCCTGGTTTTCTCCACAAAGCGAATACCGCCCGACCGAATATCTGCAGCGCTGGATACGATTCTGGTTCGACGACACGCGCCGCCTGGAAGCTGCCAGACAGATCCAGCGCATCCGCCTGACCCGTATACGTGAGCGCTGGATCAGCCATCGCGCCCTGCGCGAGGCAGGCTTCGAGGTAGATCCGGTGCTACTGGACAAGGCTCTGGAAAGCTGCGCGAAAGGCGTCGAAAATGCCCAGGATGTGACCTTCCTGCTGACCGAGGAAGCCCGGCTGACCAAGCAGCTTTTCAAGTTTGCAGCGCGCGCCACCGGCTATGGCGACTTCGTGCGCAGCCAGCGTGGTGAATCCGGCGATCCCGCCAATCGCTTTCTGGATCATGGTAACTATCTGGCCTATGGGCTGGGTGCCACGGCAACCTGGGTGCTGAGCCTGCCGCACGGTCTGGCCGTCCTGCATGGCAAAACCCGGCGCGGCGGTCTGGTATTCGATGCCGCCGACCTGGTTAAGGATGCCATCATATTGCCGCAGGCATTCATCAGCGCAGTACGCGGCGATGATGAACAGCAGTTTCGCCAGGCCTGCATCGAAGCCCTGACACGCAGCGAATCGCTGGACTTCATGATCGACTCCCTCAAGCTGATTGCAGACAGACTGGGCCGGGAAGCGCCATGAACGTCCTGTTTGTTTCGCAATGCAGCAAACGGGCCTTGAGCGAAACCCGCCGGATACTGGATCAGTTCGCCGAACGCCGGGGCGAACGCACCTGGCAAACCCCCATTACCCAGGCCGGGCTGGATACCGTGCGCCGCCTGCTGCGCAAGACAGCGCGCAAAAATACAGCCGTGGCCTGCCACTGGATACGCGGTCTGGATCACAGCGAACTGCTCTGGATCGTCGGCAATGCCAGCGAGTTCAATCCACTGGGTGCCGTACCCACCAATACGACCCAGCGCGACATTCTGCGCACACAGGATGAAAACGACTGGCATACGGGAGAATACATCCGCCTGCTCGCCACGCTGGCAGCACTGCTGCACGATCTGGGCAAGGCCAGCGTGGCGTTTCAGAATCGGCTGAAAGGCACCCTGACCGAGCGTAATCTCTATCGGCATGAATGGGTCTCGCTGCGACTGTTCCTGGCATTTGTCGGCCAGGCCAAAAACGATGCCGACTGGCTGCAGCGCCTGGCTGATCCTGCTGCCTACGATGAAACAAGCTGGACTGCCACCGGACGCTATCAGCGCGATGGCATCGACGCCACACAAAGCCACCCATTCCGCGACCTGCCGCCGCTGGCTGCGGCCATCGCCTGGCTGATCGTCAGCCATCACCGCCTGCCGGTTATTCCTGTCTACAAAAACGACAAACAGGAATGGCTGGGCAAACGCAACGACGGCAGCATTCGCTATTGGCTGGAACAGCCACTCTCCCAGATCAAGCACGACGCCAACGAAATCTATCAGGAGGCCGATCCGGCACGGATCGCAGCCTATTGGGAACTGGCCGGCACACTCCCCGTGATGGCACCCAAATGGCAGGCGCAGGCAGCCCGATTGGCCAAACGTCTGCTGGAGCGCGCCAACGCTGACACCGGCACATGGCTGACCAATCCCTATGTCATGCACCTGTCGCGGCTGTGCCTGATGCTGGCCGATCATTATTTTTCCAGCCTGCCTGCAGATCCTCAGGTAAACACATCAGAATCCGCCAAGCGCAAACGCAGGGCCGCGCTATTTGCCAACACTGACCGCGACGGCCAGCCCAAACAAACGCTGGAGAAACACCTGCTGGGCGTCGCCCATGATGCCAGCCTGATCGCCCATGCCCTGCCCGGCTTCGAGTGCTACCTGCCACGCCTGGCTCGGCATCGAGGCCTGCGCAAACGCAGCGGCAATCCGCGCTTTGCCTGGCAGGACAAAGCAGCCGATGCCGCAACAGCATTGCGCACGGCGGCCCAGGCGCACGGTGCCTTCATCATCAATATGGCCTCCACAGGCTGCGGCAAAACGCTGGCCAACGCACGCATCCTGTACGCTCTGGCCGACCCACAACAGGGACTGCGGGCCAGTTATGCGCTCGGGCTGCGCACCCTGACCCTGCAAACCGGGCGTAGCTATCGCACCGATCTGCACCTGAGCGACGATGAACTGGCCATTCTGGTCGGCGGTTCAGCCAGCCGCCAACTGTTCGACTATTACGAACGTCAGGCCGAGCGCCAGGGCTCGGCTTCCACTCAGGCCCTGATCGAAGAAGACAGTCATGTGCTGTACGAGGGTGTCACTGCAGACCATCCCCTGCTGACACGCGCCCTGCACGACCAGGACATACGGCGGCTGATTTCTGCCCCCATGCTGGTATGCACTGTCGATCACCTGGCCCCTGCCACGGAATCCTTGCGAGCGGGCCGCCAGATCGCCCCCATGCTGCGCCTGATGAGCAGCGATCTGGTACTGGATGAGCTGGACGACTATTCGCTTGAAGACCTGCCTGCCCTGACCCGGCTGGTGCATTGGGCCGGCCTGCTCGGCACCCGCGTGATCCTGTCTTCGGCCACGCTGCCACCGGCACTGGTCGAAGGCATGTTCCTGGCCTATCAGTCAGGCCGCCAGCACTTTCAGCGAAACCGCAGAAACCATGCTGAAGGCGCACTCGCCGCGCTCCCCGTGCCCTGCCTCTGGACAGATGAGTTTGGCGTGCAAACCGTCGCCTGCAATAGCGCCAATACGTTCAAGCAGGCGCATGGCTCCTTTGTGAACAAACGTGCCGCGCAGCTCCAACAGGCGGCGCCTTTGCGACGTGCCGAATTGCTGCCACTGGATCTCGCCAAGAACCTGCCGCCAGAAGCACGCCACGCCGCCTTTGCCCCTCTGGTGCGCGATGCCTGCCTGCGCCTGCATCACGATCATGCGGAACGCGATCCCGTCAGCGGCAAGCGCATCAGTTTTGGCCTGGTGCGCATGGCCAATATCGAACCGCTGTTCGATGTTGCCCTGAATCTGTTTCAGCAAGGCGCGCCTGCGGGCACCCACATTCACCTCTGCGTCTATCATGCCCGCTTTCCGCTGCTGCAGCGTTCGGCCATTGAGCACCAGCTCGATACGGTTTTCAACCGGCGGGTGGACAAAGGACAGGCCGTTTACCAGTTGCCAGAGATCCGTACACAGATCGACGCCCATGAGGCAACCGACCAGCTATTCATCGTGCTGGCCAGTCCGGTCTGCGAAGTCGGCCGGGACTGGGATGCCGACTGGGCAGTGGCCGAACCCTCCTCGATGCGTGCACTGATCCAGTTGGCGGGCCGCGTCCAGCGCCATCGCGCCCAGCCGGGCGACAAGCCGAACATGCTGGTATTCGAGACGAATCTGCGGCACTTTCGGCCATTTACAGGGCATAAAAAAGATACGCCAGCCTGCTTTGTTCGACCGGGTTTTGAGAAAGAAAACGCGCAACATGCACAAGGCAGAATCTATCACCCCTTCCGCCTGTTCTCTCACCGGCTCGACAAGCTGCTGCGCCCCGAAGAGTACCGCACCATCAGCGCCTTGCCGCGTATCCAACCAGCCTCCGACCTGCAGCCCAAACTCAGGCTGGCAGACCTGGAGCAGGCCCGGATACAGGACACCATGCTGTCCCGGTCGGCAGAACAATCCTCCAGGGACCAAAACGCCGCAAGCATCTGGCAGCATCCGCAAGCCTCACTGACAGGAGCCTTGCCGCAGCAGCAGCCGTTTCGTGCCAGCACAATGGACATGGAAACACTGGTTTTTCTGCCTGATGAGAATGGTGATACCTTGTTGATGCATCGCGTGGAGCAGGATCCAAACCTACGAGGCCAGGATATTCACATCGAGGATCACCATCGCCTGCATGCATTGACGCTGGATTGTGGAACCGGGATCAGCGCCTGGGGAAATTTCGATCTGCTGACTTTGCTGGCGGAACAGGCGGATGATCTCGATCTGCCGCTGGATGTGTGCGCCAAACGATTCACCGTGGTGGAAGTGCACGCCAGCCGTAACGGGTGGCGGTATCACCCTTGGATAGGGTTGGCTTCTCAGCGAAGCGACTGATTGATCTGCTGCTCCAAACGGGTCAGCCGTTCAACAATGTCATCAAACGGCAAAGTCTCGCCATAGAACATCTGGGCATCCAGCATCGCCTGATAATCCAGTCTCAACGCACCAAGCAGCGCAGCATCCGGAACCAGTTTCAGTGCCCCCGTCAGGCAACGGTCGTAATGGCTGAACCCGCTGCGGAAAAAGGTCTCTTTGATACTCAGTACATCCTGCAACAATGCGACATCCCCCACGGCCTGACGACCGACATCGTGATCGGCCAGCCGCGCCAGATCGTACCAATGCCGCGACAGACGCTCGGCACCAGCACGCAGCTCCGGACGGTGGCATTCGACATGAATGAGCGTCGCTTTCTCCCAGAAAGTACGCATCGGCGACAGTACGGCCACCTCTGCCGTTGGCAACACCAAACCCTGCACATGTGCCACAACGTCTGGGACGATAGTCAATGTTTCCTGCGGCAAGGTCGCGTTTCTGCCACCAAACTCGATCAATACACTGGGCCGCAGATAGATGTCGACATTTTCTACGGCACTGGGATAATAAAGCCAGAGTTTTTCCGCATCATCACTGATTTCAATCGTGATTTCGTGATTCGGCAACGCCTGCGGTAAAACCTCGCGTAGTGTCGGCACCAGTTCCCTGGTGACGTGCTCCGCCAATGCCACTTTAAGTTTTTCGGACAGCCGCTTTCGTTGAGTGCCGGAAAGCGTAGCCAGATCAGGAATGTCCTGTACCAGGCTGCGGTAATCTACCGTGACGTCGATATCCTCGGAAAAACGCTCGATGGCCTGATAGACCTTCGACAGTGATGTGCCGCCCTTGAAGGCCATGGGTTTACGACATGGCAGTGTAAAAAGCACTCCCAGCACCTGGCACAACCAGATATCCTTTTCCAGAATTTCAGCTCGCCGTCCCAGCATGGGGGCCAAACCATGAAGCAGGTCTGCTTGCTCGGCAGGCAGCAGATCAAAATAGGATACAGCCGCCGTATCAGACATGCGCCGCCTCGCTGCGTTCGTAGCCGCTCAGGGCTTCCAGCATCCACGCAGGCATTGATGCCTTGGCCGAACACAGCGCCTGGAATTCAGGAGGTGCCAATTTTTGCGCGAGCCGGCGAAAAGAACTGGATGTGACGTGATGCCGGCCCAAATACCAGAGCGCCGACAACGCCTGCCCCGCTGGCCGACCGGCCAATACCAGTTTGCGGGCAGCGACATGCTGCAAGCGGACGGTCATTTTCCCGAATCGGACCACCCGCGACGAGCCACTGGTGTAGAACACCGCTTGCGCCGGCATCTGTGTCGAGAAACCAAAACGCCGTGCGGCCTCGGCACCGTGAATCTCAATCGTCGCACCTTCAGCCTGAGCAATTGTCTGCGCGACCTGCTCGGGTGCGGGCAACGCCTTGATACCAAAGCGGCCGACCTTGGGAACGACATACAAGCCATGACCAATGCGCTCAATACTGCCAGCCTTGGCAAGCCGCATCAACGCCTGATCGATAGCCGCGCGCGACCCCAGCCCAGCAAAAATCGCGGGCGTAAAAGGCTCGCCGGGCAACTGGACGGCGATGCGTTCTCGAATGGCTTGGGATGTGCTCATGGCAGACTCCTTTTGTTAGATATTTTATTGAAAAATCTAACATATAACAATCAGATTCGAATCCAGTCGAAGCATTCGCAGAAAACTGTAGGCCAGCAGCAGCAACTGAGCCAATCAATGAGGGCTCCATGCCAACACCAAGCCCCATCAGATTTTGCCTCTGGAACACGGATATATGTGAGCGTCTGCCTATTCGACAGTAAAAACCCACATCAACGAAGGTACTCTTTTTCTGATCTATTTATGAAAAATCTTATTAATCAACAATATTGATAATAAATAAGAGGCTCATGGACATATTTTAATTTGAAACTTATTATGTAAATATAAAACACAACATAAAGCGTGTGCGATATCCAACAATCAGCCGACTCACATTCGGTTTTACATGGAGGATCCAATGAGTAACCGATCAGAACGATCTCCCCGCTCTGAGCGTTTTCGTACGACCATCTCCGACTTCATCAACACACGACGTGATGCCAAGCTCAAGGGCAAGGAAGACGACGCCGAAGCCGCCGCCAAATACGATTACGCCACATGGCTAGGCGATGCCGCCCGACGGGTGGGCCAGATTCAGGCCGTCACTCATGTATTGAAAGCAACCCATCCAGATGCACGCGGCAGCAGCCTGCATGTTCATCCGGAAACACTGCCCCAACATCCTGAAATCGGCAGCCACTCGCTGGGCGAGAACTTTGCTGAGGATGTCGTGGGCAACGCCGCTGCCCTGGACGTATTCAAGTTCCTGAAACTGGCAGTCGATGGCCGCAAGCTGCTGGACTGGATGCAGGTAGCAGACGCCGACCTCCTGGCTGCGCTGCATACAGATCCCACGACGGCCCAGGAATGGGCCACCGCCTTTTCCGGTTTGGTACGCACTGAAACACAGGCTGTTTCGCACGCCAAAGCCAAGCAACTCTACTGGCTGACAGGCAACGACCCGAGCGACAACAGCCAGTATCTGCTGCTGCAGCCCCTGTTCTCCAGCAGTCTGGCGCATGCTGTACATGACGACATTCAGGAAGCCCGCTTTGGCGAGCCCAATAAACTGGCCCGCCAGGCGCGCCGCAGCAAGGAAGCGCACGACAGTCCCTACCGTGATTATCGGAATCTGATCGTTCGCAAGCTGGGCGGGACAAAGCCACAGAATATCTCGCAGTTGAACAGTGAACGGGGTGGCATCAACTACCTGCTGGCCTCCCTGCCACCCCAACGCTGGCAAGATCAAGACAAAATCAAACTGCACAACGTAAAGTCGGCGCTGGATGGCCTGCGCAACCTCCCGCAAGTCCGTTCGCTCATCCAGGAATTGGCAGCCTTCCTGCTCACGAACCCGCCCCCCACGATGAAAACACGGTTGAAACGCGAAGCCATCGAACAGGCGTTGGGTGCGCAACTGCCGGTTTTTGTCGAACGCATCAAAGTACAGATGCAACACCCCGGCTGGACCCGCACAGATTGCGAACTGGCACTGTGCGAACAGCTCTGGCTGGATGCTGACCGCACTGGGCTTGATCTTCGCGAAACCCCGGAGGAGCAGAAAAAAGACCAGGATTTCAATGCCGCCTACCATTGGGGCGACTGGCCAGACCAGGTTGCAGGCCGCTTTGCCAACTGGGTAAACGAACAATTGCATGTCGCCGGCCTGACCATCGTCGGCACCAGCGAAGCCAAACACTGGGCGCGGCAAGCCATCATTGATGCAGCCTGGCCGGTTCCCATGCAGCGCCGTATGGGAGAAACCGCATGAGCCACTATCCCGAACATGACTTCCTGCTTGTGCTGCCGCACCTGCAGATCCAGAATGCCAATGCAGTCTCCAGCCCGCTGACACATGGATTTCCATCCATCACGGCTTTTCTGGGCCTGATGTGGGCGCTTGAGCGCAAGGTGCGCGAGCAGGGTCTGGCACTGTCTTTCAAGGCCATCGGTGTGGTCTGCCACGATCACCAGGAGCAAAGCACCCAATCCGGGTTTGTCGGCAGTTTTTGCCTGACCCGCAACCCGATCGACAAGGATGGCAGCACCGCCGCGATTGTCGAGGAAGGCCGTATCCATCTGGAGATCAGCCTGGTACTGGCCGTGGATTGCCCGCGCTGGCTATCCGATCCTGATGAGAGGAAGCAGGATGCCGAACAGATCGCACAGCTTCTGACCAACATGCGAATTGCAGGTGGCACGCTTTTGCCCCCCTACCGACCGTCTGCCAAGCGACACCAGGCCTATGTCGTAGACCTGTCCGGCAACGAAGAAGAACTCGGGCGGCAGTTCAGCCAAACACGCATGCGCCTGCTGCCAGGCTATGCACTGGTGGCACGAGATGATCTGCTGACATCACGTCTGGCAGAGTTGCAAACCACACAACCAAACGCAACCAGGCTGGATGCCTGGCTGTCACTGTCACGGATCAATTGGCATTACGCCGAAACCGAGCTGCCCTCCGAAGGCACGGTTACCGCCAAAGCGCCTAAAAGCGAGTGGCAGCATGACCGGAAGGATCTCGGCTGGATCGTTCCGATTCCGGTCGGCTACGGCGCACTGGGTGAAACACATCCGCCAGGCAGCGTGGCCAACACACGCGACAGCGATATGCCCTTCTGCTTCGTGGAAAGCCTGTATTCGGTAGGCGAGTGGTTGAGTCCACACCGTCTGAACACGCCCCAGGAATTGCTGTGGTATGTCGATAGCCAGCCCGACAACGGCCTGTATCGCTGCCGGAACGACTACCGCCTTGCCCATGACTCGCTGAATCTGCAGTACGACTTCGACTGAACGACGACTACGAAAAGGAATTCATCATGACCGACAACACCAAGCTCAAGACCGCCTCCGTCCTCGCCTTTGAGCGCAAGCTCGATCCTTCCGATGCGCTTTTCCAGGCCGGACAATGGGCCACACGCAATGACACCGCAGAATGGCAACCTGTGGGCATCATCCCGAAATCGGTACGCGGCACCATCTCCAACCGACTCAAGACCAAGGATCAGGATCCTGCAAAACTGGATGCAGCCATCCAGAATCCCAATCTGCAGACCGTTGATGTCGCCGCCCTGTCCGCAGAAGCGGACACCCTGCGCGTGCGGTTCACTCTGCGTGTGCTGGCAGGCACCGGCAAGCCCTCTGCCTGCAATGATGCAGACTATCAGCAAGCCCTGCAGGCCACCGTGACAGGCTATGTTCAGCAGCATGGTTTTGGTGAACTGGCACGCCGCTATGCCGCCAACCTGGCCAATGGCCGTTTCCTGTGGCGCAATCGTATCGGTGCCGAGCAGGTGGAAGTGCAAATTCGCCGTCTGCAGGACGGGCAGGCCACGCAACAATGGACATTCGATGCATTGTCGCTGTCGCTGCGGGACTTCGAGGCCGGCACTACCGATCTTGAGGCTCTGGGCAATGTCATTGCCAGCGGCCTGTCTGGTGAGGCGCATGTCCTGCTGGAGGTCATTGCCTTTGCCCGTCTGGGCGCAGGGCAAGAGGTATTTCCCTCACAAGAGCTGATCCTGGATCGCAGTCGCGGTGACAAAAGCAAGACGCTCTATCAGGTCAACGGCATTGCCGGCATTCACTCCCAGAAAATCGGCAACGCCTTGCGCACCATCGACACATGGTATCCGCAGGCCGACGAATCCGGTCCTATCGCGGTCGAGCCCTATGGCTCGGTCACGACCCAAGGCAAGGCATGGCGCCAGCCCAAGGATAAAGTCGATTTTTACAACCTGCTCGATAATTGGGTGCTCAAGGGCAAGGCACCTGCCAATCCAGATGATCAGCATTTTGTGATCGCCGTGCTGATCCGGGGCGGCGTCTTTGGCGAGGCCAATTGACATGGACCACTACATTGATCTGCGCGTCCGGTCAGATCCTGAGTTTCCTGTACCGCAATTGCTCAATGCCCTGTTCGCCAAGCTGCACCGTGCCCTGGTTGCGCTCAAGGCAGACGATATTGGCGTGAGTTTTCCAGGTCACAAGAGCAAAGGCGCTGGCCTGGGCCATACCCTGCGGCTGCACGGTCACCAGGCACGACTGCAGCACTTGATGCAGGAGAACTGGCTGACAGGCATGGCCGACCATATCGATGCAGCAGGCATTCTGCCAATACCGGCGGGTGTGCAGCATCGGATTGTGCAACGTGTGCAGGTACACAGCAGTGCCGAACGCATCCGCCGACGCCAGATGAAACGCCATGGATTGACGGCAGAAGAGGCACGCCAGCGCATCCCCGATACGGTAGAGCAGCGTTTGGATCTGCCCTGGCTCACCTTGCGCAGCCAAAGCACTGGACAGCACTTTCGGCTATTCGTCGAGCACTTGCCCTGCCAGACAACAGCCGTGTCAGGCAGCTTCAATGCCTACGGCCTGAGCAACGTGGCCACTGTTCCCTGGTTCTGACCCTTTTCTGGAGGGTTTTCCCAGCCTCTTTAAAAACAAAGACTTACGAAACCCTTTCAAAAAAGGGTTTCGACTACTTTTTTGTCGTAAAGCCAATGGCCTGGGGCTTTGCAGAGGTTCGGGGTCTACTTCACTGCCGTATAGGCAGCTCAGAAACGGCTCAGGCGCAGTTGCAGATATTGTTTGACCTTCACTGCCGTATAGGCAGCTCAGAAATATGCTCTATGACAGCCTGGACGCGTTAGACGCTTCACTGCCGTATAGGCAGCTCAGAAAGCGACCGGTCGGACGCTTGGCAGTCGTATATCCTTCACTGCCGTATAGGCAGCTCAGAAATTCGATGTATTCATCCACGGCTTTGTTGATTGCTTCACTGCCGTATAGGCAGCTCAGAAAGCTGAGAATGAGGGTCTAGACGCCAATGCAGTCTTCACTGCCGTATAGGCAGCTCAGAAAGTCTGGGCGTCTGTAGCCGACAATGTGGCTCTCTTCACTGCCGTATAGGCAGCTCAGAAACAATGGCATCCATGAAATCGTTGAACGGCGGCCTTCACTGCCGTATAGGCAGCTCAGAAATGCTCGTAGGTGGCCTGACTGCCGGCGACACCCTTCACTGCCGTATAGGCAGCTCAGAAAAAGTGAAAAGACTGATCACGACCGCACGCTGCCTTCACTGCCGTATAGGCAGCTCAGAAAAAGTCGGGATCACAACAGATCCGATAGGCATACTTCACTGCCGTATAGGCAGCTCAGAAAACCTTGCTGCCATTGGTGTGAATCGGGCAGCTCTTCACTGCCGTATAGGCAGTTCAGAAATGCTCGCGGCGAAAGTCCCTGACTCATAGGCACTTCACTGCCGTATAGGCAGCTCAGATAACCGGGATAAGCCGAGTGCAACTGGCCACCACGTCACTGGCAGTATGATCTATCTCCTCGCTCATCGCCTCCATTGTCGTTCATGCCTTCCCAGAATCATCCCCTCTCTTTCCCAAAAATATCGCACCAAGGTTTTGTCTACGAGGCCGATATAGACCAGCCCGCCCACATCGGCGCAGCAACCATCGGGCAGGTCATTACGCAAGAGAATGCCCCGCCCTACATCGTCGTAGACCACCATATTGACAATGTATTGCCCACTCGCTGGCCCGGTCGCCTGTGGCATGTCCGGATACTGGCGGTCGCCCGGGATCAGCCGGCTTCCTACGCAAATTACACGAGGGCAACCTCCATAGAGGTGTGCGAAGCACTCTCTCCTGCACTGCTGTTCGGGCCACAGGGAGACGCCGTGGGCAAGGTCCAGGACCTCATCCCCCACCTGACCCTTGCCCAGATCGAACATCTCGCCCAGCATGCCACACCGGCAGCAGAAGCCGGCTATGCAGCGGCCTGGGAAACCTGGCTGGAGCAAACCGACCCGGCCAGCAAGCAACCTGGCAAGCAATACGCGGGCGTACTGGCAATGGGCAATGGTCTGTCGCGCTCGCCGCTGGGCCACGCCTTCACCCTGGCACACGCGCAATATTGCAAACGTGTCAGGGCACTGGCAGGCAGCGACGCCTTTGAAGCCGATGAAGATGGCGACGAATGGTTGCGCGCACCCTGGTCGGAAGCCCTCACCACCCTGCTGTCAATCATCATGGGGCTGGGTGCCCCGCATCTGTGCAGCGAACAGGGCAAAACTGCCATGACAGCAGCATGGGCTGGCCTTCAGGCATGAACCGGGCAGACTCCGGCATCTTTTCCATTGCAATCAATGTCCCATTCCAGACTCCCCCTCTCTTTCCCGAAAACCTCACGCCAGGGCTTTGTCTATGAGTCCCGCGAAGACACTCCCACCCGTATCGGTGCAGCAACCGTCGGGCAGATCATCACGCAAGAGGATGCCCCGCCCTACATCGTCGTGGACCATGACATTGAAAATATATTGGTTACTCGCTGGCCCGGTCGCCTGTGGCATGTAAAAGTACTGGCAACAGCCCAGGATCAGCCGGCTGCCCACGCCAATTACACGAGGGCCACCTCCATAGAAGTATGCGAGGAACGTTCTGCAGCGCGTCTATTCGGGCCACGGGGAGAGATCGTAGGCTCCATCCAGGATCTCATCCCCAACCTGACCCTCGCCCAAATTGAACATCTCGCCCATCATGCAACATCCGCAATTTCATCCGATTATGATGCGGCATGGGAAACCTGGTTGGCACACGCCCATCCTTCCGACACACATCCCGAAGCGCAATCTGTTGGTGTACTGACAATGAACAGCAACCAGTTGCACTCACCACTAGGCTACGCCTTCACCCTGGCACATGCGCAATATTGCAAACGAGTCAGGACACTGGCAGGCAGCGACGCCTTTGAAGCCGATGAAGATGGCGACGAATGGCTGCGCGCCCCCTGGTCGGAAGCCCTCACCACCCTGCTGGCCGTCATCATGGGGCTGGGAGCCCCGCATCTTTACGAAGCAGAGAACACGGCACTCATGACAAAAATCTGGCAGGATCTGCCAGCCTGATCCTCCACCTCGCCCGCCCACACGTCAACACCCCATGCCGCAAAACAGCCTATTTCAATACCAGAACCGCTGGATAGAAACGTCACAACCGCCGGCGTCCGAACAGGCACTGGAAAGCATTGAAACGACGCTGGGCGCGACACTGCCGGAAGACTATAAAAATTTTCTGCGCATCGTGAATGGCGGTTATCTTGAATATGATCTGTCAGTCTCGTTCGAAGACGGCAGTCATGAATATCTTTCTTTTTCGGCCCTGTTCCATGCAGATATGGCAGACGAATGGGAGAGCAATCCCTTCGAACTGACGCAGGCCAGGCAACATCCTGATTTTCCGCGATCCGGCGTATTGCCGATTGCCCGCGATGGCGGCAGCAGCGTCTTGTATCTTGACCTGCGCCAGGGCTGCCAGATTGTGGCACATGTAGCCGGGCTGCCTGCCTGGACAGGCAAGCGACAACAGGACACCCTGCTGATCGTTGCCAGCTCGTTTGACGACTATCTGAAGCGCCTGACACTCAGCGAAGAAACCATCCTCGGCCATATCCAGGCCTTTGATGCCACGCCCGATACCGTGCAGACCACTCTGGACTGGTTCGATTCAGCGGGAAAATCCTGGCGGCAGACATATCGGGCGACATGGAACGAAAAAGTGCCGTTTCATCCCATTTAAAAATTCGTAGCCACAAGTACATGGTCAACTCAAAGCGGCAAACCACGAGGGATATCGCCAGTTTTATCCCTCACTGGCCTGCGCTATATTAGGCCTTATGAATACGACGCCCGCCCGGGGCCCCGGACTGCTCAACCTGCGCCAGATCGAAGTGTTCCGCGCCATCATGGTCAGCGGTTCGGTCAGTGGCGCGGCGACCATGCTATTCGCCTCGCAGCCGTCCATCAGTCGTACCCTGGCATCGGCCGAAAGCCGGCTTGGATTTCCGCTGTTCGAGCGGATCAAAGGCAGGCTGCATCCCACGCCCGAGGCTCGCAAACTGTTTGCCGAAGTAGAAGAAATCTACCAGGGTGTCGGCCGTCTCAACGACCTGGCACACGATCTCTCCCTCAATCGTGCCGGCGTACTGCGACTGGTGTCCAGCACCTGCTTCAGCGCACATTTGATTCCGCGAGCCATCGAGGCACTGTGCGCGCGCCAGCCAGAACTGCATATCCGCTACCAGCCTCTCACCCTGGACAGCCTGCTGCCACAATTGCTCATGGGCAATGCCGATCTGGCCATCTCACTGGCAGCACCACGCCACCCTAACCTTGTGGTCAAAAATCTGGCCAATGGCCACATGGTGTGCGTCATGCCCAAAACGCATCCCCTGGCCTCGCTGGAGGCGCTGGACGCACAGGATCTGGTCGGCCAGCGCCTCATCGCCTACGATGCCGCGTCCCCCATGGGTGCTGCCATGCGGCAGGTCCTGGCAGATGTGCCCGGTCCTTTCCATCACTGCCTGGAGGTCGCCTCGCCCCTGAGTGCTTGTGCCATGGCACAGGCAGGCGTCGGCATTGCGCTGGTCGATCCCTTCAGCATCACGGATGAGTTGAGCCATTCCCTGGCGGTACGCCCACTGGTTCCACCTGTACGCCTGGGCATGCACTGTGCCTATACGCGACTCTCTCCACTGTCGCTGCAAGCCAAACGATTTCTGACCGAGTTGCGCGATGTGGTCGCCCAGGACGCATCTCTCGAGCCCGGCGACATGCCTGGCGCGCCACGCCGCTGAACAGAAACCGCTTGCGCCATTTCTGTGCCTGCGGGTTAACCCCGGCACCAGCCCAGTGCATCCGGGAAATCCCGCCATCCGTATTCGCGCACAAGGCATAACCGAAGTGTTATGACCTGATAAGGATCGCCATAAAAAAGCAAAAATAATTTATTTAAAATCAATTAATTAAGACACATTCACCAAAATCGCGCACGCGATTTTTCGCATCTTTACCGGACACAGGCCAACGTTGCACACTGGATTCGTCAACACGTTTCCAGGCGGCCGACATGACCGATTTCGATCTCACCGTGCGCAATGCACACATCATTACCGCAACCGACGATTTCCATGGCGACATCGGCATCATCGGCGGGCACATTCATACCATTTCGGACCACCTGCACGCAGGGCAACGCGATATCGACGCAGGTGGTCGCATGGTGTTTCCCGGCGGTATCGACAGCCACTGCCATGTCGAGCAGCTTTCCAGTATGGGCGTACCCTGCGCAGACGACTGGCATTCGGCCAGCGTATCGGCAGCCTTTGGGGGCACCACCACCATCATCCCCTTTGCCGCCCAGCATCGCGGCCAGCGTCTGCGCGACGTCGCTGCACACTATGCCGCCCAGGCTGCAGCCAAGTCGGTCATCGACTACAGCTATCACCTGATTCTCTCCGAAACCGATCCCGTCACGCTGCGCGAAGACCTGCCCGCACTGATCGGTGCCGGCATCACGTCGTTCAAGGTTTTCATGACCTACGACAAGCTCAAGCTCGACGACACCCAGTTGCTGGATGTGTTTGCGGTGGCCGCAGAATATCGGGCCCTGCCCATGATCCATGCGGAAAACAACGACGTGATCCTCTGGATTGCACGTCACCTGCTGGCACGCGGTCATACCGCCCCCAAATACCATGCTGTCAGCCATGCTCCCGCAGCAGAAGACGAAGCCACCGCGCGGGCCATCAAGCTGGCCTCCATCCTGGACGTCCCTATCCTCATCGTGCATGTTTCGACCCAGGGTGGCGCACAGGCCATCCTGTCTGCACAGACGCTGGGCGCAGCGGTCCATGGCGAGACCTGCCCGCACTACCTGCTGCTGACGGCCGAAGACCTTGACCTGCCCGGTGTCGAGGGTGCCAAGTTCTGCTGCAGCCCGCCACCTCGTGACCCGGCGTCACAGGAGGCGCTCTGGCGTGCGCTCAAGAACGGTGTCCTGCGCTGCTACTCATCCGACCATGCGCCCTATCGCTATGACGAAACCGGCAAGATCCCGAATGGCGATGCCACCACATTCAAGCAGGTTGCCAACGGGTTGCCTGGACTGGAGCTACGCATGCCGCTGCTGTTTTCCGAAGGGGTACGCACGGGCCGGATCACGCTCAACGAGTTCGTGGCCCTGACTTCGACCAACCACGCCACGATGTACGGCCTACATCCACGCAAGGGCGTCATTGCCCCTGGGGCCGATGCCGACCTAGTGATCTGGGACGCCGATCGCACAGTGGAAGTGACGGCATCCGGACTGCATGATGCCGTTGGCTACACCCCCTACGAGGGACGCATCGTGACCGGCTGGCCTGACACCGTCATCAGCAGGGGACGCGTCATCGTCGATCAGGCAGGCCTGCATGCCGAACCCGGCAGCGGTCGCTTTCTCCCGCGCGATACACCCAGCCCAGTGCTGACCCAGCGTCCGCCACCCGATGCGTCCCGCTTCCTGCGCGGCCTGCTGTCCTCGCATCTCGATCACTGAACCTTCTTTCTTCGCAATAGGAACCGACATGAGCACTTCCCGGAAATTCGGACTGGCCGTGGCCCAGATGGGGCCGGTACACCTGCAGGACGATCGCGCATCGGTCGTGCGACGCCTGATCGACATGCTGCGCCAGGCCCATGCACGCCAGGCCCGCATGGTGGTTTTTCCCGAACTGGCCCTGACCACTTTTTTCCCGCGCTACTGGATGGAAAAAACCGAAGCCGAGGCGCGCTTCTTCGAGCATGCCATGCCCAATCCAGACGTGCAGCCGCTGTTTGACGAAGCCCGCCGCCTGGGCGTGGGCTTCTACCTGGGCTACGCCGAACTGACCCCGGAGGGCCGCGCCTTCAATACCGCCATCATCGTCGACGACAAGGGCAATATCGTCGGCAAGTACCGAAAAATCCATCTGCCCGGTCACGACGACCACAAGACAGAGGCACCTTTCCAGCATCTGGAGAAAAAATTCTTCGAAGTCGGCGATCTGGGCTTCCGTGTCTTCGATGCCATGGACGTACGCATGGGCATGTGTCTGTGCAACGACCGCCGCTGGCCCGAAACCTACCGCGTCATGGCACTGCAGAGCGCCGAACTGGTCGTGCTGGGCTACAACACGCCCTCGGTCAATATCCACTGGAACGAGCCGGTACACCTGCGCACCACCACCCACCTGATCTCGTTGCAGGCCAACGCCTACCAGAACGGCATCTGGGTAGCCGCCGCAGGCAAATGCGGCTCCGAGGACGGCCATCACATGATCGGCAGTTCGGTCATCGTCGCCCCCACCGGCGAAATCGTGGCCCGCACCAGCGGTGAAGAAGACGAAGTCATCGTCGCCGATATCGATCTGACCCTGGGCGAAAACCTGCGCCAGCACGTTTTCAATTTCGCCAAACACCGCAGCCCCGAACACTACCGCCTGATCGTCGAGCGCACCGGTGCCGGCGAGCCGGTTGCCTGACCCCGCGCCCCTGCCCCTTCCTGTCCATCATCCAGAGAGCCCGACCATGAAACTTTCGCTTCGCCATCTTTCTGCCATTTTCCTGCTGGCCTGCAGCACCGGCACGGTCCAGGCCGACCCCCTGCGCACCGGCGTGGATGCCAACTTCCCGCCACACGCTTTCCCCAAGCTGAGCGGCGGCTACCAGGGATTCAACATTGAACTGGGCGAGGAAATCGCCCGTCGCCTGGGCACCACCATCGATATCGAAGGTGCCCAGTATTCGGCCCTCATCCCCGCCATGAATGCCGGCAAGTACGACTTCGTGCTGGCCCCCACCACCGTTTCCGACAGTCGCGCCCGGTCGGTGCTTTTCACCGAAGGATATCTCGACAACAACTTCACGCTGGTGGTACTTAAAGACCGTGAAGATCTGAAGGGTCTGGAGGACCTGCGCGGCAAGACCATCACCGTGAACAAGGGCTCGGGTCCCGAGGAGTGGGCACGCGCCAACCAGGAACAATACGGCTTCGAAATCGGTGTCTACGGCACCAACGCCGATGCAGTCCAGGCCGTGATCTCGGGCCGTGCCGATGCCAACCTGGCAGGCATCACGCCCTCGATCTGGGCTGCCAAGAACAACCGTGCCATCAAGACGCTGGGCGAAATCCGGACCGGCTCGGTCTGGGCCATTCCCTTTCGCATCGATGACGTCGCCGGCCGCGATCGCGTCAGTAACGTTCTCAAATGCATGAAACAGGACGGTTCACTGCGCGCCCTCCATGAAAAATGGTTCGGCTACGCCCCCCAACCGGAATCCGCGACCGAAGTTATCGCTGAAGGCCACGGCATTCCGGGGCTGAACGGTTACGACCCGACACCCGTCACGCCCGTCTGCAACTGATTGGTAGCGGCACTTGCTGCAACGGTGCCGTGCCTCGCAGGCAAGGCGAACTCGGCACCGGCCCTGATCGCATCCTCAATCGCAACGACCACTCGATCATGAACACTCCGCTCATCCTGCAAGTCAACCGACTCCACAAGAACTATGGCGCAACGCCCGTCCTCAGGGGCATCAACCTGGACGTGCGTGCAGGGGAGCTGATTTCCGTCATTGGCCCATCCGGATCCGGCAAGAGCACCCTGCTGCGCTGCTGCAACCGGATGGAGGAGGCCAGCGGCGGTGAAATCCTGGTCGAAGGCCATGACATCAGCCATGCCAGGGGCAAAACACTGAACCAGTTGCGACTGCGGCTGGGCATGGTATTCCAGTCGTTCAACCTGTATCCGCACCTGACAGTCAAGGGCAACGTCACACTGGCGCTGCGCAAGGTCAAGAAATTCGATGCAACCAGCGCCGACCAGCTGGCACTGGCTGCGCTGGAATGTGTAGGCATGGCGCACAAGGCCGACGCCCGACCCTCCCAGCTATCGGGTGGACAACAGCAGCGCGTAGGCATTGCGCGAGCCATCGCACTGGAACCCGCCATGATCCTGTTCGATGAGCCCACCAGCGCGCTCGACCCGGAAATGGTCGATGGCGTCCTGGAAGTGATGCGCGAACTGCGCGCCAGCGGCATGACGATGATGGTGGTGACGCACGAAATGTCCTTTGCCCAGGCGGCCTCAGACCGGGTCATATTCATGGACCAGGGCGTCATCGTCGAACAGGGCACGCCAGCACAGATATTCGGCGCACCGACACAGCCCCGCACGGCCGCCTTCATCTCGCGCTCGGCCCAGCGTGCCGGAGCCCTGTCATGAACCTTGATCGGCTGGTATTCACGTTCTTCAATCCGGAAATTGCTGCCCAGTACCTGCCGCAGATACTGGAAGGTGCACGCGTCACTCTGGAACTGGGGCTGGCCATCATTGTCGCTGGCCTGCTGCTGGGCCTGTTCCTGGCCTATCTGCGCACACTGCCATGCCGTGCGCTGCGCTGGCTGATCACGGCCTTCGTCGATGTATTCCGCACACTGCCGCCCCTGATCCTGATCATCCTGTTCTACTACGCCCTGCCATTCGTCGGGCTGTCGATGGGCGCATTCACCGCTACCTGGCTATCGCTGACACTGGTCCTGGCCGCCTTCTCGGAGGAAGTATTCTGGGCCGGCATCGCCACCCAGCCACGCGGCCTGAGCGAAGCAGCACGCTCAACCGGCATGAGCCATACCCAGACCATGGTCTGGGTCGTGCTGCCTCTGGCCTGCCGCATGATGATCGCGCCACTGA
This sequence comes from Corticimicrobacter populi, assembly GCF_003123725.1. Classification (GTDB taxonomy): domain Bacteria; phylum Pseudomonadota; class Gammaproteobacteria; order Burkholderiales; family Burkholderiaceae_B; genus Corticimicrobacter; species Corticimicrobacter populi. The sequence continues at coordinate 22,366 of NZ_QETA01000002.1, read as the reverse complement.
CCAACCGCGTCATCGCCATTACCAAGGGAACGGCCTACGGCTCGGTTGCCGCGCTCAACGAAATTCTCAACCAGGCTACTTCGGCCACCAGCTTCGCCGGCAATCCGACGCCTCTGGTGATGGGGGCCATAGGCTACCTGCTGATTTTCCTGCCGGTGGTCATCGCCGCCCGCATGCTCGAAACCCGCTATGGCCAGGGCCAGGGCCAGCACTGAAGCCGACAGCCGAGACAGGACATCGCCATGGAACAGATCATCTACTACTTCTTCAACCTCGACGTCATCCGCGAGGTAGGGCCTTACATACTGAAAGGCCTGGTCAATACGCTCTTGCTGTCGGCCTGCGTCATTCCGCTGGGCCTTGCCAGCGGCTTCGTGCTGGCCATCGCCGGCCATTGCGTGCGCAACCGCGTCGTGCGCGCCCTGCTGATCGCCTACACCGATCTGTTCAGGGCATTCCCGCCGCTTGTACTGCTGGTGCTCATCTACACCGGCCTGCCCTATCTGGGACTGGAACTGTCGCCGCTGCAGAGCGTGGCCCTGGGCTTCATGCTGAACAACTCCAGCTATTTCGGCGAAATCCTGCGAGCCGGTCTTGCCAGTGTCCCGCGCGGTCAGGTCGAAGCTGCCCGTTCGACCGGGATGAGCGCGCTGCAGACCATGCTGCATGTCCAGATCCCCCAGGCCGTACGCAATGTCTCGCCCGACCTGGTCAGCAACATGATCGAAGTGGTCAAGCTGACCAGCATTGCCAGCGTCGTCTCCGTGCCCGAGATGCTGTATGCCGCCCGTACAGCGCAATCCATGCTCTACAACCCCACCCCCATCGTGTTTGCCGCACTGGTGTATTTCGTCCTGCTCTGGCCGCTGGTGGTCATGCTGGGCCGGATGGAAAAGCGCCGCCGCCTCGCCATGGGAGCCATGTACTGATATGTCACCGACCCTTCGCACACCTGGAGAACCCCGGATCATGACCGCAGGCATCTATGTCATCAATCCTAATTCGCTGGTCCATGTGACCGACTCCATACGGGATGCGCTGGCGCACATTCCCGCCTTGCCCGGCATCCGGCTCGAGTGCCTGACGCTGCACGAAGGCCCTCCTGGCATCCAGACCCAGCGCGATGCAGACGCAGTGATTCTGCCCCTGTGCCAGAAGGTAGCAGAACTGGAGCACGACGCTGCCAGTTTCGTGTTGGCCTGCTTCAGCGATCCGGGCCTGCATGCCGTGCGCGAAACAACACGCAAGCCGGTCTTCGGCATCGGCGAGGCTGCCATGTTCTCGGCCTGCATGCGGGGCCAGCGCATCGGCGTGATTGCAGTCGGAGCCAGTTCCATTCCACGCCATATGCGCTACTTTGCCTCGATGGGCCTGCAACACCGCGTGGTACGCGAGCGGGCTGCCGGCTTTACTGTTGCGGAGGTTGCAGACCCTGCCCGGTCGCTGCAGCGGCTGATCGAGGTTGGCCGACAACTGCGCGATGAAGACGGTGCCGACGTTGTGGTACTAGGCTGCGCAGGCATGGCTGCCATGCAAGAACCCATGGAGGATGCGCTCGGCATCCCTGTCGTCGAGCCCTGCCGTGCCGCAGCCGGCATGGCCATCGGTCGCCTGCTGGCAGCCTCGCCATCGTCGGAATCGGCCTGAGCGCAGACGCATGCAACAGCACGCGAAGCCGCTACAATGTTCCCGGCGGTCAATGCCCACCCCAGGGCTTATCGCCCTGGGGCATCCACAACACACAAGGGAATGATTCAATGAGCGACATCAAGCGTTTCAACGTCGAAAAGCGCCTCTCCGACATGGCGGTCTACAACGGTGTGGCCTATCTGGCCGGCCAGATCCCCGAGAACACCGATCAGGACATCACCGGCCAGACCGCCGAAGTCCTGCAGATCATCGACCGCCTGCTGGCCGAGGCCGGTACCGACAAGTCACGCATCCTGATGGCACAGATCTTCGTCGCCAACATGCAGGAGTTTCCCGGCATGAACAAGGCCTGGGATGCCTGGGTCGCCGACGGCAACGCCCCGCCGCGCGCCACCATCGAGGCCCGCCTGGCCAATGCCGACATCAAGGTCGAGATCGTCATTACCGCCGCACTCAAGTAATTCATCATCGCGCAGCTCACACCTGTGCGCTGCCATCACCCTGCCTCGGACCCATCTCATGCACCAGCCTGCCACACCCCATCCCGATGTGGAATTTTTCGGTCGCCACGTCCTGGTCACAGGAGCAGCCAGCGGCATTGGGCGGGCACTGAGCCTGCGATTGCTGGCACTGGGTGCCCGGGTCAGCGCTCTGGATCTGGATACCTCCGCATTGGCCGGATTGGCCTGGGACGCCGATGGCATCGGCGAACCGGATGCCCTGTGCCTGCAGTCGGTCGATGTCGGCGATGCTGCCGCCGTCGAGACCGCCATTGCCGCCGCCGAGCAGCAGCATGGCCCGGTGCAATACCTGTCCTGCGTGGCCGGCGTACTGCAAATGGGCCGCATCGTCGATCTGACCGATGCGCAATGGCTGCGGGTATTCAATATCAACACGACCGGGGTATTCAATGTCTGCCGCCGTGTGGCGCGCAGCATGATCGAACAGGGCCGGGGTGCCATTGTCAATGTCAGTTCGAACGCGGCCGGTACGCCTCGCGCCGGCATGGGTGCCTATGCCGCCTCCAAGGCCGCCGTCACGCAGATGAGTGCCTGCCTGGCCCTGGAACTGGCCCCGCATGGCATCCGTGTCAATGTCGTCAGCCCAGGCTCGACCGACACCGAGATGCAACGTGCCATGTGGCGTCAGGGATCATCGCTCGACACCGTGCTGCAGGGTGATGCCGCCCAGTTCAGGCTCGGCATCCCGCTGGGCAAAATCGCCACACCCGACGATATTGCCGATGCCATCCTGTTCCTGCTGTCAAAGCGGGCCGGACACATTACGCTGCATGACCTGCGCGTCGATGGCGGGGCCACACTGGACCAGCGTTGAGCCTCACTCGCCACATGCCCCCTTTCGCCCTTCCCTCACATCGCGTCCAACCTATGTGTGCGGACGCATTCCCAAGCCAGGCATTTGCATGACGCACACGCAGCTCCAGGAACCGATTCACGCACACGCACAGCACCTGCCCCCCGCCTGGCACGCACGCCTGCAGGATGCACTGACAGCCCCCTCGTTTGCCGCCCTGGACCGCTACATCGAACAGCGACGCCAGGCCAGTGCCACGATCTATCCGCCCGAGCCGTTCCGTGCGCTGCACCTGACGGCACCTGACACCGTCCGGGTCATCATCCTGGGACAGGATCCCTACCATGGACCGGGCCAGGCACAAGGGCTGGCGTTTTCGGTGCCGACCGGCCTCAGGCGACCGCCCAGCCTGCGCAATATTTTCCTGGAAATCGCCGGTTTGCCTGCCACAGCAGGCGGCTCGCCCCCCCTCCAGCCGTCGCTCTTGCAGGAGCCCACACTCACAGTCGATGCCAAAACCCGCAGTGCCGGCTACGACAACGATCTGACGCGCTGGGCACGACAGGGCGTGCTGCTGCTCAATACCGTACTGACTGTCGAAGACGGCCAGCCGGCTTCCCATGCCCGGCAAGGGTGGGAAGCCTTTACCGACGCAATCATCCACAGTGTGGCCCGTACCGGCCCCAAGGCCTTCCTGCTGTGGGGCGCACATGCCCAGGCCAAGCAGGCGCTGCTGCCAGAGGGGGCTGGACATCTGGTCCTGACGGCCAACCATCCGTCACCGCTGTCGGCCCGGCGTCCACCCCAGCCCTTTCTGGGCTGCGCCCATTTTGCCCAGGCCAATGCGTGGCTGCGGCAACAGGGGCACGCACCCATCGACTGGGCAGGGATCTGACGCTACTAGGATAGACCCCGATGGTCGCTATCCGAACGGTCTTGTATCTTGAATGTCCCATTCCCCCTGGACAGGACCTCTCACATGAAAAGACTGTTATCCACCCTGCTCTGCAGCATGGCATTGACCCTGACTGCCATGACCGCCATGACTGCGCAGGCGCGCAGCCCGGCACCGGCCACTGCACAGGCCGCCACGCAGACGCAAAAACCCCATGTCGTAGTACTCGCCACTGGCGGCACTATTGCCGGTGCAGGCGCATCGGCCATGAACAGCGCCTCGTACACCGCCGCCAAGGTCCCCGTGGACAAGCTGCTGGCCGGTCTGCCGGAAGTACAGAACGTCGCCCGCGTCAGTGGCGAACAAGTGTTCCAGATCGCCTCCGAAAGCTTCACCAACGCCGAACTGCTGGAGCTGGCCAAGCGGGTTTCGGCACTGCTCAAACAGGATGACGTCGCAGGTGTGGTGGTCACCCACGGCACCGACACCATGGAGGAAACCGGCTTTTTCCTGAACCTGGTGATCGACAGCGACAAGCCCATCGTGATGGTCGGCTCGATGCGCCCCGGCACGGCCATTTCGGCCGATGGTGCCCTTAACCTGCTCAATGCCATCAGCGTGGCAGCCAGCGAGGATGCACGTGGCAAGGGCGCGCTGATCGTGATGAACGACGAGATCCACACGGCCCGCGATGCCGCCAAACTGGTCAACATCAAGACCAATGCCTTCCAGAGCCAATGGGGGCCGCTGGGTATGGTGGTCGAAGGCCGCAACTACTGGTTCCGCGACCCGGTCAAGCGCCACACCACCGACAGTGAATTCAATATCGACGACATCACCGAACTGCCAGCCGTCGAGATCGCCTACAGCTATGGCAACGTAGCCCCCACGGCAGTCCAGGCGCTCGGCGCATCGGGCGTCAAGGCCATCGTGCATGCCGGCACGGGCAATGGCTCGGTTCCCAACCGCATCGTGCCCGAACTCAACAAGCTGCGTGAAAATGGCACGCTCATCGTGCGCTCGTCACGCGTACCCGCCGGTTTCGTGCTGCGCAATGCCGAACAGCCTGATGATCAATACGACTGGGTCGTGGCACACGACCTGAACCCACAGAAAGCCCGCATCCTGACGGCACTGGCGCTGACTAAGGGCAACGACACCAAGGAATTGCAGCGAATTTTCTGGGAATACTGATGCCCGCCTGACGTCGCAGTTACATGGAAAAGGCCGTCCAGCAGGACGGCCTTTCTGTCTGGCGCGGACAGACCGTTTACACAGTCCGCCCGGAAACTTCCCTCAGAACTTCGCCTGCAGCGACAGCGTCACCCGGCGCGGCTCGCCGTAGATCAGGCCGTTGTAGAAACCGTACTGGCGATAGTAGGTCTTGTCGAACAGATTGCTGACATTGAGCGTCGCCGACAGGTTCTTGTTGATTTCGTAGCGGGCCATGGCATTGAACAGGGCGTAGCCACTCAGAGAAACAGGGGAGTCATCGAAACCGCCGTTACCATCGGGACGGCCAGGATACGGCACACCGATTGTCTTGCCCTGCCACGACACGCCGCCCCCCACCGTCAGCCCGGCGAGCGCGCCCGACAGTCGATAGGTCGTGTTCAGGCGCAACAGGTGGCGGGGGTCAGGCCGCTCAGCCGTGTCGTTGTTCTCGACATCCAGGTAGGTATAGCCCAGATAGACATTCCACGAAGGCGTCAACGCACCCGCCAGCTCGGCATCGAAACCCTTGACCTTGATGCCGGTGCCGGTCACGTATGCTTGCGCGCCATCCGGGGTCAGTCGGTCGCCATCTCGCAGTGCCACATCCTCCTGCTTGCTGCGGAATGCAGCCAGCGAGGCGTTGAGCGCACCATTCAGCCACTCGCCCTTGATACCGGCTTCGTAGCTGGCCCCCGTGATTGGCTTGAGCGTACCGCCACTCTCGTCTTTCTGGGTCTGGGGCGTGAAAACGTCGGTATAACTGGCATAGACCGAGTAAGTCGGCGTCAGGTTGTAGACCAGGCCATAGTAAGGTGTCCAGGCCCGCGCCCGGTTTTCGCCACTGCGGCCCGTGCGCGCACCCGAAGCGTTGTAGCCATCAACATAGGTCTTGTATTCGCTGCGACGCAGACCGGCCACCAGGCTCAGGTCATCGGTCAGCTCGAAGCGTCCGGCCACATAGCCACCATAGAGCGTGGTGCGGGTCACATTGCGCGCCCCGGTACGGAACGTCTGGTAGTTGCCGTATTCGCTGCCATCCCAGTAGCGCCAGTCGGTAACGGGCAGTTCCGTACGATACTGGCAGCCACCCCGGAATCCAGGCATGCCATCAATGCTGCAATTGCTGCCATTGAAGGTATAAGACGTTTCACGCAGACGCGAGCCATTCAGGCCAAACAGCAGTTCATGCTGGCGACCGAACAGGTTGAACGGTCCCGACAGATCCACCGCAAAAGCGTTGTTCTCGCTCTCGCTCTCGGAGTGGATCGCATTGAGGTAGGCTCCGCTGCCATCCTGGCTCCAGTGCGGCCAGACCACTCCGCCATTATTGACCTTGACGACGCCCATGTTGTTCAGATCGTCGCGGCTCGTATAGGCGTAATTGGCGCTCACTTTCCAGTCGTTCTCGAAGCGATGGTCCACCGAGGCGAACAGGGTATGACCTTCGCGCTTGGTCTTGCTCCAGTCAGCCACCGGATTGAACTTGCGGCTGAAATTGGTTTCGGTGCCATCGGCAAACCAGATCGGTACATTGGCCCCCCAGGAGGCTCCGCGTGTGATGCTGTGCTCGTACTGGTAACCGATACCCACCTGCGTGCGCTCGGTCACGTCCATCTCGACACTGGCCAGTACGCCCTGGCGCTCCAGCTTCTCGCGATCCCGAAATCCGTCCGAGTCCTCGGCGCTGACGACCAGACGCGAGCGAATGCGGCCATCCTCGGTCCAGGGTACGTTGATGTCACCCACCAGATTTTTCTTGTCCCAGCTGCCGCCACGCAGCGTCAGGCTGCCACCAAACTCACGGCCGGGACGCTTGCGCACCAGATCGATCGTGGCAGACGGATCACCGATGCCGCCCAACAAGCCATTGGCTCCACGCACGATACCGACATGATCATAGAGATCCATGTTGAACGAATTGCCGGCACCGCTGAAGGCCGAGCCTCCCACCGTAGCGAGGCCATCCACCTTGTAATTCGTGATATCGAAGCCACGTGCACGGTAAGTCGTACGGGCACCATTATCCAGTTCCGTGAACGTGATCCCGGTCGTACTGCCCAGCACGTCGCCAATGGTTTCCATGGCCTGATCGTCCATCTGCTGGCGCGTTACGACCGACACCGATTGCGGCGTCTCTTTCAGGCTCATGTTCAGGCCGGTCGACAGGTTCGAGTCCGGCACGGTATACGAATGGGTGTCCTCGGTCGGCGCATCGACCTGCCCGCCAATCTGGATGGCGGACAGGGTTGATACGCCCGGAGCCGTCTGCTCGGCTGAAGTGGCCTGCTGCGCCTGGGCATGGGAAGAAGCGGTCGCCAGCAACAGGCCGGCAGTACCGAACAGGACGGGCGAATACCAGGCCATCCGCTCTGGAGCGGCCTGGCCTGATCTGGAATCAGTGTGCATAGCGTGCGTCTCTATATAATTAAAACCAACAAGAACGAAATACGTTCACATTTACGAAGCCGCATTCTAGAAACGCACATCGACGGCAATATGTTGCAGACACACTGGAATGTATTGATTTATTTTGAGATTTCGCACAGACCGCGCAGCCATTACACAATGCTGCCGGGACAGTACACTTGGCACATGCAACCAAAACACATCCTGGTCGTCGACGACGATCCAGAAATCCGCCAGCTGCTTTCCGCCTATCTTGGCCAGTCCGGCTATCGTGTCAGCACGGCACGAGATGGGCAGTCCATGTGGGCGCTGCTGGGCCAGGACACCATCGATCTGATCATCCTTGACCTCATGATGCCGGCCGACGATGGGCTTGATTTGTGCCGACAACTGCAAAGCCGCTACCCGGCACCAGTCATCATGCTGACGGCACGCAATGCAGCAGTCGATCGTATCGTCGGCCTCGAAATCGGTGCCGACGACTATGTCACCAAGCCCTTCGACCCGCGCGAACTGCTGGCCCGTACCAAGGCCGTACTGCGCCGCGCCGGAGAACGGCCCCAAGCCGGCGCGCCCTCGGTCAGCGCGGGTAGCGAACCGGAATACCTGGCTTTCGCCGGCTGGAAACTCGACATGCGGGCACGCCAGCTGGAATCACCAGAGCAGTTGATCATCAGCCTGCCCAATTCCGACTTTCATGTGCTGCGTTCATTGCTGCTGCAACCCAACCGGCCCTTGAGCCGCGATTATCTGGTCCGCCAGGCTTTCGGCAGGCCGCTCAACAACGGCGACCGAGCCATCGATGTCTGCATCAGCCGGCTGCGCCAGCACCTGGAGCACGACTCGCGCCATCCGGTCCTGCTGCGCACGATCCGCAACGAGGGCTACATGATCCATCTCGACCGCACCGGCAAGGCCTGAATGCGGCACCTGCTGCACAAACTCTGGCCAGACACACTCTCCGGGCAATTGCTGCTGGCGCTGATCAGCGGCCTGCTGGCGGCTCAGGCACTGACCAGCACCATCTGGCACGATGTTCGCGCCCATCGCGCATTGGAGATTCCGACTCGAGTGCTGGCCACGCGTCTGGCCGACCTGATCGGCCTGCTCGATACTGCCGCCTGCTCCCCAACCCTGGTCCGCCAGTTACAGTCGCACGGCTTCAGCTTTTCGCTGACGGACACGCCATCACCTGCCCCCAGAGAACCGCCCTCAAGACTGACGCAGGACATGCGCAGCCTGCTCGAACATCTGCTGGCCGACCGCCTTGATCCACCACCCGTCATCCAGACCTTCACGCTCGACCTCGTCCCTTCACAGGATGCACCGCCTGTCGTCGAGCCCGCCTGGCTGGGCTGGCTGCTGCAGCCCCCACCACTGCCGGACAGCCAGTTCACAGTCGAGCTGGAACTGTCACCGACACGCTGGCTGCGCGTCGAGGCCCGGGAAGAGCAGGGCTGGCGCATCACCGAACCCTGGCAGGTGTTCCTGGACTATTTCGTCCGTATCTACCTGCTGCGCATCCTGTTGCTGATCATTGTCGTCCTGTGGGCTGTGCGCCTGGTCACCCGCCCCATCCTGCGCCTGGCCCGCGCCGCACAGGCACTGGAACAGGACCTCGGCAGCCCCCCCATGCCCGTCGAGGGCCCCGTCGAAGTCCGCCATGCGGCCACCGCATTCAATTCGATGCAGCGCCGGCTGGCAACGCAACTGGAAGAACGCACACGGTTTCTGGCAGCGGTATCGCACGATCTGCGCTCGCCTGTGACCCGCCTGATGCTGCGCACGGAGATGCTGCCCGACTCCAGCCTCAAGGAACGCTTTCGCAGCGATCTGGAGCACATGGAATCCATGATCGCCGCCACACTCGATTTCATGAAAAGCGGTGATCCCGGCGAACAGCGACAACGTATCGATCTCAACTCGATGCTGGAGAGCCTGCGCCAGGATGCCGCAGACCTCGGCCACGATATCCTGCTGCACGGCCAGACCCGGCGCACGCTACGCGGCTACCCGCGCAGCCTCAAGCGTTGCCTGGAAAACCTGCTCGACAACGCGCTGCGCTATGGACACCACGCCACGCTGAACATCCATGACGAAGCGAACCAGATCGTGATCGTGATCCGGGATGATGGCCCAGGCATTCCTGCCGATCATCTGGCACGCATTACGGAACCGTTCTACCGGGTCGAATCGTCCCGCAACAGCACGACCGGCGGCTATGGGCTGGGCCTGAGCATCGCCCGCGCCGTCATCGACACGCATGCAGGCACGCTGTCGTTCATCTCGCCCCCGGAAGGCGGGCTGGAAGTGCGGGTCACGCTGCCTGTCACGCTGGACACAGCCGGGCAGGCCGACAGGCTCTGAACAGACGGAGGGTATCGGGCAGGCACCGGTATTGCAGAATCATTCGCTACAATCAAAATGTTATTAAATAACACTTTGATTCATGCCCAGCCTGTCCTCTGTCCCTGCCCGGCCATCTGGCCGCATCCCCGCCATTGATATCCTGCGTGGTCTGGTCATCGTTCTGATGCTGCTCGACCATGTGCGCGAAACCTTTTTCCTGCATCATCAGGTCAACGACCCGATGGATATTGCACAGACGCCACCCGATTTGTTCTACAGCCGCCTGCTGGCACACCTGTGCGCACCCGTATTCATTTTCCTGACCGGACTGTCTGCCTGGCTGTACGCCGACCGGCAGGGCAGCATGCGTGCAGCCTCCGGATTTCTCTTCAAGCGCGGCCTGCTGCTGGTGGCACTGGAAGTCACCGTCATCAACTTTGCCTGGACATTTATATTCCCGCCCACTGTGATCTATCTGCAGGTCATTTGGGCCATCGGCTGCAGCATGCTCGCCCTCGCGGCCCTCGTCTGGCTGCCACGCCCGTTGCTGACCACTCTGGGCCTGATACTGGTATTCGGTCACAACCTGCTCGATGGGCTCCACTTCGGCCCGGGCACGTTCATGCACTCTCCCTGGGCCATTCTGCACGATCGGGGCTGGCTTGAATTCGGGGATGCGCTGCGGCTGCGCACCTCATATCCGCTCCTGCCCTGGATCGGCGTGATCGCACTGGGCTTTGCTGCTGGCCCCTGGTTCGGCCGCACCACGCTACCTGCCAATCGACAGTCTCGCCTGCTGTACTGTGGCCTTGGCGCGCTATTGTTGTTCGTGCTGCTGCGGCAGTCCAACGCCTATGGCCAGGCCCAGCCCTGGCAGACAGGCGACACGCTGGCACAAGGACTGATGAGCTTCGTCAACATCACCAAATATCCACCTTCGCTGCTGTTCCTGCTGCTGACACTGGGACTGGGGCTACTGTTGCTGCGCGCACTGGAGCGGCATCCGGGCCACCGCTGGCAGGCAGTCCTGCAGACATTTGGTGGCGCGCCGATGTTCTTCTACATCCTGCACCTGTACGTCCTCAAGCTGCTGTACCTGGCAGCAGTCGGACTGTGGGGGCTGAATCAGGGCGAATATTATGGCTTCGAGCGTCTTTGGGCCGTCTGGGTCGTCACATTGGGGCTGGCGGCAGCACTGTATCCCGCCGTGAGATGGTTCGGCCAACTCAAACGCCGCAGACCCGATATCGCCTGGCTGAAGTATTTCTAAGCTCTTGTATACAAAGCAATGGCAAAATCCAGCAATACGCATACAATAAAAGAAACCATTCCCATTCAATATTTTATTTTCAAGGCCAATGAAAAAGCACCTGGCCCAGCCGGCCAGTGAAGTGGACAGCTGGTATAGCGAACATCACGGCTGGCTGCGAAATTGGTTGCGCACCAAAGTCGGCCGCCCCGAGGATGCGGACGATCTGGTTCAGGATACGTTTGTCCGCGTGCTGTGCGCACATACCCAGGCTCGGCTGGCGGCGCTCCCGGTCAGAGAGCCGCGTGCCTATCTGGTGACCGTCGCTGGCCGACTGGTTGCCAATTTCTATCGCCGCCAGGCCATAGAGCGCGCATACCTCGATACGCTGGCCAGCCTGCCACCACAGGCAGTTCCATCGCTTGAAAACCAGGCGTTGATCCGCGAGGCCCTGTACGAACTGGATCGCATGCTGGACGGTCTCGCTCCCCAGGTACGACAGGCATTCATCCTGGCTCAGTTCCAGGGTCTGCCTTATGCCCGCATCGCCGAGCAGCTCGGTGTTTCCCTGCGGACCGTCAAGAACCATATCGCACGCGCCATGGCGCATTGCTGCCTGCTGTCCCTGTGAGCGCCACATGCCGTGCCAGATGCAACCCGCCGAAGCGCAGTCCATTATCGAGGCCGCACACTGGTACGCCTGCCTCGCAGCGGAAGACGCCACCCCCGAGGATCGTAAAAACTGGCAATCGTGGCTTGAAGCCAGCCCGGCGCATCGCAAGGCCTGGGATCGCCTCCAGCAAGTGCAACGTAGATTCGAGCAGGTACCAGGCAGCATTGCCTCTGCCGTACTGTCCAGCCCGTCCCGTCGTCGCTTTGTTCTGCGCAGCCTGCTGCCGCTGGCTGGTGCCGGCCTGCTGGCCACCGGAGCCTATCGTCTCCTGCTGCCCGCCACGCGGGCAGACTGGCGCACAGCCACTGGCGAGCAACGCCGAATCCAATTGGAAGATGGGTCCGAACTCTATCTGAACACGGCTACAGCCGTGCAGCAGGACTTCACTACCACGCACCGGCGACTGGTCCTGCACGCGGGTGAAATCCTGATCCAGACACACACTGACAGCCCGTTCCCGGAGTCGGGCCGCCCTTTCATCATTCGCACTCGGCACGGCGACATTGAGGCCCTGGGCACCCGCTTCACGGTGCGCGTGGATAATACACGCACGCAGGTCCAGGTCCTTCAGCATGCTGTCGCCATCCAGCCCGCGCACAGCACGTCAGCACGCCTGTACCTGCAGGCTGGGCAGGCTGTCACCTTCGATGCCACGGATACCGGCCCCATTCTTGATGCCCCCACCCGTGCCGATGCATGGCTGCAAGGGCGACTTGCCGTCGTGGATGCGCCATTGTCGGAAGTCATCGCAGAACTGTCACGCTACCGCCCCGGCATCCTGGACTGTGCATCCGGGATCGCATCGCTGAAGGTATCCGGCGTTTTCTCCCTGAACGACACCGACGAAGCCCTCGCCGCGCTGGCTGACAGTTTTCCCGTGCAGGTCCGGCGTCGCACGCGGTACTGGGTCACGCTGCTGCCACGGTAAAACCGTGCACGGGCCATCCGGCATGGTCTGCCACATAAAAGAATGCATTTTCATCACATTTGCACTTTCATATCGAGTTGCGTGTCTTTACTGAATCCATGCATGCCATGGCCCAGTACCGACCATTGTGTCGCGTCCGATCATCCGACATCGATTGCACTCCCATGCCTGCCTCCCCCCTTGTCCCGCGCAATTCATTCATCTTCAAGCACACACGGCATGCCACGCTGTTGTGCCTGCTGGCGGCATCCATTGCCCCACGGATTTCATATGCACAAGGCAGCAGTACGCCCGCCATGACCGACCCCGCCGGCACACAGGTCATCGATATCGGTGCCGGCCCACTGCCAACCGTGCTCAACCTGTTCGCCCAGACTGTCGATATCAGCCTGTCCTTCGATGCAGCCTTGCTGGCCGGCCAACACTCGCCTGGCCTGCGGGGGCGCTTCAACGCCACGACTGGTTTCCAGCGCATCCTGCAGGGCAGCGGTTTCGAGGCGATTCCCAGCGGCCCGTCCCGCTGGATGCTGCGTGCCCTGCCCGATACCACTGCAGCCTCAGCAACAGACGACAACATCGCGGCACTGGATACCGTCACCATTGCCGGCGCATACCGTGAAGGTGATGCTCCCAATACCGGCTATACGGTCACCACCACAGCCAGTGCCACCAAACTCGACCTGGCACCCAAGGAAACCCCGCAGAGCATCACCACCTTTACCGCCCAGCAGATACAGGATCAGGGCCTGCTGACACTCAGCGAAGTGCTCGACCAGACACCCGGCATTACCCTGGTGACCGCGGGCGTAGCCGGTGCCGGCAGCCAGCCGATCTACTCCCGGACCTTTCCTGTCACTTCTGTGCAGATGGACGGGGTCATGGCCAGCACCTACATCCTGTCAGGTTCGGCCAGCGGCGACATCGGCATGCAGGACTCCTTCCTGTACGAACGCATCGACGTGATCCGCGGCTCCAACAGCCTGACCGGCGGCGCAGGCGACGCCTCGGCCAGCCTCAATTTCGTGCGCAAGCATCCCTACCTCGACCCATATCTGTCGGCCAGTCTGAAATACGGCAGCTGGAACACCCGCCGGGCCGAAGTGGATTACTCCACGCCGTTGAGCGACAGATTGCGGATACGCCTTGCCGCTGCAGCACAGGAAGGTGATCACTGGGTAGACGGCGTCAGCAGCGACCGCAAGGCCCTGTCGCTGATCGGCGCGCTGGACGTGACCGACAATGACCGGATCAGCCTGGGGGTCACGCATTACGACTTCAAGCTGAACGGGGCCTCACCGCATGGGATCACGCGCTATTCGGAAGTGTATGACTACACCGACGGCTCTGGCCTCCATGCCGAAGAGACCGAAGCCGTCGACCGCAATTTCAACAACGCCACGCCCTGGTCGCGCACCCATCGCAAGTACACCAATCTGTTCGCCTCCTGGGAGCACACCTTCGACAACGACTGGCTGGTGAAGGCCAGCTTCAACTACGCCAACAATAAGGATGACAAACTTTATGGGGAGATCGGGACGACTTACTACGTCCCACGGGCCGACCGGGCATCCTACTCCGCCAGGCGTGACAACCGCGAGAACGAAGTCAAGGCCTTCGACCTGCACCTGAAGGGCAGCTTCGAACTGGCGGGCCGCCAGCAGGATTTCGTCGTCGGGGCGAACTATTACGCCGTGCATCGCAAGCTGCATTGGGGATACGCGAGCGAAGATACAAGCCAACTCGACAGCGGCGTGCTTCAGGTCGGCGCGGGACCGCAGCATCAGAGCCTTTGTTCTGATGCTGCGTTCGCCCAGATCAATGATATCTACTACGACTCAAAAATAGGGATGCTCGATCAGTTAATTGAGTGGTGGTACGAAGACAGGGATATGGGGTGGGATCCAGGGGTCTTTCCATCAGAAGAAAACTTTGCAAAAGAAAGGGACGAGATCATTCAAAAAAGGACCGAGCAATGCACCTATCGCTCCGGGATCTCCATCGAAGAATGGAATAACAATAGTGGCAACAAAGCACCAGCCATCGATACAGATAGTGCCAATATGTTCAACCAACAGATCACCACACACACTCGAACCCGTCAGACAGGGATCTACTTTGCCAGCCATCTGCGTCCCTTTTCCCGCGCACACCTGATCCTGGGGGGACGATGGGCAAAAGATCGCAATGATGACCCTTATTTCACCTGCTCAACAAAAGCATCTCAAACATACGTGGACTACTGCAATGGAAATTATGTCCGCCGCGCCGCCACACAGTACAAACTTGAACCCAAATTCCTGCCCTATGCCGGGCTGATCTATGAAATCACGCCCCAGATCAATGCCTATGCCAGCTATACCACCACCTATGTGCGCGACATCAACTCCAACAACACGACCAATCTCGCCACCGGCGACTGGCTGCCACCCGTACGCTCCATCACCTACGAAGGTGGCCTGAAAGGTGCCTTCTTCGACGATCGGCTGAACGTCGCTGCGTCGTACTTCAAAATGCGGCAAAAGGATTTTCCCTATCAGACCTATGATGCCAATACCTCAGGTACGACAGACAATGGCTGGCGCGTCTATGGCTGGGAATTCAACATCGCCGGTGCCATCACGCCGAACTGGAACATGGCGGCCGGCTTCGTCAAACAAAAGCAGGTCGTGCCCTCGAATCCCGGCGAAATCCTGCTGGGCGCGCGCGACGATTTCACCGCCTCCTACCGCGCCCCCGAAAAATCCTTCAAGCTTTTCACCACATACAGTTTCGACAAGCTGATGCTGGGGCTGGGCTGGCGCTGGCAGAGCAGCACCCAGTCGGCCTGGATACCCACGAACAAGACCCAGGTCGAGCAGGAAATGATGAAGCAGGATGCCTATCAGGTCTTCGACCTGATGGCCCGCTACCAGATCGACAGGAATTTCAGCATGCAGTTGAACGTCAACAACGTGTTCGACAAGGTTTACTACCAGCACGAACGCTCCTATATCTCGGGGGCACCGCGCAACGCGATGCTGACCTTGAACTACCGCATGTAGAAATTTTCGAGAAACTTGCACTTTCACATACTGTCGCGTGTCTTTCAGGATGTCGGCTGCCTGTAACCCCCGCACAAAGCCGACAAATGGGCGAAGCAATCCAGCCGGATTGCCTGCCCAGGACACGGCGTCCACCCCCGGACGCCGATTCGACGTTCCTCTCATCAAGGAGTATTGCAATGCAAACCCGTAAACTCGGCATGCTGGCCGTTGCGCTGCTGGCCGCTGGCTTCAGCAGTGGAGCCTCGGCATGGAATCAGTTGAACCTCAACCAGAACGGTAATGCCGCCAATGCGCCCTATCTGGGCTCGTTCAACTACAACGGCCAGACCTATGGCCCATCCACGGCACAGACGGTCCCCGGGCAGGCCAGCTCGACCATTGCCAACACCTTCGACCTGAACAACCTGCAGGCCTTCAAGCTGTATGGCAAGGATGGGGCCAACGGCCACGGCCACAACGACATCCTGCTGAGTTCGAATGACAATTCGGCTGCTGCCAATGCCCCCGTGGTCTACCGTTTCTACCGCCAGAACTACTCGGCGGCCGTGGTCAATCTCTCGCGCGGCACCGAAGCCCGCCACTTCGTCAAGAGCGTGGTCGGCCAGCAGACAGCAGCAAATACACTGGTCAATGGCACCTATAACTACGCAGGCGTTGCGTTCACCAACTTCCCACGTGGTGATTTCAATTATCAAGTCCGAGTCACTGGCCCTAGTTCGGCTACCGGCCAAGGTACGTTCTCCCTGAACGAAATCAAGATCCCCGCCTCCCAGTCATCGACAGGACAGGATATCTTTTTCAACATCAACAGCGGCAAACTGAACCGTACGGCATTAGCTGTCACCGCCAATGGCCTGGTCTTCAACGGCAACGTCACGGTCACCAATGCGGATGTCAGCAATGCCGCAGCATGGACCGAAATCGGCGGCCCGGCGTCGAATGCAAAATACGACCTGACCCTGTTCGGCCCGCAAGGCGCAGAAATCGCCGGGTCCATCCAGGGCCTGCCGGACCGCATCGGTTCGACTGCAATCATCGGGACGAAGCAGTAGTTGCCGTGCACTTCCAGACTCTTCTTTTTAATGAATAGATATCAATATAAATTGAAATTCCATTCAATTAAATTGAAATAGCCCACGTGCACGCCCCGGGCTGTCGGGGCAGTCATCCTGCCTCGACAGCCGTTCTGTTGAACTCCCATCCCTCTTGGGAAATACATGCCGTCCATCCCCACGCTCCACCGTCTGCTGTCTGCCCTGCTCGCGCCAGGCCTGCTCATCCTGGGCATGCTCGGACCGGCACAGGCCCAGGTCGCCGCGCCCCCACCGCCCCTGCCTGCACCGGTACGACCGCTGGAACCGGAACAGCCGTTCCTGCCACAGCCGCAGACACCTACCCCATCGATCGTGCATCGCCAGCCGGCACAACCAGCACAGCCGCCGGTGGAGCTCACTGACCAGGACCTGGCCGGAGACATCAAGCTGACCGAGCTGATCCTCAACCAGGCCATGCTGCAGGAAGACTGGGATACGTTGCGCCGCATCATGCGCTTCTATCCCTGGATGCGTGGCGTCGATCCTATTCTGCGCGACTACATACAGGGCGCATTGCTGCGTCACGACGGTCGCCTGGCCGACGCCATCGCGCTGTATCGCCAGCTCGTCGAACAGCATCCGGACCTGGACTATGTACGTCTGGAACTGTCCACCATGCTGATGGAGGATCGCCAGTTCGAACGCTCCAATGCCGAACTTGCCTTGCTGCACCAGCGCCAACTGTCAGATCCGGCCGCGCAGCACAGTGTTGAACAGTACCGTCAGGCACTTGCACAACAGCGCCGCTGGAACTTCCGGATCAGCGCAGGTCTTGCCTACAACAACAACGTCAACTCAGCCAATCGCGATCGCATGCTTTACCTGCCTGTCGCTGCAGGCGGCTGGACGTTCTGGGTCCCGTTCGCCAAGGGCAGCGATGCCTTGCCCAAATCCGACTGGGGCCTGAAGTACAGTGGCGGCGCGAACGTCGAGCGCAACATCGGCGGCCATCACTACTACACATTGGGTGCCGACATCGACGGCGTGTCCTACCAGGAAGCGCGCGATTACAGTGATCGTACGTTGACCCTGCGTGGCGGCTACAAATGGCAGAACGCCGATATCTGGTTCTCGGCCACGCCGCAGGTCAGCCAGGCCTGGATGGGGGGCCGCCGCTACAGCCACAACCACGGTATGGCCCTGGAGTATGGCTGGCGTCCCTCGCCCGAGTGGCAACTGATGGGCGCATGGCTATGGCTCAAGCGCAAGTACGACGACCGCGACTATGCAGCCTATGATGGGCACCTGGACATCCTGTCCCTGACCGCAGTGCGCACCCTTTCCCCCAGCCTGCTGGCTTTCGGCAGCCTGGGGCTGCAGCGCGAATCGACCACCGCCCGCGAGTATGCCTACCGTTTTCCGTGGGCGCAGTTGGGCGTGATCAAGACATTCGGCAGCACACTCGGTGCCCGCCTGAGCGCCCGCTATGGCAGGCAGTCGTATGACCAGCCCTATGCCCTGTTCCTTAACCAGGAGCGGCACGACCGCGAACTGAGGCTGGATGCCTCGCTGTGGGCCCCGGGCTTTACGATCGCCGGACTCGAACCGAAGCTGAACATCAGCTATCTCAGGATCACGAGCAACCTGCCCATGTATGCTCGCGATCGCACAGAAGTCAGTCTGATGTTCGAAAAACGCTTTTGAGGCGATCCATCATCCTGCCTGTCCGTCACGCTGCTGCAACCGCCACATCTGCGCATAACGACCATCCTGCACCAGCAATGCCTCGTGCGTACCGCGTTCGACCACGTCGCCGGCATCCATGACCAGGATCTGGTCGGCATTCATCACAGTCGATAACCGATGGGCAATCACCAGCGTGGTACGACCCACGCTGATCTTGTCCAGTTCGGACTGGATGGCGCGTTCAGAATTCGAATCCAGCGCCGAAGTGGCCTCGTCGAAAATCAGGATCGAAGGATTTTTGAGCAGTGCCCGGGCAATGGCCACGCGCTGTTTCTCGCCCCCCGAGAGCTTGAGGCCACGTTCGCCCACCGGGGTATCGTAGCCATCGGGCAGCGAGGCAATGAAGGCATGGATCTGCGCGGCCCGTGCCGCTGCCTCGACTTCTTCTGCCGAAGCGTCGGGACGGCCATACCGGATGTTGTAGAAGATCGTGTCGTTGAACAGCACGGTGTCCTGCGGCACGATGCCGATGGCCTGGCGCAGCGAATGCTGCGTGACTTCGCGGATATCCAGGTCATCGATCAGGATGCGACCAGAATCGATATCGTAGAAACGGTACAGCAGCCGCGCCAGCGTCGACTTGCCCGACCCGGAATGCCCCACCACCGCCAGCGTGCCACCGGCCGGTATCTCGAAATCGATGCCATGCAGGATTTCGCGCCGCTCGTCATAGGAGAAATGCACAGCCTCGAAACGCACGCGAGGGGGCTGCGCCGGCAGGATTTTTGCATCGGGAGCATCGCGCACTTCCTGGCGCTGGTCCAGCAGGCTGAACAGGTTTTCCATGTTGGTCAGGGCCTGCTTGACCTCGCGATACATCATGCCCAGCATGAACAGCGGTGCCGACAGTTGCAGCAGGTAGGCATTGACCAGCACCAGGTCGCCCACCGTCATGCTGCCCTCAACCACGCCCTGTGATGCCAGGGCCATCATGGCCGTCACGCCCACTGCCACGATCAGGCTCTGGCCCAGATTGAGCACAGCCAGCGTATTGATGGCCTTGACCTGGGCATTTTCCAGGCGCAGCAGGTTCTCGTTGTAGCGGCCCACCTCGTGCGCCTCGTTGTTGAAATACTTGACCGTCTCGTAGTTCAGCAACGAATCCACCACGCGTTCGTTGGCGCGGTTGTCGGCCTCGATAGTGGCGCGGTAGTAGCGGGTGCGCCATTCCGTGACCAGGATGGTCCAGGCACCATATACCAGCAAGGTCGCCAACGTGATCGCGGCAAACCACCAGTCATAGGAATACACCAGTACGGCCGTGACCAGCAGCACCTCCAGCAGAACCGGAATGATGGAATAGAGCGTCCAGTCCATCAGGTCGGAAAAAGCCTTGCCGCCCCGCTCCACATCGCGCGCCACGCCACCGGTACGGCGCGTCAAGTGAAACCGCAGGCTCAGGCGGTGCAAGTGCTCGAACACCTGTCGGGTAATCTGGCGCGAAGCGCGTGCCATAACGCGTGCGAACACCACCTGGCGCAGTTCTGAAAACAGGGTATTGCCGACCCGTGCCAGGCCATAGGCCAGCAACAGCCCCAGCGGCAGTGCCAGCAGCGTATGCGGTACGTTCAGGTCATCGACGATCTGCTTGAGTGCCTGCGGCATCAGCAAATTGCACAGCTTGGCCAGCAGAATGCAGCCCAATGCCAGCCCGATACGGGTTTTGTAGGGTTTGAGATAGGGCAGCAGGCCGGCGACGACCGACCAGCCCGAGCGTGCGCCATGGGCACGCTCGACCGGCCGCTCGCCGGTGTGCGAAGGAAGGGAGCTCATGGGTGGGGATGAAAATGTGCCAATCCCCCATCATAATCCATGCTGCCACGTTAGAATTTCCCAACCCTAAACCTGCCCGGCCACGGCCTGCGAGTCACCGCATGAACACCCTCATCGAACAGGCGTCCCGATATGGTGCCGTCACACAGGAAGCGACCGATCTGGCCTCCTGCCTCGCGACCCTCGAAAGCATGGGCTATGCCGTGTCGGATGCCCTGACCCTGTTTCTGCAGGCACACAATGGCATCCACGGGCACCACGCCCCCTACAGGAACCACCCCGGGGTCGCCCGCTGTTTCTACATCGACCCGCAAAAAGCCGTTCGTGAAGTCTACAGGGAACAGGTCGAGCAGTATGAAACGGTCACTGGCTGCCCCCTCGTGCCCGTGGGCGAATGCGACAACGGCCACCTCATACTGATGCATGGCAATGGCGTGCTGTACGGCGTCTTTGATGATCGGGTCTACCGGTATGGCATCACCCTTGCCGAAAGCCTGGACGTCCTGATCCACGGCAAGGACGCCGTGGAACTCCCGACTCAGTGAAATGGCGTTCGGATCAGGGGGAACGTGTTACCTTCGTCTCCCTGCATGGGCAACACTCAACTGCCCTGAGCCGTCAGTTCATCTTCGAAGAAATAATCGCGCCATGATTCCGGCTTGTTCTTGATGGCCCCCACGCGGTGCAGGAATTGCGAAAAATCGAAGGTATTCTGCGGTGCCAGCTTGAATTCCACATCCGAGTTCTTGATGATTTCAGTCAGAAATCCTGGCTCGATTTTTGCGTTGGCCACACGGATGTAGATCTGTGCCGCCTCTTCGGGATTGTTCGTGATGAATTCGGCGGCCTCGGCCAGCGCATTCTGGAATGCGCGATAGGTCTTCGGATTTTCGGCGCGGAATTTCTCGGTCGCGAACAGCACCGTCGGAGAGTTGGGACCACCGACCGCATCGTACGACTTGAGCACGATATGCGCATCTGGGTTGCCGGCCAGCTCCTGCTCCTGAAACGGCGGATTACCAAAATGGCCCGTGATCTCGGTACCGCCGGCGATGATGGCGGCGGCGGCATCCGGGTGTGGCAACGCCACCGTCAGCCGATCCAGACGGTTGTACTGGTCTTCGCCCCAGAGCTTGGCCGCGGCGAGTTGCAAGAAGCGTGACTGCACCGACACACCGACTGCCGGTACGGCAATCCGATCCTTGTCGGTGAAATCCGCAATACTCTTGATGTCCTTGTTGTTGGTCACCAGGTAATACGGGAAATTGCCCAGCGAGGCCACGCCCTTGACATTCTGCTTGCCCTGGGTGCGATCCCAGATGGTCAGCAACGGGCCGATACCGGCACCGGCGATATCCACCGAGCCGGACAACAGCGCATCATTGACAGCCGAGCCGCCCGACAGCCTGACCCAATCCACATCGATGTCCAGCCCCTCTTCCTTGCCGTGCTTTTCGATCAGTTGCTGATCGCGTGCGACGTTGAGCAGGAGATAGACGATACCGAACTGCTCGGCAATCCGCAGCTTGCCCTCCTCGGCCATGGCCTGTCCCATCGTGCCCGCCAGCAGCATGGCACCTGCACCGGCAAAAACGGTCAGGCGGCTCAATATCTTTTTTGCATATGACATGGAATTATCCTTGTTCGATTCAATCTGTCGTGACAGATGATTATCAGCAGCCGGCCTGATCGCACAAAATAAAAACATCGTCTTTGGTTATTCGGAAAGCGCTGATTTTCAATCCGGCCATATATCCGCAAATGGCATATAGGCCTTCGCTTTATAAGCGACGTCTCCCCGAGATTGAGTAGCATCAGGATTTGGAGTTCAATCACCCCATGCAGGAGATTGGACATGAAGAAGCGATTCACAGAAGAACAGATCATTGGTTTCCTAGGGGAAGCCGATGCGGGCTTGCCGGTGAAGGAACTGTGCCGGCAACACGGTTTCTCCGAAGCTAGTTACTACCTCTGGCGCAACAAATTCGGCGGCATGAACGTCTCCGACGCCAAGCGTTTAAAGGATCTGGAAGTCGAGAATGCCAGGCTGAAGAAGTTGTTGGCAGAATCACTGCTGGAGAATGAGGTCA
>NZ_QETA01000017.1 GCF_003123725.1 Corticimicrobacter populi | reverse complement strand
TACTACCTCTGGCGCAACAAATTCGGCGGCATGAACGTCTCCGACGCCAAGCGTTTAAAGGATCTGGAAGTCGAGAATGCCAGGCTGAAGAAGTTGTTGGCAGAATCACTGCTGGAGAATGAGGTCACCAAGGAAGCCCTGAGAAAAAAGTGGTGAGCGCACCATCCCGACGAGAGTTGGTGCGCTACATGATTAATCGAGGACTGAGCGAACGCCGTGCGCTGCGCGTCATTGGGATGAGCGCGAGTTCCTATCGATATCGGCCATCGCCAGATCGCAATGATGCGTTACGGCAGCAGATTGTTGAGTTAGCCCATAGGTACCGCCGTTATGGGGCTGGCATGATTTATCTAAAGCTGAGGCAAGCAGGTGTAGTGGTGAACCATAAACGCGTGGAACGGCTGTATGCAGAGGCCGGACTGCAGGTCCGAAGGCGTAAGCGTAAGAAAGTTCCTGTGTCGGATCGGCAACCTCTGGTCCGTCCCGCACAGGCCAATCAAATCTGGTCAATGGACTTCGTGTTTGATCGGACGGCCGATGCCCGCGTGATCAAAAGCCTGACCATCGTTGATGACGCCACGCATGAATGCGTGGCGATCGTGGCAGAACGCGCCATTGGCGGCAATGCCTTGACGCGAATCTTGGATCGGCTGGCACTGAGCCGCGGATTACCCAAAGCCATTCGGACAGACAACGGCAAGGAATTCTGCGGGCGCGCCATGCTCAGTTGGGCGCACGACCGAAACATCAAACTGTTCCTCATCGAACCAGGCAAACCCAACCAGAATGCCTACATCGAATCATTCAACGGGCGTTTACGCGACGAATGCCTCAATGAGCACTGGTTTACCAATCTGCCTCAGGCCAAGGTCATCATCGAAGCCTGGCGGCGGCAATACAACGAAGAAAGGCCAAAAAAGGCATTGGGCGGATTAACGCCTGCTGCCTATGCTGGCCTTCTGGCAGTAAGAACGAATACATTAACCATCCCGGACTCTAAAGCCTCGCGCTACTGAATACGGGGAGACGTCG
>NZ_QETA01000016.1 GCF_003123725.1 Corticimicrobacter populi | reverse complement strand
ATCAGGCGATGATCTTGGCGACGACGCCGGCACCGACGGTACGGCCGCCTTCACGGATGGCGAAGCGCAGACCTTCTTCCATGGCGATGGGGGCCAGCAGCTTGACCGTCATCGAGACGTTGTCGCCCGGCAGAACCATTTCCTTGTCGGCCGGCAGGTCGATCGTGCCCGTCACGTCCGTCGTGCGGAAGTAGAACTGGGGACGATAGCCATTGAAGAACGGCGTGTGACGGCCACCCTCTTCCTTGGACAGAATGTACACCTCGGCGGTGAACTCGGTGTGCGGCTTGATCGAACCGGGCTTGGCCAGAACCTGACCACGCTCGACGTCTTCACGCTTGGTGCCGCGCAGCAGAATACCGACGTTGTCGCCTGCCTGACCCTGGTCCAGCAGCTTGCGGAACATTTCCACGCCCGTGCAAGTCGTCTTGACCGTGTCCTTGATACCGACGATTTCGATTTCTTCACCGACCTTGACGATACCGCGCTCCACGCGACCCGTCACCACCGTACCGCGACCCGAGATCGAGAACACGTCTTCGACCGGCATCAGGAACGTACCGTCCACAGCGCGCTCAGGCGTCGGGATGTAGCTGTCCAGCGCTTCGGCCAGGCTCAGAATCGCCGGCTCGCCCAGTTCGCTCTGGTCGCCTTCGAGCGCCAGCTTGGCCGAACCCTTGATGATCGGGGTATCGTCGCCCGGGAAGTCGTACTTCGAGAGCAGTTCGCGAACTTCCATCTCCACCAGTTCCAGCAGTTCAGCGTCGTCCACCATGTCGGCCTTGTTCAGGAACACGATGATGTACGGCACGCCAACCTGGCGGCTCAGCAGAATGTGCTCGCGCGTTTGCGGCATCGGACCGTCAGCCGAGGACACCACCAGGATCGCGCCGTCCATCTGCGCTGCACCCGTGATCATGTTCTTGACATAGTCAGCGTGGCCCGGGCAGTCAACGTGCGCGTAGTGACGATTTTCGGTTTCGTATTCCACGTGCGAGGTGTTGATCGTGATACCGCGTGCCTTCTCTTCCGGCGCATTGTCGATCTGGTCGTAGCCCTTGGCGTCACCGCCGAACTTCTTGGCCAGCACCGTTGCAATCGCTGCCGTCAGCGTCGTCTTGCCGTGGTCAACGTGACCGATCGTGCCCACGTTCACGTGCGGCTT
>NZ_QETA01000015.1 GCF_003123725.1 Corticimicrobacter populi | reverse complement strand
TGGGGCCTCGGCAGGCATGAGCAAGGCCAGCGGCAGCACCGATAGCGTGACGCGCAGCGGGATCAGCAGCGGAGCGCTGGAGATACGCGATGGTGCGGCGCAGACGGCCACGGGCCAGGATGCCGAGACCGTAGTGGCGGGCCTGGACCGGGAGGTGCTGAGCGGCGACGGTGCCAACGGACTGGACAAGACCTGGGATGGCGAGCAGTTGAAGCGTCAGGTTCAGGCCGAGGCGCAGATAGTTGCGGCGTTTGGGCAGCAGGCACATCAGACGGTGGAGACGTATACGCAGAAGGCCAGGGAAACACTCTATGAGAGGCTGGAGACAGCCTCGGAACAAGAGCGTGCTGAAATCCAGGCGCGACTGGACGAGGTGCTGTTGGAAGAGCGAGTGTTGAATGTGCTGATAGGCGCAGTCACCGGCATGGGTGGTAGCGCCGTGACCAAGGAGGCCCTGTCTGCGGCAGCGGATGAGATGCGCAAGATCATGATCGAGGATTCGCGGACATTCGTGGGCGTGGTCGATGATGAGGGTAACGTGCTGGACAATATTTCAGGGCCGAGTGTGGGCGTGCGGGGAGATGGGATCAAGCTGGGGGGGACGCGGGCTGATTTGGACGCGTTGTGTGGGTCGGATAACAAGCGGTGTATGACCAACGACGATGGAAGTTTGGCGCTAAATGATAAGGGACAAGTCCAGTGGAATCGTGATGGGGCTGGAGGACAATCCCTTGCTGCGTGGTTAGGAACCGAAGATGGGCAGAAAATGGCCGGTCTTACTGGCGGGATACAGGGCATGAAAGGGACTTTGTTCGGCAGACAGTATGAGTCAGGTAGCTGGCAGGACAAGCTGATAGAAGCTTTTGCGGGTACGCACGATTATGTAGGAGGGAGTCTGAGTGGTTTGTATGATGAGCAGGGGAATGCTGCACGAGGCAGGAGCGATATGAAAGTGTTTTTGCATGATCGTTGGAGTGAAATCGCCATACCCGTGTCAGCACCCTTTGCTGCGGCAGAGGCATTGCCTCCGGAAGTTTGGAACGCAATTTCAATTCTTTTGCGAGAAATGAGATGAAGAGGTTTTTTTATGCTTTTGGTTTTTTTTGTTTGCTTGCGTCACTGTCGGGGTGCTTATATGGTCAGTGTATAAATGGCCCATGTTCTCTTGAGCGCAAGAGGATGTTGAATTCTATAAAACCCTATAGTGACTACTGGGTTAAAGATGGGATGACGCAGGAAAGTCGGCTAAGAGATTGGGTGGATTGTGGCGGGCAGTCTAATGGCAATTTTTCGCTGGACAGAAGCAAGAGAATTCCTGGGGAAAGTAGTGAGACGTTCCGTACTCGGTTGGAGTTTGATTTTCAGGTTTGTATGATTCGTCATGGATATCATTACACTGGTGATTGCTCTAGTGAATATATGCGGTCCCGCCCTTTATGTGGATCACGTTAGGTATTGTGTAAATTGAATTTTTATGATGCTGGGGCGGATTTGATGTCGATGTGGCAGGCCACACAGACCTGAGAGGCGCGGTGATTGCCAGCGCCCGTGAGGCGGTGGAGGCGGGCCGCAACCGGCTCTCGACAGGCACGCTCAGCGCCAGTGACATAGCCAACCACAGTGATTACAAAGCCAGCGGCATCAGCCTGGGCGGCGGGTACAGCCACAGTTCGGCAACTGGCAAAGCTGGGGATGATACGGTTGAGTCGGGTGGGGGCCGGGAAGGCTCGGTCAACACGGTAGAGCGCGGCCAGGAGGGTGCCTGGGAGAACTTCGGCAGCGGATTGAGTGGGGCCTCGGCAGGCATGAGCAAGGCCAGCGGCAGCACCGATAGCGTGACGCGCAGCGGGATCAGCAGCGGAGCGCTGGAGATACGCGATGGTGCGGCGCAGACGGTCGCGGGCCTGGACCGGGATGTACTGAGTGGCGACGGTGCCAACGGACTGGACAAGACCTGGGATGGCGAGCAGTTGAAGCGTCAGGTTCAGGCCGAGGCGCAGATAGTTGCGGCGTTTGGGCAGCAGGCACATCAGACGGTGGAGACGTATACGC
>NZ_QETA01000014.1 GCF_003123725.1 Corticimicrobacter populi | reverse complement strand
CGTCGGGATTTCATCAAGCTGGGCACGGTGGGGGGTATTTCGCTGTGGCTGGGACGCTTGCCTGCGGCGCAGGCGGTCGAGGTTTATCCTGGGGCCAGTCCGACCAACTGGATCGGGCCGGATGGCAAGGCCAAATATCGCTGGGATGCCATTCGCAAGGTAACGGGTCAGAAGAACTTTGCGTTCGATTTTCGTGCGCTTGATCTGGAGGGCTGGCCCGCCAGTTCGGGGTATGCCTTCATGTTGAAGGCAACGGATGCCGAGCATGTCTTCACCGGGATCGACCTGTCCATGTTGCCTGCCGATTTGCAGCCCGATCGGGTGCTGTTGCAGGGCGATCTGGCCGGCAGCGGCATCCAGGCACCGTCCAGCATGGGCAAGGGCTTTTACGGCGAGCATCTGTTGTTGCCGGTCGGCGAGACTGCGCCGTTGCTGGGACATCCTGTGGCCATGCTGTTCTATCGGGATTTCGACCGCTTTGAGGCCGCCAAGCGCATGCTGCGTTTTGAGACCGGTACCGTCAAGTATGGTGATTTCACCGGGCCCAGGCCGCCTGCCAATTACGGGGCTGCGCGGTTCGTGCGCATTGGCGGTGAGACGCCGCAGTCTCCCCCGGTTTTCGCGCCGTTCCAGGATGGGGCCATCAAGGGCGGCTTTCATGGCAACGAGGTCGTCTGGCCGCCATTCGACCCCGATCCGGCCCTGTTCGTGCCGGATGTCATCAAGAGAAAACGGGGCAGTGGCTTTGAAGATGCCTTGCATGCGGCCGAGGCCGATCCGACGGTCAAGGAGCGTGCCATGGATGCGGCTGCCGTCATTGCGGATGAGATTGCCCAGGCACGCGCCAATCCGGACAAGCTGGTGCTGGAGCGGCATGGCTTTTCACAGTCCATCGACCCCTGTGCGATGGAGCCCGACAACTGTACGGCCTGGTACGACGCCGACACGGCTACCCTGCACATCCTGACCGCGACCCAATCGCCGGCCGGGGTCGCCAGTGCCGCAGCCGAGATGCTGAAAGACAATCGCCAGGTGCCGGTCAAGCGGATCGTGTTGCTGACGGGCTCGACGGTGGGCTATGGCTCCAAGGACTACTCGGTCTTTCCGTACTACGCGATTGCCGCCTGTCTGTACAGCGGCGGCATGCCCGTGCGCATGGCCAACGACCGCTATGAGCAGTTCCAGCTGGGCATGAAGCGCCATTCGATCGACATGGATGTGACGATCTCGGTTGATCGCCAGACTGGCAAGTTCGAGACGCTCAAGGGGGTCTACACCTGTAATGGCGGTGGTCGGGAGAACCTGTCGGTTGCCGTGTCTCATGTCTGTGCGCGGGGCGCGCAATCGGTGTACTACTTTCCGAAGTCCGACCTGGCCACGATGGCGATGGCCACGTCGGCCGTCGAGGCGGGGTCCATGCGCGGCTTTGGCGCATTGCAGTCCATGACCGTGACGGAAGTCATGGTCGATGAAATCGCCGACACGCTGGGGCTGGACCCCATCGAGCTGCGCCGACGCAATGCCTTGCGCACCGGCGACCAGAACACGCAGGGCGGTGTCCAGGCGGGAGACCCGCGGATTGTCGAGATCCTGGACAGGGCCGCGGCGCATCCCCTCTGGATCAACCGCGACCAGGCCAAGGCCGATTTCGACGCGGCCAACCCCGGCAAGCGCTACGGCGTTGGCTTTGCGCAGGTGCAGACCGTGTATGGTTCCAGTGGCGATCCGGGCATCCTGGTGCTGGAGTTCGATGCTGCCGGCACCTTGAGCATGCGGCACTGCGTTCAGGAAATCGGTACGGGTGCGACCACGGCACAGCAGGTCATGGTGTGGCAGGCCCTGGGCAAGGCCCCGGACAATGTCTCCTTCGGGGTGACCGATTTCCCGGAACTGCCGCTGCATACCGCATGGGCCGACCAGGCGCTGCAGGACAAGTATGCCCAGCACGATCCCTATTGGGTGCCGGCCATCGTGCCCGACATGAGTTCGTCGAGCAGCGTGTATTACACCGGCTTTGCCACGCGACAGGCCGCGCGTTTCCTGCTGGAGTACGCGCTCTGGCCGGCGGCGCGTGCGATCTGGAGCGAAGGGGCCGGCGGTGGTCCGATATCGACGTTCGATGTGCAGTTTTCGGATCTGCGCGTGAGCCCCGAAGGACTGGGCGGTGGCGGCATGGCACCCATCCCGTTCGAGCAACTGGCCCGCAAGGCACACGACATGGGGCTGGTGACCGGTGTGGCCCTGCACACCTTCAGCCGATGGGAATGGGCGCGTGCCGAGTTCGATATTCCCGGCGTGGGTGTGCGTACCCTGGCGGTCGATGCCCTGGCGTTGCGCTATGGAGAAGGCGCGCCGACAGCGCTGAAGCAGCGCATGAGCGTGGCTGGCTATGACTTCATCAAACGCACCCGTGCCTTGTATCCGCCCGTCAAGCGCAGCAGCGCCGGGCCGACGACCTATACCTCGGCGGCCTACATCATGGAGCTGAACGTCAATACGTTCACGGGCGAGGTCGATGTGATGCGACATCATGCGCTGATGGACTCTGGCACCATGATCGTGCCCCAACTGGTGTCCGGACAATTGCAGGGCGGTGCCGCCATGGGGATCGGTCATGCGCTGATGGAAGAGCTGCCCCTGTATGGCGACGGGCCTGGCGATGGCACGTGGAACTTCAACCGCTATGTGCTGCCGCGTGCTGCGGATGTAGCGGTCTGGACGCAGACAGCGGAGTTCCTGCCGCCCCTGTCCGAGACCTCACCGCCCAAGGGCATGGCCGAACTGGGCATGATTCCCATCGTGGCGGCCACCAGCAATGCGATAGCTCATGCCATCGGCAAACGCTTCTATGAGTTTCCGGTTTCTACGGAGAAGATTCGGAAGGCGTTGGAGTAGTTGGGGG
>NZ_QETA01000013.1 GCF_003123725.1 Corticimicrobacter populi | reverse complement strand
CGCTCCTTCGCAGTTCAGACGAACCAGACCTTGAGGCAAACGCCCAGGTGGTAGTTGGGGATGTGAAGGGATTTGGCAGGTTTGTTTTGAGGTTTGAAATAAATATGCCGGATGCGGTACCTGAAGAGTGAAAAGGTGTTATAGTTTCGCTCCTCGAGTTTGAGGGTGATCCGGGAAAACCCGGAAGGGGCTAAGAAATTGGTTCCGGCGGTTGCAAACAACGACTTGCCAAACTTCAAACGACGGGTTATAGTTCAGGGCTTCGCTGAACGGTTAGGGGAAACCCTGATGTGGGTAGCGAAGGAGGTGTGAAGGTCGGTTGGTTGTTTTGAGGTTTGAAACGCTGATTTGACAAGTTGAAAAAACTGCTTCATAATCTCGTTTCTCTGCTGGTGACAACGCTTCGGCGTTGGGGCGGTGGAGGAAGGCGGTACAGAATTACGCTCTTTAACAACTAAACAGCCGATAAGTGTGGGCGCTTGATGCGAATGCAAAGTACGGTCCGGTTCGCTGGATTGTGCTGCTAAACAAATCAAGTGCTCACTGAATGAAGTAAGGTTTTTATAAACCTCACTTCCTTTGAGTAGCGACGTTCTGTCTTCGGATGGAGCGTAAAAACACAGAGATTGAACTGAAGAGTTTGATCCTGGCTCAGATTGAACGCTAGCGGAATGCTTTACACATGCAAGTCGAACGGCAGCACGGAGAGCTTGCTCTCTGGTGGCGAGTGGCGAACGGGTGAGTAATGTATCGGAACATACCCAGTAGCGGGGGATAACTACTCGAAAGAGTGGCTAATACCGCATACGCCCTACGGGGGAAAGGGGGGGATCTTAGGACCTCTCACTATTGGAGTGGCCGATATCGGATTAGCTAGTTGGTGGGGTAAAGGCTCACCAAGGCGACGATCCGTAGCTGGTTTGAGAGGACGACCAGCCACACTGGGACTGAGACACGGCCCAGACTCCTACGGGAGGCAGCAGTGGGGAATTTTGGACAATGGGCGAAAGCCTGATCCAGCCATTCCGCGTGTGTGATGAAGGCCTTCGGGTTGTAAAGCACTTTTGTCAGGGAAGAAACAGCGATGAATAATACTTGTCGCGAATGACGGTACCTGAAGAATAAGCACCGGCTAACTACGTGCCAGCAGCCGCGGTAATACGTAGGGTGCAAGCGTTAATCGGAATTACTGGGCGTAAAGCGTGCGCAGGCGGTTCGGAAAGAAAGATGTGAAATCCCAGAGCTCAACTTTGGAACTGCATTTTTAACTACCGGACTAGAGTGTGTCAGAGGGGGGTGGAATTCCGCGTGTAGCAGTGAAATGCGTAGAGATGCGGAGGAACACCGATGGCGAAGGCAGCCCCCTGGGATAACACTGACGCTCATGTACGAAAGCGTGGGTAGCAAACAGGATTAGATACCCTGGTAGTCCACGCCCTAAACGATGTCAACTAGCTGTTGGGGCCTTCGGGCCTTAGTAGCGCAGCTAACGCGTGAAGTTGACCGCCTGGGGAGTACGGTCGCAAGATTAAAACTCAAAGGAATTGACGGGGACCCGCACAAGCGGTGGATGATGTGGATTAATTCGATGCAACGCGAAAAACCTTACCTACCCTTGACATGTCTGGAATCCTTTAGAGATAGAGGAGTGCTCGCAAGAGAACCGGAACACAGGTGCTGCATGGCTGTCGTCAGCTCGTGTCGTGAGATGTTGGGTTAAGTCCCGCAACGAGCGCAACCCTTGTCATTAGTTGCTACGAAAGGGCACTCTAATGAGACTGCCGGTGACAAACCGGAGGAAGGTGGGGATGACGTCAAGTCCTCATGGCCCTTATGGGTAGGGCTTCACACGTCATACAATGGTCGGGACAGAGGGTCGCCAACCCGCGAGGGGGAGCCAATCCCAGA
The DNA here is from genome assembly GCF_003123725.1 of Corticimicrobacter populi. Classification (GTDB taxonomy): domain Bacteria; phylum Pseudomonadota; class Gammaproteobacteria; order Burkholderiales; family Burkholderiaceae_B; genus Corticimicrobacter; species Corticimicrobacter populi. The sequence goes on along the minus strand of NZ_QETA01000013.1, from coordinate 4,055 downwards.
AACCCGATCGTAGTCCGGATTGTAGTCTGCAACTCGACTACATGAAGTCGGAATCGCTAGTAATCGCGGATCAGCATGTCGCGGTGAATACGTTCCCGGGTCTTGTACACACCGCCCGTCACACCATGGGAGTGGGTTTCACCAGAAGTAGGTAGCCTAACCGTAAGGAGGGCGCTTACCACGGTGGGATTCATGACTGGGGTGAAGTCGTAACAAGGTAGCCGTATCGGAAGGTGCGGCTGGATCACCTCCTTTAAGAGCAAGCATTCAATTCAAGCGTTCACGCTTATCGGTTGTTGTAACTGGGTCGGTTTAGAGAGCAGGAAGAGGGGTTCCTCCCTGTTTTTGCGATCGTAACTACTGATCTGGAGTGTAGGGTCTGTAGCTCAGTTGGTTAGAGCACCGTCTTGATAAGGCGGGGGTCGTTGGTTCGAATCCAACCAGACCCACCACGATTACCTGGTAATTGGGGGATTAGCTCAGCTGGGAGAGCACCTGCTTTGCAAGCAGGGGGTCGTCGGTTCGATCCCGTCATCCTCCACCAACGATTTTTAGTACCCGGTTATACCGGCTTATCGAGAGTTCAACTGTGAGTGCTCATTGAGTGCTGACAGTTGAGATTATTCTCAACGGCTGTTTGTTCTTTAACAATCTGGAAGAAGCACAACGAAGTGATTAATGGAAGTCAGTTAATTCTGATTGAAGTTAGTACACGGGTTGTGATTGCATAATAGTTCAAACTCAAGAAGTCGTATTGAAAGATACGGCGCTTTGAAGACTTATGAACGGCACAACGCAAAACTCAGATTTTCTATAGCTCGTAGAGTTATAGGATCAAGCGAATAAGTGCATATGGTGGATGCCTTGGCGATCACAGGCGATGAAGGACGTAGTAGCTTGCGATAAGCTGCGGGGAGCTGGCAAACGAGCTTTGATCCGCAGATTTCCGAATGGGGAAACCCACTGCTTAGGCAGTATCTCACACTGAATACATAGGTGTGTGAAGCGAACCGGGTGAACTGAAACATCTCAGTAGCTCGAGGAAAAGAAATCAACCGAGATTCCGAAAGTAGCGGCGAGCGAAATCGGAAGAGCCTTCATGATTTAGCTATTGATATAGTGGAACGGATTGGAAACTCCGGCCATAGCGGGTGATAGCCCCGTACACGAAATATCGATAGTGGAACTAAGCATGAGAAAAGTAGGGCGGGACACGTGAAATCCTGTTCGAAGATGGGGGGACCATCCTCCAAGGCTAAATACTCGTGATCGACCGATAGTGAACCAGTACCGTGAGGGAAAGGCGAAAAGAACCCCGGAAGGGGAGTGAAATAGATCCTGAAACCGTATGCATACAAACAGTAGGAGCCTCCTTGTGGGGTGACTGCGTACCTTTTGTATAATGGGTCAGCGACTTACATTCAGTGGCAAGCTTAACCGAATAGGGGAGGCGTAGCGAAAGCGAGTCCGAATAGGGCGTCCAGTCGCTGGGTGTAGACCCGAAACCAGGTGATCTATCCATGGTCAGGTTGAAGGCACGGTAACACGTGCTGGAGGACCGAACCCACTAATGTTGAAAAATTAGGGGATGAACTGTGGATAGGGGTGAAAGGCTAAACAAACCTGGAGATAGCTGGTTCTCTCCGAAAACTATTTAGGTAGTGCCTCACGTATTACTGCCGGGGGTAGAGCACTGTTATGGCTAGGGGGTCACAGCGACTTACCAAACCATTGCAAACTCCGAATACCGGCAAGTACAGCGTGGGAGACAGAGCACCGGGTGCTAACGTCCGGACTCAAGAGGGAAACAACCCAGACCGCCAGCTAAGGTCCCGAATTATCGCTAAGTGGGAAACGAAGTGGGAAGGCATAGACAGTCAGGAGGTTGGCTTAGAAGCAGCCATCCTTTAAAGAAAGCGTAATAGCTCACTGATCGAGTCGTCCTGCGCGGAAGATGTAACGGGGCTAAGCGATAAACCGAAGCTGCGGGTGCATATCTTTGATATGCGCGGTAGGAGAGCGTTCTGTAAGCCTGCGAAGGTGACTCGTAAGGGTTGCTGGAGGTATCAGAAGTGCGAATGCTGACATGAGTAGCGATAAAGGGGGTGAAAAGCCCCCTCGCCGTAAGTCCAAGGTTTCCTGCGCAACGTTCATCGGCGCAGGGTGAGTCGGCCCCTAAGGCGAGGCAGAGATGCGTAGCTGATGGGAAGCTGGTTAATATTCCAGCACCGTCGTACAGTGCGATGGGGGGACGAATTGCGGAAGATCATCAGGGTGTTGGAAGTCCCTGTTGCTGCACTAGAGAAGGCGCTTAGGCAAATCCGGGCGCGTGATTCAAGGGTGTGGGACGAGCGAGCATGTCTCGCGAAGTGATTGGAAGTGGTTCCAAGAAAAGCCTCTAAGCTTCAGCTGTACGCGACCGTACCGCAAACCGACACAGGTGGACGGGATGAATATTCCAAGGCGCTTGAGAGAACTCGGGAGAAGGAACTCGGCAAATTGATACCGTAACTTCGGGATAAGGTATGCCTCATTAGTGTGAAGAGCCTGCGCTCGGAGCATGAAGAGGTCTCAGAGAATCGGTGGCTGCGACTGTTTATTAAAAACATAGCACTCTGCAAACACGAAAGTGGACGTATAGGGTGTGACGCCTGCCCGGTGCCGGAAGGTTAAGTGATGGGGTGCAAGCTCTTGATCGAAGCCCCGGTAAACGGCGGCCGTAACTATAACGGTCCTAAGGTAGCGAAATTCCTTGTCGGGTAAGTTCCGACCTGCACGAATGGCGTAACGATGGCCACACTGTCTCCTCCCGAGACTCAGCGAAGTTGAAGTGGTTGTGATGATGCAATCTACCCGCGGCTAGACGGAAAGACCCCATGAACCTTTACTGTAGCTTTGCATTGGACTGTGAACCGATCTGTGTAGGATAGGTGGGAGGCGTTGAAACAGAGTCGCTAGATTCTGTGGAGCCAACCTTGAAATACCACCCTGGTTTGTTTGCGGTTCTAACCTAGGCCCGTTATCCGGGTCGGGGACCGTGCATGGTAGGCAGTTTGACTGGGGCGGTCTCCTCCTAAAGTGTAACGGAGGAGTACGAAGGTACGCTAGGTACGGTCGGAAATCGTGCTGATAGTGCAATGGCATAAGCGTGCTTGACTGTGAGACTGACAAGTCGAACAGGTGCGAAAGCAGGTCATAGTGATCCGGTGGTTCTGTATGGAAGGGCCATCGCTCAACGGATAAAAGGTACTCTGGGGATAACAGGCTGATACCGCCCAAGAGTTCATATCGACGGCGGTGTTTGGCACCTCGATGTCGACTCATCACATCCTGGGGCTGTAGTCGGTCCCAAGGGTATGGCTGTTCGCCATTTAAAGTGGTACGTGAGTTGGGTTTAAAACGTCGTGAGACAGTTTGGTCCCTATCTGCCGTGGGCGTTGGAAATTTGACGGAGCCTGCTCCTAGTACGAGAGGACCGGAGTGGACGTACCTCTGGTGTACCGGTTGTCATGCCAATGGCATCGCCGGGTAGCTAAGTACGGAAGAGATAACCGCTGAAGGCATCTAAGCGGGAAACTCGTCTGAAGATTAGATTTCCCTGGGAACTAGATTCCCCTGAAGGGTCGTTCGAGACCAGGACGTTGATAGGCTGGGTGTGGAAGCGCAGTAATGCGTTAAGCTAACCAGTACTAATTGCCCGTGCGGCTTGATCCTATAACTCTGCAAGTTATGGCGACATGTCGTTCAAAACAAAGTAATACCCCGGCGCTGCTCCGTCAGCAGCGCCGACAACAATCATATCCGTGTACAATCATGTGCTTCTACCAGATTCGGCTCGCTGACTCAGTCAGCCTGCCAAAACAGTTACGCTTGACGACCATAGCAAGGTGGCCCCACTCCTTCCCATCCCGAACAGGACAGTGAAACGCCTTCGCGCCGATGATAGTTGGTTTACGCCTGTGAAAGTAGGTCATCGTCAAGCTTTTATTCCCAGAAACCCCCAAGCTCCGCGCTTGGGGGTTTTTGCTTTTGGTGAAAGAAAAAATTAGAAAAAA
>NZ_QETA01000012.1 GCF_003123725.1 Corticimicrobacter populi | reverse complement strand
GCAATCCGCTGGACAAGAGCACGATGGTGGGGGCGCAGGTCTCGAAGGTGCAGATGGACAAGATCCTGTCGTACATCGACATCGGTCGCGGCGAAGGGGCCACATGCCTGACGGGCGGGGCCCGCAACCAGCCGGGCACGGGTCTGGACGAGGGTTTCTACGTCAAGCCAACGCTGCTGCTGGGCAAGAACAACATGCGCATCTTCCAGGAGGAGATCTTCGGGCCGGTGGCGTCGGTGACGACCTTCAAGGATGAGGACGAGGCCATTGCCATCGCCAACGACACGGCTTTCGGTCTGGGTGCCGGGGTGTGGAGTCGCGACGGCACGCGTGCCTACCGAGTGGGCCGTGGTGTCGAGTCAGGCCGGGTCTGGACCAACTGCTATCACCTTTACCCGGCGCATGCGGCTTTCGGTGGCTACAAGCAGTCCGGCATTGGCCGCGAGACCCACAAGGTGGCCCTGTCGAACTACCAGCAAACCAAGTGCCTGCTGGTCAGCTACAACCCCAACGCCCTGGGCTTTTTCTGAACACCTACCCATTACAACCCCAATCCGGCAGGCCGGCCCGACGGACAGTCAACCACACGGCCTGCCACCCAAACCGACACAACAGGAACGGAACAACATGAGCTCAACTTTCTTCATCCCCGCCGTCAACATCATGGGCGCTGGCAGCCTCCAGGAAGCCGTACTGAGCATTCGCTCACATGGTTTCAAGCATGCACTGATCGTGACCGATGCCGTACTGAACAAGATCGGCGTTGCCGAACAGGTCAAGAGCCTGCTGGCCGACCAGGGCATCTCGGCCACGGTGTTCGACGGCGCACAACCCAACCCGACCGTGACCAACGTGGAAGACGGTCTCCGGTTGCTGCGTGACAACGCCTGCGACTTCGTGATCTCGCTGGGCGGTGGTTCGCCCCACGACTGTGCCAAAGGCATCGCCCTGGTGGCAGCCAACGGCGGCCATATTTCCGACTACGAAGGGATCGACCGCTCGGCCAAACCGCAACTGCCGCTGGTATCCATCAACACGACCGCCGGCACAGCCAGCGAAATGACGCGCTTTTGCATCATTACCGACGAGGCACGTCACATCAAGATGGCTATCGTGGACCGCAATGTCACGCCGCTGCTGTCGGTCAATGACCCCGGCATGATGGTCGGCATGCCCAAGGGGCTGACCGCCGCCACCGGCATGGATGCCCTCACGCATGCCATCGAGGCCTACGTTTCGACCGCAGCCACGCCCATCACCGACGCCTGCGCAGTCAAGGCCGTCACGCTGATCGCACGCAACCTGCGCGCTGCCGTCAATAACGGCAATGACCTCGTGGCACGGGAAAACATGGCCTACGCCCAGTTCCTGGCCGGGATGGCCTTCAACAACGCCTCGCTGGGCTACGTTCATGCCATGGCGCATCAACTGGGCGGTTTCTACAACCTGCCTCACGGTGTCTGCAATGCCGTGCTGCTGCCGCACGTCGAGGAATACAACCTGACCACCGCAGCCGGACGCCTGCGCGATATCGCCCAGCACATGGACGAAGACGTGCTGGGACTGAGCGATGAAGCCGGTGCCCGCGTCTGCATCGCCGCTATCCGCCGCCTGGCTGCCGATGTCGGTATCCCGCCCAGCCTGACCGACCTGGGCGTCAAGGAAGCTGACATTCCCACCTTGGCCCAGAACGCACTCAAGGATGCCTGCGCCCTGACCAACCCGCGTCAGGCAGAAACCCAGGCTGAAGTCGAGCAGATCTTCCGCGCAGCCATGAAGCCTGTGATCGCTTAGGCATATGTTCATGCCCTGCCGCACACCACCGTGTCACAGCAGGGCCCAGGCCCTCAGCCTCCTCACATCGAGACTCTAGGACTTTCATCATGGAATGGAAAAACACCTCCAACCAATTCGGCGCAATGACACGCCTGTTCCACTGGAGCATGGCAACCGCCTTCATCGTGTGCTGCCTGCTCGCCTACTACATCATCTGGTTCATCCTGCCCTATGGCGGCAAGAAGGACCCCATGTTCATGCCGCTGATCAACCTGCACTGGGTACTGGGCATCTTCGTCGGCGTGCTGGTCATCCCGCGCCTGATCTGGCGCATCCGCAATCCCCAGCCACCCGGCATCCACATCACGCATCTGCGCATCGAACACTGGATGGTTCATGCCGCACACTGGGCACTGTATGCCCTGATGATCATCATGCCGATCACGGGCTATATCGGCACGGGCAGGGATACGGATTTCTACCTGTTCACGGTGCCCAATTTCCGGGATACGGCATTCTTCACCTGGCTGTGCTCGGTCTTCGGATTCACCTGGCAGACCTTCGAACCTCCGGTCGATGTCATCCATCATTTCCTGGGCAAGACGCTGGTTCCGCTGATCGTGGTCCTGCATATCGCCGCCGCCTTCTTCCACCACTATGTCAACCGCGATGCGGTCCTGAGCCGGATGCTGGGCAAGCCCGCCCCTGCCGCCGAAGGCTCGTCGCAGCACTGACGCCACTGCGGTCCTGACCTCCCCCTGCCTGAAAGAGGCGGCATGTACCTACATGCCGCAGGGGGAAGGCTTGCCTCGAATTTTCTACACAGCATGGAAACATCATGACCAAGAATCACATCGCCCTCCTTCTGCCCGCACTGCTTGCGCTGTCGACCGGCGCACACGCCCAGCAAAGCAGCGTGACCCTGTATGGACTGGTTGATACCGGCATTTTCCACGAACGCGTCAAGGAAGATGGCATCACCAAGCAAAAGAACGGCCTCAAGAGTGGAGGACAAGGCGGTTCGCGCTGGGGCCTGCGCGGCATGGAAGACCTGGGCAACGGCTACCGGGTCAATTTCGAACTCGAAAGCGGCTTCAACATGACCAACGGCGAACAGTCGTTCAGCCGTCTCTTCGGACGCGCTGCATGGCTGGGCGTGTCCGGTGACTTCGGCGATGTCCGGTTTGGTCGGGCCATGACCGTCAGTACCGAATTCGCCAGCTCGGCCATCAGTCCTTTTGGCGGTGGTTTTACCCAGGCTGCATTGGGCCGCAGCGGTTTCCGTGCCTCGGACAACCCGCGCTACGACAATCAGGTCAAATATCTGTCACCCATTTTCTCGGGCTTCCAGCTCGGCCTCGGCTATTCTTTCAACACCAAGGGCGAGCAACAGGATGCCAGCGACAACAGCCGAGCCATGAACCTGGCCGCCAAGTACGCCAGCGGTGCCGTCACACTGGTGGCCACCTATGACCGCCTGTGGACGCCCGCAGACGACCCGAACGCCCGTGGCCGCAACCCGTCGGCCCTGCAACTGGGGGGCAACTACAACTTCGGTTCGTTCCAGTTGTATGCCGGCTGGACCCGCCAGAGCGACGGCTGGGTCAAATCAGCGGAAGGTGCCCCGACCGGCTCCAACTACCTCGGCAGCGCCGGCTATTTCGACGGCCATGTCGATGCCTATGCCATCGGTACCAAGTTCAAGGTGGGCGGCGGCAGCGTACTGGCATCCTACCAATATGTCGATGCCGGCAGGGAAGCGTTTCCGGACCGGAAAAACGTGAATGTCTACAACCTCGGCTATACCTACCCGCTCTCCAAACGGACCAACCTGTATGCCTACGGCAGCCTCATCGACGGCGATCTCTACAACTTCCGGCATCGCAGCTACAGCCGCCTGATCGGTGCCGGCATCCTGCATAAATTCTGAGCAGGCACACACATTCAGTCGCCCCCTCCAGTCCGTCGTGCATTGAAGAGGGGGTGCCTGAGACAGATACAGGACACATCTATGGCTACGCCTTCCATCTATGCCCAGATATTCAACCTGACGCCATCCTCATACGCTGGCGATGCCCGGGAAATCCGGGTCAGGCGGGGCAACATTCTCTACCGGACCGGCACCACGGGTTCCGCAAGGCGGATCCTGCAGGGTGCGATCCGCCTTGATCGGCTCGACGCAGAAGGGCAACCCACTCTGGCCGGCATCGCGACTCGCGGCGACATCATCGGCCTGGAAACCCTCCAGGGGTCACGCTATACCTTCCAGGCCACGGCGCTCACGCAATGCCGGCTGGAGCTCTTTCCCCTGGAAGAAATCCAGCAGGAAAAGGTCATCCTGGACACACTGATACGCACTGAGTCACGCATGGTGGCGGTTTTGAACCTGCGCATCGGGCCGGCCCAGGCACGCGTCCATCGGCTATTGGCCATGCTCGGCAACACGCCCATCGAGATCCCCAAGCTGCGTGACATGGCCGACATCACCGGGCTGACCAAGGAAACCGTCTCGCGAGCCATCAGCACGCTGCACAAGCGAGGCATTGCGGTACGACGCGGGCGACAGCACCTGAGCCGGATCGCGGCCTACGATGACGAAGCCCTGTGCGCCTGAATAAAAATATATCGAAACCGTCTTTGCATTCGGCGGGCGGCAGGCAGATCATGATCCGTTTTCCTGCCCTCTTCGCATCATGCCTGCCGAACGCCGCTTTCCCGCATCCCTGCTTGAAACCCAGACCGAACAGATCCTCGAAGCCTGGGGCATGCCCCAGGCACAGGCCCGCCTGACCGCGCACCTGATCGTGGAGACGGACCTGCTCGGCATCGAGTCGCACGGCGTCTCCATGCTGCCGCAATACGACACCATGGTGCGCAACGGCAAAATCAGGCTGGCTGGCACGCCACGACTGATCCAGGAAGCCGGTGCGACTTCGCTCTGGGACGGTGCCGCCAGCCTGGGCCATCCCGTCGCCCATGCCGCCACCGCCCATGCCATCGGCCAGGCCCGCCAGCACGGCATCGCACTGGCCGGCGTGCGCAATTCGCATCACTTTGGCGCAGCCGGGCTTTATGCCCGACAGGCGGCCCGGGAAGGCCTGGTCGCACTGGTCACCAGCTCGTCGCAGGCCTTGATGCTGGTGCCGACCCATGCCAGCATGCCGGTGCTGGGCACCAATCCCATCGCCTTTGCCGCACCGGCCGGCGCAGAACACGAAGCCGTCGTGCTCGATATCGCCACCACCACCAGCGCCGCCAACAAGGTCAAGGTACGTGCCCTGCGCGGCCAGCAGATCCCGACCGGCTGGGCCGTGGACGGCAACGGCCAGGCCATTACCGATGCCGAGCAGGCGCGTCGCCAAGTCTACGAACTGCCGGAAGGCGGCCTGACCCCGCTGGGCAGCCGTCCCGACCTGTCCAGCCACAAGGGCTACGGCCTGGCACTGCTGGCGCAGATTCTGGGTGCGACGCTCAACGGTGCCGCATTCTCGGCCACGGCAGGCACCCTGCGCACCCCGGATGCGCCAGCCGACATCGGCCACAGCATCATCGTGATCGATCCGGGCTTCCTGGGTGGCCAGCCGGCATTCGAGCACAGCGTAGCCGGCATCATCGACCACCTTCACGCCACACCGGCACTCGACCCGGCCCAACCCGTGCTGGTGCCGGGCGATCCCGAAACCCAGGCCCGCGCCGAACGGCTGGCACAGGGCATCCCCTTGCCCGACGCCCTGCTGACGCAACTGGCTGCCGTCACCGCCCGCGCCAACATTCCTTTCCTGCTGGACACACCATGACTTCTCCTGACATCACGACACTGCTGTCCCGCCATGTGCGGACAGCCGAGCTGTCTCCCATCGCCGTAGCCAGCCAACAGGCCGCCCGCCTGCAGGCCCAGGGCCGCAGCATCGTCGTGCTGACTGCCGGCGAGCCGGATTTCGATACGCCCCTGCCGATCCAGCAGGCCGCCATAGAAGCCCTGGCGCGCGGCGAGACCCGCTACACCGCGACACCCGGCACGCTGGCCCTGCGCCAGGCCATCGCCCGCGCCTACGCCCGCGATGCCGGCCTGACCTATGCCCCCGACGAACTGATCGTCAGCAACGGCGGCAAGCAGATCATCTACCAGGCCTTCAAGGCCACGCTCGACGAAGACGACGAAGTCATTCTGCCAGCCCCCTGGTGGCCCACCTTTCCGGACAGCGTGCGGATCTGTGGCGGTACACCCGTCGCCATCCCGACACGGGCCGAAGACGGTTTCCGCATTACGCCCGCACAGCTTGAACAGGCCATCGGGCCGCGTACCAAGTGGCTGCTTCTGAATTCGCCCGCCAACCCGACCGGCACGGTCTACCCGCAGAACGAGCTGCAGGCCCTGGCGCAGGTCCTGCGCCGCCATCCGCATGTGCTGATCCTGTGGGACGAGATGTACGAGCAGATCTGGTTCACGCCCTCGCGCCCCACCCATTGGCTGCAGGCGGCCCCCGACCTGAAGGAACGCACCCTGCTGGTCAATGGCGTCTCCAAGACCTTTGCCATGACAGGCTGGCGCATCGGCTGGGGCGCAGGCCCGGCTCCCCTGGTCAAGGCGCTGATCGCCGTCCAGTCACAGGTCTCGTCAGGCCCGAACGCATTCTCGCAGGCAGCAGCACAGGCTGCGCTCGATGGCGTAGCCGCAGATTTCGTGTTGCAGGCACGCCAGGCCTACGCCGAACGGGCCCGCTTCATCACCACGGCATTGCAGGCCGTGCCCGGCCTGCAGCCCTTTCCCCCTCAGGGCGCTTTCTTTGCCTGGGTGGGCTGCGCCGGCTGGCTGGGCGCCCGTACGCCGGATGGCCGGGAACTGACCAACGACCAGGACGTCAGCCAATGGCTGCTGGAGCATGGTGTGGCGGTCGTGCATGGCGCACCCTACGGCCTGTCACCGTACTTCCGCCTGTCGTTCGCGGCCAGCCTGGAAGCACTTGAAGAGGCTGCCCGCCGCATTGCACAGGCGGGCGCAGCACTGACGCTACGGGACTGATCAGAAGGCCAGCACCTTGCCCGGATTGAGCAGGTTGCCAGGATCGAGCGCCTGCTTGATCTGGCGCATCAGGCCGATCTCGACCGGTGACTTGCAGCGCAGCAGTTCGGTCAGTTTGGACTGGCCAATGCCATGTTCGGCGGAGATCGAGCCATGGTGCGCAATCACCAGATCATGGACCTGCGCCCGAATGGCCGTGCCGTAGGTCTCGATGAAGGCGTCATCGCCCGGCGTCGGTGCCGCTACGTTGTAGTGCAGATTGCCATCACCGGCATGCCCATGAGCAAAGATGCGCACCCCTGGAAACACCCGCTGCAGCATCGCCGCACTTTCGCGGACGAAGGTGGGAATGCGGGAAATGGGCAGGGAAATATCATGCTTGACGTTCTTGCCGTCACGCCGCTGGGCCACGCCCAGCCCGTGCTCGCGCAAGGCCCAGAATGCCTCGCGCTGGGCCAGGCTGTCGGCCACCAGTACATCCTGCGCCAGACCATTTTCCAGCGCTTCGCCCAATACCCGCTCGATGGACAGATCGGCATGGGCCTCGTCGTTTTCATCGGAAATCTCGATCAGGACGTACCAGCTATCCACGGTGTCGTCCGGCAGGAAGGGCAGGCGATATTCGGGTGCCTGCGCAGAAACCAGATCGTAGCTGCTGCGGGCGATGATTTCGAAGCTGGTCAGTGCCGCGCCGAAACCGGCGCGGGCATGGCGCAGCAACGCCAGCACCGTATCCAGGCCCGTCACCCGCAGAAATGCTGTCCGCTCGGCCCTGGGCAAAGGAAACAGCTTGAGGGTCGCCGCCGTGATGATGCCCAGCGTGCCTTCGCTGCCGATGAACAGATCGCGCAGGTCGTAGCCGGTGTTGTCCTTGCGCAGGCCGCGCAGGCCATGCCAGATCTCGCCCTGGGCCGTCACTACTTCTAGCCCCAGGGTCAGGGCGCGCATGTTACCGAAGCGGATGACCTGCGTGCCGCCCGCATTGGTGCCCAGGTTGCCACCCACGGTACAGCTACCCTGCGATGGCAGGCTGAGCGGGAACCAGCGCCCTGCCTCGTGCGCCGCCTCGCGCAACTGGCCCAGCCGCACACCGGCCTCGACGGTGATGGTGTCATTATCCAGATCGATATCGCGGATCCTGTTCAGCCTGGCCGAGGACAGCACGACAGCGCGACCGCTGCCGTCCGGTGTCGCGGCCCCCACCAGCCCGGTATTGCCGCCCTGCGGCACGATGGGGATGCCCTGTCCGGCCAGCAACGCCACCACGCGGGCCACCTCTTCGGTCGAGCCGGGGCGCACCACGGCGCGGGCCTCGCCCTCATAGCGCTGCAATTGATCGATCAATGATTCAGGTGCCTCGCGCCCGGAAACGGCATGGGGCCGGCCGACGATCTGGCGCAGCGCCTCGAGCAGTTCTTTCTCTGCATTCTGGGTCATGTCGCATGCCCTCCTTGTCCTGGCGTGACGTTGCCACGCATCGGCTCACAGCGTACCTGAAGCGTCATGCCTGATTTTCATTTGCATATATTGAGGCCTGCGAAATCGCGCCATTCCATATAAGGACATAGCTGGCAAATCGTTGGTCGTATCCCGTCCTGCACACATAATGATCCGTTCCTGACTGCGCAGAAGCGGTACAGCACAGGCCCTGCCTGCTGCCCTGTCCACACCTGTACAGCGACAACACGCATGACCCCAAGGAATAAGCATGAAGAAATACCTGAGCAGCCTGCTGGCAGGCCTGTTGATGAGTACCCTGTCCGGCATCGCCCACGCCGCCGATCCGATCCCGCTCAAGGTGGGCATCCGCGGCGGCATCGGCGAACAGATCTGGGAAGTCGTGACCGAGGTCGGCAAGACCCACGGTCTGGCCATCGAGCCGATCGTTTTCGCTGGCACCCTCAGCCCCAACGAAGCGCTGAACAACGGCGAAATCAATGCCAATGCCTTCCAGCACATTCCGTTCTTCCGCGACCAGATCAAGCAGCGCGGCTACAACCTCGCGGTCGTGGGTAACACCTACCTGTCACCGCTGGCGTTTTATTCCAAGCAGTACAAGTCGCTGCAGGACCTGCCTCAGAATGCCAAGATCGGCCTGCCGGATGACCCCAGCAACGGCAGCCGCGCACTGATCATCCTGCAGAACGAAGGGCTGATCAAGCTGCGCGATGGTTTCGATCCGTACAACGAGACCGCCACCTTTGCCGACATCAAGGAAAATCCGCGCAACCTGCAGTTCCTGGAAGTGAAGTCCGTCGTGCTGGCACGCTCCTACCAGGATGTGGACGCCGCTGCCGTGATCTCCAGCTTCGGCTCGCAGGTCGGTCTCAATGCCGCCCGCGATGGTATCGCCCAGGAAAAAGTGGAAAACAATCCCAACGTCAACATCATCGTGGTCCGCGAACAGGACAAGGATCAACCCTGGGTCCCGCTGCTGGTCAAGTCGTTCCAGTCCGATGAGGTACGCGCCTATATCGAGCGCGAGCTGAAGGGCGTGATCGAACCTGCATTCTGAGTCGCATGTCAGTCATGGAGATGAACCTCGCCTGGCTGCGCCAGGCTGCAGCAACCGATAGGGCCCCCAGGGAGCCCGCAGCACCATCACGGGCCGACCTGCAGGCCGATGCGCAGCTCGCCGACACCGCGCCGCACATTGTGTTCTCCGGTGTCGGCAAGACCTATTCAGGCCGGGCCGGACAGACCCATGCACTGCGCGATATCTCTTTCGGGATCGAGCGCGGCCGGATCTTCGGCATCATCGGCCGCAGTGGTGCCGGCAAGTCCACCCTGCTGCGTGCCATCAACATGCTGGAGCAACCCTCCACCGGCCACGTCACGGTCGATGGCATCGATGTCGGCCAGCTCAACGAGAACGGCCTGGTCACGTTGCGCCGCAAGATCGGCATGATCTTCCAGCACTTCAACCTGATGTCGGCCAAAACGGTGCGCGACAACGTGGCACTGCCGCTGCGCGTCACCCGCCGTCCGACCCACGACATCCGCCAACGGGTGGATGCCCTGCTGGAACTGGTCGGGCTGTCCGGCAAGGCCGATGCCTATCCAGCCATGTTGTCGGGCGGCCAGAAACAGCGCGTGGGGATCGCCCGCGCCCTGGTGCACGATCCCGAAATCCTGCTGTGCGACGAGGCCACCTCGGCACTCGACCCGGAAACCACGCAGTCCATCCTGGCACTGCTGCGCGACATCAACCAGAGCCTGGGCCTGACCATCGTGCTGATCACGCACGACATGTCGGTGATCCGCGATATCTGCGATGAAGTGCTGGTACTAGACGGCGGCGAAATCGTCGAGCAGGGCGAAGTCTGGCGGGTGTTCGGCAATCCGCAGGCCGATGCCACCCGCGCCCTGCTGCGCCCGCTGCGCCGCGAACTGCCGGACGACCTGGCGCGCATCCTGCAGCCCACGCCACCGGCCCAGGGCCGTGCCGTGCTGTCGGTTCACTTTTCGGGCAGTGCGCATCCCGACGGCATCTCGCTGCAGAACCTGCTGGCGATTGCCCCGGATACACGCCTGCTGCACAGCTCGCTGGAACGGATACAGGGCCATGCCCAGGGCGATGTGCTGCTGTCTATCCCCGTCGCTCACCTGGCCGCGCTGCACCACGCACCCTTTCCACCCGATACGCTGAAGATACTGGGCTATGTCCACGAGCATGCTTGACCGTTATTTGAAGGCTTTTGTCGAGACCGTCCTGATGGTGAGCATCTCGGCCACCATTGCCATCGTGGTCGGCCTGTGCCTGGCCGTCACCCTGGCCGTCACGGCACCCGGTACCCTGTACTCGGCTCCCCGCTTCAACAAGGGGCTGTCGGTGGTGGTCAACGTGTTCCGGGCCATGCCCTTCATCATCCTGCTGGTGGCGCTGCTGCCCTTCACCCGTTTCATCGTGGGCACCACGCTGGGCGTCTGGGCCGCCATCGTGCCGTTGAGCATCAGCCTGATCGCGTTCTACACCCGGATTGCCCAGGTCAGCCTGAACGAAGTCGATCACGGTCTGATCGAAGCCGCCCGCGCCATGGGCCTGAAACGCTGGCACATCGTGCGGCACGTGCTGCTGCCCGAAGCGCTGCCGGGCATCATCGGCGGCATGACCGTCTGCCTGATCGCCATGATCAACGCCTCGGCCATGGCCGGCGCGGTCGGTGCCGGCGGCCTGGGCGACCTGGCGATCCGCTATGGCTACGAGCGCTACGAAACCCGTGTGCTGGTCGATATCATCATCATCCTGATCGCCCTGGTCACCTGCGTGCAGTTCATTGGGGAATGGCTGTCGCGGCGGGTGAATCATCGCTTGCCGCGTTGAGTGGTAGAAGGGCCACCCACGTTGATCATGACGTGCCGGCCTATCTCCAAACAGATCCAGATCGGGCATAGCCCGACCAGGAAGGGCCTTGCGCTTGCTAATTGAGGCTATTATCTAGAAAAAACAAAACACGACCCTTAATTAATAAACAAACAAGGAAACTTCCATGCTGGCAGCCCCGCCATTCTTTTTAGTCGGAATCTTTATGGCGGCTGGATTTATGATAACCATCACATCTTTCGCACTAACATTAAAATATTTACTTAATTTTTTCCCTGACGTGAAATTACCAAAACCACTCAGGACAGTTATAATTTCTACAGCCATATCATTTTTTGTGTACCTTGTCGCTTCCATACCCGGAATACTGACATCCAAAATCGGGACCCCTGGCAGTCGATTTGAAATTCCACCATACACATTCTGGCTTGCCACTGTCTTTTTCCTGATGATCCTTTTCCGCCAAAGCGGAAACGACTTAAATTTCAGGAAAATAAAAATAGCTTTTATTTTATCAACCGCCCTTGTTCTTTGGATTACAACCATGGAGAAAATCCTAATTTATTTTCTCATTAATACCTAACCCCCTCAATCAATTTCTCCGCAATCAACTCCTTATCCAAAAATTCGCTCAGCCTCATCCAAAAACAACTTCTTTTGCTCTTTCTCAGGTCAACGGTCTTTTGCGTCAAGTAATTGTTACCTAGCGTAGCCACAGCATCAGCAGTCACCACTACCACACGCTGCCGCTGACATTCGCCAACAGGCCACTGCTCCAACACTCACCCCCACGCCAAAACTGTGCTGCGCTTTTGCTGTTTTGCTGGCTGGCTACGGCTCGTAGTGATAGCCTTTTGACTTCATACACTGCACCCAACGTTCAGTTAAGCGGCCGACGGCCTTAGCATCATCGGGTTCTTCAGGACGCCGTTCCAACCTCTTTTTCTCAGCACTAAAACCTAGGCGCTCAGTACGTGCACTGCCACACGCTACGGTATCATCCAAACGGCTTTCCTGCGTCATCCCTTCCTTGACCCAATGCTCTCCATAAAGCTTCGTTTCGCTCGAAAAAGGATTTCCATTCATCCAAAAACCACCAATCCCACACCCATACAAAGAAATATTAATCAAAACCCCCACCAGAAAACCAATCATTTTTCTCATCTTGCCGCCTTTAACAAAATAGACTCAGACTCCCGCCTACATAATCGTGCGTTCCCGTAAAAGCTTCGATCAGCCTGTCCTGCCAGCTACCCGACTCATACGGCATACCAAACATTGTCCCCTTTAATCCCTGTATGCCGCCTGTCGCACCAACCATCTTCTGACCATCTGGCGTTTTGATGAAATCTTCAAATAAAACTGGCCGTCCAGTTTTATCTTTTTCAATGAATTGAATCATGCCGCTCTTCAACTCCAATTGTGTTTTCCCATCAGCATCCAAAACAGGCTTACCCTCCTGGTCTTTTTGAACTGCACAACGCTCATTACTCTTCCCGCACAGCAAATCCAAATCAGCCCGCGCCCCCCCCAGCTTGATTCCATCTCCCCGCACACCCACACTCGGCCCTGAAATATTGTCCAGCACGTTACCCTCATCATCGACCACGCCCACGAATGTCCGCGAATCCTCGATCATGATCTTGCGCATCTCATCCGCTGCCGCAGACAGGGCCTCCTTGG
>NZ_QETA01000011.1 GCF_003123725.1 Corticimicrobacter populi | reverse complement strand
GCCGAACTGGGCATGATTCCCATCGTGGCGGCCACCAGCAATGCGATAGCTCATGCCATCGGCAAACGCTTCTATGAGTTTCCGGTTTCTACGGAGAAGATTCGGAAGGCGTTGGAGTAGTTGGGGGCAGACTGCTTACGGCCTGCAAGGATAGTGTTGCACCATGGCTTCCATGACAAGCATCGCTGCATTCTCGGTCAGTTTCTGGCGAGGTAATGCAGACAGGTATTCAAGTACGCGAGGATACAGGTTGTCCAGAAGAATGCCATCATTCAGGCATGCGTGTTTTCCGCGGATGCTGTCTATTGATCCTTGTATGTACCCCATGGCGATGGATGTCGAGAGGGCTGTCCGTTGGCCTTCATCTTCTATCCAGTCTGCCAGGCCACCTTTCATGATGCCATCCAGCAATTCTTGGCCAGTAATGGGTCGATAGGTGCTCGTCTTTTGATTGGCCAGGACTTGTGCTGAGGAAGTATTTATCAGGGCAGTGGATATCAAGGCTGACAGGGTGAGGAGCAGAATGCGAGTGGGTTTCATGGTGCTGATTGTATCGAAGCCTGCAGCAAAATGATGGCGAACACCGCGAAGCGAATACCGTTGAGCGCGCGATTGCTTGAATTCCAAATCCAGCGCCTCAACCATCATTCCCGTTGCTCGCGCTCCTCGGCAGCTTGCACCAACTCCTCTGTTACTCGTATCTCTGCGCCGGCAGGAGACATCTGTGCCGCCGCCTCGAAAGGGGCCACGGATGTCGGAGACGGGTGGGCCTTGCGTCTCCAGAGAAAGAGCATCGCCATGAATACGTTGACCAATGCGAATGCCCAGAAAAAGCCGGCTTCTCCCCAATGTTTCATGACGGGCGAGATGATCAGCGGGCTGATGACGGAGCCGATGGAGTTGATCAGCAACAACCCCTGGATCACACCGACCAGTTCTCCGGCGACGGCACGATCGGCCGAGTGGCTGACGGCGACAGGATAGACTGCGAATACCCCGCCACCGAGCAGGAAGAGCAGCACGGCCAGCAGTGTCTGGCGATCCGGCAGCAGCAGAATCAGGACTGACAGGATGGCGCACAGTGCACTGAGCACGAGCAGGACCATCTGGCGGTCCCGTTTGTCCGACCAGCGGCCGACCGGGTATTGCAGCACCATGGCACCAAAAATAACGCAGGCCATCAGGTGGCCGACCTGTTCGATATCCATGCCGACACGTTGCAGGTAGACGGGCAGCAAAGAATAGACGGCAGCGATCGTGATGCCCGAGCCAAAACAGCCGATTACGCCGGCGGGTGTCATACGCAGCAGATGCCGGGGCATCAGCGGTTCGATGTTGCCAGTCTCGGGCAAGGCACGCGGCAGGATCACCATGGGCAGGACCGAGAGCGAACTCAACATGCCGGCCACGATGAAGGGAGCGGTTTCGCCCCAGGCATTGAGGGCTCCCAGCCCGAGTTGACCCAGCATTCCGGAGCCGTACAGTGCGATCATGTAGACGGCCAGCAGCCGCCCTCGGGTGATCTTGTCGCCCGTGAGCAGCAACCAGCTTTCCACGACCAGATAGATGCCGATGATGGCCCAGCCATTGAGGAGCCGGAAGACCAGCCAGGCCCAGGGATCGGAAAACATGCCCTGTAGCAAGAAGGTCACCGCCGTTAGCGAGGCGAAGCTGCTGTAGGCACGGATGTGGCCGATGCGGGCGATCAGGCGGTCGCTAAACATGGCCCCCAGGGTGAGGCCGACAAAATACGATGATGACACCAAGCCTATCATGGTGTCAGGGACGCCTGCAGCATCGAGTCGCAGGGAGGTCAGAGAGGAAATGAAGCCATTGCCCAGGGTGATGGTAAACAGGCCAAGCAGGGGGCCCAGCAGCAAAACCAGCGTATGCAGGAACGGCACGACAAATCTCTGAGAAATATTTTTTTGCGCTATTAGAGCATGCGCGGCATATGCCTGCCACGTGTTGTTCTGGTGACAGTTCGAAGTGCTCAGGTCAGACCGACAAGAGAAGCTTGAGCCTGTGCTGGCATTAAATAATTTGGCGTGATTTTATAAAAATCAACACTATCAGTTACAATTCGATCTGTTTGGTTTGGAGAAATCATGAAGAAATTAATGCTTGTCGTGGCGCTGGGTCTGCTGGCCGGCTGTGCAGGACGGAATGCAAATCCAGTAACAGTTCAGCAATATGGGGATGATGCCAAGAGTTGCCAGGCGCTTGAGCATGAAATGGCGTTTATCGAATCCGAGGTTCAACGCCTGATGCCGCAAACTGCCAAGGCCGGTAAAAATACAGCATTGGGTGTGAGTGGCGCATTTTTTCTTATTCCGCTGTTCTTCATGGACTTCAGTCAGGCAGAGCAGGTGGAAGTGGATGCATATCGCCAGCGCTATAATCATCTGGCTATTCTGGCACTGGATAAAGGTTGCGAAACGGATCGTCAGCCAATCCTGGATGTGCCGGAAAAGGCCACGCCCGAGAAGTCGCAAGAGGTTGTCACCCCCTAGGCATGTAAAGAACGGCCTGTTCACCGCTTGTCTTGCAGAAACAGGACGGTCAAATTTGCTACACCTTGCCAAGGCTTGGCAGTCTGGATGGTGCTCAGGGTTCCCTCAGCCACGTCTGCGACCGGCAGATGAAGACAATGCAGCCTGACACTTCAAGGGTTTGCCCGTCCTCGGCCAGTTTTGCCTTGGCACGGTAGGTCTTGCCCTTGCTCGGGTCGAGGATGGTGCCGGCATTCCAGGCGTTGTCTCCCTCGGGCCTGAGATCCCAGAGAACGGTCATGCCGACAATTGGCTGGTTGTGCCGTTCTCCCTCGCATTTCTCGCAACGAGGATTGGGGCCTTTGTCGGATTGCAGGATCTCGGTTACGCGGCCGCTCAGCGAGCCGTCGCTGGCCTGGGTCAGCGTGATGATGGATTTGGGCTGGCCGGTTTCGTCATCGATGGTCTGCCAGCGCCCATCGGGCGAGGCACCGTAGGCTGTGGGAAAGCAGGCGAGCAGCAGGACAGTCAGACCAGCACGTATGGATTTGCAGCGCATCGTGTCTCCTCCTGACAAGGGCCGGTTCTGTATATATATTCGGCAGGGGAATGCCGTGGATGGCCTTGCCGCTTACTGGAGCATATCCGGCAAGAGGCGTAAATGAGGTTAAACCCTCCCGAATCGAGAGCGGGTGGTTCTGGCTTTGGAAAATGAAGGCCGATCAGCCCTGGTGCTGCACCGTCGCTTCCTCGGGCAGAGGAGGGATCGGGAAGACCCGGTCGTAGATCCAGTTGTAGATAAAGGCATAGACCAGGTAGAACACCACGATGGCGGCATCCAGCAGCAAGGCCTCATACAGGCTGATACCCAGATAGAGTGCCATGGGCGGCAGGATCAGGATGATGAGGCCGCCTTCGAACAGCAGGGCATGCAGTACGCGCACCGAGACGGTCGTCTTGACAGCCGTGCCGGTCATGCGCAGCTTGATGCGATCGAACATGAGGTTGTAGACGTAGTTCCACAGCGTGGCAATGATGGCGCTGCCGACGCCGATGACGCCCATCTCGTGGGTGTCCAGACCCAGGAAGGCGGTGCCAAGTGGCAGAAGCAGGCAGATGCCCAGGATCTCGAAGAGCAGGGCGTGGCGGATACGGTCGGAAACACTGCGCATAGTGGCGCCATTGTAGGGCTTTTGATTTATAGTGTCCCTGATTCTGTGGTGTCGATACTGCCTGCTGGTATTCAGAGGTTCCCCAACTGCAAGGAGAAGAAAATGGCTAAAAAGCTGCATCTGTACCCGATTGCTGCAGTGCTGGCCGCCACGGCGCTGGCAGGTTGTGCCGCCCCGGCGCAAAAGCCGGCGGGCGAGGGCGAGCAGG
The DNA here is from genome assembly GCF_003123725.1 of Corticimicrobacter populi. Lineage (GTDB taxonomy): Bacteria > Pseudomonadota > Gammaproteobacteria > Burkholderiales > Burkholderiaceae_B > Corticimicrobacter > Corticimicrobacter populi. The sequence continues at coordinate 17,427 of NZ_QETA01000011.1, read as the reverse complement.
CATTGCGGGCCAAGTTTGTCTGCGAGGGTGGCACTACGCTGGATGTCACCTTCCGCGATGAGAAGGCCTGGGTTACGCTGGCCGATGGTTCTGTGTTTGTACTGCCGCAGCGGCCGGCTGCCTCCGGCTATTGGTATTCCTCTGGTATCCATGAATTGCGTGGCAAGGGAAATGAAGCTACCTGGGGCGTGGGCAGGATGGTGCCGTTGAACTGTCGCGCGGAGTGAAGCAGGAAACATGAACAAGGCGTTTGTCAAAGAATCCGATGGCGAGGATGACGATGATGTGCCGGCCTTGCCGGCACTGCCCAAGGGCACGCGCAACTACATGACGCCGGCCGGGCATACCCGGCTGCGCGATGAGTGGACGCAGCTCATGAATGTGGAGCGTCCCTCGGTCGTGCAGATCGTGTCCTGGGCCGCCTCCAATGGCGACCGCTCTGAAAATGGCGATTACCTGTACGGCAAGAAACGCTTGCGGGAGATCGATCGCAGGCTGCGTTTTCTGACCAAGCGTCTGGAAATCGCCGAGGTGGTCGATCCTGCGCTGCAGCCCAATCGCGACCAGGTTTTTTTCGGGGCTACGGTCGTCTATATGGATCGGGCGGGCGATGAACATACTGTTACCATTGTCGGCATCGACGAGGCCGAACCACTGCAGGGGCGTATCAGTTGGGTGTCGCCGGTCGCGCGGGCACTGACCAAGGCGCGCGAAGGAGAGACCGTGACCTTGCGGACACCGGCAGGGATTGAGGAACTCGAGATACTGGAAGTCCACTATCCGGACTGAGGCGGGCAGGCCTTGGGGTGCCGTTCATATCCGGGGTAGAATTCAGCTTTGCCGACCAACGGCCGTTTTCCTCTCCTTTCTCGCGCCCGCCGACCGTGTCCAATACCCTGCATTTCTACGGCTCCCCAGCCCTGTCTTCCTTCCGCCAATCCCGACTTCTCGCTCAGCTTCAGGCTGCCAGGCTGCCTGTGGCCGATGTCCAGGGCTGGCATGAATACTACGTGTTGCTGGATGCAGCGCTCGATGAGGCCGGGCAGGCCCGTCTGCGCGCGCTGCTCGATGATGGCCGCGCCGTGCTTGATCCGGCCTCGACCGGCAAGCATGATCTCACCCTGCGGGTTTTGCCCCGGCTGGGCACGATTTCTCCGTGGGCCAGCAAGGCGTCGGATATCGCCCACAATTGCGGCCTGTCGCAGGTGCGCCGCATCGAACGCGGCATCCGCTATCTGCTGACACCGGCCAAGGGGCTGCTGGGCAGCAAGTCGCTGGATGCGGACATGCTGACGCAGGCGGCTGCCTGTCTGCATGACCGCATGACCGAAACCGTCGTCGATGCCGCTTTTGCCACCGAATCGCTGTTCGTGTCGCTCGAAGGCAAGCCACTGCAGACGGTGGCGCTGCTGGCGGAAGGTCGCCAGGCACTGGAACGTGCCAATGTCGATCTGGGCCTGGCTCTGTCCGAGGACGAAATCGATTATCTGGCAGAATCCTTCAATACGCTGGGCCGTGATCCTACCGATGTCGAACTGATGATGTTCGCGCAGGCCAACAGCGAGCACTGCCGCCACAAGATTTTCAATGCCGAATGGGTGATCGATGGGCAGGCACAGTCCAATACGCTGTTCGGCATGATTCGTGCGACCCACAAGGCACAGCCACTGGGTACGGTCGTGGCCTATTCGGACAATGCCGCCATCATGGAGGGGGGGGGGGCCGTGCGTTTCCATCCGCAGCGCGGTGAGGCCGGCTCGGCTGTGTACGGGGCTCGTCCGGCTACGGTGCATACACTGATGAAGGTCGAAACGCACAATCACCCGACCGCGATTGCCCCATTTCCTGGCGCTGCCACGGGTGCGGGCGGCGAGATCCGCGATGAAGGGGCGACCGGCAAGGGGTCCAAGCCCAAGGCAGGGCTGACCGGCTTCACGGTCTCGAACCTGCGCTTTGACGACGCCATCCAGCCCTGGGAAGAAAATCCTTACGGCCTTCCCGACCGCATCGCTTCGCCGCTGTCGATCATGATCGATGGCCCGCTGGGCGGCGCGGCGTTCAACAATGAATTCGGTCGTACCAATCTGCTGGGTTATTTCCGTACTTTCGAACAGACCGCAGGTGGTGTGCGCTGGGGTTACCACAAGCCCATCATGATCGCTGGTGGTCTGGGCAGCATCGATGGTGGGCAGACCCACAAGGACATACTGCCGCCTGGTAGCCTGCTGATCCAGCTCGGCGGCCCTGGCCTGCGCATCGGCATGGGGGGCGGAGCAGCGTCCAGCATGAGCGTGGGCAGCAATACGGCGCAGCTGGATTTCGATTCGGTGCAGCGCGGCAATCCCGAGATCCAGCGACGTGCGCAGGAAGTGATCGATGCCTGCTGGCAGCAGGGCGAGAACAACCCCGTGATCGCCATCCACGATGTCGGGGCGGGTGGCTTGTCCAACGCCTTCCCTGAACTGGTCAACGATGCCGGGCGCGGTGCCATCTTTGATCTGGCCCAGGTACACCTGGAAGAAACCGGGCTGTCGCCGGCCGAGATCTGGAGCAATGAGTCCCAGGAGCGTTATGTGCTGGCGATTCATCCCGATGACCTGCCGCGCTTTCGGGCGATTGCCGAACGTGAGCGCTGTCCGTTCGCGGTGGTCGGGACGGCGACCGAGGCGCGTCAGTTGCGCGTCGAATATGGCATCGGCGAGACGCAGCCAGGGCAGCCGCTGCCGGTGGATGTGCCGATCGATGTGATTCTGGGCAAGCCGCCGCGCATGACACGCGACGTACAGCGTCTGCCGGGTGTGGCGGCACCCCTGGATCTGGTAGACATTACGCTGGATGATGCAGCCGAGCGCGTGCTGCGTCACCCCACGGTTGCCAACAAGACCTTCCTGATCACGATCGGTGATCGCACGGTGGGTGGCCTTAACAGTCGCGACCAGATGGTTGGTCCGTGGCAGGTGCCGGTGGCTGATTGCGCGGTCACGCTGGCTGATTTCGAAGGCGTGCGTGGCGAGGCCATGGCGATGGGCGAGCGTACGCCGGTGGCCATGCTGGACGCACCGGCCTCGGGCCGCATGGCCGTGGTCGAGTCGCTGACCAACCTGATCGCCGCGCCGGTGGGGCGCATGGAAGACATCAAACTGTCGGCCAACTGGATGGCCGCCTGCGGCGTGCCGGGCCAGGATGCCGCGCTGTACGATACCGTGTCGGCGGTCAGTGACCTGTGCCAGCAGCTCGGTCTGTCGATTCCGGTGGGCAAGGATTCGTTGTCGATGCGTACGGTCTGGCAGCAGGATGGCGAACAGCGCCAGGTGATTGCGCCTGTTTCGCTGATCGTCACGGCATTTGCGCCCGTGGCGGATGTCCGCAAGACGCTGACGCCGCAGTTGCGTACCGATGTGGGGCCGACGGCGCTGATCCTGGTTGACCTGGGGCATGGCAAGCACCGGATGGGGGCGTCTATCCTGGCGCAGGCCTTTGACCAGGTCGGCGAAACCGTGCCGGACATCGATCATCCCGAGGATGTCCGGGCGCTCTTCGCAGCCATTCGCACGCTGGCCGATGATGGTGTGATCCTGGCCTACCATGACCGTTCCGATGGCGGTCTGTTTGCCACGGTCTGCGAAATGGCCTTTGCCGGCCATACTGGTGTCTCGATCAACCTCGACATGCTGACCATCGATCCGGATACGGCGGATTGGGGGGATTACAAGATCCGTCCCGAACAGGTCGCTGTACAGCGTGACGAACATACGCTCAAGGCCTTGTTTACCGAAGAGGCCGGCGTCGTGATCCAGGTGCCGGCTGCCGAGCGCGACAGCGTGCTGCAGGTGCTGCGCGGTGCCGGGCTGTCGGTCTGCTCGCATGCCATCGGTGGCCTCAATGGTCATGACGAGGTCGAGTTTTATCGCGACGGACGCAAGGTATGGGGCCGTCCGCGTGCCGAACTGGGTCGCATCTGGAGCGAAGTCAGCTATCGCATCATGCAGCGCCGCGACAATCCCGCCTGCGCCGAGGCCGAGTGGGATGTCTGGCAGAAGCAGGATGATCCCGGCTTTACGCCGCGCGTCGAGTTCGATCCCCAGCAGGATATCGCTGCGCCGTTCATTTCGACCGGTCAGCGGCCCAGGGTGGCGATCCTGCGCGAGCAGGGCTGCAACAGCCATGTCGAGATGGCCTGGTCCTTCGACAAGGCCGGTTTCGAGGCCTGGGACGTGCACATGACCGATCTGCTGCAGGGCCGTGTGTCGCTGGAACAGTTCCAGGGGCTGGTGGCCGTGGGCGGGTTCAGTTATGGCGATGTGCTGGGTGCAGGCGAGGGCTGGGCACGCACCATTCGTTTCAATGAGCAGCTTGCCGCGCAGTTCGAGGCCTATTTCGGCCGCCAGGATACCTTTGCACTGGGTGTCTGCAATGGTTGCCAGATGATGGCAGCGCTGGCTCCGATGATTCCGGGGGCTACGCACTGGCCACGCTTTACCCGCAATCAGTCCGAGAAATACGAGGCACGCCTGTCGATGGTGGAAGTGCAGGCATCGCCGTCGCTGTTCCTGAATGGCATGGCTGGCATGCGGGCTCCAATTGCCGTGGCACATGGCGAGGGTTTTGCCGATTTCTCACAGCAGGGCGATGCGAATGCCGTGCTTGCCGTGGCGCGTTATATCGACAACCAGGGACTGGCCACCGAGGCCTATCCTTTCAACCCCAATGGCAGTCCGGCAGGTCTGGCAGGTGTGACGACGGCCGATGGCCGCTTCACCATCATGATGCCTCACCCCGAACGGGTCACGCGCAACGTGCAGATGTCGTGGGCACCGGCGCGCTGGGGACAGGCCGATGCCGGCGGCGATGCCAGTCCCTGGCTGCGCATGTTCCGCAATGCGCGGGTGGCACTGGGCTGATATAGGGCTCACCCACTACGACCGGCGCAGGATATGTGCTGGTCGTAGTGGTGTGATGAGGTGACTGCGCAGGGGAGCGGGTGCCTCATTTATCCGATGTTGCGCCGCACCAGATCGGGCGTAAAAAAAAGATAAAAAAAATTCGTCGGCAGCGGTTCGTTTGGCATGATGTTGTGCGAAAATGTTCCACTAACATGCTGCTAATTTCTCTTATCGTCCTCCCATTTATCGGTAGTTTGATCGCTGCCCTGTTTCCCGCCAATGCCCGTAATGTCGAGGCCTGGCTGGCAGGGCTGATCTCGCTCGCCGCGCTGATACTGACTATCCTGGCCTATCCCGACGTCACCGACGGCGGTGTCTTGCGGCAGGAGTACGCGTGGCTGCCCGAGCGTGGCATGAACTTCATCTTGCGGATGGACGGCTTTGCCTGGCTGTTCTCGCTGCTGATCACGGGTATCGGACTGTTGGTGGTGGTCTATGCACGCTACTACATGTCGCCGGAAGATCCCGTTCCCCGGTTTTTCTCTTTCTTCCTGGCCTTCATGGGGGCCATGCTGGGTCTGGTGCTGTCCGGCAACCTGATCCAGATTGCGCTGTTCTGGGAACTGACCAGCCTGGTGTCTTTCCTTCTGATCGGTTACTGGCATCACAATCCCAATGCGCGGCGCGGCGCGCGCATGGCACTCACGGTCACTGCCACGGGCGGGCTGTGCCTGTTCGGCGGTCTGCTGATCCTGGGGCACATGGCGGGTAGCTATGATCTTGATGTGGTGCTGTCGCGTGGTGCGGCGATCCGCGAACATGCGCTCTATACCCCGGCACTGATCCTGATCCTGCTGGGCGCACTGACCAAGAGTGCCCAGGTGCCGTTCCAGTTCTGGCTACCACATGCCATGGCGGCACCCACGCCGGTGTCGGCCTATCTGCACTCGGCTACCATGGTCAAGGCGGGTGTGTTCCTGCTGGCCCGTTTCTGGCCGGTGCTGGCCGGAACCGATGAGTGGTTCTGGATCGTCAGCGTGGCTGGGCTGGCAACATTGCTGCTGGGAGCCTATGCGGCCATTTTCCAGCAGGATCTCAAGGGCCTGCTGGCCTATTCCACGATCAGCCATCTGGGCCTGATCACGCTGCTGCTGGGCATGAACAGTACGCTGGCAGCGGTGGCGGCGATCTTCCACATCATGAACCATGCCACCTTCAAGGCATCGCTGTTCATGGCGGCCGGCATCATCGATCACGAGACCGGCACACGCGATATCCGTCGCCTGAGCGGCCTGCGGCATGCAATGCCCTATACCGCTACGCTGGCGATGGTGGCAAGCGCCGCGATGGCAGGGGTGCCATTGCTCAACGGCTTTATTTCCAAGGAAATGTTTTTTGCCGAAACCGTGGTGGTCGGCCATGTCGGCCCCATGAAGGATTTCGTGCTGCCGCTGTGCGCCACGATCGCCAGCATGTTCAGCGTGGCGTATTCGCTGCGCTTCATCCATGGCGTGTTCTTCGGGCCGCTGGCGACCGACCTGCCGCGCCAGCCGCATGAGCCGCCGCGCTGGATGCGTTTCCCGGTCGAATTGCTGGTGCTGCTGTGCCTGGTGGTCGGGATCATTCCGGCGCTGTCGGTGGGCGGCATCCTGCACACGGCCGTGATCGGCGTGCTGGGCAGTGAAACCCCGAAGTACACACTCTCGCTCTGGCATGGCTTCAACATGCCGCTGATGATGAGTATCTTTGCACTGGCGGGCGGGATTGCCGTCTATCTGCTGATGCAGCGCTATCTGCAGCTCGACAGCGGCAAGGGACCTCCATTGCTGCGTGGCCTGGATGGCAAGCGCATTTTCGAATCGGCGATGACGGGGTTGTCGCGTCTTGCCAACTCGGTCGAGGATCTGCTCGGTTCACGCCGTCTGCAACCTCAGCTCACGCTGCTGGTGCTGGCTGCGTTGGCGGCTGCGGCCGTGCCACTGTGGCTGGGGCGGGTCACGTTTGGCGAGGTGCGCCATTCGCCCATCGATCCTGTATTTGCCCTGCTGTGGGTGGGCGGAGCGGTCTGCGCCATCGGAGCAGCCTACCAGGCCAAGTATCATCGCCTGGCAGCACTGATCCTGATGGGTGGGGCCGGCCTGATGACCTGCCTGACCTTCATCTGGTTCTCTGCACCCGATCTGGCACTCACGCAATTGACGGTCGAGGTCGTGACCGTCGTACTGATCCTGCTCGGATTGCGCTGGCTGCCCCGGCGGCTTGAGGCGCTGCGGCGTCGCAGCGATACGGGTGTGGCGGCACAGGGGCGTCGCGTGCGCGATCTGGCGATCGCGATTGCCGCCGGCCTGGGCATGAGTGCGCTGGCCTATGCAATCCTGAGCCGTCCCTTGCCCGAGACCATGTCGCGTTTCTTCGTCGAGAAGGCGCTGTCGGAAGGCGGTGGTACCAACGTGGTCAATGTGATCCTGGTGGATTTCCGCGGGTTCGATACCTTTGGCGAGATTACCGTACTGGGTGTGGTGGCCCTGACCATCTACGCCTTGCTGCGTCGTTTCCGGCCCGCCCCCGAGAGCATCGACGTACCCGAGCAGCAGCGCAGGCAGCGGGTGTTTGCGGCCGACTGGCCACAGCCCGAGGCCGTGGACAAGGCGACCGGCTATCTCATGGTGCCGGCCATCATCATGCGCATGATGTTCCCGATCATCGCCATGCTGGCCATCTACTTCTTCATGCGTGGACATAACCTGCCGGGTGGCGGTTTCGTGGCGGGCCTGATCATGTCGGTCGCCATCATTCTGCAATACATGGCGGGTGGTACGGCCTGGGTCGAAAAACGCATGAACCTGCATCCGCAGGCCTGGATCGGATCGGGCCTGCTGCTGGCAGGCTTCACCGGCCTGGGGGCATGGTGGTTCGGTCATCCGTTCCTGACATCGAGTTCGCCGCATCCGGTCCTGCCCTTGCTGGGTGAGGTGCCACTGCCCAGCGCGTTCCTGTTTGACCTGGGCGTATTCCTGCTGGTGGTGGGTGCCACGACGCTGATCCTGATCGCGCTGGCACACCAGTCGGTACGCGGCCATCGTGTTGCGCCGGCCTTCAAGACGGGCAGGGGGAACTGATGGAAATCGTCATTGCATTGGCTATCGGCGTATTGGCTGGCTCCGGAGTGTGGCTGCTGTTGCGGCCCCGCACATTCCAGGTGATCGTGGGGCTGTCGCTGATCTCGTACGCGGTCAACCTGTTCATTTTCAGCATGGGGCGTCTGTCTGTCGACAAGGTGCCTGTCATTGAGGCCGGCATTGTGCCGGACCCTGCCCAGATGGCCGATCCGCTGCCACAGGCACTGGTGCTCACGGCCATCGTGATCGGTTTCGCGATGACGGCGCTGTACCTGGTCGTGCTGCTGGCCTCGCGGGGCCTGACCGGCACGGATCACGTCGATGGCAAGGAGTCCGACGTATGACGCCCATGCTGCATCATTTGCTGATCGCGCCGATCGTGCTGCCGCTGGTGGCCGCATCGATCATGCTGCTCATGGGCGAGCGCTGGCGTCGGGTCAAGATCGGCATCAATCTGGCCTCCATTCTGGGGTTGCTGGCACTGACCTGGTATCTGTTGCAACAGCTCGACCAGGGACATTTCGGCCAGGACGGCACGGCCGTGGCCGTGTATCTGCTGGGCAACTGGCCCTCCTGGCTGGGGATCGTGCTGGCGGTGGATCGCCTGTCGCTGGTCATGGTGCTGCTCAGCAGCGCCCTGGGGTTGGCCGTGCTGGTGTATTCGGTTGCGCGCTGGGACCGGGCCGGAGCCCATTTTCACCCCATGTTGCAATTCCTGTTGATGGGGCTCAATGGTGCCTTCCTGACCGGCGACCTGTTCAATCTGTTCGTGTTTTTCGAGCTGCTGCTGGCCGCATCGTACGGACTGATCCTGCATGGTTCGGGCAGTATGCGCATTCGCGCCGGGTTGCATTACATCACGGTCAACCTGGCGGCCTCTTCGCTGTTCCTGATCGGTGTCAGCCTGATGTACAGCGTCACCGGCACGCTCAGCATGGCAGACATGGCCGCCGGCGTCGGCAGCCTGGCCAGCCAGGAGCGCATGCTGTTCGAAGCGGGGGCCGCCGTCCTGGGCGTGGCCTTCCTGGTCAAGGCAGCTGTCTGGCCACTCAATTTCTGGTTGCCGTCGGCCTATGCAGCGGCATGCCCGCCCGTGGCTGCCATGTTCGTCATCATGACCAAGGTCGGGGTGTATTCCATCCTGCGCGTCTGGACGCTGCTGTTCGGCCCCGAGGCGGGCGAGTCGATGCTGTTCGGTGCCGACTGGCTGCTCTATGGCGGCATGGCCACGATCGTCTTCGGGGCCATCGGCATTCTCTCGTCCCAGGATCTGGCACGGATGGCCGGCTTTTCGGTGCTGGTGTCGTCGGGCACCCTGCTCGCTGCCGTCGGCTTTGCGGAAGGGCAGGTGACCGGTGCGGCGCTGTTCTATCTGGTGGTGTCCACGCTGTCGGTGGCGGCCTTCTTCATGCTGATCGAACTGGTCGAACGCGGTCGTACGCCAGCCGCTGCCATGCTGGCGCTGACGCTCGAGGCATTCGGTGCCGCCAACCCCGATCCGGTAGATGGCCCGGAAGTCGAGGTGGTCGGTGTGGCGATTCCCGCGGCGATGGCTTTTCTCGGGTTGAGCTTTGTATTCTGCGCGCTGCTGATGGCGGGCCTGCCGCCGCTGTCTGGTTTCATCGCCAAGTTTGCGCTGTTGTCGGCCGTGCTCAATCCGCTGGGGCTGCAGGAAAACAGCCAGGCCCTGGCAACCGGTGGCACGGCACAATGGATCATGCTGGGATTGCTGATCGCGTCCGGCCTGTTTGTGGTGATCAGCATGACGCGTTCCGGTATCCGGATCTTCTGGGCCCCGCAGGGACGGGTGGTGCCGCGCCTGCGCCTGATGGAAGCGGCGCCGGTGGGCGGGCTGCTGGCCGTCTGCATCGTGCTGACATTCTATTCCGGCCCCGTGATGCGCTATATGGATGATGCGGCCCGTTCGCTGTATGCGCCGCAGGAGTATATCCAGGCCGTCCAGACAGCACCGCTGGTGGTGCGCAGCGAAGGAGGGCAGCCATGACGATTGCCCGACGCTGGGTGCCCATGCCGCTGATGTCGCTGTTCCTGCTGGCGATGTGGCTGCTCATGAACCAGACCGTGGCCTTCGCGCATATCCTGCTGGGCGCTGCGCTGGGGCTGTTCCTGCCATGGATCATGCAGTCGCTGATTCCCGATCGTGCCCGGGTGCGTCGCCCCTGGGTCATCGTACGGCTCTTTTTCCGCGTGCTGATCGATATCGTGAAGTCCAATATCGCCGTGGCCCGCATTGTGCTGGGTGGCAAGGAACGAGCCAGCCATTCCGGTTTCATGTATATCCCGCTGGAACTCAAGGACCCCTATGGCCTGGCGGTGCTGTCGTGCATCATCACCTCGACGCCCGGCACCGTATGGGTCGAGTACGACCAGGAGAACAGTCGCCTGCTGATCCACGTGCTTGACCTGCAGGACGAGTCCGTCTGGCTGGACAGCATCAAGGGCCGCTATGAGTCGCTGCTCAGGGAGATATTCGAGTCATGATCGTGCTCTATTACGCACTGGTGGCCGCTCAGTGCCTGCTGGCGCTGGGTGTGCTGTTTTCCGTATACCGGCTGGTCAAGGGGCCGAGTGCGCCTGACCGGGTACTGGCGACCGATGCGCTCTATATCAACGGCATGCTGTTGCTGCTGACCTTCGGCATGCTGCACGGTACCGTCGTCTATTTCGAGGCGGCACTGATCGTGGCCGGACTGGGCTTCGTCGGCACCACGGCGCTGGCCAAGTTCCTGCTGCGCGGGGAGGTAATCGAATGAACCAGATGGCCCAGGTGCCCGAATGGGTGGCCTATATCGTGGCGGCACTGGTGCTGGCGGGCGCGCTGCTGGCCTGCATCGGTTCGTTCGGCATGGTGCGCCTGCGCAATTTCTACCAGCGCGTGCATGCCCCGACCATGGGTGCCACGCTGGGGGCTGGCTGTGTGCTGGTGGCCTCGATGTTGTATTTTTCGGTGGCGCAGACCCGGCCGGTGATCCATGAATTGCTGATCACATTCTTTGCCGTGACGACCACGGCAGTGACCTTCCTGCTGCTGGTGCGCTCCGCGCTGTATCGTGACCGGGTGGCCGGGCGTGACCGGATTCCGGGGGCCAATGATGCCAATGCCGTGACTGGCAAAGAGGAAGATTGAGCATCAGGGCAACGGCCCATGTGGTGCCCCGGGCCGGGGTGATTAGCGTATAATCACGCTTTGCGCCCGGAGTCATTCATGCGTCTCATCAAAAAAGCACTCACATTCGACGATGTGTTGCTGGTGCCTGCCTTTTCCAACGTCCTGCCCCGCGACACTTCTCTCGCCACCCGCCTGACCCGCGACATCACCCTCAACATTCCGCTCGTGTCCGCCGCCATGGATACCGTGACGGAGTCGCGCCTGGCCATCGCCATGGCGCAGGAAGGCGGGATCGGCATTATCCACAAGAATCTCTCGCCCGAGCAGCAGGCGCACGAGGTATCCCGCGTCAAGCGTCATGAGTTCGGTATCGTGATCGACCCGATCACGGTCACGCCCGACATGAAGGTGCGCGATGCCATCGAACTGCAGCGTCAGCACGGCATTTCCGGCCTGCCGGTGGTGCAGGGCGGCAAGGTAGTCGGCATCGTCACCAACCGCGATCTGCGCTTCGAGGACCGTCTGGATCTGCCGCTCAGCCAGATCATGACGCCGCAGGAACGTCTGGTCACCATGACCGAAGACGCTACGCTGGATCAGGCCCAGACGCTGATGCACAAGCATCGCCTGGAGCGAGTCCTGATCGTCAATGACAGCTTCGAGCTGCGTGGCCTGGCCACCGTCAAGGACATCGTCAAGAACACTGCCCATCCCTTTGCCTGCAAGGACAGCAAGGGCCAGTTGCGCGTCGGCGCAGCCGTAGGCGTGGGTGCCGGCACCGAAGAGCGCGTCGAGCGTCTGGTGGCTGCCGGTGTGGACGTGATCGTGGTGGATACCGCGCACGGCCATTCGTCCGGCGTGATCGAGCGCGTGCGCTGGGTCAAGCAGAACTATCCCAATGTGCAGGTGATCGGCGGCAACATTGCCACCGGTGCCGCCGCACGCGCCCTGGCAGAAGCCGGTGCCGATGGGGTCAAGGTCGGGATCGGCCCTGGCTCGATCTGCACCACCCGTATCGTGGCCGGTGTGGGCGTGCCTCAGATCACCGCCATCAGCGATGTGGCCGAAGCCCTCGAAGGCACGGGCGTGCCGCTGATTGCCGATGGTGGCGTGCGTTTTTCGGGCGACATCGCCAAGGCATTGGCCGCAGGTGCATCGACCGTCATGATGGGTGGCATGTTTGCCGGTACCGAAGAGGCACCGGGCGAAATCGTGCTGTTCCAGGGCCGCTCCTACAAGTCGTATCGCGGCATGGGCAGCCTCGGTGCCATGTCCGATGGTTCTGCCGATCGCTACTTCCAGGATCCGTCAAACAACGCCGACAAGCTGGTGCCCGAGGGCATCGAGGGCCGCGTACCCTACAAGGGCAGCGTGCTGGCCATCATTTTCCAACTGGTGGGTGGCGTGCGTGCCTCCATGGGTTACTGCGGCTGCGCCAGCATCGAACAGATGCGGACCCAGGCCGAGTTCGTCCAGATCACGGCGGCGGGCGTGCGCGAATCGCACGTGCATGACGTGCAGATCACCAAAGAAGCGCCCAACTACCGCGCCGACTGATTACAAGCCGACGGAAACCATTCGACATGCAAGACAGCATTCTCATTCTGGACTACGGTTCGCAGGTCACGCAACTGATCGCGCGTCGCGTGCGAGAAGCGGGCGTCTACTGCGAAATCCACGCAGGCGATGTCAGCGAAGACTTCATCAGCCAGCAGATCACTGCCGGCATCAAGGGCATCATCCTGTCGGGCAGTCATGCCTCGGCCTACGATGAGCACGCGCTCAAGGCACCGCCCATCGTGTTCGAGGCCGGTCTGCCGGTACTGGGCATCTGCTACGGCATGCAGGCCATGGCGCAGCATTTTGGCGGCAAGGTCAGCTTTTCCGATCACCGCGAGTTCGGCTATGCCGAAGTACGCGCCCACGGCCACACCCGGCTGCTGGATGGCATCCAGGACTTTGCCACGGCCGATGGTCATGGCATGCTCAAGGTCTGGATGAGCCACGGCGACAAGGTTACCGAGCTGCCTGCAGGCTTCAAGCTGATGGCTTCCACGCCATCGTGTCCCATCGCCGGCATGGCCGACGAAGCACGCGGTTTCTACGCGGTGCAGTTCCACCCTGAGGTCACGCATACCGTACAGGGGCCGGCCATGCTGAGCCGTTTCGTGCATGAGATCTGCGGTTGCGCCAGCGACTGGAACATGCCCGACTACGTCGAGACAGCCATTGCCCGTATTCGTGAGCAGGTCGGCGACGAAGAAGTGCTGCTGGGCCTGTCCGGCGGCGTCGATTCGTCGGTGGCCGCAGCGCTGATCCACCGCGCCATCGGCGACCAGTTGACCTGCGTTTTCGTTGATCACGGTCTGCTGCGCCTGAACGAGGCCGAGCAGGTGATGCAGACTTTCGTGCAGAATCTGGGCGTGCGCGTGATCCACGTGGACGCGACCGAGCAGTTCATGGGCAAGTTGGCCGGCGTGAGCGATCCCGAAGCCAAGCGCAAAATCATCGGCAAGGAATTTGTTGAGGTCTTCCAGGAAGAGGCCGGCAAGCTGCGTAATGCGCGTTGGCTGGCACAGGGCACCATCTACCCCGACGTGATCGAATCGGCCGCCAGCAAGACCGGCAAGGCCGTGGCGATCAAGTCGCACCACAACGTGGGTGGCCTGCCCGATACACTCAACCTCAAGCTGCTGGAACCCCTGCGCGAACTGTTCAAGGACGAAGTGCGCAAGCTGGGCGTGGCCCTCGGCCTGCCGCCCGAGATGGTCTACCGTCATCCGTTCCCCGGCCCCGGCCTGGGTGTGCGCATCCTGGGCGAGGTCAAGAAGGAATACGCCGACCTGCTGCGCCGTGCCGACGCCATCTTCATCGAGGAACTGCGCAATACCATCGATCCTGAAACCGGAAAGAGCTGGTACGACCTGACGTCGCAGGCCTTTGCGGTCTTCCTGCCGGTCAAGTCGGTAGGGGTGATGGGCGATGGCCGTACCTATGATTACGTGGTGGCGCTGCGTGCGGTGCAGACCAGTGACTTCATGACGGCAGATTGGGCCGAGCTGCCTTATGCATTGCTGAAACGGACCAGTGGCCGGATCATCAATGAGGTGCGCGGGATCAATCGGGTGACTTATGACGTGAGTAGCAAGCCGCCTGCTACTATTGAGTGGGAGTGATTCTACGTCTGGTATTGTGCCCGGCATGATCTAGCAGAAAATGCCCTGGAGCCCGCGTAATTGCGGGTTTTTGCTTTTTCTGTGTAGCTGCTGTACACGCCCGTGAGTTGGTTGTGGGGCGTCGCAAAAGATTACAGCGAGTGGATGTCGAACAGATTAAGCTAAGAAGAGGTTGGGTGAATCAGCTATTTAATAAGAGCCGGTGCTCTGCTGGTAGTCGCACCTTGCAAGTACGGTGCATATCAACTGATATTGAGGGTTGATATGCATGGTAATTATATGTAGACTATAAGTCACACTTGTATGGGTTGAATTTTATGAAAGCAATTAGTTTATTTGCGTGCGGAGGAATAGGAGACCTAGGCCTACGTCATGCCGGCTTTGATGTTCTTGTGGCTAATGAGCTCCTTAGCGATAGGGCTGAAGTCTTTAAGCATAATTTTCCGGAAACCAAAATGATAGTAGGTGACATATGGGAGAAGGAGAATGAAATTCTTGATGCGACTTCAGCGGCGCTTGAGGGAAGGGAACTAGACTTGGTGTTTGCAACGCCACCATGTCAAGGAATGTCAAAGAATGGTCGAGGGAAGTTGCTGAGCCTGATTCGTCAAGGCTTAAAGGATTCCGTAGATGAAAGGAATTTGCTGGTAATACCAGCAATAAACATTTTCAAGAAAAGTGGTGCTCACACACTCATTATGGAAAATGTTCCTGAAATGGAAAATACGGTTATACCGCACCCCAATAAAGAAAGAGAGCTAATTAATATTATTGAATTAATAAAAGAAGAACTTGGGTCGGATTTCAGTAGCAGTATCCGTGTTGTTGAATTTGCCAACTATGGTGTACCTCAAAGTAGACAGCGCCTTATTTCAATTTTCACTAAGAATAAAAATTTGAAGGGACATATAGAAAACAAAGGGTCTCTGTTTCCGTGTGAGACTCACAGCAAAGACGGTTTTTTAGGGAAAAAATGGGTAACTGTTAAAGATGTTATTGGCGAACTTCCTAGTCTAGATGCTTCATCTCCGGAAACAGCATCATGCGAAAAAATCCCGTATCATCGAGTTCCTTTGCTGGATGAAGAGAAGTACTTCTGGGTGAGTAATACTCCCCCCGAGAAAAGCGCCTTCGATAATCAATGTGTTAACCCCGATTGTGGATTTGATAAAAATCAAATTCACAGTGCCAAGAAAGATGCTAAAGGTATCAATCGCTCAAGCAGAGAAACCCCAATCCGGTGTCAAAGATGTGGGGAGTTATTGCCTCGTCCTTGGGTTAGAATGAATGATACCTATAGACTAATGAAGGGTTATACAAGTGCATATAAACGGATGAGCTGGGATGCTCCAGCAAGCACGCTGACGCGAAATTTTTCTTATGCTTGTAGTGATAATAAACTACATCCAGAGCAAAATAGGGTGTTATCCTTGTACGAAGCAATGATGCTTCATACTGTAGTGGGTTACCCTTTTGACTGGAAGCGCCAGGACGGGAAAAAAATAAGCGATAAACTAATTAGAGAGTTGATTGGAGAGAGCGTCCCTCCGTTAGGGCTTGATGCTATATTCTCACATCTTCGCCTGCTTGCTCATAATGAAGATACAAGTCGGTTGTCGCAAAAGGCAGAGGGGCAACAAGAGCTTTGTCTCACAATGGTATAAGATTTCCTTTGTTGTAGTTATTTAAAAAATTAATATACGCAGGATCTTGCTTCACGGCTATCCAGTTGCAATACATTTTTTTTACTCCATGTCTTGGCATGATTGAAACGCTCGTGGTTCGACCGCCTCCCTCGCGAGGGTGAACTATCTTTCCCCAGTCTTGTTCGTCAAGATCGGTGCCAAAAAAGACGGCGACAATTTTTGGTGTGCCATTGATAAAGTCCCACAATATCCCAACCAGATTATTTGTTTCTCGGTGATGTGCCTTCCAGTCATATCCACGAAGTAAATGAATTCTGGTTTCTCCCATATCAGGTTTCTCAATGCCTTTTTTTGCACATTCCATTGGGGTTGGGACTGATCCACAGGTCGCCTTAATTTCAAGCCCACCGTTTGGGAAAGGGCTAAACGGAGATTTTTCTCTTAATCCTCTTTTTTGTTTAATTGCTTCAAAAAGTTCAGTGCCGCGGTCGTTCATCAAAAGCAAATCGGGATAACCATCTTGATGGGGGTTGCTGATATAGCGACCATTAGACTCTTTGGCCAAACTCTTGGCAAATAGCTCTCCAATAAAAGCAGATAAATTCCGCATGCCTAAAATTGAAAATATGTCAACAGGTAATTCTCTTGTCATTTTTTCTATCGTTTTGTGCGTGTCACACAAAGCTTTTTCAAAAATCCTTAATCCAATTTTCTCCTTATGGCCTTGGCCAGTAGTAAACTCTGTGTTAGCGTTCTGGTTTATTATGTAGATCACTACAATCTTCCTCTATTAAAGATTTGAAAAAAACGGAGTTGGGTATATCAAGCGATTTTATTATTTGCTCTAATGATTCAAGAGTTATATTTCTAACTCCCCGCTCAACTCCTGAAATATATGTTCTGTCCAAGCCTGAAATGTGTGCCAACTCATCTTGGCTCATGTTCTTGGCTTTTCTAAATTGTCGAATTGTGGCTGCGACGCTCTTTACGAGAGGGGTTTTCATGCTGGGATCCACGTTTAATTTGTGAGTATTTTCCTCGATTGTTGATTATTAGTCGACGGACTATGAGTCACAAAGTGCATGGTAATGAGGTGCTGTCGGATCAATTGTCCGCAGAGCGCAGCGTTAAATGTAAAGCAAGATTTTCTCCATAGGGCTGGTAATCCCCCCGACGTCACCCCGAGATTGAGTAGCATCAGGATTTGGAGTCCAATCACCCCATGCAGGAGATTGGACATGAAGAAGCGATTCACAGAAGAACAGATCATTGGATTTCTACGTGAGGCTGATGCGGGCCTACCGATCAAGGAACTGTGCCGTCAGCACGGATTCTCCGAAGCCAGCTACTACCTCTGGCGCAACAAATTCGGCGGCATGAACGTCTCCGACGCCAAGCGTTTAAAGGATCTGGAAGTCGAGAATGCCAGGCTGAAGAAGTTGTTGGCAGAATCACTGCTGGAGAATGAGGTCA
>NZ_QETA01000010.1 GCF_003123725.1 Corticimicrobacter populi | reverse complement strand
GAGGTGTACATTCTGTCCAAGGAAGAGGGTGGCCGTCACACGCCGTTCTTCAATGGCTATCGTCCCCAGTTCTACTTCCGCACGACGGACGTGACGGGCACGATCGACCTGCCGGCCGACAAGGAAATGGTTCTGCCGGGCGACAACGTCTCGATGACGGTCAAGCTGCTGGCCCCCATCGCCATGGAAGAAGGTCTGCGCTTCGCCATCCGTGAAGGCGGCCGTACCGTCGGTGCCGGCGTCGTCGCCAAGATCATCGCCTGATTTGTGTGGTAAAATCATCGCCTTTGCTGAAAATCGCAAAGGCGATGTTCATAGCAAGTAGGGTTACAGGGGTATAGCTCAATTGGCAGAGCGTCGGTCTCCAAAACCGAAGGTTGTAGGTTCGATTCCTACTGCCCCTGCCATTCACCTTGCGAGTTGCATCTAACAGCGAGCTCGCGGATTACATGTCGAATAGCAGCATAGAAACCGTCACCAGCAGTGCAGATCGGGCCAAGCTTGTCTTGGCTGTTGTCGTTGTTATTGCTGGTATTGTTGGGTTTTCCTGGTTTGGCCAATGGCCAACCGTTGCGCGTGTAGGACTCTTCATCGGCGGCCTCGTGCTGGCTGCGCTGATCGCCTGGACCAGTGAGCCGGGCAAGCGTACGTTGAGTTTTGCTGGCGCTTCCTACAACGAAGTCAAGCGCGTCACCTGGCCGACCCGCAAGGAAACCATGCAGATGACTGGCGTGGTGTTCGGTTTCGTGTTCGTCATGGGTGCTTTCCTGTGGCTGCTGGACAAGGGACTCGAATGGGTCATCTACGGCCTGCTGCTGGGCTGGAAATAAGGGCGACACATGAGTAAACGCTGGTACGTGGTGCATGTCTATTCCGGCATGGAAAAGAGTGTGCACAAGGCGCTGGTAGAGCGCATCGAGCGCGCCGGGCTGCAGACCTCGTTCGGTCGCATTCTGGTGCCTTCCGAGGAAGTCGTCGAGATGCGCGGTGGCCAGAAGGCTATTTCCGAACGTCGGATTTTTCCTGGCTATGTCTTGGTCGAGATGGACATGTCCGACGAGACTTGGCATTTGGTCAAGAGCACCAACCGGGTGACCGGTTTTCTGGGTGGCACGGGTAATCGCCCGACGCCGATTTCCGAGAAGGAAGTCGAGAACATTCTTTCCCAGATGGAAGAGGGCACTGAAAAGCCCCGTCCCAAGATTTTGTTCGAAGTGGGCGAAGTCGTGCGTGTCAAGGAAGGTCCGTTTGCGGACTTCAATGGCAACATCGAAGAAGTCAACTACGAGAAAAGCAAGGTACGCGTTTCTGTGGCCATTTTCGGTCGCGCCACGCCTGTCGAGCTGGATTTCGGTCAGGTCGAAAAGACCTGAGTTTTCAACCCCGGGGAGCCTGCCGCTGATGCGACAGGCGAATGTACCCGCAAGGAGCTTCAAAAATGGCGAAGAAAATCGTCGGCTTCATCAAGCTGCAAGTGCCAGCTGGTAAGGCCAACCCTTCCCCCCCGATCGGTCCGGCGCTCGGTCAGCGCGGTCTGAACATCATGGAATTCTGCAAGGCGTTCAACGCCAAGACCCAGGGCGTCGAGCCCGGTCTGCCGATTCCGGTGGTGATCACCGCCTATGCGGACAAGAGCTTCACCTTCATCATGAAGACGCCGCCCGCGACCATTCTGATCAAGAAGGCCGCTGGTGTGCAAAAGGGTTCGCCCCGTCCCCACCTGGACAAGGTCGGCAAGCTGACCCGTGCCCAGGTCGAGGAAATCGCCAAGACCAAGGAACCCGATCTGACCGCAGCCGATCTGGATGCAGCAGTTCGTACCATCGCGGGCAGCGCCCGTAGCATGGGTATCACGGTTGAGGGGATCTAATCATGGCAAAACTGTCCAAACGCGTTGCTGCCCTGCGTCAGAAGATTGACCGTACCAAGCTGTACGCCGTCTCCGAGGCGCTGACCCTGGTCAAGGAAACCGCTACCGCCAAGTTCGATGAGTCCGTCGACGTGGCCGTGCAACTGGGTATCGATCCCAAAAAGTCCGACCAACTGGTGCGTGGTTCGGTCGTGCTGCCTGCTGGTACCGGCAAGTCGGTCCGTGTGGCCGTCTTCGCTCAGGGCGAAAAGGCTGAGGCTGCCAAGGCTGCTGGTGCCGATATCGTTGGCCTGGATGATCTGGCTGAAAGCATCAAGGCCGGCAATCTCGACTTTGACGTCGTCATCGCCTCGCCCGACACGATGCGTGTCGTCGGTGCCCTGGGTCAGGTGCTGGGTCCCCGTGGCCTGATGCCCAATCCCAAGGTCGGTACCGTGACGCCTGACGTCGCTACCGCCGTCAAGAACGCCAAGGCCGGTCAGATCCAGTATCGTACCGACAAGGCTGGCATCATCCACGCCACCATCGGTCGTGCTTCGTTCGACATCGAAAAGCTGCAGAGCAACCTGGCTGCGCTGGTTGATGCACTGAACAAGGCTCGTCCCGCAACGTCCAAGGGCGTGTATCTGCGCAAGATCGCTGTCTCCTCCACCATGGGTGGCGGCGCACGCGTTGATATCGCGTCCCTCGCATCGGGTCAATAACCCGACGCAAAACAGACTTTGGGCTGTGTTCGACGTTTTTCTAGTCGGACACTGCTGTCAAAGACCGCTGGAGCAGATGAAAATCTGCTTAATACCGAAGCCCGTATGGTTCGGATCCAGCGCAGACGGCGTCCACGGAAGATTTCTTTGTAGTACTGAAGAACTCGACCAGGTTCGCCGCATTCGGTTAACGCAAGGGAATGATCCCGAGCGTTTTTTGATGGAGTGTTCAAACCGTGAGTCTCAATCGTCAAGAGAAAGCGGTCGTTATCGAAGAAGTCGCGGCGGAAATCGCCAAGGCCAAATCGGTAGTGGTCGCAGAGTACCGTGGTCTGGACGTCGCCTCTGTCACCGTATTGCGCAAGACTGCGCGTGAATCGGGTGTGTACCTCCGTGTTCTGAAGAACACGCTGGTGCGCCGTGCTGTTGCTGGCACCTCGTTCGAGGAACTGTCCAGCCAGCTGACCGGCCCGCTGATGTATGCCATCAGCGAAGATCCGGTCGCGGCCGCCAAGGTGCTCTCCGGTTTCGCCAAAACCAACGACAAGCTGGTCATCAAGGCTGGGGCTCTGCCCAACAGCGTGCTTGACCTGGCAGGCATCAAGGCCCTGGCCGAACTGCCTTCCCGCGAAGAGTTGCTGGCGAAACTGCTGGGCACGATGCAAGCCCCGATCGCACAGTTTGCGCGTACGCTCAACGAAGTTCCCACCAAGTTCGTCCGCGGCCTCGCAGCCGTGCGCGATCAGAAGGAAGCCGCATAAGTCACGCTTACCTGCGTGGCCTGTGCAGCGGAAATCCGTTGAACGACCGAGCGATACCCAACCCTGGCATTATTCCTATCTGGAGTTCTTAAAAAATGGCACTGAACAAAGCTGAAATCCTTGAAGCCATCGCTGGCCTGACCGTGCTCGAACTGTCCGAGCTGATCAAGGATCTGGAAGAGAAGTTTGGCGTGTCGGCTGCTGCCGCCGCCGTGGCTGTTGCTGCTCCCGCCGCTGGCGGCGCAGCTCCTGCTGCTGAAGAAAAGACCGAATTCGACGTCGTCCTGGTTGAAGCCGGCGCGAACAAGGTCAGCGTCATCAAGGCCGTGCGCGAGCTGACGGGCCTGGGTCTGAAGGAAGCCAAGGACCTGGTCGATGGCGCGCCCAAGACCGTCAAGGAAGGCGCAGCCAAGGCTGAAGCCGAAGACGCCAAGAAGAAGCTGGAAGAAGCCGGCGCCAAGGTCGAACTCAAGTAAGACCTTTGCTTGGCTGCCCGGGGAGCGTTTTTGCGCCCCCCGGGCTTTTGCGTCTCCAGGAAACCTGATTATTGAGTTGGGTTCGGCCGCCCAGCCGGGTTTCCTGGAGTCGTATCCCACGGCCGTGGATTACGGTCTATGCAACCTCGAGTCGGAGTGCTCATGCCTTACTCGTATACCGAAAAAAAGCGCATCCGCAAAAGCTTCGCCCAGCGTGAAGATATTCAGAATGTACCTTATCTGCTGGCGACGCAGCTGCAATCCTACAGGGATTTTCTGCAGGCCGACATGCTGTCGTCGGATCGCAAGGATGAAGGGCTTCAAGCGGCATTCACATCCATTTTCCCGATCGTCAGCCACAACCAGATGGCGCGTCTGGAGTTCGTCAACTACGTATTGGGCGATCCGGTATTCGACGTTAAGGAATGCCAGCAGCGCGGCCTGACCTTCGCGTCGCCGCTGCGTGCCAAGGTGCGTCTGGTCCTGATGGACCGCGAAGTCAGCAAGCCGACCGTCAAGGAAGTGAAGGAACAGGAAGTCTACATGGGCGAACTGCCCCTGATGACCGAAAACGGTTCCTTCGTGATCAACGGTACCGAGCGCGTTATCGTGTCGCAGCTGCACCGTTCGCCCGGCGTGTTCTTCGAGCATGATCGCGGCAAGACCCACAGCTCCGGTAAGCTGCTGTTTTCGGCTCGCGTGATTCCCTATCGCGGCTCCTGGCTCGATTTCGAGTTCGATCCCAAGGATATCCTGTTCTTCCGCGTTGACCGTCGCCGCAAGATGCCGGTGTCGATCCTGCTGAAGGCTATCGGCATGACGCCGGAAACCATCCTGGCGCACTTCTTCGATTTCGACAACTTCGAACTCAAGTCCGAAGGCGCGCTGATGGAGTTCGTCTCCGAACGCTGGAAGGGCGAGGTTGCACGTTTTGATATTACCGATCGCAGCGGCAAGGTGCTGGTCGAGCAGGACAAGCGCATCAATGCGCGTCATCTGCGCGACCTGAGCAACGCCGGCATCGAACGTATCTCCACGCCGGAAGATTTCCTGCTGGGCCGCGTACTGGCCAAGAACGTCATCGATCCCGAAACCGGTGAGCTGCTGGCCGCCGCCAATGCCGAAATCACGGAAGGCATCCTGGCCGACCTGCGCGCCGCTGGTATTCGCGATATCCAGACGCTGTACACCAACGATCTGGATCGTGGTGCCTACATCTCCATGACGCTGCGTACCGATGACACCGCTGACCAGATGGCTGCGCGTGTGGCCATCTATCGCATGATGCGTCCTGGCGAACCGCCCACCGAGGAAGCTGTCGAAGCTCTGTTCCAGCGTCTGTTCTACAGCGAGGAAAGCTACGACCTGTCGCGTGTGGGTCGCATGAAGGTCAACAGCCGTCTGGGTCGTGGTGACGACACCAGCGGTCCGCTGACGCTGACCGACGATGACATCCTGGATACCATCAAGGTACTGGTGGACCTGCGTAACGGCATCGGCCAGATCGATGATATCGATCACCTGGGCAATCGCCGCGTCCGCTGTGTCGGCGAACTGGCCGAGAACCAGTTCCGTGCCGGTCTGGTGCGTGTCGAGCGCGCCGTCAAGGAACGTCTGGGCCAGGCCGAGACCGAAAACCTGATGCCGCACGATCTGATCAACTCCAAGCCGATCTCGGCTGCCATCAAGGAGTTCTTCGGTTCGAGCCAGTTGTCGCAGTTCATGGATCAGACCAACCCCCTGTCCGAGATCACGCACAAGCGTCGTGTCTCGGCACTGGGCCCGGGCGGTCTGACCCGCGAACGTGCCGGCTTCGAGGTGCGCGACGTGCACCCGACTCACTACGGCCGTGTCTGCCCCATCGAAACGCCTGAAGGCCCGAACATTGGCCTGATCAACTCGATGGCGCTGTATGCCCGCCTGAACGAATACGGCTTCCTGGAAACGCCGTACCGCAAGATCGTCGACGGCAAGGTCAGCGACCAGATCGAGTACCTGTCGGCCATCGAGGAAGGCAACTACGTGATCGCGCAGGCCAACGCCGCACTCGATGGCGAAGGTCGCTTCACCGATGAACTGGTGGCTTGCCGCCAGGCTGGCGAAACGCTGCTGACTTCTCCCGAGAATGTCCACTACATGGACGTGGCACCGTCGCAGATCGTGTCGGTGGCGGCTTCGCTGATTCCGTTCCTTGAGCACGATGACGCGAACCGGGCCCTGATGGGTGCCAACATGCAGCGCCAGGCCGTGCCTTGCCTGCGTCCTGAAAAGCCTGTGGTGGGTACGGGTATCGAACGTACCGTGGCAGTCGACTCCGGTACGACCGTGCAGGCCCGCCGTGGTGGTCTGGTTGACTATGTCGATGCCGACCGTGTGGTGATTCGCGTCAATGACGACGAAAACAGCGCGGGCGAAGTCGGTGTGGATATCTACAACCTGACGAAGTACACCCGTTCCAACCAGAACACCAACATCAACCAGCGTCCGCTGGTACGCCTGGGCGACCGTGTCGCTCGTGGCGACGTGCTGGCCGATGGTGCTTCGACCGATCTGGGCGAACTGGCACTGGGCCAGAACATGCTGATCGCGTTCATGCCCTGGAACGGCTACAACTTCGAGGATTCGATCCTGATCTCGGAGAAGATCGTGGCCGAAGACCGTTACACCTCGATCCATATCGAGGAACTGACGGTCGTGGCTCGCGACACCAAGCTCGGACCTGAGGAAATCACTCGCGACATCAGCAACCTGGCCGAGCTGCAGCTCAACCGCCTGGATGAATCCGGTATTGTCCACATTGGTGCCGAAGTGCGTGCCGATGACGTACTGGTCGGCAAGGTCACGCCCAAGGGCGAGACCCAACTGACGCCGGAAGAGAAGCTGCTGCGCGCCATCTTCGGCGAGAAGGCTTCCGATGTGAAGGACACCTCGCTGCGCGTGCCTTCGGGCATGGTTGGTACGGTGATCGACGTGCAGGTCTTCACCCGTGAAGGCATCCAGCGCGACAAGCGCGCCCAGTCCATCATCGACGATGAACTGCGTCGCTATCGCCAGGACCTGAACGACCAGCTGCGTATCGTCGAGAACGATACCTTCGCTCGTCTGGAACGTTTCCTGGTTGGCAAGACCGCCAACGGCGGCCCGCGCAAGCTGGCCAAGGGTACCGAGATCAGCGCTGACTACCTGAGCGACCTGGACCGCTGGCAGTGGTTCGACATCCGCCTGGCGGATGAAGAGCATGCCGTGGCACTGGAACAGGCTCAGGAGTCTGTCGAACAGAAGCGTCACCAGTTCGATCTGGCCTTCGAGGAAAAGCGCAAGAAGCTGACGCAGGGCGACGAGCTGCCTCCGGGCGTGCTCAAGATGGTCAAGGTCTACCTGGCCGTCAAGCGCCGTCTGCAGCCTGGCGACAAGATGGCCGGCCGTCACGGTAACAAGGGTGTGGTGTCGCGCATCGTCCCGGTTGAGGACATGCCCTTCATGGCCGACGGTACCACTGCCGATATCGTGCTGAACCCGCTGGGCGTGCCGTCGCGGATGAACGTGGGTCAAGTGCTCGAGGTTCACCTCGGCTGGGCCGCACGCGGTCTGGGCGAACGCGTTGGCGAGTTGCTGCAGGATCACCAGAAGGCCGAAGCCGGCAAGGTTCGCGGTTTCCTGGATCAGATCTACAGCAGCGCTGGCGGTGTTTCGCACATCGATGAGCTGACCGACGACGAAGTCCTCGAAATGGCGCACAACCTGAAGCGCGGCGTGCCGTTTGCGACGCCAGTGTTCGACGGTGCTACCGAAGACGATATCCAGGAAATGCTGAAGCTGGCCTACCCGGATGAAGTGGCTGCCAAGCTGCAACTGACGCCTTCGCGTTCGCAGGTCACGCTGTTCGATGGTCGTACCGGTGAGAAATTCGAGCGTCCGGTCACCCTGGGCTACATGCACTACCTGAAGCTGCACCATCTGGTCGATGACAAGATGCACGCACGTTCGACTGGCCCGTACTCGCTTGTGACCCAGCAGCCGCTGGGCGGCAAGGCGCAGTTCGGTGGTCAGCGTTTCGGGGAAATGGAAGTCTGGGCACTGGAAGCCTACGGCGCATCCTACACGCTGCAGGAAATGCTGACCGTGAAGTCCGACGACATCACGGGCCGGACCAAGGTATACGAAAACATCGTCAAGGGCGATCACATGATCGACGCCGGCATGCCCGAGTCGTTCAATGTGTTGGTCAAGGAAATTCGATCGCTGTCCCTCGACATGGATTTGGAGCGTAAATAATGAAGGCGCTGCTCGACCTATTCAAGCAAGTCTCGCAGGACGACCAGTTCGATGCTATCAAGATCGGACTGGCTTCCCCCGAGAAAATCCGTTCCTGGTCTTTCGGCGAAGTCCGCAAGCCGGAAACGATCAACTACCGTACGTTCAAGCCTGAGCGTGACGGTCTGTTCTGCGCCAAGATCTTCGGACCGGTCAAGGACTACGAGTGCCTGTGCGGCAAGTACAAGCGCCTCAAGCACCGTGGCGTGATCTGCGAGAAGTGCGGTGTCGAAGTCACGCTGAGCAAGGTGCGCCGCGAGCGCATGGGTCATATCGAACTGGCCAGCCCGGTGGCGCACATCTGGTTCCTCAAGAGCCTGCCGTCGCGCCTGGGCATGGTGCTCGACATGACGCTGCGCGATATCGAGCGCGTGCTGTACTTCGAGGCATGGTGCGTGATCGAGCCGGGCATGACCCCGCTCAAGCGCGGCCAGATCATGTCCGACGATGACTTCCTCGCCAAGACCGAGGAGTACGGTGACGACTTCCACGCCCTGATGGGTGCGGAAGCCGTGCGCGAACTGCTGCGCACCATCGACATTGATCGTGAAGTCGAAACGCTGCGTGCCGAACTCAAGGCCACCACGTCGGATGCCAAGATGAAGAAGATTTCCAAGCGCCTGAAGGTGCTGGAAGGCTTCCAGAAATCCGGCATCAAGCCCGACTGGATGGTGATGGACGTGCTGCCCGTGCTGCCGCCGGACCTGCGTCCGCTGGTGCCGCTGGACGGCGGCCGTTTTGCGACCTCCGATCTGAATGACCTGTACCGTCGCGTCATCAACCGCAACAACCGCCTCAAGCGCCTGCTCGAACTGAAGGCACCCGAGATCATCCTGCGCAACGAAAAGCGCATGCTGCAGGAATCGGTCGATTCGCTGCTGGACAACGGTCGTCGCGGCAAGGCCATGACGGGTGCCAACAAGCGTCAGCTCAAGTCGCTGGCCGACATGATCAAGGGCAAGGGCGGTCGTTTCCGTCAGAACCTGCTGGGCAAGCGCGTCGACTACTCGGGTCGTTCGGTGATCGTGGTGGGCCCGCAATTGCGTCTGCACCAGTGCGGTCTGCCCAAGCTGATGGCGCTGGAACTGTTCAAGCCCTTCATCTTCAGCCGTCTGGAGCAAATGGGCCTGGCCAATACCATCAAGGCCGCCAAGAAGCTGGTCGAGCAGCATGAACCCGTGGTGTGGGATATCCTCGAAGAGGTGATCCGCGAACATCCGATCATGCTCAACCGTGCGCCTACGCTGCACCGCCTGGGTATCCAGGCGTTCGAGCCGCAACTGATCGAAGGCAAGGCCATCCAACTGCACCCGCTGGTCTGCGCGGCGTTCAACGCCGACTTCGACGGTGACCAGATGGCCGTGCACGTGCCGCTGTCGCTCGAAGCCCAGCTTGAGGCCCGCACGCTGATGCTGGCTTCCAACAACGTCCTGTTCCCGGCCAACGGCGAACCGTCGATCGTGCCGTCGCAGGATATCGTGCTGGGTCTGTACTACGCGACTCGCGACCGCATTAACGGCAAGGGCGAAGGCATGTTCTTCTCCGACGTGCCGGAAGTGCAGCGCGCCTACGACAACCGCGAAGTTGAACTGCAGACCCGCATCACCGTGCGCCTGAAGGAATACGTCAAGGACGCCGAAGGTGAATGGCAGCCGCAGATCAACCGTTACGAAACGACGGTTGGCCGTGCGCTGCTGTCCGAAATCCTGCCGCGAGGCCTGGCTTTCGAGAACCTGAACCGTGCGCTTAAGAAGAAAGAAATCTCGCGTCTGATCAACCTGTCGTATCGTCGCTGCGGCCTGCGTGCCACGGTGATTTTCGCCGACAAGCTGATGCAGTCCGGTTTCCGTCTGGCAACCCGTGGCGGCATTTCCATCGCCATGGAAGACATGCTGATCCCGGCCGCCAAGGAAGACATCCTGAACGAAGCCAGCAAGGAAGTGCTGGAAATCGACAAGCAGTATTCTTCGGGTCTGGTGACGGCGCAGGAACGCTACAACAACGTGGTGGACATCTGGGGCAAGGCCGGCGACAAGGTCGGCAAGGCCATGATGGAGCATCTGGCAACCGAGCCGGTGGTCAACCGCCACGGCAAGGAAGTACGCCAGGAGTCGTTCAACTCCATCTTCATGATGGCCGACTCGGGTGCCCGGGGTTCTGCCGCCCAGATTCGCCAGTTGGCCGGTATGCGCGGCCTGATGGCCAAGCCGGATGGCTCGATCATCGAGACGCCCATTACCGCGAACTTCCGCGAAGGCCTGAACGTTCTGCAGTACTTCATCTCGACCCACGGTGCACGTAAGGGTCTGGCTGATACGGCATTGAAGACGGCAAACTCGGGTTACCTGACCCGTCGTCTGGTCGACGTGACCCAGGATCTGGTCATTACCGAAGACGATTGCGGCACCAGCCGCGGTGTGCTGATGCGTGCTGTGGTCGAAGGTGGTGAAGTGGTCGAAGCCCTGCGTGATCGTGCGCTGGGCCGTACGCTGGTGGCTGATGTGGTCAACCCCGATACGCAGGAAACTGCCATCGAGGCCGGCACGCTGCTTGACGAAGATCTGGTGGATGAACTGGATCGCCTGGGTGTGGATGAAGTCAAGGTCCGTACGGCCCTGACCTGCGAAACCCGTCATGGCCTGTGCGCCAAGTGCTATGGCCGCGACCTCGGCCGTGGTTCGCTGGTCAACATGGGCGAGGCTGTCGGTGTGATCGCGGCACAGTCCATCGGTGAGCCGGGTACGCAGCTGACGATGCGGACGTTCCACATCGGCGGCGCAGCTTCGCGCGCAGCCATGGCCAGCAGTGTCGAAAGCAAGACGGCAGGCAACATCAGCTTTGCCAGCACGATGCGCTATGTGACCAATCCCAAGGGCGAGCGCATCACGATCTCGCGTTCGGGTGAACTGATCATCTCCGATGACAGCGGCCGCGAGCGTGAACGCCACAAGGTGCCTTACGGTGCCCAGTTGCAGGTCGGCGATGGTGACACGGTTGCAGCAGGTGCACGCCTGGCAACCTGGGATCCGCTGACCCGTCCGATCGTGTCCGAGTACACAGGTCGTGTCCGCTTCGAGAACATCGAAGAAGGCGTGACCGTGGCCAAGCAGATGGATGAGGTCACCGGTCTGTCCACGCTGGTGGTGATCACGCCCAAGACGCGTGGTGGCCGTCAGGTCATGCGTCCGCAGATCAAGCTGCTCAACGAGCAGGGCAAGGAAGTCAAGATTGCCGGTACCGACCACTCGGTGAATATCACCTTCCCGGTCGGCGCGCTGATCACGGTACGCGACGAGCAAGACATCTCTGTCGGCGAAATCCTGGCCCGTATTCCGCAGGAATCGCAGAAGACCCGCGACATTACCGGGGGTCTGCCGCGTGTGGCCGAGCTGTTCGAAGCCCGTTCGCCCAAGGATGCCGGCATGCTGGCCGATGTTACGGGTACGGTTTCCTTCGGCAAGGACACCAAGGGCAAGCAGCGTCTGGTGATCACCGATCTCGACGGCACCAGCCACGAGTTCCTGATCTCCAAGGAAAAGCAGGTCCTGGTGCACGATGGTCAGGTGGTGAACAAGGGCGAAATGATCGTCGACGGTCCGGCCGATCCGCATGACATCCTGCGTCTGCAGGGTATCGAGAAGCTGACCCAGTACATCGTCAAGGAAGTCCAGGACGTGTACCGTCTGCAGGGCGTGAAGATCAACGACAAGCACATCGAAGTGATCGTGCGCCAGATGCTGCGCCGCGTGAACATCGTCGATGCGGGCGATACCTCGTTCATTCCGGGCGAACAGGTCGAACGTGCCGAGATGCTCAACGAGAACGATCGCATGGATGCCGATGGCAAGCGCCCGGCAACCTACGAAAACGTGCTGCTGGGGATCACCAAGGCCTCGCTGTCGACCGATTCGTTCATCTCCGCGGCTTCCTTCCAGGAAACCACACGTGTGCTGACCGAAGCCGCCATCATGGGCAAGGTCGATGATCTGCGTGGTCTGAAGGAAAACGTCATCGTGGGTCGCCTGATCCCTGCTGGTACTGGTCTGGCCTATCATCAGGCTCGCAAGGACAAGGAAGCCTTCGAGGCGGCAGAGCGCGCTGCGCTGCGCAATCTCGAAAACCCGTTCGAGTCCTCTTCCAGCGCCGCCGAGAATCCCTTCGAGGAAGCTGCCGATCCGGTTGCGACCGCCGAGGGCGAGGCCGACAGCAACGAAGCCTGATATCCGAATCATGCCGGCCCCGTCAGGGCCGGTATGGGATGGGTTTCATCACCCCATGCCATGCGGCGAGTTGCCGCGTGTCATGGGGTTTTATTTTGGCAGTAACCACCCTGCGGCCAGCAGGGTACAGACAAAGAGGATCATCGCGGGCACGGCACCGATGGCCAGCCAGCGCCAGATCGGTGGAGCAAGGTGAATGGTCGAGCCCTGGCAGCGAGCCCGTGCGCGCTCGGGCGCAAGCAGCACCATGCCACAGTGGAAAGGGGTGAGCAGAGGGATTGCCACAATACCGGTCAGCAGGGGCTGGCCGGTGCACGCACGGTGCCGCCGTTCAAGCCAGAAGTCGAACGCCAGGCCGACCAGGATGATGTAGCAGGCCGTGGCAGCGAAGAGTAAGGCGATGATAAGCAGCAGTGTGTCGTGAGCATCTGTCATTCACGTAGTGTGCCATCCGCGGCGCTGTCCGAAAAGGCGAGTCCGGGGTTACATATCGTCCAGTGGCATTTCACCGGCCGGCAAATGAATGGAAAAGCGTGCGCCGCAACCTGGCTGGCTTTCTATTGAGCAGTGGCCTCCATGGCGCTCAGCCACTTTCTGCACGAATGCCAGACCCAGCCCGGTGCCTTTCGGTGCCGTCTTGCCCGGTTCGGGGGCTACCTGCGCGAATGGCTGGAACAGTCGCAATTGGTCCTGGGCGGCGATGCCCGGTCCCTGGTCGCCGATGCGGATAATCCATTCATCGTTGGCAGTGAACAGCGCGATACTGACGGTTCCACCCTGTGGACTGAACTTGAGGGCATTGTCGATCAGGTTGCTGATGGCACGCATCAACAGCGTCGGGTCGGCTTCAAGGAAAGCCGGGCGTAGGTCGATGCTGCTGACGAGGGTGACCTGTCGGGCTTGTGCCAGTGCCCAGAAGTTGTCGCAAGTCTCATCCAGCATGTCGGCAAGGTCTATGGTGGCCAGGGCAAGCGGTGCAGATTCGGCGCGTGCCAGTCGCATGAAACTGTCGACCAGATCAAGCGTACGCTGGGCATGTATCGCGATCTGCGCGGTCAGTTGCGGGCCGGGCATGACATCGGCGTGCGCTGCGTCGCCGTGCAATTCGAGCAGGGCAAGAATGGAATTCTGTGGCGAGCGCATGTCGTGCGAAATAAAGCGCAGGGCCTCCTCGCGCTGGCGTTCTGCCTGGCGCAGCGGGCTGATGTCGGTCAGCATCAGCAACATGCCAAGTAGTCGGTGGCGAACCTGATTGAGCTGGGCACCGCGCAGGATCATGTCCCGGCCACAATGATCCCTGAACTCGATACCCTGTCTCAGGAGTGTTTCGTCGCCCTGACAGAGCTTTTCGAAGGCACCGCGGGCTCCTGGGGCATCCAGTCGTTCCAGCAGCACCTCGAGGGCCGGGCGACCGACGGCGGTCGTATCGTCTACGCCCCGCAGCCAGTCCTGTGCTGCGGGATTGACCAGCAGGATGGTGCCGTCGGGATGGCAGACCATGATGGGGTCGGGGGCACCGTCAAGGCTGTCGGCAAGTGTCTGGCGCAGGATGCGCAACCTGTCCAGAGCATCCTGGAATGTATCGATGCGGGCCTGCAGGACATCGCCCAGTGTGCCTGCGGTAAGTGGCTGGGTGTCTGTCTTGAGGGGGTGCAGCGGATCGGTAGCGAAGAACCGCTCTGGCAGCGGTGAAGGTTCGCGCTTGAGGCGGGAGATTTCCTGGTCGAAAAAGCGCAATGCGGCTTCCTGGCGGCGCCAGCTCCAAAGCGGATAGGCGAGGATCAGCACCACGAAAATGGCGGCTGGCGGTAGCCAGTAGCCGAGCGTCAGCAGTATCGGTACGGCCAGGAATACGGCGATACCCAGCCCGAAACCGGCCAGCAAGGCACTGCGGGGTGACAGGCGCAGCAGCATAATGCAGAGCAGCAGTGTCAGGGTCATGCCGGTCATGACCAGCAGCCAGGTTGGCAAGGGCCGGATCCAGCGGTCGTCCAGGTAGGCCTGGACCATGTTGGCCAGGATCTCCACTCCCGGCATGGCGCCATCCTGATGTGAAAGCGGCGTGGGATAGAAATCTCCCAGGGCTGTGGCATAGGTGCCCAGCAGGACCAGCCGGTTTCGAAAGAATGCCGGCGGGATATCGCCGCGCAATACGTCCAGGTAGGAGACGATCTGGAAAGCGTGGTTGGAGCCGAGAAAGGGAATCAGACGCATGTCCTGAATGTCGGATTCTTTCAGGGCAGGATTGATGATGCGGGCCAGTGCCAGGGCAAAATGGCCCTGCATGGCCGCAGGCAGGGCACGTACGACACCGTCCGGGTCGGCATGCAGGTTGATGAACCCCATGGCAGAGGCCGATTGTTCAAGCTGTGCCACGGGACGCAGTGCCGGCGGGCCATGGGCGACGCCGGTACTGACATAGGGTAGTACCACGCGGCCGTGGCGCTGAAGCGCTTCGCCCAGATGACGATCGTCGTCTGGATACTGTTGCTCGGGCTCCGAGAAAATGATGTCGATGCCGACGGCCTTTGCTTCGGAAAGTCGGTCGATCAGGGCCGCATGCAGTGCCCGGCGCCAGGGCCAGCGGCCCAGCACGGCGACGCTGGCGTCGTCGATGGCGACGATGACGATGGGCGAGGTGGCAGCGATCTGGTCAGCCGGCTCGATAAAGCGGTAGATATCGAGCGAGCGGTCATAGAGCGTCTGGTCGATGCGTCCGAGGCCGTTGAGTGCGCAAAGCACCGCACTGGCTGCCAGCAGCAGTGCGGTCAGCCACAGCCATTCGCGCCTGAGATGGCGCGAGTGGCTGCGCTCAGTAGAGCGGGCTCTGGAGGAAACCCTCACTGCCCAGTGCAATCGGCTGGCCATCCTCCGAGCGCACATAGCGGGCGGTGATGGTAAATGGGACGGTCGTGGTCGCGCCCTGCAGGCCTTCCGCATCGACGGCACTGACCTGCATGTACCACTCGCCAGGCGCAGCGGCCGGCAGGGAGAACCAGGGTGCATCGGCCTGCCACTCGGCAACCACGCTGTGGCCATCGGCGTCGCTGCTTTGGCGGGCCTGGTAGCGTACGGCCCCTGCGACAGGCTGGAAACTAAATCCCTCGGGTTGTGCGCTGGTGGCGGCAATCGGTTCTGGCGCAGGCAGCAGCAGGCGCACTTCACCGGCATTGCCTGTGCTGTCGATGCTCAGGCCTTGACCAGCGGCAACGGCCAGTTCGTTGCTTTCCTGTTCCGCTGAGACATGGACGCGGCCATGCAGCACTTCCTGGCGCTGCCCATTGCTGTCGGCATGGAGTCGGAAACGCGTGCCGCGCACTCCGGTCACGGCAACCGGCGTGCGGACTTCAAAACGGCCGACTCCCTGGCCATCAGGGGCAACGCTGGCATCGATACTGCCCTGGTCGACGTGAAGCACGGTGTCGCCCAGTTTTGTGCCCTGGAATTGCTGGAGGTTTTCGAGGTTCAGATCCGTGCGCGAGGGCAGGCTGATCAGCGTGCCGTCGGCCAGTTCGAGGGTGACATGGCTATTGTCGCCAGTCTGGATGCGGCTGCCGGTCGACAGGGGCTGGTCGGCTGCCGCGACCTGACCGGCGGCAGTTGCCTGACCCTGGACGTGGACAATGCGGGCGGGTGCTTCCTGGCGCGGAATCATGCCGAGCGGGATACGCAGCATGATTCCGATCGGGACGGCATATGGATCGGCAATGCGATTGAGTTGCTGCAGTGTCTGCCAGTTGTCGGGGCGCAGGGTATAGCGCTCCGACAGTTGCAGCAGGGTATCTCCTGCCATGACCCGGTGCAGGAAGTACTCACCCTGTGCGCCACTGGGCTGTGTCCATGCAGGCAAGGACCAGCCCAGGCTGATACAGAACAGTACGGCCAGCAGGCCCCGTTCAGGAATCCGTCGATTCGTCTTGGTTGTCATGATGCGTCAATTCCAGCCGGTAGCCGAGCGCGTAGGAGGAGATCAGCCTGACGCCATTCTCGGGACGCAACTGCAGCTTTTGCCGGATGTTGGAGAGGTGAGTGGCTAGGGTGCGCGAGGTGGCGGGCACTTCGCGATTCCAGACGGCCATGGTGATGTGGTCACGCGACATCAGTCGCCCGACGTTCTGGAAAAACAGCAGTGCCAGATCGAACTCCTTGGCGGGCAGGACAATGGTCTGGCCCTGCAACTGGACGGTGCGCTCGATGGGGTCGATCCGGTAGCCGGCAATCTCGAAGGGGGCATCCTCTGTGCGGGTGGTTTGCACCCCGGCACGGCGCAGCAGCGCATCTATGCGGGCCAGCAGCTCATGGCGGCGTACCGGCTTGATCAGGTAATCGTCGGCACCCGAGCGCAGGCCCTGGACCAGATCCTCTTCCGAGGAACGGCTGGTGACGAAGATGACAGGCAGATGATAGCCCAGGGTGGCACGGATCCAGCGCAGCGTATCTTCGCCCGTGATTTCGGGCAGGTGCCAGTCGAGCAGGACGAGATCGAACTGTTCCTTGCCGAGTGCCGCCATGAATGTTCTGCCATCAGAATAGCCAGAGAAGGCGTAGCCCGCCTGTGTCAGGATATCCCGAAACAAATTTATTTGATGCGGATCATCTTCCAGCGATGCTATTTTAATAGAATGCATCTGTTCGATTACCTAATGTATATGGCTGAATCAAATAATCACACTCATAGTGTGATTTTCAGGTGGCGATGACGATTGTCGGATAAAGAATGGGTCTTGCTCCGGCATTGAAAATACGTGGAGTCATCCAAAACGCCAAACAGTGACATTTTTTTCGTGACCAAACAAAAGAAAGATAAAGTTAACAGACCTTGACTTGGCCGTCTTTGTCCTAGCCGTCATTCTATCAGGTGGTTTGAATGCGTATAGTGTTTCCTTCCGGAATCGACCGATGATAGATACTCATATTATTTTGCTGGAAACCCGGACTGAACTGAGTGCCTCGCTGTGCCATATGTTGGCGCAGAGTGGCTTTTCTGTTCATTCATGTCAAAACGTGCCTGAATTGTTTCGTCAGGCAGAAAAGAACTGCGACATTATCCTGCTCGATATCGGACAGCCACTTCTGGATGGTTTTTCGTTATTACCGCGCCTGTCTGAAATTGCCAGGGCGGGCGTGGTGGTGCTTGCCGAGGATGCGAGCCTGGAAGTACGCCTGCGTGCATTGCAGAGCGGTGCCGATGCCTGCCTGATGCAGCATGGCGACCAGCGTGAGCTGGTCGCGGTGATCCTGGCCCTGGTCCGTCGAGATCGCCGCCGCGCCGTGCCCGTTGCCGATCGCAGCGAGGCTGTCGAGTTGGCTCAGGTTGCGCCGGTTGGCTCCTGGCACCTGCGTGATCGCGGCTGGACGCTGGTATCGCCCTCTGGGACTACGGTATCGCTGTCTGCGCGGGAGCGCATGGTGTTGCAGGAACTGCTGGCCGAGCCTGGCCATCCCGTTGACCGCCTGAGGCTGAACGAGTTGCTGTACCCTGGTAGCGAGGCACAGCAGCGTTCGCGCAGTGTGGATGTGATGATCAGCCGACTGCGTCGCAAGGCCAGCTCTTATGGGCTTGAACTGCCGATCCGGACGGTCTACGGTGGTGGCTATCTGTTCGTGACAGAATAGGTCGAACTGTGAAGGCGTATGGGTCGGGGTATCGCTGCAGGTACGGCACACAGGCCATACCTGCTTGAGCAGGCTATTGTCCTGCTGTCTTGCGTGACAACGACTTGGGCAGGGGAAATGCGACGTTCTCTTCCAGGCCCGCCATCTTGCGCACCGAACTGGCACCCAGTTCCTTGAGTCGACGGATGACCTGATCGACCAGGACATCAGGCGCAGAGGCACCTGCCGAAATACCAATCCTGCTACGGCCCTCCAGCCAGGCTGGATCAATCGAGTCGGCTCCATCGATCAGGTAGGCTTCGATCCCCTTGCGTTCGGCGACTTCGCGCAGCCGGTTGGAGTTGGAGCTGTTGGGGCTACCCACGACCAGTACCAGATCGCACTCGGGAGCCATGACCTTGACGGCATCCTGGCGATTCTGCGTGGCATAGCAGATGTCGCTTTTCTTGGGTTCGGCGATGTCCGGGAAGCGGGCCTTGAGTGCATTGGCTACGGCCAGGGCGTCATCGACCGACAGCGTGGTCTGGGTGACATAGGCGAGATTGTTCGGATCAGAGACTTCCAGTGCCGCGACATCGGCTTCGGTCTCGACCAGATAGATGCCAGCGTCGGCCTGGCCCAGCGTGCCTTCGACTTCGGGGTGGCCCTTGTGGCCGATCATGATGATTTCGCGCCCGGCCTCGCGCATGCGGGCCACTTCGATGTGGACCTTGGTGACCAGCGGACAGGTGGCATCGAAGACCTGCAGGCCGCGCGCCTCGGCGTCCTGGCGGACGGCACGCGAAACACCGTGAGCCGAGAAAATGACGATGGCACCAGTGGGGGCTTCGTCAAGTTCCTTGATGAAGACGGCACCCTTGCTGCGCAGATTTTCGACAACGTAGCGGTTGTGGACGATCTCGTGGCGTACGTAGATGGGCGCGCCATGCAGCTCAAGCGCACGCTCGACGATATCGATGGCGCGGTCCACGCCTGCGCAGAAGCCGCGGGGTTGGGCCAGCACGATCTCCGCCATCAGAGGATTCCCAGAATCTTGACATCGACCTTCAGGGCGATGCCGGCCAGTGGATGATTGAAGTCGAACAGGGCACCGTCGTCATGCAACTCCTTGAGCACACCGGAATAGCGCATGCCGGTGGGGGCCGTGAATTCAACCATGTCGCCCGGCGTGAGTTCGTTGTCGGGATCGGCGTGGCGTTCGAGCATTTCGCGGGTGATTTGCTGAAGCAGATCCGGATTGCGATCACCGTAAGCGTCGGCGGGGGCCAGCGTGAAACTGAACTCGGCATCTTCGGGCTGGCCGATCAATGCGGCTTCCATGCCGGGAGCCCACTGGCCATTGCCCATCTGCAGGGTGGCGGGCCGGCCGGTGAAGGTGTCGGTGAATACCGAGCCTGCGCCGGGACCGGAGTCCAGCGAGATGCGATAGTGCAGGGTCAGGTATGAATCGGGCTGGACAGAAATGTCCACCTTGTCGGTTGCGTCGCTCAAAGTTCTGTCATCCTGAAGGCATGTGCAAAGCCCCGATTTTAAGGCCAAACCATGTCAAGTCCCGATTTCTCCCCGCTTGCCGTGCGGAATCCCGATACCAGCATGCCACGCGAGCGGCTGTTGCGCCACGGTGCTGGCGTTCTGAGCGATGCTGAATTGCTGGCGGTCATCCTGCGCACTGGCGTGGCAGGATGTCCGGTCGTGGCGCTGGGGCAGCAGTTGCTGCTGCGGTTCGGCGGCCTACGTGGCCTGTTTGGCGCGGATCTGGCGGTATTGCAGCGGGTCCCTGGACTGGGGGCTGCCAAGTCCTGCCAATTGGCGGCCATCATGGAACTGTCGCGCCGTACCCTGGGTGAGGAACTGGGGGGCGGTGATGTGCTCGATGCGCCGCAGCGGGTCAAGGAGTACTGCGCGCTGACGCTGGGACATCGTCGCATCGAACACTGCATGGCGCTGTTCCTGGATAACCAGCACCGACTGATTGCGAGCGTCGAGCTGGCCAGTGGCACGCTCACCCAGGCAGCGGTCTATCCGCGTGAGGTCGTACGCCAGGCATTGTCGCATCATGCTGCGGCCCTGATCCTGGCACACAACCATCCGTCTGGTTCGGCAGAGCCGAGTCAGGCCGACCTGACCCTGACCCGGCATCTTAAGCAGGCACTGGCACTGGTCGACGTACGCCTGCTCGATCATATGATCGTGGCCGCCGACCAGGTCATTTCACTGGCCGAGCGTGGCCAGATGTAGCGTGCCGGGTCGGCAGGGTGTCGATCAGATCAATTCGACGGCCATGGCGACGCCTTCGCCACCGCCGATGCACAGCGAGGCAACACCGCGCTTGCCGCCGCGCTGGCGCAGGGCACCGATCAGCGTAACCAGGATGCGGGCACCGGATGCACCGATGGGGTGGCCCAGGGCCGTGGCACCACCGTGGACGTTGACCTTGTCATGTGGCAGGTCGAGTTCCTTCATGGCAGCCATGGCGACGACGGCAAAGGCCTCGTTGATTTCATACAGATCGACGTCGGCAGCCTTCCAGCCGGTTTTTTCGAACAGTTTCTGGATAGCTCCGACCGGAGCTGTAGTGAACCATTCCGGGGCTTGCGAATGCTGGCTGTGGCCAACGATGCGGGCCAGCGGTTGCACGCCGAGTTTTTCGGCGGTCGAGGCGCGCATCAGTACCAGGGCGGCAGCACCATCGGAAATCGATGACGAAGTCGCGGCGGTGATGGTGCCGTCCTTGGCGAAGGCTGCGCGCAGGCTGGGGATCTTTTCGGGCATGGCCTTGCCGGGGGCTTCGTCGGTATCGACCAGTACGTCGCCCTTGCGGCCGGGCACGCTGACCGGCGTGATTTCCCACTTGAAGCTACCGTCTTCTACGGCGGCGCGGGCGCGACGCAGCGATTCGAGAGCAAAATTGTCCTGTTCCTCGCGGGTGAAGCTGTATTTCTTTACGCATTCTTCGGCGAATACGCCCATGGCCTTGCCGCGATCGTAGGCATCTTCCAGACCATCGAGGGCCATGTGGTCATAGACCGTGCTGTGGCCGTAGCGATAGCCCTGGCGGCCTCGCAACAGCAGGTAGGGCGCGTTGCTCATGCTTTCCTGGCCGCCGGCGACGACGACGTCGGTGCTGCCGGCCAGCAGCAGGTCATGGCCCAGCATGGCAGCCTTCATGCCCGATCCGCAGACCTTGTGGATGGTGCTGCTGCTGACGCTCTGCGGCAGACCGGCACCGAGCGTTGCCTGGCGTGCCGGGGCCTGGCCCTGGCCGGCCTGCAGTACGTTGCCCATGATGACTTCGGTGACCTTGTCGCCCTGGATGCCGGCACGCTCGACGGCGGCCTTGATGGCGGTCGCGCCGAGCTGGTAGGCGGGCAGGCCCGACAGCGTACCCATCATGCCACCCATGGGGGTGCGGGCGACTGAAACGATGACGATAGGATCGGACATTGAATCTACTCCTGAAGGGGGTGAGAGATAAGGGCTTCTATACCCAGTGTATTACAAAATTAAACAAAATATTTGTCTTTGAAGATCCGGCAGAAACGCCGTTTCTGGTCGTACGGGAAAATGTCCTCGATGCGGCCCTGGGAGACGCGGGTGCGGCAGGCCTGCCACCAGTCGGCATCGAGCAGATCGGCATGGTGACGCATGAAGGCGGCGCGCACGCGCGAATCGCCCAGCAGGAAACGGCCGAACTCTTCCGGGAACACATCGTTGGCACCGATGGCATACCAGGGTTCGCTGGCCATCTCGGCTTCTTCGTTTGGCGGCGGCGGGATGTGGCGGAAGTTCATCTCCGTCATGCGCTGGATCTCGTCGTAGTCGTAGAACACGACCCGCCCCAGTCGGGTGACGCCGAAATTCTTGTAGAGCATGTCGCCCGGGAAGATATTGGCGGCTGCCAGTTCGCGGATGGCATTGCCGTATTCACGCACGCCATGCTCCAGGCGCTCTTCCCCGGCCTGCCGCAGATAGATGTTGAGAGGGGTCATGCGGCGCTCGATATAGACATGGCGCAGCACGATGCGCTCGCCGTCTTCTTCGATCAGACTGGGAACTCGGGCGTAGAGCTCGTCGAGCAAGGCGGGCGAAAAGCGGTCGCGGGGCAGCGCGACCTGCGAGTATTCCCAGGTATCGGCCATGCGTCCGACGCGGTCGTGCAGCTTGACCAGGTGGTACTTGCTGCGGACCGTGGCATGATCCATGCCGTCTTTGTCGATCCGATCCTTGATCAGCTTGAAGACATAGGGATACGAGGGCAGGGTGAACACCGTCATGACCATGCCCTTGATGCCGGGCGCGACTTCGAATTGGTCTTTCGAGTGTGCGAGGTGCTGCAGGAAGTCACGGTAGAACAGGGTCTTGCCCTGTTTCTGCAGGCCGATCATGGTGTAAAGCTCGGCCTTGGCCTTGTTGGGCAGCAGGCTGGAGAGAAAATCGACATAGGCGGCGGGTGTCTCCATGTCGACCTGGAAGTAGGCCCGCGTGAAGCTGAACAGTGTGCCCAGCTCGTGGGCGGAGAACAGCAGGG
The DNA here is from genome assembly GCF_003123725.1 of Corticimicrobacter populi. Classification (GTDB taxonomy): domain Bacteria; phylum Pseudomonadota; class Gammaproteobacteria; order Burkholderiales; family Burkholderiaceae_B; genus Corticimicrobacter; species Corticimicrobacter populi. The sequence goes on along the minus strand of NZ_QETA01000010.1, from coordinate 8,155 downwards.
CATCGAGATGGATCTGCCCGGCCGGATTGCGCAGCAGCGGAATGCAGAAGGGGTAGGTCATGCCCTGGTTGACCAGCCGGCCGATCAGATAGGCACCCTTGTTGCGATAGAAAAGCGAGCCCAGCACATGCAACTGGCAGTCACTGCCCAGCCGCGGCCCCATGTTGCGGGTGAGCGTGTTGCGTAGCCGCTGGATGGCGATCCGGGCCAGCCGGTCGATGTCGCGCGGCAGATCCTCGAAGGGGGCAGCCAGGCCGAAATCGCTCAACATGCGATGCAGGCTCCGGCGCAGACCTTCGGTCAGGGGATAGTAGACGCGATAGGATGGCAGCGTGCTGTCCAGGTAGTCGGTGGCGATGGCGGGCCGCACGAACATGACATCGTTCTGGAAGTAGTCGCGGTGCAGGATGCGGCAGGAAACCGAGTTGAAGAAGGTTTCAGCGCATTCCGGCTGGCGGTGTCCGCTGTCTCCGAGCAGGGCTACATAGGCGTGGCGCACGGCCTGCCAGAATTCCCGGTCGCCGGGCGCGGCGCTGGCCTTGAGGCGATGTACGCATTCGCGGACCCGGGCATCGTAGTATTCGATCCGCTCGCGGGCCAGGTGCTGGATGGCATGCCAGTTGCCGGACTCGAACAGCGACTTGGCCCGCTGCGCGCTATAGCGAAAGAGTGCGTAGTGGCGGTCAAAGCCCGCCAGGATGGCCGCAGCCACCTGGGCAGGGAGCTGCGCCGGTGTGGCGGCCGGTTCGATGTGCAGGTTGTCTCCTGAAAAGCTCATGCCATGGCGTCCTGAATGTCGATACACCTGGTGCCGCAGGGGGCGTGGCCCGCTGCGCTTTTTTTCTATTTCTCCATTCTCGCCGCAATAGGCCTGTCGTGCATAGGGGGATGATAGAGATCGCTATAATGAACAGATAATCGTTTCTATTTCGTCGTTGTGCCTCGCCATGACTGCCTCACAGAGTCTGCCTGATACCGAACGCGCCGTGCGCGACCGTTTGCTGGCGCGCCTTTATGCACAGGATCACCCCTGGTTGTTGGGACGCCTGTATGACAGACTGCGCAACCGTGAAGATGCTGAGGACATTGCCGGTGAAGCGTTTTCGCAACTGGTGGGCAGCCCCTTGCTGGAACATGTGAACGAACCGCGGGCCCTGCTGACGACGGTGGCCAAGCGGGTCATGTGGAAACTCTGGCGGCGGCGTGAGCTTGAGGCGGCCTGGCTGGAGAGCCTGCGTTGTCAGGCGGCCGGCTATGCCCCCTCGGCGCAGGAGCAGATGGAGATCATGCAGGCGCTGCAGTGTGTGGATGCAATTCTGCAGGATTTGCCGCACAAGGCCAGGGTGGCATTTGTCTACAGTCAGGTCGATGGCATGCGCCATGCGGAAATCGCTGCCGAACTGCAGGTGTCAGTCAGTACGGTGCGGTACTACATCGCCCAGGGCATGCGACGTTGCGTGGCGGCGCAGGTGCGTCCATGAAGCCGCCAGTTCTACCGGCTGCCCTGCCAGGATGGCAGGATGCTGTCCTGGGCGTTGAGCTGGACGCCGCCATCGAATGGCGGCTTCGGCTGGATGACAGTATGGATACCGAACACGCCATGAGCGTACGCCTCGAGTTCGAACACTGGCTGCAGGCAAGTCCTGCGCATTTCGATGCTTGGTCCCGGCTGGACAGCGGTCTGGACCGCACCATGGGGCCATTGCGCTCAGCCTTGGCCGGACCGGATGGGGGGCTGCGCAACAGCCTGTTGCATCCCGAACGGATGCGTCGGCGCTTCATGCGGCGCGCCCTGGCTTTGGGTGCGGCCGGTTCAGGGCTTGTCTGGCTGGCGCACCGGCAGGTGCCGTTACCCAACCTGCTGGCAGATCTTGGCACTGGCACTGCCCAGCGTCAGCGGCATACATTGCCGGATGGCAGCGATATTCTGCTGGATGCACGTAGCAGGATAGACCTGGCCTTCGATGGCCGGCAACGCCTGGTGCATCTTCTGGCTGGCGCGATCCAGGTTCGCACCGGCACCGATGCGGCCCGGCCTTTTCTGGTAGCGACTGCACAGGGCCAGGTGCAGGCGCTGGGTACCGAATTCATGGTTCGGCAGGAAACCGGTGCCAGCCAAGTGCTGGTGCAGCGCGACCGTGTTCGTGTGCGGGCACAGTTCGGCGGGCAGGTCGATCTGCAGGCTGGGCAGGGCGTGCGCTTTCGTGCCGATGGTATCGATGCCATCCGTACCGACATGCAGGGTGACAGCGCCTGGCAGGATGGCCTGCTGGAGGTCAATGACCGGGCGTTACCGGAGGTCATTGATGCCCTTCGTGCCTATTATCCGGGCGTCCTGCGTGTGTCCCCGGCTGTGGCGGAGATACGCGTGTCAGGCGTCTTTCCGCTCGATGACCCGATGCGTGCCCTGCGGGCACTGGCTCATACCACGCCCATCGAAGTGCGCCGCTATACGCCCTGGGTCACGCTGGTGCATCACAAAGAAGAATTGTCCTGATCCGATTGTGACTTTTTCCCTCTCGGCGCACATACCTCCTGAGAACCATCGACTTACAGGAGAATGCAGATGAGGGGAGTATCCAGGGGCGGCCTCAGGCCATTGACCCTATCCGTATTGTTGGCACTGGGCGCGCCATCCGTTTTTCATGCCGACACGGCAGGAGCTGCCTCCGTCGTCCAGCGCTACGACGTTCCTGCCGGTCCGCTGGACGCCGCATTGACGACTATTTCGCGGCGCGGCGGTGCCGTGGCATCGTTCGATCCCGCGCTGACGGCGGGCCGCACGGCGCAGGCCGTCAGCGGCGAACTGGATGTGCGTGATGCCTTGCGCCGGGCACTGGAGGGCACAGGGCTGGAGCTGGCGGAAGCGGGGGATGGTACGCTGCTGGTGCGTCCGGCACCGGCACCGGGTGTGCAGGCGCTGGATGCCGTGACGATACGAGGCCAGTCGGATGGCAAGACCGAAGGTACGGGAGCCTATACGACCGGCTCGATGAGCACGGCCACGGGACTGGCGCTGTCTATGCGCGAGACGCCGCAGAGCACGACCGTGGTGACGCACCAGCAGATCGAGGATCGCGCCATGACCAGCATCGTCGATGTGGTCCGCGATGCGCCCGGCCTGTTTCTGAGCAATGTGGAAGGACCGGGCCGGCCGACGTTCCTGGCTCGGGGGTTCAATATCGACACCTTGATGTTCGATGGCCTGACGGTTGGGTATGACTATTTCTCCGCTGGGACCCAGACCAACCTGGCCATGTATGACCGGGTGGAAATCGTGCGCGGGGCGACCGGCCTGGTACAGGGCTCCGGGAATCCTTCTGCGGCGATCAATCTGGTGCGCAAGCGGCCCACGGCAGATGCGCGAGCCAGCCTGACCGGCCGGGCCGGCAGTTGGGACGACTACACGGGCGAAGCCGACGTATCGGGGCCGCTCAACGGCAGTGGCAGCCTGCGGGGCCGGGCCGTGGCGTCCTGGCAGGATGCGCATGGATTCCGCGATCGTGAAAAGCAGGATCATGGGCTGTTCTATGCTGTTGTCGAGGCGGACCTGAGCGAGCACACCCTGTTGACTGCGGGCTTCAGCTACCAGAAGGACCAGACCAACAATTTCTGGGGCGGCCTGCCCCTGACGGTGGATGGCGGGCACATGAATGTGCGGCGCTCGGCCTTGCCGGGTAACGACTGGGAAAACCTCGATGTCCGGGGGCGTATGCTGTTCGGCGAGCTGAGCCACAGCTTCGACAATGGCTGGACGGCAGGGTTCAAGGCCATGCGCTCCAGTACCGATATTGATTTCCTGGGTTCCTACCTGCGGCGGGTCGGGACGGAAACGCGTATGCGGCATTATGCCTATCGGGGCAAGTACGAGCTGGTCCAGACCAGCTACGAATTGCAGGCCAGTGGGCCTTTCCGACTGATGCAGCGTGATCATGAACTGACGGTGGGCGTGAACCGGCGCAAGCGCGACTATATCGAGCATGACTACGGAGGCGGGTATGTGGGTGACGGCATCGAGGATCTGTCCGGCTGGGATCCAGGCAGCCTGCCCAAGCCCAGTTTTTCGTATGCCGGCACTCGCCAGACGGTCACTTCCGAGGATGGTGTGTATGCTGCCGCGAGGCTGAGCCTGGCTGACCCGCTTTCCCTTATCCTGGGAGCACGCCTGGACTGGTATGACTACGACAATCGCTCGGGGACGGACGGCTATTCGGTTACGCGCAACCTGACCCGCTATGGCGGGCTGATCTACGATCTGGATGCACGGCATTCTCTGTATGTCAGCTTCACGGATATTTTCCAGCCGCAGAACGCCAAGGGTGCCGATGGCGCGATCATCGAACCCATCGTGGGTGAAAACTACGAGATCGGCATCAAGGGCGAGTACTTCGATGGTGCGCTCAATACCAGCCTGGCCCTGTTCCAGGTCGACCAGAAGAACAGGGCCAGGGATCTCGATGACCAGACCCTGTGCCCGACCTACCCTTACCCGTACTGCGCCGAGGCTTCCGGCCTGGTGCGCAGCCGCGGCGTGGATGTCGAGGTGCAGGGTGCGCTGGCACCCAACTGGCAGGTGAGTGCCGGCTACACCTATACGCGCGCAGAATATCGGCGCGATGCGGATCCAGGCAAGGTCGGCCAGCCTTTCAACAGCGCCACGCCCGAACACCTGTTCAAGCTGTCGACGCTGTATCACCTGCAGGGGGAGTGGCAGCGCTGGCGGGTGGGCGGCAGCCTGTACTGGCAGAGTCGGATCTATCGCGATGGCACTTATAACGGCACGGCATTTCGCAATGCCCAGGGAGCCTATGCCATCGCGGACCTGGTACTGGGCTATCGCGCCAGCCGGCAGCTCGACCTGCAGCTCAACATTAACAACCTGTTCGACCGGAAGTATTACAAGAGTGTGGGCTATGACGTGATGTGGGGGCCACAGGATCTCTACGGAGATCCGCGCAATTTCATGCTAACGGCCCGCTACACCTTCTGATGTGGCCTGGCCGGCATCGCGCGCCAGGTAGCGATGCAGCGTGCTGCGGTGGATGCCCAGGCTGCGCGCCGCGCGTGAAATGTTGCCGCTGTGTTCATGCAGCGCTTGCCTGATGCGCTGCGCACTGAGGGCATGCAGCGTTGAATGCAGGCTGTTTGGTGTATTGCATACTGGCGATGCGTGCCGGGCTGTGTCGATATGATGAATGGCTTTGCCATCCTGCCGGGCGGCGGTTGCATGGTGTGTGATGATGGGCCTGAAGCCATCTGGCAACCCCTCGGCCATGACGAGGCTGCCGGGCGGATGCCGCAGCACCAGCCCCCGGAGCAGCGCCTGCAATTCGCGATAGTTGCCGGGCCAGCGATGCGCACACAAGGCATCCAGGGTACTGTCGTGCAGCGTCATGCCCTGCTCGAGTGCGCCGTGACGGTTGAATTCTGCACACAGGAAAGCACGCAAGTCGCTGCGCTCGCGCAGGGCCGGCAGGCCGATACGGTGATCCTGAAGGCGGTAATACAGGTCAGCGCGGAAATGACCATCCTGTACGCGCTGTGCCAGATCCTGGTTGGTGGCGCTGATCAGCAGAAAATCGACGGGCACGGGCTTGTCGGCACCGAGCGGCAGGACTTCGCGCTCCTGCAGAACCCGCAGCAGGCGGGTCTGCAATGGCAGGGGCATGTCGCCGATCTCGTCCAGGAACAGGATGCCGCCGTTGGCTTCACGCAGCCGACCACGTGCGCCCTGGCGCAAGGCCCCGGTGAACGCGCCAGCAGCATAGCCGAACAGTTCGGCTTCGATGAGTGTGTCGGGCAATGCTCCACAATTGATGGCGACGAATGGCTGGTTGCAGCGCGTACTGCTGGCGTGGAGCCGGCGTGCGTAGACTTCCTTGCCGGTGCCTGTTTCGCCTTCAAGCAGCACCGCTAGCCCGCCCTGCAGGGCGCGCAGGGCGGTGCCGAAGCCTGGGCGCAGCATGTCCGGCAGATCGGGCAAGGCGTGGATACCGGGCAGCCCGTGCTGGGTGGCAATAGCTGCATCTTTGCCGTGGCCCTGTCTGGACGGATGGGCTATGTGTTGATTGGACTGTTTACTGCGGCGCTGGGTGTCATGATCCGGCTGGCGTGGTGAGGCCGTGCTGGAAGCGGGCCGTCTGAGCTGGATGAACAGAGGCAGGCCACGTGGCGTGCGCAGCGTGCAGGTATCGGGAGTGGCCTGCTGCCAACCGTCGCCCAGCCAGGCCTGTATGGGTTGATCGATAAGTTGTGCCCAACTGGTGTCCAGTTGCGCAATGGCGGCGTCGTTGGCACCGACAATATATCCATCGTGGACCATCAACTGGGCGCGTTCGATGGAGTCGAGCATGGCATGCTGGCGGTGGAATACCAGCAGTTCGGGTTGTTCCCCTGCCTGTTCCATGATGCGATTGGTGACTTGCCGTGCGAACATCGAGGCGAGTTTCAGTGCATAGGCGTGCAGCCGGCCAGCCTCGCAGGAAATATCGAGCACGCCCAGGATGTCGCCACGCGGTGACCGGATGGGCGCGCCATGACAACTCAGGATGCGGTTGCGCGGCAGGAAGTGTTCGCTGCCATGCACGCTCAGCGCTTGTCCCTCGACCAGTACCGTGCCGACACCGTTGGTGCCCCGATGCGATTCGGCCCAGCTGACGCCGGGTCGCAGTGCGACCTGATCGGCGCGATGCAGGAAGCTGGCGTTGCCCCGGGTCTGGAGGATGATGCCGGCGGCATCGGTCAGTACCACGATGCCGTCGGCACTGCCGACCAGTCCGGCCAGTGTTTCTATTTCGGGTTGAGCGGCATACAGCAGGCTGGCATGTTGGGCACAGCGGTCGGCCAGGTCGGCGCGGGCCAGCATGACCGGCTCATCCGGCAGGTCGCGCTGCTGGTGGCAGCGTGCCCAGGAGCGGAGGATGGGCGAAGTTCCAGGCGCGTCGGACAGATCCACGCGCGGTTCGTAGAAATCGATGCCGTTCATGTCTGGTTCCTTGGTAGTTGCAGGTCGCGACACTGTGCCGCTCGATGCGACAGTCATGTGTCGCAGATTGCGACAGTTTCCGGATAGGAACGGGCCGTGTGGCCGGTTCAGCCGATTATGCATCAAAGGCGGCGGCGCACGTCCGGGACTAGGGGTAAGTCCCCGGAGGGTAGCTGGCACGCTAATTGCTTGCATTCTCATTGACTGCCTGAAATGGCAGCACTTTGAACAATATTAGTTCTTATTCATAATAATGTGCAGGAGACATGTCATGAATCTGTCCGACCTCAAGCAGTTCGGGATTGACCTCGATTTTCCCTTCAAGAGCAAGTACGAGAACTACATTGGCGGCAAGTGGGTAGCCCCGGTATCGGGCAACTACTTCGAGAATCTGTCGCCGATCACCGGCCAGGCGTTCTGCCAGGTGCCGCGCTCGGATGCCGCCGATATCGAGCTGGCGCTCGATGCCGCGCATGCTGCCCGGGTTGCCTGGGGCCAGACCTCGCCGGCCGAGCGCTCCAACATCCTGCTACGCATTGCCGACCGCATGGAACAGCACCAGGCCAAGCTGGCCGTGGCCGAGACCATCGACAACGGCAAGCCGCTGCGCGAGACCAGCGCCGCCGACGTACCACTGGCTATCGATCATTTCCGTTACTTTGCGGGCTGCGTGCGTGCCCAGGAAGGGGCCATCTCCGAGATCGATCATGACACCGTGGCCTATCACTTTCATGAGCCCATCGGCGTGGTCGGCCAGATCATTCCCTGGAACTTCCCGCTCCTGATGGCGGCCTGGAAGCTGGCCCCCGCGCTGGCCGCCGGCTGCCCGATCGTGCTCAAGCCGGCCGAGCAGACCCCGGCCTCCATCCTGGTGCTGGTCGAGATCATCGGTGATCTGCTGCCGCCGGGCGTGCTCAACATCGTCAACGGCTTTGGCAAGGAAGCGGGCGAGGCACTGATCACCAGCAAGCGCATTGCCAAGGTGGCCTTCACGGGTTCCACGCCAGTAGGCCAGCGGGTGCTGCATGCGGCTGCCGACAACCTGATCCCGGCCACGGTGGAACTGGGCGGCAAGAGCCCCAACATCTTCTTCGAGGATGTGATGGCGCAGGACGATGCCTTCTTCGACAAGGCGCTGGAAGGGCTGTCGATGTTTGCGCTGAACCAGGG
>NZ_QETA01000001.1 GCF_003123725.1 Corticimicrobacter populi | reverse complement strand
GAAAGGCCAAAAAAGGCATTGGGCGGATTAACGCCTGCTGCCTATGCTGGCCTTCTGGCAGTAAGAACGAATACATTAACCATCCCGGACTCTAAAGCCTCGCGCTACTGAATACGGGGAGACGTCGGGGGGATTACCACGTCCCCCCCTCAATACAAAAACCGCTCCCGCAACGGCGTCAGCCCCAGCTCCTCAAGAATCGCCTCCGCACGCTCACGCGCATTCCCCCGCACCTGTCCCGTGCGCCGGGCAATGATGAGTTCGTTCTTCATCGAATGCTCCCAGCCCACCAGCTCGGTCACGCTCAGGCTGTAGCCGTGGGCTTCCAGCAGCAGGCAGCGCAGCACATTGGTGATCTGGCTGCCGAATTCGCGTGTATGGATGGGGTGGCGCCATAGTTCGGACAGGGGCGTGCGGCCCAAACTCTGGTTCTTGAATTGGCGCAGTGTGGCGGCGACTTCTGCCTGGCAGCAGGGCACCAGTACGATGGCGCGGGCCTGCTTGGCCAGGGCAAAGCGGATGGCGTCATCGGTGGCCGTATTGCAGGCATGCAGCGCGGTGACGATGTCCACGGTGGCGGGCAATTCGGCAGAGTCGATGGATTGCTCGACCGTCAGATCGAGAAACTGCATGCGAGGAAAGCCGAGTTTCGCCGCCAGTTCTCGTGAGCGCGTCACCAGTTCGGCACGACTTTCGATGCCGTATACATGACCACTTTCGCGTGCCTTGAAGAACAGGTCGTAGAGGATGAAGCCCAGGTAGGATTTGCCGGCACCGTGATCCACAAGGGTGACGTCATCGTGCGTGGCAAAGGCTTCTTCCAGCAGGGGTTCGATGAACTGGTACAGGTGATAGACCTGCTTGAGCTTGCGGCGGGAGTCCTGGTTGAGCTTGCCGTCGCGCGTCAGAATGTGCAGTTCCTTCAGCAGTTCGATGGACTGGCCGGGGCGCACGTCGGAGGGCAAGGCCGGGGTGTTGTCCTGGGCTGGTGTCGCGGGGAGTCTGGCTTTGCGGTTCATGCGGCATCCTTGTCGGCGGGCCGGATACAGAGTGCATCCCAGCCTTGCTGGCCCAGCTTCTCCATGGTCTCGATGTTGCGTTCGAAAATGCTGTCCGGGTCATGCGGGTAGTGTGCCAGTGCGCCCTCGATGCTGGCTTCGCGCAGCAGGTGCAGCGTGGGGTAGGGGGCGCGATTGGTGTAGTTGCCCAGGTCATCCGGCGAGGTGTCGGCAAACTGGAATTGTGGGTGAAAGCTGGCAACCTGCAGGACGCCGTCCAGGTCGTGTTCTTCGACGATGTCCTCGGCCAGACCGACCAGGTCATTGAAGGTTTCGAAGTCGCCAAACAGAGACGGGTGGATCAGCAGCGTCGTGTCGATTTCCTGTGGATCGGCGGCTGCCAGCAGTTCCAGTTCGCTGTCCAGTTGCTCCAGGAATGCGTCAAGGTGGCGGGCATCGCTGACGACAAAGCGTACGCGGTTGGCAAGATAGACGGATTTGGAGAAAGGACAGAGGTTCAGGCCGATGACGGCTTTTTCCAGCCAGTGACGCATGGCGGCGATGATGCTGTCGGAAGTGGGGCGGGTATCTGGATTCATCAGGGAATTGTAGTCGTTCGCGCCTGTCGGCGGGATCGGGGATAATGCTTGCTTTCTCTCTTAGTGGCAGTTTTCCATGGCGATCCAGTGGTTTCCCGGTCATATGACGTCGGCGCGCAAAAAGGCGTCCGAGACGATGGCGTCGACCGACGTTGTGATTGAGGTTGTTGATGCCCGCATCCCAGAGGCAAGTTGCAATCCGCTGGTCGATGAATTGCGGCGCTTTCGTCAGCGCCCATGCCTGAAGATACTGAACAAGACGGATCTGGCCGATCCCGTGGCGACCAAGGCGTGGATCGACTATTTCAATGCCCAGCCGGGAGTGAGCGCCGTAGCGCTTTCATGCAAGAGCGCCAACGATACTGCACGCGTGGTCAACCTGTGCCAGAAGCTGGCACCGCATCGCAATGATGGCGTCAAGCGCCTGCGGCTGATGATCATGGGGGTGCCCAACGTCGGCAAGTCCACGTTGATGAACGCCCTGCTCAAGCGCAAGGTGGCCAAGGTGGGCGATGAGCCCGCCGTCACCAAGTCCCAGCAGACACTGTCTTTCGGCACCCATATGACGCTGACCGACACGCCGGGCATGATGTGGCCCAAGATCCAGTACGACTCGGATGGTTTCATGCTGGCCGCCTGCCATGCCATCGGACGCAATGCGGTGATCGATGAGGAAGTTGCCGAATTCCTGGCAGGTATTTTGCTGGCACGGTATCCGCAATTGCTGGCGGATCGGTATCGGCTGGATTCGGCTCTTCCGGATGCCTGGAGCGTGATAGAGGCGATTGGCCGCCGACGCGGTTGCCTGCTCAAGGGCGGCGGCCTGGATGCGGAAAAAGCATCGCTGGTCCTGCTCAATGATTTTCGTATGGGGGTATTGGGCCGGATCAGCCTGGAAACGCCGCAAACCCGGGCACAGATGCTGTCAGAGGCGGCGCAGCGGGATCAGAAAGACGCTGCGCCTCCGGTTGATCATTAGGCCGTAAGTTCCTTGCGGACGATTTCCGCGCCTGCGCTCAGGGCCTGCAGTTTGCCTCGGGCGACCTGACGTGGCAGGGGGGCCATGCCGCAGTTGGTCGCGGGATAGAGTTTGTCGGCATCCACGAATTGCAGTGCCTTGCGCAGCGTGTTGGCGACTTCTTCGGCTGTTTCGATGGCGTGGGTGGCCACGTCAATGGCACCGACCATCACTTTTTTGCCTCGGATGAGTTCGATCAGGTCCATGGGCACATGGGAGTTCTGGCATTCCAGCGAGATGATGTCGATATTGGATTGCTGCAGCTTCGGGAAGGATTGCTCATATTGCAGCCACTCGGACCCAAGCGTTTTCTTCCAGTCTGTATTGGCCTTGATACCGTATCCGTAGCAGATATGGACGGCGGTTTCGCATTTGAGCCCTTCAATGGCCTTTTCCAGGGTGGCCACGCCCCAATCGTTCACTTCGTCAAAGAACACATTGAATGCAGGTTCATCGAACTGGATGATATCGACGCCGGCCGCTTCGAGTTCCCTGGCTTCCTGATTGAGGATCTTGGCAAATTCCCAGGCCAGTTTCTCGCGGCTTTTGTAGTGGTTGTCATAGAGCGTATCGATCATCGTCATGGGGCCAGGCAGCGCCCATTTGATGGGTTGGCTGGTTTGCTGGCGCAGAAACTTGGCGTCTTCGACGAACACGGGTTTCTGGCGAGAAACAGCACCGACGACCGTCGGCACGCTGGCATCATAGCGATCACGGATTCTGACGGTCTCACGCTTTTCGAAATCGACGCCGCTGAGGTGCTCAATGAACGTCGTGACAAAGTGCTGGCGGGTTTGCTCGCCATCGCTGACGATGTCGATGCCAGCCAGCTGTTGTTCTTGCAGGGACAGCAGCAGGGCATCCTGTTTGCCTTCAACCAGCTCTTCGCCTTGCAGCTTCCAGGGGGACCAGAGCGTTTCCGGCTGTGCCAGCCAGGAGGGTTTGGGCAGGCTGCCGGCGGTGGAGGTAGGGAGCAATTTCTTCATGATGAGTAACCTTGTTTTTTGCGAATCAAAGCGCGTGATGGGCGGCGGACCACTGCGCGAGGAGGGTCTGGTGTGGCTTGATGAAGTGCTCTTCGACAAACTTGCCCTGTTCGATGGCCAGTCGGCTGCGCTCTTCCCGATCATAGACAATTCGGGTGAGCGAATAGTCCTGGTGTTTCAGGCTGGGCTGGTAGGATTTTCCTGCTGCAGAGTTGGCGTTGTAAATCTCAGGCCGGTAGATCTTCTGGAAGGCTTCCATCGTGCTGATGGTGCCGATCAGCTCAAGGTCGGTGTAATCGTTGAGCAGGTCGCCAGAGAAATAAAAAGCCAGAGGAGCTACGCTGCCCGGCGGCATGAAATAGCGGACCTTCAATCCCATCTTGTCGAAATATTCGTCGGTCAGGGAATATTCGTCTTGCTGGTATTCCACGCCCAGCACGGGATGCTGGTTTTCTGTGCGATGGTAGGTCTTGCTGCTCGATACGCTCAGGCAGATGACAGGCTGTTTCCTGAAGTGCTCCCGGTAGGTGATTGAATTGACGAAGTGCTTGAACAGCTTGCCATGCAGGTCGCCAAAGTTTTCCGGCGTGCTGAATCCTGACTGGTTCTGGTTGTGTTCCAGCAGTAATACGCTGAAGTCATAATCGCGCACATAAGATGAGAAATTATTTCCTGTGATGCCCTCGATGCGTGTATTGGTGCGCATGTCGATAATATGGGTCTTCAATATTTCAATCAGAGGGAGGGCGTTGCCAGCGTTGGCGGCACCCATTTGCATTTCAATGGAAATGATGTCGAGCTCGACTGCATAACGATCGCCGTTGGGATTGTCCCAATGGGCCAGTACGTTGAAGCGGTTATTGATCATCCTCAAGGTGTTGCGCAGGTTTTCCTGGCGGCTGCTGCCTCGGGCCAGATTGGCAAAGTTGGTGGTAATGCGCGTGTTGTCCGAGGGCTGGTAATTTTCGTCGAAACGAATGCTCTTGAGGGTAAAGGTAAAATCGTTATTCATTGCAGCGTGGAATCCTGAATTCTGAGGTGGGGCTGAATTGATTTATTTTCCAGAATTATTGATTTTGTTTTCTGGATTTTTTGATTGATGTTTTTTATAGTGATCTACAATCAGGGCAAGTGCGCATTTTATGATGAGCCAGTGATGAGGGGCTTGAATTAATTTCACGCTAGTATTAGTTTTTCTCATATATACTGAACCCTGCCCGCCGCCGGCGGAACCACCTTGCAGTCCAGCCCAGGAGATTCCCATGCGACAAGTCCATTCCTTTTCCTTGCGTCCCGTTCTTGCCAGTGCACTGCTGGCCGGTGCAGCAGTGGTGCTCAGTGGCTGCACGACCACTACCCAGACCAGCCAGGCGACCGTGGCCGAGCAGCGTGCCGTCATCAACAGTGGCTATGATGCGACGCTGACGCGCCTGTACGAGGCAGCTCCGGCGGCGCGACAGATGGTGCAGGAGGCCAAGGGCGTCCTGGTGTTCCCGTCGGTCGTGGGGGCCAGCTTTATCGTGGGCGGAGAGTATGGCCGGGGTGAGTTGCGTATCAATGGCCAGAATGCCGGCTACTACAGCACGGGTGGCGGTTCGATCGGCTTTCAGGCCGGCGCGCAGTCGCAGGCAACGATCCTGCTGTTCATGACTCAGCAGGCGCTGGACAATTTCCTGCAGAAAAAGCAGAACTGGACGATCGGGGCGGATGCCAACGTCGCGATTGCCAATATCGGGGCCAATGGCCAGATTTCGTCCAATACAGTCAATTCGCCGGTGGTCGGGTTTGTCCTGAACAATGCGGGGCTGTCTGCCGGTGTGTCCTTGCAAGGCAACAGCATTCAGCAAATTGACCTTTGATCACGTGCCGGCCTGTTAGGGAGCGTATTGCATGATTCGTTGTATACACCTGACAACCGGCGCAGATGGCGAGTCCCACTTCACCGAAGGGCAGATTGATCTGCCCGCCGGTGAGCGTGGCGACAGCATCAGCAGCGTCGCCGGGGCACGGAGCATCTCGTTTCGGGAAACCAGTGGTGGTGGCAGTTTTGACTGGCACGATGCGCCCGAGCACCAGTTGGTCCTGACACTGAGTGGTACGCTGGAGTTCGAAACGCGCAGTGGTGCGCGTTTTCAATTGAATCCGGGTGATGTACTGTGGGCTGAAGATACCGCGGGAGGCGGGCATCGCTGGCGCTTGCTGGGGACCGACCCATGGCGACGGGCCTATGTGATCCTGTCGCCGGATGCCAGGGTGCCGTTCGTGCCGACTCAGGGGAACACGCATGCCAATTGATCACAACATGCCTGCCCGTGCCGATATCGTCATGGTGGGTGGCGGCATCATGAGTGCCACGTTGGCGACGGTGCTGAAAGAACTTGAGCCATCGCTGAATATCGTGATCCTGGAGGTGCTGGAGGATTGCGCCCAGGAAAGTTCGCATGGCTGGAATAACGCCGGTACGGGCCACGCCGCCAATTGCGAAATGAACTATACCCCTGCACGCGCTGACGGCAGCGTGGATATTTCCAAGGCGCTGGAGGTGAACACCGAGTTCGATCTGTCGCGCCAATTGTGGTCCTATCTGGTCAAAAAAGGGGCTATTCCGGATCCGCAGGCCTTTATCCATCCCTGTCCACACATGAGCTTTGTGTGGGGGCAAGAGAATGTGGCCTACCTGCGCCGTCGCTTTCAGGAGATGTCGGCGCACCATTGCTATCACGGCATGGAGTACAGCGAAGACCCGAAGCAGATCGAAGCCTGGGCACCGCTGATCATGGAAGGTCGTACCGGCAACGACCCCGTGGCCGCCACGCGCATCGTGACGGGGGCCGATGTGGATTATGGTGCACTGACGCACTTGCTCATTGGGCAGGTCACGGCACAGCCCGGTGTTTCAGTGCACTACCTGAAGCAAGTGACGGATCTGGCACGTACACCGGATGGCAAGTGGGGTATCGATGTCAAGGATACGGTGACACACCAGCACCAGCGCCTGGAGGCAGGGTTTGTCTTTATCGGTGCGGGTGGCGGGGCGTTGGAGCTGCTGCAGAAGTCCGGCATCCCTGAAGGCCATGGCTATGGCGGTTTTCCTGTCAGCGGTATCTGGCTGCGCTGTGATGTGACGGACGTCAGCGAGCGCCATCATGCCAAGGTCTATGGCAAGGCGGCGCATGGCTCTCCGCCCATGTCGGTGCCGCACCTGGATACACGCATCATCGGCGGCAAGAAATCGGTGCTGTTCGGGCCGTATGCCGGTTTTTCCAGCCGTTTCCTCAAGCATGGTTCGCTGACCGACCTGTTCCGCTCCGTGCGTCCCGGCAATGTCCTGCCGATGCTGGACGTGGCCAAGGACAACTGGCAACTGACCGAGTACCTGGTGTCGCAGGTGTTGCAGAGCCCGGCACATCAGTTCGAAACGCTGCGCCAGTTCTATCCGAATGCGCGCCGGCATGACTGGGCAACTGCCGTGGCCGGGCAGCGTGTGCAGATCATCAAGCCGGGCAAGGATACGGCGGGGATGCTGGAGTTCGGTACCGAACTGATCGCGTCGGCCGACAAATCACTGGCGGCCTTGCTGGGCGCTTCTCCAGGTGCCTCGACGGCAGCTTTCATCGCTCTGGAAGTGTTGCAGAAATGCTTTGCCGACAGGTTGACGCCGGAGGGCTGGCTGCCCCGGCTCAAGGCGATCATCCCGACCTACGGCGTGGACCTCAGGGTGGATGCCGATGCCTGCCGCGAGATCCGGCAATCAACGGCGGCCACGCTGAATCTGACGTTTGTCTGACCAGGACGGGCCATGAGTGCATGAGTGGCCCGATTCCTGCAACATAACGGTTGATCCGTTCTAAAACGCCGGATGAATACTCAGCGCGCACAGCGCTGATAACTGGCATAGGGGTCGGCCTGATTCCTGGTGCAATGTATTGAATGCATCCTGCACGGCCTGCAGGTCGCGCTGGCTGGTGGGTTCGCGGGCAATGATGCCTGCCGCGACCAGCCGCGCCACGACATCGCTGGTCAGCAAAAAGGTGTCCTTGCCGACCAGGCGCAGGAAGCCGGCGGCCGAGCGTCCTCCCAGCCGGGCCCCGCGTTTGGCGAGTAGCTTCCACAGGCCGATGATATCGGTCACTGGCCAGGCAGCGATAAAGGCACCGAAGCTGCAGTTCTGTTCTGCGCATATATCGAGGATGAAGCGGGCATTTCCGGGGATAGTCTGCAGTTTGGTGCGGTCGCGGATGAGCTGTTTGTTCTGCATGTGGTTTTCGATGGCGGTTGCGTCGAGCCGGGCCATGCGCTCCGGTTCAAAACCTGCGAAGACCTGTTCGAACACCGGCCATTTTGCATCGACCATGGTGTGTTGCACACCGGCCTGGAAGACCCGTCGGCTCATGGCCGACAGGTATTGCGCGTCTCGGGTGTGCCGCAATTCGTCCGGCGTACGTGCCTGAGGCAGAAAGGCTTCCAGTTCGGCATCGGAGTCAAAACGTGCGCGTACCGTGTCGTAGAGCCATGGGTAGGTTAACTGCACTGTCGTTCCTTCATTTCAGGTTACGCAGCGCACGCTGGCAGATCCGCTGCGTGGCTGTTGTCGGCTGTCCCTGCAGCCATTGGTCGCACAGATCGGCAACCCAGGCAGGTTGATCCTTGCCTGCATCATTGAGCCAGTTTGCCACGGAATCCTGCACATAGACTGACGGGTCTGCCCGTAGAGGTTGCAGGATAGGCAAGGCGCGTTCAGGCTGTTGCTTGAATGGGGGCAGGTGAGCACACCAGACACCGCGTGGCCGCAGCGCTTCGCAGGCAAAACGGCGCAGGCGTTCGGACGGGGAGGAGGTCCAGTTGGTCAGCAGGGCAATGGCTGCTTCCAGTTGCACGGCCAGGTGCGGGCGTATGGCCATCCAGGCCCATTCGCGTACGCCGAAGTGGTTATCATCCGCCAGTGGCTGGATGGCGGCCAGGCGTTCTGCAAGAGGCTGGTCGGGTTGTGCGCCGATCATGAAGCAGGCCCAGCCGCGTACGGTGTCGGCAGGGTGTGTCTGGCAGGTGGCGAGGCCGGCGCTGCCCAGCGTATCCAGCAGGATGTTGCCGATGGCTGCCATGCGCTTGAGAATGCCCAACTGGCAGGCTGCATCGGCGGCCTGCAATGCGTGCCCGGGCAGATCCGGAAATACGGTACGCAGCAGTCGGGCCTGATCCAGCGCCAGGCTTTCGGCCAGCGTGGCACTTTGCATTTCTCCGCAGGATAGTGCGTGCAGCACGTCGGCTGGAATATCGGCGGTGCGGGTGGCCCCCTTGCGGGGAGATGGCGTATTCAAGCGGCGGTCCTTGGGGGGCAGGTTGGTGGCTGATTCGTCTGGCTGGACGTGTCAGGGGTATGTGCAGTGTAGGCGATCCGGGTATTGGTCTGATTACGAAGGTACATCCGAGGAAAATGGCAGGAATCTGCTTGCAGTATTGGCACCGGACGCAACCTGGACCGAGGCGGCTGGTTTTCCCTATGCAGGGACGTATGTCGGACCGGAGGCGATCGTCGGTAATGTCTTTCAGCGGTTGGCCACGGAGTGGGACGGCTACCAGGCAAAGGTGCATACCTATCTCGCCGAGGGTGAGCGGGTAGCTGCGTTCGGGGTGTATTCAGGTACCTATCGGTTGACCGGCAAGCATATGACAGCGAGCTTTGCCCACCTATATCAACTGCGGGACGGGCAAATCATCAGCATGGAACAGTATGTCGACAGCGCCCAGGTGCGGGCTGCCATGATCTAGTGGGTGTCCACCTGCCCGGCCGGGGCTGCTGCTTTTAGTCCGTCGAAGTTCTCGAAATGCCAGGTTTCCTGGATTTTTCCAGCGTCGATGCGATGCATGTCCATGCCACTGAAACATACCTCGCGGCCGGACGCTTTCCATGTGTCGAAATCGGCGACGTGGCGTCCGCGCATGGTGATCCGGCAGACGACCAGATCGTGCTCGGCCACGACGGCCTCGATGTCGATGTGAAAGCGCTCGAATGCCGCATGGGTCAGTTCGACGGCGCGCTTGAAGCCTGCTGGTGTATTGGGCTGGCCGGGGTCGGCGGGATGGTTGACCCAGCCGGCGGCCAGGAGATGGTCGAAGGCTGAGACATCATTATTGTTGAAGGCGTGATAGAAAGCCTGGGCGATAGCGGTATGGGTGTTCATGGGAATGCCTTGTCTGTATCAGGGGGCGGGTTGTGGCAGTTCGCCGGGTCCGTTCGCCTGTGCGCCGTCCGTCAGCGCAGGGAGATTCAATTCAATCCAGTCGGCCAGTTCCCTGACGCGGATGGCGGCCTCGTGGCCCAGCGGTGTCAGTGTGTAATCGACGTGGGGTGGCACGACCTTGTGGGCATGTCGCTCCAGCATTCTGTCTTTCTCGAGCAACTGCAGTGTCTGGGCCAGCATGCGCTCACTGACGCCGCCGATGTTGCGTCGCAATTGGCTGAAACGTTGCGTACCGCCCAGCAGCGCCAGCAGGACGAGTACGCCCCAGCGGCTGGTGAGGTGGGTCAGGATCTCGCGGGATGGACAGGCCGTCGCCATCACATCGCCGCGCAGCAGTTTTTCGGAAAGCGAGGCGGGCTCTGCAACGACTGCGGGTTGGGTTGATGCATGCAGGATAGGGGAGGTCGTCATATCCAATATCTATATACTTACATTTATGTATGTACTTACTATAAGTCAGTATTGGGTCTATAGTCGAGTGGAAGTTTGCTTTTTCGTTCAACCAAGGAGATTCACATGACTATTGCTGTAACGGGTGCATCGGGCCAACTCGGTCGTATCGTGATCGAAAAACTCAAGCAGAAGGTGCCTGCCGACCAGATCGTGGCGCTGGTGCGCAGTCCCGAGAAAGTGCAGTCGCTGGGGGTGTCGGCACGCGCTGCCGACTATGCCAAGCCTGCAACGCTGGTGCCGGCCCTGGCGGGTGTCGACACGCTGCTGCTGATTTCTTCCAGCGAAGTGGGGCAGCGCGCCGTCCAGCATGCCAATGTCATTGCGGCGGCCCGGCAGGCCGGCGTCAAGCGTATCGTCTACACCAGCCTGCTGGGGGCGGATCATTCACCGCTGAGTCTTGCGGACGAGCATCGCGCCACCGAGGCCGAGCTCAAGTCTGCGGGGGTGCCTTACACCATTCTGCGCAATGGCTGGTATACAGAGAACTATCTCGGCGCACTCGACGCGGCACTGGCACATGGTGCCCTGATCGGCAGCGCCGGCGAGGGGCGTATTGCCTCGGCTACGCGCGAGGATTTTGCGGAGGCGGCCGTCGCAGCCCTGACCGGTACGGGACACGAGGGGGCGACTTATGAACTGGCAGGCGATCATGCCTGGACGCTGAAGGACCTGGCTGCAGAAGTGAGCCGCCAGAGTGGCAAGCAGGTGGTCTACCAGGACTTGCCGGAAGCCGAGTATGCCAAGGCGCTGGTGGGGTTCGGCTTGCCGGAAGGTCTGGCGGCTGCCATTGCCTCGTGGGACGTCGGGGCATCCAGGGGAGCCCTGTTCTCGGAGGACAAGACGCTGTCCCGGCTGATCGGCCGTCCGACCACCTCACTGCAGCAGGCTGTGGCACAGGCGCTGGCAGCACGCTGAGCCAAGCCCGGCCAAGAGGCCGATTCGCCCTGCCTGGTGTATCGCCCTAGCGCCGGCCTTCCAGGAACATCCGTACCGCGAGTCCGGCCAGCACGGTGCCCATCAGCCAGCGCTGGATGACCTGCCAGAGCGGACGGCCGCCCAGGAAGACGGCGATGCTGCCGGCCATGATGGCGATCAGGGCATTGACGCTGACACTGACCAGGATCTGGACGAAACCGAGCATCAGTGACTGCGCCAGCACGCTGCCGTGATCCGGCGCGATGAACTGTGGCAGCAGCGACAGATACATGATGGCAATCTTGGGATTGAGCAGGTTGGTGACGAATCCCATCAGGAACAGCTTGCGCGGGCTGTCATGAGGCAGATCGCGTACCTGGAAGGGAGAGCGGCCACCGGGTTTTACGGCCTGCCAGGCAAGATAGAGCAGGTAAAGTGCACCGCCGATGCGCAAGGCGTCGTAGGCGTATGGAACGGCCATGACCAGTGCGGTAATGCCGAAGGCTGCGCACAGCATATAGAACACAAAGCCGAGGGCGACGCCGCCCAGTGAAATCAGACCGGCACGTCGCCCCTGACAGAGCGAACGCGAGATCAGGTAGATCATGTTGGGGCCGGGGGTGAGCACCATGCCGAGAGACACGAGTGCGAAGGCGATCAGGCTGGAGACTTCTGGCACGATATCGGGTTGCTTGTAGATGGAGTCGGGGGCAGGCTGGATACTTTTTGCTTGGCACTGGATGCGCGGCAGAGAGATAGATCACTGCCGTGACATCTTATCTTTTTTGTCGCAGTTCAGGCGATTTTCCGCAGCCATGCCAGCAACTGTTGTGGCACCGTTCCGACGGCAGCGGGGCCGGGAGACAGCAGCCAGTAGTGCGAACCATCTTCCACAAAGCCCAGCGGGGCCGACAGGACGCCACTGGCAAGGTCGTCGCAGGCCAGATGCCATGGCGCAATGGCGACGCCCAGGCCGGCGATGGCTGCCTGCAGGCTGAAATAGAAATGCTCGAACCATTGGGGGTGTCCTGCTGTCGGCTGCCTGGCCGGGCGGAGACGCTGTCCTGCGTGCCTGGCCCATTCGCTCCAGGCTTGCGGGCGCGTATGCGTATGCAGCCTGGGCGCATCTGCCCGCAGTGCCTGGGTTTCCGTGCCGGAAAACCATGTGGCAGCCTGATCGGGACGGCAGACCGGGCCGACCCGTTCCGCAAAGAGCGGTTCGGCATGTGTGCCGGCAGGCCAGGGGAAATCGTCGCGACGGATCGCCAGGTCAATACCGTCATCAAAGGTAAATGGGCCGCCCCCTGCGCTCAGGTGAATCTGCAGTTCGGGGTGACGAGCCTGGAACGCCGGCCAGCGGGGAATCAGCCAGCGCATCAGCAGCGTGGGCTCACAGGACAGTACCCATCGGCGGGTAGGGCGAGGGTGCGTACGCAGAGCGTCGGCCGCCTGTCGGATCGTTTCCAGGCCATCGCGCACCGCATGAAACAGCAGCCTGCCGGCATCATTGAGGAAGACTCGGCGCTGGCGACGTTCAAAAAGGGGCAGTCCCAGATGTACCTCCACCTGACGCACTGCCCGGCTGATGGCTCCGTGCGTGAGGTGCAACTCATCGGCGGCCCGGCTGAAATTCTCAAGGCGTGCGGCTGCCTCGAAACAGCGCAGGGCACCCAGCGGCGGCAGACTGTGTCGAGAATTCTGTGAGTCTGGCTCACTATATTGGTCAGCAATCATCGTTTTTCATTCAGTAAGCAATGGCTTAGGATCGCGGCTCTATACCCATTTGTGCTGGAATGAATCATGACGGAACTGCTTGCTGTTGTCACCATCACGATATTGGCGGTGATGAGTCCGGGGCCGGATTTTGCGATAGTGACGCGCAATAGCCTGGTGCTGTCGCGGCGTGCCGGCGTGCTGACTGCGCTGGGCATCGGGCTGGGTGTGCTGGTGCATGTGGCCTACACGCTGCTGGGTGTGGGGCTGTTGATTCGGCAGTCGCCCTGGCTGTTTGGTGTGGTCAAACTGGTGGGGGCGGCCTGGCTGGTCTGGCTGGGGGTGAAAATGCTGCGTAGCCGCCCGACCGCTCTGCAGCAGGATATCGCGCAGCCGGCCGTGGCGCTTTCAGATTTCATGGCGCTGCGCGTCGGTTTTCTGACCAATGCGCTCAATCCCAAGACCACGATTTTTATCGTCAGTCTGTTCATGCAAGTGGTAGGGCCGCAGACGCCGTTCGCTGTGCAGATTGGTTACGGTGTGTTTATCTCACTGGCACATATTGTCTGGTTCAGCCTGGTGGCGTTGTGCTTTTCTGCTGGGCAGGTGAGGTTGAAACTCCTGGCGTTTCGTCACTGGATCGATCGGGTGTTTGGTGCCTTGCTGGTTGGCTTTGGCGTGTTGCTGGGCCTGGCGAAAATATGATGTGGATCAATCCGTCTGATGCGATAAACCGACACTCTAATATCGCTGGCTGGTAGAGAGAGCTTGAATTAGAATTTCGTTTCACAACGCGACGGGATTTTAAATAATGCGTAATAACCTGCCGGTTACCCAAAACGCCTATGCCTTTCCCGCCGATCAGACGTTGATCTCGATCACGGATCTGAAAGGACGCATTACCTACTGCAATTCCAACTTCATTGCTGTCAGCGGCTTCAATCCATCGGAGTTGCTGGGGCAGGCGCACAATATCGTGCGCCATCCCGATATGCCCGAAGAAGCCTTCAGGGATATGTGGGAAACCATCCAGGCAGGTCTGCCCTGGACGGCATTGGTCAAGAATCGTCGCAAGAACGGCGACTACTATTGGGTCAGGGCCAATGTGACCCCCGTTCGTGATGGCGAGCGCACCGTCGGCTTCCTGTCGGTGCGTACGCGCGCAGCCGATGACGAGATTGCAGCGGCCGACAGTCTTTATGCCATGATGCGCCAGGAAGCCTCGGAAGGACGGCGGGTGCACGGCCTGCAGCGTGGTGCGGTGGTGCGTTGCACGCTGCCGGGACGTCTGGGACGTTGGCTGAAGCCCGGCATGCGTGGGCAGATCGTGGCGCTGTCTTTGCTGGCTGCTCTCATGCCGCTGGCTGCTGTATTGGCGGGTGCGCCGGTGTGGGGCGTGGCGACCGTGGCGGTTCTGGGGGCGGTATGCGCCGCCTGGCTGATGATGCATCTGATTCTGGGGCCTCTGAGGCAGGTCGTCGCCACGGCCAACCTGATGGCAGGCGGGGACCTGTCGCGTTTTGTCCAGGTTACAGGCAAGGGCGAAGTCGCCCAGTTGCAACTTGCGCTGGCTCAGTTGAATGTATCGGTACGTACGGTGGTACGCGATGTTCGCCATGAAGTGGCCAATCTGCTGGGAGGGACCCAGGAGATTGCCAATGGCAACAAGGACATGATGGCGCGTACCGAGACGCAGGCCAGCAACCTCGAAGAAACAGCTGCGACCATGGCGCAGATCTACAGCACTATCCAGCAGACCACGCAACTGGCCCAGCAAGGTGCCGAACGTGCCCGCCTGACCGCACAGGCTGTAGAGCGTGGCAATGGCGCCGTGCAGAGCGTCGCGAGCACCATGCAGGAAATCGAGGAGTCTTCTCAGCGTATCCAGGACATCATTCATGTGATCGAGGGTGTGGCATTCCAGACCAATATCCTGGCCTTGAATGCAGCGGTCGAAGCGGCACGCGCGGGCGAACAGGGACGCGGCTTTGCCGTAGTGGCCGCCGAAGTGCGGGCGCTGGCCCAGCGTACGGCCGGTGCAGCGAAGGAAGTGCGCAGCCTGATCGAAGAGTCCGGTCAGCGAGTCATGGCAGGGGGCCAGCGTGCCGCCGATGCCCTGGCGCGGATGGGGGAGGTGACTGGCGCAGTCGGCGAGGTCAGTGCAGTCCTTGAGCAGATCAGCCATGCTTCGCAGGAGCAGTCGGCAGGCGTGGGCCAGATCAATGATGCGATCTCAGGGCTGGATACGATCACTCAGCAGAATGCCGCCATGGTCGAGGATCTGGCTTCATCTGCCAACTCGCTCAACCGCCAGGTGGCATTGGTCCACAATACCATCCGTGTGTTCCGCCTGACCGAAAGGGACACCACTTTGGCCGAGACCGATGCCGTCGAGTTGCGTCGCCAGCAGCGTGGCGATGTGATTGATGATGCCGGTCATATCGATTTCGAGCAGGCCATCGCCAGCCACCAGCAATGGCGGGTGACGCTGCGCAATGCGATCAACCGCAAACTGACCATTGATCAGCGTGCCGGGCGCGATGATTGCTGCGCGCTGGGCGCTTGGCTGCTCGGACCCGGACGCCAGCAGTTCGAAGGCGAGCCAGCCTTTGCGACACTGTTCAGCGCCCATCGTAATTTCCATACCGAGGTGGGGGCCGTGGCTGACTTGATCAACCGCCGGCAGATGGATGAGGCCGAGCAGGCATTGGCGACCAATCGTCCGTTGCATCGGGCCGGTCAGACGCTGACCCAGGCCATCCGCAGTGCCGCTGGTCTGGAATGAAGACATTGCGTATCCTGGTGGTTGATGATGATGTGCTCAACCTGCGAATTGCGGCCAGATTACTGAAGGAGCTGGGGCATACCGGGGCACTGGCAAGCGATGGCGACAAGGCGCTGCGTTTGCTGGCCGAGCAGTCTTTCGATGTGATGATGCTGGACGTCAACATGCCACATCCTTGTGGTGATGCTACGTTGCGGGCGTTGCGCGCACGCGAACATACGGCGGGTGGCAAGCGTTTGCCGGTGTTGATGATTTCCGGCTATGTGACCGAGGCAACCCGTCATCATTTCATGGCTGCGGGAGCCAATGGTTTCGTCGAGAAACCTCTGGCGCTGGATGTGCTGGCGACCGAGCTGGCGCAATTGATACCGGGGTAGCCTATGCCGATTCCTGCCCTGCTCTGGTCGTGTGGCCTATTGGCACTGCTGGTACTGTGCGGCTGGTTTGGCTGGCGCTGGTCTGACGAAAGGGCTCGGCGCAGTCTGGTGCATATGGTTGGCATGCTGCGCCTGCGCAGCGATGCCGCTTGCCTTCTGGATGCCGATGGCTGTATCCATTGGTGCAATGATGCCTATGTTCAGTTGACCGGCTATGCCGAACGGGATCTGCTCCGGCGCTCCTGGCAGGCCTTGTTGTTTGCCAGTGTCGAGGACGCGGCTGCGCAACAGATTGTCGGTGATGCCCTGAAGGCGCGTCGCGAATTGCGCCGGGATGTCATGTTCATGAGCAAGCGCGGCGAGGTGCGCTGCATGATTGTCGAGCTACATCCGCTTTACAGCCTGTCCCGACGTCGTTTCCTGGGATACTTGGTGGTGCAGATCGATATCGACCAGCAGCGCAATGAGCGTCGCATGACATTGCTGGCGCTGCGTGATCGCCAGACGGTGCTGGATATCCTGGACCGTCATGCCATTGTGACGGAAACCGACCTGCAGGGGCGTATCACCCGTGTCAACGAGCGTTTCGTGCAGGTCAGTGGCTATCGTGCAGACGAATTGCTGGGCCGTAATCACCGCATGTTCAGCTCCGGACAGCATGATGCAGCGTTCTGGCGCGATCTGTGGGAGACAATCGGTCTGGGTGGTATCTGGCATGGCGAAATCTGCAACCGTGCCAAGGATGGTTCGCTGTACTGGCTAGACAGTGTGATCGCCTCGATGCCGGGGCCAGACGGCAAGCCGGCCAAGTATGTCTCGATTCGCTACGACATCACGGCGTTGATGCGCAGCCGCGATATGCTGGCCCGTACCGGGCGGATCGCCGGTATCGGTGGCTGGTACTGCAACCTGGATACGCGCACGCTGTATTTTACCGAGGCGGCCAGCGAAATCCTGGCCTTGCCGGGAGAGCAACTGCGGGTCGATGCCTTGCCGGTGGCGTTGCCTTCCGAAATGTGGCAGGCGTTCAGGGAACGGGTCCGGCATACCATGGCCACCGGCGAAGCATTTTCCCAGGAAATCCGTATCCGGCAGGCCGATGGGATCGCACTCTGGATGCGGGTTAGCTGTGAGGTCGAATATCTCAACGGCCGTGCTCACCGGCTGGTGGGCGCGGTACAGGATGTCAGTGCCCAGGTCGAGGCGCGACTGCGCATCGAAACCAGCGAGCGTATCCTGCGTTCTGCCATTGATGCGCTGGATGAGGCTTTTGCACTTTACGACGCGCAGGAACGGCTGATGCTGTGCAATGACAAATACCTGGATCTTCTGGGAGAGCGGCGTCACGAAGTCCGTATCGGCATGCCGATCGAACGCATCCTGAGACTGTCGATCGATGCCGGCAGTTATCTGGCAGCGCGTGCCGATCCCGACGGCTGGTATGCCAGTCAGTTGGCGATGTGGCGCCAGCCTTCACACCAGCAGCGCCTGCAACTGAGCAATGGGCGCTGGATCAAGCGCGTGGTGGCGGCCACGTCCGATGGCATGCGGGTCATGTTCTGCATCGACATCACCGACCTGCAGCAGGCGTTGGTCAATGCGGACAGTGCCTCGCGCAGTAAAAGCCAGTTCCTGGCCAACATGAGTCACGAGATCCGTACGCCCATGAATGCGATCATGGGACTGCTGCAATTGATTGAAACCACCGGAGTCCGCCCGGAACAGGCTGATCTGCTGCGCAAGACAGAAGGGGCAGCGCGTTCGCTGCTGGAAATCCTCAACGATATTCTGGATTTTTCCAAGGTCGAGGCCGGTAAGATGAAGCTGGACCCAGAGCCTTTTGCGCTGGATGAATTGCTCTCTGATGTCTCGACGATCCTGTCCGGCACCCTGGGCGAAAAAAAGCTGGAGCTGATCTACGATGTCGACCCGGCCATTCCGGCCGTATTGATTGGCGACGCTCTGCGACTCAAGCAGGTCCTGATCAATCTGGGTGGCAATGCCATCAAGTTCACGGCGCGTGGCGAGGTGAGACTGGCATTGCGCCTGGTCAGCCAGGATGACAGCGGTGCTCGGCTGGAGTGCCGGGTACTGGATACCGGTATCGGCATCAACAAAGAAGCCCTGAGGCATATTTTCACTGGCTTCAGCCAGGCAGAAGCGTCCATCTCTCGCCGCTTTGGCGGAACGGGACTGGGCCTGGCCATCAGTCATCGCCTGGTGGAACTGATGGGCGGGGAGTTGCGCGTTGACAGTGAGCCTGGCAAGGGTAGCTGTTTCTTCTTTGAAATCGTGTTGCAGCCAGGTCGTGACCGGCAGGTACATCTTTGTGGGGTGTGTCACGATACCCGTGGTGCGCAGGCCTTGCTGCTGGAACCGCATGCGGTCTCCCGTGCCATGCTGAGCCGGTTGCTGGAGCAGCAGGGGGGATGGCAGGTTGTGGCATGCAGCGATGCGATACAGGCAGGGGACGTGCTGGATACCTTGCATGATTGGCCTGCCGTGGCGCTGGTCAGTGCCGAGGCATCGGGCCACGAGCTATTGATCGAGCGTCTACGGCATGGCCCGGATCCCGGTTGCCCGCCTGCAATTGTCCTGGCGACTTCGCATCCGCGGCCGCCGCAGGCAGGCATGCCGGTGCTGTGCAAGCCGCTGACGTTTTCAATGCTGTGCGCGGCCTTGCGTGGTCGCGCACCGGATGCGCCCCCGACATCGTCCGAGCATGTCGTGCGCCGTTTAGAGGGGATCAGGCTGCTGCTGGTCGAAGACAACGATATCAATCAGGAAGTGGCGACCCGTCTGCTGGAACGGGAGGGTGCACGGGTACGTGTGGCTGCCAATGGACAGCAGGGCTTGCAGGCACTGGATGCCGAACCTGACGGCTACGATCTGGTCCTGATGGATATGCAGATGCCGGTGATGGATGGTCTGCAGGCGACCTATGCGATTCGCCGGGATGGACGACATGCAGGGCTGCCCATCGTCGCCATGACGGCCAATGCCATGCAGTCAGACCGGGATGCCTGCATGGCGGCAGGCATGGATGCCCATATCGGCAAGCCCTTTCATCTTGAGGATCTGGTGGCCGTGATTCGACGCTACCTGCGCGATGAGCGCAGGTCAGACGTTATGGAAACGCTTCCGGCGGTCAGGCGGCAGTTGCCCGTTGCGCCATTGCAGGACGAGACTGCAATGGTATTCGACGCGCCGCTTGCCCTGACGAGGCTGGGGCAGGACAAGGTGCTGTACAGTCGCCTGCTGGAGGATTTCAGGCCTGCTGCGAAGCGGCTGCTCGAAGCCGCCCGTACTGCGCTCGAGATGGCCGATGCGCGGGCATTGCGCAGTACCATTCATCAATTGAAAAGTACGGCGGCTGCCACAGGTGCGGATCGCCTGGCGGCGGCCTGCGCGGTGCTTGAACGCGAAGTCGTGGCGGGTGGTCTGGAGGCTGATGAGTCAGGGCAATCGCTGCCGGCATACTGGCATGATGCTGTGACGGATCTGGAGCAGATGCTGGCCGAGGCTCTGGAGGCACATGCAGGCTGGCTGGCACAGCATGAACCGCCCGTGCTGGACATGCCGGACTCCGCTGCCTCCCAGGCGTCTGGTAATGACCTGGCAGTTTGCCTGGCGGCCCTGGCCGAAGCGCTGGCAAGCAGCGACATGGCGGCATTCGACCTGTTCGATGATCTGATGGCGCGGCATGTCGATGCCCTGGGCGACAGCGCGGCTGCTCTGTCTGCGGCGATGGCAGATTTCAATACCGATGCGGCACTGAGTGTGGTGCAACGTGCGCAGGCGCGCTGGAGAAAATCGCCTGCGTCATGATTGGCAGGCTTCGTGCAATGCCTGCTGCCACTCATCTGCCAGGCATTGCACCAGAGCCGCTGCGGGCATGGCACGTGCCCGTGCGACGCCCTGGCCGGCCCAGTATGCGGCGTAGGCCGGGTTGCCTTGGGTTGCTGCTGCCTGGATCAATGCCTTGCCGGCCGTGTAGGCATTGGGGTAGGCGGCAATCGGTGGCGCGTCTGCTGTCAGCAGGTGATGCATGCGATTGGCAAGACCGCGTGCCGGCCGTCCTGAAATGGTGGCGGTGATGTCGGTCTGGCCGGGCTGTGCCTGCTGCAGTGCGGCTCGGTAGGTCGGGGCTGCGGATGATTCCGGGCACAGGATGAATGCCGTACCCAGTTGTGCACCCGCAGCGCCGAGCATCTGTACGGCTGCCAGGTCACGGCCATCCATCAGTCCGCCCGCCGCGATCACGGGAAGGCGGCAGCTTTGCCTGAGCTGGCCCAGCAGCACCGGCAGGCTTTGCCGGGCATCATGATCCGGGTCGAAGCAGCCGCGATGCCCGCCAGCCTCCATGCCCTGGGCAATCAGCATATCCATGCCTGCCTGCTCTGCCTGATCTGCTTCGACCTGCGTGGTGATGCAGGCGATCAACAGGATGCCTGCCTGATGCAGGGCGGTGACCCAGCGGGTATCGGGCAATCCGAAGTGAAAGCTGACGACTGGCGGACGGCGGTCGAGCAGCATCTCCAGCATGGCATCATTGCCCAGCGCGGTTCCATACGCAGGTGCCAGATTCGCTGGTGGCGTGGCACCGAGCCTCTGGAAATGGGGGGTCAGGTACGTCAGCCAGGCGCTGTCGCGTGCAGGGTCATGGGCCGGTGGCTGATGGCAGAAGAAATTCACATTGAAAGGCCTGTCGGTCAGTGCGCGCAGGCTGTCAATCTGATTGGCTGCCTGTTCGACACTGACGGTTCCCAATGCCAGCGAACCCAGTGCGCCCGCTCGAGAGACGGCTGCTGCCAGTTGCGGTGTAGCGACACCGGCCATGGGAGCCTGGATGAGCGGAATGGTCAGATCAAGCCGGCGGGAAAGCGGACTGGCAATCGGCAGGGACATGATGGGTGGTCCTTTGGACATGAAGTGTGTCAATGGGGGCAGTGGTATAACGCAATAAATTCATTTTTTATGAATATAATATATTTTTTATTCTTCAATAAAGAATATATGGATTCGGAGTCCCTTAACATCTTCTGTGTCGTGGCGGCAGAACTCAGCATCACACGCGCAGCGACTCGTCTGGGCCGGGTGCCTTCCAATGTCACGACCCGTATCCAGCAATTGGAGGCCGATATCGGGGCGGATCTGTTTATCCGGAGCGGCAAGCGTCTGAGTCTGTCTTCGGCGGGAGAACGCTTGCTGGGGTATGCCCAGCGCATGCTGGCGCTGGAAGACGAGGCTCGCCAGGTGGTCACGGGTGGGCGGGCAGGGGGTGTATTGCGGATTGGCAGCATGGAAAGCACGGCCGCCAGTCGGTTGCCTGCAGTGCTGTCGGATTACCATGCGTGCTATCCGGATACCCGGCTGGAGGTGTCGACCGGGCCGTCCCGGCGGCTTCTGGAGCAGGTCAGGACGGGCGTCCAGGATTGCGCGTTCGTGGCCTTGCCTGCCGGGGAGGATGCTCAGCTTGCACTGGATGACATGGATCTGGCGCAGACGCGTCTGTGGCGCGAGGAGTTGCTGATGCTGACACCTGTTGTCGAAGCTGACAAAGCACAGGATGCGTGGCGAGTGCGTTCGCTGGCCGCGTTTCCGCAGGGATGCACCTATCGTGCATTGGCCGAAAACTGGCTGGGTGTGCCAGCGATGCCGGGCTGGACCGTGCAGGAGATGGGGTCGTATCACGCCATGGTGGCCTGCGTGGCCGCCGGGGCTTGCGTAACCGTGTTGCCGCGCAGCGTGCTGACCCTGGCGGGTGACGTGCCGGGCGTTGCCGCCCGGCACATGATGCATGTTGCCACCAGCCTGGTCTGGCGGCAGGGATATGCCGCTCCGGCTTTCCAGCGCTTGCTGGATCGGCTGGCGGAGCAGTTACTGGCCGGTGCCCAGGACGAAGTCAGTCGCGGGTCTTGAAAATCGCCACCATGGACTTGAGCTGCCCGGCCTGATCGTTGAGCGATTCGGCGGCGGAAGCCGACTCGCTGACCAGAGCTGCATTCTGCTGGGTGGCCTGGTCCATGCTGTTGACGGCCTGGTTGATCTGCGTGATGCCGTCGGACTGTTCGCGGCTGGCAGTGGCGATTTCGTCCATGATGCGGGTCACGCCTTGCACGCTGCGAACCACCTCGCGAATGGTTTTGCCGGCATCCTCGGCCAGCGCATTGCCACGTCCGACACTGGCGACCGATGCATCGATCAACTGCTTGACCTCGCGTGCTGCCGATGCGGAACGCTGGGCCAATGCACGTACCTCAGAGGCGACCACGGCGAACCCCTTGCCCTGTTCGCCCGCCCGTGCTGCCTCGACGGCTGCATTGAGCGCCAGGATGTTGGTCTGGAAGGCGATGCCATCGATCACTGCAATGATATCGACGATCTTGCGTGAGGCGGCATCGACTTCCCCCATGGTGCTGACGACCTGCTCGACGACCACGCCCCCTTGCGTGGCAACTTCGGCTGCCGAGGCGGCCAGTGCTGCGGCCGCTCCGGCATTGTCGGCATTGAGACGGACTGTGGCAGTGAATTCTTCCATTGAAGCGGCCGTCTGTTCGAGCGAACTGGCCTGATGTTCGGTACGGCTGGCCAGGTCGTTGTTGCCCGATGCGATCTGGTGCGCGGCCGTGGCAATCGATTCCGTGCCCGCATGGACGCCGCGCACGATTTGCGCGAGGTTGTCGCGCATGGTGCGGATAGCGTGCAGCAGGCTGTCCTCGGCACCCGGCAGGACGACGATGTCGCTGGTCAGGTCTCCCTGAGCCATGCGCTGGGTGGCGACTGCGGCAGGACCCGGCTCGCCGCCGATCTGGCGCAGCAGGCCGCGTGTAATGACGATGCCGGTAGCCAGCAGGACCAGCGCCAAGAGGAGCGCGCCGCCGCCGAACCAGGTGACACGTTGCAGGAAGGTGGCCTGTACGGTATCGACGTAGACACCGGAACCCAGTACCCATCCCCATGGTGCGAAGCCCTGCACATAGGAAGCCTTTGGGACAGGCGCTTCGCCGCCAGGTTTGGGCCACATGTAATGCACGAAACCGGCTCCGCTGGCCTTGACCTTGTCGACGAAGGCCACAAAGAGACGCAGGCCGGTCGGATCACGGCTGTCGCTCATGTCCTTGCCTTCGAGTTCGGGGCGGATCGGATGGAGCACGATGCGGGCGTCCATGTCGTTGATCCAGAAGTACTCGTTGCCGCTGTAGCGCATGGCACGCAGCGCGGTGATGCTGGCCTGGCGGGCGGCTTCTTCGCTCATTTCCCCGGCCTGGGCGCGGGCATGGAAACTGGCAACCAGGCTGTAGGCGGTTTCCACTGTCTGGCGCACGCCCTGGGCACGTTCCTGCATGAGCAGAGTGCGTTCGGAGAACAGGAAGGTGGCAGTGATGGCCAGAACGCCGGCCACTGTCAATGTCACGAGCAGGCCCAGGCGTTTGCCCAGGCTCAGGGAGTGTATCGAGCGCAAGGCCATGATGCTTCCTTCTGATGCGTTATGTTATGTAATCAGACTGCAATGTCTCCTGAGCAGGTTAACGTGCGTTGCACTGCGGAATTTAGGGACGAAAAGGCGTGAGGAGCCCGGTTTTCGGGTATTCCCGAGGGCAGATCAACGGCTTCAGGCGATCGCCAGTCGCCACAGTGTCGTCGTTTCCTGGCTGCGCGCCTCGTAGAGAGGATCGTTGCGATCCAGGGCCTTGGGGTGGACGGGCCGGGTGTCGCTGCGGCCGATAACCCTCAGGCCGGCCTGAGCGAAGGCTTCCGGCAGCATCTGGGGCGTGCGCAGGCCGAGGTGCTCGGCCAGGTCGGACAGGATCAGCCAGGCCTGCCCCCCGTCTTCGAGATGATGGGGTACACCTTGCAGAAAGCCCAGCAACATGCGGTGGCCGGGATCGTAGACGGCCTGTTCGATCTGGCTGGTCGGCTTGGCCGGCAGCCACGGCGGGTTGCAGACAATCAGGTCGGCCCGACCCGGTGGAAACAGGTCGCAGGCTACGGCCTGGAATGTGTCGGCATGGCCCATGCGGGCCAGGTTGTCGCGTGCGCAGGCCAGCGCACGGGGGTTAAGGTCGGTGCCGACGACGCGCTCGAGGCCACGCTGCAGCAGCAAGGCCGATAGCACGCCGCTGCCTGTGCCGATATCGAAGGCGCTGCGGGCACCCGGTGGCAGGGGGGCGTTGGCCAGCAACGGCAGGTATTCGCCCCGGATCGGTGAATAAACGCCATGCGGCACGTGGATGCGTGCAGGCAGGCCGGCAATCTCGATGCCTTTCTTTTGCCACTCCCATGCGCCGACATAGCCTTGCAGTGCTCGCAACGGGATCAGTTCGGGCTGGCCGGCAGGCCCCAGCGCCGCCCGGCAGGCCTCGCCAAGATCGGGGGCACGGCGCAGCGCAATCGTGCCATCGGCTTCGACCGGAATCAGCAGCCGATTCAGTATCTGGGCGCGCTGGGACTGGCGCAGACGGTGCTGGTGAAACTGAGACTGGGGTGTCTGGGGGGCGGCGTCATTGCGGCGTGGCTGCTGCTGGCGTCGGTCCACACGGCTGGCCAGTGCCTTGAGCAACTGGCGGGCATTGTGATAGTCGCCGCGCCAGACCAGAGCAGTACCCTGGCTGATCAGCCGGTAGGCGGCATCGGCGCTCAGCGTATCGTCGGCTGCCTGCAGGCGCAGCGGGGGCGTACCGTGCTGGTCGCGCCACAAGGCGCGACAGGGTTGATCATGCTCCTGCCATTCCAAAATGAGTGGGGAAACGGCAGCGGGCTGGACGGACGGCATGGCGGACGATCGCAAGATGGCAAACCGGCATCATAGCAGTGTCATTGCGCCTCAATGGGCTGCAGTGCTTCGAAGAAGACGCGTGTGGTCTGTTCCCAGGAAAAACCACATGCGTAGGCTGCCGGGATGCTGCGATCAATCTTCAGGGCCTGCAGACAGGCAGCCTGCAGATCGGCATCAATGACCCCCGCACCCGAGTCACCCAGCACATCAATCGTCGCCGAGGCCGGCAGTGCCGCAATCGGACAGCCGCAGGCCATGGCTTCCAGCAGGACCAGTCCGAAGGTGTCGGTCAGGCTGGGAAACACGAAGACATCGGCCATCCGGTAGCAGTGTGCCAGCTCGATATGTGGCAATGCCCCCAGAAAACGTACGTCCGGATAGCGGGCCTTGAGCGAGGTCAGGACGGGGCCATCGCCGACGACCCATTTTTCACCCGGCAGGGAGAGGCTCAGAAAGGCATCCAGGTTTTTTTCCACGGCGGTGCGTCCTGCATACAGGAATACCGGCCGAGTGGCGGGTTGGGCAGGGCAGGCCTCAGGATCGGCAGGATCTGGTCTGAACGTATCCAGATCGACTCCGCGTGACCAGACGATGACGCGTGCCGGGTCGAAGCCGTGGGTCAACAGGTCGGCCCGTACGCTGCGGGTGGGCACCATGGTGCGCGCAGCCGGGCCGTGGAACCAGCGCAGCCAGCGATAGGTCAGCGCCAGTGGCAGGCGGATGCGCGCCTGGATATATTCCGGAAAGCGGGTGTGATAGGCCGTGGTGAATGGCATGCCGGTACGCAGGGCATGGCGGCGTGCTGCCATGCCCAGTGGCCCCTCGGTGGCGATATGCAGGGCATCCGGCGCAAAGTTGCGGATCAGTTCGGCCACTCGCCGTCCGGCACCCAGCGACAGGCGGATCTCGGGATAGGTCGGGCAGGGGATGGAACGGAACAGGCCGGGATGGATGACGGCCACGGTATGGCCCATGTCCGTCAGAATGCGGCGGGTCTGCTGCAGCGTGAACACCACCCCGTTGATCTGCGGCGACCAGGCATCGGTGACCAGAAGAATTTTCAAGATTGCCCCCTGATGTGTTGCGTGGTGTGGGCAGTTGCTTCTTCGGTATGCGTGCCATGGCTGTAACGGCTGCAGTCAAGCAGTTCCAGGCGACCATCGTAGTGTTCGACCAGAGCGGTCAGGCTTTCGACCCAGTCACCGTCGTTGCAGTACAGGATGCCGTCTATTTCCCGCAACTCGGCCTTGTGAATGTGGCCACAGACCACGCCGTCATACTGGCGTCGTCGTGTTTCGTTGACCAGCACCTGTTCGTAGGCCGAGATGAAGGAGACGGCATCCTTGACCTTGTGCTTGAGATACTGGGAAAGCGACCAGTAGCCCAGACCCATGCGATTGCGCACGCGGTTGAACCAGTGGTTCAGCATCAGGATCAGGGTGTAGAGCTGGTCGCCCAGGTAGGCCAGCCATTTTGCATACTGGATCACGCCATCGAACTGGTCGCCATGGGTGATCCAGAGTCGCTTGCCATCTGCCGTCATGTGTTCGGTCTCGAGCAGTACTTCAATGCCGCCGAACAGTTGCCGGTCGTATTGCCGGGCAAACTCGTCGTGATTGCCCGGGATATAGACCACTCGGGTGCCTTTGCGAACCTTGCGCAGCAGTTTCTGCACCACATCGTTGTGAGCCTGGGGCCAGTTCCAGCGCTTTTTAAGCCGCCAGCCATCGACGATATCGCCAACCAGGTAGAGCGTATCTGCATCATGCAGGCGCAGGAATTCCAGCAGTGGTTCGGCCTTGCATCCTGACGTACCCAGGTGCAGATCCGAGATCCAGATCGCGCGATAGCGCAGCGGGGCGTGTGACGT
This sequence comes from Corticimicrobacter populi, assembly GCF_003123725.1. Taxonomy (GTDB): domain Bacteria; phylum Pseudomonadota; class Gammaproteobacteria; order Burkholderiales; family Burkholderiaceae_B; genus Corticimicrobacter; species Corticimicrobacter populi. Next base: position 1,067,814 of record NZ_QETA01000001.1, on the reverse strand, counting down.
ATCCATGACGTGTATTACGCCAGTCCTGCATGACGGCTGCATGTCATTTTGATGGCGGCCAGGTTTCAACAACAGTTCTGTCGGCTGTCACGAACCTGTCTTCAATTTGCCACGAAGCGGTCATGCCACATGCCTAACCTGAAGGATGGAGACACGCGAGGACTGGCTGCATGCCGTCCATACAGATAAAGAGGTCGATCATGAAAATCGCAGTCGTGGGTACAGGCTATGTCGGCCTGTCCAACGCCATTCTTCTGGCACGACGCCACCAGGTGGTGGCACTCGATATCGTGCCGGAGCGGGTCAGGGCGCTCAATGCGGGCCAGTCACCCATCGAGGATCCCGACATCAGCCACCAGTTGCAGAATACGGAACTGGATTTCAAGGCAACGCTGGACCCACATGAGGCCTATCGGCAGGCGGCATTTGTGATCATCGCCACGCCGACTGATTATGATCCGGAAACCAATCGCTTTGACACCCGCAGCATCGAGGCTGTCGTGCAGGATATCCTGCGCATCAACCCGCAGGCCACCATGGTCATCAAATCGACTGTGCCGGTAGGCTATACGCGCAGTTTGCGGCAGAGCGTGGGATCGGACCGACTGTTCTTCGCGCCGGAATTCCTGCGCGAGGGCCGCGCACTGCACGACAATCTCTATCCTTCCCGCATCATCGTCGGTGAGCGGTCGGCACGCGGCGAAGCCTTTGCCCGTCTCATGCAGGAAGGTGCCCGGCAGAGTGATGTGCCGGTGCTGCTGACCGGCTCAACAGAAGCCGAGGCCATCAAGCTGTTTGCCAATACCTATCTGGCCATGCGCGTGGCGTATTTCAACGAACTCGATACCTTTGCCGAAACACATGGCCTGGACACGCGACAGATCATCCGGGGCGTGGGACTGGATCCGCGTATCGGCGAGCATTACAACAATCCTTCCTTTGGCTATGGCGGCTATTGCCTGCCCAAGGACACGCGCCAGTTGCTGGCCAATTACGACAGGGTGCCGAGCAACCTGATCCGCGCCATCGTCGAGGCCAATGGTACGCGCAAGGATTTCGTGGCAGCCTCGATTCTGAGGCGTCAGCCCCGGGTCGTGGGCATCTACCGGCTGGTGATGAAAGAGGGCTCGGACAACCTACGTGCGTCAGCCGTACAAGGGGTGATGAAGCGTATCAAGGCGCGCGGTGTCGAGGTGGTGGTCTATGAGCCGGTTTTGCGCCAGGAGACGTTTTTTCATTCTCGTGTAGTACGCGATCTCGATGAGTTCAAGCGCATCAGCGATGTGATCGTCGCCAATCGGCGCAGCGCCGAACTTGATGATGTGGCCGACAGAATCTATACGCGGGATCTGTTCGGACAGGATTGAGCCTGTTGCCGGGCGCTGTCGTGGCAGAATGGCGGATTGGAAAAGGCGGGAATGGGTATCACAGTATGGATTTTTCTATTGCGCTCGTGTCAAGGAACCGGCTTTATACGAGGGCATACCGGCGCGTCATACCTGACATACAGGCACGGATCAATCAACTGGAAAGTGTCGCACTGCAGTGCCCCATTGGTGATACGGTACTGATCATGGCTTGCGACGAGGAAGATATTGCGCCTGGAGAACTGCGTGAAATGCCTGGCAAAGACGCAGTTTTTCAGTATGCGGTGGGTATCCAGGCTTATGTGGACGATGCGACCTTGAGGCAGGATCTGGTTCTGATTTTGAAGCAGGTATGTGAAAAAGTACCGTTTGTAATGCCCGATCACGAGCAATACCAGCGTATTTTTTGGTCGTGGGAGGGATATGAAAATTGAGTTGATGAAATCTGATGCAGCAGGGGTGGTGTTTTCGTCTTTGATCGGCAGGGGTATCGTCAGTTCTTTGTCAGATGGACTGCAGGTGCCAGGGTCTTATGATTTTGTGCAGCGCCGGACGAAACTTTGTTGATGCCTGTATTCATGTGATTATTGGGTTTTTTTAAATGAGTCCGTACAACCAGGCATTACTCAACCGCTTTTATGCTCAAGACCTTTCCAAGGCAGAGCTTGTCGAGAGGTTTGATCTGGAAGGCCACACGCCTGCGGCGTTTATTTCAAGAGAAATAGCGGCGGCGTCAGAAAAGGAAAGCGCCGACGATCTGGAGGATGCGATCACGCTTGCCTTTGCCTTTGATGCAACATCCATCCCTGCCGAAAAATTGAATGCCTTGCTGCTTGAGGATTGGCATTTCAAGCATGAGGATATTGCCAGCCTGCTCCAGGATATCAAGTCCGAAAGCAGTGTGGCGTCTCTGTTCAAGGCCTGCCAGACGCGCTACGCGTATCTGGAATTTGATGATGGTCATGCCCTGGCGGTGAAGTGCATATGGGCGCTGGGCGACATCAACAATGAGGATGCCAGGCTGAGGCTGGCTACGCTGTGCCGGTCAGAGGTCGGCGTCATTCGATCGAATGCAGAACAGCAGTTGAAGCGCGTCATGAGTTCAGAATCCAATGGCTCCGTACATGCGCCTTCAGGCTCTGAAAACGACGTCAGCCTATCCAGTAAAGCATGACGCAGGCTTTCAAGGCGGCTGCCCGATCCGCTGGGGAGCCGTGCAGGCAATCGAGTGCATCCTTGACGGGCAGGATGGCGTGAAGTCCAAGACGTCCGCAGACATCTTTTACCCAGTCCGGATCATCATCGGCTTCAAACAGGTAGGTTTCGCTTATTTGTGGATGGCCAAGCCAGTTGTCCATGTGGGCGCAAAGCCAGTCATCCTGCTCTGTCGCCACCTGAGGCAACAGGCGGGTCAACTCCTCCAGGTTGGCGAAGTAGTGCATCTTGTTTCTCTCTGGTATCACGCTGCCTGCAATAGTGCCACAGGTATGCGTTCCAGATGTGAGGGATCGACTCTGATGTTGGAATCGGGCTCGATGCTGGCCTCGGTACGGAAGGCGGCCGTCATTTCGTGCAGGCGCTGGGCCTGCTCGGTCAGCTTGCCGGCAGCGCCCGCCGTCTGCTGTACCAGTTTCATGTTCTGCCCGGTGTCGGCCTTGACGGTGCCGACGATCTCCTTGACGGCCGCGATGTCCTGGGTCTGGCGCTGCGCAGCATCGGAGATCCAGCCAATGCGGTCATTGACGGCATGTACGGCTTTCAGTATGGCATCCATGGCCACGCCGGCCTGATGCACCTGGCCGGCACCCGCAGTTACGCTGCGATCGGATGCATCTATCAGGGCCTTGATCTCGTTGGCGGCCTGGCTGCTGCGCTGGGCCAGTTCGCGCACCTCGGCAGCGACCACGGCAAAGCCCTTGCCGTTCTGACCGGCGCGGGCCGCTTCGACGGCTGCATTGAGAGCCAGCAGATTGGTCTGGGTGGCGATACCGTTGATGAGCTGGACGATTGCATTGATGCGCTTGGCACTGGAGGCAATTTCGTCCATGGTGCTGACGACCTGTGCCACGGCCTCATGCCCGGTCGTGGCTGTCGCCTGGGCATGATGGGCCAGGGTCGTGGCTTCCTGCGCATGCTGGCTGCTTTGCTCGACGACGCTGGTGAGATGCTCGATGGCATGGTCCGCCTGTGTCAGCGCGTCGGCCTGACGACCGATCTGTTCGGAAATCATGTGACTGCGCTGGGCGATGTGTTCCGTGTCTGCATGCATGGCGTCGGCCTCCGCGCGTACCGCCGTGACGGTATGGACGAGATTGTCCTGCATGTGGTTGAAGCCATCTAGGAGGGTGCCGATTTCGTTGCGTCCACCACGTGGCAGGCGGGCCCGCAGGTCTCCGTCGGCCATGTAGGATACGTGGCGTTGCATGCTGGAGAGGGGGCGGAGCATGGCATGGCGGAACAGCCTGTGTGCGCCCAGTGCCATCAACAATGCCAGGGCCAGGCAGGCAAACAGGGCGTAGCGGGCCGTATCGGAGATGCCTGCGGCCTGTTCGGCGCTGCGCTGGGCCAGGGTGCGGTTGGTTTGCTGGAAGGCTTCCAGAGCGGCCATGAAATCGGCGGTGGCGGGCTCCAGCACCTGGTCCACGATCCGGTTGGCTTCGATGCCGTTCCAGCTTTTCAGCGCTGCGGCCAGGGGTTTCAGGCCTGATTCGGCCAGGGCCTGATAGCTTGCCTGAATGTTCTGATAGGTCGGATCATCAGGATTGTCGATGCTCTGGCGGAAGTGTTCGAAGCGCGCCAGGCTGCCTTGCAACAGGATATCTGCCTGCTGCAGGGCAGTATCGCGCTGTTCGGCCAGGCCACCTTCCATGTCGGTCTTGGCGTTGATCAGTGCTACCCGGCTGCGAAAGAGCTGCAGGGAAGCATCGCTGAGGTCATTGGCCTGCTCGATGCCATAGCGGCTGAGGTTGGCAATCAACTGCCGGTTTTCCTTGAGCATCAGCAGGCCGGCACCGCCGGACAGCCCGAACAGGCCGACAAAGCCCAGCAGTACCAGCAGGAGTGCGGCATTGATACGCAGATTTTTGAACATGGTGACCGTCATGCCTCGTTCATGGAGCAGATAAGCGCGGACAGGACTGTCCGACGCGGGCCATTGTGCGCAAACAAGGTTGCAGGATTGTTACGCCGCCAGGGGCGCAGCGGGCCGGATGTGGTGCGACGATATCGCGTGAGGGGCGCAGGTGTGGCGCGAGGCGGGCGCAGGGCCGCCCTGCGCGGCCGGAATCGGCTATCCTGTTCGTTTAGCTATCTTTGATCTTTATCAGGCAGCCCATCCATGTTTGCTCATACTCCGCATCACCCTGGCGATCCCATCCTGTCGATCCAGGGCCACTATCGTGACGATACGCGTCCGGCCAAGGCCAACCTGACCATCGGTTTTTATTACGATGAGCAGGGGCGGGTGCCGGACCTGGCCTCGGTGGTGACTGCACGCGATACGGTGGCGGCGCATCCCCGCACGCCGGGCTATCTGCCGATGGGTGGCGATCCGTCCTATTGCGCCGCGATGAAGACGATGCTGTTCGATGCCGAGCCGGGCTCGCCGCTGTTCGAGCGAATTGCAACAATCCAGACGCTCGGCGGTTCCGGCGCACTCAAGGTCGGTGCCGACCTGCTCAAGGGACTGTATCCGCAGGCCAGCGTGCATGTGCCCGGCCCGACCTGGGACAATCATCGCTCCATTTTCCAGGGGGCGGGGTTCGAGGTGGGTACGTATCCCTATTTCGATGCCGAAACGGGCACGGTGGCTTACGATGCCTTGCTGTCCCATCTGGAGTCACTGCCGGAATACAGTGTCGTGCTGCTGCATGCTTGTTGTCACAATCCGACCGGCACCGACCTGACACCGGAACAGTGGGATGAGGTCATACGCGTATTGCAGCGCCGTCACTTGTTGCCATTCCTGGATCTGGCCTACCTGGGATTCGCCCATGGCGTGGACGAAGACCGCTATCTGTTGCGTGCCCTGGTGCAGGCCGAGCAGCCGTTCCTGCTGGCGCAGTCATGCTCTAAGATTTTCTCGCTCTATGCCGAGCGGATTGGCAGCCTGAGTGTGTTCTGCGCCGATGCCGAACTGGCACGCCGGCTGCATGGGCAGCTCGAGGCCGCGGTGCGGCGCAACTATTCCAGTCCGCCGGCCTATGGCGCACGCATTGTCGATACCGTGCTGCGCACGCCAGAACTGCTGCTGCAGTGGCAGGACGAGCTTAACGGCATGCGTGAACGGATCCGCCAGGCGCGGGTTGCGCTGGGCGAGGCGCTAGCACGTCATGACACTGGTGGCTACGACTGGGGCTTTCTGCAGCGCCAGAATGGCCTGTTCAGCTACGATCCGGGCCTGGGGAAGACAGCAGACCGCCTGCGCGACGAATTTGGCGTTTATATCCTGCCGACCGGACGTATCTGCGTTGCCGGTGTGACCTCCGACAATACCGAAACGATTGCCAGGGCATTTGCCACGGTCATGGCTGGGCGCTGAGATGGCGGGCTGGATTTCCGCTCAGGCACTCGATGACCAGGGCATCCAGCTCAATACAGGCTTCTTCGAGCCTGTCTGTGATGGGGGGCCTGATTTCGCATCGCGCTAAACTCAGGTACAGATTCTGTATGGCCTGCGGAATGGTGTAGAGGCACAGCGCCAGCTCCTTGTCGATCTGCCGGGCGCTGGCCAGTTCGGTGGCGAGGGCTTGCAGGCAGGCCACGAGATCCTCGTAGGCCGCCTCATCAAATCGCATGTTCACCCTTGCTTCAAGGGTGAACATGTTCTGCGATATCTTTTCCTTCAGGCTGTTCAACATCAACAATGCAATCGTGGAGTGTGGCATATGCCGGCCCTTTCAGAATACAGCAATGTCTACAACACGGCGCTGAATGTGCTCGACAGAAAAGGCTTTTCCGTATGGTACGACGAGGAGGCAGAAATGTTCTGTGCCGAGCGCAATGGCTGGGATTTCATGGCAGAAACACCCTGTGGTCTGCTGGGTCTGGTAGCCATCCATGAGTTCCAGAATCCGTCCTCGTTCGAGGCATACTGGTGGCGACTGGATGACAAGGATCTGTACGGTCAGATGAGCAACACGGCTCCGGATTATGTGTCGGTTTGCAAATGATCCCCTCCGTTTATCACACCTCTTTCCTGAAAAAAATCCAGATCTTGTTTGAGGGGAATGTCATCTCGGATGTCATTCTCCTCCGTGATGAAGATGGGCATCTGGTTGATGATGTGATCTTTTTGGCGCTTGGTGTAGGTCGTGTCGCAGGATTTCGTGCGAATGGAATGAATCCCTTGATTTCCAGGAATCATGTGGATGATTTTGATGATTTCAATTTGTACGCCTTGTACACCAGGATTGAAAAAATATCGCAGGGATTTTCCGAATTTTCCGTCGGATTTTCAGGGGTGTTGTTTAATCCGGCCTACAATGAAGTGGTAGCGATTTTTTTGGCTTCGGAAGATTTTTCGAGATCTGTGCTGCTTGCCTTTTCCGTAGATGAGGTTTTAATTTTTAAAGACTGTGAAAAGGCAGATGTGATTCGGATTTTGAAAAGCCGTTTCTTGCAGTTCCAGGATGTTGATTTTTTGATTTTTCAAAGGTGTACGGGTGATGCAGGCTGGGTCAATGCTGATTTTTGATTTTCAATAAGTATTCAGTAGATCTGTAAGTGCATGGTCCTGGATCTGTTGCGCAAAGTCCCGTGGTGATCTGCCAGCCTTGTTTCTGTGTGCGGGCTCGGCTCCGCAGATGAGCAGGGCGGATACGGTCCGGTAGTCACCCCGGGCGTTGAACACGGCAGTCCAGAGTGGCTGATTGCCAAAACTGTCGATGACCGCCACATCGCCACCCTGGGACAGTATCTTTTCGACGATCTGTAGCTGATTTCGTGCAGCAGCGTAGTGCAACGGTCCTTGTCCCTTGCTGTCCTGATGGTTCAGATCGATACCCAGTTCAATCAGCGTCATACCGACTTCGTTGTTGCCATGGGCAATGGCTTCATGCAACAGGTTTTGCCCAAATTCATTGATCAGGTTGAGATTATCCTTGAGCGCATGCAGGTCGATCGTGTCGATGGATTCGTTGCGCACAGCCTTGAAAAGGTTGGAGGTCAATTGTATTTCTCGCATTCTTGTTGATGCATAATGAATTATGAGACTGCGCTTTGAAGTTGCGCCATGAGCTTTCTGGCATAGGACAAATCACCATCATAGGTAAAACCATCCCCCTGATCAGGCAAGGGCAGCTTGCCGTCGATCAGCCGCGCCAACAGTTCGATTCGTGCCGCCGCCTGTCGCATGCTGAAACTCCCTTCGGAAATTTCTTGCCGAGTGGGGGCTGCCTGGCTGTGCATAAGGCTGTCATAGGCTTTGAGGGCATCTGGCGGGCTGTCGTACTGCTTGCGCAATGTGATTTCGAAATCCAGATCACCGATGACATTGAATCTGGCATGCAGGGTCGCGCTGTCCATTTCCAGCGTGATTTCTGCCAAGGGTATTTCACGCAGTGCTGCGGTGCCCAGGATATGTTTCATGCTAGATGGTACTCAGGTCAATGACACGCTCAGGCAGCTTTTTCAGCGCACGGCTTTGCTGCACAATCTCGGTCAGCCAGGGAAGATGGCGCTGATGCTGGATATGCAACATGAGTTCCTGAGTGTGAGTCTTGACTGCCAGGGCCCATTCCCAGCTATCCGGCTCCGCCAGTAGTTGCCTGAATCGGGACAGGGCTTCGTCGGTGTGGCCTTGCAACAGATGCAGCATGCCCTGGTGCAGATAGGTCCAGACAGTGACCGGATTTTCGGCCAGCAAGCCGTGGATATAGGTACTGGCCGAGGTGATGCCTTGCATCTGTTGGCGGATGACCAGCATCCGATCGCGGGCTGCTTCGGCCATAGCCTGTGCCTGCGGGGTGAATTGGTCATCATTGCGGTATCGGATGCTGCCTATATCCTGCTGGCGATAGCCTGCATCGAAGGCGTAGGCATCCTTTGGATACCACATGAATTGCACGCCGATATTGAGCAAACTGCCAGGAGAACTGGAGGGCTGGAATTCGATCAGCGTGATATACCAGCCGTTGTCATCCAGCCAGAGCCGGGATTGACCCTTGCGGATGGCACCGGCCGGCTTGAGGGCCATGCGGGCGGCTGCATTGATGATTTTGTTGTGACTGCCTGTGCTGCTCATGCCTGCTTGCCCTGGATGGATGCATAACCAGCATCCTCGTCGGCTGTCAGTCCATAGAGACGATATTCCCGTTCGACAAATGCCTGGAACGTGCCCGTGAATTCCACCTTCGGGAAGTTCGGAAACTCTTGCCGCCTTGACCACGTCAGGTGCACGACCGACACACACTCAGGGGTGTCGAGATGCAGCAGCAGAATATCGTCGTTGCCTTCCCGGTAAGCAATCACGCACAGTTCCATGCCATGCAGTGGGTGATCCTGTGGACGCTCCAGCAGGAATTCGGCCTGCAGGGCCTGTTGCTTGCGTTCGGTTGGTGTCTCCCAGCCGTCAGGCAGCCGGCGTTGCAATTCGTGCTGCGTGAGCATGTCGAGTCGTTGCGTCATGCGGTGTCAGCCTTGTGATGCCGATTGTTGCAGGAAGTCGATCACCAACTGGTTGAATTTCGCGGGATAGGCCAGATTCATGGCATGCGAGGCACCCGCGACTTCGGCAACCTGGGCATGGGACAGTTGCTCGCCCAGTGCGTCTACGGTTTGGCGAAAACGCGGCAGGCTGCGCTGGCCCTTGAGCAGCAGGACGGGCAGGTTCAGCTCGGCGATTTCAGATGGCTGGTAGGGGGGCAAGGCATCGTCGCGCAATTGGCTGATCAGCGTGCTGGCGTTGTCGAGTGCCATTTGTCGAAAGTCGGCAGGGCTGAAGCGCCAACTGCCGGGACGGCTGACACTGTCCACAAAGAGCGCGACGGCCTGCGCGCTGTCGCCGCGTTCCACCATTGCAATGACGTCTTCGCGCCAGGCCTGGTCCGGCAAGGCACCTTTGACATCGCGCAGGTCATGACTGGCCATGTAGCCGCCAGGCTCTGCCAGCACCAGGCGGTGCAGCAGATGAGGGGCACGACGGGCCAGGTGAAAGGCCAGGAAGCCGCCGCGCGAATGGCCGATGACATCGAAGCGCTCGCCGCCACCGGCCTGCTCGAGCAGCGCTACGAGATCGTCGAGATCCTGTTGCCAACTCATGTGCTGGCTCAGGTGCAGCGGGTGATAGGCCCGCAGGCTGGGGGCCAGCGCAGCAAAGCCGGCGGCGGCGAGCGCCGGCAACTGCCCGCGCCAGAAGCGGGCATCGCACAGCGAGCCGTGGATCAGGAGAAGCGGGCGGCCGGTGCCGGCACGCAGGCAGGCCCAGAGGGGGCCTGCGGAGAAGGACAGGTTTTCGAATTCGGTGGTGTCGGACATGGATACAGCCAGGCAATGCAGGAGAGTCAGGGCCGCAAGCTCAGTTCTCCGCCTGACTCACCATCAGCCGGGCACGGAGAATGACCGGCGCGTCGATCATTTTACCGTCCAGACTGAACGCACCGGCCTGGGATTGCGCGGCGGCTTCGATGACCCGCTTGGCCCAGGCCAGTTCGGCCTCGCCGGGAGCAAACGCAGCGTGGACAGGTGCGACCTGTGCCGGATGGATCAGCAACATGCCGCCGAAACCCATTTCGCGGCTGCGGGCGGCCACGTTTTTCAGGGCATCGGGATTGCCGATATCCTGGAAAACGCCGTCGATGGGTGTGGCCAGTTGTGCGGCGCGGCTGTGCAGCAGGATCTGGTAGCGTGCCTGGTCCAGAATGGTCTGGGTACCGGGCGTGCCCGTGTGCAGGTTCAGATCCAGCGCCAGGTCCAGGCTGCCGAAGGCCAGGCAAGCCACACCCGGCACGGCCGCGATGGCTGCCAGATCCAGCAGTCCGGCGGCACTTTCGATGATCGGGATCACGACCCTGGCCGTGGCGGCAGCCTGCTGCGCCTGGGCGGCAGATTCGGTCTTGGGCAGCAGCAGGCCAAGTACATTGTCATGCTTGCGGCACAGTGCCAGATCCTGTTCGTGCCAGCAGGTGGTCGCATCGTTGATGCGGATCAGCACGCGGGCATTCGGATGGTCTGTGAGAAATACATCAAGGGCGGCCCGGGCGGTGTCCTTGCTGTCGGCCACGACAGCGTCCTCGAGATCGACGATGACGGCGTCGGCCCCGCTGGCCAGCGCCTTGGGAATGCGGTCGATCCGGCTGGCCGGGACGAACAGGGCGGTGCGCAGTGGCGAGGGCAATGCAGTGAGGATGGTGTCTGACGCGCTAAGACTCATGATGGCGTGGATGGCTACGGTAGTGATAATCGGCGGTTCATGATGGTGGCACTGTCCGGGCAGTGCCACAGGGGGGGCTAGACCGTTATTCTGTTGTGATCGAGCCTGGCATTCAAACCGTTCCTTGCTGGCGCAGTGCCTCGATGGCGGCATCATCGTAGCCCAGGGCGCGCAGGATGTCGTCGGTCTGCTCGCCCAGGGCCGGTATCGGGTCCATGCGTGGCGCAAAGGCAGAATTGTCACCTGGTGGCAGCAATGCCGGCAGGGCGCCGGCCGGGCTGCCGACCTCGCGCCAGCGGTCACGGGCCTGCAACTGCGGATGGGCCCAGACATCATGCATGTCGTTGACGCGTGCATGGGCAATGCCGGCAGCGGTCAGCCGGTCTTCGACCGTGCCGATATCCATGTCTGCAAAGACGGCCACGATCAGCGTGCGCAGGGCGTCGCGGTTTTCGGTGCGCAGGGCATTGCGGGCAAAGCGTGGATCCTGTGCCAGTGCCGGCTGTTGCAGGACCTGGGCGCAGAAAGAGGCCCATTCGCGTTCGTTTTGCAGGCCGAGCATGATGGTGCTGCCATCGCCGACCGGAAAGGGGCCGTAGGGATAGATGCTGGCATGGGCGGCACCGGCTCGTATTGGCGGGGGCGCACCGTCGAATGCGTAGTACAGCGGATAGCCCATCCATTCGACCATGCTCTCCAGCATCGACACCTCGACGCGGCTGCCGCTCCGGGTGCGCTGGCGCAGCAGCAGGGCATTCAGGATCGCGGTGTAGGCGTACATGCCGGCAGCAATATCGGCAATCGAGCAGCCTGCCTTGGCGGGTTGCTCGGGCGAGCCGGTCACCGACAGGAAACCGCTTTCGCTCTGGATCAGCAGGTCATAGGCTTTCTTGTCCTGGTAGGGGCCGGTTTCGCCATAGCCTGAAATATCGCAGACGATCAGACGGGGATAGCGTTCGTGCAGTTGTTCGAATGACAGCCCCAGGCGTGCCGAGGCCCCGGGTGCCAGGTTCTGCACGAGGACATCGGCGTCTTCCAGCAGGCTGTGCAGGATGTCTTGCGCAGGTGGCTGCTTGAGATCCAGCGTGAGACTTTCCTTGGAGCGGTTGGTCCAGACGAAATGCGAGGCCAGGCCGCGTGTGCGCTCGTCGTAATTGCGGGCGAAGTCACCGCTGCCGGGGCGTTCCACCTTGATCACGCGCGCGCCCATGTCCGCCAATTGGCGGGTGCAGAAGGGGGCGGCAATGGCATGTTCCAGGCTGATGACGGTGATGCCGTCGAGCGGTCGGGGCGACTGACCGGCAGTGGTGTCTGTCCCGGCAGGTGTGGCAGAAGTGTGGCCCGTCATGGCTCAAGCCTCCGGTTGCAGGTCGAATTCGAGACTGGCCTGGTGTGCCAGCGTACCGCCTTGCTCGGCCCACAGCTCGGCATGACCGGGCTGGGTCAGCCGGCCTGCGGCCCTGAACAGGGCGGGCGCAATCAGCGGACGCAAGCCGCGATAGGAGAAAAAACGGGGTCGGCTGCCGGGGAACTGACGCAGGCAGGTGTCGAGCATCAGCGTGGCGATCAGCGGGCCATGCACCACCAGGCCCGGATAGCCTTCGCGGTCGGTGCAGTAAGGGTGATCGTAATGGATGCGATGGCCGTTGAACGTCACGGCCGAATAACGAAACAGCAGGGTCGAATCAGGCCGGATCTCGCGCTGCCACTCGGCCTGGGGGGCCGGCAGGCTGCCTTCGAGCTTGGGCGGTGCGGGGCTGCGATAGACGATGTCCTGTTCCTCGCTGATTGTCAGTTCGCCCCCCTGGCTGTATTCGTGCAGCAGCGTGACGAACAGCAACTGGCCGGTACGACCGGTCTTTTCCTCGATGGACTGGATCGTCGTAGTGCGCGTGGCGGGCACGCCGGCACGCAGCGGCTTGATGAAGCTGACGCGTCCGCCTGCCCACATCCGGTTGCGGTTGTTGGCAGGGGGCAAAAAGCCACCGCGTGCCGGGTGGCCGTCTTCGCCCAGCGCTTCCGGCTCCACCGGATCGATGAAAAAAGCCCATTGCCACAGCGGCGGCAGGCTTTGACCTGCGGCGGGAGCCTCGACGCCGAACGTGGCCGCGATACGGCGCACCAGGGCTTCGTCGAGGTTGTCATGGCTGGTCTGCTGGCGGCCCAGCCAGTCCTGAAGAGTGGGGGAATCGGTCATCGGTGTCATCCTTTTATAGGGTCTGCGGGAGGCGCGGCGGGTGCTCGGGCGAAGACGGGTCAGGCAAAAATACGGATATTACCCAGTGTGGGCAGATTCCAGGCCAGACCGATGATTCGCTCTGCAAGCGCTGCATTGGCCTCGGTGCTGCCGGCAGGGTTGCCGTATTGCACCAGGCGTCGCGTCTTGTCTTCCAGTTCCTCGCGCGTGAGGGTGTTGCCGGGGTCGCCCTTGGGCTCGTCGATGCGGGCGTGCAGTGTGCGGCCGTCAGTGGTCCGCGCCGTGACCTTGCCGATCCAGCGGCGCGGGTAGGCCTCATCGACTTCAGTATCGAACTGCATCGTGACGCGTTCGCGAAACGCTGCCACGTCGGGGTTGCGCAGGGCTTCGCCGTCAAAGCGCAGCAGGTCGGCCTGGCCGAACAGGGCGATCAGCGCCAGCACAGTGCCCATCGAGAACTTGGACTGGTGCACGGTCTGGGGCGCCGTCACGGCACCCAGCACATCGATGGCACCCTGATGTACATGCGCCGTGACCTGTTCGATGTCGGCGGCCTGAAGGCCATGCTCGCGCATCAGCGTGTGCAGCGCATCGGCCGCAGGATGCGTATGGCGGCAGGAGGCATGATATTTGAACGATGTTTCCAGCAGGGTCCAGCGGCTGCCCAGCCCGTCGATCAGGCGCGTCGGGTCGGCGTCGCTGGACATGCCGGCAGCCAGGCCCTGGCTGCCTTCCAGAATGCGGCTGGCACCGGTCAGGCCGGCCTGGGCCAGCCAGGCCGATTGCAGTCCGCAACTGGCGGCATGTGCCGTATGGAGCTGCTTGGAGTCGGCTGCATCGCGCAGGAACTCCCACAAGCCGGCAGCCTGCGTGCCGGCCGAGCCGAAGGCGTGCAGCATCTGCTCGGCGTCGAGCTTGAGCAGTCGCCCGGTGGTGGCTGCGGCCGCCAGGGTGCCTGCGGTTGCCGTGGTGTGGAAGATTCGGTAATGCGAGCGGCCCAGGAATTCGCCGATGCGGATACCGACCTCATAGCCGGCCACCGCCGCCGTCAGCAGGTCACGTCCGTGGCGCTCGAGCATCTGCGCGGTCGCCAGTGCCGGCGGGAAGACGACGGCAGCAGGGTGGAACACCGAGCCGTTGTGCACGTCATCCTGTTCGACCACATGGGCGGCGGCCGCGTTGACCTGGGCTGCGAAAAAAGGCGAACTGTTGGTTTGCGAGACCAGTACCTCGGCGGGGCCGTAGGCCGGCCCCATGACGTCGGCCACACGCTGGATCGCCTGGACGGGCCGCATGCGTGCGCCAGCCAGGATCGAGGCCAGGGTGTCGAGAAACAGCGCCTGGGTGCGCTCGATGACTTCGGGCGGAATGTCTTCAAAGCGCAGGCCGGCGGCAAAGCGGGCAAGCTGGCGAGAGTAGTGGGGAGCGTCAGTCATGGGCGTATCCGTTCAGAACGAGCGCGGCAGGCCGAGGATGTGTTCAGCCACGTACGACAGGATGAGGTTGGTCGAGATTGGCGCGACCTGGTAGAGGCGCGTTTCGCGGAATTTGCGTTCGACATCGTATTCGGTGGCAAAACCGAAGCCGCCGTGAAATTGCAGGCAGGCGTTGGCGGCTTCCCAGGACGCATCCGCCGCCAGCAGCTTGGCCATGTTGGCCTGCGAGCCGCAGGGCTGGTGGCTGTCGAACAGGCGGCAGGCCTCATAGCGCATCAGGCTGGCGGCTTCGAGGTTGATATGGGCGCGCGCAATCGGGAACTGCACACCCTGGTTCTGCCCGATGGGGCGGCCGAACACCACGCGCTCCTTGGCATAGGCGGTGACCTTGTCGATGAACCAGCGGCCATCACCGATGCATTCGGCGGCAATCAGCGCCCGCTCTGCATTGAGGCCGTCCAGGATGTAGCGAAAGCCCATGCCTTCCTCGCCGATCAGGTTTTCGGCGGGAATTTCGAGATTGTCGAAGAACAGCTCGTTGGTTTCGTGGTTGACCATGTTGGGGATCGGCTGCACGGTCATGCCGTGCCCGATGGCCTGAAGCAGGTCAACCAGGAAAATGGACATGCCCAGCGATTTGCTCTTGACCTCTTCCAGCGGCGTGGTGCGCGCCAGCAGGATCATCAGGTCGGAATGCTGGATGCGCGAGATCCACACCTTCTGGCCATTGATGACATAGCGGTCGCCCTTGCGTATCGCCGTGGTCTTGATCCGGGTGGTGTCCGTGCCGGTGGTGGGCTCGGTCACGCCCATCGACTGCAGGCGCAGTTCACCGCTGGCGATGCGCGGCAGGTAGGTGCGCTTTTGCGCTTCGGAACCATGGCGCAGCAATGTGCCCATGTTGTACATCTGGCCGTGGCAGGCACCGGAGTTGCCACCATTGCGGTTGATTTCTTCCATGATGACCGAGGCTTCCGTCAGGCCCAGTCCGGAGCCGCCGTATTCCTGAGGGATCAGGGCTGCGAGCCAGCCGGCCTCGGTCAGGGCGTTGACGAACGCTTCGGGATAGCCGCGTTCTTCGTCGATCTTGCGGAAATACTCGGGGGGAAACGAGGCACAGAGGTCGCGGATGGCGTCGCGGATATCCTGGTAGGGGTCGGTGGCGTGATGGGACATGGCGGGGCTTCTGCTCCAAGATTGAGTCAACAGTTGATGGCACGACTTTGCCCCAGAGTGGTGCTGTTGGCTATTGGTGATTCATGAAGGAGGGGTTTTGGAAAGATAAAGCTATGATTGCACTTACCGATCCCTTGCCTGGCGAATCCAGAATGACTTCTCCGACCTCTTCATCTCAGCACCACACTTCCCCTGCCCTGATCCAGGGCCATGCCGTCGAGCGGCTGGCGGCGTTTGCCTGCGGCGAGACCGGCGGCAATCCTGCCGGTGTCGTGCTCTGTGACAGCCTGCCCGATGCGGCGACCATGCAGGCCATTGCCGCCGAAGTGGGCTATTCCGAAACAGTCTTCGCCGCGCCTGAAAGCGGTGCGGCAGGCCATGCTGCCTGGCGGGTGCGGTATTTTGCGCCGGAAATCGAAATTCCCTTCTGCGGCCATGCCACCATTGCACTGGGGGCTGCCCTGGCCGCGCGATATGGCGAAAATGTGTATGCGCTGCAAATCAATGCGGCACGCATCAGCGTCGAGGCCAGCAGGGAAGAAGGACATCTGGTGATTGCGCTGCAGTCTCCGCCGACGCGCAGCGAACCGGCTCCGGCAGAACTATTGCAGGCGGCACTGGCCCTGTTCGGCTATGAGGCAGCCGACCTCGATCCACGCCTGCCGCCGGCCGTGGCCGAAGGCGGCGCACGGCACCTGATCCTGGCGCTGGCAGACCGTCGTCGCCTGGCGGATATGCACTACGACCAGGAGCAGGGGCGGATTCTGATGCAGGCGCATGGCTTTGCCACGATGGCCCTGGTCCATGCGCAGACGCCCACGTTTTTCGATGCCCGCAATCCCTTCGCCGCAGGGGGCGTCTACGAAGATCCGGCAACCGGTGCGGCTGCGGCAGCACTGGCCGGCTACCTGAGGGATATCGGCTGGCCGCACGCGGGTGCCATCGACATTCTGCAGGGAGAGGATATGGGCATGCCGAGCCGCTTGCGTGCGGAAATCACGCCGCAGGCCGGAGCCAGCATTCGCATCTCGGGCACGGTGCGAGCCCTGGATGCCTGAGGTGTTCCACGAATCCCGCCTTGATCTTGCCTTGCGTACCCTGGTCCAGCAACAGCGCGTGGCGGCGCTGGGCACGCTGGCACCGGATGGAACGCCTTTTGTCTCCATGGTGCCGTATGTCTTGCTGCCCCAGGGGCCGGATATGGTGCTGCATGTCAGCGGGCTGGCTGCGCATGCCCGCCACATGCAGGCCGATCCGCGCGTGTCGCTGCTGGTGATGCAGCCTGAGGCAGATGGGCAGGGAGTACATGATCTGGGACGCGTCACCCTGCTGGGCAAGGCCCGTTTCCTGGCTGCGGATGAGGCCGGTTGCCAGGAATGCCGGGAGGCCTACCTGAACCGCTTTCCCGAGGCCGAAATGATGACGCAACTGGCGGATTTCCGCTTTGTGCTGGTGCGTCTGCGCGAGGCGAGGCAGGTGGCCGGGTTCGGCGCTGCCCGCAGCCTGGATGCGGAACAGTTGTCACGCTGTCTGGGTCGCAACGCGCCGCTCAGCGAATGATGCGCTGTTGGCGCAGGGCTTGGCGTTGCGCTTCATCCAGACCGAGCCGCTCCGCCAGGATTTCATCCGTATGCTCGCCGAGCAGGGGCGGCGCGCGCCGGTAGCCTGCGGGCGTGGCCGACAGGCGTAGCGGACTGGCGATGGTGGGGATACCGCCGGTCACGGGGTGCGGCAGCGTCTGGTGCAACTGGCGGGCCTGTACCTGTGGGTCGGCAAAGACATCGGCCAGCGTATTGATCGGCCCGCAGGGCACGGCCCGAGCCTCGAGTGTCGCGATCCAGTCAGCCGTACTGCGCTCGACTGTCAGGCGACGCAGCAGCGGGATCAGTTCTGCGCGGTGGCTGACACGCGCCCGGTTGGTGGCAAAGCGCGTATCTTCTGCCAGCGCGGGCTGGCCGGCTGCGGCGCAGAAGCGGGCGAACTGCCCGTCGTTGCCGATGGCCAGGATCATGTAGCCATCGGCGGTCGGGAACTCCTGGTAGGGAACGATGTTCGGGTGGGCGTTGCCCAGCCGTTGCGGGTTGTGGCCGGTGGTCAGATAGTTCATGGCCTGATTGGCCAGGCTGGCGACCTGCACGTCGAGCAGTGCCATGTCGATGTGCTGGCCTTCGCCACTGCGCTCGCGCCAGGCCAGCGCAGCCAGGATGGCGTTGGAGGCATACAGGCCGGTCAGGATATCGGTCAGGGCCACACCGGCTTTCATGGGGCCGCCGCCGGGTTCGCCGTCCGGTCGCCCCGTCAGGCTCATCAGGCCACCCATGGCCTGGATCATGAAATCGTAGCCTGCGCGCATGGCATAGGGGCCGTCCTGGCCGAAGCCGGTGATCGAGCAGTAGACCAGGCGCGGATTGATCGCTTTCAGGCTGGCATAGTCCAGACCGTAGCGGGCCAGGCCGCCCACCTTGAAATTCTCGATCAGGACGTCGGACTCTGCCGCCAGCCGGCGTATCAGCGCCTGTCCCTGAGGGCTGGCCAGGTCGATGGCCAGCGAGCGCTTGTTGCGGTTGGCGCAGAGATAGTATGCCGAGATGTCCGTGTCCCGGCCTTCGGCATCCTGCAGCCAGGGGGGGCCCCAGCCGCGTGTATCGTCGCCTTCGTCGGGACGCTCGACCTTGATGACGTCGGCACCCATGTCCGCCAGCAACTGGCTGGCCCAGGGGCCGGCCAGGATGCGTGACAGGTCGAGCACGCGCAGGTGTCCGAGCGCGCCGGGCTGCATGGGGGGCGGTGCCTGCTGCTGCTGCTGCTGCGACTGGTCTGCCTGTGATGTCATGCCGGGCTCCTTGCCATACCGTGCTGGCGGCTTCAGTTGGCGAAGGCTGCTATGCCGGTGATGGCCCGGCCCAGGATCAGCGCGTGGATGTCGTGCGTGCCCTCATAGGTGTTGACGGCTTCCAGGTTGACCAGATGGCGGACCACCGGGAATTCGTCGCTGATGCCGTTGCCGCCCAGCATGTCACGGGCGGTGCGGGCAATGTCGAGGGCCTTGCCGCAACTGTTGCGCTTCATGAGGGAGGTGATCTCCACGGCGGCAGTGCCTTCGTCTTTCATGCGTCCCAGCCGCAGGCAGCCCTGCAGGCCCAGCGTGATTTCGGTCTGCATGTCGGCCAGCTTTTTCTGGATCAACTGATTGGCGGCGAGCGGGCGACCAAACTGTTTGCGATCCAGCACATACTGGCGCGACGTGTGCCAGCAGTCCTCGGCGGCGCCCAGCGCACCCCAGGCGATGCCGTAGCGGGCAGCGTTCAGGCAGGTGAAAGGGCCGCGCAGGCCCCGGATATCGGGAAAGGCATTCTCTTCGGGAACGAAGACATCGTCCATGACGATTTCGCCGGTGATCGAGGCACGCAGGGAGACCTTGCCGTGGATGGCGGGCGCGCTCAGGCCCTGCCAGCCTTTTTCCAGGATGAAGCCACGAATGTCATTGGCCTCGTCCTTGGCCCAGACCACGAATACGTCGGCGATGGGGGCATTGGTGATCCACATTTTGGCACCGCTCAGCCGCCAGCCGCCCTCGGTCTTGCGGGCCCGCGTGATCATGCTGCCAGGGTCCGAACCATGATCGGGCTCGGTCAGGCCGAAGCAGCCTATCCATTCGCCGCGCGCCAGCTTCGGCAGGTATTTTTGCCGTTGCGCCTCGGTACCGAATTCGAAGATGGGCAGCATCACCAGCGAGGACTGCACACTCATCATCGAACGGTAGCCGGAATCGACCCGTTCGACTTCCCGTGCCACCAGGCCGTAGCAGACATAGTTCAGGCCGGCCCCCCCGTAGGCTTCGGGCAGGGTCGCTCCCAGCAGGCCCAGCTCTCCCATTTCCCGGAAAATGGCCGGATCGGTGTGTTCATGGCGAAAGGCCTCCTGCACGCGCGGTGCCAGCCCTCCCTGGCAATAGTCGCGAGCCGCATCGCGGACCTGGCGTTCGTCATCGCTCAACTGGCTGTCGAGCAGCAGCGGATCGGACCAGTCGAATCTGGCACGGCCATTCCCAGGATGCGTCATGATAATCTCCCCTCTGTTTTTGGATTGAGAAAAATGCATTCTAGGTATTCGTATGCGGGGATTCAAATGATAAATTTGCGTGTATATGTGCGTAAATATCACTCCGTAATTTTGTTGAAGGATCGTCGCCATGCGCAGGAAAATACCCAGCACCTCGGCCCTGATGGCGTTCGAGGCTGCCGCGCGCCATCAGAGTTTCACCCGCGCCGCGCAGGAGCTGTCACTGACGCAAAGCGCAATCTGCAGGCAGATCATCGCGCTGGAAGAATCCCTGGGGGTGGCGCTGTTCCGGCGGACCCGGCGTGGCGTCTTGCTGACCGAGGCCGGAGCAGGCTATAGCCGGCGCATCGCGTCCCGCCTGGACGCCATTGCACATGACACGCTGGCCGTCATGGCGCAGCAGGGCGCGGGCTCTACGCTGGAGCTGGCGGTGGTGCCGACGTTTGCGACGCGCTGGCTGCTGCCCAGGCTGGGGGACTTCCAGCATCGCCATCCGGGTGTAACGGTCAATATGCGTACGCAGACCCGACCTTTTCTGTTCGGCCAGACCGAGTTCGATGCCGCCATCTATTGCGGTGACGGTGGCTGGCCCGGCACGCAGGCGCGTTTCCTGATGCCCGAGCAGCCGGTGCCGGTCTGCAGTCCGGCGCTGCCGGGTGCCCGGGCCGGCATGACCCCCGAGGCAATCGCCGGCCTGCCTTTGCTGCAGCAATCGACGCGGCCACACGCCTGGCGTCAATGGTTCGAGGCGATGGAGGTGTCTCAGGCGCATGGCATGCAGGGCATGCGCCTGGAACTGTTCTCGATGCTGGCGCAGGCCGCCAGCCAGGGGCTGGGTGTGGCCCTGATCCCGCCTTTCATGCTGGCGCGCGAACTGGCGGCGGGCGAGTTGATGGTGCTGTGCGACCGTTCCTACGAGAGTGGCCGTGCCTATTACCTGATTGCACCTGAAGAGCGGGCGGGCCAGCCGGCGCTGGCCGTGTTCAGCGATTGGCTGGCGCAACAGGCGCAGCAGGGAGCCGGCTAGCCGGCAACGGCTCGGCGGCGTACCGGATTGCGGCCTGCCACGGCAAAGGTAAAGGCCAGATAGGCTGCCAGCGTGGCGGTGGTGTCGCGTACGTCCAGCATGGGGTTGACTTCGGTAATGGCCATGGCGGCGCAGTGCGGTGCCAGCAGCTCGACCATTTCCAGCGCCTGGTCCGAGCTGATCCCGCCCGGCTCGTGGGCTCCGCAGCCGGGGGCATGGGCCGGATCAATGGCGTCGATGTCGAACGACAGGAACAGGTGGTCGGCACCGGCAACGTGCTCGAGTGCCCGTTGCACGGTGGCTGCGGCACCGAGCCGGATCGCTTCGCGAGCCGAAATGTGTGCCAGGCCATGCTCATGCTTGAAGCGGCCCGACGCCGGGAAATTGAAGTGGCGTTCACACAGCTGGATGCAGTCTGCGTAGTCGACGCGTGCCATTTCGAGCGAGCGGCGCATGCCGCTGGACTGGCTGTAGCGGCCCTGCTTGGCGCTTTCATCCATCAGGTCGAGGTGGGCGTCGAAATGGATGATGCCGATCCGGCCGGGCAGGGCGTCGTGCACGCCGCGCGCAACAGGAAACAGCAGGCTGTCGTCGCCGCCGATGACGATCGGGCTGCGGCCGCGTTGCAGCGAGGCACCGACTGCATCGCTGATGGTGCGGAATGTGGCCTCGGTATCCTTGGGCAGGACCGACAGATCGCCAAGGTCGCGCAGCAGGTCGTTGCCCACGGTATGGATGGTGTCGTCCTCGAGCTGGTAGATCTGGCCGTCCTGGATGCGCATGTTGATCCAGCGGATGGCTTCGCGGACCTTTTGGGGGGCGTAGCGCGAGCCGGGCCAGCCCAGCGTGGATTCACTGTCGAAAGGGGCTCCCAGCAGGTCGCTGCCGCGCAGGGTGGAATCGGTATCGGTATGGCTCATGGCGATGGTTTCCGGAATCGGTAGGTAAAAAAGGAAGGGGCTGGCCGGATCCGGCAGGGCAGCAATCAGTCGTGCATGCCGGATCGCGGTGATGCTCAACCGCGCGGCTGCAGGTAGGCAGCCCAGCGTCGTTCGAGCAGGCGGAACAAGCCGACCAGGCACAGTGTCAGCAGCAGGTAGAGGCCGGCAGCGGTGACATAGGGTTCGAACTGGATGTATTCGTTGAGCGTGATGTTGCGTGCCACGCCGGTGATTTCCATCAGCGTGACGGTGCTGGCCAGCGAGGTGGCGTGGAGCATCATGATGACCTCGTTACCGTACAGGCCGAGTGAACGGGTCAGCATGGCGGGCAGCAGGATGCGCCGGAACTGGGTCCAGGGCGACATGCCGTAGGCGCGCATGGCTTCGATCTCGCCGGCCGGCAGGTGACGCAGGCTGCCGGCGAAAATCTCGGTGGTGTAGGCCGCCGTGTTGAGCACGAAGGCCAGCAGCACGCAGAATAGCGGACTGGAGAGCCAGGGCCAGAAGATGCTTTCGCGGATCAGGTCGAACTGGGCCAGCCCGTAATAGATCAGGAACAACTGGATCAACAGCGGGGTACCTCGGAACAGCGTGGTGTAGAGCAGCACGGCACCATTGGCCAGGCGGTTGTCCGAGTTGCGGACCAGGGCCAGGCCGATGGCCAGCACGAAACCCAGCGACAGCGAGACGACGGTCAGGTAGAGCGTCAGTTCCAGCCCTTGCAGGTAACGCCCGAAGTTGGCCTCGATAATGTCCCAGTTCATGACTTGGCTCCCCGTGCATGCAGGGCATAACGACGGCGCAGGCGGTGCAGCAGCAGCAGTGAAATCACCGTGAGGGCGAGGTAAAAGCCTGCCGCCACAAGATAGAAAGTGAAGGGCTGGCGGGTCGCCTCGGCCGCACCCTTGGCGCGGAACATGACATCCTGCAGGCCGATCAGCGACACCAGCGCGGTGGCCTTGGCCAGCACCAGCCAATTGTTGGTGAAGCCGGGCAGCGCCAGCCGGATCATCTGGGGCAGCACGATGCGCCGGAAGATGTGCAGCCGGCGCATGCCATAGGCATGCGCGGCCTCGATCTGGTCTCGCGGGATATTGATCAGTGCGGTACGGAATGTTTCGGTCATGTAGGCACCGAAGATCAGTCCCTGCGTGACCGTGCCTGCCATGAACGGCCCCAGTTCCAGCATGTAGTCGATGCCGGCCTCTTCCAGCCAGAGGTTGACCAGTGCCGGAAAACTGTAGAACACCAGCAACATCAGGACCAGGTCGGGGATGCCGCGGATCACCGTGGTGTAGCTGCCGGCCAGCAGGCGAGCCGTGCGGCTGCCCGACAGCTTGGCCCAAGCGCACAGCAGGCCGATGGCAATGGACAGCAGCAGGGCGCTGGCGGCCAGCGCCAGCGTGACCCGTCCGGCGGCCAGCACGGTGAGGATGTAGTCGAACGTCATGGCAGCGTCAGCACGGTTCAGTCGGCGCTGAAATATTTGGCGTCGAGCGCGTCGAGCTTGCCGTTGGCGCGCAGACGCGCCAGCCCTTCGTTGATGCTTGCCAGCAGTTCGGTGCTGCGCTTGTTCAGGGCAATGGCGACGCCTTCGCCGAACTCGGGAGCATCCTGTCCGCTCAGGCGCGGACCGACCAGCGCATAGCCTTCACCCTGAGGCGTCTTGAGAAAGCTGTGGATGATCTGGGCTTCGTAGCTCATGTGCAGGTCGGCACGTCCGCCGGTCAGTTCGAGATAGGCGGCGCTGCCGGCGTCATAGCGCTTGATGGTGGCTTCGGGGTGGTACTTGGTGACGTAGGCGTCCATCGGCGTACCGGTCTGCACGGCCACGACCTTGCCCTTGAGGCCGTCGGGGCCGAAATCGTACTCCTCACCCTGACGCCCCACGAAGCGGAACACCGGGTGTGAGTAGATATCGCTGAAGGCCATGATGCGGCGGCGGGCGTCGGTGACGGTGAGCTGCGAGATCAGGGCATCGTACTTGCGGCTGACCAGGCCCGGGATCATGCCGTCCCAGGCGGCATTGATGATATTGCAGTCGAGCTGCATTTCATCGCAGATGGCCTGCATCAGTTCGACGTCATAGCCGACCAGCTTGCCCTGGGCATCGATCGATTCGAACGGCGGGAAGGTGGCATCGGTAGCGATCGTGATCGGGTTCTGCGCGGCTGCGGACGTACCGAACAGCAGGGCGGACAGCGCGAGGCCGGCGAGCAGGTTTTTTTTCATGATGGGTCCTTGAGAGTCGTTGTGCGTGCAAAACGGGATAGAAAGGTCACTTGAGGCGGCCGGACAGGAACTGCTGCAGCCGGGGGCTCTGAGGATTGTCGAACAGATCGGCCGGTGCTCCCTGCTCCTCGATGCGTCCCTGGTGGAGGAACAGCACCTGGCTCGAGAGGTTGCGGGCAAAGCCCATTTCGTGGGTGACCACGATCATGGTGCGGCCCTCCTGGGCCAGCGCCTGCATGACCTTTAGCACTTCGCCGACCAGTTCGGGGTCGAGTGCCGAGGTCGGCTCGTCGAACAGCATGACCTGGGGATCCATGCTGAGTGCACGGGCGATGGCCACGCGCTGCTGTTGGCCGCCGGACAGGTGGCCCGGATAGCGGGCATGGAATTCGGCACCCAGGCCTACCTTTTCGAGGTTGCTGCGGCCACGCGCCAGTGCCTCCTCACGGCTCAATCCGAGGACGTGCATGGGGGTTTCGATCACGTTCTGCAGCACACTCATGTGCGACCACAGGCAGAAATTCTGGAACACCATTGACAGCTGTGCCCTCAGGCGACGCAACTGGGCCGGGTCGGCGGCCTGCAAGGCCCCATGCCGGTCGGCCACGGTGCGCAGTGTTTCGCCGTTGAGTTCGACGGTGCCCTGGCATGGTTTTTCGAGAAAATTGATACACCGCAGCAACGTGCTCTTTCCGGAGCCGCTGGAGCCGATGATGCTGATCACGTCGCCGCGACGGGCCTCCAGGCCAACGCCCTTGAGGACTTCATGATCGCCGTAGCGCTTGTGCAGGTCGGTGACCTTGAGTGTATGCATGGCTAAGCCTTTCAGACCGGGGGAGGCACAATGACCCAAAGCGCGGTGCAGGTCTCGGTGGCGGAAGGATTCTTCCAGGTGTGCGGAATGCTGGGCGGAAAGGTCAGGGTGTCGCCAGGTTGCATGATGTACACCTGGTCGCCCACCGCGACCGACAGCGAACCGGTCTGCACATGGACCATGTCGGAGCGCGCATCCAGTGTGTAAGGCTCGTCGCCGGAGCCGCCACCGGGTTCGATGATGGAAAAGATCGCCAGCATGTGCTCGTTGCCGGCCCCGCCGATCAGGTATTCGCGCATGCGAGAACCCCCCAGGTTGATGGGCGGGCGCTGGTCTGCCGGCACGAATTTGGTGACGGGGGGCTCGAACAACTGGCCAGGACGGACATCGAGCACATCGCAGATCTTGAGCAGGGTCGAGACCGATGCGTTGACCACGTCGCGCTCGAAGCGGCTGATGAAAGACTTGCTGACGCCGACGCGGTCGGCCACTTCCTGGATCGAGAGCCCTTTGGCCAGGCGTGCCTGGCGCAGGCGAGCGCCGACGTCGATCGTGGTATCACCGATCGATGTTGTGTGCGCATGTGTTGCCTGCTGCGCAACTTTCTGGCCAATTTCCATGATGATTTCCATTGCCTTGTGTTGCCTGTGAGTCAATATTTTATGGCTATTTCTGTCGTTCAAGAGGTTGGTGCAAACCCTTAAATTGAATTATTCATTTGTTTTCAAGTGGTTGTTGTTTTTATGGGTTTTGATGAAATTCTCGAGAAAATTATTTGTTGCCTTATAGGTACCTTTTTGCACTATGCAAGTGCATGTTTGGCACCATGATAGTGACGAATGTGTGTACCTCAGGGCAACATGGGTCAAGAGATCCAGGAAAAGGCCGTGGCTGGCACGGGCCGTCGTGTCGCAGCACAGTCCCGGCGCGTTAAAATCGCGATCTTTTGCCGGACACCTTCCTCCTCATGAGCGCTCCCGACACCCATTCGTCCACTCAGCCTACCCATGACCTGGTCTACGGGCTGGATGACAAGCCGCGTCCCTGGATTTCCTTTCTCGCCGCCTTCCAGCACCTGCTGGCGATCATTGTGCCGATCGTGACACCGGGCCTGCTGATCTGCCAGGCACTGGGCGTGTCCGCGCGCGACACCAACCTGATCGTGTCGATGTCCCTGGTGGTATCCGGTATTGCCACCTTTGTGCAATGCCGTCGCTTCGGGCCGTTCGGGGCCGGGTTGCTGATCGTGCAGGGCACCAGCTTCAATTTCGTCGGGCCGCTGATCGCTGGGGGGGCTCTGATGGTCAAGCAGGGCACGCCGGTCGAGGCCGTGATGGCGGCGATCTTCGGCGTGGTGATTGCCGGTTCTTTTATCGAGATGGGCGTGTCGCGCATCCTGCCGTTCGTCAAGCGGCTGATCACGCCGCTGGTCACTGGCATCGTGGTGCTGCTGATCGGTCTGACGCTGATCAAGGTCGGCCTGATCAGTATGGGTGGTGGCTACGGTGCCATGGGCAACGGCACCTTTGCCAATGGCGAGAACCTGCTGCTGTCGTGCTCGGTGCTGGCCATCATCATCCTGCTCAACCGCATTCCGGTGGTCTGGGTGCGCAGCGCGGCGATTGTGATTGCCCTGATCGTCGGTTATCTGGTGGCGGGCTGGCTGGGGCGGCTGGACTTTAGCGGCATGCACGAGGCCGCCGTGTTCCAGGCTCCCGTGCCGCTGCATTTCGGGCTGGGCTTTTCCTGGTCGCTGTTCGTGCCGATGATCGTGATCTATCTGGTGACATCGCTTGAGGCCATCGGTGATGTGACGGCTACCAGCAAGATTTCGCGCCAGCCGGTCGAAGGGCCGGTCTGGATGCAGCGCATCAAGGGCGGCGTGCTGGTCAATGGTGCCAATTCGTTCCTGGCGGGTATTTTCAATACCTTCCCGAGTTCGGTGTTTGCACAGAATAACGGCGTGATTCAGCTGACCGGCATCGCCAGTCGCCATGTGGGCCTGTGGATCGCCGCCATGCTGGTGCTGATGGGGCTTTTCCCCTCGGTGGCCGGCGTGTTGCAGGCCGTGCCCGAGCCCGTGCTGGGGGGAGCCGTGATGGTGATGTTCGGTGCCGTGGCCGCCTCGGGCATCAATATCCTGGCAGGCACCACGCTGGATCGCCGCGCATTGTTGATCATCGCCGTGTCGCTCGGCCTGGGCCTGGGCGTTTCCGAGGTGCCGGACTTCCTGGCGCATGTGCCGGACGGTCTGCGCAACGTGCTGGGTTCAGGGGTGGCGACTGGCGGGATATGCGCCTTGCTGATGAACTGGTTCCTGCCGGAACAGCCTGCGCAGGCTAGGGCATCTGCATAAGTGGTTGCGAGATTTCAGGCCTAGATCTGCTGTCTGTTTGTAGAGTGTGCGCAGAAAGAGCACAGTTTGCATCCTATCCTTCAAGTTGTTTTGTAGTATCAGTATTGATATCATAAAACACATGAAGGATACCGTATGACTGCGGATATCGGAAAAATAATCAGGTTGATGAGAACTCAGCCAACCAATGTGCGCTATGCCGATGCCGTTGCATTATGTACGGTCTTGTTTGGAGCGCCGCGCAGGACTGCGGGTAGTCACGTTATTTTTAAAACGCCCTGGCCGGGAGATCCTCGTATCAATTTGCAGTGGCAGGGAAACAAGGCCAAGTCATATCAAATCAGGCAAATACTCGAAGCGATTGACAGGCTCGATGCCGTTCGGGAGATGACCAAGTGAGCAATGCCAACACCTATACGTATCGTATAACCTGGTCACCAGATGATGGCGAGCATGTTGGACTATGTGCCGAGTTTCCTTCCCTCTCCTGGCTGGACCCAGATCCGGGGTGCGCATTGAATGGCATCATGTCACTGGTGATGGAAGTTGTGGCTGAGATGGAGCAAAACGGAGAGGTTGTTCCCGAGGCGTTTTCTGAAAAGCGCTACAGTGGCAATATTCCTGCCCGGGTCACGCCCATGGTGCATCGCAAACTGGCCATCGAGGCTGCAGAAAAAGGCATCAGCATGAACCGCCTGGTGGCGGCCAAGCTGGCACTGTAGCTTTCTCAGCCCCGATGGATGCGCTCCGCATCCTCGAAGCGGTCGATGCCGCGCAGTGGGCGGTTGCGCCACATCATGCCGCCTGCGATCAGCAGCGTGCAGCAACCGCCCAGCACCGCAGCAGGGACCGCACCGAAAGCGCTGGCCGATGTGCCGGCGCGGAACTCGCCCAGCTCGTTGGATGAGCTGATGAACAGCATGTTGACGGCGTTGACCCGTCCGCGCAGGTGGTCCGGCGTAGAGTATTGGACCAGGGCGCTGCGTACATAGACGCTGATCATGTCGCCCGCACCCGCCACCATCAATGCGACAAACGACAGCCAGAACGATGTCGAGAAGGCGAATACCAGGTTGGCGCAGCCGAACAGGAAAATCGCGGCGAACAGCGTGACGCCGACGCGTCGGTTGAAGGGGCGGGCAGAGAGGTACATGCCCGTGAGGATTTCGCCGACCGCCATGGCGCTGCGCAGCAGACCCAGCCCGGCGGGGCCGACATGCAGGATATCCTGTGCATAGATCGGCAGCAGTGCTATCACACCGCCCAGCAACACGGCAAACAGGTCCAGGCTGATTGCCCCCAGGATC
This sequence comes from Corticimicrobacter populi, assembly GCF_003123725.1. Lineage (GTDB taxonomy): Bacteria > Pseudomonadota > Gammaproteobacteria > Burkholderiales > Burkholderiaceae_B > Corticimicrobacter > Corticimicrobacter populi. The sequence continues at coordinate 1,039,529 of NZ_QETA01000001.1, read as the reverse complement.
ACGGGGTGCGACCAGATGAAGCGAATGCCTTCGTTGAAGCGACGCCACATGCCGGGACGGGCTTCGCCTTCCGGGTATTGTTCGATTTCCTGGGGATGCAGAATCGGCACCTGTCGCAGCAGCACAATGCCGGCAATGAAACAGACCAGGCAGACCAGATAGGCCACCGAGCCGCCAAAGGCATACAAGGCACCGCCGGCCACCGGCCCACCGATGGTGGCTGCCTTCATCAGCATGCTGTTGGTGGCCAGACTCTGTGCCAGCCGCTCGCGTGGCACGATCTGAGGCAGCAGGCTTTGCAGCGCAGGTCCCATGAAGGCGCGGGCACAGCCGAACAGTACCAGCGCCGCATAGATACCGCCGGACGGATGGGCATTGCTGTAGGACAGCCAGGCCAGCCAGCCGCTGCAGATGGCGGAAAGCACCCAACTGGCCGCCAGAATGGTCTTGCGGTTGAAGCGGTCGATCAGATCGCCTGCCGGGGCCAGCAGGAACAGCATGGGGACGAATTGCGCCAAGCCGGCATAGGCCAGCGACATCGGATCACGCGTGATGTCGTAGACCTGCCAGGCCACGACCACGGCCTGTATCTGCATGGCGAATACGGCAGCAAGCCGGGCGACCAGGAAAGCGGCAAAGCCCGGCACTCGGTAGATGGGGATGCTCAAGGCAACTCGCAGGGTAGGAAACCGAAGCGCAACACGATAGCGGCAATGGGCAGCGCTTTCAAGATCGAATCTATTTTTCCTATTGATATAGAGTTGTGCTGGCACAATATCTGTAATGATTTAATTTCCAAATGGAAATTATTATTCTAGAATTTAGGCATATTTAATTGTTTTGAATTTCCGTATGGAAACCAAAGGTGCGATATGGTATCAATAGCCTCAATCGATGAGCCCGATCCCCTGGAAAATGCGCTGTCGCATCTGCAGTGTATCCTCGTGGCGCGGCGTGCGCGCTACACCTCTGAGGCTGTGAATTGGGCTCAATACGACATTCTCGAACTGTTGCGTCTGCAGGGAGCCATGACACCCTCTCTGCTTGGGGCACGACTGGGCGTGGCACGCACCGGTATTTCCAAGTCGCTGCGTGTGCTCAAGGATCTGGGGCTGGTCGCACAGGCGCAAGGCGAGGATGACCGTCGTGAACAGCTGACGCTGCTGGCTCCACGCGGTCGTGATTTCCTGATGAGGGCGGCCATGGGCCGGCATGACGCTGCGCTGCGCGTCATGGCAGCGCTGTCGCCTGGTGAGCAGGCGATCTTCACTGAACTGTGTGAAAAAGTCAGTGCTGCATTGCAGATCAGTGGACAGGCAGACGAACGGGAACCGGCATGAACCTGCGTGCCGGCGCTTATCGGGATATCGAGATCGTGGGGGCTCGCAGCAATAATCTGCGCGACGTCAGCCTGAAGATTCCTAAGCATTGCATTACCGTATTCACTGGTGTGTCAGGCTCGGGCAAGTCCTCGCTGGTCTTTGATACCATCGCTGCCGAGTCGCAGCGTCTGCTCAACGAGCATCACAGCGCCTTTGTCCGGCATCGCCTGCCGCATTACGGGCAACCACAGGCCGATGCCCTGCGCAACCTGCCGGCTTCCATCATCGTGGATCAGAAGCCGCTGGGCGGCAATGCCCGTTCGACAGTGGGCACAGCCACCGATATTTCGCCATTGCTGCGGCTGTTGTTTGCCCGTGCGGGCCAGCCTTTCGTGGGCTATGCCAATGTGTTTTCCTTTAACCATCCACAGGGGATGTGTCCGGCCTGCCAGGGACTGGGCGTGGTGGATCGACTCGACCTGGAGAGACTGATCGACCGCAGCCTGTCGCTGAACCAGGGGGCCATCCGGTTTCCGACCTTTGCGCCCGGTACGTATCGATGGAAGCGCTATGTCTGCGCGGGGCTCTTCGATTGCGACAAGCCACTGGCGGATTTCAGTCCCGAGCATTGGAACATACTGCTGCATGCCGACGACCTGCCGGTACCCACACCTTTGCCTGAGTGGCCTGCAACGGCCCGCTTCCAGGGAATCGTGCCGCGTTTCAGGCGGGCCTATCTCGACCATGAACCCAGCCGCCTGACCCAGGCAGAACGCGAGGGCCTTGCACAGGTGATTACTCGCCAGCCCTGTTCTGATTGTGGTGGTGCACGGCTCAATCCGACCATCCTGTCCTGTCGGATCGCCGGCAAGTCCATCGCGGGTTGTGCGGCCATGGATATAGCCGATCTGTTGTCATTCATGCGCAGTCTGCAGATTGCGCCGGTGGCGACTGTGGTTGCGGCCATCATCGAACGTCTGTCGCAGATGGTGGCCATCGGCCTGGACTATCTCAGTCTGGGGCGCGATACCACCAGCCTGTCCGGCGGCGAGTCGCAGCGTGTCAAGATGGTACGCCATCTGGGCAGCAGTCTTTCCGATATTGCCTATATCTTCGACGAACCCAGCGTGGGCCTGCATCCCAGGGATGTTCACCAGCTCAATGCATTGCTGCGCGGCTTGCGTGACAACGGCAATACCGTGCTGGTGGTCGAGCACGATCCTGATGTGATCGCGGTTGCCGATCATGTGGTGGACATGGGGCCGGGCGCTGGCACGGAAGGTGGCGACGTGGTCTATCAGGGCGACTGCGCCGGGCTGCGCCAGGCCGATACCTTGACGGGTCGTTGCCTGCGTCGACCTGTCCCCGCCAGTCGCATACCTCGCGGGGCAACGCGCTGGTTGCCACTGAACCATCTTTCCCTGCACAGTCTGCATGATGTCAGTGTTGCCATTCCCGCAGGCGTGCTGACTGTGGTGGCCGGTGTGGCGGGATCGGGTAAAAGTACCCTGGTGAATCGCCTGCTGCCACGCCATTACCCTGAGGCCATCCTGATCGACCAGCATGGGCTCGGCGGTACGCGGCGAGCTTCGGTCGCCAGCTACATCGGTGTACTCGATGTCATCCGTGCTGGTTTTTCCAGGGCCTGTGGGCAGCCAGCCAGTCTCTTCAGCAGCAACGCCCAGGGGGCTTGCCCGGATTGCAAGGGCTTGGGCCTTGTCCAGACCGACCTGGCATTCATGGACAGCGTGGAAACGCCTTGCGAAGCCTGCGATGGTACGGGTTTCAATCCGGCGGCGCGCGCTGCCACCTGGCTGGGGTGCAACATTGCCGAGGTGCTGTCATTCTCTGTGGCCCGGGCCTTGCAGCACTTCGCCGCACAGCAGGCCGGTGCGGTGGGCGTGGACATCTGCACGCTGCTGAGGCGTTTGCTCACGACAGGGCTGGGGTATCCCATGCTCGGGCAACGCCTGAGCACTTTATCCGGTGGCGAGCGCCAGCGGCTCAAGCTGGCTTCCCGGCTGGCCGAAGCGGGAACGCTGTATGTATTCGATGAACCCACCTCTGGCCTGCATATGGCTGATGTCGAGCGGCTACTGGATATTTTCGATACGCTGACAACTCAGGGCAGCACGGTCGTGGTGGTCGAGCACAACCTCGATGTCATGGCTCACGCCGACTGGCTGATCGAAATGGGACCGGGGGCTGGCCGGCAAGGTGGACAGGTCATTTTCGAAGGCACGCCGCAGATGATGGTCGAGGCACCGCGATCAGTCACGAGGCCTTTCCTGCGGCGTCATATGGATGGCTGGAAGCCTGCATCCTGAGGCCTCAGAAGTTGTATTTGAAGTTCAGCGAGACTTCGCTCTGCCGGTATCCGTAGTAGAGCAGGTTGCTGCGGTTGATGACACGCTTGAATCGGATTTCCGGATAAAAACCGCCGATCGTCCAACGCGGCGCACCGACTGCGGCAATCAGCATTTTCTGGGTATCGTGGCGCGGCGAGTCCGACAGGAAAGTCGTCGCATCGTAGCGGCTGTCCCGGTAGATGGCCATCGCGTTGACGTAGATACCGCTTTCGAACAGCTTGAAGGCACTGATCCGCACGGCCTGTTCACGGCTGCTGGAGGCATCCCAGTCGTATTTGCGACGGGTCCAGTCCATGCCGGCATAGACCGACGCCAGCGGTGAGAAATTGTGGCTGATGCCAAAGCCGCCGGAGGCCAGGGTGTAATCGGCAAAATACTGTTTTTCGGTATCCGAATAATGATAGCGCTTGGTGCTGCCCTGGGTATGCAGGGACCAGCGTGGGCCGAGATCGCGCGTCAGGCTCAGGTCCAGCCCCGGCGCGGTGTAGTTGGTATGACCATCCCGATAGTAGTGTTCGAAAGTGGGGGACAGGGTGAACTCGGTGGCTGCATTCTTGAAGTTGTAGCCAGCCTGCAGCAAGGTCGTATTGTCGCTGTTGTCCTGCAGATAGATGTTCTGGTGGTCCTTGCTGTCGTATTGGGCACCGTAGGCCAGGGCGCGCAGCAGCAGGTTGTGGTGTCCCGCGAGCGGCACGCTGCGTTGCAGCGTGGCCTGATAGCCGGTGAAGAAAGAACCGATGGGCTTGGGCAGCGCTTCGGTCACGAAGCAGATGTCCAGTATGCCGGCAATGCACTGCTCGGCACCGTTGCCCTGGTTGATATTGTTGTTGTAGCCACGCCCGATACTGAATGAACCGTGCCAGCGGCTGCGTTGTGCGATGGCGTCGAGATTGCCGCGGATGACCTGCCGGGTCGCGTCCGGGATATTACCTTGCTCGGCCAGGTCGAATTGGCGGATGGCCTCCCGGTTCTGGTAGTCCTCGGCGTAGGCGCGCGCCAGTTCTAGCTGGATGCGGACGTCACCGGGTGCGGCCTGTTCGGCAGCTTCCAGCCTGTCCAGCGCCGTGCCGATATCGCCTCGCGCTCGCGCCACCAGGCCCTCGGCCAGCAGCACCAGCGCGGGCTGGTGACCGGCCAGCAGCCGGTATTTGGAGAGAAACTCCTCGACCTTGTGCCATTGCTGGAAATTGATGGCGTAGTAGATCCCCAGCGCCAGTTCATCCGCGCTTTCTCCCACGCGGTATTCCTGCCCCTCGATGACGATGCGCCGTCCTTCAACTGATGGCGTATCCGGCAGCCAGCCGCCGCGTTGTTCACGCTCCATGCGCTGGCGGGTGGCATCCAGCAGGAAACGGGTATCGTCATCGTTGGCCTGGACTGCAGGCGGCAGCGCCAGCAACAGGAAGCAGGTCAGCAGGAGCGGGTGCAGCGGAAGTTTCATGATCTGCCATCGGGTAGGGCGAACGGGAATAGTGCGAATCGGTGATGGAGCCGGAGCGGGCGGAATCAGCGACTGATGCCGCCCGGCATGCAGGACGGGTTGCGTGTCCTGCATGCGGTCTGGCTTCAGCCTGGATTACTGCTTGCGGCCGCCGAAGGCAATGTCGTCACGAGTGTCAGTGGTGCCTCGCGTCGTGTAACCGGCCAGGGCTGCGGCACCTGCGCCGTAGAATTGGCCCTTGATCTCATTGCCCTTGGCGAAGGTGCCATTGGTGTTGTTGATCACAGTACCTGCAAAATTGATCTGGTCTGAACCGCGGACCAAACTCCCACTGAGGCTAGGGTTCGCAGATCCGAACGCTGCCGTCAGTACGCCGGTGTAGAAATCATTTTGTCCGGGTGTGTGCTGGTTGACGCCAAGTACGTTGTAGTTGGCGGTCGCCAGCCCGGTGGTATTGCCGGTCGGGTTTTCACCGACGTACCACACGGTATGGTCCGCGCTGTTCAGGTTCAGGTTGGTATCGGACCCGGTGCTGGGATTGCCGGCGCGTGGCGCCCACTCACCGAAATAGACCGAGGTGCCGGCCGGCAGGTTGGGGACCTTGGCGATCACCAGGCCGCCGAATTTGGGCGCGGCCGGGATGGCCGGATCGGCGATTTGCCGCACGCTGTAGATCTGCGTGTCGTAGGCGCGTTTTTCGTACCAGACCTGGCCCAGCGTCGGATTGGTGAAAAGACCGATGACCGGGTTGACGTCTTTCAGCGTCAGGTATTTCGGATTCAGCGCGCCATTGACGTTCTGGGTGGGACTGCTGTTGATCGGCGTATTGCTGTATTTCTGGTTGATGTGCTTGATGGGGCCGTCCTCCAGATTGATGACGATGGAAGACCCATTGATGGACAGGCCCGGCTTGTCGGCACCGAACGGCAGTAGGGTGGAGGCCTTGGGGTCGATCTTGGATGTATTCGTAGAGCCGCCGATCACGGCGGCATGCGCCGATACGACCGAAGCCATCAAAGCCACTGCGAGAATGCGCTTGGACATGCTGTTCTCCTTGTGAGGAACATGGGAAAGGACCGGTTTTTGGAAAACCGGCAAAAACTCAGAACTGAAGCTGCATGCCTAGCGTGACTGTGCGGCCAGGGCCGGGCGTAGGCACGTTGGACATGGGGTCGAGGTAATAGCGATTGGTCAGGTTGGTCACGCTGGCATGCACGGCCAGGTTCTTGTTGATCTGGTAGCGACCATAGGCATCCAGCAACAGGGTGGGACGCCAGTGATAGGGCTTGCCAGTGGTGGTGAAAATCCGTTCCAGCCCCTGCGCAAGCAGGCGATCATACTGCTTGGTTTCGACCTTGCCGTGGTAGATGCCGCGCAGGCCCAGCTCGAGCTGGCGGTTGAACAGACGCGTGCCCAGGTCGACGTTGATCGAGTATTTGGGCTGCAGCGACTGATAGAAACGCGTGGCACCGAAGCCGCCCTCGATGCATTCCGGCACCCGCTGCAGGTACATGTCGTAGGCGAAGGCCATGTCGGTATCGCAGGTGACGTTCTTGAGCCGGTAGGTGCCGCCCAGCGAGGCAAAGAACCCGCCGGTATCGATGCGGCTCTGCAGCTCCAGGCCACGGGTGATCTTCTTGTCGTACTGGGTGATGCTGCGGTCGTCGGTGGTGTCGATGACGTTCTCGATCGTATTGTCGAAATACGTCAGGCGCACGTCGCCATATTCCAGCCTGTCCCAAAAGGGCGTGAAGTCAAAGCCGTAGCCAACCTCCCAGTTGCGGCTGCGCTCGGGCTTGAGGTCGAAGCCGGGCGTGGTCGGCTGGCTGATCAGGCCGGCGATGGAAGACGAGGTCGCCTCGTACAGGCTGGGAAAGCGCGTCAATTCCGCATAGCGGGCGAACAGGCGCTGGTTGTCGGTCAGGGCGAAGGTCAGTGCCAGCATGGGGGCCCAGGCATCACCGGTCATTTTTTGCGGCTGCGCCCATTTTTGGTTTTCTGTTATGTCTTTGAGAGCGGCTTTTGGTGTTGGATTGGTGGTCAATACCAGATCGTTAATTTCCTGTTCGTTGTAGCTGCTCGTATCGATATTTCTGGTGTCTATGGGCGTGTCTTTTTTAGCCTCGTAAGGATCTATGCCGAATTGAATGCCTGTTAAATATTTGTAGTAAGTACCTTGGGTGTCTGGTTGCGGATCTGTTGTGGTTTCACTGAAAATTTCCGGATTCAGCCGATTCTGGGATGCATCCGGTTTGCCATTTTGGAAAGGAATGATGTTGTCAGTCACCAGTTGGTAGATGGCTGTTTGGCTTAGATCCTGGTCGTAGTTCCAATGAGGTATATCCGCGCCAATAGCGCGTACATGCTGATAAGAATCGCGGCTCCCATATTTTTCTTCAAAAGTCTTTCTTGCCGCTTGAGCCTTGGTCAGTGCTTCTTCGTATGGCTGTTGGGTCTTAAGAAGCTTGTTGAATTCATTCTCCAGGGCAATGACTTCTTTAAGACTCTTGGCGGTATCGTCTGGAACAAGCTTCCAGTAGGGCAAGGAAAATCCTGCGATATATCTCTCGGCTCCTCCACCCCAGGCAAACCGCGCATTGCGATTGGCACGTTCGCGCGCCAGCGCCTCGTCGCGCACCCAGAACCGGTGATAGCGTATGCCCGCCTGCACGCTCAGCCGGGAGGTGGCCTGCCAGTTCATGACCAGGTTCAGGCCCCATTCCTGGCGCTTGCCACCGCGTGGGCCGGCCAGCTTGGCCAGGCCGGTGGCCATGCCATACTGATTGAACAGGTCCTGGCTGTTGACGATGGTGTTTTCTTCGTCCAGACGCTCGCGCTGGAAATCGGCACCCAGGGTCAGGTTGAAGGTCGGCGTGAGCTTGAAGCGGTTGCTGAGGCTGGCACCGTCGCGGGTCACCTGGGTGCGCTGCAGCGCACCCGAGACCACCGTGCGGTCGGCATCACCGAACCAGTCCTTGGAGAGGGCGAGAATCTGGTCGCGCGTGGTATTGGCATCAAAGCCGAACATGCCGCCGAGATCGGCGCAGGACCAGCCATAGTCGGCATAGTCTGGCGGTACCTGGTTGCGCACATTGCAGTAATACCAGTTGTCATGCAGTTGGTCCGGATTGTTGACCCCCAGTGACATGCCACCGCTCTGGTGGCGCTCGCTGTCTGTCTTGACGCGCCACAGGCTGGTTTCCAGGTCGATCCAGCGGTTGCCCTCGGGCTTGAGTTCATAGCCCAGTTTGTAGGTGTTGCTGCGGATATGCGAGTTGGTGCTCTGCGTCTGGGGGGCCATGCCGTTGCGATACATCGGATTGGCTTGGTGGAAGTTCAGGTTGAAGCTCGACTGGAAAGGGTTGATCTCTCCAAAGACGATATCGTTGCGCATGTATTGCAGGCTGATTTTCTGGCCGTTGGGCAGGTTCCAGTTGTTCTTGGCCAGCCAGGTTTCGTTGCGGGTATTGCTGTTGAATACCTCGTCGCCAGGGGCATACATCGCGGCCATGTTGGGGACGAAGGCGGCCGAGGATTTGCACTCGATGCCGCAGCCGTCCAGGTCGTAGACGGGGTTGTCGCGGTAGCCGTCGGCACCGTGCCGACCGGCGAAGTAATTGCCCTTGTCGCGGTAGGTGTAGGCCAGCAGGCCGTCGCTCAGGTCGGTCTTGAAGGCCCCGGCCAGCATGATCGACTGGTCGCCGCCAAAGCGTAGATCGTCGCGACCGCTGTGGTTGCGCGGAGGTGCCAGATCGTCGATTTTCAGGGCATAGGGGCTGAACTTGCTGCTGTCGTAGGGGTCCATGCCGCCGCCTGCGCCATCGGCCGTGGCACCGATCGTGCGATAGTCCCGTCCCAGGTACTGGCCCAGCTCGTTCTGTGGCCGTACGCTGTTGTTGGACGCTTCGGTGCGCAGCATCAGACCCCATGTCTCGCCTTCGAGCAGGATGTCGTCAGCCTCGATGGTGCGGATGGCCACCGAGCCGCCCACGCCGGGCTTCATGCCCCGGCTCAGGTCGGGACTCTTGTCCACGGCGATGCTGCGGAACAGGGCCGGATCGACATAGTTGCGGTCGCTCACGCCATAGTTGTTCATCCAGACGTCGACCGTCTGCTCGGTGCCGTCGATGGTGACGGGGATGCGCCCCTTGCCGGAAATGCCACGGATGTTGGGGGTGATGGCACCGCCTGCCGTACGGGTGTTCATGTTGTAGACACCATTCAGGCCCTTGAGGACATCGCCGGCGGCATCGATGCGGTAGCGTTCTATTTCTTCCCTACCGATGTAGACGTTGGAGACGTTCTTGTGGAACACCTCGTCGGCACCCTGTTCGTCTGGAGTGGGGCCGATGCCGCGCACTTCGATGGTCTGCATCTCGCGCACCTCGGATGCACCGGCATTCTGCTGTGCAGCACGATGTGATCCGCTCGGGTCGGCCGGCTGTACCGGCTGTGCCTGGACGCTGGTGGCCCAGAGGGCGGCCAGCAGCAAGGGTAGGGGTCTGAGGGTAAAACGGTGTTGCATCTTGATCTGGCTCCCGGCCTTTCCTGTCTGTTGTCGTATCTGGAACGGAAAGTCGCGCGGCCCTCTGTGATCGAGGCTCCATGCCGCACGGCGGAAGCTATTGTGTCTTTGTGAGATTGCAAACAAGAATGATAATTATCAAAATGAGAATTTTTCATGGAGAACCGCCCGAAACCCATTGCCAATGACAATTATCATTGCGATCAGGGTGCTGCCCGCCGGATACTCCTCCGTTGAGCAGGGTCGATCTTCATGCCACGATGAGCGCCGTAAAATGCAGGTCGATGCATGCCATGCGCATGTATGTGCGTACCTGACCGACTGGAGCCGACGATGCCGTACCTGCCGATGAACTGTCCACCTCACCTGCGCCCGATGCGTCGCAAGTTGCTGGGTGTCGCTGCTGCGCTGCCGTTGTGGGCGTTATCACCGCTGACTGTGCAGGCAGCGGATGTGCAGGTGGCCTCGGCCGATGGCCTGCGCCAGATCAGGCTGTCCGGGCCAGGGGCGACCGTCACTTTTCCATTGCTGCGCATGGTCGAGACCCAGGCGCTGGCCGATGCGGGCATTCACCTGACTTTCAGTCAATGGCGGGACCCCGACCATCTGCGTGCGCTGGCGCTGGAACAGGGGGCTGATTTCGTCGCCATGCCTTCCAATGTGGCGGCCAACCTCTATAACCGTCGCGTGCCCCTGCAATTGGCGAATATCTCCGTGTGGGGCATGTTGTCCATCCTGTCGCGCCAGCCAGGTCTGGCGACCCTGGCCGATCTCAAGGGGCAGGAGATCGCCATTCCGTTCCGCGCCGACATGCCGGACATCCTGTTCCAATTGCTGGCACGCGAGCAGGGGCTGGACCCGCGCCGTGATTTCACGCTGCGCTATGTCGCCACGCCGATGGATGCCGCGCAATTGCTGATGTCGCGAAAGGTCGATCATGCCTTGCTGTCCGAGCCGGCCACGTCGATGGTGCTGCGCAAGTCGCAGTCGTTCCCGGCCAGCATCGTGGCTCCCGATCTGTATCGCAGCGTCGATCTGCAGCAGGAGTGGGGGCGAGTGCTGGAGCGGGCACCGCAGATTCCGCAGGCCGGGATCGTGGCGCTGGGCGCGGTACGCGAAGATGCTGCCCTGATGCAGCGTTTTGCGCAGGCCTACGAGGCCGCCCATGCCTGGTGTCTGGCTGAGCCTGACGAGTGTGGTGCGCTGGTTGCCCGGCATATCGATATGCTGCAGGCTGACGCCGTGGCCGAGGCACTGCGGCATACCCCGGCGCGGTTGGCATCGGCTGCGCAGGCGCGTGGCGAACTTGAATATTTCTACGGACGCTTGCTGGAAAGCGAGCCGGCCCTGGTGGGTGGACGGCTGCCGGATGACGGATTCTATGCCGCTGCGGCGGCGGGCGAGGAGCCCGTCAGGTGAACGGCATGCGCAGGGCGCTGGCTGCTACATTGTCGTATCTCTGGAGCGGCTGGGGCGCGATTGCCAGCCTCTGTCTGTTCATGGCCGCTTGGGAGTGGGGCGCGCACGTCTATGGCGACCTGGCCCTGCCGGCACCGATGGCCGTATTTGGCCGGCTCGGCGATATGCTGGTTCAGGGCGGCGCATGGGGCGAACTGGCGGTATCGGCCCGGCGCGCGATGCTGGGATTCGCCCTGGCGCTGGCGGCAGGCAGCCTGCTGGGCATGCTGGCCGGATTGTCCATGACGGCCGCCATGGTGTCGCGTCCGCTGGTCACGCTGCTGGTGGGCATGCCGCCGATCGCATGGCTGGTGCTGGCCATGCTGTGGTTTGGCACGGGTGACATCACACCGGTGTTCACGGTGCTGGTGGCCTGTTTCCCCGTAGTATTCGCGGCCGCGATGCAGGGTGCGCGCACGCTGGATGGTGGCTTGCGGGACATGGCCCGGGCCTACCGGCTGCCGCGCCGCCTGCTGTTTACCGAGCTTTACCTGCCGCACATGCTGTCTTATCTGTTTCCTGCCTGGATCACGGCCCTGGGCTCATCCTGGAAAGTCGTGGTCATGGCCGAGCTGCTGAGTGCGCCCGATGGGGTGGGCGCAGCACTGGCTGTGTCGCGCTCGCACCTGGATACCGAGGCCTCGCTGGCCTGGATCGCGGCCATTCTCGGTTTGCTGCTGGCAGTCGAATACCTGGTGCTGGAACCGATCAAGCGCCGGGTCGAACGCTGGAGGACGGCATGAACACGCACCAGAGCATGCCGCCCGAGGCAGGTGATTGCATCACGCGGCACGATGCTGCATTGCTGCGAGACGCAGTACCGGATGGCGCGGGCCTGAGGTTGCGTGGCATTTCCCACCGCTATGGCCTGACTGAAGTCCTGCAGCATATCGATTTCGCCATGATGCCGGGTGAGAGTGTGGCACTGGTCGGGCCGTCAGGTTGCGGCAAGAGCACGTTGATGCATGTGATCGCCGGGTTGCTCGTGCCAGACCAGGGCAAGGTCGAAAATGACTTCCTGAGTCTGGGCTGCATGTTCCAGCAGCCCAGGCTGTTGCCCTGGCGCGCCGTGCTGGACAATATTGCCCTTGGCCTGCGGGCCCGCGGCGTATCGTTCGAGGCCCGGCGTCGGCTGGCGGCAGCGCTGGCGGCCCGCATGGAGCTGTCGGTCAATGACTACGACAAATATCCGCACGAGCTGTCGGGCGGCATGCAGAGCCGGGTGGCGCTGGCGCGGGCACTGGCGGTGGATCCTGATCTGTTGCTGCTGGATGAACCGTTCTCGGCGCTTGATGTCGGCCTGCGTGCGGAAATGCATCGGCTGGTGCGTGGCTATATCGAAGATCGGCATTGCTCGATGCTGATGATCACGCATGACATGATGGAGGCCGTGCGGCTGGCGGATCGCATCGTGATGATGGCGACACCGGGACGCATCGTGCATGTTCAACGGCTCGATTGCGCCTGGGCACAGCGCGACGACGTCTGGGTGCATCGTACGGCAGGTGAGCTGATGCAGGTCGAGGCCGTGCGGCGTGGTTTCGAACTGGAGTGCGAGGCATGATGGGTTTTCTGTCTGGCCGTTGGCATGCGTTGCTGACACATCCGCTCATGCTGTGCGGCGTGCGGCCTTTTTTTCTGCTGACAGCGGGAAGTGCGGTGTTGCTGATGGCTCCCTGGCTGCTGTTCAGTGCCGGTCAGCCGGCCGTGGTGCATTGGCTGGCCGGCATGCCGGGTGGTGCCGTGGCCTGGCATGCGCATGAGTTGTTGTATGGCTATGGCTTGGCTGCCGTGGCCGGGTTCCTGATGGCGGCCGCGCCCGAATTTACCCAGACTGCCGCGCCGTCGCGCGCACATATTGCTGCAACCTGCCTGTGCTGGCTGGCGGCGCGACTGGCCTGGCTGCTGGCACCCGCGCTGCCGCAAGGACTGGCCATTGCGCTGGCCGTACTCGGCAATGGTGCCGTCACGGTATTGCTGCTGTACCTGGTGGCACCGCGTGTCTGGGTCGCGACAGGACGGCCACACTTGGCTTTTCTGTATGCGTTGCTGGTGCTGGGCGTGCTGCAGGCTGGTTTTTTTGCAGCGCTGCTGCAGCAGGCCGACCCTTTGCGCTGGCTGTATGCGGCGGTGGGAGGACTGATGGTGCTGGTGATCGTGGCAGCCAGCCGGATATCCATGCGGATCGTCAACAGTCGGATCGTGGCGGGTGTGATGCATGATCCTCTGCCCGATACACCGGTCTATCTGGCGCGGCCGCCACGCCGCAATTTCGCCATTTTTGCCATTGTGCTGTGCAGTGTGCTGGAGTTTTCAGGCGCGCCCGCCGGCGTGATCGGCTGGAGCGCCCTGGCGGCCTGCGCCGCCGTGTTCGGCCTGCTCAATGACTGGCACATCGGCCGGCCACTTTTCAACCGCTGGGCCTTGATGCTGTATGCCTGTTACTGGATGCTGGCGCTGGGCTATGGCCTGATGGGCCTGTCCTGGCTGCAGGCTCCCTGGACGTTGTCGCCGGGGCGGCATCTGTTGATGATCGGTGCGATGGGGTTGTCGATCTTTGCCGTCATGTGCATTGCCGGTCGCCAGCACTGCGGTCACTGGCTGGATGTGCGTGCCTGGGTGCCGTTGTCGGCGCAGGCGCTTGGTGTGGCAGCCTGCCTGAGGGCGTTGGCCGGCCTGCCCCTGGGTGCTGCCTGGTATCCCTGGTTGCTGGCGCTGGCTGGCGTGCTGTGGATGTTGGCGTTTGGGGCGTATTTTGCAAGGATGTGGCCGATATTGGCACGGCCTCGCACGGATGGGCAGACGGGATGTGCCGAGCCTGTCGATGCGCATACGCACGGGCATGGTGGTGGTTGCGGTTGAAAACAAATATATGACAATGATTCTCGTTAGTGAGAGAATCGGGAGATGATGGTCCGGATGTCCGGGCCGGGGATGCCGCCGTTTCGGTCCGGCGGGAGCGCGTATTGACTGACTCACCATGCAAAATGATCTGATTGCGGCCCTGTCTTCGAGCCGCCTGTTCCGGGAGATGGCCCCCGAGATGCTGCGTACCCTGGCGTGCGGCGCGGTCACCGTGAGTGCGCAGGCGGGCGAGCATATTTTTCATACCGATGAGCCTGCCACGGCCTTCTACCTGGTCAAGGAAGGGCAGGTGCGTCTGTACCGCCCCAATCATGAAGGCAATGAAAAGGTGTTCCAGGTTGTGTCGCCGGGCGATCTGATTGCCGAAACGGCCATGTTTGCCGAGCCGTGCCGCTATCCGCTGTCGGCACAGGCCGAGACGGCGGTATGCCTGTACCGTGTGACGCGCACTACGCTGCTGGACTTGACGCGGCAGTCCGCTGATTTTGCCATGCAGTTACTGGCAACCATGTCGGCGCGGATTTATCAGGCAGTCAACCGTATCGATCATCTGACCATCGGCAATGCCAGTCAGCGCCTGGTTCTGCATCTGATCGATCTGAGTCGCGAGCAACGCAGCAGGCGTATTCACTTCCCGGTATCGGGCGGCGCGCTGGCACGACAGCTCAACATCGCGCCCGAAACCCTTTCGCGGCAGCTCAATCATTTCAAGCGCACGGGCCTGCTCGATGGTCGCAATCGGGATTGGGTCCTGCTGGATGTCGATGGCTTGCATCGCAGTGTCGGGTTGCCGCCGCCTTCGCGCAAGGCAAGTGAAGCCTGGCATGATACTGATCTGGGCAGCGACCTGTTTGGTTGTTGCAATTTTCGTTGAAGGTAGAACATGAAACTCTATTATTCGCCCGGTACCTGTGCGCTGGTGCCCCATATTGTCGCCAACGAGGCCGGCATTACGCTGGATTTGGTCAAGGTCAAGCTGGCCAGCAAGAAAACCGAAGACGGTACCAATTATCTGGAAATCAATCCCAATGGCTATGTGCCGGCCCTGGTGCTGGATGATGGCAGGACACTGACCGAGGCGTCCGTGCTGGGCCAATATCTGGCGGATCTCAAGCCTGACAGCGGTCTCATGCCGCAGGCCGGTGCATTCGAGCGCTACAAGGTCCAGCAATGGCTGTCGTTCATTTCGACCGAATTGCACAAGAATTACAGCCCGTTGTTTCGCCCCGGCATCCCCGAAGAGACGCGTGCCGCCAGTCGCGTTCTGCTGACGCAGCGGTTCGGCTATGTCGAAACAGAATTGGCTGACGGACCTTTCCTGACAGGGGCGACGTTTACCGTGGCCGATGCCTATCTATGGACCGTGCTGGGTTGGGCTCGGCTGGTTGAATTCGATATTTCCGGCTTTGCCCGATTGCAGCACTTCATGGCTGAAGTTGCTGCACGTCCGGCTGTACAGCGTAGCCTGCAGGAGCAGGGGCTGGTTTGACGATAGATGCCGGAAAGCTGGCGGTACTTTCAATCCGATAATGTGGAAGCCGGTGTGGTGTGGCTGAGGCGCAGCACGGTCTCCATCAGCAAACAATCCAGCATCGAATGATCCAGATCTCGCGACAGCGGCGGCAAGACCGATTCGAGCCGGCACAGTTCGTGATCGATGAATGCATTCAGGGCCGGCAGTGGCTGACCGTACTCTGATTCCATGGCAGCACGCTTGATCACCAGAAGCTGGTCAATGGCCTTGCGTACATCCGGTGCCGTCACCATGTCCTCGACCAACGCCTGGAAGCGCATCGGCGGTATCCCCCGCTGTTGTTCTATCCAGAGCGTTGCCAGGAGCGGACGCAGTACGTAGAGGTATTTTTTCAGGCGGACACGATCGCCTTGAAAATACTCTCGATAGTTCTTGCGCGCCATATGCACGTAGTGATGAAATGAGCGTTCGGCGTTGTGAACCTGCTGAATGGCTGTGCGCATATCGTGCAAAAACACCGGATCCGCCCGATAGACGACCGGTGAGTCCAGCCACTCGACCAGCGTGGCATTGCCTTTTTTGAGAAGCCCCAGCGTTTTGCGCAGTTCCCAGCCGTTGATGTCCAGCAGATCGGAAATCGGCAGTTCGATGACGTCGCGTTGCGGGCTGACCTGCAGATACCAGGGCAGGGACGGAGCGTAGATGAAACGGACATCGTAATCGCTGTCAGGCGAGGCGAAGCCCCAGCCGCGGCTACCGGATTCACAGGCGTAGAGCACACGGACATTGTGCTCGGTTTCGATGGCTGACAGTCTGGCCTGTATGTTCTCGCGAACGTCGGGATCGATGGGGTGGTCGCTATTCATGGGTGCCACAAATTTTGCTCATGATCCCTCTATGTTAGTGGGAGTCCCGTTTTCAACGGTAGGAAATTGATTGATGACATGCCCTATCGGGTCAGCAGATTGATGTAAGCCTGATAGCTGTAACTGCGGTTTTTTTTCTGTCCGGTCATTTCGGTCACAATGCCCAGGTTTTCCAGTACTTTGACAGCTGCTGTTGCGGTGGGGAAGCTGGTATCGAGTTGCTGACGCACACGTTCAATAGTGAAGCGCGGCATCATTGGCAGCATTTCGAACAGCCGGTAGCTGGCGGGGCCCGCTTTAGCAGATTGCAACAGGTGTTTGCGGTCTGCGGCGACCAGACTGGCCACCTCAATGATGTTTTTTTCCGCATCGCCAGCGGCGGTGATGATGCCTTCCAGAAAAAATCTCATCCAGGACTCCCAATCTCCTTCCGTGCGGATGGCCGACAGGCGACGGTAATACTCAGACTGATGTTGCTTGAGGTAGCCGCTGAGGTACATCAAGGGCTCAGACAGCAGTCCCCAATGCTCGAACAGGGCCGCGATCAGCAGGCGACCGATGCGCCCATTGCCATCGAGGAAAGGGTGGATGGTTTCAAACTGCGCGTGAATGAGCGCCACCTTGACCAGGGGTGGTAAATCTGTCGCCGTGTCGTGAATGAACCGCTCCATATCCGCCAGCAGCGTGGCAACGCGCTCCGGCGGTGGCGGTACGAAAACGGCATTGCCGGGCCGCGTGCCACCGATCCAGTTTTGTGACCGACGCAATTCGCCCGGCTGCTTGCCTGCGCCGCGCGCCCCGTCCAGCAGACGTCGGTGTGCCTCGCACAATAGCCGTACACTGATGGGCAGCCCTTTGGGATCGCGCAATTGCTCTTGAGTCCAGCGGAAGGCGTGCAAGTAGTTGGTCACTTCCTCCACATCATCGGTGTTGCTGACCTTGAAGCCTGCTTCCTCGTCGAAGAGGTCGGTGAGTGTGGCCTGCGTACCCTCGATTTGCGACGTGAGCAAGGCTTCCTTGCGGATGGCGCTGTACAACAGCCAGTCCACCGACGGCACCAGGCCGGATACGCCCGACAGACGTGCAAGCGACAGCTCGGCCTGCCGGTTGAGGTCAGTGAACACCTCGGGGGATAGGCCAGGATTGGATGGCGGCAAAGGATGTGGCACGAATGCACGCACCGACTCGCCCAAAGTCGTGGAAATCGAGAAGATCCCGGTTGTACGTGTCATTGAAAGCTGCCTTGAATAGCCTGCTGAGCAATTAAAGCATTCTTTAATTTGACTGGCAACAATTAAAGATGGCTTTCATTGGTTTGTGACGTATCACTTGAACCGATGCAGGCGCTTGACTACTGTGGTGGTCAGCGGCTTGATCTTGCCTTCCAAAACAAAACGCCTGACAGTTCACTGTCAGGCGTCAATTTTGGTGGACCGAAGGAGGATCGAACTCCCGACCTCCGCATTGCGAACGCGGCGCTCTCCCAGCTGAGCTATCGGCCCGGTAATCGGGTCGGCATTTTGCCGAAGGCATTATTCTAATCCTATTTTTCGGACTTTGTCCGAGGTGTGGCAAGGCTGCACCAAAACAGCGTAATATGAACCGTTTCCGTTGACTCACCGACCTTGATTAGGATCACGATATGACGACAGATGTACTGGATACGCTGGCAAGCCGCCGCTCGTTCAAACTGGTCACTGGGCCCGGGCCCAGCCAGGATGAGCTTGACCGTATCCTGCAGACGGCGATGTCGGCACCGGATCATGGCGCGCTGCGTCCTTGGCGTTTTCGCCTGATCCGTGGCGGGGCCATTGCACGCCTGGCAGACATGGCGATCCAGGCCATGAAAGACAGTGTCCAATACCAGGTTTCTTCCGAAAAGGAGGCTGCCATCCGGCAGTGGCTGGGAGACGTACCGGTCGTTCTGGCCGTGGCCTGCCATCTGGATCATCGCAATGATCGCATCCCGCAGTGGGAGCGCGAGGTGGCGACCGGGGCAGCGGTGACGAATATTCTCAATGCAGCCCATGCCCTGGGTTACGGCGCGTTCTGGAGCACCGGCCTGGGGGCCGGACTTGATACGGTGCAGGAAGCGCTGGGCTTTGATCCGCTGGATCATCGCTTCATGGGATATGTCGTGATCGGTACGCCGGCTGTCCAGCCGTCGCTACAGCCACGAGAGTCGATCGCCGGTCATGTCCGGGAATGGCATGCGCCTGAAACCGTATGAGCCGGGAGCAGGAAAGGGCGGCTGAGGCATCTGCTGTCCTGCCATCCCTGGCCGAACGGGCCGGGCGGCTGGCACTGGGTTTCACGATTGCGCTGGCGGGGGCCTTGCTGGCCGTCTGGATAGGCATCCCCTTGCCCTGGCTGCTCGGAGCGCTGCTGCTGACCGGTCTGACCCGCATGGCGGGTGTCGGTAGCCGGTGTGCGAAGCCGGTCCGCAATGCCGGCCAGTGGGTGATTGGTACCTCGCTGGGACTGTATTTCACGCCGCTGGTGGCGCACCACATCATCGACCATACGCCGCTGATTCTGTTCGGGATGGTCTATGCGCTGATCCTGGGGCTGATCGGTACCTGGGTGCTGCAGCGATTTGCCGGACTGGATTTCCGTACCGCCTGGTTTTCGGCGGCGATTGGCGGTGCCAGCGAAATGGTAAATCTGGCTGAGCATCATGGTGCCCGTGCCGACCGGGTTGTCTCGGTCCACAGCATGCGCGTGCTGATCGTGGTGGTTTTGGTGCCCTTCATTTTCCAGTGGTGGGGTGTAGCGGGACTCGATCCGGACATCCCGGGACCGCGCGCGGTGGATGTGTCGGGACTGGCGGCGCTGTTTGCGGGTACCTGCGCCACGGCATTGCTGTTCCGACGCCTGCGCCTGCCCAATGCCTGGGTTCTTGGACCGATGCTGTTCGCACTGCTGCTGACTGTTAACGAGATCGAGTGGTCGGCCTTGCCGCAGTGGGTGTCATGGGCAGGGCAACTCATGATCGGCTGGTCGCTGGGGGATCGCTACCGCCCTGATTTTTTCCGGGCTGCGCCGCGTCTGCTGTCGATCGTGGCGGTCCTGACCTGTCTGATGATCACCGGCTCGTTTGCGCTGGGCAGCCTGCTGGCCCCCTGGGTCGGACTGCCCGCACCCACGCTGATTCTCGGGCTGTCGCCGGGCGGCATTGCCGAGATGACGATCACGGCCAAGGTGCTGCAGCTTGGCGTGCCGCTGGTGACGGCCTTGCAGGTGACCCGCATGGTATTCGTGGTGTTGACGGTAGGCCCTCTGTATCGCTGGCAGGCTCGACGGCGCAGCCAGCGTGGTCTGTCCTCCTGACGTTCGTGGTATCTGTGCCAGGACGGCAGGTACAGGGCATCCGTCATCAGGGCAAGATGGGCTTGTCCTGATGGCATGAGGTCAGCGACAGCAGTGCGATGCCTGCATCTCGCTGCCCGACAGCGATTCGATGATCGGGCAGTCGGGGCGGCCATCGCCGTGGCAATGCTCGACCAGGTGCTTCAGCGTATCGGCCATCTGTTGTAGCGCTTGCGCCTTGCGTTCCAGTTCATCGATATGCATCTGCGCCAGTTTCTTGACATCGGCGCTGGCGCGCTGGCGATCATCCCACAGGGCCAGCAGCGCCTTGATCTGCTCGACCGGAAAACCCAGGTCACGGGCACGACGGATGAAATGCAGCCGGTGCAGGTCTGCCTGTCCGTAATGACGATAGCCCGCATCGCTGCGCGCCGGCTCGGGCAGCAGGCCGACGCTTTCGTAGTAGCGGATCATTTTGGCCGATATGCCGCTGGCCTGGGCGGCTGCGCCGATGTTCATGGGCGATATCCTTTCAGGCGCAAGGCGTTGCTCACCACGAAAACACTGGACAGCGCCATGGCGCCCGCTGCGAACACCGGCGACAGCAGGATGCCCCAGGCTGGATACAGCGCGCCGGCGGCGACCGGTATCAACGCCGTGTTGTAGGCAAAGGCCCAGAACAGGTTCTGGTGGATGTTGCGCAACGTGGCCCGGCTCAGAGCAATCGCATCGGGTACCCCGTGCAGGTCATCGGACATCAATACGACGGCGGCCGACTCTATGGCCACGTCCGTGCCGGTGCCGATGGCAATACCGATATCGGCTGTGGCCAGTGCCGGCGCATCGTTGATGCCGTCTCCCACGAATGCCGTTTTCAGTCCACGTTCATGCAGGGCCTGCAGCACGGCGACCTTGCCATCGGGCAAGGTTTCAGGGTGGACATCATCGATGCCGAGCTGGCGTGCCACGGCCTGGGCCGTATGGCGATTGTCGCCGGTGATCATGACGCTGCGCACACCCTGGCGATGCAGGGCCTCGATAGCACGGGCCGCACTTTCCTTGATCGGGTCGGCCACGGCAATCGCGGCCACGGCAGTCTGGTCCAGTGCCATGAACACGGGAGTCCTGCCGGTCTGGCCCCAGTCCTGCAGGCGTGCCAGCATGGTAGGCGGCAAGGCAATGCCGTGCTGTTCCATGAAAGCGGCGCTGCCGATGCGCAGGCATTGTCCCTGGGTCTGCGCCTGTACCCCCGCACCTGTCACCGCCTCGAAGCCGGAGACCTCGGGCAGGCTTAGTCCGTCTTGCTGTGCTGCTGCCACGATGGCCTGGGCAATCGGATGCTCGGAATGCTGCTGGACGGCAGCAGCCAGCGCCAGCACCTGTTCACGGCTGTAGCCTGCGGCCGGCTCAAGATCCGTCAGGACTGGCTTGCCCAGCGTCAGCGTGCCGGTTTTGTCAAAGGCCACCACATCGACCCTGCTCAGTCCCTGCAAGGCATCTCCTTGCCGGAACAGGATGCCCATGTCGGCGGCCCGCCCGGTGCCGACCATGATGGAGGTGGGGGTGGCCAGCCCCATAGCGCAGGGGCAGGCAATGATGAGAACCGCTACGGCATTGACCAGTGCCAGTGTCAGAGCGGGTTCGGGCCCCAGCCACCACCAGAGCGCGAAGGTGAGCAGCGCCAGGCCAATGACGACGGGTACGAACCAGCCGGTGACGGTATCGACCAGTGCCTGGATAGGCAGGCGTGCGCCCTGGGCGGTCTCCACCATGCCGATGATGCGCGCCAGCACTGTGTCGCGACCGGTATGCGTGACCGACAGGGTAAAGCTGCCGGTGGTGTTGAGCGTGCCCCCCACGACCGGCTGACCGACGGTACGCTGTACAGGCACGGGTTCGCCCGTGATCATGGACTCATCGACATAGGATCCGCCTTCCGTGATGGTGCCGTCGGTCGGTACCTTTTCACCAGGGCGTACCCGGACCAGGTCACCCGGGAGTACCAGGGCGATGTCGATGTCCTGTTCCTGGCCATCACGCAGGACACGCGCGGTACGCGGCTGCAGGCCGATCAGTCGCTTGATGGCGGCACCCGTGCGACCCTTGGCGCGTGCCTCAAGCAGGCGTCCCAGCAGGATCAGCGTGACGATCACTGCCGCCGCCTCGAAATACACATGGCGGGCGCTGTCGGGCAGCCAGTCAGGCATGAAAGTGGCGACGACCGAGTACAGCCAGGCACTAGCCGAGCCCAGTGCCACCAGGGAATTCATGTCAGGCGATCCGCGCAACAGGGCAGGAAAGCCCAGTCGATAGAAGTCCCGGCCCGGCCAGACCATGACGAGCGTGGTCAGGACAAACTGCAGCAGCCAGTTGCGTGTCTGCCCCAGCGTGTCTTCGATCCAGTGATGCCAGCCGGGGATGAGGTGCGCACCCATTTCGAGAATGAATACCGGCAGGGTCAGCAGCAGGGCGATCAGGAAGGTATGTTGCAGGCGCAGGAAGGCTTCCCGTTTGTGCTGCGCCTGACGTTGCGCCTGCTCACGCGCATCGACAACCGGCTCGGCGGGATAACCGATACCGGTGACCAGTTCGGCCAGGGCCTGGGGTGAGGTCTGGCCGGGATCGAACGCGATCCAGGCGCGCTCGGTCGCCAGGTTGACGTTGGCCTGCTGGACACCGGGCGCGGCGCGGATGGCTTTCTGGACACGATTGACGCAGGCCGCGCAACTCATGTCGCTGACGGCCAGTTCCAGCGTCTGAGGTGCGCCGGCAGCGCTGTCTTCGGGAGAGGATGTCATGGCAAACCAACCTGGGTGAAAAGGGGAATCGGTCATATCGTGCATCCAGTATTGACCTTCCCATTATGGTAAGGTCAATACTTGGACTTGCATATTGCTCCGGGTAAAAAAACCGTGGCAACATGTCTTCCAATCCATTCTTTTTCACGAGGTATCCATCATGTCTCTCAAACTCAGCGTGCCCGATATGAGCTGCGGCCACTGTGTGGCTTCGATCACCCGTGCCGTGCAGGCGCTGGATGCCGATGCACGGATAGAAGCCGATCTGCCGGTGCGCCAGGTCACCATCGATACGGCGGCCGCACCCGATGCCGTCGCTGCGGCGCTGCGCGAAGCCGGTTACGAGAATACCCCTGCCTGATATCAAGGAGACACCATGATTACACGCCAGACAGACGTTGCGGTCATCGGCACCGGTACGGCCGGCCTGTCGGCCTATCGTGCTGCCCGGCAGGCCGGCAAGCAGGCCTTGCTGATCGAGGACGGGCCTTATGGCACGACCTGCGCACGGGTCGGCTGCATGCCGTCCAAGCTGTTGATCGCTGCGGCAGAGGCAGCCCATGCCGCACAGCATGGAGCCCCGTTTGGCGTGCATGTCGATGGTACGGTGCGCATCAATGGGCGTGAAGTCATGGCGCGGGTACGCAGTGAGCGCGATCGCTTCGTCGGCTTCGTGCTGGAATCGGTCGAAGGCATCCCTGCCGCAGACAAGCTGCGCGGTCGTGCCCGCTTCCTGAGCGATACGGTGCTGGATGTTGATGGACATACGCGTGTCGAGGCCCGCTCGGTGGTGATTGCGACGGGTTCCCGGCCGGTCGTGCCCGAGGCATATGCAGGCCTGGGCGAGCGGCTGCTGGTCAATGATGACGTGTTCGAGTGGCAGGATCTGCCGCGCAGCGTGGCGGTATATGGGCCGGGGGTGATCGGCCTTGAACTGGGCCAGGCGCTGGCAAGACTGGGGGTAACCGTGCGTCTGTTCGGCCGCAGCGGCAGTCTGGGCGGCATCACCGATCCCGAGGTGGCAGCCAGTGCGCTGGCTGCGTTCCAGCAAGAGTTCTACCTGGATGCCAAGGCTACGGTGCACAGCGTGGTGCGGCAGGGCGATCAAGTCGAAATCCGTTATGTGGCGCTCGATGGCAGTGAGTGCACGGAACGTTTCGATTATGTCCTGATGGCGACTGGGCGCAGGCCCAACGTGGATGATATCGGTCTTGAACACACGTCTGCGGTGCTCGATGAGCATGGTGTGCCGTTGCATGACAAGGAAACGCTGCAGGTGCAGTCGACGGCAACCGATGGGACTCAGGGCCTGCCGATATTCATTGCCGGCGATGCCACTGCGGAATTGTCTTTGCTGCACGAGGCGGCCGATGAAGGCCGGATCGCGGGGCGCAATGCCGCCAACTGGCCGAATGTCGAGGCTGGCCAGCGTCGTGCCGGGCTGAGCATCGTGTTCAGCGAACCGCAGATTGCCAAGGTCGGTCCAGGTTACAGGGCACTGTCGAAGCAGCAGGACATCGTGACCGGTGAAGTGGATTTTTCCAACCAGGGCCGCTCGCGGGTCATGTTGCGCAACAAGGGCAAGCTGCGGGTCTATGCAGCGCCGGACAGTGGCCGCTTCCTGGGGGCTGAAATGGCGGGGCCATCAGCCGAGCATATTGGCCACTTGCTGGCTTGGGCGTTGCAACAGCAGATGACGATACCGCAGATGCTGGAGATGCCGTTCTACCACCCCGTGGTGGAAGAGGGGTTGCGTACGGCACTGCGGGATGTGGCGGGTAAGTTGAAGATGGCGTAGGTGGCAGGGCAACCAAGGACTGATACGGCATCAGACTTTGGTTGCCCTGCTGTTCACCAACTGAACCAGCCAGCTTTCAAAATCCAGGAGTTCACTTTCCTCGATCCAGAGTTCAGGCGGGATATCCGGATAGAACAGGCTGTAGTTCTGTTCCGTGCTGTCCATCAGGAAACCGCCGAAGTAACCGAACTTGGGCAACGAGACTGCCAGCAACACCTGCGGAAACAGATCCTCTCCATAGTTGCTGAACACGGAGGCTGAAAAATCGGCGATGTCTGCAGGCGGCAGGATGTCTATGCCTGCAGTTTTTTCACCGGAAAAAATTTCCACGGCACCGACGTCGATCAAAAACCGTCGATAGGATTTTGGCAGGGCGAGCTTGTGGGTCTGTTCGAACGCATAGAGTTCAGTTTCGTGAACAGGTCTTGTCCTGCGAAAGGCCTGTCGTTCTGTGTGGCCTGTATCGATCAGCGCTCCCTGGCTGAGCGCGATCCACGCACTCAGCCGAAGGCAGGCTTCTTCAAAGGTCAGGCAGCGACTCAATCTGCCTGCATGCCCTGGTGGCGCAGCAAGGCCTGGATTTCCGGATCGCGTCCCCGGAATGCCCGGAACGATTCCGCTGCCGGGCGCGCCCCGCCTACAGCAAGGATTTCACGCCGGAAACGCAGCCCGACCTCGGCAGCTTCCAGCGTGCTGCTCGCCTGGCCTGCCTGCACAGCCTCTTCGAAGGCCGCATAGGCATCTGCCGACAGCACTTCGGCCCACTTGTAGCTGTAATAGCCCGCGCCATAGCCGCCGGCGAACAGGTGAGAGAAGGTGTGCGGCTGGCGATGCCACTCGGGCGGGAAAAGCACGGCGACTTCCTGGCGTACTTCCTGCAACAGGTCCAGCACAGCGGCAATATCGGTCTGTCTCGTGCGCTGGTGCAGCAGCATGTCAAATAGCGAGAACTCGATCTGACGCACCATTTGCAGCCCGCTCTGGTAGTTGCGCGCCGCCAGCATGCGTTCATAGAGTGCATGCGGCAGCGGTTCACCGCTGGCATGGTGGCCCGAGAGTCGTTCCAGTACCGGCCATTCCCAGCAGAAGTTTTCCATGAATTGCGAGGGCAGCTCGATGGCGTCCCACTCGACGGCGGCGAATGCCGAGGCTCCCGGCTCGTCGATTTCACCCAGCAATGCGTGCAGGGCGTGGCCGCTTTCATGGAACAGCGTGATCACGTCGTCGTGCGTCAGCAAGGCCGGCTGCCCGACTCCGGGGGCCGAGAAGTTGCAGCACAGGTAGGCAATCGGTGTCTGCAGTGTACCGTCGGCATGACGGCGGCGGTTGCGTTCGCTATCGACCCAGGCACCGCTCTGCTTGCCGGTACGGGCATAGAGGTCGATGTAGAGATGACCGAGCAGGGTGCCGGATTCGTCTTCAACCTGGACGCAACGCACATCGGGATGCCAGGCCGATGCCTCGATCTCGCGCAGGCGGATACGGAACAATTGTGCAGCGATGTCAAACAATCCTTGCAGCACGCGTGGCGCGCTGAAATACTGCTTCACTTCGTCTTCGGAATAGGCATAGCGGGCTTCGCGCAGGCGCTCGGATACAAAGGCGGTGTCCCAGGGCTGCAGAGTATCCAGCCCCAGTTCATCACGTGCGAAGGTGCGCAGTGTGGCCAGATCCTGTTCGGCGTGGGGTCGGGCACGTCGTGCCAGGTCGCGCAGGAAGTCGGTGACCTGGGTGGCGTTGTCGGCCATGCGGGTCAGTAGCCGCAATTCGGCAAAATGGCTGTAGCCCAGCAAGCCGGCTTCGCGGCTGCGCAGTTCGAGCAGTTCCTCGATCAGTGCGGAGTTGTCGAAACGCGCATCGCCCTGGTCGGAAGCTGCCGTGCCATAAGCGCGATAGAGCGTGGCGCGCAAGTCCCGGTCAGTTGCGTATTGCATGACAGGGAGGTAGCAGGGCATCTTGAGCGTCAGCTTCCAGCCTGACTGCCCATCCTGTTCAGCGGCGGCGCGGGCGGCCTCGAGCACATCTTCGGGGATACCTTTCAGGCGTGCCGTGTCCGTGATGTACAGCGACCAGGCATCGATCGCGTCGAGGACATTTTCGGAAAATTTCTGTGTGACCTGGGCTTCGCGTTCGGAAATCGTGGCAAAGTCTTCACGGTCCTGACCTTGCAACTCGACACCGCTCAGGCGGAAATCACGCAGGCCGAGTTCGATGATGCGCTGGCGCAGTGGCGACAGCGTGGCAAAGGCAGGGGCTGCAGCCAGTGCCTTGTACTGGCGGTACAGGCCCGTATGCAGACCGACCCAGGTCGAGAATTCCGTGACCAGCGGCAAGGCCTCGTTGTAGGCCTCGCGCAGGGCCGGGGTATTGACGACGGCATTGAGGTGACCCGCCACCGACCAGGCGCGCCAGAGTGGTTCCGTGGCATTGTCGAGCGGTGCGACGATGCTGTCCCAGTCTGGCGTCAGGACCGGATCGGCGGCCTGCTCGACAGCCGCGCGGGCCTGTTCCAGCAACTGGCTGATGGCGGGGACGATATGTTCGGGGCGGATGTCGCCATAGGCAACTGGCTGGTCGGGTGCGACCAGCAGCGGATTGTGCGTCATGGCAGGGCCTCAGTCAGAATGCTGCGCCAGGCAGCGCTCGGCAGCTTCGATGGTGTTGACCAGCAGCATGGCGATGGTCATGGGGCCGACGCCACCCGGTACGGGGGTGATGGCACCGGCGACTTCGCGTGCGGAGTCGAAATCGACATCGCCGCACAGCTTGCCATCGTCGAGGCGGTTGATGCCGACATCGATTACGATGGCGCTCGGCTTGATCTGTGCGCCGGTGATCATGCGCGGTCGGCCTGTGGCGACTACCAGGATGTCGGCACGGCGGGTGTGCGTGGCCAGGTCACGGGTCTTGCTGTTGCAGATGGTGACGGTGGCACCTGCTGCTTGTAGCAGCAGCGCCATGGGTTTGCCCACGATATTGCTGGCACCCACCACCACCGCTTCGGCACCGCGCAGTTCGGCACCTTCGTGTTCCAGCATCTTCATCACGCCATAGGGCGTGCAGGGGCGGAACAGCGGCTGGCCGGTCATCAGCAGGCCGGCATTGCTGATATGGAAACCGTCCACATCCTTGGCAGCGGCAATGGCTTCGATCACGCGATGCGGATCGATGTGGGCCGGCAAAGGCAACTGTACCAGGATGCCGTGGATGTCAGGATCATGGTTGAGCGCATCGATACGCGCCAGCAGTTCGGCTTCGCTCATCCCGGCCTCGTATTTTTCGAGTACCGAGTGCATGCCGGCCTGTTCGCAGGCATTGACCTTGTTGCGCACATAAACCTGGGAGGCCGGGCTGTCGCCGACCAGTATCACGGCCAGGCCGGGCTTGACGCCCTGAGCCGTCAGCGCCTCGGCGCGACGGGCAACGTCGGTACGAATGGTGCGGGCCAGGGCGGCGCCGTCGATGATGCGAGCTGTCATGCTGGATATGTTCCTCATTCCTTGATGTGTATGGTCCCGGTTCAGGACTCCTGGTGCAGGGCGACCTTCATGAGATCGGCAACCGTGGTGACCTGCAGCTTTTCCATGATGTTGGCCCGATGGGCCTCGACCGTTTTGATGCTGATGTTGAGATCATCGGCGATCTGCTTGTTGAGGCGACCGGCTACGATGCGCTCCAGCACCTGCTGTTCGCGGGTGGTGAGGCGGGCCAGCATGGCTTCGTGGTTGCGCTTGGACTGGGCCTGGTTGAGCCGCTGGGCCGCTTCTTCGAGCATGCGGCCGACGATTTCACGCAGGTCGGCTTCGTTGAAGGGTTTTTCGAGAAAGTCCACAGCCCCTTTCTTCATGGTCGATACCGCCATCGGCACGTCGCCGTGACCGGTGATGAAGACGATGGGCAGCGGCGAGTTGCGTGCCAGCAGTTGCTCCTGCAGTTCCAGGCCGCTCATGCCGGGCATGCGGACATCGGCAATCAGTACGCCAGCCTGGTTTTCGTCGTATTCCCGCAGGAACTGTTCGGCGTCGCCATAGGCGCGTACCCGATAGCCATTGGCCTCGAGCAGCCAGCGCAACGAGTCGCGGACGGCTTCGTCGTCATCGACAATGAAAACGGTACTACTGCTGGGAGGGATGGAACTCATGCATGCAACTCCTTGGACTTGTCGATGGGTGCAGTCGATTGTGGCGCCGCACAGGGCAGGGTAAAGCGGAAGATCGTGCCTCCCGCCGGGTTGGCCTGTGCCCAGAGCCGCCCATGATGCAATTCGATGATGGTGCGGCAGATATTCAGCCCCATGCCCAGCCCTTCGGACTTGGTGCTGAAAAACGGTTCGAACAGCCGCTCGGGCTCCGCCAGGCCGTGGCCGCGGTCAATGACCGCCACTTCGACCTGCTGTGCACCGGGCGTGATGTCCACATACAGTGTATCGCTCTCGCTGTTTTCCATGGCTTCCAGGCCATTTTTGACGATGTTGAGCAGAACCTGTTCAATCAGGATCGGATCGGCCATGACTTCGGGCAGTACCTCGGGCTCGCGGCGTATGATCTGGATGCGGCGGCGGCGGGCGTCGATCTCGGCAAAGCCGATGGCGTTATCCACGATGGTGCCCAGCGCAGTGCGCTGGCGGCGCGGCTCGCTGCGTTTCACGAATTCGCGGATGCGACTGATGATCTTGCCGGCCCGCTCGGCCTGGCTGGCGGCCTTCTCGAGTGCCGGCAACAGCATCTCGGGATCGGTGCGGCCTGCCCGCACCATGGCGACGGCCCCCATGCTGTAGTTGGCGATGGCGGTCAGCGGCTGGTTGAGTTCATGGGCCAGCGACGAGGCCATTTCGCCCATGGTGGTCAGTCGGCTGGTGAGCTGGACCTTGGCCTGTTGCTGGCGCGAGGCTTCTTCGTGGCGGCGGCGTTCGGTGATGTCGCGCGCTACCTGCAGGCGCACGCGTCGGCCATCGGTCCAGGCCAGCATGCGGTGGTGCACCTCGAACCAGCGCTGGGCCGATTGCGAAAAGACCTCGATGGCCTCTTCGGTAAAGCGGCCGCGCCGGCCTGCCAGCAGTTCATCATGGCCGCTGGTCTGCGCGCCGAATACACGGCGGTAGGTGCGGTTGGCGAACAGCAGCTCGAGACCTTCGGCGCTGTCGGCCGTGACCGAAATGGCATCGTCCAGCCCTTCGAGCACGGTCATGAAGCGCTCGTGGGCAGCGGTCAGTGCCTCGCGGATGCGCTTGGGCTCGGTGATGTCGGTCATGGAGGTCATCCAGCCGATCTGGTCGCCGGCCGGATCCAGCAGCGGTGAGACATACATGCGCGCCGTGAAGCGTGAACCGTCGCGGCGCTGCGCCTCGACCTCGAGTCCGGTGCCGGGAGCCTTGCCCGAGAGCAGGATGTCGATGATATGGCGGTGTTCCTCGTGCTTGCCCGGTACCCAATAGGGAAAGGGGGGGCTGCGACCGATCAGATCGGCTTCGTTCCAGCCGATCATGCGACAGAAGGCCGGATTGACGTAGGCGATGCGACCTTCCATGTCGAGCACCCGCATGCCGGTGGACATGGAGTTTTCCATGGCGCGGCGAAAGCCTGTTTCGGCAATCAGCGCTGCCTCGGCGCGTGAGCGAAAGCGCGTGTAGCGCCACAGAGCCAGCAGGCTGATGACGATTAGGCAAGAGAGGGCGATGACCAGCCAGAGCAGGCGCTGCTGGCGCAATTCCTGGTCGATGCTGACGAACATGATGCTGTCGTCGCGCAGCCTCTGCAGCCAGAAGAAAGCAGCCATGACACAGAGGTAGAGCACCAGCACCAGCGCGGGCGTCAGCCAGTAGAACCCGCGCCGCCGGGCGTACGCGTGGTCGTGGAAAGGGGTCGGGACAAACGATTTGGTCTGGCGTGCCATGATGTCATGCGAGCGGGTAGCACGCTATTTTAGACTGTTGTCGCCGGCACGGTGCCGGACTGCTGTCTGGAATATAGTGGAAAATCCAGATTCCGTTATGTTGCAGTGCAAAAAAATCGGATATAAATTAAAGGTTTAGCTATCAAATTTCTCATTATGAAATGCTATCCCGCAAAGTGAAATTTTGCTTGCCCTGTCCGGGTGTCTTTCCTAGAATGCGTTGACTCCACGGGAGCAGTAAGCCATGCTTGATCCGATCCGATAGCCGAAACAGGGCGTCGCTGCGACAAGACTGGGCATCCCCTGGATCGGATAGGACCCCCTTACAGGAGACAATAGATGTCCGCTCTGAATCATGCCGGTCTGCACGACCCCGCCAACGACGCCGACGCGCTCGAAACACAAGAATGGCTCGATGCCCTTACTTCGGTGCTGGAGCAGGAGGGCCCGGAGCGGGCACACTACCTGTTGGAACGACTGATCGACAAGGCGCGCCGCTCGGGTGCCCATATTCCGTTTTCGCCGAACACGGCCTACCTGAATACCATTCCCGCCGCGCTTGAGCCCAAGCACCCTGGCAATCTTGAACTGGAAGCCCGCATTCGCCACTTCGTGCGCTGGAATGCCATGGCCATGGTCGTCAAGGCCAACCGCAAGTCGCCGCCCGATGGTGGTGATCTGGGCGGTCATATTGCTTCGTTCGCCTCGCTGGCGACGATGATCGGCTGCGGCCAGAACCATTTCTGGCATGCTGAAAGCGAAGGCCACGGTGGCGATCTGGTGTATTTCCAGGGCCATTCCTCGCCGGGTGTCTATGGTCGTGCCTATCTGGAAGGTCGTCTGAGCGAAGACCAACTCGACCATTTCCGCCAGGAAGTCGGCGGCAAGGGCCTGTCGTCCTACCCTCACCCCAAGCTGATGCCGGAATTCTGGCAATTCCCGACGGTCTCGATGGGCCTTGGCCCCTTGATGGCGATCTACCAGGCCCGTTTCCTCAAGTATCTGCATGCCCGCGGTATTGCCGATACCAGCAATCGCAAGGTCTGGGTCTTCTGCGGCGACGGCGAAATGGACGAACCCGAGTCGAAGGGTGCAATCAGCCTGGCCGCACGCGAAAAGCTCGACAACCTGATTTTCGTCATCAACTGCAATCTGCAGCGCCTGGACGGCCCGGTGCGTGGCAATGCCAAGATCATCCAGGAACTGGAAGGCGACTTCCGTGGTGCCGGCTGGAACGTGCTCAAGCTGATCTGGGGTGGCTATTGGGATCCGCTCCTGGCCAGCGACAAGGAAGGTATCCTGCGTCAGGTGATGGAAGAAACCGTCGACGGCGAATACCAGGCCTGCAAGGCCAATGATGGCAAGTTCGTGCGCGAGCATTTCTTCGGCAAGCATCCCAAGCTGCTGGAAATGGTCGCCCGCATGACCGATGACGACATCTGGCGCCTGAACCGCGGTGGCCACGATCCGCATAAGGTGTTTGCCGCCTTCGATGCCGCGACCAAGCATGAAGGTCAGCCGACCGTGATCCTGGCCAAGACCATCAAGGGCTATGGCATGGGTCATGCCGGCGAAGCCAAGAATCCCGCACACCAGCAGAAGAAGCTGGATATCGATTCGATCCGCCATTTCCGCGACCGTTTCAATATTCCCGTTTCCGATGAGCAGATCGAATCGTTGCCGTATATCAAGCCGGCCGACGATACGCCCGAGATGCAATACCTGCACGAGCGTCGCAAGGAACTGGGTGGCTACCTGCCCAAGCGCCGTACCCACGCTGACGAGCAGCTCAAGGTGCCGGGACTGGAAACATTCAAGTCCATGCTGGAGCCGACAGTCGAAGGCCGCGAAGTCTCGACCACCCAGGTGTTCGTGCGCTTCTTCAACCAATTGCTGCGTGACAAGGAACTGGGGCCGCGCCTGGTGCCTATCCTGGCCGATGAGTCGCGTACCTTCGGGATGGAAGGTCTGTTCCGCCAGATCGGTATCTATGCGCCGGAAGGGCAGAAATATGTGCCGGTCGACAAAGATCAGGTGATGTACTACAAGGAGTCGGCCAACGGCCAGCTTCTGCAGGAAGGTATCAACGAAGCGGGCGCATTCAGCTCGTGGATCGCGGCGGCGACTTCGTACTCGTCGAACAACCGCATCATGATCCCGTTCTTCATCTACTACTCGATGTTCGGGTTCCAGCGCATCGGCGACCTGGCCTGGGCAGCGGGCGATATGCAGGCGCGCGGCTTCCTGCTGGGCGGCACCGCCGGGCGCACCACGCTCAACGGCGAAGGCCTGCAGCACGAAGACGGTCACAGCCACATCATGTCGGCGCTGATCCCCAACTGCGTGTCGTATGACCCGACCTTCGGCCACGAACTGACCGTGATCATGCAGCACGGCCTCAAGCGCATGGTCGAGAATCAGGAAAACGTGTACTACTACCTGACGGTCATGAACGAGAACTATGCCCAACCCGGCCTCAAGGAAGGCGACGAGGACGGCATCATCCGCGGCATGTACATCTGCAATTCGCGTGGCCAGGGTGACCTGCGCGTGCAACTGATGGGCTCCGGCACCATCCTGCGCGAAGTGCTGGCGGCTCAGGATCTGCTTGAGCAGGACTGGGGCGTGGCCTCCGATGCATGGAGCATCACCAGTTTTACCGAACTGCGCCGCGATGGTCTGGACTGCGAGCGTCACAATCTGTTGCACCCGGATGCCGAGCAACAGGTGCCGTACGTCACGGCGCAGTTGTCGGGCCACGAAGGTCCGATCATCGCTTCGACCGACTACGTCAAGCTGTTTGCCGATCAGGTTCGTCCGTTTGTGCCGGCCAACCGTACCTTCAAGGTGCTGGGGACCGACGGTTATGGCCGCTCGGATTTCCGCTCCAAGCTGCGTGAGCATTTCGAGGTCGATCGCCATTTCGTGGTGCTGGCGGCGCTCAAGGCGCTGGCCGACGAAGGCAAGTTGCCGCGTGCCAAGGTGGCCGAGGCCATCGTCAAATACGGCATCGACGTCAACAAAGCCAATCCGCAGTACGCTTGATAGGGAGTCATCGAGATGAGCCAAATCGTAGAAATCAAGGTTCCCGATATCGGTGACTTCAGCGAAGTGGAAGTGATCGAGGTGCTGGTGTCGGTGGGCGATACCATCGAGGCGGAACAAAGCCTGATCACGGTGGAGTCGGACAAGGCTTCGATGGAGATCCCGGCCTCGCAGGGCGGGGTGGTGAAATCCATCAAGGTCAAGGTCGGTGACAAGGTCGCCGAAGGCAGCGTGGTGCTGGAAGTCGAGTCGGCCGGTGCAGCTGCACCGGCAGTCAAGGCCGAGGCAGCGCCTGCTGCTCCCGAGACTGCCAAAGCCGAACCGGCCGCAGCCGCCAAGCCGGCAGAGGTTCCGGCACCTGCCAAGGCAACTGCACCGGTTGCAACGACGGGTACGCCGCCGGCATCGCTGCCGGCCATGCCGGCGGCAGGCGGCAAGCTGCCGCATGCTTCGCCTTCCATCCGCAAGTTCGCTCGCGAGCTGGGTGTGGACCTGGGCCGTGTGACCGGTTCCGGTGCCAAGGGCCGTATCGTGGTCGAGGATGTACGTCAGTTCGTCAAGCAGGCGCTGGCGGGTGGCGTGGCATCCTCATCGGCTGCAGCGCAGTCCGGTGGTGGTGCCGGACTGGATCTGCTGCCCTGGCCCAAGGTCGACTTCACCAAGTTCGGCCCGGTCGAGAATAAGCCCCTGTCGCGCATCAAGAAAATCTCCGGTGCCAATCTGCATCGCAACTGGGTCATGATCCCGCATGTCACCAACAATGACGA
Source organism: Corticimicrobacter populi (assembly GCF_003123725.1). Classification (GTDB taxonomy): domain Bacteria; phylum Pseudomonadota; class Gammaproteobacteria; order Burkholderiales; family Burkholderiaceae_B; genus Corticimicrobacter; species Corticimicrobacter populi. The sequence goes on along the minus strand of NZ_QETA01000001.1, from coordinate 1,005,600 downwards.
GGCGGATATCACCGAACTGGAAGCGCTGCGCGTGCGCCTGAACAAGGAAAACGAGCGTGCAGGCATCAAGGTCACGATGCTGGCTTTCCTGATCAAGGCCGTGGTGGCCGCGCTCAAGAAGTTCCCCGAGTTCAACGCCTCGCTCGACGGCGACAACCTGGTGCTCAAGCAGTACTACCACATCGGTTTCGCCGCCGATACGCCCAATGGCCTGGTGGTGCCTGTCATTCGCGACGCCGACAAGAAGGGCGTGCTGGAGCTGGCACAGGAAACCGGCGATCTGGCCAAGAAGGCACGTGACGGCAAGCTTGCGCCGGCGGAAATGCAAGGCGGCTGCTTTTCGATCTCGTCGCTGGGCGGTATCGGTGGAACCTCGTTCACCCCCATTATCAATGCGCCTGAAGTGGCGATTCTGGGTGTGTCCCGTTCTTCGCACAAGCCGGTCTGGGATGGCAAGCAGTTCGTGCCGCGCCTGACGTTGCCGCTGTCGCTGTCGTATGACCATCGCGTGATCGATGGCGCTGCAGCCGCTCGCTTCAACGCCTATCTGGGCAGCCTGCTGGCGGACTTCCGCCGCGCCATCCTGTAAGGAGCGTTCCCATGAGCACAATTATCAAAGTGCCCGATATCGGTGACTTCAGCGAAGTGGAAGTGATCGAGGTGCTGGTGTCGGTGGGCGATACCATTGAAGCGGAACAAAGCCTGATCACGGTGGAGTCGGACAAGGCCTCGATGGAGATTCCAGCCTCGCAGGGCGGGGTCGTGAAGTCCATCAAGGTCAAGGTCGGCGACAAGATTGCCGAGGGGGCCGATATCCTCGAGATCGAGGCTGCCGATGCATCGGCTGGCGCAGCGCCCGCCGCTGCGTCCGAACCGGCCAAGGCCGCTGCGGCTCCTGCCGCAGCCAAGCAGGAAGCGCCCGCACCCGCAGCGCCCAAGGCAGCAGCCCCGGCCCCGGCCGGCAGCTATGCCGGCAAGGTTGATGCCGAGTGCGACGTGCTGGTGCTGGGTGCCGGCCCCGGCGGTTATTCGGCCGCATTCCGTGCTGCGGACCTGGGACTGTCGGTGGTGCTGGTCGAGCGTTATGCAACCCTGGGCGGCGTATGCCTGAACGTAGGCTGCATTCCTTCCAAGGCGCTGCTGCACACCGCTGCCGTGATTGAGGAAGCCAAGGCGCAGGAAGCGCACGGCATCACCTTCGGCGAGCCGAAGATCGATCTCGACAAGCTGCGCGGTTTCAAGGACAGCGTCATCGCCAAGCTGACCGGTGGGCTGGCCGGCATGGCCAAGGCCCGCAAGGTTCAGGTGGTGCAGGGCGTGGGCGAATTCGTCGACCCCTATCACCTGCGCGTGGCCACGGAACAGGGCGAACAGGTGGTGCGCTTCCGGCACGCCATCATTGCGGCCGGCAGCCAGTCGGTCAAGCTGCCTTTCCTGCCGGAAGACGAGCGCATCGTTGACTCGACCGGCGCACTCAAGCTCAAGTCGATTCCGCAGAAAATGCTGATCGTCGGCGGCGGGATCATCGGCCTGGAAATGGGCACGGTGTATTCCACGCTGGGCTCCCGGCTTGATGTGGTCGAAATGCAGGATGGTCTGATGCAAGGGGCTGACCGCGACTTGGTCAAGGTCTGGCAGAAGATCAATGCCCACCGCTTCGACCACATTCTGCTCAATACCCGTACGGTGGCAGCAGAGGCGCGCGAGGATGGCATCTGGGTGAGCTTCGAAGGCGAGAATGCGCCCAAGGAGCCACAGCGCTACGATCTGGTGCTGCAGGCAGTGGGTCGCAAGCCCAATGGCCTGCTGATCGGTGCCGACAAGGCGGGCGTGACTGTGACCGAGCGTGGCTTCATCGAGGTAGATAGCCAGATGCGCACCAATGTGCCGCATATTTTTGCCATCGGTGATGTGGTCGGGCAACCCATGCTGGCCCACAAGGCCGTGCATGAGGCACATGTGGCTGCCGAAGTGGCTGCGGGCGAGAAGAGCCATTTCGATGCTCGCGTGATCCCGGCCGTGGCCTACACGGACCCCGAGGTGGCCTGGGTTGGTCTGACCGAAGAGGATGCCAAGCGCCAAGGCGTCAAGGTGACCAAGGGGCTGTTCCCCTGGGCTGCCTCGGGTCGTGCCATTGCCAATGGTCGTGATGAAGGCTTCACCAAGCTGCTGTTCGATGCCGAGGATGGCCGTATCGTGGGTGGTGGCATTGTTGGTACTCATGCGGGCGACCTGATCGGCGAGATTGCGCTGGCTATCGAAATGGGCGCAGATGCAGTGGATATCGGCAAGACCATCCATCCGCATCCGACGCTGGGTGAGTCCATGGGTATGGCTGCCGAGGCTGCGCTGGGACACTGCACCGACCTGCCACCGGTCAAGCGCAAGTAAGCTTGCCATCGGAAAGCTGCGCGGCACCTGTCATGCAGCAGAAAAACGGCGCAGCCTTTTGGTTGCGCCGTTTTGTTTCCGGACGGCACCTGGGGCATCGATGGCTACCAGTGCTGCGCCTCTTTCCCTATCCGGTCTATGCACCAGTCGATAAAGGCACGAATCGCCGGCGAAAGATGCCGGCTTTGCGGATACACGATGGAGATCGGTTCCCGGGGCGTGTCAATATCGCCCAGCACTCTGACCAGGCGGCCTTCGGCAAGCAGCCCGTGCACCATATAGCTGGCGACGCGGATCAGCCCCAGGCCTGCCGTACAGGCGCAGACATAGGCGTCGGTATCGTTCACGCGGACATGCTCGATCATGTCGATGCGCTTTGTGTCTCCGCCTTCCAGAAAAGACCAGGCCATCGAGCGGCCTGTCTGGCTGTTGACGTAACCAACAGCCCTGTGCAACCTGAGCGCGTCGAGATCGCATGGTGTGCCGTGCCGTTCGAAATAGCCAGGCGAACCGCAGACATACCATTGGAATGAGCCAATCTGGCGGGCAATGAGGCGCGAGGGCGGCAAGACTCCGGTCCTGATGGCACAGTCGATGCCACGCTGGATGACATCGAGCGTGGCATCGCTCAGGTCGAAATCGAGATCGATGCCCGGATGGCGCTCCGCAAAGCGCCAGAGCGCCGGAATGATGAAGCCTTTGGCAAGCGAGGGGGTCGCACTGATCCGGATGTTGCCTCGAAGTATGCCTGTCTGCAGGGCGGTTGCGCCTTCTGCCGCCTGCACATCACGCAGGATGGCCTTGCAACTGTCGTAGTAGCGCAGTCCTGCGTCCGTGACGCTCAAGGCCCGTGTCGTCCGGTTCAGCAAACGGATGCCCAGGTGAGCTTCGAGTTCCTTGATCGTTCGCGTCACCGTGGAGGGCAAGGCGTGCATTGTTTCTGCAGCCATCCTGAAACTGCCTGCCTCGATCACGCGGACATAGGTTTCCATGGCCTGAAATCGGTCCATGCGGGCGCTCCGGTTAGGGGTTCTGGTGCGCAGTGAAGATCGCGCATAGTTATATGATTATTGCATTTATTCAAATAATAAAGTGTTTTTCCAGGATGTAATTCACAGAGGATCTTGGTGCAAGATAGCGGCACTCAAATGAAAAAGGGCCGGAAAATGAATAATCAACAAATCAATGACGAACAACAGGCGCTGCATAATATGCTCATCCTGGGCGCAGGGCAGCTTGGTATGGCTGTCTTGCGTGCGCTGGCTCCACGGGCCCGCGCAGTGCAGGCAACATTGACTGTGCTTGTGTCTCCAGGCACGATCAGTCATCCCTCGGCGCAAGGTGCGGCTAATCTGGCGGAACTGCGCGAGCTGGGCGTGGCGGTCTTGGGTTTTGATCTATCGAGCGATGCGCAAGCCTTGGAGGTATTGTTCGCGCAGTACCGTACCGTGTTCAACTGCACGGGCTTCGTTGCTGGTCCGGGAACTCAGCTTCGGATCAGCAGGGCGGTATTGGCGGCGGGTGTGCAGCGGTACTTTCCATGGCAATTCGGCGTCGATTACGATGTCGTTGGACGTGGCAGCGGCCAGCCCGTCTTTGATGAGCAGTTCGAGGTCCGGCAACTGCTGCGAGGGCAGGATGCAACCGAGTGGGTCATCGTTTCGACCGGCATGTTCACGAGCTTCCTGTTTGAGCCGGATTTTGGTGTCGTGGATCTCGACGGCAAAGCCATCCATGGCTTGGGCAGTTGGAAGACAAAGGTCACCGTGACCACGCCCGAAGATATCGGCAGGCTGACTACAGAGATCCTGCTTGCCCGACCGCGCATTGCCAATGAGGTGGTCTATCTGGCAGGAGACACACTTTCGTACGGGCAACTGGCCGAGGTTGTCGAGCGCGTCACGGGGGTCGTGTTCGAGAGGCGACTGTTGACCCTGGACAGGTTGCGCGCCGACCTGGAATCCTCCCCCGAGGATGTGATGACGCGTTATCGGGCAGCCTTTGCACTGGGCGACGGGATGTGGTGGGACAAGGCAGGGACGTTCAACGCACGCAATGGTCTTGAGACCATCGATGTGGAAAGCTACCTGCGAGCACGGCTGGCGGCGTGACTGCCGGCGCTGTCGATTGTCACTTGGGTCTCAGGGAGGCAAGTAACAGCAGGCGGCCGGTAGTGGCACTGCCAAGCATGGCTTCAGTGTGTCACGACGCGCTCCGCCAACCAGCATTCCAGGTCCGATGGTGCCAGGGGCCTGGAAAACAGGTAGCCCTGGGCGACGGGATAGCCTTGTTCGCGCAGCATCAGGTTCTGCGCCTGAGTCTCGATACCTTCGGCGACGACAGTCAGGCGCAGGCTCTGGCCGATGCCCAGGATGGCACGACTTAGTGCCTGAGCGGCTTCGTCGTTTTCCAGGTCGGCCACAAAGCTGCGGTCGAGCTTCAGCTCCGAGATGGGCAGGCGACGCAGGTAGCTCAGGCTCGAGTAGCCCGTGCCGAAGTCATCCATCGACAGGCGCACACCCTGAGCCTGCACTTCGGAAATCGTCTTCATTGTGCCGGGATTGGTATCCAGCAGGATGTTTTCGGTGATTTCCAGCGTCAGGTCTTCGGGCTTGAGCGCGTGCTGCTGCAGCGTGTTGGAAATGATGCTGGGCAATTCGAGGTTGTGAAAGCTGGTTGGAGACAGATTGACCGAGACTGCAGGAATGGCCAGTCCCTTGGTGCGCCATTGCGCCAACTGGCGGCATGCCTCTCCGACTGCCCAACGGCCGAGATCAGCGATCAGGCCGCATTCTTCTGCCAGAGGGATGAAGCGCGCAGGGGAGATATCGCCCAGCTCGGGATGCGACCAGCGGGCCAGTGCTTCCACACCATACAGCTTGCCGGTCGACATTTCGATCTGTGGCTGGTAGTTCAGGTGCAACTGTCCGTTTTCCAATGCTTGTCGTAGTGCGCTTTCGAGCGCCATGCGTTCCTGGGCGAGCTGGTTCATCTCGCTGCTGTAGAAGCTGCAGTGGCCGCGACCGCTGCGCTTGGCCTGGTACATGGCGATATCTGCACGATGGAGCAGTGTTTCCATGTCATGACCGTCGGTTGGAAACATGGCCACTCCGACGCTGGCTGAAATGGAAAGTGTTGTGCCGGCTACCGATATGGGTTCCGCCAATGCTGCCTGAATGCGTTCGATGATCAGCGTAGTCTGTTCCACACTCTGCCGAGGCAACACGACGATGAATTCGTCTCCGGCCAGACGGCCTTCGATATCGAAATCGGGGTTGCGTTGCAGTCGTCCTGCAATCTGGCGAAGTACCTCGTCGCCAGCCGGGTGTCCCAGCGAATCATTGATCTGCTTGAAGCGGTCGAGGTCGATGAACAGCACAGCCAGGGATGTGCGGTCGCGTGTTGCAGCGGCAATGCTCTGGTCTGCCTTGGCATGCAGCAGATTGCGGTTGGGCATGCCGGTCAGTTCATCGTAGAAAGCCAGTTGCCGGATGCGGGTACGGCTATGCTCTCGCTCCAATGCCAGTGCGCACAGATGTGTGCAGGCATCGACCAGGCGCTGGTGCAGAAGGATCGAAGCCTCATTGCGAGGCCGTCGGAAATAGAATGCGAAAGAGCCGATCACGCGCCCCATGCTGTTGCGAATCGGTGTCGACCAGCAACCTGTCAGTCCCAATGGCAGTACCAGGCCACGATAGGGCTCCCAGCGCGCGTCCGTGGCGATATCGTCGACCCTGACTGCCTCGTTGAGCCAGGCGGCGGTGCCGCAAGAGCCAACGCAGGGACCGATGGAGAGACCATCCAGCGCCTGACAATAGTCTGCCGGCAGGCTGGGCGCGGCCAGAGGATGGAGTTTGCCCTGTTCGTCGACCTCCAGGATAGAGGCGCACAGTTCGGGTGCGATACGTTCGACTTCGTGACAGATGGTTTCCAGCACTTCTGTCAGGGGACGGTCGCGTGCCATGTGTTCCAGGGTCTGCCGCTGCAGCATTTCATGGACCTTGGCGATCGTGATGTCAGTCAGTACCGTGATGGTGTATTGCCAGTTGCCATCGCTGTTGAAAATGGGGTTGCTGAAAATCTTGGCCCAGCAGCGCTGGCGATCCTTGCTGGTCAGCAATTCTTCTCGCTCGATAGAATTGCCGTTGCGCAAGGTGGATCGGTAGTTTTGCGCATATTCATCGTCGAGATTCGGTGCCAGCAAAGGAATCGCGCTGCGTTGGCGGATCTCTTCGAGATTCCAGCCGAACATGCGCGTAAAACCGCTATTGATGTAGACGACTTCGGAAGCGCTGTCCGTAATCATGACAGCGGCATCGCTGGCATCGGCGACCAGTGACAGCAAGTGCAGACTCTTCTGTTGTTCCCGTTCGTGCTCGATGCGTTGGGTGATATCGGTCGCGACCTTGAGTATGCGCAGGATTTGCCCATTTTCGTCGGGCAGGGGAATGTAGGTGGTTTCAAGCCAGCAATGGCGGCCATCGTTGCGGCGTCGTTCCGCCAGGCCGGAGTGGGATTGGCCGGACAACAGCTTGTTCCAGAGTCGATCATAGTCGCCGCACGCCACGAATGCGGGCAGGCAGAAACTGACGTAGCTACGGCCTGCCGCGGCCTCTGCCGTCAGGCCCAGCAGATCGAGATAATTGTCGTTGGCATGCTGGAGTACCCCGTGGGCATCGAATTCGGCAATCGCCATGACGCGGTCCAGCGCCGCCAGATGTGCCAGCGAATATACTGCGCGCGTGGCAATGGATGGGGCGGCTTGCAACATGGTATGAATCTCTCGGGAGAGGCACCCGACTGGCAAGCATGCTCAGGCGGTCCGGTTGAGCCCGGCTATGGCCCACATAATTTAATTGTGATCATACATTACAATTTATTTTTGGCGTGCAGGTGCGCGGATTTTCTTTATACAGTGTGTCTCTTGAGCACATTCTTCAACCAATATCCGGTTGTATGTGTAGCGCCTGTTGTTACATTTGTGCGGCAAAAGTTTGTCATCATGAGTCCCCTAGTGCAATCATTTATCCGTGTTTGCCTTCATTCAGGAGCATCATCATGAATACAGACAAGCTTATCCGTATGTGCAAAGTGGCGCTGATTGGCGCAACCGTGGTAGCCGCCGCAGGTTGCAGTTCCTGGGACAGCATGAATACGCGGCAGAAAAGCACGGCTGGCGGTGCGGCCATCGGCGGCGTGGCGGGAGCCGTGATCTCCGGGGGCAGTGTGCTGGGTACGGTTGGTGGTGCTGCGATTGGTGGCATTATTGGCGATCAGGTCGGCAAATAATCCGTCCTGCCGCAGGTGCTGTACTCGGCCCGGCTACACCGGGTCCGATGCACCTGAAAAGCATGCCTCGCCAATGCACATATCCATATCAGCATGGGCGAGGCGTATTCCAACCGTCTGTCAGACCTGCCGGGCCTTGATTTCCGCCAGTATTTCGTATGAGCGCAGGCGATCCCTGATGTCATGAAAATCCCCGACGATCATGATCTCATCGGCCTGCGTTCGCCGGAGCAGATCCTGCAATCCGGCCTCGACCGTCGCAGCATCACCGACGATGGCGGCAGCCAGCCGATGTCGTACCGCCCATTCTTCCTGCTCCGTCCACAAGGCCGCCATGTCATCGACGGGCGGCTGCAACTGCAGGCGGTTGCCTCGCACCAGGGACAGGAATTTCTGCTGCTGCGTGGTGGCCAGGCGTTGCGCCTGGGCATGGGTATCTGCGGCCACGACCGGGACACAGATCATGGCATGTGGACGCGCCAGCGTGGCCGATGGCTTGAACAACTGGCGATAGAGGTGCATCGCTGCCATGCCTTCCGGGGAAAAGTGTCCGGCAAAGGAAAATGGCAGCCCCAGCCCGGCAGCAAGCCGGGCGCTGAAATCGCTTGAGCCCAGCAGCCAGATAGGAATGTCCAGGCCTTCTCCAGGGACGGCGCGGACTGGTTGCCCAGAGCGGGCAGGGCGAAAATAGCCCCGCAATTCTTCCAGCAGGTCCGGAAAATCGAGGCCGCTGCGTGGCGAACGGCCCAGGGCCTGTTGTGTCACGCCATCGGTGCCAGGCGCACGTCCCAGTCCCAGATCGATTCGCCCGGGAAACAGGCTTTCGAGGGTGCCGAACTGTTCGGCCACGATGAGCGGGGCATGGTTGGGCAGCATGACGCCGCCCGAGCCGACACGGATCGTGCGGGTCTGTGCCGCAATGTGACCGATCAACACGGCAGTGGCGCTGCTGGCGATGCCATTGATATTGTGATGTTCTGCTACCCAGAAGCGTTCGAAACCCAGATGCTCGGCATGCTGGGCCAGCCTGACACTGTTGTCGAAGGCCTGGGCGGCGGTCTGTCCCTGGACGATGGGGGCCAGGTCGAGAACGGAAAAGGGGATGCGGGCGAGAGACACGAGGTGCGACTCCATGGTCGGAAGGCAAGTCCCGACTGTAGCGCGCTGTCTGCGCCGCATCAAGGTGGAGTGCGGCGGGATTCGGATACACTGCGCTTTCATCAATCAGCGAGCGTTTCATGAGCAGTCCCGTCGTTCCTCCAGAAGATCGTGTGCAGGCCGAGAACCGCTCTCCAGATGAAGGTGCAGGGCGTGATCGTGCCATGATGCAGCGTGCGCTCGGACTGGCCCGCCAGGCGTGGCAGGAGGGCGAGGTGCCGGTCGGTGCGGTGCTGGTGTCCGCCGAGGGCGAGATACTGGGCGAGGGGCGCAACCGGACGATCGGCGATCATGATCCCACTGCGCATGCCGAGGTCGTGGCCCTGCGCGATGCGGGCCTGAAACAGGCCAACTACCGCCTGCCCGGTGCGACCCTGTATGTCACTCTGGAACCCTGCACCATGTGCATTGGTGCCATGCTGCATGCGCGCCTGGCGCGCATCGTCTATGGCGCGACCGATCCCAAGACCGGGGCGTGTGGCAGTGTGCTCGACATTCCGGCACATGAACAACTGAATCACCAGACGCAGGTCGAGGCTGGCGTGTTGGCCGATGAATGCAGTGCGATGCTGAAGGCTTTTTTCCGTGAACGCAGGGCTCAGGCAGCCCAGGAGAAATCGAAAATGAACAAGCAGATTCCAGTGCGTGTGGAAGGACTGGGGCAGGATCACGATCACGGACATGCCCATGATCATGGTAGCCACGGCCATAGCCATGATCACGACCATGGACACCATGCCGGTCATGGCGGCTGCAGTGGCGGGCAGGGCGGTTGTTGCGGCAATTGCGGTGGCCAGGGGACCGCTGGCACGGAGAGCATTTACCTGTTTGCACCTTCGGGCGTGCCGGCCCCCGAATTGCTCGACACCGCGCAGGCCAGCCTGAAACAACTGGGATTTGCGCCAGTACTTGATGCCGATGTACGCAGCCAGCACCAGCGTTTTGCCGGTACTGACGCGCAGCGGCTGGCGGGGATTGCCCGGGCACTGGCGCAACCGGCCGATATCGTCATGGCCGTGCGGGGCGGCTACGGCATGTCGCGGCTGCTGTCGCGGATCGACTGGCGAGCGGTGGCCGACAGTGGCAAGCGCTTCGTCGGGCACAGCGATTTTACGGCTTTCAACCTGGCCCTGCTGGCGCAGACCGGGGCCGTCAGCTATGCCGGTCCCTGTGCCTGCTCGGACTTTGCCGGTCCTCTTGCGGATGACCTGACGCATGACCTGTTTGCAGAAATGATGCATGGCGATCTCGAAGCGCTGAGCTTCGAAAGCCCCGATGCCGATCCGATCGACTGTCGGGGAACGCTGTGGGGCGGCAACCTGGCCATGCTGGTCAGCCTGCTGGGGACACCCTATTTTCCACAGATCGATGATGGGATCCTGTTCCTGGAAGATGTGAGCGAGCATCCCTATCGTATCGAGCGCATGCTGATCCAGTTGCAGCAGGCGGGCGTATTGGCACGCCAGCAGGCCATCGTGCTTGGGACATTCACCGACTACCGGCTCGCAGAGCAGGACCGGGGCTATGACCTGCAGGCTGCCATCGACTGGATCAAGGCAGAGACGGGTATTGCCGTGATTCCGGGCCTGCCGTTCGGGCACAGCAGTCCCAAGGCGACGCTGCCGGTTGGGCAACGGGTCGGGCTGGCGACCGAGGATGGCATGGCCTATCTGGTGTTCAAGGAGCACCACCACGCGCATGATTGATGATCGGGGGGCATGACATGAAGCGGCTCGGGAGTCTGTTGCGGTGGACGGGACGTGTCGTCATGGCGCTCATGGCCTGCCTGCTGGCAGGCTGGGCCGGTCTGGCACTCTGGTTTCAGGCCGAGTCGCCGTGGCGTGTGCCGGCGCTGCTGGTCTGTGCGGCATTGGGTCTGGCTGCCGTGATGGCTCCCTGGATGTTGCGCTGGCGCGGCAGGATCTGGCTGGTGGCAGGTGCAGGCTTGCTGGCAACGCTGGGCTGGTGGCAGACGCTGGCACCTTCACATGACCGGATCTGGGCCGATGATGTGGATCGGCTGACCTGGGCCGAGGTCAACGGCAATCGATTGATCATGCACAACGTGCGCAATTTCGAGTGGCGCAGCGAAACGGACTATACCCCGCGCTGGGAAACCCGCGAGTATGATCTGGATGAGCTGGTATCGGGCGACCTGTTTCTCTCGTACTGGATGGGGCCTGCGATTGCGCATACGCTGGTCTCGTTTGGTTTTGCCGATGGACGCCAACTGGTGTTTTCGCTCGAGATCCGCAAGGAACAGGGCGAATCTTTTTCGGCCATTGCCGGCTTTTTCCGCCAGTACGAGGTGGTGCTGATCGCAGCAGACGAAAATGACATCATCCGCGTGCGGACCAATGCGCGCGGTGAAACCGTTCGCATGTACCGATTGGACATGCCACCGAGTGCCCTGCGCGAGGCCTTGTTGGGCTACCTGCAAGAGGCCGAAGACATCCGCCGCGAACCCCGTTTCTACAATAGCCTGACCAGCAATTGCACGACCATCGTCTTTGACCTGGCCAGGCGGATCGTTCCCGGATTGCCGCTGGACTATCGCCTGCTGTTGTCCGGCTATTTCGCCGAGTATGCCCATGACCACAATGGACTGGTGCCGGGACATGAGTTTTTCGAGTTGGAGGCGGCAGGTGATATCACGGCGCGGGCGCTGGCGTTTTCGGGCGACCCGGCTGACTTTCCGGCTGCGATACGGGTGGGCGTCCCTTTCTTGGTACACTGACAGGTTTAGCCATTCGTCCTACTGGATTCCTGCATAGTGATCTCCACCGCCAATCTATCGATACAGTTCGGCCCCAAGCCGCTTTTTGAGAACGTCAACGCCAAGTTCGGCGATGGCAACCGCTATGGCCTGATCGGTGCCAACGGCTCGGGCAAATCGACCCTGATGAAGATCATCGGCGGAGACCTCGAGCCCAGCGCCGGCAACGTCTCGCTTGATCCGGGCGTGCGCCTGGGCAAGCTGCGCCAGGACCAGTTCGCCTTTGAAGACGTGCGCGTGCTCGACGTGGTACTGATGGGCCACACCGAAATGTGGCAGGCCATGTCTGAACGCGATGCCATCTATGCCGATCCCGAGGCGTCGGAAGATGATTACATGCGTGCCGCCGAACTGGAGGCGAAATTCGCCGAGTACGACGGTTATACCGCCGAAGCCAGGGCGGGCGAATTGCTGCTCGGCCTGGAGTTTCCGGTGGATCAGCATCAGTTGCCCATGCGCGAGATCGCGCCGGGCTGGAAGCTGCGGGTGCTGCTGGCGCAGGCGCTGTTCTCCAATCCCGATGTGCTGCTGCTCGACGAGCCGACCAACAACCTGGATATCAATACGATTCGCTGGCTGGAGGATGTGCTCAACGGCTACCAGTCCACCATGATCATCATCAGCCATGATCGCCACTTCCTGAATCAGGTCTGCACCCATATGGCCGACCTGGACTATGGTGAGCTGCGCATCTATCCGGGCACCTACGACGATTACATGCTGGCGTCGACGCAGGCGCGTGAACGGATCAGTGCCAACAATGCCAAGGCCAAGGAACGTGTCGCAGAGCTGCAGGATTTCGTGCGTCGCTTTGCGGCCAACAAGTCCAAGTCGCGCCAGGCGACTTCTCGTCTGAAGCAAATCGATAGGATCAAGGCTGAAACCATCGAGGTCAAACCGTCCTCGCGCCAGAATCCGTTCATTCGTTTCGAGCAGAACAAGCCCATGCACCGGCTGGCCGTGACAGTCGAGAATATCTCCAAATCGTATGACCAGCCCGTTATCCGGCCGTTCTCGGCCATGATCGAGGCGGGCGAGAAGATTGCCATCATCGGTGCCAATGGCGTCGGCAAGACCACGCTGCTGCGCTTGCTGGCAGAAGAGCTTGCACCCGATACGGGCACGGTCAAGTGGTCGGAAAATGCCGATCGCGGCTATATGGCGCAAGATGTCTCGGATCAGTTCCAGCGCCAGGTCAGCCTGTTCGACTGGATGGAAGACTATCGCCAACCCGGAGACGACGACCAGGCCGTGCGTGCCAGCCTGGGACGCTTGCTGTTCTCGGCCGATGATATCGTCAAGCAGGTCAATGTGCTCTCCGGTGGCGAGAAGAACCGCATGACTTTCGGTCGCCTAATGCTGGGTCGCCACAACGTGCTGGTGCTTGATGAGCCGACCAATCACCTGGACATGGAATCCATCGAGTCGCTGCAGTTCGCCCTGGAAAAATTCCAGGGCACACTGCTCTTCGTCTCACACGATCGTGAGTTCGTGTCGGGGCTGGCCAGCCGGGTCATCGAGATCATGCCCGGTGGCGAAGTGGTCGATTACCGCGGCACCTACGACGAATACCTGACGTCGCGCGGGATCGACTGAAATCGGTCAGGGCAGGATGCAGCTCTCGCGAGAGCCTGCGTCCTGCGTGATGCAGCCGGCGAACTGGATGATGCGTTCGACGACACGGTCGGTGTCGTCCTCGATTTCAAGCAGCCCGAGATCGTTGGGGCCGATCAGCGCCCGTGTCTGCAGTTGTTCGCGCAACCAGTCGATCAGGCCGTTCCAGTAGCTGCTGCCGACCAGCATGATGGGTGCTGCCGGTAGTTTGCCGGTCTGGATCAGGGTCATGGCTTCGAACAGTTCGTCAAGCGTGCCGAAGCCGCCGGGCATGGCAATGTAGCCGATGCTGTGCATGAAGAAGGCGGCCTTGCGCGAGACGAAATATTCGAATGGCAGGCTGAGTGTCTGGTAGGGATTATTGGTCGGCTCGTGCGGCAGGCTGATGTTCAGACCAATGCTGGTGCCGCCCTGTTCATGGGCTCCCTTGTTGGCTGCTTCCATCAGGCCGGGGCCGCCGCCGGCGATCACTGCGATCCCTGCTGTCGCAAGCCTACCGGCGATATCCTGGGTCTGTGCGTACCAGGGCGAGTCCTGGCGGATGCGCGCACTGCCGAAAATGCTGACCGCCTGCCCGATATGGGCGAGTGCGTCTGACGCCTGCTGGATCTCTGACATAATTCTGTCTATCTGCCAGTCGGCGTGTAACTTATTCTGGGTCATCTATGAGTCAAACCTTGTTGTTGGTGGACGGTTCTAGTTATCTGTACCGCGCCTATCATGCCATGCCGGATCTGCGTAATGCTCAGGGCGAACCGACCGGTGCACTGTATGGTGTAGTCAATATGCTACGCAAGCTGACGCAGGATCACAAGGCAAAGTATGCCGCCTGCGTGTTCGATGCACGGGGCAAGACCTTTCGTGATGACCTGTATCCCGAATACAAGGCGCAGCGTCCTTCCATGCCGGAAGATCTGGCACGACAGATCGAGCCGATTCACCAGGCGGTCAGAGCGTTGGGCTGGCCCGTGCTGGCGGTCGAGGGTGTAGAGGCCGATGACGTGATCGGAACCTTGTCGGTACGGGCTGCGGCCGCCGGCATGCAGACCATCATATCCACCGGCGACAAGGATCTGGCCCAACTTGCCGATGCGCACACTACGCTGGTCAACACCATGAGCGGCGAGAGCCTGGACCCTGCCGGTGTGCTGGCCAAGTTCGGTGTGCCACCCGAGCGTATCGTCGATTACCTGATGCTGATCGGGGATACGGTCGACAATGTACCAGGCGTGACCAAGGTCGGCCCCAAGACAGCGGTCAAGTGGCTGTCGGAGCATGGCTCCATCGAAAAACTGATTGAGGTGGCGGAGCAGATCAAGGGTGTGGCAGGGCAGAATCTGCGCGACGCCATTCCCAATTTCAATCTGACCCGGCAACTGCTGACGGTCAAGACCGATTGCGACCTGGATGCGCATGCCGCTGACTGGGATGCACTTATCATGCGGGAAGCAGATCAGGATACGCTGCTCGACCTTTATGAGCGCTATGGTTTTCGGAGCTGGTTGCGTGAATTGAGTGGCGATGCCGGTCGCATTCCCGAAGGCGATGCGCGGATTGCTGCAGAGGTCCAGCAGGCCGGCCCGGTCGAAGTCAATTACGACACCATCCTGACATGGGCGGATTTCGAGCGCTGGCAAGATTTGCTGGCTCAGGCCGAACTGGTGGCGCTGGATACCGAGACGACGTCTCTCAATGAAATGCAGGCTCGTCTGGTCGGTATTTCACTGGCGGTCGCACCGGGCCGTGCCTGCTATATCCCGCTGGCACACAGGGGGCCGGATGCCGTCGAGCAATTGCCCAGGGATGAAGTCCTGGCCCGCCTGGGGCCCTGGCTGGCGTCCGCTGCGCCCAAAGTGCTGCACCATGCCAAGTACGATACCCATGTGTTTGCCAATGAAGGTATTGCGCTGGGAGGTGTGGAGCACGATACGATGCTGCAGGCCTATGTGCTGGAGTCGCACCGTGGTGTCGGCATGACCGACCTGGCCCGGCGCTGGCTGGGGCGCGAGGGTGTGACGTACGAACAACTGTGCGGCAAGGGGGCCAAGCAGATCGGCTTCGACGAAGTCGATATCGACCAGGCTGCCCATTACGCCAGCGAAGATGCCGATTTCACACTGCAATTGCATCAGGTGCTGTATCCCAGGGTCGAGGCGGAAGCCGGCCTGCTGGCGACCTATCGCCTGGAGATAGAGGTGTCGCCGGTGCTGGTGGCGATCGAACGCAATGGCGTACGCATTGATGCCGACGAACTGGCACACCAGAGTCATGCGCTGGGCCAGGAAATGTTGCAGATCGAGCAGCGCGCCTACGAACTGGCCGGCCAGCCGTTCAATCTGAATTCTCCCAAGCAACTCGGAGAGATCCTGTTCGGTCGCATGGGCTTGCCGGTCGTGCGCAAGACAGCCGGCGGTGCGCCTTCGACCGACGAGGAAGTGTTGACGCGACTGGCCCAGGACTATCCGCTGCCCAAGGCATTGCTCGACTATCGTGGCCTCTCCAAGCTCAAGTCCACCTATACCGACAAGCTGCCGCGCATGATCGAGCCTGCCACGGGCCGGGTGCATACCCGCTACGCCCAGGCTGCCGTGATCACGGGGCGGCTGGCTTCGTCGGACCCTAACCTGCAGAACATTCCCGTTCGTACAGAGGCGGGCCGCCGCGTGCGGGCGGCTTTTGTTGCAACGGATGGTGGTCGCATCGTGTCCGCCGATTACTCACAGATCGAACTGCGGGTCATGGCGCATGTCTCGGATGACGAAAACCTCCAGAAAGCCTTTGCCGCCGGCGCAGACATCCACCGGGCCACGGCTTCCGAAGTGTTCGGGGTGGAGATGAATGCAGTCACCTCCGAGCAGCGCCGCGCCGCCAAGGCCATCAATTTTGGCCTGATCTACGGCATGGGAGCCTTCGGGCTGGCATCGAATCTGGGGATCACCCGCGATGCTGCGCAATCCTATATCGACCGCTATTTCATGCGCTATCCGGGCGTGGCACGCTACATGGATGAAACTCGTCTCGCGGCACGCGAGCTGGGCTACGTCGAGACGGTGTTTGGCCGGCGTCTGTGGCTGCCGGAAATCCGGGGCGGCAGCGGGCCACGCCGGCAGGCTGCCGAGCGGGCCGCTATCAACGCCCCCATGCAGGGCACTGCTGCCGACCTGATCAAGAAGGCGATGGTGCGGGTCGAACGCTGGCTGGAGCAAGAAAAGCTGGCCACGCGCATGATCATGCAGGTGCATGATGAACTGGTG
Source organism: Corticimicrobacter populi (assembly GCF_003123725.1). GTDB lineage: Bacteria > Pseudomonadota > Gammaproteobacteria > Burkholderiales > Burkholderiaceae_B > Corticimicrobacter > Corticimicrobacter populi. The sequence goes on along the minus strand of NZ_QETA01000001.1, from coordinate 989,118 downwards.
TTCGATGTCCCGCTATCTGAGGTCAAGACCTTGCGCGATGCCTTGCCCGCGCTGATGTGCGAGGTTGCCGAGCTCAAGGTGCCCCTGGTCGCCGAGGTGGGCGAGGGTGACAACTGGGAGCAGGCACACTGATTTGCAGAAGGTGGCCTGCGATTGTCATGCACCCGTAGCAACAGGTCGAACCGGGTCGCTGCACCATTCGCTCCACGAGCCAGGATACAGCCGGCTGCCAGTCAGGCCGGCGATTTCCATGGCCAGGAGATTGTGGCATGCCGTGATGCCGGAGCCGCACTGGTGCACGATGTCACCGGGATTGCGTTCGCCCAGTACCGATTCGAACTCGGCTCGCAGGGTGGTTGCCGGCTTGAAGCGCCCGTCGGCGGCCTGGTTTTCGCTGTTAGGACGGTTGAGCGCGCCAGGGATGTGACCGGCGACCGGATCCATGGGTTCGACTTCACCGCGGTAGCGGTTGCCTGCTCGGGCATCCAGGATGGTAAAGCGTTGCAGTGGAATATTGGCCTGTACGGCTGCGGCATCGACCGTGCCGACCAGCGAGGCAGGCAGATCCTTGGGATGAGCGCCAGCGGCGGCCAGGGGCTGTGACTGGGTTTCGACCGCATAGCCGGCGGAACGCCAGGCCTGCCAGCCACCATCCAGCACGGCGACGTTGGCATGGCCGATCCAGCGCAGCATCCACCACAGATGGGCGGCAAACGGGCCGCTGCTGGCATCGTAGATGATGACCTGGGTCTGCGGGCCGACGCCCTGGGCCTGGATCAGTGCTGCGAATGCAGCGCGGTCAGGCAGTGGATGGCGACCATTGCGTCCGGTGCGGGGGCTGCACAGATCGGTTTCATGGTCGAGAAACAGGGCACCGGGGATATGCCCGGTGTTGTAGGCTCGTCGTCCCGCCTCGTGGTCGCCAAGGTCGTGACGGGCATCGAAAATGCGGATGCCCGCAGGATCGCTGGCCAGCAGTGCCTTGAGCGCTTCGGGCGTCACGAGCGTGGTGTAGTTGGGCATGGTGTCTCCAAAATTGTCAGTGATGGGTCACGGTGCGCCATACCGAGAGCAGGCCGGCCAGGACAATGCCGGCCATGCCGATCCAGGCCAGCGTGTCCGGATAGGTATCGAAAAAGAAAATGCCGAGTATGACTGCAAATATGATGGTACTGTACTGCAGCGCAGCTGACAGCAGGGCAGATCCCAGGCCGAACGCCCGCGTCATGGAAAGCTGGCCGAGCATGCCGGTGATGCCCAGACCGATCAGGGTCAGCCAGCCCTGCAGATCAAGCGGATGCCAGCCCAGCGTATAGAGGCCCAGCAGACTGCTGAAACTGACGGTGAGCGAGAACAGCAGCACGGTGCGCCATTCCGGTTCTCCCATTCGGCCCAACTGGCGGACCTGCATGTAGGCGACGGCTGAAAAGGCACCGCCCAGCAGGCCCAATGCCGCTGGCAACGTGTCATCTGCACCGATGCTGGGACGCAGGATCAGCAGGACTCCCAGGAATCCGACCGCCACGCTGGCGATGCAGACCGGGTCGCGTTGCTGCCCGCTTTGTGCCAGCATCCAGCCGGCGATGAACAGTGGCGCGGTATAGCTCAGGCTGGTGGCAGTGGCCAGCGGCAGGTGCGACAAGGCATAGAAGCCCAGCCACATGGCGGTGACGCCGGTGAGGTTGCGATAGAGGTGGGGACGCCATTGGGTGGGCCAGACACGCTGGCGTGCGGAGCGTGCCCAGAACAGGATCAGCAGCACCGAGGGCACGCCCCGGAACAGGACGATCTGTGCCAGCGTGATGTCTTGCTGCGAGGCGAGCTTGACGAAAAGGCCCATCAGGGAAAACATGACTGCCGCCAGCAGCATCCAGAGCGCCTGCATGGGATAATTCGCCTTGTCCGATGATAATTGACTTAGAGCAAGAGACTATACTCCGCTGCCGTGTGCCCGGCCAGGAACTGATCGGGTATTTTGGCGTCAAAGCCTTTCAACCTTGAACCTTTGCAGGATTTCCAGCCCATGAAACGTATTGCCCTGTTTCTCATGACCAACCTGGCAGTGATCGTCGTCCTGAGCATTACGTTGCGTTTGCTTGGCGTGGATCGCTACATCACGTCCCAGGGACTGAACATCCAGGCACTGCTGGTGTTTTCGGTCGTGGTCGGTTTTACGGGTTCGTTCATCTCGCTGCTGATGAGCAAGCCCATGGCCAAGTGGAGCACCGGCGCGCGCGTGATCGATCCCAATGCCCCGGCTGACCATCGTGAAGCCTGGCTGGTCGATACCGTACATCAACTGGCGGATCGCGCCGGCATCGGCCGTCCCGAGGTGGCTATTTACGAAGGCGAGCCGAATGCCTTTGCCACCGGTGCCTTCAAGAACGATTCGCTGGTGGCTGTTTCAACCGGCCTGCTGCACAGCATGACCGAAGAGGAAGTGATGGCCGTGCTGGGCCACGAAGTCGCCCACATTGCCAATGGCGATATGGTCACGCTCACGCTGATCCAGGGCGTGGTCAATACCTTCGTGGTGTTCTTTGCCCGCGTGGTGGGCTACTTCATCGACCGCGTGGTGCTCAAGAACGACAAGGGCGGCGGGCTGGGTTATTTTGCCACCGTGATCGTCTGTGAAATCGTCTTCGGCATTCTGGCGTCGATTATCGTGGCCTGGTTCTCGCGCCAGCGTGAATTCCGTGCCGATGCTGGTGCAGCTCATCTGCTGGGTTCGCGTGAACCGATGATCCGTGCGCTGGCTCGCCTGGGGGGAGTACCGGCCGGCGAGTTGCCCAAGACCTTCGAGGCGTCAGGTATTACAGGGGGTGGTGCGATTGCTGCGCTGTTCGCGACCCATCCGCCGATTCCGGTGCGTATCCAGGCGCTGCAGCAGGCTGGCGGGCGCGGTTAATCCGATCCCCATTGTGCCAGCAGCCCGGCGGCAGCCAGATTCACTTCGTCTGCCGCTTCGCCGGGCGTTGGCTGCTTCGCGATGGCAACGATGCGCGGGTGCAATGCCTGCCGTACTTCGGTTCTGACCTGTGGCAGCAGGTTGCTGATGATCCAGTATTTCCACATTTCGTCGTCGCCCGCCAGGATGTCCATGACAGGCTGAGCCAGGGCCGCGTCAAGCGGGCGCAGCGCTTTCAGGATATAGGGCGCAATGGGCCAGTTGATGTCTTGCAGCCACACCAGCAATTCCGGCAATACGCGTCGGATCTGTTCCGGGCTGGCCTCAAGCAGGCGATGACAGGCATCGAAATCCCCTTTGTGGCCGGGAACGAGCCTGCTGATGTCGGTTGATGCGTCGTATGTCACGTCATGCTTCATGGAAATCCGTATTTCTGCGTGTGCTGCGTTGCTCTTTGCGTGGGTCGTGTCGCCGGCAGCGTCCTTGCTGGCTGAATGTCCAGAGATGGCCCAGGTCATCACGGATGTATGCGGTACAGGAGAATGGGTCTCCATGTGAGCGTCTATCCGTGACGGCCGCTCCCATGGGCTGCTGTGTATTGAACAGAATCTCAATGCGGGCCTCGCTGACCTGCGACAGGCTGAGGCCATGGCGCTCAATCATGCGCAGCAGGCGCTGCCCATAGGTTTTTGCCATCATCGAGGTATATGACAACGATGGAAGGGTATGTCCTGTCAATAGATCCAGGCGAAAAGTGTGTACGCACCGGATCGACAGATCGCGGTAGATCATACCCATGCCCCAGTAGCCGTCCACATCGTTGTAACGGGAGATGAAGGCTGAAGCCATGCCCGCCGCAACCCCTTTCAGGTTTCTGCGTCGTCGCATGGTTGATTTGCACGCAAGGTGGCTATAGACAGCTGCATGCTCAGGTCGTCGCGCTGTAGTATTTGAATTCAATGCCGAACTTTCCATCCGTGGCATGTTCGGCAAGTTTCTCGATCAGGCAGGCAGAATGCTCGGGTGTTGCACTGTTACCCGTGAATGACGCCAGCAATCTTCCTGCGCTCCAGGCTTCCCAGTAATGGTGTTGTCCTGCAATCCCAGGCAGATAATGCTTCTCTGCCAGCATCAGGAACACATCCTTCAGCGTTACGGTTACGGGCAGGGCAAGCCGCAGGAAGTGGGGGGCATCGACATCATCCCCCATGCAGACGCTGTCCCGAGTCACCTCGACCAGGCAGTCTGCCATCAGGCGGGCTCGCCCATCACGCGGCGGTACCATTCGTGGAAGTGGCGCATGCCGTCTTCCATCGGTGATTGGTAGGGGCCGGCTTCGGAGATGCCTCGCTTGAACAGTGCCAGCCGGCCCGCATCCATGCGTTCGGCGATCTCATCATCCTCGATGGCGGTTTCCATGTAGGCAGCACGCTGTGCTTCGACGAACTCGCGCTCGAATGCGGCGATTTCTTCCGGGTAGTAGAACTCGACCACGTTGAGCGTTTCCTGCGGGCCTTGGGGATACAGCGTCGACAGCACCAGCACATGAGGATACAGTTCGATCATGTGGGTCGGAAAATATGTGACCCAGCGTGCGCCGAAGTCCGGTGCCTGGCCTTCCCGGTATTCAAGCAGTCGATCATGCCACTGGCTGTAGATGTCCGAGCCCGGCTGAGAGAGTGCCTGGTGGACACCGACCCGCTGCAGGCTGTGCCAGTCGCCGAACTCCCATTGCAGGTCATCACAGGTGACGAAGCGACCCAGTCCGGGGTGGAAGGGGCCGACGTGATAGTCTTCCAGGTAGACTTCGATGAACGTCTTCCAGTTGTAGTTGCACTGGTGGAGTTCGACGTGATCAAGTACGTAATCAGAGAAATCGAATTCGGGCCGCGAGAAAAGATGACCGAGGTCGCCTGCCGCATTGCGCGGGCCTTCGAACAGCAACCCATGACAGGATTGCAGTGGAAATCGCTGCAGGTTCAGGCAGGGTTTGCTGTCGAACTGAGGCGCACCCAGCAGTTCGCCTTCACCGTTGTAGGTCCAGCGATGCAGTGGACAGACGATATTGCCGCCGGTGTCGCGCAGATTGCCCCGATCATGGATCGGGCCGTCGACGCGGCCAGCCTCACCGCCCAGCATGAGGGCCTGGCGATGGCGGCAGACGTTGGAGAGCAGGGCGTGTTGCCCGGCAGGTTGATGGATGAGGATGCGACCGTTGCGCTCGTGCGCCAGCGTGCGCCAGTCGCCGGGATCGGGCACCATGCTGGTGTGCCCGGCGTAGAGCGCGGATTGCTTGAAAATCAGTTCCTGTTCCCGCTGCAGGCGGGCTTCGTCGAAATAGGCTTCGACAGGCAACTGGGTACGGGGTAGCGCGATGCGGTCGCGTGCGGTCATCAGGGATTTCCCTCCGCCATGACAGTGAAGCCTGCGGGACGGCACGCCGTTCATGCGTCCGCGCAGGCGCGAAGAAAGGGGGCAATTGTACCCCATGGCCCCTGCGCTTCCCGCCATTGCAGGGTGGGTTCTTGCTGCAAGCGGCGTGCTTCTTTGTACAATCGCTTTTTTATCGTTGCTCCACGGAGGCGTACTTGAGTACAGATCAACCGCAAGGATTCGAAGCTGCCCTGTCAGAACTGGAGCAGCTTGCGGCGGCCATGGAGCGTGGCGATATGCCTCTTGAGCGCTCGCTCGAAGCCTACCAGCGTGGCGTGGCTCTGGCCCGGACCTGCCAGCAGCAGCTCGAGCAGGCCGAACAGCAGGTCAAGGTGCTGGAGCAGGATCTGCTGCGGCCGCTGGAGCAGGCGACTGGAGAACGTGCGTGAGTCCGATTCATTATCAGACGGACCGTTTCGACGGCTGGGTGCGTGAGCGCATCAGCCGCGTCGAACAGGTCATGGACAACTGGCTGGTCCCGGCCGACCGCGAGCCGACCGCGTTGCACGAGGCAATGCGCTATGCCGTGCTGGGTGGTGGCAAGCGGGTCAGGGCGCTGCTGGTATATGCGGCCGGGCAGACCTGTCTGAACAATCCGGCGGGCGCGACGGCCGTCGAGGCCGGGCTTGATCGTGCAGCGGCCGCAGTTGAGCTGATTCATGCCTACTCGCTGGTACATGATGACCTGCCGTGCATGGATGATGACGCCTTGCGTCGCGGTCAGCCGACTGCGCATATCCGGTTCGGTGAAGCGACTGCCATGCTGGCGGGGGATGCGCTGCAGCCACTGGCCTTCGAGTGGTTGGCAGAAATGCCGATTGCCCCGGCCCTGATCGTGCAGGCCGTGCATACGCTGGCTGTTGCTGCGGGCAGTCGCGGCATGGCGGGCGGACAGGCCATCGATCTGGCCCATGTGGGGCTGGGCATGACACAGCCGGAGCTGGAAAACATGCACGCCCTCAAGACCGGTGCCATGCTGGAGGCCAGCGTCATGCTGGGCGGCATTGTGGCGGCCGCCAGTTCGCCGCAGCGTCAGGCGTTGCGCAGCTATGCACGCGCCATCGGGCTGGCCTTCCAGATTGTGGATGACATCCTTGATGTGACGGCTGACACAGCAGTGCTGGGCAAGACGGCAGGCAAGGATCAGGCAGACAACAAACCGACCTATGTTTCATTGCTGGGGCTGGAGCCGGCTCGCGAACTGGCTGCCGGATTGCGACGCCAGGCACACGAGGCAATTGCTCCCCTGGGCGGTGCAGCGGCCAATCTTGCCGCTTTGGCCGATTTCATCGTGGCGCGGGAGCGTTGATGAGCGAAAACGACACCATGACGACACAGACTTCCTATTCACTGCTGGAGCGCATTGACTCGCCTGCCGATGTCCGGCTGCTGGATCGCCGCAGTCTGCGACAACTGGCCGATGAAGTGCGGCACTATGTAATCGATTCCGTATCGCGTACAGGTGGACATCTGTCATCGAATCTCGGTACCGTCGAGCTGACGGTGGCTCTGCATCATGTCTATGACACACCTGACGACCGGATTGTCTGGGATGTCGGGCATCAGACATACCCGCACAAAATCCTGACGGGGCGGCGTGAGGCCATGGCCACGCTGCGCCAACAGGATGGTATTTCCGGTTTCCCCAAGCGCAGCGAGTCGGAGTACGACGCTTTCGGTACGGCACACTCTTCCACGTCCATCTCGGCGGCGCTGGGCATGGCGGTGGCGTCGCGCAACAGCGGCGTGGCGCGCCAGCATGTGGCCGTCATTGGCGATGGCGCGATGACGGCCGGCATGGCGTTCGAGGCTATGAACAATGCCGGTGTCACGCCGGATATCGACATGCTGGTCATCCTCAATGATAACGACATGTCGATTTCGCCGCCGGTGGGGGCCCTCAATCGTTACCTGGCCCGACTGATGTCAGGGCGTTTCTATGCGACCGCTCGCAATGTCGGCAAGGCCGTGCTGCAGCATGTGCCGCCTGTGTTCGAACTGGCGCGCCGGCTGGAAGGGCATGCCAAGGGACTGGTGGTGCCGGCGACCCTGTTCGAGGAACTCGGTTTCAACTATGTCGGTCCCATCGATGGTCATGACCTTGATGCGCTGGTGCCGACGTTACAGAATCTAAAGGCGTTGCCGGGTCTGCAATTCCTGCATGTCGTGACCCGCAAGGGGCATGGTTACAAGCGGGCCGAAGCCGATCCCGTGCTGTACCACGGACCGGGCAAATTCGATCCTGCGCTGGGCATCCAGCCGCCTGTGGCTCCGCCCAGAACCACATTCACTCAGGTGTTTGGCGACTGGCTGTGCGACATGGCAGCGCAAGACTCGCGCTTGATCGGCATTACGCCGGCGATGCGCGAGGGCAGTGGCCTGGTCGAGTTCGAGAAGCGCTTTCCCCGCCGCTATTTCGACGTGGGCATTGCCGAGCAGCATGCGGTGACCTTTGCAGCAGGGCTGGCCTGTGAGGGCCAGAAACCCGTGGTGGCGATCTATTCCACGTTTTTGCAGCGTGCCTACGATCAACTGATCCATGATGTGGCGTTGCAGGATCTTGACGTGACGTTCGCACTGGACCGGGCAGGGCTGGTGGGGGCAGATGGTGCGACGCATGCCGGCAACTATGACATTGCCTTCATGCGCTGCATTCCCAATATGGTGATCGCCACGCCGTCTGACGAGAACGAGGCGCGCCTGTTGCTGAGCACCTGCTACCACTACGCCGGGCCGGCGGCGGTTCGCTATCCCCGTGGTGCCGGTTGTGGTGCGGTGATCGAGCCTGGGCTGGGCGAGGTACCGCTGGGCAAAGGCGTGTTGCGTCGACAGGGGCAGGACATTGCCATCCTGGCTTTTGGTACGCTTGCGCAGGCTGCACTGACAGCCGCCGAAAGGCTGGATGCCACACTGGTCGATATGCGGTTTGCCAAACCCCTCGATGTCGAGCTGCTGCAACAGATCGCGGCCACGCACCAGAGCCTGGTGACGCTGGAGGATGGCTGCATCATGGGCGGAGCCGGCAGCGCAGTATGCGAAGCCCTCAATTCACTTGGACTGTCGGTGCCGGTGCTGCAACTGGGGCTGCCGGACCGTTTCATCGATCATGGTGACCAGAATGCGCTGTGGGCGCAACTGGGGCTCGACGCCGTGGGCATTGAGGCTTCGATCCGCGCACGTTTTGTCTCGTGAGCGACACCTATGCCGGGCAGGTGCCGGCATAGGTGTTTGACTATTTTTGATTTGGCTATCAAAATAAGTAAAACAATTGCCAAAGTCTATGTGAGAATGTTTATGCATAAAACGCGCATAAACATTCTGCTTGGCAGGGTCTTTGCCGGAACGTATCCGGCGTTTGTTGGATAATGTCCCTTTCCTTTCTTATCCGGAGCGGTGTGAGCCGTTTCGCAGCAGGTGAGTCATGAATACTTCCGCAGCAGCACCGGCAGCCATGCCGGATGTACAAAGTTCGCAGGATACCCGGCAGGTGCCGATCCAGCGCGTAGGGATCCGCAGCGTGCGGCATCCTCTTCAGGTTGCGTCGGCTTCGGGTGCGCAGGCCACGGTGGGTGACTGGACCCTGACCGTGGCGCTGCCCGCGACGGAGAAGGGCACGCACATGTCACGCTTCATTGCGCTGCTGGAGCAATACCGCAGTACACCGCTGGATCGCAGCCGCTTCGGCAACATGGCAAGCGAGATGCTGGAACTCCTGCATGCCGAAAAAGGCGATATCGAAGTCTCTTTTCCGTATTTTGTGGAAAAGGCCGCGCCGATTTCAGGTGTGCGCAGTCTGCTGGATTACCAGGTCAATTTTCTGGCGCGCGCGTCCCGCGAGCATGGGGTTGATTTCGTGCTGACCGTACTGGTGCCAGTCACCAGCCTGTGTCCGTGTTCCAAGACTATCTCCGAGTATGGGGCGCACAACCAGCGCTCCCATGTCACGGTCAAGGTGCTGCTGGATAGCGACATCGATCTTGATCAACTGATTGGCGTGATCGAGCGCGAAGGTTCGTGCGAACTGTGGGGGCTGCTCAAGCGTCCTGACGAAAAATACGTCACCGAGCGCGCCTATGACAATCCGAAATTCGTCGAGGATCTGGTGCGCGATGTGGCTGTGCGTGTTGCGGCCCAGCCCGGTGTGCGTGGCTATCAGGTGCAGGCCGAGAATTTCGAATCCATCCACAATCACTCCGCCTATGCGGTAGTCGAGGGCGGGACAGCGATCTGAGCCAGTCTGTCGATGGGCAGGTCTTGTAATTTTTCTGGAAACAGGCAATAATGCCGGGTTTCTTGCTCGACTTGGTTGGCTTTTTGTGCGCGGATGTGCATGCAAAAGGCGGGCTGGGCGGGCTGTTACTTGCCTGTGCGCATGGGGCGCGCAGGTGGAACATCCTCAAGGAGTCTACATGCGTCACTACGAAGTAGTGTTTATCGTGCATCCCGATCAAAGCGAGCAAGTGCCCGCCATGATCGAACGCTATCAAGGCGTGGTCACTGCCGCTGGCGGCAAGGTGCACCGTCTCGAAGATTGGGGTCGCCGCCAACTGGCCTACCCGATCCAGAAGCTGGTCAAGGCCCACTACGTCTGCGTCAACATCGAGTGCGACCAGCCCACGCTCGACGAGCTGGAGCACGCCTTCCGCTACAACGACGCCGTGCTGCGCCACCTGGTCATCAAGACCAAGAAGGCACACACCGAGCCCTCGACCATGATGAAGTCGGTCGAGCGCGAAGAAGCGCGCAAGGTGTCCACGGAAGCCGCCGCCGCAGCTGATGCGGACGACAGCAGCAACCAGTCGGAATAAATTCGCAACCAGCTAAAAAGTGAACAGGTTCGATCTGGCAGCGGTAATCATCGAATGCCAGCCCATGCGCTACACGCCGGTGGGTATCCCGGTGCTGGAGCTGGTGCTGCAGCATGATTCCGAACAGATCGAGGCTGGAATGGCACGCAAGGTAAGTTGTACGCTGGATGCGGTGGCACTGGGCGATCTCGCCGTGTCGCTGCAACATGCGGGGGCCGGTTCGGTGCTGCAAGCCAGGGGATTCCTGGCAGCAACGCGTAAAGGCTCGATGAAAGTCAAATTTCATCTGCAACAGGCCAGGGTGCAGCCGGCAAGTGTCGGCATCCAGAGCGCCTGAACTTCTGGCTGGCGATATACGAACATTCGGGCACGCCCGAAAATTGAAATAAGAGGCATATCATGGCTTTCTTCGGAAAACGCAAGGAAAAACGCAAGTTCACCCAGCAGAACCCGCTGTTCAAGCGTCGTAAGTTCTGCCGCTTCACGGCAGCCGGTGTCGAAGAGATCGATTACAAGGATCTGGACACCCTGCGTGATTTCATCCAGGAAAACGGCAAGATCATCCCGGCCCGCCTGACGGGCACCAAGGCGCACTACCAGCGCCAGCTCGACACGGCCGTCAAGCGCGCGCGCTTCCTGGCCCTGTTGCCTTACACCGACAACCACAAATAAGCTGGAGGCCTGGAAATGCAAGTCATTCTGCTCGAAAAACTCGCCAACCTGGGCAACCTGGGCGATGTGGTCCGCGTGCGTAACGGTTACGCTCGCAACTATCTGATCCCCCAGAAAAAGGCCCGTCGTGCCACCGAAGCGGCACTGAAGGAATTCGAAGCGCGCCGCGCCGAACTCGAAAAGCTGCAGGCTGAAAGGCTGGCTGCTGCCGAGGCAGTGGCTGCCCGCCTGAACGAGTATGTGCTCAAGCTGGTCCAGAAGGCCGGTGTCGATGGCCGTCTGTTCGGTTCCGTCACCAACGCCGATATCGCCAGCGCACTGCGCGAAGCCGGTTTCGACACCGTCGAGAAGGTGCAGGTTCGCCTGCCGGAAGGTCCGCTCAAGACCACCGGTGAATTCGACGTGATCGTTGCCCTGCACACCGACGTGCAGGCCAGCATCAAGGTGCAGGTCGAAGGCGACGTGGCCTGATCTGTCTGCTGTGTTGCATGGCCCCGTCAGCGGGGTCGTGACCACGCATCCAAAAAGCCGGCCCTGGCCGGCTTTTTCATTTCTATAATGGCCTATGGACGCGCTGCCCGAACATCTTCGCCGCTGGCTGGACAATGCCGACAACTGGAAGGGTGAACGGATCGACGAGATCGATCTGCCCGATGGTCGTTATGTGATCAAACGGCGCGAGGCCTATGCGCTGGGTCGCGTGGCCTTGTGGGCGAAACGGGCTCGGGCCTGGCTGATGTCGCGCGTATGTGGCTGGCTGTTTGGTGTCAGGCCGGCTCCTGCTGCCTTGTTGCACAATGATATACAGGCCGAAGGTCGGCGCCTCCAGTATTTGTTTGCGCATGGTCAGCGTGTGCCTGAGGTTCTGTTGTCCACGCCCGATATTCTGGTGATGCGCAATGTGGGCGACGTCCTGACCGATGTCTTGCGTGATGCGGATATGCCGGCACGTCTGCATTGGCTCGATCGCGCTGTGCAGGACACGGCACGTTTTCATCGCGAGGGATTCTGGCATGGCGGGGCGCAGTTGCGCAATCTCACGCTTGGACAGGATGGGCAGATATGGCGCATTGATTTTGAGGAATCGGCGGGGGATGTGCTGCCGTTGGCAGCGATTCAAGCCTATGATTTTTTCCAGATGCTCCAGTCGGTCATGATGTCTCCTCGTTATCCTGCCGACGACATGTTGCGCCTGGGGCAGCATGTGCTGTATACCTACCTGCAGGCCCATCCCGAACCGGCAGTCAGGGCTGCACTGGTACGTATTGGGCGGATTTTTCGCCGGATTTCCTGGCTGTTGCGGTTGTTGGCCAGGATTCCGGGGCGTGACGTGCAGGCCTTCGTGCGCAGTGGCGCCGTGATGAAATTGCTTCTGAATGATGGAACAGACGACTCCCACCCCCGACTCCCAGCTTGAGTATCTTCGTGTCCCGCCGCATTCGGTAGAAGCAGAGCAGTCCGTCCTGGGCGGTCTGCTGCTCGACAACGGTGCCTGGGACCGCATCGCTGATGTGCTTGGCGAAGATGATTTCTACCGCCATGATCATCGCCAAATCTGGCAACATATCGCCCGTCTGATCAATCTGGCTCGTCCGGCCGATGTGATTACGGTACACGAATCGCTCAATAGCGCTGGCAAATCCGAAGATGCCGGCGGATTGGCTTATCTCAACGCGTTGGCGCACAACACGCCGTCCGCGGCCAATATCCGTCGCTATGCAGAAATCGTGCGAGAGCGATCCATGCTGCGCAAGCTGGTGTCGGTGGCCGACGAGATTGCCTCCGGTGCGCTCAATCCGCAGGGCAAGGAAGCCCGCCAACTGCTGGACGAGGCGGAATCACGGGTATTCCAGATTGCTCAGGAAGGTGCGCGTGGCAGCAACGGTTTTCAGGAAATCCAGCCATTGCTGACTCAGGTAGTCGAACGTATCGATGAGCTTTACCACCGTGAGGGTGATTCCGACATTACAGGCGTGCCGACCGGCTTCGACGACCTGGATCGCATGACATCCGGGCTGCAGCCGGGCGATCTGGTGATCGTGGCTGGGCGTCCCTCGATGGGCAAGACGTCGTTTTCGATGAATATCGGCGAACACGTGGCGATCGAGCAGGGGCTGCCGGTGGCCGTGTTCTCGATGGAAATGGGTGCCGTACAGCTTGCCATGCGGATGCTGGGTTCCGTCGGCCTGCTCGACCAGCATCGCCTGCGGACCGGCAAGCTGACCAACGACGACTGGCCGCGGGTGACGCATGCGGTGCAGAAGATGCAGGAGGCCCAGCTGTATATCGACGAGACGCCTGCGCTCAACTCGATGGAACTGCGTGCCCGAGCCCGTCGCCTGGCCCGCCAGTGCGGTCAGCTCGGCCTGATCATCATCGACTACATGCAGTTGATGGGGGGCAATTCGGGAGGTGAAAACCGCGCTACCGAAATTTCCGAAATCAGTCGTTCGCTGAAAGGCCTGGCCAAGGAACTGGGTTGCCCGTTGATTGCGCTGTCGCAGCTCAACCGCAGCCTGGAGCAGCGTCCCAACAAGCGGCCCGTGATGAGCGATCTGCGTGAGTCAGGTGCTATCGAGCAGGATGCCGACTTGATCCTGTTCATCTATCGTGATGAGGTCTACAACCCGGACACGCCGGACAAGGGCACAGCCGAGATCATCATCGGCAAGCAGCGTAACGGCCCTATCGGCACGGTGCGACTGACCTTCCAGGGACCGAGCACGCGCTTCCTGAATTTCACGCCGAATGGCTACTGATTTTATATTGCTGCGCTCTCAGGAGAAAACGCGCCCTTGAGGGCTTTGCTGTTGCCCCGCGATCCATGTAGCGCATTCTTTTGTTGTCAAGAAAAAGGCCAGTCGATTATTTGACTGGCCTTTTTACATGAACATCGCAGCGATCAGTTCATCTTAGAGCGTATCTGCCGCGTAGTCCGCCAGTCGCGAGCGTTCGCCTCGTTGCAGGGTGATGTGCCCGGAATGCGGCCAGCCCTTGAAGCGATCCACCACGTAGGTCAGGCCCGAACTGCCTTCGGTCAGGTAGGGGGTGTCGATCTGGGCGATATTGCCCAGGCAGACGACCTTGGTACCGGGGCCGGCACGGGTGATCAGGGTCTTCATCTGCTTGGGCGTCAGGTTTTGCGCTTCGTCGATGATCAGGAACTTGTTGAGGAAGGTGCGGCCGCGCATGAAATTGAGCGACTTGACCTTGATGCGCGAGCGGATCAGATCCATGGTGGCCGCGCGGTTCCATTCGGTGCCCTGGCTGTTGCCCAGCTGGTCGCCCGTGTTGAGCACGTCGAGGTTGTCTTCGAGTGCCCCCATCCAGGGCAGCATCTTTTCCTCTTCGGTGCCGGGCAGGAAACCGATGTCATCGCCGACGGGCACGGTGGCGCGGGTGATGATGATCTCCGAGTAGCGTTTGGTCTCCAGTACCTGTGCCAGACCGCAGGCCAGCGCCAGCAATGTCTTGCCAGTACCAGCCTGGCCCAGCAGCGACACGAAGTCGCATTCCGGGTTCATCAGCAGGTTGAGCGCGAAGTTCTGTTCACGGTTGCGCGCGGTGACGCCCCAGACGTTGTTCTTGGCGTGCGTGTAGTCGCGCAGAGTGGCCAGCACGGCTGTCTTGCCGCTGACCTCCTGGACCTGCGCGTACAGTGGCATGTCGCCTTCGAAGTAGACGAACTGGTTGGGCAGGAACTGGGCGCAGAGCGGCCCCTGCAGCCGGTAGAAGGTGCGGCCGCCCTGTTGCCAGGATTCGATGTCCTTGCCATGTTTGTTCCAGAAGCTGGCGGGCAGCTCCAGCATGCCGCTGTAGAGCAGGTCGGAGTCTTCCAGGACCTGGTCGTTGAAATAATCCTCGGCCGCCAGCCCCAGCGCACGCGCCTTGAGGCGCATGTTGATGTCCTTGGAGACCAGCACGACAGGTCGGTCGCCATGCTTTTGCTGCAGCGCGTGTACCACGCCCAGGATCTGGTTGTCGGCCTTGCCCATGGGCAGATCGGCCGGCAGGCTGTTGTGGACTGCCGAGGTCTGGAAGTAGAGCCGGCCGCGGGCTTCCTTGCTGCCGAGCGCATTGAGCGGGAGACCGGCAGCGATGTCGGCAGTCTGTCCTACCAGCTCGTCCAGCGAACGGCTGACCTGGCGGGCGTTGCGCGCCACTTCGGACATGCCTTTCTTGTTGTGGTCGAGCTCTTCCAGCATCATCATGGGCAGGAAGATGTCGTGTTCCTGAAAGCGGAACAGCGAGGAAGGATCGTGCAGCAGCACGTTGGTGTCGAGCACGAACAGGGTCCGCGCCTCGGGCTTGCGGGCTGTCTTGACGCGGGCGGCATGCTTGCCTGCAGCCGCTTTGACCGGTGCGGGAGGTGCGGACGGCACCCGTTTGTCGGTCTGGGCCGGAGCCTGGCTGGCGACAGTCGCAGTAACAGGTGCTGTATTGCTACGCGGGGCTGTTGTATCAGCACGCTGGGCCGCCGCAGGCGCTGCCGAGGTCACAGGCGTATTGGCCTTGCGGTGGGCGACGGGCTTGTCGCTGGGCGAGAGCAGCAGGCCAGCCGAGGATGCCTTGCCGCGCGGCGCTATTGCGACCGGAGCGGTATCCGGCTGGGATACGGGCGTGACCTGCGCGGTCGTTTCTTTCTTGGCAGGCCGGTTTTTGCGGCCGGGCTTTACGGCCGGCAGGCTGTCGGTATCGAGCAGCGTGGCGGGCTTGGTCGGCAAGGGTGGCAACGGCATGGATCAGTTCCCCAGAGACTGGACTGCTTGCAGGACGGTGGCAGCATGTTCGGGTACCTTGACGCCGCGCCATTCCTGTCGGAGCACGCCGTTGGCGTCGATCAGGAAAGTGCTGCGCTCGATGCCCCGAACCTGTTTGCCATACATATTTTTCATCTTGATCACGCCATACAGCGTGCAGACGGTTTCATCGGTATCCGCAAGCAAGGCAAACGGCAGACTTTGCTTTTCGGTGAAGTTCTGGTGCGAGCGCAGGCTGTCGCGGGAAATGCCCAGCACGATACAGTCCTGCGCCAGGAATTCGGCGTGGAGATCCCGGAAATCCTGGCTTTCGGTGGTGCAGCCCGGCGTGCTGTCCTTGGGGTAGAAATACAGTACGACCGCCTTGCCGCGCAGCGCGGAAAGCGTGATGGCACCCTGGGTGCTGTCCACGGTGAAGTCCGGGGCGGGTTGGCCGATGGTGGGGAGGGTCATGGAAGGCTCCTTGTCTGGCTCAGGCGGGCAGCAGCGCGACGACCACGCGGCGACCTTCGGCCATGAGGATGTTGTAGGTACGGGCGGCGGCCTGGGTGTCCATGGTTTCGACACCGATCCCGATCCGCAAGAGCGGCTGCAGGATACTGGGGTGGAGAAAGCGCTGACGCGGGCCGGTGCCGACCAGCAGCACTTCGGGCGCATTCGGCGGACGTATGGCCGACGATTCGTCGGCGTCGAGAAAAGCCATCGGATCGGTGGCGGCCTGGCGCAGTCCGGCCGCCTGCCGGAGCAGTTCAGTGGTGATCTCGTCGGCGGAGGCCACGGGCCAGTGCCCGATCTCGCCCTCGGGTCCAAAGGCCACCGCGTGTTCGAAGCGCGCCCGGTTGACCTCGATATAGCCGTCACCGTAGGCTGTCACGGTGTTCAGCAGGGGGTTGGTGTCATTGCTCAGTTTCAATCGCATGCTCCGGAAACAACGGGAACATCATAGCGTAATACGTCATGACAGAGCGATGACAGGAATTTGGCGCTGCAAGCGACGAATTGATTTGCGATAGCGCCGACCTTGCGCTAGATTATCAGGTTATCCGTTTTATCTTAATTGCCCGGTGTGTGCGGTGCGCAGCGCCTGGGGAAATCGTTCCGCAAGGGTGGTCTGTTGAAATGAAGCCGTGGTCTGTTGAAATGAAACCGCTCAAGGTCGGGTTGCTGGGTCTGGGCGTCGTCGGTGGCGGTGTCTGGAATGTACTGAGTCGCAATGGCGGGGAAATCGCCCGTCGGGCCGGTCGCAGCATCGAAGTCAGTCGCATTGCCGTACGCGACATGGCGCGGGCGCGCAGCAAGGTAGGCGATGCAGCGGCCATCACGACCGATCCTTTCGAGGTCGTGCGCGATCCAGAAATCGACATCGTGGTCGAATTGATCGGCGGCTATACGCTGGCACTTGAACTGGTGCGCGAAGCCATTGCCCAGGGCAAGCATGTTGTGACCGCCAACAAGGCGCTGCTGGCCTGCCACGGCAACGAGCTGTTTGCCGCAGCCCGCGAAAAAGGCGTGATGCTGGTGTACGAGGCTGCCGTGGCCGGCGGCATCCCCATCATCAAGGCGCTGCGCGAAGGCCTGAGCGCCAACCGCATCAACTGGCTAGCCGGCATTATCAACGGCACCACCAATTTCATCCTGTCCGAAATGCGCAGCCGCGGGCTGTCGTTCGAGGCTGCGCTGGCAGATGCCCAGCGCCTGGGTTACGCCGAAGCCGATCCGACTTTCGATATCGAGGGTGTCGATGCCGCGCACAAGCTGACGCTGCTGGCATCGATGGCCTTCGGCGTACCGGTGCAGTTCGACCGCGCGCATGTCGAGGGCATCAGCAAGCTGGCGCAGGAAGACATTGTCCATGCCGAAAATCTGGGTTATCGCATCAAGTTGCTGGGTATCACCAAGCTGCGTCCCGATGGTATCGAGCTGCGTGTTCATCCGACCCTGATTCCCGAGGGCCGGTTGCTGGCCAATGTCGAAGGTGCCATGAATGCCGTGCTGGTGCATGGCGATGCCGTAGGTCCCACGCTTTACTACGGCCAGGGCGCAGGCGAAGAGCCGACGGCATCGGCCGTGATCGCCGACCTGGTCGATGTGGCACGCCTGCAGGGTGCAGCGCCTGAGCAACGTGTGCCGTATCTGGCTTTCCAGCATGATGCCATGGCCGATACGCCCATTCTGCCGATCGAGGATGTCCGCACGGCGTACTACCTGCGCCTGCATGTCGATGACCAGCCGGGTGTGCTGGCCGATATCGCCCGGATCCTGGCCGAGGCCGAGATTTCCATCGGTTCGATGATCCAGCGTCCGCACGGAGACTCCGGTGCCGACATCATCTTCCTGACCCATCAGGCTGTCGAGCGCGACGTCAACCGGGCCATCGGCCTGATCGAGCAATTGCCGCAGGTCCGCTCCAGCGTGACCCGGATTCGTATGGAAAACCTGGCATGAAGTACATCTCCACGCGTGGCGGCATGGTGCCGCAGTCTTTTTCCGATGTCCTGCTCGAGGGGCTGGCTCCCGACGGCGGTCTGGCGATGCCGGAAACGCTGCCGGACATTCGCCCGCATCTCTCGGCCTGGGCCAGTCTGGGCTATGCCGAGCTGGCGGCCGAGGTGCTGGGACTGTTTGCCGACGATATTCCGTCAGCCGACCTGCGCCGCCTGACGGCGGAAGCCTATCGCGAAGGCGTGTTCTCCAGTGCGGCCATCGTGCCGCTCAAGCCGCTGCCCGGCTACGCAGGCGGCAGCCTGACACTGCTGGGACTGTCCGAAGGGCCGACGCTGGCTTTCAAGGACATGGCCATGCAGTTTCTGGGCCAGGTCTTCGAATATGTTCTGGGCCAGCGCGGCCAGCAGATCAATATTCTGGGGGCCACTTCCGGCGATACCGGATCGGCGGCCGAGTATGCGCTGCGCGGCAAGCGCAACGTGGCGGTCTACATGCTGTCGCCGCATGGCCTGATGAGCCCGTTCCAGAGGGCGCAGATGTATTCGCTGCAGGATGCCAACATCCACAACATTGCGGTGCATGGCATGTTCGACGACTGCCAGGACATCGTCAAGCAACTGGCCGGCGATCTCGATTTTCGCCGTCGCTACCAGATCGGTGCGGTCAATTCGATCAACTGGGCCCGGATCGCTGCCCAGGTGGTGTATTACATCCATGGTTGGCTGCGCGCCAATGTCGCGGGTGGCGAAGTATCGTTTGCCGTACCATCCGGCAATTTCGGCAACATCCTGGCCGGGCATATTGCCCGCAGCATGGGCCTGCCGATCCGGCATCTGGTGCTGGCAACCAACGAAAACAACGTGCTGGAAGAGTTTTTCCGCATTGGGATCTATCGTCCTCGCGCCAGTGCCCAGACCTACGTTACGTCCAGCCCGTCGATGGATATCTCCAAGGCGTCCAATTTCGAGCGTTTCGTCTACGATCTGGTGGGCCGCGATCCCGAGCGGGTGCGGGCGCTGTGGGCACAGCTGGCAGCGGAAGGGCAGTTCGATCTGTCAGCCGAGCAGTCTCGTTTCGAGCGCGAGTTCGGCTTTGTGTCCGGCTCCAGCACCCATCAGGACCGGCTGGAGACGATTCGTGCGGTACATGCCGCGTCCGGCGTGGTGATCGACCCGCATACGGCCGATGCCGTCAAGGTTGCGGCCAGCCATGTCGAGGCCGGCGTACCGATGCTGGTGCTCGAGACGGCCTTGCCGGCCAAGTTCTCTGCCACCATTGTCGAGGCTATCGGCATCGAACCGGCGCGTCCCGCCGCCCTGGCGGAACTTGAGCAACTGCCGCAGCGTGTCGAAGTCATGGACAACGATGCGCAGGCCGTGCGACGCTATATAGAGGCACACGCTGGCTGAGATTGTCTGGAAATGACGCAGCGCGGGTGTCCAGAGTCCATTCATCAATGGACTCTGGAACGCCTATCTGGACGGACGCTTTCCAGGCGGATCGGTCATCTGAACTTGCTGATGACCGGCTTTATGCCTTGACGCTGCTCAACCAGGCATGCAGCTCCTGCGCAGCCTGTTTGCCGCTGCGGACCGCGCCTTCGAGAACGCCGGGATAGCCGGTGTCCGTCCAGTCTCCCGCCAGTCGCAGCCCTGGCCAGTGCGTGGCCGTGGCAGGACGCACCAGCCCGGGCCGGGCGGTGAATGTCGCCTTTTTCTCGATCATCAGCGCATGCTCGATCACCTCGGGCATCGGGCCCGGATTGCGAGGATGGCGGGCGATCTGTTCGCGAACCTGTTCTTCCAGGCGGGCGATTGCCAGCTCGCGGGGCCGCTCCAGCAGGGCTTGGGCAGCGCTGACGACCACGGCCAGTTCCGTACCGCTGCCTGTGGCCTTGTGTCCGGCAGTGGCTGGCTGAAGCAGTTGTGTGCGGTCGAAAAGCCATTGGCCGTCATGACCACGCTCATGGTCTTCCCACAGCATGAGCATCGGTGCCGGCAACTTCCAGGGTTTGGCCAGCTTGAAATACAGTGTGGCGATGGGCTGGGTGTCGAATGCATTGAGACGGGCCAGCAGAGCATGGTCGCCACAGTCGTGCAGCAGGCGATGGGCGTTGTGTGGCGGGATGGCGGCGATGACACCATCGAATATCGTGGGAAACTGGTCGAGTCGCAGGCCGTGGGCCAGTTCAAGGTGAACCTTGCGAATGGTGTGGCCAAAACGGATGTCGGCACTTTGCGCGATGGTGTCGGGCCAGAGGGCCGACAGATCGCGGGCCGGCAGCAGCAGATCCGAGTCATGGCGCGAGCCACCCAGACTGTCGCGCAGTACGGTGGCAAAGAGTGCCGCCGAGGCTTCGGCTGGCAAGGTGTTCATGGCGGCCATGCAAAGCGGATGCCAGAGCCGTTGGCACAGCCTTTCGGGCTGGCGCAGCCGCTGCAGCAGACCGGCGACGGTTTCCTGGGCGGGAGCCTGCCAGCGGGCACCCTTGAGCGTCAGCAGCAGGCGGATGGCGGCAAGGCGTTCCGACCAATTCAGGCCGTCTGCTTCCAGCAGTGCGGCCAGCGCATGCCAGGGGGCTGGCCAGCGGGGGGCTCGCAGGCCGAAGCTGCCATCGGCACTGCCCAGTTGCAGTGGCAGGCGCAGCAAGGCCTTGTCTGGATTGATGCCGATACTCTGCATCAGGGCCAGCGTTTCGCGGTAGGCACCCAGCAGGATATGCTGGCCGTTGTCGAGTGGATGGTCGAAACCGGTCGAGGAGGGCAAGCGCCGGGCCCGGCCGCCGGCCTGATGGGCGGCTTCGAATACGGTCACGCGGCATCCCAGTTCCTGCAGGGTGGCCGTGGCCGCCAGGCCGGCCCAGCCGGCACCGATGACAGCGATATGTAGGGAATCCGTGGCGTGCGACATGGCAGTCTCGTGTAATGTGGCGGCAGGGTCAGCGCGACAGGCGGCGGATCAGGCTGCGGCCACCGCTGACCCAGACTCGCCAGGCCAGGAAAAGTTTGCGCAGTGGCGTGAGGGCGATACGCTGGTGCAGGACCTGCCAGTTTTCGCGTTCGATCTCATCGAGCAGGGCATGGTAGATGGCTGCCATCATCAGACCGGGACGCTGTGCCCGGCGGTCTGCCTCGGGCAGCAACTGTACGGCTTCGCGGTAGGCTTGCCGTGCCCGCTCGGCCTGGAATGCCATGAGTGCCGAGAACTGTTCGGAATAGCGGCCATTGATGATGTCGGCCGCCTTGACGCCAAAGCGCTGCAGATCGTCGATGGGCAGGTAGATCCTGTCGCGCCGGGCATCGTCGCCGATGTCGCGGATGATGTTGGTGAGCTGGAAGGCCAGTCCCAGCTTTTCTGCATACAGCAGCGTGGCCGGCTCGGTATGGCCGAAAATGGCGGCGGACATTTCGCCGACGACGCCAGCCGCATGCCAGCAGTATTTTTTCAGGCCGGCATAGTCGAGGTAGCGGCTCTGGTCGAGGTCCATTTCCATGCCATCGACGACGGCCAGCAGCTTGTCCTTCTCCAGCCCGTAGACATGAATATGCGGTGCCAGCGCCTGGGTGACGGGATGTTCGGCGCGACCCTCGTACATGGCCGCGATCTGTTCGCGCCACCAGGCCAGCTTGATGCGGGCCAGTGACGGGTCCGTGCACTCGTCCACCACGTCGTCCACTTCGCGGCAGTAGGCATACAGAGCCGTGATGGCGCGCCGCCGTTCGGGCGGCAGGAACAGGAAGGCGTAATAGAAGCTCGAACCGCTGCGGGCGGCCTTGTCCTGGCAGTATTCGTCGGGAGTCATATCTGGTTCAGCAATGCCCGCCACAGCACTATGAGGCCATCTCGCTTGCCGAGTACGGGGCGGTGGCGGAACACATCGAAATCGGCAGCTTCGATCCTGTCGAGAATGCGCAGACCACCCTGGACGATCAGGCGCAGCTCCCAGCCGCAGCGACCGGGAATCCGTCGGGTCAGCGGCCAGCCGGATTTTAACAGGCGGCGGGTGCGATCGATCTGGAATTTCATCAGTGGTCGCCAGCCAGGTGCCGTGGCCCATGTGTCCGGCTGCGCCGGGTCCAGACCGAAACGGCGCAGGTCTTCCTGGGGCAGGTAGATGCGCTGCTTGTCGAGATCGATGGCGACGTCCTGCCAGAAGTTGGCCAACTGCAGACCGGTGCAGATCGCATCGGATTCGCGCAGCGCATCGGGGCCGCCGACGCCGAACAGCGACAGCATCAGATAGCCGACCGGGTTGGCTGACAGGCGGCAATAGTCCAGCAGTGCCGCATAGCTGTCGTAGCGATGCGTGGTCAGATCCTGCTCGAAAGCATTCAGCAGGTTGTCGAAGGGCACCCGCGACAGTCCATGGTGCGCCACGATGGCTGCCAGCGGGGTGCAGAGGGCGTCCAGTTCTGCCTGTCCAGGCCCTGCGGGCACGGGTTGTCCCTGCAGGCGGGCATGCAGTGCGGCGCGGCATGCCTGCAGGGCAGCCAGCCTGGCCTGGGGCGTGGCATCGCCCTCGTCGGCCAGGTCGTCGGCATGGCGGGCATAACGATAGATGGTCACGACGGCAGGCCGGATGGCCGGTGGCAGCAGCCATGAGGCCACAGGGAAGTTTTCATAGTGATCGACGGACATGGCGGCATTTTAGGCTGGCTCGGCCCTGGCGTGGATGGATAAGCGTCAATTGCCTGGGCGGTGTCTCCAGGGCGATACGTTAGACTTGCAATTCTCGTTTTGACAGCAGACAGGGCAGGGATCGATGGCAAAGGCAAAAACCGCGTACATATGCAGCGAATGCGGCGGCCGTACACCCAAGTGGCAAGGGCAGTGTCCGCATTGCAATGCCTGGAATACGCTTGAGGAAAGCGTGATCGCCGATGCGCCCGCCGCCGGGGCGGCGCATCGCTTTGCTCCGCTGGCAGGCAGTGACGTGACCGTGCGCAAACTGGCCGAGGTCGAGGCGCAGGAACTGCCGCGCACCCCCGTCGGGCTCGATGAGTTCGACAGGGTACTGGGGGGTGGCCTGGTCGAAGGGGCCGTGGTACTGATTGGTGGTGATCCCGGTATTGGCAAGTCGACGCTGTTGTTGCAGGCCATGGCCGCCCTGTCGGGGCGCGTGCCGGTACTGTACGTGACAGGTGAGGAGTCGGCGGCCCAGGTGGCGCTGCGTGCGCGCCGGCTGGGTGTCGAGACGGGGCAGGTTGATCTGCTGTCGGAAATCCGCCTGGAGGCGATTCAGGCTGCGCTGGCCCAGCATCGGCCCGCCGTGGCGGTGATCGATTCTATCCAGACTCTTTACTCGGGGGAACTGAGTTCAGCGCCCGGTTCGGTCGCACAGGTGCGCGAGTGCGCTGCGCAACTGACGCGCATTGCCAAGCAGACAGGCACCGCCATCATCATGATCGGCCATGTCACCAAGGAAGGGGCTCTGGCCGGCCCGCGGGTGCTGGAGCACATCGTCGATACGGTGCTGTATTTCGAAGGGGATACACATTCTTCGTTCCGCCTGGTCAGGGCCATCAAAAACCGCTTTGGCGCAGTCAATGAACTGGGCGTGTTTGCCATGACCGACCGGGGCCTCAAGGGGGTGGCCAATCCGTCCGCGCTGTTTTTGTCACGCCACGAGCAACAGGTGCCCGGAGCCTGCGTCATGGTGACGCAGGAAGGCAGCCGGCCGCTGCTGGTCGAGATCCAGGCGCTGGTCGACAGCGCCCATGTGCCCAACCCGCGTCGCCTGACCGTGGGCCTGGAGAGCAACCGGCTGGCCATGTTGCTGGCAGTGCTGAATCGGCATGCCGGGATCCCCACCTTCGACCAGGATGTTTTTCTGAATGCAGTCGGAGGCGTGCGGATTGCCGAACCCGCGGCCGACCTGCCGGTTTTGCTGGCCATTATGTCGTCGATGCGTAATCGGCCGCTGCCCAAGGGGCTGGTGGCCTTTGGTGAGGTAGGCCTGGCAGGGGAAATCCGTCCTGCACCTCGCGGGCAGGAGCGCTTGCGAGAAGCCGCCAAGTTGGGATTTGGCATTGCGCTGATTCCGTCGGCCAATGCCCCCAGGCAACCGATCGAAGGACTGGAGATATGGGCCGTGGACCGGCTCGACGAAGCACTGGCCCGCCTGCGTGGCGAGGACGCATGAGCCTGTGATGGTGTCGGTGTTTTGCCGCACACCTCACGCAAGTTGTTCGATTTTTACCCTGTAATATAAAATAAAAACAATTCTTATCCGTGGGTGGCGCATGCCGTCCTGAAACACGAGGGTATCCGGCAGTGGCAGACAAGGGCGTAGTGCAGCAGGAAGTGCAGATGCTGTACGTCGATCATCATGGCTGGTTGCAGGGCTGGCTGCGTCGCCGGCTCGACAACGCCGGTGATGTGTCCGACCTCGCTCAGGACGTTTTCATGCGGCTGCTGATGCGTCAGGCACCTATTCAGGTGCGTGAACCGAGGGCTTTGCTGGCCACCATCGCCAGAGGCCTGGTGATCGATCACTGGCGTCGGCGTGATCTGGAACAGGCCTGGCTTGAGACCCTGGCGAGCCTGCCCGAGTCAGAAGTGCCCTCGGCCGAGACGCGCATGATTCTGATGGAAGCCCTGACCGAGATCGACCGCATGCTGGATACCCTCAAGCCGGTGGTGCGCAATGCCTTTTTGCTGGCGCAGCTCGAGGGGCTGACCTGCCGGCAGATCGGCGAGCGCCTTGGCGTATCGGTGGCCACGGTAGAGCGCCATATCGCCAAAGGGTTGCGTGCCTGCTATGCGGCACGCTTCGAGACATGAGCATGAATCTGCGACAGGGTGGCCCTGCCTTGATCCCCGAGGTCGTGATCGAGGCTGCCATTGCCTGGTCGATCCGTCTGCATCATGGCGAGCCTTCCGAACAGACGCATGCTTCGTTCGAACGCTGGCTGCTCACTGATCGGTTGCATGCGCTGGCCTGGGAGCGAATCACGTCACTGTCGCAGCCTTTTGCCGGCATGCCGGCCCCTTTGCTGAGCCATGCGCTGGATCGGGTTCAGACACAGCGTACCCGCAGGCAGGCACAGCGCCGTAGCGCGTTGCAGGCCTTGTCGCTGGGTGGGCTGCTGGTCGGCCTGGGATGGATGGCCCATCGCCATACGCCCTGGCAACGACTGGTGGCGGATGCCAGCACGGTGATGGGCGAGCGGCACCAGTGGCAACTGGACGATGGCACGGTTCTGCACCTGAATACGGACAGTGCTGTCCGTACCGATTTTGGTCCGCTGCGGCGCGTCATCCTGACGCGCGGCGAGATTGCCATCCGTACCGGGGCCGATATCGGTCAGCCTGTCCGGCGGCCTTTCTGGGTACAGACACCGTTTGGACGCCTGCAAGCGCTGGGTACACGCTTCACGGTGCGGCTGATGGAGGAAGGCGTGCGCGTCGGGGTGCAGGAAGGTGCCGTGGCCCTGTACCCGGAAAACTCCCTTGAAGCCGTCCATATCGTCAAGCCTGGCGAGACATACCTGCTTGGCACTGATCTGATTGCTACTGAGGATATGCAGGGCATGCAGGTCGATGGCTGGACGCAAGGCGTGATTGCCGGCGAAGACATGCCGCTCTCGCTCGTGCTGGGCGAATTGGCGCGCTATCGTGCAGGGGTGTTGCGCTGGGATGCCGCGGTAGCGGGCCTGCGTGTGTCAGGGGTGTTTCATCTGCAGGATACTGATCGAGCATTGCAGTTGCTGGCTCAGACCCAGCCGGTGCGTATTCGTTATCTGACGCGATATTGGGTATCCGTAGGGGCGCTTCACGAAAATTGAGGGGTTTTTCGTTTTGCTTCGGCTTATTGAGTGAAACCGATTTTTGACTCACTCTCATTCGCGAAATAAAGCCATGACCCTGACCTCCAGACCGACGCAAGCATCGGCTGCCACTTCCGTTTCCTCTGCCGAATTTGTGCATTTTCAGCGTACCCCTTTGGCGCGTGCCTTGCAGGGAGCCTTGATATGCCTGTCGCTGGGGTTCGCCCTTGGCGTGGATGGCCGGCCGGTGCTGGCCCAGGAGCCTGGCAGACCGGTGCCTGCTGTCGAATCTGGCAGCTACAGTATTCCGTCCGGCCCGCTTGATGCAGCGGTGCTGCGCTTTGCGCGCGAGGCTGGCATCAACCTGACCTACGATGCTGCCTTGCTGCAAGGACGACATAGCCCTGGGCTGTCGGGCCGGTACGAGGCAGAGGCGGGGCTGGCTGCGTTGCTGGCCGGTTCGGGTATCGAGGCGCAGGCGCGTGCAGGTGGCGGCTATGCCCTGCGCCCGATTCGCCAGATGGGGCGTGGCAATACCCAGATGCTGGATGCCGTTACAGTACAGGGAGTTGCCGATGGCACGACAGATGGTACCGGCAGCTATACGGCAACCGGTCCCAGCAGAACGGCGACGGGCCTGGAGATGACGCTGCGCGAGACGCCGCAATCGGTGACCGTGATGACGCGCCAGCGCATGGACGACTTCAAGCTGGAAACACTGGCTGATGTGATGGAGCAGACGCCCGGTGTGACGGTGACGCGGCAGAATGACATGGCCACTTTCAATGTCCGGGGTTCTAAGGTCAATCTGCAGACTGACGGCAATCGCCGCTATAGCAATGGCTGGGGCTGGAACAGCCATATCGTTCATAGCTTCGACGACATGGCCGAGATCGACCGCATCGAGGTGCTCAAGGGTTCGTCCGGCCTGATCAATGGTGACGGTGCCTATGGCGCGACCGTCAATCTGATTCGCAAGCGGCCCACGCGTGAGTTCCAGGCCAGCGTCACGGCGGGAGCCGGCAGTTGGGATACCTACCGTGCCGATGCCGATGTAAGCGGCCCATTGAATGCCGATGCCAGCTTGCGTGGCCGGCTGGTGGCCGCGCGCAGAGATGCCAAGACCTTCAATGGCAAGGATACCGACAGTTCGATGGTATATGGCACGCTGGAATACGACCTGACGCCCGATACCGTGCTGAGCGCAGGGCTGACCTGGCGCGAGCGTGAAGTACGGGGGGCTGGAGGCACCACGCCGATCCAGGGGTTTGACGGCAAGGGCAACGCGGTGCCCCTGATGCCACGTGATTTCAATATCGGCGCAGACTGGGCCGGTTACCGACAGAACTCTCTCAATGCTTTCGCCCGCCTGGAACATCGTTTTGCCAATGGCTGGACGGGCAAGCTGCAAGTGGCGCACGAGGGTATCCAGACGCCCAATATGCGTATCGGTTCACTGCGCTATGCCGTGCCGGTGACAGCCCAGTACGGTTTGTACAAGGACATCAAATCGCGCGACCAGAGTGTCATGTTCGATCTGCAGGGGCCGTTCGAGCTTTTCGGGCAGGAGCACCAGTTGCTGTTCGGTGTCGGCGCATCCCGGCATCGGACGACGTTGCTCAGGTCCAGCCAGCCCGATGAAGTGCTGAACGGTGTCGATTTCAGCCAGGGTGGCAGTATCGTGCCGCAGCCTGCCGACAACCAGAACTATTCAGACGATTATTTCAGCAATGACCGCTGGTATGCCTATACTGCCGGCCGCTTTTCGCTGGCCGATCCGGTCAAGCTGATCGTCGGTGCGCGGGTGACCGATTATCGGCAGAAGGATGTGACCGATGTCGGTTGGTACAACTACGACCTGCATGAAAAGGCTGTGGTCACGCCCTATGCCGGTCTGGTGATTGATGTGGCGCAGGATGTCTCGGTCTATGCCAGCTATGCCAGCATCTTTCAGGCACAGAGCGCCAAGGATATTGATGATCGGACGCTGGATCCTGAAGAAGGCATCACTTATGAGGTCGGTGCCAAGGGTGAGTTTTTTGACCGGCGTCTCAATGCCAGTGCCAGCTACTTCTGGATGCGGACCGACAATACCGCCGAAGTGGCGGGCATGAATGTGCGTGGCGAGGAGTATTACACGGCGGTTTCGGGCGCGATCCGCAAGGGCTACGAGCTGGAGCTTTCCGGTGAGGTGGCGCGTGGCTGGCAGGTGCAGGGCAGCTATGTGCAGAACAGCAGCGATCTGAACAGTGCCAGCACCACGCCCAAACACCAGTTCAAGCTGGGGACAACCTATCAGTTTGGAGAGAGTTCGCTGCGCGGGTTGACGGTCGGCGCGGCCACCCGCTGGCAGAGTGCGATTTCGGTACAGCGCGGCACGGCGGAACTGCGTCAGGAAGCCTACTGGCTGCTTGATCTGATGGCACGCTATCAGGTCAATGACCGGCTCAGTATCCATGCCAACCTCAATAATGCGCTGGACAAGAAATACTTTGCCGGTGTGACCAACTTCAATGCGCAAGGACTGTTCTACACCTGGGGCGCACCGCGCAGCATCAATGTGAGCATGCGCTACGAGTTCTAAGGATGCCGTTCAGGCATCAGGTGGGGCGCGACCCTGCCTTTGCCTGGAGCTGAAGCCAGCCTACCCTGGGCAGGCTGGCTTCAAGACAGCCCGTGGATCAGTATCCGTAGGCCAGGTCCCGCAGACCCAGCGACAGCCCTGGCAGATAGGTGATCAGGGCCAGGCAGGCCAGCGTCACCAGTACGAACGGCACCAGCGGTCGCATCATTCTTTCCAGCGGCACGCCGGATACCGTACTGGCGGCAAACAGGTTGACCCCAAGTGGCGGGGTGATCATGCCCAGCGCCAGGTTGACGATCATGATCACGCCGAAATGCACCGGATCGATGCCGAACTGCACGGCCACCGGCAGCAGCAGCGGGGCCAGTACCACGATCGAAGCAGAGGTCTCGATGAACATGCCGATGACGAACAGCGCCAGGTTGACGCCCAGCAGGAAAGTCATCTTGTCGCTGAACAACTGGCTCAGCCAGGCACCCAGCGCATCGGGCACGCCGGCCCGATTGAGCAGGAAGCTGAACACGCCGGCATTGGCGATGATGAACATGATCACGGCGCTGGAGACTGCCGAGCGCTTGAGCACCAGCGACAGCGTACTGAAGCGGATGGTGCGGTAGATCAGGATACTGACCAGCAGGGCGTAGACCACAGCGACCACCGAGGCTTCGGTGGGGGTGAAGACACCGCCGTAGATGCCGCCCAGGATGATGACCGGCATCAACAGTGCCAGCCAGGAGCGACGCAGCGCGGCACCGACTGTCAGACGGTCCTTGCCGTCATCCTTGCCCAGGCCATGGCGGCGGGCATGGAACCAGACATAGAACATCAGCGCGATGCCGATCAGCAGGCCGGGGCCGACGCCGGCGATGAACAGTTCGCCGGTCGATGTGTCGGTGGACACGGCAAACAGGATCATCGGGATCGACGGCGGGATGATCACGCCCAGTTCGGCGGCCGTTGCCTGCAGCGAGGCCGCGAACGGTGCCGGGTAACCGTGGCGCACCATGGCCGGGATCAGGATGGCCCCCACGGCAAAGGTCGTGGCCACGCTGGAACCGGCCACGGCGGCGAAGATCATGCAGGTCAGCACGCAGGCGCAGGCCAGGCCGCCCTGCAGGCGTCCGACCAGACTCTTGGCGAAATCGACCATGCGCGCCGAGATGCCGCCGGCCTCCATCAGGTTGCCAGCCAGGATGAAGAAAGGAATCGCGACCAGCGGGTACTTGTCGAGGGCGGCAAAGAGTTGTTGCGCCACGACCAGCCAGGTCAGCCGCTCGGTCAGGGCAATGCCGAGCATCGAAGACAGGCCGATGGCCACGGCGACAGGAATCGACAGGCCGAAAAAGACGACCATGGAGAAAATCATCAACTGGGACATGGCGGTCAGGGCGTATCGGGATTCACGGAACTGGCATGATCAGCCAGGGGCTTGCGACGCTGCTCGACCCAGTGGGCCAGCACGCCGATGGCGGCCAGCGTGGCACCGACCGGGATTGCCAGGTAGATCCAGGAAATCGAGATCTCCAGGCTGGGCACGGTCTGGAAGCGGACCCGCCAGGTCATCTGCCCACCGATCCAGGCCAGAAAGAGCAGGAAGCTCATGCAGGTCAGGGCGATGATGTCGGAGAACCAGCGAAGCCCGCGCCGGGCCATGATGCTGCGCAGCATATCCACGCTGATCATGGCACCATGGCGGAACGCCAGCGCCGTACCCAGCAGCACGGTCCAGATGATGATGGCCCGCGTGGCCACTTCGCTCCAGTCGAGCGGGCTGTGCAGGACGAAACGGGCCACCACCTGGAAGAAGCCGGCGGCCACGGCCGCCAGCAGCAGGATCTGGACCGCAGCGGAAACCAGGCGAAAGAGCGCCTGGTCAATGAGGCAGAGTAGACGCATGATGCAACGATAGGATCGCGGAAGAGATTACTGGACAGCGCGGATCGAATCGATCAGTTGCTTGTCGAACTTCTTGTAGTACTCGGGATAGACCGTTTCGACTGCCGCTGCAAATGCTTCGCGATCGACGTCGGTGACCACTTCCATGCCTTCGGCCTGGAGTTGTGCCACGCCGTTTTTCTCGACATCATCAACATAGGCACGCATTGCCGCACCGGCAGCCTGGCCCGCTTCGATCAATTTCTGCTTGTCTTCGTCGGACAGGCTGTCGAAAAGGTCAGGGGAGGCCACGATGACGGCGGGCGCATAGACATGTCCGGTCAGCGATGCATATTTCTGCAGTTGCGACAACTTGGCCGAGACGATGACCGACAGCGGGTTTTCCTGCCCATCGATGGTGCCTTGCTGCAGTGCCGTTGCCACTTCCGGCCATGCCATGGGCGTGGGCAGGATGCCGATGGCGCGGAAGGCGGCAATGTGGATGGGATTTTCCGTAGTACGGATTTTCAGGTTTTTGGCATCTTCGGGCGTGCGGACCGGGCGCACGCTGTTGGTCAGGTGACGAAAGCCCTGTTCGCCCCAGGCCAGGCCAACCAGACCGCGCTTGGAGAATTCACCCAGCATATCGGTGCCGATCTGGCCGTCGAGCACGGCGCGGGCATGGTCCAGGTCGCGCATCAGGAACGGAATGTCGAACACACCGGTGGCCGGCACGAAATTGAGCGTGGCACCCGTCGACAGAATCGCCAGGTCAATGGTGCCCAGTTGCAGGCCTTCGATGACTTCGCGTTCACCGCCCAGGGCGCTGTTGCCGAATTGCTCGATGGCAAAGCGACCATCGGTGTTCTTTTCGAAGGATTCTGCGAACGCCTTGCCACCCGCACCATAGTGCGAATTGGCCGACAGCGCATAAGCCATCTTGAGTGAATCGGCGGCAACAGCAGGCTGGCTGAAGGCGGCGCCCGCGACGCAGGCGGCAGCCAGCAGCGAACGCATCCAGGGGGTGCGGATCATGGTGTCTTCTCCTTGGATCAACTTATAAAATGAATATGTCAAACGCCGCATTTTAGCGCCTGTAAAATGCTTGCACAAAAAACTCTCCGCAGGATATGCCGTCACATGCAGATCATGACACGCCGCTTCTGGCAGCAAGCCATCCGTTTCGCCTGGCGTGACGCACGGGCAGGAGAACTGGGCATGCTGTGTCTTGCCTTGCTGGTGGCCGTGGCAGCCCTCGCGGGTGTTGGCCTATTGGCTGACCGGGTCGAGCGCACCCTGAGCCGCGAGGCGGGTCAGATGCTGGGTGCCGATAGCGTGCTCAGGTCGGATACGCCGCTGTCGAATGGCTGGGAGCAGGAGGCGCAACAGCGTGGTCTGCAACTGGCGCATACTTGGCAGTTCCCGTCGATGGCGCGCTTCGGACAGGATATGCAACTGGCTTCAGTCAAGGCCGTCAGCGCCAGCTACCCGTTGCGTGGCCAGGTGCGCGTGGCACGCACGGCCGAGGATGCTGTCGGCCAATGGGAGCGCGGCGCACCGGCACCCGGCAGCGTCTGGGCTGAGCCGCGCCTGCTGGCTGCATTGGGTGCCGAGCTGGGTGACAGTCTGGCCCTGGGCAACCTGACCTTGCGTATCGAGGGTGTGCTGACGTACGAGCCGGATCGCGAGATGCGCCTGACCACGATGGCTCCCAGGCTGATGCTGAGTGCCGAGGATCTGGCACGATCAGGGCTGATCGTGCCGGGTAGCCGGATTGATTATGCGCTGCTGGTGGCTGGCACGCCAGAACAGGTCGGGCAGTGGGAGCGCTGGCTGGCACCGCAGCTCAAGACTGGTTTGCGGCTGGATACCCTGGAAGAAGGGCGGCCTGCCGTGCATGCCACACTGGTGCGGGCACAACAGTTCCTGTCACTGGTGGCGCTGACGGCCGCCATGATGGCGGCATTGGCCATCGCCCTGGGCAGTCGGCGTTTCCTGCAGCGCCATCGTGCCGGCATGGCCGTGATGCGATGCCTGGGGAGTACCCAGGCCGATATCACGGCGCTGCTGCTGGCTGAGTTCCTCATGGCGGGGCTGGTCGCCGCGCTGGCAGGTATGGGGCTGGGTTATGCCGCGCATGGCGCCTTGCTGGCCATTCTGGGGGATCTGCTGCCTGAAACGCTGGCCCCCGTCGGTCTCTGGCCGGCACTGCGAGCGGCCTTGCTGGGACTCTGGCTGTTGCTGGCCTTTGCCTGGCCAGCACTTGACCGGTTACGACGAGTGCCGCCGATGCGCGTGCTGCGACCCGCACAGGTCGAAGGCAACATCCGTGGCGCGATGCTCGACTATGCGCCTGGCCTGATCGGGCTGACGCTGCTGCTGGCATGGTTTGCGGGTGATTGGCGACTGGGTGGGATGGTGGCCCTGGGTTTTACGGGCGCTGCGTTGATTTTTGCCTTGGCCGCGCACACTGGTCTGACGCTGGCCGGCTGGCTGGCGCGGGCGGGTGGGCGGACGTCCGCCTGGCGTATGGCCCTGGCCGGCATGAGACGCCGGCGTGCCGGTGTCCTGGCACAGGTTGTCACGCTGGCGCTGGGATTGATGGCCATCCTGGTCCTGGCGCTGGCACGTACCGACCTGGTCGGCAGTTGGCAGGCCAGCCTGCCAGTCGACATGCCCAATCGGTTCGTCATCAACATCCAGGACGACCAGCGCGATGCCGTGCGGCAATCCCTGCTCGAGGCAGGCGTCAGTTCGCCCGAACTGGCACCCATGATCCGTGGTCGCCTGGTGTCCATCAATGGCGAGGCCGTCGATCCGACCCGCTACGAGGATCCGCGCGCGCAGCGTCAGGCCGAACGGGAGTTCAATCTGTCCTATGCCGATGCCTTGCCCGGGCATAACCGGATCGTGCAGGGCAGGGCGCTGGATGGCGCAGCCCAGGAAGTATCGCTTGAGGAAGAGTTGGCCCGACGACTTGGCATCAGCCTGGGAGACCGAATCGCGTTCGACGTGGCGGGGGATCTGGTGGACGTGTCAGTGAGCAGCATTCGCCAGGTGGACTGGAACAGTATGCAGGTCAATTTTTTCGCCGTTCTGTCGCCCGCCGCGCTGGAGCGTGCGCCTCGCACCTGGATCACGTCCTTTCATCTGCCGGATGGCGGGCAGGCCGCGTTGCGCGACATGGTGCGGGCCATGCCCGGCCTGACGGTGTTCGATGTGACGGCCACACTGCTGCAATTGCGCCAGGTACTGGATCAGACAGTGGCAGCGGTGCAGTTGTTGTTCGGCTTTACGCTGGCGGCAGGTATTCTGGTGCTGGCAGCCGCGCTATCGGGAACGCTGGACGAACGCCGCCGCGAAGCCGGCATTCTGCGCGCACTCGGTGCGGGCCGGGTCTGGCTGGCGAAGGTGCAGCGCTATGAGCTGCTGCTGACCGGATTCACGGCTGGTTTGCTGGCGTCGGCAGCTGCCGTTCTGCTAGCACAGGCCCTGGCCCGATATATTTTCGATTTCGATGTCGTGGCAGGTTATTGGGTCTGGCTGGCAGGGCCGCTGGCCGGCATGCTGGCGGCGTGGGCAGGCGGCAGCCTGGTGCTGCGCCAGGTACTCCATACGCCGCCGCTGGCGGTATTGAGGGATGCGTGACATGACGCAAGACAATATAAGTGGGGCGAGCATCGCACAGGATGCCCCCACCGGCAGCCTGTTTGATGAAATGGGCGGTGAGGCCGGCATCAGGGCCCTGGTGGACAGGTTCTATGACCTGATGGATCTCGAGCCTGACCTGCAGGCGCTGCGAGCGACCCACGGCCCGTCGCTGGATCAGGCCCGTGATCGCCTGTTCTGGTTCCTGTGCGGTTATACCGGCGGTCCCAATCACTATATCGAGCGTTTTGGGCATCCGCGCCTGCGTGCCCGCCACCTGCCTTTTTCGATCGGTCGTGCCGAACGCGATCAGTGGGTGGTCTGCATGGGGCGTGCCATGCAGGATCAGGGATTCCCCGAGCCGCTGATGGACAAGATGCTGGAAAGTTTCTACGGCATTGCCGACTGGATGCGCAATCGCGAGGGCAAGTCATGACGCAGCCGGTTTCGGTGGCAGACCCGGCCAGCGCCATTGCGCTCCATCGCAGCCTGGGCAAGGGTGCCGCCATGCTGTACGCAGTGCAGGTGCCCGGGCTGGATGCCAGCGTCTGGCAACCAGGCAGCTATGCATCGGCACATATCAATGCCGTGTCATCGGGTGGTCGCCAGGCGGCCTGGTTTGTCGAGGGCCCCTGGGGACAGGCGGTGCTGAGACAATATCGCCGTGGCGGACTGGTGGCGCGTATCAGCCGGGACCTTTATGTCTGGCAGGGGGAATCGAAAACGCGTTCGTTTGCCGAATTCCGCATCATGGAGATGCTATGGCATGCCGGACTGAGGGTACCGAGGCCGCTTGCGGCGGCATACTGGCGCAGTGCCGGCGTGCTGTATCGCGCGGCATTGCTGACCCAGCGGGTGGAACATGCCGTGCCGCTGGCCGACTGCATGGCCCAGGCCGATCCCGCACGGGTCGCGCAGTCCATTGCCGACATGCATGCTGCCGGAGTCTGGCATGCCGATCTCAATGCACACAACATCCTGCTCGATCCGGCAGGCGAGGCCTGGCTGATCGACTTTGACCGGGCCCGAGCCGGCGGGTGCAGCGCTCAGGACCGGCAGAACAACCTGATGCGGCTGAAAAGATCGATGCTCAAGCTGGCAGGCACGGCTGCCGAAGCGTATTGGCAAGCCATTTTTGTACATTATCAACAGATCGCCCGGCAGGGGGCATAAAGTTGCAATTCGCACTGGCCTCCCAATGCAAAATGGCTTTATTATTCCGCCCTTTAAGGGGTAACCAGCCAACCAAGTGGGGCACACCATGCATCTGAAAAAACTGACTCGACTGGCATGCGGCACAGCGCTGCTGGCGGCAGCAGGACTTGCGCAGGCACAGCAGCAGGTCGTCAACGTCTACAACTGGGCCGAATACACGGCACCCGATACGATTTCCGGCTTCGAAAAGGCCACCGGCATCAAGGCCCGCTACGACGTGTACGACAGCAACGACACGCTGCAGGCCAAGCTGCTGGCAGGCAATTCCGGCTACGATGTGGTGGTGCCCTCCACGCATTACGCCGCCCGTCAGATCGAAGGCGGCATTTTCCAGAAGCTGGACAAGACCCAGCTCCCCAACTGGTCGCACCTCGACCCCGCCATCATGGCGCTGGTGGCCGAGGTCGATCCTGGCAATGAATACCTGATCCCCTGGGGCTACGGCACCAATGGCCTGGGCTACAACGTGACCAAGGCCCGCGAGATCCTGGGGCCGGATGTGGCGCTCGACAACTGGGATATCCTGTTCAAACCCGAAAACGCAGAGAAACTGGCTGGCTGTGGCATTTCCATGCTCGACGAAGCGGCCCAGGTCTTTCCTGCGGTGCTGCACTACCTGGGCAAGGATCCCAACAGCGACAAGCCGGAAGACTATCGCGAAGCGCTCGACGTCCTCAAGAAGATCCGGCCCTATATCCGCCAGTTCAGTTCGTCCGGCTACATCGACGAACTGGTCGTCGGCGACCTCTGCATGGTCTACGGATTTTCAGGTGATGTGATGATCTCGCGCAGCCGCGCCCAGGAGGCCGGCAAAAGCTACGATATCAATTACTTCATCCCTCAGGGCGGTGCGCCTGCCTGGTTCGATGTGATGGCGATCCCCGCCAGCGCCCAGAACGTGAAGGAGGCACATGCCTTCATCAACTACATCGAGACCCCCGAGGTGCATGCCGCAATCACCAACACCATGTTCTATCCCAATGCCAACAAGACGGCACGGGACTTCGTGGTCAAGGACGTGGCCGATAACCCTATGATCTATCCGACGCCCGAAGTGGCCAGCACGCTGTTCGTGATCAAGCAGCAGCCGCCGGCCATCCAGCGCCTGCAGACCCGCATGTGGGCTGAGCTCAAGTCCGGTCGCTGATTTTTCGCTCACTGATTCGAATAGGAAACGTCTTCTCGATGTCCCCGGCAGAACCCTCCGCACGCCCGCTGGCACAGGCACCGCTGTCAGGCGATCCCGACGAATTCGTCAGGATCGCCGATCTGGTCAAGATTTTCGATGATACGGTGGCGGTCCGCTCCGTCAATTTGTCCGTGCGACGCAACGAGATCTTTGCGTTGCTGGGCAGTTCGGGGTGCGGCAAATCGACGTTGCTGCGCATGCTGGCCGGATTCGAGCAGGCGACCTCGGGCCAGATCCTGCTCGACGGTGAAGACATCACCCATGTGCCGCCGTATCGCCGGCCGGTCAATATGATGTTCCAGTCGTATGCACTGTTTCCGCACATGAGCGTGGCCAGCAATGTGGCCTTTGGCCTCAAGCAGGAAGGCGTGCCGGCCAACGAAATCCACGAACGGGTATTCGAGGCGCTGGACCTGGTGCAGATGGGCCAGTATTCGCGACGCAAGCCTCAGCAGCTCTCGGGGGGGCAGCAGCAACGTGTGGCCTTGGCCCGCAGCCTGGTCAAGCGCCCCAAGCTGCTGTTGCTCGATGAGCCCATGTCGGCGCTCGACAAGCAGATCCGTCAGA
The DNA here is from genome assembly GCF_003123725.1 of Corticimicrobacter populi. Taxonomy (GTDB): domain Bacteria; phylum Pseudomonadota; class Gammaproteobacteria; order Burkholderiales; family Burkholderiaceae_B; genus Corticimicrobacter; species Corticimicrobacter populi. The sequence continues at coordinate 952,245 of NZ_QETA01000001.1, read as the reverse complement.
AGACCCAGCTTGAACTGGTACGCATCCTGGACCGTGTGGGCGTGACCTGCATCATGGTGACTCATGATCAGGATGAGGCCATGAGCATGGCGCACCGGCTGGCGGTCATGACCGATGGGCAGATCATCCAGTGTGGCACGCCACACGATGTCTACGCCTTTCCCAATTCCCGTTTCGTGGCAGGCTTCATCGGTTCGACCAATCTGTTCACGGGTACTATCGTGGTGGATGAGCCCGACCATGTTTCGATCGAGTGCGACGAACTGAGTCGGCCGCTGTATGTCAGTCACGGGATCAGCGAGCCGCTGGGGATGGAGGTATACGTTTCTATTCGTCCCGAGCGCATCCAGGTTCTGCGTGAACAGCCTGCTGAAGACAGCAACTGGGCGCATGGCGTAGTCAGCCATCTGGCCTGGATGGGCAGCTACGCGCTCTACCAGATCCGTCTCGACTCCGGCAAGCAGATCGAGGCCAGCGTGCCCAGTCTGGCGCTGGCGCAGAGCGACGCGCCGGGCATCGATGATGAGGTCTACATCAGCTGGGACGATGACAGCGCGACGGTGCTGGCAACATGAAGATCGACTGGAAGCGCTGGCTGCCGACGCAGCGCACACTGGCGATTGCGCCGCCGTTTGCGTGGTTGCTGCTGTTTTTTCTGGCCCCGTTCGTGCTGGTACTCAAGATCAGCTTTGCGGATCTCGATTTCGGCATTCCCCCGTACACGCCACTGGCCGAGTTCAAGGACGAGGTCATCAGCATCCAGCTCAACCTGCGCGGCTATATCCTGCTGCTGACGGACAGCCTGTATGTGGCGACCTATCTCAGCTCGATCAAGATGGCCGCCGTGACCACGCTGTGCTGTATCCTGATCGGCTATCCGCTGGCCTATCACATCGCCCGCGCCCACCCGTCGATTCGCGGGCTGCTGTTGCTGGCGGTGATCCTGCCGTTCTGGACCTCGCAACTGCTGCGCGTCTATGCCTGGGTGGGCATTCTGCGCAATGATGGTCTGCTCAACAATTTGCTGAGAGGGCTGGGTATCATCGATGCCCCTCTGGAAATCTACCGGACTGATCTGGCTGTCTACATCGGCATGGTCTATACCTATCTGCCGTTTTTTATCCTGCCGCTGTATGCCAACCTGGTCAAGCTCGACAACCGGCTGCTCGAAGCCGCCTATGATCTTGGTGCTCGGCCCTGGCAAGCCTTTCTGCAGGTGACCCTGCCGCTGTCGCGTCCGGGCGTGATTGCCGGTGCGCTGCTGGTGTTCATCCCGTCGGTGGGCGAGTACGTCATTCCGGAGATGCTGGGGGGAGCCAACACGCTGATGATTGGCCGCCTGCTGTGGACCGAGTTCTTCAATAATACCGATTGGCCGACGGCCGCCGCCGTGACCTGCATCATGATTCTGCTGCTGCTGGTGCCACTGGCGCTGTTCCAGTACAACCAAGTCAAGCAGATGGACCAGAGGAGCCGATGAGCATGGGCAGCAATCGTGCATATGGCCGCTGGTTGGCACTGGGACTGGGCTTTGCCTTTCTGTACATCCCGATCATTACGCTGATCGTCTATTCCTTCAACGCCTCGTCGCTGGTGACTGACTGGACGGGCTTTTCACTGCGCTGGTACTACGCACTGTTCAACGACGATGCTCTGTTGCGTGCGGCCTGGCTATCGTTTCGGATTGCCTTTCTGACGGCCACGGCGGCTGTCGTAATTGGCACCTGGGCTGGTGTGGTGCTGTCCCGTATGGGGCGCTTCAGGGGCTTTACGCTGTACGCCGGCATGTTGAGCGCGCCTCTGGTGGTACCTGAGGTCGTGTTGGGCATTTCCCTGCTGCTGATGTTTGTCGAAATGGGTTCGGTGCTGGGCTGGCCGGCAGGCCGTGGCATGTTCACCATCTGGGTGGGGCACGTTATGCTGTGCGTGGCTTATGTGGCTGTGATTATCCAGTCGCGGCTGCGTGACATGGATCGTTCTCTCGAGGAGGCCGCGCTTGACCTGGGGGCCACCCCGCTCAAGGTATTCTTCCTGATCACGCTGCCGCTGATCGCGCCGGCCCTGGCCTCGGCCTGGCTGCTGTCGTTCACGCTGTCGCTGGACGATGTGGTGGTAGCCTCGTTCCTGTCAGGACCGGGCTACACCACGTTGCCGCTCGAAGTGTTTGCCCGCGTGCGCCTGGGCCTCAAGCCCGAAGTCAATGCCCTGGCAACCATTTTCATCCTGGTGGTGGGGCTGTGCGCCATCCTGGCCCACCGCATGCAGAACCGCAAGGAGCGTTCATGAGTACCCTGACCCTGTACGGACTGACCAAGTGCAGCACCTGCATCAAGGCTCGCCAATGGCTTGATGCGCACGGGATTTCCCATGCCTTTGTGGATTATCGAGACCATCCACTGGACCCTGCGTTGCTGCGAGATGCGGCAGCACAACTGGGGGGCTGGGAAAAGCTGGTCAATCGTGCCTCGATGACCTGGCGCAACCTTTCCGATGCGCAGCGCGCCGTGAGTGACGAGGCCGGCTGGCTGGCCCTGATCGAGGCCTATCCTGCACTGGTCCGGCGGCCCCTGGCCGTTGCCGCAGACGGAGAGGTCGGCGTGGGTTTCAGCGAAAAAGCCTACACGAAGCGTTTCGATGCAGCCTGAATCCTGGCTGCCGTTGCTGCCGCTGATACTGGCAGCGGCGGCGCTGCTGGTCCTGATCGTGGTATTGCCACGCGCCTTTGCGGCCTTGCGTCGCGATTTGGTGCAGGAAGCGGCCGCTGCACGGCAGGAGCATGCAGAATCACTGAGTCGTTTCACGCGCGATCTGACACTGCAATTGCATACGCTGACCGAGTCCACGGAACGTCGCATGCTGGATACGCGCCAGGCGATCACGCAGGAGCTGCGTGATATTCGCACCGAAAATGCGGCCCGCCTGGAAGAAATGCGCAAGACCGTGGATGAAAGGCTGCATGCCACCCTGGAACAGCGGTTGGGTGAGTCCTTCCGGCTGGTGTCCGAACGGCTTGATGCCGTGCACAAGGGGCTGGGTGAGATGCAGAGCCTGGCAGCAGGGGTGGGTGACCTGAAACGGGTACTCACCAACGTCAAGTCGCGCGGGATCTGGGGCGAAGTTCAGCTGGCGCGTCTGCTTGAAGACACCATGACGGGCGGACAGTACGAAGCCAATGTCAAACCCGTGCCGGGCAGCGATGCCGTGGTTGAATTTGCGATTCGTCTGCCAGGCGGCACGGATGGGCAAGGGCCAGTCTGGCTGCCGATCGATGCCAAGTTTCCCAAGGAAGAATACGAACGTCTGATGCAGGCCCAGGAGGAGGGTGATCAGGAAGCTGTGCGCCAATGCGCACAGGCTCTGGGGCGCGCTCTCGAAGTCCAGGCCAAGCTGATTGCCTCGCGCTATATCGCGCCACCGCACACGACCGATTTCGCCGTGATGTTCCTGCCGACCGAAGGACTGTACGCAGAGGCATTGCGCCTGCCGGGCATGGCCGATCGCCTGCAGCGGCTGCGCATCAACCTGGCGGGGCCGACCACGCTGGCAGCCTTGCTCAACAGCCTGCAGATGGGCTTTCGCACGCTGGCCATCGAGCAGCGGTCGTCCGAGGTCTGGGGCATGCTGCGTACCGTAAAGTCCGAATTCCTGAAATTCGGGGATGCGTTGGCCAGTGTGCGCAAGACGCTGGAGACAGCAAGCAATAAAATCGGCCAGACCGAAACCCGAGCGAGAGTTATGCTGAGCAGCCTCAAGGCGGTCGAGGTGTTGCCCGACGCACAGCAGGACCATACAGCAACTGAAGAAACAGATGATGCCTCGCCGCCGCTTTGAATGCCTCGCGGCCCGACAGTTGGATTTTTGAACAAGCTACACAGGATAAAAACATGTCTGAAGCCACCTCTCCCCGCGTATCCGCGCAGACGCTCAAGCAGCAAGCTGCGGCAGCGGCCATCGAGCTGATCGAACCCTTGCTGGCCGAGGGTGTCGTCATCGGTGTGGGCACAGGTTCGACGGCAGACTGCTTCATCGATCAACTGGCGGTACTCAAGAATCGTTTCAGGGGGACCGTGGCCAGTTCCGAGCGCAGCGCCCAGCGCCTGCAGGCAGCGGGCATTGCTGTCCTGGACTTGAACGACGTGACGAGCATGCCGGTCTACGTGGATGGTGCCGATGAGATCGATGCCAACCTGTGCATGATCAAGGGAGGCGGCGGCGCGCTGACTCGCGAAAAGATTGTCGCCTCGGTAGCGCAGCGTTTCGTCTGCATTGCCGATGACTCGAAGCTGGTACAGCGCCTCGGTGCGTTTCCGCTGCCGCTGGAAGTGATCCCGATGGCTCGCCAGTCGGTGGCTCGCCGCCTGCAAGCCTACGGCGGCAAGCCGGTGTTGCGCGAAGGCTTCGTGACCGACAATGGCAATTGCATCCTCGATGTGTCAGGCCTGAACATCGTGTCGCCAGCAGAACTGGAATCGGCCTGCAACAATATCCCCGGTGTTGTCTGCTGCGGGCTCTTTGCGCTGGCCCCGGCCCGCATTGCGTTGCTGGCCGGCGAAAACGGCATCCAGCGCCTGGGGGATGCGACGCTTTGACATATGCCTGTCACATAAAGGTCATATGCTTCACGCTTGGGTCGGTATTCATAGATTGAATCGAAAGGAGCCATGATGGCCGAGCATACTTATACGCAGTTCAGCACGGATCTGGAGCTTGTACGCTCCAGCTTCCTGCGCATGGGCGGCGTAGTCGAAACCATGATCAACACGGCTGCCCTGGCACTGGCCGATGGTGATCTTGCGCTGCTTGAAAAGGTGCGTACGCACGAGAAAGAAGTCAATCAGATGGAAGTCGAGATTGACGAGCACATCAGCCATGTGCTGGCCCGGCACCAGCCGGCCGCCATTGATCTGCGCATGCTGCTGGCGGTTTCCAAGATGCTGACCGACATGGAGCGATGTGGTGACGAGGCAGGCAAGGTCGCCTCGGTGACACGCCGCATCTACGAAGGTGGCTCGCGTGAAATGCCACTCATCGAGTTGCACCACATGGCCAGCGATGTACTGGACATGCTGCGCCAGACGCTGGATGCCTTTGCCCGCCTTGATGCCGTGCAGGCTGCCGAGGTTGTGCGTCGCGACAAGGCTGTCGATCGCGAGTGGAAGGCTGCATTGCGCCATCTGATCACCTACATGATCGAAGACCCGCGCACCATCTCCCGCGCCATCGACATGATTTTCATCGCCCGCGCCATCGAGCGCATCGGCGATCATGCCAAAAACATGGCCGAACGCGTCATCTACCTGGTGCATGGTGCCGATGTGCGTCACAAGGGGGTCAAGACGGCTGAGCGGGAAGCCCGCGGCGAGCCTGATGAGGACGAGCTCAAGATCAAATCCATCCTCAGCGGGCAGCGCCCCGTTCAGGACGATGGCAGTTCCGAAGAAGAGGTCGCCTCGGATTCGAAATAAAAAATTGGGGTTTGTTTTTCTGGTTTTACCTATGCTAGAATAACGGACTTCACTGATCCCCAATAGCTCAGTCGGTAGAGCGACGGACTGTTAATCCGCAGGTCCCTGGTTCAAGTCCAGGTTGGGGAGCCAAAAAAACTATGCTATAATTTATAGCTTGTTTGATCCCCAATAGCTCAGTCGGTAGAGCGACGGACTGTTAATCCGCAGGTCCCTGGTTCAAGTCCAGGTTGGGGAGCCAGATTCAAGAAAAAGCCCGGTTCATACCGGGCTTTTTTGCGTTCAGCCAGCGCTTTTTCTTGGCTGCATTCAATCAGGCGTGTTTAATTTGGGCGTGCGACAAGTATTGTCGAAGCATGAAAACATGCGACCCCATGCGTTGAGAACAAACAGGTGTGGCCGGACTTCAATGCAGAGCCCGGCCAGTGTGTCGTCAGGCCGCCAGTGCAACGCGTACCGACTGCTTCAACTTGAACATCGCCATCAACTCTTCAAGCACGACTGCCTGATCACGCAAGGAATGGGCGGCCGCAGCTGCCTGTTCGACCAGGGCGGCATTTTGCTGCGTGCTTTCATCCATCTGTGTCACGGCATGGCCGACTTCTTCGATGCCGGTATGCTGCTCACGGCTGGCGACAGCGATTTCGCCCATGATGACTGTTACCTGGCGCACAGAATCCACGACGCGTTGCATGGAAGCCCCCGCCTGGTCGGCCAGGTCGGCTCCAGCGCGAACCTGTTCGATCGATCCGTCGATCAGTTCTTTGATTTCACGTGCGGCAGCGGCCGATCGCTGTGCAAGGTTGCGTACCTCGCTGGCTACCACGGCAAAGCCACGGCCCTGTTCACCGGCGCGTGCGGCCTCCACCGCAGCATTGAGTGCCAGGATGTTGGTCTGGAAGGCAATGCCATCGATGACGCCGATAATGTCGCCGACCTTGCCTGAAGTCTGGCGGATAGCTCCCATGTTGGAGACAACGCGCTCGACGATTTCGCCACCTTCGCCTGCCAGTTGCGCTGCCGTATTGACCAGTTGGCGCGCCGCATCAGCATTGTCGGCATTCTGCCGAACGGTCGCTGTCAATTGCTCCATGGCAGCGGCGGTTTCCTCGAGGCTGGACGCTTGCGATTCGGTCCTGCTCGACAGGTCGGCGTTGCCGCTGGCAATTTCACTGGCTGCGGCGCTGATGACGGCGGTGCTCTGACGCACGTTGCCGATCACGCCGGACAGGGTGGCGTTCATGGTATTGAGCGCCTGCATCAGTTGACCGGTTTCGTCTCGACTGTGTACGTTGACCTCGGCAGTCAGATCCTGTTCGGCGACACGTTGTGATAATTTCAGGGCGGCGTCCAGGGGTCGGCTGATGGCTCGGGACACCAGTCCGGCCATCAGGAGTCCAATCAGTACGCCGCAGCCGAGCAGGGCGATGATCCAGCGCTGTGACGAGGCATAGGCTGCATCGGCTTGTGCGGTGGCGTCATCGATGCCTTCCTGGCTGAATTTGCGAAGATCGGAGAATTGTTTTTCGATATCCCGGTAGGCCTTGAGGGATGCCCCCGATGTCAGTGCCAGTGCGGCATCCTTGGCTCCAGCGCGTGAGGTCGCGAGGATTTCCCGGTGGGCTACAAGGTAGGCATCCAGTGTCTTGAGCAATTCGTCGAGGCGTGCCTGCTCGGTCCCGTTCAGGCCAAGCTGATGGTATTCGGCTGCGAGAGACTTGAATTCACCGTAGCGATCCGACAGGCTTTTCTCCAGGGATGCCATGCGGGCCTGGTCACCGAGGATGTGCTGGAACTCAGTGGAACGGACTCGCGCCAGGACGCGCTCGAGTGTCAGACTGATACGTACGCTGGGTGCCCAATGGCGTGCAATCTCGTTGGCTGCGCCATTGACCTGGGACATTTGCCAGACGGCAAACAGACCGACGATGGTCATCAATATGAGCAGAGTGATAAAGGATATCAGGAGTTTGGCTGAAATCTTCAGGTTGTTGAACCAGGTCATCGGATGGGCCTACGGAATTGAGAAGCAAACGGAAGGTGGCAATCGGCGCTGTGAGCGACCATTGTGAAAAATGTACTAACATGCAGTCATATATATGAGTGAGACGATAGCACAAACAAAATATTCCCTGGTATTTTTGTCGGAAATAGAAACAAATGCATGCATGAAAATCGCGCTACCTATCTGTTTGCTGGCGCTTGACACCAAAAAACCGCCATGTCATGTGTTGTAAAATGTCACTGTCTAAAGACAGCGGTTGTGCTTAGCAATATCATGAGGGGCAACCTGGCGTTTTAAACAGCCATGAGTCTTGATTTAAAAGGTTAAAAATGCAAAAAATGACGCGACTGGCTTGTGCCCTGGCACTGGCTGTTTCTGGTATTTCTGCCGCTCACGCCGATAATGGTGGCGTGGGTGTGCGTGTCGGGGCTACGGGCAGCATGGAGCGTGTCGAGGCCTATTGGACGTCTCCGGTGCTGTGGTCCTACCAGGGATCCGACTCCCGTCCCCTGTTCGACCTCTCTCTTGAAGCCGGCGTAGCTTATTGGCACGCCCGTGGTTCGCGCAAGCCGTCGAGTCTGTGGCAAGTTGCTGCCACGCCAATGTTCCGCTGGTGGATGACCGACAGTGTTTTCCTTGAAGCCGGTATTGGCGTGAGTGCGTTCAACCGTACACGATTTGCAGACAAGAACCTGAGTACGGCATTCCAGTTTTCCGACCAGCTTGGCATTGGCTGGCAGATGTCGTCTTCACAGCAAATCGGTCTGCGCCTGTCTCATTATTCGAATGCTGGCATCAAGCGCCCAAATCCCGGTCTGGATATGGTGCAGCTCAATTACCGCTATTCTTTCTGAGCTTGACCAAACTCAAGTCGTACCCAGATTGCCATTGCCTTGCAATTGATTTTTTATTACAAAATCGCACTGTGTTTTAAATAACACACACGTTCAGTTCTTTTTTATTACGTTTCTCCCGGTTTTTCGGGAAATAAAAAGGCAACAGTGATGCAAGGATCGGTTAATTCATCCGTGATGCAGATGGAGCGCTCGATCGTCGTCGCTTGTGACATCGACCTCCATGAAGCAAAACGAAACAGGTCTCTCTGAAATGCGCAACATGGTGAATGGCATCGTCGATTCGATGCCATTTGCCATGTTGCTGACAGATCAGAACGGGATCATCACTTATACCAATACTTATGCGTCGCGCCTGTTCGGCTATGAACTGGCGCAGTTGCATGGGCAGTCCATCGACGTTCTGATTCCTTCGCGCAGTCGTCCCCGCCACGAGGGGATGCGGCGTTCATTCATGGACAATCCGGTCAGCCGGGTCATGGGGGCCTCACGCGAGGTCAGGGGCCGTCGCAAGGATGGATCGGAACTGGCTGTTGAGGTGGGCCTCAACGCCTTGCCGGTCGATGGCGAAACCTGGGTGATGGTGTCGGTCTACGATGCCTCGGCACGCAGGCAGGCCCAGAACGAGGCCGCCAAGGCACAGCACCTGGCACAAGCGATGATCGAGGCGGCACCGTTTTCGATCATCGCCACGGATCTTTCGGGCACGATCGTATCCATGAATCCGACCAGCGAGAAAATGCTCTGGCACAAGGCCGCCGATCTGGTCGGGCGGGTCAATTTGCTGCAAATCCATGATGGTGAAGAAATACGCTTGCGAATCCAGGAGTTGTCGCATGCACATATCGACAATGCGGGACCTCAGGATTTCAGTCTGTTTGTCGCGTATGCCAGCCATGCACGCGGCAGCGGGCAGGAGTGGATGTATGTGCGTCGGGATGGCTCCAAGTTTCCGGTGCAACTGACACTGTCTGCGCTCAAGGATGCCAGCGAGGGGGTGTCAGGCTTTCTGGCGATGGCGTTCGATATCAGCGAGCGCAAGCGTGCCGATGAATATATCCAGCATATTGCCCACCACGATATTCTGACCGGTTTGCCAAATCGCGTCCTGATGCAGGACCGACTCGATACAGCGCTCAGACGGATCAGTCGGTATGGCAACTCGGTGGGTGTGTTGCTGATTGACCTAGATAACTTCAAGCGCATCAATGATTCGCTGGGACACCATATTGGTGACCACCTGCTGGCTCAGGTCGCCGAAAGGCTGCGCAAGGCCGTACGTGAAAGCGATACGGTGGCCAGGCTGGGAGGGGATGAATTCATCGTTGTGCTGCCTGATATCGGCAGCCTCGACAATGCTCGGCGGTTGGCCGCCAAACTGCTGGCACGCCTGGGTACGCCAATTCGCGTCAATGAGTATGAATTCCGTATTACGGCCAGCCTGGGTATCAGTCTGGCTCCTGATCATGCCACGGATTCAGCCGCGCTGATGATGTACGCGGATATGGCCATGTACGAGGCCAAACGGCGCGGTCGCTCACAGTGTCAGGCCTTTTCTCAGGAAATGGCCCAGCGCGTGGCGCGTCACCACGAGCTTGAGCAGGCACTCGAAACAGCCATTGACCGCAATCAGTTCTGGCTGGCCTATCAGCCGCAATATGATGTGGCGACCGGCAAGGTGGTCGCCCTTGAGGCATTGCTGCGCTGGCAGCATCCGGTCTGGGGCAGCGTCGGTCCGGATCAGTTCATTCCGATTGCTGAAAGCAGTGGCCTGATCGTACCGATAGGAGCCTGGGTCATGCGTCGCGCTTGCGAAGAGATTGGGCAAGTGCGTGCAGTGCTGGGCGAGCCGGAATTGCGGATTGCCATTAATGTGTCCCCGCATCAACTGATCCACGAAGACTTTCTTGCGAGTTTGAACGATACCCTGCGGGAATGCGAGGCTGATCCGCGCCTTATCGAGCTGGAGATTACGGAAACCTCGCTGATGGATAGTGTCGAGGATGTACTGCCGATCCTGACGCAGTTGCGTGAGCGTGGTGTGAGCATCGCCATCGATGATTTCGGCACGGGCTTCAGCAGCCTATCCTATCTGATCCGCTTTCCGGTACAGCGACTCAAGATCGACCGTGTTTTCATCAATGAAATCGAGCAGGCCGACAGCCAGGCGACCGTAGTCAGCGCGATCATTGCCATGGCGCACAAGCTGGGGCTGGAGGTGTTGGCTGAAGGGGTAGAAACCGAACGCCAGCATCATTGGCTGCAACGCCAGAAATGCGATCAGGCTCAGGGCTTCCTGCTCGGAAGGCCGATGAGCTGTGCCGATCTGATCGACAGTCTTCAGATTCAGCGCAACCTGCGCCTTAACTGAAAGACCCACCAGCCGATCCAGCCACCCATGGCGACCATGCTCCAGGTGATCAGACCACGTCCGGCCCAGAGCTGGTCGTCAGCCAGATAGGTGCTGCACAATTGCTGGGGGGCTCCGATGTAAAGGATGCCGATCAGCAGGTTCATGGCGGTCCAGTTGAAGAGAAACAGGGCCTGCACGATCAGGTGCAGGCGGGGCCAGCACCAGCCGGCCAGCAAGCCGGCAGCGATGACCGAACAGACTTTCAGCACCGCCACGGCTGGGTCGAGGACGGCTGCATCCAGTGCCAGAGGGATCATCCAGAACAGTGTGATCAGCGAGGCCAGCAGCAGGGCCGGGATGCCTTCCTGGTTCCAGGCACAGAACGGCGTGCCCGCGGCAGGTCTGAGATGTCGTGCCGACAGCCAGCCCACGATGAACAGGGCCGGCAATTCCAGCGCCATGTGTCGTGCCATCGAGGCTTCCAGCCAGGGGCGTGCCAGTGCGGTCAACAGCAACAGCAGACCGGGGATCAGGGGATGGGACCAGCAGCGGCGTAGTGTCATGGTGCCAGTGCGGAAAATGCCAGCAGATCGGCCAGCACAAGATCTGGGCGGGTGACGTCGTAGGCACGCATGATGCGACCTTCCGGGTTGATCAGGAACAGGCCTGCATTGTGATCATAGCCGCCCATGCGATCCGGCAGTACGATGATATCGAACAGGTTCAGCATACGCAGCAGGTCGGCTTCCTGTGTCACGGTGGCAAAGCGCCAGATGTCAGCGCGTGCCCGCAACTGGCGTGCATAGGTATCGAGTTGCTCAGGCGTGTCGCGAGCCGGATCGAAGCTGAGTGTCAGCAACTGCACGCGTCCTTCCAGTGCCGGATGTTCAGCCAGTGCCTCCTGGATATACGCCAGCCCGGTGGCGCTGGCGCGGCAGATGGCCGTGCACTGTGTGTAGACCAGCGTTGCCACGGTCCAGCGGCCCGGATGGCCCGGATAGGCTTGCAGGTCGAAGGCCTGCCATTGCTGGTCGACCAGCGTCATGGATGGCAACGGCCTGGGATCCTGGGCCAGTTCAACGCGCCGCGCGGTATCGGCTGTCAGCGCCTGGAAGCCGCGGGTGGTCGGGTAGAGTGCCGCCACGGCCAGCAGCAGCACGCCACCAATGGCAAGCAGGGTTTTCTGCAAGGGCTTCATGGGGTGCCTGGCTCCGTTGTCTCAGGAAAAAGATCGTCCAGGAATGACTCCAGTTCTGCCTGGCTGCGCCATGGGGCCTGGCGTGTTGCCGAGCGCTGACGCACGTCGGCAACCAGGGTGGAATCCAGGGGGCTGCCCTGGTTGCCCCAGCTGTTGCGAATATAGTTCAGGACAGCAGCCAGCTCCTCATCATTGAGTTGCTGGCTGAAACCAGGCATAAAACTGTTGAAGGTTGTGCCGTTGACCTGAATGGGGCCAGTAATGCCATGCAGTACTGCCAGGACTAGCCGTTCCGGCGAGCCTGTGACCCAGTCTGTGCCACGCAGGGGGGGGAAGACTGTGGAAAGTCCTTGTCCCAGGGGCTGATGGCAGGACAGGCAGGCATCGGCATAGAGGCGGCGTCCGTTGTCCACCATGGATTGTTCGCCGGTGCTTGCGGCCACAGCCATGCCTTCGGGAAGTGCTTGGTAGCCGAGCGCTGTACGCCCGGTCATGGGTGGCGCGATGAGATAGCCCAGGCACCAGGCCAGTGCACCAGTCAGCAGACCGATCAGTAGTTGTTGTCGCGCCGTCATGGTTGCAGCGAAAGTATCCAGCGTGCCAGTTGGTCTGCCTCGACCTGCGTGACCCTGGGGCTCGGTGGCATTGGCACAGGACCCCAGTTGCCGCGACCGCCCTGCATGATGGTCTGTGTCAGTCGTGCCACGGCATCAGGCTGTCCTGCGTAGCGAGCCGCCACATCCTGGTAGGCGGGGCCGACCATTTTGCGGTCCAGTGCATGACAGGACATACAGGTTTTCTGGCGTGCCAGCGGCAGCACGTCACCCGCTGCCGAGGCACTGGGTACCAGCAGCAGGGCAATGCTGCTGGTACCCAGTGCTGTTCTCAAGGTGCGAGCCAGTCGCGTATCAATGCTTGTGCGACTGATCATGCTGCATCTGACCATGATCGCCATGGCCGCTGTGACCATTGCCGGCAGCCAGGGCGCGGGCAGGTGCCTGTACTTCGATGTCGGCCTGCTGACCGCTGGCATCCTCGACGGTCAGCGTCAGCGGGACGTGGTCACCTTCCTTGATCTGTTCCTTCAAGTCCAGAATCATGATGTGATAGCCGCCCGGCTTGAGCTCCACCGTCTGACCGGCAGGCAGGGGCAGGTTCTCGACCTGGCGCATGCGCATGACATCGTTGTCCATCTTCATCTCATGCACTTCGACCTTGTCCGACAGGGGCGAAGCCGCTTTGACCAGCTTGCTGTCGGCATCGGCCGTGATCAGCATGAAGGCTCCCGTGGCGGTCTGCTGGGGTACAGTTGCGCGCACCCAGGCCTGTTCGATCTGAACGGGTTGATGCTGGGCGGTATGGTCAGCGTGATCGGCCCAGGCCGAAAAAGCGGTCGTGGCCAGTGCGAGGGCGAGGGTACGGGTAATCAGGGTTTTCATGTCTTATTCCTTTGATGTGACGGCGATCAATTGGCTGCCAGTACTTTGCGGATATCCGCAGCGTATTCATCAGCCGTTTGGGTATGCCTGAGCGCCAGGCGCAAGCGGCCCTTGGTGTCATAGAGATAGCTCAGTGCCGTATGGTCGATGGTGTAGGACGACGCGGTCGGGACTTTTTCGTAGTACACCTTGAAGTCGCGTGCCGTCTTGGCGGTGCGATCCAGGTCGCCGTACAGGCCGATGAAACCCGGATCGAAGGCCGTGACATACGATTTCAGGATTTCCGGTGTGTCGCGCTCCGGGTCGACCGTGATGAAGAGAACCTGCAGCTTGTCGGCGTCGTCGCCCAGCATCTGCTTGACTTCGGTGGCACGATAGAGTGCGGTCGGGCAGACATCGGGGCATTGCGTGAAACCGAAGAAGATCATGACGGCCTTGCCATCGAAGTCCTTGAGGGTACGGGTATTGCCTTCGGTATCGGTCAGCTCGAATGACTTGCCGAGATTGGCGGTGCTGAGGTCGATGCCATTGATATCGGTCAGTTCATCGCTCTGGCTGCAACCGGCCACGGCCAGTGTCAACGCGCCCATGGCGGCAAGGAACAGGCGCCGGCTTGAATGAAGACTCATCGGAAAATCCTTTGTTCTGTCTCTATGATGGTGCTGCATGCCCTGCCTGTGGCACGGCATGCCCGGACAGATATGTCCGGAAATTATGTGGTGAAGATATGGGCAGGCGGGGCCCGTGATCCAAGAGGCGGCCCGGCGGGTGCCGGGGTCGCAGCCGGCAGCATGAGCACTGGCAATGGGGCACGCGTCAGCCGGATCATGGGGCCGGGGAGTGCCTGTGTGGATGGTGGGGGGACCGCCCCCGCCATCAAAGCGAATGGGCAGGTCGCCATATCTGTCGCAGGACTTTCGTCGCCGGTATCGAGCAGGCCCGGCAGTGCTTGGCCTTCTTGCTCGTACCAGGCGGTCCGAGCGGCGGGATCGCCATGCCCTTCTGCAGAACAGAATATCAACGACAGATTGCCCTGGCGTAAGGCATCTCCATCGGGCATGTAGCCGGTTGGCAGCATGGCCCGGGCCAGCCACAGCAGCAGGCCCATGCAGACCAGAAGGCGCATGAAGCCATGAGCGTAGCGAGGGGCGTAGCGTCGGGCGGGCATGCGCAGATTCTATAACAGTTCTTCAGGCCTGCCGGTGATCTTCGATGAAGCGCTTGCTTTAGGTCAAATTGTGCCCTCAGGCGGCAATGTCATGCTGGCCCGGTGGCGTATTGCTGGGATCCTGGTCATCATCATCTTCGTTGATCAGAGGGGGCAGGGGAGGCAGACCGATCTTCATGCGCAGGCGCTGGCAGTCCGGATTGGGGCTGCCATCAAGCTCCCAGGCAGGAAAGTCCCGGCAGGTGGAAGGCCGCAGGGTATAGATGGCGCAATGGATACCTGGCTGGCCAAGTTCCCCACGCAAGGCGATGCAGCGTGCGCCGCCATGTTCAGTCCCTTTCATGCAGGCTCGCAAGGGGCCGATCTGTGTCGTCAGCTCAGGGGGGACGGAACCTCCCTGCCCATCGTTGATCTCGCCGCAGTAGAAGGAAACCCGGAAATGGGCGCAGCAGGCACCACAATTGAGGCACGGGTTCTCGAGCATGCTTTCATTGGCAGCCGGCCTGATAATCTGCGGGATGGACATGATGTTGAGAGATAGAGGAATCAGGGAGATACGGAAAAAGTATCGCAATCCTGGAGTTGTCCGCTGTTCAGGCCGCGACTGAACCATTGCATGCGCTGCTGGGCGGAACCGTGTGTAAACGAATCAGGCACGACCTGTCCCTGGTGGCGACGTTGCAGTGTGTCGTCACCGACGGCGCTGGCGGCGTCCAGTGCCGCCTGGATGTCACCGGCCTCGAGGATCTGGCGGGCGGCATCGGCATGATGGGCCCAGACGCCCGCATAGCAGTCAGCCTGCAGCTCCAGGCGCACCGACAGCCGGTTGGCCTGGCTCGTGGACGCTGCAGCGCGCTGGCGATTGACGCGTTCGAGCGTGCCAAGCTGGTGCTGTACGTGGTGGCCGATCTCATGAGCGATCACGTAGGCCTGGGCAAATTGCCCAGGCGCATTCATCTGGCTGGCCATCTGGTCGAAAAAGGCCAGGTCGATATAGACACGCGTATCGGCCGGGCAGTAAAACGGCCCCATCGCCGACTGGCCGGTGCCGCAGGCGGTCGGCGTGGCACCGCGGTAGAGCACCAGTGTGGCATCGCGGTAGCGACCATTGGTCTGCTCGTTGAAAATGGTGCGCCAGGTATCTTCGGTTTCGCCCAGCACACGGGAAACAAACTGGCCCTGTGCGTCGGTCGGCGCTCCCGTGGTCTGGGTGGCCGGTGCCGGTGACGAGGCGCCCTGATCAGCCATTTGCAGCACCACGGCAGGATCGACGCCGAAGTACAGCGCCACCAGTGCCAGGACAATGGTGCCCAGGCCGATGCCGGCACGGCCTGCTCGCGGGCCATTCCGGCGGCGGTCTTCTATATTGCTGCTTTGGCGGGATCGGCCCAGGCGCATCGTATATGCAGGCTATTCATTCAGGGACGATCATTATAATCTGCTGATTGTCAAACACAGGGGGTACAGAAATGAGCAAGGTCGTTTTCATCACTGGCGCAACATCCGGGTTTGGGCGTGCTGCAGCCCGCCGCTTCGCGCAGGGCGGCTGGTCGCTGGTACTGACCGGCCGTCGCACCGAGCGTCTGGAAGCCCTGCGCGACGAACTGGCCGCCCAGGTGCCGGTGCATATCGCCACGCTGGACGTGCGCGATGCCGCTGCCGTACAGGCCGCAGTCGATGCGCTGCCAGCGGATTTCCGTCCGGTAACGTCGCTGATCAACAATGCCGGGCTGGCGCTGGCACCTGTGCCGGCCCAGAAAGTGGCCTTGCAGGACTGGCACACCATGATCGACACCAACGTGACCGGACTGGTCAATGTCACGCATGCCTTGTTGCCGCAACTGATCGAGACCGGTGCCGGTGCCAGCATTGTCAATCTGGGATCGGTGGCAGGGCAGTGGCCTTATCCGGGCGGCCACGTCTATGGGGCCAGCAAAGCCTTCGTACAGCAATTTACCTATAACCTGCGCTGCGATTTGCTGAGCACCGGAGTACGCGTGACCGACATTGCCCCAGGCATGGCGGAAACCGAATTCACGTTGGTGCGCACCAAGGGCGATCAGGCTGCTTCCGACAAGCTTTATCGTGGCACCACGCCGCTCAGTGCCGAAGACATCGCCGAGCAGATCTTTTATGTGGCCACATTGCCGGCTCACATCAATATCAACCGTCTCGAGATCATGCCGACACGACAGGCCTGGTCGGCCTTTGCGGTTGATCGCGATGCCTGATGTGTTTTGTGCAGGATGAACGATATGCGCTGAAGCAACCGGAACGGAGTCGCCCGTAAAAAATTCCTTTTTTCTGCCGTATACCAGTATTGGGAAAATGGCGAAGAGAACAGTATGGTGACTTCCGTTTCGTTCAATAGTGGCACTTTGATTTCCTTGAATTCCCCACGTTCCACAGGAAAATCGGAAAGTCCTGGCAGTCAACAGTTGCTTGATACCGATAAAAATGCATTTTCTGATGTGTCGGTCACATTGAGCGAGTGGGCAAAAAAGCGTTTCCAGGAAACTGGAAAAATGGCGGAAGCATTGCAACGCCTGGAGCAGGATGCGTTGGACGCGCGCAAGGAACTGGCACGGGCGAGGCTGGAGGAAATCAAGCGCGAAATTGCCCGACTCAAAGCCCTGCTGATGATGTCGGATGGTGCCAGTGTCAAGGGTATCCTGCGTCAACTGAAACAACTGGCTTCGCAGATTCAGGGGCTGGCAGCGGTATTGGGCTCAAGTGGCGCTGACGGAGGCAGCAGCGGGCAAGCATCCGTCGGTACTGCGTCACCTGCGGTGACCGAAGGGGCACAGGCAGAGACAGCCTCACTTTCTGCTGTGTCAGGATTGGAGGAAGCGTCAGGACATGATGTGCCCTCGAAAGAAGCCGACGCATCGCGATCCCCTGATAATGCCTCTTTGACAGGCAGTGCTGTCATTGATGTGCGCGGACAGGCAGCTTCGGCTGAACGGCAGCAGGAGGCGCGACAGAAGCGGGAGGATGCCCGATCAATGCAGGAAACGATTCAGGCGCTGAAATCGCTGCTTGAGGCCATCAAGAAAAAACTTCAGGAAACGGCAAAGCAGGATAGGCAGACAGCTCAGGATGTTACCTCTGTCGAAAATCGGATCCAAGCGGCAGAACAGGCTTTTCAATCCATGGCTGGCAGCAGTCTGGAAGCAGGCATCGGGCTGGCTGCGGCTGCAGCACCTTTGGCTTGATCCGGGCCAAGGGTATGTGAGTGACGTTTATGTTATTCTGGAACATAAAATGAGAATCACATCGATTTATTTGGCATGTTCCAGACAGACAAATCGCTGCAAGGCGCGATCGAACAGCTATACAGCGATCATCGCGGCTGGCTTTACGGCTGGCTGCGACGCAAGCTGGGCTGCGCGCATCATGCCGAAGACCTGACTCAGGATACTTTCCTCAAGGTCATGCTGTCGCGGGATGCGCTATCTGGCATGCGTACCCCCAAGGCGTTTCTGACGACCACTGCACAGCATCTGCTGATCGACCGGGCGCGCCGGCAAATGATCGAGCAGCGCTATCTCGCCGAGCTGGCAGCCATGGCGGAATCCTGCCCTGGCTATCCTTCGCCCGAACAGATACTCGAGACACTGCAGGCGCTCGAACTCATCAGCATCATGCTCGAGTCCCTGCCTCCCAGGCCTCGCCAGGCGTTTCTCATGCATTATCTGGAAGACATGCCGCAAAGCACCATTGCCGAGGCCCTGGGCGTCTCGACCCGCATGGTGCGCAAATACCTGGTGCAGGCCTTGCTGCATTGCCAGACGGCATTTCCCGATCATGCGTGACGAACCAACCATCCGTGCCCAGGCAGCAGAGTGGCTGGTGCGCCTGAGTTCGGACGACGATACCGAGGATCGCCGCACGATCGAACATGAGTTCGAGCGCTGGAAGCAACATGACCCGCTGCATGCCGAAGCGGCATCGGCTCTGGAAGCATTGATCGGACAGGTGAAACAGGTCGGGGCTGGAGACAGTGCGCTGTCCGGTCCGGCGCGACGCGCGCTCGAGCACAGTTTCGAGAACATCGGCAGGCGTCGCGAACGGCTGCGCCGCAACGTACGCATGGCCGTGCTGTGCCTGCTGCTGTCGATCCCGGTCTGGCTGTTCTTCAGGGCCTATCCCGCCGCTATTCTGCTGGCCGATGTCAGCACGCCTGCGGGGCAATGGCAGCAGCAAAAATTGGCGGACGGTACGCTGCTGGCACTGGATGGCAGCACGGCTGTCGATATCGAGCTGTCAGGCGGACGCCGGATTGTGAGGCTATTGCAGGGGCGTATCTGGGTCGATGTCGCGCCCGATCCTGACAGGCCATTCGTGGTGGTAACCCCGTTTGGCGACATGCAGGCCCTGGGGACCCGTTTTATTGTCAGCCTGACGCCAGAGGCGGCACAACTGACCATGCTGGAGTCCAGAGTATCGATACAGCCAGCAGATCGCGTTGAAACCCGGGTGCTTGAGGCAGGGCAGCAGATTGCTGTCACGGCAGCCGGCTACGGTCCACAGCAACGCATTGATATCGCTACGACGGAGCAGGCCTGGCATGATCATCAGTTGATCGTTCAGGACAGACCCTTGCCAGAAGTGCTGGCAGAATTGGGTCGCCACCGGCGTGGCTACCTGCTGTTCGATACACAGGCCCTGGCCCGCTATCGGGTGTCCGCAGTATTGCCGCTGGACCGGCCGGAGCAGGCGCTGCAACTGCTGCAGCGCAGCTTTCCTGCGCTCAGATTGCGCAGCATGACACCGTATCTCACCTGGGTCGGGGTGCAACAGCCATAAGCAGGTTCCGCTTTTTTCAACTCGTCCGTCTATGTGCAGGAAAGCAACCTCACAAGGACTCGACATGGTTTCCCGTTTTTCCATTCGTCCGGTATTCAACCGGGCTCCCCTTGCCGCCGCGATCGGCATGGCACTGGTGCTGTTGCCTGCCTTGTCGCCTTGGACCAGCCAGACGGCTCTGGCGCAGACGGCCCAGCATCCGGACGGTATTCGCACCTATGACGTGTCGGCAGGGCCGTTGCAGCAAGTACTCAACGATTTCGCACGCCAGTCCGGCGTGGCGCTGGTGATGGATGCCGGGGCCCTCGAGGGCCGGACGGGAGCAGGCTTGCAGGGGCGTCATTCGATTGCCGAGGGTTTTCGCCTGTTGCTGGCAGGATCAGGCTATGCAGCCGTGCGCACGGCCGATGGCTACATCCTGGAGCCACGCCACGAAAATACGTCATCGGAGACCGTACAGTCACTGGAGCAGGTCACGGTCATGGCCAATGCGCTGGGTGACATCACAGAAGGCAGTGGTTCCTATACCCCCGGTACGATTGCCACCGCAACCCGCATGGTACTGACGCCGCGCGAAACACCGCAGTCCATCAGCGTGGTCACACGCCAGAGCATGGATGATTTCAACCTGACCTCGATTGACGATGTGATCCGTCATACGCCGGGTGTCAATATCGTGACCTATGACAGTGAACGGACACAATACCTGGCACGTGGCTTTGCGATCCAGAATTTCCAGTATGACGGCATGCCGATGGAGCGCAATTCAGCCTATTCGGCAGGCAATACGTTGAGCGATATGGCGATCTATGATCGCGTTGAGGTGCTCAAGGGGGCCACAGGGCTATTGACCGGCAGCGGCGATCCCGGAGCAACGCTCAACCTGATCCGCAAAAAGCCTACTCGTGATTTCCAGGGGCACCTGAGTGCTGCTGCCGGTTCATGGGATACCTACAGGACCGAGCTGGATGTGGGCGGTCCGCTCGATGCCTCGGGCCGAATCCGGGGCCGGGCAGTGGCAGCCTGGCAGGACAAGCACGCCGAGGTCGATCGCTATTCACGACGCAGCACGGTGTTCTACGGTATCGCTGAAGTCGATCTCACGCCCGATACGTTGCTGACGCTGGGCGCGGACTGGCAGGATAATGATCCCAAGGCGTCGAGCTGGGGTGGTATCCCGATCTACGACAGCAATGGCAATTTCAATGACATGCCGCGTTCATTCAACAATGGTGCCAACTGGAGCCGTTGGGAACAGTACACGCGCAGCGCCTTTGCCACTCTGGAGCATCATTTCGACAACGGCTGGATGGCCAAGCTGCAGCTCAACCACCAGATCAATGGCTACGATGCCGCGCTGGGCGCAGCAGCCGCCGGCAATCCCGACCCCGCCAATGGATCGGGTACGAGTCTCTGGCTGGGGCGCTACAAGGGCAAGACGACCAGCAATGCAGGGGATTTCTATGCCAGCGGTCCATATGAGTTGTTTGGCCGCGAGCACGAGCTGGTGCTGGGTGGCAGCATTTCGCGCCGTGTCTGGCGCAATACCGGGCGGGGGGCACAGACTGGATATAACAATGCCGTTGCTGACTACTACCAGTGGAACGGCAACGTGCCCGAGCCTGACTGGTCGCAGGGCAGTGTCTTTACCAATCATGAAGTGACCCGAGAAAACGGCCTCTATGCCTCGACCCGGCTCAATCTGCATGATGATTTCAAGCTGATCCTTGGCGCACGCCTTGCCAATTACAAGCGTGAGGATATCCGTGAGTCCGACATGGTCGTGCCTTATCTGGGGGCTGTCTATGATCTGAATCGCAATTTCTCGGTGTATGCCAGCTATACCAGTATCTTCAAGCCACAGTCAGAACAGACAGAATCAGGCAGTACGTTGGACCCGCTCAAGGGAGAGAATTATGAGGCGGGCATCAAGGCCGAATTTCTGGACGGACGCCTGAATGCCAGCCTGGCGGTATTCCAGCTCCAACAGGATAATTATGCGGTGGCAACAGGGGGCAGAACACCCAGCGGTGGCGATGCTTTCCGGGCAGTACAGGGCGTCAAGACCAAGGGTTTCGAGGCCGAGATTTCAGGTCAGTTGACGCCGAACTGGCAGATCCAGGCCGGCTACAACCATCAGGTGGCACGACAGGATGGTGAAAAAATCTCGACCATTTCGCCTGAACATCAGTTCATGCTCTACACCAGCTATCGCTTCGAGGGTGACCTGCGTGGCCTGACACTGGGTGGTGGCGCGCGCTGGCAGAGCAAGACCTGGGGGGATGTGTACCGACCGACCGCCGGCACGGTACGCCACACCATCAATGGCTACTGGCTGTTCGATGCCATGGCCCGCTATCAGTTCAACAAGAAGTTGTCTGCTTCACTTACCGTGAACAACATCTTCGACAAGAAGTATTACACGATGATGGACTTCTATAGTACCTATACCTGGGGCGAGCCACGCAGCGCAATGCTGAACGTGCGCTACGATTTCTGAACGCTACGAGCGGTACGACAGATGAGGCCGGCACTTGCCTGACGCATTTGCCGGCCCGTTGCTAAAATCGGCGCTCCCCAAGGAGCACTCATGAATCTGGAAGAATTTGTCATCGCCTTGCCCAAGGCCGAACTGCACCTGCATATCGAAGGCACGTTGGAGCCCGAAATGATGTTCGAGCTGGCCCGCCGTAACGCGGTGCCACTCCCCTGGGACAGCGTCGAGGCGACGCGAGTGGCCTATGATTTCAGTAACCTGCAGAGCTTTCTGGATCTGTACTATGCCGGCGCGGCCGTGCTGCTGCATGAGCAGGATTTCCATGACCTGGCGCTGGCTTATCTGGAGCGAGCCCACGCAGATGGCGTGGTGCATGCCGAGCTGTTCTTCGACCCGCAGACCCATACGCTGCGCAGCGTGCCTTTCTCCACGGTCCTGGATGGATTGGAGCGCGCCTGCGTCGAGGCGCAGCAACGCTGGGGCATGAGCACGCGCCTGATCATGAGTTTTTTGCGACACCTGAGCGAGGAAGACGGTTTCGCCACGCTGGACGAGGCGCGACCGCACCTGCATCGTCTCCATGGCGTGGGACTGGACTCATCGGAGCTGGGACACCCCCCCTCCAAGTTCGAGCGCCTGTTTGCCGAATGCCGCAGGCTGGGCCTGCCGGTCGTCGCGCATGCAGGTGAGGAGGGGCCGCCCGAATATATTTTCGAAGCCCTGGACCTGCTGCAGAGCCAGCGCATCGACCATGGTGTGCGTGCCAGCGAGGATCCCGCCCTGATGGCACGGCTGGCACGTGAACAGATTCCGCTGACGGTCTGCCCATTTTCGAATGTCCGGTTGCGGGTATTCGATACGCTGGCCGAGCACAACCTCAAAACTTTGCTCGACGCTGGCCTGAATGTGTCGATCAACTCGGATGATCCAGCCTATTTCGGCGGCTATGTAGCGCAGAACTACATCGACACGGCAGCGGCGCTGTCGTTGAGCCGTGCCGAGATCAAGCGCATCGCACGCAACAGCCTGCAGGCAAGCTTCGTGAGCGATGCACAGCGCCGTCCCTGGCTGGAGCGGCTGGACAGCCTGCCTGACTGAGTTCAGGCGGTGGCGAGTTTTTGCAGCAGTGTCAATTGTTCGACGGCGTCCTGCATTGCGTCCATGCTGTGCGTCAGGTCCTTGAGCTTGTCGAGACTGGTGACCAGACTTTGCCTGTCCTGATCGGTTTCGGCCCCCATCCGGGCGATCTGGTCGGCTGCCGAAATGCTCTGGTTGGCCATTTGCTGTGTTGCCGTCAAGGTATGTTCGGCAATGTCGCGGATGCGGATGATGGTGTCCGTTACTTCCTGGACACTGCGTGATGTGGCACCGACCTGCTCCTTGGAGGATGAAGCGAGCCGGCGAACCTCATCTGCCACGACGGCAAAACCGCGTCCTGCTTCGCCTGCCCGTGCCGCCTCGACGGCGGCATTGAGTGCCAGCAGATTGGTATGGTCGGCAATGGCGTTGATGCCCTGGGTAATCCGGCCGATACTCGACGAAATCCGCTCCAGTTCATCGAGCCCGCTTTTCAGGCGCTCCTGGGCGGCCTGGCTGTCCGTGGCGGAAGCACTGATGGCGCGAATGCTGGATTGCGCCACGTCAAGGGTTTCGTTCTGTCTCAGCGTGGCCTGTTCGAGGTGTGGCATGGCGGTCAGCAGTGGTGCCACGGCCTGTTCGTAAGCGACAACCTGGCGGATCACGCCTGACTGGATGTCGTTCAGTGCTTCCCAGCGTCTCAGTGCACGCTCGGTATAGTGATCGGCATAGGTGGCATACTCCACCGGAAAATGCGTCATGGCCTTGGCATCGTGATCGAAAAAGGCCAGTGCCGACAGCGTCTGGTTGATCGGTACACCCAGGATTTCACCAAAGCTCGAGAAGCCTGCTGCCACTGTATCGCCGAACAGTTCGGCCTGCTCCAGGCGTGCCAGGTTGCCCATGCGGCGCAGGACGCAGTCGTTGAGGAGCAGGGCGGCTGGTTGTCCGTGTTGGCCGACGAAGTTGCGCCAGTCTTGCCGGGTTCCTTCGACGAAATCCGTGGCCTGCAGCAGATGCAGCCGGTCGCCGAACTCCAGGTCGCAGAAAAAGGTCAGCCGATCGGCATGGATACGGGCGATCGAGCGAATGAAATATTCATCACGGACCTTGACGCCGAAAGTCTTGCCCTCGAGGTGTTCGCTCAGTTGGGCCTGACTGCAGCCCAGGTGTTCTGCCAGCGCCTCCAGGATAGGCTGTGGCCTGCCGTGGCGATCAAAGACCGAAGTCACGGTACGGGTCACGGGATCGGCCTGGGCAATCAGCCAGCTTTGCCCGGTCGGCTGAAAGTTCTGGCTCTTGAACGGGGCGAAGGATTTACCTTCGGCCATCTGGCAGAAGACAATCAAGGCCTGGCCGTTCAGAGTGGTTGCACCGGCAGCGATGCCGGTTCCGCTGAAATCCAGCTTGCCGCCGGCAGAGCCACCGATCGCCAGGCAGGGAAAACGACCGCTGGCGTACCAGGCCTGCATCAGGAACCCCTCCGAAGCAGACAGACCATCGCAATAGATCAACGCAAAGGTGCGTTCCGCCGACAAAGGCATGGCGATGCGCAGTCTGTCCAGTTCCTGGCGGATGGCCTGGATGCGCTGACGTGCATTGGCCGGCCCGCCGGTATGTAGATTGACGGTGTGGATTTCGTGCTGTGCTACCAGTGTCTGCGGCAGCCAAAGCCAACTGCCCTGGCGACCGTTCATGTCGCAATAGACCGAGCCGCTGCGCTGGCTGCGCAAGGCACCGGTGGATGAGAGTGCTACAACTGTGCGGCCATCTCCTGCAAGTTGCTGCCAGGCCGCATTGGTACGAGAGAAAGGTGCTTCAGGTGGAACGAACGCCAGCAACAGGCCCGGACGATTCGGCAGACCAAGTCCGCCGATGGAGGCAGGAACATGGTCGCAATGGTATGTACCGCTTTGTGGGCGTGTTCGATGCAGGAAATTCAGGCGCAT
The DNA here is from genome assembly GCF_003123725.1 of Corticimicrobacter populi. Taxonomy (GTDB): domain Bacteria; phylum Pseudomonadota; class Gammaproteobacteria; order Burkholderiales; family Burkholderiaceae_B; genus Corticimicrobacter; species Corticimicrobacter populi. The sequence goes on along the minus strand of NZ_QETA01000001.1, from coordinate 927,431 downwards.
GATGGCGTATTCCAAATGCTGAAGTGTTTTTTAACAAACGATAACATTTTTATTTTAAACCCTAGCGGAAGAATGGTCATTGCCTGTCCGCCTGAATATCTGCCTTATGTTCCCGTATCAGCCCCCTTGTCGGAGTTTTTATGAAAATCGCTGTCCTGGATGACTATCAGCGTGTTGCGCCAACCTTTGCCGATTGGTCGCGCCTGCCTGCCGACTGCGAGGTGGTGTTCTTTGACCAGCCTCTGCGTGAAGAGGATGCCCGTGAGGCACTGGGCGACGCCGAAGTCATCGTGGCAATGCGCGAACGCATGGCATTTCCGGCCGAATTGCTGGAAGCCTTGCCGGCGTTGCGATTGCTGGTGACGACCGGTATGCGCAATGCCGCCATCGATGTCGCTGCCTGCAAGTCGCGAGGGATCGTTGTTTCGGGTACACGCGCTCAGGGCAGTCCGGCAGCTGAATTGGCCTGGGCGTTGCTGCTGGCGTTGCACAAACGGATCGTCAAGGAAGACCGGGCCTTGCGTGATGGCCGCTGGCAAACGCAACTGAGCCTCTCTCTGGAGGGGCGGACGCTGGGGCTGGTCGGCCTGGGCAAGCTGGGTAGCAGGATGGCGCGGGTAGGGCAGGCGTTCGGCATGGAGGTGCTGGCCTGGAGTCCCAACCTGACCGATGAACGAGCAAGCCAGGTGGGCGTGCAACGGGTCAACAAGGCCGCGCTGTTCGAGCGCGCTGATGCGGTGTCCCTGCATCTGGTCCTGAGCGAACGAACGCATGGGATCGTCGATGCCGACAGCATTGCGCGGATGCCGGCACATGCCTATTTCATCAATACATCACGGGCCGGGCTGGTAGACGAGGCAGCCCTGTTTGCCGCACTGCACGAGGGCAGGATCGCCGGGGCCGGGCTGGATGTCTATGCCGACGAGCCATTGTCACCAGGCAACCCTTATATTGCACTGCCCAATACCGTGCTCAGTCCGCACATCGGCTATGCTACCGAGGAGAACTACCGGATCTACTACCCGGATGCGGTCGAGGATATCCTTGCCTGGCTGCAGGGCACACCGATCCGGTTGCTGGACTGATTTTTCTAGGAGATTGCTGTATGGCGACATCGATCGCACACGTCAAGACTGCGCAGGGCAAACGCTATCTGTTCAAGCTCTGCAAGCACTGGTCGCACAAGTTTGAAGTTGTTTCGACCGAGACGCATGCCGAGATTCCGTTCGATGCACAGGCGCGTGCGGTATTCGATGCGGATGACGAAGGTCTCGTGCTGCAGGCGATCCACGAGGACGTCGAGCGCCTGGAGTGGCTGCAAGGCGTGATCGCCACCCATCTGCAGCGCTTTGCGCTGGATGAGCCGCTGGAGATCAACTGGGTCAGGCAGGACTGACCGCTGTTTCGCAGGAACAGTGTTCCAGCCCCTGGATGATGCCGCAGTTCTCGACCGGGTGAGAGCCGCTGCATTGTCCGCGCAGGTCCTGCAGGCGCTGCTTGAGTGACAGCAAGGTGGCGATCTGTGTTTCCAGCCTGTCGATATGCGTGTCGAGCAGCGCATTGACATGGGCGCAATCCTGCTCGGGTGTATCCTTGTAGGCCAGCAGCGTCTGTATTTCTTCCAGGGAAATGTCCAGCATACGACAATGCCGTATGAAATGCAGCCGCTCGATATGGTTGTCGTTGTAGAGCCGATAATTGCCGCTGCTGCGCAATGGTGCGGGCAACAGGCCGGCCTGTTCGTAGTAGCGGATGGTCTCGACAGTGCAGTGCGTTTGCCGGGCAAGTTCGCCGATTTTGAGTGTCATGGTGTAGCGTTCCTGTTTGTGCTTGACTCTAAAGTCGCTTCAGGGTTTCTAATGATCATACGCAAGATCGGCTCTACAGGAAACCCCCGCCATGACACAGCCACTCGAACACTCACGGATACGCATCGATCAGATGGATTGCCCGTCTGAAGAGGCTTTGATCCGCAATCGCCTGCGCGGCATGGAGAGCGTGCGTGAGCTCGACTTCAACCTGGTTCAACGCGTATTGACTGTCAGGCATGAGGCCGGCGGCCTGCCCCCCATCCTGCAGGCATTGACGGATATCGGCCTGGCAGGGGTGCCCGAACAGGAGGGGGCACCCCGTACTGCGCCACCCATGACCCGGATTCCTCCGGGCCTGATCGTGGCCGGCGTTGCGGCGCTCGGTGCCGAAGTGGCACATTGGCTGGATGCGCCGGGCTGGTTGGTACTGGTGCTGGCGATCGTATCCATTGGTCTGTGCGGCTTGAGTACCTATCGCAAGGGCTGGCTGGCGCTCCGCAGCCTCAATCTCAACATGAATGCCCTGATGAGCATTGCCGTGACAGGAGCCGTGCTGATCGGCCAGTGGCCAGAGGCCGCCATGGTGATGTTTCTCTTCACCTTGGCGGAATTGATCGAGGCACGCTCGCTGGACCGCGCCCGAGCCGCCATCCATGAACTGGTTTCGCTGGCACCGGATGAAATACAACTGCGGCAGGCGGATGGCAATTGGCTGGATGTGCCTACGGCACAGGTGCCTGTCGGCAGTCTGGCACGGGCCCGGCCCGGCGAGCGGATCGCGCTTGACGGCAAGGTGGTAGAGGGAGCCTCGGCCGTTGACCAGTCACCAATTACCGGCGAAAGCGTGCCGGTCGACAAGCGGCCAGGCGACATGCTCTATGCCGGCAGCATCAATACTTCGGGCATGCTGGTGTTCGAAACGGTGTCCACCAGTCAGGATTCGACGCTGGCACGCGTGGCCGAAGCGGTCGAAAGCGCCCAGGGCAGCAAGGCACCGACTCAGCGTTTTGTCGATAGTTTCGCACGCTACTACACGCCGGCAGTATTTCTGGTGGCGCTGCTGGTGGCTGTCGTACCACCACTGGCCTTCGGCATGCCCTGGCTGGATGCACTTTACCGCGCGCTGGTGCTGCTGGTGATCGCCTGCCCATGCGCACTGGTGATTTCCACCCCGGTGACCATTGTCAGCGGGCTGGCAACGGCCGCCCGGCAGGGAATTCTCATCAAGGGTGGTGCCTATCTGGAAACGGCTCGCATGTTGTCCTGGGCTGCCTTTGACAAGACCGGCACCATTACCCAGGGACGCCCGACCCAGCTCGATATGGGTTGTTTCGAGGGTGCGACGCTCGATCCGACGCAGGCTCAGCGACTGGGTGGCAGCCTGGCGACACAGTCGGATCATCCGGTATCGCAGGCCATTGCGGCACAGGCACGGCAGAATGGGTTGGTGATCGATGCGGTCGAACAGTTCGCAGCCATTCCCGGAGGCGGCATCGAAGGGGTGATTGGCGGGCAGCGCTGGTTGCTCGGCAACGCCCGCCTGATGCGGGAATCCGGCATCGTGCTGGATGCCGTGCTGGCTCAGATCGATGCGGCCGAACGGGCTGGCCGGACGGTGGTCTTGCTGGCAGCCGGCAGCCGGGTTCAGGCCTGGTTTGGTGTGGCAGATCAGATCAAGCCCAGCAGCCGGGAGGCGCTGGCAACGCTGCATGGCATGGGCGTGAAAACCATGATGCTGAGTGGCGACAACCCACATGTGGCGGCAGTGATTGCGGAGTCGGTGGGCCTGGATGACGTGCGTGCCGGCCTGCTGCCGGAAGACAAGCAGGCTGTGATTCGCACGCTGCAGGCGCAGGGAAGTCGCGTGGCCATGGTAGGTGATGGCATCAATGATGCGCCCGCGCTGGCCCAGGCCGATGTAGGCATTGCGATGGGTGCGCTGGGCTCGGATATCGCGATTGCCTCTGCCGATGTGGCCATCATGGATGACGATCTGCGCAAATTGCCACAATTGGTGGCCCTGTCACGCAAGACATCTCGTATCCTGGTTCAGAACATTACGCTGGCGCTGTCGATCAAGGCAGTATTCGTCGCCCTCGCCTTTGCGGGGCAGGCCACCATGTGGATGGCCGTATTCGCCGATATGGGGGCCAGCCTGTTGGTGGTCTTCAATGGTCTGAGGCTGCTGGGGCGCCGGCCATCTGCCAGTCGGGCGGCCGTCCCTGCACATGACCATCAGCATGACCACTCGCACGATCATGCCGAAGTGCAATCCGGGCATCACCATGGTCACGATCATAACGACCGTGAGCATGCGCATTCGCATGAACATGCCCACGACCATGCTCCTATGGCCGCAGCAAAAACACCCGTGGCAGAGGGCAACGGCTCAGTGCGTCATTGAGCAGGTGGCGGCGAGGGCGGCGTATTGCCGTCATGGCCTGTTGCTGGCGGGGGTTCGGGATGAATGGGCGGGACCGGCGGCATGGCCTGACTGGCATCGGCGCGTGCCATCCAGGCAATCAGCGAAGAGCGCATGGCTTCTTCGACCGACATCTGGATCGGGTGCACCCATGATTCGGGAACGAATACGGTATAGCCGCCGATCATATAGCCCATGGGCAGATAGACCGCCACCCGCGAGCCCGGCAGGAACCCCTCGGGCAGGCCTTCCATGTCACGGCGCGTGACCAGGCCGACCAGTTCGAACTGATGGCCGGGCATGCGCAGCAGCACGACCTGCTGCGATCCTGCCTTGGTGCTGCTCGAAAAATAGTCGGCAAAGTTCTTGATCGACGAATAGATGCTCTTGACGACCGGCAGGTTATTGAACGGCAGTTCGACCAGCAGAAACAGTTTCTGGATCCGCTCCAGCGAGGCCAGATAACCGATCAGCATGATGATGAGTACGCCCAGCACCAAACCCATGCCCGGAATATAGAAGTTGCCGAAGAAGGGGTGCAGCACGCTCATCGACATGTTCTCCATCCAGAACAGGAAGATGTAGAGCAGGTAAAGCGTCAGGGCCAGAGGCAGAATGGCGATGACGCCACGGAAGAAATATTTGTATAGACGGGACATGGTCCGAGGCGTGCGCAGGGGCTTGAATGGGGGCTGGAAAAAAGAACGGCAAGCATACCAAGCTTTTGTCGCCGCCTGTGGCCGTGTTGCTGCCGCAGGCTACAATTCTGGCCTGAAACAGACAAGACAGGTTGATGATGACGCTTCAATTTCCATTTTCCCGACTGGTGCTGGCTTCGAACAATGCCGGCAAGCTCAAGGAGTTCTCTGGCCTGCTTGCCCCGTACGGAGTCGAAGTCCTGCCACAGGCAGCGTTGCAGATCAGCGAGGCGGAAGAACCCTATCCCACATTCATCGAAAATGCCCTGACCAAGGCACGCCACGCCAGCCGGGCTTCCGGACTGCCGGCACTGGCCGATGACTCGGGGCTGTGCGTGCAGGCGCTTGACGGTGCGCCCGGCGTCTATTCGGCGCGCTATGCGCAACGCGCCGGAGGAGAGAAATCGGATACTGCTAACAACGTCCACTTGCTCGCACAACTGGCCGGCCGCACTGACCGCCAAGCCTGTTATGTCGCGGTGCTGGCATTGGTACGGCATGCCGAGGATCCGCTACCGCTGGTCGCACAAGGCCTTTGGCAGGGAGAAATCGCCGAGGTCCCCCGCGGCACACACGGTTTTGGCTACGACCCCTTGTTTTCCCTGGCAAGCGAAGGCTGTACCGCCGCCGAGCTGGAACCCGGCCGCAAGAACCAGATCAGCCACCGGGCGCTGGCCTGGCAGCAACTGCTGGCTCAGTTGGGTCAGACAGCATGAGCCACTCACAGGCCATGCGCGTGATTCCGCTGACGCGCATGGCGTCGGCGCATGCCGGCTCGCACCAGGGCAGGCTGCAGATGCGCAGTCTGCCGCCGTTGTCTCTGTACATCCATGTCCCCTGGTGCGTGCGCAAATGTCCCTATTGTGACTTCAACTCGCATCAGGCTGGTGCAGATTTACCCGAGGAGGCGTATCTGCAGGCGCTGCAGGCCGACCTGGAAGGGGCGCTGCCTGATATCTGGGGCCGCCAGGTCATTTCCGTCTTTATCGGCGGCGGTACGCCCAGCCTGCTGTCTGCACAGGCACTGGATCGCATACTGGCTATGGTGCGTGCGCGTCTGAACCTGTTGCCGGATGCCGAAATCACGATGGAGGCCAATCCGGGCACGGTTGAAGCGGCACGCTTTGCCGCCTATGCGGCCTCCGGCGTCAACCGCATTTCGCTGGGTATTCAGAGTTTCAATGACGCCCACTTGCAGGCCCTGGGCCGCGTGCACGACAGTGCCCAGGCACGGGCGGCGATCGAGATTGCCCTGCGATCGGTCGGTCGCGTCAATCTGGACCTGATGTACGCCTTGCCGGGGCAGAGTGAGGCACAGTGCCAAGCTGATCTTGAAACGGCCCTGAGCAGCGGGGTATCACACCTGTCGCTGTACCACCTGACACTGGAACCCAATACCGTATTTGCCAAGTACCCGCCGGTGCTGCCCGACGAGGACAGTGCCGCCGGCATGCAGGAAATGCTGGAGTCGCGCATGGCACAGGCCGGTTTCGAACGCTATGAAATCTCTGCCTATGCACGGCCGGGCCAGCAGTGTCTGCACAACCGCAACTATTGGGAATTTGGCGACTATCTTGGCATCGGCCCGGGCGCGCATGGCAAATTGACCTTCCATGACCGTATCGTGCGTCAGGCACGCCTGAAGCAGCCACAGAGCTGGATCGATGCCGCTTTGGCAGGGCAGGGTGGTCATATTGCCGAAACACGCCAGCCGGCACTGGACGAACTGCCTTTCGAGTTCATGCTCAATGCATTGCGTCTGCGTCGCGGCGTGCCTGTCGCCTGGTTCGAGGAGCGTACCGGCATTCCCCTGGCCGACATCGCCAGGATGATGGAAGAGGCTACGCGCAAGGGATTGCTGGACGCGGATCCGACCCGACTGATGGCGACACCGCTGGGATGGCGCTTCCTGAACGATTTGCAGGAAATCTTTCTGGCCTGATCTGCAGTGTTGCACTAATATGGTGCTGCCTGTGCTTGCGGCACCATTATGGTGCTTTTATTTGGTGCTGGCGCATGCAGATGGTGCAGACAACCCCGTCGTGGTCATAAAAACGCCCGGTTTGATGCATATTCTCCGTTCTTTCATGTTGGCACGCTTTTTGCTTGATAATCTGTGCCTGGGCGCTGAAGCAGCATGTTCCAGCCGGAGCATAAGGTAGAAGGCGACCTGCCATCTCACATCCGAATCGCTATTTTCTTTATGGAGCTATCATGGCGACCACTCAAGACGTTCTGAAGCAAATCGAGACGCATGAAGTCAAGTTCGTCGATTTCCGCTTCACCGATACCATCGGCCGCGAGCACCACGTGACCGTTCCCACCGGCGAAATCGATGAGGGCAAGCTCGAAAGCGGGCAGGCTTTCGACGGTTCTTCGATTCACGGCTGGAAGGGTATCGAAGCATCCGACATGATGCTTTCGCCCGACCTGAGTACCGCCCGCCTGGATCCGTTCCGTGAAGAAACCACGCTGATCCTGACCTGCGACGTGATCGAACCTTCGAACATGCAGGGCTATGATCGCGACCCCCGTTCGCTGGCCAAGCGCGCCGAAGCCTATCTGAAGTCGACCGGCATCGGCGACACGGCGTTCTTCGGTCCCGAGCCCGAGTTCTTCGTCTTCGATGGTGTGACCTGGGACAGCAATCCGTCCGGCAGCTTCGTCAAGATCCGTTCCGAAGAAGGTTCCTGGTCCACGGGTACTGATTATCCCGGTGGCAACATGGGCCATCGTCCCCGCGTCAAAGGCGGCTACTTCCCCGTTCCGCCTACCGATTCGTTCCAGGATCTGCGCTCCGAAATGAGCATCCTGCTGGAGCAGCAGGGTGTACCGGTCGAAATCCATCACCACGAAGTGGCAGGTCCCGGCCAATGTGAAATCGGCACCAAGTTCAGCACGCTGGTCGAGCGCGCCGACTGGAACCAGATCATGAAATACACGATCTGGAACGTCGCAGCCGCCTATGGCAAGACCGTGACTTTCATGCCCAAGCCCATCCTTGGTGACAACGGTTCCGGCATGCACGTGCACCAGTCGATCTGGAAGGACGGTCAGAACCTGTTTGCCGGCAATGTTTACGCCGGTCTGTCCGAGTTCGCGCTGTACTACATCGGCGGTATCATCAAGCACGCCCGCGCACTGAATGCCATCACCAATCCCGGCACCAACTCCTACAAACGTCTGGTGCCCGGCTTCGAAGCGCCGGTCAAGCTGGCCTACTCGGCACGCAACCGTTCGGCCTCGATCCGCATTCCTTACGTGGACAGCCCCAAGGCCCGTCGTATCGAAGCCCGTTTCCCGGACCCTCTGGCCAATCCCTACCTGGCATTCTCGGCCCTGATGATGGCCGGCCTGGACGGTGTGCAGAACAAGATCCACCCCGGCGATCCGGCCGACAAGAACCTGTACGACCTGCCGCCGGAAGAGGATGCCAAGATTCCGACCGTGTGCGCTTCGCTGGAAGAAGCACTGGCCGCGCTCGACAAGGACCGCGAGTTCCTGACCCGTGGCGGTGTGTTCAGCAACGACGCGATCGATGCCTACATCGCCCTCAAGATGGACGAAGTCACGCGCCTGCGCATGACGCCGCATCCTGTTGAGTTCGACCTGTACTACAGCAACTGATCCACGCATTACAACCATGACCTGGAGCGATCAAATGAACCTGGATGCGTTTGATCTGCTCGCCACATCGATCCTGCTGGTCGATGCTCAAGGGGACATCCAGTACGCCAACGGCGCGGCAGAGAACCTGCTGGGTCGTTCGCGTAAAGTCCTGCAAGGCGTAGCCTGCACCTCTTTGGTAATGGAAAGCGCCGAGCTGGACGCATCACTAAAAGAAGCATGCGCCGGTCAATTCATTGACCGGCGCCAGCTCTTCAATCTGCGTAAGGGGCATGAAACGACGCCGGTGTTCGCGTCCATCGTGGCACTCTATGAACAACCCTGGCCCGTCATGCTCGAATTGCGGGAAATCGAGCAACAACTGCTGGCCGAACGCAACCAGCAGATGTATGAACAGGCCGGCAGCAGTCGCGAATTGCTGCGAAATCTCGCGCATGAAGTCAAGAATCCGCTGGGCGGCGTGCGAGGTGCCGCGCAGTTGCTGGAAGCCGAGCTGGATGATCGTCAGCTCAAGGAATACACGCAGGTCATCATTTCGGAGGCTGATCGGCTGCAATCCCTGGTGGACCGGCTGCTGGCACCGCAGCGTGCGCCTCTGCACTTTGCCATGCTCAACATTCACGAGCTGTGCGAGAAGGCGGCCATGCTGGTGCGTGCCGAGTTCAGCCAGTACGGGCTGGATATCCGGCGTGATTACGATGCATCGATCCCCGATTTTCCCGGGGATGGTGCACGGCTGATGCAGGTGCTGCTCAACGTGATCCGCAATGCGGCACAGGTCCTGTGCGAACAGGAGCCACCTGGCGGCCTGATCACATTGCGTACCCGCGTGGCTCGTCAGCAGGTACTGATGGATCGTCGACATCGGCTGGTCCTGGTGGTGTCTGTCATTGATAACGGCCCCGGCGTGCCGCCTGAAATCCAGGAGCGCGTATTTCATCCCCTGGTGACAGGGCGCGCCAGCGGTACCGGCCTGGGCCTGAATCTGGCGCAGGACTTTGTGCAGCAACATGGCGGTGTGGTCGAGTTCGAATCCGAACCGGGGCACACCGAATTCAGAATACTTTTACCCATGGAGCGGCCATGAATACTGTATGGATCGTGGATGATGACCAGGCTATCCGATGGGTGCTGGAAAAATCCCTGATGCGGGCCGGTATCGAGTCCCGCAGCTTTTCAGATGCGGCATCGGTGCTCAAGGCCCTGGCAGAACTGCCAGGCCACGACCATCCCGGCGCGCTGATTTCAGATATTCGGATGCCCGGAGAGTCGGGACTGAATCTGCTGGAACGCCTCAAGCGGGAATATCCCGACCTGCCTGTCATCATCATGACGGCTTATACCGACCTGGACAGCACGGTGGCGGCATTCCAGGGCGGTGCTTTCGATTACCTGGCCAAGCCGTTTGATGTCAACGAGGCTGTAGCACTGATCCGTCGCGCACTGAACGAGGCAGCTCTCAATCACCAGGACGCCGAAGACGGCAGCAACCCGAACGACAGTGCCGAGTCCGGCGATGCCGGTAACGTTTCCGGTACATTTCTGCTGGGCAAGGCACCTGCAATGCAGGAAGTGTTTCGCGCCATCGGACGCCTGGCTCCGTCGCGTGCCAGTGTGCTCATCACGGGTGAATCCGGTACCGGCAAGGAATTGGTGGCGCGTGCCCTGCATGGACATGGCGCACGGTCCGGGCGGCCTTTCATCGCTCTGAATACGGCAGCTATCCCGCGTGATCTGCTGGAGGCCGAACTGTTCGGCCATGAACGCGGAGCCTTTACGGGGGCCAACTCTTTGCGTCGCGGCCGTTTCGAGGAGGCCGATGGCGGTACGCTGTTCCTCGATGAAATCGGCGACATGCCGCTGGAACTGCAGACTCGCCTGTTGCGGGTGCTGTCTGAAGGCAGTTTCTACCGGATCGGCGGTACCCAGCCGGTACAGGTCGATGTCCGCATCGTCGCAGCTACGCACCAGCCGCTGGAAACACGCGTCGCCGAGGGCAAGTTCCGTGAAGACCTGTTCCATCGACTGAACGTCATCCGGCTGCGCCTGCCGCCGCTGCGCGAACGCGCCGAGGATATTCCCGAACTAACGGCACATTTCCTGGCCATCAGTGCACGTACGCTGGGCGTGCCGGTACGCCAGCTCAGTCCGGCAGCGATGGAAGCAATGTGCGCCTACCCGTTTCCGGGCAATGTGCGCCAGCTCGAGAATTTCTGCCATTGGCTGACCGTGATGGCACCAGGGCAGATCGTGGAAGTGCATGACCTGCCGCCGGAAGTGCGCAGCAGTCTGTCGATTCTGCCTGGACAGATCGTTGACAGTCCTGTGTCTTCACAGGCTGGCGGGGGGCTGTCCGGACGTGCCGATATGGTGCGTGAAGCCATCCGCAGCGTGAATGGCCTGCCGGACTGGCATGAGATGGTGAGCCAGGAGGCGCGCGCACGGCTGCAACGCGGTGAGCCTGCTGTCATGCAGAGCATGACGCGAGAGTTCGAGCGTCTGGTGCTGGCGGCCGGGCTCGAGCATTGCCGCAATCGCCGCGTCGAGGCGGCCAGCCGGCTGGGGCTGGGACGCAACACCATCACACGCAAGTTGCGTGAGCTGGATATGGAATGAGTGTGGCTGGCCAGTAGGAATATGTATGCTCGTCGGTGGCTAGGAGTCCACAGACGACAGAATTGAGTTGGCACTTTCTCGTACGGCAGTGTCAGGGCGGGCGCGACGGAAGATTTCGTTGCGCCGGTCTTCCAGGGCATCACCATGGCGTATGAAGCGCCTGACATAATCACTGGCAGGGTGGTGGTGCAATCCGTAGGGGGTGTCCCACTGCACAATCCTGCCTTCATGCATCAGTCCGACTGAATCAGAAATGGCGAAGGCCTCGGCCTGGCTGTGCGTCACAAGCAGGGCAGTAGTACCGGTTTCCTTGAGAATGTCGCGTACTTCGAAGGCCAGGCGTTCCCGGGTATGAATATCGAGACTGGAAAAGGGTTCGTCCAGCAACAGCAGGCGAGGGCTGGGCGCCATGGCGCGAGCCAGTGCAATGCGTTGCTGCTGCCCGCCGGACAGCTCGTGCGGGTATTTGTCCAGACTGTGCTCAAGCCCGACGAGTCGGGCCATTTCCGCAATCCTGTCGGCGCGCTGTGCGGCCGGCAGACGTCGGATACCAAAACCAATATTGGCCCGGATGTCCAGATGGGGAAACAGGGCATAGTCCTGAAACATCATACCGATGCGGCGCTGTTCTGGCGGAACGAAGCAGCCGTCACCTGCCAGTTCCTGTCCATCGAGCACGATGCGTCCCGAGCGTGGCATGTCGAGCCCTGCCACGGCACGCAGAATGGTGGTCTTGCCGCAGCCGGATTCACCCAGCAGGCTGGCAATTTCCCCTGGTTCGAGACTCAGATCCAGATCATGTACCACACTGTGCCAGCGTGACCGTCCATTGGGATAAGCCAGATGCAGGTGTTCAAGAGTGAGATAGGAAGGCATGAGAAGAGGATCGTGTTTAGGGCGCAGAACGATTGACCCTGGCCAGCAGGATAACGGGCAGCAGACCGGCCAGCACGATGCCGAGTGCCGCAATGGCACCTTCTTCGTACGTGCCGCGCGCGGCTTCGGCGTACAGCCAGGTGGCCAGCGTATCGAAATTGAGTGGTCGCAGCAGCAGGGTGGCCGGCAATTCTTTCATGGTATCGACGAACACCAGCAGGGCTGCCGCGGCAATCGCGGGCCAGAGCTGCGGCAGGTGTATGCGACGCAGCAGTCCACCGGGGCGTTCGCCCAGCGTGGCGGCGGCATGGTCCAGTGATCGGGGAATACGCTCCAGACCGGATTCGATACCACCTACGGCAATCGCCATGAAACGCAGCATGTAGACAATAACCAGGCCGCCCATGGAACCCATGAGGATCAATTGCGGTGCTCGGTCGCTCCATTGCCCCAGCAGTCCGGACAGCGCGTGATCGACCGCGACCAGCGGTGCCAGCAAGCCAATGGCAAGCACCGTGCCGGGTATTGCATAGCCAAGGCTGGCAAAGCGTCCTGCCAGACCAGCAGAGGGTGCCGCGCCACTGCGCCAGGCACCGCGTCCGGCCCAGGCTACCAGCAGTCCGCAGGCAACGGTCAGTGCAGTTGCCAGAGCCGAGACTTGCAGGGTATTGATGAAACTGTCTAACAACTGTCGCGAAGGAAGCTCGTGCTGCAGGCGCTTGACTGTTTCGTGCAGCAGATGGAGGGCCGGCGCGACGAATCCCAGAATGACCGGCAACAGACAGACCAGCAGGGCCAGCAGACCAGCTCTGCGGCCCAGGCGTATCGGACGCAGGGGCTGTGCACGCCGTGCCGTGGCAAAGCGTTGGCGCCGGCGACCATGACGCTCCAGCATGATGAGCGCCAGCACGAGTACCAGCATGACCAGTGCAATCTGCGCAGCACCCGGCAGGTCCGAACGCGAAATCCAGGTGCTGTAAATTGCTACTGTCACAGTCTGGACACCCAGAAACTCGGAAGCACCGATGTCGTTCATGGCCTCCAGCAACGCCAGGCTGACACCCACTGCAATTGCCGGCCGTGCCAGAGGCAGCGCCACCCTTGCAAAAACGGTCAGTGGCCGGGCACCGAGCATGCGTGCCGCCTCGATGAGACTGGCGGCCTGGGTCTGAAACATGATCCGGGTCGTCAGGTAGACATAGGGATAGAGCACGAAACCAAGCACCAGGATACAGCCCGTCAGCGAACGGATGTCGGGCAGCCTGAGTCCTCTCGGACTGTCGATGCCCAGGATGGCTCGAAGGGTGCCCTGTATCGGTCCCAACGGGTGCATCAGGTCAACATAGGAGAATGCGATGATGTAGGAGGGAACGGCCAGCGGCAGCAGCAATGCCCAGGAGAGGATGCGCCGCCCGGGAAAGTCATAGGCCGTCACCAGCCAGGCGGTAACGGTACCCAGCAGGGTCACGATCACACCTACGGCCAATAGCAGGACCAGCGTATTGGAGAGTGCCTCGGGCAGCACGTGGCTGGCCAGATGCGTCCAGTGCGCCGGACTTCCGGACAGGGCCGAAGCCGCCAGCGAGGCAATGGGGATCAGGACACAGGCGGCGATCAGTACGGGTGGCAGTTGCCACCCGTGGCGCAAGAGACGGGACAACGACACGTCAGTTGTTGAAACCGACCTTGTCGACCAGTTCGCTGGCGAGCTTGCGATTCTTGGCGATGTCGCTGACGGGGATGGCATCAACCTGGAGTTCACCGAAGCTGGCGACGACAGGATCAAGTTCGACGCCGGCTTTGACCGGATACTCGTAATTGGCACCTGCGTAGAGTTGTTGAGCCTTGTCGGACACCAGGTATTCCAGCAACTGCACGGCCTCGGCCTTGTTGGGGGCATGACGGGCAACGGCTGCACCGCTGACATTGACATGCGTGCCGCCACCGCTGCCTTCGAAGGTCGGACGGATCACTTTGATGGCTTCGCCCCACTTGTAGTTGTCGGTACCGGGCTCGCTGTTTTTCATGCGGCCGACGTAGTAGGCATTGGCGATGCCGATATCGCAGATGCCGCCCAGGATGTCGCGCGCCACGTCGCGATCACCGCCGGTGGCCTTGCGGGCCAGGTTGTCCTTGACCCCACGCAGCCAGGTTTCGGTGGCTGCCTCGCCATGGTGCGAGATCATGGCCGCGATCAGGGCCGTGTTGTAGGGGTGCTGTCCGGAACGGATGCAGACCTTGCCCTTCCAGCGAGGATCGGCCAGGTCTTCATAGTTGAACTCGGTAATGTCCAGATCCTTGTCGGCATACAGTACGCGATCGCGCAGGGACAGGCTGAACCAGTCATTGTCGGGACTGCGCAGGTTGGCCGGAATCGTTTCCTGCAATACAGTGGACTCGATCGGCTGTGTTACGCCCCCCTCGACCAGATCGAGCAGGTTACCGATATCGACGGTCATCAGCACGTCGGCCGGCGATTTGTCGCCTTCTGCCTTGACGCGCTCGAGCAGGCCGTCCTTGAGGAAGACGGTATTGACCTTGATCTGCGTTTCACTGGTGAAACTGTCGATCAGGGGCTGGATCAGCGCAGGTTCGCGCGTGGTATAGAGATTGACTTCGGCGGCGCTGGCGGCATGGATGGGCAGGCTGAGAACGGCGGCCAGGAGGGTGGGCGACAGCAGGCGGGCAGGGATCATCATGTCTCCGTGATGGTGGCTTGAGAAAACGCAAGTCTAATAATGAATATCAATGTTATCAGTGATTTCTGCTTTATGGCAGCCTCGATATCGAGGGGCATCGCGTGAATGTTTGATCCGTGTCATGACGACAGGCCACGGGAAGGGCTATAAAGAAGCGTACATAAGCTTATTTCCGCATAGGCGGAATAATTATTCTTCTCGGGACTACCGGGTAGAATAGGGGTGCACGCTATTCCCCTAACTTCTTACAAACATCAGATTCATGGCCGCCTTTAATACCGAACGCGTCTTGAGCGTTCACCACTGGAACGACACGCTCTTCACCTTCACCACGACTCGCGACCCGGCCCTGCGCTTTCACAACGGCCATTTCGTGATGATCGGTCTGGAAGTCAATGGCAAGCCGCTGATGCGTGCCTATAGTATCGCCAGCGCCAACTACGAGGAAAACCTCGAGTTCTTCAGCATCAAGGTGCCTGATGGCCCGCTGACCTCGCGACTGCAGCATCTGCAGGTCGGTGATGAGATCCTGGTCAGCAAGAAGCCCGTCGGCACGCTGGTGGTCGATGATCTCAAGCCCGGCAAGAATCTCTATCTGTTGGGCACGGGCACGGGCCTGGCCCCCTTCATGAGCATCATCAAGGACCCTGAGGTCTACGATCGTTTCGACAAGATCGTGCTGATTCATGGCGTGCGCTGGGTGAGTGAGCTGGCCTATGCCGATTTCATCGAAAAAGAACTGCCCAATAATGAGTTCTTTGGCGATGTCGTCCGCGAAAAGCTGATCTACTACCCCACGGTAACCCGCGAGGAGTTCCGCAATACCGGCCGAATCACGACCCTGATCGAAAGCGGCAAGCTGGCGCAGGATATCGGCCTGCCGCAACTGAACCCCGAACATGATCGTGTCATGCTGTGCGGCAGCCCGCAGATGCTGAACGACCTGTGCGCCATGCTCGACGGCAACGGTTTCGTGGTGTCACCCGGGGTCGGTCAACCGGGTGACTATGTCATCGAGCGCGCCTTCGTCGAGAAATAAAAAGTCGGCCCGCTGCCGGGAAGGCTGTTAAAAATGACTATTGCATATTAAACTGCAATAGTCATTTATTAATGGAGCTGTCATGAGCAAGAAAATCATCCAGACCAATGCCGCCCCGGCCGCTGTCGGCCCTTACTCCCAGGCCGTCGAGGCCCCCGCAGGCCGTACGGTCTACCTGTCCGGCCAGATCGGGCTTGAGCCCGAGACCGGCGAACTGGTGGCCGAGAATTTCGAGGCCCAGGTACGCCAGGCATTTGCCAACATGCAGGCCGTGATCGAAGCGGCAGGCGGTACGCTCGAGAACATCGTCAAGCTGACCCTGTTCCTGACGGATCTGGAGCGCTTTGCGGCAGCCAACGCCATCATGTCGGAATTGATTCCGCAGCCATACCCGGCCCGCTCCACGGTAGGTGTCGTCAGCCTGCCCAAGGGTGCCCAGTTCGAAGTAGAAGCCATCATTGTCCTCTGATGGAGCAAGGCTGTGCCGACATGCCCGTGGCGAAGGGAGGGGCGCATGCTGTCCGTCCCGCTGCGCGACAGCGGCGGCACGGTGCACCTGATGAAAAATCCGCAACGGGTCGCCTGTTTCGCAAGCTCGGACTGGACGAACCGATGGATTTCGTCCTGCATTTTCCTCTGCGCTATGAGGACGAGACCCGTGTCGTGCCTGTCCGCGCAGTGCGTCCGGGCAGTTCGGTGCAGGTTGAGGGCGAGATACTCAGCCACGAAGTCAGCTATCGACCTCGTAAACAGCTAAAAGCCGTACTGAGCGATGGCGATGCGGAAATCACGCTGCGCTGGCTCAATTTCTATCCCAGCCAGGTCAAACAGGTCGAACCCGGCATGCGTGTCCGTGCGCTGGGCGAAGTGCGTGGCGGCCTGTGGGGCTGCGAAATGGTGCATCCCCGTATCCGGCGCAGTGATGCCCCTCTGCCCGAAGCACTGACTCCGGTCTACCCGACCACATCGGGCCTGTCACAGCCGGTTCTGCGCCAGGCGGTGCTGCATGCACTGGCCCAGGCAGACCTGAGCGATCCCTTGCCAGAAAGGGTACGTGAGCGCTATGGGTTGATGCCGTTTGGTGATGCTGTCCATCAACTCCATGCCCCCGGCCCTGGGGACACAGGCGACGGCATGGAATCCCAGACCCATCCAGCCTGGCTGCGCGTCAAGTTCGATGAGCTGCTTGCTCAGCAACTGTCCATGGCCGAGGCACGCGCCCTCAGGCAACACCAGCGCGCCTGGCCTCTGATTGTGGCTCAGGATGCCGACACGCTCCCGACCCGTTTGCTGTCCAGCCTGCCTTTTGCCCTGACGGCCGCCCAGCAGAGGGTCGTCGCGGACATCTGCCATGATATGGCCCGCGCCCATCCCATGCATCGTCTGTTGCAAGGTGACGTCGGCAGCGGCAAGACCGTCGTGGCGGCACTGGCAGCAGTCCAGGCGATTGCCGCAGGTGCCCAGGTAGCGCTCATGGCCCCGACCGAAATCCTGGCCGAGCAGCATTATCTCAAGCTAGACAGCTGGCTGGCACCGCTGGGCATTACAACCGTGCTGCTCAATGGCCGTCTCGGCCAGAAAGCGCGCCGCCTTGCCCAGGCCGCCATCGAGTCCGGCGAGGCTGCGCTGGTGATCGGTACACAGGCGCTCATCCAGGACAAGGTGTCTTTCAATCGCCTGGGGCTGGTGATCGTGGATGAACAGCATCGTTTCGGCGTGGGGCAGCGTCTTGCGCTCGGACGCAAGGGTGAACAGCCTCCCGATGAGGGAGCCATGCTGCCGCATCAGTTGATGATGAGTGCTACGCCGATCCCGCGCACGCTTGCCATGACCTATTTCTCGGATCTCGATGTGTCTGTCATCGATGAGTTGCCGCCCGGGCGTACGCCGGTCAAGACCAAACTGATCGCCGAGCATCGTCGCGGCGAACTGGCCGAATACCTGGCCGATGCCGTGCGTGCAGGTCGGCAGGCCTACTGGGTCTGCCCGCTAGTCGAAGAAAGCGAGGCACTCGATCTGCAGAATGCCGTTGATACCCATGCCGGCCTGCAGGTGCTGTTGCCGGGATTGCGCATCGGCCTGGTCCATGGCCGTCTGCCCCAGGCCGAGAAAAGCGCCATCATGGATGCATTCCGGGCCGGGGAGATGGATATCCTGGTATCCACCACCGTGATCGAGGTGGGTGTGGACGTGCCCAATGCCAGCACCATGGTGATCGAGCACGCCGAACGGTTCGGACTGGCACAACTGCATCAGTTGCGTGGACGCGTCGGTCGTGGCAGTGCAGCTTCGATCTGTGTGCTGCTGTACCAGGCACCGCTGTCGCAAGTGGCGCGCCAGCGTTTGCGCGCCATGTTCGAGACGGAAGATGGTTTTGAAATTGCCCGCAGGGATCTGGAACTGCGGGGGCCGGGCGAATTTTTGGGCGTCCGGCAGTCGGGTGTGGCATTGCTGCGTTTTGCCGATCTGCAGGCAGATGCAGAACTGGCCGAACAGGCTCGTGATGCCGCATCCTATCTGAGGCAGGCCTGTCCAGAGGCCGCACGGGCTCACCTGCAGCGCTGGCTGCGCGGCAGGGAAGACTATTTGAGGACTTGAAGAAAATGACTCTGACCGAATTGAAATACATCGTGGCGGTCGCCAGGGAACGACATTTCGGCCGTGCAGCCGAAGCCTGTTTCGTCAGCCAGCCGACCCTGTCGGTCGCCATCCGCAAGCTGGAAGACGAGCTTGAGGTCACGCTGTTCGAGCGAGGCGGCAGCGAGGTTTCTGTCACGCCTATCGGCGAGCGCATCGTGGCCCAGGCCCAGAAGGTGCTGGAGGAAAGCGCCAACCTGCGGGAAATTGCCCGCCAGGGCCATGATCCCCTGATCGGGCCGCTGCGTGTCGGGGTGATCCATACCATCGGTCCGTACCTGCTGCCCAGGCTGGTGCCAGAACAGATCCGCCGCACGCCGACGATGCCGCTGATCCTGCAGGAAAACTTTACCTCCAAGCTGATCGAGTTGCTGCGCCAGGGAGAACTCGATTGCGCCATCATGGCACTGCCGCTTCCCGAAGCCGGACTCACCGTGCGACCGCTATACGATGAACCGTTCACGGTGGCCGTGCCATGTGGGCACCCCTGGTCGGAGCGCAACAGCATCGGAGCCGACGAACTGAAAGACGAGACGATGCTGCTGCTGGGCAATGGCCACTGCTTCCGCGATCAGGTGCTTGAGGTCTGCCCCGAACTCTCTGGCTACTCGGCCAGCAGCGATGGTATCCAGCGTACCTTCGAGGGTTCGTCTCTCGAGACGATCCGGCATATGGTCGCGGCCGGTATCGGCGTGACCGTGTTGCCAGCCTCTTCGATGAGCCTGCCGCACAGCGGGCCGGAATTGCTCAGCTATATTCCGTTCGAGCAACCTGTACCGGAGCGCCGCGTCGTCCTGGCCTGGCGCAAAAGTTTTCCGCGGCTCGCGGCTATTCAGACACTGGCGGACTCCGTGCTGGCCTGCGGCCTGCCGGGCGTCAGCATGGTTGCTGAAATCGAGCATGCATCACCACAGGCTGCTGCGGCAGTAGTATCCTAACGCCAACGCGGCACAAGATGCCGCACTACCAAATCCGGGCAGCAGCGCTGCCCGTTTTGAACCATACAGGAGCATGTCCATGGCCAAAGCATCCAAATCCACTCCCAAGCGTGCTGCCGCGACGGCCTCGGTAAGGATCGATATCGGGATCTCCGACAAGGATCGTGCCGCTATCGCCCAGGAACTGTCCAAGCTGCTGGCGGATTCATATACGCTGTATCTGATGACCCATAACTTCCACTGGAATGTGACCGGTCCCCTGTTCAATACCCTGCATACCATGTTCATGGAGCAATACACCGAGCAGTGGAACGCACTCGATGAAATTGCCGAACGTATTCGTGCCCTGGGTCACTATGCCCCCGGCACCTACCGCGAATACAGCAAACTGAGTTCGATTGAGGAGCCCGAATCGGTCCCTGAGGCACTGGACATGATCCGTCTGCTGGTCAAGGGCAATGAGTCGGTCGCCAAGACCGCCCGTGCAGCCTTCAAGCATGTCGACGAAGCCAACGACCAGCCCAGCGCCGACTTGCTCACGCGCCGCCTCGACATACACGAGAAGAACGCCTGGATGCTGCGCAGCCTGCTGCAGTAATCCAAAGACCAGGGGTAAAGGTCGTGGCCATACCGCAAAACAGGCAAGAGTTGCTGGATGCGATCCGCACGACCTACCGGAAGCTGGCAACTGATCTTGCCAGCATTCCGCCCGAGTGTGCCCGTGTTGCCACCATGGAGGGGCATGCACGGGGCACCTGCATGAGCGTGGCCGATCTCGTTGCATACCTGATCGGCTGGAACCTGCTGGTACTGAAATGGTGCAATGCCAAGTCCAGTGGACAGCCGGTGGATTTTCCCGAGACCGGCTACAAGTGGAATGAGCTGGGACGCCTGGCGCAGAAATTCTATGCTGATCAGGCGAATGTCGCCTATCCCGAATTGCTGCAGCAGTTCGAGCAGGTACATGGTCGCATCCTGTCGCTGGTCGAGGCGGAAAGCGATGCGGCTCTTTATGGCACACCCTGGTATGAAAAATATACCCTGGGTCGGATGATCCAGTTCAATACCGCATCGCCGTATGCCAACGCACGTGGCCGGCTGCGCAAGTGGAAGAAGGCTGCGTATCGGCTGACGCCCGATGATCAACCAGCCCGTGTCCTGGCCTCCTGACGCCATTCCATCCCGGTTTTGACCATCAGCGTCAGCAGGGCGATGGATGTCAGCAGTGCGGCCGCCGTAAAGGCTGCAACGGCCTTGTTGTCATCGTTGAGCTGCTCGATCAGCAGGGGCAGCGTCAGGGTCTTGCCGCGGATGGCTCCGGACACTACCGATACCGCGCCGAACTCGCCCACGGCGCGGGCATTGGTGATCGCCACACCATAGAGCAGCGCCCACTTGATCTTGGGCAGCGTGACCCGGCTGAAGATCTGCCAGCCGCTGGCACCGAGCGTCAGAGCGGCATGTTCCTCATCCGAGCCCTGCGACTGCATCAGCGGTATCAATATGCGTGCCACGAAAGGTGATGTCACGAAAATCGTCACCATGACGATGCCCGGCCAGGCGAACATGAGCTGGATGTCGTGACGGTAGAGCCAGCCGCCGAAAGTGCTCTCCATGCCATAGACCACCAGATAGCACAGGCCGGCCACGACCGGCGAGGTCGCGTAAGGAATGTCGATCAGCGTCATCAGCAGGCGACGGCCCCGAAAGTCGTAATTTGTCACGCACCAGGCCAGCAGGATACCGAAGACGACATTGATCGGAATGGTAATGACGGCAGCCAGCAGCGTCAGGCCGATGGCATGGCGCATGTCGCCGTCGAGCACGTTGTCGACAAATGCCGCCCAGCCCGCGCTGAACGCCTTGACGAAAATGAGGGTCAGGGGCAGGATCAGCAACAGACCCGCCACGCTCACCCCGAGGGCGATCAGCGTCCATTGCTGCCAGGTGCGGGGTTTGCGCATCATGACTGTTTTCCTTTCTGCCAGGGCAGGATCCAGCCCTGCAGCCATTGCAGACCAAACAGCAGCAGCAGCGAGGCCGCGAGTACCACTGAGGCAATGGCGGCAGCCATGCCGTACTCGTATTCGGCCAGCCTGAAGAAAATCATCAGCGAGGTCACTTCTGTCTTGAAGGGAATGTTGCCGGCGATCATGACAACTGCGCCGAACTCTCCGAGACTGCGGATAAAGGCTTGCGACATCCCGGTCATGAGTGCGGGCGTCAGTGCTGGCAGGATGACCCGGAAAAACACCTGTGCATGCCCCGCACCGAGTGATTGGGCCGCCTCCTCGTATTCGGTACCGATATCGGCCAGCACGGGCTGGATCGAGCGTACGATGAAAGGCAGGCTGGTGAAGATCATGGCGATCACCAGGCCCGGATAGGCATAGGCAATCTTGATGCCGTAGGGTGCGAACCACTGGCCCAACCAGCCATTGGGCGACAGCAGCACGGCCAGCGTCAGGCCGGCCACCGCCGTGGGCAGGGCAAAGGGTAGATCAATCAGGGCATCGAGCAGGCGCCGCCCGGGAAAATCGTAGCGCACCAGTATCCAGGCCAGCAGCATGCCGACCAGGGTGACGAAGACCGTGGACCAGAATGCGCTGGAAATGGTGACCCGGTAGCTGGCCAGCACACGGGCGTCGGTGACGGCGCGCCAGTACTGATTCCAGCTCATATCGCTGACATAGACCAGCAACGCCGACAGCGGCAGCAGGATGACCAGCGAGATGAACAGGGTGCTGACACCGAAACTCAGTCCGAAGCCGGGCAGGGTAGGGTGGCGCAGAAAAAAGCGGGGCATGAAATATGCAACGCCTGATGCAGCGGTCAAGCGCATCAGGCGATCCTTACGGTGAAGAAGACCGGTAGTTTACTTCTTGCCGGCAGCCAGCAGTTGGTCGAGCTGGGCGTTCGAGGCGAAATGCGTTTCGGTGATCTTGTCCCAGGAGCCGATCAGCTCCTGCGGATTGAGCAGGCGAATTTCGGGAAAGCGGTCGGCATTGGCCTTGAGGGCCTCGGCATCATGCACACGGTAGTTGAAACCGGCCAGCAGGGCCTGGATTTCGGGCGTGTACTGATACTGGAGGTATTCGGTGGCCAGCTCGCGCGTGCCTTTCTCGTCGACGACCTTGTCCACCACGGCAACCGGGAATTCGGCCAGCACGCTGACCGGGGGCACCACGACCTCGAACTCCTCGGCCTTGAACTCATCGCTGTTGGCGATATTGTTGACTTCGGATTCGAACGTCAGCAGCACGTCACCCTGATTGTTCTGGGCAAAGGCGACGGTCGCGCCGCGGCCCCCGGTAGGGAAGCTTTCGACGTTGGACAGAAGCTTGCCGACGAATTCCTGGGTCTTGGCCTCGTCACCATTGAACTTCTCGTTGGCATAGAGCCAGGCACCCAGGTAGCTGTAGCGTGCATTGCCCGAAGTCTTGGGGTTGGGGAATACGAGGCTCACATCATCGCGAACCAGATCGTCCCAGTTCTTGATGTTCTTGGGGTTGCCCTTGCGCACCAGGAATGCGATGGTGCTGTAGTAGGGCGAACTGTTGTTGGGCAGGGCCTGTTGCCAGTCGGCACGAATCAGGCCGTTCTTGGCCAGCACATCGACATCGGGTACCTGATTGAAGGTAACCACATCTGCCTTGAGACCCTGCAGGATCGCACGGGCCTGACGTGAGCTGCCGGCGAAGGACTGGTCGATCTTCAGATCCTGGCCGGTCTTTTCTTTCCAGTGCGCCTCGAACTTGGGATTGATTTCGGCAAACAGTTCACGGGCGATATCGTAGGACGTGTTGAGCAGCGTGGTCTGTTGTGCGGTTGCGACCTGACCGCCAAGCGCGGCGGCCACGAGCGAGACGCCGATGAGTTTCTTGATCATGTTTCGTTCCCTGGGTATGAAGAGGCGTCTTTTCAGACATTGGCGTTATATTGCCTGCGCTTTTCGATGACCAGAAATAATATATGATGATTTCTATATTTCAATTTGAAATATAGATTGCCAGCCCGGCAAGTCTGGTAAATTGTGTCGTTTGCAATCCAGTCATTTCAGGAGACATCGCCATGACCTTCTCGTTCCGTCGCCTGCCCATCGCGGCAGCCATTTTGGCCGCAGGCCTGTCCGCCGCATCGGTGCAGGCCGCCGAAAACATCAAGTTCGCTGTGGTCGGTCCGACCACAGGGCCTGTCACCCAGTATGGCGACATGGTGCGGGAAGGGGTGCTTACCGCTGTCGAAGTCATCAATGCCGGTGGTGGCATCAACGGCAGCCAGATCGAACTGGTCACCATCGATGATGGCTGCGAACCCAAGCAAGGCCCGGTGGCGGCCAACCGCGTGGTCAACGATGGCATCGGTTTCGTGATCGGTCACGTGTGCTCGGGCGCAACCATCGCCGCTGCTGATGTCTACGATGGCGAAGGCGTGGTCATGGTCACCCCCTCGGCCACGGCACCTGCCCTGACCGATGGCAAGAACTACGAGTTCATCTTCCGCACCACGGGCCGCGACGACCAGCAGGGCCCGGCTGCCGCCCGCTTCATCATCGACAAGATCAAGCCCGCCAAGGTTGCCGTGCTGCACGACAAGCAGTCCTACGGCCAGGGCATCGCTGCTGCCGTACGCCAGGACCTGCTGGCCGGCGGCGTCGAGGTCAGCATGTTCGAAGGCATCAATGCCGGCGATACGGATTACTCTGCCGTGATCACCAAGATTCGCGGTTCAGGTGCCGATTTCGTCTACTACGGTGGCTACCATCCCGAACTGGGCCTGCTGATGCGCCAGGCTGCCGAGCAAGGCCTCAAGGCTCGTTTCATGGGGCCGGAAGGCGCGGGCAATCCTGATATCAATGCCATCGCCGGCGATGCCGTCGAAGGCATGCTGCTGACCCTGCCCAGCGATTTCGCCAGCAATCCTCGCAACGCCGATATCGTCAAGGCCTTCGAGGCCAAGCAGCGCAATGCCGCCGGTGCCTTCCAGATGACCGCCTACACGGCGACCCAGGTCATCGCCGACGCCATCAAGGGTGCCAACAGCACGGATCCCGCCAAGGTGGCCGAGTACCTGCACGCCAACAGCTTCGACACGCCCATCGGCACGGTGTCCTGGAACAAGCAGGGCGACCTGAACGAATTCGACTTCCAGGTCTTCGTCTGGCACAAGGACGGCAGCCAGAGCGCCTTCGAATAAGCAAGCGCAAAAAATGGCCAGGGACCCTTTGGGTCTGGCCAGACAGCGAAGCGCTGCCGTTCTATCAGGCAGGAAAAAGGGCTGGCAATATGCCAGCCCTTTTCATGTCAGAGACCTACTGCGGTTTGCGTTGGGCAGGCTAACGGTCGCCGCCTGATGCATCTAGCTGGTCAGTTACCTGCGGCAGGCGTCTGAATTGTGCTGGTGCGGTTGCTTGCGTTACTGTACCTGTCGGTATTCTCACTGTCGGTAAGATTGTCATCCGGCCCGTCTGCCGCCTCTTCATCCTCGCCTTCTTGTTCTGTATTGTCAGGCAGGCGCTTGCCGGTCTGCTGGTTGAACCAGTGCAGCGGCCGCTCCGCATCGAGCTTGAGTCGCAGCCAGGCTCCGATTTCGATCGGCTCACCATCGACCAGATCATCGGGCCGGCGCAAGACTACGGCAGTCTGTCCGAGCCGGCCATGGATCAGGCATTCGGCACCCAGGGATTCGACCATTTCAACGCAGATCCACATGCCTTCCTCTGGATGGCTGGGACTGTCCACTGGCAGCATATTGCTGATGCGCAGGTCTTCCGGGCGGACACCCAGGATGCAATCCTGGCGGATCGCCGCATAGGGGACCTGAATCTGGCGTGCCGACATCCAGTTGCCGCCGGGCAGGGCAATATCGTGGTGGCTGTCGATATGGACCTTGATCAGGTTCATTGGCGGTGAACCGATGAACGAGGCGACGAAGGTGGATGCGGGGTGGTCATACACTTCACGAGGTGTACCGATCTGTTCGACCGCGCCCTGATTCATGATCACCATGCGATGCGCCAATGTCATGGCTTCGACCTGGTCGTGCGTGACGTACAGGCTGGTTGTCTTGAGGCGGCGATGCAGCTTCTGGATTTCCAGGCGCATCTGTACGCGCAACTTGGCATCGAGATTGGACAGGGGTTCATCGAACAGGAAAGCCTTGGGGTGACGCACGATGGCGCGCCCCATGGCGACGCGCTGGCGTTGGCCACCCGAGAGCTGGCGGGGCTTGCGCTGCAGCAGCTTCTCGAGTTCGAGAATGCGGGCAGCCTCTTCGACGCGGGCCTGGATGTCTTTCTTGTCGTGGCCCCGGATCTTGAGGCCATAGGCCATGTTCTCGTACACCGTCATGTGCGGGTAGAGTGCGTAGTTCTGGAAGACCATGGCGATATCGCGCTCGGCCGGCTCCAGTTCGTTGACGACTTTGCCGTCGATGGCGATCTTGCCCGCACTGACGGTTTCCAGCCCGGCCATCATGCGCAGCAGGGTGGACTTGCCGCATCCAGAAGGGCCGACGATGACGATGAATTCACCATCCTCGACCTCCAGATCCAGCCCTTCGATGATGGTCGCGCCAGGATATTCCTTGCGCACCTGCCTGAAAGAAAGATGAGCCATTGATGCCTTTGCCTCTTATTTTTCCGTATCGATCAAGCCCTTGACGAACCAGCGCTGCATCAGCAGCACGACCAGCGCGGGGGGCAGCATGGCCAGGATGGCCGTGGCCATGACCAGGTTCCATTCGGTGGCGGCGTCGCCGCCTGCAATCATCCGTTTGATGCCGATGACCACCGGATACATGTCTTCGCTGGTCGTGGTGATCAGCGGCCATAGATACTGGTTCCAGCCGTAGATGAACTGGATCACGAACAGGGCGGCAATGCTGGTGCGTGACAGCGGTAGCAGGATGTCCCTGAAAAAACGCATGGGGCCGGCCCCATCCATTCGGGCAGCCTCCACCAGTTCGTCGGGCACGGTCAGGAAAAATTGCCGGAACAGGAAGGTGGCCGTGGCCGATGCGATCAGCGGGATAGTCAGCCCGGCATAACTGTTGAGCATGCCCAGGTCGGCCACCACCTGGTAGGTCGGTGCGATGCGGACCTCTACCGGCAGCATCAGGGTGACGAAGATCATCCAGAAAAAGAAATGCCGGCCTGGAAAGCGGAAATAGACGATGGCAAAGGCCGACAGCAGGGAGATGGCGATCTTGCCGACGGCAATGACCATGGCCATGACCAGGCTGACCCACATCATGCGGCCTACTGGCGCTGACGAGCCGACCGTGGAGCCACCGGAGAGTGCCTGCAGGTAGTTTTCGACCATGTGCGTGCCGGGCCAGAGCGACAGCGGCACTTGGCGCACCTGTTCCAGCGATTGGGTCGAGGCCACGAAGGCGACATACAGCGGGAAGGCCACGACCACCACGCCGAGAATCAGGATAAGGTGGGACAGGCGATCTAGCCAGGGGCGACGTTCTACCATCATCAGTAGTTCACCTTGCGATCGATATAGCGGAACTGCACGACGGTCAGAGCGATCACGATACCCATCAGAATCACCGACTGTGCAGCCGATGAGCCGAGATCCAGGCCCAGGAATCCGTCGCGATAGACCTTGTAGACAAGAATCGAGGTATCACGCCCCGGCCCTCCCTGGGTGGCCGCATCGATGATGGCGAACGTGTCGAAGAACGCATAGATGACGTTGATGACCAGCAGGAAGAAAGTGGTGGGGGACAGCAGCGGGAACACGATATTCCAGAAACGGCGCGAGGGCGATGCGCCATCGATGGCGGCCGCTTCGATCAGCGAGCGCGGAATGGCCTGCAGGCCCGCCAGAAAGAACAGGAAGTTATAGGAAACCTGCTTCCAGACAGCGGCAATAATGACGAGCGTCAGCGCGTCCTGCCCATTGAGCAAGGGATTCCAGCCTATGCCCAGGCGCTGCAGGCCGACGGCCAGGATGCCCATGCCCGGCGAAAACATGAATACCCAAAGGACAGCGGCCACGGCAGGTGCCACGGCATAGGGCCAGATCAGCAGGGTCTTGTAGGTGGAGGCGGCACGGATGACACGATTGGCGAATACTGCGAGCAACAGTGAAATTGCCAGTCCGAAAAAGGCTACCAATACCGAGAAAATGGCAGTGACATGGAAGGACTGCCGGTATTCCTGGCTGTCCAGCAAGACCTTGAAATTATCGAACCATACAAATTCGGCCCCCATGCCGAAGACGTCTTGCTCCAGCATGGATTGCCACAGGGCCTGCGCAGCCGGCCAGAAAAAGAACACCAGCGTGACGGCGACCTGGGGTGCCAACAGCAAGTAGGGCAGGGTGCGCGAACGGAAATAGACGCGTTTTTCCATGCAGACAGAGACAATGAGAATGGTTCGGGCGCAAGGATACCATCGTTAGCCAACCGAGGTGCGGCAGACCCCGGTCAGGTTGTGGATGGAAGTAACAGGCCGGGTGCGTTTCTGGAAACGGCACCCGGTGCATCATCAGCGCCCGGCGCTGCGCTCGAAACGGCTCAGCACTTCGTTGCCGCGTTCGACAGCGCGGGTCAGCCCCTGGCGGGCGTCCTGCTTGCCGGCCCAGATCAGTTCGAACTCTTCCTCGATGATGTCACGGATCTGCGGCAGGTTGCCCAGGCGTACACCACGCGATTTGTCGGTGGTCTTGACGATCATCTGCTCGACCGATACGTCGGCCCCCGGATGGCTGTCGTAGAAGCCCGACGTCTTGGTCTGCTCGTAGGCGGCTGTCGTGATGGGCAGGTAGCCTGTCTGCTGGTGCCAGCGCGCCTGTACGTCGGTACCCGAGAGGAACTCGAGGAAGGCAGCAACGGCCTTGTATTCATCGTCAGGCTTGCCGTTGAATACCCAGAGCGAGGCACCACCGATGATCGTATTCTGCGGGGCACCCGCCACATCGTCGTAGTAGGGCAGTGTGGAAATGCCGACGTCGAACTGGGCGTTGGCACCGATGTTGGCCTGCGCCGAACTCGATGCCGTGCTCATGGCACACTGGCCACTGTAAAACACTGAATCACCCAGGTTGCCGCGGCCGCCGTAACCGAACAGGCCTTCCTTGCTCAGGCGGGCCAGATTGTCGATATGTCGCACATGCAGGTCCGAATCGATGGCCAGACGCGCATCCAGACCGTCGAAGCCATTGTTGCGGGTCGCGAACTCGGTATTGTGCCAGGCCGAAAATGTTTCTGCCTGAACCCAGGAAGGCCAACTGGTCGTAAAACCGCAGGGGGCTGCGCCCGACTCGACGATCTTGCGAGCCGCATCCTCGACCTGCGCCCAGGTCTTGGGCGGTTGCTCGGGATCCAGCCCGGCACGCTTGAAGGCATCCTTGTTGTAGTAGAAAACCGGCGTCGAGCTGTTGAACGGGAATGACATCATGCGGCCATCGGGGGCCGTGTAGTAGCCGGCAACGGCAGGAATGTACCGGGACGTATCGAAGTCCTGTCCTGCCTCTACCATCAGTTCGCTGACCGGCTTGACTGCGCCACGGGCATGCATCATGGTCGCCGTGCCGACTTCGAAGACCTGCAGGATATGCGGTGCATTGCCGGCTCGGAAGGCGGCAATGCCGGCGTTGAGTGCTTCGCCGTAGGCCCCCTTGTAGGTCGGGTTGACCTTGTATTCGGATTGCGAAGCGTTGAATTCGTCGGTCAATTCATTCAGACGCGTATTGAGCGCGCCTGTCATGGAGTGCCAGAATTCGACTTCGGTGGCGGCCTGGGCCGCGCCGGCTACCGCCAGCCCCAGCGAAGCGGCGAGGGTGGTGGTCAGCAGGGATGTACGAATGGACATGGGATCAGTCTCCTTTTTTTGCGAGGTCGTCTCGAATGCCGCGCCGGATCGCGGACGGCAGGCGATGATTGTATGAATGATATATGACAGTCGTTCGATAGGGGACAATGACGCAGCGGTATGCTGTTTTGCCAGGACGGAAATGGATACGTTACAGTGTGGCCTTGTCCGTCTCAGCCTTGCCATATCCCACCATGAGTTCTGCTGCCTTTCTACAGGCCCGCCTGCCGCTCTATATCAGGCTGGTGCGCCTGGACAAGCCCATTGGCATTCTGTTGCTGCTCTGGCCGACGCTGTGGGCGCTGTGGGCCGCGTCAGGCGGTTGGCCGCAATGGCACCTGATCATTATCTTCAGTCTGGGCACAGCGCTGATGCGTTCGGCCGGCTGCGCCATGAATGATTATTTCGACCGCGACTTCGACCTGCATGTCGATCGTACCCAGAACCGGGTACTGACGACAGGTCAGATCCGTCCCGTCGAGGCGCTTTGGGTGGCTGCGGCGCTGGCACTTGCTTCGCTGCTGCTGATCCTGCCGCTCAACGGCCTGGTCTGGCTGCTGTCGCTGGCAGCCGCCTTCCTGGCCGTGACCTATCCGCTGATGAAGCGTTTTTTCGCCATTCCCCAGGCCTACCTCGGTATTGCCTTTGGCTTTGGCATTCCGATGGGATTCGCCGCTGTGCAATACGAGGTACCCGCCGTTGCCTGGCTGATGTTGCTGGCCAATGTGGCCTGGTCGGTGGCCTACGATACCGAATATGCGCTGGTCGATATCCAGGACGATCTCAAACTGGGTCTCAAGACCTCGGCCATTACTTTTGGCCGCTACGATCTTGTCATGATCGGCCTGTGCTATGCCATCACGCTGGGTCTGCTGGCGATCTGCGGGGGCATGCTGGGCTATGGCCTGGCCTATGGCTGTGGCCTGCTGGTAGCAGCCGGACTTGCCGTGCGCCATCTTTACTGGATTCGGCATCGCGAACGCAGTGCCTGCTTTCGTGCCTTTCTCAACAATACCTGGTTCGGTTGCGTCATTTTCCTGGGCATCCTGGCCGAAACTTCCTTCTGAGCGATTTTGTCCATGACCGCTTCTCTCACACAGACGTCCCCTCGCATAGCTTTCATCGGCGGGGGCAACATGGCGACGGCCTTGGCTCGCGGTTTTGTCCAATCCGGTTTGTGCCAGCCTGCCAGCCTGCACATCATCGATCCGGGCGATGCGACGCGCGAAACCTGGCAAGGTTTCGGTGCCGCTACTGCCGCCACCTGCGACGCTGCGCTGAGCAACTGCAAGGTCTGGTTCTTTGCGGTCAAGCCACAGAACATGCGGGTTGCCATCGAGGCGGCACGTCCGTTCCTGCAAGACGACACGCTGGTCGTTAGCATTGCGGCCGGCCTGCGCGCAGATACACTGGCCAGTTGGCTGGGGACGACGGCACAGCCCTGGACACGGCTGGTTCGCAGCATGCCCAATACGCCTTCGCTGGTCGGTGCCGGGGCCACAGGCCTGGCGGCACTGTCTGGCGTGACGGATGCCGATCGTGCCTGGGTGGGGCAATTGTTCGAGGCGGTTGGCAAGGCAGTCTGGGTCCGGGACGACGAAGCACTCGACGCCGTGACAGGCTTGTCGGGCAGCGGCCCTGCCTATGTATTCCTGTTCCTGGAGTCCTTGATCCAGGGCGGGATTGATCTGGGGCTGGATGCCGTCCAGGCGCGTGAGCTGGCTCTGGCCACCGTTCAGGGGGCCTGCACGCTGGCCAGCCAGTCGGAGGATCCGCTACACACATTGCGTGAAAAGGTCACATCCAAGGGCGGCACGACGGCAGCGGCATTGGGTTCGTTCGAGGCTGATGGTTTTGAGGTCATGGTGCGCCGCGCCATGGCGGCTGCGGCAGAACGGGCTCGCCAGATGAGCCGCGAACTGGCCTGAAACGTAGCCCTTTTCAGTCTGGGGCCTGTCGAGGTCGGAAGCATAACTTTCCAGCCTCTGCAGGCCCCACTGCATATTTGCATTGCACTGCAATATAGGGGAATGTCCGAAGTGACGGGACAGGCGGCTGCTTTCAGAATGATGTCAGATGTTGTTACGCGTCGTGACGCTAGGCACTACACACCAGCCTGGCTGAATCGACATTTCTTTTCCGGTTTTGCCGGAAAGACTGACATTCTCTGGAGAGGCCTTATGCTGTTCAAATTCCGCACGCTGTCCTATTCGCTGGCACTGGGCGCACTGACGCTGGCCGGTGCCGCACATGCCGACACCATCAAGATCGGCATCCCGCAGCCGATGACAGGTCCGTCCACTCAGTACGGCGACCAGATTCAGGCGGGTGCGCTGACCGCCATCGACGTCATCAACGCCGCCGGCGGTGTTCAGGGCAAGCAGCTCGAAGCCATCCTGATCGACGACGGTTGCGAGCCCAAGCAAGCCGTGCCGGCTGCCAACCGCGTGGTCAACTCGGGTGCCAAGTTCGCCGTGGCGCATGCCTGCTCCGGCACGACGGTTCCGGCCGTCAACGTCTACGAGTCAGAAGGTATCGTTGCCATCACGCCGGGTGCGACCTCGCCGGCCGTGACCGACACGATCAAGCCGCATTATTTCTTCCGTACGATCGGGCGTGATGACCAGCAGGGCCCGTTCGCTGCCAAGTACATCGCCGATACGCTCAAGCCGGGCAAGGTCGCTATCCTGCACGACAAGCAGACCTATGGTTCGGGTGTGGCAATGCAGGTGCGCGATGCCCTGCAGAAGCATGATGTCAATGTGGCGCTCTACGAGGGCATCAACGTGGGTGACAGTGACTATTCCGCCGTCATCACCAAGCTCAAGGCACTCAATCCCGATCTGATCTACTTTGGTGGCTATCACGCTGAACTCGGTCTGTTGCTGCGTCAGGCACGCGAACAAGGCCTGAACGTGCAGTTCATGGGCCCCGAGGGTGTGGCCAACCAGGATCTGGTGGCCATCGCCGGCCCTGCCATCGAAGGCCTGCTGGTCACGCTGCCGGCTGATTTCACCAAGCGTCCTGAAAACGCCGCTGCGGTCAAGGCCTTCCAGGATGCCAAGCGCGATCCGGACGGTGCCTTCCAGATGCCGGCCTACGCGGCCGTGCAGATCATCGCTGCCGGCATCGAGGCGGTGGGCGAGAACCCCGAGAAGGTTGCCGACTATATGCATGCCAATGCATTCGACACGGTAATCGGCAAGGTAGAGTACGACAGCAAGGGTGACTTGAAGGACTTCGAATTCGCAGTCTTCGAGTGGGACAAAGACGGCAACAAGACACAACTGTAAAATTGTCCCTTTTCGGCGGATGGACTTGACCGGTCCGTCCGCCGGATTTTATCTCTCGAGTGGGGATCTTCGCTGTCTGGAGCTTCTAATACATGTCTGATTTCATTCCCCAATTTACCCAGCAGCTGTTCAACGGACTGTCGCTGGGCGCGATCTATGCACTGATCGCGATCGGCTACACGATGGTGTACGGCATCATCGGCATGATCAACTTCGCCCACGGCGAAATCTACATGATCGGTGCCTACGTCGGCCTCGTCACCCTGACCGCGCTGGGCACGCAGGGTTCATTGCCGATCCCCGTCCTGGTGGCCGTCATGCTGCTGGTTGCGATGGCAGTCACAGGTATCTACGGTTTTGCAGTCGAACGGGTTGCCTACCGGCCGGTGCGAGGCGGTCCACGCCTGGTTGCGCTGATTTCGGCCATCGGTATGTCGATCTTCCTGCAGAACTGGGTGGCGCTGGGGCAGGGGGCACGTGACGTGGCCGTCCCCGCTGTCATCACGGGGGCCATGCGTTTTTCGATGGGTGGCGATTTCGAGGTGACCGTTCCGTATTCGCGCATCATGATTATCCTGGTCACGGTGGCCCTGATGATCGCGCTGAGCCTGTTCATCAAGTTTTCGCGCATGGGGCGGGCCTCGCGGGCCTGCTCGCAGGACATGCACATGGCCAACCTGCTGGGGATCGACACCAACAAGGTGATTTCCTTCACCTTCGTGCTGGGGGCCATGCTGGCGGCTGTCGGCGGTGTGCTGATCGCGCTGACCATCGGCAAGCTCAATCCCTTCATCGGCTTCATTGCCGGCATCAAGGCCTTCACGGCAGCGGTGCTGGGCGGTATCGGCAGCATTCCAGGTGCCATGCTGGGCGGCGTGCTGCTGGGGCTGGCGGAAACCTTCGCGGCTGCCTATATCTCCTCGCAATACAAGGATATCGTGGCGTTCTCGCTGCTGGTCCTGATCCTGTTATTCCGTCCGACCGGATTGTTGGGCAAGCCTGAGGTGGAAAAAGTCTGATGGCCTACGTCTTCCGAAACGCATTCCTTGCCGCACTGGTGGCGGCTATCATCATCACGCCAATCTACGGCCTGAACCTGACCCGCCAGGGACCGCGCACCGTGCTCGAAAGTGACTGGAGCATGGTCTTCATCGGTGCGGCCATCGTGTTCGTGCTGCAACTCTTCAAGCCCTGGCTGGCGCGCTTTTTCAAGGGCGTCAAGCCGCGTGCCGTACCGGCATTGCCGGCCCGCGGCAACAAATGGGTCGTGTTGCTGATCATGGCAGCCGCGATTGCCTGGCCATTCTTCAGTGGCCGTAGCCAGGTCGACATCGCCACTCTGGTCCTGATCTACATCATGCTGGGCCTGGGGCTGAATATCGTGGTGGGTTTTGCCGGACTGCTCGACCTGGGCTTTGTCGGGTTCTATGCGGTAGGCGCCTATACCTATGCCTTGCTCTATCACTGGGCCGACTGGGGCTTTTGGCAGGCATTGCCGCTGGCAGGTGGCATGGCCGCACTGTTCGGCTTCCTGCTGGGGTTTCCGGTATTGCGGCTGCGAGGCGACTACCTGGCCATCGTGACCCTCGGCTTCGGTGAGATCATTCGCCTGCTGCTGATCAACCTGTATCAGTTCACAGGCGGACCGGACGGTATTTCCGGCATTCCCAAGCCGACCGTGTTCGGCATGGAAATGGCGCGCCGCTCCAGCGTGGAAGGGCAGGAAACCTTCCATCAGGTCATGGGCTGGAGCTTCCAGAACCAGGATATGGTGATCTACCTGTATCTGATGGCGTTGGCACTGGCAGCCATCACACTGTACGTTTCCAACCGCCTGATTCGCATGCCGATCGGCCGTGCCTGGGAAGCGCTGCGCGAGGATGAGATTGCCAGCCGCTCACTGGGCCTGAATCCGACCCGCATCAAGCTGTCGGCCTTTACGCTGGGGGCCATGTTCGCCGGTTTTGGCGGTGCCTTCTTCGCGGCGCGCCAGGGGCTGGTCAATCCGGAGTCATTTACCTTCATCGAGTCGGCGCTGATCCTGGCTGTGGTGGTGTTGGGTGGCATGGGTTCGCAACTGGGTGTGATCCTGGCTGCCATCGTCCTGACGGTGCTGCCAGAGTTTGCACGCGAGTTCGCCGAATACCGGATGCTGCTGTTCGGCCTGGTCATGGTTCTGATGATGGTCTGGCGTCCAGAGGGGTTGCTGCCCATGAAGCGTCCGCACATGGAGTTGAAAAAATGAACAGCGATCTGCTGAAAATCTCTTCGCTGAGCATGCGGTTCGGCGGCCTGCTGGCCGTTGATAACGTCGAGTTTGCCGTTCGCAAGGAAGAAGTGTTTGCCATCATCGGCCCGAACGGGGCCGGCAAGACCACGGTCTTCAACTGCATCGGCGGTTTCTACAAACCCACTTCGGGTCTGATCGAACTGGATGGCACGGCCATCCAGGGCCAGCCCAGCCACAAGGTGGCGCGTCACGGCCTGGTGCGTACCTTCCAGAACGTGCGACTGTTCAAGAACCTGACTGTGCTCGAGAACCTGATGGTGGCGCAGCACGCCAAGGTCAAGACGGGTATCTTGCCGGGACTGCTCAATCTCAAATCCTACCGCCGTTCCGAAGAGGAAGCGGTAGAGCGGGCTGCCGTATGGCTCGATTTCATGGGATTGCGCGAGTACGCCAACCGTGAGGCGGGCAACCTGGCCTATGGACACCAGCGCAGACTGGAAATTGCCCGCTGCATGATCACCCAGCCCCGCTTGCTGATGCTGGATGAGCCGGCAGCCGGCCTCAATCCCCAGGAAAAACGCGATCTGCAGCAACTCATTGACCAGTTGCGGCGTGAATACGATGTATCGGTGCTGCTGATCGAGCACGATATGAGCCTGGTCATGGGCGTCTCCGACCGTATTCTGGTCATGGAGCATGGCAAGCCCATCGCGCTCGGTCTGCCCGAGGAAGTGCGCAATGACGAGCGCGTGATCAAGGCATATCTGGGGGAAGAATAAGTGCTCAAGCTAGAAGGCGTACACACCTACTATGGTGCCATCCAGGCGCTCGACGACGTTTCTGTCGAGGTCAACCAGGGCGAGATCGTGACCCTGATCGGAGCCAACGGTGCCGGCAAGACCACGCTGCTGATGACGGTGTGCGGCTCTCCGCGCGCCAAGCAGGGTCGCATCCTGTTCGAAGGCGAAGACATCACCAACAAGCAGACGCACCACATCATGCGCAGCGGCATCGCCATCTCGCCCGAGGGGCGGCGCGTATTCCCGGACCTGACGGTTGCCGAAAATCTCAAGATGGGTGGTTTTTTTGCCAATCGCGAGGAAATCGAGCGCGGTATCGACCATGTCTATTCGCTGTTTCCGCGCCTCAAGGAGCGTGCCAATCAGCGAGCCGGTACGATGTCGGGTGGTGAGCAGCAGATGCTGGCCATCGGCCGGGCCCTGATGACCAAGCCGCGGCTGTTGCTGCTTGACGAACCCACGCTGGGACTGGCACCACTGATCATCGCCCAGATCTTCGACATCATTCGTACCGTGCGTGACGAAGGTATCACGGTGTTTCTGGTCGAGCAGAATGCCAACAAGGCCCTGCAGGTGGCCGATCGCGGCTATGTGCTGGAAAACGGCAAGGTGGTGATGGCCGATACCGGTGCGAATCTGCTGGCCAACAGCGATATCCGCAAGGCCTATCTGGGCGGCTAGGCACATATCCCGCCATGACGCGGGTGTGCGCCGGGCATGATTGTCTCCTTCAATGTCGAAAACAAGGCGGCTTGGCTATAATGAGCCGCATTTTCGACACTATCCGAGGACACAATGAAAGCCATGCCCCGCAAATGGATTGCCGTTGCCACTCTCTGCGCAGTCGGTGCCAGCGGTTGTGCCACCACCGACGGCTCATCCGGCTGGGGCAGCAAGGAAACCTGGGGCACAGTGATCGGTGCCGTCGGCGGGGCACTGCTCGGTAGTCAGATAGGCGGTGGCACGGGGCGCACCATTGCCATCATTGCCGGTGCACTGGCCGGCAGCGCACTGGGCAACTGGATTGGTTCCAACCTTGATGAGAAAGACCAGCAGGCGCTGGCCGCCAGTACACAGCATGCACTGGCCACGGGCCAGAGCGTTGACTGGAAATCGGATCACAGTGGGGCTGCAGCTGTCATTACACCCGTTTCAAGCAAAACGTCGACGCAACAGGGCAATGTCCGCCGTGCGCCGGTGATTGCTCGCGTCGATGGGCTGAGTGTACTCAACCAGCCTTATCGCGCCGTCAAGTCGGCCAATCTGCGCGCAGCACCAGCCGCCACCGCCGACAAGGTTGGGGGCTTTCGAGAAGGGCAGACCTTCACGGCATTGGGACGCACGGGCAACGACTGGATTGCCGTCGGACGCCAGGGCGTGCTGGTCGGCTATGTTCATGCACCGCTGGTCGCGCCGGTCACACAGGCTGCTGCCGACCAGGCCACCGACCTCGACAGTATCAGCGTGGCGCAGGCCAACGGACAAGGATTTGACCTTGATGCGCTGGACCCCGGCAAGGCGGTCACGGAACAGGTGGCGCTGCAGACGACCTGCCGCACCATGAATTACGAACTGCAGACTTCGCAAGGCACCGAAAGCAAGACCATTGATGCCTGCCAGTCAGCAGATGGCGCCTGGCAACTGGGATAAGACATGTCCGCACATATCAAGTCATATGTCGGTGCACTGGCGGCCGGTCTCGGCCTGCTGCTGCCGGCACTCGCGCACGCTCAACAGCAGCAGGACTACCGACTGGCCTATTCCAAGGCTGAAGATATCGAACTGTTCGTCGAGGGGGCAGGGCAGGATACCTGGTGCATGCCCCAGCTCAAATTGCGTGCCATGCATGGTGCACATTCAGGGCAGGAAAATCTGGCACGCCTGATGCCCAAACTGGGGGCCCTGCTGGCCCAGCAATGTCCCCAGGCGCAACGCGCCGACTGGCGCAGTCTCGATCCTGCCGGCAAGCTGATCGCCAACGGCCACAGTCTGGCCAGCAGTGGCTGGCAACTGGTCGCAGCAGCACCTGCACCTCAGCAACAGGCGGTAGCATCCTCAGAACCGGCAAACACTCAATCCGATGGATCAGTTGCCGTCACAACATCTGAATCCGGCAGCGAAGCGGGCTCGAGTGATGCCGTGTCGACCACTGGAACCGTCCAGGATCAAGCGCCCGTTACTGCAGCCGAATCCATTACTGCAGCACCAGCCGCTGATGCATCGCCTGCGCCCGCCACTACGCCCGAACCCGCTCCAGTTGCAGCCCAACCGGTCACCGAGGTCGCTGTCGAACCACCCGTAACAGAAACACCGCCTGCGGAAGTGGTCGCCAGCACCTCATCATCCCAGCCCTCAGGCCTGGCCGCGTTTGCCGTCGGCGGCTGGCAGCCTCCTACCGGCGCGCAGCAACAGGCCTTGCATGCCACCCTGGATACCATGCAGGACCAGAACGGTTGCAAGATCGTCTCGCGCTTCAACCTGGGCGACCAGGCGGCCTACATGACATTGCAGTCGGAAGGACTGACCTGCGGCGCAGATGGCTTTGCGCAAGGCAAGGGCCGTCTGCGCATTGAGCGTACCGATGGTGCCCTGATCGCCCGCACAGGTGATATCTGGTTCTCTCACGGCATCCCTTTCAGCCGTTCGGTTGAACGCCTGTCTGTCGCCGACATCGCGGCCGTGGATGCTGAGAAACAGCGTCTGTGGTTTGGCCTGGGCAGTGATCGGGCTACAGATAGCCATTATTTCCTGCGTACGCAATTGGGCTACGAACGTCAGATCGGTATCTGGCAGGTTGATCCCCGGATCGATGTCCTGACCGGCAATACGGCGGTATTTCGCCAGGCCGATCAAATTCGTCTGGCCATGGACAAGGCGCTCGGCATGTTGCAGGCACAGGCCATGCCCGATGCCTACCAGGCTAGCGTCATGTTCACGGACCAACCCGAGTCAGGCCTGTTCGTCGGTTCGGACTACGGAGCCCAGGAACACCAGCTCTACCAGCTCAGTGCCTCGCGTCGCCACAATTGGCGCACAGGACAGGGGCAGGGAGCCTGGCAATATGACCTGCGCCAGGCCAACAACCTGTTGTTTCGGCGCGAAGCCCGCCAGGCCGAAGAGCAACGTCGCGAAGAGCAGCAGCGGGCACAGGAGCTGCGTGTCGAGCAGTATCGGCAGGCCAGCCTCGAACGCGAACGGCTGGCCCAGTATGATGCACTCGAATCTCTGTCCAGTGAAGGACCGGCCGCCTTGCGCAAACACGTTGAACGCGACATTTCCTACCGCCCCGATGCTGCCGGCTCCTACAGCAGGCTCTTGCAGGGCGGTGAGCAGCCGCTGGTGCGCATCGTGCGGGTTGATGACAGCGATGGCAAGGATGCCGTCGTCGACTGGCCGTACCCGATGCGCCTGAGTGGTCTCGAGGCGCTGGAGGAGGGCTGGTATTGGGTCAGTGGCACGCAGCGCCTGGATACGGCACGCCGTGATGATGATGGCCTGCCCATGACGATTGTCACTGTCGCGGAAGGCCTGGCCATGCCATGCAAGGAAGCGGGTTGCGCCGATCTGGTCAATCCACTTGCCATTGCCCGCATTCAGTTCGGACAACCGGACTGGACGCCTGAGGCCGCCCGCCAACTGGTCGAAAACGCGCCGAAAAGTCTCTGGTGACAGGAATCATGGAAAAAAACGCTCTCAAATGGATGATCCCTGGCGGTGTCGTACTGGCCGGTGCCGCGCTCTGGTTCGGCCTGTCGGCCTACGCCGGTTCCCAGGCTGAAAAAAAACTGCGCCAGATACTGGTCGAATATGACCTGCAGGACCAGGTCCACTGGGGCAGTCTGGCGGCGACGCCTTTCGGTACCGTTACTCTCAAGGATGTGTCGGCCGATATTGGGCGCAATCAATTGCAGGCCCAACGTATCGTGGTCAGTGACGTGATCGACGAGCGTGATCGCCAGCGTGCCCGGATCGAAGTGACCGGGCTGAGCGATCCGTCCGGTCACAGTCCGGCGATCCTGTTCGGCAACAGTATCGGCCAGGCGACGGGTGAACCCGAGTTGCCTCCGCTGGATTTCAGTATCAAGGTGGACGCGGACTACGATGATGACCGCGCCGATGTGGCGCTGTCATTCATGCAGGACAAGGCACTGTCTGGCGACTACGCGATGCGGATCGGCCGGATCGGCATCCTGCGCGACCTGGAGTCCCAGCTTTCCGGCAGCAATGCAATGGGGGGGCTGGGCATCTTCGGTGCACTGGCGGCGCTTTCGCGCATCAGCCTGGAGCACCTGGAAGTCAAGATCCGGGATCGCGGCATGGTCGAGCGGGCGATTGCCCTCTACAAGCGCTATCAGATTCCAGTCGAACCCGGCAACGGTAAGCCGGCCTCGCAGCGTGACGATATCTTCAAGACACAAGCCGAAGCCTGGGAAGCGCAGTGCCTGCAGGATCGCTATATCAGTCAATTGGACGATCCCAAACAGGCCTGCCGTGCCCTGGTCCGGTTTGCCTCCGGGCGCAGTGACACGCTGAGTCTCACGCTGGCACCGTCCAAGCCGGTTTCGGCGGAGTCTCTTTACCAATTGCAGAGCAGTCCGCGACAGTTTTCCACGCTTAATGCCGAGATAGATTCCTGACCTTTGCGCACTGCACAACCAAATCCCCTGATTTTCTGGTGAAATACGGTGTGCGGTGCTGAAATGACCGCGAGGATGCCTGTCGGGCACGACAGGCATTTTTTTTATTTCTCAGATTCAAGACCATAATGCCGACAGACGATACTTTGACAAAGCTGGCTCTCGACTACCACGAGTTTCCCCGTCCGGGCAAGATTTCCGTCACCCCCACCAAGCCGCTGGCCAACCAGGATGACCTGTCGCTGGCCTATTCGCCGGGCGTGGCCGAGGCCTGCATGGCCATCTTCAAGGACGGCAACGAAGCTGCTGCCCGCTTTACGTCGCGCGGCAATCTGGTCGGCGTCATCTCCAACGGTACGGCCGTGCTGGGTCTGGGCAATATCGGCCCACTGGCTTCCAAGCCTGTGATGGAAGGCAAGGGCTGCCTGTTCAAGAAATTCGCCGGCATCGATGTGTTCGACATCGAACTGGCAGAAAACGATCCCGACAAGCTGGTCGACATCATCGCGGCGCTGGAGCCCACCCTGGGCGGCGTCAATCTCGAGGATATCAAGGCACCCGAGTGCTTCTACATCGAAAAGAAGCTGCGCGAGCGCATGAAGATTCCCGTCTTCCACGATGACCAGCATGGTACCGCCATTATTTCGTCGGCTGCCATCCTCAATGGTCTCAAGGTCGTGGGCAAGGCCATGGATCAGGTCAAACTGGTCTGCTCGGGTGCCGGCGCAGCCGCCATCGCCTGCCTGGACCTGCTGGTCAACCTCGGCATCAAGCGCGAAAACGTCTACGTGGTCGACTCGCGCGGCGTGATCTGGGAAGGTCGCGACGAAAACATGGAAGCCAACAAGCGTCGCTATGCACAACAGACCGAAGCCCGTACGCTGGCCGACGTCATGGTCGGTGCAGATGTGTTCCTGGGTTGCTCGGCCCCCGGCGTGCTCAACGCCGACATGGTCAAGAGCATGGCCGATCGTCCGCTGATTCTGGCGCTGGCCAACCCCGAACCCGAGATTCGTCCCGAAATCGCCAAGGCGGCGCGTCCGGACTGCATCATCGCCACCGGCCGTTCGGATTACCCGAACCAGGTCAACAACGTCCTGTGCTTCCCCTTCATCTTCCGCGGTGCACTGGATTGCGGTGCCACTCGCATCACTGAAGAAATGAAGATGGCCTGCGTGCGTGCCATCGCCGATCTGGCTCAGGCCGAACAGAACGACCAGGTCGCCCAGGCCTACGCCGACGAAGACCTCAGCTTCGGCCCCGAATACATCATTCCCAAGCCTTTCGATCCCCGCCTGATTTTCAAGATCGCGCCGGCCATCGCCAAGGCTGCCGAGGAGTCCGGCGTGGCGGCCCGTCCGATCCAGGACATGGAAGCCTACCGCCAGAAGCTGCAGTCCTTTGTCTATCATTCCGGCCAGCTGATGCGTCC
This sequence comes from Corticimicrobacter populi, assembly GCF_003123725.1. GTDB lineage: Bacteria > Pseudomonadota > Gammaproteobacteria > Burkholderiales > Burkholderiaceae_B > Corticimicrobacter > Corticimicrobacter populi. The sequence goes on along the minus strand of NZ_QETA01000001.1, from coordinate 885,850 downwards.
GCTGTTTGCCCAGGCCCGTGACTCCGGCAAGCGCGTGGTCTATGCCGACGGTGAAGACGAGCGCATCCTGCGCGCCGTGCAGACCGTGGTCGACGAAAAGATCGCCTTCCCGATTCTGATCGGTCGCCCCTCGGTGATCAACATGCGCATCGAGAAGTTCGGCCTGCGCCTCAAGCATGGCGAGAACATCGAAATCGTCGACCCCGAAGGCGACAGCCGCTTCTACGAAACCTGGAACGGCTACTATCAGATCAAGGGCAGGGAAGGGGTCACGCCCGATCTGGCCAAGTCGATTATCCGCAAGAACAATACGCTGATCGGTGCGATGCTGCTGCGCCAGGGCGAAGCCGATGCCATGCTGTGCGGTGCCACCAGCTCGTATGATCGCCAGTTGCGCCATGTCGACGACGTGATCGGCCGCCAGGAAGGCATCGAAGCCTACGGTGCCATGAACGTGCTGATGTTGCCCGACCAGACTTTGTTCATCTGCGACACGCATGTCAACCAGAATCCGACGGCCGAGCAACTGGCCGAGCTGACCGTGCTGGCCGCCAAGGAAATGATCCGCTTTGGTGTGGTGCCCAAGATCGCGCTGCTGTCGCACTCCAACTTCGGCAGCCAGGAGTCCGAGTCGTCGCTCAAAATGGCCGAGGCACGCCGCCTGGTGATGGAGCGTGCGCCCGAGCTGGAAATTGACGGCGAAATGCATGCCGATGCCGCATTGTCGAACACGATTCGTAACCGTGCCTATCCCGACAGTACGCTCAAGGGCCGTGCCAATCTGCTGATCATGCCGAATCTGGATGCGGGCAATATCGCCTACAACCTGCTCAAGATGACCGGCAGCAACGGCGTGGCCATGGGACCGATCCTGCTGGGCGCTGCACGCCCGGTGCACATCCTGACCACCAGCGCCACCGTGCGTCGCATCGTCAACATGACGGCGCTGTCCGTGGTCGATGCGCTGCTGGAACAGGGTGAAGTGAAAGCCTGAGGCATCTGAAGAAGAGGGTGGGGCAGCACACGCTGCCCTGCTTTCTGCTGCTGGCTCGTCGTGATCGCATCATTTGGGCAGAGTAACCATCAAAAAATACCCCCACGCTTGTCGCTGCGCTCCGGCGCTGCCCCCCAAGGGGCCGCTTTTTGTCTTGGGGCGGCCCGGCGACAAAAAAGCCGCCGGAACCAAAATCCGGCGGCTTTTTTCATTCAAATGATGGCTGGTGGATCAGGCCTTGTGCTTGCGCACCCAGTCGGCGTAGCGATTGACCCAGTTCTGTACGAAATCCTTGCTGCCGGCACCGATGCTGCCATCGGCTTCGAAGAAGCCTTCCTTGGCTTGCAGGAAGATTTCAGGCTGTGCCAGCGTGGGCACATCCAGGAACACCAGTACGTTGCGCAGGTGCTGCTGCGCCAGCGCCGTACCAATGGCACCAATGGAAATCCCGATCACGCCGCCCGGCTTGCCGGCCCAGACATTCTTGCCATACGGACGAGATCCCTGGTCGAGCGCATTTTTCAGCACGCCGGGAATCGAACGGTTGTACTCGGGCGTGACGAACAGCAAACCGTCTGCAGCCTGGATCTTCTCCTTGAAGCGCAGCACGACATCAGAGGTCTGGGCATCGTCATCCTGGTTGTAGAGCGGTAGGTTGCCGATCTCGACCTGTTCGAAAGTGAACTCGGGCGGTGCCAGCTTTGCCACGGCATGGGCGAGCTTCTTGTTGAAGGAGTCCTTGCGCAGGCTGCCGACGATGACGGCAATGCGGTATTGGCTCATGGTACATCCATCCTTGGTTGTGGAGGGGAACCTTATTCAAGCATGTAGGCGGCGGCTTGTACACCTCCGTGTTTTGTTTCGTCATTAATTTGACATAATATACATTATGCGAATATTTGACCGGTGAGATAGTCGAACCGATAGACCTCCTGGTTGAAGTCTACTGCCTCGATATGCTCAGGCATGCATCGGACTTCTCCCATAAAGATATCGCGGCCTCCCGTGTACCAGCGGATATCGCCTGCCAGCGACAGGCAGCCAATCGTCAGTTCGCCATGCGTGATCAATGCCTGTCGTGCGGCAACCCAATGCACGCCAAAGCACGTTGCAGTATCGACCTCACGCACCCAACACAGATCGGCATGTCTCAGGCCCAGGGCCGCCACTCGATTGCCCACGCACAGATACACGACGTCTTTTACGACAACGGCCGAATGACGATGGACTGTGCTGCAACCCCCATCCGCTACCAGCACAATGGATCGGCCATCGTCGAAATACAGGCCGTGGATCAAGGATGGACGTCTGGACATTTCTCCGCTACCCAGCCAGAAAGCCTGGTCGTAGTGCTGCAGGTTATCGACAGATCCAAACACGTGCGATGGGTCATCAACAAGCGTGATCTGTCCATATGGCGCCTCAAGTATCAGGCTGTTCTGGGTCATTTTTCATTGGATCTATCTTTTTCACAGCAGCGGCTACGGTCAATGCATATCGTCTGCTGGCACTACACGTCATGCGTTTTATGCATGCTTATGAGCATTGTAGCGATCCAGTTTTATATAAATAATTTCGCATAAGCGTATTATTTTTGGATTGTTTGGTTATAAAACATCAGGATTAGAATTGACAATCATTGCAATAGTCAAAAAATATCATGAGCCAAACAACCGAGCAGCATTCGCTTTCCACCACCCCAGATAGCCGCCATGCCGTTGTCATCGTCGGTGCCGGCTCCGCCGGCATCGCCGTAGCTGCACAACTGAAACGCGCCCGTCCCGATCTGGGTGTCGCCATCATCGATCCGGCCGAGCAGCATTACTATCAACCGGCCTGGACGCTGGTCGGTGCCGGATTGTTCAAGCCCGAGCAGACTCGCCGCGCAACGCGTACCCTGCTGCCATCCGGCATTGAGCACGTTGCTCAGGCCATCACCCATATCGATGCCGACAACAAACTGGCCATACTGGCTGATGGCCGGCGGATCGGATACCAGGCACTGGTCATTGCGGCCGGCATCCATCTGGATTGGGACAAAATTGCAGGCTTGTCCGAAACGCTGGGACAGAATGGCGTGACCAGCAACTATCGCTATGATCTTGCTCCGTACACCTGGGAACTGCTGCGCAATTTCAAGGGTGGCACGGCCCTGTTTACCCAGCCTGCCACTGCCGTGAAATGCCCGGGAGCCCCACAGAAGGCGCTCTATCTTGCAGCAGATCATCTGCGTCGCAGGCAGCAAACCGCCGAACTGCATTTCTATACCGGCACAGGAGCCCTGTTCGGCGTACCTTTCTACGCCAGGGCGCTGGAACAGGTGATTGCCCACTACAAGGCGCAGCCGCATTTTGGCCGTCACCTGGTGGCGGTCGATGGCCCGGCGCGCATTGCCACCTTCGAAACCACAGTCGATGGCCAGACCCAGCGGGAAGACGTCCATTTCGATCTGCTCCATGTCGTGCCACCACAGAGCGCGCCGGCTTTCATCCGTGAAAGCGGCCTTGGCGATGGCGGTGGCTGGCTCGATATCGACAAGCACACCCTGCAACATGCCCGCTATGCCGACATCTTTGGCCTGGGCGATGCCACTTCGACACCCAACAGCAAGACTGCAGCCGCCATCAAGGAGCAAGCCCCGGTCGTGGCAGCCAATCTTCTCGCCAGGCTCGATGGCAAGCCCTTGACGGCGGCCTATGATGGCTACGCGGGATGCCCGGTGACCACCTCGGCCGAGCGCGTGCTGCTGGCGGAGTTCACCTACGGCGGCGTGATCACCCCTACCCTGTCGCTTGATCCTCGCGTGCCACGGCGCCGCTATGGCTGGCTCAAGAAATTCTATTTTCCCTTCTATTACTGGAACATCCTGCTTAAGGGCCGCAGCCGCCCGGCGCAGCACACCCCACGAAACTACCCGGATACCCTGCCGACAATCCAGCCCTGATCGTATTACTATACGGGTGCCAGTACCTGCCGACGCAGGAATGCCGCCAGATTCTGCCACTTCATGAAACAAGGACGGAACCCGTTATGTCGTACGATCACGCCGGAAAACTTGTGCTGCGCCTCTCGGTAGGCGGCCTGTTGCTATTGCACGGACTGCACAAGCTCACGCACGGCGTGCAGGGCATCATGGGGATGTTGGCCGCGCGCGGCTGGCCCGAATTTTTCGCCTATGGTGCCTATGTGGGCGAGGTCGTGGCCCCCCTGCTCCTGATCATCGGCCTGTTCACGCGCCCGGCGGCACTGATCGTGGTCGTGCACATGCTGATGGCATTCTATCTGGCGCATACGGGTCAGTTGCTGTCTATTGACCGCTCAGGAGGCTGGGCCCTGGAGCTGCAGGGCATGTTCCTGTTCGGTGCCCTGTCCATCTTCCTGCTGGGGGCCGGGCGCTACAGCATGGGCAACAGCCGCTACGACTGACCCGACGATGACAGGCAGACCCACCGACAGGGAACTGGTCATCATCCTGTCGGAAATTTTTCTCGATACCGAAACGGATTACGCCTATTTGGTACGGGCGACTCGCGATGTCGATTTGCCCTATCTCGAAACAGCTCTGCTCGAGTGGGTGGCTCCCGTGTTGTGGAGCGCCTACTTCGCCACAGCGCCTGAGTGGGCAGGCTATGATCCGGACTGGTTATGGCAAGAGGCACAGGCAAAAATCATGCAGGCTGAGGATGCGGGTGCCTGCATGAAAAGGTGGCTGGTCTTGCGCCGGAAAATGCTGGCCTGGCTGCTCAAGGAAACCTGGAGTGAATTCCTGGCCGCACGCGAGGCCATGCCACCCAGTGCCTCTGCTGTCTGACGATCAGAGAATTTCGAACACCACTTCGGCAGGCCGGCACAGCCTCGTGCCGGCCTGGGTCGAGACAAACGGGCGATTGATCAGGATGGCATTTTCGGCCATGGCATCCAGCAGCTGTTCGTCCGTGATCTCGGGCGCATCCAGTCCCAGCACTTTATACAGTTCTTCCTTGCTGCGGATGGCTTCGCGAGGCGTCAGCCCCGCCTGTGCCAGCAGGCCGGCCAGGGTATGGCGCGAAGGCGTGTCACGCAGGTATTCCACCACGATGGGATCGGTACCGTAATCGCGCAGGATCTGCAGTACCTTGCGCGACGTGCCGCAGACCGGATTGTGATAGATCGTCGGGCGCGGGATCTTGCCCTGGTGGCGTTTGAGGAACACCTCCAGCATGCGCACGATCTGCTGATCGCCCTGCGCCTGCGCCACGCTCAGGCCCGACTCCCAGGCCCGCACGGCCTGGGCCAGCTTGCCCTGACCTTCCAGTGCCTTGCCCAGCCACAGCCAGGAAGCGGAATGCTTTTCATCGAATGCCAGGGCCGCCTGCAGGTGTTCGGCGGCCTCTTCGAAGCGCTCGTGCTCGACCAGGGCCTGGCCCAGCCCGAAACGAACCAGCAGGCCGTCCTTGCCGCTGGCCAGCGTGGATTGCAGGCGTTCGATGATATCGCTCATGTCGGATGCTCCGGTGGTACTTGCTGTTTCGACGTATCATACCCCTTCCCCGCCGCATCGCCGGGCGTCATCAGCACGGAGTTTTCGCTTCATGACACATACCCTCTATGACTTCGAAGTCCAGACCCTGCAAGGGCAGCCCTGCCCATTGTCTACCTATCGCGGCCGTGTCGTCCTGATCGTCAATGTTGCCTCGAAATGCGGCTTCACACCCCAGTACCGGGAACTGCAGGCACTGCATGAACGCTGGCACGCCCAGGGGCTGACCATACTGGGATTTCCCTGCAATCAGTTTGGCGGCCAGGAGCCTGGCAGCGCCGACGAGATCGCCTCGTTCTGCAGCCTCGACTACGGGGTGTCATTCCAGATGTGCGCCAAGGTCGAGGTCAACGGAGCCGCTGCCGATCCGCTCTTTGCCTGGCTCAGGCAGTCCTGCCCGGGCCTGCTGGGCACGCAGGCGATCAAGTGGAATTTCACCAAATTTCTCGTGAACCGGCACGGCCAGCCTGTCTCCCGGCATGCTCCTGCGACGCGCCCGGCGGCCCTGGAGGCGGAGATAGAGCGCCTGCTGGCCGAGACGGTATAGTATCGGCTGCAACAGCTGGGCAAATTTCGCCTGACCGATAAGGATTTAGCATGATAGACCTGTATTACTGGAGCACCCCCAACGGCCACAAGATCACGCTCTTCCTCGAAGAGGCCGGCCTGCCCTATGCCATCCACCCCATCAACATCGGCACAGGCGAACAGTTCCGGCCCGATTTTCTCAGGATCGCGCCCAACAACCGCATTCCGGCCATCGTGGACCACGATCCCACTGACGGTGGTGCCCCCATCAGCCTCTTCGAGTCCGGAGCCATCCTGCTCTACCTTGCTGAGAAAACCGGCAGTTTCCTGTCCACAGACATCCGCGTGCGGACGGAAACGCTGCAATGGCTGTTCTGGCAGATGGGCGGTCTCGGGCCGATGGCAGGCCAGAATCACCATTTCGGGACTTTTGCCCCCGTCAAGATCGAATACGCCATCGATCGCTACGTCAAGGAAACCGCCCGCCTCTATGGCGTGCTCGACCGCCGTCTGGAAAACCGCGATTTCATTACCGGCAATGCCTATTCGATCGCCGACATGGCCTGCTACCCATGGATCGTGCCGCACGAACCCAGCGTCAGGACTTGAATGACTTTCCCAACCTCAAGCGCTGGTTCGATAGCATTGCACAGCGTGATGCAACGCGCCGGGCCTATGACAAGGGCGAGGCCGCGGTGGCCCGGGTGGCCTGAGTCGAAACCAGGAGGAACCTGCCATGAATACCCATCAAGTCACGCTGCGCAGTGCGGGCCTGTGCGCAAGCGTATGCGCGACCATCATGCTGTTGGGGGCCTGCGCCAGTGGTGCCCCGCGAGACCTTGTGCGTACCAGCGAAACGCCGACTGAGACGGCACCTGCCGTTGATCAAGTAGTACAGTCACCGACAGCAGTGACACCGGAAGCACGCCCCGCCCTGGTCAATGATCAGGTGCGGGCCATTAACTGGAAGCAGGACAAGCCAGGATGCAGCGGCAGTTGTCCGTCTATTACTGTGGAGTCGTTCGAGATCGGTGGCGAGCCCAGGTTCAATGCCATCATCGACCACGCCCTGGCCTACATGACGGCAAATGAAGGCGATGCTCGCCAGACTTTCGATACGCTGCAAGCCTACCGCGACTATTTCTGGCAGCATGCCCAGCCGATGGATCAGTCCGAATTCCACGCCCGCCTGTTGCGCCACAATCCGGTGCTGATCGTGGCCGAGCTTAAAAGCGGACACTATCTGACCGGTGCGGCGCATGGCATGCACGCCACGCAATATCTCAACTGGGATCGCCACCTCGGCAAGGTACTGTCGCTCGACGACATTCTGCTGCCCGGCCAGCGCCCGGCCTTCGAGCAGGCCTTGCGAGCAGCCCATGCCCGCTGGCTGGCGGACAATGACGATGCGCAAGAGCAGCCCGAGCAGTACAACCGGCTCTGGCCTTTCCAGCCCAGTGACAATGTCGCGCTGGCCGAGGACCATGCCATCATCAAGTACGACACCTACGATATCGCGCCCTACTCGATGGGTCAGCCTGAGCTGACCATTCCATATGCGCAACTCCAGGGCATATTCCGACCGGAATACCTGCCGCGCTGATCTGGTGTGGAGAAAGCGCTGCCATGCAAATGGAGCGCTTTCAGCCTTTTATCTGGCTTCTTCCGGTTTCTTTTTCGGCCTGATCCTGCCGTAGAGATCACTCGCAGAAAGCAACCTGTCTCCCAGGGCCGAATCTTCCGGCCAGTCAAGGACGAAGCGGGGATACGAGGGCCGATAGATTCGCGGATCCATGATTGTCACCATCTTTTCCAGCTCGGCCTTCACGTTGCCCAGAAAACGGATTGAAAAAGGGGCTGGCAGCCCCTTTTGGTGAAGCTCGATAGCAGCCTGCACGTCCGTCAGGAGACTATCCAGAAAATCTTTCATCGTGCTGTTTGTGACCTGCAGCATGAGACCTCATGCCGCAGGCCTGTCCATCGATCAGGGATAGAGACCACGCACCTCGCGCGCCTGCAGAATGCGCGTGCAGGCAACGATAAAGGCAGCCGTACGCAGCGTCACCTTGTGATCGCGCGCCACCTGCGACACAGCACTGTAGGCATCACGCATGATGCGCTCAAGGCGATGATTGATTTCATCTTCCGACCAGAAGAAGCTCGAGAAGTCCTGCACCCACTCGAAATAGCTGACCGTCACGCCACCGGCATTGGCAATCACGTCGGGCACGATCACGACACCCTTGTCGGTCAGGATGTCATCGGCTTCCGGCGTCGTCGGCCCATTGGCCCCCTCCACGACGATGCGTGCCGTGATCTGGCCGGCGTTGCGTTCGGTGATCTGGCCTTCCAGCGCGGCCGGGATCAGGATATCGGTCTCCAGGCTCCAGAATGCATCATTGTCGATGGACTGGGCATTGGCAAAGCCTGCCACACCGCCCTGCTCTGCCACATGGGCCAGCAGTGCCGGTACATCGAGACCGAATTCGTTGACGATGGTGCCGGTATGATCCTGGACGGCCACGACCTTGGCACCGACATCGTGGAACAGGCGCGCAGCCGTACCACCGACGTTGCCGAAGCCCTGCACGCTGACCTTGGATTCTGCCACGTTCAGGCCGATATCGCGCGCGGCCTCGCAGGCGGTGACATAGACACCGCGGCCGGTCGCCTCGGTCCGCCCCAGGCTGCCGCCCAGCGAGATGGGCTTGCCGGTGACCACGCCGGTGGCCGTGACACCCTTGTTCATGGAGTAGGTGTCCATCATCCAGGCCATGATCTGCGCGTTGGTGTTGACGTCAGGCGCAGGAATATCCTGGTTGGGGCCGATGATCAGGTTGATTTCGCTGGTATAGCGACGCGTCAGGCGTTCGAGCTCGGCACGCGACAGATTGCGCGGATCGACCCGGATGCCACCCTTGGCACCGCCGTAGGGCACGTTGGCTGCTGCCGTCTTGACAGACATCCAGGCCGACAGGGCCATGACTTCGGAAAGCGTGACATCCTGGTGGAAGCGCACACCGCCCTTGCCTGGGCCGCGCGACAGGTTGTGCTGCACACGGTAGCCTTCGTAGTGGGCGATCGTACCGTCATCCAGCTCGATGGGCACATCGACGATCAGCGTGCGCTTGGGACGCTTGAGGGTTTCGACCCAGCGGGCCAATGAACCAAGGTAAGGCGTGACACGATCGACCTGTTCCAGGTAGATGCCCCAGGGGCCAAGATGATTCTTGTCCAGATAAGATGGTAATGCGTGCGTGACGTGCGATGACATCGGATTGTCTCCAGGTGAACCGACTCTCGGGCAGTTATAACCCTGCCATCAGACCGAATCAAGCTGAGACTAACCCTGTTGCGTCCCCTATTATTAAACCTGAAATTTAATTGTCACCGGATCACGACGGCAAGCGATCACTGCCCAGTCGGGCGCGCGGCACGACGCTCGGCGATCAGGTCGCTGAGCGCGCGGGCCAGCCGTCGATGGCCCCGCTCTGCGGCAAAATCCACAACGCTTTTTCCTGCTGATGTCTGTGCTTCAGGATCGGCACCGCGATCCAGCAGCAGTTGCACCGTATCATGGCTGTTGGCACGCATGGCCATCATGAGCGGCGTGACGCCATCATACGCAGGCGCATTGGGCAAGGCCCCCTGATCCAGCAGCAGTGCTGCAATGCGGGTATGCCCGCCCGCTGCCGCATAGTGCAACGGCGTCCAGCCCAGCTTGACGACCTTGGCACCCCGCTCGATCAGGCGATTGACACGCTGTTCCTGCCCTTCCAGGGCGGCATACATCAGTGCAGTTTCCCCTAGGCTGTTCTCGGCATTGAGGTCGATGCGGGCATCCCCGGTCAGTGCATCGAAAACGCCCCATGACCCTTCGCGCACCGCCTGGATGGCCGACAGTTGCCCATCGGCCGTGCGCAGGTTGGGATCGGCACCTTCATTCAGCAATTCCTGAATATCGGCGACCCGGTCATTGGTGACATAAAACCACCAGTTGCCGACATCGGCTGCCATGGCAGGCAGCGCTGCTGCCGTCAGCAAGACCGCCAGCATGCGCCGCAGCGCCAGGTGACGAACGGGTTTCTGGGCGAGAGAAAAGGATTCGGGCAGCATAGCGGCTCCGTCGTGGATCAGGCGGATGCAGCCGCCTTGTTGAACAGGGAAAAGAAATTGCGGGTGCTGTGCTCCGCTATTGTAGCGAGCGGCACCTGCTTGAGTTCAGACAGTTTCTCGGCCACATGGATGACCTTGGAGGGGTCGTTGAGCTTGCCTCGATACGGTACGGGTGCCAGGTACGGCGCATCGGTCTCGATCAGGATACGCTCCAGCGGCACACGACGAGCCACGTCGTGCAGCACGTGAGCATTCTTGAATGTCACGATGCCGGAAAAGGAGATCATGAATCCCAGTTCCATCGCCGCCTCGGCCACTTCCCATGATTCGCTGAAGCAGTGCATGACACCACCGACCTCCTCGGCATGTTCTTCGCGCAACAGCCGCAACGTGTCCTCGGCCGCCGCCCGAGTATGGATGATCAGGGGTAGACCCGCCTGCCGGGCCGCACGGATATGTTGTCTGAAGCGGTTCAGTTGCCACTCCGGTGCCGCTTCCTGGTGGTAATAGTCCAGGCCGGTCTCACCGATCGCGATGACGCGTGGATGGGCCGCCATGTCCAGCAACTGCGCCATTGAGGCCTCCGGCGTATCGTCGTAGGCCGGGTGCACGCCGGCTGATGCCCACAGGTTGTCATGCGGCGCGATGGTCTCCATCATGGCCGGCCAATCCGGCAGGTTGACGCTCACGCACAGCGCATGCGTGACCTGGTTGCGGGCCATATTTGCCAGAATTTCCGGCAACTGCGCACGCAGCTCCGGGAAATTGAGGTGGCAGTGTGAATCGATATACATATTTCAAGCGGAGAAAAGCAGGGTGTTCTGCAAAACGGTATGCAACCAGAGCCGGGCATTGAGGGGATGGCCTGCTACCCGGCGCTGCTGGCTGAGCCACTGCAGCGCTGCAGACAGACGTGCGGCAGGCATCCGGCCTGCAATACCCTCCAGCGCGGCTTGGTGTGACGGGTAATAGCGCGCGGATTGACCGTGTGCCGCCAGCATCAGATCAATGTAAAACCGTTGCAACGTATCCAGCCAGAGTGCCGGAGGTTGTTTGTCCAGGTCTTCGGCCAGTTGGCCGATATCGGGTTGCTGGTTGCGGGCCAGCGTCTGGATGGCCTGCTCCAGCCATGCGGGTACGGGTTGTGGCTGTTGGCGCGACAAACGCAGCGCCTGCAGCGGGGCGCCTCCGGCAGCCGCCAGCCAGGCTGGTGCATCGGCCAGCTCCTGTTGCTGCAGCCAGCCCAGTGCCGCATCCCAGCCGGGTGCGGGCAATGGCAATTTGCGACAGCGCGACACCAGGGTCGGCAGCAGCCGGTCCGGGGCATCGACCACCAGCAGGAACACGGTATGTTCCGGCGGTTCTTCCAGGATCTTGAGCAGCGCATTGGCTGCAATCATATTGAGCGCATCAGCCGGATACAGCAACACTACGCGCCAGCCCCCGCGATGCGTGGCCAGGTGAAACCAGGACTCCAGCGCACGGATCTGTTCAAGCCGGATTTCCTTGGAGGGATTTTTCTTGCGGCTGGCCGAGCTGCCTTCGGCTTCGCCTTCACCGGCCACATCGCCCTCTTCCCCTTCGTCAGTCTGCCCCTCGATCTGGGCCACGCTGTCGGGACGTATCCGCTTGAGATCCGGATGATTCCCTCCGGCCACCCATTGACAGGCCTGGCAGTGCCCACAGGCCTGACCTGCCTGCGGACTTTCGCACAGCAGGCTGGCGGCCGCAGCACGGGCAAACTCCAGCTTGCCGGTCCCTGCTACGCCATGAATCAACCAGGCATGGGCAAAACGCGATTTCTGACGTTGCCAGTCGGACAAGGCCTCCTGATGCCAGGGCAGGAAAACGGGAATGCTCATGCCGTCCGGTTCCCTGTGACTTGCGCCAGCAGTGCGGGTCTCAACTGGGCACGCACCGAATCGATATCCGGCGTACCGTCGATCAGGCAGATGCGTGCTGGTGCGGCGGCGGCACGCTCATGGTAAGCAGCACGTGTCCGTTCGAAAAAGGCAGCGCCCTCGCGTTCGAAACGGTCAGCCACTCGCGCCTGGCCGGCACGCTGACGGGCCACTTCGAGCGGCACATCGAAAAGCAGTGTCAGGTCGGGTTGCAGATCGGGGTGTACCCAAGCTTCAAGCGCTGCCACACGTTGTGTGCCCAGGCTACGTCCACCGCCCTGATAGGCAAAAGTGGCATCCGTGAACCGGTCACAGACCACCCAGTGGCCAGCGGCCAGTGCGGGCCGGATGACCTGTTCAAGGTGTTCATTGCGGGCTGCGAACATCAGCAGCGCCTCGGTGGCCAGCGTCATTTCCTCACCCAGCAGCAGTTCGCGCAACTTTTCACCCAGTGGCGTACCGCCCGGTTCGCGAGTCGAGATTACATCGAGCCCGGCATCGCGCAACTGCGCGACGATCCAGTCGACATGCGTGCTCTTGCCGGCACCATCGACGCCTTCCAGTGTGATGAAACGTCCACGCAGCGCATGCTGCGGGCCGGTGACTGTACCGCTCATGGATTTCTTCCGAGAATGAAGCGCGAAACATTGCGATTGTGCTGCTGCAGGTTCTGGGCGAACTCGCTCGTGCCATCGCCGCGCGATACGAAATACAGGTATTTGTGTGTGCCGGGTTGCGCTGCTGCCATCAGTGCCGCCCGCCCCGGGCTGGCAATCGGCGTGGGCGGCAAGCCATTGCGGGTATAGGTATTCCAGGGCGTGTCGGTCTGCAGGTCGCGCTTGCGAATACGCCCCTGGTAGCGCTCACCCATGCCGTAGATCACGGTCGGATCAGTCTGCAGTGGCATGCCGATACGCAGACGGTTGGCAAAGACGCCGCTGACCGCTGCCCGATCTTCGTGATGACCCGTTTCCTTTTCAACGATAGAGGCCAGAACAAGCAGTTCGTAGGGGGTTTTGACGGGCAGTTCCTTGTCCCGTGCCTGCCAGGCCTCATCCAGCCTGCGCAACTGGGCCTGGTAAGCCTGCTTGAGAATCTCGAAATCGGTCGTGCCAGGTGCGAACGTGTAGGTATCCGGAAAGAACAGGCCTTCTGGATGCGAAAACTCGCTGCCCAGGCGCTCCATCAACTGGGCATCGTCTACCCCTTCCAGCGTCTGCCTGATGTCGGACTGGGCCGCCAGCGCTGCCCTGATCTGGCGATAGCTCCAGCCCTCGACCAGGGTGAGGCGCCGCAGCGTGACATCGCCATCGGCGATGCGCTGGGCCAGCCTCAGCGGGGTATCCGAAGGCGAAACCTCGTAGGCACCAGCCTTGAAGCGTTTGTCCAGACCACTCAGACGGGCCAGCCAGACGAAGGCATCTTCGTTCAGGCTGACACCAGCTTCGTTAAGCTGGCGCACGACGCTGCGCGGCGTGCCACCGCTTGCAATGACGATCTCGACCTTGTTCGGTTCGACGGACAGCGGCTTGTTGGCCCAGTGCCAGGCACCGCCCGCCGCAGCGGCCAGCAGCAGGACCAGAGACAGAAGCCCGAGCAGGAAAATGAGGATGATGCGTTTCATGTGACCCGAAGTGTACCGGATGTGTTCCAGGGACTATGATATTTTGGTTTGCTATACATTGAAATCCATTTGCTGCCATGACTGCTTCCCTGCTCACCTCTCTCGCCACCCATGCACGCATTGCGCGTCTGACTGACTTCTGCGTCATTCGCGCACAGGGTGAAGATGCCTTTTCCTTCCTGCACGGCCAGATGACCCAGGATATCAGCGGGCTGACTGCTGGCCAGGCCCGTCTCGCCGGCTACTGTTCGCCCAAAGGGCGTATGCTCGCCAGCATGCTGGTCTGGCACCATGAGGGGGCCAACGGCCCGGAAGTCGTCATGCTGCTGTCGCGCAGCATCGCTGCCGCCATCCACAAGCGCCTGTCCATGTTCGTGCTGCGCGCCAAGGTTCGCCTGCTGATCGAGGACCATGCCCCGGTGCTGGGCTGCAGCCTTGCGGCTGGCGATTCTGTCGCATGGCCAGAAGGTCTGCCGAATACCTCCACCGCCCTGCCCGACCATGCCTGGGCACTGCAGCAAGTCGATGGCCTGACGCTGATCGGCATGCCGGCAGGCAGCGCCGGCGTAGGCCGCTGGCTGGTGATTGGCGCAGCAGCACAGGATGCAGAGACCTTGCCCGCAACGCTTCAATCCGCGCTGTCGGCGCAAGCCGAAGGGCCGGCGTTGGCAGCAAGACAGGATTGGCTGGCCGAGGATATCCGCGCTGGCCTGCCCTGGATCGTGGCTGCTACGCAGGATATGTTTATTCCACAAAGCCTGGATTTTGAACTGATCGGCGGTGTCAATTTCCGCAAGGGCTGCTATCCCGGTCAGGAAGTGGTGGCGCGCAGTCATTACCGCACCACGGTCAAACGCCGCATGACGGGAGGCAGTGTCGCGGTGCCGGCAGGACTGAAAACCAATACAGACGCCCTGCCCGGACTGGATATCTGCCGCCAGGACGATGCTGGAGCCTTTGTCCCGGAAGGCCGCGTTATCAATGCGGCCCGACAGGGCGATGTACTGCATCTGCTGTTCGAGGCTCCGCTGGCGCTGATGGACGGACCGCTTTATCTTCAACCCGACGCACTCGGCAGTGAAAGCGCTGCCGGCCTGATTACGCCTGTTGCGTTGCCCTACTCGCTGGAAGGTACGGCGGACTGAATACTGCCGCCATCGCACCATGCAGCGACATGGCCTAGCAGGCTCAATCCTCCAGGCCGTCCTCAAAATGCATATGCGCCATGGCGATCCAGATGCGCTTCCGCTTTCTGAGGCTCAATCAGGCAAGATCTGCCAATGGATGACCATCCGGCCAGTCCAATCGAATACGCGCCTCGCCCCAGGCCATATCGGCATCAGCCAGCGTGGCCGGCGACCAGCGTGGCATACGATCCTTATCGATCAACAGGGCGCGAATGCCTTCCTGCAGGTCACCCTCTGCGCAACAGTGCAGCGCCGCATCCAGTTCCATGCGCAATATCTCGCCCAGCGAGCGCCCGTAGCCATGCTGCATCAGCGTCCAGGCCAGCCGAGCCGAGCCAGGTGCGCCAGCCAGCATGGTCTGCGCAGCGCGTGCCAGCCATGCATCCGGATGTTCTGCAAGCCCTGCAATGGCTGCCCATGCAGCTTCAAGATCGGTATGGGCACAACATGCATGGATCAGTCTGATATGCGTCTGGAAGGGCCCCATATGCCCATGTGCCGGTTGCTGCAGCCCTGCCAGCAAGATATGCAGGCATTCATGCCGGGCAACTGCGTCCTGTGGCCAGTCCGTCGTTTCCAGGGCGCTCATCAAGGCAGTCCAGCCATCCTCGGGCAACAGATAATCGGCCAGCCCGGCGAAAATGGCATCCTCGGCCTGCAACTGAGCACCTGTCAGCGCCAGAAAACGACCGCCGCGCAGTGGCACGCGCTCCAGCAACCAGGTTCCGCCCACATCAGGAAACAGCCCGATGCTGATTTCCGGCATGGCCAGTCGGGAGTCAGGCAGTACGACTCGGTGGCTGGCTCCGGCCATCAGCCCGATGCCGCCACCCATGACGAACCCCTGCCCCCAGACCAGCACCGGCGTACGCAGATGATGAATGGCGTGATCCAGCCGGTATTCGCGCTCGAAAAATGTACGCGCATAGGTCAGCCTCTGTGGTTCGGTGCCGGTGCCCTCCAGCATGCTGCGATACAGCCCATGCAGGTCGCCACCCGCACAGAATGCCCTATCCCCTGCGCCGGCCAGCACGATGGCGACGATGTCCGTATCTCGTTCCCATTGCAACAGGCGTGGATACAGCAGATCGACCATATCCAGCGTCAGGCCGTTGAGCGTGCGTGGTGCATTGAGGACGGCGATGCCGATGCGTCCGTTGCCAGACTGCCGTTCCTCGAAAAAAACGGCAGGAGATGCGGCATTCTGCGATGTATGGGAATTGCTGCTGGCCTTTTTCACGTCGTCTCCTCTGCGCAGCGACCGGAATCGCCTGCAATCAGGGTTTCCGGTCCGAATTTTTGCGCTGTCTGTGCGCTGCACGCCGGCGGCGCGATTCCATGGGGTCGAATACCAACGATCGATAGATCTCGATGCGGTCATCCGCTTTCAGTAATTGTGCCGGACCGACCATGTTGCCATGTATGCCTACACCGTCCTGCCAGGGATCCCGGCCAGGAAAGCGTACGGCAAAGTTGCTGGCGGCCAATGCCTGCCCTGCCGTCGTGCCAGCGGCCACTTTCAGATGCTGCTGCCACGGTGGCGCATCCGCGGGCGCATGGCAGACCAGCACGGCAATCAAGCCCTGGCTTGGCCGCATCGCGTCATTCATAACAGGACTCGGCACGCTTGGTGAAAGAGTCGATGAAGCTCGTCGCGATCCGGTTGAATACCGGTCCGACCAGGGTCGCCAGCGCCCGGCTGGAGAAATCATATTCGAGGGTAAACAACACTTTGCAGGCATCCTCGGCCAGCGGCTGAAACTGCCAGTGCCCCTCCAGGCTGGAGAACGGTCCATCGACCAGTTTCAGGTCGATGCGATGCGGGTAATCGTGTGTATTGCGCGTGGTGAATCGCTGCTTGAGCCCCGCAAAGCTGATCGTGACCGTGGCCACCATGCCTTGCGCGTCCTGAGACAGGATCGCTGCA
This sequence comes from Corticimicrobacter populi, assembly GCF_003123725.1. GTDB lineage: Bacteria > Pseudomonadota > Gammaproteobacteria > Burkholderiales > Burkholderiaceae_B > Corticimicrobacter > Corticimicrobacter populi. Next base: position 869,054 of record NZ_QETA01000001.1, on the reverse strand, counting down.
CCGCCGCACCAGGGCATGAATTCAGGGTATTTATCGACCGCAGCCACCAGATCGAACATCTGGGCCGCGCTGTAGGGGACGAGGACAGATCGCTGTACAGTATGCATGGAACGCGGTAAATGGATAGAATGACAGGATTTTACCGGTATAACATGCATGAGCATCATCGATAACCGCAAGGCTTTCCACGATTACTTCATCGACGAGCGCTTCGAGGCCGGTCTGGTCCTGCAGGGCTGGGAGGTCAAGGCGATCAGGGCGGGTCGCGTCCAGCTCAAGGAAGCCTATGTCATCGTACGCGACGAAGAGATCTGGATCCTGGGCATGCACGTCAGCCCGCTGGCCACGGCATCGACGCATATTCATCCCGATGCCATGCGCACCCGCAAGCTGCTGCTCAAGGCCGAAGAGATCAGCAAGCTGATCGGCAAGGTCGAGCAACGCGGCTTTACGCTGGTGCCGCTCAACCTGCATTACAAGGGTGGGCGCATCAAGCTCGACATCGCCCTGGCTCGCGGCAAGAAACTGCACGACAAGCGCGATACCGAGCGCGACCGTGACTGGGCCCGCGAAAAAGAGCGCCTGATGAAGCACGACACCAGCAGCAGGGATTGAGCCGTGTTCAGCTACCGCCACGCCTTTCATGCCGGCAACCATGCCGATGTTCTCAAGCACGCCATCCTGGTTCAGGTGCTGGACTACCTTAACCGCAAGGATGCCGCCTACTGGGTGATCGACACACATGCCGGTGCCGGTATGTATGCACTCGATGGCGACTGGGCCGGCCAGACGGCAGAATACGAAGGCGGAGTCGGACGCCTGTGGTCGCTGTCGACCGACGCTCAGCAGCCTCAACTGATCAGTCGCTACCTTGATGCCATTCGTCTGTACAACCAGGATGGCCAGTTGCGCTATTACCCCGGCTCCCCCTGGCTGACGCTGGATGCCCTGCGTCCGCACGACCGCCTGCGATTGTTTGAACTGCACCCTACCGAACAGCAGGTGCTGTCAGCCAACCTGCGCGAAGCAGGACGGGCTGCGCAACGTCAGGTCTCGCTGCAGGTAGCCAACGGTTTCGATGGATTGAAAGCCCTGTTACCGGTTCCGACCCGCCGCAGTCTCGTGCTGATCGATCCCTCCTACGAAAACAAGCAGGATTACGCCTCAACCCTGCATGCTGTTCAGGAGGGGCTTCAACGCGCTGCCAATGGGGTATTCGCGGTCTGGTATCCACTGGTATCGAGACGCGAAGCACATGATTTGCCTCGCAAGCTGATGCGCCTGCCGGTCAAGAGCTGGCTCAATGCCACGCTCAGCGTACAGGCGCCCTCACCAGATGGTCGCGGCCTCTATGGCAGTGGCATGTTCCTCATCAATCCGCCCTGGACCCTTGCCGAAGAATTGAAAACTGCCCTGCCCTGGCTGGCACGAACACTGGCGCAGGATGGTCGTGCAGGCTGGACACTGGAAAGCGCTTAGTACACATCTCACGGCAAGATCCTGATGAATCCTTACGAAGATGAATCCCGCCATGCAGATATCAGGAGATGGGCCCGCCGGATTTCCATTTTCATCTTATGGACAACCCTGATCCTGGCCACAGTGATCTGGGTCAGCCCCGATCCTGGGGGGTTTATTTCTGGTCTTGGTGGATTCATTGCGTTCAGTGTCTTCGTGCTTGGCAACATGCTTAGTTTGTTGCTCAACATCCTGAATATCGGCCTGAGCGAGACGCCATCCCGAAGGTTGCGATACCTGACCCTGGCACAGATATTTCTGCTGCTCGTTGCTGGCGCTGGTATCGCATGGATGTTGTTGTAGGTATTCGATCACACTGCATCAACAAAGTACCCATATGAAAAAAAAGCCGCGTCCGGGATTTCCCGGCGCGGCTTTTTTGCCTTGGCAAACAACAGATTATTTGCCGGCCTGCTTCACCACAGTCATGGCCGAGGCAATCAGCCCACCCACATCGGCCAGGTTGGCCGGCAGGATCAGCGTATTGCCTTCCTTGGCGACATTGCCGAAGGCATCCACGTAGCGTTCTGCCACCTTCAGATTGACCGCCTCCATGCCACCCGGATTCTGGATCGAAGCGGCGACCTGAGTGATGGCCTGTGCCGTGGCTTCGGCAATCGCCAGCACGGCAGCCGCTTCACCCTGGGCCTGGTTGATCTGGGCCTGTTTTTCACCTTCGGAACGGGCAATGGCAGCTTCGCGTTCACCAGTGGCGATATTGATCTGCTCCTGGCGGCGGCCTTCGGAGGCAGCAATCAACGCACGCTTTTCACGCTCGGCGGTGATCTGTGCCTGCATGGCACGCAGGATTTCGTTGGGCGGCGTCAGATCCTTGATCTCGTAGCGCAGCACCTTGACGCCCCAGTTAAGCGCAGCATCATCCAGCGCCGATACGACCGTGCTGTTGATCAGGTCACGTTCCTCGAAGGTACGATCCAGTTCCATCTTGCCGATGACCGAACGCAACGTGGTCTGAGCCAGCTGGGTGATGGCGATCACATAGTTGGACGAACCATAAGAGGCCCGCATCGGGTCAGTCACCTGGAAGTACAGGATACCGTCGACCTGCAGTTGCGTGTTATCGCGCGTGATGCAGACCTGGCTGGGCACATCCAGCGGAATTTCCTTGAGCGAATGCTTGTACGACACGCGCTCGATGAACGGAATCACGAAGCCGGCACCAGGGGACAGCGTACGATCGTATTTGCCCAGTCGTTCGACAATCCAGGCGTTTTGCTGCGGCACGATGGCGATGGCCTTGATGATGAACAGCAGCGCCAGCGCGACCAGGATCAGCAAGACAATGGTAGAGTCGGACAGAAACATGGTCATATCCCCATAAACAGTGAATGAGCGGCTCGGCACACTGACCGTAGCCGCCAGGAAAACAGCACACGGAAATCATCCGTGTGCCGAAGCGAAGGGCTAGCGTGGCCGCACAACCAGCCGCGAGCCACGCAGGGCGACGATCTCATGCGCCCCGGTGGTTCGGGCTGCGCCCGGCTCCAGCTCGGCCTGCCAGGTAGCACCACGATACTGGACAGCCGCCAGTCCGTTGTCGTCCCACTGGCTGACCTGCACGCTGCGGCCGATATCAAGATTGACATCGGCATTACGAGCCGAATTGACTTCCCGCTTTTTGAGGAAGCCCGACTTGCGCAATGTCAGCAGCCCAAGCAGGGAAATCAGCGCACATGCGACCAGTTGCCATGGCAAGGCCAGGCCGGCCAGCGCGGCCAGCCCGCCACCGGCGAAGCCGAGGGCAATCAGCAGCAGGTAAAAAGTACCGCTGCTCAGTTCGCCGATCAGGGCCAGTGCAGCAAGGCCAAACCATATCCACATCGCAGTGCGCTCCCTCTGTCAGTGTCAGTCGACCAGCTTTTGCCAGGTATCGACCACCGTGTCCGGATTCAGCGACATGGACAGGATGCCTTCCTGCTTAAGCCACTGGGCGAAATCGGGATGGTCGCTGGGGCCCTGACCGCAGATGCCGACGTACTTGTTGGCCTTCAGGCAAGCCTGGATCGCACGACGCAGCATGAACTGCAGCGCTGGATCACGCTCGTCGAAGTCCGCAGCCAGCAGCTCCATGCCAGAGTCACGATCCAGACCCAGGGTGAGCTGGGTCATGTCATTGGAACCGATGGAGAAACCATCGAAGTGCTCCAGGAACTCGTCGGCCAGGATGGCATTGGACGGCACTTCGCACATCATGATCAGGCGCAGGCCGTTCTGGCCACGCTTGAGGCCATGCTGCGCCAGCAGGTTCACGACCTTTTCGGCCTGGCCCAGCGTACGCACGAACGGCACCATGATTTCGACGTTGGTCAGACCCATTTCGTCGCGCACCTTCTTGAGCGCCTCGCATTCCATGCGGAAGCACTCTTCGAATTCGCCGGCGATATAGCGCGAAGCACCGCGGAAGCCCAGCATGGGGTTTTCTTCCTCGGGCTCGTAGCGCGAGCCGCCGATCAGCTTGCGATACTCGTTCGACTTGAAATCGGACAGGCGCACGATGACGGGCTTGGGATAGAACGCGGCGGCGATGGTGGCAACCCCTTCGGCGACCTTGTCGACGAAGAAGGCACGCGGGCTGGCGTGACCGCGGGCAGCCGATTCGACAGCCTTCTTGAGCTCCCCATCGACATTGGGATAATCCAGAATCGCCTTGGGGTGGACGCCGATGTTGTTGTTGATGATGAACTCGAGACGGGCCAGGCCGACACCGGCGTTGGGCAGTTGCGAGAAATCGAAGGCCAGTTGCGGGTTACCGACGTTCATCATGATCTTGACGCCGATTTCGGGCATCTCGCCACGGCGCACTTCCTCGACCTCGGTTTCGATCAGGCCGTCGTAGATTCGGCCTTCGTCGCCTTCGGCGCACGATACGGTCACGTTGGCACCACCGACCAGGATATCGGTCGCGTCACCGCAGCCCACCACGGCCGGAATGCCCAGTTCACGCGCGATGATCGCCGCGTGGCAGGTACGGCCGCCGCGGTTGGTGACGATGGCGGCAGCGCGCTTCATCACGGGTTCCCAATTGGGATCGGTCATGTCGGTGACCAGCACGTCGCCCGGCTCGACCTTGTCCATTTCGGAGATATCGCCCACCACGCGCACCTTGCCGGCACCGATCTTCTGACCAATGGCACGGCCCGTGGCCAGTACGCTGCCGGTTGCCTTGAGGCGATAGCGCTGCTGCACGTCATGCTTGTCCTGCTGCGACTTGACCGTCTCGGGACGCGCCTGCAGGATATAGATCTTGCCATCGATGCCGTCGCGGCCCCATTCGATATCCATCGGACGCTGATAGTGCTTTTCGATGATGACGGCGTAGCGAGCCAGTTCGATGACCTCGTCATCGGTCAGCGAATAGCGGTTGCGCTCGGTCACCGGGATATCGACCGTACGCACGGCGATGCCTTCGGTACGGGCCGGATCGAATTCCATCTTGAGCAGCTTGGAACCGATGCGGCGCCCCACGATGGGATAGTGGCCCGATGCCAGGGTCGGCTTGAAGACATAGAACTCGTCGGGGTTGACGGCCCCCTGCACGACCATTTCACCCAGGCCGTAGGACGAAGTGATGAACACCACGTCGTCGAATCCGGACTCGGTGTCGAGCGTGAACATCACACCCGAGCTGCCACAGTCGGAACGCACCATGCGCTGGATGCCGGCCGACAGGGCGACCTCGGCATGGGCATAGCCCTTGTGCACGCGGTACGAGATGGCGCGGTCGTTGTAGAGCGAAGCGAACACGTGACGGATCTTGTCCAGCACGTCATCGATACCGACGACGTTCAGGAAGGTTTCCTGTTGGCCGGCGAACGAGGCGTCGGGCAGATCCTCGGCCGTGGCCGAGGAACGCACGGCGAACGAACCCTTGCCGTCTGCATCGAGCTTGGCAAAGGCTGCGCGTACATCACGATCAAGCTGTTCGGGGAAAGGGGTGTCGATGATCCATTGACGAATCTCGCCACCGGCCTGGGCCAGTTCGCGTACATCATCAGGATTGAGCGTGGTCAGGCGATCAGCGATTTTCTTGTCCAGGCCGGTCGCGGCCAGGAAATCACGGAACGCTTCTGCTGTGGTGGCAAAGCCGCCGGGTACGCGTACGCCGGCATCGGACAACTGGCTGATCATCTCACCCAGCGAGGCGTTCTTGCCGCCTACCGAGTCAACATCCGTCATGCGGAGTTGCTCGAATGGAACAACATAAGACATTGAAGTCACCTTTAATACAATGGAAGAAAGCGGATTTGGTCAGTACGTGCCCCGCGCTGCGGCTTCGCCTCATATACTGGCCAAATCGGCCTTGGAATCACCAAGGTTGACTCGCAGTCGGATTGTACGCCTTTGCGCACTTTTTTTTCAGTGAAATACCCTTACATATGCAAAATCAAGCACCTGAATCGCCCATCCAGCGCATCGTACTGATCGTCTCCGACGGCACCGGCATCACGGCGGAAACCTTCAGCCACGCCGTCCTCTCGCAATTCCAGTCGGTCAGCTTCCAGCAGATGCGCATCCCCTTCATCGATACGCTCGAAAAAGCCGCCGAAGTGGCCGAGCGCATCGACCGCTACACGCAGGAACGCGGCCAGCCTCCCATCGTTTTCAGCACCCTGGTCGACCAGCAGATCCTGGCACGGGTTCGCCAGTCGAGCGGCATTTTCCTGGATCTGTTCGGTACCTTCGTGGCCCCCATCGAGGAAGCCCTGGGCGTGAAATCCAGCCACTCCGTGGGCCGTACCCACATGGGCGTGACGTCCGAGCAGTACCGCAACCGGATCGAGGCCATCAACTTTACCCTGGGTCATGACGACGGGCAGTTCGTGCGTGAACTGAGCCAGGCCGACGTGATCCTGGTCGGCGTATCGCGTTGCGGCAAGACCCCCACCAGCCTCTACCTGGCCATGCAGTACGCCATCAAGGCTGCCAACTATCCGCTGATCCCCGAGGATTTCGAACGCAACACCCTGCCCGCCACCCTGCTGCCCTGGCGTCACAAGCTGTTCGGTCTGTCGATCAATCCGGAACGCCTGTCCGAAGTGCGCAACGAGCGTCGTCCCAACAGCGTATATGCCTCGCTCGAGCAATGCCGCCACGAAGTGGCAGAGGCCGAGCGCATGATGCGCCGCGAGGGCATTTCCTGGCACTCCACCACGACCAAGTCCATAGAGGAAATCTCGACGACCGTGATGCAGGCGATGAAGCTGGGCAGCACGACGTATTGAGCTGCTTTGTAGCCATGATGACACGTTGACGTGGCAATGGCTCCACTGGCACCTGCTTTGACATTCTCATGAAGAAACGCATCAACATCAGCTCCGACTGGACTGCCGATGACGTCCGGCAGCTGGCCACTGATCCTGAACTCGGCATTCTGCAATACGGTGAATATCAAACTCCGCCCAAAGAACTGCTGCAATTATTGAACCAGCTGCTGTTCATGACGCGTGGTGATGTGTTGTTCCGAATTTATGGGTTCCACACTACGGCAGCCGATTTGTCTGTACTGCACTTGTTGAAAAATGTCAGAAGATTATCGGTGGATTGCTGCACCAAGGCAGAGCATTTTGACGCTATTGCAGCACTCCCTGCGCTGGTTGAGTTGGCGCTTGATGTTCATGAAGCAGAGGATCTCGCGATATTGCAGCAGGTGCCGGCCACATTGCAATCGCTGCGGCTTGGCAAGACCAAGACCCGTAAGCTCAGCCTGGATATCCTGACACGCTTTGATAAGCTTGAAACGCTGAGCATCAACGGGCAGTCCAGGCAACTGGCCGCCATTGCCGAGCTGGACTCGCTCCGTTCTCTTGCAATCTCCGGCATTCCATTGCAAGCATTGGACTGGATACCCCGGCTCCCTGCCTTGCAATCCCTGTCGCTCGGCTTTGGCGGTGCAGAGCGGCTCGATTGCCTGGCTGGCATGGCATCCCTGCAGCAGCTTGACCTGCTTCGGGTCAAAGGCCTGGCTGACCTGTCCGTGCTGGTCAATCTGCCTGCGCTACGAATGTTGAAGGTATCCGATCAGCCTCATCTGTCCACATTGCCTGACTTGGGCACAGCCACAGCATTGCAGCGTATTGTCATGGAAAATGTCGGCCTGCACAGCATCCGTTCTTTATGCCAGGCACCAGCATTGCAGGAGCTGGCCTTGTTTCAGATGAAACACCTGACGGCAGATGACATCATGGTGCTGATTCAGCAGGCCAGGCAACTGCAAAAGGTCTGCATCGGCCTGCAAAGCAAAGCGCAGCAAAAACAACTGCAGCCTTGTCTTGAAAAAACCGGATTATGGCAAAACGATGGCTGGTGGCATCAGCCTTATTGAGTCGACACCAGCGCTACCAGCGCTTCAAAGTTCAATTCGACTGCCGGGTATTCTTCATCTTCTGCATAATATTCCAGCACTACCCGCTTGGCGGCAAAAAGATAGGTCAGGTAGACAAGATTCAGCTTGATGCACGCTTTTTCTTGGCTCTGAATATTGTCGAGAATGAGTGCCTTGATTCTGGCGCTACCGGCGATCGACTCTTTCAGGGCGCTCAATGTGTTATCAAGCATTTTTGATTTTCCTGCGTGAGAAGAAACTGCCCGGACAAGACTACCCGACCGCACCATGCTGGCGCCGTTGCTCGAACAGGCACAACGCAGCCGCGACGGCCACGTTGAGTGACTCAACCCGGTCTTGCTCGTGCGGAATACGGATGCGCAATCCAGCAGCCTGCAGCAGTGCCGGATCGACCCCCTGCCCTTCATTACCGAACACCCACACACACTGCTGCGGCAGTGCGCCGTCATAGAGACTGCGGGCCTGCTCCAATGTCGTTGCAGCCAGTGGGACGGCCAGTCGCGGCAACAGCGTCTCCGGCATGATTTCTTCGTGCAACGTCACGACAAAATGCCCGCCCTGCCCCGCACGCAATGCCTTGGGACTCCAGGCGGACGCGGTGCCCCTGGACAGAAACAAGCGGCGGATACCTGCCGCCGCTGCGGTACGAATCAGCGTACCCAGGTTGCCAGGATCCTGTATACGGTCAAGCCAGACCGCATTTTCGCTGACGAGATCCGGCAGTGCCGGCACAGGTCGAGCGGCCACGAAAAGAATGCCCTGATGGCTTTCGACTTCACTCAGGCGGGAAAACAGCACATCCGGCACGCACAGGATGCGTGATGCGCCAATCAGAGCCAGGATCGCAGCGATATCGGACTGTTCCAGACGGCCCTGTGCCACGACAGCACACTCAGGCTGGCCATGATGCTGCAGCCAGGCCTGGCACAGGTGGACGCCATCGAGCAGGATGCGGTCGCGTTGGCGTGCCGGGCGCTCGCGCAGCATGCGCAACTGCTTGATCTGCGGATTCTGATCCGATGTAATGTGTTTCATGCGTCTTGCCCTGCTGAAGGCGACAGGCAATTGCGTACAGGGGCAAAGCTGGTACGGTGCGCCGGACACGGGCCATGTTCACTCAGGCGGGCAAGATGCAAGGCCGTGCCATAGCCCTTGTGACGATCGAATTCATACTGCGGATATTGCTGGTGCAGTGTCAGCAGATAGGCATCACGTGCTGTCTTGGCCAGGATGGAGGCTGCCGAAATAGCCTGCACCAGAGCATCGCCCTTGACGATGGTCTGTACCTGACAGGCTAGCTTCGGTGCCCGATTGCCGTCAATCAGCGCCAAGCTGGGCTGGACCGCCAGTCCTTGGACGGCACGCTGCATCGCCAGCATGGTGGCCTGCAGGATATTCAGGCTGTCGATTTCAGCCACATCCGCACAGGCAATGTGCCAGGCCAGCGCCTGTGTCTGAATCTGCAGCGCCAGTTGTTCGCGACGCCGGGCCGTGAGTTTTTTGGAGTCCGCCAACCCTTCGATGGGACGCGCCGGATCAAGGATCACGGCGGCAGCATAAACCGGCCCGGCCAGTGGCCCGCGACCGGCTTCGTCGACACCGGCTATCTGGCCTGCGACGTCAGGGATGCAAGTAAACAGGTCGGATTGCTGCATATGAAAACTCAGTGCGGTGAGCCGAGATCGCGCTCAAGTCAGGCACGGCCATCGGCCACGTCGAGAATGACACGCGCAGCCAGCCCCGGGGTATCCAGATCCAGGTCCTGGTGCAATGCTGCAAAGCGTTGTTCCACGCGTGCGATGTGCGCATCATCGGTCAACGCCTGCCAGGTTGCTTCTGCAAGCTTGTCGGGCGTGGCATCGTCCTGCAGCAATTCGGGTACGGCAAAATCCTGCAGGAGCACATTCGGCAGGCCCACCCAGGGCACATAGGGCCGCTGCTGCCCGGATTTCCAGGCCATGATGCGTCGCATCCAGGGTGACAGCACGTAGGAAATCACCATGGGCCGCTTGAAAAGCGCCGCCTCCAGCGTGGCAGTGCCGCTCGACAGCAATACGGCATCGGCTGCTTCCATCGCATCCCATGCGCAGGGTCGTTCATCCTGTTGCGACAGGCAGACCAGCCCAGGGACTGGGTACTGTGCCAGTATCTGTTCGAATTGTGCTCTCCGCTCCTGATTGGCCATCGGGGCAATGCAGACCAGATTCGGATCGCGTTTTCGCAGCAATTGCGCTGCCTGCAGGAACCGGGGGCCCAGCAATTCGATTTCGGACCGGCGACTACCCGGCAGAATCGCCAGGATCCTGGCCTGTTGATCCAGTCCCAGGCGTGTCCGGGCTGCTGCGCGGTCTGGCTTGTGTGGAATGACCGACGCCAGCGGATGCCCCACATACGTCACCGGCACACCCGCATCGCGGTAGATCTTTTCCTCGAACGGGAACAATACCAGCATATGCGACACGGCTCGCTTGATCGCATGGATGCGGTCATAGCGCCAGGCCCAGATCGAAGGCCCGACAAAATGCACGGTGGGCACGCCGGCATCGTGCAGGTGCTGCTCAAGTCTCAGGTTGAAATCCGGTGCATCCACGCCCACGAAGACCGAAGGCGGCTGGGCCAGCCAGCGCTTGCGAACGTCCCGATAGATACCCAGCAGCCTGGGCAGGCTCTTGATCGCATCGACATAACCGAAGACGCTGAGTGCATGCATGGGATGCCAGAGTTCGAATGCCCTGGCCTCCATGTTGGGGCCACCGATACCCTGGCAAAGCAGATTTGTATCGGAAGCCTGCAATCCCTCGATAATGCGGGAGGCAATCAGGTCGCCGGAGGGTTCACCGGCAACCATGCCGACCAGCCTGTTCCCGCCGCCTGTACTCATTTGCGTGCGATGCCGCGGGTGCTCTGGGCCAGAAAATCGAGGATCAACTGCAGCTGGACGGCTGCTTCAGGCGCGGCAGCAGCACGCTGCTGATCAAGTTCGGCCACGGCATCGGCCAGCGACAGACCTCGCCGATAGATAGTCTTGTAGGCATCGCGCAGCACCGAAATAACCTCAGGCTGGAACTGACGACGCTTGAGACCTTCGCTGTTGATACCGGCCGGCAGGCAGGGATTGCCACCAGCCATGACAAACGGCGGCACATCCTGCACCAGCGAGCTGTTGCCGCCGATCATGCAGTGCGCCCCGATCTTGGTGAACTGATGCACACCTGTCAGGCCACCCACGATGGCCCAGTCTCCGACATGCACATGGCCACCGAACTGTACCGAATTGGCAATGATCGTATGGTCGCCGATCAGGCAGTCATGGGCAATATGCACATAGGCCATGATCCAGTTGTGGCTGCCCACCCGCGTCACGCCGCCATCCTGCACCGTACCGGTATTGAGAGTACAGTATTCGCGCACGGTATTGTAGTCACCGATCTCGAGGCGAGTCAGTTCGCCGGCATACTTCTTGTCCTGCGGCATGCCGCCGATCGAGCAGAATCGGTAAAAATGGTTGTGATGACCGATGCGGGTATGCCCGTCGATCACGCAATGCGGTCCAATCCGTGTGCCCGAACCGATGGTGACATGCGGCCCGACGATGCTGTAGGGGCCGATAGTCACGTCTTCGCCGATCTGGGCGGCCGGATCGACCAATGCGGTCGGGTGAATGCTGGGCGCTGCCATGGTAGCTACCTCGTTCAGTCGGAAAGAGAGCGGATTGCACACATCAGCTTGGCCTCGGCCACGACCTGACCATCGACCAGTGCCTTGCCGCGGTATTTGCACATGACACGACTGATGCGCTCGGCCTCGACCTCAAGGCGCAACTGGTCGCCTGGCACAACAGGCCGACGGAAACGGGCCTCGTCAACGCCGACCAGATAGTAGGCCGTATCCTGGCCCGCATCGTCGGAACCGCTGACCTCGGGGAACGAGAACAGCGCCGCTGCCTGGGCCAGGGCTTCGATGATCAGCACGCCCGGCATGACCGGCATATGCGGGAAATGGCCCTCAAAGAAAGGTTCGTTGATCGAAACGTTCTTGATGGCAATGACCCGTTCACGCGGCACCAATTCGAGCACGCGATCGACCAGCAGCATCGGGTAGCGATGCGGCAAACGTTTCTGAATTTCCTTGATGTCCAGTTCCATGGTATGCACTCTATTTTAATTATGGCAGGGGAGCCGCCAGCTGTACGTTCTGCACAGCATGATGGCGGGCTCCCGCCGCAATGATGATCACGATTCCGAGGATGCGCCCTGCTCCAGGCTGCGCACCCTGCGCCGGATCTGGGCAAGTTGCTGCAGAACGGCGGCATTGCGCTGCCAATCGGCATGCTCGGCATAGGGAAAGACGCCAGTGTAGCGCCCGGGCTTGAGGATGTCGGACGTTACGGCGGTACCACCCGAGATATGGACGTCGTCGCCCACGGTCAGGTGACCGGAGAACATGGCGGCCCCTCCAAGGGTACAACGCTGGCCGATAGTGGTTGAGCCTGCAATGCCCACGCAGGCGGCAATGGCGGTGTGGTCGCCAATCCGGCAGTTGTGGCCGATCATGATCTGGTTGTCGATCTTGACGTCGTTGCCGATCACGGTGTCTTCGAGCGCGCCACGGTCGATCGTGGTGTTGGCACCGACTTCGACATCATCGCCCAGCACCACTCTGCCGAACTGCGCAATCTTGCTCCAGCCACCGCGAGCCTGATGGTGGTCGGGCGCAAAACCAAAACCATCGGCTCCCAGGACCACTCCGCTATGAAGAATCGCGCGGGCACCGATCTGCACGCGCGCATACAGCGTAACCCGGGGGTGCAGCAGAGAGTCTTCGCCGATATCCACATCGCGACCGATGAGGCAGGCGGCTTCCAGCACTGTGCGGGCACCGATTTTCGCGCCCTCTTCCACCACGCAACCTGGTCCGATGCGAACACCTTCGCCAAGCTCGGCCGTGGGTGCCACGACAGCAGTAGCGTGTATGGCCGGCGCTGAGGCATCTACAACAGGCTGGCGTGCACGCTCGAACCATTGCGTCAGACGTGCATAGAGCAGGTAAGGATTGTTGCAAAGCACGCGAACACGGTCGAACCAGCCAGGCTCTGCCTCCAGGCAGGCCTGGTCGATCTCGGGCGTGACGATGACTGCGCAGGCCTGGCTGGTCAGCAACGCCTGCAGATACTTCTTGCTGACGGCAAAGCTGATTTCGCTTTCACCGGCACCAGCCAGCGAACCAATACCAGCGATTGTCGGCCAGGCACTCTGTGCGGCATGTCCCTGCAGGCTCCATTCGAGCCCCCGGGTATCGGTTTCAGCCATCAGGCGGTCCAGTGCAGGCGCCGCCGACAGGTTGAGCAGCAACGGCATGTGATTACTTGTCCAGCGCCTGAATGATCCGGTCGGTAATATCGATGCGCGGATTGACCGTAACGGCATCCTGCACGATCAGGTCGTAGTTGTCCTGCTCGGCAATCTGCTTGATCGCAGCATTGGCCTTCTCGACGATGGCCGAGAACTCTTCGTTGCGGCGACGGTTGAAGTCTTCCTGGAACTCACGGCGCTTGCGCTGCAGATCCATATCCAGATTGGAGAGTTCTCGCTGACGGCGCACCCGATCCGACTCGGACAGGACGGGACCATCCTTTTCGAACTTTTCGGCTTCACTGCGGAGGTTGTTGGCCAGACGCTGGAGTTCGGTGTCGCGGCGGCTGAATTCGGACTCGATCTTGGCCTGCGCATCCTTGGCCGGTTTGGAGTCACGCAGAATCCGCTCGGTGTTCACGAAGCCGACCTTGGCGCCCTGCGCATGTGCCGGAGCAGTCATCATGCCCGCCGACACGGCCAGGGCACACGCTGCCAGCAGCCCGCGCCCGCCAGCCGACAGGAGGCCGGTCCGGCGACCGGGCTGCGATGCGGCGGACTGATTGGATTGCAGGGTAATTGCTGACTTCATAAAAGTATTCACCTTTGAAAAAGATGTTTTTAGGCTAAACGCTTATTGTGCCACCATTCGGGTCGCATCAGAAGGCGGTACCGATCTGGAATTGGAAACTCTGCTTTTCATCGCCATCCTTGGCGTTGAGCGGCTGGGCCCACGAGATCTGCAGAGGTCCCATTGGAGAGCTCCATGACAAGCCCAGGCCTGCCGAGTAGCGCAGCTCACTAAACTCAACCTTCTGTCCATTACCGTAGACCTGACCGCCATCGGCGAAGGCAAACCAGCGCAGCGTACGGTCGCGCCCTGCCCCCGGGATGGGCAGATAGAGTTGAATGTTACCGACGATACGCTTGGAGCCCCCCAGGTAGGTTGTACCGCTCCAACTGCCGGTACGTTCTTCCTTGGGCCCCAGCGACGAACCCTCGTAACCGCGCACGGTACCCATGCCGCCGGCATAGACGTTCTTGATCAGCGGGTAGCTCTTGCCACCGTAGCCATTGCCCCAGTCCACCAAGCCGTTGAAGGCCAGCGTGTAGTCACGCCCCAGCGGCAGGTAGTACTGCTGCTGTGCGCTCAGCATGGTGTACTTCAGATCCATCGTCGACAGGTCAGCCTTCAGGCGGGTGTACGAACCCTCGTTCGGTACCAGTGCGCTGTCGCGGGTATCGTTGGACCAGCCCACCGAGAAGATAATGGCATTGGCCTTGTTGCCATACTCCTGCACGAACTGTTCATACGACGGTGGCGAATCCGTGTAGGTCGTGATCTCGTTGCGCTCGAAATCAGCACCCACGAAGACACGATCGTTTTCGGAAATCGGCACGCCGAAATGCATGCCCAGGCCCATGGATTTGATGCGGTAGTTACCGTCGTTGTTGTACAGCGGTTCGGTCTGGCGATAGAACAGCGACGTGGTGCGGCTGATGCCATCCAGCGTCCAGTACGGATCGGTATGCGAAATGACGGCGGCGCGGTTCGACTTGCTGGTGTTGAACTGGAACGTCAGGTTGGTGCCGCTGCCGAATACGTTGTCTTCACTGATCCCGGCCGACAAAATCGCCTTTTCGGACGAGCCGTAGCCAACGCCGAGGTTGATCATGCCAGTCGGCTTTTCCTTGACGTTGACGTTGACATCGACCTGGTCGGGAGAGCCCGGTACAGGTTCAGTGGTGACGTTGACATCCTGGAAGTAGCCCAGGCGATCGACACGGTCGCGCGAGTTCTTGATGTCTGCGGCGTCGTACCAGGCCGCTTCCTGCTGACGCATTTCACGCCGGATCACACGATCGCGAGTACGCGTATTGCCACCGATGTCGATACGGCGCACATAGACACGGCGGCTCGGATCGACATAGAACGTCAGGTCGGCCGTGTTGTTGTCGCGATCCAGAACCGGATTGGGATTGACGTTGGCAAAAGCATAGCCGAGATCACCCAGGTAATCGGTGATGCTCTTCGAAATCTCGTTGGTCTTGGCAGCCGAGAAGGTTTCGCCCGGCTTGACCGTGATCAGCTGCTGGATTTCCTCGTTCAGGCCCAGGAGTTCGCCAGCCAGCTTGACGTCGCTGAGGGTATAGGGCTTGCCCTCGTGGATCGTCACGGTGATATGGATTTCCTTGCGATCCGGCGAAATGGCCACCTGTGGCGGCTCGACCGTGAACTCAAGATAGCCGCGATCCAGATAGTAGGAGCGCAGGTTTTCGATATCGCCCTCGAGTTTTTCGCGGGAATACTTGTCGGCATCTGTATACCAGGTCAGCCAGCCCGGCGTGCTCAACTGGAAAGTGTCGAGCAGGTCGCTTTCGGAGAAAGCCTCGTTGCCGACGATGCTGATGCTGCGGATGCGGGCGACATCGCCTTCGAAGACGTCGAATTTGATGCCGACGCGGTTGCGTGGCAACGGCGTGATCGTGGAGGTGATTTCGACGCCGTACTTGCCCTTGGAGAGGAACTGCTGTTTGAGTTCGAACTCGGCACGTTCCAGCATCGAGCGATCAAAAATCCGCCCCTCTCCGAAACCCACGCCCTTGAGCGATTCGGTGATCGCCTTGGTATCGAAGGATTTCATGCCCTCGAACTCGATGGCTGCGATAGTCGGGCGTTCCTGGACCACCACGACCAGCACGTCATCGGTCGTATTGATCTGGACATCGCTGAAGAAGCCGGTAGCGTAAAGCTTGCGGATGGCATCGGCAGCATCGTCCTCGGTGAAGGACTCGCCGACCTTGACCGGAAGGTTCGCGAAGATGGTGCCGGCGTCAGTACGCTGCAGCCCCTCGACCCGGATATCGCGCACCACGAAAGGCTCGAATCCGTATGAGGGCAGCGGGGCCAGCACTGCGGCCGCAAGCGCCAGTATGGTTGCCTTGCGCCGGAATTGGTAGAACATCCTGTCGATCCTTCTTGGTCGTCAATATGAATGTGAATGGATATGGTCGGCGATTTTAAGCCAGAACACGGTCAACTTAAAAGACGCGTAAAGTCGTTGAACAGTGCCAGCATCATCAACGCTATCAGCAGCGACAGGCCGATACGCTGACCAATATCTATCCAGCGATCCGGCGGCGGGCTGCCCCGGACGATTTCGATCAGATAATACAGCAGATGCCCGCCGTCGAGCATCGGAATGGGCAAGAGATTGAGTACGCCCAGGCTGATGCTGACCAGCGCCAGGAAGGAAACGTAGGATGCCAGCCCTATCTTGGCACTCTGACCGGCATAGTCCGCGATGGTGACCGGACCACTGATATTGCGCCAGGAAACATCGCCAAGCAGCATGCGTCCCAGCATGCGCAACGAAAAGATTGCCGTATCCCAGGTACGCTGAACACCCATCAGCACAGCATCGATCGGTCCATAGCGTACGTCCACCATCGGCACGTCTGCCCCAAGGCTGGCACCGATCCGTCCCACGGCCTCACCCTGCCCGTCGAGCGCTTCGCGCGGTACGATGGTCAGCGTCATGGGCGCGCCATCGCGCAGAATATCGAAGCGCATGGATTCACCGGGGCGTGCCTGGATGGCAGTGACCAATTGCCCGACCGTAAATTCACCGCTGTCGATCGCATCCGTGCCCACGATGGTGTCTCCCTCGCGCAGGCCCGCCTCTGCCGCCGCTGAGTCATCGAAGACCTCCTGTACCCTGGGGGTGGCACGCAGGCGAATGCCTGCCTCGGCAAGAATGTCCTCATCGGCACGATCATGCCAACCCGGCAATGGTGCCAGGGAAACGTCGTAGCTGCGTTCTTCGGGGGAAACCAACGTCAGCCGTGCGTCCTGGTCCGCCGTCCAGGCATCCAGCATGGCCCAGCGGACTTCATCCCAGCTGCGAATATCACGATTATTGATCTGCTCGATGCGCGAGCCCGGCAGTATGCCCACCTGCGCAGCACTGCTGCCGGCAACCGGGGCCGCCAGAATGGGCTGGGGTTGTTGCGTACCGGCCAGATTGAGGCCCGCATAGAGAAAAACAGCCAGGATCAGATTGAAGACCGGTCCGGCTGCGACGATGGCGATCCGCTGCCAGACCGACTTGGTGCGAAAGGCACCATCCGGCCCAGGCAGTGACGGGTCAGGATCGTCCTGCATCTTGACATAGCCGCCCAGTGGAATGGCAGACAGCGCCCACTCGGTGCCATTGCGATCCGCCCGCTGCCAGAGTACAGGTCCGAAACCGACCGAGAAACGCAGTACGCGTACTCCGCACCAGCGGGCCACACTGTAGTGGCCGAATTCGTGAAACGTAACAAGAATGCCGATGGCAACGGCAAAGGCAGCAAGCGTCGTCAGCATTCAGAATGTCGCTCAGGCAAGGCCCAGATTACCAGCGTAATGGCGGGCACGTTTATCGAACTCAAGAATATCTTCCAGGGATCCCAGTTGCACTTGCGACAGCCCAGCCTGCCATTCGAGCACAGCCTCAAGCACACGTGCGATCCAGGTGTAACGCAGATTGCCTGCCAGGAAAGCCTCGACAGCGATTTCGTTGGCGGCATTCAGGGCAATGCAGGCCGCCTGACCGGCACGCAGTGCCTGCATGCACAGTGACAGGCATGGAAACCGCAGCGGGTCCGGCTGCTCGAAATCCAGTCGGCCTGCCGCCGCCAGATCCAGCAGCCCCACACCACTGGCAATGCGATCCGGGTAGGCCAGTGCCTGGGCGATGGGCGTACGCATATCAGGATTGCCAAGTTCAGCCAAAACCGAGCCATCGTCATATTCGACCAGAGAATGAATCAGGCTTTGCGGATGGATCAACACTTCCAGGCGGTCAGCGGGCATGCTGAACAGCCAGTGTGCCTCGATCACTTCCAGCCCCTTGTTGACCATGGTGGCCGAATCGACGGAAATCTTGCGACCCATGCTCCAGTTCGGATGGGCGCAGGCCTGCTCAGGTGTGACCCCTTCAAGCTGCTCAGGCCAGAAACGCCGAAACGGCCCGCCCGATGCAGTCAGTACCAGACGCTTCACGCCGGGTGCCGGCACGGTTGCCGAACAATCGGCATGTTGCGCCGGCAGGCATTGAAAAATGGCGTTGTGCTCGCTGTCGATGGGCAACAGGGTTGCACCATGTTCGCGCACGGCCTGCATGAACAGGTTGCCGGCAGCAACCAGCGCCTCTTTGTTGGCCAGCAGGATGCGTTTTCCGGCACGCGCTGCGGCCATCACTGAAGGCAGGCCTGCCGCACCCACGATGGCGGCGACAATCGTGTCGCTGGCGGGATCGGCGGCAACATCGGCAAGTGCCTGTACACCCACGCGGATTTCAGGCAATACTCCGCCCGGCCAGGACTGACGGAAAGCATCTGCAGCGGCCGCGTCGGGCACCGCGACCACACGGGCCCGGCTGGCGGCAGCTCGCTGGGCCAGGATATCCATGCGGCGATGACCGCTCAGCGCATGAATGGTGAAACGGTCGGGATGGCGGGCAATCACATCCAGCGTACTGGCACCGATCGAGCCGCTGGCTCCCAGAATAGTAACGTGACGCATACTGCTCAATGACTCCAGATGCTCAGCACCCATGCCAGCGGTGCGACCGGCAGAATGGCATCGATACGATCCAGCACGCCGCCATGCCCGGGCAGCAGCCGGCTGGAATCCTTGGCTCCGGCACGCCGCTTGAGCCAGGACTCGAACAGATCGCCGGCAATCGACAGGGCCGCCAGCACGACGGCCAGTACGATAGTCAGGGTGACCCCGAAACGTGCCACCAGCGCTGCGCCAAAGGTTTCCTGACTCCAGAGCGCCGTCAGCAACACCCACAGCACGGCAGCGGCAATACCTGCCACTGCACCCTCGCGTGTTTTTCCGGGGCTGATGGAGGGAGCCAGCTTGTGCCGACCGAACGCCTTGCCGGCGAAATAGGCACCGATATCGGCGATCCATACCAGCGCCAGCACGGACAGCAGATAGATCGCTCCATGACGGCTGTACATGAAGTACAGGGCGCAGCCCGCAAAGGTCAGCACGGGCACCGCCAGCATGCCCAGCGGCACACTGTAATAGGCGGGTCGAGGATACGTTGTCAGGCCGGTCAGGCGCAGCCATTCCCACAGGGCGCAGCCGATGGTCAGCAGAATGAAGGCCGCCAATGCCAGCGTGCCCGGAGCCGCCAGCACGGCTGCCACGATGGCAAGCAGAATGATGGCGGTAATGACTCGTTCTCGCAGCATGAAAGCCTCAGGGAGAATGTTTCAATTGTGCACTGGTACGGCCAAACCGTCGTTCACGCGACGCATACCAGTCGAAGGCGCGCTGCAATTCATCACGATCAAAATCTGGCCAGTAGGCATCCGTGAAATACAGCTCGGTATAGGCCAGTTGCCAGATCATGAAATTGGAAATGCGCTGCTCGCCACCTGTACGGATGAACAGGTCGGGTTCCGGTGCCCAGGGCATCGCCAAATGTGGCAACAAGGCAGCCTCATCCAGCAGCGAAGGATCGGCAGCCAGCTCCGGGCGCTCTGCCAGCACAGTGCGCATGGCATTGAGAATGTCCCAGCGACCACCATAATTGGCTGCGATGGTGAGATGCATGCGCGTATTGTCGCGCGTGAGGTTCTCGGCCGCTGCTATGCGCTGACGCAACGAGGCGTCGAAGGCACTGAGGTCGCCGATTACATGCAGGCAGACCCCCTGCTCGTGCAGGCGCCCGACTTCGCGATCCAGCGCCTGCATGAAGAGGCGCATCAACAGCGTGACTTCCTCGATCGGCCGGCGCCAGTTTTCGGAACTGAAGGCGAACAACGTGAGATGCTGCACGCCCTGCCGTCCGCAGGCTTCGACGATACGGCGCACGGCCTGCACGCCCTTGGCATGACCTGCCGTGCGCGGCAGATGCCGGGCGACCGCCCAGCGACCATTGCCATCCATGATGATGGCGACATGACCTGGCACCTTGCCGGTGTCGGGAATTGCCAGCGTTGAACTCTGGACCATGGCGTTCGACACCGACCGTCGCTCAGACGGTCATGATTTCAGCGTCTTTCTGGGCGACCAGCTTGTCGACTTCCTGCACGAAACGGTCGGTCAGCTTCTGGATGTCGTCCTGGGCACGACGCTCGTCGTCTTCGGAGATATCCTTGTCCTTGACCAGTTTCTTGAAGGCTTCGTTGCTGTCGCGACGCAGATTGCGCACGGCGATCTTGGCGTCCTCGCCGGTGGACTTGACCACCTTGGTGAGGTCACGACGACGCTCTTCGGTCAGGGCAGGCATCGGCACGCGAATGGTATCGCCCATCGGCACCGGGTTAAGGCCGAGGTCGGACTCACGGATGGCCTTTTCGATGGGGCCTGCCATGTTCTTTTCCCAAGGCTGCACACTCAGGTTGCGAGCATCCACCAGATTGACATTGGCCACCTGGCTGATCGGCACCGGAGAGCCGTAGTACTCGACCGTGACGTGATCCAGAATGCCGGTATGGGCGCGCCCCGTACGGATCTTGGCCAGATCCGTCTTGAGGGCTTCCAGGGTCTTGGTCATGCGGCTTTCGGCCGATTGCTTGATCTCTGCGACACTCATTGCGAATTCCTTGTCAGCTGTCAGACATGTACCAGCGTGCCCTCGTCCTCGCCACCGATGACGCGTTTGAGAGCTCCTGGCTTGTTGATGGAGAACACCTTGATCGGCAGCTTCTGGTCGCGGCACAAGGCAAACGCCGTGGCATCCATGACTTCCAGGCGACGCACGATGGCCTCGTCGAAGCTGATGCGGCTGTAGCGGGTTGCCGTGGGATCCTTGTTGGGATCGGCACTGTAGATGCCATCGACCTTGGTCGCTTTGAGGACGACCTCTGCACCGATCTCGGCACCGCGCAGGGCGGCTGCCGTATCCGTGGTGAAAAACGGATTACCTGTCCCGGCCGCAAAAATCACGACCTTGCCTTCTTCGAGGTAGCGCAGAGCCTTGGGACGGATATAGGGTTCGACCACCTGGTCGATGTTGAGTGCGGACTGCACGCGGGTATCGATCTGGCGGTGCTTGAGGGCATCCTGCAGGGCCAGCGCATTCATCACGGTGGCCATCATGCCCATATAGTCGGCGGTGGCGCGATCCATGCCCTGGGCACCGGGTGCCACGCCGCGGAAAATGTTGCCGCCGCCAATCACGATGGCCAGTTCGGTACCCTGGCTGGCGACTTCTGCGACTTCTTCGGTCATGCGCAGGATGGTGGCGCGATTGATGCCGAAGGCGTCCTCGCCCATCAGGGCCTCGCCGGACAGCTTGAGAAGGACGCGTTTATATGCTCGGGTTGTCATGTGCTTGCTCGCAGGAACCATCCAGCTTGGGAGTTTAAAACAAAAGTACGATAAAAGAATGGGCCGCCTCCAGGGCGGCCCATGCCGCGCAAGACTTTCGCGCCGGCCCACAGGCCGGCGCGAAGCAGCACGGTATTACTGAGCGGCAGCCTGGGCGGCAGCCACTTCGGCAGCGAAGTCGTCAACACGCTTCTCGATGCCTTCGCCCACGACGTAAAGCACGAAGGTCGTGATCGAGGCCGACTTTTCCTTGAGCATCTGCTCGACGGTCTGCTTGTCATTCTTGACGAAGGGTTGCGACAGCAGGGTCACTTCCTTCAGGAACTTCTGCACCGAACCCTCGACCATCTTGGCGACGATTTCTGCCGGCTTGCCGGATTCGGCAGCCTTCTGTTCGGCCACAGAACGCTCGGTGGCGATATCGGCAGCAGGCACACCAGCGGCGTCAAGCGCCTTGGGACGGGTCGCGGCGATGTGCATGGCCAGATCCTTGCCCACTTCGTCGGCACCGGCGTACTCGACCAGCACGCCAATGCGGCCACCGTGCACGTAGCTGGCCAGCTTGTTGGCCGTTTCGATGCGCTGGAAGCGGCGGATGGTGATGTTCTCACCGATCTTGCCGATCAGGCCCGAACGCACCGAGTCAACCGTGCCTTCTTCGAACGGCAGCGCCGACAGGGCAGCCACGTCGGCCGGGTTCTTGTCGGCCACCAGACGGGCGATGTCGGCGACGAACTTGACGAAGTCGTCGTTCTTCGCGACGAAGTCGGTTTCGCAATTGATTTCGATGACAGCACCCAGCTTGGCGTCGTCAGCGATGTACAGGCCAACCAGGCCTTCTGCGGTCACGCGGGCGGCAGCCTTGCTGGCCTTGCTGCCCAGCTTGACGCGCAGCAGTTCTTCGGCACGGGCCATATCGCCTTCGGCTTCGGTCAGGGCCTTCTTGCACTCCATCATGGGCGCATCGGTTTTCTCGCGCAGCGTCTTGACCATTGCGGCGGTAATTTCAGCCATGTTGACTCCATATACGTTGAGGCACCGCACCAGGGCAGTGCCGGACAATCAGGGGGCCGGGCAGATGCATGTTGCACCCACCCGACACGAAACGAGCCGGTGCACCTGTTTGGTTACCGGCTCGACATTCAGCAACCAGAATACCCTGCAGGGGCTCAGGCTTCTTCCTGGCTCACTTCGACGAACTCTTCAGCGCCGTCGTCGGCGAGTTCTTCGACCAGACCCTGCACAGCCTGTTCACGGCCGGCGATGATGGCATCAGCCACGCCACGGGCATACAGGGCGATGGCACGTGCCGAGTCGTCGTTGCCGGGAATGACATGGGCCACGCCGTCGGGCGAGTGGTTGGTATCGACCACGGCGACGACCGGGATACCCAGCGTACGGGCTTCGGCCACGGCGATCTTGTGGTAACCGACGTCGATGACGAAGATGGCGTCAGGCAGCGTGGTCATATCCTTGATGCCGCCGATCGACTTGTTCAGCTTTTCGAGTTCGCGCTGGAACAGGAGCGCTTCTTTCTTGCTCATGCGCTCGGTGCCGCCTTCTTCCTGCAGCGCTTCCATGTCTTTCAGGCGCTTGATCGAGGTCTTGACCGTCTTGAAGTTGGTCAGCATGCCACCCAGCCAGCGGCTGTCGACATAAGGCACGCCTGCACGCTGGGCTTCTTCGGCGACGATGTCGCGAGCAGCGCGCTTGGTACCGACGATCAGCACCGAGCCACCCTTGGCAGCGATCTGCTGGATGAACTTGGTGGCTTCCTGGAACTTGGCAACCGTCTGTTCGAGGTTGATGATGTGGATCTTGTTACGCTGACCGAAGATGTACTGAGCCATCTTGGGATTCCAGTAACGGGTCTGGTGGCCGAAATGGACACCGGCTTCGAGCATTTCACGCATGGACACGGACATAATGTTCTCCGAGGGTTGGGTCCTGCAACACACCCGTATCGACAAGCCTGACACAAGATCAGCCTGCGACACCCTGGTTGGTGTGCTGCGCTATTTGCCGCAAGATCGCGGCGACACTATCTGCAGCCTTTCTCTGATCGACTGCACTTTACCCACAAAAGCATGCTTTCGCAGGCAAGACTATAATTCTACTATCTTCTTTCAGAAACACTCAAGTCCATTATGTCTCTGGTTACCGATTCCGCCGAACTCGACCAAATGCGTGCCGCCTGCCAGGCTGCCGCCCAGGTTCTTGACTATATTGCGCCCTTCGTACAGCCCGGCGTCACCACGCTGGAGCTGAACGAACTGTGCCGCGCCTATATGACGGACGTGCTCAAGGTCAAATCGGCCACCATCGGCTATGCCCCGCCTGGACACACCCCCTATCCCGGCCACGTCTGCATCTCGGTCAACCACCAGATATGCCACGGCATTCCCAACGACAAGAAACTCAAAAAAGGCGACAGTCTGAACATCGACGTGACCGTCATCAAGGATGGCTGGTTCGGCGACACCAGCCGCATGTTCTATATCGGCGAACCGTCCATCCTGTGCAAGCGTCTGGTCGAGACGACCTATGACTGCATGTGGCTGGGTATTCAGCAGGTGCGTCCGGGGGCCACGCTGGGCGATATCGGTCACGCCATCCAGCAGCATGCCGAGGCCCAGGGCTTTTCAGTGGTTCGCGAATTCTGCGGTCACGGCGTGGGCCGCCAGTTCCACGAAGATCCGCAGGTACTGCACTACGGCAAGCCGGGTACCGGTGTACGCCTGCAGGAAGGCATGATCTTCACCATCGAGCCAATGATCAACGCCGGTCGCCGCGAACTGCGCCAACTGGCCGACGGCTGGACCATCGTGACCCGCGACCACAGCCTGTCGGCGCAATGGGAGCACTGCGTGCTGGTCACCGCAACCGGCTACGAAGTCCTGACCGTTTCGCCCGGCATGCTGCCCCCGCCGGCCTTCATTCAGAAAACAGGCGCCTGACGGCCACTCTCTCTCCCAGGAGCCGACATGCAGACCCCCTCCCACCTTTCCCTGCCCCTGTCGGACCTGCGCAAGGCGCTGCAGGACAGCCGGGCAGCCGCCATCGAAGTCTTCCGCCAGCAGCGCCAGCCCAATGTGCTGCTGCGCAGCCTCTGCCGCATCGTTGACCAGACCCTGCGCGGCCTGCTCCAGATTCACCCCCTGCCCGCCGGCTCGACACTCGCGGCCCTCGGCGGCTACGGCCGTGGCGAACTGTATCCGTACTCGGATATCGACATACTGATTCTCCTGCCCAGGGCACCGGACGCACAGGCGGAAACCGCCATCGGCGAATTCCTGACCGCCATGTGGGACATCGGTCTGGAACCCGGCCACAGCGTGCGAACCATTGATGAGTGCATCAGCGAGGCACGTGGCGACATCACGGTTGAAACCGCCCTGCTCGAATCACGCTGGATCGCCGGCAGCCGCAATCTGATGCGCGATTTCAGCCAACAGATACACCAACATCTGGATGCTCCGGCCTTTTTCCTCGCCAAGCGTGCCGAAATGCGGCAACGCCACAGCCGTTTTCGCGATACACCCTACTCGCTCGAACCCAATTGCAAGGAATCCCCCGGCGGCCTGCGCGACTTGCAGGTCATTCTCTGGATGGCTCGCGCCGCCGGATTCGGCGATAACTGGCGGGCCATCGCCCGGGCTGGCCTGCTCACGCCCCAAGAAGCCCGCGACCTGAACCGGGCCGAGCAGGCCTTCAAGCGGCTGCGCATCGAACTGCATCTGCTGGCCCGCCGACGCGAGGATCGCATCCTGTTCGACTGGCAAAGTCAGCTGGCCACCGTCTATGGCATCGAGCCCAGCCCCACACGTCGCGCCAGTGAACTGCTGATGCAGCGTTACTACTGGGCAGCCAGACTGGTCACGCAACTCAATACCATCCTGGTGCAGAACATCGAAGAACGGCTGTTTCCGCGTCCGGACGAACCCGCCATCCCCATCGACGACAGTTTCTGCAGCGTGCACCAGCGACTCGACATCTGCCGCGATGATGCCTTCGAGCGCAAGCCCGCGCTGCTGCTGCGAGCCTTTCTTGTGATGCAGCAGCACCCCGAACTGCAGGGCATGTCGGCCCGTACCTTGCGCGCCCTCTGGCACAACCGTGACCGGATTGACGCGCAGTTCCGCAGCAATCCGATCCACAAGAAGATTTTCCTGCAGATCCTGCAGCAGCCTCGTGGCATCGTGCATGCACTGCGCGATATGACCATGCTCAACATTCTGCCCCGCTTCATTCCGGCCTTTCGCCGGATCGTCGGGCAGATGCAGCATGACCTGTTTCACGTCTATACCGTGGACCAGCATACGCTGATGGTGATTCGCAATCTGCGCCGTTTCACCATGCCGGAACATGCCCCCGAACATCCGCTGGCCAGCCAGCTGATCAATGACTTCAGTCGTCACTGGCTGCTCTATGTCGCCGCCCTGTTTCATGACATTGCGAAGGGGCGTGGCGGTGATCACTCCGAACTGGGTGCGCGCGAGATCAAGCGCTTCGCACGCGAGTTCGGCCTGGCCCCCGCCGATGCAGAGCTGGTCGAATTCCTGGTCCGCCAGCATCTGAGCATGTCCAACGTGGCACAAAAGCAGGACCTTTCCGACCCGGACGTGATCCACCGCTTTGCGGCCCTGGTCAAGACCAAGCGCCAGTTGCAGGCGCTTTACCTGCTGACAGTCGCCGACATCCAGGGCACCAGCCCCAAGGTATGGAATGCCTGGAAAGGCAAACTGCTCGAAGATCTTTACCGTGCAGCGCTGGCCATTCTGGGCGGCGCACGCCATAACCGCTCGTCGATGCTGCACAAGCGCCGCCAGGAAGCCGAAAAACTGCTGCTGCAGACCGGACTGCCGGCACACACCTGGGATACGCTCTGGGACAAGCTCGATACCGGTTATTTCCTGCGCCACGAAAGTGACGAACTGTCATGGCACGCCCAGCAACTGCATGCCGGTGGCAAGCTGGCCGACACCCCCGTGGTGCGGGCCCGAGCCACCGAACATGGCGAAGGGCTGCAAATTCTGGTCTGGATCCGCGACGTGGCCGACCTGTTCGCACGTATTTGCGCCTACCTGGACCGCAGCCGTCTGAGCATTCTCGATGCACGCATCCACACGACACGCGATGGCTGGGCACTGGACAGCTTCATCGTGCTGCCGCTGGATGAGGAGATCGCCCCACAAGCGCTGGCAGCCGAGATCGAACAGGGGCTGGGTGAAACACTGGCACAGTTGGTCGGCACGGCACCGCAGCCAGCCAGTGTGCCTGATGGATCGCAACGCCGACCACCGCAGTCGCGCCGCTCACGCACCTTCCCTATCGCACCGCAAGTGGAACTTCACCAGGACGAGCAGGGTCAATTGTGGAGACTGTCGCTGACTGCGGCGGATCGGCCCGGGCTGCTGCATGACGTCGCCCGTATTTTCGGGGCACACGGACTCAATCTGCATACTGCCAAGATCATGACGCTGGGCGATCGGGTCGAGGACGTCTTCGTCCTGAGTGGTGCCGCTTTCGAAAACCCCAGACAATGCCGGCAGTTGGAACGCGATCTGCGCACCGTCATGTCTGCCGAATCCATGTCATAACGAGAATAACCATGCTGCAAAACCGAACGATCTATCTGCTGATTTCCCTGCTGTCCCTGGCCGCCGTGGGCGCGGCGCTGATTTCGCAGCATGCCTTCGACATGCTGCCCTGCGCCTGGTGCGTACTGCAGCGTCTGATCTACCTGGGAATCGCATTGTGGGCCGGACTGGCCTGGGCATTTGGCAAGGAGCGTGGTGGCCGCCCCTGGCTGGCCTGCGGCGGCATCCTGGTTCTGTCCGGTGCCGGCATTGCCTCAGCCTGGTTCCAGTACAGCGTGGCCTCGCAGTTGTTTACCTGCGACATGACGCTAGCCGACCGCATCATGCGTGCGACGGGGCTCGATGAAAGCATGCCTGGTGTCTTCGGCATCTACGCCAGTTGCATGGATGCCGCTGTCGAATTCCTGGGAATGGAATATGCACTCTGGAGCCTGAGCCTGTATGCAGTACTGGCAGCACTGGCAATTGCAGGACTTGTTCGGAAGCATTCCACCTGATGAACGAGATTGCAGGGCAGCACCCACTGGATCGCTGCCCCGCCTGTTCGATCAGTTATCGTTGGCTGCGTAGCCCATGTTGAACTGCAGGCCACTGGCCTCGTCTTCAAGGTCCTGGGTACGACCGGTAGACAGGCGCTTCAGGTATTCGGCCGTGATATCGCCCGTGACGTAATCGCCGTCGAAGCAGGACGCATCAAAGCGGTCGATGGCAGGATTGATTTCGCGCACTGCCTGCTGCATCGAAGCAATATCCTGATAAATCAACGCATCGACCCCGATCTGACGGGCGATCTCTTCGTCACTGCGACCCGTGGCGATCAGATCCTTCTGATCCGGCATGTCGATGCCGTATACATTCGGGAAGCGCACCGGCGGCGCAGCCGAGGCAAAGAACACCTTGTTGGCACCGGCATCACGAGCCATTTCGACAATTTCACGGCTGGTCGTACCGCGAACGATGGAGTCATCGACCAGCAGCACATTCTTGCCCTTGAACTCCACGCCGATGGCATTGAGTTTCTGGCGCACTGATTTTTTGCGGACGGCCTGCCCCGGCATGATGAAAGTGCGACCGACATAGCGGTTCTTGATCAGGCCTTCGCGGTAATTCAGGTTGAGCCTGGAAGCCAACTGCATGGCTGCCGGCCGCGACGAGTCGGGAATCGGCATCACAACATCGATGTCACCCAGGCGCATATTGCGCGCCACCTTGTCAGCCAGATGCTCGCCCATGCGCAGGCGGGAACCGTATACCGACACGCTGTCGATCAGCGAGTCGGGACGGGCAAAATAGACATACTCGAAAATGCAGGGTGACAGTTGCGGCTGATCCGCGCACTGACGGCGCGTCACCTTGCCATCGAGACTGATGAAGACAGCTTCGCCGGGCGCAACATCACCCTGCAGCACAAAGCCATTGCCTTCGAGCGCCACGGACTCCGACGCCACCATCCACTCGGGACCGGCCTCGGTATCATGACGGCCCAGACACAGCGGACGGATACCGTTGGGATCGCGGAAAGTCAGCAGGCCGTAGCCCGCAATCTGTGCTACCACTGCATAGGCACCGCGCACGCGACGATGCAGGCCTGCCACGGCATTGAAGATGGCATCCTCGTCGAGTGTCTTGCCGTGCACCGACTCCTGCAGCTCATGCGCCAGCACATTAAGCAGCACTTCGGAGTCGGAATTGGTGTTGATATGGCGCTGATCGACGGCAAACAGCGATTCGCGCAGTTCACGCCAGTTGGTCAGGTTGCCGTTGTGGGCGAAAGTGATGCCGAACGGTGCGTTGACGTAGAAAGGCTGAGCCTCTTCGACACTGTTGGAACCCGCTGTGGGATAGCGCACATGACCGATCCCGCTGTTGCCCGGCAGCGATCGCATATTGCGGGTGCGAAACACGTCGCGCACCAGACCGTGCGCCTTGAACATGTTGAAATTCTTGCCGTGGGCGGTGGCAATGCCGGCCGCGTCCTGACCGCGATGCTGCAGCAGCAACAGACTATCGTACAGCAGTTGGTTCACGGGACCGCGTCCAACCACGCCTACAATTCCACACATGATAAATTCGCCTCAGATTTCTGTTTGAGCAGGTACGACTGGCTGCGGATACGGCAGCCAGTCAGCCACCGAAGCCGGTAGCCAGTTTTTGAGATGCAGGATGGCCCGCACGGTGCTGTCCGCAAACAGCGAATCGCGCCACCAGGGTTCCTGCGGCAAGGGGGTGTAACCCGCCAGGGCTACCAATGCCAAGATGATCAGCAGACCGCGCAGGAATCCGAACAGCGCACCCAGCCCACGGTCGGTAGACGTCAGTCCGGTCTGGCGCAGGATCGCACCGATGGTCATGCTGACCAAGCCGACCACGATAAGTACCACAATGAAGACACTGCCATAGGCCAGCGCCATGCGCAGCAGCGTGAATTCGATGACACTGGAAAGCCAGTCATAGACCATCGGCCCCCACAGGATAGCCATCACAAACGCCAGCGCATACGCAGCCAGCGAGAGGGTTTCCTTGACCAGGCCACGTACGGCCCCCAGCAGGCTGGAGGCGATGAGAATGGTCAGCGCGACGAAATCGAAGCCGGTCACTGTGCGGTAATGAAACTGTTGTTGTAGCCCAGCGTACGCAGGCGGGTCTGAGCCGCCTGTGCCGCGTCCCTGGAAGAGAATGGCCCCACGCGCAGCCGGAAAGCCGGTTTGCCATTGACCATGACGCGCTGCACGAAGGCATTGGTCACGCCGGCCTCGTACAGATTGCGGCGCCGGGCCTGGGCATCCTCGTCGGTGGAATAGGCCGCGATCTGCAGCACCAGCTTTTCCTGGCTGGCAGCAGGCGCAGCGGCCTGGCTCGTACCACGGCGCTGTGCCGCCAGACGTGCCGCTGCCGCATCGGGGTCACGCGCTTCCAGCAGCGAGGCAACCAGGGCCTCCTGGTCATCCGCCGGTGCGGTATTGCGAGCCGGCGGCGTACTGGGCTGCGTAGCCGCAGCGGGTGGCGCATTGGTAGTTGGCGGCGTCGTGCGCGCCGGTTGCTGAGCCTGTGTGGCAGTCGCCGAATTCTGTGCGGGCGTACGGGGCGGCTCGGCGGCAGACTGTGCCGGCACAGCCGCTGGCGGCGTCGAGGGCTGGGCAGTTGCCGGCGCAGTCTGAACCGGTGCCGCTGCAGCACTTGCATCGGGATTTGCCGTTGCAGCATTGCTCTGGGCCGACGGCTCAGGCATGCCAAGACCTGCCGTGGCAGCCGTTCCGGCACTTGCCAGGGGTGGCAGTCCGGTGCCGCGCTCGGGAATCGCGATGATATCGTCAGGAATGGGCACGGGCTCGGAATCGAGCACCATGGGCAGCACGATAATGGCCGCCAGTACCAGCGTAACCGCGCCGATCAGGCGCCGTCGTGCCTTGATCCGCAACTCATTGGCCTGCACTTCGCTGGACATCGGAACACGCCGGGGCGTGCCCTCATGGCCATCCTCGGGTGCTGCGCCTCGACGACTGAAAAAACCCATGTATATCCCTTACTGGCTGGATGCCGCAGCCATCCGTAAAACCCGAACCTGCATGCTGGCCTACGCCTTGCGACCCAGCAATTCGAGCACGGCAGCCACGGTCAGGAAAGAACCGAACACGACGATTCTATCACCCTCGCCAGCCGCTTTTACAGCCGCTTCCCAGGCCGATGCCACGTCGTCATGCGCGGTAACGGAATGATCCTCAGTGTTGCCTGATTGCGTCGCAGGAGACACATCCTGAAGCATCTCCACCAGTTTTTCGCCGCGCATGCCACGCGGCCCGCCCAGCGTGGCGCAGTGCCAGTGGTCGATCCGCTTGTCCATGCGCTGCAGGACGGTACGCGCATCCTTGTCGGACAGCATGCCGATCACCGCATGGGTATAGGGATGAAACCCCATGTTGTCGAGGTTTTCAGCCAGAACGGCGGCAGCATGGGGATTGTGGGCAACGTCCAGGATCACCAGGGGCTGCCCCGGCAGGATCTGGAAGCGTCCGGGCGGTGCTGCCTGCAGCAAGCCCTGGCGCACTGCCTGCTGAGGTACGGGCAGACGATCCTGCAGGGACTCCAGTGCAGCCAGCGCAGCCGAGGCATTGAGTAATTGATTGGCTCCGCGCAGCGCCGGATAGGCCAGCGCATTGCGGCGTTGCTGACGGCCACCGTAGCGCCATTGCTGCCGGTCGCCCGAGTAATTGAAATCGTGCCCGAAGCGCCACAGGTCGGCTCCGATGGCTGCGGCATGCTCAACCAGCGAATCCGGCGGAACCGGGTCGGCACAGATTGCCGGCCGGCCAGGTCGATAGATGTGCGCCTTTTCCAGTCCGATGGCTTCGCGGGTCGAACCCAGCCAGTCGGTATGATCGATATCGACGCTGGTGATGATGGCGCAGTCGGCATCAATGATATTGACGGCATCCAGACGGCCACCCAGACCGACTTCCAGCACAACGGCATCCAGATTGGACTGCGCGAACAGGCGCAGGATCGCCAGCGTCGTGAATTCGAAGTAGGTCAGCGAAATGTCGCCGCGCGCGGCCTCAACGGCACGAAACTGTTCGATCAGGGCGGCATCGCTGACCGTCTCGCCATTGATGCGGGCGCGTTCGTTGAAGTTCAGCAGGTGCGGCGAGGTATAGAGCCCGACCCGATAGCCTGCGCACAACAGGATGGATTCGAGCATGGCACAGGTCGAGCCCTTGCCGTTGGTCCCACCGACGATGATGCGCACGCATGGCAGGTCGAGTTGCAATGCCTGCGCGGCCTGTTTGACACGCTCCAACCCCAGTTCGATGGCTTTTGGGTGCAGTGATTCAAGATAGCCCAGCCATGCATCCAGGCCGGCGGTCGCGTCGGGCGCGGCCAGATGATCGGAACAGGTAGAAGACATGAGGTTGTTGCTGTGATGGACGGGCCGATTTTAGCAGGGTATGCCTTGTTAAACACGCGCCAAGGCCAAGGATATGCACGGGCTAGCCCTGTACCTGCCTCCCGGCTTCCAGCACCAGCTGCCGGTCGCAACGTCGGGCCAATCCCAGATCGTGGGTGACCAGCACCAGCGTGGTGTGTCGTTCGGCCTGGAGCGCGAACAGCATGTCGATCACACGGGCACCGGTCTCGCTGTCGAGACTGCCGGTGGGCTCATCGGCGAAAAGAATATCGGGCTGCACCACAAAGGCGCGTGCCAGCGAGACACGCTGCTGCTCGCCGCCCGAAAGCGTGGAAGGATAATGACTCAGGCGATGTTCCAGGCCCACGCGCTGCAGCATGGCTTCAGCCTCACCTCGGGCTGATCGTCCCAGCAATTCAAGTGGCAGCATGACATTTTCGAGCGCTGTCAGGTTGGGCAGGAGCTGAAAGGACTGAAAAACGAAGCCGACATGGCGTGCCCGCAAGCGGGCGCGGGCCTCCTCGTCCATCCCCGTCAGATCATGCCCGGCCAGTGTGATCCGACCCGCCGTCGCCACATCCAGGCCGGCCATCAGCCCCAGCAGCGTGGACTTGCCGGAGCCTGAGCGGCCCGTCACGGCAAGAGACTCACCTGCGTTTACCGAGAAGGAAATATCTGCCAATATGTCCAGCGGCGGCTGGCCTGCCTCCTGGATCGTGCGCCGCAATGCAGAGACCTGCAATACTGGCTGGCTGGCTGTACGCTGTGTTTCGCCCCAACTGCTGTCTTTCGGAGTATTCATGCGTTTCCTGTCAAGAATCATGTCCATCTGGCTGCTATGCGTGGCCTGGTTGCCCGCTTCTCACGCCCAGACCGCGCCGGGGCCGACCATTCTGGTGGTGGGCGACAGCCTGTCGGCCGAATATGGCATTGCGCGCGGTACCGGCTGGGTGGCATTGCTCGAAGAACGGTTGCAGACTGATTTTCCAGCCTATCGCGTGGTCAATGCCAGCATCAGTGGTGACACCACACAATCCGGGGTCAACAGGCTGCCGCCATTGCTGCAGCGCCACCAGCCTGCAGTCGTGATCGTGGAACTGGGTGCCAATGATGCCCTGCGCGGCCTGCCGCTGGACAGCACCCGCGATAACCTCATGACCATGAGCAAACAGGCCCGGGCCGCAGGCGCACAGGTTGTGGTGGTGGGCATGGAAATCCCGCCCAATTTCGGCCCGGAGTATGCTGCCCAGTTCCGGCAGCTGTTTCGCGATACTGCCACGCAAACCGATGCCGCACTGGTGCCATTTTTGCTTGATGGCATCGCCACCGAACGGCGCTGGTTCCAGGACGACGGTATTCATCCTACCCGGGAAGCCCAACCCCGCTTGCTGGACAATGTCTGGCCGGCGCTGCATTCTCTGCTGACACCGGCCGGGCATTGACATTTTTCAGCGATCCGAAGGTCAGACCGTATCGTCGTCCTGACCTTCGATGGCATCGCTGGCTGCCGGCAGCACTTCTACCTGGTACTGCTTGCGCAGCGCCTGCAGCAGCGCCTGATCCTGGGCCTGCGACCAGGCATCACGCAATTCATTCTTGAGCAGCGCCACATCGTTGTCCGACATCAGCGCTTCGCCCACGGCATTGACGCGCACCAGCACCTGATCATCACCGTCCTGCACGCTGGCATAGACCGGCAGCACATCGGTCGCCGGAGCCAGCATGGCGGCCTGCAGCACCGTACCCGGCAGCGCATTGCCAGACGCATCACGGCCACCCTGGCGGGTAATATCGATCGCCTCGCCAAACACTTCGGCCTGATCCTTGCCTTCCTTGAGTTCGGTCAGCAGTTTCTGGGCCTGCGCCTGAGCCGCCTGGACAGCCTGCTCCTGCACCAGCGTCGCACGCACGCGATCCTGCACCTCTGCCAGAGCCGGAACATGCTCGGGCTTGAGTTCATCCACGCGTACCACCACCATGGTATCGGGAGAAATTTCGATCAGGCCGGAGTTGGAGCCTTCACGCAGTACTTCCTGGCTGAACAGCGCCTGGCGCACACGCGGATTGTCCAGCAGCGGACGATCGGCGGCAGGCACCGTGTTGCCTTCGAGCAATTCGGTACGGGCGATGCCATCTGCCTTGCGGATCTGCAGTTGCAGCGCATCGGCAGCAGGTTGCAGGCTGTCACGCTGCTCATAGATCAGACGCGTCAGCGTGGTCGCCATGTCGGCAAAGCGCTGGGCCGCCACCTGCTGGCGAATATCCTGCTCGATTTCGGCACGGATCTCTTCCAGCGGTTTGACCTGCTCAGGCTCATATTGAGTCAAACGGAGGATATGAAAGCCGAAGGGGCTCTCGATCACACCGGAGATTTCGCCAGGCTGCAGCCCATAGACCGCATCCTCGACCGAGTTGAACAGAGTATTGCGTGCGATCCAGCCCAGGTCGCCACCCTGCCCGGCCGAACCCGGATCCTGCGAACGGTTGCGGGCCATATCTGCAAAACCCTCGGGATTGGCACGAGCTTCCTGCAGCAGCGCATCGGCTTCGGCACGCGCCTTGGCCTTGGTCGCCTCATCAGCCCCCGAAGGCAGCGTTACCAGGATATGGCTGGCGCGACGACGCTCGGGACGGGTGAACTGCGACTTGTTCTGAGCGTAGTAATCGGCGATGTCCTGGTCGGTCACCGTCACGCCCTGCGTAGCGGCCGGCTCATCCAGTACCAGGTATTCGATGGCAACCTGTTCGGGCTGGCGCAAAGCATCCTGATTGGCATCGTACCAGGCCTTGATCTGCGCTTCGGTCGGTTCGCTGCTGCCCACGAAATCCGCTGCCGCGATCCTGTGCAATTGCACATTGCGCTGTTCGCGGTAGGCCTTCTCGACACGGTTCGCTACATCGGCCGGCACCTCGGCGCTGGCGTTGACGGGGTCCAGGACACGAGCCAGGGCCAGCGTGGAGCGCATGCCGTTTTCGAAGGCCTGCGGCGTCATGCCTTGCTGG
This sequence comes from Corticimicrobacter populi, assembly GCF_003123725.1. Classification (GTDB taxonomy): domain Bacteria; phylum Pseudomonadota; class Gammaproteobacteria; order Burkholderiales; family Burkholderiaceae_B; genus Corticimicrobacter; species Corticimicrobacter populi. The sequence continues at coordinate 833,977 of NZ_QETA01000001.1, read as the reverse complement.
GCCAGCGCATCACGGTAGCGTTCGGGCGAGAAACGACCATCGTCGCCCTGCACAAACGGCAGCGATGCGATTTCGCGACGCAGGGCTTCGTCGGACACGTTGAGCTTGGCATCTGCAGCCAGCATGGCCACCAGTCGCTGGTCGATCATGCGATTGAGCAGGGCTTCGCGCATCTGCGGCGTGTCGATCAGGGCAGGATCAAACTGGTTGCCCAGCCGATTCATGTAGCGATCCAGCTCGACGCGACGAGCCTGGTCGAACTCGGCCTGCGTGATGGATTGCTGGCCCATCTTGACCAGCTCGACATCGTTTGAAATAAACGTGGTGTAGCCTTGGACGCCGACGAAAACGAAGGACGGCAGAATCAGAATCAGCAGGATGAACTGCAGCCAGCGCTGATGATTGCGTATGATGTCAAACATGGATGGATTCGAGACTTGGGTCCGGTAGAAAAAAACTTCGCTGAGTGTATCATCAACACGCCATGAGACCATTGCCTAATTGGCCCTACCCCTTCTGGATAGCACATCGCGGCGGCGGCCGCCTGGCCCCCGAAAACACCCTGGCGGCCATGCGCACCGCTGCACGCCTCGACTACTGCATGGTGGAATTCGATGCCAAGCTCAGCCGGGACAACCATGTGATCCTGCTGCACGATGACACCCTGGCACGCACCACAGGCGATGCACGCCCGGCTGCTCAGGTTGACTACCTCGACCTGGCGCGACTCGATGCGGGGGCCTGGTTTGCCAGCGAATTCGCTGGCGAGCCGGTACCGTTGCTCGAATGGATTGCGCGCCACAATCTGGCCAATGGCATCGCCTGCAACATCGAGATCAAGCCCTGCCCTGACCGCGAAACCGAAACCGGCACGCTGGTTGCCCGCGAGGCGCTGCGGCTGTGGGATGGTGCCACGCCGCCACCGCTGCTGTCGTCCTTTGCCGAGGCAGCCCTGGAAGCTGCCCGCGCCGAAGCGCCCACCCTGCCCCGTGCCCTGCTGCTGGAAAACCTGCCTGCAGACTGGCGCCTGCGCGCCGCGCGGCTGGAATGCATCGCCATCCATCTCGATGCACAGTGGCTGGACGCCCGCGTAATTGCCGATATCCATGCAGCCGGCCTGCGCGCCGTGGCCTGGACCGTCAACGATCCCGAGCAGGCCCGAGCACTGGCGCGCTGGGGTGTGGATGGCATCGTGACCGACGCGCTTGACAGCATGGCGGTGCAACAGGCCTGAGCGGGCTGCTGCGCCGCCTCTTCTGCACAAATCAGATAAAGGACTCTTCGGGCCGCAGGTAACGCCATTGTCCCTGCGGCAGATCACCCAGCATCACTTTGCCGATGCGAATGCGCTTGAGCCCCACCACTTTCAAGCCAACCAGTTCGCACATGCGCCGGATCTGGCGCTTCTTGCCCTCCCTCAGCACAAAGCGCAACTGATCCTGATTCTGCCAGGCCACCTGCGCCGGGCGCAGCGCCTTGCCATCCAGCGACAGACCGTGATTGAGCAGCGCCAGGCCTTCGGGCGACAGCCTTCCCTGCACACGCACAAGATACTCTTTGTCGGTCGTGGAGTCCTCACCGATCAGTTGCCGGGCAATGCGACCGTCCTGCGTCAGTACCAGCAGGCCCTGTGAGTCGATATCAAGTCGTCCCGCCGCCGCCAGCCCGCGCAGATGGCTACGTTCGAAGCGCCAGTGGGCCGGGTCGGCACGCCAGTGATTCTCCGGAACGATCAACGTGACGGCCGGCTTGTAGCCATGTTCGGCCTGCCCAGACACATAGCCGATTGGCTTGTTCAGCAAAATGGTGACCTGTCGTGCCTGGGTGCGCCGAGCCTGGGTATCCAGCTCGATTTTCTGCGTCGGCAGCGCGCGCTCGCCCAGCGTCGCCACCACGCCATCGACCTTGACCAGCCCTTTCTCGATATAGGCATCGGCCTCGCGGCGGGAACACAGCCCCCGGTCGGCCAGGATTTTCGATACTCTGATTTTTTCCATGGGCGATAATGTAACCCCATGAAGAACGTGAATGCACCTGTTTTCGCCGACCTGTGGCGTCCGCACCCTGCCCCCTCCCTTCCCCGGTCCCATCGTCTCTGGCTGAGCCGTCCCGGTGCCCTGACTGCCGGCCTGCGCCAACTGGGCACAGTAGAGTTGAGCGTGCTGAGGGAATGCGTGGAGCCTGCCCCTGCCGAAGAGGCCTGTGCATTGGGGATTCACCCACGTGCGCCTATCTGGGTGCGTGAAATATTGATGCGTATTGATGGGGTCCCATGCGTGGCGGCCAGAAGCTGCACCCCATTGCAACATTCCAGGGGGATCTGGCAGGCCATGCGGCGACTGAAGAACCGGCCGCTGGCGGACATGCTTTATCACGACCCGACGGTAACCCGATCTGGTTTTGCCGTGGCCCGGCTGGATGGGCGATCCGGGTTGTATGGGGTTGCAGTGAGTACAGATTCGCCAAAAATGGAACCGGGGCGTCCCGGAGAAATACCTCTGTGGGCCCGACGATCAGTGTTCTGGCGAGCGGGCGCGGGATTGGTGGTCGCCGAGTGCTTCCTGGCGGGTTTCTGGACCTTGATCCCAAAGCCATAAAGATGCCAGCAATCAAAATAAAATGGCAAAGCACTGATGCAGGCGGCAGGAAACACCCCCCTCCTGCTGGCAAGTACTTTTCAGTCGCCCGCTTCTCCGATGACTCGAAGTGGCAGGATCATGCCTGGAGCGTTGTGTTTCAGCTTTCCCGCCATGAAACGGTAGAAGGTCATGATTTCAGCTCGGGAACCGTCGAGTTCCTGATGCCGGATGCGCCAAGACACAAATTTGACATCCTTCGATATTTACGAAGGTCCGCACAAGGTGGGCACGGTACACATCCAAAGCCTGTCCTGAGCAGCATTGTTGCCTAGACGTTATCCAAAATGAAAAACAAAATTTTCTGGGACTTGCCTGGCTTCAATGTCTTTCTCAAAAGCCGATATACAGACCTGTATGCACTGGAAGCAGATATGGGCAACCATGTCGGCAGCAGCAATTTCAGCGCGATGGACACGTTGGACTGGCTGCTGGCAGACAAGGCGACAGACGAGATTTCCTTCCTGATGCTGACCGTTCCCTCGACGATCAAGGTCTCGCCAAACGGATCGGAAATCGATACGGGCATCCTTGAAAACCTGGCACTCTCAAGTTGCCTTGAACACTTCATCCACGATGTCGCCATGCAGCACGACGCCATCTACAGCATTGGCGACGACACCCTGACAGTCACCTCAAACGCCTCATCCGTTTCCCATACGACACAGGTCGCTGATGGCCTGTGTCTTTTGCTGGATCAGGCCGACCAGTATCAAGGTTTTTTATTGAAAGACGCAAAAAGTCATATCCCGGGCCAATTCAGGTCGTCCAACAGCGAGGTGTTCGATACGCGACTGCTCGACATGTTTCGCCTTTGTACCCATGAAGCCTACGACTCAATGGATGACCAGAGCCAGGAACAGTTACGCAACATAGAAAATCTGGAATCGGCCTGCCATGCAGCCAAATCAGCCGATTCCAGGCTGGAACAGATCATCGCGTTCACACAACAATTGAAAGTCACGTTCTACGACATGGGCACCTGAGCCAGCCTCACGCCAGCATCATGGCAAAAGATCAAGGCGGCTGAGCGCATCCTGCAAGCTCAATTCAGGTGCCACCACTACCTTGCCTGCCCGATCAATCACCCCCCAGGTATCGCCCACCCGTTCGCGGTGTTCGCCTGCCGACACTGACTCCACGCAATCCACACACACCAGCGCATGGCCGTCCTGAAACGGCATGCCCCAGGCATACGGCAAATCCAGAACCCGCTGCAGGTTGTGATCAAAGTACGCCACACCCTGCGTGCCTGGCCCACGCGTCAGCCCCTCCGAGAAGGGATCAGCACCATTATCGAAAGTCAGAACCGCTTGCATATGGCCATCCGGCCGTACCCAATGCCAGGCTTTGTTCACATGAATCTGGGCCAGTCCGCCCTCTTTTTCATCAAACAGCAGATCGTCAAAAACAGCGGAATTCAATACAGGTTGCCCATTTTCCAAAGATGCGCAGGCCTGCACCTGGTGTAATTCCTGCTGCGATCTTGAAAGGTACGTGCAGGGCAGATCCGCTGCCGGCGTGACCAGCGAAGCCAGCAAGGCCAATATCGTCACCATGAAAACCTCCTTTTTTCTACGTTTTACGATCCGGGCTTAACCTCATCAAACCGGGCTCATGGAGCCGGGGCGGCAATCGCCTCCAGCTTTTTTTCATACTGTTCACGATCCGAAGCCGACAGCACTTCACCGTACGCGGCCAGGAAATCCTGCAATGCCTGCCGATACTCCTGTGCAAACATGGCATTGTCAGGGCTGGCTTCATGCAGATTGCGCGCGCGCTCGACAGGACGACGTGCATCATTCAGCAACCATCGTTTGCCATAGGCTGACTCGTCGCTCATGATCACGATGTTGCGCGGAAAACCGGGCACATACTTGACGACGAATGGGTCATTGAGCGCCGGGATCAGGATCAGGTTACGAGGTGGCCAGATGGATGCACTCATGTCGTCGAACTGCGCGACCACATCCCTTCCGTCAGCCATGCGCACCAACACATCATATTCATCGACCCGCTGTTCATTGAGCAGCCATCCGGCATCACGTTTGTCCACGATAATCGCCGTACCGGGTGTGCCGAACCAGTTCAGGAAAGCGGCATTGACCCACTGGCCTGTGAAAATATTGATCATGGCCAACGTGAAGACCGTTGGAATCAGGAAATATCCCCAGCGCTTGCCTCGGTAAAGATTCAGTAGCACTGCAAACACCAGGCATGCCAATGGCAGGGCAAACATCAGCAGCAACCGATGCTGTGCCAGTATGTACATACAGACAGACAAAAACGACATGCCGCTCAACCCCTGCACGGAAAACGCTGGGCCAGTACAGCACTGACGGCAGGTGCGGCACGCTGGGACAGGGCTTCACCCTGCAACTCCCGCAATTGACCATAGACTGCATCACGCAGTGTATCGATCTTGAATTGCCGGTAGTCGCACCAGACAGTCCCTTCGGTCTGGTCAAAAATGCCCAGCAGATACATATCGATGGCATCACTGCGCGGTTGCGAAGGCTCTGCCATTTCAATCAGAAGTTGTCCGACAGTGATATGGGTCGTATTGGGTGTAACCGGCAATGGCTGCGCCTGCGCCTGCATGAGGCACCCCTGGCCCAGCAACAGTGACAGCACTCCCGGCCCGAGGCAACGCCGCACAACAGCAGACATGGGCATGGCAGATCCTGAAGAAATGGAAACCGCCAGAGTTTACCGGACACACCCGACAATCAAATGCTTTTCAATCAGGATTTACGCCCTGAAACAGTGCATAACACACGCTGTCAGTCGAAGATCCGAAAGTAGCGGTTTGGAATTTGTTTCAGCCGCCTTGGCACATACTTCTTTCCGCCGCCCAGTCCCTTATCCTGAAGCGCAAGTTCAGGTTTCCCAGGAATGTCAGCACTTCGTTTTCCCGTATGCCAGCATCGTAGTCAAAGTCCTCCAGCGCAAAGATATATGTAATCTGCGCGGGCCCCATGCGTTTTTCACATGCGGCCAGGACATCTTCCACCATGTACTCGAAGCCGGCCATATTTCCCTCAGGCAGCCACAGGGAAACAGCATGATCTTCATCCACGAAGCGGTTCCGTATCCTGAAATCTTTCTCGAATCCGGAGCCGCCCTTTTTCTTGATGAAATTCGCCCTGATCGTCTCAAACGAATTTTCTGTCGATACCCATACTGCGTGTCTCGACTCAATTGTTTTATAGATCACTGCTGTATCAGAGCGCGTCGTCGCCGCTCTCGCCGGTACGGATGCGGATCGCCTGCTCCACTGGCGTGACAAAAATCTTGCCGTCGCCGATCTTGCCCGTGCGGGCCGCACGCAACACGGCTTCGATGGCACCATCGACCATGCTGTCGGGAATGACCACGTCCACGCGAATTTTGGGCAAAAAATCGACCACATACTCGGCACCGCGATAGAGCTCGGTATGGCCTTTCTGCCGGCCAAAGCCCTTGACCTCGGTCACGGTCAGCCCCATGATGCCGACCTCCGACAGGGCCTCGCGGACTTCGTCGAGTTTGAAGGGCTTGATGATGGCGGTCAGCTGTTTCATTGATGCTCGCTTGTCTCTGGAAATGAATATCTTATTTTGACACGATCAGTGCCAGGATGGCCCCGATCAGCCCTGGCCATTATCGCGGAAGCGGTTGGTGATCGGGTAGCGCCAGTCGCGACCGAAGGCCCGTGGCGTGATGCGCGGTCCCGGCGGGGACTGGCGGCGCTTGTATTCGTTCAGGTGCAGCAACCGGGTAAAGCGGTCGATATCGGCCTGGACATAACCGGCCTTGCGCAGATCGTCCACCGAGGCGTCCTGCTCCATGTAGCGGGCAATCATCCCATCCAGCACCTCGTAGGGCGGCAGGCTGTCCTGGTCGGTCTGCCCCGGGCGCAGTTCGGCCGAAGGCGCGCGCGTGAGGATGTTCTCCGGGATCGGCGGCGGGCCATCGAGACCATTGCGCCACCACCCCAGGCTGTACACCAGGGTCTTGGGCACATCCTTGAGCACGGCAAACCCTCCGGCCATGTCACCATACAGCGTGCAGTAGCCGGTACTGAACTCGGACTTGTTGCCGGTGGTCAGCACCAGCCAGCCGGTCTTGTTGGACAGCGCCATCATCAGCACGCCGCGTGAGCGTGCCTGGATGTTCTCTTCCGTGGCATCCTGGGTCAGGCCGGCAAACTCGGGGGCCAGCACTGACTCAAAGGCATCCATCATCGGGGCGATGGGCAGTACCCCGTAGTGCACCCCCACCCGCCGTGCCATATCCTTGGCATCGTCCAGCGACATGTCCGAGGTATAGGGCGACGGCATCATGTAGGTACGCACACGCTCCGGCCCCAGCGCATCCACCGCCAGCAGTAGCGTCAGCGCGGAGTCCATGCCCCCTGAAAACGCCAGCAGCACACCCTTGAAGCCATTTTTCTCGACATAATCGCGCACGCCCAGCACCAGCGCCTGCCAGATTGCGGACAGTGCAACGCCGTTGTCATCGGGCCAATATGCATCGGTCTTGCCGGGAGGCTGTTGTTCTGCGGCCTGACGGGTAGTGGTCGAATCAGCGCGGTAGTCCGGCAATTGCGAACCGGGTTGCAGCACGGCCACTGCCGTTGCGGCGGCAGCGGACCAGTCCTCGCCGTCCAGCGTCAGCACACGGCCCCCCTGCACGTGCCCCTGTGCATCGAAATCCACCAGCCCCAGCGCCTCGCCGAATGCCGGCAGCACCATATGCGGCGTGCCTGCAGCATCCTGCACGAACGAAGCACCATCGAAGACCAGTTCATCCTGCCCACCCACCAGGTTGACATAGACCAGCGGTACGCCCAGTGCCGCCACGGGTTGCATCACATGTTCGTGGCGTGCCTGCCAGTGGCCTGCATCAAAAGGCGAGGCATTGAGTGCCAGCAGAACATGTGCGCCCTGCGCCACCGCCTGGCGCGGTGCGCCGCCCGCCCAGAGGTCTTCACAGACGTTGACGCCAAAGCGCAGCCCACTCACCTCGAACAGGCAGGCCTGTGTGCCGGCAGCAAAATAGCGCTGCTCATCGAATACGCCATAGTTGGGCAAGGCCTGTTTGCCATACCAGCCGATACGCGCACCCTCGCGCAAGACGACAGCGGCATTGAACAGTCTGTCGTCCACTCGCAACGGCGTACCCACCACCACGCTCAGATCGGGCAACCCTGCCAGATCGGCAGTCAATTGGGCCAGAACCGCCTCGCAACGTCGCAGGAATTCCGGGCGCAGCAACAGATCCTCGGGGGGATAGCCGGTCAGTGCCAGTTCGGGGGTCAGCAATACCCGTGCGCCTGCCCCGTGGGCCCGGTGGGCAACCGCCAGGATACGGGCCGCATTGCCGGCCAGATCGCCCAATACCGGATTGATCTGCGCCAGCGCCACTGTGATGGCATGCGTCATGCCGGGTTCTCCTGTTCGTCATGCAGTGCGTGCCGCCACGCCTGCGATTGGGATATGCCATCCGCCATGCCGCGCATGTCATGCCCGGTAGGCGTCTGGTAGAGGCGCAAGCCCAGCTCGGGCAGCAGCGCCAGGATGTGATCGAAGATATCGCCCTGGATGCGCTCGTAGTCGACCCAGGCCGTCAGCGCGGTAAAGCAGTAGATTTCGACGGGTACGCCGTCGGACTGCGGCTCCATCATCCGCACCATGGTGATGACATCATGATGCTTGATTTCCGGGTGGCGCTGCAGATAGGCCAGCACATAAGCCCTGAAAGTGCCGATATTGGTCAGGCGCCGGCGGTTGGCCGGCACATGGGCGCGCTCGCCCAGCGTCAGGTTGGTCTGCTCGACCGCCCGGCGCTTGTCACCCAGGTAGGACTCCAGCAGGCTGAAACGCTGCAGGTCGTCGCATTCGGCATCGGTCAGGAAACGGATGCTGGTCGCATCGATGCGCACCGTGCGCTTGATGCGCCGCCCGCCCGACTCGAACATGTAGCGCCAATTGCGATAGGGTTCAGAAAACAGCTTGTAGGTCGGGATGGTGGTGACGGTCTTGTCCCAGTTCTGCACCTTGACCGTATGCAGCGCGATATCGATGACGAAGCCATCGGCGTTGGACTGCGGCATTTCGATCCAGTCGCCGATGCGCAGCATGTCGTTGCTGGTCAGTTGCGTGCTGGCCACCAGAGACAGCAGCGTATCCTTGAACACCAGCATCAGCACAGCCGAAATCGCACCCAGCCCCGACAGCATCAGGATCGGCGAGCGGTCGGTCAGCACCGAGATCACCAGTACCGCACCGACGCCCAGCAGCACGATCTTGCCCAGTTGCAGATAGCCCTTGATGGAACGCGTCTGCGCCCGGGTGGTGGCGGCGTAGGTTTCCTGCCAGGCGCTCAGGACCGTGCGCAGGGTCTTGATCACATAGATCCAGAACAGCGCCAGGCTGACGCGATGCAGCAGTGTTTCCAGTTGCGCGTAATGCGGCAGCAGAATGCTCATCACGGCAACGGCCAGCCAGCCAGCGGTAATGGCCGCATAGCGGTAGCTGCGGGCACGCCGGAAGGCACGGTCCCAGTTGCGATGCCCGGCCAGGGTCAACAGCCGGTTTGCCACGGCAGACAGGATATAGGCACCTGCCACCCGGATCATGAAAGACACCAGCACGATCAGGCCGAGCGCCAACAAGGCCTGCATCCAGTGGGCCTCGGGCAGGTGGGCGGTCAGCGACTGGATCCATGTTTCCAGCTCGACCATATTTGATTTCAGGGACTCCATGCAGCCAACCGTATTAGAATCGTGGTTTCGCGAATCGCGCCATTTTAATTGCTATCCATCCCCGCATGTCCAATACGCCTGCATCCACCCAGAATCAATTTGACAACAAGGCCCAGGCCTGGTCGGCCCGCTTCTCCGAACCCGTCTCGGATCTGGTCAAGCGCTACACCGCCTCGGTCTTCTTCGACAAGCGCTTGGCTCCCTATGATATCCAGGGTTCGCTGGCCCATGCCGACATGCTGGCGGCCGTCGGCGTGATCTCCACGCAGGACCTGCAGGACATCCAGCGCGGCATGACGCAGATCCTCTCCGAAATCGAGGCAGGCCAGTTCGAATGGCTGCTCGATCTCGAGGATGTGCACCTCAATATCGAAAAGCGCCTGGTCGAACTGGTGGGCGATGCCGGCAAGCGCCTGCATACCGGCCGTTCGCGCAACGACCAGGTCGCCACCGACATCCGCCTGTGGCTGCGTGCCGAGATCGACGTCCTGATCGGACTGCTGGGCGAATTGCGCCACGCGCTGGCTACCACGGCACTGCAGCACACCGACACCATTCTGCCCGGCTTTACCCACCTGCAGGTGGCACAACCCGTCACGTTCGGCCATCACCTGCTGGCATATGCAGAGATGTTTGGCCGCGATGCCGAGCGCCTGCAGGACTGCCGCCGCCGCGTCAACCGCCTGCCGCTGGGTGCCGCCGCCCTGGCCGGCACCAGCTACCCCATCGACCGTGAGCGCGTGGCCCGTACCCTGGGTTTCGAAGAAGTCTGCCGCAATTCGCTCGACGCCGTATCCGACCGCGATTTTGCCATCGAATTCTGCGCCGCTGCTGCATTGGTCATGACGCATATCTCGCGCCTGTCCGAAGAGCTGGTCCTGTGGATGAGCCCCCGCGTCGGCTTCATCACACTGGCCGACCGTTTCTGCACCGGCAGCTCGATCATGCCGCAGAAGAAAAATCCCGACGTCCCTGAACTGGCACGCGGCAAGGTAGGCCGGGTCAACGGCCACCTGATGGCCCTGCTGACCCTGATGAAAGGCCAGCCGCTGGCCTACAACAAGGACAACCAGGAAGACAAGGAAGGCCTGTTCGACTCGGTCGACACGCTGCGCGATACGCTGACCATCTTCGTCGACATGGTGCCGGGCATCAGCGTCAAGCCCGAAGCCATGCGCGCCGCCGCCCTGCAGGGCTACGCCACCGCCACCGACCTGGCCGACTACCTGGTCAAGCGCGGCACGCCTTTCCGCGATGCCCACGAAGTCGTGGCCCTGGCCGTACGCGAATGCGAACAGCGCGGCTGCGACCTGGCCGACCTGAGCCTGGATGAACTGCGCGCCTTCCACCCTGCCATCGAGTCCGATGTACACGCCGTACTGACGCTGGAAGGCTCGGTCGCTGCGCGCAAGCACATCGGCGGCACGGCCCCGGAACGGGTGCGCTTTGAGGCCAAGCGTATTCTGGAGTTGCACGGCAAGGGTTGATCCTGACTCGCAAGGGGATTCCCCTGATACACAGTAGCTGATGTACAAAAATGGCCTGCGTACAAGATGCGCAGGCCATTTTTTTGGAGTTTTACCTTTGGAGCAATGGATTAAAAGTTTGTGATGGAAAGGTGGTGCTTGGGGGAATGGGGTGTAGGGGTACGGAGGTAATGAGAGGGGAAAGTATTTTGGTGACAGTAGGTTAGCGGAGTTTTAGTGAGGCGGTGAAAACGGATGGGTGTACCGGGAGTGTACCGAGGGTGCGTACTAGGCACACTGTCTGCAAACGGCCAGTAGCGGGCGTTCAACTCTGGAATTAAGCCGACCCGCGAAGCGGGTTCGGCTTGAATGAATTGTTAGGCCGCGACCTACCTAATGCGACCATGCGGCACCCGAAGCGATGCTGCTAACCTTGCAAAACAAACTTGATCAAGGTGTTCTATTTTTTCAGACAGGGACTTGAACACTTCTGGCTCCCCAAAGGGCAGCATGATGATCATCGGATCTGCCTGATCAGGAATTGACTTTATATTGAGTGCTGCAAGGATCTCTGTCTCCTTGCGGGAATTACTAGGCCGATAGAGCATGTAATCACGACCTCCTGATACATGGGCATGGCCGATCATATTTCGAACGTGATAAATCTCGTCTATTTCTTTGAGCTCTTGTTCTGTGAGCTGATCAGAGAACACCTCCAAGAACTCTCTCTTTACATCTCCGAACTGGCGCTCCCAGTAGCTGACTCGTAGTTCGTGATATGCGGCAGGAATTTTGCCTGGGTCAGCTACAAAATCTGCTATCAGTTCCGGATTTTTCTTGAGGATGACGAGATCTGACATCTGTCCCTGAAGCCAGATCGAATATATAAAAATCAGGCCCGCGTTTAGCATTGTTTCTTGTGGACGATCCATATACCCTCTTTAGCGACCTAACTACCTAATAGACGGACCCGTGGACTGAATTGCTCCGGGAATCGAGGAGGCTGTGTGGTTAAGGTACAGCGTTCATCGACTCAGCGTCAGAGTGGGTACGGTGATAGAGCTCTTCCGCCTGTACAGGAGAAATGTACCCGATGGACCCGAGCAGACGTTGATGGTTGTACCAGACGACCCATTCCAACGTTGCCAATTCCACGGCAGCCCTGGTTTTCCAGGGAGCTCGGCGATGAATCAGTTCGGCCTTGTACAACCCGTTGATGGTTTCAGCCAGGGCATTGTCGTAACTGTCGCCACGGCTGCCACGGACGATTCGATGCCTGGGGTTCTACCCCGTTAAGACGGACACTTCAGAAACGCGTCATACAGGACGCAAAGGAGTGTGAGTGATGAAACGCAAGAAATACAGTGCCGAATTCAAAGCGGGAGCGGTTGAACAGGTGCGCCGGTCGGATGTCAGTTGTGCCCAGGTCGCTCGGGAGTTGGGTATAGCCTCGGACTTGCTCTCTCGCTGGAAGCGGGAGGCTGATACGCAAGCCTCCAAGACCTTTATTGGTAGTGGAGCTGCGCGTGATGAGGAAGTAGTGCGACTAAAGCGGGAGTTGGCCCGAGTTCAGAAGGAGAGGGATTTTTTGCGCGCAGCGGCAACGTTCTTTGCCAGGGAGTCGTCCTGAGATATCAGGCCATCGAGCGTTGTCGCCATGAGTTTCCCATCCGAATGATGTGTCGTCTGCTGCGGGTATCACCAAGTGGTTTTTATGACTGCTTATTGCGCACGGTCAGCACGCGCCAGAAGGAAAACCAGCGCTTGCTCATCCTCATTCGTCAGATACACGCAGATAGCCAAGGCGCGTTAGGGGCTCCTCGCATGCATGAAGACCTGGTGGAGCGAGGAGAGACGGCCAGCAAGAATCGCATTGCACGCTTGATGGCCGGCGATGGTCTTCAGGGCTGGCCGCGCAGAAGAAAACGGGGGCAGCGTGGGAAGCAGGAAACACCGATGCCTCAGGTCGAGAATATTCTTGCGCGAGACTTCAGTGCGCAAGAGCCAGAGACCAAATGGGTGACGGATATTACGGAGATCAAAACCGGAGAGGGCGTACTTTACTTGTGCATCGTGCTGGATCTGTACAACAAATTGGTGGTTGGCTGGTCGATGCATCACCGCCAGGATCGTCAGATGGTGATGCGTGCAGTGGAGATGGCTATTTGGCAACGCCAAGGCGTTGGCAGAGTTATTCTGCACTCGGATAGAGGTAGCCAATTTCGCAGTGGTGACTATCAGGCGTTGCTGGTACGCAATTGGCTGATCTACTCAATGAGTGCTGTGGGCCATTGTGGCGACAACGCGGCCTGCGAAGGATTCTTTGGCATGCTCAAACGTGAGCGAGTCAATCGCAAGACATACCGGACGATGGATGTCGCCAGGGCCGATGTATTCAACTACATTGAATGCTTCCATAATCCGCGTATGCGGCGCAGAATTGCCAGGATTGACCAGCAGTTTTCCGATCTTTTAGAGGCGTCCGTTTAATCGGGGTAGAACCCCCCATCAGTGCCAGCTCCAAACGCACGGTGTTGGCGGCGCGAGGCTGCGGCACGCCATCCACGCAACGATCTTCACCCGACAAGCGCCGGTCGCGGAAGGTAGCGACCATATCGGGCGTGATCCCTGCCAGCGAATACTTGCCAAAGAAGTTGACCAGCGCCGTCGAGCGCTTGCGCTCGGCATTCTACGTCATGGGCCGCTTGGTGGGCGTCACTTCGTCCAGGTAGCGCTCCATGGCGGTGGCGAAGGTTTGCCGCTCGGCAGGCGCACGCTGGATGAACAGGCCACGCACCATTTCATCTTCGGTGCGCCGCGCCCAGTCTTCCGCATCGCGCTTCAGGCGAAATGTCTTGATGGTGGTGGAAAAGCCGGTGCGACGGATGACGGCTTTCCATGTGCCAGAAGGTGTTTTTACAAGGGTGGCCATAGTGCTTCGGTACAGTGTCTGCGTAGGGCCACTGTACCGAAACTGTACCGCAGCGCAACTTTTGTACCGACGCAAAGAAAAAAGGCCTGCTGAAGAATCAGCAAGTTTTTGATATAAAACAGAAATTCCGGTGTGTCCTGAGGAACTCGAACCCTCGACCAACGGATTAAAAGTCCACTGCTCCAATTTTCATGCCATGACTATTGATGGGCACTTATACAAACCATCCGCCACAACAACCCCTCCCTGCCAACGCTCAACGCAGCCATGAGCCGAGGGTGGTCAGCCCCTATCCGGTCGCTTTGTGCAATGCCGGAGATCTGCGATGCAGGCGGGAAACAAGGCGGAATTGTCTGAGGGCGCAGCCCGAGTTTTCCGCCGCCCGCCTGCATCGCAGATCTCCGGGAAGTCTGGCCGCGCCAGGGGCCAGACCATTGCGCAGGCGACCGGATAGGGGCTGACCACCCTCGGCGTCTTAGCAGCGAGAACAGCAGCCCCAAAAAGCCTAAGCCGCCTCAGAAACCTCAACCACAGCCTCATCCCCCTCAACCGGCAAGACACGCTTCGTGCCCCCCCGGCTCGAACACCGCAATCGACTCCACATGCCCCGTATGCGGGAACATATTCACGACTCCCGCCTTGAGCAGGCGATAGCCGCCCTCATGCGCCAGAATGGCAGCATCACGAGCCAGGGTCGCGGGATTACAGGAGACATACACAATCCGCTTGGGCCGCTCTTCCGGCTCAAGCGCCGCCAGAGCACGCGATACCGCTTCTGCCCCTTCACGCGGCGGATCGATCAACATGCGATCGAAGTGACCCAGGTCACGCAGCCAGTCCACATTGATCTCGAACAGGTTGAGCGTCGCAAAAGACGTCTTGCCGGCCAGCCCGTGGCGCGCAGCGGCATCGCCTGCACGTGCTGTCAGCGTGGCGCTGCCCTCGACCCCTACGGCCTCGCGGGCGCGCGTGGCCAGCGGCAGGGTAAAGTTGCCCAGGCCACAGAACAGATCCAGTACCCGATCTTCCGGCTGCACATCCAGCAGGCCCAGGGCACGCGAAATCAGCACCCGATTGATGCCGAAATTGACCTGCGTGAAATCAATGGGCCGGTACGGCATGCGCAGGCCGAATTCGGGCAAGCTGTAGCTCAGGCTGTCAGCATGTTCACGCTCCAGCGGATGCACGGTATCCGGCCCCTTGGGCTGCAGCCACCACTGCACCTTGTGCGCGGCAGCAAAGGCACGCAGGCTGGCGATATCCGTATCGGTCAACGGCTCCAGATGGCGCAGCACCAGAGCAATCACGTCATCGCCCACCGCCACTTCGATCTGCGGCAGGCGATCCGGTGTGGACATGCTGCCGATCAGCGCGCGCAGCGGCATCAGCAGCGCAGACACGGCGGGCGGCACCACATGGCATTCACGCATATCGGCCACGTAGCTGCTTTTGCGCTCGTGAAAACCGACCAGCACCCCACCCTTCTTGGGCACATTGCGCACCGAAAACCGGGCACGATAGCGATAGCCCCAGGCCGGCCCCTGCATGGGCGGCAGTACCTGGGCCGGACGCAGCTTGCCGACGTGCCAGAAGGCGTCTTCGAGCGCCCGCTGCTTGATGGCGATCTGGGCCTCGGGCTCCATGTGCTGCATCACGCAGCCACCACAGACGCCGAAGTGCGGGCAACGGGGTGCCGCGCGCATACAGGAGGCACGCAGCACGGCTTCGGTGCGGGCGTTTTCGTAGGAGGGTTTGCGGCGGGTGATGCTGGCCTCGACCGTCTCGCCGGGCAATGCGCCCTCGACGAAGATCACTTTGCCGTCGCGATGGGCGATGCCCCGGGCCTCAAGGTCCAGGGACTCGATGTACAACCTTTCCGTCATGTTTTGGATATCCGTTATTGTGGCGCCAGCGCATTGTAAACGCGCCGCCCTGCGCGGCCATCTTCCGGCAATCCCAGACGTTGTTGTTCTGCACTGATGGCCTCGCGTGTCTTCAGGCCGGGAATACCGTCAGGGGTACCCACATCGTGGCCCCGGTCGAGCAGCCACTGCTGCAACTGACGGATCTCGGCACGCGACAGGCCGCCATCGTCGGTCGGCCAGTCGTGTACCAGCACCTGCTGGCCCTGCAGGCTGTTGGCCAGCAGGCTGACCGCCAGCGCATAACGACGCGACTGGTTGTAGTGCAGGATGGAATTGAAATTGCCCGTCGTCAGAAAGACCGGCCCATTGCGGCCAGCCGGTGCGAACAGATTGGCCGGCTCTGCGCCCAGCGTACTGGCCGAGATTTCACTTCCCGTATGCCAGGCGCTTTGCAGCAGATCGGCACCGGTTGCCTGCGTGACGCCCGCATCGCGCCATTGGGCCAGGGTGCGGAATTCCTTGTTCAGGACTTCGGCATCCGGACGCTCGGGCAAGGTCTGTGCCAGCGCAGCCGGCAGGCTCACCTCGATCACCGGTGGCACGTTGTGCGCCCAGCGTACACCCCGCTTGCGCAGATGACTGGCGCTGGAGGCCAGCGCGTCGGCAAACGAATTGTAGAGATCGATATGGCCGTCACCATCGCCATCGGCTGCCAACTCATAGAACGAGGTCGGGATGAACTGAGTCATGCCGAATGCCCCGCTCCAGGAGCCGACAAAGCCCTCCTCGGGCACGATGCCATCGCGCAACAGCCGGATGGAGGCATAGACGTTCTTTTTCCAGAGCGGATTGCGCTCGGTGCACGCCCGGGTCAGCCAGGCATCCAGCACCTTGGTACGGCCCATCTGCCGACCATAATTGCTCTCGATACCGAAAATCGCCACCAGCGCAGCCGGATCGACGGCATAACGCTGGCCGATATCCTGCAGCGGCTGCGTCAGGTCGGGACGTTGCAGCACGGCACGACCATCGGCGATACGCTCGTCATCGACCGTCTTGGCCAGATAATCCCACCAGGCTTCACGCCCTTCAGGCTGGCGCCGGGCCGAACTGACTGTCGAGGCCAGCAGCGTGGCCCCTTGTGTATAGCGATCAAAATCCGCCAGGGAAACACCGTTGGCCACAGCCTGGGGCCGCAATTGCTGCAGGCAGGCAGCCGTATCCATGTCGTCGGCCCAGGCGGGGGCAGAGGCCACCGCCAATACGGCGGGCAGCAGAGCCCGCACCATTCTGCTCATGCTGCGCATGGTAAAAATCCTTCAGTCGCGTCGGTCGGGAAAGAGTACGTCGGTAAAGCCGAAATGATCGAAATCGCGGATACGGGATGGATACAGGCGGCCAATCAGGTGATCGTGCTCATGCTGGATCACCCGTGCATGAAAGCCATGTGCCTCGCCTTCGATGACGCGCCCCTCGGCATCCCTACCCTGGTAATGAATGTGCGCGAAACGCGGCACCTTGCCGCGCAGGCCGGGAATGGACAGGCAGCCCTCCCAGTCTTCTTCGATGTCTTCTGACAGCGGCGTGATCACGGGGTTGCACAGCACCGACAGCGGCACTGCCGGCGCATCCGGATAGCGTTCGCTGCGCTCGAAACCATAGACCATCAGTTGCAGGCTGATGCCGATCTGCGGTGCGGCCAGACCCACCCCGCCTGCCGAGCGCATGGTGTCGAACATGTCGCGCACCAGTGCCCGCCAGTCGGGGCTGTCGAACACCTCGACCGGGCGAGCCTGCTGCAGCAGCACCGGCTCGCCCATCCTGACGATGTCGCGGATCATGGCGTTCAGTGCTTGATTGCGTTGCCGGCTTCGCTGGACGCAGCGCGCGCAGCTTCGGCAGCGGCGGCCACCGCAGCCGCCTCGGCCTCGTCGCTCAGGGGCTCGGGCATACGCTCAAGCGCCTGCTCCAGCACCTGGTCGATCCACTTGACCGGCACGATTTCCAGGCAATTCTTGACGTTGTCCGGGATCTCGGCCAGATCCTTGACGTTCTCTTCGGGGATCAGCACCTTCTTGATGCTGCCGCGATGGGCCGCCAGGAGCTTTTCCTTGAGTCCGCCGATGGCCAGCACTTCGCCACGCAACGTGATTTCGCCCGTCATGGCCACATCGGCACGCACCGGGATGCCCGACAGCGCCGACACGATGGCCGTGGTGATGGCGATACCCGCAGACGGGCCATCCTTGGGCGTGGCTCCTTCCGGAACGTGCACGTGCATGTCGCGCTTGTCGAACAGCGTGGAAGCCAGGCCCAGCCGCTTGGCGCGCGAACGCACCACGGTGCGGGCTGCTTCAACCGATTCCTTCATCACGTCGCCGAGCGAACCGGTCCGCTGGATCACGCCCTTGCCGGGCATGTCGGCAACCTCGATGGTGAGCAGGTCACCGCCGACTTCCGTCCAGGCCAGACCGGTAACCTGGCCAACCTGGTTTTCCTTTTCGGCCATGCCGAAGGTGTAGCGACGCACGCCCAGATACTTTTCGAGGTTCTCGGCCGATACGACCACGCGAGCCGCCGCCGGCTTGTCCTTGCCCTTGCTTTCTTCCTGCAGCAGGAGCAATTCCTTGACGACCTTGCGGCAGACCTTGCCGACTTCACGTTCAAGCGCACGCACACCCGCCTCGCGAGTGTAGTACTGCACGATATCGCGCAGTGCGCTGTCCTCGATTGTCAGCTCATCCTCACGCACGCCGTTGTTCTTGAGCAGCTTGGGCAACAGATGCTGGCGGGCGATATTGATCTTCTCGTCCTCGGTGTAACCCGACAGGCGAATGACTTCCATCCGGTCCAGCAATGCCGGCGGGATGTTGAGCGTGTTGCTGGTCGCCACGAACATCACGTCGGACAGGTCGAAATCGACCTCGACATAATGATCCTGGAACGTGTGGTTCTGTTCCGGATCCAGCACTTCGAGCAGCGCCGAAGCGGGATCGCCACGGAAATCCATGCCCAGCTTGTCGATCTCGTCGAGCAGGAACAGCGGATTGCGCACGCCGACCTTGCTCATGTTCTGCAGGATCTTGCCCGGCATGGAACCGATGTAGGTGCGGCGATGGCCACGGATCTCGGCCTCGTCGCGCACGCCACCCAGGGCCATGCGCACGAACTTGCGGTTGGTGGCCTTGGCAATCGACTGACCCAGCGAGGTCTTGCCCACGCCCGGAGGGCCGACCAGGCACAGAATGGGAGCCTTGACCTTGTCCACGCGCTGCTGCACGGCCAGGTATTCGGTAATGCGTTCCTTGACCTTTTCCAGACCGTAATGGTCGGAATCGAGCACTGTCTGGGCGTTGCCGATGGAATTGTTGACGCGGCTCTTCTTGCGCCACGGCAGGTCGATCAGCGTGTCGATGTAGTTGCGCACCACGGTGGCCTCGGCCGACATGGGCGACATCAGCTTGAGCTTCTTGAGCTCGGCATCGGCCTTCTTGCGGGCTTCCTTGGGCATCTGCGCGGCAGCGATCTTTTTCTCGAGTTCCTCGAGATCGGCACCCTCCTCGCCTTCGCCCAGTTCCTTCTGGATGGCCTTGACCTGCTCGTTGAGGTAGTAATCGCGCTGGCTCTTCTCCATCTGCTTCTTGACGCGACCGCGAATGCGCTTTTCGACCTGCATGATGTCGATCTCGGTTTCGAGTTGCGACAGCAGGGCCTCAAGGCGCTCGGTTACCGGCACGATCTCGAGAATGGCCTGCTTGCGCTCGAGCTTGAGCGGCAGGTGCGCAGCGATGGTGTCGGCCAGACGGCCGGGTTCGTCGATGCCCGTCAGCGAGGTCAGGACTTCGGCCGGGATCTTCTTGTTGAGCTTGACGTACTGGTCGAACTGAGCCAGCACGGTTCGGCGCAGGGCCTCGATCTCGGCCTGAGGCTCGCTATCGACCTCGACCGGCTCGACCACGCAGCGGAAATAGTCTTCGGCATTGTCGATGCTGCGCACACGGGCACGCTGGCTGCCTTCGACCAGAACCTTGACGGTGCCGTCGGGCAGTTTGAGCATCTGCAGGATGCTGGCGATGCAGCCGATTTCGTAGACATCCTCGGGAGTCGGGTCATCCTTGGTGGCGGACTTCTGGGCGGCCAGCATGATGCTCTTGCCCGATTCCATGGCCGCCTCGAGTGCGCGGATGGAGCGCGGGCGTCCCACGAACAGCGGGATGACCATGTGCGGAAACACCACCACGTCGCGCAGCGGCAGCAGCGGCAAGGTGGTCAGTTCCGGAGTCTGGTTCTGGTTCGCTGACATAATGTGAATTCCTTGGTAAATCAGGCTGTCAAGAATACCTGAGGCCTGTGGCTGATGCCACTATAACCCTGTGCGGCATACAGCCATGAATGGACGCATAGTGTGCATATGAGGGCGTCCGCATACAAATCAAGCCTGTCTTCACAAAAAAAGACAGGCTTGCTGGCATGCATCAGTCGGCAGTACCGCTTGGTCGGAGCGGTGCCGGACTGGCATCGCCATCAGGCGGTGGCTCCACCTGCGCGCCCGCTTCCTTGTAGACCAGCAGCGGCTTGCAGGCTCCCGGTTCTTCGACGGCCTTGACCGTCAGCACGACCTTGTCCACATTCTGCAGGGACGGCAGCTCGTACATGACATCGAGCAACGCGCCTTCCAGGATGGAACGCAGGCCGCGAGCCCCCGTCTTGCGACGCAGCGCCTTGCGGGCGATGGCATTGAGCGCCTCGGGTTCGACGTCCAGCTCGACGCCTTCCATGTCGAACAGCTTCTGGAACTGCTTGACCAGGGCGTTGCGCGGCTCGGTCAGGATCTTGACCAGTGCCGGCTCGTCGAGCTCGGACAGCGTGGCCACGACCGGCAGGCGGCCGACCAGCTCGGGAATCAGGCCGAACTTGACCAAATCCTCGGGTTCGACTTCGGAGAAGAATTCGCCGGCCGAACGATCCGATTTGGACTGGATGGCCGCACCGAAGCCGATGCCGGATTTTTCGGTACGGTTGCGAATCACCTTTTCGAGGCCATCGAAGGCACCGCCGACGATGAACAGGATATTGGTGGTATCGACCTGCACGAAATCCTGGTTCGGATGCTTGCGGCCGCCTTGCGGCGGCACCGATGCCACCGTGCCTTCAATCAGCTTGAGCAGTGCCTGCTGTACACCCTCACCCGATACGTCTCGGGTAATCGACGGATTGTCTGACTTGCGCGTGATCTTGTCGATTTCATCGATATAGATGATGGCGCGCTGTGCCTTGTCGAGGTCATAGTTGCAGTTCTGCAGCAGCTTCTGCACGATGTTCTCGACGTCTTCGCCCACATAGCCGGCCTCGGTCAGCGTGGTGGCATCCGCCATCACGAACGGCACGTCAAGCATCCGCGCCAGCGTCTGCGCCAGCAGGGTCTTGCCCGATCCGGTCGGACCGATCAGCATGATGTTGCTCTTGGAGAGCTCGACATCATCACCCTTGGCATCACGGTGGCGAATGCGCTTGTAATGGTTGTAGACAGCCACTGCCAGCATGCGCTTGGGCGCATCCTGGCCGATCACGTACTGGTCGAGGAACTGCTTGATCTCGACCGGCGCAGGCAACTCCTTGCGAACGGCTTCCTGCACGCCCGCCTGGAGTTCTTCGCGCACGATATCGTTGCACAGCTCGATGCATTCGTCGCAGATGAAGACCGACGGTCCTGCGATCAGCTTGCGGACTTCATGCTGGCTCTTGTTGCAGAATGAACAATGCAGCGCCTTGCCGTCGGCCGATCCCTTCTTGTCTGACATATATCTGATGGTCTAGGTTGGACGAGTCGAAACTCAGTTTTCTTCTGATCGCGAGGTCAGGACCTTGTCGATCAGTCCATATTTGGCCGCGTCGTCGGACGACATGAAATTGTCGCGTTCCGTATCGAGCTCGATGCGCTCGATCGGCTGGCCGGTATTGGCGGCCAGGATGCGATTCAGTCGCTCGCGCAGATCCAGGATCTCGCGAGCCTGGATCTGGATGTCACTGGCCTGCCCCTGGGCGCCGCCCGAGGGCTGGTGGATCATGATGCGCGAGTTGGGCAGCGCAAAGCGCTTGCCCTTGGTGCCGGCCGACAACAGGAAGGCTCCCATGCTGGCCGCCAGGCCCGTGCACAGCGTGCTGACTTCGGGCTTGATGAACTGCATGGTGTCGTAGATCGCCATGCCGGCATAGACCGAACCGCCCGGCGAATTGATGTAGAGCGAAATGTCCTTGTCAGGGTTTTCCGATTCCAGGAACAGGAGCTGGGCGACCAGCAGGTTGGCCGACTGGTCGTTGACCGGCCCGACCAGGAAGATCACCCGGTCCTTGAGCAGGCGCGAGTAGATATCGAACGCGCGTTCCCCGCGGCCCGACTGCTCGATCACCATCGGGATATAACCCAGTCCCGTCGGCACGACGGCGCTGCCGCCGTGCATGCTCGCGTAGAAATCGGTAAAACGCTGCATGGTCAGTTGCTTCCCATCAGTTTTTCAAAGGGCACGTCTTCTTCGGTGACGTCAGCCTTGTTCAGCACGAAATCAACGACATTGTCCTCGAGGACGATGGCTTCGATCTCGGCACGACGCTGGCGATCAGCCAGGTAATAGGCCACGACCTGCTCGGGCTGCTCGTAGCTCTGCGCGAACTCTTCGATGCGGGCACGCACCTGCTCGGGCGCAGCCTTGAGGTTTTCGGCCTTGACCAGCTCGGATACCAGCAGGCCCAGGCGCACGCGGCGTTCGGCTTCGGCAGCGAAGGCATCCTTGGGGATGTCGATGCTTTCGGCATTGGGCAGGCCACGCTGCTTGAGTTCTTCACGGGCAGCAGCCACGCGATCCTGGGTTTCACGATCCACCAGGGCACGCGGGATGTCGAACGTGGCAGCACCGGCCAGGGCGTCCATGACGCTGCCCTTGGTGCGCATCAGCGAGCGGGACTTGGCTTCACGCTCGATGTTTTCGCGGATGTCGGCGCGCAGCTTGTCGATGTCGCCATCGGCCTGGCCCAGTTGCTTGGCGAATTCGCTATCCAGTTCGGGCAGTTGCGCTTCGGCCACTTCCTTGACGGTGATGGTGAACTCGGCCTGTTTGCCGGCCACTTCAGCCGAGCCGTAGTCGGCCGGGAAGTCGAGCGGGAATACCTTGCTTTCGCCAGCCTTGAGGCCGCGCACGGCGGTTTCGAACTCGGGCAGCATGCGGCCCTGGCCCAGCACGAACGGGAAGTCCTGTGCCTGGCCGCCTTCGAAGGCCACGCCGTCGATGGTGCCGGCAAAATCGAGAATCACGCGATCACCGTCCTGAGCGGCACGATCGGCGCTGGTTTCGTAGCGGGCGCGCTGCTTGCGCAGGATCTCGACGGTGCGCTCGATCTCGGCATCACCCACGTTGCTGACCGTACGGGTCACCTTGAGGCCACCGATTTCCGGCACGGTCACTTCGGGATAGACCTCGAAGGTCGCCACGAATGCCAGGGTGTCCTTGTCGTCACCGTCGGTCTTGGGCTCGAGGCTGGGCATGCCGGCCACGCGCAGCTTGGCTGCATCGACTGCGGCCTCGAAAGCCTGGCCGACCTTGCTGTTGATCACATCGTAGCGGATGCCGGGGGCATGGCTGCGCTCAAGGATGCTCATGGGCACCTTGCCGGGGCGAAACCCAGGGGCCTTGGCCTTGCGCGCAGCGCGCTTCAGTTCGGCCTGGACTTCTTTTTCGATATCGGCCAGGGCAATCGACAGTTCGACACGGCGCTCGAGGCCGGAGAGAGTTTCAACCACGGGTTGCATGTAAAACCTATTCCGTTAGTGTGGAGATTGGAAGATCTGAGATGTGCAAACGAGTTATTCTACCGGAAAAAGTCACCGGGGCTCTTCCTCGCGCCCCGAGAACAGATCCCAGGCCGCTACAAAGAGCGCTGCGATGAGCGGCCCGATCACGAAGCCGTTGATCCCGAAGAGGGTCATCCCCCCCAGCGTCGAGATCAGGATCATGTAATCCGGCAGGCGGGTATCCTTGCCGACCAGGATCGGGCGCAGCACGTTGTCTACCATGCCGATCACCAGCGCCCCGAAGAGTGCCAGCACGATGCCATCAAAATAGGCACCGGTCAGCAGGAAATAGATGGCGACTGGAGCCCAGATCAAGGCGGCCCCCACTGCCGGCAACAGTGACAGGAACCCCATGATCACCCCCCAGAGCAGTGCGCCGTTGACGCCCAACACCCAGAAGATCAGGCCGCCCAGTGTGCCCTGCACCGCTGCCACGGCGACGTTGCCCTTGACGGTGGCACGTACTACCGTGGTGAACTTGAGCAGCAGATGCTGCTTCTGGTGCTCATCCAGGGGAATGGCCTTGCGAATGCGATCCGACAGCGCCACACCATCGCGCAGCAGGAAAAAGAGCAGGTATAGCATGATGCAGAAGCTGATGATGAAATCCACCGTGTTCTGCCCGACATTCAGCGCCTGGGTAGCCAGAAACTGGCTGGCACCGGTGATCAGCGCGGAGAATTTGGCCTGTAGCTCGGCAATGCCGTCTATCCCCAGCATGCCCAGCAGGCGATGCGCAGACGGCGGCAAGGCGGCGACAGCCTGCTCGAAATACAGGCCGAAATTGAGATCGCCCGACTTGATTTGCTGATACAGGTTAATGACTTCGTTGATCAGCGAAGCCGCAATGCCACTCAGCGGCATGATGACCAGGAACAGTACCAGCAGCAGCGTCAACAGCGCCGACAGTGTCGCCCGGCCATTGAGTTTCGCCATCAGCCAGCGATGCAGCGGCAGGAAGATCAAGGCCAGGATCACGCCCCAGAAAATGGCACCATAGAAAGGCAGCAGCAGCCAGACGAAGGCCAGCGACACCAGAATCAGCAGCCCGATGAAAACGCGTTGCTGCCCTTGCTTGGGGTTGGTCATGTATGAGATTCCGCCACAGAGAGGATCAGGCCTGCGAAATGCAAACCAGCGGTCGCCATGTTACCCGAGAGCGGGATGGCACTTTGCACTCCTTGACTCGCCAGGATGTAAGGAGACTCCATACAATATGTCATATATTTTGACGGAAGCACATTTGACGGGGACACATCATGCACGCCTACCGCAATCACACAGAACCTGCCCTGGCCACATCATCTCCCAAGGACCCGCATGCTGCATCTGCCCATCTGATTGCGTCCTTGGAAAAAGAGCTGATCCGCTATATGCAGCAACGCTACGGGCAGCAGCAGGAACACAACCCGACCGGCAAGACTCGGCAATAATACGATACAAAACCAGCCCCTATCGTAGCCTCCCGGTATTGCATCACCCAGCTGTGGCGCATAGAATGCATGGGTAACAGAGCCGACCCATGAGGAGCCGTACATGAGCATGTCGATCGATTCCACCGTCAACGCAGCACAGACGCTCAATGCCGCCAGCACGCAGCAGGAAGTTCAAACGCTGATGCTGCGCAAAACCCTGGATCTGCAAACGCAGATCGTCACCGACATCATGAAGTCCATGCCGTCTCTGGCCACCGAAGGCAGTCTGGGACGCAACGTCAACACCTACGTCTGACCTGATGCAAAAAGTGCGGCCTGTTGGTCGCATATCCAGCGATCGCGCACAAGATACAAGAATGGCCCGGCTTTTGCCGGGCCATTTTCTTGACTGCTTGCCATGCAGCCCTGCTGCTATTTGCCGCTATTTCGCGAACAGGGCGACGACTTGCTCACCTGTCATCTCCAGGGTCTTGTTGGCAAAGGCATAGTTATCCGGCTTGTCATCCACAAACACCTGCAATTCGAACGGCCAGGTGCCGCTCTCATCGAACAGACCCGGCGATACCGAATACCAGTTGCCATCACGCAGGCGGTAGAACAGATGGCTGCCGCAGCGACTGCAGAACCCCCGTTCGGCCCACTCTGAAGAGGCATAGACAGAGATGTGTTCTTCACCCTCCAGGGCTGGCACACCATGACTGTCAACCGACAGCAGAGGTCCGCCGCCCCAGCGTCGGCACATGCTGCAATGGCATGCGCTCAGGGTGGGGCGTTCAATATCCAGAGTCAGCTTGACGGCACCACACAGGCAATATCCGTGGTGGCGATGCGATGCGATCATGGGAGCGGTACTTGTCATGGCTTGGCCGCAATCCCCTGGAGGTACTGCAGCTCCCCCTCCAGATCGCTCAGCTCGGCACGCTCTTCCTCAAGCTTGCGCTCGATCCGCCTCACCTTGTCTTGACGACCCTCGGCTCGCTTTTCGGCCAGATCTTCCTCTAGCTCAAGAATATCCTCGCGCTGGTCGTCGATATCTTCCTGGATATCGCGGATCAAACCTGCATCCGTGCAGTTGGCGCGCAGGTTGGCCAGCGCCCGTTCAAGGCCACGCTGTCGATGTTCATTGCCATTCTGGCGCGCATGGGCAATCTGAGCCTCGACTTCGGCAGCCTTCATATCGCAGGCGGGATTGGCCGCCTGGGCGATGCCTGCCGCCATGGCCAGGCCAACGAAAAGAAAAACACGCGTTCCGCTCATTGCATCAGCTCCTGTCGTGTGGGATCTGCGGACGGGGCATCCGCAGCAACCGATGTTCTTTTGAACCCAGGTCATCCTCACCAGTTTAGGGCAAGTCGCCGTGCGTGTATCTGGGATTTTTCCCAAATCAGAGCTTTGTGCCCTGCCCGTTCTTGTCCTTGGACATGAGACGCTCGAGAAACCCCAGCATCACGGCCGACACCACGAAGGTCAGGTGAATCAGCGTGTACCACATCAGCTTGACGTTATCGTACTGGTTGGCATTGAGGAAAATCTGCAGCAGATGAATCGAGGAAATGGCCACGATCGACGACGCCACCTTGATCTTCAGGCTGCCGGCATCCAGCTTGCCGAGAAAGGATACATCGGCATTGGTATTGTCGAAGCGGCTGACGAAATTTTCGTAGCCCGAGATCATGACCATGACAATCAGGCTGGCCACCAACGCCGCGTCGATCAGCCCCAGCATGGCCAGGATCATGTCTGCCTCGTCGTAGCTGAAGACGTTCTGCGCCACCTTGATGAACTTGAGGGCAAACGAGAAGGCATACAGCGCCAGTGCAGCCACCAGGCCGATGTAGAACGCCACCAGCAGCCAGCGGCTGGACAGGATGATGCGTTCGATGAGGATTTCGAGAGATTTCATGGATGTGCCGTATTGAAAAGACATACGGCCGCAGGCAGGACGGGAACGTTTTGCAGCCGCACGGAAAAGCGGGGCGCAATCATACAATGCGAACGTGGCGCTGTCATTTCACGCCGGTTGCGCCTGCCGCGAGCGTTGCCAGGCAGGCTGAGTGCCCCTTGCCCTATGACATCGCTCAGGACGCCGGGCCAGCCGGTACAGGCTGCACTTGCATCACCTGATCGCGCTCGACGGACAGCACACCAGGCAGTTGCCGGAAATGCACCATGGCCTGATCCACATCCTGCCCCTCCGGCATGCGCAACGCAATCGCCTTCACGACGTTCAGTTGATAAAGCACTTCGGCACCGTACTGTTCTGCCGCAGCCAACACTTGCTGGACGCTGTCCTGCCGGGTGCCGTCATACATGATGATCAGCGTACGCTCGACATGCGCCCGGATATCCGGCCCCGACTCACGGCAGGCCTGCCGCAGCCTTTCCATTGCAGCAGGCGGCATCGGTGCCGTCATCATGTTGCGATAGTTGATGCACTCAGGCGTTTCGGCGCGTTCGCCGAGGGTTTCGGGAGGATGGATCTGGGCGCAGGCGGTCAGCAACGACAGCAGGCCAGCCAAAATGAAATACCGAATGAAATTCATGCTCGAACTCCGCAATCAGGCCATCGCACCATGCAGGCCAGGATGAAAATCGATCAGCCCTGCAGATCGCTGGCATCCACATCCGCCCAACAATTGGGCGTTTCGTACAACCTGACCCTGGCCAGTCTCAACGCATCGCCATAGCGCACATCATAAACCGCTGCCAATATGCGGAACGCCTCGACAGCCAGATTTTCAACGGTAGGGATCCGTGTCAGCACAACGGTTTTATGATCTGGCATCGAGGCAAGAAATTCCCTGACCCGAGTATCGCCCTCATAGACCAGAAAGGCATGATCCCAGATCGCCACCAAATGCGTGGTCGCCAATGCCTTGACGTCGGCAAAGTCCATGACCATGCCTCGATCCGAGGCACCGGGTGTATCGTTGATGTGTCCGCGAAGCGTGATCTCCAGCACATAGCGATGCCCATGCAGGTTGCGGCACTGGCTGCCATGATCGGGAATGCGATGCCCCGCATCGAATTCAAGTTTTCTGGTAATGGTCAGCATGATGGTTTCAAGGAATATTCAGATACTTGTGTGTTTGCATGGACAGACGCCACTGCGGATGACGCTTGCACCATTCGATGGCCAGCCTGGTATTGAGCGCCTGGCTGGGGCCATCCATGGGCTGCATCAAGAAATAATCGAAATCAAGCCGTGCATAGGCAGCCAAAGGTTGGTTTTCCTGGGGAAAAACCACCTTCAGTTCATTGCCACGCTCGACAACCAGGGCAGCATCCGCCTTCGGGCTGACACACACCCAATCTATCGTTTCCAGAACGGGCAGCGTACCGTTGGTTTCTATGGCCACGAAAAAACCGGCCTCATGAAGTGCATCCACCAGTGCCGCATCCATCTGCAGCATAGGCTCACCACCCGTACAGACGACAAAGCGATGCGCATGATCGTCAGCAGGCCACAAAGATGCAATGCGCGCCACCAGATCAGCGGCATGAGGATATTTACCACCATTTTCGCCATCGGTACCCACGAAATCGGTATCACAGAACCGACATACGGCATCGGCTCGATCCTGCTCCCGGCCTGACCAGAGATTACAGCCAGCGAATCGGCAGAACACCGCGGGACGGCCTGCGTTGATCCCTTCACCTTGCAAGGTGTAGAAGATTTCTTTTACTGCGTAGGTCATACAAGTGCTCCATCACATCAGCGAGCAGAATAGCGGATAGCACATGACAAGAGCCATGTGGGGCCTGCATGGGCCCAGAGCAGCGAATTCTGGCAAGAAATGCTATCTGGCACCCCATGGGGCAAGAAAATAACTCATTGATTTTTATGGGATATATTTTTATTCAATGAATCAAATTTGAATCTATGGTGCGAGGGAGGGGACTCGAACCCCTACACCTGTTACGGCGTCAGGACCTAAACCTGGTGCGTCTACCAATTTCGCCACCCTCGCAAGCCAAGCCCGCCATTATATCGCAATCGCTCTTCATGTTGCTAAAATTGGTCTTTGCCCTTCTTTTTTCCCGCGGTCGCCATGAATCCCCGTCTGCAGCAACTCGCTCCCTATCCCTTCGAAAAACTGCGCGCCCTGCTGGGTACCGTCGAGTTGCCGTCCGGAATCCGGCCGGTCAACCTGTCCATTGGCGAACCCAAGCATGCCGCGCCGCAACTGGTACGCGACGCCATGGCCAACAGCCTCGACGGGCTGTCGGTCTATCCCCCCACCAAGGGTGAGCCGGCACTGCGCACGGCTATCGCCGACTGGCTGGCACAGCGCTATCCTATCCCCCGCCCTGACCCGGACAGCCAGATCCTGCCCGTGCTCGGCACGCGAGAAGCGTTGTTTTCGTTTGTGCAGACCATCATTTCACCCTCGCCCGCAGGCGCACTGGTGATCTGCCCCAATCCGTTCTACCAGATCTATGAGGGTGCGGCACTCCTGGCCGGCGCGCAGCCCTGGTTCATCAACGCCGACCCGTCGCGCAATTTCAGCCCCGACTGGAGCACGGTGCCGGACGACGTCTGGGCCCGCACCCAACTGGTATTCGTCTGCTCGCCCGGCAACCCGGCCGGCAACGTCATGACACTGGAAGAATGGCAATACCTGTTCGAACAGTCCGATCGCCACGGTTTCGTGATCGCCGCCGACGAATGCTATTCCGAGATCTACTTCGACGAAACCACGCCACCGCTGGGCGCGCTGCAGGCGGCACAACGGCTGGGACGCAGCGACTATCGCAACCTGGTGTCCTTCAGCAGCCTGTCCAAGCGCTCCAACGTGCCCGGCCTGCGTTCGGGTTTCGTGGCCGGCGATGCCCGACTGCTTGAGGCCTACCTGCTCTACCGCACCTACCATTGCGGCGGCATGAGCCAGGTGGTCAGCCGCGCCAGCATCGCTGCCTGGAGCGACGAAGCGCACGTGCGCGCCAATCGTCGCCTCTATGCCGAGAAATTCGCGGCAGTATTGCCTATACTGTCGCCCGTACTAGACGTGGCGCTGCCCGATGCCTCCTTCTATCTGTGGGCAGGCGTTGCCGGCGACGACGTCGCCTTTGCCCGCGAGCTGTATGCGTCGACCGCAGTCACCGTGCTGCCCGGCAGCTACCTTGCGCGCGAGGCGCACGACCTCAATCCGGGCGCAGGCCGCATCCGGATTGCGCTGGTCGCCCCTGTTGCCGACTGCATCGAAGCCGCACATCGCATCGCGGCATTTGTCGCCTCCCGTCCATCCACCTGCTGATCAACCACCAGAGATATATCAACCATGACCCAATCGCTGCAACACACCATCGAACAGGCCTGGGAAATCCGCGCCGAACTGTCCCCCGCCTCCGCTTCGGCCGAGATTCGCGATGCCGTCGCCCACGCGCTGAATGAGCTCGACAGCGGCCGCCTGCGCGTTGCCGAAAAGCAGAACGGCGAGTGGATTGTCAACCAGTGGCTCAAACAAGCCGTGCTGCTGTCTTTCCGCCTGTCCGACAACGATGTGCTGGGCCAGGCTCCGCTGCAGTATTTCGACAAGGTGCCCCTCAAGTTCCAGGACATGAGCGCTGCCGACTTCCAGCAGGCTGGCTATCGCGTGGTGCCACCTGCCGTGGCACGTCGCGGTGCCTATATCGCCAAGGGCGTGGTGCTGATGCCTTCCTACGTCAACATCGGTGCCTACGTTGACGAAGGCACCATGGTCGACACCTGGGCCACGGTCGGCTCCTGCGCCCAGATCGGCAAAAACGTCCACCTGTCCGGCGGTGTCGGCATCGGCGGTGTGCTCGAACCCCTGCAGGCCAGCCCCACCATCATCGAAGACAACTGCTTCATCGGCGCACGCTCCGAAGTTGTCGAGGGCGTGATCGTGGAAGAAAACTCGGTGCTGGCCATGGGCGTCTACCTGTCGCAAAGCACCCGCATCTACAACCGCCAGACCGGCGAGATCAGCTATGGCCGCGTGCCGGCCGGCTCGGTGGTGGTGCCGGGCTCCCTGCCGTCTGACGATGGCAAGTACAGCCTGGCCTGCGCCGTGATCGTCAAACAGGTCGATGCGCGTACCCGCGCCAAGACCAGCATCAACGAACTGCTGCGAGCCTGATCTTGAAAGACCTGCCGGAACTCCTTACCCTGCGCGACGTGCTGCGCTATGCCGTCTCGCGCTTCAACGCCGCCAGCCTGAGTTTCGGCCACGGCAGCGACAATGCCTGGGACGAAGCCGTCTACCTGGCACTGCACCACCTGCACCTGCCGCTGGACACGCTGGAGCCGTTTCTCGACGCGCGCTTGCTCTCCAGCGAGCGCCAGGGACTGCTCGACCTGATCGCCAAGCGCGTGCAGCAACGCTTGCCGGCCGCCTATCTGACAGGTGAAGCCTGGCTGCGCGGCTACCGTTTCGAGGTCACTGCCGATGTGATCGTGCCGCGCTCGCCCATTGCCGAACTGCTCGACGAAGAACGCGTGCCCGGCCTGAGCCTGTCGGATTCCCCCGGCAGGATACTGGACATGTGCACGGGTTCGGGCTGCCTGGCCATCATCGCCGCGCACCTCTGGCCCGAAGCCGAGGTCGATGCCGTGGATGTCTCCGAGCAGGCACTGGCCGTGGCGCGCCGCAACGTGGCGACCCACGGCCTCGAAAACCGGCTTGAGCTGATCCACAGCAATCTGTTCGAACAGCTTGGCCCCGAGCGGCAATATGGCCTGATCATCTGCAATCCGCCGTATGTCAACAGCCAATCCATGGACGCACTGCCCCCCGAATATCGGCACGAGCCCGAACTGGCACTGGCCGGCGGCAATGACGGCATGGATCTGGTGCGCCGCATTCTGGAGGCTGCGCCACGCCATCTCACGGATGATGGCCTGCTGCTGCTCGAAATCGGCCATGAGCGGCCTTACTTCGAAGCGGCCTTCCCTGAGCTGAACCCGCTCTGGCTTGCCACGCACGGCGCAGAAGATCATATCCTGTTGCTGCGCCGCACCGATCTGGCCTGAGAAAAGCATAACGTGATACGTGCCAACAACCTGACCCTTCGCCGGGGCGTCAAGATCCTGCTGCAAGACGCAGAATTCGTTATCCACCCTGGTGAACGGGTCGGTATCGTCGGCCCTAACGGGGCAGGCAAATCCACGCTGTTCGGCCTTTTTTCGGGCACGCTCGACGCCGATGCCGGCACCCTCGACATGCCGGCAGGCTGGCGCATCGCCAGCGTGGCCCAGGAAGTCGCCTCCAGCGACAAGCCCGCCCGCGAATTCGTCATCGACGGCGACACCGGGCTGCGTCAGCTCCAGCAACAGCGCGCCGAGACCTCACCGGACGACGGTGCCCGTATCGCCGAGCTGGAAAATGCCCTGGTCGAGGCCGATGCCTGGAGTGCCCACTCTCGCGCCGAGCAATTGCTGGCGGGCCTGGGGTTCCGGCCGGATCAGTGGCAACTGCCGGTATCGAGTTTCTCGGGCGGCTGGCGGATGCGGCTTGCTCTGGCACGCGCCCTGATGGCCCCCTCCGAGCTGCTGCTGCTCGACGAGCCGACCAACCACCTGGATCTGGATGCCATGCTGTGGCTGGAGCGCTGGCTGGCCTCCTATCCGGGGACCGTGCTGATGATTTCGCACGACACGGAGTTCCTCAATGCCGTGGCGCGCATCATCCTGCATTTCGACCACCAGAAGCTGGTGCGCTACCGGGGCGACTACGACAGTTTTCTGGAGCAGCGTGCCGAGCGCCTGCGCCAGGCCCATATCGCCCTGGACCGACAGAACCGCGAAGCAGCGCGGCTGCAGAGTTTCATCGACCGTTTCAAGGCCAAGGCCACCAAGGCCAAGCAGGCTCAGAGCCGTGTCAAGGCCCTGGCACGCATGGAAAAACTGGCACCGATCCATGCCGAGTATGGCGTGGACATCCGCATACCTGAACCACAGAGCATGCCCGACCCGTTGCTGATCCTTGAGCAACTGGAACTCGGTTATGAGGGCTTGCCCAGCCAGTTGAACGGCATCGACCTGATGGTGCGCGGCGGCGACCGCATCGGCATCCTGGGGGTCAACGGTGCCGGGAAAAGTACGCTGATCAAATCGCTGGCCGGCAGCCTGACGCCCCGTTCCGGGCTGCGCAAGGCATCGCCCGGTCTGGCCATCGGTTATTTTGCCCAGCACCAGCTCGACATGCTCGACCTGGGCAGCACACCACTGCAGCATCTGGCCCGCATTGCCCCCGACGTACGGGAGCAGGAACTGCGCAACTACCTGGGTGGATTCGGCTTCGGAGGCGACAATGTGCTCTCTCCGGTCGCACCCATGTCCGGTGGCGAAAAGGCCCGCCTGGCCCTGTCACTGATCGTCTGGCAGCGCCCCAACCTGCTGCTGCTCGATGAGCCCAGCAACCACCTCGACGTGGAAACCCGCGAGGCGCTGGCCACGGCCCTGGCCGAATTCTCCGGCAGCATGCTGCTGGTCTCCCACGACCGGCATCTGCTGCGCACCACCGTGGATCAGTTCTGGATCGTGGTCGACGGCACCGTCCAGCCCTTCGATGGTGATCTGGAAGATTACCGCGACTGGCTACAAGCTCGCGCCGCCGGCATCCGCAGCGAAGAACGCGCCGCCGCCCGCCAGTCGGCCGACGACGGCCAAGCGAGCAACCAGAACCGCAAGGAAGTCCGCCGCCAGGAAGCCGAAGCCCGCCAGGCACTGGCCCGCTTGCGCAAACCGCTGGAACAGAAGTTGCAGAAGATCGAAAAGGAAATGGATCACCTGCAGACCGACCAGGCCGAACTCGACCGTCTGATCGCCGACCCCGAGTTCTACACCTCGGCCGACCGCGACCTGCGCACCAGCAGCCTCACACGCCACGGCGAAAACGCCAAAAAGCTGGCGCAACTGGAAGAAAGCTGGCTGGCACTGCAGGAAGAAATGGAATCGCTGGAAACCGCTGCAACGTCTGCGGGCGGTTAATGCTGCGGTAGGCAGTGAAGTAAGGCTATATCACTGAAGTAATGCTTTACCCACCAACTGGGCAGCAACTGCGCAAGTTGGCGAGGTAAAGCATCACCGATGCAAAACAGCACCGCCCACTGCCAGACTCAATTTATCTAAAGATCCAGGCTACTTCCGGACAGACAGATATATAGACAGAGAAGACAGACAAGGTTTTGTATCTGGCAGACATCACAGCGCACCCATAACCCTGCACGACTGTTTTTTTCTCCACTCCCACTCTTTGAGAAAATGCAGCCAGGGTGGCGCTGCTGTAAGAGCAGCGCTGTTTTGTTGAACGCCACGACAGCATCCAACAGGCGGGGGCTTTCAGCGGGACCTGTCTGAGCAGCGCGAAGCGCTGCGAGTTTGTCCCGCTGCCCGTCTGTTGGATGCTGTCGTGGGCAGTCCTGCACCGCCCAGGTGCCAGGACCGGAAACAGACAGCGCTGCTCTTACAGCAGCGCCACCCTGGCGTGTATTCCCAAGATCAAGCCACCACATCCAACTTGGCAATCCCCAACGCCAGCGTCTTGGCCCCCACATCCTGGAACTGAATCTGGGCCTGCGCATCCTGCCCCTGCCCGCTCAGCCCAATGATCGTCCCTTCACCAAAGCGGGCATGGCGCACACCCTGGCCGATACGGAACTGCTGATCGCCCACAGTCACGCTGGCACCACCCACACGGCCGCCTCGCGGACTGGTCGTACCGGAATCCGGCCGACCAAAGGCATCACGGGGCGCATTCCAACCCGACGACGCCGCACCGCCATCCCAGGAACGGCTCTCGCGCACTCGGGGCGTCAGCCACTTGACATGTTCTTCCGGAACTTCCTCCAGGAAGCGCGAACGCATTGCGTAGCGTGTCTGCCCATGCAGCATACGGCTTTGCGCCAAGCTCAGGTAGAGACGTTCCCGCGCACGCGTCATGGCCACATACATCAGGCGCCGCTCCTCTTCGAGGCCGGACTGCTCGAGCAGGCTGTTCTCGTGCGGAAACAGCCCTTCTTCCAGACCGGTCACGAACACCGCCTTGAACTCCAGCCCCTTGGCGGCATGAACCGTCATCATCTGCACGGCATCTTGGCCCGCCTGGGCCTGGTTATCACCCGCCTCAAGCGAGGCATGCGACAGAAAGGCCGAGAGCGGTGTCATCACATTCACATCAGCAGCGCCTGCCACTTCGTCCGTTGCCAATGCCGGCGCATCCAAGGGCGCAAACGGAGCGGATGGCGGCAGCTCGCCGGCAGGCAACCCCTCGTAACCGGACTCCCCGGCAAAAGCGGCGGCTGCGTTGATCAACTCGGACAGGTTTTCCAGCCGTTCGGCCCCCTCGCGCTCGCCTTGATAAAAGGCGCGCAATCCACTGGCTGCAATGACGTGATCCACCAGTTCTGGCAGGGAAAGCCGGCGCGTGTCCTCGCGCATCTGGGCGATCAGCGTGGCAAACTGGGCCAGGCTGCTGCCGCCGCGCCCAGCCACGAAAGGCACGGCATCCGCCAGGCTGACACCATGCGTGCGTGCAGCGTCAGCCTGCGACTCCAGCGTACGGGCACCGATACCGCGCGCCGGGAAGTTGACCACGCGCAGCCAGGCCGTATCGTCACCCGGATTGGCCAGCAGGCGCATGTAGGCCAGCGCATGCTTGATTTCCTGGCGCTCGAAAAAGCGCAGCCCGCCATATACGCGGTAAGGGATACCCGCAGTGAACAGTTGGTGCTCGATGACCCGGGACTGCGCATTGCTGCGATAGAGAATGGCGATCTCATGCCGTGGACAGCCGTCAGCAACCAGGCTGCGGATCTCGTCCAGCACCCATTGCGCCTCGAGCAGGTCGGAAGGCTGCTCCATGATGCGCACCGGCTCGCCTGCGCCCTGGTCGGTCCAGAGATTCTTGCCCATGCGGCCATCGTTATGCTCGATCAGCGCATTGGCTGCATCCAGGATGTGTCCATAGGAGCGATAGTTCTGCTCCAGGCGGATCACATTGCCTTGCGCATAGTCGCGCTCGAAATCGGCCATGTTGCCGACATTGGCACCGCGAAAGGCATAGATCGACTGGTCGTCGTCGCCCACCGCAAACAGCGCCGCGCCACCGCCTGCCAGCAGCGTCAGCCACTTGTATTGCAAGGCATTGGTATCCTGGAACTCATCGACCAGGATATGCCGAAAGCGGCGCTGGTAATGTTCGCGGATCGGTGCATTGCGGCTCAGCAACTCATAGGCGCGCAGCAAAAGCTCGGCAAAATCGACTACGCCTTCGCGCTGGCACTGGGCCTCGTACAGTTCGTAGATTTCGACCTGCTTGCGACTGAAATTGTCCCAGACCTCGACCTGGGCCGGTCGCAGTCCCGACTCCTTGGCATTGTTGATGAACCGCTGCACATCGCGCGGCGGATATTTGTCATCATCGATGCCTGCGCCCTTGAGCAGCCGCTTGATGGCAGACAGTTGATCGGCACTGTCCAGAATCTGGAAAGTCTGCGGCAGACCGGCATCTCGATGATGCGCGCGCAGCATGCGATTGCACAGGCCGTGGAAGGTACCGACCCAGAGACCACGCGTATCGATGGGCAAAATGGCTGCGACCCGCGTCAACATCTCGCGGGCCGCCTTGTTGGTGAACGTCACCGCCATCAGTCCGTAGGGGGTGACCTGGCCTGTCTGTATCAGCCAGGCCATGCGTGTGGTCAGCACCCGGGTCTTGCCGCTGCCTGCTCCCGCCAGCACCAGGGCATGACGGGGTTCCAGCGTGACGGCGGCACGCTGCTGTGGATTGAGCGACTCGATCATGCTGCGTAACGGCGCAGGCGCTGGGCAAATTCGTCGAGTTGGGCAATGCCGCTCTGCTGGGCGCGCTGGCACCACGCCTGAAGATCAGCCAGCAACTGCT
Source organism: Corticimicrobacter populi (assembly GCF_003123725.1). Lineage (GTDB taxonomy): Bacteria > Pseudomonadota > Gammaproteobacteria > Burkholderiales > Burkholderiaceae_B > Corticimicrobacter > Corticimicrobacter populi. The sequence goes on along the minus strand of NZ_QETA01000001.1, from coordinate 797,178 downwards.
CGCTGCTGGCACTCGAGCTTTCCCAGAGGCGAGACAGTTCGCGGCGCATCTGCACCATGGTGGACAACTTCTGGTTGCTGCTCAGCACTTCATCAAGCTGGGCGCGATGCTCGGGCTTGAGCGAAGCATCATCCTCACTCTTGTGCAACGCACGGCGCGCCTTGCGGAACAGCGCCAGGTTGGCCCCCGAGGCCTTGGCCTGCAGACGGGTCAGCTCCTGACTGCCGGCCTTCTTGAGCATGTCGGCATAGCGCGCCATGATCTCGTAACGGTGCGTGATCACGCCTTGCAACGTATCCAGGCTGATCGAACCCTGGTCCTCGCCCAGCTTCAGCTTGGGTGCGACCTTCTTGACCGTGGCCAGCCCCAGCATCCGCATGATGCTGATATAGACCCAGCCCACGTCGAACTCGTACCACTTGCTGGAGAACTTGGCCGATGAGGCATGGGCGTGGTGGTTGTTGTGCAATTCCTCGCCGCCGATGATGATGCCCCAGGGACTGATGTTGGTGCTGGTGTCCGGGCTGGCAAAATTGCGATAGCCCCAGAAATGGCCCAGGCCATTGACCACACCGGCTGCCCAGAAGGGAATCCAGGCCATCTGCACGGCCCAGACAGTCAGCCCGACCGCGCCGAACAGCAACACGTCAATCAGCATCATCAGCATGATGCCGCGTGCGCTGTAACGCGAATAAACGTTACGCTCCATCCAGTCATCAGGCGTGCCCTTGCCGAACTTGTCGAGAGTTTCGCGATTATTGGATTCGTCACGGTAGAGCTCGGCCCCCCGAAACAGCACGCGCCAGATCCCGTAGACCATGGGCGAATGCGGATCGCCATCACGTTCGCAACGGGCATGGTGCTTGCGGTGGATGGCCACCCATTGCTTGGTGACCATGCCGGTGGTCAACCACAGCCAGAAACGGAAAAAATGTGCCACGGCCGGATGCAGGTCAAGGCCGCGGTGTGCCTGGCAGCGGTGCAGGTAGATCGTGACGGCGGCGATGGTGATGTGGGTCACCACCAGAGTGAAGACGACGATCTGCCACCACGAGGCATCAGTCAGGCCGTTGGAGAGAAACGCAAGGATGTAATCCATATGGCGTGTCGGACCTCATTGAAAATAAAAACCAGATAGCTGGAGTTTAATCCAGCCGCTTGAGATATGACAGCCGTATGGCAGAAAAGTTTTGTGCTATTCAAATTTATGTGCTAGTAAAAGCAACACCCCCAAGGCAGGCATATAATGGTTCGGTTACTTTTCAACCACTCTTTCCCGGGCACACGCCAGACATGAGCAAAACATCTTTGGACAAGAGCAAGATCAAGTTCCTGTTTCTTGAAGGAATCCACCCCTCGGCCAGTGAAATCCTGCGCCAGGCAGGCTACACCCAGATCGAAAACCTGACCACCGCCCTGCAGGGAGATGCCCTCAAGGAAAAGATCGCCGACGTGCACTTCATCGGCATCCGCTCCCAGAGCCAGTTGACTGCCGACATCTTCGAACACGCCAAGAAACTGGTCGCCGTGGGCTGCTTTTGCATCGGCACCAACCAGGTTGACCTGGAAGCGGCTCGTGAACGTGGCGTGGCCGTCTTCAATGCCCCCTATTCCAACACCCGTTCTGTCGCCGAACTGGTCCTCGCAGAAGCCATCCTGCTGCTGCGCGGCGTGCCCGAAAAGAGCAAGCTGGCGCATGACGGCGTCTGGCGCAAGTCTGCTGCCAACTCTTTCGAAATTCGCGGCAAGACCCTGGGCATCGTCGGCTACGGCGCAATCGGCACCCAACTGTCGGTACTGGCCGAATCGCTGGGCATGCGCGTGATCTACTACGATGTCATCAACAAGCTCTCGCTGGGCAATGCCCATCAGGTCGCCGACCTGTACGACCTGCTGGGCCAGAGCGATATCGTCAGCCTGCACGTGCCCCAGACCCCCTCTACCAAATGGATGATCGGGGCCAAGGAAATCGCAGCCATCAAGCCGGGCGGCATCCTGATCAATGCATCGCGTGGTACCGTGGTCGAAATCGATCCCCTGGTCGAAGCGCTCAAGGCCAAGAAGCTGTCGGGTGCCGCCATCGATGTGTTCCCCAAGGAGCCGGGCAACAACAACGAAGAGTTCGTCTCGCCGCTGCGCGGTCTGGACAACGTGATCCTGACCCCGCACGTCGGTGGTTCGACCATGGAAGCCCAGGAGAATATTGGTAAGGAAGTAGCCGAAAAGCTGGTTCGCTACAGCGACAACGGCACCACCACCTCCGCCGTCAACTTCCCCGAAGTGGCCCTGCCCGAGCATCCCGACAAGCATCGCCTGCTTCACGTCCACCAGAACGTGCCGGGCGTCATGTCTGAAATCAACCGCATCCTGTCCGAGAACAACATCAATATCTCGTCGCAGTACCTGCAGACCAGCGGCAACGTCGGCTACGTGGTTATCGACCTCGATGCCGCCTCGTCCGAACTGGCACAGGAAAAACTGGCACAGGTTAACGGCACGATCCGCTGCCGCGTGCTGTTCTGAAGTGCTGATATCTCCGGCAGCATGCATCGTGCTGCCAGGTGTTGCTGCGTGTCACCTGTCACGCTGAAAAAACGCTGCTACTTTCGGCGGAAATAGCAGCGTTTTTTATCGCCTGGGCTCTGGCATCACGGCAGGCTTGAAAAGCCCTGTCGCCCTGAGGCCCACACCACGATCAGGGCAGCGCTCAGCAACACCATCAGCACCGGCGCAAACACAACAACACCCAGGCGATCCAACAGCACGCCGCCAACCATTCCTCCGCCGGCAATCGCCATGTTCCAGGCCGTGACCAGCATGGACTGCGCCACATCGGCAGCCTCTGCCGCAGTCCTTGCAATAGCCGTCTGAAACAGCGTCGCAGCGCCGCCAAACGCCAGGCCCCAGATAGCCACAGCCGCATATACAACCGCAGCGGCATTGGCCGCGATGCCGAGCAGCAATGCCGACAGACCGAACAGCATCGTGCTGGCCAATGTCAGCATGCGCAGATGTCGGTCGATCAGCACGCCAACGATCCCGATGCCCAGCAGAGATGCCATGCCAAACACCAGCAGCACCAGATCCGTGCGTTCACCCATGCCTGCCGTCGCAAGAAAGGGCGCAATATAGGTATAAAGAATATTGTGTGCCAGTACAAAGGTCAGTACCACAAAGAGCACGGATCGAATCCCCGGCATGGTGAATACACGTCCGAGCGGCAAGCGCTTGCCCGCAGCCTGTCCGCCAAAATCAGGCACCTGAATGCGTACCCACGCCATCAGCGCCAGAGCCAGCATGCTCATCATGCCAAAGCACATCCGCCAACCCACCAGATTGCCCAGGAACGTTCCAGCAGGCACGCCCAGCGATAGCGCCAAAGGGGTACCGACCATCGCAATCGCAATCGCTCTGCCCTTCAAATGATCAGGTACCATGCGTGCGGCATAACCCGCCAGCAGCGCCCACAGCAACCCCGCCGACACGCCGGCGAGAAAGCGCGCCACCATCGTCACGACATAGCTGCCGGAAACCGTTGTCACGGTATTGGCAATCACAAAGCCTGCAATGGCTGCCAGCAGCAACGGACGACGACGCACGCCCTGCGTGGCTGCGGTCAGCGGGATGGCCGCGACCAGAGAACCAAGAGCATAAAGCGTGACGGCCTGACCGACCCATGCTTCGGATACGGCCAGATCCTGCGCCATCTGCGGCAACAGCCCTGCCGGCAGCGCCTCGGTCAGGATGGTGATGAATGCAGCCGTGGCCAACGCCAGCAGCGATGCAAGCGGCAAACGGTCTCGTGCCTGTGTTTTCATCGAGCCGCCTCCTGCACACCATAGACAGCATCGCGCAGATCCGTGACAAAACGACCAGACATACCCTCGTACAGTGTGTTGGTAAAAGCCACCACACTCAGGCCCTGGGTCCGATCCACGAACCAGGCATGGCCATAGGCTCCCCCCCATCGCCAGGTGCCCGGCGACTCCGGAGATGCGGCACGCTGCGGATCGCGCAGCACCGACCAGCCCAGTCCAAAGCCGAAACCCGGTGCATTGGGCAGTTCAAGATCCGGGATCTGATCACGCCCCATCTCCTCGATCAGTTCATCCGGTAGCCACATCCCAGCCGCCTGGCGCAGGCTTTCCAGCAAGCGCAGAAAATCAGCGGCCGTGCCTGCCATACCCGCACCGCCCGAAGGAAAGGCAGCCGCATTGAAGATACGCGCAGGGCTGTAGGGGATGCCGACAGCCCCCTCGAAAGCAGAGACCGTTTCATGCTCTGCCAGTCGGTGTGGCTCCGGAACATCATTCACATAGGCTGTCGCTACGCGCCGAGGGTCATGCGCGATGAAGCCGGTATCCGTCATGCCAAGCGGGCCAGTCACCAGTTGGCGTATCGCTTCGTCCAGCGGCGTGCCGTGGACGCGCGCAATCAGGGCACCCAGCACATCGGTCGCCAGCGAATAGCCCCAGCCTGCACCTGGCGGGTACAGCAGCGGCACGCTGGCGATACGACGCAGGTTTTCATCCAGCGTGATGCCTGACGCGTCCATGCCATCCGACACGCCTGCCTGTGCATAGGGCCCTTGCGCATCTGCCTCGAAAAAGCGATAGCCCAGACCTGCGGTGTGGCTGAGCAAGTGGCGCACGGTAATCCGTGCCGGCGAACCATCGCCCTGCCGGGGTTGAAATTCGGGCAGCCAGCGCGCAATGTCGTCATCCAGCGCAAGTCGTTTCTGCGCCACCAATGCCAGTGCCGCAACCGACACGATGGGCTTGCTGACCGAGGCCAGCCGAAAGATCGTGTCAAGCGCCATCGGATGCGCATGCTCACGATCTGCCCATCCGGCAGCCTGCTGGTGGATCAACTCGCCATCGCGCGCCACGAGCACGACGGCACCGACCAGGTGCCGCTCATCCAGTGCCTGCTGGATCACTGCCCGGATGCGGACAGACAGATACGCTGGCGGCACATCTGGGTTCAGGAAAGAAAGGGGAGTCATCATGGCAACGTCCTCGACTTGATCAGTTATTTGATTGGCGATGTCGTTACGATAGAAAACCCATCATTAAAGAAAAAGCGGGCTACAGTTCCTATTTATACGGAACAAAACTTCCGCAATTGGAGGGGGATATGGACAGTTTGAATGGCTTCACAGTGTTCGTGCAGGTCGCCGAAACGCGCAGCTTCGTCGCGGCCGGCCGGCTGCTGGGCGTGTCGGCCTCGGCCATCGGCAAGAGTGTGGCGCGACTTGAGGAGAAACTCGGGGTACGTCTGTTCCATCGCAGCACGCGCAGCATTACGCTGACAGCTGAGGGCACATTGTTCCTGGAGCGCAGTCGACGCATCCTGGCCGAAATCGAAGCCGCAGAGCAAGAGCTGTCGCAGGTCAGCAACGCTCCGCGCGGACGCCTGCGAGTCAGCCTGCCACTGGTCAGCGCACTGGTTCTGCCGGTGCTGGGCGAATTCATGCGTACCCATCCCGACATCGAACTGGATCTGGACTTTACAGACCAGATGGTCGATGTCATCCAGGATGGCTTCGATGCCGTCGTACGCACAGGAGAACCCGCCGACTCCCGCCTGACGGCGCGCAGGCTGGGCACATTCCGCTCTTTACTGGTCGCCTCCCCGGATTACCTTGCGCGACATGGCAGGCCGCAAGTGCCCGCCGATCTGCTGCAGCACCGCTGCCTGCACTATCGCTCAAGCTACAGTGGAAAACTGGAACATTGGGCGCTGCGCCTTGTGCCGGGCGAACCGTCACTGCAGCTCCCCACGTCAATGATCTGCAACAACATCGAGACGCGTGTGTGCTTCGCGCTGCAAGGGCTGGGGATTGCCTACCTGCCGGACTTTTCCATCCGCGAAACATTGGCCGATGGCCGCCTGGAGTCTGTTCTGACCGACTACGTGGAGCGCACGGGTGTTTTCCATGTGCTGTGGCCGGCCAGCAGGCACCCATCACCGAAAGTGCGGGCCCTGGTGGATTTCCTGTGCGAGCACGTATTTCCTGAGAAACCCGTCAGCCTGCTGCCTTCCGCTGCAACGCCGCCGCAAAGAAGCCATCCGTTCCATGCACATCCGGCCTCAGGCTGAGATAGGGGCCGTCCAGCACCAGCGCAGGCACGCGGTCTCCCAGCATTTCCCGTGCGTCAAGCAATTCAAAATCCGGATGCTGTGCCAGGAATGCTTCGATCTGGGCTTCGTTCTCGTCCGGCAGAATGCTGCAGGTAGCGTATACGAGCCTGCCGCCCGGTGCCACGCAACGCGCTGCCGAATTGAGGATGCGTGCCTGGATCTCCACCAGTGCAGCCAGGCTTTCCGGCGTCTGGCGCCACTTCAGATCCGGATTGCGGCGCAGCGTGCCCGTACCGCTGCAGGGTGCATCGACCAGCACCCGATGCGCCTTGCCTGATAGTCGCTTCACGCGGGTATCGTTTTCACTGCTCAGGGCGATCGGAATCACATTCGACAGTCCGCTGCGGGCCAGTCTCGGCTTGGCATTGGCCAGCCGCGCCGCCGACACGTCCATGGCATACAGCCGCCCCGTGGAACGCATCAGCGCACCCAGCAGCAGTGTCTTGCCACCCGCTCCGGCACAAAAATCGACGACGGTTTCCTGCCGCTTGGGACCGACCATCAGGGCCAGCAATTGGCTGCCTTCGTCCTGTACCTCGATCTGCCCGTCCGTGAACTGGCTCCAGCGGTTGAGCGGCAAATGCATATCCAGCCGCATGCCCCAGGGGGAGTACGGTGTCGCCGTCAGCTTGTCCGACAATTCGCCCAACTGGGCCTGCAGCACGGTCATCATGGCGTCGCGCTCGGCCTTGAGCGGATTGACACGCAGGTCGAGCGGCGCAGGCTGGTTGAGCGCCTGGGCCAGTGCCTCGGGTTCGACCAGCGCACCGATTTTCTCATCCAGCCAGTCGGGCAGGCTGTGCCGCACCGCCCTCGACTGACTTTGGGGATCAATGCGACCGACATGCTCAAGCCAGGCGCGTTCATCCATGTCCAGGGCCTCTTCGAGCGCCTCGGAGCCCAGCGTAGCCGACAGGCCCAGGATCGCCAGGCGGCGTGTCGCCGTGCCATGGCCACTTGTCGCCATCTGGCGGTAACGTCGCAGATGACGCAAGGTGTCGTACAGGCCCTCGGCCAGTTCCCCTCGGTCACGGCTGCCCAGGCGGGCATTTTCCTTGAACCAGCGAGACAGTGCCACATCGGCAGGCTGCTGCCAGTTCAGTACCAGATCGAGCACCTGGCGCAGTTGCTCAAGGCGAATGCCGACACGGCCGCCACGCGGTGCCGCCTCGGCGACTTCGAAACGCCGGCGGCTGTCAGGACGGCTACCCGACTCGCGACGCGCACCGAAATCCTGACGATCAGGACGCGCCACACGACCGACACGTTCAGGTCGTTCGGAGCGTACAGGCCGCTCTCTACGATCTGCGCGTTCAGTACGTTCTGCACGATCCGTGCGCTCAGTGCGATCTGCACGTACGCCACGCTCTGCCCGGTCGAAGCGCCGGTTGGCACCCTCACCCTCGCTGCGACCACGTCCGGTGCTGCCCGACTCGCGGCGAGCACCAGGATCCTGGCGTGACGTTTCCTTGCGTACCCCATCACGTTGCCCACCGGTAGCCCCGCGTGTGCCGGTTTCCGGCCGTGTACCTGGCCGCCCCTTGCGTTCCGTCGGCCGGCCCTGCCCCTGTTCGGGACGTGTGCCCGTCTTGACCCAGCGCGGCTGCCGCGACTGTCGTTTCTCGTTCATTGCTGACCTCCGGTTATCTGTACATCGCCGCCATAGAAAAAGCGGCTTTCCACGCCCTGCACGTCCACGCGCCCTGCCTCGCCCATTTCGACCCGCCCCTCGGCCAGCCAGTATGCCACCTGCGGATAGATGCGATGTTCCACCTTCAATACACGCTGCGCCAGCGACTCCGGCGTATCGCCCGCCAGGACCGGTACGGCCCCCTGCGCAATGATGGGACCGCTATCGAGCAGCGGCGTCACGAAATGCACTGTGCAGCCATGCGCCTGTACCCCCTTGGCCAGGGCCTGGGCATGCGTATGCAGACCAGGAAACGCCGGCAACAGCGAGGGATGGATATTGACCAGCCGGTGCTCGAAATGACGCACGAACCCCGGTGTCAGAACACGCATGAAACCAGCCAGCAGTACATAATCGGGCGAATATCGATCAATGACATCGGCCAGCGCCTGGTCGAAAGCCTCGCGACTCGAGTAGTCGCGGTGCGGCACACAGGCCGTCTCTATACCCTGCGCCCGGGCCCATGCGAGTCCGGCAGCTTCTTCGCGATTGGCGATGACGGCTACGATGTCGGCAGGCCAGCCCTGCTCGCGGCAGGCCTGCACAATGGCCTGCATGTTGCTGCCCTGGCCCGAAACCAGGATGACGAATCTGCACGGCACGGCAGACGAGTGGCCCCGATCGGGCAAGGAAGAAGAAAAATCCGGCAAAATAGCGCTTTCCATGAAAATGGCGACCCAGACGGCGAACCCGACATTGTAAACTTTCGCCGGCAGGTGCATCATTCATATAAATTAATTTCCATCAGGCATGTCTTTTCCCGCATCCAACGGTCCCTGTGCGTTGACCATCGGTAACTTCGACGGCGTCCACCTGGGACACCAGGCCATCCTGGCCCGCGTCCGTGACGCGGCTGCCGCACGCGAACTGTCGCCTGCCGTGATGACCTTCGAACCGCATCCCAAGGAGTATTTCGCGCACCTGCGTGGCCAGCCCGAACTGGCCCCGGCCCGCATCTATACGCTGCGTGACCGGCTGGCTGCGATCCGTGCCTGCGGCATCCGCCAGATCAGCCTGCAGCGCTTCAATGCGCACCTGGCAGCCATGCCGGCCGAGGCATTCGTCACCGACTTGCTGGCGGATTCGTTACAGGCACGCTGGCTGCTGGTCGGCCGCGACTTCCGCTTCGGACACCAGCGTCGCGGCAATATCGAGCTGCTGCGCGAACTCGGGCCGCAGCACGGCATCGAAGTCGAGGTCATGGAAGATGTAACCGACCCCGCAGGGCTGCGCATTTCAAGCTCCGACATTCGCCAAGCCCTGGCCGAAGGCAACCTTGACAATGCCAAGGCTCACCTGGGCCGCGCCTGGACCATCAGCGGCCATGTGCTGCATGGCCGCAAACTGGGACGCACGCTGGGCTTCCCGACCATGAACATTCGCCCACCCGCCCGCTGTGCAGCCCGGGCGGGCGTGTATATCGTACGGATACATGGTCTCGATGACGCGCCCTTTGCTGGCGTTGCCAACCTGGGCATGCGCCCGACCGTGGACCAGAGCCGCCGCATGGTGCTCGAAGTCCATGCCCTGACAGAACCCGACCCCCTGCTGGCCCGCGACCCGGCTTTTTCGAAAGCACGGTTGCAGGCATACGGTAAACTCGTGCGGATCGAATTCCTGCAGTTGCTGCGGGATGAACTACGCTTTTCCGATCTGGATTCACTGACCGCCGCCATCCAGAACGATGTCCGGCTCGCTTACGATTACTTTTCCCGTCATGGACTATAAAGATACGCTGAACTTCCCCGATACACCCTTCCCCATGCGTGGCAATCTGCCCAAGCGCGAGCCGGGCTGGATTGAAGAATGGGAAAGGAACCGTATCTACGATGCGATCCGTGCCGCCAGCAAGGGTCGACCGCGTTTCGTGCTGCATGACGGCCCCCCCTACGCCAATGGTGACATCCATCTTGGCCACGCGCTCAATCGCATTCTCAAGGACATCATCGTCAAAAGCCGCAACATGGCCGGCTACGATGCCCACTATGTGCCAGGCTGGGACTGTCATGGCATGCCCATCGAAATCCAGATCGAGAAGAAATATGGCAAGCACCTGCCGACCGCAGAAGTGCTCGCCAAGGCACGCGCCTACGCCACCGAGCAGATCGAGCGCCAGAAGCGCGACTTCAAGCGCCTGGGCGTGCTGGCGGAATGGGAGCGTCCGTACCTGACCATGAACTTCCAGAACGAGGCCAACGAGCTCCGCGTACTGGGTCGCATCATGGAAAAAGGCTATGTATTCCGCGGCCTGAAACCGGTCAACTGGTGTTTCGACTGCGGCTCCGCGCTGGCCGAGGCAGAAGTCGAATACGCTGACCGTACTGATCCCGCCGTCGATGTCGCCTTCCCGTTTGCCGATACCGACGCACTGGCGCGCGCCTTCGGCCTGCCGCAGGTCGATGCCGGTGCCATCGTCATCTGGACCACCACGCCCTGGACGATTCCGTCCAACCAGGCGCTCAATGTCCATCCCGAGGTGGAGTACGCACTGGTCCGCGTCACGCCGACACCGGCCTTCGGCCCGCTGCTGCTGCTGGCCAGCGAGCGCGTACAGCCCTGCCTCGAACAATGGGGTCTGCAGGGCGAAGTCATTGCCACCTGCGCCGGACAGGCACTGGATCACATCCATTTTCACCATCCACTGGCGCAGGCTGATGGCGGCTACGCGCGCACGTCGCCCATTTTCCTGGGCGACTATGTCACGACCGATACAGGTACCGGCATTGTCCATTCGGCACCTGCCTATGGGGTGGATGACTTCCTCTCCTGCAAAGCCAACGGCATTGTCGATGCGGACTTCATCAATCCCGTGATGGGCAACGGCCACTATGCCGATTCGCTGCCCCTGTTCGGCGGCCTCAAGATCTGGGATGCCAACCCGAAGATCGTCGACGCGCTGCGCGATGTCGGCACGCTGCTGCAGGTTGCCAAGCTGCCGCACAGCTACATGCACTGCTGGCGCCATAAGACTCCCATCATCTATCGCGCCACCAGCCAGTGGTTTGCCGGTATGGACGTGCAACCCGCCGATGGCAGCGCCACCCTGCGCGAAAAAGCACTTGCGGGCATTGAGGCAACCGCCTTCTATCCCGCCTGGGGCAAGGCGCGCCTGCACAACATGATTGCCAACCGTCCCGACTGGACCCTGTCGCGCCAGCGCCAATGGGGTGTGCCGATGGCTTTCTTCGTGCACAAGGAAACGGGCGAGCTGCACCCACGCACCCCTGAACTGCTCGAAGCCATTGCGCAGCGGGTCGAACAGCACGGCATCGAAGCCTGGCAAACACTCGATCCTCGTGAACTGCTGGGTGACGAGGCCGATCAGTACGAAAAGAACAAGGACACGCTCGATGTCTGGTTCGATTCCGGCAGTACCCACGCCACCGTACTGGGCGGCGATCCCCTGCAGGAAACTGCCGAAGCCGCGCACAGTGCGCTCAAGATCAAGGGTTCGCACGGCGACGAGCTGGGCTGGCCGGCCGACCTGTACCTGGAAGGCTCCGACCAGCACCGTGGCTGGTTCCATTCCTCCCTGCTGACGGCCTGCATGCTGTATGGTCGCCCGCCCTACAAGGCGCTGCTCACGCACGGTTTCACCGTCGATGGCCAAGGCCGCAAGATGAGCAAGTCATTGGGCAATACCATCGTCCCGCAAACCATCAACCAGGATCTGGGTGCCGAGATCCTGCGCCTGTGGGTGGCCTCGACCGATTATTCCGGCGAATTGTCGATTTCCGACGAAATCCTCAAGCGCGTGGTTGAAAGTTATCGCCGCATCCGCAATACGCTGCGCTTTCTGCTCGCCAACACCAGCGATTTCAACCCGGACACGGATCGCGTGGCTTTCGAGGATCTGGTCGAGATCGACCGCTATGCACTGTCGCTGACCGCCCAGATGCAGGACGAGATCCTGGCGCAATACGAGCGCTACGAATTCCATCCGGCCGTCACCCGGCTGCAGACCTTCTGCTCCGAGGATCTGGGCGCGTTCTATCTCGACATTCTCAAGGACCGCCTGTACACCACGGCGCCCAAGAGCCACGCCCGTCGCTCGGCCCAGACCGCGCTGTACGACATCACCCGGACCCTGCTCAAGCTGATGGCCCCTATCCTGTCGTTCACGGCAGAAGAGGCCTGGACCATTTTTGCCCCCGGCCAGACGCCAACGATTTTCACCGAGACATTCCAGTCCCTGCCTGCCATCGATGGCAACCTGCTGGAAAAGTGGCAACGCGTGCGTACCATACGCGCCGACGTCATGCGCAGGCTGGAGGAAGTCCGCGCCGAAGGCCGTATCGGCGCTTCGCTGCAAGCCGAGATCGACATTCACGCCGACGGTGCCGACTACGATGTACTGGCCAGCCTCGGTGCAGACCTCAAGTACGTGATGATCACCTCGCGTGCGGATGTACATCCTGGTGGCGGTGCCGGCCTGAAGATCGATATCGAGCCGTCACAGCATCCCAAGTGCGCGCGTAGCTGGCATTATTCTCCCGATGTCGGCTCGGATCCCGAATATCCGGAACTGTCCCTGCGCTCGGCCGCCGCCATCCGTGGCGAGGAAGAAGTCCGTACCGCCGCCTAAACCCTACAGCATGACGCCATGAAAGACGCCACGCCAGCCCAGCCGGGTGCAGCCGACAGGCCAGCCCCGGCCTCCTCACCCAAGACGGATGCAGCCACTGCCGCATCCCTGACCGGACGCCGGCGACCTTTCTGGCGCTGGCTGTTGCTGGCAGCCGTAGTCATCCTGATCGACCAGGCCACCAAACTCTGGTTCGAGGCGGAATTCACCTACGGGCAGCGCCTCAATGTCTTGCCGTTCTTCGACTTCACACTGGTCTACAACCCGGGAGCAGCCTTCAGCTTCCTTGCGGATGCTGGCGGCTGGCAGCGCTGGTTCTTCACACTGCTGGGGCTGGGTGCGTCGGGCTTCATCCTGTGGTTGCTGCGCCGCCATGGCGATGAGCCGCGCTTCGCACTGGCCATGAGCCTGATCCTGGGGGGGGCCATCGGCAACGTGATAGACCGCATGTCCTACGGCCATGTCATCGATTTCCTGCTGTTCTACTGGAACAACGCCTACTTTCCGGCCTTCAACCTGGCCGACAGCGCCCTGACCCTGGGTGCCATACTCATGATCCTTGACGAGCTGCTCAAACTGCGCCGCCGTCCCTGATCGGGAAGCACCATGCACAACCTGACCGATAGACACATCATCCTCGGCCTGACCGGTGGCATTGCCTGCTACAAGAGCGCAGAACTGGTTCGACAGCTCGTCAAGGCCGGTGCCACGGTAGACGTCGTCATGACCGAGGCAGCCACACACTTCATCACAGCAACCACCATGCAGGCCCTGTCGGGCCGCCCGGTCTATCTCGATGCCTGGGATGCGCGCATCCCCAACAACATGGCGCATATCGAGCTGAGCCGTGCTGCCGACCTGATCCTGATCGCGCCAGCCAGTACCGACTTCATGGCCAAGCTCGCCACCGGGCAAGCCAATGACCTGCTGTCCACGCTCTGCGTGGCCCGCAATTGTCCGTTGCTGGTCGCACCAGCCATGAATCGTGAAATGTGGGCCAATCCGGCCACACAGCGCAATGCTGCCATCCTGGTACAGGACGGCATCCGCCTGCTGGGCCCGGCCAGCGGCAGCCAGGCCTGTGGCGAGACCGGCGAAGGCCGCATGCTGGAGCCTGCCGACCTGATGGCCGAGCTATCAGCGCATTTCCAGCCCAAGATCCTGCAGGGCAAGCATGTACTGCTGACGGCCGGCCCCACAGCAGAACCGATTGACCCGGTACGTGTCCTCAGCAATCGGTCATCAGGCAAAACGGGCTACGCGCTGGCACGAGCCGCCTGGGAGGCCGGAGCCACCGTGACCATGGTATCCGGTCCCACCGCCCTGCCGACCCCTTACGGCGTGACCCGCATCACTGTCGATACGGCTCGGCAGATGCATGAGGCGGTCATGGCCCGCACTCGCGATGCCGACCTGTTCATCGCCGTGGCGGCGGTCGCCGACTGGCATATCGCCAATCCCAGCGAACACAAGCTCAAGAAAGGCAAGGATGGCACGCCGGTACTCGAATTCGTGCCCAATCCCGATATCCTGGCTGAAGTCGCGGCACTTGAGCAAGGTCCATGGTGCGTCGGCTTCGCTGCCGAGACCCAGGCATTGCGCGATCATGCAGAAGCCAAGCGCCGTCGCAAACAGGTTCCGGTTCTGATTGGCAACGATGCACAAAGCACCATGGATGCCGATGCAGCGTCGTACACCATTTTTGATGACGCAGGCCATACCGCTTTGCCCGTGCTGCCCAAGCAAGAAGCTGCCCGCCGCCTGATTGCCGAGATTGTGCGTCGCTGGCAATCAGGCGACAGCGCGTCAGCCACGTCCCATCCGTCTTCTGCAGCGTGAGCAGACATCCCTGCCAGCGCAAGTTCTGCGCTGGCAGGATATCCACAGATTATTGCTGCAGTACTCCACTGGGCTCCATGCCATCAAGCCAGTCCTGAACCGGCATCTCCTGTGAAGGCGTCCAGATCCGTGTCAGCAGATGACGCACTCGCCCCGCATCGAGGTTCAATCCTGACCACCGTTGCGGCACGATGACATTCCATTGCGCCTCGACTGGATCATATTCAGCCATCTTGAAGCGAAAACTGTAGTTGCCAGGCGTACCCATGCGCAGATCGGTCACAACCAGCGCATCGCCGATGCGGTCATAACGCAGCCAGCCGCCACTGAACCACGCCAGTCGGTCATGCCAGAACGATCCCGCCAGGATGGCTTGTCCCGCCTCGGCCCCCAATGCCGCGTTGCCGCGCTCGGACACCTTGCCATCGAACAGGCCGGTCAATAACTCCACGTACCGGTCATCCGGCGTTTTCACGACAACGCGCCACAGCAGACTGTTCAACGGCGTCGGCGAGGAAAACATCGCCGTGCTGGCAATGCCTTCCTGGCGCAGCGCTGCCTCCACACGTGAGTCGACGATCATCTTGGCCGCCAGCGTGAACAACAGGTAGGCACCGCTCAGCACCAGCGCCCATGCACTCAGCCACGAGGTCCATGTCCTTGCACCGAACAGCAGGCCACACAGGGTCGCCACCAGCAAAGACAGCGTGAAGATAGGATCAATGATGAAAATGCTGGACCAACTGGCTGGCACAGGCGTCCAGGGCCACCATAGCTGGGTGCCATAACTGGTGAAAGCATCCAGCAGCGGATGCGTAATGAGGGCCAGCCATATCGCCAGCCACAATCGCCAGCCGGAATACTGGGGTGACGGTCGCCAGCGCCGCAAGAGCCAGGCCAACACCATGGAAAACAGGGTCAGCGTCAGCAGTGAATGCGAAAAGCCCCGGTGATATGTCATGCTGGATACTGGATCGGCATAGCGTACCAGCACATCCAGATCCGGCAGCGTCGCCAGAATTGCCCCGTACAGATAGGCCTTGCGACCCTGCTGGCGGCCCAGCAATGCGCCCTGGATGCCTGCCCCCAGAACGGCCTGTGTCAACGAATCCATAATTCTCCATGCTTTTGGTCACACGTCCCCTGGTTCAGGGGGCTATCATGATAAGCGCAGTGATTGCAATTTTTGAAGTACATCACCCTAAAAATACCTCCACGCTGCACCTGCGGCTTGCTGCCCCCAAGGATGCGCTTTTGCCTTGGAAGCGGTCCGGCGGCAAAAAATTCCACCGAGGAGACCGGCATCGACGCCTATATCGACCTGATCAGCCAATTCATCGAACAGAACAGCGCCTGGGCCGGCCCCATACTCGGCCTCATCGCCCTGGGCGAATCGCTCATCGTCGTCGGCCTGTTCATTCCAGCCACAGCCTTGCTGCTGCTTGCCGGCGGCCTGGTCGGCAGCGGCGAGCTGCAGGCCGGCCCCATTCTGGCCTGGGGCATAGCCGGAGCCGTGGCAGGCGATGCCATTTCATATTTCCTGGGACGCTGGATCGGCCCCGGCATCCAGCGTCGATGGCCGCTCAACAAGCAGCGTACGGGCGTGGCGCGGGCGCGGCTGTTTTTCTCCCGCTATGGTTTCCTGGCGATTCTGCTGGGCCGCTTCCTGGGCCCGATCCGCTCCACCATCCCGCTGGTCGCGGGAGTCATGGGCATGCGCCACCTGCCTTTCCAGTTGGCCAATGTCCTGTCGGCAATCGCCTGGGTGCCGCTGATGCTGCTGCCCGGCTGGCTGGCCGCGCGCGGCGTGGCCGCCGCAGGAGGCAGCCAGAACGTCCTGATGGTCGCCGGCACGGTCATGTCCATCCTGTTCGGGCTGTGGCTGTTTCGCGCCATGATCCGGCCACGCCAGAGTGTCTCCGTCCCGGGCAAAAAATAAGCGGTGCGTCCGCCGGGCGCTGACATTTCTTGTTATCCTTATATTTTTGCGCAGGAACGCAGTACCTCATGTCAGCCGGAAACATCTTCATGGTCGTGGCACCGAGCGGTGCCGGCAAATCCAGCCTGGTCAACGCACTGCTGGAATCCGACCGCGACATTCTGCTCTCGGTATCCTGTACCACACGCGCACCGCGCCCCGGCGAAACAGACGGCCGTCACTACCGCTTTCTGAGCGTAGATACCTTCAAGCAGATGCGCGACAACGGCCAGTTGCTCGAATGGGCCGAAGTGCATGGCAACTTCTATGGCACCCCCCGCGACATCATGGACCGAGCCCTGGCCCAGGGCCAGGATGTGCTGCTTGAGATCGACTGGCAGGGAGCCCGTCAGGTCAAGAAACACTTCCCGGGGGCGCAGGGCATCTTTATCCTGCCGCCCTCGATCGATGCGCTCGAGGAACGCCTGCGCCAGCGCGGCCAGGACAGCGAGCAGGTCATTGCCCGCCGCATGCTGGCCGCAGGCGGTGAAATCGCACACGCGCCAGAATTCGAATATGTTATTATTAATCAAGAATTTAGCGTTGCCCTTTCAGAACTGAAAAGAATCATCTCTGCCGCACGTCTGCGCTTTGCTGCGCAAGCCCTGCGGCATGCTGCGCTTTTCGCTGCACTTGGCATCAGCCAGGACAGCGGCAACTGATCCGGCACACGCAAAATCTGCTTCACGAACCCATTTCACACAGGACAATGCCATGGCCCGAATCACCGTCGAAGACTGCCTGAACCAGATCCCCAACCGCTTCAAGCTGACGCTGGCTGCGACCTATCGCGCACGCCAGCTGGCCCAGGGCCATGCTCCGCGCATCGAAACCCGCGACAAGCCCACCGTAGCTGCCCTGCGCGAAATCGCCGAGGGAGTGACCGGCGTCGAAATGCTGCGCAAGGTTCCGACCTGATCCCGGCGCAGGTGGCATCATGGCATTCAGTGGACTCAGGCACGCTTCTTCCGGATTGATCGCAGCGATCAAGGCCGGCTCCCGGCTGGGTCGCAGAACGCCGAATGTCAGTGGCAAAAAGGGGGCAGCGGGCACGGCCGCCCTGCCTCAGCCTGCCAGCCAGGCCGCAACGCCACCGAATGTCGCCACCATTGTTTCGTTTGCACCACTGGCCGAGTTGCTGGCGACCTATCTCGACAAAAAAGAGGTCGAGCAGGTCCGCGAAGCCTACCGCTTCGCAGACCAGGCCCATCTGGGCCAGTTCCGCACCAGCGGCGAGCCCTACATTACCCATCCCATCGCCGTCACGGCCATCTGCGCCGGCTGGAAACTCGATGCACAAGCCCTGATGGCCGCACTGCTGCACGATGTGATGGAGGACCAGGGCGTCTCCAAGCAGGAACTCACCGAACGCTTCGGGGCTGACGTTGCCGAACTGGTCGACGGACTGTCCAAGCTTGATCGGCTGGACTTCGCCAGCAAGGCGCAGCAACAGGCAGAAAGCTTCCGCAAGATGCTGCTGGCGATGGCGCGCGATGTCCGTGTCATTCTGGTCAAGCTGGCCGATCGCCTGCACAATATGCGCACGCTCGATGCCGTGCCGCCCGACAAACGCAAGCGCGTTGCCCGCGAAACCCTCGACATCTACTCGCCCATCGCCGATCGGCTGGGGCTGAATGCCCTCTTTCGCGAACTGCAGGATCGCTGTTTCGCAGCGATCCATCCAAACCGTCAGCGGGTCATCCAGAAAGCCGTCCTGGCCGCGCGCGGCAATCGCCGCGATGTCATCAACAAGATTACCGATACGGTGCGTGCCGCACTGCCTGCTGCCGGCATCGAAGCCGAAGTCAGTGGCCGTGAAAAAACCCTCTACGGCATCTACAGCAAAATGGAAGAGCAGAAAAAAAGCTTTTCCGAAGTGCTGGATGTCTACGGTTTTCGCATCATCGTACACACCCTGCCAGAATGCTATCTGGCGCTGGGTACGCTGCATCAGCTCTATCGCCCGGTACCCGGCAAATTCAAGGATTACATCGCCATTCCCAAGCTGAATGGCTACCAGTCCCTGCACACCACGCTGGTCGGCCCCTACGGGACACCCATCGAGTTCCAGTTCCGTACGCGCGACATGCATCAGATCGCCGAAGAAGGCGTCGCCGCGCACTGGCTCTACAAGGAAGAAGGTGTCACGCTCAGCCAATTGCAGAAGCGTACCCACCAGTGGCTGCAATCGCTGCTCGACATCCAGAGCCAGACCGGCGACTCGGGCGAATTCCTTGAACACGTCAAGGTCGATCTGTTCCCTGACTCGGTCTACGTCTTCACGCCCAAGGGCAAAATCATCTCGCTGCCACGTGGTGCCACGCCGGTCGACTTCGCCTATACCATCCATACCGACATCGGCAACCAGACCGTTGCCGCCAAGGTCAACGACGAATTCGTACCACTGCGCACCGAGCTGCACAGCGGCGATCGCATCGAGATCATCACGGCCTCGACTTCGCGGCCCAATGCGCAGTGGCTCAATTATGTACGGACCGGGCGTGCCCGCTCGGAGATCCGTCACTACCTGCGCACGGTCAAGTATGCCGAATCGGTCGCCTTTGGCGAGCGCATGCTGCAGCAGGCACTGCAGGCACTGCACATCGAAATCCCCGCAGGCGACGATCCCGCCTGGGACAAGCTGGTGCGCAGCAGCGGCGCAGCCGACCGCGACGAGATCATGGCCGACATCGGCCTGGGCAAGCGTCTGGCCGCCGTGGTAGCGCGACGCTTTGCCCCCGAGCATCCACTGCTGGCCACCACCGCCGCCGCTGACGACGATCTCACCTCAGCACGCAACGCACCCGTACTCATACAGGGCAATGAAGGCCAGGCCGTACAACTGGCTCCCTGTTGCGGCCCTCTGCCAGGCGACCAGATCATCGCCGGCATCCGCGTCGGTCACGGACTGGTCGTGCATACTGCCGACTGCCCCAATGCCTTGCGCCAGCAGGCTCGCGAACCCGAGCGCTGGATTAATGTGGCCTGGGATGAGCACACCGCTCGCCACCTCTCCACTCGCCTCGAGATTGTCATCATCAATGAGCGCGGCGTACTGGGCCGTATCGCTGCCGAAGTCACGGCAGCCGACTCCAATATCGTGCATGTCGCCATGCAGGATGATGTTAGCGCCACGGTATCGGTCAATCTGACCGTACAGGTGGACAGCCGGCAACATCTGGCTCGCGTCATCCGCTCCATCCGGCACGTGCCGCAGGTGCAGAAGATCATCCGCGTCAAGGGTTGAGCAGTGCAGAGCTTCAGGCAGGCGCGGATTTTTTTCCTAGTCCAGCGCTCTGTGACTCTACAGGCCAGGCCACAGTCATCCTTCCAGAGCGATCGAACAAGCTACCGGCTTAATGCAGATGCAAAATCGACTTAGCGCACCGACTCCGCCCAGGCCGCCAAATATTCCTGCCAATGCGAACCAGGCAAGGCCGCCAGCGCTTCTTTGACCACGGCCAGTTCCTGCTCATAACCAGTTTGGTCGATCTCGCCTCGCAACAGGCGAAAGCGTGTATAGACCAGCCAGGTATTGGCGACATCGGTTTCGCAATAGGCGCGGATATCATCGATGGCACCTTGCTGCCACATAGGCCAGACCTGACTGCCATCGACACCCAGCTTGCCGGGAAAACCGCACAACTTGGCTAGCTCATCCAGCGGCGCGTTGGCCCGGCCGTTGTACTTGGCCAGCACGTCCATCAGATCGACGTGGCGGGTATGGTAGCGACTGATGTAGTTGTTGTAGCGAAAGTCGCGATCATCCTCACCCATATCCCAGTAACGCGGTGCGGCGATACCGTGAATCAGGCTTCGATAATGCAGCACCGGCAGATCGAAGCCCGATCCGTTCCAGCTGATCAGGCGCGGGGTATAGCGCTCGATTGTCTTGAAGAAGGCCGAGATCAGTGCGGCTTCACTGTCGCCGGGTTCTCCCAGGCAACGCACCTGGAAGCCCCGGTCATCGCGAAATACACAGCCAATGGCCACGATGCGATGCAAGTGCAGTGGCATGAAGTCATGGCCGACCGCTTCGCGCCGCGCAGCCAGTGCCTGCTCAACCACTGCGGCATCATCCAGCCCCTGGGCGTCGTGCAGACGACGCAAGCCGTCTGCATCCGGAATCGTCTCGAGATCGAAGACCAGGTGTGGGATCATTTTGCCGGCAGGTAGCCCAGTGGGTTAACCGGCGTGCCCTGGCGACGGATCTCGAAATAGAGGCGTGGCGACGTGGTGTCGGTCTGCCCCATTTCTGCAATCTTGTCGCCCTTCTTCACGTCCTGGCCGGCCTTGACCAACATCGAACGGTTATGGGCATAGACCGTGATGAAGGCATTGCGCTGGTGATTGATGATGATCAGGTTGCCGCGACCACGAACACCACTGCCCGTGAACATGACTTTGCCATCGGCTGCCGCATAGATCGGATCGCCGGCCGTACCGGAAATATCGATCCCGCGACTGGAACCACCGAAACTCTGGATCAGTTCACCGCTGGCGGGCCAGCCCCAGGCGATCACATTGGCATCGGCGGCACGCGGCACATTACCTGTTCCAGCCGTGGCCGAAGGTGACGGCGTGGTGGTCGTGGCAGCCGGCGTATCGCTGCCGGTGCTGACGGACGACTGCGAACCGGCGTTGAGATCGACCGGACGCACTTCTGCGGAAGAAGGATCGGTAATCGGCGTGACCTGGGCCGTCGATGACGTGCCAGATTGTGCCGCTGCGGTCGAACTGCCCGGCGCACTGACGATCAGCTCCTGGCCGGGACGCAGGCGACTCGGGTCGCTCAGTTGATTCCAGGCAATCACCGATCCTGCATCAACCTGATAACGCCGTGCGATCTGATAGAGCGTATCGCCCGGCTTGACGACATGGCGCAAGGCTGGTTGCGCTGCCTGCTGGGCGGTCTCGCCGCCACGCTGTTGCGACATGTCGCGAATCGGGGCCCGCTGATCGGTCGTCGTGCAGGCAGCCAATGCCAGCACCAGCAGGGAGGCAGCAAGCAGCCGACCGCCCTGGGAACGCAAGGGTTGATTGATATCCATCGTGGGTGACACCCGCACTGGCATGTAATTCTCCTGTCTATTCATGTCTGCGTACCCGCCTTGAGCGGGACAAAACGCACCGGTTCGAGTTCAATTCGGGTCCAGTCCTGCGCTCCGGTGCGCTCTATCAGGACCAGACGTTGTTCTTCTCCACCCTCGGGGGCTATCAGACGGCCTCCAACGGCAAGCTGCAACCGCAATCCGGCAGGAATCTCCAGTCCGGCGGCTGCAATGACGATGGCATCGAAGGGCGCAGCATCAGGCAACCCACGCATGCCGTCACCATAATGCAATTTGATCGATGCTATTTTCAATTTTTGAAAATTGTTGCGTGCCAGATCATATAGCCCCTGTATCCGCTCTATCGAGTGGACTTCTGGCGCGCAATGCGCCAGCACAGCCGCCTGGTAACCACAGCCGGCACCGATTTCCAGTATTTTACGCGGCATCCGGTCACGCAGCACGGTCTGGATCATGTGGGCCACGACCCAGGGTTGGGAAATCGTCTGTGCAAAGCCGATCGGCAGTGCAGCATCATCATAGGCGCGACTGGCCAGCGCCTCATCCACGAAGCTGTGCCGCAACACGGCCTGCATGGCGCGCAGTACACGCTCGTCGGCAATGCCCTGCCGACGCAGGCGCTCAACCATGGCTGCGCGCTGACGCTCCGAGTTGAGACCAAGATTGCCCGGTGCGCGCAAGGAAGGGGCAGCGGCATCCGCCCGTAACGGCAGGCGGCTGGCAGAAATACGGGTATTGCTGTTTGCGGGGCTGAATCCGGATAGCGCACTCGCGCTCCAGGGCTGTCCGCTTTTTCGCGAACGACTGTCAGCCGCCATCATGGCGGAGGTTTCCGTCAGGCGCGGGCGCATGGTTCCAGTTGCTCCGTCCAGCCATGTATTGCCTCAATCTGCTCATGGTGGGTCAGATCAACACGCAGCGGCGTGATCGAGACATGGCCTTCGGCCAGAGCATGAAAATCGGTTCCAGGGGCGGCATCCGCTGCCGTGCCGGATGGGCCGATCCAATAGACCGTCTCGCCATAGGGCGTGGCCGTGCGTACCACAGGTTCGGAAGGATGGCGCCGACCCAGGCGGGTGACACGCGCTGGCTTGATATCGTAAAGGGACCGGTTGGGAATATTGACGTTGAGCAGTACCGGTGCATGCAGCGGTGCCTCGATCTGGCGTTCGACGATGCTGCGTGCAATGGCCGCAGCCGCATCCAGATGCTCCCAGCCCTTTTGAACCAGAGAAAATGCGATCGAGGGAATCCCAAACAGGTAACCCTCAGTCGCAGCAGCGACCGTGCCCGAGTACAACGTGTCGTCCCCCATGTTGGCACCGTTGTTGATGCCGGACACGACCAGGTCAGGGCGCTCGCCCAACAGGCCTGTCAGGGCAACGTGCACGCAATCCGAGGGCGTTCCGCTGACGCAGTGAAAACCATTGGATGCCGTCCGTACCCACAGGGGCCGATTGAGGGTCAGGGAATTGGAAGCGCCGCTGCAATTGGTTTCGGGTGCGACCACCGTGATGCGGCCCAGGCCGTCGAGGGCCTTGACCAGCGCTTCGAGTCCCGGCGCGGAATAGCCGTCGTCGTTGGAAACCAGGATATGCATGCAGACTCCCAAGTAAAATCAGTGCGTTCGGCGCTACACTTGCGAATCCGTCGATTGTACTCTGTCCATACCGGCCGGATGGCTGCAAGCCCCCTTTTTTATCGTCGAACAGCAGGCATTTATGAGCGATTTTCCTTCTTTTGCCACCGGCATCGGTTTTCTCCTGGCATCCTACCTGATCGGCTCCATCCCGTTTGCCGTCGTGGTCAGCAAACTCATGCGGCTCGATGACCCCCGCAATTACGGCTCGGGCAATCCCGGGGCCACCAACGTCCTGCGCACGGGCAACAAACTCGCTGCCGCGCTTACCCTGCTGGGAGACCTGTTCAAAGGCTGGCTGATGGTCATCCTTGCCCTGCGCTTCGGGCCGGGTCTCGGCCTGGATGCAGGATGGATTGCCGGCTGCGCCGTCGCCGTGTTCCTGGGGCACCTGTACCCGCTGTTTCTCGGTTTCAAGGGCGGCAAGGGTGTGGCCACAGCCATGGGCGTACTGCTGGCACTACATCCCCTGCTGGCCCTCGCAGCCTTGGTGACATGGCTGCTGGTCGCCTATTTCACGCGCTACTCATCGCTGGCCGCTCTGTTGGCGGCAGCCTGTGCCCCCATCTACTACCTGCTGGGGGCCGGCATCGCCTGGCCTGCAGACGGACGTATCGGCACGGCTATCGGCATCATCAGCCTGATGCTGATCTATCGCCACAAGGCCAATATATCGCGCCTGCTGCAAGGCACTGAAGGCAAGATCGGTAGCAAGAAAAAAAACGCTGAACAACAGGCTGGCACAGCAGGCAAACAACAGACCCGGCACCGATAAAACCATCTGGCTGCTGATGATGAAAATGCAATACGCTGTATATGCTGACTTATCCCGCAAGCTCACGCTTGCAGAGCGAATTGCCCTTTTCAATGTGCTCGATGCGACCATTCCCGATAGCGGGTGCGTCGGAAGTCAGACAGATCAATGTGACGAAATTTACTTCACACTGGAGTCTCATTCGGAAGAAGCGGCACGAGCACAAGCCGTGCATTGCATGGATGCCTTGCTCCTGGCGTCTCGCATCACGACCCGATATACCGTCACATTAAGCCCTCTACCTCATAGAGGCCCGCCCGCCTCAGCGATCTAAAAAGGCTCTGCCGAGGTCTCGATCTGATCCAGCGGCCAGCGCGGCCGCACGGTAAAAGCATGATCCGTATTGAACTGCGCCTTGCCGGCATTGATCCTCAATGCCGCCGCAAAGGCGATCATCGCACCATTGTCGGTGCAGAACTCCAGCGGTGGGAAAAACACCTCGGCATTGCGCACCGAGGCCAGGGCTTCCTGCAGCTTGTGACGCAGCCGTTTGTTGGCTCCCACGCCGCCTGCCACCACCAACCGGGTCAGGCCTTCATCCTTGAGCGCCCTGACCGCTTTTGCCACCAGGACATCGACAATGGCCGCCTGGGTCGCTGCCGCCAGATCGGCACGTGCCTGAAGCGGCACAGCCAATGCGGCAGCCGCCGTATCTGCCGGAGTCGGTGGCAACGAGGCCACCGCCTCACGACGGCTCCCCTCACCTTCCTGGGCTGCCGCCGCGGTCAACTGCCGCATGCGGGTTAGTACCGCGGTCTTCAGACCGCTGAAGCTGAAATCATAATCATGAGAATGCAGCATGGGGCGTGGCAGTTGCACCGCATGTTCATTCCCCTGTTCCGCCAGCGCCGCCAGCGCCGGACCACCCGGATAAGGCAGCCCCATCAGCTTGGCAGTCTTGTCGAAGGCTTCGCCGGCCGCATCGTCCAGCGTTTCTCCCAGCAATTCGTATTCCCCTACTCCGCTGACCTTCATGATCTGGGTATGCCCACCGGACACCAACAGAGCCAGGAAAGGAAAGGTCGGCTGCGGCTCGGCCAAAAGGGGTGACAGCAGGTGCCCTTCAAGGTGATGAATACCCAGTGTCGGCAAACCATGCGCCCAGGCAACGGCTTGCGCCACGCTGGCCCCGACCAGCAATGCGCCACCCAGACCCGGGCCCGCCGTATAGGCGACGGCCCCGATATCCCGCCACGACAGCCCGGCCTCGGCCAGCACCTGGCGGGTCAGCGGCACAACACGGCGAATATGATCGCGTGAAGCCAGTTCCGGTACTACGCCGCCGTATTCGCCATGCATGGCGATCTGGCTGTGCAACGCATGCGCCAACAACCCACGCTCGGTACACGCCAGCGCGACACCTGTCTCGTCACAGGAGCTTTCGAAACCTAGAATGATCATTTGCGAGCTTGTTCTGTAAGCGGTTGCCAGAGCGCCTGCCCCCGGCTGATATCGGCCACGGCTACGGCCAGTTCGCTGGCGACGGCCAGCGGTACATCCAGGCGCAATTGCACACCTTCGGCATCGAACTGTTCATCGAGCGTGCGCACACCAGCCTGGGCCAGCCGCGCCTGCACGCGTGCCAGATCGGTATAAAGACAGCGGCAGCGCACCTGCATGGCAGGAATCACTTCCTGCCGCTTGCCCTGGCGCAAGGTGTTGGCAGCACAGGCGCTATAGGCCCGCACCAGTCCGCCGGCACCCAGCTTGACGCCACCAAACCAGCGCACTACCAGCACGGCCACATTGTCGAAGCCCTGCCCCTCAATGGCCTGCAGAATTGGTCGGCCAGCCGTACCGCCGGGTTCGCCGTCGTCATTGAAACGATACAGCGGTCCGATTCGGTAGGCCCAGCAATTGTGTGTAGCATCGACCACCGAGTGAGCGGCAAAGAAAGCCATTGCTTCATCGATGCTGGCTACCGGTGCCGCCCAGCCCAGAAAGCGGCTTTTGCGGACATCTTCCTGGTAGGTGCAGGCTTCGAGCAGAGTATAGGTTACCGTCATGGTCACATTTTAAACACTCTTGCCTGCCCTGCCAGTCGTACTGCGCACAAACGTATCAGCTGCCTTCGCGCGACATCCGGCGACGTTCGTGCTCTTTCAGGTAGCGCTTGCGCAGGCGGATGGACTTGGGTGTAATCTCGACCAGTTCGTCGTCGTCGATGAATTCCACGGCGTATTCGAGCGTGATCTTGATCGGCGGCACCAGACGCACAGCCTCATCCGTACCCGAGGCCCGCACGTTAGTCAGTTGCTTGCCCTTGATCGGGTTCACGACCAGATCATTGTCGCGGCTGTGAATACCGATAATCATGCCTTCATACAGCGCTTCGCCCGGATTGACGAACATGCGACCACGATCCTGCAGCTTCCACAGAGCGTAGGCCACAGCGTCACCATCGTCCTGGCTGATGAGCACGCCGTTGCGACGCTCGCCCAGGCTGCCATCGCGAACCGGTTGGTAATCGTCGAACACATGGCTCATCAGACCCGTGCCACGTGTCATCGACAGAAACTCGCCCTGGAAACCGATCAGGCCACGGGCCGGAATACGATATTCCAAACGGGTACGACCACGGCCATCCGGCTGCATGTCCTGCAGGTCGCCCTTGCGGCGGCCCAGTTCTTCCATCACCGCACCCTGGTGACCATCTTCCAGATCGACAGACAGCAGCTCATAGGGCTCGCAACGTACCCCGTCGATATCTTTGAACACCACACGCGGGCGCGAAACGGCCAGTTCGTAGCCTTCACGGCGCATGTTTTCCAGCAAAATGGTCAGGTGCAATTCGCCCCGGCCAGCCACTTCGAACACCGTATCGTCGTCGGTATCGCGCACACGCAGTGCCACGTTGGACTTGAGTTCGCGCTCCAGACGGTCGCGCAGTTGGCGACTGGTCACGAACTTGCCTTCGCGGCCGGCCAATGGCGAGGTGTTCACCATGAAATTCATGGTCAGCGTCGGCTCGTCAATGCGCAGCATAGGCAGCGCTTCCTGCACCGACACATCCGTCACCGTGCAGCCAATGCCCAGTTCTTCTATCCCGTTGATGAGCGCGATATCGCCTGCTTCGGCCTCATCGACCAGAACACGTTCCAGGCCCTTGAACTTGAGCACCTGATTGATGCGCCCCTTGATCGGTGCGCCATCGGGGCCAAACTTGACGATCACATCCTGGCCTGCGCGAGCGCGACCGCGGTTGATACGCCCCACGCCGATCTTGCCCACGTAGCTGCTGTAGTCAAGCGAAACGATCTGCATTTGCAGTGGGCCATCGGCATCATCATCACGCTGCGGCACGTACTTGAGGATCGCCTCAAATAGCGGACGCATGTCGCCACTGCGCACATCTTCGGTCAGGCCTGCGTAGCCCGACAGCCCCGAAGCATAAATGATGGGAAAATCGAGCTGTTCTTCGGTTGCGCCGAGCTTATCGAACAGATCGAAGGTTGCATTGATCGCAAAATCCGGACGCGCGCCCGGACGATCGATCTTATTGACGACCACGATGGGACGCAGGCCCAGTGCCAGCGCTTTGCGGGTCACGAAACGGGTCTGGGGCATCGGGCCTTCGACCGCATCGACCAGCAACAGCACGCCGTCGGCCATCGACAGCACACGCTCAACTTCGCCACCAAAATCCGCGTGTCCCGGGGTGTCGATAATGTTGATGTGCGTGCCTTCGTATTCGCAGGCACAGTTTTTGGCCAGAATCGTGATGCCGCGTTCTTTTTCGATGTCGCCCGAGTCCATGACCCGTTCAGACATGTGCTGGTTGTCGCGGAAGGTGCCCGACTGCTTGAGCAGTTGGTCCACCAGAGTGGTCTTGCCATGATCGACGTGTGCGATGATGGCTACGTTACGCAAAGCGCGTGTCATAAAAGTCGTCCTCAGTCAGTCAGGCCGCCGGCCACAGGCCAGCGGGCAGTTTGTCCAGCGGCAACAGGACCTGCGCCGGGGTCGGCATGGCCTGCAACTGCTCCAGCGTGATGGCGTCGTCCAGCGAGAACGGGCCGATCCGGGTGCGCCGCAACGCCACCAGATGCGCCCCGCAGCCGAGCGCGCGCCCTATATCCTGGGCCAGGGTCCGGATATAGGTGCCTTTGCTGCATTCAACATCAATCACGGCCTGCCTGCCGTCACAAGACAGCAGGTCGAGCCGGTGAATCGTTACCGTGCGCGGCGGACGTTCGAGCTCGATGCCCTCGCGCGCATATTTGTACAGGGGTACGCCATCGCGCTTGAGCGCGGAGTACATGGGGGGAATCTGCTGGATTTCGCCACGAAAACCAACAATCGCCTGCTCCAGCGCCGCTCGTTCGACACCTGTGAAGTCTTCGCCAGCCTGCGATACGACCGTGCCGGTCAGATCGCCACTATCCGTTTCGGCACCGAAAGACACCGTAGCCAGATAGCGTTTGTCGGCATCCAGCATCTTGCCGGAAATCTTGGTCGCCTTGCCCATGCACAGCACCAGCAGCCCGGTCGCAAAAGGATCGAGCGTGCCGGTATGGCCCGCTTTGCGGGCATCCACCGTGCGCTTGGCGCGTTGTAGAGCGTGATTGCTTGACAGCCCTTCTGGTTTGTCAAGCAACAGAACGCCGTCGAGCAATTGCCCGCGTCGTGTAGCCATCGTCATCAACCAGAAATAGAACGATAGCCCGCGTCAGCGGGCGTCGTCGGGTTCGTCGGGAACGCCGGATTGAGCGCCAGACCGGTTGGCCTGATCGATCAATTGGGACATTTCGATCGCATGCGCCAGTTGGGCATCATGCACGAAGCGCAGGGTCGGGACCGTATGGATATGCAACCGCTTGTACAACAGCGAATGCAGCCAGCCGGCCTTTTCGTTGAGCAGAGCCACGACGGCGTCGGGCTCCGCACCCAACACGGAAAAATAGACCTTGGCATGCGCGTAGTCGGCAGACAGCTCGACCGAGGTCAGCGTGACCAGTCCAACGCGCGACATCTCAATCTCGCGCTGGATGATCTCGGCCAGATCCTTCTGGATCTGATCGGCCAACCGCACATTGCGGTTGGGGATGCTTTTTTGTTTATGACGGCTCATTCAAACTCACAGCGAACGGGCGATTTCCTTGATTTCGAAGACTTCGAGCTGGTCGCCGACTTCGATATCGTTGTTGCCACGCAGGGTGATACCGCAATCGAAACCGCTGCGGACTTCCTTGACGTCGTCCTTGAAACGACGCAGCGACTCCAGCAGGCCGGTCCACTGGACCACATTGCCACGCAGCAGACGGATCTGCGAATCGCGACGCACCACACCATCGGTGACCATACAACCAGCGACCTTGCCGATACGCGAAATGCTGTAGACCTCGCGGATCTCGACCATGCCGATGACTTCTTCCTTGCGCTCGGGAGCCAGCATGCCGGACAGAGCAGCCTTCACGTCATCCACCGCATCATAGATGATGTTGTAGTAACGCAGGTCGATGTCGTTGTTCTCGGCCAGCTTCTTGGCGCTGTGATCAGCGCGCACGTTGAAGCCGATGATCACGGCATGCGAGGCGATGGCCAGGTTGACGTCGCTTTCGGAAATGCCGCCTACGGCTGCATGCACCACCTGTACCTTGACCTCGTCGGTCGAGAGTTTGAGCAGCGAATTGGCCAGCGCTTCCTGCGAACCTTGCACATCAGTCTTGATAATGAGCGACAGAATCTGGGCACCCTCACCCATGTTGTCGAACATGGACTCGAGCTTGGCCGCCTGCTGCTTGGCCAGCTTGACATCACGGAACTTGCCTTGACGGAACAGCGCGATTTCGCGTGCCTTGCGCTCGTCGGCCATGGCGATCAGTTCGTCGCCTGCGGCAGGCACTTCGGTCAGACCCTGGATTTCGACTGGAATGGACGGACCAGCCTTGTGGATAGCCTTGCCGGTTTCATCCAGCATGGCACGTACACGGCCATAGCTTGCCCCCACCAGCACCGAGTCACCCCGGTTCAGCGTACCGGACTGCACCAGTACGGTCGCAACCGGACCACGTCCCTTGTCGAGACGTGCCTCGACGACCAAGCCCTTGGCAGGTGCCTCGATCGGAGCCTTGAGCTCGAGAATCTCGGCTTGCAGCAGCACGTTTTCGAGCAGATCGTCGATACCGGCACCCGTCTTGGCCGAAACCGGCACGAACGGGATATCGCCACCGTATTCTTCGGGCACGACCTCTTCGACCAGCAGTTCCTGCTTGACACGATCCGGATTGGCTTCGGGCTTGTCGACCTTGGTGATGGCCACCACGATAGGCACACCTGCGGCACGCGCATGGTGAATGGCCTCGCGAGTCTGCGGCATCACGCCATCATCGGCGGCCACCACCAGGATCACCACGTCGGTTGCCTTGGCACCGCGAGCACGCATGGCCGTAAAGGCCTCGTGACCCGGAGTATCCAGGAAGGTCACTACGCCACGCGGCGTCTTGACGTGATAGGCACCGATATGCTGCGTAATGCCACCGGCCTCACCATGTGCCACCTTGGCACGACGGATGTAGTCCAGCAGCGAAGTCTTGCCGTGATCGACGTGACCCATGACGGTTACCACCGGTGCACGCGGCAGCGATTCGATTTCACCCAGATCGGTTTCGTCGAGGAAGGCTTCCGGATCATCCAGTTTGGCTGCAATCGCCTTGTGGCCCAGTTCCTCGACCACGATCATGGCGGTTTCCTGATCCAGCACCTGGTTGATGGTCACCATCTGGCCCAGCTTCATCAACAACTTGATGACCTCGGCAGCCTTGACGGACATCTTGTGTGCCAAATCAGCGACCGTGACCGTTTCGGGAACATGCACTTCGCGGACAATGAATTCGGGCGCGGCGCTGGCGGCCTGTTGCTCATCGCGACGATCACCGCGACGGCCCTTGCCCCCCCCCTTGCCACTGCGCCAGCCATCGCGGCCGGCAGGTGCATCGCTGCGTTGCGGGCGATCAGAAGGCTTCTTGCGATTGCCATCGGACCACGACGAAGAGCCGGCGTCGGCCGTCTTGACGGTCTTTTTACCTGGTGCATTGTCTGTCGCAGGCTTGGCATCCTTCTTGACACCTTCCTTCTTGGACGGTTTGTGCAGCGTGCCGGCCACGTTCTGGGGCTCAGGCTCCGGCGCACGCAGCACCTTGCGGGGACGGTTGAGCATGGCACGCAACGCTGCTGCCTCTGCCTCGGCTGCCTTGCGGGCTGCTTCACGATTCGCCGGAGGAGTGGCACCCGCTGCCGCTTCCACTGGTACTGCCTGGCCGGACATATTTTTCTTTCCTGTTGCCGCTTTGGGCGCGGACGAAGCAACTGCCTGCTTGGCAGGGGCCGGTTCCGCGTGTGCTGCTGCGCTGACGGAGGACGGCGCTGCCGTCTGCTCCTGCTGCGCCACGGAAGCGGTTGCTTCCGGCGCAGGGGTGGGTTGTTCTGCCGCCTGCACAGCCGCACCAGCATCGGCGGACTCTACTTGCGGAACGGATGAAATGGATGGCGCTTCGACTGCCGCCGGCGCTGCGTCTTCGACGGCAGGTGCGACGACTTCGGGTGCAGGCTGTTCGGCAGCAACCGTTTCGGCAGGTGCGGAAGCACTTTCTGCAGACTCGGTCACGCTCGGCTCGACTGCGGAAACATCCGCTGCCGGCACATCCTGCACGGCAACTGTCTGCACGACAGCTACCGGCTCGGCAGAAATCGACTCTTCATGCGCGACAGGTGCAACCGAAGTCGCGTCATGGTGATCGAGGTCGGCGGTAACACCCTGGTCGGAGAGAGCAGCTTCGGCAGCCAGCGGATCTTGCAGATCCCGCTTGACGAAGACGCGCTTCTTGCGCACCTCGACCTGCACGGTGCGAGAACGCCCGGTGGCATCAGCATGGCGGATTTCCGAAGTCTGGCGACGTGTCACCGTGATCTTCTTGCCCTCACCGCCTTGCGCCTTACCCTTGCGCAACGACTCGAGCAGCTTCGCCTTGTCGCTTTCGGTGACGACATCGTCGGCCGACTTGAGGTCGATGCCGGCAACGCGCAACTGCTCAAGCAGCGCAACGGCGGGCATTTTCAGCTCATTTGCGAACTGGGCGACGGTATTACTCGACATTCGTTTCTCTCTTCCCTTTCTACTGCATTTTTCAATATTGATGCTGCTGCCTGGCAGGAGGCTGACCGGTACTCACCGGTCACTCCGGCACTTATGCCTCACCATCAAACCAGTGCTCGCGGGCGCGCATGATCAGGTCGCTGGCAGCCTGTTCGTCGATACCCGCCATCTCGGCCAATTCGTCGGTCGCCAGATCGGCCAGGTCATCACGCGTCTCGATGCCATGCTGGGCCAGTTTCTCGATAAGCTCGGGCGTCATGCCTTCGAGACCATTGAGATTCTGGGCAGCCTCTGCTTCTTCTTCCTTGGCGATGGCCTCGGTCAGCAGGGCATTGCGGGCCCGAGTGCGCAACTCGGTGATGGTTTCCTCGTCGAAAGCCTCGATATCGAGCAGCTCCTGCATCGGTACATAGGCAATTTCTTCCAGGCCGGTAAAGCCTTCATCGATCAGGATGTCGGCAACTTCCTCATCCACATCCAGTTTCTGCATGAAAGCGGCGCGCAGCGTTTCGCGCTCCTCTTCCTGGCGGCTGTGGCTTTCTTCCTGGGTCATGATATTGATCTGCCAGCCGGTCAGGTCGGATGCCAGACGGACATTCTGACCGCGTGCACCGATCGCCTTTGGCAGGTTTTCTTCATCGACGACCACATCCATGGCGTGCTTGTCTTCATCGACCACGATCGACTCGACGTTGGCCGGAGCCAGCGCACCAATGACGAACTGTGCGGGATCATCAGCCCACAGGACGATATCGACCTGTTCCCCACCCAGCTCATTGCGCACAGCAGTGACGCGCGAACCACGCATGCCGACGCAGGTGCCGATGGGGTCGATACGCTTGTCGTAAGCCACGACAGCAATCTTGGCGCGCACGCCGGGATCACGCGCAGCCGCCTTGATCTCGAGCAGACCCTGCTCGATCTCGGGCACTTCGTTTTCAAACAATTGCTGGATGAACTCAGGTGCCGTGCGTGACAGCAGAACCTGCTGGCCACGTGCCGTACGGTCGATGGTCTGAACCCAGGCGCGCACACGATCACCGATACGCAGGTTTTCCTTGGGGATCATCTGGTTGCGTGGCAGGCGGGCTTCGATCTTGCCGCTTTCGATGATGGCATCGCCCTTGTCCATGCGCTTGACCGTGCCGGACACAATGCTTTCGCCACGATCCAGGAAGTCATTGAGCACTTGCTCGCGCTCGGCATCACGGATCTTCTGCAGAATGGCCTGTTTGGCAGCCTGCGCACCGATACGACCGAACTCGATGGCCTCGAGCGGTTCCTCGATGTAGTCACCGACTTCGACATCGGGAGCCAGTTCACGGGCATCCGACAGCAGCTCCTGCTGATCGGGCTCCTGCAGGCCTTCCTCGTCGGGCACGACCAGCCAGCGCCGGAAACCTTCATAATTGCCGGTATCGCGGTCGATGGCCACGCGGATATTGACCTCTTCCTCGAAGCGCTTTTTCATGGCCGACGCCAGCGCACCCTCAAGTGCGCCGAAGACCACTTCACGCGGAACGGCTTTTTCGCTCGCCAGCGCATCCACCAGTAAAAGAATTTCGCGACTCATCGCTTCTTACCCTTGAAATTCAGGACGGGATCCAGCTTGGCACGCTCGACATCATCCAGCGTAAAGCTCAACACCTGCATCTCGCCCTTCTGTGCCTCGAACTCCAACCCGAACGTTGTGCCGCCCTGCTGATCGGCGGCTTCGCCTTCCGTTTCCGGAAGCGTCAGAATCCCTGAAAAAACCTTGCGACTATCAATCGCCTCGCGCAGCTTGATTTCGACACGTTCACCCGCAAAGCGCCGAAAATCAGCCTCTTTGCGCAGCGGACGATCGGTACCGGGAGAACTGACCTCAAGCCGGCCATAATCCACATTTTCGACTTCGTAGACGCGCGACAGATGCCGCGAGACCTGCTCGCAATGTTCGATCCGCACACCCTCGGGCGTATCGATGGTCACACGCAACAGCCCCTGACCAGCACGCTCGACATCGACCAGTTCGATATCCATGCCCGCCAGCGCCTGCTCCGTCAACGAAAAAATGTCTGCCATATGCTCAAAAAAAAAGGGCTGAACAACCAGCCCACTGTGTTGCCCCGGCACACGCCAGCGCAAGAGTCGCTATGTATGTGCCAGCCGCCACAACAAGCTGACCATCCGGGCCGGGATCTATCCGCAAGAAAGCGGACATACTGCGCCCACAAAGCGCAGGCACAAGAACCCTAGCCCATCAAAACCGTTTATTTTAACAGAAACAATCGTCAGCGGCTACGGCCAATCACGCCCAGGCGGGACTCGTGTGCAGCCGCGCCACGCGGCTGCCAGTCATCTCCCTGACCGCCCTTCTTGCGTCGCGCAGGACGCTGCTGACCCGAGGTCTTGGGCGCATCGCCCTGACCTTGACGCCCCTGCTTGCCGCCGCCACTCCTGGCAGCCTTGCCGCCAGTCTTGGCTGCAGGACGTGCATTATTGCCTGTCGCTGTTGCCGCACCGGATTGCGGCTTGCTGCGCCCTTTGCGCGCACCACCCGCAGGCTTGCTGCCCTTGGACTCACGCTCCAGGGGATGACCATTGGCATAGCCCCCGGTCAGGAACGAACCCGTGCCGAACGGATCGGACGGGCAACTGAATGCCGCACCGCCACCGCCCTGCAACTTGCCCTTGCGGCTCACGCGCGCACCATTCAGCCCATTGCGCTCCATCGTGCCAAACCCCGGCGGCAAGGCGCTGTCGTGCGACCTGGGCTGTTTGCGCACACGTTCGCCATCGTCATCATCGCCCAACAAACCAAGCTGCACCATCAGCGCTGCCGCCAGATCTTCATTCAACTCATCCCAGCGACCACGACGCAGATTGCGGGGCAGGACAACCTCACCAAAACGGGTGCGAATAAGTCGACTGACCGTGACGCCTGCCGCTTCGAACATGCGGCGAACTTCGCGATTGCGGCCCTCATTAAGGGTAACGCGATACCAGCGGTTGCTGCCTTCCCCCCCCAGGTATTCGAGAGAGCCAAATGCAGCCATGCCATCCTCGAGCTGAACCCCCTCGACCAGTGCCTTGCGCTGCTCATCCCCCAGTTCGCCCAGCACCCGTACCGCATATTCGCGTTCGGCACCATAGCGCGGATGCATCAGACGATTGGCCAAATCACCAGACGTCGTCAGGATCAGCAGGCCTTCCGTATTGAGATCAAGCCGACCGACAGACAGCCATTTGCCGGTGCGCAGCTTGGGCAGGCGCGCAAACACACTGGCGCGGCCAGCAGGATCATCGTGGCTGACGATCTCGCCTGCCGGCTTGTGATAGAGGATCACGCGATGCTTGCGCTTGGATACCTGGCGCGCCACCGGTCGACCATTGACGCGCACCTGATCCTTGGGACCCACGCGCTGACCAATATGAGCAGGCTCGCCATTGACAGACACCCGGCCCGCCACGATCAGCTCTTCCATCTCACGCCGAGAACCGATGCCGGCCTCGGCCAGCACCTTGTGAAGCTTGGGCATGATTGAATCATGCTCAAGGTATTTACCCAGACGTTTGGGCAGTGAGTCAGCCTGATCCAGATAAGCCAGCGCCGCCTCAGCCTCGCGCTCCGCTTCGGGATCGATGACTACCGCCACTTGCTGCGCCTCAGTCGCCGCAGGCTTGTCAGCACGCTTGCGAGAACCTGCCGCCTGACGCTTGCCGCGCCCGGTGGACGGTGCCGATCCCTGGCTGTCTTGCGCCTTTTGCGTCCTGGGTGCCCCCTGGCGCTTGCGGCCACCAGCCGCCTTGCGAGGATTTCCACCCTCTTCCGTCACGCCACCCTCGGCGCGCGGCGGAACATCGCCGACAGGCTGCTGTTCGGCAGCATCGGCACGACGACGCCGAAATGGCGTTCTCAACTTGCGTCCCTTGCCCTTGCCGCCCGCGGTTTCGCCCGCAGGCGTGGAGGCGGATACATCCGCCCGAGTCTGCAACAGTGCTTCTTCTGTAGTCGCCACTGACACTCCAACTTCGTGATTTCAAGAATTATTATTTCGACTCGCCTTCCTTGCGAGTCACAGTATCCGCTGCGTCGGCCAGCGCACCCTCGACAGGCACGATCTGCGGATCTGCCGCAACAGCAAGCCGATCAGGTTCGATCGCATCCCGCTCGGCATCATCCACGGCCTGCCGGGCCATCATCTCACCAAGCAGCCCCGCCGTATCCTGCTGTTCCAGCATGGGCAACTCATCCAGCGCACGCAAGCCGAGATCGTCGAGAAACTGCCGCGTGGTTGCCAGCAGGGCTGGCCGTCCTGGCGCATCACGATGCCCAATGGTATCGATCCACCCCCGCTCCTCGAGCGTCTTGATGATCTGGGAAGATACGGTAACCCCCCGGATATCCTCGATATCCCCGCGCGTCACCGGCTGTCGCCATGCAATGATTGCCAGAGTCTCAAGAACCGCCCTCGAATAGCGAGGCGCTTTCTCGGTACTCAATCGTTCAAGGTAGGGCCGCATCGTTGCGCGGCTCTGAAAGCGCCACCCACCGGCCAACTCGACCAGTTCGAGCCCGCGCTCGCTCCATTCGTGGGCCAATTGCCCCAGCAGAAGGCGAAGCCTGCTGCCATCAAGCTGCCCATCTTCGAATAACTTGCGCAGCTCGGCGTTTGGCATAGGTTGCGCCGCACACAGCAACGCTGCCTCAAGCACTATTATGACATCCTTATCGTCCATATGGTTCAGTGTGCCCGCTTGATGGAAAGCTTATTGTTGCAAATATCGCATGGTAACGCAGCCATCACCCGGATCAACTTGCGAATACGCAACAGGCCTGCTAGAATCTTGGATTCAGACGCGGGGTGGAGCAGTCTGGCAGCTCGTCGGGCTCATAACCCGAAGGTCGTAGGTTCAAATCCTGCCCCCGCAACCAGATATTCAAAAAAAAGGGCTTGCCGACATGGCAAGCCCTTTTTTGTTGCTCGATCTCCCCCATGGGGAAAACGGACCTTTCAGGCTTCCTGGCGCTCCACGCCCTCAGCCAGCCTCAGCAACACTTCCTTGGCCTCGGGCATTTCGTCGTAAAGCGTATCTGCATAGAGCCGCAGGCGGGTTGCCAGTTTCCGGGTCACATCTTCGGGCTCGACATCACTGCCGCTGCGGCTAATCTGCCGCCGGAATCCATCCAGCAGTGCCGCCACTTCGGCATCCAGCGCAGCCCCCGACAGGGCTTCCTTGTGTGCCCGCTTAGACAGCAGTGCAGCCTGTTCTGCGCAGGCGTCGACGATACCGCCATCGCTTTTCACGATTGTCATAGTCTCCTCCTTGGTGGTGATCTGGCCACAGGAACACTGCAGCCGACAGGGACATTATGCCCGCTTGCCCCCGAAGATCAACCGCCAAAAGGTCGTAGATGCGCCCGTTGCTGCGTCACCAGTTGCGCAATGCCGCCCTGGGCCAGATCCAGCAGTCCATCCAGTTCCTGGCGAGAAAAGGCTCGGCCTTCAGCCGTGCCCTGCACCTCGACCAGATTGCCCTGGCCCGTCATCACCACATTGACATCGGCCTCGCAACCCGAATCCTCTATATAGTCAAGATCCAGCAGCGGTGCACCGCGATACAGCCCCACCGATACGGCCGCTACCTGGTCAATGATCGGAGATTCGGCCAGATCACCGCGCCGCAACAGCAGATCCACGGCATCCGCGGCCGCCAGCCAGGCACCGGTAATCGAGGCACAGCGGGTGCCGCCATCGGCCTGCAGCACATCACAATCGAGATGCAGTGTGCGCTCGCCAAGCTTCTGCAAGTCGAACACCGCACGCAAGCTGCGACCAATCAGGCGTTGGATTTCCTGGGTTCGGCCACTTTGCTTGCCCTTGGCTGCCTCACGGTCTCCCCGCGTATGGGTCGCCCGCGGCAGCATGCCGTACTCAGCCGTCACCCAGCCCTGCCCCTTGCCCTTGAGAAAAGGCGGCACCTTGTCGAGCACGCTGGCCGTGCACAGTACATGCGTCTGGCCCATACGGATCAACACCGCCCCTTCGGCGTGGCAGGTAAAGCCGCGCTCCAGCGACAGATCGCGCAACGCATCAGGGCGACGCCCGTGGGCACGGACATGGGAAGTCGAGTCATTCATGGCAATATCCTGGTTGCATGGGTATCCATGCGGTCATTCAAAATTTGCAGCCTGCTCGCGCATCTGCTCGATCTGCAGCTTGAGATCCATCGCAGCACGGGTCATGATCAGCGCACCCGATTTGGAACCCAGCGTATTGGCTTCCCGATTCATTTCCTGAAACAGGAAATCCAGTCGCTTGCCTGCACTGGTACGCTTGCCACGCGCATCCTCGGATGCACCATGCTGCAACAGGTGACGCAGTTCAGCCAGATGTGAACGCAAGCGGGCGATTTCTTCCGCAACATCGATGCGCAAGGCAAACAGATTGGCCTCGCTCGCCAGACGCTCCGACAGCTCCTGGCCGCCGATATGGGCAAAGCCCCCCGGAAATGCCTGCGCCACCGATTCCTGCAGGCGCGCCTGGAGTTTCTGGCGGTAATCATCCTGAATACCCGGCAATTGCGGCTCCAGCCCATCGAGAATCGTGGCAATCGTATCTGCGCACCCCATGACCACCTCTGCCAGGCGTGCGCCCTCACGTTCGCGGGCCTGCACGAATTGGGACAGCGCGGTTTCGGCAGCCTCCAGGGTCAATGCCAGTTGTGCCTGCTCACGCTCGCCAGGATCGGCTTGCTCGGCCTGTCCACCCAGCCACTGTAGTACCTCCTGCAGGCGAGGCGCGGGCGTATCCGGAAGAATGCTGCGCACCTGCGCCAACTGGCGGGCCAAGGCCTCCAGCGCAGCCATATCGGGAATACGGGCAGCATCACTGCGAGCACCCTGGCTGGCCAGTCGTATCTCGACCTTGCCGCGCAGCAAACGCGCCGACAGCAACTCGCGCAGGCGGCTTTCCGTATGACGGTATTCGTCCGGCAACTTGAAATGGAGATCGAGAAAACGGCTGTTGACGCCCCGCAGCTCAATGGTGAGCTGCGTATCGTCGTGCCGTGCGGTGCCGCTGCCGAAGGCAGTCATGCTGAGAATCATGGGCAATATCCGGTTGGGCCCCATCAGGGGCAGAAAATATCTTTGAGTGTGGCGATCAGGCGCTCGATGCGCGGATCGGCAATGCGGTAATAGAGCGTTTGTGCTTCGCGACGATAGGCCACCATGCCTTCCTCGCGCATTCGCGCCAGATGCTGCGACAGCGCCGACTGACTGAGGTCGACATGCTCAAGCAGCGCACCGACGCTCATTTCCTCGCGTTCGATGAGCAGGCACAGGACAAGCAGGCGATGGGGATTGCCCACGGCCTTGAGCAGCGCGGCAGCCTCGGCGGCACCGGCGAGCAGGAATTCCTTGTCTGCGACGTGCGTATTCATGGTGCGATTTTATCGCAAAGCCCTGTTTATCCGCCCAGCAGACAAAAACCATGCTGCAAAGCCGCAACGCATCTTATGTCTTATATAAGAGTATTGCCAGTCTGCAGGCTTCGTTCTACAATGCCGCCAGGGGTCATGCATTGGCGTGCCGATGCCCGGACCCGGATTTTCCCCACTCACTTTTCATATACAGGCCGCCATGCTAGAAGCCTATCGTCAACATGCCGCCGAACGCGCCGCGCTTGGTATTCCTCCCCTGCCCCTTTCTGCCCAGCAGACGGCTGATCTGATCGAACTGATCAAGTCGCCTCCGGCAGGCGAAGCCGACTTCCTGCTCGACCTGCTGACGCACCGCGTGCCGGCCGGTGTGGATGACGCCGCCAAGGTCAAGGCCTCCTATCTGGCAGCCATCGCACTCGGCAAGGAGCCGTGTGCACTGATCAGCCGCAAGCACGCGGTCGAACTGCTCGGCACCATGCTGGGCGGCTACAACGTTGCCCCGCTGATCGAACTGCTGGATGACGCCGAAGTCGGTACCGCTGCGGCCGAGGGCCTCAAGAAGACCCTGCTGGTGTTCGATGCCTTCCACGACGTCAAGGAAAAGGCCGACAAGGGCAATGCCAACGCCCGTGCCGTACTGCAGAGCTGGGCCGATGCAGAGTGGTTCACCAGCCGTCCCGAAGTGCCGGAAAGCCTGACCATCACCGTTTTCAAGGTCCCTGGCGAAACCAATACCGACGATCTGTCGCCCGCACCCGATGCCACCACGCGCCCGGACATCCCGATGCACGCGCTGGCCATGCTCAAGAACAAGCGCGATGGCGCAGCCTTCCAGCCTGAAGAAGACGGCAAGCGCGGCCCGGTCAAGTTCATCGAATCGCTCAAGGAAAAAGGCCATCTGGTCGCCTACGTGGGCGATGTGGTCGGTACCGGCTCCTCGCGCAAGTCAGCCACCAACTCGGTGCTGTGGTTCACCGGCGACGACATCCCCTTCGTGCCGAACAAGCGTTTTGGCGGCGTGTGCCTGGGCAGCAAGATTGCCCCGATCTTCTACAACACCATGGAAGATGCCGGTGCCCTGCCGATCGAACTCGATGTGTCGCAGATGGAAATGGGCGACGTGGTCGAACTGCGCCCCTATGAAGGCAAGGCCATCAAAAACGGCGAAATCATCGCCGAATTCAAGGTCAAGTCCGATGTGCTGTTCGACGAAGTGCGCGCCGGCGGTCGCATTCCGCTGATCATCGGCCGCGGCCTGACCGCC
Organism: Corticimicrobacter populi; assembly: GCF_003123725.1. Taxonomy (GTDB): domain Bacteria; phylum Pseudomonadota; class Gammaproteobacteria; order Burkholderiales; family Burkholderiaceae_B; genus Corticimicrobacter; species Corticimicrobacter populi. The sequence goes on along the minus strand of NZ_QETA01000001.1, from coordinate 756,630 downwards.
AAGGCACGTGAAGTGCTGGGCCTGGCACCTTCCGAACTGTTCCGCCTGCCGCAAAACCCTGCCGACACCGGCAAGGGCTACACGCTGGCACAAAAGATGGTGGGCCGTGCCTGTGGCCTGCCCGAAGGCAAGGGCATCCGTCCGGGCACCTACTGCGAACCCAAGATGACCTCGGTTGGCAGTCAGGACACCACCGGCCCGATGACCCGTGACGAACTCAAGGATCTGGCCTGCCTGGGCTTTTCGGCCGACCTGGTGATGCAGTCGTTCTGCCACACCGCCGCCTATCCCAAGCCTGTCGACGTCAAGACCCACCACACGCTGCCGGCCTTCATCAGCACGCGCGGCGGCATTTCGCTGCGTCCGGGCGATGGCGTGATCCACTCGTGGCTCAACCGCATGCTGCTGCCGGATACCGTCGGTACCGGCGGTGACTCGCACACCCGGTTCCCGATCGGCATCAGCTTCCCGGCCGGTTCCGGCCTGGTGGCCTTTGCCGCTGCCACCGGCGTAATGCCGCTGGACATGCCCGAATCCGTGCTGGTCCGCTTCAAAGGCAAGTTGCAGCCGGGCGTCACACTGCGCGATCTGGTCAACGCCATTCCGCTGTACGCCATCAAGCAAGACCTGCTGACCGTTGCCAAGCAAGGCAAGAAGAACATCTTCTCCGGTCGCATCCTGGAAATCGAAGGTCTGCCCGACCTCAAGGTGGAACAGGCATTCGAACTGTCCGACGCCTCCGCCGAGCGTTCGGCTGCCGGTTGCACGGTGCGCCTGAACAAGGATCCGATCATCGAATACCTCAACAGCAACATCGTGATGCTGAAGTGGATGATCGCCAACGGCTATCAGGACGAGCGCAGCCTGCGCCGCCGCATCGCCGCCATGGAAGCCTGGCTGGCTGATCCCAAGCTGCTGGAGCCGGATGCAGACGCCGAGTACGCCGCCGTGATCGACATCGACCTGGCCGACGTACACGAGCCCATCGTCGCCTGCCCCAATGACCCCGACGACGTCAAAACGCTGTCTGACGTGGCAGGTGCCAAGATCGACGAAGTGTTCATCGGCAGTTGCATGACCAACATCGGTCACTTCCGTGCCGCCTCCAAGCTGCTCGAAGGCAAGCGTGACATCCCGGTCAAGCTGTGGGTCGCCCCGCCGACCAAGATGGATGCCCAGCAACTGACCGAGGAAGGCCACTACGGCGTGTTCGGCACGGCAGGTGCGCGTACCGAAATGCCGGGCTGCTCACTCTGCATGGGTAACCAGGCACAGGTGCGCGAAGGTGCCACGGTGATGTCGACCAGCACCCGCAACTTCCCCAACCGTCTCGGCAAGAACACCAACGTATATCTGGGTTCGGCCGAACTGGCTGCCATCTGCTCGCGCCTGGGCCGCATTCCGACCAAGGAAGAGTACATGGCCGATATCGGTGTGATCAACGAGAACGGCGACAAGATCTACCAGTACCTGAACTTCGACAAAATCGAAGACTACAAGGACGTGGCAGACACCGTCAGCGCCTGATCCCCGGCACCCGGGTTGCGTGACTTCACAGTCGCGCAACACCGGTTTCGCCACGCGCAACGCTCCTGGTTTCTCACGATCCAGGAGCGTTGCTGTTTTCACCCTGCCAGAATACGGTTTTCTTGCGTTTCCTGACCGTCACCCTCCCTTTGCCATGGTTTCCCTGTTTCTCAAAATGCTGCTCGGTGCCTTGACGGTGTTCGTCATTGCCCTGCTGTCCAAATCTCGCAGCTTCTTCATCGCCGGCCTGGTGCCGCTGTTTCCGACCTTTGCCCTGATCGCCCACTTCATCGTGGGCACCTCGCGTGCTGCAGCAGACCTGCAGGCCACGGCGCTTTTCGGGCTGTGGTCACTGGCCCCCTATGCTGCCTATCTGCTGGCGGTGTATTACGGCAGCGTACGCTACAGCCTGCCCGCCACGCTGATCGGTGCCACAGTGGTCTGGGCGATCGTGGCCGGCATCCTGCTGATCGGCTGGAGTCGTTTACATGCGGCGACCTGATTGGCCCAGTGCATGCAAATCATGCATACTGCCGCTTTTATCCATTCAGGCAAACCATGACGCACCGACCTGAAACCGTTGCCGGTATCGACGACACCCAATTTCTGCAGGCATTGCGCAAGCGCTTCAATGCAGGCGAAAAACTCAAATATGTGTTCTTCTGGGGGCACCAGCAGGCCAAGTCAGGCATCACAGCCAGTTGCTTCAGCCAATGGTACGGTGCACCGTTCGTCGTGGACGGACATCGCTACGCCAGCGCCGAACATTTCATGATGGCCGAGAAAGCCCGCCTCTTTGGCGACCACGAAAACCACGCCAAGATCCTCCAGGCCTCCAACCCCGGTGCCGCCAAGGCCCTGGGGCGGCAGGTACGCGGCTTTGACGATGCGACCTGGCTGGCCCAGCGATTCAATATCGTGGTCCGGGCCAATCAGGCCAAGTTCAGCCAGAACAAGGACCTGGGCGACTACCTGAGGCAGACAGGTTCCCGCATCCTGGTCGAAGCCAGCCCGGTGGACCGCATCTGGGGCATCGGCATGGCCCAGGACGATACGCATGCCGGCAATCCCATGCTTTGGCGCGGCCTCAACCTGCTGGGCTTTGCCCTGATGCAGGTGCGGGAAGAATTGGGCAACCGTATCTAAAGCTCACGACATCAGTTTCAAGAGGCTTTCCCGCACAGGTTACCCAGGCACACACCGATAGACCATGACACTCCAGTATCCGCGTCCGCTCCGGGCGTGGCACGCCCACCCGTCTGCTTCCAGGTGCCTGGCGATCAGGCGATTCATGACACCGTGCCCGGCCAGGAAAACACGACCTGCACCGGATAAATCCTGAAGCCGTTGTGCCGCCGTATGTGCTCGCCGTTTTGCGCAACGGACACTTTCGGCCGCACCAGAAAAACCACATAGCCAGAGCATCCGAAAAATAAATGCCCACGTAAATGGGGACAGGCGTGGATGATGCCAGTGCGTATGAGGCAATTGCGCTTCGCAGAAAACATCATCCACGATATCGGGCTCAACCCCCAACACCTGCAGGGAAGAACGCGCCCTGGGCGCGCTGCTCGACACAATGACACGGGCTGAGGCAGCCAGCGTCATGCAGGCATCAGGAGCCTGCTCGTCAACAATCTCGGCACAGTCATATTGTGCCATCCAGTCTTGCATCTCACGAGCCGGGATTTTTTGTGATGAGGACAGATCAGGGCGGCCATGCCTCATCAAAATTATTTCTCTATGCGCCATAATATCCACACGCTGATTTCGAATTTATCTTCCCAGGCATGGCAGCCATTCAGGTAGTCGAGGCCCCGTCACCTGAATCGAGCGCCGCAATGAAATCATTCACAGACGCCCGATATTGCGCCAGATCGAAATACAGGTCAGATATGACATGGGAGATCCGGTCGTCATCGTCGTCCGTGTCTTCAGCCTCTTCAGGGTCTGTTTCATAACGGATGTCACGCCAGCACACGCGGTCACCTTCGACGTTCAGTTCGCAGGAAATCACACCGCAGTAGTCACTGCCGCAATGGCAGCGATACAGTACAAAGCGCCCGGAACCAAACTGGTTGAACGGCACGCAAAGGCCAAGAAAACCCTGTAGCTGGTTTTCCCTGGCAGTCTTTACGGAATCCAGAAAAGTCATGCCGAACCAGGGCCGGCTGCCGGCAAAACCGAGCACGGTGGACAGAGGCTGCCCATCCACGATGAATTCGGACTGCTCGCATGTATTTGACTTCCCATTGATGACATAGGGAATCGACCTGCGTTCGATCTGCAACCGGCTGCTCGCAGGCTGGGACACATTCGACTCAGAAATATTTTGCTTGTTCATTTGGAGCGTGACACATATACAGGAGGCTGCCGGCTATCAACATACCCCCACACCCGGAAATCCTGCCCAACTCGACTGTATGGAACACCCACGGCCTGCAGGCAGGCTTCGATCGCTTTTTCATGATCAATCAGGGCAGGCGGCACCAGGCGGCCACGATGGATTTCTTCGATGGCATGCACATCCAGCCACTCGTACCACTCGGGCCCCTGCCTGATGAACTCCGGCCAGTCAATATGACATTTGCCGCTGCGCACATCCGGGTCAAGATAGCGAACGGACGCCAGTGGGCCATTCTGGCCGATCCTGTCCAGCCCTTCGGCCAATTCGGTCCATTTGGTCCGGTTCATGACGGACACCAATCCCCGTGCGTCGAGGAATGCCCTGATCCTAGGGTGCATGGTACTGCTCCAGCGCAGGCGCATCATCGGCACGGAACGCGCGTATGTATACGGGAAAAGTCATCGTGATCGGAAGTGTAACCTGCCTATTTCCCTGCCTGACACCGATCTCGTGCCTGCATGGCCGCCACAGGGCTGCCCCTTTCTAGGCAATCAGGCCGGACTCTGGCACACTGTTGTGCATGCTTGCGGCAACCCGGACCCGGCATCCGGATGTCTGCCACGACAGCCACCCACACATGGAGTCCGAGATGAACAACGACAGCTTCAAAACGCTCAAGACCTTCAAGCTGGGAGACACCTCCTGTCGCTACCATTCATTGCCGGCGCTGGGCAAGACACTCGGTATAGACGTGCAGCGCCTGCCTGTCTCGATTCGGCTGGTGCTGGAATCCGTACTGCGCAATTGCGACGGCCAGAAAATCACCGAAGCACATGTGCGCGAGCTGGCCGGCTGGCAGCCCTGTGCGCACCGTGAAGCGGAAATCCCTTTCGTGGTGGCGCGCGTGGTACTGCAGGACTTCACCGGCGTGCCGCTGCTGGCCGATATCGCCGCCATGCGCTCGGTTGCCAAATCCATGGGTCGCGATCCTCAGTTGATTGAACCTCTGGTACCCGTCGACTTGGTGGTGGACCACTCGGTCATGATCGACTATTACCGCCAGAAAAACGCCCTCGACCTCAACATGAAGCTGGAATTCAAGCGCAATGAAGAGCGCTACCGCTTCATGAAATGGGGCATGCAGGCCTTCGACACGTTCAAGGTCGTGCCGCCCGGCTTCGGCATCGTGCACCAGGTCAACCTCGAATACCTGGCGCGCGGTGTGCATCGCAGCCCTGACGGCATCTACTATCCCGACACCCTGGTCGGTACCGACAGCCACACCACCATGATCAACGGCATTGGCGTGGTCGGCTGGGGCGTCGGCGGCATCGAGGCCGAGGCCGGCATGCTGGGGCAACCCGTCTACTTCCTGACGCCCGATGTGGTCGGTGTCGAACTCAAGGGCAAGCTGCGCGAAGGCGTCACCGCCACCGATCTGGTGCTGACCATCACCGAAATGCTGCGCAAGCACAAGGTCGTCGGCAAATTCGTGGAATTCTGCGGGCCGGGCACCTCCAGCCTGTCGGTGACCGATCGGGCCACCATTGCCAACATGGCCCCCGAGTACGGTGCCACGATGGGCTTTTTCCCGGTCGATGACCGTACCATCGAGTACTTCGAAGGCACAGGCCGGACTGCCGAGGAAATCGCCGCCTTCCAGGCCTACTTCAAAGCGCAGAAGATGTATGGCGTGCCGCGTGCCCGCGACATCGACTACACCACGCTGCTGACCCTCGATCTGGGCAGCATCGCACCCTCCCTGGCCGGCCCCAAGCGCCCACAGGACCGGATCGAGATCGGCAACGCCAAGCAGACCTTCACCGATCTGTTCTCCCGACCGGTCGCCGAAAACGGCTTTGCGCAGCAGGCAGACCGGCTGGATCATACCTACAGCACCACGCATGGTGTACCGATCCGCAATGGGGATGTTCTCATCGCCGCCATTACTTCCTGTACCAACACGTCGAACCCGAGCGTGATGCTGGCCGCCGGACTGCTGGCCAAGAAAGCCGTTGAAGCCGGGCTCAAGGTGCCAAAACACATCAAGACCTCGCTGGCCCCTGGTTCGCGCATCGTGACCGAATACCTCGAAAAAACCGGTCTGCTGCCCTATCTGGACAAACTCGGCTTCAACGTGGCGGCCTACGGCTGCACCACCTGCATCGGCAATGCCGGCGACCTGGACCCCGAGATCAACCAGGCCATCCTCGAAAACGATCTGGTCTGCGCCGCCGTTCTCTCGGGCAACCGTAATTTCGAAGCGCGTATCCATCCCAACCTCAAGGCCAATTTCCTGGCTTCGCCACCCCTGGTCGTGGCCTATGCCCTGGCCGGCAGCGTAACGCGCGACCTGATGACCGAGCCGGTCGGGCGCGGCAAGCACGGCGATGTCTGGCTGGGCGATATCTGGCCGACCTCCCATGAGATCCAGGCACTGGTGCAGTATGCGCTCAACCCGTCCGCCTTCCGGGAAAACTATGCCCAGGTGCGCAGCAAGCCGGGGCCGCTCTGGGAAAAGATCAAGGGCGTGACCGGACAGACCTACACCTGGCCTGCGTCGACCTATATCGCCGAACCGCCCTTCTTCCAGGCATTTTCCATGACGCCGGCCGCCATGCCGGCCGTCACCGGGGCACGGGCGCTCGGCATCTTCGGCGACTCGGTCACGACCGACCATATCTCGCCGGCCGGCAGCATCAAGGAAACTTCGCCGGCAGGCAAGTGGCTGATGGAAAACGGCGTCATGCGCGCTGATTTCAACAGCTACGGTTCGCGTCGCGGCAATCATGAGGTCATGATGCGCGGCACGTTTGCCAATGTCCGCATCAAGAACCTGATGATCCCGGCACGCCCCGACGGCACCCGCTTCGAGGGTGGCGACACGCTGTACCAGCCAGATGGCGAGCAGATGTCTATCTATGACGCTGCCATGCGCTACCAGGCCAAGGGCATTTCCACCGTCGTCTTCGGTGGCGAGGAATACGGCACCGGCTCTTCGCGTGACTGGGCGGCCAAGGGCACCCAGTTGCTGGGCGTCAAGGCCGTGATTGCACGCAGCTTCGAGCGCATCCACCGCAGCAACCTGGTCGGCATGGGGGTACTGCCGCTGCAGTTCAAGGATCAGGACAGCGTGCAGTCGTTGCAGATCGACGGCAGCGAGACCTTCGACATTACCGGACTTGAAAACGGCATCCGGCCACAGCAGGATGCCACCCTGGTTATCCGTCGCGCCAACGGCAAGGTACGCAAGGTCGCGGTCTTGCTGCGCATCGACACCCCCATCGAGGTCGAGTATTACAAGCACGGCGGCATCCTGCCCTACGTGCTGCGACAACTGCTGGCGGCATAGCGCCAGGGCGGCTCACGCCGCCGAAACAGTTGTTATTTGCTATTATTCGCCCTGATTCATTATGCGCGGCGGCCGCTGACGGTCGCCGCTGCCATTTCAGGAGCCTGACCGAATGACCGCCGATCCCTCTGCCGCCGACGACTTCCTCGCTACGGTGGAGTCATTTCCCGTCCCCTCTCCCTCCCAGCGCAGGGAAATTCCTGTCGCGTTCAACGGCACTGCCGGCGATTATTTCGGTGTCTGGATCGTCAACCTGCTGCTCACTATCCTGACGCTGGGTATCTGGTCTGCCTGGGCCAAGGTGCGGACCAAGCGCTGGTTCTACGGTCACACCAGCATCGACGGACACGCATTTGAATATCACGCCACCGGCATGCAGATTTTCAAGGGTCGCCTGCTGGCCATCGTCCTGATCATCCTGCTGGCACTGCCAGGCGCATTCTTCCCGCCCGCCCAGTTGCTGACGCTACTGGTGCTGCTGCTCCTCATGCCCTGGGCGCTCAACGCCGGCCTGCGTTTCAATGCCCGGGTCAGCAGCTGGCGCAATGTGCGCTTCAATTTCCAGGGCAGCTATGGTCGCGCGCTCTGGCTGTTCGTCGGTCTGCCCTTCATCACGCTATTCACGCTGGGACTGCTGGCCCCCGTGGTCTCCCGCATGATTGCACGCTACGTCATCGGCAATACTCAGTTCGGCAATGCCCGCATGGACACGCAACCACGCGTGGGCCATCTCTACGGTATCTTCGGACTGTCTTTCCTGCTGTTCCTGGCGCTGTTCATCGGTATTCCCCTGATCCTGAGCATCCTGTCACTGCTGCCACCGCTGAGCAGTATCCTCTTCATTCTACAGTCGCCACACATGGCCAGCAGTTCAATGCCGCCGGAGATGATGGTAAGCCTGATCCTGGCAGTGGTACTGCCGATCATTCTGTCGTTCTACCTGGCCATTTTCGTCGCGGCACTCTACTACGGAACCCGTGAACGCAACGAAGTCCTGAACCAGCTCAGCATCGACGGCGTGCATGGCATGCGCAGCACGCTGTCGCCCTGGCGCCTGATGTGGATTTTTGTCTCGGGCGGGCTGGCAACAATCTGCAGCCTTGGGCTGGCCTACCCTTGGGCACGCGTGCGTCATTACCGCTACCTGGCCACGCAGGTCACACTGCTGGCACAGGGCGATCTCGACTACTTCGTCACGGCGCAGGGCAATACGCCCAGCAGCTTCGGGGGCGAATTCGGCGAACTCGAAGGTTTTGCAAGTGCCGTCAGCCTCTGAGGCATCTGTCGTACTCTCCGGCCGTCTCTTCGCGGCCGGCTCTGCGGCCTGCGCCGATGCCATGCTGTCCATCGACGAGCATGGTCTGCTGCGGCTCGACTGCGGTCTGCAGCAGGAACACCTCGATGCCACCACGCTGGCCTGGGGGGACCGCATCGGCCGGGCACCCCAGCGTATCGAACTGCCCGATGGCCGTATTTTCGAAACCAGTCTGCATGACACTGCCAGCAGGCTGAGGCAGCAACTGTATGGCCGGGCACCGCACAATGTGCTGTTCTACCTCGAACGGGTACATCCTCGCCTGCTGCTGCTTTTCGTGTTGGCCATCGCGCTGATGTTCGCTGGTGTACGCTGGGGGGTTCCATGGACAGCCGACCTCGCTGCCCGCCTGGTTCCGGTTTCGGTCGAGCAGCGAATCGGCACAGGCGTCATGCAGACGCTGGATTATGCTGTCTTCAAGCCCAGTACGCTGCCTCCCAAGCAACAACAGCAGGTCCAGGCTGTGTTTGATGACCTGGCGCGCAACCAGGTAAATCTCGAGCACACACTGCAACTCCACTTTCGCAAGGGCGACACCATCGGTGCCAATGCACTAGCCCTGCCCGGCGGTGATATTGTCATTACCGACGAACTCATCGAAATGGCATCCAGCCAGGATGAAATCGCCGGTGTTCTCGCGCATGAAATCGGCCATGTCCACCACCGCCATGGTCTGCGCCGCATGGCACGTGCCGTTGGCCTGTCTGCCGTACTGATGATGATGACCGGCGATATCAGCAGCATGGTCAGCGACACGGCCGCCATGGGGGCGGGCCTGCTCGATCTGGCCTATTCCCGGGACTTCGAGCGCGATGCCGACACCCATGCCGCCGAACTGATGCAAGCCAGCGGACGCGATCCCGCTGCGCTGGCGCAGATGCTGGAGCGACTGGAAAAATCACACCCGGACAAGCTGTCACTGCCCGACTGGACGGCCTCGCATCCCGCCACCGAAGAACGCATACGCAGGCTCAGGGAAACCCTGCAGACACACCCGGCAGATTGATACGGGTTAAACTGGGCAGTCATATTCCGTTTATCTTTTTTGCAGGCAGCCCTGCTCCCTACATGCTCCGTACCCGCCGTACCGTTTCCTCTTCCCTGCAACGCGATGCCAAGCGCCTGGGTGCCTTGGCACTGGCACTGGGTGCTTCAGGCAGTCGTGTCGAAGACATTTACTGGGAAAACCAGTTGGCCGACCAGATTCGCAAACTGCTCCGGCAGCAGCAGGACGAGGCGCTTGAACACGCCCTGGACGAACTGGCCCAATCCGACACCAATGCCTACGAAGTGCTGATCGAACTGATCGAGACACACTCCGAGTCCGGCACCGTGACCGGCCCTGACGGACAGCCCTGGGATGCCTTGCTGATCGTCGCACCGCTTGCTGCCTGGACACGTTACAGCATTTTTTCCGGCCCACTGACTGCACCGGCCCATGCCAGGCTGCAACAGGCTCTGCATACCGATATTCTGGCACCGGATGCCCGGCTGGCACTGTTGCCTGCACTGTTCAGCATGGATCAGATGCCGCGCTCGTTTTCCGAAACCTGGCGCTGGATGCAAAACCTCGCACAACAGGCTGTCCAGGGCAGCGAGGTCCATCTACAGGACTACCTGCTGTCGGAACAGGTCGAAACGGCACCCATGCTGGCAGACACGCGCTATCTGGTTGGCGTGGTCGCCGCCCCTGCAGGTGCACCGCTGTTCCGTTGGCAGGAAGACGGCGGCCGTCCCGAAGCCAGTCGCGGCAACAGCCTCGAACAATGGATCGCCCATACCCACGAAGCCTTTTCTGAACTGCTGCCCGGCTGCGCATTCGAATGTATCCTGCCCGATGCCTACTATGTCAGCAACCGCGAGGCAGACAAGACCATCCGTCCGCTGACGCTGCAGGCCGCTCTTTCCTGGCTGCAGGAAAGCATGGACATGCCGGCCGAGACCCTGCGTGCCGTCATCGCCGGCTGCGGCGAATCACGTATCGAGGAATACCGCATCGGCCTGACAGCCAAGCAGAGCAACGACGTCATCTACGGCTGCATGTGGCCGCTGTTCGGCCCGGAAGTAGCCATCCAGGCCATCGACGACGGTGCCGAAACCGTCGCGCAGATCAGCGAACTGTTGCGCCGCAGCGGTGTGCGTGAGATCCGTCGCATTCCCGGCCTGCTGGCTCCCGAGCACTGCGAAGACTGCGGTGCCCCCTATTTCCCCAACCCGCAGGGGGAACTGGTGCATCCCGAGATGCCCGAGGAAGTTCCCTCCGCACCTGCGTTGTTCCACTGACATGAATACGCATCCGCCCCTGGTCCTGACCATCCAGTCCCACGTTGCATGGGGCCATGTCGGCAATGCCGCCGCCATGCTGCCGCTGCAGTTGTCCGGCGTCGAGGCCGTGGCCGTGCATACGGTCCAGTTCTCGAACCACACAGGGTTCGGCGAGGTCAAGGGGCAGGTATTCAGCGCAGAACATATCCGCGACGTGATCGAAGGCCTTCAGGCCCGCGACGTACTCTCCCACTGCGCGGCCGTGCTGTCCGGCTATCTGGGCGATGCCGCGATTGGTCAGACCATTCTCGACGCAGTGCGTAAAATTCGCCAGGCAAACCCGGCCGTGCGTTATCTGTGCGATCCGGTCATGGGCGACGTGCACCGGGGCATCTTCGTCAGGCCCGGCATTCCGCCCTTCCTGCGCCAATACGCCATGCCACAGGCGGACATTCTCACCCCCAACCAATACGAGTTCGAACTGCTCAGCGACACTTCGCTGCGTGACCTGCCTCACGCCATCGCCGAGACACGGCGTCTGCTGCGCAGCGGCCCGGGCCAGCCCGGCCCTGACACGATCATCATCACCAGCCTGCTGACCCCCGACATGGAAGGTCAACTGGGCACGCTGGCCGTGCGCCGCGATGATGCCTGGCTGGTCACAACCCCAATCATCTCGCTCGATCCGATGCCCAGCGGCATGGGTGATGTATTTTCATCGACCCTGCTGGCCCGCTTGCTGGTCGGCGATGCCCTGCCACAGGCGCTGGGCCATGCCGTCAGCACCCTGTATGGACTGATCGCAGAGCTGCCCAGCGGCAGCCGCAACCTGCCGCTGGTGCAGGCCCGCCAGCAAATCGTTCAACCAACACGGCTGTTCGACGCCACCAAGGTGGCATGATGGCCGCACGACAGTCTGATCCCCGCGTCATGCCACCGGCAGCGCCCGGTGTGGATCTGTTCTGTCGTGTGATCGACAATTATGGCGATATCGGTGTGTGCTGGCGCCTGGCGCGCTGTCTGCATCAAGACCATGGCTGCCCGGTACGCCTGTGGGTGGATGATCTGCGTGCATTCCAGCACCTGTGTCGGGCTATCGACCCCGGCCTGTCCGCTCAGGCCCATGCCGGGATAGAGATCATTCACTGGTCCGGCTCGATACCCGACCTCGAGCCGCATGACATTGTCATCGAAGCCTTTGCCTGCGATCCGCCCACCAGCCACATCGCCCGCATGCCCGGCCGCAGCAAACTGTGGCTCAATCTTGAATATCTTGCGACCGAGGCGTGGGCAGCAGGCTGCCACGGTATGGAATCCCCCCAGCCCGACGGACAGCGAAAATTTTTCTTCTTCCCAGGCTTTCTGCCCGGCACCGGCGGCATACTGCGCGAAAAGACGCTGACCCGGCAACGTCAGGAGTGGCAGGCTGACACTGCCCAGGTTCGACGCTGGCTGACCGACTTGCTGCCGCATGACGAAACCGCGCGGGTACTGCTCGAACAACCCGATCTGCAGATCGTCACCCTGTTCTGCTATCCGGATGCCCCCGTCGCCGAGCTGCTGCTGGCTCTGGGTCGACTGCCGGGCCAGATACTGCTGCTGGTTCCCGAACGGGTCATGCTGCCCGCGCTGCCGGCTACGCTGGCCCCCAATCTGCACATCGCTCGGATTCCGTTCCTGCCACAACCCGAATACGACCGTCTGCTGTGGAGTGCCGATCTCAACCTGGTGCGAGGCGAGGACTCTTTCGTGCGTGCGCTGCTGGCTGGCCAGCCGATGCTGTGGCAGGCCTATCGCCAGGACGAAGAGGCGCATCTTGCCAAGGTTGAAGGCTGGCTGCACCAGGCCCAGGCACCCGAAACGATCCGGCAGGCCTGGCTCGCCTGGAACCGTCCTGCCGACGCCGGCACCGCCGAAGCCCTGGAACAGGGTCTGCGTTGTGCCAATCGGGCCCGCTGGCACACGTTTTTCCAGGATTTCTCTGCCTATCTTGATGGCCAGCATGATCTGGCCAGCGCATTATTGGCGTTCTACTACAAGCAGACCGCCCTCTCAGGCTAAAATAGCTGGCTTTACCATTTTTTCACGATGCTGACCCGGCACCGGCAGCGACCGGTCCGGGCGTATCTGGTTCCCTGGAGTACTTATTAATGAAAACCGCACAGGAATTGCGCGTCGGCAACGTCGTCATGGTCAATGGCGCGCCGCTGGTCGTCCAAAAGGCTGAATACAACAAGTCCGGCCGCAACGCCGCAGTCGTCAAGCTCAAGTTCAAGAACCTGCTGAGCGCCTCTGGCAGCGAATCGGTCTACAAGGCCGACGAAAAGTTCGAAGTCGTGATGCTCGAGCGCAAGGAATGCACCTACTCGTATTTCGGCGATCCCATGTATGTCTTCATGGACGAAGAATACAACCAGTATGAAATCGAAGCCGACAGCATGGGCGACGCGCTGAACTACCTGGAAGAGAACATGCCTGCCGAAGTCGTGTTCTACGAAGGCCGCGCCATCTCGGTCGAGCTGCCCACCACCGTGGTCCGCGAAATCATCTACACCGAGCCGGCCGTGCGCGGCGACACCTCGGGCAAGGTGCTCAAGCCGGCCAAGCTGGCCACCGGTTTCGACATTCCCGTGCCGCTCTTCTGCGAAATCGGTGACAAGATCGAAATCGATACTCGCACCGGCGAATACCGCAGCCGTGCCAACTGATCCCGACCCTGACCCGGACGGAGGGCCGCCAGACGGCACCACCCCACGGGACTCTGTCTTTCACTGCCTATTGTGCCGACAGGCATATGCTGGTCAGCAGGACGTAGAGGATCTGAACCCGGATCGGCTTGTGCCGCATCCGGGTTTTTTATTTCATGAATATGAATCGGCCAGAAAAAATCATCGATGCTCTCAGAGTCATCTCTGCAAGGATCAAGTCCTTCAACCCCGAACATGAGAACCCAGAGGAGATATCATCATCAATAGATGAGCTTGAAAAGATATCCCGAAAGGAGTACTCAAAACACTATGAAAACTTTCTTTCCGACCCATCTCTGGCCAAAAAAATTGTTTCTTTATGCAGGGCAGAAAGGTTCGATATAAAAACAATCATAAACACGATTTCCACGACAGGAAACATGATCAAGAGATATGGACTTCCTCCATCTGACTATTTGTTTGATTTTTTTGACGAAACAAAATATCTAAAAAAAGCAAACTACTACGTCTCTTTGTTCATCATGCGCTTCCCGCAGTTTCGTATGCGGCAGGACAGACTCGACTACCTTGCATCGATGCCAAGAATTTCACCAAGAAAAAATTCCGAGAGAAATTTTTACGTCGAGCTGAAAAAAATCATTGATTGCAGAGAACGGCTTCCGGATCCCGAAAAAAGAAAGCTCATGCTTTCTCTTCAGAGCATGATCGACAAGGAAGAAAATACCCTCTACAAAAATGAATACAAAGAATTACTACAAAAAATAATTCAATAAAAGCATATTGCACGGCAGGCATGAACAGATCCGGGGGCACGCTGCAAAACCGGGATCATAGAAGACGATCATCATCCAGAATATCCGGTATCGGCATGATGCCGATACCGTCATCGGCCAGAGACTGGCGCTCCTCGGGCGTGGCGGTGCCACGTATCGGCCGCTCGGGCAACTCGCCCTCGTGAATGCGGCGCGCCTCTTCGGCAAAGCGCGGCCCTACATTGTCCATGCTGCGCACGAACTCGCGCATCCGCCGCAGCGCCTCGGCCTGTAGTGCCTGACCCTCAGGTGTTGCCAATGCTGCCTGTGTCGAGCCACTGGTTGCCACGTCGGTAGCTCCGCTATCTCTGGTGGTAGCGGCGGTCGCGCCCGAGACATTCAACCGGGGAGCCGACAGCCTGCGCTCGATCTGCGTACTGCCACACAATGGGCACTGAAGCAGGCCACGCGCCTGCTGATCCGCATAGTCTTCCTGCGAACCGAACCAGCCTTCGAAGAGATGCCCCTGACCACAGGCCAGATCGTAGACTTTCAATGCCATACCTTGGAAGAATGAACGCTCATGCCTGCATTTTAGGGCAGTCTTGCATCAAGGCGCGGCACGGCGGCCAGCAATTGACGGGTTTCTTCGTGACGTGGCTCCAGCAGGACCTGCTCCGCAGGGCCGATTTCCACAATACGACCCTGCGCCATGACGGCAATATCGTCGGCCAGATATTCGACCACGCCGAAATTGTGCGACACGAACAGGTAGGCCATGCCCAGTTCCCGCTGCAACTCCTGCAGCAGATCGATAATCTGTGCCTGCACCGATACGTCCAGCGCCGAGGTCGGTTCGTCGCAGACCAGCACGTCCGGCTCGGTCGCCAGAGCCCGGGCAATGGCGATGCGCTGGCGTTGACCGCCGGAAAACTCGTGCGGATAGCGCGTCTGCGTATCCGCAGGCAGGCCGACCCGCTCCAGCAACCCGGCAATCCGCTGGCGGCGCAGCTCGACCGGCAAGTCGCGACGCAACGAGGCCAGGCCTTCGTCCAGGATTTCGCCAACGCGCATGCGCGGATCGAGCGAGGCAAACGGATCCTGGAACACGATCTGGATACGGCGACGCAGGGTTTTCATGCTCGCACGTCCGGCATCCAGCACCGATTGACCATCCAGCAGCACCTTGCCTGATATCCGGGCCTGCCCGTCGAGCAGGCGCAGCATGGCCTTGGCCGTGGTGGTCTTGCCGCAACCCGACCCCCCCAGCAGGGCCAGCGTGCGTCCCTGGCGTAGTTCGAAACTGACGCCATCGACAGCGCGAATCGTGGCCACTTCGCGCCGCAGCAGCCCCTTGCGTACCGGGTAGTGCACCTTGAGATCCTGTACCTGCAACAGCGCAGGCAACTGTGCGCTCGCCTCTGTCTGCACCGCTTTCATATCCATCGCCACTTTCGGGACCACGCCGGAGTCGAGCACCTCCGCAAACACGGGCGTTGCCTCCCGCTTGCGCCCGGCAGCCGACAGCGGCCTGCCGCGCTTTTCATACCCCGGAATCGCATCGAACAATTCCTGTGCGTAAGGATGCTGCGTCTGCTCGAAGAAATCACCGACCGGTGCCACATCGACGATTCTGCCATGGCGCATCAAAGCCACCTGATGGGCCACCTGGCGCACCACGGCCAGGTCATGCGTAATCAGCAAAATGGCCATGCCCAGTTCGCGCTGGATATCGGCCAGCAATGACAGTATCTGGGCCTGGATGGTCACATCCAGCGCCGTAGTGGGTTCATCTGCAATCAGCAAGGCAGGTTCGCCCGCCAGTGCCATGGCAATCATGATGCGTTGCTTCTGTCCACCCGAAAACTGGAACGGATAATCGTCCAGCCGCCGGGCCGCATCGGGAATCCCGACCCGATCCAGCCAGCGTATGGCCTGATTGCGGGCCTGTTCACCCCGCAATGGCGTGTGACGCATCACGACCTCCACGACCTGCCGCCCTACGGTCATGACAGGATTCAGACTGGTGGACGGCTCCTGGAAAATCATGCCGATCTGACCGCCCCGAACATTGCGCATGTCCCGCTCGGCCAATACCGTCAACTCCTCGCCGGCGAGCCGGATACTGCCCTGCGCCAGCTCGACCGTTTCGGGCAGCAAGCGCAGCAATGCCAGCGCCGTCAGGCTCTTGCCGCAGCCGGATTCGCCCACCAGCGCAAAGGTCTCGCCGCGTCGGATGCACAAGGCCAGTGCCTCGACGGCCGCCCGGCTACTGTCTTCCGACGCGATACGGATCGCAAGGTCACTGACCTCAAGCACGACACCTGCTGCCTGGGCCTGACCCACTGGCGTCTCGATTGGTGCGTCCGCAGGAGCCGTCATGTGTGATGCACTCATGTGTTTCTCTCCCCGCCGGCCGTGCCAGACAAGGCTGGCTGATTGCCTGCGACATGTCGCGACAGTCGACGCCGTACCCGATATCGGCGTCCATGCGGATCAAAAGCCTCGCGCACGGCATCAGCGAACAAGTTGGCGGCCAGCACCAGTACCAGCATGAAGAAAAATGCTGTCGTCAGGTTCCACCAAACCATGGGATCGCGTGACATTTCCAATCGTGCCATGTCGATCATCGAACCAAAGGAATTCATGCCGGGATCCACACCGATACCCAGGTAAGAAAGCACGGCCTCGTACAGCACCAGACCGGAGAATTCCAGCACCATGGTAATCAGCACGATATGCATCACGTTCGGCAGCAAATGACGCAACATGATCCGCAAATGCGATACGCCGAACGCCCGTGCCGCCTGGATATACTCCAGCTCACGCAGCTTGAGCACCTCGGCCCGCAACAGGCGGCACAGCCCTGCCCAGCCCGTCAACCCAAGGATCAGGCACAGCAGAAACAGACGCAGATCGGCACGGGCAGCCGAAGTCGGGAACATCTCGGGATGCGTATCGATATAGACCTGCATCATCAGCACGCAGGCCGCGATCAGCAAGACCCCGGGAATCGAGGTCAGCGTCGTGTAGATATACTGGATCAGGTCGTCGACCCACCCTTTGAAATAACCCGCCGAAATACCGAATATCAATGCAGGCGGCAACATGGCCAGCGTCGTCAGCGTCCCGATCACCAAGGCCGTGCGGATGCTCTTGAGCGCCTGCCAGAGCACATCGTTGCCCGTGCGATCAGTCCCGAATACGTGATAACCGCCCGCCAGACTGGCCAGCACGCCCACCACCAGGCAGACCACCAGAAAAGTCAGCCACATCGCACGCCAGGGTACGGCGCTACGCCCGCTCAGCAGCGACTGCCAGCCCTGTCGGCGAGCCAACAGACTGCCCACGGCGGCACCTGCCAGCAAGGCCGCGACCACGCCTGCCAATGCCCCTTTCAGCAACCGCCCGGTCACGTCGCCATGCCAGTCGGCCTCGGGATCATCCAGATGGACGCCGGCATAAATCAGCCGGGGAAAGTCGCGATAGGCCGCACCGTCGACAGCCAGCATGGTTTCCTTGGTGAACAGGTGCGTGGCCAGCGGCACCGAATAGCTTTTCTCGGATTTGGCCAGCAGTGTCGTATCGAGCAGCGCATCCAGCACCGAACGGACCTGCGGCGCATAGGCTGGCGCAGCCGTGGCCGGTTGTCCCGGTGCCGGCGGCAGGCGCGGCCGGTAGTGCATGGAATCGAGCAGCGCCACCAGCACGAACAGCGCCAGCACAACGGCGGCGCACATGGCGGTGCGATCCTGCAGCACCTTGCGCCAGTTCTGGCGGCTGCCGCTGTGGCGGGATGCCCGCCAGGCATAGAACAGCGCCATCAGTACCAGCAGGAAAAAGGCTGCATCCGTCCAGAGGATCACGATCTTGGGCATGGCTCGGTATCCCTCCGTATCAACTGAAACGCACGCGGGGATCGACCAGCGTGTACGAAATATCGGACAGGATCAGGCCGACGATATAGAGCATCGAACCGAGGAACACCATGGCCCGCACGATAGAAAAATCCTGCGCATTGATGGCGTCGATGGTATAGCTGCCCAGCCCTGGAATTCCGAAGAAAGACTCGGAAATCAGGCTGCCCATGAACAGCAACGGAATGGCGGCCACCGTGCCCGTCAGGATCGGCAAGGCAGCGTTGCGCAGTACGTGACGCCACAGCACCCAGCTCTCGCTCAGGCCCTTGGCGCGTGCCGTGCGCACATAATCCTTGCCCATTTCCTCGAGAAACAGCGTGCGGTAGAACCGCGCCTCAGGCCCCAGCCTCGAGATGATCGCCACCAGTACCGGCAGGACCAGAAAGCGCAGCATGCCCACGCCATCGGCAAAGCCCGAATACGGCACCAGTCGCAGCACCTTGGCAAACAACCATTGCCCGGCAATGATATAGAACAGGCTGGAGATCGACAGCAGGATCACGCACAGCACCACCCCCCAGAAATCCAGCGCCGTGGACTTGAAATATACCAGCAGCATCGCAAACGCCACGCTGGCCAGCAGGCCCAGGAAAAAGCTGGGCAAGGCCAGCGCCAGGCTCGGACCGATCCGCTCGCGAATCTCCAGCCCGATATCCCTGCCACTGTCGGACATGCCGAAATCGAGCGTCAGCAATGGCAGCGAGTGTTCGTAGAAAATCGTCTGGCGCAGGCTGTCCATGCCCGGAGCCTCGCTGTTGTAGAACAGCGGCTTGTCATAGCCATGCTCGACTTTCCACTGCTCGATGGCCTCCTGGCTGACGCGCTGCCCGCCAATGGAAAGACGGGCCATATCATCAGGCGTGTTGACCGCGAAGAACAGGATGAAAGTGAACAGGTTGACGCCCACCAGGATCAGGACGCCGTACAACAGACGGCGAAGAATGTAGGTACTCATCGGCGTTCTCCGTCAGCTGCCACATGTGCCGTGGCCCGCTCACGCCTGCGGATGATGCGCCAGGCAGGCCAGACCAGCAACAGGACACCGGCCAGCAGCAGCCACAGCGGCCAGAATACGGGCGGGTTCCAGGCGGCAATGCGCTCGGTGCGCAAGCTCGGATCGACACGATAGTACTGCAGGGTATTGCGTACCATCTGCGTCGGCTTGGCATTGCTGACCCATTGCTGATAGGCACCCGCCGATTTGGGGAAATAGCCGAACATCCAGGGGGCATCGCGCTGTACCAGCGCACTCATGCGATGGATCAGCGCTTCCTTTTCAGGGCCATCATCCAGGAAGCGCAGTTGCTCGAACATGGCGTCATATTCGGGATTGCTGTAGTTGGCCGCGTTCTCGCCACCGCTGCCGACCTTGGCATTGGGTCCGTAGAGCAGAAACAGGAAATTTTCGGCATCGGGATAGTCGGCATTCCAGCCCCACAGAAACATCTGTGCCGCGCCACGCCGCATCTTGTCCTGAAAGCGACTGTAATCCGTGGCACGGATATCGAACTGGATACCGAGCAAGGCCATCCTGCGGCGCATCCAGTCGAACACCGGACTGGCACCGGTCATGCCGCCCATCGCATCGTAATGCAGCACCAGCGGTGCCCCGGTCTCGGCATCACGCCCGCCCGGATAGCCGGCCTCTACCATCAACTGGCGAGCCGCCTCGATACTGCGCCGCTGCACACGGCCATCGACCCGGTCATAGACCACGGGGTCGCAGCCATCCTCGAACGGCTCGAACCCCAGCACACCGGGTGGCACCGGACTGCATGCAACCATGCCTTGGCCATTCTCGAAAATCGCGATGTATTCTTCCCAGTCAAAGGCAATGCTGATGGCCTGCCGCAACTTGCGATTGCGCAACTGGCGTTCGGGCGTATCGCCCTGCCCCACCACCGGATCCAGCCAGTTGAATCCCATATACCAGATCGACGTCTCGACCGTGGTCGGCAACTGGATGGCGTGCTCGCGATAGCGCCGTGCCTTGTCGGCATCATCCTCGGCCGCCACCAGCATGGCAATGCCATACTCGCCACGCTCGGCCTGCGGGACATCGTAATAGCCCTGCATGAACTTGCCCATCAACGGAATGCCTTCCTTCTCGATGCTGAAGACCAGCCGGTCGATGAAAGGAGTGGGCTGTCCACAATCACGCAGCAAACCCGCCTCGGCATCCCCCGGCTCACCTTCGCAGGGGTAAGGCTCGCCGCGATAGTTGGGATTGCGCACCATGACATGGCGCTGGTTCTGGCGCGACTCGGCCATCATGTAGGGGCCCGTGCCGACCGGCCAGGTATTGAGCGACAGATTGTGCTCGGCCATGCCCGGCTGCTGGTAGAAACGGTCGGCCTCCCACGCCATCGGTGCGAAGAAGCTCATGGCCAGCCAATACTTGAACTGCGGATATTTGCCCTTGATGCGGATTCGCAGGGTATGCGCATCCAGCGCCTGAACGCCCTCGAACGCATACTGGCGCAAATCCAGCCAGGGCAGGTCACGCGTGCCGGGCGGCACATCCTTGCGCAGTGCCTGATCGGCCGCCTTGAGCTGCTCGCCATACTCGCGCATGCCGACAATGTAATCCGCCATGGTCGTAAACACCGGCGACACCGTGCGCGGGCTGGCCAGGCGGCGGATGGCATAGACATAGTCCTCTGCCGTCAGTTCACGCGTACCGGTCTCGGGAAAATCCGGAATCTGATACCGCCCAACCAGCCCGTCGGGCGGCAAGGGCCAGTAGGCGTACCCCCCATCTGCCGTGCGGGCAAAGGCC
Organism: Corticimicrobacter populi; assembly: GCF_003123725.1. Taxonomy (GTDB): domain Bacteria; phylum Pseudomonadota; class Gammaproteobacteria; order Burkholderiales; family Burkholderiaceae_B; genus Corticimicrobacter; species Corticimicrobacter populi. The sequence goes on along the minus strand of NZ_QETA01000001.1, from coordinate 735,665 downwards.
GGATGCGGCTGGAACAGGATACCCGGCTTGATGCGGATATCGTAGACGCTTTCAACCACCGATTCGCCCGGCGCATCGGCCGGCAACGGCTGCCCTTCGGCATCCAGGTATTGCGGCTCGACCAGCGCCTGTGCCGTACGCGGTATCAGTTCATAGGGCCGCTTGAGATAATGGTAGGCGAACGGTGCTTCGTAGATATTGTAGGTATATGGTGTTTCATCACCCGAATAGGAGCTGGCCGGATCCAGGTACTTGGGCGAGCGCGAGGCAAATGCCGTGTAGAAGGTATTTTCCGCCTCTGCGCCTTCCGCATAGGGGCTGTTGATGGCCTGTCGAGGCTGGCAGGCCGACAGCGCCAGCACTGCCATCAGTCCGACACAGCAGCGCAGCAAGCCAAAACGACCTGAGCGCCTTGCGACCGATCGCACCGTTCCGGTCTGAAGATAGGGTTGCTGGCACATAGGCCGACTCTCTCCTGAGCACATGCTGTGTCCTGTTTCAACGCGAACCGCAACGCTGCTGTTGCCAGCAGTCATAGCGCCACTGCCAGGGCGGCACGGGGTCAGCATCGGCCCACAGGCCGCGTCGCGCCTGTCGTGCCTGGCGCTCGACCGTGCGCAGGCTGTCATCGCGCAGGTGACGTCCCCGGCCCTGCATGTTAGCCCAGGCCCAGCCCGCTTCGACCATGCGGGCGTTGTAGGTCTGCCGACCCGCATTTTCCTCCAGCAGATCGCATACGTCGCGACCATATTGGTCAGTCTCGTAACACCTCAGGTCCAGCGTGCGCCCCTGCACCAGACTGCGCAGCGCATCCGCCGCCGCCCGGCCATACGGCTGGCCCGGACGACCATCGCTGCCGGTCTCGGGCGCATCGATACTGGCCAGACGGACACGGTGTCGCGCCGTACCCGCACGCAATGTTACGGTATCGCCATCCGCGACATTCACGATTTCGCCATGCAGCATATAGGTATCCGCTGCCGGAATATGGCCTTCGCGCCGCGTAGTCTGGTTTTCTACGGCAGGCACATTTTGAGACTGCAGCGACCACCATGCCAGCACGGCCAGCGCGGCACTGACCAGTAGCCGCCAGGTACGGGGCGACCTCATTTCGCCTCCTGTCTGCGGCCGGCATCCAGCACCAGCAGCGTTATCACACCTGCCGTAATGCCCCAGAAGGCCGAACCGATACCGAACAGCGAAATCCCCGAAGCCGTCAGGATGAACGTCACCAGCGCCGCCTCTCGCTGGCGGGCATCCGTCATCGCAGTCGCCAGACCGCTGCCGATGGTATTGAGCAACGCCAGACCGGCCAGCGCCAGTACCAGTTCCTCAGGAAAGGCAGCCAGCAGACTGCCCACCGTGCCACCATACAGCCCCATCACCAGATAGAATCCCCCTGCCGCAACCGCCGCCACATAGCGACGCGCCGGCGACGCATGCGCGTCCGGCCCCATGCACAGCGCCGCCGTGATGGCAGCCAGCACAATGGCAAAGCCCCCGAACGGTGCCAGTACCAGTGTGGTCAATGCCGTCCAGGTCACCAGTTGCGACACCGGCGCAGGGTAGCCCGACGCCCGGATGGTGACGATGCCCGGTACATATTGCGACGCCATGTTGACGATGAACAGCGGCACGGCCAGGCCGATCAGGTTGCCCAGGCTGAATTCCGGTACCGTCAGCACGGGTGTGGTCAGCGCGAATGTCACGCCTTCGAAATGCAACAATCCCTGTGCCCCCGCCATGCCCATGCCCAGAGCCAACACACCCGGCACGGCATAGCGTGGCCACCAGCGCCGTCCTGCCAGATAGATCGCGAACATCGACAGCACCAGCACGAACTGGCTTTCCAGTGCCAGGAAACCCTTGATGCTGAACCGCAGCAGAATGCCCGCCAGCATGGCCGCCGCCAGCGCCGACGAAATACGCGCCAGCAAGCGTTCGAACCAGCCCGTGATACCGACCAGCAATGTCAACACAGCCGTCATGATGAAAACGCCGGTGGCCTCCGGCATCGTCAGGCCAGCCGCGCTGGTCGCCAGCAAAGCTGCCCCGGGCGTGGACCAGGCCGTGACCACCGGCTGGCGATAGCGCAACGACAGGCCAATGCAGGTCAGCGCCGAACCGATGCCCAGCGCCCACATCCACGATGCCACTTCGGCCGGCCCCGCACCGCTGGCACGGGCCGCCTGGAATACCACCACCACGGAGCTGGTATAGCCCACCAGCACCGTCACAAAACCTGCCACCAGGGCCGATCCCGAAAAATCCTTGAGCAGTCGCATTTGTTTTTATGTATCCGGCTGGGCGGATGCCGTCATCCGCCGACCGGATGATTGTACGGGCAAGGCAGGTTGATTTTCCATGCTGGCACAGGCGCGTTTACCCTGAAAACCGTGCTGGGCAAATCGCCAACCGGCAGGCCCCCTCTTAGCCCTGGATCACATGGATAGAATGGCTGTATGCAGGAAGGCGTAGGGGGCGATCATGCCCATCTCGCCCATCTCTTACGAACGCACAGAAACATCAAGAAGCAATGGCTGCGCAATGAGACACATGACACCCTTGAAACCATATACGAACTCACATCCGACAATGACATCATCCTGAGCGGCTTTGGCCGGGATACCGGCATGTGGCTGACATTTATGGTTCCGAAGCCTATCACTGTGACTGCAACCCTGGAGGGATTGGCCCTTCAGCGAGACGACAGCAGCAGGCCAAACGACTCCTTGGACGTCAGAAAAGCATCAGAACAGGGGTGACTACGGCCACACTTGTCGCCTTAAATACCATCACCACTCCCCCACTCATAATTCGAAACAACAATTTCCGAAAAATTATTTCTCAACATCCCATCATATTCAATGATATTTTCCAGAGAAATTTTGTGCGTAAAAAATCTATATAAAATATTCACGGTTGAATATAACTTGTATGAAACACTACAATAAATCCCTCTTCTTGAAGCGCTAGGAATACAGTTAACAATGAAATCCTGACCGAATGGAGTTGAATATATACTTGGATCAACTCTATACAAACCAATTTCATCGAGACCAGAGGAAGCCTCTGCATTTCTGTCTGAAAAACACCCGATCAATCCATTTTTCAGATAACGTCTCCCACTAAAATCCTGGCAAAATTTTTTATATAAATCTTCATATGTAGACCCAAAATAATCCACAGCTGAATTTATCAAACTATATTGTTCAATTTCAAAATCATCAATTTTTTTATTAAAACCAAACAACATTTGACTTGCTCTTGGGTTTTTATAACAACCTGCAGGCTGAGACGGATCTGGCGCATCAGGCAAAACTAATGCTCTACTTGGCCAATTTGAGTGAGAGTTAACATTTTCTCGAGGAATTCTGAAAACCGTAGTCCCCAGAGATACAAAAGCTATGCCATCCGGGTTTGGCACGCTGCAATTCAGAGCGCCATCAGGTTCCTCCCCCACTTCTTCAGCGAAGCTATTCGAACCGACAATCATGCACAATGAAAATAGAAAAATATATTTCACTTCCAAATCCTTTCACTCATGAAATCAATCTATACCACAATTAACAACACAAATGATTCGCATTGTTAACAATTTTTACTTAAAAACGAAAGATTGTCAATGGCCTTCTTTTTAAAATCACTTAATAAAAACTATATGATTTGATTTTTAAATACGCTGTGAGTCCGCAATAAAGAACAACACCGACACCAGGCGTCGACTTCCTCATCTGCATCGTCCTGCAGCAAAAAACAGTACGCTGATAAAGCCACTTGCAATAGATCCGATGACTGTTCTTGAAATTGATCAGCCATCCCTCTCGCCTATACACTATGCCTTTTGCTCCAGGCGGTTCTCCGCCTCTGCCATAACGCTATGACCACCCTCATCCTGGCCTCCAGTTCTCCCTACCGTCGTGAACTGCTTGAGCGCCTGCGCCTGCCCTTTACCGTCGTGTCCCCGGATGTCGATGAAACCCCCGCGTCTGGCGAAGCGCCTGCCGAGCTGGCACTGCGTCTGGCCGTCGCCAAGGCGCAGGCCGTCGCGGCCCGCCACCCTGGCGCGCTGGTCATCGGTTCGGACCAGGTTGCCACGCTGGGCACAGCCCCCATCGGCAAGCCCGGCGGCCATGCGCAGGCCGTTGCCCAGTTGCGCCGCCTGTCCGGCCAGACTGTCGTATTTCACAGCGCCCTGGCGCTCACCGATGGCAGCCGCACCGAATCGGCTGACATTCTGACAACCTGCCGCTTCCGCACGCTCGACGATGCGAGCATCGAGCACTATCTGAGCATCGACCGCCCCTATGACACGGCTGGCAGCGCCAAGGCCGAAAGCCTGGGCATCAGCCTGATGGAAGCGATGGACAGCAGCGATCCGACTGCGATCATCGGCCTGCCGCTGATCGAACTGTCACGCATGCTGCGCAGCTTCGGTCTGGATCCGCTCAAGCCTGGCCAGCCTGCTCCCCGGTCTGGATCATCGATCGCCTCCTCCGAACAAGAGAGCGTCCCCGCATGAGTACGGTCAGCAACAGCACGGCAAACACCGCCCGCCAGCAGGGACATCTGCACCTCATCCCCGTTTCCCTGGGCGAGGGCGTCCCGTCATCACTATGGTTGCCAGAAGATGTGCGTACCCTGGCCGCGCGGCTCGACTGCTACATCGCGGAAAACGCCAAGACGGCACGCGCCTTCCTCAAAGCCATCGGCACCGATACGCCCCTGCAGGAAATCACCATCCATGTGCTGGACCGCAAGGCCAGCGAAGCAGACATGCACCGCTGGCTGCAGCGCGCGCGTGACGGCGGTGAGATTGGCCTGGTGTCCGAGGCCGGTTGCCCGGCCGTGGCCGATCCCGGGGCGCAAGTAGTGCGCATCGCCCACACGCTCGGCATACGCGTCTGCCCCTGGACCGGGCCGTCGTCCATTCTGCTGGCGCTGATGGCCAGTGGCCTGGATGGACAGCGGTTCGCTTTCCACGGCTATGCGCCGGTGGCACCCACCGAACGCGCAGCCCAGCTCAGGCAATGGGAACAGGCATCAGCCCGCCAGCAACAGACGCAGATCATGATCGAAACGCCTTACCGCAATACGGCCTTCTTCAAGACGCTGCTCGACACACTCAAAGGCAGCACCCGACTGTGTGTGGCACGCTCGGTCACCACGCCCGACGAATCCATCCAGACGCGCACCATCAGTGACTGGAAGCAGTCACCTGCACCCGATCTGGACAAGCAGCCCACACTGTTCCTCTTTCTGGCCTGATATCGAACCTGCCGGCAACAGCATGAGCTACATCGATTCCTTTGATCATGAATACATTGGTCAACTGGGCTACCTGCCCATCTATCGGCCACTGGAAGTCATTCATGGAGAGGGCTGGGGCGGTTATGACTTCAGCGCCACGCCTGGCAATCTTGTGCTGGGCGGTGGCAGCGGCGAACACCCTGCCCTTGTTCTGCATCGGCTCGAAGCACTGGCCGTACGCTTCCTGTACGATCAGATCACCGAGGATGAAGCCCAGACACTTGAACAGGCAGACAAGGCATATCTGGACAATCTTTATTTTTCAGACCGTACTCTGGAGTTTTGCCAGTGGAATATCCGCCACTACGCTGACCTGCAGAAAATGGCAGAAAGCAGCAGTTTCCTCACCCCGCTTTCCCAGGATCAGTCTGTCGAGCAATGGATCGCACAGTCCATGGGCGAACTGATCCATTACGCCTTGCCCGACCTGAATCCAGACCACCAGAAGCAAGCCAGTATCCTGGCACGCTTCGACATCCGGCCGAGCATGCGCAATGTGGCGATTGTGCCGCCAGGCTATCCCAGCTGCGGCGGACGCACTGTCGAAAACGGCCGGATGAAATGGGGCAGGCACCGCTGGTAGTGGCACCAGGCGTCATCGCATCCCGTCGCCACGCATTCGCCGTGGCAGCAGAGTCCCTTTATCTCTATTTTTCACACGTTGTTGTCAAAATGTGACCATGACGCGGCAGGTCTGCGCATACACTCCGATCCGCAACGCCTTGCCCAGGCGATGTGCACTGAATACGCATAGAAAGCACACCACACTCATCAGGAATTACGCCGTCATGCCCTCGCAGCCAACGTGGACCCTCAAGAACAAACTCAGTGCGCTGATCATATTTTTCATTGCCACGCTGGTGCTCATCGGCATTCTGGCCATGCAGCAACTATGGCATGTCAGCGCCCAGCAGCGCGTCATGTACACCGACACCGTCACCCCCGTGCGCGTCCTGATGGATGCTGCCCGCCAGGGCGCAACCCATTTCCGACGCATGTATGTCTACATCTGGCAAACGGATCCCCAGGCGCGTGCCTCCGAACTCAAGCTCAACGCCGAGTCAGAAAAAACCATCTTTGAAGCCCGGGACATCCTGCTGGCCAATAAAGACGATACCCAACTGCACGATATGGGCACCAAACTGGCCGACACCTGGACACAGTACCAGCAAGCCGTCTCTGTGGTGCAGAAAATGGCTGACCAGGCGGATCCGACCGCGATGGAAGTCTTGCATAAAGACTCGGCCCGCCTGCATGTTGCCGTACGAACCATCCTGATGGATGCCGCCAAGCGGCAGGAAGAACTGGCTCGCCAGAATATTGAACAATCCGCGCAAGCTGTGGAACGCACCTTCTGGCTGCTGACCTCGCTCATCATTCTGTGTGCAGGCGTCAGTTGCGCCCTGGGCTTCTGGCTGGTGCGCACCATTACGCGCCAGTTGGGTGGTGAGCCGACCTATGCTGCCGAGATTGCCCAGGAAGTAGCCAAGGGCAACCTGGCCGTCCGGGTACAGTTGCAGTCCACGGACACCAGCAGTGTTCTGGCCAACATGGAAGCCATGCGTGCCAGGCTGGCCGAACTGGTTCGTCAAGTACGCCATGCCAGCGAATCGATTGCCACCGGCTCGTCGCAAATCGCCAGTGGCAATGCCGATCTGAGCCAGCGTACCGAAGAACAGGCATCCAGCCTGGAGCAGACGGCTGCCTCGATGGAAGAAATGAATGCCACCGTGCGACAGAATCTGGATTCAGTACAGTCAGCCTCGACGCTGGCACGCTCTGTCCACGAAACGGCAGCGCAAGGCGGCACAGCCATGGAAAATGTCGTCAGCACCATGGAGTCGATCAAGACCAGTTCCCGCAAAGTGGAAGACATCGTGGGCGTCATTGACTCCATCGCCTTCCAGACCAACATCCTGGCATTGAATGCAGCGGTAGAAGCGGCACGCGCCGGTGAACAGGGACGCGGCTTTGCCGTGGTCGCCAGCGAAGTGCGGGGCCTGGCCCAGCGCAGCGCACAGGCAGCCAAGGAAATCAAGCACCTGATCGGCACCAGCGTCGACGAAGTCAGCAAAGGATCAGCGCTTGTCAGCGCAGCCGGCACCACGATGGCCGAGATGGTGGATGGTGTACGCAAGGTGGCAGAACTGATCGGCGAAATCGGCACGGCGGCCCAGGAACAGGTACAAGGGATCTCCCAGGTCGGCGATGCCGTCAACCAACTGGATCAGGTCACTCAGCAAAACGCCGCACTGGTGGAGGAATCCGCTGCCGCAGCGGCGAGTCTGAACGATCAGGCTGGCACACTGGTGCAATTGGTCAGTGTGTTCAACCTTGGCGATACGGCCGGACACGCACAGCCGTCTTTGTCATACAGGCCGGCCATACGTCAGCTCTCGCACTGATTTCAGGAAAACCAATAGTCATGCATCCGCCGCAGAAATGCGGCGTCTATCGGATAGCCCGAGGCAGATCCGATCACGGAATCGATCCCGCATTCCGGACAAAAGGCACAGGTATCGCCATCGGTCCATTCCACGATCGCCGATGGCGGAAATACCTTGCAGCAATGAAAACAGCCACAGGACTCGCTATTGAGCAGTTCTTCCCTATGCCGTGAAGAGTGCTTGTGCGCAGCGCGGATCGCCGGATCGACTTCTTTCATTCGGTTTTCCTTTTGCATTCAGCTTTCCGCATTCCAGGTGAAGCAATCATCATCACACTTGTAATAGCGCCGGACATGGTCGAATACCTGCTGCAACTGAGCAAAGACTTCGCCAAACCGCTGCCGGAACATACCGCTGTTGCGCCAGATCAGCCGTACCGGCATTTCTTCAGGTGCCAGCGGCACCAGGAAATCGTACAGCGCATCGGGATTGCGGCCAAAATAGGGACCGAAATCGAACACCTTGGCCAGATGGTCGTACACATCTGCCGGCGTCCTGTGGATCACACCATCAAGAATGACGGTTTTCATGCAGCCTCGGGCGCAGCCAGCCGCGCAATTCAGCCACGTCATTGACCAGGCCGACATGTGCCGCACGTTTCAACTCATCTGGTGGATGTGCGCCATAGGTCACGCCCAGCCCGTGCACGCCGGCATTGGCGGCCATGTTCAGATCGTGGGTCGTGTCCCCGATCATCAGAACCTGTTCGGGCGGCACCATCAACTCGTCCATCAACTCGAACAGCATGGCCGGGTTCGGCTTGCTGTGCGTCTCATCGGCACAGCGGGTTGCGGCAAAGTGACCCTCCAGCCCGGTAGCCGCCAGGGCGCGGCTCAGGCCAAGACGGCTCTTGCCGGTCGCCACTGCAGTCTGCACGCCGGCACCGCTCAGGGTACCCAGCAAGCCATGCACGCCCTCGAACAGCTTAAGCTCATGGTCACGCAATAGATAATGCACCCGATAGCGCTCGATGAAGCGCGGCAGCATATCCTGCGACAGCTCCGGCACCACGCGCTGCAAGGCCTGGTCCAGCGACAGGCCGATCACCCAGCTGGCGATGGCGTCGGACGGAATCGGCAGATCCAGATCGGCGCAGGCCTTCTGGATTGAAGAGACGATGCTGTGGGTGGAATCCATCAGCGTGCCGTCCCAGTCGAAAATGATCAGCGAGTAACGGCGGCCATCATCCGCCAGCGTATGGGTCATGCAATCTCTCCCTGTTGCTGCGCCAGCCGTGCCAGCAGTTCGGTGCAGGCCGACGGCAGTGGTGCTTCCAGCGTCAGCGGCTCGCCACTGACGGGATGCGGTATCTCGAGCAGGCGCGCATGCAGGAACATCCTGCCGAAACCCTGCGCTGCAAACAGCGCACGCGTCTCGTCACGCCCATACTTGTCATCCCCCACCAGCGGAAAACCGCTGCTGGCCAGATGTACCCGTATCTGGTGAGTGCGGCCTGTGCGCAGTTCGGCATCGACCAGACTGTACTCGCCGAAGCGCTGCACTTTTGTGACGATCGTATGCGCCTGTACACCGTCTTCATCGACCTTGACCCGCCGCTCGCCGCTTCGGGTCGTCCACTTGAGCAGCGGCAGGCGGATATGCTGCCGGTCATTGCGCCAGTCGCCCTCGACCAGGGCATAGTAATGCTTGCGGCCCCGCCCTTCGCGCATCATGGCATGCAGCGCCAGCAGCGCGGCACGGCGCTTGCCGAGGATCAGCAGACCTGAGGTATCGCGATCAAGCCGATGCGCCAGTTCCAGGAATTTTTGCTGGGGCCGCGCCGCGCGCAATTGTTCGATCACGCCGAACGACACACCACTGCCGCCATGCACCGCCACGCCGGCAGGCTTGTCGATCACCAGCATGTGCTCGTCCTCGTAGACCACCGGGAACTCGGCCCCCGGCACCCACTCTTCCGGCGCGCGGTCGGCCATGCGCATCGGGGGGATCCGCACAGTCTGCCCTTCGGCCAAGCGGCTCTCGGCCTGGCAGCGACGCCCATCGATACGCACCTGACCACTGCGGATCGCCTTGTATATATGGCTTTTGGGAACGCCCTTGCACAGCCGCACCAGGAAATTATCGAGGCGCTGGCCCTCGTGGCCGGCATCGATTTCCACCATTCGGACCGTGCTCGCGTGATTATCTTTGCACATGAAGAAAAGAAGCTATAATCGGGACAGCCTTAAAGGGCTGAGTGAACCCGTTCGACGTAGAGACAGAGCACCTCCGCTCGCGGCAATATGACGCCGCCTCCGCAGACTGCACTATTTCCGTCAAACGTGCTGGCCGCTATTGTACCCTCAAGGGTTCCGCCTGCTCCTCAACCCCTGGGCCATCCGGTACTCAGTGCAATCCTGGACTGCCGAAGCGTGTCACCCCGTTTGGCGACCGCATCGCCCGTTTTGTATCACTGTGATCGGCTTGGAATTTCGAGGAAACATTACTTGACCTGCAACAGACGCACCTCGCTACCCTTTGCGTCTGTCGGCCACAGAAAACATTCTTGTTGAGACATAGACAATGAACCACCTGCTGACCGCCCCACGCCCTCCGGGGAAGGACGTGCCTGCTCGCTGAGTCGCAGGCCCATCCGGCCTGGTTTCCACGTTCTTTCAGCCGTACCGAATGGTCCGAGGCATGCATGGCGCCAAATCCAGGCGCATGTTGACCACGGAGAAACCCATTCATGAAACGCATGCTGTTTAATGCAACGCACCAGGAAGAACTGCGCGTTGCCATTGTCGACGGTCAAAAGCTGGTAGACCTCGACATCGAGACTGCCGGCCGCGAACAGCGCAAAGGCAACATCTACAAAGGCTCCATCACCCGTATCGAACCGGGTCTCGAAGCCTGCTTCGTCAACTACGGCGAAGACCGCCATGGTTTCCTGCCCTTCAAGGAAGTCGCCCGCGCCTATTTCAAGGAAGGCGTGGATGTGCGCACCGCCCGTATCCAGGACGCCCTGTACGAAGGCCAGGAACTGATCGTCCAGGTCGAAAAGGAAGAGCGCGGCAACAAGGGCGCGGCCCTGACCACCTTCATTTCGCTTGCGGGACGCTATCTGGTCCTGATGCCCAACAATCCTCGTGGCGGCGGTGTTTCGCGCCGTGTCGAAGGTGAAGAGCGCCAGGAACTGCGCGAGGCCATGGACCAGCTCAAGGTGCCGCAGGGCATGAGCATCATTGCCCGCACCGCAGGCATCGGCCGCAATGCCGAAGAACTGCAATGGGATCTGTCCTACCTGCAGCAACTCTGGGAAGCGATCGACGGTGCCGCCCGCGACAACCCCGCCCCGGTCCTGATCTATCTTGAGTCGAGCCTGGTCATTCGCGCCATACGCGACTACTTCTCGCCCGAAATCGGTGAGATCCTGGTCGATACCGACGATATCGCCGACCAGGCCACCGCCTTCATGAGCGTGGTGATGCCGGACAACGTGCAGCGCGTCAAGCGCTATCGCGAAGACATCCCCCTCTTCTCGCGTTTCCAGATCGAACACCAGATCGAAACCGCCTACTCGCGCACGGTACAGTTGCCCTCAGGCGGTGCCATCGTGATCGACCACACCGAGGCACTGGTGGCCGTCGACGTCAACTCGGCCCGCTCCACGCGAGGTGCCGATATCGAGGAAACCGCGCTGCGCACCAACCTCGAAGCCGCCGATGAAGTGGCCCGCCAGTTGCGCCTGCGCGACCTCGGTGGCCTGATCGTGATCGACTTCATCGACATGGAGGACAGCAAGAACCAGCGCGCCGTCGAACAGCGCCTGCGCGAAGCGCTGCACCTCGATCGTGCCCGCGTGCAGATCGGCAAGATCTCGCGCTTTGGCCTGATGGAACTGTCACGCCAGCGACTGCGACCGGCACTCAACGAGGGCTCGCACATTTCCTGCCCACGCTGCAACGGCACCGGCGTGATCCGCGACACCGAATCCTCCGCCCTGCACATCCTGCGCCTGCTGCAGGAAGAGGCCATGAAGGAAAACACCGCCGCCGTACACGCCCAGGTGCCTGTTGACGTTGCAGCCTTCCTGCTCAACGAAAAGCGTGCTGACATCGCCAAAATCGAAGCCCGACTCAAGGTCAGCCTGCTGCTGATCCCCAATCGTCACCTCGAAACGCCGCACCACCATATCGAGCGGTTGCGTCACGACGACCCGCGTCTGGAGGATCCCAAGTCCAGCTTCCAGCTGGTACAGGCTCCGGAAGAAAACGAGCCGGGCTGGACGGCTGCCGCCAAGGAGGCACAGAACCGTCCCGAAGCGCTGGTCAAGGGGATCACCCCGGCCCAGCCGGCACCGGTATCCTCGCCTTCGCCGGCCAGAAAGCCTGCCACGAACGAGCGCCAGACAGCCGCTGCCACCCCATCCGGTGGCGGTCTGATCGGATTCATCAAGCGCCTGTTCGGTCTGGGCGTTTCCGAAGATGCAACCGCTGCCAAGAGCAACACGGCCACCGGCGAAAACGGCAATCGCGAGCGCCAGCAAGGCCGCAAGCGTGGCGACCCGTCGCGCCAGCGTGACCGTCAGGCCGGCGCAGGTGGTGAAGGCCGCAACAAGCAGCGTCGCGGCGAACGTCGCAATGGTGACGAAGCCCGTGCCGAAGAAGGTACGCGCAACACGCGTGGAGGCCGTCGCAACGAAGGCGAACGCAAGCAATCCGCACCCCAGGCGACAGACAATGCCCGTGCTGCAGAAGCCGCTTCGCTACCCGTCGCCGCCGTCGCCTCTGCAGCCGCAGAGGACACAGCGCAGCAGGAGCAGCGTGCCGGTCGTGGCCGTCGCCGCAACAGCCGCAGCCGTGGCGGCCGTGATGAGCAGAACGGTGTAGAAGCCAATGGCAACGACATCGATGTGATCGATCAGGAAGGCAATGCACCGGCAACACCGCTGGCAGAGCTGACCCCGGCCGTCGATAGCGCCGACCATCAGGCAGAAGACGACAACGCCGATCTGGCCATCCAGGCTGGCGAAGACGCCGAAGGCACCCCTGATACCGAGCGCAAGCGCCGCCGCCGTCGCGGCCGTCGCAGCCGTCGTGGTACGGATGAGAATGGCAGCGAAAGCCTGCAAGGTGAAGAGGCTGGCGATAACGACGATGCCCCGGTCGTTCAGGCAACCGTTGTTGCCGATAGCACTGTCGTCGTGGCAGACACCGTTGTCAGCGCGCAGACCGAATCTGCGACCGTCGAAGTCGAGACTCAGGCAGCACAGGCACCAACCACTGTCATCACGGCAGAACCGCAAGCCGAAGTGCAGGCGATCATCACCGAGGTGGCGACCGAGATTGCCGAACAACCTGCGGTGCAGGCAGTGGCCGAACAGGTACCTGCAGTCTCTACAGTGACGCCTGAACCGGTTGTTGCCGATACCGCCGAAGTCACGGACGTGGCTGTCGCACAGACAGAAGTATCGGTCCCCGCAACCGACAGCGCCACCCCGACTCAGGCAGAAGTCATCGTTCCAGCCGCCCCTGCAGTCCAGGTCGAGGCCGCTGTACCGGCACAGCCCGAACCTGCGGATACGATCGTCGTACCCGTATCGGTTCGACACGTTGCCAGCGAGAGCCTGACCGCTGTGGTCCAGGCTGCAGGCCTGCAATGGGTCGAGACCCAGCCAGAACGCCTGTCGGCCGTGCAGGCCCAGATTGCCAGCCAGCCCGCCAAGGCCCGCCTGGGTCGTATCATTCCGCCGTCCCCCAAGGTCGATGCGGCACCGCTGGTTCAGGTTGAAACCCAACGCTGAAACAGTCCGGGTCTGATGGCCTGAAAAAACCGCCCCGATATATTCTTGTCGGGGCGGTTTTTCATTTCATCACAACAGAATTTTGCCAATATTCGCCAGATACGGCAGATCCCTTGACTCATCCCGATACACCCAGCGCCGCCATCGATATGACTGATGCCTATTCGCTAGAGGTCAACGCGAAGGACATGCCGGCCCTGACCGCAGCAGCGCCCCGGATAGCACCGGCATCCATCGTCTCCATTCCCTACCTGCCAGGTCAGGACAATGACACACGGCTGGCCGCTGCACGGGCCGTACACAAACTCGGTTTTGACGCCATGCCACATCTTTCGGCACGCCGGGTGACCTCGTTGACAGAGCTTGATTTATTTATCAAGCGCGCAACCATCGAAGCAGGTGTCGAACATTGCCTGATCGTTGCGGGTGATCCCCCAAGCCCGATGGGGCCGTTTCCAGATAGCTTGTCACTGATCGAAACTGGCATCTTCGAGCGCTCCGGCATCAAAGTCATAGGGGTCAGCGGTCATCCTGAAGGCCATCCGGTCATGGACCCCGCCCATCGCTGGGATGCGCTCGAAAAGAAGTGCCACAGCATTGCCATGCGTGGCATGACACCGCTGATCGTCACCCAGTTTTCATTTGATGCCGACAGCGTTTTGACATGGTTGAAAGCATTGCGCGAGCGTGGCCTTGATCATCCTGTGCGGATCGGCGTACCTGGCCCGGCAGGCATCGCAGTGCTGATGCGTTATGCCGCATTGTGCGGCGTCAGTGCATGCACATCGATATGGTCCAAGTACGGATTTTCAATGGGTAAGCTGCTCGGAACGGCAGGGCCAGATCTTTTTGTGGATCGCCTGGCCGCCGGTCTGACAGAAGCGCATGGAAAGGTGAATCTGCATTTCTTTCCATTTGGGGGCATCGCCCAGTCTGCGGGATGGATAGAGCAGTATCGCTCTCGCAGGGGCAAAACGGCCCCCTGAGACGAGTCTGAATCCAGAAAGGCGGCCCCTGCATAACAGTCCGCCCGACACTGCCCCCAGGCTGGCAGCGCCTTACTGGGAAACGACGCCTTCCGGCTGTCGCATCAACAAGGCCAGCAGGTGTGCCAGTTCATCGCGCAGCTTGCGCCGATCCACGATCATGTCGATGGCCCCTTTGTCGAGCAGGAACTCGGCACGCTGGAAACCTTCGGGCAGTTTTTCACGCACGGTCTGCTCGATCACGCGCGGTCCGGCAAAACCAATCAGTGCCTTGGGTTCAGCCACGACCACATCGCCCATGAAGGCAAAGCTGGCAGACACGCCACCCATGGTCGGATCGGTCAGCACACTGATGAATGGCAGCCCTTTTTCGGCAAGGCGTGTCAGCATGGCATTGGTCTTGGCCATCTGCATCAGCGACTGCAGGCTTTCCTGCATGCGTGCACCGCCCGAAGCCGCCACACAGATGAATGGCATGCGGCCATCGATGGCTGCCTGCACGCCACGTGCAAAGCGTTCACCGACGACGGAGCCCATCGACCCCCCCATGAACTCGAACTCGAAGCAGGCCAACACGACCGGCTGCGTGACAATGGCACCCTGCACCACCACCAGCGCGTCGGTTTCACCCGTCTGCTTCATGGCTTCTTGCAAGCGCTCGGGATACTTGCGGCTGTCCTTGAACTTGAGGCTGTCGACTGCACGGGTATTCTGGCCGATCTCGGTACGCCCTTCACGATCCAGCAAGGTATCGATGCGGGCACGGGAGCCGATGCGCATGTGATGATCACATTTCGGGCAGACACGCATGTTTGCCGAAAGATCCTCGTTGTACAGCACGGCCTCGCACGACGGACACTTGACCCACAGGCCTTCGGGCACACGCTTGCCGGCCCCTTCGTTCTTGTGAATGCGCGGAGGCAAAATCTTGTCTAGCCAACTCATGTTGCGATTCCTGTTGTCAATCTGTTCAGAGCGCGTCGCGCACGGTCTTGAGCCATGCCCCTGCGGCCTCGGCAGCCTTGTCGGCCACTGCCTGGGGCGCGGCATCCGCTACGGCCTGCTCGATGGTTTCGATCAGTTTGCTGCCGATCACCACCGCATCGGCCACACCGCCGATGCGGGCAGCACTGGCTGCATCGCGGATACCAAAGCCAACCCCGACCGGGATCGTGACATGCTCGCGGATGGCAGTCAGCCGGCGCTCGACGTCGTCGATATCCAGATGGCCTGCGCCAGTGACGCCCTTGAGCGATACATAGTACACATAGCCACGTGCCAGGGCAGCCACCTGGCGGATACGCTGTTCGGAAGAAGTGGGTGCCAGCAGAAAAATCGGCGCTATGCCATGCCGGGCCAGCGCGGCAGTGTAATCAGCGCTTTCCTCTGGCGTATAGTCTACCGTCAGGACACCATCGACACCGGCTTCGGCCGCTCGGGCGGCGAACTGCCCCAGTCCCATGCGTTCGATCGGATTGGCATAGCCCATGAGTACCACGGGCGTATTCTGGTCATCGCGGCGAAACGCAGCAACCAGTTCCAGCACCCGCGACAGGTTCATGCCACGATCCAGCGCCCGCTGCGTCGCCCGCTGCACGACCGGACCATCTGCCGAAGGATCGGAGAACGGAACGCCCAGTTCGAGAATATCGGCCCCATTGGCCACCAGTGCATGCATCAGCGGCACGGTCGCTTCGTCGGACGGATCACCCGCGGCGATATACGGCACCAGTGCCGCCCGGCGTCGCTCGGCGGCGCGCAGTGCGGCAAAGGTACGATCAATACGGTTGTCAGGCTGTGCGCTCATGCCCGCACTCCTTGTTGTCGATACGGAAAATGATTCATGCTTTTCCTAGAAAACAATACCGCCACGCTCGGCCACGGTATGGATATCCTTGTCGCCGCGCCCGGACAGGTTGACCAGGATGATCTGATCGGGCGACATGGAGGCTGCCATGCGGCGGGCACACGCCAAGGCATGTGAAGACTCAAGCGCCGGAATGATGCCCTCCAGGCGGCAACAGTCATGAAATGCCGCCAGCGCCTCTGTGTCGGTCACGGTCTGGTATTCGGCGCGACCAACATCCTTGAGCCAGGCATGTTCCGGCCCTACGCCAGGGTAGTCCAGGCCCGCCGAAACCGAATGGGTTTCCTGGATCTGCCCATGAACATCCTGCAGCAGATAGGTGCGGTTGCCGTGCAGCACACCCGGCGTACCCAGCGTGAGCGACGCCGCATGACGCCCTGTTTCGAGCCCGTCACCCGCTGCCTCAACGCCGACCAGACGGACGGCATCATGCGTCAGATAAGGATAGAAAATACCCATGGCATTGGAGCCGCCGCCCACGGCAGCGACCACGACATCGGGCTGGCGACCGGCGGCCTCGGGCATCTGCACCAGTGCCTCGCAACCGATCACCATCTGGAAATCACGCACCATGGCCGGATAGGGATGCGGCCCCGCGACCGTGCCGATGATGTAGTAGGTATCCTCGACATTCGTGACCCAGTGGCGCATGGCCTCGTTCATCGCATCCTTGAGCGTGCGCGAACCTGAATCGACTTCGCAGACCTCGGCACCCAGCAGCTTCATGCGGTACACATTGGCCGCCTGCCGACGGACATCCTCGCTGCCCATGAAGACCTTGCACTCCATCCCGAAACGGGCGGCAACGGTTGCCGTGGCCACGCCATGCTGACCTGCACCGGTTTCGGCAATGACCTTGCGCTTGCCCATGCGGCGTGCCAGCAGGGCCTGGCCAATACAGTTATTGACCTTGTGTGCGCCGGTATGGTTGAGATCCTCGCGCTTGAACCAGATCTGCGCGCCGCCGATCTGCTCCGACCAGTGGCGGGCATGATAGACCGGCGAAGGCCGGCCCACGAAATGCCGCAGCTCGTATTCGAACTCGGTCACGAACTCGGGATCGTCGCGATAGCGAGCATAGGCATCGCGCAATTCATCCAGTGCATGCACCAGGGTCTCGCCGACGAATACGCCGCCGTATGGCCCAAAGTGCCCGTTGGCATCAGGTTGGTCGTAAGCTGTCATGAGGCTACCTAAAGTAATCGGACATTTTAGCAGTCTGGCCGCTGACATGCGATGCCCGGAGCCCTGCTCTCCCAAAGGTGATACCTCGGCACCGAATATCGAAGGCCAACCTGGCCTGAACGATGACAACGCATTCACTCAGGCCCGCACAGCCTCTACCACGTCGCGCACCTCGGCCAGAGCGGCCAGCACCTGCAACAGCTGACTGCCGTCGCGCACCTCGACCGTGAACACCATATGTGCCAGGGAACGCCTGCTCTGCGTATTGACCCCCACCACATTGAGCCGCTGCCGGGCGAACACTTCGGACAGATCCCTCAGCAAACCGGAGCGATCCTGTGCCCGCACACTGATATCGACCGGATAGAGCGCATCCTTGCCCTGCCCCCAGGCCACCTCGATGACCCGCTCCGGATGTCGTTCGGCGAGTACGGCAAAGCTGTGACAATCCGCACGGTGTATGGACACCCCACGACCACGCGTGACAAACCCGTTGATGGCATCGGGCGGTGCGGGGCGACAGCAGCGCGCCAACTGCGTCATCAACGCATCGACGCCCACCACCAGCACGCCGCCCTGGGTCGAGGCCGTCTCGCGTCCGGCCGTGCGGCCGGACTGTGCAAACAGGTCGGCATCCTCATCCTCTGCCTGCTCACCCCGCTCCTGTTGCTGGAACAGGTGATCAAGCTGGCGCAGGCTGAACTCTTCCTTGGCCGCGGCCACATACAGATCATCGGCACGGGCAAAGCCCAGTTGCTGCGCCAGTTGCTCCTGATTGACGGCGGTCTTGCCCAGCCGCTGCAATTCCTTTTCGACCAGCGCCTGGCCCTGTACGATGCGTTGCTGCAACTCAATGGCATTGAACCAGAGCCGCACCTTGGCACGCGCCCGCGGGCTGGCCAGAAAACCGGATTGAGGCTTGAGCCAGTCGCGCGAAGGCCCGCCTGACTTGGCCGCGATAATCTCGACCGTCTGGCCGGTCTGCAGCTTTGTCAGCAGGGGCACCATCTGGCCATCGACTCGCGCACCG
This sequence comes from Corticimicrobacter populi, assembly GCF_003123725.1. Taxonomy (GTDB): domain Bacteria; phylum Pseudomonadota; class Gammaproteobacteria; order Burkholderiales; family Burkholderiaceae_B; genus Corticimicrobacter; species Corticimicrobacter populi. The sequence continues at coordinate 717,094 of NZ_QETA01000001.1, read as the reverse complement.
CGACAACGATGTCCCAGGTCGGTATGCAGGTGATAGGCAAAATCGACCGGCGTGGCCCCCTGCGGCAGATCAATCACGCGGGCCTGCGGCGTGAGCACGTAAATACGCTCATCCTCGACGGCCATCTCGACCTGAGCCTCGGGTCGGCCGCCCTCCTCGTTACTGACATCGGTATTCCAGGCCAGCAACTGTCGCATCCAGGCAAGTTGGCGATCATACTGACTCGAAGCCTTGACCTGACCACCGCGAGCGCCAGCCTCTTTGTAGTGCCAGTGCGCTGCCATGCCATACTCGGCAAAATCATGCATCTCGCGAGTACGGATCTGCACCTCGAATGGCTTGCCATCCTCATCATTGACAACGGTATGAAGCGAGCGATAGCCATTGGGCTTGGGTCGCGAGATATAGTCATCGAACTGCTCGGGCAAGGGATTCCACATTTCGTGGACCAGCCCCAGTGCCGTGTAGCATTCACGCTCGTCGGCCACAATCACGCGCAACGCCCGCAGGTCGTAAAGCTGGGAAAAATCCAGCTTCTTGATGCGCATCTTGTTCCAGATGCTGTAGATATGCTTGGGACGCCCGCTGACATCGGCCTCGATGCCGACACCTGCCAGGGCCGCGCGAACCCGTTCGACGGCACGCACGATGAATGCCTCGCGCTCGACCCGCTTTTCTTCAAGGCTGGACGCAATCGACTTGTAACGCACCGGGTCGAGCTGGCGAAAGGCCAGATCCTCGAGCTCCCACTTGAGCTGCCAGATACCGAGCCGGTTGGCCAGGGGCGCATACAGACTCAGGCTTTCGCGAGCAAACTCGGGCGAACACGGCACTTTGCTGACAGCATGCCAGCGCAGTGTCTGCAGGCGCGAGGCCAGCCGCATCAGCACAATGCGCAGATCGGCCGCCATCGCCAGCAGCATCTTGCGCAGCATTTCCTGCTGATTGCCGGAACGCGCCTCGCTGTCGTTGGATTCGCGGGCAATCTGCCCCAGGCGGATCAGCGCCTGCGCACCCTGCACCAGCCGCGCCACTTCTCCGCCAAACTCGGCAGCAACAGGATTGTTGCGCAACGAACGCGGTTCCATCTGCTCGACCGGCAATGCGGCGAGCAGGCCGGCTGTACGAGTCGCGGCATCAAGCTGCAAACCTGCCAGAATCAAGGCCACACCGGCCCCATGTGCGGCCAGCCGTTCGCCGCTGGCTGCCTGCCGATCATTCAGTCGAGGCAAAATCCAGGCACGCACCTGGGCCATCAGCGCCTGTCCCTTGTCGTCCAGTTCCTCCGAAACAGCCTGCAGCCAGTCCTCGTCGAGCAGGACGGCTGGATCGGCACTCAGGTCGACGGTATCAGTACGGGTGGTCGAAGATACAGGCATGGTCGCAAGCAGAAAACGGCAAAATACCGGACAGGAATTACCAACATGTCAGGATACCGCGTATTTGTCTTGATCAGGGTGGCGGCAGATCAAAGACCTGGCGCAGGTACGCCAGGTAGGCTGGGTCATCGCACATGGTTTTTTCCGGCGCATCCGACACCTTGGCGACCGGCTGGCCATTGCAACGGATCATCTTCATGACCACCTGCAACGGCTGATGCCCCAGGTCGTTGGTCAGGTTGGTGCCAATGCCGAATGAGACTTTGCAGCGCCCCGCAAAGCGCTTGGCCAGTTCGATGGCCAACGGAAAGGTCAGTCCGTCCGAGAAAATCAGTGTCTTGGTGCGAGGATCGACGCGATTCTTGCGATAGTGCTCCAACATGCGCTCGCCCCAGGTAAACGGATCGCCGGAATCATGTCGCGCCCCATCGAAGAGCTTGCAGAAATACATATCGAAATCGCGCAGGAAGGCTTCCATGCCATAGACATCGGACAAGGCAATGCCCAGATCGCCCCGATATTCCTTGGCCCAGGTCTCGAGCGCGAAAACCTGAGAGTCGCGCAGGCGCGGCCCCAATCCCTGGCAAGCCTGAAGATATTCATGCCCCATGGTGCCAAGCGGCGTGACATTGTGCTCGCGTGCCAGCCAGACATTGCTGGTGCCGGCAAAATGCGGCCCCATCTGCTCCTTGAGCACCCGCACGACCTCCGCATGCCAGGCCTTGGAAAAGCGCCGCCGCGTACCATATTCGGCCAGGCGAAACTCATCAAGGTCAGGGTCATCGAGCACCAGGTGCATTTTGGATTGAAGGCGCTTGCGCCCCTCTTCCCATTCAGAATCCGGAAAACGGCTGGTATTTCTGAAATAAACCTCATTAACGATTGCCAATACCGGAATTTCAAAAAGAATCGTATGCAGCCACGGGCCTTGGACACTGATTGAAATGCCGCCGTTATCATCGCTCTCGATAATATCAATTGCCTTTTCCGGTAAATGGAAGAGCCGCAGGAAATCAACGAAATCACTTTTGATAAATCGCAAGCCGGAAAGGTAGTGAAGTTCGTCTTCTGCGAAGCGAAGCTGGCATAATGCGCGAACTTCTGCGCGGATTTCGTCGATATAGGGCCGCAGGTCAACACCTGTCGTGCGACACTTGTAGCGGTATTCGACCTGCGCGGCAGGGAACTGATGCAGCACGACCTGCATCATGCTGAATTTGTACAGATCGGTATCGAGAAGCGAAGTAATAATCATATCGTCAGCTGCATATCAAGCGGCCATGGTACAGCACCTGCCCCGAAAGGGGTATCCCTGCCAAAATCCGCCAATTGGGTAAAATTGCACATTGCGACCAGCGCGGTCGCAATGATTTCGTTGGAGCGCGGCACAGCCGCCGGAGTACCGAACATGACTCATGTCGTCACAGAAAACTGTATCAAATGCAAATATACCGATTGCGTGGACGTTTGTCCGGTCGATTGTTTCAAGGAAGGGCCCAACTTCCTCGTCATCGATCCTGACGAATGCATCGACTGCGCAGTCTGTATCCCGGAGTGCCCGGCCAACGCCATTTTCGCCGAAGAAGATGTGCCCAGTGATCAGGTCCAGTTCATCGCGATCAATGCCGAGCTTTCTCCGACCTTCCCCACCATCAGCCGTGCCAAGGACTCCCTGCCGGATGCCGACGACTGGAATGGCGTGGGTGACAAGCTCCAGTACCTGGAGCGCTGACGCGCGCGGCGCATCGATACCAGCAGCAAGGACCCGCCCGACATGACGACGCTTCCCGACGAAAAATTCTTCCGCACCCCCGTTACGGATGTTCGTACCTGGGTACCCGGCAAGCTGTTTTCGCTGCGGGTCGAACGCCAGCCGGGCTTTGACTTCACGGCAGGGCAGTTTGCTCGCCTCGGCCTGCAGGACCCCGCCACGCCGGAAGAAGCGCCGACACTCTGGCGTGCCTACTCAATGGTATCGGGCGCAAGCGACCCCTACCTCGAGTTCTATTCGGTCGTCGTGCCCGAAGGGCAATTCAGCCCGCGCCTGGCGGCCTTGCAACCAGGTGACATGCTGTGCATCGACCGCACGCCCTTCGGTTTCCTCACGGCCGACCGCCTGCACCAGAACGGCGATCTCTGGCTGATCGGCACAGGAACGGGCCTGGGGCCCTACCTGTCTATCCTGAAGGAACAATCGGTCTGGCAGGCTTTTGATCGTATCATCGTGGTTCATGGCGTACGCCATGCCGACGAGCTGGCCTATCGCGATACGCTCTCGAATCTGGCAGATCAGGCTCCATGGTGTGACTGGGGCGTGGCCGGCAATGATCGCTTCCTCTACCTGCCCATTGCCACCCGCGAGGCTCTGCCCGGCATGCCTCAGGAACGCCTGACCACGCTGATCGAAAATGGTGACCTGGCCCGCTTGGCAGATTCTCCGCTAGATCCCCAGCGCGCCCGCGTGATGCTGTGTGGCAATCCCGACATGATCACGCAAGCCCGCAAGATGCTGAGCGAGCGCGGCTTTGCGCCGGGTCGGCGCGGTGCCCAGGGCAATCTGGCTGTCGAAAACTACTGGTAATCGCAGGGGCGGCTTCATATCGCTGCTCCTCTTTCGCGCATGCTCGAAGAACAGATCAACGCCCTGCTGCCCCAGACGCAATGCACCAAGTGCGGCTATGACGGCTGTGCTCCCTATGCCACTGCCATCGCACGCGGCGAAGCCGCCATCAATCGCTGCCCGCCCGGCGGCGACACCGGCATTGCTGATCTCGCCAGGTTGCTGGACACGCCGATACTGCCGCTGGACGAAACTCGCGGCAAGCATACGCCCCTGCTGGTCGCCGTCATCGACGAGCAGCATTGCATTGGCTGTACGCTGTGTATTCAGGCCTGTCCTGTCGATGCCATTGTCGGTGCCAACAAACGCATGCATACCGTGCTGGCCGACTGGTGCACGGGTTGCGACCTCTGCCTGCCGCCCTGTCCAGTCGACTGCATCAGTCTCGTGCCTGCGCCTCGCCCCGCCTGGAACCGCAGCGATGCCGAACAGGCCCGATTGCGCCACCAGCACCGCCAGGCGCGCAAGCAGCGCATGGCGGACAAGGCACCGGCAGCGGTGACCGCACCTCCGGTGGCCGTACGTGACGCCGGACACAAGCAGCAGAGTGTGCTGGATGCCCTGGCCAAAGCCAGGGCACGGCGTGCCGCGGCAGGAGGCGCACCATGAATGCAGCCAAGCGTCTCGAAATGTTCCAGCGACTGAGGGCAGCCAATCCGCACCCAACCACCGAACTCGAATACGACACGCCCTTCCAACTGCTGATTGCCGTTATTCTGTCCGCACAGGCAACGGACAAGTCTGTCAATCTGGCGACGCGTCGTTTTTTCCCACAATACGGCACACCGCAAACCCTGTTCGATCTTGGCGAGGAAGGCCTGGCAGAGTACATCAAGACCATTGGTCTGTACCGCACCAAAGCCAGGAATGTGATTGCCACCTGCCGGATGCTGCTCGATCTGCATGGCGGTAACGTGCCTCGCGAGCGCGAAGCGCTGGAAGCGCTGCCCGGCGTGGGTCGCAAGACGGCCAATGTCGTGCTCAACACCGCATTCGGCCTGCCAACGATGGCCGTCGACACCCATATTTTCCGGGTGTCGAACCGGACCGGCCTGGCTCCCGGCAAGAATGTCCTCGAGGTCGAGCAGAAACTGCTGCGCAACGTACCTAGGGAGTTTCTGCTGGATGCCCATCACTGGCTGATCCTGCATGGTCGCTATATCTGCGTGGCACGCACCCCGAAATGCCCGCAGTGCGGCATCAGCGACCTTTGCGACTTCAAGCCCAAGACCGCAGCCTGAACGATACCTGAGCGGCATTGTGGCCCCGCCGTCCTGGTCTGTGATCCCTCAGGACATCAGCATTCTGTTGCGGTAAAAATTGCACTAGAATAGTTATGTTATAACATTTCTATTGACATGCCATAATGGCAGCATCGGATATGCATTGCACTACGGCATATCCATACGACACGACTTTTTGCAACATGAATCTCTACTCTCCCCTCAGCGGCCGCCCACGCCTGCCTGTCACTGTCCTGTCCGGCTTTCTCGGTGCCGGCAAAACCACCTTGCTGAACCACATCCTGAACAATCGCGAAGGCCGCCGCGTGGCGGTTATTGTCAACGATATGTCCGAAGTCAACATCGACGCCTCTCTGGTACGCGACGGCGGTGCCAGCCTGTCCCGTACGGATGAAAAATTGGTCGAAATGAGCAACGGCTGTATCTGCTGCACGCTGCGCGAAGACCTGCTGCTCGAGGTCGCCAGACTGGCCGCCGAGGATCGCTTCGACCAGTTGGTCATCGAATCGACCGGCATTGCCGAACCCCTGCCGGTGGCAGAGACCTTTACTTTCGAGGACGATCAGGGCCGCAGCCTGAGCGAGATCGCCCGGCTCGACACCATGGTCACCGTCGTTGATGCCTGTAATTTCCTGCGTGACTACGATTCCCATGACAGTCTGCAGAAACGCGGTGAATCGCTGGGGCCGGAAGACGAACGCACCGTGGTTGACCTGCTCATTGACCAGGTCGAGTTCTGCGATGTCATCGTCCTCAACAAGGCCGACCTCATCGACACCGCATCCTGCAACCGACTGCAAGCCATCCTGCAACGCCTCAATCCGCGCGCGCGCATCGAGATCGCCCGTTTTGGCCAGGTGCCGCTGGCACGCGTCCTGGATACCGGTCTCTTCGATTTCGATGCTGCAGCGCAGGCACCGGGCTGGCTCAAGGAGCTGCGCGGCGAGCATGTGCCGGAAACCGAGGAATATGGCATTACCAGCTTTGTCTACCGGGCGCGCCGCCCCTTCCATCCGGGTCGTTTCTTCGAGCTGGCGCAGGAAAAATGGCCCGGTGTAGTGCGTGCAAAAGGGTTTTTCTGGCTGGCCAGCCATCCTGCCTTGGCAGGCAACTGGTCCCAGGCCGGTGCCATTCTGCGGCATGGTGTCGCGGGACACTGGTGGGCTGCCGTATCTCCCGAGCGTTGGCCACAGGACGACGAAAGCCGCCTGCGCATTCTCGAAAAATGGGATAGCAGCGTCGGTGACGCACGCCAGGAACTGGTCCTGATCGGCATGGACATGGACCAGGCAGCCCTGCAAGCCCGGCTGGATCTTTGCCTGCTGGATGACGCAGAGATGGCACAGGGACCGATCGCCTGGCAAACGTGGCACAATCCCTTTCCTGACTGGCCCTGAGCATGAATGGGCCGCTGCACCACAAGGCCGCAGCCGCAAAGGCTTGCAACGGGCCCATTGATCGCTTACACCATCGCCATGCCCGATTCCTCTCAAGCACGCAGCGCTCTGCCTGCACCGATTCCCGTCACCCTGCTGACGGGTTTCCTGGGTAGTGGCAAGACGACACTGCTCAACCATCTGGTCCAGCAGCCGGCATTGTGTCACGCACTGGTCGTCATCAACGAATTCGGACAGACCGCGCTGGACCACCTGCTGGTTGCGCACAGCACAGAGCAGGTCGTGGCACCACTGGCAGGTGGCTGCCTTTGCTGCCACCTGCGCGGCGATCTGGTACAGACGCTGCGCGACATTACCTGGCGTTTTGCCCGCAACGGCCAGCGTCAGTTCGACCGGGTCCTGATCGAAACCAGCGGCCTGGCCGATCCGATCCCCATACTCCAGACGCTGGCCAGCCACCCGCAATTGTCAGGCCGTTATCGACTTGACGGGGTGATCTGTACCCTTGACCTGTGCCATGGCAACGAGACACTGGCGCAACACCCGGCCGCACTCAGGCAGCTGGCAAGCGCCGACTGTATCCTGCTCACCAAGCCAGATCAGGCCAGTGCGGCGCAGCATGCATCATTGCGTCTGCAGCTTGATCACATCAATCCATCTGCTGCCCGGATGGAAATCCGCCATGGAGCCATAGCAGCAGACCAGCTGCTGGAACTCGTTTCGGCAACCCACCATGCGGCACGTACCAGCAATACACCCATCACGGGCACCGCCCTGCTGTCGCCACACCCGCTGTCAATGCGCCATGCAGGCAGCACGCTACCGGCCGATCATGGCCTCGCGGCAACCACCGTCACCTTCGAAACACCGCTCGCACTGGCCGGCCTGCCGCAGTGGATTGCCGCGCAGACGGCCAACCTGCCCGGTCATGTCCTGCGAATCAAGGGGCTGCTGCATATCGAGGGAGCTGCTGTGCCCTACGCCATCCACGGCGTCGGCCACAGCATCTATCCACCTGTACCGCTGCAGAGCTGGCCAAATGTCGACCGGCGCAGCCACGTTATTTTCATTACCCACACGCCGGCGGTATAAAGCCGCCGTCGCACGGCCATGCCATGAAAGTCAATTTCATCAAGGCCGCAGCAATCCTGCTATGCGACGTTACAAAGTCCCGTATAAGATAGCGATGCCCCCACTACGGAGATGCTCCATGCCCCGCCCCAGTTCATCGCGCAGGATCGTACTTGCCGCTGCACTCGCCCTGACCGTGGCCTTCGCGCCGCCATTGGTCGAAGCATGCACCCGGCTGGTCTATCACGGCGTGGCCGACCAGATCGTGACGGCACGTTCGATGGACTGGAAAACCGACGTGGGCACCAACCTATGGGTCTTCCCACGTGGCATGCAGCGCAACGGCGAAGCCGGCCCCAACTCCATCAACTGGACCTCGCGCTATGGCAGTGTCATCGCATCGGGCTATGACATCTCAACCACCGATGGACTCAATGAGGCGGGGCTGTCGGCCAGCGTGCTCTGGCTGGTCGAATCCAGCTACCCCGAGCACGACAGTGACAAACCAGGCCTGACCATTGCCGCCTGGGCGCAATATGTACTGGACAATTTCGCCACCGTGGCCGAGGCCGTGGCTTACCTTTCGACCGAACCGTTCACACTGATCAGCGATAACGTACCGGGTGAAGACCGCCTTGCAACCCTGCACCTGGCCATGTCCGATGCCACCGGTGACAGCGCCATCATCGAATATATCGATGGCAAGCAGGTCATCCATCACGGCCGTCAGTACCAGGTCATGACCAATTCGCCGACGTTCGACAAGCAACTGGCCATGGAAGAATACTGGAAGGACATCGGTGGCACCATCGTGCTGCCGGGCACCAACCGGGCCGCAGACCGCTTTGCCCGGGCCTCGTTCTACGTCAATGCCGTCCCCAAGACCGATAACCCGCTCGAGACCATCGCCAGTGTCTTCAGCGTGATTCGCAACGTATCCGTCCCCTATGGATTGACCACGCCCGACCAGCCGAATATCTCCTCGACCCGCTGGCGTACCGTGACCGACCACAAGCGCAAGCGCTATTTCTTTGAGTCCGCGCTCACGCCCAATATCTTCTGGGTCGATCTGGACAAGCTCGATCTGTCCGAGCAGACCGGCAAGGTCATGAAACTGGACCTGGGAGCCAACCAGAAGAATATCTACTCTGGCATGGCCAACGACGCCTTCCGTGAAAGCGCGCCGTTCAGATTTCTGGGTGTCTGAGCTCAGTCGTCCCGGTGTTTGCCCAGGCCCAGATAGCTCTCGATCACGGCCGGATTGTCCCTGAGCTCGTGAGCCGGGCCTTCAAGCGATACCGCGCCTGCTTCCAGCACGTAGCCATAGTCGGCCACCTGCAATGCGGCGCGGGCGTTCTGTTCGACCAGCAGGGTCGCCACTCCCGTCGCACGCAAGCCGGCGATGATATGGAAAATCTCGCGCACGATGCGTGGTGCCAGCCCCAGGCTGGGCTCGTCGAGCATCAGCACGCTGGGCTTGGACATCAGGGCCCGACCCACCGCCAGCATCTGCCGCTCGCCACCTGAGAGCGTACCGGCCATCTGCTGGCGGCGCTCTTTCAGGCGCGGAAACAGAGTGAAGACTTCATCCATGCTATCGCGCCATTGCCGCTCACCTGCCCGGTAGCGGCGGAATCCACCCAGCAGCAGATTGTCCTCGACACTCATGCTACCGAACAGCTCGCGCTTTTCCGGCACCAGCGCCAGCCCTTGCGCCACCCGATGCTCCACGCCCCAGTGTTCGATCTGGTCGTTCTGGTAGCGCACAGAACCACTGGCCCGCCCATTGCGCGGCAACGATCCCATGATGGCGTTGAGCATGGTCGATTTGCCCGCACCATTGGCACCGATCACGGTCACGATGGCACCAGGTGCCACCTTGAGCTCAGGCACGGTCAATGCATGGACCTTGCCATAGCGGACAGTCAGGTCCGTCACCGCCAGGACCGGCGGCTGGCGCTGGTCATTGCCGGCCACAGGATGTTCGCTCATGCCTCGTCTCCTTCTTCGACACCACCCAGGTAGGCTTCCAGTACGGCAGGATGGCGCTGGATTTCCTCGGGTGATCCCTCGGCCAGCCATGAGCCGAAATCCATCACGACCAGATGATTGGTCAGTCGCATCACGAAATCCATATCATGTTCGACCAGCAGGATGCTCATGCCCTCCTCCCGCAATTGCGACAGAACCGCAGCCAGCTCCTGCTTTTCACGGTAGCGCAAACCGGCAGCCGGCTCATCGAGCAGCAGCAGTACCGGATCGGCTGCCAGGGCACGGGCGATCTCCAGCAGGCGTTGCTGGCCCAGGGCCAGGTTGCCGGCCTGTTCGTGCAGATAAGCGCCCAAGCCAACACGTTCAAGCTGGCGGGCGGCCTCCTTGAGCAGGCTCGCCTCGCGGGCACGGTCAAGGCGCAGAATCCCGGCGGGAACACTGACGTGGCTGCGCAAATGCGCACCCAGCGCCACGTTTTCCAGCACCGACATCTCCGGCAACAGTTGTACGTGCTGGAAAGTACGGCCCATGCCGGTCTGCGCGATCTCGCGTGCCGAACGCCCGCTGATGCGCTGCCCCAGAAAGCGTACCTCACCGGAAGTCAGAGGCAGGATGCCGCTGACCAGATTGAAAGTCGTGCTCTTGCCAGCACCGTTCGGGCCGATCAGGCCCACGATCTCGCCGGCACGCACGCGGAAACTGATGTCATTGACCGCCACCAGCCCGCCAAACTGCTTGCGGATATGGTCGACTTCCAGCACCAGGCTGCCTTTCTCGGGACGCACGCGACAAGGCAGCTCGGCAGCCGCCGGATCGATCACGGTCGCCGTAACAGGCAAACTCGTGCCACGCACCCGCCACAGTCGCCGCCAGAATGCCGACAGCCCCGGCCAGAGGCCCTGGGCTGCATACTGCAACATCAGCACCAGCAGCACACCAAAGACAATCATTTCGATATTGGTGCTGGTATCGAGCAACTTGGGCACGATGTTCTGGATCTGGTCTTTCAGGCCCAGGATGACGGCCGAGCCCAGGATGGCTCCCCAGACATGTGCCGCCCCGCCCACTACGGCCATGAATAAATACTCGATGCCGTAGTTCAGGCCGAACGGACTGGGACTGACGGCACGCTGCATGTGCGCATACAGCCAGCCGGACACCGATGCCAGCATGGCGGCATAAACGAAGATTACCGTCTTGTAGGCAGCGGTATTGACACCGAAGGCCTCGGCCATGCCTGCCCCACCGCGCAGCGCGCGGATGGCACGACCCGGACGTGACCCCAGCAGATTGAGCGTAGCCCACACCGACAGCAGCACACAGAACCAGATCAGGTAATAGATACTGCGACCGCTGCCCAGCGACCAGCCGAACAGGGACAATGGCTGGATACCGGAAATGCCATCATTGCGGCCCAGCCATTCGAGATTGCCGAACAGGTAATACAGCGACAGGCACCAGGCCAGCGTGCTGAGCGGCAGATAATGCCCGGACAGGCGCAGCGTGATGACGCCGATGATCCAGGCCAGCACGGCAGTGATGACCAACCCGGCCAGCAGGGTCAGCCACGGCGACCAGCCTGCCTGGGTGGTCAGCCAGGCCGTGGTGTAGGCACCGATCCCGACGAATGCGGCCTGCCCGAACGAGGTCAGCCCTCCTACCCCGGTCAGCAATACCAGTCCCACCACGACCAGGCTGGCCAGGCCGATATAGTTGAGCTGGGTAATCCAGAATTCCGGGGTCGCGCCAGACAGCGGCAACAGTGCCAGGATCAGCACGAAGGCGCACAGCGTCGCCCGACAAAGGGTACGGTTACGCATGGCTGATCACTCCTCTTCTTCTTCGACATGCGGGCTGCTGAGCGAACGCCACAGCAGCACCGGGATGATCAGGGTGAAGACGATCACTTCCTTGTAGGCGCTGGCCCAGAACGAAGCAAAGGCCTCGATAATGCCCACCAGCAAGGCACCGGCTGCGGCCACCGGATAGCTCGCCAGACCGCCGATGATGGCACCGACGAATCCCTTGAGACCAATCAGAAAACCGGTATCGTAGTAGATGGTCGTGACCGGAGCGATCAGCATGCCCGACAGCGCGCCGATGGCTGCCGCCAGGGTAAAGGTCAGCCGGCCCGACATCACGGTACTGATGCCCATCAGGCGTGCCCCGCGACGATTGACCGCCGTGGCCCGCAAGGCCTTGCCATAGATAGTGCGCCCGAAGAACAGCCACAATGCCACGATCAATGCTGCGCAGGTCAGCACCACGAACAGGCTTTGCGCCGACCAGGTGACCGCGCCGAGATCGATCTGTCCTTCGACGAAGGCGGGTGTACGCCAGCCTTCGGCACCGAAGAAAGCCAGCGCCACGCCCGTCAGGGCGAAGTGCACGGCCACCGATACGATCAGCAGTACCAGCACCGGCGCATCCACCAGGGGCTGATAGACGATGCGATACAGCATGGGTCCCAGCGGCACCACCAGTGCCAGTGTCAGCAGCGCCTTGCCCCACAGGCCGATATCGTAGGCCGACAGCCAGTGCGTGAGCACAAACAGGGCCACCGGCAAAGCCAGGTATTGCAGTGCCGCCCAGGCCAGTCCGGTCGCCCGGCGCTGGCGAAAGGCCTTGAACAGTTCCATCAGAAAGGCACAGGCACCTGCGATCAGCAACAGCCAGACCGTACCGGGCACGCTGCCATTGACCAGCATAGCCAGTGTCAATGCACCAAATGCGACAAATTCGCCCTGAGGGATGAAGATGACCCGCGTAACCGCGAAGATCAGGACCAATGCCAGGCCCAGCAAGGCATAGATAGCGCCGTTGACGATCCCGTCCTGCAGCAGGATCAGCGCGATGGTTGCATCCATTCAAATTCCTGTCGAAGCCCTGGGGCGCTACCTGCGGCAGTCTGACCTGGGCTTTTCGTTCGGTCTTCCCGGCCACCCTGCGGGCGGCGCGGGAATCCAATTTATATCTGTTGCTTGTGCGGTTTCAGCCGATCAGGGCAGGTAGACCCACTTGCCATTCTCGATCTTCGCCATGACGCGAGCGCGATTGTCGAGTCCTGAATGATCAGTCGGCGACATGCTGAAGACGCCATGCACGCCAGCGACTTCCTGCAGCCCCTCGATGGCATCGCGCAGCGCCACACGGAAGGCTTCGGTGCCCGGCTCGCCAGCCTTGAGCGCCTCGGGCAACGCCGCCTGGATCAGCACGCCGGCATCCCACAGGTGGCCGCCGAAGGCCGATACCGAACCGGCACCATACATGTTTTCATAGGCCTGGGTGTATTCCAGCGCAATCGCCTTGCCCGGGTGATCATCAGGCAGTTGTGCCGCCACCACCAACGGGCCGACCGGCAGCAGCGTGCCTTCGCCATCCGCACCGACGACGCGCAGGAAATCGTTGTTGGCCACACCGTGGGTCTGGTAGATCAGGCCGCCATAGTTGCGTGCCTTGAGTTCCTTCTGGGGCAATGCGGCAGGCGTACCGGCACCGGCCACCAGCACGGCATCGGGACGGGCAGCAATCAGCTTGAGCACCTGACCGGTGACGCTGGTATCGGGACGCGCATAGCGTTCGGTCGCCACGATGCGGATGCCCTTGGCCTCGGCGGCACGCTTCATCTCGTCAAGCCAGCCATCGCCATAGGCATCGGAAAAACCGATGAAGCCCAGCGTCTTGACATTGTTCGATGCCATCGATTCTGCCAGCGCCTCGGCCATGAGGATATCGTTCTGCGTCGTCTTGAAAGCCCAACGGCGCTTGTCGTCCATGGGTTCGATGATACGGGCATTGGCCGCCACGCTGATGAGCGGCACCTTGGCCTCGGCCACCACATCCAGCATCGCCAGCGTACCTGGCGTGGCGGTGGTGCCGATGATCACATCGACCTTGTCCTCGGAGATCAGCTTGCGGGCGTTGCGGACTGCCTGGGTCGTATCGGTAGCGTCGTCCAGCACGATGTACTCGATCTTCTGGCCGGCGATCTCGGTCGGCAGCAACGCCACGGTATTGCGCTCGGGAATGCCCAGCGACGCGGCCGGACCGGTACTCGATACCGTCACGCCCACCTTGACCTGCGCCTGCGCCCAGCCTGCACACAGTACCAGCGCAGTGGCCAGCATTGTGCGAACCATCTTGTGTCCCCTCATTCTTGCTCTCCCCATCCGGAAATGAAACAGATCTCTTGTCAAAGCCAAACAGCGTATTGTATTCAAAATGCGCTCAGATACCGTGTGCTGCATCGGCCGACCAGAAGCGTCGCACGCGCACGGCTGCCAATGCAGCCAGCACGCACTTGACGATATCGCCCGGAATAAAGACCAGCACAGCCGCTATTGCCTTGCCCAGCCCCATGCCGGTCACCAGTGCCAGCCAGGGAGCCCCCAGCGCATAGACCACCACCACGCCACCCATCAGGCTGGCAACCGCCTGACCGCCAAGCGCACGCCAGGTCGCGCCGGAAGCCGGCAGGCGTTGCGCCAGCCAGCCCGTCACGAACGCGCCAGGCAGCATGCCCAGTAAAAAGCCGCCCGTCGGCCCCATCAGGACACCCATGCCACCACGCCCACCCGGCAAAACCGGCAGTCCCACCACAGCCAGCAGCACGTAAAGCGCCACAGCCAGCAGGCCACGCCAGGGTCCGAGCATCAGTCCCGCCAGCATGATCCCCAGCGTCTGCAATGTCACCGGCACCGGAATCAGTGGCACAGGTACCGGCGGCACCAGACTGAGCACCACGCACAGCGCGGCGAACAGGGCGATCAGAACGATATCGCGCGTTTTCATGGGAGACTCCTTTGTCTATTTGTCATATCCGGATTTTCAGAAACTCTGCTCGTCACACTCGCCTGCCACATTTCAACGCCGCGCATCCACAGCCTGTGCAATCGCCTCGGCCTGCCGCAACATGCGGGCCAGCAACGGTTCGATACGCTGCAGCACATTGCCACCACCTCGGGCGGCCTGCGCTTCGCCGATTTCCTGCCAGGCACGGGCAATCTCCGGTATGAAACGCAATACCAGGGCACAGGCCAGCGCCACACGCGAGGCGTCGAGCAAACCCAGTCGCTGCAGCGGCATCAGGGCGCGCTCGAGCGTGACCAGCAAATCGCCGCTGCGCGTCGACAGCATCAGGGCCAGCCCCAGGCCGAACAGCGCCAGTATCCGCAGCGAGGCGGCCCAACCGGCCATCGGCCCCTGGGCCCAGCCGGTAAAAATCCCCAGCAGAACGATCACCGGCAACATGCGCCACAGTGGCCGCCACAGAAACCGCAGATGACCGGCTGCCCAGCAGGCCAGCCCCCAGGCCAGCAACACGGCAGCCGCCAGCCAGGGCAGTGCCGTCACGAAGAAAAGCCCGGCCCCCGCCGCGCACATCACCAGCAACTTGAGACCCGCCGGCAAGCGCTGCAGGACGGCATCACGTCCGACGTGATATTCGATCAGCATGGCGCACCACCCAGCGTCGCACAGCGGCGGCGATACCAGTCCAGTGCCGCTGCAGGCGCATCATCGGCCACCACCTTGCCTTGCTCCATCACCAGCACCCGGTCGAAATCATCCAGCAGCGGCAAGTCATGGGTCAGCACCAGCAATTGCTGCGGCAGTGTCTTCAATACCGCACGCAGCCGTTCCCTGTTGAGCAAGTCGAGTTGATTGGTCGGCTCATCAAACACAATGGCCTCGGGCGCGCAGACCAGTACGGCCGCCAGGGCAGCCATCTGCTGCTCGCCACCCGAGAGCGCATGCGCAGGTCGTTCGGCCAGTGCAGACAGCCCTAGTGCCGCAAGCTGTGCATCAATGCGCTGCGCCTGTTCGGCACGCGTCAGCCCCAGCCGCTGCAGGCCGAAAGCCATATCTTCGCGCACAATGGGAAACACGATCTGGTCGGCCGGATTCTGGAACATGAAGCCGACCCTGCGGCGTACAGTACCCGCCTGACTGCGGGTATCAAGGCCATCAACCCGCACCGAACCCGTCGTCGGCAACACCAATCCATTGACCAGGCGAGCCAGCGTACTCTTGCCGGCTCCATTGAGTCCGACCACGCCTACGCGCGACTCGACCAGCCGCAGCGAGATCTGCTGCAGGATAGGCCGTCCGGCCGCTTCGACGCCGGCCTGTTCAAACTCGATCAACATGAGGCAGAATTATGCCATCAACCCATCCCGCTCATGCCCTGCCAGCAACGGACCACCCATATGGAAAAGCTCACTCTCCCGGATGAAGAATGGCGCGCACGCCTTGACCCTGACGAATATGCCGTCACCCGCCGCAAAGCCACCGAACGGCCCTTTTCAGGCCGCTACCTGAACACGACGGCCACCGGCATCTACCGCTGTGTCTGCTGTGGCACGGCGCTATTTGCCTCCGACACCAAATTCGATGCCGGCTGTGGCTGGCCCAGCTATTTCGAGGCCATCGACCCGGCCAATGTGCGTGAGGAGCGCGACACCTCGCACGGCATGATCCGGACCGAAGTACTATGCAACGTGTGTGACGCCCACCTCGGCCATGTCTTTCCCGACGGTCCGCCACCCACCGGGCTGCGCTACTGCATCAACTCACTGGCCCTGACCTTCGAACCCATACGATGAAAAAATTCCTGTTCGACCTGTTTCCGCTGATCCTGTTCTTTGTCGCCTACCGGTTTGCCGATATCTACACCGCCACCGGCGTGGCCATGGCCGCCGCCGTGCTGCAGATTGCCTGGCTCAAGCTGCGCAGCCTGCCGATCGAGGGCACCCACTGGATCAACCTGGGCGTCATTGTCTTCTTCGGCGGTGCCACCCTGATCCTGCACGACGACGCCTTCATCCGCTGGAAGCCCACCGTGCTGTACTGGCTGTTTGGTGTCATCCTGCTGGGTGCGCAGTTGCTGTTCGGCCGCAACCTCATGCAAAAGATGCTGGGTGCCAAGGTTGAAATGCCGACAGCGGCCTGGAATCGCTTCAACCTGAGCTGGGCCATATTTTTCCTGATCGCAGGCGCGCTCAACCTGTATGTCGCCTTCTCCGGCCAATTCACCGAGTCCCAGTGGGTCAACTTCAAGGTATTCGGCCTGACCGTGTTGCTGATCGTTTTTGTCATCATCCAGTCACTCTGGCTGGCACGCCACATGACACCCGCCGGCCAGGATGGCGAGGCAGGGAACTCCGACCGCGATCCCCGGTCTGACATCAAGGATGACTGACATGACACAACCCTCACCGCTTTCTCCCGATGTCTCTGCCGAACGCACGGCCTTGCTGCGCGACCGGCTGGTCATCCTGCAACCCACCGACCTCGAGATCGAGGACCAGTCACACCTGCACGCCGGCCATGCCGGCAGCCGCGGCGGTGCCAGTCACTTTCGGCTGCGCATTACCAGCCCGCGCTTCGACGGCCTGAGCCGCGTGGCGCGCCAGCGTCTGGTGTATGATGCGCTGCAGGATCTGATTCCCTTTCCGATTCACGCGCTGGTTCTGGAAACCCAGGTACCTTAACTAGGACATTCCCATACCTATGAAACGCATCGCCCTTATGGCTGCCGCCTGCGTCATCGCAGTGCCCGCCTACGCCCAGAACGTCGCCACGGTCAACGGCAAGCCCATCACCCAGAAAAGTTTCGACCAGTTCATTTCGCTGCTGGTCAGCCAGGGCGCAGCCGACTCCCCCGAGCTGCGCAACCAGGTCAAGGACGAAATGATCAACCGCCTGGTCTTCGTCCAGGAAGCCGAAAAGGCCGGCCTCAACAAGAGTGCCGATGTCGAGACCGAACTCGAACTGGCTCGCCAGGGCATTCTGGTCCGTGCGCTGATGAGTGACTACCTCGAAAAGCACGCCATCAGCGACGAAAAGATCCAGGCCGAGTACGACAAGGTCAAGCAGGCTCAGGGCGACCGTTCCGAATACCAGGTGCGCCACATCCTGGTCGAGGACGAGAAAACCGCCCAGGACATCCTGGCACAGGTCAAGCGTGACGGCTCCAAGTTTGCCGATCTGGCCAAGGAACACTCCAAGGATCCCGGCAGTGCCGAACGCGGCGGTGAACTGGGCTGGTCCGCAGCCAGCAACTACGTCCAGCCGTTTGCTGACGCCGTGACTGCCCTCAAAAAGGGTGAACTGGCCGACAAGCCGGTCCAGACCCAGTTCGGCTGGCATGTGATCCAGGTTGAAGACACCCGCCCCATCGAATTCCCCGCCCTGGAGCAGGTCAAGCCTCAGATCGAGGAAATGCTGCGCCAGCAACAACTGAGCGCCTACCAACAGGAACTGCGCGAAAAAGCCCGCATCCAGTAATCCAGTAAGGCCACCAGCAATCTGGTTGCCTGCATCTGCGGCAACCAGAGCAGAATTCCCAACCACGCGCACCTTGATGGTGCGCGTGGTTTTTTTATCTGAACATGGGGGAAATCCATAATGATCTATCGCTGCGGCATCCCCCATAATGATGTTGCAGTGCATCGAACAATAACATCCTGCATGCCACCCCAACCACAAGGACCCTCGGCGTGAGTCCCGCCCTCGAGATCAATGCGCTCAATGCCTGGTACGGCGCTACCCACATCCTGCGCGATGTGTCGTTCAACGTACCTACCGGCTCCGTCGTGACGTTGCTGGGCCGCAACGGTGCCGGGCGATCCACCACCCTGCGTGCCATCCTGGGGATGACCAGCCGGCGCAGCGGATCGGTCCGCATCCACGGACGCGAAATCATCCAGTTGCCCACCTACAAGATCGCCCATATGGGTGTTGGCTACTGCCCGGAAGAACGCGGCATCTTCGGCAGCCTGACCTGCGAGGAAAACCTGCTGCTGCCACCCGCAGTCGACCAGGTCGCAGGCGGCAGCATGTCCCTGGCCGAAATCTATTCGCTGTTTCCCAACCTGGCGGCCCGGCGCGACACACCGGGCAACCGCCTGTCCGGCGGCGAACAGCAAATGCTGGCCATCGCCCGCATCCTGCGTACCGGTGCCCACCTGCTGCTGCTGGACGAAATTTCCGAAGGGCTGGCCCCCGTAATCGTCGAAACGCTCGGGCGCATGCTGCACGAGCTCAAGGCGCGTGGCTATACCATTTTGCTGGCAGAACAGAACTTCGACTTCGTCGAACCCGTCTCGGATTTTTTCTACCTGATGGAGCATGGCGTCATCATCGACTGCGTAGCTGCCTCTGGAGTGCAGCAGAACCGCCATGCGCTCGAGCGTGTGATGGGAGTCTGAAGCGATCGCTCCGACGGACAATCTCGTACTGACTGGCAACACAATTTTCCAGAATAACCTACGCCAATCCATTGATATATAAAAACAGATCAAATTAAAATATTGATCTATATTTACATATCAAAAATGCTATCCGGCTAAAAAATTTGATATATTAAAACATATCAAATTTAAGTTTGATCTATAGAGGTAGATCAGATGAGCTATAGCCTTGAATCGATTTCAGCATATTTACGCGCAGCGCGCAGTGCCAAAAAACTCAGCCAGCGCGACCTGAGCACACGGGCTGGCGTGCCACAATCGCACATTTCCAAGATAGAAAGCAATCAGGTCGATCTGCGCCTGTCCAGCCTGATCGCCATCGCCAATGCCCTGGAACTGGAAGTGACGCTGGTGCCACGCCAGGTCATGCCAGCCGTGCAATCCGTGGTACGGCATCAGGTTGCACAGCTGGCTTCGGCACCTGCCCCGGACATGTCTGCCCGGCCTGCCTACACGCTGGATGACGAGGAGTGACCATGGCAGGCGCCAGCACACTGATCGTTCGGCTCCATGACCAGCCAATCGGAACACTGACACAAATCGGCGGTGATCGCAGCCTGTTTGCATTCAGCGAGGCCTACGTCCAGACACAGGAACGCCCCACACTTAGCCTGAGCTTTAAGGATAGCTTCGGAGAGCTGCTGACCGACGTCAGGGCTTATCGCAGCCGCTTGATGCCTTTTTTTTCCAACCTGCTGCCCGAAGGACACCTGAGAAGATATCTTGCAGAAAAAACAGGGGTCCATCCAGACAGGGAATTCTTGTTGCTGCAGACGCTGGGACAGGATTTGCCGGGCGCGATCACCCTCGCGGCCGAAGACAGCCAGGATCAGGCCATATCGACAGACACGCCATGCGACACGGGTACCGAATCCTCGGCCATTGCGCATGCACTGCGCTTTTCACTGGCAGGCGTGCAACTGAAGTTTTCTGCCGTCCAGAATGCTCAGGGTGGCCTGACGATACCTGCACGGGGCGTGGGTGGCGACTGGATCGTCAAACTGCCCTCTCGCGAATTCCGACACGTACCGGAAAACGAATTCTCGATGATGACGCTGGCCAAGCGTATTGGTATCGATGTCCCAGCCATTGATCTGGTCGAGGTTGCTTCCGTGCATAACTTGCCTGCAGGCATTCAGCAGTTCGGCAACCAAGCTTTCGTGATCAAACGATTCGATCGCATGAACGATGGGAAACGCATCCACATCGAGGATTTTGCGCAAATCTTCGGCGTATACCCACATGAAAAGTACGACAGGGCCAGCTACCGCAGCTTGGCCAGGGTGATTGCAGCCGAGTCAGGCGACGATGATATCGCCGAGTTCATCAGAAGAGCCACCTTCAACGTACTCATCGGCAACGGTGACATGCACCTGAAAAACTGGTCGCTCATCTATCACGACCAGCGCCATGCCCGCCTGGCTCCGGCCTACGACTTCGTATCCACCATCGCCTATCTTCCCGGCGAGCAGTCTGCATTGAACTTCAGCCGCAGCAAGTCCTTCAGCAACTACACGCAGGATGAACTGGAACATTTGGCCGCTAAAGCCGCCCTGCCCAGGCATTTTGTGCTTGAAACGGCAAGAGAAACCGTCGCGCTGTTCGTGCAGCACTGGAACGAGGAAAAAGCACATCTGCCCATGAGTCGCGAAGTGCGCGAAGCCATCGAGGCCCACCTGCGCACTTTGCCCATCATGGCACTTTGAGCCGCAAAACCCCAGCTCACTGATTGTCCAGCAACGCCCTCAATCCATCCTCGTCCAGCACGGGCACACCCAGCTCGCGCGCTTTTTCCAGTTTGCTGCCGGCCTCTTCGCCCGCCACCACATAGCTGGTCTTGCGCGATACCGAGCCACTGACCTTGCCCCCTGCTGCCACGATATGGCGTGCCGCGTCTTCCCGCGACCAGGCCGGCAGCGTGCCGGTCAGCACGAATGTCTTGCCGGCCAGACCCAGGCTGGCAGGTGCCTCGTCAAGCTGTGGCTCGACACCGACCGACATCAGACCGGCAATCACCTCGCGATTGTGCGGTTCGGCAAAGAAGTGGCGAATGGAGGCTGCCACCACCGGGCCGACATCCGGCACCCGAGTGAGATCCTCTTCGCTGGCCTCCATGATGGCCTGGATGGCCGCCTCGGGCGTGCGTCCGGCCGCCGGGCCGAAAGCCTGCGCCAGATCACGGGCCGTCGTCTCGCCCACATGGCGGATACCCAACGCAAACAGCAGACGGCTCAGTACCGGCTTGCGCGCGGCCTCGATGGCCTCGACGAGATTGGTAGCCGACTTGCGACCCATGCGCTCATAGGCGGCCAGTTCTTCGGCCTTGAGCGTGAACAGATCAACCAGGCTGTGCACCCGGCCCTCATCGACCAGTTGCTCCACCAGCTTGTCACCCAGCCCATCGATATTGAGTGCCTTGCGGCTGGCCGCATGCCAGAGCATCTGCTTGCGCTGCGCACCGCAGATCAGGCCGCCGGTACAGCGCGCAATGGCCTCGCCTTCGAGCCGCTCAATGGCCGAACCACACACCGGGCAGACCGGACATGCCTCGCTCATGCGCCAGGCCACTGCTGTTTCTGGACGCAGCGCCAGAACCGGGGCCACGACCTCGGGAATGACATCGCCTGCACGACGCACGATGACGGTATCCCCAATGCGGACATCCTTGCGCAGGATTTCATCTTCATTGTGCAGTGTAGCGTTGGTGACAGTCACCCCCCCCACGAACACCGGCCTGAGGCGGGCCACAGGCGTCAGAGCACCGGTACGCCCCACCTGGACCTCGATATCCAGCAATTCGGTCGTTGCCTCTTCGGCAGGAAACTTGTGCGCCAGGGCAAAGCGCGGCGCACGCGCCACATAGCCCAGCATACGCTGCAAGGCCAGATCGTTAACCTTGTAGACCACACCGTCGATATCGTAGGGCAAGGTCGTGCGTGTTTGTCCCGTCTCAGCATAATAGGCCAGCAGTCCCGGCAGGCCCTGTACCAGACGGTTGCACAGCCGGTTGACCGGCAAGCCCAGATCATGCAGCCAGTCGAGTACGCCTGCATGCGTGACTGGCAAAGCGCTTTCGGGCAATACCTCGCCCCAGCCATAGGCAAAGAAGCGCAGACGGCGCTGCTCCGTGATCTTTGGGTCGAGTTGCCGCAGACTACCGGCAGCGGCATTGCGCGGATTGACGAACTGTTTTTCGCGCCGTGTTGCTTGATCGGCATTGAGCCGCTCAAAATCCTTGCGGAACATCAGCACCTCGCCGCGGACTTCCAGCACATCCGGCACCTTGCCGGCATCGCCCTGCAGGCGTAGCGGAATCACCTTGATGGTGCGGATATTATGGGTAATATCCTCGCCTGTCTGACCGTCTCCACGCGTGGCTGCCTGCACCAACAGCCCTCGCTCGTAGCGCAGGCTGACCGCCAGACCATCGAGCTTCTGCTCGCAGAAATAGTCCAGCAGGCCATTTTCCGGTAGTTTTCCAGCCTCGCGCACCGTATCGCTCATGCGCTTGTCGAAGGCGGCAACGTCTTCTTCGCTGAAGGCATTATTGAGCGACAGCATGGGCAACCGGTGTTCGACGCTGGCAAAACCATCCAGCGGCGCAGCTCCTACGCGCTGCGTAGGCGACTCAGGCACGATCAGCTCGGGATGCGCACGCTCGAGATCACGCAGGCGCTGCATCAGCCGATCATAATCGGCGTCGGCAATCAGCGGATCATCAAGCGTGTGGTACTGGTAATCATGCCGTCCGATCTCGGTACGCAAAGCCGTGATCTCGCTGGCCACATCAACGGGTGTGGTACTCGCGCCGGACATATCAAATGCCAGCGCGCCCTGCGCCTTCTGCTCCATGGACATCGTGGTTGCAACCGCCGATCAGGAAAAGACCCGCAGGGTGCGCGGATGGCCGGCAGGCAGGCCCAATGCCTGCATTTTCTGGTACAGCTCGCGCACCTGCTGATCGATGGCCTCCTCGCAACCGGGCTCGATGGGGCGCCCTTGGTCGTCGACCAGTTGTGCCTCGAGCTTCTGGGCCAGTCGCACGGCAGTTTCCAGCATTTTGCCGAACGGACGCTCCTGGGGTTCGCTGCGAGGCACATCCAGCAACATGTCCAGACGGCTGATCTGCACATCGGACTTTGCAGGGTTATCCAATCCCTGGATCACCAGCGTGACATGCGGCGGCTTGCGCCCACGGGTAGGCAAGTGCAATACATTACCGGTCTGCACGAAACCGCAGCTGCGAGCCACGAACATGACGTCCTGCGATTTTTTGGGCGGTTCAAGCACGATCGCCACGCCAAGCTGCATATCCAGTGCTGCGCAGGTCTCGTCCAGGCTTGCCGCTTTCTCGACAACCTTCTTCTGATCGGGGCCATCCATCGTGGCATCGAACTTCTCGGCAATTTCCTGCAGGCAAAGCCAGATCTGCGACCATTCGATATCAGTCAGCGGACCATTGCGATTGACCATGAGCACGGCCACCTGCACCAGACCATAAGACTCGTGCCCGCGCAATCCGACACGATGCGCCTGATCAAAGGTCCGCGCGAAAATCCGGTAGGACTTGTTGCTGGCCTCTTTGAGGCGTTCGAGTTCAAGCGCGAGTTCCTTGCCCACCACTGGTTCTGGAAAATGCAGTTCGATCACCACTTCACAGGTCGGATCGGGTTCGTCGGACTCTTCCTTGCGTTCTTCGCGGGCACGCGGTGCCGCCGCCTCATCCTCATGCAGGCCGGGCTCGCGTCGCCCTGCTTCCTTTGCCGTTGCAGGACGGGCTGACGCTTCCTCGGCCATCAGTGGGTCAGTGCCACCTTCAGGAAAAGGCACCTGCATGCGAGCACGGGCACGCCGGTCCTGCCACCAGTTGAAGGCCAGCACGCCCGCCACGAACAACAGGCCCAGGACGATCAGCCCAATCTGTAAATCACTCATTTCCATGTGCTCCTGGCAAACCCGGTATCCTGACCGGTTTTTTCTGCATATTTCTTGTCTGGAACGCTAAATATCCGAATCCATTGCGCATTATGACGCAATCAAGCGGTCCATTGTAAGGCTGCCTCCATATCGACCGCCACAATCCGCGAAACCCCCTGCTCCTGCATGGTGACACCGATCAGTTGCTGGGCAATCTGCATGGCAATCTTGTTATGTGAGATGAACAGGAATTGCGTCTGGCCGCTCATACCACTGACCAGCTTGGCATAGCGCTCGGTATTGGCATCGTCCAGCGGCGCATCAACCTCGTCCAGCAGGCAGAAGGGGGCCGGATTGAGCTTGAAGAGTGCAAACACCAGCGCTGTAGCGGTCAGCGCCTTTTCGCCACCAGACAGTAGATGAATGGTGCTGTTGCGCTTGCCTGGCGGCTGGGCCATGACCTGTACGCCGGCGTCCAGGATTTCGTCGCCGGTCATGGTCAGGCGTGCCTCGCCCCCCCCAAACAGCACCGGGAAAAGTTCGCCGAAGTGTTGATTGACGGTGTTGAAGGTTTCCTGCAGCAACTGCCGCGTCTCCCGGTCGATCTTGCGAATTGCATCCTCAAGCGTTTCGATGGCAAGTTGCAGGTCTGTATACTGGCTGTCGAGAAAGTCCTTGCGCTCCTGCGCAGTGCGCAATTCCTCAAGCGCCGCCAGGTTGACCGAACCCAGTGCGTCGATGCGCCGGGCAATCCGCTGCACTTCAGCCTGCAGCCATTCAGGGCGCTGCCAGTCGGCAGACAGCTCCGCGAGTTCTTCGCCCAGTTTGTCGCGATTGGCTTGGCGGGCATCGAGCTGCTCGGCAAACTGTTCCTGGGCCAGTCGCGCCGCCTGTTCCTGCAACTGCAGCTCGGTAATGCGCGCACGCAGGGGCTCCAGCACATGCTCCTGGCGTACACGCTCTTCGTCGGCCTCACGCAACCGGGCTGCGAGGGTATCGAGTTGCTGGCGCGCCTGGGCCAGTTTTTCTTCGGCTTCAGCACGGCGCTCCAGCGCCTCCTGCAAGCCTTCCCGAGCCGTATCGCCTTCCAGTGTCAGCAGCTCCTGCTGCTGCTGTGTGAGTTCGGCCTGCGTGCGGCGCAACTGTTCCTCGGCCAGTTGCAGGTTGCGCCGGATCTCGCCCAGCCGATGCTGCAACCCCTTGTCGGAAAACTCTGCCTCGTGCGCCATGCGCTCACGCTCGCGCAGGCGCTCCCGGGCCTGTTCTGCGCTGGCCGCGATACGCTCGCCTTCCATCTCCGCCTCGGCAAATGCTTCCTGCTGTACGGCCAGTTGCTCGTCCAGCTCTTCGAAGCGTATTTGGGCTTCCTCTCCCGTGGCACGCAGTTCTTCCTGCTGGGCCTGGACCTCGGCCATATCCTCTCGCAAACGGGTGGCACGTTCACCTGATTGCTGGGCTTGCTGCTGCAGGCGTGAATGCTCCAGCTGAATATCATGAACGCGCCGGGTCATTTCGCCCACCCGTTGACGAGCCGGCCCCATGGCCTGACTCAGGCGTTGCCACTCTGCCTCGGCACGCGCTGCTGCCGTACGAGTCTGATCGGCAATCAATTGCTGTGCACGGATCTCGCGTTGCAGATTTTCGATTTCCTGCTGGCGCGCCAGCATGCCGGCCTGCTCCGAATCCGGTGCGTAGAAACGCACACTGTGAGCATCGACCAGGTGCCCGTCGCGCACGACCAGGACGGTTCCTGCCGGCATCTGGTCACGCAGTTTGAGCGCCTGTCCCAGGTCTTCTGCAATATAGGCATGGCCCAGCCAGTCAGCCAGTAGAGTACGCAACGCCGGATCACCCGTGCGCAGGCGATCCAGCAACGGTGCCACGCCCGGCAAGGCTGCCGGTGCGACTGCAGCGGGTGCGGCCTGCTGGTAGAACGCCAGCCGCGCAGGCGGAGCATCAGCCGCAAAGGCGCGGGTCCAGTCCAGGTTGCTGACTTCCAGCGCAGTCATGCGTTCGCGCAGAATCGCCTCGAAGGCAGCCTCCCAGCCGGCATCGACGGTCAGCTTCTGCCACAGGCGGGCCAGTTTTCCAAGTTCATGCCTGGCGATCCAGGGTTCCAGGGCACCCTGTTTCTGGACATCTTCCTGCAGTTTGCGCAGCGCTTCCAGGCGCGCATCAAGCTGCGCCAGCCGCCCTGTTTCCTGCTGCACGGCCGCCTGCGCTTCGCGCCGCGCCTGATCGGCCTGAGGGCCCTGCTCTTCCAGGCGCACCTGTTCAAGCTGCGCCTGCTGCAATCCTTCTTCTGCCGCCTTGAGATCACCTGCCAGTTGCGCCAGGCGGTCAATATCCGGTTGCTCGAGCGTAGAGAATTCCTGCTTCAGCCGTTCCTGGCGGGTTTCCAGCACCTGCAACTGGCGGCTGGCATCACGCTGTGTCTGCGCCGCCAGCGCCAGATGTTGCTCCACCCTGGCCAATTCGCTGCGCATCTGCTCGCGCTGCTGAGCCGCCTGGCGTACCTGCTGCTCGATTTCAGGCAGATTGCCCTGAGCCAGCTCCGCCTGCAGGCGGGCCTCTTCAACCTTGGCGGCACTGATCTCGAGTTCCGCTTCCATCACCTCGATCTGTTCACCACAATGGGTCTGCTGCTGCTCCCATTCGGCCTGCTGCGCGCGCAATTGCACGCAACGGTTTTCGAGCCGGGCACGTGAGTCCACCAGATGCCGGATGTCGGACTCCAGCCTTCCGACCAGCGCGTTCGCTTCATAGAGCACACCCTGAGCAGCATGCACGGCATCGCCGGCGGCATAATGTGCCTGCCGGCGCTGTTCGAGATCGACCTCGCCGGTACGCATCCTGGCAATGGCACCTTCCAGTTCAGTCTGAGTCTGCTCGATTTCGCGTGCGAAACGCCGCTTTTCCTCGACGGCGGCACGTTCCTTGAGCAGCCACAGCATATGCTGCTTCTTTTCACCTTCGGCCTGCAGGTCGCGATACTGCCGAGCGACCTCGGCCTGGCGTTCCAGCTTGGCCAGTTGGGTGTCGAGCTCGCGCAGAATGTCTTCTACCCGCACCAGGTTTTCGCGGGTATCACCCAGCCTGTTTTCCGTCTCGCGACGACGTTCCTTGTAGCGGGAAACACCCGCAGCCTCTTCGAGATAGACCCGCAGTTCTTCTGGTCGCGCCTCGATCAGGCGAGCAATCATGCCCTGGCCGATGATGGCATAGCCGCGCGCGCCCAGACCCGTTCCAAGGAAAAGATCATGGATATCACGACGACGGACCTGCTGATTATTGATGAAATAACTGCTGGTACCGTCACGCGTCAGTACACGTCGCACGGCGATTTCGGCGTAGACACTCCATTGCCCAACGGCACGGCCCTCGGCATTGTCGAACACCAGTTCGACCGATGCACGGGCGGCCGGCTTGCGCCCACCCGACCCATTGAAGATCACATCCTGCATGGATTCGCCGCGCAGCTCGGAAGCCTTGCTTTCGCC
Source organism: Corticimicrobacter populi (assembly GCF_003123725.1). Lineage (GTDB taxonomy): Bacteria > Pseudomonadota > Gammaproteobacteria > Burkholderiales > Burkholderiaceae_B > Corticimicrobacter > Corticimicrobacter populi. Next base: position 689,723 of record NZ_QETA01000001.1, on the reverse strand, counting down.
CAGCACCCAGCGCACCGCGTCGATGATGTTGGACTTGCCGCAGCCATTGGGCCCCACCACGCCCACCAGTTGGCTGGGCACCGGGATCACCGTCGGGTCGACAAAGGACTTGAATCCTGCGAGTTTGATCTGGGTCAGGCGCACAATTCTTGAACGGATAAATAATCAGTGGCTATGATACCGCAGGCATCGTGCCGGAAAGGTTTGCACCGGCACTGCTGTCTGCCTGGCACCAGACCGGCTATACTGCCGGTCAATTTTATTGCAGACCGCACATTTTCTTACCTGTCGGCCGGGCGTATTTGCGTTCAGTCACGCCAACCGGGATCGCTGCTTGAAAAGAAATTTCTACCTCGTCATGGCCGCGCAGTTCTTTTCATCGCTGGCCGACAATGCGCTGTTCATCGTTGCGATCGCACTGATCCAGTTGTTGCAGGGTCCCGACTGGATGGCCCCCATGGTCAAGTGGGTTTTCGCCCTTTCGTATGTGCTGCTGGCAGCCTACGTGGGTGCGATTGCCGATTCCTTTCCCAAGGGCCGCGTCATGTTCGCCACCAACGCGCTCAAGGTCGTTGGCTGCCTGATGATGTTCTTCTGTGCCGGCCTCCAGTTTGACGATTCCCAGCAGCAGGTCTGGCTGGTCTGTAGCGCCTACGCACTGGTCGGCATCGGTGCCGCTGCCTATTCGCCGGCCAAGTACGGTATCGTGACCGAAATGCTGCCGCCCTCCCTGCTGGTCAAGGGCAACAGCTGGATCGAAGGGCTGACGGTCCTGTCGATCATTCTGGGCATGGTGCTGGGCGGCTTTCTGGTATCGCCCCAGGTCTCCGAATGGCTGCTGGAGCATCCCTGGCTGTCTACCTGGGTACACACTTCCAGTGAAGCAGCCATCCTGATCATCGCCTGCGTCTATCTCACTGCGGCGGGCTGCAATCTGCTGATCCCGGACACCGGGGTACGCTATCCCCGCCAGCAGAAGAATCCGGTCCGGCTGATGCGCATTTTCCTGAGCTATGTGGTCATTCTATGGCGTGACAAGCTGGGACAGATATCGCTGGCCGTGACAACACTCTTCTGGGGGGCCGGTGCCACCCTGCAGCTCATCGTCATCAAGTGGGGCGAGGTCCATCTGGGCTATGCCATCGACCACGCCGCCATGCTGATGGGCGTGACGGCCGTGGGCATCGTTGTAGGCTCCATACTGGCGGGCCGCATCCCGCTGCAACGCGCCCTGGCCGTACTGCCGGTCGGTGTACTGATGGGTCTTGCAGTACTGTTGATGCCGATCGTCAAATCAACCTGGAGCGTGTATGCGCTGCTGCTGCTGATCGGCACCCTGTCAGGCTTTTTCGTAGTACCGATGAATGCCCTGCTGCAACACCGGGGGCATTTCCTGCTCTCGGCCGGCCACTCGATCGCCGTGCAGAACTTCAATGAACAGTTGAATATCCTGCTGATGGTGGCGATGTACAGCCTGATGTTGCGCCTCGACATCCCGATCAACACCATCATCATCATCTTCGGCGTGCTGGTGGCTGTGCTGATGCTGGTCTTCATGCGCTGGAGCAAGCTCAATCTGGCTGCCGACCCGCGCTTGCATGGCGAGATAGGCAAAACCGGGCACGGCAGCGCACTATAGCCGGGTAAGCCCCTGCACGATTTCTGACCGCTATGACAAGGCGGCGAAGTACTGCGCAGGGGGCCGTCCCAGGGCTTTCTTGAACATGGTGATGAACGCCGTCACCGAGTCATAACCAAGATTGCCCGCCACCTGCTGAACCGGCCGTCCGGCCGCGAGCTGCTGCAGGGCGATGATCAGGTGGAACTGCTGCCGCCACCGCCCGAATGTCAGCCCGGTCTCCCTTTTCAACAGTCTCGCCAGCGAGCGCTCACTCATGGCCAGCCTCCCGGCCCACTGCGCAAGCGTACTGCGATCAGCCGGATCCATCGCCAAGGCATCGGCAAGCTGACGGATCCGCGGATGGTCTGACACAGGAAGATGCAACTGCTCGACGGGTGCCATCGCCAATTGCTCGAGCAGAACAGCCGCCACACGCCCGGCAGCAGCATCCCTGGGATAGTCCGGCCCTTGCGCAGCCAGATACAGGATCATTTCGCGCAGCATCGGACTGATGGCCAGAGTGCAGCATTTCTCAGGCATCCGTGCCGCACCAGGCTCGACAAACAGAAAACAGAGACGGGCATTATCGGTCACGCGATTGCTGTGCGGCATGTCACCCGGAATCCACACTGCATGGCTGGGTGGCACCATCCACATTGCCTGGGGTACTTCGCACATCACACCACCACGCAACGCCATCACCAGTTGCCCCTTGCGATGCCGATGCACTGGCTGCTCCACATCGTTGTGTCCGACCTCAAGCAACAAGGCCACAGCAGCCCGATCATCCACATCAGGATCGAAATGACACAGCACCTGTGCCAGCGAACCTCTTTTTGTCATAATTTAGATATTAAAAGTCATTATTTCCATATTAGATCAAAATCGTTATGGCTACATTGGAGCCTGACTTCCACATCTGAATACGCCAACTGCTGCATGAGCTCTTTTCTCCATCGACAATCCACACGCCAGACACTCCTGCTTATCGGCATTTTGCTGATCGCCGCCAATCTGCGCGCCCCGATCACAGTCCTGCCGACGTTGCTCGATCCGATTCGTGCCGAGCTCAGGCTGAGCATTGCGGCGGCAGGCGCACTGACCACCTTGCCATTGCTGGCATTTGCCCTGTTGTCTCCCTTCGGTGCACGATTCGCACGCATATACGGATTGGAGCGTACCCTGCTCGGTGCACTCATACTCATCGCCATTGGCATTGCGTTGCGCTCGGCTGGTCCGACTGCGTGGCTCTACATCGGTACAGGGCTCATCGGTACTGGCATCGCGCTCGGCAACGTGCTGTTGCCCAGTCTGGTCAAGCAAGAATTCCCACACAACATCCCCGCCCTGACAGGTGCCTACGCGCTGGCGATGGGTGTTGCCGCGGCACTGGGCTCGGCGGCAGTCGTTCCGCTGGCGCAGGTCATGGGATGGCGAGGTGCCCTGGCGTCCTTCCTGCTGCTGCCGCTGGTAGCAGTGGCAGTCTGGCTGCTCCAGCCTGGACAGGCCCGTGCCACACCTGACACCACAGCAGTGACAGCCGTCCAGGACAACCTGATATGGCGTTCCCCATTGGCCTGGCAAATCACCCTGTTTCTCGGTTTGAACTCAACGATCTATTATGTAGTCATCACCTGGCTGCCGACCATCCTGGTCGACGCAGGGCTGTCCGCCGAACGCGCTGGCTCGTTGCACGGCATCCTGCAGTTGTCCACCGCCATACCTGGGCTGATACTGGGCCCCCTCCTGCACCGCATGTGCGACCAGCGCCTGCCTGCTGTCGTCGTATCCAGTCTTTCAACCATCGCCCTGCTGGGATTTCTGGCATTGCCCCATGCCGCATTGATCTGGTCGATCCTGTTTGGTCTGGGCACAGGTTCAGGTATCATACTGGGACTGACATTCATCGGGCTGCGTACCACACATGCACACCAGGCGGCAGTGCTGTCGGGCATGTCCCAGTGCATCGGCTATCTACTGGCCTCGGCAGGGCCCATGGCCATCGGAGCCCTGCGTGACATGACGGGCGGCTGGCGCATGCCGCTGGGCCTGTGCATTGCACTCGCACTGGTATCCATATTCATCGGCCTGCTGGCAGGACGAGACCGAAAAATCGGCTGATCACGCGAAAATCACGTACGCGACGCAGATATCGCAGCCAATCGCTGCAGGTCTTCCCATGAACGCAGTTTTTCCTGCGGACTGCGCAACAGGTAGGCCGGGTGATAGCTGACCACGGCCGGTATGCGGGTGCCGGCCACATCGATCTGATGAACCTTGCCTCGCAACCTACTGACCGGTTCCTGCGAACGCAGCAGCGTCTGGGCCGCGAACCGCCCCAGGATCAGAATGGCAGTCGGGCGGATCAGTTCGATCTGGCGAAACAGATAACCGCTGCAGGCATCGATTTCATCAGGACGTGGATTGCGATTGCCCGGCGGGCGGCATTTGATGACATTGGCAATGAACACATCCTTGTCGCGTCCATGCCCCACCGAGGCCAGCATGGCATCCAGCAGTTGCCCGGAACGCCCCACAAATGGCAGGCCCTGGCGATCTTCCTGTTCTCCAGGCGCTTCGCCGATGACCATCCAGGTCGCCTGCTCCACCCCCATGCCAAAAACGGCGTGGCGACGACGTTGCCCCAGTTCACAGGCTCCGCAGTCAGCAACCGCCTGGCGCAGATCTGTCAGTGACAAAGTCGACAGGTCCGTGCGCGGTGCCTGCCGCACGGAGGCCTTTTCTCCAGAATCCGTGCCAGGCTGTGCGGCACGTGGCGGAACAGCACGCTTGACACCGGCCTGGGCAATTGCCTGTGCACGACTGCGCTCGGCACTGGCGGCATGCGGCTCGACAGCGGTACTGCCTGACTGCATCGTCTGAACGGCTGCAACGGCCGCCTCGCGGACAGATCTCGCGTCCTGTCCGTCTGTCGTTGTCGATACCGCAGGCAAAGCGCGTGCAGCCGGAGCAGTACGCGGCACCGATGGCAACCAGATACGGCCTACCCCCAGTTCGCGCAACCAGGCCTGCTGCAGACCTCCCACCACGAAACGACCTGATGGCGGCATGGGCACCTGCCCTGCTGTTGCTCCTGGCGTGTGATCCAAGCCTGTCATTCTCCGTTATCCGATTCCGCGTAATCCAGTTGCAATACATGCGCATCTTCGCGCATTCCCTCGCCGGCAGGATAATAGCCTTTGCGAACGCCGATCTGTCTGAAACCGCAGCGCGCATAGAAGGCTCGCGCCCGTTCATTGGAACGGCGTACCTCCAACAGCACGGGCAGTTCCCGTTGTCCAGCCAGCAGGATACACCAGTCCATCAGTATCCTGCCCAGCCCCTGCCCCTGCCATTGTGGATGAACGGCAATGCTCAGCAGATGGGCCACATCCGGCGCATACATCAGGACCGCAAAGGCAACAGGCTCCTCTTCATGGCGCAATACCCAGGCTTCGTAACCGGCCCCCAGCGAGTCGGCGAAATTGCCACGCGACCATGGGAATGCCTGCACCAGTGCCTCCAGCGTCGTCACGGCATCAAGATCGCGCTCCGTCATGACGGCAGGTTGCCACGCAACAGGTATGCTGGCCACGGTTCAGTCCCCCGTCACAGCAATCGCACGAGGGTTGCCTCCCAGGCCCTGCGCACGCTCACGAGTCGTGAAAGCAACCTTGTCCCTGACATAAAGGGGTGCAGCATCTTCGGGAGCCTCCCGCACGCCTGACTGCCAATCCAGCCAGGCCAGTCTTGCCACGCTGGCCACTTCCGGATGCAGGGCCTGCTCGACCCGGCCGGCCGCATCGGCAGGCCGCAAGGCATCGGGCAGATCCCACGCATCACCCGCCAGCCACAGGGCAGGTACCTCGTCAACGTCGTCCCCCCAACCGGTACGGCGCACGACGATCCATTCAGCCATATCCTGCGCTGCCACCAGTTCGGGCATTTGCAGGCATCGCCAGCCAGCGCCGGAAGCCTCGCGCCGATAGGCAGCCATATACGTCTCGTCCATCCTCGCATCCAGCGCCACGACCACGTCCACCCGCCCTGCCAGCATCTCACAGGCACGTGCGGCCGCCTCGACCACCGCACGATGCGATACGACCGGCAAGACAGGTATATCCAGCGACATTGCCATGCCCTGTGCCACGCCGCATGCCACGCGCAATCCCGTAAAGCCGCCCGGCCCCTGCCCAAAGGCCACAGCATCCAGGTCGGCGGGTTGCAATCCTGCCTCGGTCAGCAAACGGGTCGCCATCGGCAGCAAATGCTCGGCATGTTCGCGCATACCCTCATGGCGCAGCGCGCTGATCACAGGCGTTCCCGAGGCATCCGGGCGCAGCAGCGCGACGCCGCAACTGTTACCAGATGATTCGATAGCCAGGATATTAGGTTTCATAAAGAAAATATGTCGATAAATTGAGTCGTATGACGGCAAAAAATGTAAGATATTGCGACGCAGGCCTAGCGCACGTTTTGGACCGCTGTTACATTTGGCCCATGAGCACACAAAACACACCTCCCGCACGCAAAGTCCTCATCGTTGACGATGATCCCCGTCTGCGCGATCTGCTGCGCCGCTATCTGTCCGAACAGGGTTTTACCGTGTTCGTGGCCGAAGACGCAAAGGAAATGGGCAAGCTCTGGCAACGTGAGCATTTCGACCTGCTCGTGCTGGATCTGATGCTCCCCGGCGAAGACGGCCTGTCGATCTGCCGCCGCCTGCGCGGTGGGCATGATAATACGCCTATTATCATGCTCACGGCCAAGGCCGAGGAAATCGACCGCATCGTCGGTCTTGAAATGGGTGCCGACGACTATCTGTCCAAACCTTTCAACCCCCGCGAACTGCTGGCCCGGATCAATGCCATCCTGCGTCGTCGCGGCACCGAGGAACATCCCGGTGCCCCCAGCCAGGAAAACGAATCCATCGTTTTCGGTCCCTACACCCTCAATCTGTCCACCCGCACGCTGAGCAAGGACGGCGAGCAAATTCCCATCACCACCGGTGAATTTTCGGTGCTTAAGGTCTTCGCCCGCCATCCCAAGATCCCGCTCTCACGCGACAAGCTGATGGAGCTTGCTCGCGGCCGTGAATACGAAGCCTTCGACCGCAGCCTCGACGTGCAGATTTCGCGTCTGCGCAAGCTGATCGAACCCAACCCATCCAAGCCGGTCTTCATTCAGACCGTCTGGGGTCTGGGCTATGTCTTTGTGCCAGACGGCGGCGTCTGACACATACAACGTCTGACACTCCCGGCGCACCTGCGTCGGGATACTCATTCCTGCACAGATGCCGAATATACTGAATCGCGCCCGGGCGCACGCCAATATCGGCCTGTTCGGACGTACTTTTCTGCTGCTGGTCGCCCTGATGCTGGTCAGCCTTCTGGCCTGGCTGCAGGTATTCTTCAGCATGGAAGTCGGCCCGCGAGCCAGCCAGATGGCGCAGCGCGTGGCAACCGCCATCAACATCACCCGCACAGCCCTGGCACATATTCCAGACAGCGATCACAGCCAGTTGCTGCTCGATCTGGCCACCAACGAAGGCATCCAGGTCTATCCTCGCAACACCACCGATTTCGCCCAACCCATCCCCAATGACGAGTTCTGGCTGCGCGTCGCCTCCAATATCCGCGAACGCTACGGCCCCGACACCTATGTTTCCTGGACCGTCAACAGCATCCCCGGGTTCTGGGTCGGCTTTCAGGTCGATGACGCTGCCTATTGGCTAGTTTTCGAGCGTGAGCAGATAGAACCCAGCCGGGGTATCGAATGGGTCGGCTGGGGCGCGACCGCACTGCTGCTGTCGCTGATCGGTGCCGCTGTCAGCGTGGGATTCGTCAACCGGCCGCTGTCACGCCTGGCCAAGGCAGCGCAGATCCTCTCGCGCGGCCATGCTCCGGCCATGCTGCCGGAAACCGGCCCCAAGGAAATCCGCGATCTCAATACCAGCTTCAATCGCATGGCACGCGACATCCAGCAGACCCAGACCGACCGGGAAATCATGCTGGCCGGGATTTCGCATGATCTGCGCACGCCACTGACGCGCATGCGCCTTGAAATCGAGATGAGCGGCATCTCCGAAGAGGCACGCGCCGCCATCGATGATGATCTGGCACAGATCGACCACAGCATCGGCCAGTTGATGGAGTATGCCCGGCCGCCCAGCCTGCAGCCTAGCGAGGCCAGCAATGTCTCGACCATCCTCTCTGAAATGCTGGAACGCGAGCGTAGCCATACTGCCACGCTAGGTGGCGAGCTGAGGTCTTCCATTTCTCCGGGCCTGTTTGCCCGCGTGTCTCCCCTGGACTTGACCCGCGCCGTCAGCAATCTGATTGAAAATGCCCGTCGCTATGGTCGCAACGCCGATGGCCAGATGCAGATCAAGGTCAGCCTGCAGGGTGAAGGCAACCGCCTCATCCTGGACGTCAGCGACCAGGGGCCGGGTATTCGCCCGGACGACATCGAGCGCCTGCTGCGGCCGTTCTCTCGCGGAGAGTCTGCTCGCACCGGCGTGAGTGGCGCAGGGCTCGGCCTGGCCATCGTGGAACGCCTGCTGACGCATGCAGGGGGCAGCCTCAAGCTGTTGAGCAACCCAGGCGGTGGGCTGCTGGCGCGGATCGAATTGCCCGCTGCCTGATAGTCCAAGACCAGCCACACACAGGTCTTCATACAAAAACGGTGATGACCATACTGGCAATCACCGTCCCAATCAAAGCGCCAGCAATGCCGGGAGCCTCAACCCCAATTGGCGCGACGCCTCCTGAACAGCCATACACCAAGCCCCAGCACCACCAGCACACCGGCAGCCAATCCAATCCTGGCAATCAGGACGATATCGGACTTCGGCCCGCCGTCACGGATCACTTGCACCTCTGCAGGCGTGACCGACAACCCAGGATTGCCATAAAACGTAAAAATATAGTTGGACAACGCAGCGATCTCGTCATTGTCGAGTGGCACCATGGCATTGTCCTGGTCACCGAACGGTGGCATGAATACATGTCCGCCCTGCGGTGTTTCCCGTTCCACACCATTGAGTATCACGGCAATCAGGTTTGCGGTGCTTGTGCCCCCCGTGATGGATTTGCCAAAAAGACTTGGATAATAGGCATCCCGCGTGCCCTGTCCTTCGTAGCCGTGGCAGGAAGCGCAATTGGCGGAGTATATCTGCGCACCTCGCCCCAAGCCCGGCAACCGCATTCCATCCTCATAAGACGTTCCACGAAAATCAACCAGGAGGTCGCCCGGACCACCATGATCGAAGCGGTTTTCCGTCACGGAAGGAATGGGATCGCTGGGCGGCACGGACAGGATATAGGTCGAAATCGCTCGCAAATCATCCTCGCGCAATCGGCTGAAACTGTGCGTGACCGCCTCTGCCATCGGACCGGCTGCCTGAGCCTTTCCTTCCAACCTCCCGGTTGCCAGGTAGGTCATCAGCTCTTCGACAGACCAGCTGCCGATCCCATTGACACTGCTCGAGGTAATATCCGGGGCAAACCAGGCTCCCACATGTGCGCCCTGCAAGGCTTTGCCGGTTTTTTCCTGCATCGTGAATCCGCGTGGCGTATGGCAGGTCGCGCAATGCCCAGGCCCCACGCTTAGGTAACGGCCACGGTTCCAGAGCTCGGACTCTGCGGCATCCGGCTCGAAAGGCCTGGTATTGGCAAACAGAAAATTCCAGCCAATCATGCTGGCCCGGATATTCATCGGGAATGGCAGCTCAGTCGGCTCGGTCGGCTCATCAACCGGTTTCACGCCTTCCATGAAATATGCGTACAGCGCATGGATATCCTCATCCGTGATGTAGGAAAAGGCGGTATAGGGCATGGCCGGATACAGGCGCGCACCGTCGGCCCGCACCCCAAGGCGGACTGCATCGGCAAACTGCTGCTCGGTGTAGTTGCCGATGCCGAAAGTCCTGGACGGTGTAATGTTGGTCGCCACGATGCGGCCGACTGGAGAATCGATGGCATGCCCGCCTGCCATCGGCTTGCGCTTGTCGCTGGTATGACAGGCAATGCAATCGGATGCCGTCGCCAGATAACGGCCCTGGTTGATCATTTCCTCGGAAAACCGCTGCCCCATGACAGGCGTGGCCATCATCATGACCAACGTACAGGACAGGCCGGCAACCAGGCTGGAAAACTGTTTTTTCATGATGATAAGCCTCACGCGTTACGTACCTGTGCGATCAGTGCATCACAGGCCTTGATCGCCAGCGCCACCATCGTGATCGTCGAATTGCCACAGGCCACTGAAGGCATGGCACCACCGCCGGGAATGAACAGGTTTTCGTGATCGTGCGCCCTGCAGTCCGCATCCACCACCGATGAAGCAGGATCCAGCCCCATGATGGTGCCGCCCATGATGTGCTTGCTTTGTGCAAAACCGGCAGGAATCTTGATGTCCACCGCACCCATGGCCTCGGCAATCCTGCGGGCCAGCGGCACGGAATAGCGCTCTGCCGAGCGACGCGTATATTCCCCGACATCGTAGTGGATGGCAGGTTTGGGCAAGCCCAGCCAATCTTTCTTGTCGGACAGGGTCAGTCGGTTATCGGCATCAGGCAGAATCTCGTGTGCAATGACCAGATTCGCCGTACAGCCGGCGAGGCGGCGGATTTCCTCGTCGAGCGCTTGCCCCACCTTGCCACTCTTGAGTGCATTGAAGGTCACGAAACGATTGCGCCCGAAATTGTTGAGACGAAAATAAGCCCCTGCATGTTCCGAGCGGAATGCGCCCTGGGAGGTTTCCATGATGCCGGAATTCACTACCGGGCCGGCACCGGTCCAGTATGGCTCCGTCGTGGTCAGGGTCAGGGATATCTGCGGGTGGTCCATCATGTTGCGACCGACCTGATCAGAACTGTTGTTGGCAATGCCATTGGGATTGCGCGAATCCGCCGACATCAACAGCAGCTTGGGCGTTTCCAGGCCATTGCATGCCACCACGAAGTGCCCGCCCGTGACACGGTGGCTCTGCTTTTCCGGATCCAGGTAATGAACAGCCGTGATGCGATTACCCTCGCCGCTCTCGATGCGACAGGCAACGGCATCATAGAGAATCCTGACACCCTTGCGTTCGAGCCGGTTGAGCGCCGTCTCGCCATCGTACTTGGCACCGATCGGACAGACCGGCACGCAATTGTTGTTGGCACAACAGGCTGGTCGACCATGATACGGGCCGCCACTGTTGCGGGCCTGGGCGACATGAATATTGTGCAGGCCAAGGCGCTCACGCACCACGTCGGTAAACTTCGCCTCCCCGGGACTCAGCGGCAGTGCCGGCATCGGATAGGGCTGGGAACGCGGCACCGGCGGCCACTGCTGGGCCGGATCGTCAGAGCCACAGATACCGATGGCATATTCGGTACGCACATAATAGGGTTCGAGCACGCTGTAGTCGAATGGCCAGTCACGCCCGACGCCATACAGCGAATGCAACCGCATGTCTTCCGGCGTCAGGCGCCAGCTTGTACCCGCCCAATGCCATGTGGAACCGCCTGCATACCGAATATAGGTCTGGTCATACTTGTCCGGCCCCGACAATTGCAGGTAATCGTCGCCCGGCATCGGATGCGGTGCCCAGGGCCGCGGCGGATAGACAGAGTTGGCACTGCCCTTGTTGGACAGCGGCATATTGCGAAAATTGGCAACCACTTCGTCGCGATAAATACGCGGACCGGCTTCCAGCATCAGCACGCCAATGCCTGCATCTATCAATTGTTCGGCAATCGTGAGGCCCACGATGCCCGTGCCGACGATCACAACGTCAGCGCTATGCGTATTGGCCATATCGAGATTCCCTGTGCGGGATCAGAAATGAGGAATGGGTGCGAGAGGCACGTTGTCCAGATCCCAGCGATTGGGACCGGTAAATCCGTATGAAGGAATCGGCACGACGTCGCGTGTGACCTGAAAAGTCAGGGCATGTTCGTAGGCGAACATTTCGGCATCATTGGTGGCACCGGACATACCGCTGTACCAGGCAGCAATGATCCAGTAGGCAAGATCGCGCGTCTCGCCTTCGGGAATGCCATCAAAGAAATCCTCGACCCTGACAGCCTCGCGCGCCTGCGCCAGGGTCAGGATATCGGCAACAGATTGCACATAGCCGGGAAAGGTCTTGCGAGCATGGGCGGCCATCCTGGCCCCCACATCATCTCTCAGGTTGTGATTGACCAACAACCGGGAGAGCACCATGAACTCGGGGTCTGGCTGAACAGAAACGGGAGCAGTGAAGGCAACGGCCCTGTGCCAGGGACCAAGGGCAGCAGTCGTGACCAGAGCAGCACTGCCAAGCAGCATGCTGCGGCGGGAAAAATGTGGCATGACGGATTTGAGTGGTGGCACTGCCACGGCGCGCTACCGCGCAAGCACACGCACTACTTTTCTTCTTTGATATAGATCAAATTCAATTATATCAATTTTGATGTCATTCCACATTCCGCGCTGGACAGCGGCAGGCTATGCCTGCCTTGCCAGCAAGGCCACCGCAGTGACCGCAATCCCTTCCTTGCGGCCCAGGAACCCTAGGTGCTCGTTGGTCTTGCCCTTGATATTCACGACCGACTCGGGGATGCCGAGATCTGCCGCGATATTCGCCACCATGGCGGGCGCATGCGGACTGATCTTGGGTACCTGGGCATGAATAGTGGCATCGATGTTCACCACCTGCCAGCCTGCTTCCCTGACTTTGGCATAGGCAGCGCGCAACAGTACCCGGCTGTCGGCACCGGCATAAACCGGATCCGTATCGGGAAAATGCCGCCCGATATCTCCAAGAGCCGCACCACCCAGCACCGCATCGGTCAGAGCATGCAGCAGGACATCGGCATCGGAGTGCCCCTTGAGTCCGTGGGTATGCGGGATCGTGACGCCGCCGATGATCAGCGGACGACCTTCAACCAGCGCATGTACATCGAAACCTTGTCCGACACGGAAAGGCACATTCAGGATATCCATTTTTCCATCCATTCAAAATCAGCCGGCCAGGTCAGCTTCATGTTGGCCATGGCCCCCGGTACCAGCAGAGGCTGGACCTGCAGGGCCTCGACGGCGGAGGCCTCGTCGGTTACCAGCAGGCCTGACAGGCGTGCCTGCTGCAGCGCCTGCAGAAGTTGCGCGGCCGGAAAGAGTTGTGGCGTCTGCGCCAGCCATAGCCCTTCGCGAGGCAATGTAGCTGCCACCGAAGGCGCAGCGGGTGCGGTCAATGCCCCGCCTTCGGGCAATGCCTCGCGCTTGACCGTATCGGCTACGGGCAGCGCCAGCAGTCCGCCTCGACCTGCCGCCAGACAGGTATCGATCAGGCGGGCCAAGGCCTCCAACGGCAAGCCGGGCCTGGCCGCATCATGCACCAGGGCCCAATCACCCTCGCGCCAGTCGCCTTGCAACAGTCCCTGCTCTACCGTATCGGCCCGGGTTGCGCCACCGCACGGCAGGCATTCAGTCCGTGGCAAGCCAGCCAGCACCTCTGCCGCCAGGGCATCATCGGGTGCCACTACGACCCGCACAGCCGCAATGCGGGGTTCCGCCAGCAGTGCCAGCACGGTGCGCCGCAATACTGCCTGCCCATCGAGAAGGCGGTATTGCTTGGGTCGGGCCGGTTCGTCCGGCCTCAATGCCCGCGCCCCTACGCCGGCCGCCGGCACCAGGGCGATGATGCGCCCTTCGCTCATGCTTGTCTGTATCATGCCGCAATCATACCTGCGCGTCGCATTATAATTCCAGCCCTGATGCAGACTCACGCCCTTGCCCCTTCCCTTCCCGGCCTGGATACCCTGTGTACGCTCAAGCCAGGCACGCGTCACATACAGCCCCGGCCTCCCGGTTCCGGTGATGCGTGGCTGCTGGCCAAGCTGGGCCAGCAGCGCCGCAAGCTGATGGTCGTCCTGTGCGAAGACCCGCGCGACGCGCAACGGCTGACCGACGAAATCCGACTTTTCGAGCCTGGCCTGCGCGTGCGCCAGTTCCCTGATTGGGAAACCCTGCCCTACGATGGCTTCTCGCCACACCAGGATCTGGTTTCGGAAAGACTGCATACCTTGCACGCGCTGATGCGTCGCGAGGTCGATATCCTGACCGTACCGGTCACGACCGCCCTGTACCGGTTGCCACCGGCCGCATTCCTGGCCGCCTACACGTTTTCGTTTCGTCAGGGCGACAAACTCAACGAGCAGGCCCTGCGCGACCAGCTCACGCTGGCCAACTACGAGCACGTCACCCAGGTGACCGCGCCCGGTGAGTTCTGCATCCGCGGCAGCCTGATCGACCTGTTCCCGATGGGCTCGGCCCTGCCTTACCGACTGGATCTGTTCGACGACGAGATCGAAAGCATCCGCAGCTTCGATATCGACACCCAGCGCAGCATCTATCCGGTCAAGGAAGTCCAGTTGTTGCCGGGCCGCGAGTTTCCGCTCGACGAAGCCGCACGCACACATTTCCGCAGCCGCTTCCGGGAAGTGTTCGAAGGCGATCCGTCCAAGGCCGTGCCATATCGTGATGTCGGTCACGGCATCGCCTTTGCGGGCATCGAATACTACCTGCCGCTGTTCTTCGACCAGACGGCCACCCTGTTCGACTATCTCGATGATCAGGCCATGATGGTCTCCCTGGGACACGCCGAAGGGGCCATCCTGAGATTCGGAGCCGACACACAGAGCCGCTACCAGTTTCTCAAGAGCGACCGCGAACGCCCCATCCTGCCACCTGGCGATCTATTTCTCGACAGCGAGGCCTTCCACACCCTGCTCAAGCGCTTTGGCCGCCTAGTGCTGGCTGCCGACGAAGCTGGCGCGGCACCTGCGGCCGGTTTTTCCGCCCTGCCCGATGTCTCGGTACAGCACCGTGCCGCCGATCCGCTGCTCAGGCTGCGCGAACTCATTGATCGCGCACTGGATCACGACCAGCACATTCTGTTGTGCGCCGACTCCGCCGGACGCAGGGAAACGCTTGCCCAGATGCTGGCAGGCCATAATCTGGCACCACAGATACAGACCGATGCGCTGCATGACTTCCTGCAGGCACCCTCTACTTTCGGCCTGACGGTCGCGCCACTGACGACGGGTTTCGGGCTGGATGGCGGTTCGCTGCTGTTCCTGACCGAAAACGATCTCTATCCCAGCCAGGCCGGGGGTACACGTCGTCGCAACAGGCACAGCGAGGAAAGCACCAGTAGCGTCGATGCCATGGTGCGTGACCTCTCCGAACTGCGCCCCGGCGATGCCGTGGTCCATGTGCAGCATGGCATCGGCCGCTACCAGGGGCTGGTCAACCTGGATCTGGGCTCCGGAGAAATGGAATGCCTGCACCTGGAATATGCCCAGGGCAGCACGCTGTACGTTCCTGTCTCGCAGCTTCATGTCATTTCCCGCTACAGCGGTGCCGATCCCGAAGCGGCACCGCTGCACAATCTGGGTTCGGGCCAGTGGGAAAAGTCGCGCCGCAAGGCAGCCCGACAGGCACGCGATGCCGCCGCCGAACTGCTGGACCTGTACGCCCGACGTGCCGCCCGCGAAGGCTACGCCTTCAATCTGCCGCTGTCCGACTACCAGGCCTTTGCCGAAGGTTTCGGCTTCGAGGAAACGCCTGACCAGGCAGCCGCCATCGAAGCGGTCATCCATGACATGACATCCGGCCAACCGATGGATCGGCTGGTCTGCGGCGACGTTGGCTTCGGCAAGACCGAAGTGGCGCTGCGGGCGGCCTTCCTCGCCGTCGCCAACAGCAAGCAGGTGGCATTGCTGTGTCCGACCACGCTGCTGGCCGAGCAACATGCCCAGACCCTGGCAGACCGTTTTGCCGACTGGCCGGTCAAGATCGTCGAGCTGTCACGCTTTCGTTCCACCAAGGAAATCTCGGCCGCCATTGAAGGCATCAACGACGGCACCGTCGATATCGTGGTCGGCACGCACAAGATCCTGTCTCGAGACATTCGCTTCAAGCGGCTCGGGCTGGTCATCATCGATGAAGAACACCGTTTCGGCGTACGTCAGAAGGAAGCCCTCAAGGCATTGCGGGCCGAGGTCGATGTCCTGACCCTGACCGCTACCCCCATTCCCCGCACCCTGGGCATGTCGCTCGAAGGCGTGCGCGATTTCTCGGTCATTGCCACAGCCCCCCAAAAACGGCTGGCGATCAAGACCTTTGTACGGCGCGAAGATGGCAGCACTATCCGCGAAGCCCTGTTGCGTGAACTCAAGCGGGGCGGCCAGGCCTATTTCCTGCACAACGAAGTCGAGACCATCCACAATCGTCGCGCCCGTCTCGAAGAGCTGGTGCCCGAAGCCCGTATCGGTGTCGCCCACGGCCAGATGCCTGAACGCGAACTCGAAGCCGTGATGAAGGGTTTCTACCAGCAACGCTTCAATGTGCTGCTGTGCACCACCATCATCGAGACCGGCATTGACGTGCCCAGCGCCAATACCATCATCATCCATCGCGCCGACAAGTTCGGCCTGGCTCAATTGCACCAGTTGCGCGGACGTGTCGGCCGCTCCCACCACCAAGCCTATGCCTACATGCTGACACCCGGCGAAGATGCCATTACCGGCAATGCCAAGAAGCGGCTGGAAGCGATCCAGGCAATGGAAGAACTGGGTTCCGGCTTCTATCTGGCCATGCACGATCTGGAAATCCGGGGCGCAGGTGAAATCCTGGGCGAATCACAATCGGGCAATATCCAGGAAGTCGGGTTCTCAATGTACACCGACATGCTCAACGAAGCCGTGCGTGCCCTCAAATCGGGGCAGGAGCCGGACCTGGATGCACCCTTTGCGGCTGCCTGCGAAGTCAACCTGCACGCGCCCGCCCTGCTGCCGGCGGATTACTGTGCCGACATCCCGGCACGGCTGGGTCTGTACAAGCGACTGGCGCACGTTGCGGATCACGATGACCTGCTGCGCCTGCAGGAAGAACTGATCGACCGCTTCGGCAAACTGCCACCGCCCGCCGAGAACCTGATCGCCACGCACCGCTTGCGCATCGCCGCCCAGCCACTGGGCATCATCCGCATCGATGCCAGCGAAAGCCAGGCCCTGATCCAGTTCCGCCCGGATGCGCCCATCGATCCTGTGATCCTGATCGAACTGGTGCAGAAACGACGCCACATCCGTTTCTCCGGGCAGGAGAAGCTGCGCATCGAACTGACCGCGCCCAACATCAAGGATCGCGTACGCGCCATTCTTGATGTCATACAGGCCCTTTCCCCCCTTTAAGTCATCCGTCCCGTCATGACCACTGCTCACCATCTCGTCATCCAGGCCCCCGGGCTCGATCACAATCTGGCCGAACACGCCGCCGCACTCGCCAGCGCACAGGGTGCGCAGCGCATCAATGCCACGGCGGTACGCCTGCTCGATGTCGAACATGATGCCGACACGCGCCAGCAGATCCGCGACTGGTGTGCCACGCGCAGCCTGGACTTTGCCTTCATCCCCGCAGGCCGCAGCCTGGCCAGCTGCCGCATCCTGGCCATGGACATGGACTCCACCCTGATCAACATCGAATGCATCGATGAGATCGCTGCCCTGTCGGGACGCGGCGATCAGGTCAAGGCCATTACCGAGGCTGCCATGCGCGGCGAGATCAAGGACTTTTCCGATAGCCTCACACGGCGCGTGGCGCTGCTCGAAGGCGTGCCTGCCAGCATCCTGGAGCGTGTCTACGTAGAACGCCTGCGCCTGAACGCCGGCGCGGAAAACCTGCTGGCAGGTGCGCGTGCGGCAGGCCTGAAGACCCTGCTGGTATCGGGCGGCTTCACGTTTTTCACCGAGCGCCTGCAGGAGCGCCTGGGGCTGGACGAAACCCATGCCAACACACTGGAAATCATCGATGGAAAACTGACCGGGCGCGTGCTGGGCGACATTCTCGACGGTGCCGCCAAGGCACGCCACCTGCTGGCACTGGCCACCCGACTGGGGGCCGAACGCCATCAGGTTATCGCCATGGGGGATGGTGCCAACGATCTGCTGATGATGGAGCAGGCCGCATTTTCGGTCGCCTGGCGCGCCAAGCCCGTTGTCAGGGCGCAAGCCGCCTATGCGCTGGATCACGCCGGCCTCGATGGCGTATTGAACTGGTTTGAAGGAAACTGAGGTAACACGAAAATACGCCGATCCAGACGCCATGCGGTCTGGCGGCGAGTAGAGCAAAAGCTATACGTGCAAATGAGACTCCAGCTCATTTGCTTTTAAGATCGGTCAATTTGATTTAAATCATGCCTATTTCCGCATAATTTGCAGGCTATTGCAAAAACAGCGGAAGGGCATGCTACACTTCAGCTGTCTTATGGGGAGTAGCCTGCTTTCAGCATTGAAAGCGCCCATGTCAACATACTTGATGCACCTCGATGCATCATGGCATGGGCAGCAGTCCGGCTTGGCGAGACCATCGGCGTACCGAGCTACCGGTCAGGGGCGCGGTGTGTCGTGGTATCCGCCCCAGACCAGGAAGCACCCTCATGATTACCTTACCCGTCACCCTGCTGGCCTTCGGCATGTCGATGGATGCCTTTGCGGCCGCCATCGGCAAAGGCACCGCACTGAACCGCCCCGGTCTGCGCGAAGCCATGCGCATCGGCCTGATTTTCGGTGTCATCGAATTCATTACCCCTTTGCTGGGCTGGCTGCTGGGCCAGACTGCAGCCCAATACGTCAGCCACTGGGATCACTGGATCGCCTTCGTGCTGCTGTGTTTCCTGGGTGGTCGCATGATCCTGTCGGGCGCACGCCCGGCCTCGGGCGAACCTGTGGTACTGCAACGCCATCCTTTCTGGGTATTGGCCGTAACCGGTATCGCCACCAGCATCGATGCCTTTGCCATCGGCGTGGGACTGGCTTTCCTGGATGTGCCGATCATTCCGGCTGCCATCGCAATTGGCATGGCCACGTTCATCATGACGACCCTGGGTGTGCTGCTGGGACGTGTACTCGGCAAGCTGGCCGGGAGACAGGCAGAAATCCTGGGCGGCGTGCTGCTCATCGTGATCGGCGCTGTGATCCTCAAGGAACACATGCTGCCTGCAGCGTAAGAAAGCCGTACAAGCCACGGCAGCCTGGCTAAATCGCATAAGCTGGCTGCCGGGCAGGCATCCCGTCAGGACACGACCCACAACGTACCGTAGTCCAGATGATGCATGCACTCGCGCATAACCAGCAGCGTCGCCGCGAATTGCCCATCCTCGGGCAACCCTCGACCGGCCGTGACACTGCCTTCGATGGCCGCAGCCAGATCGCCAAACCACAGTTCGATGCGCTCGCGCGGTATTGCCGCCGTCTGCTGATCCTCTGTCGACAGGCCAATCATTGCCAGCATCTGTGCGGTACAACTGCCGTGATACAGCAAGATGCCACCACCCGCCGGCTCGGCAGGCGTGGCCATGATGCTGTCCTCAACATCGGCAATGGCCTGCTCCATCCGCCCGGCATCCGGCCAGCCGCCTCGCCAGCGCCGGGCCAGTGCGTCGGCACCGGCCCCCGCCAGCACAAAGGTTTCCAAAGCAGCGCCTTTTCCTGTCACAATAATGCTTTGCTCGACACCGACATGCAACAGCGCATCCGCCTCATGGCCCTGCCCTTCGCCCAGCAAGCGACTCGCCTGCTCCAGTGCTGTCCTGTGATCCAGCGATAATTCGGAAAACTGCATCGCGTACGCTCCATTGGTATCCGATCCCCTCATTCTCCCACCTCCGCGCTTCCATGCAAATCGTTGATTTCTTCATGCAGTTGTTCGATTTCATTCTGCATATCGACGTCCACCTTCCCGAACTCATCGCATCCTATGGCAGTTGGATCTACGCGATCCTGTTCCTGATCATTTTCTGCGAGACCGGGCTGGTCGTCACGCCGCTGCTGCCGGGCGATTCCCTGCTGTTCGTCACGGGTGCACTGTCCGCCCTGCCGGACACGCCACTCAATGTCCACCTGATTGCCGCGCTGCTGCTGGTCGCAGCCATTGCCGGCGACGCCGTGAACTACACCATCGGCAAGCACTTCGGCCATATTCTTTTCAGCAACCCCGACTCTCGCATCTTCAAGCGCAAGCATCTGACGATGGCGCAGTTGTTCTACGAAAAGCACGGCAAAGCCACCATCATCATTGCCCGCTTCATGCCCATCGTGCGCACGTTCGCGCCATTTGTGGCCGGCATGGGCTCGATGCACTACCGCACATTCCTGCTCTACAACGTGATCGGCGCGTTGCTCTGGGTATTGCTGTTTGTCTATGCTGGCTACCTGTTCGGCAATCTGCCCATCGTGCAGAACAATCTCAGCCTGCTGATCGTCGCGATCATCATCCTGTCGGTCATGCCCGGCGTGGTCCAGTTCATCCGCGTGCGCCGGGCCCAGCGCCGACAGCGCACCTGAGCCTCCAGTTTGGAATACACTAAACGTTTACTCCCTATCTCCTGACGGAACCGCATCATGAGTACCGATACCGCCCAGCCGTCCCTGGCTTTCAGCATCAAGCGCACTGCGCACCCCCGCCCCGACGGCGAACGTGCGGATATCCTCGTCAACCCCGGTTTCGGCAAGTACTTCACCGACCACATGGCCGCCATCGACTGGAGCGCCGAACAAGGCTGGCACGATGCCCGCATCCAGCCCTACGGCCCGCTGCAACTCGATCCCGCCTCGTCGGTGCTTCATTACGGCCAGGAAATCTTCGAAGGACTGAAGGCCTATCGCCACGCAGACGGCTCGGTCTGGACTTTCCGTCCCGAAGCCAATGGTGCCCGCCTGCAGCGTTCGGCCCATCGCCTAGCCTTGCCCGAACTGCCTGTTGACCTGTTCGTGGAGTCGATCCGCCAACTGGTCCAGGCCGATCAAGCCTGGGTGCCCTCCGCGCCCGAGACCAGCCTGTACCTGCGTCCCTTCACCATCGCCAACGAAAGCTTTCTCGGCGTACGCGCTGCGCAGCGCGCGGCCTACTACGTCATCGCCAGTCCGGCAGGTGCCTACTTCGCCAAGGGTGTCGCACCCGTGTCGATCTGGCTGTCGAGCGACTATACACGCGCTGGCCGTGGTGGCACGGGTGCCGCCAAGTGCGGCGGCAACTATGCTGCCTCGCTGCTGCCCCAGCAAGAAGCCTATGCCAACGGCTGCTCGCAGGTTCTGTTCCTGGATGCGGTGGAAAACAAGTACCTGGAAGAACTGGGCGGCATGAACCTGTTCCTGGTGCGCAAGGATGGCACACTGCTCACGCCAGCCCTGTCGGGCAGCATCCTCGAAGGCGTGACCCGCGCCAGCATCATCCAGCTGGCACGCGATCGCGGCCATGCCGTCGAAGAGCGTCGCATCAGCATCGACGACTGGCGTGAAGGCGTGGCATCCGGCGACATCGTTGAAGCCTTTGCCTGCGGCACCGCTGCAGTGGTCACGCCGATCGGCCAGCTCAAGGGACACGACTTCGCCGTGGGCGATCTTGATGCGCCTGCTGACAAGGTCACCCTGGCATTGCGCCAGGAACTGACCGATATCCAGCACGGGCGTGCGCCGGATCGCTACGGCTGGCTGACACGCCTGGCCTGATCAGAACCAAAGCCGACCATACACAAGGCCCTGGTTTCCGGATTGATATCCGGAAACCAGGGCCTTCGCTTAGATCATTCTGCATCTTCCAGATCCATGGCATCGATCTGGGCGAACACCGCATCAGCAGGAATCGGTTTTTCCTTCCTCGATCTCACGACGCTCATCCGCCATGAGCTGCAGCCAGGCCCGCACACCTGCTGCCGCCACCTTGCCGCTGGCCATGCAGGCGGTCAGCAGATAGCCTCCGGTCGGCGCATCCCAGTCCAGCATTTCGCCGGCACAGAACACACCCGGCAAGGCATGCAGCATGCCACCTGCATCCACCGCCGAAAAACGTACCCCGCCGGCAGAACTGATGGCTTCCGCCAGGGGACGCATCGAGACGATCTGCAGCGGCAAGGCCTTGATGCCTGCCGCCAGTCGCGCCGGATCGGCATACACCTCGGCACTGAGGCGCTCGCGCAGCAACGCCATCCTGGCTCCCTTGAGACCCAGCCGGCTCTGCAGGTGCGATGACCAAGAACGTGCGCCACGCGGCCGTGCCACCTCTGCTGCCACCCAGGCGGCATCGCGTTGCGGCAGCAGGTCCAGCCAGATCCGGGCGCGACCATTCTGCTGCAGGGCCTCACGGATACTGACTGAATGGGCATAGATCAGCCCGCCCTCCAGACCATGACGTGTCACCATGCACTCTCCCCGCCGCCAGGCAGGGGCCAGGGCAGGATCCTGCACCGACAGCGCAATACCCTTGAGCGGCTGGCCGGCATGCAATTGCCTGAAATGATCACTCCAGTCCAGATTGACGCCGGCATTGGATGCCAGCAATGGCGAAATCTCGACACCTTTTTCCTGCAACAGGGGCACCCATGCAGCATCAGAGCCCATGCGCGGCCAACTGCCGCCGCCCAGCGCCAGAACCACGGCGCGGGGCTGCACGCTGCGCGGTCCGTCTGGCGTATCGAATTGCAATGCACCGGTCTCGTCCCAGCCCAGCCAGCGATGCCGCCTGTGCAGCACGACACCGGCCTCGGCCAGCCTGGCCAGCCATTGGCGCAGCAAGGGTGCAGCCTTCATGCCGACCGGAAACACCCGGCCCGATGAGCCTACGAAAGTCTCGATCCCCAGCCCATGCGCCCAACTGCGCAAGGCTTCGGCATCGAAGACATCGAGCCAGGCCGACACTTGCGTCGAAGGTTCGTAGCGTTGTTCGAACCTGGCCCTGGGCTCGGTATGGGTCAGGTTGAGTCCACCACGCCCGGCCAGCAACAGCTTGCGGGCGGGCGAAGGCATGGCATCAAATATTTCCACGGCAAACCCGGCAGCCGCAAGATCACCTGCCGCCATCAATCCTGCCGGACCGGCCCCCACGACCACGACCGTCGGTCGGCCGCTTCCAATATCTTCTGACAACTCGGTACCCCCGCAAACCCCAAGCGTATAATCATAACCTTGCCCAGGCCACGCCGGCCCGGGCAGCACATGCAAGGAGAGGCCATGAGACACCTGATGCACTACATGCGCCAGTTGAACCAGCGCCGCATGTATACGTTCCACCTGATGCCATCGCGCCCAAGCCAGCCCCTCGATGCCTCACTGGATCTGTTACTGCATGATCGCGGCGTGTTCCGCGAGGACCGAGCCCGGTCACTGCGCGAGATGTTCGCCGAGATCGAGTACGAAGACAACGACGACGATCCACGCTAGGACGCATCAACCGTCCGACAGGAGTCTCGTGCTCAAGGCTCCCTGAATCCGATATCCGCCTCTCTGCCCTTTTTGCCACCATGCCCGTTTCTTTTTTGATTGCGGACACATCGGCACTGCGCACTGCGCACCGCGCCCTGTCTTGCCTGATCGTCACATTCCTGCTCTGTCTGTTACCCCGGTTCGCGCTGGCCCAGGATATGGATGCCGCGATAGGCTACGACAGTCTGAGGCAACAGTTCGCCGAATTACCCGCAGATATCGACGCCAGCCTGCCCGACAATGATCTGCTGGCGCTGCGTGATCGCGCCCTGGCCATCCGGACAGAGGCCGTTGCCTTGAGCGAAAGCCTGCCTGGCCGGATCGATGGCCTGCAGACCCGCCTGACCGGTCTGGGCGAAGCGGGAGCCGAAGAGCCCGCAGACCTCGCGGCTCAGAGAACCCAGTTGCAGACCCAGCGAGCAGCCCTGCAAACACAGGCCAGCCTGGTCAATGTACTCATACTGGACACAGATCAGGTATTGGAAAAAATCGCCAGCATCCGTCGTGAGCGCTTCCATGCCCAGTTGGGCCAGCGCACGCCATCGATTGTCTCCGGCACCCTGTGGCATGACCTGCTGCAGGAAAAGCGCCCCGATCTGCGCCGCACCCAGGCCATCCTTGCCGACATCGGCACCAGCATCAAGGCGACACCGATCTGGATCTGGGCGGTCATCCTGCTGTGGATCGGAGCCATCCTCGTCCTGCAAACCCGGCTGCGCAAGCGACTGGACCGTCTCTCGGCCACGCGTCTGCCCACACGTCGGCTGCGGCGCGCTGCCCACGCCTGGATGCTGACCGGCCTGGCAACGCTGGCCCCTGTGCTGGTACTGGAAGGTCTGAACCTGGGCGTCAGCTGGTACGACCCTTTCTCGCTGCCAGTGCGTGATGCCATCCAAGGTTTCATCGGCATTGTCGGCTTTGGCGGATTTGCAGCCGGCCTCGGTATTGCACTGCTGTCGGCCAGCAAACCGGCCTGGCGTCTTCCGCCCCTGCATGATGCCACCGCCATCGCACTGCGTCCCCTGCCCCTGATCGGTGCCTTGCTGATCGTGCTGAGCTGGTTGATCGAGCAATCTGCCCAGTGGCTGGGCCTGGGCCTGACACTGACCGTCTGGCTCAATTCGATCCTGTCGCTGGCCACCGCACTTTCCGCCATCTACGCATTGCTGCGGCTGCGCAAGCTGCGCCATCAGGGCATCCAGCCCTTTCAGGACGATACCGACAATACCTGGCTGGCCCGTGTCCTCTTTCGCTGGCAGCATGCCCTGGCAGCGCTGACCTGGGCGGCGCTCATCATCAGTGTGGCGCTGCTGCTGATCGGCTACGTGGCACTCGGCAGTTTCATTCTCCGGCAGATGATCTGGGTCGTGGTCATCCTGAGCGCGGCCTACCTGTTATCGGTCACGATCAACGACAGCACGGCCCTGCTCTCGGAACGAGCCGCTCACGCCGCACAGGACGATGGCGACATCCAGGCGACCAGACCTGCCGGCAGCAAGCAGTTCATCGTCCTCTGCTCGGGCATCCTGCAGCTGGGCATTTTCATCCTGACAGTCATGCTGTTGCTGGCCCCCTATGGACAGGGGCCGCTCGACCTGATGCGCTATTTCAGCCAGTTGCGTGGCAGTTTCCAGCTCGGCACCATCGATATCCGCCCCAGCCTGCTGCTGCAGGGTGCCCTGGTGCTGCTGCTGGGCATCGCCGCCGTCAAGGCCGTACAGCGCTGGCTAGCAGAACGTCTCTTGCCGGCCACCCGCATGGATCGCGGGCTACAGGTCTCCATCACTACCCTGGCAGGCTACATGGGGTATATCATCGCCCTCTCGGTAGCCCTGAGCAGTATCGGCATCAGCTTCGAGCGGGTCACCTGGATCGCCAGTGCGCTGTCGGTCGGGATCGGTTTCGGCCTGCAGGCCATCGTGCAGAATTTCGTATCCGGCCTGATCATGCTGGCCGAGCGTCCGGTCAAGGTCGGCGACTGGGTTTCCCTCAACGGCATCGAAGGCGACATCAAGCGCATCAACGTGCGAGCGACTGAGATCCAGATGGGTGATCGATCAACCGTCATCATGCCGAATTCGGAATTCATCACCAAGGCCGTGCGCAACGTCACCCACGAGCATGCCATGGGCCGGGTTCAATTCACCCTGCCGCTGCCGCTGAGTGTCTCCCCGGCCACCGTGCGTACGGTGCTGCTGGAGGCATTCTCCCAGCACCCCGCTATCCTGCCGGCCCCGGCACCTGCCGTCACACTGGAAGACATCAACAGCAGCGGCAACCTGGTCTTCAAGGCAACCGGCTACGTCAATTCGCCACGCACAGCCTCGGGAGCACGCAGCGCAATTCTGTTCGATGTATTCGAACGCCTGGCAGCAGCCGGTATTCCGCTCAGCAGCCCGGCCTCCATCGTGGTCAGCCAGGCCCAGCCACCAGAGCCGACATCACACCACGAATAACAGACCCACCGTAGCGAACAGCATGACGGCAAAGAGACGGCGCAACATGATTTCGGGTAGCCGGTAGGCCAGCTTGACCCCCTGCGGCACGAACAGCAAGCTGCCCATGGCCAGTGGCACGCCCACCGACCAGTCGGCCTGCCCTGCCCAGGCATAGGTACCAAGCGCGATGGCGGTGCCAGGGATGATCATGCTCAGGGCAAATCCCTGCGCCGCGCGCTGCGAGAGACCATAGATCGACGTCATCAGCGGCACGGCCAACACACCACCGCCAACACCGAAGAATCCACCCAGCACCCCGGCGAACACACCCAGCACCGCCGCCTGCCGCGGGCCGAGGTGGCGGCCAGGCCGATCAGGCACGGCTGCCTGTGCCAGCGCCGGGCGGCATGTCTGCCAGACGTAGAACACCCCGATGATCGCCAGGAATACCGCAAAACCGCGCCGCAGCGTCACAGGGTCAAGACCCAGCGCCAGGTGGGCACCACCCCACGAGGCCATGATGCAGGTCACGGCACCCGCCATGGCCGCACGAAAATCGATACGCGCATGCTGGTTGTACTTGCGCACGGTCAGGATGATGGCGGGCAACACCATGATGATGGCAGTGCCCTGCGCCAGTTGCTGGTCCATGCCCAGGATCAGACTCAGCGCAGGAATGGCGATCAGGCCACCACCGATTCCCAGCATGCCGCCGGTAAACCCGATCAGCGCGCCAGCCGCCAGACACGCTACAAATACCCACACCACGCTCACCTGCCACTCCCATCCATGTAAATTGGCCTAGAATGGTACGCTGGTCCCTCACAAATACCAAATCATGCCTATTCAGACCCGCCGCCTGGATGCAACCACTCTGCGTGCCGCCCGTACCGCAGGCATGATCAGCACCCTGCTGGTGCTCACAGCCTGCGCCAGCCCTGCCGACATTGCAGTCGGCACCGCCCAGGCCGACGTCTATGCGCGCTTTGGCCTGCCGACACACACCTGCCCCCTGCCCGATGGTGGCCAACGCCAGATATGGTCCCAGCAGCCCAACGGACAATATGCCTGGGCGCTTGAAACCAACGCCAGCGGCACCGTACAGAGCAACGAGCCTGTGTTGACGGATGCCTCGTTTCAACGGCTGGCAAAAGGCCGCTGGGCACCTGAACAGGTTGTCTGCGCCTTCGGCCCCCCCGCCGAAATCAGCGAAGTCGGCCTGCCCAGCGTCAGGCAGACTGTATGGTCGTACCGCTACCGTCAGGACCATGTCTGGAATTCGCTGATGTATGTGTATTTCGGCAACGGCGATACCGTCACCCGGTTCCATCCTGGCCCCGACCCACGCTATGAAGTCAAGGATGGCAGTTGGCTGCGCTGATGCCATAAAAAAAGGAGCCCATCACAGGCTCCCGGTCGATCATTCCGAATCTGTCGGCGGCGCGACTCGGCGCTCGTGCTGCAACTGGCGAGCCCGCTGCCAGCGCCATGCCAGCAGAAACCAGCCGGAAATACCGTACACCACGAACAGGCCAAACAGCACGACCGGCGGATCGCTGGAAATGAAGACGAACACTACCACCACGATCAACAAGGCCCAGAACGGCACGCTGCGCCCCAGCGCAAAGCTCTTGCCGCTGTAGAACGGTGCATTCGAGACCATGACCGTGCCGGCATAGATGGTCAGGCCAAAGGCAATCCAGACCAGCAGGTCGCTCTGCACAGGGAATTTGTTGTCTACCGACAGCCAGACAAAACCCGCCACCAGTGCCGCCGCAGCAGGACTGGGCAACCCCTGGAAGAAACGTTTGTCGACAATCGCAATGTTGGTGTTGAAACGCGCCAGCCGCAGTGCCGCGCCCGCCACATAAATGAAGGCCGCCAGCCAGCCCCAACGCCCGAGATCCTTGAGCGCCCATTCATACATCACCAGCGCCGGTGCCACACCGAACGAGATCATGTCGGACAGCGAATCGTACTGTTCGCCAAACGCCGACTGGGTGTTGGTCAGGCGCGCCACGCGGCCATCCATGCCGTCGAGCACCATGGCCACGAAAATGGCAATGGCAGCGGCCTCGAACTGATCGTTCATGGCCTGGACCACCGCATAGAATCCTGCGAACAGGGCCGCAGTCGTAAAGGCATTGGGCAGGAGATAGATACCGCGCCTGCGCAACTCTGGATCAGGCTTGAAGGGTGCCATGGTGAGCCTTGTCAAAAATAATCAGTCGGCCTGCGCACGCAGGACTTCAAGACCGCCCAGGTACGGACGCAGCGCTGCCGGGATCGCAATGCTGCCATCTTCGCGCTGACCGTTTTCCAGCACGGCGACCAGTGCCCGGCCCACGGCCAGACCGGAACCATTGAGCGTGTGCACCAGGGCCGGCTTGCCCTGCGCGGGACGATAGCGAGCCTGCAGACGGCGGGCCTGGAAAGCCTCGCAATTGGACACCGACGAAATCTCGCGCCAGGTATTCTGAGCCGGCAGCCAGACTTCCAGGTCATAGGTCCGCGCTGCGCTGAAGCCCATGTCGCCGGTGCACAGCTGGACCACGCGGTACGGCAGTTCCAGCCGCTGCAGCACGGTTTCGGCATGGCGCACCATCTCTTCGAGCGCTTCGTGGGAATGCTCCGGATGCACGATCTGTACCATCTCGACCTTGTCGAACTGGTGCTGGCGAATCATGCCGCGCGTATCGCGGCCACCGCTGCCGGCCTCGGAGCGGAAGCACGGCGTATGCGCCGTCAGGCGGATCGGCAGGTCGGTTTCGGCAACGATCTCGTCGCGCACGGTGTTGGTCAGCGAAATCTCGGATGTCGAGATCAGGTACAGATCCTCGCGCGGCACGGGCTGGCCGTTCTCGTCCAGCGACTCGCCACCCTTGGTGACCCAGAACATGTCATCCTTGAACTTGGGCAACTGGCCAGTGCCATACAGCGTGGCCGTATTGACGATGTAGGGCGTGTAGCACTCGGTATAGCCATGCTCGGTCGTCTGCAGGTCCAGCATGAACTGTGCCAGGGCACGGTGCAGCCGTGCAATCGGCCCACGCATGAAGGCAAAGCGCGACCCGGACAGCTTGACGGCGGTTTCGAACTCCAGGCCCAGCGGCTCGCCCAGCGCCACGTGATCCCGCGCACCGACGGCACCGGCCTGCAGGCTGGCTTCGGTCACGCCTTCGGGCAACCAGCGGCGCACTTCGATATTGGCGCTTTCATCCGGGCCAACCGGAACGGCGTCGTTGGGCAGGTTGGGCACCGACAGCAGCATGCCGTTCAATTCTTCCTGAAGGGTACCGAGTTTTTCCTCGAGCTGCTTGAGCTGGGCAGGAATTGCCTGCGACTCGGCCAGTACGGCACTGGCATCCTCACCCTTGGACTTGAGCTGGCCGATCTGCTTGGCCAGAGCATTGCGCCGTGCCTGCAAGTTTTCGGTCTCGACCTGCACCGATTTGCGCTCGGACTCCAGGCTGTTGAAGCGTGCTTCGTCGAAGGCGAAGTTGCGGCTCTTGAGTTTCTGGACGACAGTCGCGAGGTCTTTGCGCAGCAGTGCGGGGTCTAGCATGGTGTCTGGAGTGCCTTGAAAATGTGATTCGGGAGTTCAGCCCTTCTCCGGCTTGGGCTTCGACTGGCGCGCCTGCGCATCGAGCTGCCGGAGAAAAGCGAGCTTGTCGCTGATTTTAGCCTCTAGCCCGCGATCTGTCGGCTGGTAGAAACGGGCTTTCAGGCCATCGGGAAAATACTGTTCTGCCGCCGCATAGCCGTGCGGCTCGTCATGGGCATAGCGGTAGGCCTTGCCATGACCCAGCGCCTTCATCAACTTGGTAGGCGCATTGCGCAGGTGAATGGGAACCGGCGCGCTGCCATGCTCGGCGGCATACTTGCGCGCCGCCTTGTAGGCATTGTAGACCGCGTTGGACTTGGCCGCGCAGGCCAGGTAGACCACCGCCTGCGCCAGTGCCAGCTCGCCCTCCGGCGAACCCAGGCGCTCGTAGAGATCAGCACCATTGAGCGCCAGCTCGGTCGCACGGGGATCGGCCAGCCCGATATCCTCGACCGCCATGCGCACGATACGCCGTGACAGGTAGCGCGGATCGGCTCCGCCATCGAGCATACGCGCGAACCAGTAGAGCGCGGCATCGGGATCGGAACCGCGCACGGCCTTGTGCAATGCGCTGATCTGGTCGTAGAAGGCATCGCCGCCCTTGTCGAAGCGGCGTAGGTTCTGCGATAGCGCCACTTCAAGCCAGGCGCTGTCTACCGTGTCTCGCCCGGCCGCCTGGGCCGCCTCGGCCACCACCTCGACGGCATTGATCACACGCCGGGCATCGCCATCGGCCCAGGCCGCCAGTTGCACCCGTGCCTCGGCAGCAAAGTCGATGCCAGATAACTGCGCCACCGCTCGATCCACCAGTTCCTGCAGTTCTTCGGCGCTGAGTGGTTCGAGCACGTAGACACGGGCACGCGACAGCAATGCGGAATTGACCTCGAAAGACGGATTTTCGGTCGTGGCACCAATAAAGGTGAACAGGCCGCTTTCGACATAAGGCAGGAAGGCATCCTGCTGTGCCTTGTTGAAGCGATGCACCTCATCCACGAACAGGATGGTGCGCAACCCCTGCCCCTGCGCGATCTGTGCCGTCTGCACCGCATCGCGAATATCCTTGACGCCACCCAGCACCGCCGAGATGGCAATGAAGCGAGCCTCGAAGGCATCGGCCATCAGTCGCGCCAGCGTGGTCTTGCCCACGCCCGGTGGCCCCCAGAAAATCATGGAATGCGGGCGTCCCGATTCGAACGCCACGCGCAGTGGCTTGGCCGGCCCGACCAGATGCTTTTGCCCGACCACATCATCGAGCGTGCGCGGCCGCAGGCGCTCGGCCAGCGGCACATGGGCGGGATCGACCGATCCCTTGAAAAGGTCTTGCGAGTCGGCCGCCATGCTGCCCTACATGCGAACCACGTCCACGCCATCCGGCGCGGAGAAATGGAACTCTTCGATAGACAAGGCGGGATTGACCTGGATATTGCTCAGGCGGATGCGGGTTTTCTGTCCAAAGGCATCCAGCAGCTCCAACACCTCGGGCAACGATTCGCCAAAGCCGATATCCACATGGCTGAAACCGGCATCGGTCTGGCGCGGTGTAGCGCGCAGCCATACCAAGCCATCGCGGGCCGGTTGAGACTCCAGCGTGAAATTCTCTTCCAGCGAAGTCGAGCCGAACAGCAAGGCTGCCGGCGAAGCGCCCAGCGCCTGGCTCATCGGCCGAATGCTGACCTGCAACAGGTCGGGATCGTACTGATAGAGTTGCTGGCCATCGGCCAGAATCAACTGCTCGAAAGGCTGATCCACCGCCCAGCGAAACTTGCCGGGGCGCTCGAACGAAAAACGCCCGGTCTGCATGGCCGACAGCGACTGCCCATGGGGATCGCGGCTTTCCTGGCTGAACTGGCCGGTCGCGGTCTTGACTGTGGAAGTGAAGCGCTGCAACAGGGCGCGGGCATCACCGCCCTGCTGGCGCTGCGTCTGCGCAACCTGCCCACTCCCGGCCACGACTTCCGTGACCTGCAACTCGCCGGCCGGTGCCCCCTGGGCCTGCGCGTGCGCCATGCCAGCAGCCAGCACCACGGCACCGCAGGCCTGTACCAGCCTGACCGCAGTCGGGTTCAGAACAGCATGGGCCATCAATACGCGTATTTTCATTCCTGCTCCTCGTGCATGGGTGCCAGGATTTCCCGGTTGCCATTGGACTGCATGGGCGATACGACCCCGGATTGTTCCATTTGTTCCAGCAGGCGGGCGGCCCGGTTGTAACCGATGCGCAGATGACGCTGCACCAGCGAAATCGAGGCACGTTTCTGCTTGAGCACGATGGCCACGGCCTGATCGTAGAGCGGATCGGCCTCGGCGTCGGCAAAGCCGGAAATCCCCACGCCGTCGCCAGTCTCCCCCTCACCACCGCCGTCAAGCAAGCCGTCTACGTAATTGGGCTCGCCCTGCGCCTTGAGATGCTCGACCACGCGATGCACCTCGTCATCGGAAACGAAAGCGCCGTGTACCCGGATCGGCAGCCCCGTACCCGAGGGCATATAGAGCATGTCACCCATGCCCAGCAGGCTCTCGGCTCCCATCTGGTCGAGAATGGTGCGCGAGTCGATCTTGGACGAAACCTGGAAGGCGATCCGGGTCGGAATATTGGCCTTGATCAGACCAGTAATCACATCGACGCTGGGCCGCTGGGTCGCCAGGATCAGGTGAATACCGGCCGCGCGGGCTTTCTGTGCAAGACGGGCGATCAGCTCTTCAATCTTTTTGCCCACCACCATCATCAGGTCGGCCAGTTCGTCGATGACCACTACCACCATGGGCAGCTCGTGCAGCGGCTCGGGCGCATCGGGAGTCAGCGAGAACGGATTGGGGATGGTTTCCGACTTTTTGGCGGCGTCGCGGATCTTGGCGTTGTAGCCCGCCACGTTGCGCACCCCCAGCTTGCTCATCAATTTGTAGCGCTTCTCCATCTCGGCCACGCACCAGTTGAGTGCGTTGGCCGCATGGCGCATATCGGTCACGACCGGTGCCAGCAGGTGCGGAATCCCCTCGTACACGCTCATTTCGAGCATCTTGGGGTCGATCAGGATCAGTCGCACCTGGGTGGCATCGGCTTTGTACAGCAGCGACAGAATCATGGCATTGATCCCGACCGACTTGCCCGAGCCGGTAGTACCGGCCACCAGCAGGTGCGGCATCTTGGCAAGGTCGGCCACCACCGGATTGCCGGCGATGTCCTTGCCCAGCGCCATGGTCAACACCGAAGCGGCACCATGATAGGTCTGCGAACCGATAATCTCGGTCAGGCGCACGGTCTGGCGACGCGGATTGGGCAGTTCCAGCCCCATCAGGTTCTTGCCGGGAATGGTTTCGACCACCCGGATATTGACCAGACTGAGCGCCCGCGCCAGATCCTTGGCCAGGTTGACGATCTGGCTGCCCTTGACGCCGGTCGCCGGCTCGATCTCGTAGCGGGTAATGACCGGTCCGGCCTGGGCCGCCACCACCGTAACCTGTACACCAAAGTCCGCCAGTTTTTTCTCGATCAGGCGGGAAGTGAATTCGATGGTTTCGGCCGACACCGTTTCCTGGCTGGCCTGGGCTTCATCGAGCAGCGACAGCGCCGGCAGATCGCCACTGCTCGGTTCGTTGAACAGCGCCTGCTGCTTTTCCAGCTCGATGCGCGGGGATTTCGGCACCTCTGTAATCGCGGGCTCGATCCGTATCGGCTGCTCGTGCACCATTTTTTCCTGCTTGGCCACGACCTGCTCGGTGCGCACTGCCTTGGCGACCTTGCCGACCTGCCGGTCCTGCCGCGCCACATACCATTGACGTGCCCGGCTGATCAGCCGCTCGACCAGGGAACCGACACGCTCGGCCACCATCAACCAGGAAAAATTGAAGAACAGGCTGAGGCCAATCGCCAACAGCACCAGCAGCACCAGCGTGCCACCCGTGAAGCCGAGCCCGGTTTCAATCCAGCTGGCCCAAGCCTGGCCGATCACGCCACCCGCCCCGCTGCCGCCCTCGCGTCCACCCGGCAGATGCAGGTCAGCCAGTCGCTGGTTGAGCCGCAACGCCTCTATGCCGACCGAACCTGCCAGCACCATCACGAAACCGACCGCCTGCTCCCAGCGCACGCGCGGCAGCACCTCGGGCTGGCCGGGTTCCTTCCACCAATGGCTGGCCAGCCGACGATAGCCGGCATAGACGCGATGCAGCAGCAGCACGACCCACCACCAGGCCGAGAGGCCGAACAGGTACAACAGGATATCGGAGAGCCAGGCACCGAATGCCCCGCCCCGGTTATGGATGGAAGCACTCTGCACCGAATGCGACCAGCCGGGATCGGCGGCATTCCAGGTGAACAGTACCAGCGCCAGCCAGCAGGCCAGCGCAGCAAACACGATCCAGCGGGCTTCGCGCAGCAGATTGGAAAGCTTGCTCTGCAAGGGCGAAGGTCCGTTGCGCGTATTGCGGGAAGCCCGGCTGGCGCGGGCTGGACGGGGAGATTCTGCGGTCGTTCGGGACATGGGACAATTATAAGCAATCCGGTGGCCGGCACACCGTCATGGCCATATCCGGTCACACTACTATAATGGCCCGCACCATCGGCCAGGCCGATTCCCCTCGTTTTTCCGGAAAGCACACTCTATGTCAGACGCTAAACACTTCAAGGTCCTGATCCTCGGATCGGGCCCTGCCGGCTACACCGCCGCCGTCTATGCCGCCCGCGCCAACCTGCAGCCCGGCCTGATCACCGGCATCGCCCAGGGCGGTCAACTGATGACCACCACCGAAGTGGACAACTGGCCCGCCGATCCCGGCGGCGTACAGGGCCCGGAACTGATGCAGCGCTTTCTGGAACACGCCGAACGCTTCAACACCCAGATCACCTTCGACCACATCCACACGGTCAGGCTGACACAGCGGCCCTTCGTGCTCGAAGGCGACAGCGGCACCTACACCTGCGATGCGCTCATCATCGCCACCGGAGCATCGGCCAAATACCTGGGCCTACCGTCCGAGACCGCCTTCATGGGCAAGGGCGTGTCGGCCTGCGCCACCTGCGATGGCTTCTTCTATCGCAACAAGGAAGCCATCGTGATCGGTGGCGGCAATACCGCCGTCGAGGAAGCGCTGTACCTGTCCAACATCTGCAGCACCGTCACCCTGGTCCATCGCCGCGACAGCTTCCGCGCCGAACCCATCCTGGTCGACAAACTGATGGACAAGGTCGAAAACGGCAACATGCGCCTCAAGACCTTCCGCGAACTCGATGAAGTGCTCGGCGACGACAGCGGCGTGACCGGCGTGCGGCTGCGTGATCCGCGCACCGGCGCAACCGAGGAGATCGGCACGGCCGGCGTCTTCATCGCCATCGGCCACCACCCCAACACCGACATTTTCCAGGGCCAGTTGGACATGCAGGACGGCTACATCGTCACGCGTGGTGGCCTCCAGGGACTGGCCACCATGACCTCGGTGCCCGGCGTATTCGCAGCCGGCGACGTACAGGATCAGATCTATCGCCAGGCGATCACCAGCGCCGGCACGGGCTGCATGGCCGCCCTGGACGCACAGCGGTGGCTGGAGAATGAGCAGAACTAAACCCCGCAACGGGCTGGCGGCACTGCGCGGCCTCGTGCCGGCGGTGTCGCAAGACGCCTCCAAGCGCACAGCCCCAGCCCGTACCGTCAGCACTACGACCAGCCAATCCGGTGGCCGTGCCTTGGAGGCCACGCTTGTGCCACACGACACGACCGAGACAGACCTGTTCCGCAAAGCGATCGGAGAAGTTACACCGGTACGCGCCGTTTCCCAGCGCCATGCATACGGGCAACAGCCCCGTCGCGCCCTCGATCCCGAGGCGCTGGAACGACGTCGCCAGGCAGCCGTCACGGCAGATGCCACACAGGCTGCAGCCGAGGCAGCACAGCAGGCCGCCCGCGCAGCCCTGAACCCACGCCTGGCCAGTGCCATGGCATCGATCAGCCTGGAAGAAATATCGTCAGAGCACCATCGCCACGGCGGCTATCTGCAACCGGGGGCCGATATCAGCATCCTGGCAAAACTGCACCAGGGACAATGGGGCGTGCAGGCACACGTAGACTTGCATGGTCAGACGCTGGCCGAGGCCGAACTGGCCGTGCACGATTTTCTTTCCAACTGCAGCCGCAACCGGCTCCGCTGCGTACTGATCGTGCACGGCAAAGGGCACGGTTCAAGCGGCAGCCAACCGGTATTGCGGGAACATGTGCGCCAGTGGCTGCGCTGGCACACCGATGTGCAGGCCTTTATCGAGCCAGGGGAAACCTATGGTGGCGCGGGTGCTGCGCTGGTATTGCTGCGCAAGGGACAGAAAGCGGTAGCTGAATAAAGCACCCCATCATGCTTGCTTGTATACGGGGCAACCTGCAGGTGTGAAAAAGCCCTGATTACCGGCAAGCCTTCACCGTCTCTGGCCACACTCAGGAAATATGCAGCGGCACTGGGCAAAAGGCTGGAAGTACGATTCATCTGACCGCCTTCCCGCCCCTGCTCTATGGATCAGTTGTGGCTGGCTTTCCAGGAACCATCGGCCTGCTTGCAGAACCAGTACTTCCAGTTTTCGTCTGTATTGGCCTGGCTGACCTTGGCATCCAGCAGGCGGCAGGTCCCTGCCGAATCGGTCTGTACGGTCTGCTGCGGGGTCAGCACGATATGCACGGGCGTCCGACGGGTGCGAGTGCTCTGGCTGCTGGTCCACTCGGTCGGTTGACCATCGGCCATGTCATTGAGCACGACACCCACGGTCGCCTGCAGTGATGGCGTATCTGCCGCCGGAATACGGGAAATGATCGATTTGTTCAGAAACGACAGCGGTGCCGCCCCCGACAGTGCAGGCATGACGCCCACGGTCGCCAGCACGCAGCAGCCCAGGATTTTTTTCATATGGTTCTCCTCAAACACGCCAGGCTGGTGCGCCAGCCCATCTGACGCTGCGGATCCCTGCCGACGGGCAAAATCATACACCACCCGGGATGCCCGATTGCGGGGCCTGAAAAGCAACAGGGCCAACCGTTTTTGGCGGTTGGCCCTGTTCCATTCTTTTTTTTATGGGGTACTGCTTTTTGTTGCCGTCATTTGCGGCTGATCGCCCTGCTTCGGGGCGTGTCTCCTCACCTGCATGAAACGAATTGTGCACCACCAAGGCGCAAAACACACTAGGGGAATGCCCTAGGTTGGTGCCTCTTGCACATTTACGGATCACCTGATTCAGTGACAAGCCCGATCATGGGCGAACTGCATGCTCAGTCTTCAAGCCCCAGTTTTTCATGCACGATCTGGATGAACATCCGCATGCCAACGGGCAGTACCGCATCATTGAAATCGAATTTCGGATGGTGGCACATGTGTCCGCCCTGCCCCAGGAAGAAATAGGCACCGGGCTTGCGCTCCAGCATGTAGGCAAAATCCTCGGCGGCCATCAGCGGCGGGATATTGCGAACCAGATTCTCCTCTCCCACCACGGCCTGGGCTGCGCTGATCACCGTATCGACCGGCCCGTCCGCATTGACCGTAGGCGGCGAAGTCTGCAGGTGCTCGAAAGCGATGCGGCAACCGTACTGTTTCTCGGCCCCTTCGCAAAGTTCGCGCAGGCGACGGATGGCCGTATCCTGTGCCGTCCGGCTCAACGTGCGCACCGTCCCTTCCATCGAAGCCGTGCCGGGGATCACATTGATCGCGCTGCCTGCGTGGAACTGGCAGACGCTGATCACCGCCGTCTCGAGCGGATCGATGCTGCGACTGGCAATGGTCTGGATTGCCTGAACCAGGGCACTGCCCACCACAATCGGATCAATGGTGCGATGTGGCGATGCAGCGTGGCCCCCTACCCCATCTATCGTGATACGGAACAGGTCACAGGCGGCCAGCGTGGCACCGTAGCGCACCCCGACCTTGCCGGGCTCCAGCGGCGGATGATTGTGCAGGCCATACAATTCCTCGCAGGGAAACCGCTCGAACAGGCCATCGTCCATCATGGCGATTCCACCCAGCAACGCCTCTTCGGCAGGCTGGAAAATCAGGTTCAGCGTGCCATGAAAACGCCGATGACTGGCGAAGTAGCGTGCCGCCCCCAGCAGGATGGTCGTATGACCATCATGACCACAACCGTGAAATACATTGTCCTTGCCCGAGGCGTGCGGTGCGCCGGTCTCTTCATGCATGGGCAACGCATCCATGTCTGCCCGCAGGCCGATTGACGGCCCATCACCCAGTTCGCCGTGGATGACGCCCACCACGCCGGTACCGCCGATGCCGGTATGGGTTTCGATACCCCAGGATTGCAGTTGACTGGCCACGAAAGCCGCTGTCTCGTGCTCCTGAAAGCCCAGCTCCGGATTGCGATGGAACATGCGCCGCCAGGCCGTCATGTCCTCGATCCAGTCCTGGTCGGGTTGCGGGGCGGTGAAAGAAGGGTGCGACAAAACGATGTTCTCCTGAAAAACTCAACCGCCGTAGCGGAATATCCTGACGATCTGACGACCGATATCCTGCGGCGAAAGCCGCTCCTGTCGATACCAGATGCTGACATTGTTGAGCAGCGTCAGCAACAGCAGGCGATAGACCTGCCGATCGCATGCGGGGTCCAGCGGCAGAGCGCCGACCAGATCCCGAAAAAGCTGCTCGAACTTGTCGCGCTTGGCCACCAGCCGCTCGCGTATTTCGGGCGGTACGGCATTGAAGTCGCCCATCAGCGGCATGGTCAGCGAATCCGGATCGAGCTGGATCTCCATCATGGCAATGCAGGCCGCTTCGAGCCGCGCCCAGGGTTCATCCTGGGGGGCCACGGCCGCCTTGACACGGTCCTCGGCCACTTGCAATGCCATGTCGTGGATGCTGACGAACAGCGCTTCCTTGGACTTGATGTAGTGGTACAGCGAACCGCCCAGCAGGCCGACTTTTTCACCGATGTCACGCACCGAGGTGGCCGCATAACCGCGCTCGGCAAACAGGGCGGCAGCAGCTTCGAGTACCTCGCGATGGCGTTCGCTCAACCCCTCCATCGGCAATGCACCGCTGAACCTGCCTTTGACAAAACGCCCTGCTTCCCCGGTTTCCTTGCGCGCCATGCTTGCGTCAACCTTCTGATGATGATGGCCGGCCATGCTCCAGCGGCCGACAGGTTCATCTGTATAGCGTTTTCCCCGAAAACGGTCAAATCAGGAAAGCATTCAAAAATCTGGCCAAACGATCAGGCAAGCATCATTCCAGCGCTT
This sequence comes from Corticimicrobacter populi, assembly GCF_003123725.1. GTDB lineage: Bacteria > Pseudomonadota > Gammaproteobacteria > Burkholderiales > Burkholderiaceae_B > Corticimicrobacter > Corticimicrobacter populi. The sequence continues at coordinate 651,565 of NZ_QETA01000001.1, read as the reverse complement.
CGACACGCGGATAGAACTCCTTGTCCTCGCGTTTCATACGCTCGAACACCTGGCGCAGGACCGTATTGGCGTCATGGCGGAATCCCGCTTCGTCCTGTTCGAGGCGGCGCGGCGTATTCCAGCGCAACGCGAACCCCTCGTAGGCCGCGGCAATCGACTGCATTTCATCCTGGTAATGCCGGCCCAGTTCGGCCAGCCCCTGGTCACCCTGACGTTGCAAAGCCGGATACAGCGCCCGGTCCTCGACGGCCAGATGCAGCTTGATGACCGAACTCATGGCCACGATGCGACGGGCGATCCGCTCTGCATTGCGGGCCACGCCATCGTGGGCCAGCTTGCGCAGCTCGGCGATGCTGTCGAGGATATCGAGATGCTGATGCTTGAATTTATCGAGGTTCATGAGTTTCTCCATGTATGTCTATAAAGCAAAAAGCCTGCCGTCGAGATCCGAACGGCAGGCTTTCTTGGGGAATCTGACCGGGCATGTCATGCACCCGGCCATCGATTCGCACTCAGGGCAAGCGTCTTTGCTTACTCCGAGCAACTCCCGCAGCAACCGCCGCTGGCATGTGTGCTGCTCTTGCCTTCGAGCGATGCGGCAGCCACACCATGTGCCGGCGCACGGCTGCTGAGCAAGCCGCTGATGACCTGCCAGGTGACCGACAGCGCCCCTACGATGAACACCATGTCACCGAAGGTCCGCACCCAGCGCAGCGTCTGCAGAATATCCTGTTGCAGGAAAGCTTCGCTGCGGGCAAACCACATACCCTCACCCACGCTGGCGTGGAACTGGATCAGACCGATCGGCAGCAGGCTGGTGAACATCATCAGAGCCAGACCGATATTGAGCCACCAGAAGGCACGCTTCATCAGGCTTTCATTGAAGACCATCTGCGGACGGATGTAGCGCAGTACCAGCAGGGTAAAGCCCAGTGCCAGGAAGCCATAGACGCCGAACAATGCTGCGTGTGCGTGCACTGCCGTGGTGTTCAGGCCCTGGATGTAGTACAGCGAAATGGGCGGGTTGATCATGAAACCGAAGACACCGGCACCCAGCATGTTCCAGAAGGCCACGGCCACGAAGAACATCAGGGGCCACTTGACCTTTTCCATCCAGGGAGCGCGGAACTTCAGGCGCCAGTTTTCCCATGCCTCATGACCCAGCACCACCAGCGGCACCACTTCGAGCGCGCTGAAGCTGGCACCCACGGCCATCACCGGCGTGGTCGTACCCGAGAAGTACAGGTGGTGGAACGTACCGGGCACACCACCCAGCATGAACAGCGAAGCCGAGGCCAGGCTGGCAGCCGTTGCCATGCGGTACGACACCAGCCCCAAGGTCGAGAAGATGAAGGCCAGCGCCGTCGTGGCGAACACTTCAAAGAAGCCTTCCACCCAGAGGTGCACCACCCACCAGCGCCAGTATTCCATCACCGACAGGTGAGTGCGCTCACCGTACATCAGGCCAGCACCGTAGAACAGGCCGATTGCCACCACCGAAGCGGTCAGCAGGGCCAGCAGGTTCTTGTCGCCATCCTTTTGCTTGAAGGCAGGGGCAATACCACGCGCCATCAGGACCAGCCAGAACACCACACCCAGGAACTTGCCGATCTGCCACAGGCGACCCAGTTCCACATACTCGTAGCCCTGGTGACCCAGCCAGAAGTTCAGGTTCTCGGGCATGATCTGCGCAATCGCCAGATAGTTACCCGTATAGGAACCCACCACCACCACGACCAGTGCCCAGAACAGGATGTCCACGCCCAGCTTCTGGTACTTCGGATCCTTGCCGCCATTGATCAGCGGGGCCAGGAACAGGCCGGCGGCCAGGAAGCCCGTGGCGATCCAGAACAGCGCGCTTTGGATGTGCCAGGTACGCAGCAGCGAGTACGGGAACCAGCGCGACAGCTCGATGCCATAGAAATGCTGACCTTCGACCGTGTAGTGCGCGGTTGCCCCGCCCAGGAACACCTGGAACGTGAACAGTGCCACTACCAGAAACAGGTACTTGCCCAGTGCGCGTTGCGACGGCGTCAGCGGCACCAGCGTAAGCGGATCACGCTTGGGCGCTTCCGGCTCGGCATGGTCTTCCTTGCGCAGGAAGGCCCAGCCCCACACCAGGAAGCCCACACCCGCCATCATGATCACGACGCTGAGGATGGACCACATGACGTTTTCAGGCGTCGGCTTGTTGCCGATCAGGGGTTCGTGCGGCCAGTTGTTGGTATAGGTGGCTTCCGAGCCGGGACGCTGCGTGGCAGCCGCCCATGCCGTCCAGAAGAAGAACGCAGCCATCTGCTCGCGGCGCTCGGCGCTGGGCAGGGTGTTTTCCTTCATGGCATAGTTGCTGCGCGTGCTCTGGAACTCGGGATCGTTGCCGAACAGGCGGCTGTAGTACTCGGCGGTCTGTTCGATGGCCTTGGCGCGACGCGCCGACAGCAGCACCGTACCGCTGTCTTCGTTCCAGGTGTTGCGACGATATTCGGCCTTGAGCTTGGCTTCCAGCACGGCCTTTTCGCTATCGGACAGTTGCGCGACCGGCTTGCCGTATTCCTCTACCGAAGCCAGTTCCATCCAGGCAACCAGTTCGCGGTGCAGCCAGTCAGCCGTCCAGTCGGGAGCCTGGTAGGCACCGTGCCCCCAGATCGAACCGACCTGCATGCCGCCGGCCGATTGCCAGGCAGTCTGGCCGTCGAGCACGGTGTCGTGGGTGTACAGCGTATCACCGCTGCCTTCCACGACGTATTGCTGCGGGATCGGCGGCGCGACGCGATAGACCTCGGCCCCGTAGTATCCCAGCAGGGAAAACGTGACGATCAATACGCCGATCAGCGTAAACCATAGTTTGCGGTACTCACCCATGCTGCACCTCGCCAGACATCAACGCCCGTTCGGCGTTCTCGAAAAGTATGTTGTTTTCAAGATGGATATGTTCCATCAGGTCCTCCTTAAAAGTACGCAATCCCAAATAAAGCGCACGCCAGGTATTGCAAGCACCCGCCGGCAACGTAATACCGTGCGTCAGTGCATCCAGCCGCTCAAGTTCGGCACCATGCTGGTCATGCTCCATACGCATGACCATGATCGGCCCCTCTACCGGCGCAGCAGCGTTGCGGCGCAGGATGGGGAACAGAATCATTTCTTCCTTGCGCATGTGACTGTCCAGCTCATGCTGGATGTCTTCCAGCAATGCGGCCAGGCCATGCGGGCAATCAGGACTGTCCTGATGCACTTCCTCCACACGCTGCGCCAGGCGGCGCAGTTCGGGCAACTGTTCGCGATGCACGGCGTGATAGCGCACCAGGATGTGATCGATGAGCTCGGCCGGCTCGGTCTGAGTCCAGTCATGTCCTCCCGGCTCGGACGCCTGCGTCTGGAGCTGACGAGCGACGTCCTGCGGATCGATGCTCAGCGCACTGGCTGCTTCCTGCAGGGTGCGCTTGCCGGCGCAACAGAAATCCAGTCCATACTGATGAAAGATCCTGGTCGCTCCCGGTATGGTGCGAGCCAGCGCACCCAGCGACGTGTTCAACATATCCATTTAGATACTCCTGAAAAATCATCTCCTTCAAAGCAAGATCCGTGCCAACAAATATTATTCTTTAATATCAAATGGATAAAAATAAACAGGTATTTTTCACCACTCCAGACCCAGGGTAGTAAAAACCCTTATAGGTAAAAAATACCGTACCATGTGCGCATCCTGTATCCTGTCGGCCCAATGCAATGCGCCGCCGCACGCCGCCGCCCAGCTTCCCGTTTGTCCTGACGCCTGTATCTGCTGCATGATCGAAGACCTGCTCCTGACTGACCTGACCGTTGAACTGCCCAAGGCTGTCCGCCTGCAAAGACTGGTTTCCGCCCTGCAGGCCGAATTCCATTGCGGTGCTGTCGTCCTGCTCCAGCTTGAAGAAGACGCCCTGCGGCCGGTCGCGGCCTGCGGTCTGGTACGCGAGGCCTTGGGACGGCGTTTCATCGTGGCTCAGCACCCCCGCCTGGCCGCCATCCTGGCGCGACGCGATCTGACCAGTTTTTCCCATGACAGCACCCTGCCCGACCCCTACGACGGCCTGCTGGAAAACCATGCGGGTGCGCCCATGCCGGTACATGACTGCATGGGGATCAGCCTGTATGTGGAAAGTCGGCTCTGGGGGGTGCTGACGCTCGATGCCCTGCAGGTCAATACCTTCGATCAACCAGCCCGCGATGCCGTGCGGCGCTGCACGGCCGTAGTCGAGGCGGCCATCCGCGTCACCCGGATCGAGCAACAGATCCATGCCCTGCGACTCAACCGCCAGGCCGACCCCGTGCCCGGCAAGGCCGCAGACAGTGGCGCAGATGCAGAAATCATCGGCCAGAGCGGTGCCCTGACCGCCTTGTTGCAGGAGCTGGATGTCGTGGCCGACTCCAGCCTGCCGGTTCTGTTGCTGGGAGAAACAGGTGTTGGCAAGGAACTGTTCGCACGTCGCCTGCACCGGCTGTCGCCGCGCCGCAACCATCCGCTGATCCACGTCAACTGCGCGGCACTGCCCGAATCACTGGCCGAAAGCGAGCTGTTCGGCCATGCCAAAGGTGCCTTCTCGGGCGCGACTACCGAACGCCCTGGCCGCTTCGAGGCCGCCGATGGCGGCACCTTGTTTCTGGACGAAGTCGGCGAGTTGCCGCTGTCGGTACAAGCCAAGCTATTGCGCGCCTTGCAGAACGGCGAAATCCAGCGCCTGGGTGCCGATCACCCGCGCCAGGTCGATGTGCGCATCATCGCCGCCACCAACCGGCAATTGCAGGCAGAGGTCAGCGCCGGTCACTTCCGGGCCGATCTTTATCATCGTTTATCGGTCTATCCAGTACCGATCCCGCCGCTGCGCGAGCGCGACCATGACGTGCTGCTGCTGGCAGGCCATTTTCTGGAGCTCAATCGTACCCGGCTTGGCCTGCGCAGCCTGCGGCTTTCACCCGAGGCCGAGCAGGCACTGCTGGCCTATCGCTGGCCCGGCAATATCCGCGAGCTGGAGCATGTGGTCAGTCGTGCCGCCATCAAGATCATCAGCAAGGGCGCGCAGCGCAGCGATATCGTGACGCTGGGTGCCGAACTGCTGGATCTGGATCTGAATGGACTGGCTACAGAGCCAGCAGCACAACACGCCGCAGCATCATCGGAACACCCGACCGCACCGATGGCGCTGCCCGTATTGCCGGGCCTGACCTCGGCCGTACGACCCCTGCGGGATGTGATGGATGACTGCCAGCGACGCTGCATCGAACATGCGCTGCAGGCAGCCCAGGGTAACTGGACGCAGGCAGCGCGCCAGCTCGACGTGGATGCGAGCAATCTGCACAAGCTGGCGCGGCGACTGGGGCTGAAGGCGTGAAGGTTAAAGACGTGAAGCACGCATGAGCATTCATCTATCCCGAGCCGTGCAGCTTGCCATGCTGGGTGAAGTTCCCCACACCCTGCGTTTCCTGTATGTTTCACTGATCGACCAGCAATTGAACTTCCATGCTGTTTTTACTGACGACGCCTCTGAAGATCATATTGAATCTGCACATCGCGTGCTGACAGAAATCATGACCCACTGCCCCGCGCATCTTTCAGTCAATGAGAAAATCGAGCTTGACAGCGCACAGCCATGGAAAATTGGCCTCGGTGAACACCTCATGTATCTGAGATATGGCGAGTTAAGCCCTGCATAGTGACGCCAGATTTATGGCTGGGAACCTCGCGGCCCCAGCCCAATACATACGCTTACCCCTGCAGATACACCACCTGGGTATGCGTATATTCGTAGAGTCCATGCTTGCCATCGGCACCGCCCACGCCGGACTTGCGTACGCCGGCATGGTAACCCTGCATGGCTTCGAAGTTCTCCCGGTTGATATAGGTTTCGCCAAAATCGATTTCACGCATGGCCTGCATGGCTTTTGACAGATCCTGCGTGTAGAGCGAAGAGGTCAGGCCATATTCGCAATCATTGGCCAGTGCAATGGCCTCGTCCAGGTCTTCGACGATCTGGATCGGCAGGACCGGGCCGAAGATCTCCTTGCGCATGATATCCATGTCGGCACGGCAGTTGGCCAGCACCGTCGGCTGATAATGGAATCCCTGCCCCAGATCGGCCACTGCGCCACCGGTCACGACCTGCGCGCCATCGGCCACTGCCTGGCGCACCTTGGCCGCCACACTGTCCAGGCCTTTCTGATTGATGAGCGGTCCCATATCCACATCGGGCTGGGCCAGGGGATCGCCATAGCGCGTGGCCGTCATGGCCTTGCTGATGCGCTCGATGAAGGCATCGGCAATCTTGCGCTCCACATAGACACGTTCCGCGCAGTTGCAGACCTGCCCGGTATTGATGATACGCGAGTCGCGAATGGCCTTGACCGCCAGATCCAGGTTGGCATCGGCCAGCACGATGGCAGGTGCCTTGCCACCCAGCTCCAGGTTCAGCTTGGTGATGTTGTCTGCCGAAGCGGCCTGGATGCGGGCTCCCGTAGCGACACTGCCGGTAAAGCTGATCATGTCGATACCACTGTGCGCGGACAGCACGCCCCCCGTCGCGCCCTGCCCATACACCACATTGAAGACACCGGGCGGCAGATCCACCTGCGCCAGCAACTCGGTGAAAGCATGGCAGTTGATCGGTGTTTCTTCGCTGGGCTTGATGACAATGGCATTGCCCGTCACCAAAGCCGGGGCCATCTTGCGGGCAATCAGGAAAAACGGAAAATTCCACGGCAGAATGCCGGCCACCACACCCAGCGGCTTGCGCAGCAGAAAAATGCTTTCATTCGGACGATCACTGGTCAGCACTTCCCCTTCGATACGACGTGCCCAACCGGCCATGTAATCCAGATAATCTGCCGTGAAGTTCACCTCGACCTCTGCCAGCCCCAGGATCTTGCCCTGCTCCTGGGTGATGATGCGGGCAATGTGCGACACGTTCTCGCGCAGCTTGCCGGCGATGCGATGCAGATACTGTGCCCGCTCGATGGCAGGCTTGCGTGCCCAGCCTTTCTGGGCAGCGCGCGCGGCGGCAATGGCCTGATCCACATCGGCAGGCGTGGAGAGCGGCGAGCGGGCCAGCAGCGCGCCCGTTGCAGGGTTCGTCACCTCATGGAAATCACTGCTGTCGACAAACTGACCATTGATGTAATTGCGCAGAACCGTTGGGGAAGTCATTGCTTTGTCTCCTTGTCTACTTTGGTTGTCAACCTGATGTTTTTTAATATACACGCGATACCGGCGCTGCCTCCACAGACTGTCCCTTGTGGCTGGCCAGGTTAGTCATGGCAGCCAGACGCAATAGACTAATGTCTATGCCCACTGCCACGAACTTGCAGCCCCATTCGGCATAGCGCCGGGCATCATCCACATTGGGTGCCAGAATGCCGCAGGCCTTGCCCTGCGCCCGCACGGCATCAATGGTCTTGCGGATGGTGGCCTGCACCTCGGGGTGGCTGGCATCACCGGCATGGCCCATGCCGGTCGACAGGTCGGCGGGGCCGATGAATACCGCGTCCACCCCCTCCACTGCGGCGATGGTCGCAGCATTCTCCACACCCAGGCGGGATTCGATCTGCACGATCAGGCACAGTTGCTCATGGGCTGTCTGGATATAGTTCGGCACGGCATCCCAACGCGTGGCGCGGGCCAGGCCGCCACCCACGCCCCGGATTCCGAAGGGAGGGTAGCGCGTGGCCTGTACCAGCGCCGTGGTCTGAGCAGCTGTCTCTACCATAGGCACCATCAGCGTCTGGGTGCCGATGTCCAGCAGTTGCTTGATCAGCGTGGCATCACCATTGACTGCCCGCACAATAGGCTGGACCGAATAAGGAGCCACCGCCTGCAGTTGCCCCAGCAAGGTCGGCACGGTATTGGGTGCATGCTCGCCGTCGAGCAGCATCCAGTCATAGCCGGTGGTTGCCACGATCTCGACGGCATAGGGCGTCGTCAATCCGGCCCAGATGCCATAGAGCGTGTCCGGCCCCGCCAGGGCCTGCTTGAAAATATTTCGAGGAAGTTGCATTGCAAGTGCTCCTGTCGGATCAATGGGTATAGGGTCGATGCAGTTGGCACTCGGGATTGAGATCCACGCCAAAGCCGGGCTTGTCCAGTTCGGAAATCCGCATGCGGCCATTCACCGGCACCGGTTCGCCCAGCAACTGGGGATGGAACATCGGCAATACCTCATCCGCCTTCGGAGCCATCATCAGGAACTCGGCAAACGGACTGTTGTGCCGCGTTGCCACGAAATGGTAGCTGTAGACGCTGGAACCGTGCGGAATCACCAGAGCACCATGCGCATCGGCCAGCGCCGAAATCTTCAGCAGCTCGGTCACACCACCACACCAGCCCACGTCGGGCTGGATGATGTCGCAGCAGCCCATCTCCAGCAGCATCCGAAAGCCCCAGCGGGTTGCCTCGTGCTCACCCGTGGTCACCAGCATGCCCTTGGGAACATTCTGGCGCAGCGCCGCATAGCCCCAGTAGTCATCAGGCGACAATGCCTCTTCTATCCATTTCAGACCATATTCCTGCGCTCCCTGGGCCAGACGCGTGGCGTAGTTCAGATCCAGGCTCATCCAGCAGTCGAACATCAGCCAGAAATCCGGCCCGACCCGCTCACGCATCACGCACAGTTCTTCCAGGTTCTTGCGCAGGCCCTCCTCGCCTTCGCTGGGGCCATGATGCAGCGGCAGCTTGCCGCCGATGAACCCCATTTTCTGAGCCAGGTCGGGGCGCGCACCGGTCGCATAGAACTGCAGTTCATCACGTACGGCACCGCCCAGCAACTGGTGTACCGGCTCCTGGCGTACCTTGCCCAGCAGGTCCCACAACGCCAGATCCACACCGGAAATGGTATTGATGACCAGCCCTTTGCGTCCATAGTAGAGCGTGGACAGATACATCTGCTCCCAGATCCGCTCGATATCCGTCACCCTGGCCCCTTCCAGGAAACGGGCCAGATGCTTTTCAACGATATAGGCTGCCGGCTCGCCCCCCGTGGTCACGGCAAACCCCACGCTGCCATCGGATGCCTCGATCTCCACGACCAGCGTGCCCAGAACATTGATGCCGAAGCTGCGGCGGCTCTGCCGGTAGGCCGGGTACTTGCTCATCGGTGTGGCAATGTGATCGTCGATCCAGTGCCCGTCGGACTGGTCGTGATAATCGGCTCCCCCGCCCTTGAGCGTAAAGGCGCGGACATGTTTGATGGTGGGCACATTCTTCATGATCTATTCTCCGTACAAATATATTTTTCAACGAAAGCCTGCTGCGGTCGGGCCACCACCCATCAGGCGGCAGTGCGGTGCGCACGCACCTGCAGCACCAGAAAGGCAGCGAGCACCGTCGTCCCTGCCAGCAGGTACAGACCGGCAGCCTGGGACTGAAAGACCGTTTCGGTCCAGTTCTTGACGATGGGTGCCACAAAGCCCCCCACGGCACCAAACGAATTGATCAGCGCAATGCCGCCCGCTGCCGCCGTGCCGGCCAGCATGTTCGACGGGAATGTCCAGAACACCGGCTGCACCGCGATAAAGCCTGCTGCAGCAAAACACAGCGCAATAATGGCCAGGGCCGGGCTGCTGACACTCACCGAGGCCGCCATGCCAAGGGCCGACATCACCAAGGTCAGGCTGGCGATCCTGGCATGACGCTGGGTACGGTCGGCCCAGCCCGGAATCAGCCAGGCAGCCAGCAGTGCACATACCCACGGAATGGCAGACACAATCCCTACTGTCAGGCCCACCTTGGTCCCCAGCAGACCCGCCACCTGGGACGGCAGGTAGAACACCACGCCATACACACTGGCCTGGATCAACAGGTAGATCAGCGCCAGGTACAGCACGCGGGGCTGGGTCATGGCCGCCAGCAGGTTGTGGCCATGCTGCCCCTTGCTGCTGTTTTCCGCAGCAATCATGTTGCTGACCAGGTCACGCTCGGCCTGCGTCAGCCAGGCGGCATCCCTGGGATGATTGGTCAGGTAAAAATAGGCCCAGATGCCGACTGCCGTGGCCAGCAGACCTTCGACCATGAACATCCATTGCCAGCCGTGCAAGCCTCCCGCCCCGTTGAGATCCAGCAGCAGCCCCGAAAGCGGACTGCCGAAGATAAACGCCAACGGCGCACCGAAATAAAAGAATCCCATGGCCTGCGCACGATGCGCAGCCGGGAACCAATAGGTCAGGTAGAGGATGACGCCGGGGAAAAAGCCGGCTTCGGCCACACCCAGCGCAAAACGCAGCACATAGAAGATCGTTTCGTTATGCGCGAACATCATCGCCGCAGAGATCAGGCCCCAGCTGACCATGATGCGACACATCCACATGCGCGCCCCTACCCGGTGCATGATCAGGTTGCTGGGCACTTCCAGCAGCGCATAGCCGAGGAAGAAGATGCCGGCCCCCAGGGCAAAGGCGGCATCGCTGATACCGGTGTCGGCCTGGTAGGCCACCTTGGCAAAGCCGACGTTGGCGCGATCCAGGAAAGCCATGATGTACATGAGCAGCAGGAACGGCAGCAAGCGCCAGGAAATCTTGGCCAGCAAGGGTGCAGGAAGTTTGTTTACAGTAGTCACGACAATTCCTTAGGCAAAAGAAGCCCCACACGCGCTGACCAGGGTCAGCTGCGCATAATGACAGACAGATGAGGAAAATGAATGCGGCAATACCCCCGCCAGCCCTGCCGCATGAGCAGGACCGGCGAGGCCGCATCAGCCGTGACCGAAATGGATAAGTGTGTTCATGTGATGTCTCCTTGGTATTTTTTTACTTGGTATGCATGACAGACTTTATGGGGATGAGCGATACTTGGCAAATCAGAATTTAGCCATATCCGATACCTTATAGTTATCAATAAAATGCCTCAGAACGCACCCGATCTGACCTCGCAGCGCAGCCTGCTCAACCGCTTGCGCTACAAGCACCTGCACCTGCTGGCGGTGCTTGGCTCGAGCCAGAACCTGCATCGTGCCTCGCTGACGCTCAGCATGTCGCAGCCTGCGGCAACCCGCATGCTGAGGGAAATCGAAGACATGTTCGGTTGCCACCTGTTCGAGCGCCTGCCACGCGGCATGCGCCCGACTGCTCTGGGACGTCAACTGGTCAAGTTTGCAGAGGCATCGCTCAATGGATTGGACCGTTGTGCAGAAGACCTTGCCATGCGCCAGAAAGGCGGCTACGGCTACCTCTCGATAGGCACCATCATGGGAGCCGCTCCCGATCTGGTGATGACAACGGTCGCCAGGATCAAGGCCGACAACCCGCAATTGCGCCTGCGCATCATGGGTGACACCAGTGACCAGTTGCTGAAACTGCTCGAGCAACGCCGCATCGACCTGGCCATTGCCCGCCGCAACTATTTTTCAGGTGAGGACCCATACGTTTTCGAGGAACTGGGCAATGAGCGGCTGGTGCTGGTAGTGCGCAGCGGGCATCCGCTGGCACGCCGACGCAAGATCCAGTGGCAGGAACTGGTCAACGACTGGCCCTGGATCCTGCAGCCCACCTCCAGCCCGGCACGGATCGCGCTGGACCAGCATCTGGATCATCTCAGCCTGCCCGTCCCGTCAGACATCACCGAATGCAGTTCGGTCTATTCGATGCAGCAACTGATCCAGCTGACCGACGCGATCATGCTGCTGTCGGAATCTGCCCTGAAAGACTACCTGCGCATGGGGCTGGTCAAGGCCTTGCCGATCCGGCTGGATATTCCCATGGCACCGTTCGGCATCCTGACCCGGGCCCATGAGGCCCCCACGCAGGAACAGAAGCACTTCATCGAGCTGCTGCGCCAGCAGGCCGATCGCGCGCTTTCTTAAAAAAACAAGGCCCAAACGCATCGGGCCTGTTGCATGCTGGAGAAGAGCGGCATTTCAAGCGTGAAACGCCCTCCCGTACCCGTCAGTCGCCCAGCATTGCCTTGTCACGCACACCGCCCTTATCGGCACTGGTCGCCAGCAACGCATAGGCCTTCAGGGCCGTGCTCACCTTGCGTGGGCGCGGCTCGGCGGGCTTCCAGCCCTTGGCATCCTGTGCAGCACGACGCTGCGCCAGTTCGGCATCATCCAGCAGCAGTTCGATACGACGCTGCGGGATGTCGATCAAAATACGGTCGCCTTCCTGCACCAGCCCGATCGCCCCCCCTGCCGCCGCTTCCGGCGACACGTGTCCGATGGACAGACCCGAGGTGCCACCCGAAAAGCGGCCATCGGTCAGCAAAGCGCATTGCTTGCCCAGTCCCTTGGACTTGAGGTAGCTGGTGGGATACAGCATTTCCTGCATGCCGGGGCCACCCTTGGGCCCTTCGTAGCGGATCACCACGATATCGCCAGCCTTGATCTCGTCGGCCAGGATGCCCTTGACCGCGGCGTCCTGGCTCTCGAAGATGCGGGCATTGCCTTCGAACACCAGGATGGACTCGTCCACGCCCGCCGTCTTGACCACACAACCATCAAGGGCGATATTGCCGTACAGCACGGCCAGACCGCCCTCGGCGGAGAAGGCATGCGCCACGTCACGGATACAGCCACCCGCGCGGTCCAGATCCAGCGTCGGCCAGCGCGTCGACTGGCTGAAAGCGACCTGTGAGGGAATCCCGGCCGGGCCGGCCTTGAAGAAGGTATGCACGGCCTCGTCCTGCGTCTGGGTGATATCCCAGGTGGCAATGCCGTCGGCCAGCGTGGTGCTGTGCACCGTGGGTACATCGGTGTGCAGCAGGCCGCCACGTGCCAGCTCGCCCAAGATGGCGAAAATGCCGCCGGCACGGTGCACGTCTTCCATGTGGTACTTGGGCGTGTTGGGGGCCACCTTGCAGAGCTGCGGCACCTTGCGCGAGAGCGCATCGATGGCATGCAGGTCGAAATCCAGCTCGGCTTCCTGTGCCGCAGCCAGCAGGTGCAGAATGGTATTGGTGGAGCCACCCATGGCGATATCCAGCGTCATCGCATTCTCGAACGCCTTGCGACCGGCGATGTTGCGCGGCAGAACGGATTCATCGCCCTGCTCGTAGTAGCGACGGCACAGTTCCACGGCCAGGCGACCCGCGCGCAGGAAGAGTTGTTCACGATCAGAGTGCGTTGCCAGCGTGGAGCCGTTGCCCGGCAGGGCCAGGCCCAGTGCCTCGGTCAGGCAGTTCATGGAGTTGGCGGTGAACATGCCCGAACAGCTGCCGCAGGTCGGACAGGCACTGCGCTCATACTCGGCCACGGTGTCATCGGAGGCCGAGCTTTCGGCAGCGATCACCATGGCATCGACCAAATCCAGGCGATGTTCGGACAGCCGGCTCTTGCCGGCTTCCATCGGCCCGCCCGAAACGAACACCACCGGGATATTGAGGCGCAGCGCAGCCATCAGCATGCCCGGGGTGATTTTGTCGCAATTGGAGATACAGACCAGCGCGTCGGCACAGTGCGCATTGACCATGTATTCGACCGAATCGGCGATGATTTCGCGGCTAGGCAACGAGTACAACATGCCGTCATGGCCCATGGCAATGCCGTCATCGACCGCAATGGTGTTGAATTCCTTGGCGACGCCGCCTGCCTTTTCGATCTCGCGTGCCACCAGTTGCCCCAGGTCCTTGAGGTGGACATGACCGGGCACGAACTGGGTAAAGGAGTTGGCGATGGCGATGATGGGCTTGTTGAAATCGCCATCTTTCATGCCGGTGGCACGCCACAGGGCACGCGCACCGGCCATGTTGCGGCCGTGGGTCGAAGTCTTGGAACGATAGTCAGGCATGATGATCGCGTGGCAAGTAGGGCTGAAACGGAAAGCGTACATTCTACGCCATCCATCGAGGGGTCAACCCGGTCTTGGAGAAACAGGCATCTGCAGTGCCATGATCTCGACAACCCACTCGATGAACACGCGCAGTTTGGCACTGACATGCCGGTTGGGCGGAAACGCGACATACATCGGCATCGGATCAAGATGCCAATCCTCGAACAGCGGCAACAGCTCGCCGCTGGCCAGATGTGCCCTGGCCATGTAGTCCGGCAACCACAGCACACCCAGGCCCGCCAGACCAGCAGCAAGATAGGCATTGCCATCATCGACCGCCACGCTATAACGGCCTTGTACCTGGAGGTGTTCACCTTCACGGTGCATCAGGTACGGAAAGAGCTTGCCGGTCCGTGCCCAGCGAAACCCCACGATGCGATGCTGCGTATTTTCCAGTTCCTGCGGGTGCAAGGGCAGACCGGTACGCGCCAGATAACCCGGCGCGGCATAGACCCCCAGTTGCAGATCACCCACGTGCCGCGCCATCAGCGACTGATCGGTCAATTCGCCCCCCCGCACGACACAGTCCACGTTTTCACCGATCAGGTCCACCATGCGGTCGCTGACGCCCATATCAAGCTGGATCTCGGGAAAACGAGCATGAAACGCCGGCAGTGCCGGTATCAGAATCAGGCGTGCGAACGGGCTGGGCACATCAATCCGCAACCGCCCTCGCGGCGAAGCCGAAGCGCCCGACAGGCTGGTCTCGGCATCGTCGATATCGGCCAGTACCCGTATCACCCGCTCGTAGTAGGCGGCCCCATCGGCAGTCACGTTGACCTTGCGTGTGGTCCGATTGAGCAGCCTGACACGCAAACGCGCCTCCAGTTGCTGCACTAGCTGCGTCACGCTGGTCCGGCTCATGTGCAGTGTTTGGGCGGCCTTGGTGAAACTGCCGGTCTCTACTACCCGGGCAAATGCCTGCATCGCATCGAAACGATCCATGTGCGCTCCTCGCCTTGGATTATTCGTATTTTACAAACAATGATGAGCAGGATTGCCTGTTTATCGGCACTCGGGTGCACGTTTACAGTCCTCTCATGGCCGACGACCGCCCGGTGTCGGCGCTTCAATACAGGAACTGCCATGCAAGCACGCGATGTTGTCTTTCCCTCTGGTCGTCAGGCGCTCTATGAACGCAACCGCTATTCGCCTGCGATCCGCTCCAATGGTTTCCTGTTCGTGTCGGGACAGGTCGGCAGCCGCGAAGACGGCTCTCCCGAGCCGGATCTGGAAGCCCAGGTACGTCGTGCATTCGACAATCTGAACGCCATCCTGGCGGCAGCAGGCAGCTCGTTCGATGACGTTATCGACGTCACCATCTTCATGGTCGATCCTGCGTCGAAATTCGAAACTGTCTGGAAGATCGTGCCGGAATACTGGGGACAGGCACCGTACCCGACACTGACTGGCGTCGGCGTGACCTGGCTTTATGGATTTGATTTCGAGATCAAGGTGATCGCCAGAGCCCCAGAGGGTGTTGCAGCGCGCTGAGTCGACGGGAATGCGCCCCTGTCACAGGCGCAGCAGCAGCAGCTTTGCCCCCCTCGCCTACCTCGCCGCGCAGGCGCGCTGCCACGCCTCGGCCACCTGTTCACCGGCCTGCGGCGTGCCCGCATCGGCCAGCAGATTGAGCAATCCGCAGGCGATTGAGCCCTGCCACTGCAGGTAATCATGCCCGCCGGCAAACTCGCTGTAGTGGGATCGATACCCCTTGGCCGCCAGCGCCTGCTGCATGATCCGGTTGGTGCCCAGGATATCGGCCGGTCGCCGGCTGCTTTGCTCGAACAGCCCGGCATCGTGATAGATGCGGACAGGCTGCGCCGGCATCTCCTCGACCAGCCGCATCATCCAGCCGGGTTCGGGCTGCGCCTCGCCTGCAGGTGCCTGCGGTGCCCACCAGAACGAACCGGACATGCTGAGCACGTTGCCGAACCATTCAGGGTGCTGCAACCCGGCATACAGCGATGCCAGTCCGCCATAGCTGGAACCGGAAATCACGGTCGCATCCGCTGCCGTCCAGACGCCCTGGGTATCGCGCAGCCAAGGCATCAGTTCCTGGGCCAGAAACACCTGAAACTCGGGATTGGGCGGCAGTTCACGACCCCGTGCGCGGATATCCGGATTCTCGATGAATACCGCCGCCATGGGTGGGATCAGGCCATCGGCCCGTAGGTTGTCCAGGATCGTCGGCACCATCCCGGCATAGGCATGCGCATCGAACACCAGCAGCAATGCCTGTCCAGGCTGCCCCTGACGCCAGTCGGCGGTGCGATATAGCGTGATATCGCGCGTGTTGCCCAGTACCTCGCTGGCAAACGCATGGCGCTCCGTTTCTCCACCCGGCCCCTGCGCACGCGGCTCGACCCAGGGCTGCGGCGGCGCGCCTGCCAGGATCAATGCCGAACGCGGTTGCGGTGCCTGTCGCGCCGCCACGACGGTATGACCGGCATAGTGCACCGGGTTGAGTGGATCGGTCTGGGCAGTTTGCCGGATCGCGGCCTGGCGCTGTTCCGGCTTGTCCGGGTCCAGGCCCGCCACGGCAGGCGCAAGCTGATAGGCCATCCGGCTACGATCCGGCAGGCGATAGCTGCGATACCAGATATCGCTGTCGCCCCACTGCAGCATGGGATCATGATCACCCGAAGGACTGCTGACCACGCGCACGCCACCTTCCTGCCCACGCCAGAGAAAAGTCACCCAGCGCTCGCCCGGTGCTCCGTCTACCGGCTCGATCAGCGGCGCACCACCCTGGGCATGCACCGCCTGCCAGAAAACGCCGCTGTCCTGCCCGGACGACAACGGCGGCAGGCTTTGCTGCAGAAAAGGGCTATCCAGTTCGGGCTGGCTGTCGGTTTCTGCCCACACCGCTGCGGGCGAGAGCAACGCAGGCAACAGGCCAGCCATCAGAAAAGAAAAATGCCGGGTCATCAGAATCCTATGGTTGCAGACAGCTTGAACGTACGCGGCGCATTGAGCGTCGCAAACCCCTCGTTGAACGAACCTTCCCAATAGCTGCGGTCGGCCACGTTTTCGACGGCTGCGCGCAGCGTGACATCACGCCCACCGATGCGGGTGGCATAACGCAGGCCGGCATCGACGCGGGTCCAGCTCGGCAACGAGTAGGTGTTGGCATTGTCCACGAACTGCCGGCCCGTGTACACGACGCGGCCACTGAGCGTCAGCCCCTGGATACCGGGAATATCCCACTCCAGACCGAGATTGGCATTCCACTTGGGCATGCCATAGCGGGTATTGCCATCCAGCACGCCATCGGCCGTGCGCGTCAGTTGCACACGGTTGTACGACGCACCACCCAGCACACGCCACGCAGGCGTCAGCTCGCCAAACACATTCCACTCGATGCCCCGGCTGCGCTGTTCACCATCATCCGTATAGTGATAGCTGCTCCCCTCGTCCACCTTGATCATCGAAGGGCGTTCCAGTTGATACAGCGACAGGGTCTGCGTCCAGCTGCCGATATCCCACTTCACCCCCGTCTCGATCTGGCGCGAACGGAACGGCTTGAAAACCTGGCCGTAGTTGCTGGCCCCCGTATCAGTTACCGTCCCACCCTGGCTGAGGCCCTCGATGAAATTGGCATAAAGCGCCAGATCCGGCCCCCAGGGCTTGACGACCAGCCCGATGGCGGGCGTCAGCGCGCGCTTGTCGTAATCACCGGTCAGAGCCCCGCTGTTCTGATTCCAACTGCGCGATTCCACGCGCTGCAGCCGGGCTCCCAGGGTCAGCCTGATGGCATCATCGGCAAAGGCCAGCGTATCCGCCAGCGCCAGACTGGTCAGCCGGGTATCGCCGGTCTTGCGCGGATCTGCCGGACGAGGTGCCAGCACGGGATCGACCGGATCGTAGATATTGGAGTCATAGCCCGCCCCCGTCGTGGAGCGGTTGCGCGAATTGATCGACAGCAGCGTGGCACTCATGGCCACTTCGTGGCGCACGGCACCCGTCTCGAAGCTGCCACGCAGGCCCGTCTCGCCCGAACCGACCGTGCGCCCGCCTCGCTGCTGATAGGTTTCCCCGCGATAATCCCCAGCCGTATTGATCAGGCGACCCCGGGTACCGTTGAGATAGCCGCTGTAATCGGAATGCGCGCTGCCGAAGGCCGCATAGGCCGTCCAGCGTTCACCCAGGTCATACTCACCACGCACCATGACCGCATCCGAACGCTGGCGGGCATGAATGCCGCGCAGGATATTGGTCTTGTTGTCGGGCGGCGTCACCACCGTCTGGATATTGGACAGCCCCACCATCATCGGACTGCCCCCGCGTGACTCTTCCTCGTCGTAGAACGCATCCAGCGACAGCCGCACGCCATCGCCACGCCAGTCCAGCGACAGGGCCGCCAGATCGCGCTGCTTGGACTGCCCGTCAACGCCGGTATCGCCCTCGCGCCAGGCACCATTGAAGCGCACTCCGAAACGATCCTGGTCGCCAAAGCGGCGACCGATATCGACATGCGTGCCGATGTTCGAGTCGGACACATAGTCCACGGTCAGATCGGTCACGGGCACATCGCCGGCACGCTTGGGCACGATATTGACCATGCCGGCCACGTTGCCGCCGGGTGCCATGCCGGACAGCAGTGCCGACGGGCCGCGCAGCACTTCGACACGCTCCAGGAACTCGGTCGGGATGTGTCCGTCCGGAGCCAGTCCATACAGCCCGTCGAAAGCCACGTCGCTGGCGTTGATATCCTGGCCCCGGATCGTGAAGTTCTCGTACACATGCCCAGCCGAGGTCGTGAAACGCACGCTCGGATCGCTCTGCAGCACCTGTGCCACCGTGGACGACTGCATGTTCTGGATATGCTCGGCCGTATAGGCGTTGATGGTAAAGGGGGCGTCCATGAGATCGGCATTGCCCAACATGCCCAGCCGCGCACCCGATGCCACCTGCCCGCCGGCATAACCCGGCGGCAGGTCTGACGCACGACGCCCCGCCACCGTCACGGCATCCAACGTGGACACCGCCCCGGCCGGGATCGCGCGCAGGCCATAGCTGCCGCCCTCCCGTGCCACGGCCTCGAGGCCGCTGCCTGCCAGCAAGGCAGCCAGCCCGCCGCGCACGTCATAGCTGCCGCTCAGCCCTTGCGTATGCAGCCCCCGCGTCAGAGCCGGATCGAAAGACAGCACGATGCCCGCCTGCGCGGCAAACTGCCCCAGTGCACTGCCCAGTTGTCCGGCCGCCACCCGGTATTCCCGCACGGCTGCGCCGCCCTCCTGGGATTGGGCCAGCGCCACGCGAGGCATCACCCCCACCAGCGAAACGGCCATCATGCCGGCCAGCGCCATGCCTATGGCCTGGGAAAGCCGGGCGGTTCTGAAACGCCCCATACGGGTTGCATAGTTCTGTGTCATACGAGATCCGAGTGAGTGAAAAACGGGATTGATCACTCATAAGTCGTACGAAAAATGAAAAGGGACAACGCTCGACCGCAGCCAGCCGAAAAATCATTGCCCCCGCAGCGATACGCTGACCCAGTAACGGGTCATGCGCTGCACCTCCACCGGCAAGGCCCACTGCAAGGCCGCCAGAGTACGATCGGTATCATCCAGCGAGAATGCACCGGAGATACGCAGGCTGGCTGCCTCCGGCGCACAGCGCAGCACACCGCTGCGATAGCGCGACAGCTCGTCGATGAAGTCACCCAGCCGCCAGTCATCGACCACCAGCATGCCGCGCGTCCAGCCGTCATCAAGCGCAGCGCGCTGGCGGCCAGCACTCGTATCGACGACACCATCGCGCCCCACCCAGGCATGCTCACCGGCCTCAAGAATTTGCCTCTGCCCAGCCTCACGATGCGGCAGCACCTCAACCCGATGCGACAGCACCCCGACATAATCCGCCTCGGCGTTGGTACTCACCACAAAGCGGGTTCCCAGGGGTACGATGGTGGCGTGGCGGCCAAGCACCCTGTCGCGCCCCGGACCTTCGTGTCCGGTCGTGACCATGATGCGCCCCTGATGCAAAACGATGTCGCGCCCTGTGGGCGTTTGCCGCAGATCAAGCGCCGTGCCACTGTCGAGCAGCACTACCGTCCCGCCGGGCAGGGTAAATTCACGGCGCTCACCCACGCCGGTGCGGTAATCAGCCGCCCAGCCTCTCCAGAGTGCCTGCTGCCAACCCGCCAGGCCGGCCACGCCCAGCACCATGCCCAGCGCAGCACCTTTGCGCAGCAAGCCGCGACGGCCGGCCCGCAGCCCCTCGGCCCGCCTCAGCGCCTCGACATGCAGGTGGGCATGCTGCTCTTCCGGTGCCCGGAATGCCGCGCGCATCTGCTCGACGCGCCGCCACATGCCGGCATGGGCCGGATCGGCCGACAGCCAGGTGGCATGCGCCAGGCGGTCTGCCTCCGTCACCTGCTCATCACAAAGGCGGGCGTACCACTGCGCAGCCTCCTTCAAAATCCGTTCGCGAGCGTCCTGCATGTTCAGGACACCAGCATGAGGCGCAGGCAATGCTCGGTCGCTTTGGCCATGTATTTCTTGACCGAACTAACCGTCACACCCAATCGCGTGGCAATCTCGGCATAGCCCAGCCCTTCGAGCTGTGACCATAGAAAAGCCTGCCGGACACGCGGCCCCAGGCCATCCAGCATGGCATCGATCTCGATCAGGGTTTCGAGCAGCAACAGCCGTGTTTCCGGCGAAATGGCAACCGCCTCAGGCTGCTGCGCCAGCGTTTCCAGCCAGGCCCGCTCCAGCGTGCGACGGCGCAGGTAATCGACGACGGTACGCTGCGCCAGGGTGGCCAGAAAACTGCGCGGCTGGCGCAGTTCTGCCAACCGGCCCAGATTGTCGGGCGAAGCCAGCACCTTGACGAAGGTATCCTGGGCCAGGTCGGCCGCCTCGGCGCTGCTGTCGACGCGGCGCAGTATCCAGTTGCGCAGCCAGCCATGGTGTTCGCGGTAAAGCAGCCCGAGCGCCTGCCGCGAGGTTTGCTCGAACTCAGACATGTGTGCACGATGCGTGCATGATCGCATCCATCCCGAAACAATGATCGAGAATGATTTTAATCTACAATCCCATCGGGATGGCACATCTCACCGCCTCAATGCCTGTTCCGCCTCCTGCACTGTCAGGCTCACGCCACAACGGCGCGACACATAGCGTGCCGCCATCAGATGCTCTTCCAGCGAAAAATCCGCCACCGCATCGAACAGGAAAAACGGCTGCACATCCTGCATGAAGGCTTCCAGCGCCGTCGCCATGCAGCCGATATGCGCATAGATCCCGCAAATCAATAGTTGATCCCGCCCCCGTGCGCGCAATTGTTCGCGCAGATCGGAGCGCTGAAAAGCGCTGTAGCGCCACTTGGTCAGTATGGTGTCACCGGCACGCGGTGCCAGTTCCGCAATCACCGGCTGTTCGGCATGGTGCTGCGACTGGGTCAGCCCAGGCCCCCAGAAATCATTGAGCAAGGCCCGATCCTGCGGCGGCTGCTCGACCGGCTGGGCGGTATAGAACACCGGCAAGCCAGCGGCATCGCAGGCGGCACGTATCTGCCGGATATTCGCCACCAGAGCCGGCACCGGTGCCAGAGCCGGATCAAACTTGTTGAGAAAATACGCCTGCATATCGTGGATCAGCAGCGCAGCACGGGCCGGCTCGGGCCGCCAATTGACGCGATTCTCTACTGGGCCGGCAGGCATTTCGTAGGAAGGAAGACGAGGAATGGTCATGACAGCGTCACCCCCAGGCCGTTGAGCATAGTCTGAAACTTGACGCCGGTTTCGGCCCGCTCCATGGCGGGGACGGAGCCCGGCACCACCCCGGCACCGGCATAGAGCCGCACCTGACCGGGATGACACACGCCGCAGCGCAGGGTCACGGCCCATTCGCCATCGCCCGACGCCGCGCACCAGCCCACGAAACCGGCATAAAAATCACGGCTGAACGGCTCCAGATCCTCAATCGCCGCAAATGCCTGCGCCGTCGGCCAGCCGCACACGGCCGGCGTGGGATGCAGCGCCAGCGCCAGATCGAGCGAGGTCATGTCAAGATCGTATAGTTCTCCCTCCAGCACGCTGGACAGATGCCAGAGCGTATCGGTCGCCAGCAGCTCGGGGCCATCCGGCACCGTCAGCGTGCGGCAATAAGGCTGGAGAATGCGGACGATATCCTCGATCACGATGGCATGCTCGCGCCGGTCCTTGTCGCTGCGCAGCAGTGCTTCGGCCACGCTGCGATCCTGCGCCGGCTCGTGCTGACGCGCCGCTGACCCAGCCAGCGGATTGAGCGTGATGCGCCGCCCCTGGCGGCGTACCAGCAACTCCGGACTGGCTCCCAGCAACACACCACCGCCTGAGGCCGCATCAAGCGGTACGGAAAAAACATGCCCCTGCGGATGCTGGGCCAACAGTTTCTCCAGCAGCCATGCCTGATCCAGCGGCGCATCCAGATCGAACGACAACATGCGTGCCAACACCAGTTTGCGCAAATTTTCCTGTTCCAGACGCACCAGTGCCTGCTGCACCAGTGCCTCGAACATGGCCGGTTCCGGCATCAGCCGAACAGTGCCGGCCCGCATCGTCGCAACTTCACCGCCATGGCCAGCGGCAAAGGGCAAACGCGTCGGCTCGTCCAGCACGCCGCGCTGGCAGTGCGCCGGTATCCACAGTTGCGCAGGCTGCCGCACATCGAACGGCACCGCCCCGACCACCACCGCATCCGGATCACCCGTGGCCGCCAGCGCCTGCCGCACCCGTTCACCCAGAGAGCCCCCCTGCGTCGGCACCGCCTTGCCGCCCTGGGCCAGCAGCCAGCGGCCCGCTGCCGCAAAGAACAGATCGCGGGACAAATCAGCGTCCGCTACGGACGCCGCTTCCGGGTAGAAAGCGTGGCATGCAACCGTCATGATGCATCATCCTCTCAATAACAATCGAGAATGATTTTAAGTTTCTGTTTTATAGCTTCTTGACGCCCGCTTCACGGGCCAGGCATCTGCCGCCACAACGCTTACAATGGGCTGTTACAAACAGGGTGCCGACACGGTGGCACCACACTGCCCTCCGGAAACCGCCGCCCATGTCTTCATCCCCCACCGAGCTGTCTCGTACCCTGCAGAACCGTCACATCCAGATGATCGCCCTCGGCGGTGCCATCGGCACTGGACTCTTCTACGGCTCGGCCGCCTCGATCGGGCTGGTCGGCCCCGGCATCATCCTGTCCTACGTCATCGGTGGCGTGATCATGTATCTGATCATGCGCATGCTGGGCGAGATGGTCACCCACGAACCCGTGGCCGGCGCACTCAGCTATTTTGCCTATCGCTACTGGGGGCAGTTTCCGGGCTTTCTGGCGGGCTGGAACTACTGGCTGCTCTATGTACTGGTCAGCATGGCCGAACTCTCGGTCATCGGCATCTACGTGGCCTACTGGCTACCGGATTTCCCGGCCTGGCTGGCCGCCCTGATCGTGCTGGTCACCATCACCGGCGTCAACCTCGTGAACGTGCGCTTTTTCGGTGAATTCGAGTTCTGGTTCGCGCTGGTCAAGGTACTGGCCGTGATCGGCATGATCGCACTGGGCATCGTACTGCTCGGCTTCGACCTGGCCCCCGCCACCTCCGGCATCGACAATCTGTGGGCGCATGGCGGCTTCCTGCCCATGGGCGTGCATGGCCTGCTGCTGTCGCTGGTGGTGGTGATGTTCTCTTTTGGCGGCACCGAGCTCATCGGCATCACTGCCGCCGAGGCCGAAGACCCCAAGCGCAGCATTCCCCGCGCCGTGCGACAAGTCATGTGGCGCATCCTGATTTTCTACGTGGGTGCCCTGACCGTGCTCATGATGCTGTACCCCTGGAACCAGGTCGGCATGGAAGGCAGCCCGTTCGTGATGATCTTTTCGCGCCTGGGCATGCCGGCCGCGCCCGACATCCTCAACCTCGTCGTACTGACCGCCGCCATATCGGTCTACAACAGCGGCGTCTACAGCAATGGCCGCATGCTCTACGGCCTGGCCGAACAGGGCAACGCCCCACGTATCTTCCTGAAACTGAGCCGCAACCACATCCCCTACGTCGGCGTGCTCTTTTCCTCGGCCTGCACGCTGGTGGTGGTGGTCGTGAACTACCTGATCCCGGAAGGTGCCTTCATGCAGGTGATGGCCGTCGCCACCGCCGCCGCCACCCTCACCTGGGCGCTGATCGTACTGGTACACCTGCGCTTTCGCCGTGCGCACCAACACAACGGCACGGAACTCTCGTTCAAGGCACCACTCTATCCTTATGCAAACATCCTGTGCCTGGGCTTTCTGCTGATGATCCTGGTACTGATGACGCAGTTGCCTTCCATGCGCAACGCCGTCTGGGTGCTGCCGGTCTGGCTGGTCGTCCTCTACCTGGGCTACCGGATCCGCAACCGGCTGGCCCTGCGCGCAGGCAGCACCCAATCCTGACTGGAGAATCAAACATGTACCCGACCTCTACCACCCCAGCTCCGCACGCCCGCCGCCGCACGCTGCTGACCGCCCTGGCGCTCGCGCCCCTGGCTACGCTGGTGCCGCTGGCCGTACGCGCCGAAGCCGGCCCGGCCAACGTGATCGACCTGTGGAAGACCCGCACCTGCGGCTGCTGTGGCGACTGGGTCAAGCATGTCGAGCAGAACGGTTTTACCGTGCGCGTGCATGAGGTAGACGACACCGCCCCGATCCGCCGCCGCATGGGCATCGCCCAGGAACTCGGCTCCTGCCATACGGGGCTGGTGGGTGGCTATGCGCTGGAGGGGCATGTGCCTGCCTCGTCGATCCAACGGCTGCTGGCGGAGAAGCCGGATGCGGTTGGGCTGGTGGTGCCGGGTATGCCGGTCGGCTCGCCGGGGATGGATGGGCCGGTCTATCAGGGACAGGTGCAGCCTTATGATGTGCTGCTGGTGCGTAAATGGGGGCAGCCTGTGGTGTTTGATAGTTTTAGTTGAGGGGTTGTGGGAGGGCTGTTTCGGGGGGCTCTCGTGGCAACTGACACTGAGCAACGTTAAAATGTCAGGCCTCCAGCCTCCACATGCTTCCCTTATGAACCTTGAACGACTGCGTCGCGAATTTCCCGACTTCGACATAACAACCTTGCCTACCCTGCCCGAAGGGTTTTTCGATGCATCGAGCTACATCGATGCCGCGCCTTCATTCGAGAACGAGGAGCGCGGCTTGAAAGTGTATGTCGACTACGCCAACTATGCCGACCGCGAATCCGGCAGAAGCCAGCGCTTCTGCGTTTCACGCTACGACGAGGAAGCTGGAGACTTCGAGGACGTCGCCCTGTCGACTAACGATTGGGCCGAAGTCACGCGCTTCCTGACCACCTGAACGCCCTCGCCGGGGACATCGGTTGCTGCTCCGATCGTCGGATCACCGCTCCTGGCCGTAAACTGACACTCCCCACAAAAAAGGGCGGCCCCTCAAAGCCGCCCCTTCCCCCTTCTCGCTTACCTCACCAAAGCATCCTTGGCATTCCCCTTCAAGAACTCCATCACCAGCGCCTGTTCCTCATCAGACAGCCCCGCACGCGGGAACATGCTTTCCGTGATGCCGTGCCACTGGCGCTTGGTGTAGTCGCCCGGCTCACGCGGCACGTGGCATAGCGTGCAGCGCTGGTAGAAGAGTTTCTCGCCCGGCAGCATTTCCGCCACCGCCGCCGATACCGCCGCGCTGGCCCGTTCTGCCAGTGCCAGGTCTTCCAGCCTGACCGCAGGCGTGGGATCGACCCGCTCCAGGATGTGTGGTGGCTGGTAGGCCTGGTTGGGGCCTTCGGCGTCGTCGCAGCGGCGCATGTAGGCCAGGCAGGTATTGGCGCTGGTGGCCTGGCTCAGGTCGGAAGCCGGCACGCTGGTGGTCAGCACGTTGATAGCTCCGCTGTTGCAGCGGCCCTTGCTGTCTTTCGACAGCCAGGCCCCTTCAAAGATGCTGATCACGCCCTTCATGATGCGATCCGAGACCCGCGCGCCTACGATCAACGCGCCACGGTCGTTGTAGACCTCGACCAGGTCGCCGTCCTTGATGCCGCGCTCGGCCGCATCCTCGGTGCTGAGCAGCACGAACTCGCGGCCCTGTACGTTGAGGATCTTGTTGATGTCGGCATTAGCCATCTGTGAGTGCAGCCGCATGAACGGGTGCGGGCTGACCACATGCACCTGCCCCGGCCGGGCATTGCCCAGGTATTCGACCGGTTCCATCCAGGTCGGCACAGGCGGGCACTCCTTGGTGCCGAAGCGGGCGAAGGCGTCGCAGTACAGCTCGATCTTGCCCGACTCGGTGTGCAGCGGATTCTTGTCCGGGTCATTGTAGAAATCGCCATGACGCACCCAGCTGTTGGCCTCGTCCGGCACGCTCATGTCGGCCACACCGTTTTCCCAGAATTCCTCGAACGAAATCTCGGTGTCGGTGTTGGCATAGGCATCCTGCACCACGTCCATCACCGTCTTGCCTTCGGTAAAGCCGTACTCCACGCCAAACAGCTCGGCCAAGCGACGGAAGATCTCGAAATCGTCCAGGCTCTCGCCGTAGGGTTCGATCACCTGGCGCATGGCATAGACCTTGTCCATGCTGTAGGTGCCTCCTGACGAAATATCGTTGCGTTCCAGCGGCGTGTTGGCCGGCAGGATGATGTCGGCGTAGCGCGACGAGGCGCACCACCACGGGTCCTGATTGACCACGGTATGCACCTTGCGGGCCATGGCCGCGATCAGCTCGTTGGTGTTTTGCTGGTGGTGCATGAAGTTGTTGCCGGCGTTGTAGATCATGTACACGTCCGGAAACACCATTTCCGCACCATCCCGCGTATAGGGCTTGCCCGGATTGAGCAGCATCTCCGAGATGCGCGAGGCCGGACAACGCGCCTTGACCGGGTTGCGGCCCTGCGACAGGCCGATGGGGCCACGCTTGCCCGACATCGGCATGCCGCCACCGCCGTAGTGCCAACTGAAGCCCACGCCCTGCCCCGGCTGGCCGATCTTGCCCGTCAGGGCGGCAAAGGCAATGATGGCCCAGTGCGTCATCTCGCCGTGGTGGGCGCGCTGCAAGGCCCAGGCACCGGCAAACTGCGTGCGCTTGGAAGCGAACAGGTCAGCCAGCTCGCGAATCCGCTCTGCCGGCAGGCCGGTAATCGAAGCGGCCCATTCTGGCGTCTTGGCCGGCGAGCCATCGCCGGATTCCCCCAGCAGGTACGGCAGGAACTTGTCGAAACCAACGGTATAGCGGTCGAGATAGGCCTGGTCATGCTTGCCGTTGGTGTAGACGTGATAGCACATCGACAGGAACAGCGCCGTATCGGTGTTGGGCACGATCTTGACCCATTCCGAACCCATTGCCTCGTCGGAACTGGTGAACTGCGGGTTGATGGAAATGAACTTGACACCCGCCTCGCGGATGGCCTTCCAGCGCGAATACATCTGGTGGTCGGCCACCGTGAATTCGATGCGATTGTTCTTCCAGGGATCGCAGCCCACGAACACGAACACCTCGGTGTTCTTGCGTACCATTTCCCAGGCGGTCTGCGGCGAATAGACTTCCATGTCGCCGATGATGTGCGGCAGGCTGACCTGCGAGGCACCCGCAGAGTAATCCCCGGTCGTGACCGATTGGCCACCGATCAGGTTGAACAAGCGCCCCTGCAGCACCTGCGGGCGCAGCACGCCGGCATGCGACCAGCCGCCGTAGGACGAGCTGAACACGGCCTCGTTGCCATGTTCCTCGATGGTGCGCATCACGGCGTCAGCCGTCAGGCCCAGCGCTTCTTCCCAGCTCACGCGCACAAAGGGGTCCTTGCCGCGCAGGTCGGGGCGCGTATCGCCACGTGGGTTTTCCAGATAGGAGCGGCGCACCATCGGGTACTTGACCCGGGTCGGATGATAGGTCCGGCTGATGATGCCCTCGAGCAGCATCTCGGTCGGCATGGCGTCGTAGCCGGGCAACGGCTGCACACCGATCAGCACGCCATTGCGCACCACCGCCTTGAACGGGCCGTAGTGCGAGGCATGGGGAATCGTGATGGTGTCGGCGGCGAAGACTTCGGTCGGTGAAAACAGTTGCAGGCCGCTGCCGGCGACCGCCGTGGCGATACCGGTCTTGAGAAATCCCCTGCGTGACATGGACATGGCGCACTCCTTGCTCAAAGCGAGGGTCTTCTGACCCGTTGCCTTCATTGTGCGCAGTCACCGTTAACTACAGCCCGAAAAATGTAAACCGATCCTGCGGAATGGTTAATGGGGTTAACAAACCCATGGACTTAAACAGCACACAAGGCCATGGCCCCTCTTATCTCCTGACACCATCTCGATAAGTCTTTAATGCAATACACAATCAAATCCATTGATCAAAATTCGTTTATAAACGAAAATGAAGCCGCACACGATCGAACACTATCTGACCGAGCCGGAGCAAGAGGCACCTTATCTACAGTGGCTTGAACATTTGCGTGATCGCCGAGCAAAGGTAGCCATTATCCGACGCATAAACCGGATAGAACAAGGCAACTTCGGTGACCACAAATTCTGCCGTGATGGCGTCTGGGAGTTGCGTATTGATGTCGGGCCAGGATACAGGGTGTATTACGGCCAATCCGGGCCATGCATCGTATTGCTGCTCTGCGGAGGGGGTAAACGCATGCAGCATGCCGACATTATCAAAGCCGTAAGTTATTGGCAGGACTGGAAAAGGAGAAACGAGGATGAAAAGCAGAGGACATGATGAGGCGATGGCTGAGCTTTATCGCAACGATCCAGCTCTGGCGCTAGATCTGATCAACAGTATTCTGGAAGATGGCGATCAGGCCGAATTGCTGATATTGCTGCGTCAGCTTACATTGGCTTTTGGTGGCGTCAAGGCAATCGCCGAGCAGGCCCAACTGAATCCGACGCAGCTATATCGAACCTTGTCTCCACATGGCAATCCGGCCTTAAGTAGCCTGTCTTCCATTCTCAAGGCAATGGGCCTGCGATTGGCAGTGCAACCGATCCATAAACCGGCCTAGCACCCCCCGTTAAACAAACTTCTGCTTCTTCAATGCAGACCAATGTTCAGGCGAAACCCCCGCCTTGATGGCCTTGAGCGGATCGACATAGCCTGAATTATCCGCATAGCTCACCACAAAATCCGCCGTAACGGGCAAGCCTGCCTCTGCCACCATGCGGGCCACGGCCGGCATGAGTCGTTTCAACACCCTGGTCGCCGATGCGTGGCTTTGCTTCATGCCCATCAATTGCGCATGCAGCAGGCAGGCATTTTTCAATTCCGGCGCATCGAACCAATATTCGTACGCTCGCCCCTGCTGCTCGCGTATTTCATCGGGTGCCCACAGGTAGTACGAAATATCCTCGCCCTGTGCAGCGATCTGCTGGCGGTAGGCATCCTGTCCCCACACGAGAAATGGCGGCCAGGCCGAAGCCATATCCTCGACTGTGTAGCACAGCAACAGGCAATACAAGGGCTGGTCATGCGGCACTGCGGCCAGCGCCCTGGGCAGGGCATCCAGAAAATGCGCTTCCACCCTTTTCTCTACCGTTGCCAGCGTCTCTCCCCTGGGCAGACGTAGATATTCCAGACGCGCCTGCCCAGATGGCACACCGTCAGCATCGGTGTACTGCAGCACGATACGCTCCAGCTCGCGATGCGCGTCGTGAATGAAAAGATGCTGGCAATACCATGGCTCGCCCGCCTCCGGCTCGGTCTGGCAGAAAGACTTCACCAGCAGGCCATCCTGCCAGGTGAATGTCTCGCGCAACATATGCCGTCCCGGCACATGGGTCTGTGCTGAAATCAGGTGCTGATCCCGGTATTGATACAAATCGATGGTCTTGAGACTGCTGGAATCCTCACCGAGATACCACGACACCCCCGTCTTGCTGTTTTCCCCATACAGCCAGACCGTTTCTGCTCGATTGCGTTCGCACTCCAGGACGATGCGGCCCGCAGCATCCAGGCCATGATGCACATGGTTGTCTGGATCAGCCGATTCATCACGCAGCCAGCGCGCACGCGGCCCGCCATACAGCGCCTGGCTGAATGGAATATCGACCCCCATGGATTCCGTCGCCCAGCGCCAGCTCACCACACTGGCCCTGGCTTGTGCCCTCAGCGACACATCCGTCGCAAAGCGTTCAACAAAAGCGTGATCGAGTTTCTGTACATTCAAGTCTTGCATATTTCCTGTATCCCTCATTGCGGCCCTGACATCGGCTCGACCTGGAAAACCGGGTTGAATCCCGCAGGCGGCACTGTCCACTGGGCTGGAAAACGCTGTATCTGGTCACGCTCCAGCAGCGCCACATCCGGCCCCACATAAGGTTCGGCCGGGCGTCCTTCGAGCCGCGCCAGGATCTGTTGCACGGCCAGCCGGCCCTGCAGCACCGGAAAATCCGTGGCGGCCGCCAGGATGCTGCCCCGCGCCAGGCTGCGATAGACCCCGGGCGTCATGTACGCGGAGACGATGCCGACACGATCCTGCCAGCCGCGATGATGTAACTCACTGACGGCCACTTCGGCCATGACGGCGTTGCCGACCAGATAACGCAGGTCGGGATGGGTATCAAGCACGTCCTCGACCAGTTGCCGCTGCACGGAACGGCCGGTATCGCCCCACTGCACAGTGGCCAGAGTCACATCACTGCCGGCAATGGCATCCCGAAAACCCGCGTCCAGGAACAGGACCCAGCCGGCATCGCGCGGCCCCAAAAACCAGGCGACCGTCACCGGGCCGCTGCCGGCCGGGTGACGCCGCGCCAGCCACTGGCCGGTTTCACGTCCAAGCTCGTACCACGGCACGCCGACCCGGCTCTGCACAGCCTGCCCACCGACATCGTTGACCAGCGCCACCACAGGATGCGCGGCCGCATAAGATGTCAACAGATCGCCCAACCCATCGTAGGACACAGTGCCAAGCAACATGCCATCAATCTGCGGATCTGCCGCGCAGGCCTCTACCTGGCGGCGCTGCATGGCCAGGTCGTTGTAGCCACCGGCACCAGCCACCGAAATCCCCACGCCGAGCCGGGCTGCTTCCTCCATCATGCCGTAATTGACAGCCAGCCAGTAGCCATCCTTGAGGTGTGGATAGATGGCACAGACCTGCCATGGCCGGCTGGCCGGCTGGCGTTGCGACAACACGGGTGACGTGTCGTGCTCCTGTCCCTGCCAGCGCCTGAGCGGCCACGCCTCTGCCTGCTCCGTATCCGCCGCCAGCGCTACAGTCGAGGGAGCCAACATGCCGCCGCAGCATGTCACCAGTGCTGCCAGCAGCCACTGCCGGCCTCGCCACAGCGAACGCAGGCTCGGCCATGCCAGGCACTGTCGCCGTGCACGCGGGTAGAATGTGCGCATCGTGTCTTTGTGTTTCATGGTCGCCAAGCATACCGCGTCGACCGCATCAACGGCCAGACGCTCTCATCCATGCCGCTACGTCCGATTTTCCTGCAACGCTATCGCAGCCTGCCCGGCAAGCTGGCCCTGGGCCTGGCCGCCAGCGCACTCTGCACGATACTGGTCGCGCTCATCGGCTGGAACAGTTTCCAGCGGGTCGTCCACAGTCAGCAAGCAATCGTCGAGCGTGTACTGCCGGATACCCTGGCCCTGCATGAGCTGGTGCGAAGCAGCACCCGCCTGGCCGTGATGGCACCACAACTTGCCCGTGCCGGTTCGGCCGAGGAAATCACCCGTCTCGATACAGCCATCACCACCGAACTGGCACAAATGCGCGGTAGCATCGAAACCCTGGACGAGGCTGGCATCGCCAGCACTCTGGCAGTCGATCTGCAACAGACCTATGCCGCGCTGGCACATGCCAGCCAGGAGATGCACCGGGTCGTCAGCCTGAGACTGGACCTGCGTGCCGATCGCCAGCGACAAAGCGCACGCCTGCAGGCCCGGCTACAGGAGCTGGGACTGCTGGCCGGTGCCCAGACCGACAATGCCGTCGCGATCATGGTCTCCATCCTGGCCGGCCTGCAGCAACATGCCGATGGCGGCCCCGCGCCAGCTGGCAATGTCGCCGACCTCTACGACCATATCATCGACATCGACCTGGACCGGATCGAGCGCATGCAAGAGATGCAACTCGCCATCCATCGCCTTGTCCCTCTACTGGAGCAGGTAGAAGGCCTCGACAGCGAGACAGCACTGGAGACATCCCGACTGGCCTTCACGACTAGTCTGGCCTTACTACGCAAGCGCCAGCGCGACATTGCCGATCCATCCGACCATACACAGGCAGGCCGCCTGTCCACCACTCTCCAGGACGCAACCGGCCCGACTGGCCTGTACACACTGATGGGCCGCGAACTGGGCTTGCGCCAGCAATCCGACGCCCTGCAACAGGAGATGCTTGCCCAGACCGGCAAGCTGGATCAGCTGGCCGGACGCCTGCTGCAACATGGCAGCGAAATGGCCATCGCCGCAGGCAACTCGGCGCGCCAGGCCGCTGCCACGGGTATGACCGCCTTCGCCATCACCGCCGCCTGCCTGTTGCTGCTGACTGTTGGTGGCCTTTACGCGGTGCGCCGGCAACGCACCTTCGCCCGCCTGCGCGAACTCGAAAGCGCCACGCTGGCCCTGGCACATGGCCAGCACTCGGCCCCCATCCATCACGAAGGCAACGATGCACTGGCACAACTGGCCCAGGCGCTGTCCACCCTGCGTGACAAGGTAATCGAGCGAGATCAACTGGCGACCGAGCTGCGCCACGAACGCGCCACGCTCGAACGTCAGGTCGGCGAGCGCACGGCCGAGCTGCGCGCCAGCAACCTCGCCCTGGCGCATGAAACGGCAGAGCACAGGCAGGCGCGTATCCAGGCCGAACAGGCCAGCCGTGCCAAGACGGCCTTTCTCGGCACCATCAGCCATGAACTGCGCACCCCCATGGGCGGCATACTCGGCACGCTGGAACTGCTGCAGGACACACCGCTTGCCACGACCCAGGCCCAATATGCAGGGCAGATACGCACCTCGGCCACCCTGCTGCTGGATACCCTGGAAGACATGCTGCTGTACGCCCAGCTCGACATCGGCCGCCCAGCCATGCATGCCGAAACCTTTGTGCTGCGGCGCTGCATCGACGATGTCTTTGCCGTGCAGGGCAGCCGCGCACGCAATCAGGGACTGGCCCTGACCCTGGATATCGCAGCCGATATCCGGCCCATGCTGCACGGCGACCGCCGCAAGCTGAGTCAGATACTGCTCAATCTGGTGGGCAATGCCATCAAGTTCACCCAGGAAGGCGCAGTCGAGATCAGCGTCTGTCGCCAACCCGACACCGACTGCTCACAGCGCGAGCATCTGCAATTCCAGGTCAGCGACAGCGGTATCGGCATTCCTGCCGAACAGATTGAAAGCGTATTCGAACCCTTCGTGCAGGCGCACGCCCATCTGCCCGAGCGCCAGGGCGGTACCGGCCTGGGTCTGTCGATCTGCCGCCGTCTGGTCCAAGCCATGGGCGGTCAGATCTCGATCCAGAGCCGGCCAGGCCATGGCACCTGTGTCACGTTCCTGCTGGATTTCGAGGCAGGCATGGAGATCCAGGCGGATGCAGCCGAATCTACCTTGCCCGCCGTTGATGCCGCGACGGTGTCCCTCCGTATCCTGGTCGTCGAAGACGATGCCGTCACGCGCATGGTGCTGCAACACATGTTGTCCAGACTGGGGCATCAGGTCACCGCTGCAGCCACGGGTGGCGAAGCGCTGGCGACATTTTCCACACATCCCGTGGACATGGCATTGATCGATATCCATCTGCCCGACACCCAGGGCAACACGTTGATGCATCGGCTGCGCACCCTGCCCGGCCAGAAAAACCTGCCCGTAGCGCTGATGTCCGCGCATGCCAGCCAGGACGGTGGTGCAGCGTGGCTGCAGACCGGTGCCGATGCCTATCTGGCCAAACCTTTTGAACGCCGGCAATTGATGGCATTGATCGAGGCACTGGCTAAAGTGCAGAATGCGCCTGGAACGGCCTCCCCCTCTTCCATACAGGACGCGGGCCAGGATGCAAGTAAACTGCCCCACCCGGACATCCTCACGCCCACCGGCGCTGAACAGGATGATCCCGGCGCTTTCCTTGCCGAAGAATGCAGCCTGCTCGGTCCTGCTGCCGTCCAGGCCATCGTCGCAGCCTACCAGCAGCAGGACCGTGAATTACACGCCAGCCTGGAGCAGGCTCTGGCCGCAACGGACCCTGCAGCCTGTGCACGACTGGCCCATCGCCTGCGCAGCGCAGCCGGCAACCTGGGACTGGCGCAGCTTGCCCACCATGCGCGTCAGGTAGAAAACATGCTTACCGAACAGAAACCGCCTGCCCCGCTACCGCAGGACTGGCCAACAGCAGTACATACCTTGTTGGTCGCCATGCAGCAGGCCCGACAGGCGCTGCATCAGGCCTGCCTTCAAGCCGGCCTGACCTCGGCAGACAGCCGGTAACCTTCGCCCCGCACCGTCGCGATCAACGAGGCTTCGCCCCCCGCCGTATCGAGCTTGGCACGCAGGCGGCGGATCAGCACGTCCACCGTACGATCGGCGGGATGCCAATCACTGCCGCTGATGACACGCGTCAGGCGTTCGCGATCCATGACCGCATCCGGATGCTGTGCCAGTGCGCTGAGCAGATCGAATTCACCGCGCGTCAGGGTCACTTCGCTGCCATCGTGTGCATAGAGTCGCCGCCGCACCATATCGAGCTGCCAACCGGCAAAGCAGATGCGAGGCACATCCCCAGCCGCGTCAAACGGACCACAGGCACGGCGCAACAGGCTCTTGGCACGTGCCAGCAGCACCCGGGGATTGAAAGGCTTGGTCACGTAATCGTCGGCACCGACTTCCAGCCCGACGATGGTATCGACCTCGTCGGTACGACCGGTCACCAGGATGATGCCGATGGCGGGATGCTGTGCCCGCAATTCGCGAGCCAGCGAGATACCGTCGCGACCGGGAAGATTGATATCGAGCAGCACCAGTGATACCGATTCGGCTTGCAAGATGCGCCACATGGCCTCGCCCTCGTCGGCCAGCAGCGTGCGATAGCCTTCCTGAGAAAAATAGGCCAGCAACCGCTGCTGTATCACCAGATCGTCGTCCACGATCAGGATGGTGCCAGCCCCCGTCATCTGGCTGGAGGATGGAAACGGGTAGTGAGTCATAGTCCTGCTTCCGCATGCTGTCCGACAGATTTGTATTCTAGGCCGAATTCCCCTTTCAATATTGTGGAAAATCAATATCTTTTCATTCAACCGCTACACTAGCAACGCATCAAGGTCCATCTGGCAATCGGTAGTCATGACCATATGGCATGCCCGCAGAGGCAGCCTCTCCCCCTTGCTCCGCATTCACCCATGTCCTCTCCGTCGTCCTCGCGCCCGACCAGTGCCAACACCGAACGCCCGTCCATACCTCGTACCGTCTGGGCGCTGGGCTGGGTCAGCCTGCTCATGGACATCTCCAGCGAAATGGTCCAGACCATGCTGCCCCTGTTCCTGGTGGGCAGCATGGGCGCACCGGCCATCCTGATCGGACTGCTGGAAGGCGTATCGGTGGTCATCGCCATGGTCGTCCGCCTGGGAGCCGGCATCCTGTCCGACCGCTGGCGCTCGCGCAAAGGGCTGGTCAGCTTCGGCTATGGCCTGGCCGCCCTGTCCAAACTGTTTTTTCCCCTGGCAGAAAGCATCTTCGGCATCGCCTGCGGCAAATTCCTGGATCGCATCGGCAAGGGTATCCGCAGCGCACCGCGTGATGCATTGCTGGCCGATGCCTCGCCTGCTGCCATCCGAGGAGCCTGCTTCGGCCTGCGCAAATCGATGGACAGCCTGGGGGGCGTCATTGGCCCGCTGATTGCCGTGCTGGTCCTGTTCGCCAGCCAGGACAACTTCCGCCTGCTGTTCTGGCTCGCCGTCATTCCGGCGACGCTGGCGGTATGCGTCCTGCTGCTGGGCGTACGCGAACCCGATCGCATCACGCCGGACAAACCGGGCAAGCCCCCCATCGACTGGTATGCCGCGCGCAGGCTCGGACAGGCCTTCTGGACACTGATCGCCCTGGCTGCCCTGCTGGGCGCGGCCCGCTTCAGCGAAGCCTTTCTGCTGCTGCGCGCCCACGAAAGCGGCATTGCCCTGACCTGGGCACCGCTGGTCATCCTGGGTATGCACCTGGTCTACAGCGCCGTGGCCTATCCTGTCGGCCGCCTGTCGGATCGTCTGGGGCGACACGCCATGCTGCCGCTGAGTCTGGTCTTTCTGGCTGCCGCCAATGTGCTGCTGGCGCTCTGGCCCGGCAACCTCGTGATGCTGGCGCTGGCTCTGGGCCTGTGGGGCCTGCACATGGGCTTTTCCCAGGGTGTGCTGGCGACGCTGGTGGCCGATGTGGCCCCCACCAACCTGCGCGGCACGGCTTTCGGGCTGTTCAACCTGAGCACCGGGCTGGCCGTACTGTTCGGCAACCTGCTGGCGGGCTTGCTGTGGGATAGCTGGGGTTCGGTGGCCACGTTCAGTGCAGGGGCCATTTTCGCCCTGCTGACGCTGGCCGGTTCATTTTTCCTGAAACTGCCGTCACACCGCCTTGCCTGACGCGCCCCAGCGCGGCAACACACGGATGTAAAGCAGCTCGGCCAGCAACTCGACCAGCGTCTGGAGCACGATGACCGCAGGCAACAGCGGCATCGCACCCGGCACTGACAGCGCCAGCGGCAATACCACCAATGAATTTCGCGTACCGGCGCTGAAGGCCACGGCCCGCCCGGCCATGGCTTTCAGGCCACACCATCGGGCCAGCCACCAGCCCACGACTGGCGCGACCAGGGCATACAGCAGATAAAGCGGTACGACCGACCAGGCCATGGCCGGCATGCTGCGCAGCGACGGCATCACGGCCGCCACTACCACCAGCAGTACCAGCGCCGTCGCCGGGACACACAGCAGCGCCAATCCGTCAGCCACGGCCAAGGCACCGCGATGACGCCGTGCCAATGCCTGAGTCAGACCAGCCAGTGCGGCGGGCACCAGAATCATCCAGATGAACGCATCCACGAACGGTCCGGGGTGCACCCATTGCGCGGCCTCCTCCCCCAGGAACAGGCGCAGGTACAGCGGCAGGGCCAGCATCTGCACCAGCAGCAGCACTGGTGTACTCGCCAGCAGCAGGCGGGCATCCGCCCGCCCCAGATGAGCAAAGGTCACCACATAATCGATGCAGGGGGTCAGCAGCACGAAGAGCATTCCCAGGCGCAACAACGGATCGGCCGGAGCCCAATGCAGCAGAGCAGCCACCAGAATCGGCACCAGAATGAAATTGACCGCCAGCAGTACAGCCAGAAAACGCCGCTGCCTGAATGCCGTGCCCAGTTCCGCCACCGGCACCTGCAGGAAGGTCAAGTACAGCATGCAGGCCAGGGCTGGCGTAATAGCGGCAGCCCAGTCCACGGCGAACGGCATCAGCCGCCCGAATCCCGCCCCTGCCAGCACGGCCAGGAAATAAAGCCCGATCTGATATTTTTCCAGTACCACCCTGAGTTGCATTGCGCCTGCCCTGCCTGCAAAACCGATATTTTCTCCTGGGCTGCAGGAGTACAGTACATATATGAGCACACGCGCAACATCCCATCAAGACGGGTCCTGACATGGCGACATCCCGCTCCACCATCGATTTCCTGCTCGACCAGCTCGGTTCCCTGGAGGACCTCTCCAGCCGGAGAATGTTCGGCGAGTACTGCATCTACCTGTCCGGCAAGCCCATCGGCTTCGTGTGCAACGACGAGTTCTACCTGAAAATCACCGCAGCCGGCAGGCAGCTTGCGCCGGACGCAGCAGAAGGCTTCCCCTACCCCGGTGCCCGGCCGCACCTGCTGATCCCGGCAGACAACTGGGAAGATCGTCACTGGCTGATACCGTTGCTGGAGGCGACCGAACGAGCCTTACCGCCTCCCAAGCCGCGCAAGAAGGATCACTTCAAGCAATAACACACGTCCCACGCTTGTCGTGGCGCGCCCGCACGACTCTCATGGGATGCTTTTAATGTAAGAGCCGGACGATAAAAAGCCCCTGCAGCATGACTGCAGGGGCTTGCTTCACGGCAGGTGGACGACCTGCGTCCACCGCATGAATTACATGTGAGAGATCATCACATCGCCGAAGCCCGAGCACGACACTTGGGTCGCGCCTTCGAGCAGGCGTGCAAAGTCATAGGTGACCTTCTTGGACAGGATCGACTTTTCCATGCTGGAAATGATCAGGTCGGCCGCTTCGGTCCAGCCCAGGTGACGCAGCATCATTTCGGCCGAGAGGATTTCGGAACCGGGGTTCACGTAATCCTTGCCAGCGTACTTGGGAGCCGTGCCGTGGGTGGCTTCGAACATCGCCACGGAATCCGACAGGTTGGCACCCGGAGCGATACCGATACCACCGACCTGTGCTGCCAGTGCGTCGGAGATGTAGTCACCGTTGAGGTTGAGTGTGGCAATCACGGAGTACTCGGCCGGACGCAGCAGGATCTGTTGCAGGAAGGCGTCGGCAATCGAATCCTTGATCACGATATCGCGACCGGTCTTGGGATTCTTGAACTTGAGCCACGGGCCGCCATCGATGGGCTCGGCACCGAACTCATTGGCAGCCAGGCCGTAGCCCCAGTCACGGAAGCCACCTTCGGTGAACTTCATGATGTTGCCCTTGTGGACCAGGGTCACGCTGGGCTTGTCATTGTCGATGGCGTACTGGATGGCCTTGCGCACCAGACGCTCGGTACCTTCGCGCGACACGGGCTTGACGCCGATGCCGGAGGTCTGCGGGAAGCGGATCTTGTTGACGCCGAGCTTCGTCTGCAGGAAATCGATCAGCAGCTTGGCCTTTTCGGATTCGGCTTCGAATTCGATACCGGCGTAGATGTCTTCGGAGTTTTCGCGGAAGATGACCATGTCGGTCTTCTCGGGCTCACGCACCGGCGAGGGCACACCTTTGAAGTAGCGCACCGGGCGCAGGCAGACATACAGGTCGAGCTGCTGGCGCAGGGCGACGTTGAGCGAACGGATGCCACCGCCCACGGGCGTGGTCAGGGGGCCCTTGATGGAGACGACGTAGTCGCGCAGAACTTCCATCGTCTCTTCGGGCAGCCAGACGTCAGGGCCGTACACCTTGGTGGACTTCTCGCCTGCGAAGACTTCCATCCACTGGATCTTGCGCTTGCCGGCGTAGGCCTTCTCGACTGCGGCATCGACAACCTTGATCATCACGGGGGTGATGTCGGCACCCGTGCCGTCGCCCTCGATGAAGGGAACGATAGGTTGGTCAGGCACGTTCAGCGAGAAGTCGGCATTGACCGTGATCTTCTGGCCCTGTGCGGGCACCTTGATATGCTGGTAGGACATGGATACTCCGGTAGCGTCGGTGGTTTGATTGAAAATCGGTTTTGGTATTGGAGTCAGCTTTCCATTCTACCCGATTTCTGGCGAATGTCTTGTATAAGACTGCATCGCAAAGCATGGCTGGGCTGTCGATATCATTACGGAAAAGTTGCGCTTTCGCACACCCGGAGTCGCCCTTCTGGCGCATCGACTGCGACGCGGGCATAATGCCATCGTCGCCACAAGCGATACAGCGCCCCGATGGAGCGCACCCGGCCCGCATCGCACCACCCTTGCGAACGGCTCATCATACTGCCGCATACCCCTGCCATGCCCGTCACCCCTGTCGCGCCCGTCTCCGCCCTGCATCACGGCCCCGGAGAAGATGTCCTGGCCCTGTTTACTGGCACACTTTTCGTCTCCATGACCATGGTGCTCTATGCACAGGCGGGCCTGCTCACCGGCAGCACAGCCGGCATCGCCTTTCTGCTGCATTATCTGAGCGGATGGCCATTCGGTCTGGTCTTTTTCGTCATCAACCTGCCGTTCTACTGGTTTTCATGGCAGCGCATGGGGCGCGAATTCACGCTCAAGACCTTTGCCGCCGTGGGCATGCTGTCGCTGCTAACCGACTTCGCGCCACAGGTCATGCACATCGATTACCTGCATCCGCTCTATGCGGCCCTGCTGGGTGGGTTTCTGCTGGGCACGGGCTGCCTGTTCCTGGCGCGCCACCGCGCCAGCCTGGGGGGTGCCACAATTGTCTCGCTCTATCTACAGCAGGCGCACGGCATCCGGGCAGGCAAGGTACACATGATCATCGACTGCGCCATCGTGGCCATGGCTTTTTTCGTCGTGCCGCCGGAACGGGTTGCCTATTCGATTCTGGGTGCCATCGCCATGAGCCTGTTTCTGTGGATCAACCATCGGCCGGGCCGCTACATGGGCGGTGTGCGCTGAGCGCACCTTCGGCACAATGCATGACACGGCACCCAGGTAGCCTCGGCACAAACTGACTACAGGCAAAACCGATCCTCATGCGCCAGGACCGCAAGGCCCCGACACGAGAATCGATTCACCCTGCCCGCTCAGCCTCCCTGGCTGCGCGCCAGCATGTCCACCACCCGCTGGCGCAAGGCAGGATTCTGCTGGACAGCCACACTGATGCCGTTGTATTCGTCCACGCTCAATCCGTCACGCTCGACTAGCGCGATCATCTTGCCATCAGCCTCGCGCAGCAAGGCCTGCCGCTCTGCCGGATCGGTCACGCCTGCCAGCCTGGGCTGATAATCTGCAGCAACCGCATCGATCTTGCGAGCGGCACCCACGTATTTCTCAAGCTGCTCATCGGACGGATCAATGGCTGCGGGTGCCTGTACCGGCGTTTCGGCCCGGGCGGGCTCCAGCCTGGACTCGGCCATGGCGTAGGGGGAAGAGAGCCCGAAGGATACGGCAGCAGCGAAAAGAAACGCTTTCAAGGATGATTGCATACGATTCTCCTTTACGTCGTTGGTGAGCTTCCATGATGCCGCCAAAGCATGTCCCGGTTCAAGTTTCGCTCTGTGTGGTCGTGTATCGGCATGCCACAGACAGGCCGCCACAGGCTATGCATGCCACCATCCAGGCTGGACTCACTGCGCCCGCTCCAGCACCAGTTGAGGATCGACCCGCACATCGAACCAGTTCATTCCCCAGTGCAGGTGTGGGCCAGTCGAACGCCCGGTCGAACCGACGGCACCAATGACGTCGCCTTGGCTAACGCGCTGACCGACCGAAACATCAATGCGCGAAAGATGCAGGAAGTTGGAACTGACCCCATGTCCATGGTCCAACAGGATGGTGCCACCAGTCAGGTACAGATCGGGATCGGCGAAGGTGATGATGCCGGCAGCAGGAGCCTTCACCGGCGTCCCGGTGGGTGCTGCGATATCCATGCCGGAATGCGGCGAGCCCGGCTTGCCGTTGTACACACGTGCACGGCCAAAGCGGCCACTGATGCGCCCCTGTACCGGCCAGATGAAGGTCTGGGCAAAATCGGCACGCTCATCGTCACGCTCGCGCGCCGCCACCACACGCGCCTGCTCCGCCTGGATACGACGGGCAATGGCAGGCGGCGGCTCGACTGTGGCGGGTGGTACACCATTGACATGCTGCAAGGGCCAGTCGCGCGGCTGGATGCTGATCACAGGCGACTGCCGTTCTCCATTGGGCAATACAACATCGACACGCGCCTCACCCTGCGCGTCACGGCCAATGCCCAATACCACCGAACCATATGGCGTCACTCGCAGCTCACGCCCCGCGTAGCGGACCCTGCTGCCTGCCGGCACCTTCCCGATTACCAGCGTCCCCTGCTGCACCGTACCGGGAAATACCACGCGCATATCAGCCTGAGCCTGAACCCAGGCCGGCCATGCCAGGCTGGCAACCGCAGCCCCCAGCAACAAACGGCGGCGAAACGGGAGAATGATCGCGGGCATGTCATGCATCCTTGCAAAAACGAAACTGACAGAGTGTACGAGCCGTCCGACAATAAAAAAAGCCGCCCGAAGGCGGCTTTTTTGCAGCAATGCCGAGAATTAGCGCTTGCTGAACTGCTTGCGGCGACGTGCCTTGTGGAAGCCGACCTTCTTGCGTTCGACTTCGCGGGCATCGCGGGTGACAAAGCCAGCCTTCGACAGTGCGGGCTTGAGCGTTTCGTCGTAATCGATCAGCGCACGGGTGATGCCGTGGCGCACAGCGCCGGCCTGGCCGCTTTCGCCGCCGCCCTTGACGTTGATCTTGATGTCGAACGACTCAGTGTGGCCGGTCAGTTCGAGCGGCTGACGAACGACCATGCGGCCGGTTTCGCGTGCGAAGAACTCGTCGACAGGCTTGCCGTTGACGACGATCTTGCCCGTGCCCTTCTTCAGGAAGACGCGGGCCACCGAGGTCTTGCGACGGCCGGTGCCATAATTCCAGTTACCGATCATGTCCTTGACCTCTTAGATATCCAGCGGTTGCGGCTGTTGCGCCGAGTGCGGATGCTCGGAGCCTGCGTAGACCTTGAGCTTCTTGATCATGGCGTAGCCGAGCGGACCCTTCGGCAGCATGCCCTTGACGGCTTTTTCCAGGGCGCGGCCCGGGAAACGCTGCTGCATTTCGAGGAAAGTGGTCTCGGTGACACCGCCCGGGTAGCCCGAGTGGCGATAGTAGCGCTTGCCTTCGGCCTTGTTGCCGGTGACAGCGATTTCAGCAGCGTTGATGATGACGATGTAATCGCCGGTATCAACGTGCGGCGTGAATTCAGGTTTGTGCTTGCCACGCAGACGGCGTGCGACTTCGCTGGCCACACGACCCAGGACTTTGCCCTTGGCGTCAATCACAAACCAGTCACGCTTGACTTCATGCGGCTTGGCCACAAATGTCTTCATGATGGTTCCTAACATTCAAAAATTAAGCCCATGCCCGATACAGGCATGAGCGCCTGGCCGAAATGCGCTGCATGAGGAATTCATGCCACAGACCATGTTCGGCCGCTTTTTCAGTTTGTGCCCTGCCAGAGTGTTATGAATTCACCCGTGCCAGCTCATCCAAAAAGAAAATAGCCATTGATCATAGCACAGATCAGGAACGATTGCGCGCCGACAAGCGTACGCCCAGGTACTGGTCGAAGCTGCCCTCGGCCACACGGAACCATGGCACTACTTCGTCGCGGAAAGCCATGTAGTTGTCGTACACCGTCTTGAACTGGGGATTCTTGTCGCAGAATTCCTTGTAGACGGTCTGTGCTGCATCGTAGGAAGCATCCATCACTTCACGCGGGAACGGACGCAGCTTGGTGCCGCTGGCGATCAGGCGACGCAGTGCCTGCGAATTAAGCGCATCGTAGCGCGAGGTCATGGCACCATGCGCGACGCGGCTGGCAGCCTCGACGATGGTCTGATAGGTTTTGGGCAGCGAAGCCCAGGCGGCATCATGCAAGTAGAGCGACACCTGCGGACCACCTTCCCACCAGCCCGGATAGTAGTAGTAGCCGGCCACCTTGTTGAAACCCAACTTTTCATCGTCATACGGCCCGACGAACTCGACGGCATCCAGTGTGCCGCGCTCCAGGGCGGGATAGACATCACCGCCTGCCAGTTGCTGCGGCACCACGCCCAGGCGCGACAGCACTTCACCGGCGAAACCGGCCGTACGCATCTTGAGGCCTTTCAGGTCATCGAGAGTCTTGATCTCGTTGCGATACCAGCCACCCATCTGCGTACCGGTATTGCCCATCGGAAAGTTGATGATGTTGTAGGCCTTGAACATGTCGCGGGTCAGGCGCATGCCATCGCCATCGAACATCCAGGC
Source organism: Corticimicrobacter populi (assembly GCF_003123725.1). GTDB lineage: Bacteria > Pseudomonadota > Gammaproteobacteria > Burkholderiales > Burkholderiaceae_B > Corticimicrobacter > Corticimicrobacter populi. The sequence goes on along the minus strand of NZ_QETA01000001.1, from coordinate 608,134 downwards.
ATTGGTCTGGCGGGTATTAAGGCCAAACGGTACGCAGGCATCGAAGCACAGGGCCGGATCCTTGCCATAGTAGTAATAGCTGACCGTATGGCCGCACTCGACCGTATTGTTCTGCACTGCATCAAGCACCTGCAATGCAGGCACGATCTCTCCGCCCGGAAAGTGGCGAATGGTGAACTTGCCACCCGTGGCTTCATTGACATACTTGCAGAAAATCTCGCCGGTGCCATACAGGGCATCCAGGCTGCGCGGAAAACTGGAGGCCATGCGCCAGTTGAGCGTGGGGGCATCCTGGGCAAAAACCGGAGCGGCCACGGCCGCACTGCCGGCCACCGCCCCCAGGCCCGCTTTTTTCAGAAACGAACGACGTTGCATGGAATCTCCTTCACAAGCTTATATGCAGGTGTATATGTAAGAAATCTATGAATATATTTGTATATTCTACAGGCGGATCACTATATGCCTGCAATCGACATTTCCGCAATCAGGATCGAACCCGAGGTCTTGGCCCCCCGCGTGATGCGATCCGCCCCGACCGCCACGATATTACGGAACATATTCTGGAGATTGCCAGCGATGGTGATTTCCTGCACAGCATGCTGGATGCGGCCATTTTCCACCCAGTAGCCGAATGCACCGCGAGAATAATCACCCGTTACATAATTGACGCCCTGCCCGATCAGTTCGGTCACCAGCAGGCCCGTGCCCATCTTGCGCAGCATGGCCTCGAAATCATCTTCGGGGCGGGTCAGGCGCGAGCGCAGCATCAGGTTGTGCGAGCCACCTGCATTGCCCGTACCCGGCAATCCCAGTTTGCGCGCCGTGTAGCTGGACAGGAAATAGCCATTGAGCACCCCGCCCGACACGACCTGGCGCACGCGTGTCGCCACGCCCTCGTCATCGAACATGGCACTGCCCATGGCCTGGGGGATAAAGGGATTTTCATCGAGGTCGAGATGCCCGGGCAATATCTGGCGACCTGCCGCATCCAGCAGGAAACTGGCCTTGCGATACAGGGCACCACCACTGACCGCCTGCGTCAGCGCACCGATCAGGCCCAGCGCCAGGGGGGCCTCGAACAGGACGGGAAAACGCCCTGTGGGAATGCGGCGCGCCGACAGCCGCGCCAGGGTGCGCTCGGCCGCATAGCGACCAATGGCCTCGGGTTGCCCCAGCCCCTGCGCCGCACGATGTGCGCTGTACCAGTAATCGCGCTGCATGCGATTGCCGCGGCCGGCAATCGGTGCAACCGACAGGCTGTGACGCGAATAGGGATAGCCGGCCATGAAGCCATGTGTATTCCCCATGACGAAATGCCCTTCGTAGGTATTGACGCTGGCACCCTCGGTGTTGGTAATGCGGGCATCGGTATCCAGCGCAGCCTGCTCTACCCGACAAGCCAGTGCGCAAGCCTGATCCGTATCGATACGCCAGGGATGGTGCAGATCCAGATCAAGGAATTGGGTTGCCAGTTGGTCTGCCTCTGGCAGGCCGGCGGCAGGATCATCCGCTGTATGGCGGGCAATATGCCAGGCGGCCTCGACAGTCTGGCGCAATGCGGCTGGCGACAGGTCGGAGGTCGAGGCCGAGCCCCGGCTGCGCCCCGCATAGACGGTTACGCCCAATGAGCGGTCCAGAGCCTGCTCGACGGTTTCGATGCTGCCCTTGCGTACCGACACCGACAGGCCGCAGCTCTCGGATACTTCGGCAGCTGCATCACTGGCACCCAGTTCACGCGCGTGTCCAAGTACCGACTCGACCGCCTCCCGAAAGCGGGCCTGGCCAGCCTCGATGTCCAGCCCCTGGAGGCCCGTTGGCACCCGGTTTTTGCCTGCGCGGGTACGCGGCTTCTCTTGATCAGTCATGCTCATGGATTTCAGGAAAATTCGGACAGGCGAGTATGATAGCCAACTTTACCCCTATAAGATTCTTACTGCTGCCCCTATGGACGAATTTCCGCCCTCGCCCAACGACGACCAGGATACTGGCCCGGTCTACGACCGCCCCAGCAAATCACAGGTCAAACGCGACATGCTGGCCTTGCTGGATCTTGGCAAGGATCTGATCGACCTGTCGCCAGAACGGCTGCGTCAGTTGCCACTCGAAGAAAAGCTGTACGAAGCCATCCGGCTGGCACAACGCACCACCAGCCGCGAAGGCCGACGTCGCCAGACGCACTATGTAGGCAAACTGATGCGCAAGGCTCCTGCCGAGGAAATCCGGACCCAGCTTGACGTCTGGGCCAATGGCTCGCGCGAGGCAACCGCCTCGCTGCATCGTACCGAGCGCCTGCGCGATCGCCTGTTGACCGATGACGATGCTCTGACGACTCTGCTGGAACAGTATCCCGGTGCCGATGTGCAGCACCTGCGCTCACTGATCCGCGCTGCCCGCAAGGAAGCAGCCACCAATGCCGCGTTGACCGAAGGTTCTCAGCCCCAGCGCAAGCACTACCGCGCGCTGTTTCAGGCGTTGCGAGCGCTGGAGCCCGATAACACGTCATCATCCGACACAGTTGAAGACGAGAAGGAAGAAGCATGACCCAGAGTTTGCTTGATACCGTGACCATCGACACGGGCACCACGCCGCAACGCACCGTGATCTGGCTGCATGGCCTCGGAGCCGATGGCCACGACTTTGCCCCCGTCGTGCCCGAACTGGGCCTGGAAGACATGCCTGCCATCAGGTTCATTTTTCCACATGCCGGCGTAATACCTGTCACCATCAACAATGGCATGGCCATGCGGGCCTGGTATGACATCCTGGGCTTCAATGGCACGGCCCGCGAAGATGACACCGGCATCCACCGCTCCCAGGCTGCAATTGAAGCGCTGATTGCACAGGAAAAGGCACGTGGCGTGCCTGCGCGGCATATCGTGCTGGCTGGCTTTTCGCAAGGCTGCGCCATGACGCTGCAAATCGGTCTGCGCCATGCCGAGCGCCTGGGGGGCCTGATCGCCCTGTCCGGCTACCTGCCCCTGCGCCAGACGCTGGCAGAGGAACGCAGCCCGGCCAATGCGGACATTCCAATCCTGATGGCCCACGGCACCCAGGATCCTGTCGTCGCCATCCAGCGGGCCGAGACATCACGCACGCTGCTGGAAGAACTGGGCTACCACATCGAGTGGCATACCTACCCGATGCCGCACTCGGTCTGCGCCCAGGAAATCGCCGACATCGGCACCTTCCTCAAGCGCGTTCTGGCCTGAACGCGATCAGGCCTTGCCCTCTTGGACTGGAGCCACCGGCTCCAGATCCAGCCAGACCCGCCGCATCGAAGGATCATCGGGATCCGGATCATTGACGAATCCAAGACGGGTCATCAACGTCAGCATGGGCCGGTTTGCAGACAGCACCATGCCATCGATATATTCCAGCCCTTGCTGTCGCGCAGCCTCGATCAATCCTTGCATCAGTGAATAGCCCAGCTTGCGACGCTGCCAGTCATCACCAATCACCAGCGCATACTCTGCCCCCCGCCCATCGGCATTGCGCAGATAATGCGCAAAACCGATGATGACATCGTGAGGATGCCCGCGGTGGGCCGGATTGGGTTGCTGAATGGTCGCCACCAACGCCAGTTCACGGTGATAATCGACCTGGGTATAGCGCGCCAGCATACGTTCCGTCAGCTCCTTCATGGCCGAAATGAAGCGCATATAGCGTGACTGCTCGGAGAGATCTCGGACAAAGCCCTGCAAGGCCTCCGCATCCTCCGGCCTGATGGGACGGATGGTATAGGCCACACCATCCTCGAAAGCCTGATTGCGCACCAGATGAGCAGGATAGGGATGAATCGCCATGTGGGCATACCCTCCCAACAATGGCGTATAACCAGCCGGCTGCGCACACAGCCGCATTTCCATGCCATCGACACGCAGATGATCATCTGCGATCCGAATCGGATCGAGTACCAGCGATTCGATATCCGGCAGCTCGGAAATTACTTCGGACACCTGAACCAGCAACTGCTCCAGACGGACCAGTGCCTGCGGGCTGGACTCACTGGCCAGCAACGGTTTCCAGATCCGGCTGCGCACCATCATCTGGTGCGCCAGATAACTGTTGAGCGGCGGCAGATCAAGGCTGCCGCCGGCGCTGCCGCCGACCATGCCCAGCCGCGCCAGAAGTCCGCCAGCACCAAAACCGATCACCGGCCCGAAACGGGCATCACGCACGACCCGTATCGCCAGGGTGATGCCGTCATCCTCGGCCGGGCAATCGCCCTCCTCATGTTCATCACGCCATTCGACGGGTGCAAAGAAGGCCTGCAGAATGTCCTGTACCTCACTGGCCGACAGGCACGTTCTCCCCTGCTCGCGGGCACGGTCGATCAAAGCCTGTGCCTGCTCGCGATCTGGCGGATAGAGCGGTGGCAGCGGCGGTTGCATCTGCAGCAACAACTGCTGGTTGTAATGGTGGGTTGCCAACACGCCCAGCGCATCGGCCGCTGTTTCCGGGGTGCGGAAGGCCGGCGTACCGGCATCGTCGAGCATGCGCCGCAAGGGCCGCATGCCGGCATCGCCCATGAAACAGGTCACCACGGGCTTGCGTGCCGCCGGCGTCACGGCAGCCAGACGTTTGGCAACCTCAGTCATGTTGGTATGCGCATCCGGTGTCAGAAGGACCAGCACACCATCGACATTGGCATCGGCCAACAACTGGTTCAATGCCTCCTGGATGATATCCGGCGTCAGCGGTGCCCGCGTGATGACCGGATTGCGGATATCGGCATCCGGCTCCAGCAGAGCCTGCAGGGCACGGCAGGTCGCTACGCCCAGCTCGGCACGCACGATGGGGGCCTGCGATCCGGCCAGGTCCAGTGCCAGTTGCGGCGGACCGTTGCCATTGGCCAGCATGGCCACGCGCTGGCCGCGCGGGCGATGTGCGTACCCCAGTACCTTGAGCGCCGAGAACATCTGCACGAAATAGCGAATGCGCACTGCACCGGCTCGTCGCAATGCGGCATCGAAGGCGGCATCGGCACCACTGCCATCCTGCGCACGACCGGCCTTGAGCACGACCACCGGCTTGACCCGTGCAGCCGAACGCAATGCGCTCATGAACTCACGGGCATTACCTGTTTCTTCCATGTACAGCGCAATGCTGTCGGTACGGTAGTCGCTGGTCAGGTAATCAAGTACCTGGGGAATACCTAGGTCCACTTCATCCCCCAGGGAAATCGCCGTGGACAGGCCGATATGGGCATCATCGGCCCAGTCCATCACCGCCGCCATGATTGAACGCGACTGGGCCACCAGCGCCACCTTGCCGCTGCGCGCCAAATGCGGGTGCTGACTGAAGTTGAAACCGGCATGCGGACGCTGCACCCCGAAGGCATTGGGGCCCAGCAGCAAGCAGGGATGGGTCTGCGCCCACAGGCGGGAAAAATCACGGGTTGCAGCCGGATCCGGATCACGGCTGTTGTGTGGCTGCAGGATCACGGCACCGGGCAGCGTATCGGGATTGGACGCCAGCGCATTGAGCACGAGCGGCAATTGAGTCGGCTCCACGCAGACCAGTGCCAGATCGGGGCGTCCACGCCCTGCAGCGACTTCCTGCAGCGCCTTGCGAATATCGTCGGGATCACCCTGCGCCGACCACGGCACACGCACGGTGGCGGCATGCAGGGGAATCGGTGGTGACTGGTCGTACGGCAGAACCTGGTCGCTGATCACCACCAGCGAGCGCGGTTCGAACAAAGGGGCCAGCGCGTGACGCAACATGGAAGGCTGTACTCCTCTAAAATGTTGTTTTCCGTTATATACCCACCTCTGCGTTGCCATTATCCATGACCCAAGCATCCTCTGCCACTGTCCGCACCCGGTTTGCCCCTTCACCGACGGGCTATCTCCACCTGGGCGGCGCGCGTACCGCGCTGTATTCGTGGGCCTACGCCCGCCATCACAAAGGCACCTTCGTGTTGCGAATCGAAGACACTGACGTCGAGCGTTCCACGCCCGAGGCGGTCCAGGCGATCCTCGATGGCATGGCATGGTTGGGGCTGGACGCGGACGAAGGCCCGTTCTACCAGATGCAACGCATGGACCGCTACCGCGAGGTGGTCGGGCAACTGCTCGCTTCCGGGCATGCCTACCATTGCTACAGCAGCCCCGAAGAAGTCGAAGCCATGCGCGAAAAAGCCCGCGCCGCCGGCCTCAAACCGCGCTATGACGGTACTTGGCGCCCGGAGCCGGGCAAAGTGCTGCCGCCTGTGCCGGCCGACCGCAAGCCAGTGGTACGCTTTCGCAATCCGACCGAAGGCAGCACCGGCTGGAACGACCTGATCAAGGGCCCCATCGTGTTCTCCAATACGGAGCTTGACGACCTTATCATCGCCCGTCCGGATGGCACGCCGACCTACAATTTCTGCGTGGTCGTCGATGACTGGGACATGCGCATCACCCACGTGCTGCGCGGTGACGACCACGTCAACAACACGCCTCGCCAGATCAATATCCTGCGCGCCCTGGGTGCTCCGCTGCCGCAATACGGCCACCTGCCCATGATCCTTGGTCCGGATGGACAGAAACTGTCCAAGCGCCACGGCGCGGTCAGCGTCATGGATTACGACCGCCAGGGCTACCTGCCCGATGCCATGATCAACTATCTGGCCCGACTGGGCTGGAGCCACGGCGACGACGAACTGTTCGGACGCGCCGAATTCGTGGAATGGTTCGACGCGCAGAACCTGTCGCGGTCGGCCGCGCAATGGGATCCGCAAAAACTCAACTGGGTCAACGCCCACTACATGCGTCAACTGGGCGACGATGCGCTTGGCCAACGTGTCGCCCCCCGGATTGCCGCGCGCGGCGGCGACCTGACCCAGGCCTCGCTGCCGGCAGTCGTGGCACTGGTCAAGGATCGCGCGGAAACCCTCGAGCAACTGGCCGATGCGGCCATGCTGTTCTTCGGCGCGCCCGAGCAACCTGGCGAAGAACTGCTGCAACAGCACCTGACCGAGGCCGCACGGCAGGCACTGGCCGATTTCACCCGTCAGGCAGAGGCGCTCGAATGGTCCAGGGAAAACATTTCAGCTCTGATCAAGCAGGTCCTGAAAGCCCACGGGCTGAAAATGCCACAACTGGCCATTCCACTGCGTCTGGCCGTAACCGGCAGGACACAGACACCCTCGATCGACGCCGTACTCGAAATTATCGGCAAGGAAACTGTCCTGAAGCGTCTGAAGCAGTTCTGATCCGCTCGCTGCGGCGGCCATGACAATAACGACAAAATGCCGCCGCACTCTCTGTACATTGCAACGCTATCTGGCTGTTGGCAGCATAAAAGCCGCATTTTCCATGCCAATCCACACGGATCGGCATGACCGAGCTGTGTAAATCTTGCGTAATGCGCATGACAGATGTACTGTTGATCCTTGCATTCTTCCCCCTAATGCATTATTTAAGAATCAGGTTCCAAGGAGCATGACGATGGCAACAGCCAAAAAAGCGACCAAAAAGGCAACCGTCAAGGCTGCCGACGACAAGGCCAACAAGAAAGCGGCCAAGGCCAGCAAGAAAACTGACGCCACCAGCGCTCCCAAACCTGCCAAGCCGGCAACCAACAAAAAAGCAGTTGCCGTTGCCGCACCTGTCAAGTCCGCTCCTGCCAAGAAAACCGCTGCAGCCAAGCCAGTAGCAGTCAAGGCCACCCCGGCCAAGGCGGCTCCCGCCAAAGCGGCAGCCACAGCCAAGAAACCGGCAGCCTCCGCTGCCAAGAAGCCTGCTGCCAGCGCTGCAAAGCCGGCAGCCAGTGCAGCCAAGGCCCCCGCCAAAAAAACCGTAGCCGCCACCAAGCCCGCGGCAGCAAAACCGGCCGCAGCGACCAAGGCTGCAACTGCCAAGGCAACCACCGCAGCCAAGAAACCCGTCGTTGCTGCAGCCAAACCGGCAGCCAGCACCGCCAAGACACCCGCCAGAAAAACCGCAGCCGCCAAACCGGCTGTTGCCAAGCCCGCAACTGCCAAGACCACCCCGGCCAAGACGACTCCCGCAAAGGCCGCTGCCGCAGCCAAGAAGCCCGTCGCCACCGCAGCCAAACCCGCCGCAAGCACTGCCAGGAAAACCGCAGCCACAGCCAAGCCCGTTGCCGTAAAACCTGCTGCAGCCAAGGCGACGCCCGCCAAGCCAGCTGCGGCAGCCAAGAAACCGGCCGCCACAGCAACAAAGCCGGCCGCCAGTACTGCCAAGGCACCAGCCAAGAAAACCGCGGCCGCTGCCAAGGCAACCGCAACCAAGCCGACGGCCAAGAAGGCCACTCCGGCCACCAAGCCCGCTGCCAAGAAACCGGCTGCCAAGCCCGCCACCAAGGATGCAGTACCGGCCCAACCTGCAAGCGGTGCCAAGCCCTGGCCGTTCCCGACCAGCAGCAATCGCCCGTAACCGGGTACGGTACGAAATCAGCCCACCTTTCGGTGGGCTTTTTTCTACCGTTCGATCAAGAAATACTGGCGTAACTGCCCAGTCCATCCGGCCATGGCGTCAGCACCTCAAAACCCTCGTCAGTCACAGCCACCATGTGTTCCCATTGCGCAGACAGTGACTTGTCTCGCGTGACAACCGTCCATTCATCCTGCAGCACCTTGGTATCCGCCTTGCCTGCATTGATCATCGGTTCGATAGTGAAAATCATGCCACTGCGCAACGCAAGGCCTTGCCCGCGCTGTCCATAATGAAGTACCTGAGGAGCCATATGGTATTTCTGCCCGATACCATGGCCGCAATACTCTCGCACGACGGAAAAACTCTGCCCATGGGCAACCTGCTGGATGGCATGCCCGATGTCACCCAGCGTCGCGCCTGGACGCACCTGCCTGATCCCGGCAAACATGGCCTCGTAGGTCGTCTCGACCAGTTTGCGTGCCTGCGCCGAAGGGGTGCCCACGTAGTACATGCGACTGGTGTCGCCATACCAGCCGTCCTTGATGATTGCGACATCGATATTAAGGATATCGCCATCCTTGAGTACCTGCCCGGCATCCGGAATCCCGTGACACACAACATGATTGAGAGAGGCGCAGATGGTTTTCGGGAAACCGTGGTAGCCAATATTGGCCGGCACGGCCTTGAGCACGTCGACAATATAGCGATGGCATATGGCATCCAGCGCTTCGGTGCTGACACCGGGCCTGACATGCTCGCCGATCATCGCCAGCACCTCCGCCGCCATATGGCCGGCGGCGCGCGACTGGGCGATTTCGGAAGCAGAATAGGTACGTATCGATTCTTTCATGGTGAATAATGCATCTGCAAAAATATGGAATGAAGTGGCGTGCCTTGTCTCCGCAAGGCCTGTATTTCAAAGGATAGCAAGACAGGCGCAGGCCATGCGACAATATGCCCCCATCGTTGCATATCGTAGAGAGCATCTGACCGCATGATTGACGTTTTCCGATTCCTGCTGAGTATCGCTTTCACCCTGTTCGGGGCCGCCCTGCTGATGCGCGCCTGGATGCATGGCATCCGCATGCACCCCTTCAATCCGGTCGCCCGTGTGCTCATCCAGTACACAGAGTGGCTGGTGCGCCCCTTGCGCAAGGTGTTTCCCGTGCATGCAAGATTTGACTGGGCCAGCCTGTTCGGCACCTGGCTGACGGCACTCATCTATCTGGTGCTGCTGATCCTGGTCGTACGCCAGGCCCTGCCAACCCTGGACATGCTGCCCATGATCGCCGGCATGGCCCTGGCAACCATGTGCAAATGGGCACTCAACCTGATCATCTGGCTGACACTGGCCCAGGCCATCCTGTCCTGGATCAATCCCCTGGCACCGATCATGCCGGTCCTGACCACGGTCACTGCCCCATTGCTGGATCCGATCCGCCGCATCATGCCCAAAACCGGCGGCATGGACTTCTCTCCACTGGTGCTGCTGGTCATCGCCCAGGTCGGCATGATGCTGCTGGTTCCCTATACCGGACAATAAATCCTCAGCTCATGGCCGGATGCAAAGGCAATCGCTCATGACCACTGATTACAAAAAAGCCGGGATATCCCGGCTTTTTTGCAGATTGGCTCATACAGCCATGATGACTGTCTCGCGTTACTGTACCGGTGCCACCCGGGTCGGGCCTGCACCACTCACCACACGCACACGCTGACCGACGTTGATGGGCACATCCGCTTCCTGCGCAATCACGCGAGTCTCGCCATTGTCGAGTTGCACGGTGATTTCGTAGCCGGCACTGCGCCCAGCCTGATTCTCGATGGCATTGCCGGCCAGCGCGCCCAGGATGACCCCACCTACGGTTGCCAAGGTCCGGCCCGTGCCGCCACCAACCGCGCTGCCCGCCACGCCACCCAGCGCGCCACCACCGATCACACCGGCACCGCTGGACTTGTCGTTTTGAAGCGTGATGTTGCGTACCGCCATGACCGTGCCATAGCGCACGATCTGCTCGCGCTGCGCCTGGTCATAGGTATAAACGGCGCTTGATGCGCTCCGGTTGGCGCAGCCAGCTGCCAGCGTGACAGCCAGCAGCATGCTGCCCAGCACCACCCAGCGTACGGGCCGGGTATGGCCCGTACGCTGGCCTTCAACCTGGATTTGTGTATTCATAGTCAACTCCTCGGACAATATCCGTTCATGATCGCCGCATGATTAGACAGCGGATGGCAGCAGATGTTCAGTTTCCGTATTTAACAAGGCGTGACTGTCATTCATTACTGAAACAAGGACCGCACTTGTGCAATATCATGCCATGCCCGACTGCGGCATAATATCCCGGTTTGCAATTATTTTGACTGGGGGTTCCATGATTTCACGCAGCAACGGCATTCTCGCCGCCGCCATGGTCGGTATCGCCTTTGGCGTCGCTGGATGCGCTGGCGCACCGCAGAGTGCAGCTACCGCAGAAAGCGCGGCACAGTATCCACTGCGCGACTTCTTCCGCAATCCCGAAAAAAGTCATTTTCGCCTGTCTGATGGAGGTCGCATGCTCAGCTTCATGCAACCCGTGTCCATCGATGGGCAGCCGCCGCGCATGAATATCTATGTCCAGGCACTGGAAGGCAGCCGTCCGGTCGGTGAGCCACGCCTGCTGACGGCAGAAAGCGCGCGTGACATCAGCAGCTATGCCTGGAAAGGCGATGACACCATCCTGTTCCAGAAGGATTTCGGCGGTGACGAAAACTTCCACGTCGTGGCTGTCGATGTGCCCACTGGCAAGATCACCGACCTCACCCCCTTCGAAGGTGTGCGCGCCGGCATCGAAGACGATCTCGAGGATGATCCCGACCACATTCTGATCAGCCACAACCAGCGCGAGCCGATGGTCTTCGACGTCTATCGCTACAACCTGCGCAACGGCACCTCGGTACGCGTTGCCGAAAATCCGGGCAACATCCTGGGCTGGCAGACCGACCACCAGGGCCGCATCCGTGCCGCCATCGCCACTGACGGGCTCAATTCCACCCTGTTGTATCGCGACAGCGAGGAAGAGGATTTCCGCACGCTGGCCACGGTGGATTTCAAGACCACGGTCAGTCCGCTGTTCTTTACATTCGATGACCGCAAGCTCTATGCACTCAGCAATCGCGGCCGCGACAAGATCGCCCTGGTGATCATCGATCCGGCCCACCCCGACCAGGAAGAACTGGTCTTCGAAACCACCGAGGTCGATCTGGACGGCGCGGCCTATTCGCGCCTGCGCAAGGTCTTGACCTCGGCCTATTATCAGACCAGCACACCGCAGCAGCACTTCTTCGACGACAGCACCGAAAAACTGTTCGCCCGCCTGCACAGCCACCTGCCCGGCTACGAAATCACCCCTCAGAGCGCCACCCGCGACGAACGCAAGCTGGTCGTCGCCGCCTGGAACGACCGTACGCCAGGTGCCCGCTACATCTACGACGTCGATGCCGACAGCCTGGACAAGCTGGGAGACATCAATCCCTGGATTCCCGAGCATGCCATGGCACAGGTACAGCCCGTCCAGTACACCAGCCGTGATGGCCTGACGCTGCACGGCTACCTGACACTGCCGCCGGGCAAGCCCGCCCGCGATCTGGCCTGCGTGGTCAACCCTCACGGCGGCCCCTGGGCCCGCGACAGTTGGGGCTACAACCCCGAGGCGCAGTTCCTGGCCAACCGGGGCTTCTGCGTGCTGCAGATCAATTTCCGGGGTTCGACCGGCTACGGCCGAGCCTTCTGGGAAGCCGGCTTCGGCCAGTGGGGCCTGCGCATGCAGGACGATATCACCGACGGTGTGAACTGGCTGGTCGAGCAAGGGATTGCCGATCCCTCGCGCATCGGCATCTATGGCGGCAGTTATGGTGGCTACGCAACGCTGGCCGGCATTACCTATACACCCGAGCTGTATGCTGCCGCCGTCGATTATGTCGGCGTCTCCAACCTGCTGACCTTCATGAATACGGTTCCGCCCTACTGGAAGCCGATCATGCCCAAGCTGTACGAAATGGTCGGCCATCCCGAGCATGACCGCGAACGCCTGACCGCCACCTCGCCCGCACTGAACGCCGAACGCATCCGCACGCCCTTGTTCATCGCGCAGGGTGCCCAGGATCCTCGCGTCAACAAGGCCGAAAGCGACCAGATGGTCGAGGCGCTGCGCCAGCGCGGCATCGAAGTCGAATACATGGTCAAGGACAACGAAGGCCACGGTTTCCACAATGACGAGAACAAGTTCGAGTTCTACGAAGCCATGGAACGCTTCCTGACCGAACACCTCAAACCCTGATCACCGCAATACGCCCGGAACGCCAGCATGGAACCTTCCACCGCTTTCTACCACCCGGCATCGGCCGAGCTGCGTTTCTGCAGCCACTGCGGCCATGGCCTGTCCAGGGACATCCCGCCCGATGACAACCGGGCGCGCTACCTGTGCCACCACTGCGGTTCTGTCCATTACCAGAACCCCTTGATGGTCGTCGGCACCATTCCGGTCTGGCAAAACCGTATCCTGCTGTGCCGACGCGCCATCGAACCGCGCTACAACACCTGGACCCTGCCCGCTGGCTTCATGGAGCTGGACGAAAGTACGGCCCAGGGTGCACTGCGCGAGACCCGCGAAGAGTCTGGTGCCCGTATCGAACTGGGCGCGCTCTTCACGGTGATCGACGTCCCCGAAGTCAATCAGGTGCATTTCTATTTTCTGGCAGAAGCGCTCGGTCCGGACCTCGACCCAGGTCCGGAAAGCCTCGAAGCCCGCTTCTACGACGAGAGCGAGATTCCCTGGGACAACATGTCGTTCCAGACCGTCAGCACGACACTGCGCCATTTCCTGGAAGATCGTCGCAAGGGGCATTTCGACGTGCATCATTACGCCCTGCCAAGACACTGACCATGGGGATGGCATGTCATTGACATGGCTGGAAAGCGGCACCCCGTTTCCACCCGTCGAACAGGCGCTGCGCGAGCCTGACGGCCTGCTGGCAGCCGGCCTGGAACTGACGCCGGAACGGCTGCATGCGGCCTACCGGCAAGGTATTTTCCCCTGGTTCAACGACGGCGAGCCCGTGCTGTGGTGGAGCCCTGACCCGCGCATGGTGCTGGCCTCGGACGACTTCAAGTGCTCGCGCTCGCTTTCCAAGAAACTGCGCCAGATCGAGCGGCAAGCCCAATCCGGGCATATCAGGGTCTGCGTAGACCGGGCATTCGAGCAGGTCATGGCCGAATGCGCTGCCCCGCGTGCCGGCCAGCCCGGCACATGGATCACCGCCCCTGTTCGGCAGGCTTATGCGCAGTTGCATCGCCAGGGGCTGGCACACAGCGTCGAACTCTGGATCGACGACACCCTGAGCGCCGGCCTGTATGGCGTCTCGCTGGGCAGGATGTTCTATGGCGAATCCATGTTCACCCGCCTGCCCGACGGGTCGAAGATCGCCCTGGCGCACCTGGTCTCCTTCCTGCGCCGCCACGGCGCACCGGCCATCGACTGCCAGCAGCAGACGCGCCATCTCGGCAGCCTGGGCGCGCGTGCCATGCCCCGGCAGGATTTCAAGGCTCTGCTGGCACGATTGATCCCCCAACCGTCGCTGCCCTGGCAGGCCGGACAGTTGAGACTGGACGGATCCATCATTCCCTTTCCGGCATGACCCAGCAGACAATACGGCTCTATACGACCGCGCCCTATCCCTGCAGTTACCTGCCCGGCAAGCAGGCCCGCTCCCAGGTCGCCGCGCCGGCGGAACTGATCCACGCCCCGGCCTATGACGAACTGATCGAGCATGGCTTTCGGCGCAGCGGCAGCTTTGTCTACCGGCCGCGCTGCGATCATTGCCAGGCATGCAAACCAGTACGAGTCGATGCCACGCAGTTTCACCCTGACCGCAGCCAGCGCCGTTGCTGGACACGACACCATCAGGTCCTGTCGGCCACACTCTCGTCGCCATACTGGTCACCTGAACACTACGCACTCTACCTGCGTTATCAGCAGGCGCGCCATCCAGGTGGCGGCATGGACGAAGACGATCGCGCCCAATATGCCGGCTTCCTCCTCGAGTCCAGCGTCCAGACACAATTGGCAGAATTCCGAGATGCCGACGGGCGGGTCGTCATGGTGTCACTGATCGACATGCTGGACCAGGGACTGTCAGCCGTCTATACCTTCTACGACCCTGACGCGCCCGGCAGCCTGGGCACCTATGCCATCCTGTGGCAGATCGACCTGTGTCGTCGCCTGGGCCTGTCGTGGCTCTATCTGGGATACTGGATCGAGAACAGTCGTAAAATGGCATACAAGATCCGATTCCAACCGCTGCAGGTCCGCCGCAATGGGACCTGGCAGGATATCCTGCCGACGCAGCCCTGACTGGCACAGCGCCTCTTCTCCGACCATGTCCCTGCTGCATTCCATCTATCCCCTGCTCCGCCCGAGCCTGTTCGCCCTGGATCCTGAAGTCGCGCACGAGAAAACCCTCGCCAACCTGCAACGTGCCTATGATTGCCGACTGACTCGCGCCATATTGCATGCGGAACCTTCCGCCCCCTGCACGCTGATGGGCCTCAAGCTGCGCAACCCGGTCGGTCTGGCTGCCGGTCTGGACAAGAACGGATCGCACATTGACGCCCTTGCCAACCTGGGTTTCGGGTTCGTGGAAGTCGGCACGGTCACGCCACGCCCGCAGCCAGGCAACCCCAAGCCGCGCATGTTCAGGCTGCCGGCCGCACAGGCGCTGATCAACCGGCTGGGATTCAACAACCAGGGACTGGCCGCGTTCCTGGACAACATCTCGCGCAGCACCTGGCGCAGCCAGGGCGGTATCGTCGGACTGAACATCGGCAAGAACGCAGATACCCCCATTGAGCGGGCCGTGGATGATTACCTGCTGGGACTGGAGGGAGTCTATCCCCACGCCGATTACGTCACGGTCAACATTTCCTCCCCCAACACCAAAAATCTGCGAGCCCTGCAGGGCGGCGACGAACTTGAACAATTGCTGGCGGCCTTGCAGGCACGCCGCCATGAACTGGCCCAACAACATGCACGCCAGGTGCCGCTGGTCGTCAAGATCGCCCCGGACCTGACAGACGAGCAGGTAGACCAGATTGCCGACACCGTCTTGCGCCACGGCATTGATGGCATCATTGCCACCAACACCACCCTATCGCGCGAACCTGTAAAGGGGCTGAAGCACGCCGAAGAAGCCGGCGGGCTTTCCGGTGCCCCCGTCCATGAACTGTCGCTGCGCGTGATTTCGCGCTTGCGTGAGCGGGCCGGACCGGCACTTGCCATCATCGGCGTGGGTGGCATCCTGTCCGGCCCGCAGGCCAGGGAAAAAATCGAAGCCGGGGCCGATGCCGTACAGCTCTATACCGGCCTGATCTATCGCGGCCCGGCATTGATTGGCGAATGTGCAGCCGCCATCGGGACCCGCTGACTGTCGTTTCGACAACCACAGCCACCAGGCCCCCATGCTCAGGTTTGGATGGCCAAGCTTTCAGCCAAATCAAGCCAGCACTGCAACACTGCCGATGCAGCCTGAGGCAGGTCGGAGAGCCTGGCATGGGCGTCGCTTCGCAATGAACGAGGATCAATGCCTGCCTGTGCCAGCTCGCAGGCGTGCCCCAGCAGCCAGCGTTCGATCTGTGCCGGGTTGGCCTCCAGATGACACTGCAACGCCAATACCTGTGTACCCAGCATGAACGCCTGATTGGCACAAATCTGTGTGCCCGCCAGCCGTGCAGCATTGACAGGTATCTCGAAACGGTCACCATGCCAGTGCAATACCGGCACACTGCCCAACTGCGCCAGTGGCGATGCCTCACCTTCCGGCGTCAGCATCAACGGCGCAAAGCCGATTTCCTTCACCCCGATGCTGGCCACACCGGCCCCCAGCGCACGGGCGATCAACTGAGCCCCCAGGCAGATGCCCAGCAGTGGCCGCCCCGTGTCCAGTCGCTGCTGGATCAGTGCCAATTCGTCCTTGATGAAGGGATAAAGCGCCTCATCAAAGGCACCAATCGGCCCACCCAGCACCACCAGAAGATCTGCGGCTGCAATGCCCGAGTCAGACAAGTCGTCGAGCGCCGCATCCAGGTAGTGGATCACATAACCGCGCTCCAGCAGAACAGACTCAAAGGTGCCGAGATCCTCAAAAGCCAGGTGTCGAATGGCAATCACTGTTTTCATGAACGCACTTTCTCCGTAGGTGGTTAATCTGATCACTCGTGGCCAGCAGGCCATCGATCTCGCGTATCACACGCTTAGACCTTGGATACCTGTGCTGTCGATTTCCGGTATGCCCACTGGCCATTGAGTACCGCATAAGCGAGCAGGCCAATCACCAGTCCCCAGAAGGCCCCACCGATTCCCAGCAATGTAATGTTGGCCGCTGCGGCCAGAAAAGTGATCAACGCGGCTTCGCGCGTTCTGGCATCAGCCATGGCGCTGGCCAGGCTGCCCCCAATAGTACCCAGCAGCGCAAGGCCTGCCAGCGTTGTGATAAAGGTTGCCGGAAAGGCCATGAAAATTGCCGCCAGGGTGACCCCGAATATCCCGACAAAAATATAGAACAGCCCTGCGGCAATACCGGCTATCCAGCGCTTTGAAGGGTCTTCGTGTGCTTCGCGGCCCGTGCAGATGGCTGCCGTGATGGCCGCGATGTTGAAAGCATGCGAACCGAATGGTGCCATCAGCAGCGACCCGAATCCAGTCAGGCTGACGATAGGATCGGCACGGGTTCGGAAACCATCATTGCGCAACACCAGCATGCCCGGCATGTACTGTCCTGTCAGAGTAATCAGAAACAAAGGCAACGCCACGCTCAGCAGGGCATTGAGGGAAAAGGCCGGCAACGTGAAAATCGGTGCCGCCAGTGCCAGGCGCATCCCCGACAGATCGACACGGTTCTGAGCCAGTAGAAAGGCCAGTCCCAGCACCAGGATTCCCACCACGGCATAGCGTGCACTGAACCTTTTCAACACGACGTAGGACATGATCAACATGCCAGCCAGCCAGGGATCGATGCTCATGCCACCAAAGGCCTTGATACCAAATTGCAACAGAATGCCTGCCAGCAGCCCTGCCGCCACACCAGGCGGAATCAAGCGAATAACACGCTCGAACCAACCCGACAGCCCCAGCATCACGAACGCAACCGCCGAGATCATGTAGGCACCGATCGCCTCGGCATAAGGCGTATTCGCCAGGGCCGTGACCAGGAATGCCGCTGCCGGTGTCGACCATGCCGTGATGATAGGTTCGCGAGAGATCCAGCTCAGCACGATCCCTGTCACTCCGACGCCAATGGAAATCGACCAGACCCACGAAGCGGTCATCTCCGGGCTGAGACCCGCCACCTTGGCCGCCTGAAAAACCAGGATGAAAGTGCCACCATAATTGACGATGACGGAAACCAGACCGGCCACCACCGGATGTGCCAGATCACGCCAGCGAACGGATGGAAAAGAGGATACGGATGACATGACCTGAAAACGGCTCCTGCGACATAAGTGACATGATGTGCGAAACCTATTTATATCTCTAAAATGGACTGCTGCGCCCATCCATTTTTTTAACTATATACAGACCAATTTTGTTCAAACACGCTCAGCTTGAATCCGTCAAGGCCTGGATCGGTGATCCTGCACACCAGGCCTTGCCCTTGCACTTGCGTGTGCAACGCGCCATCCGTCAGTTGATTGTGGATGGCACCCTGCAGGCAGGCAACCCCCTGCCTGCCTCGCGCCTGCTGGCAAAATCACTGGGCGTATCCCGCGATACCGTCGAAACAGCCTACGGCCAATTGCATACCGAAGGTTTTATCGAACGCAGAACAGGCAGCGGCAGTTTTGTTTCGTCACAGGCACGGCACCTGGCCGGGCATGGTCGGCCCCTAAAAACAACAGACCGCATCGTGCCCCCGTCCAGGCTCAGCCAGCGAGGGACATTGATGTTCCAGGGGGGTGGCGTGCGTGACTTCCTATTCTCACGCCCCTTCGCGCCCGGCGTGCCGGAAACACGCAGCTTCCCACTACAAACATGGGAAAGGCTGCAACGACAGGTATTGAAGCAATACGGCACCCGGGCCCTGCTGCACAGCCATCCTCAAGGCATGGAGCCTCTGCGGCGAGCAATTGCCGACTATGTCAATCTCGAGCGCGGTGCGCATGCCTCTCCCGAACGCATCCTGATTCTGACCAGCTCACAGCAGGCCCTGAGTCTGTGCGCCACAGTGCTGCTCGATGCTGGCGACCCTATCTTTGTCGAAGATCCGGTGTATCACGGCGCACGCAAAGCATTTGACGCCGCCGGGCTGGAGTGCGTACCCGTCCCTCTGGATGCCGAGGGGCTGCAGGTGGACTACCTGCTCGATACAAGCAAGAAGGCCGACCGCCCCCCAAAGGCTGTCTTCCTGACCCCCTCGCACCAGTTTCCGACCGGTGCGACGCTGGTGCTGCAACGCCGTCTGGCCATTATCGACTGGGCCCGACAACAACAGGGCTGGATCATCGAAGATGACTACGACAGCGAATTCCACTATGCAGGCAAGCCCACGGCCTGTGTGCAGGGTCTTGATCCCTACGAGCGCACCATCTACATCGGCACTTTTACAAAATCGCTGTTCCCAGGCCTGCGCATCGGCTACATGATCCTGCCGCCTGCCCTGGTCGCCCCCATGACCGTGGCACGCACTCTGCTCGATGGACACAGTGCCCCCCTCCCGCAACTCACCCTGGCACGCTTCATCGAGGGGGGCCACTTCGGTGCGCATGTGCGTACCATGCGGCTGGTCTACGCTGAACGCCGTGATGCACTGGCACGGTTGGTGCGCCTGCACCTGGCCGACTTCGTAGAGCCCAGGGTACCTGCCGGCGGCATGCAGATGCCTTGCATCTTTATCTGCGACATGCCGGAGCGCACAGTCGTGGAGGCTGCACAACGTGCTGGCCTAGACCTGCTGGGGTTGACTGCCCTGTACCACACGCCGATGCATCACAGTGCCGGATTCCTGATGGGGTTTGCCGCCTATGCCCCGCATGAACTGGAAATCGCGGTCAAGAAACTGGCAGACGTCTTGAAGGCCATCAGACAAGCGTGACTACCTGCATGTGGAAATGCCTTGCGACTGTCGAGCAATATCAAGTTGCCGAAAGAGTCGCTGGGATCTGCATTTCTTCCCTGATCCACTGCGCGAACGCCTTGACCTCCGGGCGTTGCATGGCACCCGGCAGCGTCACCAGATAATAGGCAAAGCGCGCCGGCCAGGGTTTGTCCAGAACTTGTACCAGGCGGCCCATGGCTATTTCCTCACGTGCGTACTCCTGCGGCACCAGAGCCAGCCCCTGGCACGCTGCAGCCGCCCGGATCAACAGATAGTCGTCCTCGAATGCCGTACCGCGCTCTGCCCGAGGGTCATGGACCACGCCATGCGCGGCAAACCAGAGCGACCAGTCCGCCCGATCGGCATCATGCAGAAGTGGATAGTTCAGGCAATCTTGCGGCTCCCGAATCGCATGACAGTCTGCCACCAAATCGGGACAGGCCACCGGCACCAGCACCGGAGCCATCAGGCGATTCGCTTCCAAACCCGGGTAGTTCCCCAACCCATGTCGCAAAGCCACGTCTACCCGATCACGACGCATATCCACCAGGGCTGATGTGGCTTCGACACGAATCTCGATCTGCGGATATCGCTGCTTGAAACGTCCCAGGCGTGGCACCAGCCAGGACGCGGCAAAGGTCGCAACAGTACTGACCGTAAGCGTTTGACGTCCCTTGAGTACGGTCAGCGTATCTACGGCCCGGTCGATCTGCGCAAAGGCTTCGAGCAGCGAAGGATGTACGCATGCCCCCGCTTCGGTCAGGCGCAGGCCATATCGCTCCCGCGTGAACAGCACGATCCCCAGCCGGTCTTCCAGTAACCGGATCTGCTGGCTGACCGCCCCGGATGTAACGTGCAGCGCTTGAGCAGCAGCCTTGATGCTGCCACGCTGGCCGACTTCGACAAAGGTTCTCAGCGCTTGCAAAGGGAGTGCAGTCGTCATTTTCTTTAGCTTTTCTAAAGGTAGGGACCAGAAATGATCGCTTCCGGTATTGCTTGAATACCGCCATCATGCAGAAAGTTTAGTTTTACATTCCATCTTTAGCAAAACTTAATTTTTGAATATTGCGATGATCAATCTCTACACAGACAGCTCCCCAACGGCTTCAAGGCAACCATTGCCCTGGAAGAACTGGCATTGCCTTATCGCCTGCACCATGTCCGCATCGACGCAGGCGAGCACCGACAACCCGCCTTCCTGGCACTGAACCCGCATGGCCGCATCCCGGTCCTCACCGACGACGAAACCGGCGTCACGCTGTTTGAGTCGGCTGCCATCCTGCTCTACCTCGCCGAGAAGACCGGTAGACTGCTGCCTCGGGAACCAGCAGCGCGCTGGGAGGCAATCAAATGGCTGCAATTTCACGCCGCCAGCGTCGGTCCCATCATCGGGCAGCGGGTTCATTTCGAACTGTTCGCCAAAGAAAAAATACCGGCTGCCATCGAGCGTTTCCGAAACCTGACGAACAGTGTCTTTGCCGTGCTGGACAGCCGCCTGGCCCAGCACCCTTACCTGGCCGGTGCCGATTACTCGATTGCCGACATTGCACAGTTTGGCTGGATGCACATCGCACGCATCATCAACTTCGATTTCAGCCAGCACCCGCACCTGAGTGCCTGGCATGCCCGTGTAGCGCAGCGGCCTGCCGTGCGCAAGGGCATCACGCTGCCGGAACCTGCCACCGGCGCATAAAAAAGAGCAATCTCATGAACATCACGCTCCCGATCATAAAAGGCATGTCAGCGCCCGCGTTTTCTGCGCACCCCGCTTATCGACGCATGTTCTCGCCCGATCATCTGACCATCGGAATCTTCTTGCCGCTACGCTTCTACGAAGGAGACATGAAGGTACTGGGCGGCCAGGCAAAACTGGTAGAAACCATCGATCGATACAACTTCGCTGCAGTATGGGTACGCGACGTCCCTTTGTTTGATCCCATGTTTGGCGATGCCGGGCAGGTCTTTGATCCTTTTGCCTATCTGGCCTACCTGGCCGCTCGTACCCAGAATGTCGCATTGGTGACGGGCAGCGCCATTTTTTCGCTGCGCCACCCCATCGACCTGGCCAAGGCATCAACCACCATCGACCAGCTATCAGGTGGACGTCTGGTCCTGGGCATTGCCTCAGGCGACCGACCGATCGAGTTCCCGGCTTATGGCGTAGAGCATGCCAAGCGTGGCGAGCGGTTCGCACAGGCCGTCTCTTACCTCCGCCAGCTTATGCCGGCCGGCAGGCTGATGATCGACTCTCCCCTGGGAAATTTCGAAAATGCGGAACTGCTGCCCAAACCCGTCACAGGTTCAATTCCGCTGATCGTCACCGGAGCCTCGGGACAGTCATTGCCCTGGATCGCAGAGCATGCCGATGGCTGGTTGACTTACCCGGATGCCACGCACACACCTCAGGGACCACAGCGCCTGGCTGAGAAAATCCGGGCCTGGCGCAACCTGATCCCCGATGGTGGCTTTCGTCCGCACATGACCAACGAGTGGCTGGATCTGGTGGATGACCCAGACCATCCTAGGGTGCCGCTGCAAGGAGGCTACATTTTACGCACCGGGCGCAAGGGCCTGATCTCCTTGCTGGAGGAATGGCGAATGGCAGGTGTCAACCATGCCGCGCTGGGAATCCAATTTTCACAACGACCTGCGACCGACGTCATTCAGGAACTCGCCGAAGAGGTGCTGCCCCATTTTCCAACGCACCAAGGGCCACAGACGAACATTGCAGACTGGTAATGGCAGTGTATGTCAGGCATGAAAAAACCCGCCACTCGCTCGAGTCGGCGGGTCTGCCAGCACACAGAACAGGGCATGCCTGCTCTGCAATGCTTGAACGGGATTACTTGCGTGCGGCAGCAGCGCTGCGAGCCGTACTCTTGGCCACATTGACGGCAGCTTCGGTCGCCTCGGCAGCGGCACGCGCCGTGGCACTGGCTGCGGCATTGAGGTTGCTTTCGGTGACTTCGGCCGCTTGCTTGGCTGCCTTGGTGAGCGAATCATAGGCATTGTTGGCCGTTGCCAGCGACGATTTGATCAACGCCACGGCACTTTCGGAACCGGCAGGTGCATTCTTCGAAATCTGATCGATGGCATCGGCCACCAGCTTCTGGTTATCAGCGATGCGGGCTTCGACCAGCTTGGTCAACTCGCCCTGCACACCCGAAATGATGTCATAGACCTGCTTGCCATAGGCCAGGGCCTGTTCGGGCGAAGCCTGTACCAGGGAGGCGGTCACTGCGGAGACTTCCTGGGGATCCTTGACGGCAGCCAGCTTCTTGGACTTGGCGGCAGCATCGTCGAGTGCGGCACGGGTGGCCTTGAGATTGAGGTCGACCAGCTTTTCGAAGCCGGCAAACACGCTGTTTTGAACAGCCAGCAGGGTTTCCAGGGCATCTTTCTGGCGATCAGCGATCTGTTGGGGAATGGCGCTCATGTATTTCTCCGGGTCGTGGCCAGTTGCCTGGCTCGAGGTATGAATGAAAGAGTGGTTACAACGACTCATGACGTGGGCCGTATTTCATCTGCTACCTGAATCGACCCTTGTTGCAATGCACAAACCGATTTTAAATATTCCCTGTGAAATGTCAAATATTTTTTGTGCAGCGCAGTATCACAGACGCATCATCCGAATCAGGCCATGCGCCCTGGCTCATACCCGAGGGCGGCCGAAATCTGGCTTGCCGTTTCCACGAGATCACGCAGCCATTCATCCTGCAAGCGCTCTGCTGGCGCAGAAATCGATAATCCGGCCACCAACCGGCCGGCATCATCGCGAATCCCTGCCGCCATGCAACGCACGCCCAGCTCAAGCTCTTCGTTGTCACGGGCATAGCCGTGCCGGCGTACCAGGTTGATTTCACGTTCAAGCCTGTCCAGATCGGTCAGACTGTTGCGGGTATTGCCTGCCAGTCCGGTACGCAAGGCATAAGCCCGAACCTGACGACCATCGAACAGCGACAGAAACAGCTTGCCGGTGGAAGTCAGATGCAGCGGCGCTCGGCCCCCTATCGCACGCACCACCTGCATACCGGAGCGCTCGCTCCAGGCCCGTTCGACATAGACGATTTCGTCCCCCTGCTGGATCGACAGGTTGACCGTCTGCCCGGTGCGCTTGTGCAGCGCTCGCATGGCATCAATGGCAGCCTCGCGCACATTGAGTCGCCCCTTGACCAGGGAGCCAAGCTCAAGCAGGCGCATGCCCAGCCGATACAGTCCGTTATCTACACGTTCGACATAACGGCCGATCACCAGGTCGTTGAGAATCCGGTGCGCAGTCGAGGCATGCAGGCCCGTACCCTGTGCCAGATCCTTGAGCGCCACGGGCTCGCTCTGGGCAGCCAGCGCATCAAGCAGGCTCATGGCCCGCTCAAGCACCTGGATGGCAATGGCAGGCCCGGTATGAGCACGCTCGGCAACAGGTTCGGCAAGTGTGGGAACAGGATCGACAGAACGATTTACAGACATGAGAGGCCCGTATGCGGCAACGCAACAATGCCCATTCTATCCCATATCATGAAACAGGGAAGAAACCGAACGCCAGATCCGACTGCCCCACTCCACCGCACCGGTCTATCCTGAGCACTGCCATATGCCGGTCGATCATCTCTAGTTACCCAGCCTCCCGCCCAGCCTCGTCACTTCGTTCTGCAGCCATTGCAGCGCCTCAGCAGCAGCCTGTGGCTCGCCCTTGACGCCCAGGTCGATATGCGGCGCACTGCCTTCGCCCACGCTGGGCAAGCTGAATGCACGGACATCGGGCCAGCGGCGCTCAATTTCGACCATCGCCGGCGTAATGCGGGATTCGGGCATGTCGAACACCAGAAACGAATGTTCAGCCCAGGCTTCCCGATGGTGCAGATCGGCATAGCGGGTATCGAGCATCGCTTCCATCATCGGCCAGGCCATCACGGGAAACCCCGGCATGAAGGTATGGTTGCGCACATAGAACCCAGGAATCCTGTTGTAGGGGTTGGCCACAATCTCGGCCGAGGCCGGAAACATACCCATCTGCAGGCGCTGACGGTTCTCGGGGGTTTCCATATCGGCACTGCCCTGCCCCTTGTCCGCCATCTCGGCACTGCGCTCGGCAATCAATTGGCGAGCCTCGGGGTGCAGGACCAGCGGCTCGCCCAACGCTTCGGCGGCAGCCTGCCGGGTATGGTCATCCGGCGTCGCCCCGATGCCGCCACATGAAAATACGATATCGCCCGAGGCAAAGCTGCGGCGCAATGCGGCGACCAGTTCTGCACGATCGTCTCCCAGGAACTGGGCCCAGGCCAGCTTCAGGCCACGCGCGCCAAGCAACTCGACCATTTTTGAAAAGTGCTTGTCCTGACGACGGCCCGACAGAATTTCATCGCCGATGATATACAGGCCGATGCGCGGCACAGTCCTCTCGGGACGAGGCGACGTAGCGGATTGTTCCGTGATGCTCATTTTTTCATCCATTGGTTCAGACATCGATGATGGATTCTGCGCGCAGACGCCGCAGCCTGTCCAGGCCATAGTGGACAAACAACAGCGCAGAAAACACCGGCAGGAACAGCCATGCAGGCGGCAGCAGCTGCAGCAGCGCGCAGATCAGTCCCAGGCTCCAGAAGCCGCCATAGCAACGCTGCTGAAGCAGTTTGCGTTCCTGCGGGCTGGCATGCTCGATCAGAGCATCCACCCGCATGATGCGGGTAAAGGCAAAGGCCCACCAGAACACCGACAGCAACACGCCCAGCGGCGGAATCAGCCAGAGTGGCAAGGTCAGCATCCAGCCAATAATGAAGATACACATCACCCACAACGTATTCCATATGCTGCCGACCCAGGCGTGCCGGCCCTGACGGGACAGTTCGGGATACTCCCTCGACGCCACATGGGACAGCACCAGTGGCATGACCCAGATCGCCGCCACGACCAGCCCCAGGATGCCGGCCATCGGCAACAGGATCACGACCGCCAGCAAGGGGATCAGCCAGACTTTGAGCGAAAACAGTCCGGCCATGACCATCCATTGATCAACACGATTGACGACACCCACACCATCCAGGCCGTTCTGCAACGCCTGGGTCAGCGGCGTCCAGGCCAGCCAGAGCAGCAGGCTGCCGCCCACGAACATGATGAGAAATGGCAACAGCAGCGCAAACAGCATGCGAGGGTGGCATTGCGAGACCAGGGCACGCACGCAGGCACGGCCCACGCCATCGAGCATGGCCGAAGATGGATCAAGGGACTGCGACGGCAGCGTCACGGGATTCTGGTTCATGAAGTCGGCTTCCTTTCTATGCAATGGCATGTCGGTCGGCATTGAGCGTTATCATAGCGAAAACCCTGATCCGTGTACCCATGCCTTCCTACGCCCTGCCTGCACCGCTGCCGCCCGGCCTGTCCGCCGCGCACGAGACCCTGCAAGATCCGGACGCCCTGCTGGTCGCCTGTTTCTGTGCGGCCTGGTGTGGCACATGCAGGGAATACCAGCCGCGCTTCGAGGCACTGGCTACCCTGCATCAGGGCCGGCATGTGTTCGTCTGGATAGATATCGAAGACTATCCGGAATTATGCGGCGACGAAGATATCGAGAACTTCCCCACCCTGCTGGTCTGCGACAGCCGACGCACACTGTTCTACGGCACCATGTTGCCGCACATCGAACATCTTGACCGGTTACTGGTATCGCTGGCGGAAGATAGCGCAATGGCAAAGACCAACGCCGCACGGGATGAAGGCCCCATCGGCACGCGCACGACGCTGCCCGACATACGGGCACTTTTTGCAGGACAGGCAGAAAAGGTGGCCACCCAGCATGCAGACTGAGTGACCCTGCGGCAGGATCAGGCCCGCTTGCCGCCCAGCAGCAATGCGACTGGACGTCGAGTCGCCGCTGCACGCTGCTTGCCATCTCCGGCCGCTGTCGCAGCAGCACCCTCTGCAGGAACTACGGAAGGCTCGTAAGGCTTGGTGAAAAACTCATCGACCGGTTGCTGTACCGGACGATAGCCATCATAGCGACGGCCTTCGCCTCGGTTCGATGCACTGCCACGCTCGCTGCGATGACTGCTGCTGCGTTCGCGCGAAACAGAGGGCAGATCCAGCGTGCCGCGCGGCACGGTGCGTCCAAGCAATTTTTCGATATCTTTGAGCTGTCGCTCTTCCTCACCGGCGAAGAAAGAAATCGCTTCGCCCGATGCACCGGCCCGGCCCGTGCGACCGATGCGGTGCACGTAATCTTCGGCATGGTAAGGCAAGTCGTAGTTGATGACACAAGGCACGCCAGCCACATCCAGACCGCGCGCGGCCACATCAGTAGCCACCAGCACTTCCAGTTCACCTGCCTTGAAGGCATCCAGGGCCTTGATGCGGTCTGCCTGCGACTTGTCGCCGTGGATGGATTCAGCCCGGACACCATCACGTTCCAGGGCGCGGGCAAGCCGGGCCGTACCGATCTTGGTGTTGGAAAAGACAATGACCTGCTTGAGGCCCTTGGACTTGACCAAATGCACAACCGCTGCCCGCTTGGCATCACCGCCAATCGGATAGGCAATCTGCGTCACCGTGTCGGCAGCCGCGTTGCGCGCCGCCACCTCGATCTCGACCGGATGGTTGAGATAGGAATGTGCCAGCTTGCGGATATCCTTGCTGAAGGTTGCCGAAAACAGCAGCGTCTGGCGGGTTGACGGCAGCATGCGGATGATGCGCTCGAGATCCGGCAGGAAGCCCATGTCCAGCATGCGGTCAGCCTCGTCCAGCACGAGGATGCCCACCTGCGAGAGGTTGACCGTTTTCTGTTCGATATGATCCAGCAGTCGTCCGGGCGTGGCGATCAGCACTTCGCAACCCTGGCGCAATTGTGCCTTCTGGGGAGCGATGTCGACCCCGCCGAACACCACGGCCGAGCGCAACGGCGTGCGGCTGGCATACAGCCGGACATTGTCGGCCACCTGATCGGCCAGTTCGCGAGTCGGCGTCAGCATCAAGGCCCGCACGGGATGCCGTGCCGGCGAGGTACTGGTACTGGCCAGCGGCATGAGTCGGTGCAGGATCGGCAGCGTGAAGGCCGCCGTCTTGCCCGTACCGGTCTGGGCCGCGCCCATCACGTCACGGCCATCCAGAATGACTGGCATGGCCTGTGCCTGGATGGGCGTCGGGGAAACGTAGCCGGTCTCGGCAATTGCCTGGAGAATCAGGGGATGCAGGCCGGAATCTGCAAACAGCGGCACCTGCTCGGATGATGCGGCGGGGGATATATTGGATTGAGTCATTCAGGACTGTGAGAGCACCTCATGGTGCCGTGGCGGCAGGACAGCCTGCCAGAAAAATGCTTTCTACCCATCCGATTTTACCCCAGATGCCGCACCTGCGCCTGATTCAGGGATGCATCAATGCAACAGCCAGCGCAATAGCCACAACACCAGCATGCCTGACACAATCACAGTGAGCGCATTGCGACGCAGCCGATAGGCGGCCAGCGCTACCAGCACGGCCGGCACGCGCTCGTCGAGTTGCGGCCAATCTCCAGCCGACCAGGGCAATATTTCAGGCACCAGAATACCCGCCAGCGCAGCAACCGGCGCATAGCGCAATGCCCTGCGCACCGAAGTCGACAGGGACAGCCGGTCCCCGGCCAGAAGCACACCCGCACGCGTGATCAGGCTGCACAGCGCCAGCAGCAAAATGGCGGCATACACATAGCCGTCCTGCGACCAGAGTTCGACTGCATTCATTTCGCACGCTCCAGCCGGCGTTCCGCCAGGATGCCGGCCAGCACGCCTCCCACGACGGCCAGCACCAGTCCCAGACGCAACGGCAGCCACTGCCCCGCCCATCCCAGCAGGCCTGCCGCCAATGCCGCAGCCGCTACCGGACGACTATTGACCAGCGGCATGGCCAGGGCCAACAGCGCCAGCACGGCAGCGAACTCGAGCGACCATGAGGAAGGCACCATGCTGCCCAGCACGATACCGCTCAGCGAACAGAGCTGCCAGATGATCCATCCCGGAATGATGGCCCCTACGTAGAACCAGACATGCTCACGCGTGCCCGGCACGGGCGCTTCGCCGAACCGGGGCATGAATACGATGAATGTGATGTCAGTCGTGAAATAGCCCAGCCCCAAGCGTCGCGGCCAGGAAAGATGCCGGAAGAATGGCTGCAGCGCCGCCGCGAAAATGACGAATCGCAGGTTGACGACCAGTCCGGCTGCAAAGATCAGCCACAGGGGAGCCCCGGTCGCAATCAATGGCAGGGAGGTCAACTGGGCCGAACCCGCGAAAACAAGCAGGGTCATCGCCAGCGCCATGGTTTCGGTCAGGCCGGACTTGACCATCGCCACCCCGGTAACAAGCCCCCAGATCGCGGTCGGCAGCATGGCCGGCATGACCTGGCGCATGCCATCTATCAGCGCAGCGCGGCGCTCTGCCGACGCTACGTGGGCATCGGTGGACGAATGTGGATCGGAAGAACGGCTCACGCGAGATGCCCTGTCGATAGTGTATGCATATCAGTAAACAATAACCGATGGAGGCGTATTGTAGACCGCACCGTCTTGATACAATAGCCGGATTGGCGCAACAGCCATCCGCATCCCGACGGTTTCTCCCAGGATCAGACATGAGCACAGCACAGGCAGACCCGCACGTCCCTCAGCACGCCGCCATCGAAGTCGATGGACACGACCTTCCCGTATTCTGTCCGGGGCCCAAATCACCGCTGTGGAGCATGCACCCCCGCGTCTATCTCGATGTCACGCATGGCGAACCTGCGCATTGCCCCTACTGCGGTGCCTCCTACCGCCTGAAGCCCGGCGTCGTCCTGCACGGTCATTGATCGCTGCCGCATGCCCACCCCTGCCGTTGCCCGTCTCGACATCGCTCCCTGCCCGGTACCACGCTGGTTGCCGGGCGGACATGCGCAGACACTGGCGACCCTGTTTTCCAGCTACCACAAGATTCATTTCGTCCGCGACCGTGTCGAAACACCCGATGGCGACTTCCTTGATTTCGACTGGAGCGGCCCCGGCCTGATCGCCCGGCGCAGCCTGCAGGACATGCAACCCGGCCAGAGCGAAGGCCTGCAACACGGCGCTGCAGCGCGCTGGATGGAAATCGATGACTGGACTGCGCTGGGCACCCACAGCGGCATCCCGGCGCTGATCCTGTTTCACGGCCTTGAAGGCAGCAGCGCCAGTCCATACGCTCAGAGCATTGCGCAGTATTTTCGGGCCCGCGGCTGGATTGTCGTGATCCCACATTTCCGAGGCTGCTCGGGCACGCCGAACCGGCTGGCACGTGCCTATCACTCCGGCGACAGCGAAGAAATCGACTTCATGCTGGCTTCCGTGCGAACCCGCCTGCCGCAGGTCATGTGGCATGCTGCCGGCGTATCCCTGGGGGGCAATGCCCTGCTCAAATACCTCGGCGAGCAACGTCAGGACGCCGGCTGGCTGACCGCCTGCGCGGCCATTTCGGCCCCCGTGGATCTGGTGGCATCGGGTCGCAGCCTGGGTCGCCCCCTCTTGCCCCGTCATCTGTACAGCCGGGTGTTCCTCAAGACCATGAAAGCCAAGGTGCTCGAAAAGGCACGACGCTTTCCAGGCGTCATCGACATCCTGCGTCTCGAGCACGCCCACACACTGCAGGAGTTCGACGACGCCTACACCGCACCCATGCATGGTTTCAGGGATGTCCTCGACTACTGGACACAATGCTCGGCCAAGCCATTGCTGGGTCAGGTGACGGTACCGACGCTGGTCATCAACGCCCGCAATGACCCATTCCTGCCTGCCCAGGCATTGCCCGTTGCCGCCGAATGTGCAGGCAGCATACTGCTGCATCAGCCCGATGACGGGGGCCATGCCGTCTTTCCAACCGGCAATTTCCCGTCGCACCAAGGCTGGCTGCCACAGCGACTGGGTACCTTCTTCGAAACCGGACTCTAGGATAGCGGCGAGTCATCTGGCTCGTGCTCAGCCGCCCTTTTTTGCCTGACTGGCCAAAAAGGGCATCAGCCAAACTGCTCTCGCAAGCGCTTTTCGCTGTCCATCAACTCCTGAACCTGACGAATACGTGCATCGATCTGCGACTGGACATAGAAGTCGTCCGTCACGGCACGCGCCTGATGCAGCTGCGACACTGCGGCAGGATAGGCTCCGGTCATGATGTAGAACTCGGCCATCGTGCGACGCGACGCACTCAGATTGCCCTGGGCATCCTGAGCCAACGCCTGCAACTGACGGAATCGAGGTTCCTGCTCAAGCAACCCGGGATCCTGGGCCGCCACCAGGCGCTCCAGCTCCTGAAAATGCTGCGTGGCGTACAGGGCTTCTGCCAGGGCCAGTTGCAATGCCTGGCGCTGTGGCCAGCGCTGCACGGCAGCCCTGGCCAGTGCCACGGCCTGCTCATTCTGTCCCCGCAATTGCGCCAGCTCGATCCGCAAGCCGGCCGCATAAGACGTATCCTGCCTGGCTTCTGCCAACTTGCTCAGCCAGCCCTCGGCTTCATCGGCCTGCTTGCGCCGCAGGGCCTCAACAGCCAGT
Organism: Corticimicrobacter populi; assembly: GCF_003123725.1. Lineage (GTDB taxonomy): Bacteria > Pseudomonadota > Gammaproteobacteria > Burkholderiales > Burkholderiaceae_B > Corticimicrobacter > Corticimicrobacter populi. The sequence goes on along the minus strand of NZ_QETA01000001.1, from coordinate 577,105 downwards.
CCGAACCAGGCCGCATGCTGGCGCGTACCCGAGAGGGACTGTCCCTCTTGCTGAAGCTGCTGCATGACCAGCCGACGCGACTGTGCATCCAGCGCCTGCAACACACGCAACTTGGCGCGCAAATACCAGAAGTCATCACTGCTGACATGCGAACTCGGTGTCATCTGGGACATGCGATTCTGGATATCGGACATCCGCTGGATCGACAAGGGGTGAGTGGAAGCGTATGCCCCCCCGCCCATACCCTCGTTCAGGCGCGAACTGTTCATCAGGCGCTGAAACATCTGCGCCATGCCGGCAGGATCGTAGCCCGCCTTGCGCAGCATATCGAAACCGGCCCGGTCGGCCTCGCGCTCGGCATCACGCGAGAACCCGAGCTGGCGATCGATGGCCGCCGCCTGGCCGAATACAGCCACGCCCTGCGCCAGATCGACACTGCCCGCCAGTGCTGCCAGCAGTGCCGCAGCCATCGATGCCATCATGATGCTGCTGTTCTGGGCCTGCTGGGTCAGCCCGCGAGCGATATGGCGCTGCGCAACGTGGCCGATTTCGTGCGCCGTAACGCCGGCCAGCTCCGACTCGGATTCAACACTGGTAAACAGGCCACTATGGATACCGATGTAGCCGCCCGGCATGGCGAAAGCATTGATCGATGGATCACGCACGCCGAACAGCGAAATGTCGGGAGCCTGACCGGAGGCATGCCGCACCAGCTTCTGCCCCATTTCGTTGAGATATTGAGTCAGGTCCAGATCATGGATGTAGGTCGGATCGCGTCGCCCCTGCATCATGATGGCGTCACCCAGTTGGCGTTCGAGGCGCGGCGACAGCTCTGCCGCCGAGGCCGCCCCCATGTTGGGCAGCCCGACAGGCTGCGACAAGGACACGGACGGCCATGCCAATGTCGCAACGGAAAGCACCGCACAGCAGGCGGTACGCCAGGTGGCCGTGGCAGGAACACCCTGCCGGAATCTGATGATCGGATTCATCCGGCTATTCTACAATGGGCCGAATCAGGACACATTCATATTTGTACAGCCACGGTGCAGCCAGGACAGAACATGACCACCCATTCACTTCCCGACGCAGTTTTCAAGGCCTACGACATCCGCGGCACCGTACCCGACCAGCTCAACCCTGACTTCGCACGTCGGTTGGGAAACGCCCTGGCGGCACGCGCGCGCGCTGCAGGCGTCACGGCACTGGTCGTGGGCTGTGATGGCAGGGACAGCGGCCCTGAGCTGTCTGCAGCGCTTCAGCAAGGTTTGCTCGAATCGGGCATTGACGTGGTGGACCTCGGTCGTGTCCCGACGCCATTGGTCTATTTTGCAGCACACATTTTGCAGACAGGATCCGGCGTGGCCATTACCGGCAGCCACAATCCACCGCGCTACAACGGTTTCAAGATGATGATGGGGGGCAGCACGCTGCACGGCCAGGACATTCTCGAACTGCGTGACGCCATGCAGGCAATATCCGAATCCCTGCCTGCCATGCAGCATGGGCAGCGCCATACATTGGACATCATGCCCGAATACATCGCACGCATCGCCGGTGACATCCGTCTTGAACGTCCGATGAAAATCGCCATCGACTGTGGCAACGGCATCGGTGGCGACATTGCGCCATTGCTGTTCAGGGCGCTGGGCTGTGAAGTCGACACCCTGTTCTGCGAAGTCGATGGCAGCTTTCCCAACCACCATCCTGATCCCGCCGACCCTGGCAACCTGCAGGACCTGATCCGCCATGTCCAGTCCACGGATTGCGAACTGGGCCTGGCCTTTGATGGCGATGCAGACCGCCTGGGCGTCGTCACGCGCAATGGCCAGATCATCTGGCCCGACCGACAACTGATTCTGTTCGCCCGCGATGTGCTGTCACGCTGCCCTGGCTCTGAAATCATCTACGACGTGAAGTGCAGCCGGCATGTCGGCCTGGCCGTCGCGCAGGCCGGTGGTCAGCCACTGATGTGGCGTACCGGACATTCCCTGATCAAGTCAAAACTGGCCGAAACGGGGGCTCCGCTGGCTGGCGAGATGAGTGGCCATGTTTTTTTCAAGGAACGCTGGTACGGTTTCGACGATGGTCTCTATGCTGGCACACGACTGCTCGAAATCCTTGCCCGCAGCGAAGATGCCAGCACCACGCTGGAAGCATTGCCGCAATCGCCTTCCACCCCTGAACTCAAGCTTGAACTGCGCGAAGGCGAGCCCTTCGAACTGATCGCGGCCCTGCAACGCAATGCCCGCTTCGACACGGCCGAGCGACTGATCGATATCGACGGCATTCGCGCCGAATATGCAGACGGCTTCGGCCTGGCGCGGGCGTCCAATACTACTCCGGTGATCGTACTGCGCTTCGAGGCCGATACACCGGAAGCACTCGCCCGTATCCAAGGGGAGTTCAGGGCGCAGATCCTGCAGCAGAAGCCTGATGCGATACTGCCGTTCTGATTCAAAAAATCACGGCCGAGACAAGATCAGTGTCGTACCAGACAACGTCCGGCACGACACGCAGACTTTACCAGTCCCTCTTAATTGCTACTCGGCGTAGATATCCAGGTGTGCCTGCACGACGCAGTCGATATCGAACTCCCGTTCTGCCAGTTCCCGGCCGGCCCGCCCCAGGCGATGGCGCAACGCACTGTCTTCAGTAAGTTGCAGGATAGCCTGGGCCAGCGCACCGGCATCACGCGCCGGCACCAGCAGTCCGGTTTCCCCCGGCTCGATGGCATCGCGGCAACCCGGTACATCCGTCGTCACCACGGCACGGCCACATGCCGCAGCCTCGACCAGACTGCGCGGCAAGCCTTCCCGCCAGGAAGGCAAGACCACGATATGTGACTGGGCATAGAGTGCCGCCACATCATTGCACTCGCCCATGTAATCGACATGCCCGGCGGCATTCCAGGCCGCCAGCATCGCAGCATCCACCGAGGCCGGATTGCCCGGATCGGGAGACCCGGCCAGCACGAAACGTATTCCATCTATCCGGCTGCGCACCTGAGCAGCGGCCTCGATATATTCCTGCACGCCCTTGTCTCGCAGCAGTCGGGCCGCCATGACCACGGTCAACGGCGGCGTCTCAGGCTCGTCCACGGCGACGTAGGCAGCCAGATCGACCCCCGAACCCCGGATCAGGCGTGCCTGCTCCGGCAGAACGACATCCTGCTCCAGCAACACATCACGATCCGCAGCGTTCTGGAAGATGACACGGGCACGGGGCTGTCGCAATGCCAGCCGATAAAGCATCGTCACCAGCCGCCGCAAACGGCGTGTCGCCTGACCATCATCCACGAACACAAAGCCCAATCCCGAAACGGCTGCCACTACGCGCGGCACTTTCAGCCAGCGGGCCACCAGCCCGCCATAAAGCACCGGCTTGATAGTCACAAGGTGAGCCACATCCGGTCGCAGGCGGCGCATCAGGCGATAGAGTGCCCACACGGTACGGACTTCCTCCCAGGGACGCCGGCCACTGCGGCTCATGGGAATGGCATGATGGACAAAGCCCAGTTGCCGGATTTGCTCGACTGCCGGCCCGGCCATGGTCGCCACATGCACTTCATAGCCCGCCGCCTGCGCACCTTGTGCCAGCGGCAAACGGTGCGACAGGAAAAAGGCTGGATTGTTGACCACCATCAGCAAACGCCCGGTCCGAGTTTGACGTCGCATCGGCAAGCCGCGCCAAAGGCGGTCATAGGCTTCCTGCATGACATGCAGGCCGAAGCGGCTCTGGACCCGGGTGCGAGCAGCGGCGGCCCGCGCCCGCAACTCCAGGGGGTCGCGTGCCACAGCCAAGGCATGACGTACGGCATCGGCCAGCGCCTCGGCACTTTCCGGAGCGGCCACCCAACCGGTGTCACCAACAATCAAGGCGGCATCACCGACATCCGTCACCACACATGGGGTGCCGCAGGCCATGGCCTCGGCGACTACGTTCGGAAAGCCTTCGGCACGGCTCGACAACACATGAATATCGGCCGCATTCATGACGGCGGCGACATCATCGGTCGGCCCCAGGGGCAGTACCCAGTCCTCCATACCCTCGGCACGTATCAGCGCCATCAACTCGGCATTTTCAGGCGTCATGCCGCGCCCGACGAGCGCACACCGGAAAGGCCGCTGGGCAGTGCCGCGCACCCTGGCCAGGGCACGGATGAGATTGGCATGGTCCTTGAGCGGGTCCCAGCGTGCCACGCAAGCCAGCAAAGTCATGCTGCTGTCTACGTTCCAGCGCCGACGCTGGGCCAGCCCCGCATCGGGATCAGGAGAGAAACGACTCAGATCATAGCCATTTGCGATGACCTGCATCCGGTCACGCCGATAACCCAGCGCGATATGCCGCTGGGCCGCATCCTCGGCACAACTGACCGTGACAGCAGGCAACAGCCCGGACAGCCAGGCACCCAGGCGCAAAGTCAGGCGGGCCGAACGACTGATCAGGGACAGATTGGTGCCGGCATTGCGGATCCCCCAGGCCACGGCCCGGATGCCACACAGGCGTGCGGCCAGCCCGCCCGCCAGGTTGGCGTGATACATCCAGGTCTGGACGACATCAGGCGCGATGAATTCGATACGTCGTCGCAATGCCTGGAAATCACGCCATCCCATCTTTCCAGACTGCATGCCGAGAGTGTGAACACGGATACCTGCCGCACGCATGCGTTCACCGTACACGCCCTCATCCGTCATCGACAGCACCTCCTGCTGCACTGCAGGGTCCATGCCAGGTGAAGTTGTCAGGCGAAACAGCACAGCCTCGGCCCCACCCTGCCCCAATCCGGAAATGATGTGCAAAACTTTGATCGGTACTACCGGACGTGCTGCCCGCTGCACTGCCGATGTCACGCTCGCCATCTGCGCCGGCGCAACCAGCCCTGCATCAACGGGCTGCACGCCGGCGGACACACCTGCCAGCCCGAAAAGTCGATCCCATTGTGTCAACACAGCCGGCAACGCATAACGAGTCCGCACGGATCGCATCCCCTGGACCCCCAGCCGGGCACGCAACGCATCATCTCCCATCAAGCGGTGCAATGCGGCATAGAGGGCGTCTTCGTCCTGCGGCGGTACCAGCAGGCCGTCCTGCCCATGGTCCGTCAAATCTGCCGGACCACTCGGGCAATCGAAACTGACCACTGGCAGCCCTGCCGCCATCGCCTCCAGCAGTGCGTTCGGGAATCCCTCCACGGCAGATGTCAACACGAACGCATCTGCCGCTGCCAGTTCATGCCAGGGCTGGCGCGTCCGTCCTGGCAGCAAGACACGGCCGATCAGATCATCGCGTGCGATCTGGTCTTCGAGCGCCCTGCGCTGGGGTCCTTCGCCCCACAGATACAGATCCCAGTCGGGATGCTCTGGTGCCAGTCGCGCAAACACGCGGATGAGCAGGTCAAACTGTTTGACGGGCGCAAAGCGCCCCATGGCCACCAGCCGGCGACGCCCTGGCATGTCAGCGTCGTCCACACCAGATCGCTTGACGGGAATGCCATCCGGCAGGGGATTGGGAATGGCATGCAACTGCTGCATGCCAGGCACCATCTTGTGAAACGTCGGAATACTGTCCTGGGTCTGCACCGTCACGACATCCGCGCGCGGATACAGCCAGCGTCGCAACCAGCGCAGACGCCTTTCCAGGTTGGTGGCGAATGCCGGATTGGTACGCTCACAGACGATCACCGGTACCTTCAGGCCCCAGGTCGCCATCAACGCCACGACATTGACATTGGTCAGAAAGGAAACGATCACATCGGGTTGACGATCCTGCACGAACTGACGCAGGCACCGCCCCCGATTCCAGAGACTGGCCCGCTTTCCGGACTGCTCGACCAGATCTGCCAGCCAGACCGTTTCGACCTGTGGCGACAGGGTATAGGCGCATTCGCCACGCGCAGAATAGGTCGGCATCAGCGTCACGCGATCTCCGCGCGTCGCCCATGCGCCTGCCAGCGTCGCGGCAACCCGTTCCGCCCCGCCGCCATGCATGGAACTCACCAGCAGCAGTATCTTCATCAAGCCTTTCCTCCCGATGTCCGGCGCTTCAGGACCTGATCGAACAGTGCCTGCCATTGCGCCAATATCCTGGGCATGGCAAAGCGTTCCCGAACGTCGATAGCCTGTTCAGAGAATTGTGCCCGCATCTCGGGACTTGCCATCAGCGTGTCGAGCGCGTCTGCCAGCGCAGCGGCATCACCCACCGGCAGCACCATCCGGCCATCCAGGTCTGGCCGGATGATTTCCCGCGGCCCGGTCTCACAATCAAAGGCCACAACCGGGCAACCGCTGGCCATGGCCTCAAGCAGCGTATTCGACAGGCCTTCCGTATGTGAACTCAGCACATACAACTGTGCCCTGGCATACCAGTCGCCGACATGGTCGGTGCGCCCCGGCAGGCTGATGCGATCCTGCAGGCCGTGGTGGTCAATCTGCTGCTCGAGCGTGCGACGCTGTGGCCCTTCACCCAGGATAGTGAGGCACCAATCGGGATGGCGATCCGCAACGCGCGCAAATGCTTCGACCAGAACATCGAATCCCTTGATGGGGTGCAGACGCCCGACACCCAACAGCAGATTCGGTCGGCTGGCATGTACTTCAGCACGCCCTGCATCCGTCATGGGCAGGGGCCAGTGCACGGCGTTCGGGATGACCGCCAGCTGTGCGCCCGGGATCTGTTCGCGCAGCCAGCTTGCCGTATCCCGCGTCAAGGCCACCACTGCAGCCGCATGGGGATAGGTCTTGCGCCGCAGCCAGCGCCACAGCCGTCCCATGCGCTGGGCTGGAGGATGGGTATGCTCGGTCGCGATCACCTTGCAGGGCAGTCCACGCGCAGCGAGGATAGCCAGCATGGAAGATGTGCTCATCATGCCCAGCACGATATCCGGACATTCCTGCCGGATGATCGCCCGCAGGCGGGCAATCCGCCTGACCAGGGCCACCAGCCCATGCCATGCACCGGTTGCACGGCTTGCCGCGTCATGATCCAGGATGATGCGCTTCACGCCCGGAGCCAGTGCGTAGGCATCATGGCTGTCATCCATGCGGCTGACCAGCGTCACGCGATGTCCTGCCTGCAGCCATTCACGGCTGAGATCGACGGCCACCCGTTCGGCCCCGCCACCACGCAGCGAGTAGATGACGATCAGGATATGCAGGGAAGAATCAGGCAGTCTGGTCATGCGCACGATAAGGCCGGGAAGCCACGAAGAAATAACACAGGTAGGAGGACAGGTACATCAGACTGGTGGCCAGCATGATGCCTGCCACGCCCATCACGGGTGCCAGCAGATAGTTCATGAGCGCCTTGACGGCAAAGTTCATGACGGCAATGGTTGCCATGATGCGATAGCGCTTCTGACTGGCCAGCAATTGCACCAGCACCAGCACGCCAAAATAGAAAGGCAATTGCAGCATGCCCCAGCGCAGAACCTGCGCAACGGCCTGGGTATCCTCCGGCCCGAAGGCACCACGTTCGAAAATCAGGGCAACCCCCCACGGTGCAAGCCACCAACCCACGGCGACTGCGACAACCCCGATGCCCGCCATGGCCATCGACCATTTGAGTGCCATCTGCCGGGCCCGTGCCGGCTCACCGCGGCTCTGGACCTCGGACAGCACCGGCAACGCGGCCCGCCCCACCGACATGGCACCGATACCCAGCAGCAGCGACAGCAGACGGGCGGCATAACCCAATGTGGCGTTGGCATTGCCGGACAGTCGTGCGGCTGTGTACTGGTCAATCGGCCCTACCAGGCTCATCACCAGTTGGCCGATCATCATGATACCCAGTGCCTGCGCCATGCCATGCCAATATGGCGAACCCAGGCCCCAGGTGGGCGCTCCCCAGATGCCATTATCGGCACGCGCGGCCAGCCACTGCAGCCAGATGCACTGCACGGCAAATCCCGACACAGTGCCCCACAGCAACGGTGTGATTCCTGCATCCGGACCGGCCAGCATCACCCAGACCAGAATGACCAGAGCCGGCACGCTGTCGAGCAGCGTATTCACATGTCGCTCGCGGGCCCGCAGGCGTGCCGCACTGACTCCTGCCAATACCGTGAACAGCGCCACCGGGGCAAAACCCCAGGCCAGCTCCCGGGCATAGGCCATCGTCTCGGCATCGAGCGCCGCACCGGGCCCCTGCAGCACCCAGGGCCAAGCCAGGATGATCAAGGCCGCCAGGGCCAACCCCAACCACCAGGCGAGTGTCTGCAATTCGCCCAGAAACCGGACATTCTGGCGGTGCTCGTCCTTGCGCAGCCGAACCAGCACAGGAATCAGCACCACCGACAGCACCCCCACCAGCGTCACGGGCACCCAGGTCGCGAATGTCATGGTGAACTGGTAGGCATCCACCACATCGCTGATGCCGTAGCGATACGCCACGGCCATTTCCTTGAAGGCCCCAGCCAGCTTGCCGATGATCAGAAAAAAGGCGACCCGGGCGGCTCCCAGGGCGATCCTGCGATGATCGCCGTCAAGCCGCCCAAGCCGGTTGAGGAGACGCTTCAAGTTCAGCGCAGGAAGTCGAGATACCAGGGCATGGCCACTTCCAGCCCCTGACGCAGGGTATGGGTTGGCGCAAAGCCCAATGCTGCCGCCGCCTTGCCGATATCGGCCTGGGAGTGGCGTACATCGCCCGCCCGAAAATCACCGTGCTCGGGACGTGCTGTGACCTGCACCCCATTGAGCGCAAGGACTTCCACCAACTGCTCGTACAGGGTATTGAGCGTAGTGCGCGCATTGACCGCCACGTTATAGACCTGGTGTTCACCCTGGGCCTGCTTGACGGATGCCAGCAGATTGGCCTGCACCGCATTCTCGACGAAGCAGAAATCGCGGCTGGTTTCGCCATCGCCATTGATACGCACGACCTGACCCTGAATCATGGCCGAGATCCACTTGGGAATCACTGCAGCATAGGCACCGTCCGGATCCTGACGCTTGCCGAAGACGTTGAAATAGCGCAAGCCCGTGCTGGAAAAGCCGTAGGCACGTGCATACACGTCACCATACAGTTCGTTGACGAACTTGGTCACGGCATAAGGAGACAGCGGCCGGCCTATCGTATCCTCGACCTTGGGCAATCCGGGATGATCGCCATAGGTCGAACTCGAGGCAGCGTACACAAACGAAGCCACCTTCTCATCGCGTGCGGCCGTCAACATGTTGAGAAAGCCGGACACATTGACGTCATTGCTGGTAATCGGATCATTCAGCGAACGGGGCACCGAGCCCAGCGCAGCCTGATGCAGCACATGACGAACGCCTTTCAGGGCGTGACGGCAGGTTTCGAGATCACGGATATCACCTTCGATGAAACGAAAGCGCGCCCAACGCTCGGGCCCTACCTGCGCCTGCACCTCATCGAGGTTGTGCTGGTGCCCGGTCGCGAAGTTGTCAAGGCCAACGACCTGCTGGTCAAGACGCAGCAGGGTTTCGATCAGGTTGGAGCCGATGAAACCGGCGCAGCCGGTCACCAGCCAGGTGGCAGGCGTACGGCGCAGGGTTTCCTGGACAGTCTGGTATTCGGACATGTTCATGAGTCTCCGTAGCAAATCAAAGACGCAGATCCGACTGGTCAGTCGTCAGCAGATACTTGAGGTCGTACAGTACATGCGCCTTCTTGCCCAGTGCCCGGATGGCCGGTGCGCCCATATCCGCGAACTGGTGGTGCGCGACCGCCAGAATGACCCCATCGTAGGCACCTTGCGGCAGCTCGGAGATCGGACGGATACCGTACTCATGCACAGCCTCCTCGGGATCGACCCAGGGATCATAGACATCGATTTCCACGTTGTATTCGCGCAGTTCGTGCAGGATGTCGACAATCTTGGTATTGCGCAGATCGGGGCAGTTTTCCTTGAAGGTCAACCCCATGATCAACACGCGCGCGCCATCGACCTGGATGCGCTTGCCCAGCATGGCCTTGACCAGTTGCGACGCGACATATTGGCCCATTGAATCGTTCAGGCGACGGCCCGCCAGAATGATTTCAGGATGGTAGCCGATGGCCTGTGCCTTGTGCGTGAGGTAATAAGGATCGACGCCGATGCAGTGCCCACCGACCAGCCCGGGACGGAACGGCAGGAAATTCCATTTGGTACCCGCAGCCTTGAGAACGGCCTCGGTGTCGATGCCCATCTTGTTGAAGATCAGCGCCAGTTCGTTGATCAGGGCGATATTGACGTCGCGCTGGGTGTTCTCGATCACCTTGGCGGCCTCGGCCACCCGGATGCTGGACGCCTTGTGCGTCCCGGCTGTGATAATGCTGGCATACAGTGCATCAACCAAGTCTGCTACTTCGGGGGTCGAGCCCGAGGTCACCTTGAGAATGGTGGAAACCCGGTGCGTCTTGTCACCCGGGTTGATGCGTTCAGGGCTGTAGCCCGCGTAGAAATCCTGATTGAAGGTCAGGCCGGAGACCTGCTCCAGCACCGGCACGCAGCGTTCTTCGGTCGCTCCCGGATAGACCGTGGATTCGTAGATAACGATATCGCCCTTCTTCAGAATACCGCCTATGGTTTCGCTGGCCTTGACCAGTGGCGTCAGGTCAGGCTGCTTGTATTCGTCGATCGGCGTCGGCACGGTGACGATGAAGACATTGCACTGGGCCAGATCGCTGACTTCGTGGCTGAACGACAATTGACCAGCTTCAGCCAGTTCTTCGCTCGAAACTTCGAGGGTATGGTCACGCCCCGACTTCAGTTCGGCAATGCGCGCCTTGTTGATATCGAAACCGACGACCGAACGCTTGCGACCGAATTCGACGGCAAGCGGCAGCCCGACATAACCCAATCCGATAATAGCCAGTTTGACATCATTGATATGCAAGATTTTCTCCTGTTGCGGCGCCATGCGCCATAGGGTAATCGACAATCAGAACAAGCCCGCAGCGGCAAAGCCTCAGTCGGCGCGCCAGTTGCGAGGCAGAAGTAGCCAGTCCGGGCGACGCCACGACACAAGACGTGCATACAACCAGACGTAGCTGATGGAAAAGACCAGGATGCTGGCGCACAGCGCCCAGGCGTTGTCCCACCAGATGGTGGCCGGCACCAGACCAATCAGCGCCAGCCCCCAGAGATAGGGAGACGCCAGCGCATTACAGAGTGCCGGAATGGCATGACGCTGCCGACGGCTGAACGTCACGCGGACCAGCCGGCGAAACACCAATTGGTGCAGATGCAGGGCATCCGGCTGATCGACCGGCACACCACGCTTGAACTTGCGGCGCCAGATCGAGAAGAGCGTCTCGAATACCGGATAGAACAGCACAGCCAATGCATAGAATGGCGAAACGGAAGGGTTGCGCACCACCAGCAGCACAGCCAGTTCGGCCAGCATGAAACCGATGAAATAGGCACCACCATCCCCGAGGAATACACGGCCGAAAGGAAAATTCCAGACCAGGAAGCCCAGCGTGGCTGACGCCAGGGAAGCGGAAATCAGGAAAATAGGCGTATCACCGACCTGCCAGGCCACCAGGCTGATCGAAGCAGCCATCAACGTAGCCACCATGCCAGCCAGCCCATTCATGCCATCGACGATATTGAGCGCATGGGTGCACCCTCCCACGGCAATGACGGTAAACAACAACGATACCGGCCAGAATGCCAGCAACCAGTCTATCCATTCGAATCCCACCCGACTGACCCCGCCCAGCAGCCACCATGCAATCGCTGCCGAGGCAAAGGCAGCCAGTAAACGCTTGCCGGCACCGATGTCCTTGGTGATATCTTCCAGCAGGCCGGCAACGAATACGGGCAGCGCAGCCAGAAACAATGCCGGCCAGAGCCAAGCCAGCGTCATGTTGCTGGGCCCCAGTACCAGCAACCCGGCCATCGTGCCAGCCAGTACGGCCAGGCCGCCCACGCGAGGGGTCGCCCGGCTGTGAAAAGCCTGCGGCTTGTTCATGTCGCTGTCGCCCGTCAGTGCGCCATGCCACCGCTCGGATGCCACGATCAGGCCACCTACCATGAACGCCACTACACAGATCGTCAACCAGGTCACTCTCGCCTCACTTGCCGGAATCCCCATGCCGGGGCTGCATGCCATACATATATAGAGTGGCATGCTGTTTTTGCTAGCTCTCTATTATCTGCCCAAATTGTAACTTTGGTATATGACGCGCGTGGGCAATTGCAACAAAGCCAAAAAAAACCCCGAAACCAAACGGTTTCGGGGTAAATCCACCAAAGGAGGAGGGTGGAGGAGACAACCTTGGCATGCCGGGGGTTAACCCTTGCAGATTGGGGTGTGCTCACCGCACCAACCTGCTTCGACATCCGATGACTCAATTATATACAAGGAAAATGGTGCAACGCAAGATTTTTGGAAGAACCACAGCAGATCTGCTGTTCTGTTGTTTTTGTGCAGCGCAATATGCACATATTGATGTTCCAGCCCACACACAAGAGCTGAAGGGTTAACCCCAAGCCACAAGATGCCAGCCATCACGCCAGCCCCTACGGATCACTGTCTGTCGGTATCTGGCTCCGGGTGCCAAGCCCTGGCCCATGCTTTATGATTACGGATCATACGGTACGTTCGCGCAGGTACGTACGCACAGCCCAAGGAATACACACATGGAATGCAAAGTTGAATGGGCCGGGCCATCCGGCATGCTGTTCGTCGCCAGTACCGGCAGTGGTCATGTCACGGCAATGGATGGCGCGCCAGAGGGCGGCGGCAACAACCTGGCCCCCCGCCCGATGGAAATGCTGCTGGCCGGTGCCGGCGGCTGCGCAGCATACGATGTAGTCCTGATTCTCAAACGTGGTCGCCACAAGGTTGAAGGCTGCCGTGTCGAACTACAGGCCGAGCGGGCCGACACCGATCCCAAGGTTTTCACCCGCATCCGCTTTGCATTTACCGTCTCGGGCCGCAAGCTGCCGCTGGCGGCAGTCGAGCGTGCCGTACAGCTTTCGCACGAGAAATACTGCTCCGCCTCGGCCATGCTCGGCAAGACCGCAACGCTGGACTGGAGCGTGACACTCATCGATACCAGCGACACAGCAGACTGATCCCCCGGCAGGAACCCTCGCCCATGCGTCAATACGAAGATTTCATGCGCCATGTCTATGAGCATGGCACGACCAAGACAGACCGCACCGGTACCGGCACGCGCTCCGTGTTCGGATATCAGATGCGCTTCAACCTGTCGGAAGGCTTTCCTCTTGTCACCACCAAGAAGCTGCACACCCGCAGCATCTTCACAGAATTGCTCTGGTTCCTGCGGGGCGACGCGAATGTACGTTGGCTGCAGGAACGTGGCGTCAGCATATGGGACGAGTGGGCCGATGCGGCAGGCAATCTCGGCCCCGTCTACGGGGTTCAGTGGCGCAGCTGGCCGGCACCGGATGGTCGTCATATCGACCAAATCAGCCAGGTACTGCGACAGATCCGGGAAACACCCGACTCACGCCGCATGATCGTTTCGGCCTGGAATGTCGGACTGATTGACCAGATGGCCCTGCCGCCTTGTCATGCCATGTTTCAGTTCTACGTGGCCGACGGCAAACTGTCCTGCCAGCTCTACCAGCGCAGTGCCGATATTTTCCTGGGCGTGCCGTTTAACATCGCCAGCTATGCCTTGCTGACACACATGGTGGCACAGCAATGCGATCTGGATGTCGGTGACTTTATCTGGACGGGCGGCGACTGCCATCTCTACAGCAATCACTTCGAGCAGGTCGAACTGCAACTGTCTCGCACGCCCTACCCCTATCCGCGCCTGAACATCAAGCGTCGTCCCGATTCTCTTTTCGAATATGCCTACGAGGATTTCGAGATCGAGGGCTACCAGTGCCACCCCCACATCAAGGCCCCTGTCGCCGTCTAAAGCACATAGCGCTACTTACATGACCCAACCTGCCATCAGCCTGATCGTCGCACATGCCCTCAATCGCACCATCGGCAAGGACAACACCCTGCCCTGGCGACTGCCGGGCGATCTGGCACACTTCAAGCAGACCACTCTGGGACATCCCATTATCATGGGCCGCAAAACCTGGGAATCACTCGGACGCCCTCTGCCGGGACGCCTCAACATCGTTATCAGCCGCGATCCGGCATATTCTGCGGAAGGTGCAAGGGTAGCATCGACACTGCCGGATGCACTGGCACTGGCAATGCCCGCCGACCGGGTTTTTGTCATTGGAGGTGCTCAGGTCTATGCGCTGGCCCTGGACCTGGCCGATACCGTCTGCACAACGGAAATCAACCAGGATGTCGACGGTGATGCTTACTTTCCGGTACTGCCTCCTGCCCGCTGGGCAGAAGTGGAACGCCGGCCGCAGCCGCCCGAAAACGGCTACGCCTACGATTTCGTCACTTACAAGCGCCGCTGACGCACCGCATCTGCCAATGTTTCAAGCAAAGGTTCGGTCTGTGACCATCCCAGGCAGCCGTCGGTAATCGATACGCCATAGGCCAGCGGCACGCCCTCTTTGAGGTCCTGTCGTCCGGCTTCCAGGTGGCTTTCAATCATGACGCCGGTAATACGCTGTTCACCTGCTGCGATCTGCCCTGCGACATCCTGACCAACCGGCACCTGCCGGGCATAATCCTTGCTTGAATTGGCGTGCGAACAATCGATCATGACCTGTTCGCGCAGGCCTGCCTTGCGCAGCGCCTGACAGCAGGCCTCTACACTCGCCGCATCGTAATTCGGACCATGCTTGCCACCACGCAGGATGACATGCGTATCCGGATTGCCGCGCGTTTCAAAGATCGCCGCCGTCCCCAGCTTAGTCATGCCCATGAAGGCATGCGAGGAACTGGCCGCCACGATGGCATCCACCGCAACCTGAACGCCACCATCGGTACCATTCTTGAACCCCAGGGGGCAACTCAGGCCCGAAGACAGTTGCCTGTGACTCTGGCTTTCGGTGGTCCGTGCACCAATCGCCCCCCAGGTCACGAGATCAGAGAGATACTGCGGACTGAGCAGATCGAGAAATTCCGTGGCAATGGGCAGGCCCATGTCGGAAATCTCGAGCATCAACTCGCGCGCCTTGCGCAAACCCAGATTGATGCGGAAACTGCCATCGAGCAACGGGTCGTTGATGTAGCCTTTCCAGCCAACAGTGGTACGCGGCTTCTCGAAATACACCCGCATGACAATCAACAGTTCCTTTTCCAGGGACCGTGCAATGCCCTGCAGCTTGCGGGCATATTCGATGGCCTGCCCATGATCGTGGATGGAACAAGGCCCCACCACGACCAGCAACCTGTCGTCGCGTCCATGCAGAATATCTGCAATCGCCGACCGGCTGCGCTCGACAAGACTGTGCGCCGTCGGACTCACGGGCAACTCATCAAGCAGCAAGGCTGGCGAAATCAACGGCCTCACAGCACTGATGCGCACATCGTCGATGCGGGTAGCATCCTGGATGGCGGGGTTCACACCCTCGATATCACTGACAGTATTTTCACGTTGCGGACACATCTCCGCCTCCTGATTCGACAATATCCTTCAAGGCATCCGCAAGACCGATGAACTGCGCCACCGACAGCGTTTCGGCACGCGCCGTCCCTTCAATCCCAAGCGACTCCCAGGGCACGGCAGCCGCCCATGCTCCCAGTACACGACGCAACATCTTGCGACGCTGCGAAAAGGCACGGGTCACGACCTGTTCGAACACCGCCATGCTGGCCGGCTTCGGTCGGCTTTCCGGAAGCGGACGCATCCTGACCACGGCTGACATGACACGAGGCGGTGGGTCGAACGCATCAGGCGGCACATCGAACAGGCTGTCCATGCGATAGCGCAATTGCAGCATGACGGACAGCCGCCCATAATCTGACGAACCCGGTGCCGCGACCATACGATCCACGACCTCTTTCTGCAGCATGAAATGCTGATCCTTGACAACATCGGCCGCCTGGATCAGATGAAACAGCAATGGCGTCGAGATGTTGTAGGGCAAATTGCCGACGATCCGCAGCGGTGCACCGAACTCCCTGAAATCGACTTGCAGCGCATCTGCATTGGTCAGCTTCAGCCGCTCGCCATGCTGCTGGCGCAGACGTCCGGCCAGATCCCGATCAATCTCCACAGCATGCAGGCAATCAAGCTGCTGCAACAGTGGCGCAGTCAGTGCCGACTGGCCGGGACCGATCTCGACCATCAGATCGGCACGCTCGGGACGAATGGCACGCACGATCTGCTCAATGACGACTTCATCGACCAGGAAATGCTGCCCAAAACGCTTGCGGGCCTGATGCCCGCCGCCGTGGCCTCGCGTACTCACAGTTCCTGTTCCAGTCGGGCGCGCTTCTCCAGGCGATTCTCTATGTAAGCCTGATCGCGCAACTGTCCCAGCCACTCCTCGAATGCCGGTCCGGCACGTCGCTCGAACAGGATCTGCCGTGCCTGCATGCGCTGATACTCTTCGGCCATATCCTGGGTACGGCGCTCCTCGACCTTGATAAGGTGCCAGCCAAACGGACTCTGAACAGGCTGGCTGACCTGGCCAGCATCCAGCGCATCCATGGCCTGCTCAAATGGCGGCACTGTTTCACCCGGGGTCAACCAACCCAGATCGCCGCCTTGCGGTGCCGAGGTGTCATTGGAGTGCTGGCGAGCCAGATCCTCGAATTTTTCCTTCCCTTCCAGAATCCGCTGGCGCAGTTGCTCCAGACGCGTGCGCGCCTGCTCGTCGCTCATCACCGCCGAGGTCTTGATCAGAATATGGCGGGCATGGGTCTGGGTCACCGGCATGGGACCTTCCGCCAGAGCCTGCTGACTCCGCTCGAATTGCAGTTGTTGCTGTGCCTCGTCAGGATTGCCCCCTGCACTGGCGACAACCTTGATGATATGGAAGCCATTGCCACTCTGGACCAACTCGGTGACCTGCCCCGGCTGCAGCCCGCGAATGGCACTGATGAACAGATCAGGCCAGGCCTGTAAGGGACGCTCGCCCATGTCTCCGCCCTGGAAAGCCTCCGGGCCATCCGATGCCGCAGCCGCCAGGGAAGCGAAATCCTCTCCGGCACGGGCCCGTGCCAACACACCCTCGGCACGCTGGCGCAAGGCAGCCACATCGCTGGAGGCCGCGCCTTCGGGCACGCGCACCAGGATCTGTGCGAGGTGCACCGACACCGGTGCCGCAAGGTTCGGGCGTGCAGTGCCCACGGCATTGGCCCGTGATTCCTGCTCGGCGAGAAAAGCATCAATCTCGGCATTGGAAATCGTGATGGTGGGATCCACGGCACGCTGGCGAATGGCATCAAGACGGATGCTGTCGGTGATTTCGGTGCGATAGGCCGCCCACGTCAGGCCCGATTCCTCGATCTTGTGCTGAAGTTCCTGCTGAGACATGCCATTGCGCTGTGCGATCACGGCAATTGCCTGGTCGACCTGGGCATCATTGACAGCGATATGCAACCGCTCCGCCTCATGCTGCTCCAGGCGCTCGGTAATCATTCGCTGCAATACCTGCTGCTCAAGATCGGCATCAGGCGGCAACTGTATGCCACGACGCGCCAGATCTGCATGCACTTCGGCCACGCGTCGCGACAGTTCGCGCAGCGTGATGACATCCTTGTCGACAATCGCCGCAATGCCATCGCTCAGGCGCTCTGTCGCTGCGGGCTGTGCCTGTAGCACCTCGGCAGCCATGAGGGGAGCCTGAGGTGCCAGCGCAAACGTCGCCAGCACCATGACCAGTCGCGGCAGCCGACGCTGCCCGATGTACGCTTGTCGCGCGTTTCGCATTTATTCGTACCTTTCAAAAATCGAGCGATCCGGCGCAGGCGGATTGATCACCTGATAGCCCGTAATGCTCTTTGACAACAAGCTCATCGGATCCGTTCCCAGCGATCCCAGCCCGCTCAGTTCAAGTTGGAAGAAGAAAGCCGTATTGGCATCGTTGGCGGAAACAGCATACCGCTGGACCACAAAGCGACCCACCCAGCAACAATCACCCTTGTACTCAACACCGCCAATCGCCTGCGTGAAACGATTTTCACGCAATGAGTAGTCCATGCGCCCCAGCGTGTACCAGCGATTGCTGAGTGGCCATTGGAAAGTCGTGCTGACCTGTTCTTGAGGGGTACGCGAACGCGACAGATCTACAATACCAGGAGTGGGTTCACGCTGATATCGATAGGCTGTTGTGATCGAAGTGGCACGTTGAGGCAACCATTTGACACCTGCCGTCGCTCGCTCCCATTGACTCTCGTAAGGGTTGTACTGTAACGACATCTGCGTCGTCAGCGTATTGGTCAATGCTGCACTGGCACCAATCAAATAATCTGATCGTGCACCTGTGCGAGGCGTTTCACCAGGCAGCGTTACCCTCTGATCTTCAAAATAGATACGCTGAGCTCCCTCAAGCTTGAGGCGCTCGAATCCCGTATCCTCATCAAGCCATCGCGATGTCAATCCCAGTGTCACTTGGTTGGCGTTGGCAATACGATCCCAACCACCGCTGTAAATATTTTCACTAAACGCCTGGGCAAAACTGAATGTTGCAACAGATGTGTCATACAACGGCAAGTCGGACTGATTGCGATAAGGCACCCATAGGTAGTAAATACGCGGTTCAAGCGTTTGGGTCGCAGCTTTACCGAACAGAGAAGCCTGACGCTCAAAGGTCATTCCGGAATCAAGAGAAAATATTGGTACGGAACGTGATCGAGTCACCCTTGGGTCTTCGGCTCTCCGCCCCCCCTGAGCATCAAAATAGTCTGTCTGATATTGGCTCAGATGCAGGCCAAGCTTAGGTTTGACATACCATCCAGCACTGACGACAGGATAGGAAATCGTGCTGTATGAACTCAGGCGCCGCCCCTCAAAACGGGCGCTCTGCAAGCGCTGACCGTTGTAGTCATACCAAGACTTTCGAAACTGTGTCGCCGTCAGATTCGTATCCAAATCAAACCCATTCCAGTCAAAACGAGTACCGGTCAGTCCGATTTCAGGCAATTTTTCAAAAGGTGGTGTGACACGTGAATCTTCATCCTGAAGAGTCTGATATTTTTGTACCAGCACATATGATCGCCAATACTTACTCCCCCAGCCCACCTGCCCTCTCTGGTTGAGATTCGTTGTAGATGCCTCATTCAGGCCAAAAGTCGAAAAATCCCGAAAGTAGTCATCGTCGGAAACAGCATTGATATCCCACCCCATGCTGAAACCGCCACCCAATCGCTGCGCATGCTGGGTCGAATACATCCAGCGATCGCGCTTGGCCTCGCGGTCATGGTCCAGCCAGGTACCATGCATCTGCCCTTCGTAGGTACTGCCCATGTAACGGAACTCACCGCCAAGCTGTACTCCGCGCTTGCTCAGCAGGCGTGGGGTCAGGGTCATGTCGTAGTTGGGTGCCAGATTGAAATAGTAGGGCAACGAAAAATCGAAGCCGCCCTTGCTGGTCGTGCCATATGTTGGCATCAGCAAGCCGCTCTTGCGCTCCTTCTTGATCGGAAAGGTCAGATAGGGCGAAGCAAGAATGGGTACATCCTTGAAATACAATACCCCCCAGTGCGCTACCCCCTCGTTTTCCTCGAAATCGAGATCGACATCACTGGCGCGGATTTCCCAGGCAGGATCAGGGCAGGGACAACCGGAGTACACCACGTCGGTCATGCTCATACGCTGCCGATCGTGAATGGTGGCCGTCGCTGCATGGCCAGCGGCCCCGGAAGCGCCGATATGGAATCGGGGCTGATCAACCTCGCCCTGCTCGGTATTGACGTTGTAGCGCAGGCCAGGACCGCTGATCAGCCCACCATCGCGCATCAGCCGGACATTGCCGGCAGCATCGACCCAGCCGCTGCGCTGGTCATAATCGATGCGATCGCCCTTGAGCGAAGTGCCAGTGCGACGAATGCTCCCATTGCCGGTCAGGGTAACCGTATCCTGCCCGGTACCATCGACCTGGTCACCATCGAGAAATACCGGTTGGTCATCTTCGATGATGCCGGCCGGCAGCCTCAGCCCTGGAGAAATCAGTAGCTGGACCGTATCGGCGCTTTCGGGCGTGACGGACTGGGCCTGACTGACGCCTGTTGCCAGCATTGCCAGGAAAGCGAACCTTTTGACCATGAACACGGGAAGCAGCGAGCCTTGAAGATGGAGGTAAACGACTATTATAGAGAATGGCGCAAAGCCGATGGCGGAAATACAATGGCGATTTGCAATTCGCCTCACGGAACCGCGTCAATGCACGAATCCCGAGATCTACGGCTGACCCAGCTGGAAAGCTGGCTGAACGGCCTGCCCGCCACACTGGCGCTGCGCCTCGACACCCTGCAACCCGCCTCCAGCGATGCCAGTTTTCGTCGCTACTTCCGGCTGCAGACCCACTCTGGCAACAGCCTGATCGTCATGGATGCCCCTCCCGAACGGGAAGACAGCCATCCTTTCGTGCATGTTGCCGGCCTGTTGCAAGAGGCTGGCGTGACGGTTCCCGAGATACTGATCCAGGACCTCGCCCAAGGTTTTCTCCTGCTGAGTGATCTGGGCAGCACGACATACTACAGTGCTGTCCAGCAAGGACTCGAAGACGGCACGCTGCAGGTACTGTATCGCGATGCGCTTGCGGCGCTGGTACGCCTGCAGGGCAGCGCCACAGCAGGCCTGCCTGTATACGACGAAGCCCGGTTGCTGGATGAAATGTCGCTCTTTCCAGAATGGTACGTCGAGCGCCATCATGGCAGCACACTGACAGAACAAGAGCAGACAGATCTGGAAACGGTTTTCCGGTTGCTGGCACGTTCGGCTGCCAGCCAGCCCTGCGTGCTGGTGCACCGCGACTTCCACAGTCCCAATTTGATGGTGACCTATCCTGCCGCCGGGCAAGGCGACCCGGCACGCAACCCGGGCATCCTGGATTTCCAGGATGCCCTGCTCGGCCCTATCACATACGACATCGCTTCGCTCGTTACCGATGCGCGCACCACCTGGGATGAAGCCCAGCAGCTAGACTGGGCCATCCGCTACTGGGAACTCGGCCGCGCTGCCGGCCTGCCACTGCCTTCCGAGTTCTCCGCCTTCCATCAGGAGTACGAATGGATGAGCCTGCAGCGTAACCTTCGCATCATGGGCGTCTTCTGCCGGCTCAACTACCGTGATGGCAAGCCCTGGTATCTGGACCACCTCCCGCGTGTCACGCAATACGTCCGTCAGGTGGCACAACGATACCAGCCGCTGCGTCCGCTGCTGAAACTGCTCGACCGACTCGAAAATATCCGCACCTACAACGGGATTGCGTTCTGATGCGCGCCATGATCCTGGCAGCCGGCCGGGGCGAGCGGATGCGCCCACTGACCGACCACACTCCAAAGCCGTTGCTGACCGTTGGAGGCCGCCCCCTGATCGAGTGGCAGATCACACGTCTGGCTCAGGCCGGCATCCGGGATATTGTCATCAACCTGTCCTGGCTGGGCGAACGGATAGAAGCAACCCTGGGCGATGGCCAGCGCCTGGGCGTCCACCTGCATTACTCATATGAAACCGAAGCGCTCGAGACTGCCGGCGGCATTCGCCAGGCACTGCCATTGCTGGGTACCGACCCGTTCCTGGTCGTCAATGGCGATGTCTGGTGTGACTGGGATTACGCGCAGGCATCCCCTCTGGCTGCCGGATTGACTCACGACCCACAGTCTGCCGCCAACACGCCGGATGCATGGCTGCTGCTGACCGCCAACCCGGAACATCATCGGCAAGGCGATTTCAGTCTCACAAATGCAGGCAAGGTCACCGACATCAACGACACCCGGCCCGATCAATCCCTGACATTCACAGGCATCGGCATCTATCACCCCCGCTTTTTCGACAGCGTGCCGTCCGGCCAACGCCAGGCACTGGGGCCATTGCTGCGCACCACACTGGCCCAAGGCAAGGTCATCGGCCAGCGACACGAAGGGCAATGGCTGGATATCGGCACACCTGAACGACTCGCGGCCCTCAACCATCAATTGACTCTGCCGCAACAGCAGTCGCCCGATGCATCCATGCTATAAGAAACCATGGACACTCTGCGCGACTTCCTGGCCGAATATTGGCCACATCTGGCCTTCCTGACAACCTTCGGCATCAGCGCCATCGCGGCCGTACATGCCGCCATGAGCAAACGTGATGTCCGCGCAGCCATCGGCTGGGTCGCGGTCATCCTGTTCTCACCGTTGTTCGGCACATTTTTCTATCTCATCGCCGGAATCAACCGCATCCGACAGGACAAGGTCCACCAGGAGCACAACGCCGCAATCACCTGTCCGATCCAGCATGGCGGACGTCATGCCGTCACCAATCTGGGGCCTTTTGCTCCTCGTCATCTCTGGTCGCAAAAGATACTGGGCGACCACATCAGTGGCTTTCCACTACTGACCAACAGCAGCATCCAGGCCCTGGATGGCGGCCCGGAAACCTATCCGGCCATGCTGGCGGCCATCCGCAATGCCCGCCATTCGGTCGCCATGACCAGCTACATTTTCGATTGTGATGCAATCGGCAAGGAAATTGCCGAGGCACTGATCGATGCGCGCAAGCGAGGGCTGGAGGTGCGCGTCCTGATCGACGCCATCGGCGCACGCTACTCTCACCCGCCGATCACCAGCATGTTGCTGCGCGGTGGCGTGCAAACCGCATTGTTCATGAATACCGCCTTCGGCCTGCGACTGGCCTATGCAAATCTGCGCAGCCACCGCAAGATCATGATCATAGACGGTACGCTGGCGCTGACGGGCGGCATGAATATCCGCGAAGAGTTCATCACACCGGCCAAGGGTGGTACGCCCGCACGGGATGCCCACTTCCGCCTCGAGGGGCCGATCGTCTCGCAATTGATGCACATCTTTGCGCAAGACTGGAAATTCAGCACCCACGAAACGCTGGAAGGCCCCCCCTGGTTCCCGGAAGATCTACCGCCCGCACCAGACAATATGCACCCCACGGCCATCCGGGTCGTCGCATCCGGCCCTGACCAGAATATCGGCAGCACGCACAACATGATCCTGGGTGCCCTCGCCGTAGCCGAGCGCAGCGTTCGCATCCATACGCCCTACTTCCTTCCGGACCAGCCGCTGATCGCCGCGCTCAACACCGCCGCCCGGCGCGGCATTGCCGTGGACATCGTCATCCCCAGCAACAACAACCTGCGCATGGTCGACTATGCGATGACAGCCCAGCTTGACCAGATTCTCGGTTCGGGCTGCCGGGTCTGGCGCGCGCACGGCATTTTCGACCATGCCAAACTGCTGACCGTAGACGGTGCCTGGTCCTATGTCGGCACATCCAATCTGGATCCACGCAGCTTACGCCTGAATTTCGAAGTCGACATGGAAGTCTACGATCCGGCGCTGGCTGCCTGGATTACCCGTCGCATCGACAGCGCCATTACCCAGTCGAGCCCTGAAACACTGGAAACGCTGCGCGCCCGCCCCAGGCTCAAGCAACTGCGCAACCGACTGATCTGGTTGGCATCTCCTTACCTGTAGGCACATGCGCAATTCCGGCACGACCAGATGCATCAGAATATTTAAGAGGCAATCCTTGTTTTCGATGTAACAACGCCTCCACAATACCCTTTATCCTTCCGCTGTCACCTCGCGCACCCATCGCTGGTGTCGCCATTCATATCAAGAGAGGAACCACGGCCAGATGGCACTGTTCAAGAAATCCCAACCCGTCCTTTTCCAGTCGTCCTACGACTCGCGTCGCCGGGGCTTCCGTCTGCCGCGCTGGTTGATCCTGCTGCTGCTGGGCATCATCATGGGTGCCAGCGGCCTCCTTTTCCTGCAGAAAAACTACGGTGCACAACGGCTGACAGTGGCGGAATCCCAGGCGCTGACCAATGAGCTGCAAGTCACCAAGCAGTCGCAACAACAACTGCAAGGCAATCTTGAGCAGACCTCGCAGGCACTGGACGACAGCCAGCGCAGTGTCCAACAGTTGGAACAATCCCTGGCTCAGGAGCGCCAGGCACTTGAACCTCTGCGTGAAGATATCCGCCTGTTCCTGGAAGCCATGCCAGCCGATCCGCGCAGCAGCCCCGTCGGCGTCAGGGCTGGCCGATTCCTGCGCCAGGACCAAGGCCTGTACTACCATGTACTGCTGACCAATGACAGCAATCTGGATACGCCATTCTCGGGCAAGCTCACCCTGTCCGTCGCTGGCGTATACCCCTCGGGTCGCAGCGAAACACTCATGCTCGAACCTGTCGATGTATCATTCGGTCAATACGAGCATGTCCACGGGCTCTCCCCCTTGCCCGAAGGGTTCCGCCCCGGCCGCGTCACCATCCAGGTCAGCGACACCGAAGGCAAGGCCCAGGGCATGAGGATCATCAACGTTCGCGGATAACGCCTTCCCCCTACCTGTCATGCCTACCGCCTCCGACTCATCCCCCCTTTCGTCCCGAGGCGGTCTGGCAAACCTGCTGATCCTGATCCTGCCGCCCATGTTCTGGGCAGGCAATTTTGTCGTGGGGCGTGCCGTCAACGGCGTCATCCCCCCACTCACACTGTCGTTCGGGCGCTGGCTCATCGCCTTGCTCTGCATTCTGCCTTTTGCCTGGCAAACCATGCGCCGCGACCGACTGCGCTATCTGAACATCCGCTGGCAACTGCTACTGATCTCGGCCATCGGTGTCGGTGCCTTCAACACACTGATCTATACCGGGCTGACCACAACCACGGCCACCAATGCGCTGCTGCTCAACTCATTCATCCCGATCCTGATCGTGCTGTTCGGTGCCCTGTTCTATCACCAGCACCTGAGCCTGCGCCAGGGGATCGCACTGCTGACATCATTCTCGGGCGTCCTGATCATTGTTTCCCAGGGACAATGGCAACGCCTGTCCAGCCTGAGTTTCAGCCAGGGGGATTTGATCATTTTCAGCGCCATGGTGTGCTGGGCGCTCTACACGCTCTGGCTCAGGCGCATCCCGGCTGATATCGATCGCATCGGCCTGATGGGCATGCAGATCCTGATCGGCGTCATTCTGCTGCTTCCGCTATTCGCATGGGAATACCTGTCCGGGCAGACCATACGGCATTTCGATGGCGAGGTCGCCGCTGCATTCGCCTATGTCGGCATTTTTCCTTCAGTGCTTGCCTACCTGCTGTACAACCTGGGGGTAGATCGTGCCGGCGCTGCCCGTGCCGGGCTGTTCATTCATCTGATGCCGGCCTTTGGTGCCATGCTTTCCGTGCTGTTCCTGGGTGAACACCTGCATCTTTACCAGGTCTTTGGCATCGGTGCGATCTTTGCCGGCATCATCCTGGCAAGCCGACGGCCGCGCTGAAGCGCATTTCAGGACTGCGCCCTGCAACTGTCTGACTCACCGTTCCCAATCTGAAAAAGAAAGCCACGGCCCCTCGAGAGGAAACCGTGGCTGTCTGCAGCATATCGGATGGCATGCCTCACGGCACGCCCGGACATCAGGCCTTGGGAGTGGCAAAGACCGTGATGGTGTGTTCCGACAACGTGAAACCACGCTCTTCGCAGATCTTCTGCAGGCGCTTTTCGATCTGGGGATCGTAGAACTCGGTCACATCGCCGCTTTGCGTGCAGACAATATGACCGTGATTGCGCTCGCCATCGTTGAGCTCGTACACGGCCTTGCTGCTGCCCAGTTGGCTACGCTTGAGCAGATCAACCTGCTCGAACTGTGTCAGCACGCGATAGACCGTGGCCAGACCGATCTCGACGCCATCATTCATCAGCAGGCGATAGACATCTTCTGCACTCAGGTGGCGCTGTTCGCTGTTGCGAAACACGTCGAGGATCTTCAGGCGCGGGAAGGTGACCTTCAGGCCGATATCTTTCAATTCTATTCTGTCCGTACTCATCTTCACTCCTGAACGCATCAGACATTAAACACGTTGAACTGCAAGCAATTTACCATTATCTCATGCAGCGCAGGTTGAAGCCACCCTGTTTTTAACGAAAGAAGCCTCCAAGAGATGCAACGGACTGTGAGTGATTACCCCTGGCGCGCCTTAAAACGCGGCTGGCTCTTGCAGATGACATAGATCTTGCCACGCCGGCGCACGACCTGGCAGTCGCGGTGACGGGTCTTCGCATTCTTGAGAGATGCCAGTACTTTCATGATCGCTCCAGTAAAAAATAGAATGATATATCATAACTAATAATACGAAGAAATAAATTTATTCCAAGACTGATGCTGTTCATCCAGTCGCGGCCCGTGGTCACTAACATGGCCGGTTAAGTTCCATGTTAAGTTTCACCTATTAAATGACCACTGGAGATCCAGGATGCGTATTCCCGCCCTTATTGCCGCCACACTGCTGACACTCGGCCCGCTGGCCGCCGCCCAGGCCTCGACGCTGGATACGGTCAAGGCACGTGGTGTCGTGCAATGCGGCACGACAACCGGTTTCGCCGGTTTTTCCGCGCCCGACGACAAAGGCGAATGGCGCGGCCTGGACATCGACCTGTGCAAGGCCATCGCCGCTGCCGTCTTCGGCGACTCGACCCGTTTCAAGGCTGTACCGCTCAATGCCCAGCAGCGCTTCACCGCACTGCAGTCCGGAGAGGTCGACGTGCTGACCCGCAACACCACCGTGACCCAGCAACGCGATACCGCGCTCGGCATTATCGGTGCCGGCATCAACTTCTATGACGGACAGGGCTTTCTGGTGCCCCGCAGCCTGGATGTCGACAGTGCTCTCGACTTGAACGGTGCCACCATCTGCCTGCAGACCGGCACCTCCAACGAGAATACCCTGGCCGACTGGGCCCGTGGCCACAATATCCAGTACACCCCGGTCGTCTTCGACCAGTTCAATGAAGTGGTCAACGCCTTCGCGGCAGGCCGCTGCGATGTTTTCAGCACCGATGCATCCGGGCTGGCCTCGATCCGCATTTCCCGGCTGTCCAATCCTGATGACTATCTGGTCCTTCCCGAAATCATTTCCAAGGAGCCGCTGGGCCCATTCGTAAGGCAAGGTGACGATGCCTGGCTGAATATCGTCAAATGGACTTTCTACGCCATGCTTGAGGCCGAGGAATACGGTATTTCCCAGGCCAACGTCGATGAACAGATCAAGAGCGAGAATCCGAACGTACAGCGTATTCTGGGCGTCACGCCGGGGGCCGGCAAGAACCTCGGCCTCGACGAAAAATGGGCCTACAACATCGTCAAGCAGGTCGGCAACTATGGGGAGAGCTATGCCCGCAATGTCGGCGAGAACAGTCCTCTGCAGATTCCCCGGGGCCTGAATCGCCAGTGGTATGATGGCGGCCTGATGTACGCCCTACCTATACGTTGATCCCTTCTGCCACCATGTTCAATCCATCCCGCGAACAAGTCCGCCAGTTTTTCATCGAAACCTGGCGCAAGCACAAGGCACGCGAACTGCTGACACCGCTTGAAGACATGGCTCTGGGATGGATACTGCAGCACCCCGAGTACCATGCAGACTTGGAGCGTCCCGATGCCGTCGAGGCCGAATATCCGGTCGAGGCTGGGCGCACCAATCCGTACCTGCACCTCTCGATGCACCTCGCCATCTCCGAACAGGTCCAGGTAGACCATCCTCCTGGCATCCGGGCCGCGCACGATGCGCTGGCAGCCCGCTACGACCAGCACCAGGCCGCACATGAAATCATGGAATGCCTGGGGCAGGTTGTCTGGGAAGCCCAGCGCCTGGGCACGCCACTGGACAATGACAGCTATCTTGAACTGCTGTGGCAACGCGCCGGGCAAACTGCCTGATTTGCACCTGCCAGTTCAGGCTTCCGAAGCCGCCTCTTCGAGCACTGTCAGGATATCGTCTCCATAGGCCTCGAGCTTGCGCGCCCCGACGCCACTGACCAAACCGAGATCATCGATACTTTCCGGTCGCTGCAGGGCAATTTCCCGCAACGTGGCATCATGGAAAATGACATAGGCAGGCACGCCGTTATTGCGGGCCACTTCGCCGCGCCAGCGCCGCAACTGTTCGAACAGTCCCTGCGCTTCGGGTGGCAATTGCACCGCAGCAGGCTTGCTCTCGCGCGCGGCAGACTTACGGGCAGCACGCTCCGACTCGCGGCGCAGCATCAACGTGCGCTCGCCCTTTAGTACGGCGCGACTGGCCTCGGTCAGCGCCAGCGTGCCGTAGCCCTCATGATCGACTGTCAGCAACCCCTGGGCCAGCAACTGCCGTAATACCCCACGCCAGGCCTGTTCCGACAGATCGCTTCCAACACCAAACACGCTGAGCGTGTCATGCCCATACTGGCTGACACGCTCGGTCTGCTTGCCACGCAGGATATCGACGATATGCCCTGCTCCAAAACGCTGGCCACGCTCGCGCCACAACCGGTACACGGCGGACAACACTTTCTGTGCAGCCACGGTACCGTCCCACGACTGAGGAGGCTCCAGGCACGTATCGCAATTGCCGCAGGCACCTGCCGACTGGCCAAAATACGCCAACAGCCGGGTACGTCGGCACTCGACGGTTTCGCACAGCCCCAGCATCGCTTCCAATTGCGCAGCCTGCCGCCGCCGAAACACCTCATCGCCAGGAGACTCATCGATCATGCGGCGCTGCTGGACCACGTCCTGCAGCCCATAGGCCAGCCAGGCCGTCGCCGGCAGGCCATCACGCCCCGCCCGCCCGGTTTCCTGGTAATAGCCTTCGACAGACTTGGGCATGTCGATATGGGCTACGAAGCGTACATCCGGCTTGTCGATCCCCATCCCGAAGGCAATCGTCGCCACCATGACCACGCCATCTTCACGCAGGAAACGGGACTGATGATCCGACCGCACCGCTGCACTCAGGCCGGCATGATAGGGAAGCGCACGAATACCCTGCGTGCAGAGAAAAGCTGCCGTATCCTCGACGCGGGCACGCGAGAGACAATACACGATGCCCGCATCGCCGGAATGCTCTTCCTGAATCAGCTTGAGCAACTGGCGCCGGACATCGTTTTTCTCGACGATGCGATAGCGGATATTGGGCCGATCGAAACTCGACACGAAGTGCTGGGCTTCATCGAGCGCCAGTCGCTGCACGATCTCGCCACGGGTTTCAGCGGTTGCCGTGGCCGTCAGCGCAATGCGCGGCACCTCCGGCCAGCGCTCATGCAGACAGGACAGACCAAGGTACTCCGGCCGGAAATCATGCCCCCATTGGGATACGCAATGCGCCTCATCAATCGCAAACAGGGCGATGCGCCCCCGCTCCAGCAGCTGCATGCAACGGTCGGTCAACAGACGTTCCGGTGCCACATAGAGCAGGTCGAGCTCACCCGCCAGGAATGCGCGCTCGACCTCTCTGGCTTGCTGCCAATCCTGGGTGGAATTGAGGAAAGCCGCCCGCACACCCAATTCCAGCAAGGCATCCACCTGATCCTGCATCAGCGCGATCAGCGGGGAAACCACCACGCCAGTGCCCTCGCGCACCAGCGCCGGAATCTGGTAGCAAAGAGACTTGCCGCCGCCCGTCGGCATCAGCACCAGTGCATCGCCACCGCCGACGACCTGGTCGACAATGGCCTGCTGGTTGCCTCGGAAGGATTCGTACCCGAAAACCCGCTGCAGGATTTTCTGGGCTTGCTGACTAGGCATGACGCATACGGCCTGGCTGAGAAGGCTCACTCATGGGAAAGCTGGCATTTTAAGCCTGATCCCGATCGGCTGCCCGGGTCGCTGCGCCGTTTCGACGCAACTGGTCCAGCCAGCGCACAACATAAACGATACCCGCAAGGATAATACCGACCATACCAATACCGGCAATGCTGCGCAAAGCATCAACATCGGCTGCGGCATCCCAAAGTGTGATTTCATCCAGTACGAGATAGGGAAACACACTGTAGAAAAGCCCGCCCAGCACTGCCACGATCCATGCAGTTTCCAGCAAGAAAGGCAGACGTTTCCAGCGTGCCGGCAGCCGGCTGACGCGTCGCAGCAGCATCTCCAGCAGGATGACCGCCAGCAGCAGACAGCCCCAGAAGACCAGCGCGGTGAGCAACGCCCCTCCCTCCCCCCAGCGAAACAATACGCCGGGATTGTCAATCGCCAGCGCCATCGACACCGCCACGACCCCTGCCACGCTCCAGCGCAGCAGTATCCTTGCCCAGCGTGCGATCCGTCGCTGCAACAGCCCCTGTACACCCTGGGTAAGCCAGGTCATGGCCAGTGCACAGTAAGTGGCCACCAGCCCGGCGCTCATGAACGCCACCACCCACCATGCCGCCCAGGACTGCTCGAACTGCACGGCGAACAGTCCAACGGCCATGCCCTGCCCCAGAATCGCCAGCAGGGCACCTGCTCCCACCACGCGACTCCAGAACAACTGGCGTCCCGTATCGACGCGCAGCCAGCGTTCCAGTGCCAGTTGGCGCAAAGTCATGCCACCCAGCACCAGCAACAGGGGCATTTTGAGTGGCACCAGCAAAGCCCCCCACGCAGTGGGGAATGCAAGGGCGGCCAGCAGCATGCCAATGGCTAGCCAGGCCAGAAAGGCATAGCGCCACTGTTTGAGCACATCAAGAATCTGGAACTGAGCCCGTACGGAAGAAGCCAGCAGCAGAACACCCATACCAAGCTCCAGCCCCCCCTGAATGACGCCTGCCAGGAAAATCACCGCCCAGACAGCGAACAGCAGCAACGGCATCCAGAATGCCGGATCCGAGACATCCATGCCTAGCGAAGCTGCCAGTACAGC
Organism: Corticimicrobacter populi; assembly: GCF_003123725.1. Lineage (GTDB taxonomy): Bacteria > Pseudomonadota > Gammaproteobacteria > Burkholderiales > Burkholderiaceae_B > Corticimicrobacter > Corticimicrobacter populi. The sequence continues at coordinate 546,470 of NZ_QETA01000001.1, read as the reverse complement.
AAAATTCATGCTTGACTCCTGTCGGCCCCAACATCTGTGCCAGACTGCCCGCCTGCGGTCTCGTCAGCAACGGTCGTGGCAACACTTGCATCAGGTTCGAACACCTCAGTCTCATCTGGTTCGGAAAGGGCCGTGTCGGTCACTGGCTGCGGCACAACCAGCATGGGGGCAGGTTCGAACACGTCGATATGCTGCACGGCTGCCCGACGCAGCCAGATATAGAAAAACCACCAGGCACTGATCGCCAGCACGACAAAGCACAACAACATGCCCAGATCGCCGGACTCGTACAGCCCTCCCTCCAGCAACTCAAAGTAGGTGACAGTGCCTTGCACGGCATAGGGCAGCTTGCCCGCTTCCATCACGAGCAGGCCAGCTGCGAGCGCGGCCAGCCCCAGCCAGCCTGCATGACGCAACATTTTCAGGCGTGCCGGCGTCAGCCGGGCCACATCAAAGCGACGCCAGCCCCCTACCGCCCATACCCGCCAGGCGATCAATGGCATGACGATCAGCAATACCAACAGCACACGGGCACTCCAGAACACCAGTGCAACCGGAGGTAGCATGCCGCCATACTTGTCCAGCCCTTCGACCGTACCGTCCGGCTGTTTCTTGAGCCAGTATCCACCGCCTCCATTGGCGACCCAGGCAAAATCATTCTGCAATGCCTCCTGGTTGGGCCAGGCCAACAGGGCGACACGAGGTTCGGTACCCGTCTTCCAGTAGCCAGCCACGGCTGCAGCCTTGGCCGGTTGCCATTGTTGCAATTGCGTGCCGGCAAACAGACTGACAGGCAGCAAGAGCGTGGTCGAGACCAGGGTCAACACCACGGCACTGCGAAACACCAGATGCAGACCGTCATCCTGCGGCTTGCGCTGCATCTTGAGCGACAGGACAGCCATGACCAGGAAAGACAGTGCCGCCAGCGCAGCCAGCACAAGCCAGGGCAGATACACCGCAAGCAGGGGATTTAACAGAATCTGCCGCCAGTCGTCGACCCGATAACGGCCATCAACCAGCGTGACACCCACCGGGGCATGCGTCCAGGCCTGATAGACCACCAGGCAAAACAGCAACAGGGTCAGGCACAAGGCCACCCAGATCACCGACAGCAGATGCAGGCGCGGCGACACCAGCTCGCGCCGGTGCAGCATAACGCGCAAGCCACAGAACTTGAGAAGCAGCAATCCTACCAGGCCAGCCGCCAACAGGGGGCTGGCAATACTGCCAACACGCGGCATCAGCCCTGGCCAGGTCACGCCAAACTGAAGCAACAGCGGCAGCGCCGTCAGCACGGCCAGCACCAGCACGATGGAGAAAACCCGAGCCCAGAACAGGTAGACAGACATCCAGCCCTGGTTCCCCCCTCTGTACTCCTGCCAGCGCAGAAACGCCAGAAACCAGGCCAGGGCAACAGCCAGGACCGGAAACAGGAAAAAGGCCAGCGCACTCACACCGAATTGCGCATGCGCCACAGATAGGGAGGAAATGTCCATAATGAGGTAGTGTAGAGCCATACATGGCAAAATTGATACTTTGCGCATTCCTGTTTTCACAAACCCGATTCCGAGCATGACCACCGAGCATCCTGATTCAGCGGCCCCCGTCGCCACCAATTTCCTGCGCCAGATCATCGAAGCCGATCTGGCCGCACAGCGCTTCAGCGGCAAACGCTGGTCCGGCCGTCCCGGCCCTGCATCCGAACAGGCCGGTGCGCCGCTGGATAACGCGCGCATCCGCACACGCTTTCCGCCCGAACCCAACGGTTACCTGCACCTGGGACACGCCAAGAGCATCTGCCTGAATTTCGGGCTGGCGCGTGACTACGGCGGCACCTGCCACCTGCGCTTTGACGACACCAATCCCGAAAAGGAAGACCAGGAATACGTCGATTCGATCATCGATGCCGTGCGCTGGCTCGGTTTCGACTGGCACGACGACCAAAATCGCTCCTGCCTGTTCTACGCCAGTGATTATTTCGAATACATGTATCAGTTCGCCGAGGCACTGATCGAGGCAGGCCACGCCTATATCGACCAGCAAAGCCCCGATGAGATGCGGGCCATGCGCGGCACCCTGACCGAACCTGGCACGGACTCTCCGTGGCGCAACAGGCCGGAGGCCGAATCACTGGCCCTGTTCAGGGAAATGCGCGCCGGCAAACATCCCGACGGCAGCATGGCGCTGCGTGCCCGGATCGACATGGCCTCGCCCAACATCAACCTGCGCGATCCGGTCATCTACCGTATTCGCCATGCCCATCACCATCGCAGCGGCGATGCCTGGCCGATCTACCCGATGTATACCTATGCCCATCCCATCGAGGATGCGCTTGAAGGCATCACGCACAGCATCTGCACACTGGAATTCGAAGACCAGCGCCCCTTCTACGACTGGCTGATGGCCCGTCTGGCCGAACTGGGCTGCCTGTCCGAGCCTCTGCCTCACCAGTACGAATTCGCCCGCATGAACCTGAGCTATGTCGTCACCAGCAAGCGCAAGCTGCGTCAACTGGTCACGGAAAGCCATGTCAGCGGCTGGGATGATCCACGCATGCCGACGCTGGCCGGACTGCGCCGTCGCGGCTATACACCAACCGCCATCCGGCTGTTCTGCGATCGCCTGGGCGTCAGCAAGTCCGACTCCCGCATCGACTACAGCGTGCTGGAGCAGGCGCTGCGCGACGACCTCGACCCGGTCGCTGCCCGCGCCGTCGCCATTCTCGATCCGATCCGCCTGGTCATCACCAACTACCCCGAAGGGCAGCACGAAACCTGCCACGCACCGCGCAACCCGCATGATCATGATGCCGGTACGCGCGAGTTTCCTTTCGGGCGTATGCTCTGGATCGAACGCGACGATTTCCGTGAAGAAGCGCCGAAAAAATTCTTCCGCCTCTTCCCCGGCAACATGGTGCGCCTGAAATATGCCTACGTCATCCGCTGCACCGGCTTCACCAAGGACGCGCACGGCAACGTCGTCGAAGTCCAGGCCGAATACCTGCCCGACACCCGCAGCGGCACCCCAGGTGCCGACAGCGTGAAGGTCAAGGGTGCCATCACCTGGATCAGCCAGGCGCATGCCCAGCCAGCCGAAATCCGGCTGTACGACCGCTTGTTCACGCACCCGCATCCCGACAGCGGCGATCTGGACTTCCTGGCCCACATCAATCCTGATTCGATCCGCACTGTCCAGGGCTGGGTCGAGCCTTCGCTGGACGCGCAGCAAGACAGCCACTGGCAATTCGAACGGCTGGGCTATTTTGCTGCAGACAGCCGCGACAGCACGCCCGAAAAACTGGTGCTGAACCGCACGACCACACTCAAGGATTCGTGGGGCAAGCAGGCATGAGCGCACCTTCCCGCCCGACACCGGCACTCGACTTCAAGAGCGCCACGCTCTACGCCCTCAGGCTGGTACTGCACACCCACGAGCCGGCCGAAATTGAAGCCGAGCTGACGCAGCGCATGGACCATGCCGGCAGTCTGTTCCGCCAGGAGCCGATCGTGATCGACGCCCGACAACTGCAACAGTCTCCGGACTGGCCCTGGTTGCTTGAGCTGCTGCGCCGGCAACAATTGCCGGTCATTGGTGTGCTGGCAGAGGGTGCCTTGCTCGACGACGCCCAGGCAGCCGGCCTGACCGCCGTCGATACGGCGGCAGAGCGCCCTGCCCGCGCCCCGGTGGCCAAGGAAAAGGCCGACCGGGTCCAGGCTGTGCCTGCCCATGCCGAATCGGCACAGACCAAGCAGGCGATGCAAAAAAAACAGGCTGCAGCCAACACCATACCCACGCCCGATGTGGCCGCAGCCACGACTGGTGAACAACCGGCAACAGACGCGCCGCTTTCCGCCGACACACTGGTGATCAACCGACCATTGCGTTCGGGCCAGCGTATCTATGCACGCAATGGCGACCTGATCGTCGTCGGCATGGTCAGCCAGGGTGCCGAGGTGATTGCCGACGGCAATATCCATGTCTATGGTCCCTTGCGTGGCAAGGCCATGGCCGGGGCGCGCGGCAATCCCGGCGCACGAATTTTCACGACCTGCCTGGAGCCGGAGCTGGTGGCGATCGCCGGCGTCTATCGGGTCGTCGAAAACGCACTCGAACCGGATGTACACCAACGGGCTGCGTTGATCCAGCTCGATGGCGAACACTTGCAGATCACGGCACTAAACACATAATCTTTCAATAAATCAAGGCAAGCAATCCTATATCCTGGCAATCCCGCATAGAATCATGGGTTGCGCACTGTGATGCGGCATTGCGCCAAAACATCAAAAAGGATTTCTCCGTCATGACACGTATCATTGTGGTGACCTCCGGCAAGGGTGGCGTAGGCAAAACCACCACCAGCGCCAGTTTCTCGGCCGGTCTGGCCATGCGCGGGCACAAGACTGCCGTGATCGACTTCGACGTCGGGCTGCGCAACCTTGATCTCATCATGGGCTGCGAGCGCCGGGTGGTATATGACTTCGTCAATGTCATCCAGGGCGAAGCCACGCTCAACCAGGCCCTGATCCGCGACAAGCAACTCGAGAACCTCTATATCCTGCCTGCCTCGCAGACGCGGGACAAGGATGCCTTGACCCGTGAAGGCGTCGCCAAGGTGCTTGAAGATCTCAAAGGCATGGGCTTTGACTACATTGTCTGCGATTCGCCCGCCGGCATCGAGACCGGTGCCCTGATGGCTGCCTATTTTGCCGATGACGCCTTGGTCGTGACCAACCCCGAAGTATCTTCGGTACGGGATTCCGACCGCATCCTGGGGATTCTCTCCTCCAAGTCGCGCCGCGCCGAAAAAGGCGAGGATCCTGTCAAGGAATTCCTGCTACTCACACGCTACAACCCCAAGCGCGTGTCAGAGGGCGAAATGCTCTCGATCCAGGATGTCGAGGACATCCTGCGCATCAAGCTGATCGGCGTCACCCCGGAATCCGAGGATGTCCTGCAGGCATCCAACCAGGGGATTCCCGCCATTCATCTCAAGGAGAGCGACGTGGCCCAGGCCTACGACGATATCGTTGCCCGCTATCTGGGTGAAGACCGTCCCCTGCGGTTCACCTCCTACGAAAAACCCGGGCTGATCAAGCGTCTTTTCGGAGGCAAGTAAACCCATGTCTTTCTTTTCCTTCCTGATGGGCCAGAAAAAGCCGACTGCCAGCGTTGCCAAGGAACGCCTGCAGATCATTCTGGCCCACGAACGCTCGGGTCGGGGCGCTTCGCCCGACTACCTGCCGCAACTCCAGCGTGAGCTGGTCGAAGTCATTTCCAAGTACGTCAAGATCGATCCCAAGGACATCACCGTACAGCTCGACCGTCAGGACACTCTTGAGGTTCTGGAAGTCAAGATCGAAATGCCCCAACCCGATAACGACACCAAAGCGCCCTGACACGATGAGCCGCCCACGCACCAGCCCCCTTACCCGGATGCATTCCCTCCACTCTTTCCGGTCTCTGGCACTGGTGCTGGCGCTGACCGCTTCGCTGGGTGTCGTGCAACCCGCAGCCTGGGCTTCCGGTGCCGCACCCGATGCCCAGGGCAGCGATGCTCAGCAGCAACAGGCCACTCAGGCGGCATCAACCACCCCGTTGCCACCTGGGGTACAGCAGGGCCCCTCTATTGAAGGCATCACTGAGTACCGACTCGATAACGGCCTGACCGTGCTGCTGGCACCCGATGCCTCCAAGCCCACCACCACCGTCAACATGACCTATCTGGTGGGTTCCCGCCACGAAGGACGTGGTGAGACCGGCATGGCCCACCTGCTAGAACACATGCTGTTCAAGGGCACGGAAACCACCCGCAACGCGCTGGGTGAGTTCTCCCGCCGCGGCCTGCAGGCCAATGGCTCGACCAGTGTCGACCGCACCAATTATTTCGCCAGTTTTTCCGCCAATCCCGATACGCTGGAGTGGTACCTGGGCTGGCAGGCCGATGCCATGGTGAACTCGCTGATCCTGCGCGAAGACCTCGACTCTGAAATGACGGTCGTGCGCAACGAAATGGAAAGCGGTGAGAACAATCCCTTCCGAGTCCTGATGCAGAAGATGCAGGCCGTCTCGTACCAGTGGCACAACTATGGCAAGAGCACCATCGGCTCCCGCTCCGATGTCGAGAATGTCGACATCGACCAGTTGCGTGCCTTCTACCACCAATACTACCAACCCGACAATGCGGTCCTGACAGTCAGTGGCAAATTTGATCCAGTCACCACACTGGCTGACATCGCCCGCATCTTCGGTAAGCTGGCCCGTCCGGCGCGCACGCTGCCTGCAGAATACACTGTCGAGCCCGTTCAGGACGGCGAACGCATGGTCACGCTGCGCCGCCAGGGCGGCATTCCGCTGGTCGCTGCGCTCTATCATGCACCTGCCGCCGCACATCCGGACATGTCCTATCTGGACCTTGCAACCCTGATTCTGGCCGACACGCCCTCGGGTCGCCTTTATCAGGCATTGATTCCCACAGGACAGGCTGCCTCGGTCTTCGGTTTTGCCATGGATCGCAACCAGCCCGGCCAACTCATGTTCGGTGCCCAACTCGAACAGGGCCAGGATGTCGAGCTAGCCCTGGATACGGTCGTGTCCACACTGGAAGATACGCTGACCAGGCATCCCTTCACACAAGAAGAACTCGACCGTGCCCGCAACCAGTGGATGTCGCAGTGGCAACAGCTCTACAGCGATGCAGAGTCGGTTGGCGTCGCCCTTTCCGAAGCGATTGCCGCCGGTGACTGGCGCCTGCTGTTCCTGCAGCGCGACCGCATACGCGATGCCACGCTGGAACAGGTACAGCGTGCAGCCACTGAGTTTCTGGTACCTAGTAACCGCACTGCCGGACGCTATATCCCGACGGAAAAGCCGCTGCGGGCTCCCGCTCCCACACCCGTCGATCTCGCCGCAACGCTCAAAGACTACCGCGGCGACCCGGACTTCCGTCAGGTCGGCGCATTCGATCCCTCGCCTGCCAACATCGAGGCCCTGACCCAGCGCAGCACACTGGAATTGCCCAGTGGAGCCGTCGAACTCGCGCTGCTGCCCAAGGAGGCACGTGGTGAACGAGTCGAAGCGCGCCTGCGCATGCGCTTTGCAGATGCCACCCAGCTCGACGGACAGCGCCTGGCGTCGAGCGCAACAGCAGAACTCCTGGCAAACGGAACCCGCAGCCTGAGCCGCCAGCAGATCCATGACAAGGTCAACGCCTTGCAAGGCGAGCTGTATTTCTCGGGTGGAGGCAATACACTCACCATCTCGATGTCGACGACAGGTGCCAACCTGCCCGCACTGATGGACATTGCCTTCGAAGTGCTCAAAAACCCGACCTTCCCGGCGGACCAGATCGAGGAGTACAAGCGCCAGGCCATTGCCTCGATCCAGAACGCCATGACCGAGCCATCAGCGCTGGCCCAGCAGGCATTGGCACGCTATGACAACCCATGGCAACCGGACGATATCCGCTACACGCCGAGCTTCGAACAGATGCTGGCTGCCTACCAGGCGCTGGACCGCAAGCAACTCGAAGCCTTTCACGAACGCTTCTATGGTGCCGGCAACATCAGCTTCAGCGCAGTGGGGGAATTTGATCCGGACAGCGTCAAGCAGGCACTGAGCCAGGGCCTGTCCACCTGGAGGAAAGCCCCGACCTATGTTCGCCTGGACTCACCCTATCGCGACATTCCAGCCAAGACTTTCGACATCGATACGCCGGACAAGGCCAACGCATTCTATCTGGCCATCCAGCCCTTGAAGCTGCAGGATACGGACCCCGACTATCCGGCGCTGTACCTGGCCAATTTCCTGCTCGGCACATCGGAAACCTCACGTCTCTGGAATCGGGTACGCGAACAGGACGGATTATCGTACAACGTGCGCAGTCAGTTGACCGTATCGGCGTTCGAACCCTCATCCAGCTGGAGCGTCTACGCCATCTTCGCGCCCGAAAACCGTGCCAAGCTGGAACAGGCCATCAATGAAGAACTGGCACGCGTGCTCAAGGATGGATTCGGCGACCAGGAAGTAGCGGATGGCATCACCGCCCTGCTCAACTACCGCGCCCTCTCCTACGCCCAGGATGCTGCCCTCGCAGGCCTCTGGCTGGGTTATCTTGACCGTGGCCGTGATTTCAACTGGGCCGTCAGACTCGATGAACGCCTGCGTGCACTCAAGGCCTCCGAGGTCAATTCGGCGTTGCGCAAATACCTGCAGCCGGCTGACTTCAGCAAGGCCATCGCGGGTGACTTCAAACCCAAGTAAGCACCACGCTGCACAAGCTGCGCCAGACACACCGCAGCTTGCAAACAAGAAAGCCCCCGAAACTGGATCTATCCAGATCTCGGGGGCTTTTTCATTGATGAATTCACGCAGCACAATCATGCTGCGGAAAAACGGATCACTCAAGGGCTAATAACGGCGGGGCTTGCCACGCACTGGACGACCTCAACGACGCTGCACGTAATGCACACAATGGCCTTCGGCCTGTTCCTGCCCAAGCAGGGCATTGCCGGTCTGGCGACAGAATGCCTCGAAATCGCGTATGGCACCCGGATCATCGGTGCTGACCCGCAGCACCTGCCCGCTTTCCATCTGCGCCAATGCCTTCTTGGCACGCAGGATGGGCAGCGGGCATTTCAGCCCGACTGCCTCGACTTCGGCATGGAAGACCTGCTTGGTCATTTGGAGAGACGCTCTGCAGCCCAGGCCTGCACGCCCGCCACAGCGGCAGGCAATGCAGCGATATCGGTGCCACCGCCCATGGCCATGTCAGGACGTCCGCCCCCCTTGCCGCCAAGCTGGCCGGACACATGCGCCACCAGTTCGCCAGCCTTGACGCCACGCGCCACCAGATCCTGGGTCACACCTGCTGCAATGCTGATCTTGCCATCGCTTTCGGCAGCCAGCAGCACCACAGCAGATTGCAGCTTGTCCTTGAGCTGATCGATCATGCCGCGCAGCACCTTGGCATCGGCCTGCCCCAGGCTGGCTGCCAGCACCTTGGCCCTCTGAACATCGACAGCCTGTGCAGCCAGCTCATTGCCGGCATTGGCCGCCAGCTTGCTGCGCAGTTGCTCGACTTCCTTCTCAAGCGCGCGCAGATGTTCCTGCGTCTGCTGAATGCGTGCCGGCAGCTCGGCAACCGGCCCTTTGAGTGCCGATGCGGCACGTTCCAGCAGGCTTTCCTGCTGCTGTACCCAGGCCAGCGCGCTTTCGCCGGCGATAGCCTCGATACGGCGCACACCTGCAGCCACGCCCCCCTCGGCCACCACCTTGAAGAGACCGATATCGCCCGTGCGACTGACATGAGTCCCGCCGCACAATTCGCGCGAGAAGCCGATATCCACGACACGCACCACATCGCCATATTTTTCGCCGAACAAGGCCATGGCACCGCTGGCAACCGCATCGTCATAGGCCAGCAGACGGGACTCGACAGGCTGGTTCAGCAAGACCTCGCGATTGACGATCGCCTCGATGGCGGCGATGTCGGCATCGCTGACAGGCGCATCGTGCGCAAAGTCGAAGCGGGTCTTGTCGGGATCGACCAGAGAACCACGCTGCTGCACATGGCTGCCCAGTGTTTCGCGCAACGCCTTGTGCAGCAGATGGGTTGCCGAATGGTGCCGCATGATGCGCCAGCGACGGGCCACATCAACATTGCCCTGAAGCGTATCTCCCACGCGGATCGTGCCACGCGCCACATGCCCGTGGTGACCGAACACCTGGGGCTGGATCTTGTGGGTATCGGCCACATCGAACTGGACAGTGCCTGACTGGAACACACCGGCATCCCCGACCTGGCCACCAGACTCCGCGTAGAACGGCGTGTTGTCGAGCACGATCACGGCATCCTGCCCGGCCTGCACCTCATCGACCTGCGTTCCGCCAACATACAGCGCCGTGACCTTGCCTTCGGCCTGCAGCGTATCGTAGCCGTGAAACACGGTATCAACACCGGCATACGACAGACCTTCGGCCAGCTTGAACTTACCTGCGGCACGCGCCTGCTGGCGCTGTTTTTCCATGTTGCGATCAAAGCCATCGAGATCGACCTCGACCTGGCGTTCGCGACAAATGTCGGCCGTGAGATCGACCGGGAAACCATAAGTATCGTACAGCGTGAACAGCGTACTGCCATCCAGAGGCTCGCCCTTTGGCAACGCCTCAAGGGCTGCATCAAGGATGCGCATGCCGTTCTCGAGTGTTTCGCCAAAGCGTTCTTCTTCCTGGCGCAGGACCTGGGTGACACGCTCTGCCATCGCGGCCAGCTCGGGATAGGCTTCGCCCATTTCTCCAACCAGGTCTGCGACCAGACGGTGGAAGAACGGCCTGGTCTGACCCAGCTTGTAGCCATGACGCAGTGCGCGGCGGATGATCCGGCGCAGCACATAACCCCGGCCTTCGTTGCCGGGAATGACGCCATCAACGATCAGAAACGAGCAGGCGCGGATATGGTCGGCAATGACCTTGAGCGAATTGTTGCCAAGGTCCTGGACACCGGTCTCGCGGGCAGCTGCCGCAATCAGATGCTGGAACAGGTCGATCTCGTAGTTGGAATGCACGCCCTGCAGCACGGCCGACACCCGCTCGAGCCCCATCCCGGTATCCACGCAGGGACGCGGCAGTGGCGTGAGATTGCCATCGGCATCACGATCGAACTGCATGAACACGAGATTCCAGATCTCGATATAGCGGTCTCCATCCTCATCGGGCGATCCCGGAGGCCCACCGGCGACATCCGGGCCGTGATCGTAGAAAATCTCGGAGCACGGGCCGCAGGGACCGGTATCGGCCATCTGCCAGAAGTTGTCGGAAGCATAGCGCGCCCCCTTGTTGTCACCGATGCGAATGATGCGCTCGGCAGGTACGCCCACTTCGTTGGCCCAGATGCCCCAAGCCTCGTCATCCTCGTGATAGACGGTAATCCACAGCTTTTCATGAGGCAACCCGTACACCTTGGTCAGCAATTCCCAGGCAAAGTGGATCGCATCGCGCTTGAAATAATCGCCGAAGCTGAAATTACCCAGCATCTCGAAAAAGGTATGGTGCCGTGCGGTATAGCCAACATTTTCGAGATCATTGTGCTTGCCGCCCGCACGCACGCAGCGCTGTGCCGAGGTCGCGCGCTTGTAGGGGCGGGTCTCGCGTCCGGTGAAGACGTCTTTGAACTGCACCATGCCGCTGTTGGTGAACAGCAGCGTTGGATCATTGCCGGGCACCAGCGATGCCGACGGCACCAACGTATGCCCCTTGGACTGGAAGAACTGCAGATATTTCTGACGTATTTCGGACGATTTCATGAAGGATACCAAGCTAACGCGCCTGGGATCGGCGCACATCGGACGATTATAGTTCAGCGCGGCGCAGCCTGTGCCTCGGCCCTGAGCGTGCCGCCTCGCAGTACCAGCCGTCGATGATCACCGGCAATCACGACATAAGGTGATTGCACAACATGCGGCACCGGACGCTCCCCGGCCTCGTCTGCGACAAAGATCGCCGGCACGGCCATGCCCTCGGGGAACTGCAGCCACACGCTGTCCTGACCACTGAATACCTGCAGTGGTGCAACCTCCCGGTCACCGGACAACGACCAGTCGAAGGCATAGCCCTGCGCCTCGCTCCGGGCTTGCCAGGCAAGTGGCACGACATCATCATCCAGTCCGGTCTCCAGCCAGCCTCCCGCGCAGGCCGACAGCATCATGCATCCTGCCACCACCGACCCGACACGCCCGGCAAGGCGCATCTTGTCCATGCCATGACGAGGACGCCGACTGGCGCACCGGCGCATGAGCGACTGCCTTTCATCCCGCGCCATCCTGACCCAGCGCGCCCGGGCGATATGAAACTGCCTACTTTTCATGCACTGCATCCGGCCTCCCGATTTCGATACTGAACGAGGCTCAATCTTGGCGGCATGACAGGATTGCGGCAATCGGCAGTTTTGACAGCACCCGCCACTTGCCTGGCTGTCTGCGCTATGGCACAGTAGCTCATAGCCTCGCTGGCGGTCATCGCTGCCAAGCCTTACAACATTCTCGACCGCTCGCCATGCAACCCGTCGCACATACCCTGCGCAGGGCATTTTCCCTGCTGCTGGGGCTTTTTCTTTTCGGTATCGGCATCAGTCTGATGGTCAAGGCTGCCCTGGGCATCCCCCCCTGGGAGGTTCTGGCACAAGGGATCGCACTGCGCACCGGCATCCCCTTCGGTCTGGCCAACAATATCCTTGGGCTGGCCGTGCTGCTGCTCTGGATACCGCTACGTCAGAAACCCGGAATCGGCACCATTGCCAATGCCCTGCTGGTAGGCCCCAGTGCCCAGCTCGGTCTTTTCCTGCTGCCCGTCCCCGGCACACTGCCTTTGCAGATTCTGGTCTTTGCCACCGGCATGATCATCCTGGCCATCGGCACGGCGCTCTATATCGGCGCGCAATATGGTCCCGGCCCGCGCGACGGCCTGATGACCGGCCTGCATGCCCGCACCAGCCGTCCCATCTGGCAGGTTCGGGGCAGTATCGAGCTGGTCGTGATGGGATTCGGCTGGAGCCTGGGCGGCGATGTCGGCTGGGGCACCCTGCTATTCGCAGCCGGTATCGGTCCCCTGTGCGGCGTCACCCTGCCACTGCTGGCACCACACATGTATCGCAGGAAATCCTAGAACGGCCCCTTGAATACGAAAAACGCACCCGCGCAGATCAGCGCAAAGCCGACCAGGTGATTGAGCGTCAGCGCCTCTTTCAAGTACAGCACCGAAAAACCGGCAAACACGACCAGGGTGATCACCTCCTGGATCGTTTTCAGTTCGGCTGCCGAGTAGACTGCATGTCCGATACGGTTTGCCGGCACAGCCAGGCAATATTCGACCAGCGCCACGGCCCAACTGATCAGGATAACCTTGACCAGGGGGCTATGCGGAAATTTCAGATGCCCGTACCAGGCGATCGTCATGAACAGGTTGGAAAGGCAGAGCAGAAAAATCGGAAAGAATTTTTGCATGACACACCTACGCTGCAATCGACAGGCCACCCCACACACTGGTGTGGCATCAGAAACGGAATTGAAAAAGCCCGCACATTCTTGAAATGTGCGGGCTTTTTGCTTGCATCGACAGGCCGATGCAGAAATTCTGGTAGGCGATACTTGAACCGAAATCAAGTCTCAACCATATGATTATCAAGCCAATTTAAAAGCCATAAAACCAGCCTGCCCCCATCCATGCCCCCAAACCCATTGACGCTCAAGTGGCACGATTGAGTTGCCAGAATTCTAACCTGACAAGCTGAAATTCACATCTCGATGCCCGCCTATTACGAGCTGGCTTTTTTATTGCCCGACAATAATCTTTTTTGTTGACTTAACAATCATTTTTGATGATAATTATTTCATGTTCAACAGACAAAGGAGGTGCGGTGAAGCAAAGCGAGTTCAAACGGTGGCTCGCAGCCCAGGGAGCGACTTTCAAGGAAGGTGCAAACCACACGAAAGTTGAACTGAACGGCAAGAAGTCCACCCTGCCAAGGCACGGCAGCCAAGAGATAGGCGAAGGGCTGAGGCGGAACATTCTCAAGCAATTGGGATTGAAGTAAAAAGGGGAGGCCTCGAAAGGGGCTTCCCACTCGCGCAGAACCGCTCCTCAAACGGCAGTAAAAATTACCCGGTAATTTATGGGCTGCCCATATGGAGGATGTATGTACTACCCTGCAAGGATCGAGCCGGACACAACTGGCTATATGGTTTCCTTCCGTGATATCCCGGAGGCGCTGAGCGCTGGGGAGACGCTGGAGGAAGCCCGTTTCATGGCTGCTGATGCGCTGCTGACTGCCATGGATTTTTATTTCGAGGATAAGCGTCCCGTGCCAATGCCGTCCGGCTTGGCGCAAGGCGAGGAACTGGTGGCGTTGCCTGCATCAGCCTGGGCCAAGGTGCTGCTGCTCAATGCATTTTTAGATCGCCGGATCTCCAAAGCAGACCTGGCCAGGGCCATGGATGTGCGCCCTCAAGAAGTGACTCGCATCCTTGACCTGCAGCACCCTACCAAGATCGATACGATCTCAGATGCACTGGCCGCGCTTGGGAAAACGCTTGTGATATCGGCAAAATGATTGATTGCACTCCAGGCGAAAGCGTGCTCGGATGCAATCTTTGGACGCATCATGGATCGCATCACAGAGCAGGACCGAACCCTAGATAGCCCAGCGCATGCAGCCTGGCTTGCCGCAGCGATGAAATCAGATATGCCGACAACTGATCTGCATGCTGTCTGCGCCGCCAGGCTGCGCTTGCTTGGCGCTGCTGCAATTGCGAATGAGGTATCGGGTGGCCAATTCTCTCCTGAGCTGGTCACAGAAGTGCTGCGCCAGATACGATCAGTTGCCGACCGCCCTTCTCACGTCAACCTATACTGGCCCGCCGAATAATTAGATCAGGAGGCGTCCGTGAGGTTCGGAGAGTGGTTGAAACAAGAGCGTCAACGCCAACACCTCACGGGTGCCGCCCTGGCGCGAAGGACCGGCGTCTCTCAGTCATACATATCAGCACTTGAAACCGGAGCCAGGAGCAGCCCTACGTTGTACGCAGCCACCCGGCTTGCTGATGGCATTGGCATCAAGTTATGGGTCGCGCTACGCGACACCGAAATCATTGAGTAAGATGTAAATCCCCAACTCTGTCGCAACGGAACACCATCAAAATGACCGAAGCTGAAATCCGCAACATCCCTATCGGAGAGGATCTGATTATCGATAATCCAGGGAGCAAAATACACGGTTGGATTGTTCAGTACGCCGGCCTCGCGGACACAATTGGCCGGCAAAAATACAGGGTTTCAAACGACGGCGACATCTATGTGCTTTTCGCTGAAAACCTGCATTTGGCTTAGTGTTCAATCTGGTCGCTTATCCCGCTGTTCTGCCACGGTCATCTCACGCACCGACGCCCGGCACAGATCGAGATCGGCCCTGTCTTAATGTATTGGTATGTATAAATTCGTTTTTAATTTAGAATGGATAGAATCTAATCACACTGGAATAGACATGGGTATTTTTGATTTACTAAAAAACCTTTCAGATGCCATCGGCAGCAACAACCGCAGGGACAACTCCACAGGATTAATTGATTACGGAAAGCAAAAAACTAATGGTGGGCACGATCATAGATATAACACGGGCGACGATAGAACCCCTGCTCAAAAGCAAGGGGATCAAAACAAGAAAAAAAGCTAATTTATTTATCTTATCGCAGCCGTGCCTGGCAGGCCGCCAGTTGCTGCGTCACTCGCCCGATCCCTGCCCTGAGGGCGAAATAATCTGATCGAGCAGCTTGATCAAGTTCGGCGGTGGCTCCATGATCCAGGCTGGCGGTGGTGCCGGCCTCGGACATTCCAGTTGCTCCACTGGCTGGGCAGGTTGCACGGACGCGCAGCCGCTGCCGGCCAGCATCAATATCAGCGCGCAGGCGCTCAATCTCCACTTCTGCATTTCTCAGTTCCTTGTATTGTTCGGCCTCGGCCAGGGCCCATCGCTCCTGCTGTGCGTCCAGCTTGCCCTGTAATTCGTGTTGACGCTGCAGGGCTTCGGCGCTGGCCGCTGACATGGCTTGATCAAATCCAGACTGTTGCTTTGCCAGCGCAGCATCCATGCGCCAGCCCTGGGCTGTCCAGGCGGCACCAGCGGCAAGCAGAGCGACAGCCCCATATCGCAGCCATGCGGGTATCACGACAGATCCGATAGACATATCTGCATCTCCGCGTTGCGCCTGCGCTCCAGGCCTCGCAGCTTTTTGCCGCCCGCATATGACCAGCGCGGCAACTCCCGGCATGCACCCTCGATGTCGCCTGCACGCAGCTTGCGCAGCAGCGTGGACCGCTGGTAAGCCCCTGCTCCCACGTTGTAGACGAAGCTGGCCAAGGCCACCCTGGTGCCGCCCGGCAGCATATCCGCGACGGACGCATCCACGACTGCCAGCGCCTGGCTGACCTCCTGTCGCGTCAACTCGTCGCACTGCGCCGGCGTGGCCACGTCACCTATCTGCACCCCATGCGTATATCCTTCGCAGATTGTCGGAATGCCCACAGGATCGACGTACGCAACCAGCGACCGCCCTTCCCACGTCGCCACCAGCGCGACTGCTGCAGCCATGACGCCGCCCGCCACCTTAGTTTTCAGGTCCATCTTTCCACCTTTTCAATTTTTCCCACTGACGCACCAGGCACGCACGGATACGCGCCACCGCTGCAGCAAAGTCCGGCACCTTGATCGTGATCAGCACGATCACGTAAATCGCCCACAAGATCAGCACGACCTCCTGCAGCGTCCACCCGTAGATGAGCGCTGCAGAACCCGTTGCCAGCGGTGCGTGGATCGCATCGTCCTGCATGATTGATGTCCTTCGGGGCATGGCTGCCTCCAAAAACAAAAAAGCCCCCGAAGGGGCGTAAAAAAACCGGCTCTGGGCCGCATAACCGAGCATTTCAAAAATGCAACAATCGCGAATCCTCCATTGCTGTCGAATTACAAAATGAATTTCTTCGCACGCCGTCAAAACCAGCCCCGTCGCAAGCCTTGCCCAACTCTTGCTGATGCCCTGGACAGATACATGCAGGATGTGTCCAGGCTGAAAAAAGGTGGCGTGCAGGAGGCGTCAATTGCCCGCTGTTGGAAATCAACATTCCTCTCCTGCCGCACTCTTGCCAACATCCGCCACACGGACCTGAAACGCTTGCGAGACGAATGGCTGGAAACACGCAAGCCGGCCACTGTCGTGCGCCGTCTCGCGTTACTCTCCCATCTGTACACTGTCGCCCGCAAAGAATGGGGCTACACAACGCTGGCGAATCCTGCCCAGCTCGTCAGCAGGCCATCTGTCGATGATGCCCGCGACCGCCGATTATTCGAGCGGATCAAGCTCCGTGGCATCCCTGCCGAGCAATGCCCACGCCACGAAATCGAGTGGATCATGCGAGCCACCAGATCTGCAGAATTGCCCACGATCTTGACCTTGGCTGTCGAGACTTGCATGCGAAGATCCGAGATCGTTGGCATCCTGCGCCAGGACGTTGACTTGTTGCATGGCGTCGTACGCCTACGGGACACGAAGAACGGCATGCCAAGAGATGTGCCGCTCACTCCTCTGGCGCGTGAAGCGTTGCGCCAATGGCTCTCAGGCCGCCCCATGCGTGGCCCGATATTCACCATGCGGCCAGGCTCAGTCACGCGGGCTTTCATCCGCGCCCGAGATCGAGCAAGACGACAGTACGAAGTGTTGTGCAAGACCCTCGGGCGCAGGCCGCAGCCCCACTACTTCGCAGATCTTCGGTTTCACGACCTGCGACATGAAGGAACCTCCAGACTGGCAACGGTGTTTGGCTCGCACGAATTGGCAAAAATCACGGGCCATCACGATACCCGCATGCTGCTGCGTTACTACCACCCTCGCGGCTGGGAGCTTGCCCGTAAACTTGCCCGCAGCCCACTTGGCAGGCGGCAATCGGCAGCTATTCAGGCCGGAGCAGCGATGCCAACCGGAATTTCCGGGCGTCCAGCCGCATCGGGGAAATCAGATGAAGCAGGCCAGTCCCGCAGAGCCTGGATGTAGATCAGCAAAGCTGCATATTCTGCGGCGCTCAGCGTCGGCTCGATGCCCTGCTCGACCTCATCCCGATGCCGATCGCGCAGCGGCGTTACGCGTTGGATTTCAGCGTCACGCCACACTCGCTCGGCCGCAGCATCTGCATCTTGTTGCGCCTGCTCATCTAGCACCCATGCCCCGCCGCTCCAATAGTGCAGCACGCTCGGGCGCGGCTGCGTCGTCAGCCAAGCCGGCACATCGCCCAGACCATCATACGTATTCCCATCTGTATCACTGCCGATCACATATTGCTGGCCATCATTGACCAGGTGCAGAGTGTCCCGGCGATGGTCCTCGACAATCTCCCACAGATTGATTTTGTCGCTGCCAAAATCTGGTGACGTGCGAGCGATAGATCCGTGCCGATCCCAGACAGCAACAAATCCAGCATCGCAGCGCGGCGGGGGAGACAACACCGCCCCATAGGGCAGCACGGCAGCATCTTGGGCGTACAGAAACACGCCGCTCTCATCAGTTTGATAAACCTTCATTTTGGTCTCCTGCCCGAAGGGCAATAGGTTAAAGATAATTTGCACTGCAAATGCGCGGGCGCTCGGCAGCAAGCAATTGGACGCACTGCAACAGATGTCCGGCAGATTGAACAGTCGCCCTTCGCAAACAACAGAACACGCAGGTATAGCCGCAGGTGGATCGGGAGTATTCAGCATCACAACGAACACCGAGGGAGCACAAGTCATCAACGGTCTGTCTGTTGCGGCGCCGGCGCAGAAACTTGGCGACTCGTTCACCTTTGACAGTTCCCGAGTAGCCAGAACATCATCTGAAACTCGCGGCACCAACCTCGCTCTTGCCCCACGCTTGCACATCTGATCTGACCGCGCCACTGCAAATGCGCGGGCACTTGGATCTCGTCAGCAAGACGCGCTGCAGAACATCACCGGCCACCTGTATCGATATGCGGCATCATCGATTGCAGGTCCGGAATATGGTGGTGCATTCGTCAGCGCCGGCACACAGTTTTCATCGATCATGATTGGTGCGGAATACCAGAACACACATGGTTTTACGTTCGACGCGTCTCGGGTGGTGCGCACATCAACTGAAACCAGAGGGGCCAACACGTCTATGTGCCCGCGTCTACATATCTGACTGTCCCACTGCAAATGCGAGAACCTTGGCTAGTCGGCAAAATGGTGCAATTGCATCGCATACCCACCTTGACCGGTCTGCATATGCAGACAACCCCAGCATCTTGCCGCCAGGGCAACCGGCATCGTCTACTCGCTACGCAAAGACATACCGCAACGTCAGCCAGAACTTGGTCGATATCGACGGCATCGGGTCGATTTCCGGCCTGCAATCTCTGTCAACTGGTGGTGCAGAGACAAGGCCAAATAACGTGTCACTGGCTCCCCGTCTACACGTGTAGGCGTGGAGCCAGCGCGATATTAATCGGACGTGTCTCTGATCCTCCCTCCGGCGATGTATTGCCAAACAGAGGGGCAGAGGAACCCCAGGTTGCCGAGGCGTGAGTGCTGCCAACGGTCAACTGGTAAGTACCACCCTTAAGCCGATGGCTATGCTCTCTGTACGCATCAGCCTGCTTGCCGCCAATGACTCTCGCATTTGCAGTGTCAGCGTCAGTTCCGGTCATGCGCAAAAATTGATTGCGCAAATCGGGCACACGGAACTGAGTCCCACTCACGTCGCAGGCC
Organism: Corticimicrobacter populi; assembly: GCF_003123725.1. GTDB lineage: Bacteria > Pseudomonadota > Gammaproteobacteria > Burkholderiales > Burkholderiaceae_B > Corticimicrobacter > Corticimicrobacter populi. Next base: position 527,170 of record NZ_QETA01000001.1, on the reverse strand, counting down.
TTGTATTCGCCGGCCACCCAAGATGCAGCCGGCACCAAAAGTCCAGACGCTTGGAATCGAGCATAGAGAGCCGGGTATGCAGCTTTGCTGTACACACCTCCCTCGGCAGCAATCTGCCATGGCAACACTCCAGGAGTCCATCCAAATTCGATCTCCCCGACGCGGGGTGACGCATATCCCGTCCATCCGCCGATGGTCATCCACTGCAACAAATCTTGCCTGTCTAACACGTAGACAGCCGACCCAATACGGCTTGTTGGGGCAGATTGAGATACGGGCAAAAACGAATCAGAGAGAGACATCCACATTGATCCAGCAGCGCCCGGTTCAGTCTCATTTGCGTCTACCGACGATACAAAAACACCACCGTTATAAAAAACACGCGCATTCTTGGCCCATCCGCCAACAATCTGTCGCCAAACCGCATAGCCGTATTGTTGGACCTCCCCGAGAGATTCTGTGATTTCTGACAAAATCCCGTTCATTTCCATCCTGCCTACAGGTCGGTAAGCCGGGTTGTCATTGGGCAATTCGTAATCGGGCGTCCAGCCAGCCTGCAGACTGACCTTACCGTCCGGTTGATCAGCAGTCGCCAAAGATTCTTTGTCGCCCGTCGCAGCAAAAGGGGTCTTATAGATTCTGGTAGCCATTTATGCTCCAAAGTTTCCGTTTTCAAAGTTGAGGTGATTGGGCCCAAATCCCCAAGACGGCCTGACCTGAACCTGCCATTTGGCACCGACTGTTGATGGTCTTGGCAGTATGTCTGTGTTCTCAAGCAAGCGTCTGAGCTTGTAATCTGGGGCACTGAGGAAGAAGAACGTGACCCAAGTCATGTCATATGGGTCGACGATGAAAGCAGCCCCAGGTCCGAACACCATTTCGAGTGCAGCGTTGATGTTTGGCACCGTTGGGCGCATAGTCAGTTGAAACCAGCGTAGCTTCAGCAGCTTGCGGGCGGACTCCATGTCAAGCTGAACCTGAGTATCACTGGCTCTGCCGAAATTTCCGTTTTCAAAATTTCGACTGTAGGCCCCAAATCCGAAAACTCCATCAACGCGCCGAGCCTCACCTATTTCCAAAGACACGCCAAGGATTCTCGCCCAAATCGAAAGCCCGAACTCGTTGGCCGTGTCTAGATCAAAGACGTCCCGGTGCCAGCTGCACCAGAAGTCCGAGTGGTGGCCGTCAATCCACGCTTGGTCATGCCGCGCCAGAGCGACGGCACGCGGGGCACCTTCGTACTGCCAGAGAATCGACCGCATAAGGTCGACAGAGAAGTCAAATTGCTGGGTCCCGCTCATGCAATCACCACCTGGATTGAGCTGCGCTGCGTGCGCGCGATCTGATTGGGTGCAATCTCCATCGTGTCTGCCGACCAGGTGCCAGAGCCGAACACCGACAGTTCCACCTTTTTGACGAAGATGGTCGGCTCCTGCTGATTGATGGCGCTGGCGAGTTCGAAAGTCGAAACGTCGCTGCCCACAACGAAACTGACGTCTCCCTCGATGTCGCCGTTGACATAGTTCATGATCAAGTCTGGCACGAGTTGCTGGACGTCTAGTGGGCTGGCACGCACAGTGACCCGAATGAGCAGCACAATATTTTCTGGCCGATCAAATTTGACCTCGTACAGCCGGCCATTTACTGGATCAGGGATTTGGACGCTCACCGCGCCGTTGTAACCGCCACCAACAGTCTTGGTCTCGAAAAGTGCCTGGGCGACTTCCTGATCCGTGCCGCCATCGACACACGCCCAGATGCTGTGCTTGCGCAGAGGTATGCCATCGATCACCTGGTCGACATCGGCATAGTTTTCCAGGTAGTAGCAGGAGCTCACGGCCTCAATGCTGTAGAGCCGTGACACGATCGCTTCGTTGATCGATGTTGTCTGTAATGCAAGAGTCTGCGCACGCCGCCGGCGTAAGAGAACGTCGTTCTCCTCCACTCGGCCTGGAATAGCCGCGTCCGGGTTGGAGATTGTTTCCCATCCCAAGACACTGGACGCGACCGTGTTCAAACCGCCCGGGGGCACGACTATTTCGCCATCCTGAAGCGCGCGCAAATTGCCGGTGGCGACGCCGGCAGAACTCAGAACAACCGTGGAAACCAACTCGAACTGTTCGCCCTGCTCCGTCTCGGCGATTGAACCGGCCGGCACGTTGGTGCCCGGCACCCCTCCCAAGACCGCCCCAACAATCAACGACCTCACGCTGCTGCGGCGCTGGCCGCCGGTCAACGCCACCAGAGAGTCAAGAAATACGCCTCCAGAGAGGCTGGGGTTGATCTGATTGGCCAGCTCGGCATTGTTGCGGGCAATGGCATCCCTCTCTTCTGTGATGCGGGTAATCAAGGCCCCTTGCGGCGTAGCTGGATCAACCGGCATGTTGTCACCGAAAACCGCTCGGAACTCCGCAATAACCTGATCTCGAGTTGATGCCGTATCGGGGATGACCACCCCACGACTGGTGATAAATTCGTAGCTAGCCATTGATGATCACCGTGCCGTATGTGGTTTTCAGGGTCGCGGTATATCGCAAGGTTTCACCCTCCATAGCCGTATCCATGCTTAGGATGGCCGTCACATCCGGGGTTTCTAAGATGCGCCGACGCAACGCAGCTTCGATCTGTGCCAGATTGGGCTGCTTGCTGAACGCCTCTCGCAAAAACGGAATGCCCTGGTTATATGCATGGATCATCTCGTTTCGGGCCGACGCAGCAAAATGCTTAGCCTCTTGGGCCACTGCGTCGATGTCACGAGCCATAGCAAGGTTGCCGTTAGGCAAAGTGACAAAATCATTGTTCTCGTCGGTCATGAACGTAATCAATTTGGGCCTCCAGAGTTGCCGCTACCTGGCTGCACACCGCTATGGTTATGGGTGCTGCCAATGTTCTTGCCGTCGTGGGTGATCGTGCCGCCGGAGAAGGAGACGTTCCCGCCAGCGGTCGTCATATTTCCGCGCAACGCGATATTTCCGACCCACTCGGTTTCTGGAATCTCGATCTTGGCGCGCGGTGCCTTGATCCGAATCTCTCCGGCATGGAGGGATACGCACACACTACCGTCCAAAGACTGAAGCACCAGGGCGTCGGCGTTCTCGCCGTCCACAGACCAATCCTTCATGGTGTCGGGGAAAAACATGGCATCCGAGAAGGAATGGAGACGCTCGGTATTGGGCCAATCCTCCTGCCCCCCACGCTGAAACATCAGGCTCACGTCGCGGTCGTTGGCCTTCAGCCAGCCGAAATCTCCCGGCTTGATCGGGAAACGGATGAAGAACCCGCCGCCGCCGAACCGGAAGACCGGGATGTTCGGAATAGTCCCTCTGGATATCTTTGCCCCCTCTGTTGTGCCAATCATGATCAGAGGCTTGATGACGGCGCGGTTCGTAGCGTCGTCATAGGACACAACCTGCGACGGCAGCATGTCATCAAGATGCTCACGCACAAAAGAGCGGATCCAGGCGCGCAAGACTCCTGACAAGCTCCCGTCATCTGCTGGGTCGATGTTTGGGCTCACACTCGGCTGCATGTCGCTTGGTAGAAAAAAGGATCTTCGTGGCTGGCCACGTCGAACTTGAGTTGATCGATTTTGTAGTCGCCGTTGAGCGACCGATTAAACTTGCTCTCCAGCCTAAGCATGCCGCCCAGCATCGACTCTCCGTCGATCAGGTACAGCACTTCGACTCCTTTTTCTGTGGCCTTGGGGATACCCACCATTCCGCTGTTCATGTTCAGGACCTTGACTCGCCCACGCGTAGCCTTGTCGAAGTCCTGCACAATCAGCCGGGTGTCATCAACGAACGCCCGAACCCCTCCAGCCTGTGCAAGACGAGCCACCTGTCCCAGCGCCCCGCCTGTGTAGGTGTAGTTGGAGATCAGCTTGTCCAGCGCCTGGAAATCCAGCGTCATGCCGATGTCTTTTGCCACCGTCGCCGAGATGGCCGACAGTTTCGAGAGTGCCTGTGCGCTTTTGGATACAACCACACCGTTGGCCGCGTTACCCGTCTTGGACTTCAGTACAATGTCTACGTCAGGCGGGCTGCTGGGCTCAGCGCTAATAATGTCGCCCTGGTAGATGGTGAATAAGCCAGTCGTCACCCGACCAACCTCCACAATCAAACGCTTGGGCGTCCGGTTCTTATTGAACGGGCTCGTTTCAGTCAGGAGAAAATCCCGCGTCTCGCGTCGCAGGCCAGAAATAGTCACGCTGCACTCGTTCTGTGTAGCATTGGCATACTTCGTGCCGCTCGCCCGCAATCGCATTCCGTCGGCAGCGTTGTAATAGTTCATGCGGCCAGAAACCTCTACCCCTATCCTGATGGCTCGAAGATCAATCATTGATTCCGACCTCTTCAGGGGTGAGATACACCAGCGTCTGAGAACTGCCAAACTCCTCCCACCATGGCAGCTCGTCATCCCTGGTAAGGATTGCGAAGTTGCCTTGATGGCTCAGGTATCGATAAGGCAAGATAGGATGGCCGGCAACAATACGCTGCCCCTGCGCTAGCACCACCCCATCACGCGAAACATCGGCCGCCATAGTGCCTCGCGCAGCCTTGATTGATAACGCCCACAAAACGCCGTCTATGGTTACCGTAAACGACTGATTTGGGACCGCCATAAGCGATATAACTTTCACCTGAACACCCCGCTTAAAACGCTACCCTTGCGTTGCGTCCCAGAGTCCGCATCAGATGAGGTCTGCTGACCACGCGCGACCGTACTGGACTGCCCCTTGTTTTCCACCTTGGCTGGAGGCAACGTTCCATACTCCGGCCTGACCTCCAGCCACTCCTGAAAGCGCACTGGCACGCTAACCGCAGCTCCTAGTTCAGCCGTTTCGTCATGAGGCAAATCAAGGATCAGCAGGTTTTCGTAGGAAGCGACTTTTGTCTGCACCGTCACCAGCGTGTTCTGCTGATAAGCCTGCCTCAACGCGTCAAACTGATTTCGGGTGTCGTCATTGAGGAGCAGATCAACCTGCACTTCTGTCAGTTCTCGAACAACATGATCCGACCGTTCGGATCCATCTTCGACTGCAAACTTGGTGGCACGCTTCGACTCTCTCACCGACAACCGCATGGGGTGCGCAGATTGAAAAATAGGCTGCAGCGTATCGGCATCAAGAATCGCAACACTCTGTTGGGTCGACGTTGACAGGCTGTCCTTCAGAGCTATCATCTCGCTACCCCGCTTGCCGATTCGCTTTGTAGATTCTTCAATTGATCGTTCAGTCCGCTGCCGATATCCCTGGAGATTCCTTGCGCATCTGTTGCCTGGGTCTGCACTGTTACCTGCCCCACCTGGACGTTTGTTTCGTTTGTCGTATTACTGGCGTTCGTGATCGAGTTGGATGTAACGTTGTTGAGAGGGTTTGCCGAAGCCTCTCCGACGGACGCCTGGGCTACTCTCATGTTGTCGGCTACGTTAGCCTCCGCACCTGACACGACACTGCGCGTATCGCCATTTGCCTCATTTTCTGCAGCTCGAGCCTCTGCATTGGTGATACCGTTGTTCACATTGGCAGTCGTGAGCCGCACGTCCGCATCGCCACCAAAACCAAGCCACTTTCCAATGCGTCCAATGACGCCAGACACTTTTTCAAAGATGCTGCTGACGTAATCCCATGCGCCAGACACAGTACCCACCACTGACTTAAAGATCGCCACAATTGCAGCGCCCATCTTTGAAAAGACATCGACAATCCCCTGCCCAGCAGCCTTAGAAACTGCCCATCCGACAGACAATGCCGCAATGATGAGATCAAAAGCCGCTTTGACACTAGCAGCCAGGGCCTTGACCACCTCTCCGACGATTGGATATTTTTCTGAAATCTGACCGATCAGAGAATCATTCCCGTCAAGGAAATTCATGATGTCGTCATAAAGCAAGGCAAAGAGCGCAACGACGGCAATGATTGGTGCAGCGACAGCTAAGAACGGTGCAATCAGCGCCCACACCGCTGCAGTGGCCGAGACCACGGCAGGAAGGAACATCGCCGTCAGGATGGTAGTCAAGCCAATGAAAAAACCCTTCACAAATGTGTCGTGCCTATTCATCCACCCAACCACGGCATCAAGCTTTTCAATGAACCAGGTGACCGCCGGTAGAATCCAGTCAACGATTCCGCTGGCTGCAGCGCCTGTGCTTTGACGAAACCTAGCCAGCGTTTCCGAGTAAGCTCGAACGCGCTCCGCAGATTCCTTGGTAACAACACCCTGCTCTTTCTGCACGCGCAGCATGCGCTCAAGTTCTTGCCGCCCCTTCAAGATTAGCTCCACCGAGCGGTTGTCAGTGATGCCAAGCTCTTTGATGCGAAAAACCGCCTCTTGCCGGCTCATGCCTTCAACCGCGCCGGCAAGGTCGTGCATCACATCGATGGCACCCTTGGCCTGCCCCTGGGCGTCCTTAAGGCTGATGCCCAGCCCCTTGAACGTCTTGGCACGGCCAGACTCCATATCCTGTAGAGCCTCACCAATAGACTCGGCCATATCAGTAAGCGTGTCACGGGCCCCTTGGGCGTCGCCGCCCATCCGTTCGATGGCCTTGCCGAACGCATCCACGTCCTCAATCGCCACGCCCAACGCATCGCTGGTGTTGCGAATCTGCTCCACCGTCTGGACGTGGTTGTTGAAAGTTTCCAAGGCTTTGGAGGCGGCGACAGTGGCCAGGATGGCAGCGCCAACCCTGGTGAAGGCCCCTTTGATCTTGTCCTCCATCAGTTTGGCGCGCCCTTCGGCCGTCATCATCGACTTGCCAAATGCGTCCGTTTTCTTCTCGGACTTGTCGATCTCCTTATTCAGCTTGGAATTGTCCGCGTCGATGATGTACGTCAGGGCGTCAAGCAGGGACATGTCACTTCCTTTTTCCGGCTTCCATCGCGCGGATCTCGTTGACCTTGTTGGTCGTGGCGACCTCCCAGAGGTCCATCGCCTCTTCCAGGTCTATTTCTGTTTTGAGCTCGACGAATCGGGCGAGGCCGGAGCTGACAATTGATCCAATAAAGGGGTCAGCATTGGCATAATCGAGTGGAGGCACTTTTCCAGCAGGCAATCGAGGAAACCGCGCTGCCCGCCGAGTCCGAAAAAACCGGTGTTCTCCTCGATCATCTCGACCTCAAGCTTGAGCAACTGGATTCCATCATCGACATGGTTGTCGATCAGGGCTTGGGTTGTAAGCCGCTGCTCCCGGCCATCGATGTCCACCGCCACATAGCTCATGAGTTTCTTCATGACCTCTTCCGAGGTCGCATAATCCCCCAGCTTCGGGATATTCGAGAGCGGGTACTTCGCGATCACTTCTCGCGCAACTGTTGCTGGCAGCCTGGAAATGGTGAAAGCTTTTTCAACACCATCACGATTCTTGATCATGACGATGCGAGGTTTGATCAGGTCGGCCATTTGGCATCCTTATCGAGTACGAGACAGATTCTGGAATGCGAAGGAATAAGACTTCGACTTGATGCGACCAGCAGACGCCGGCGAGTTACCCGGCATGCCGTTGGTCATCTTCCCTTCACTCAGCGTCAAGCTGGCCCCGTCCGGATAGGTTCCAACCAGAGTGATAACGTCACGCGCATGACGCTTATTCTTGGCAGCACGGTTGGCTTCGAAAATCACCCCCAGGTTGTTGTCGTCCTCGCTCCCGGGAATAACATTGATCGTGATGGTGATTGGCGTAGGAGCGCTGAATACCACCAGCTCACCGTTCACGTTCATTGCTGGCGTTGCGATATCGATGGCTGGGATGTCGAACGGGTCTGCATCATCGGCGAACGCGGTGATCGTGAAACCGGACGGAAAAGACTCGCTGGCGACACAGCGAATGGCAACGCCGATGGCGGAAATGTCATGCATGGCTGATCCTCAAATGGAAAGGGCGACCACATGGCCGCCCACCTTTGCTTTGTTGTTGCCTGGTCAAACCAGGTTGTGTGACCCGTCGACTTTCCGGATCATGTCGCCCTTCGAGTAGACAAGTGTGTACTTCGCTGTGTACTCAGTGACTCCAGATTCCCCGGTCTCTTGCTCGACGCTGACGTCATACCAGTAACCGTTGTCCTGCACATCGTGCCAGGCCAGCGGATCGTTGGTCAGCTGAGTGACGGCAACCTTCTGCAGCTCGGTCAGCGTCTTGCCGATCAGAATCGTTCCGTTGTTCAGCGCCTTGTTGACACCACCTTGGATGATCGCCATGACCATGCCCCGGCCATCGTTATTGGCCGGGATCTTGTTCGTGGTCAGCAACAGGCTCATCAGTTGGGCTGTCATGTACGCCTTCAGCCACTGCTCATTGGCGTGTACCGACATATCTAGCGGCGCAGTGGCTCCGCCCATCAAATAGCCGCGCTGGAAGAACGATATCTTCTGGCCAGCGCTGGCGGTCTGTCCGTAGTAGTTCACCCGACGCGCGTCATAGAAGTCCGCCATCTGGTCGTCTGTCACGTCGGACGTGAGCGTCACTCCGGATTGCCGGAACATGTAATTGATGGTGGCGTTGGTCCGGTCGTAGTCCGTGGCCGCCATCACCGCCATCGGCAAGGCTTCCTTGTACTCGCCGTCCGTGCCGTTTAGGATCAGCCCGTTGGAGGCGGTGCCAATCATGGCCGCGTTCCAGCTGTCTGCTGTCACCTGGTCCACCGACCAGTACATTTGGTATTTCACGTTCTCGCCAGAGACGTACTCTGCCAAAGGGATTGCGTCCTCTAGGTCAACCGAAACACCAAACGATGCCGAGCCAAACGAATCGGTCACATTCTCGGCCGCGCGGAAAGCTTCCAGAGGCGTCATGGCGATCGATCCCGGGGAACTGATCGCTTGGGCCCCCTGTAGCGCCAGCATCGCGCCGATATCGCTGCCGGCAGCCGGAGATATCACGATGGTGCCCGGACCCATCTCTGCAGACTCGACCGTGAAGGAACCAGCGATGGCGTCATAAGTGACGGTCGCAGCGGTACCGGTTTGATCCGTTGCAGCCGTGGCAATTGCCGCCGTGATCAACTGTGCGACGTTCGTCAGGCTCGTGGCACCAGACAGATCCACGCCCGACAGTGCATAGGGGAACTCGCCGACCTGGATGTTCATGACGCCGGAGGAAACCGCCTGGAAGTCCGCCAAGCTGGCCGAAATCCGGTAGCCGTAAACGCGAGCGGGCCGGGCCACGTCTGGATATGCTGCAAACTGAAGCTCGGGTGCCTGCGAGGCGGGAGCCGGGCTGACGTAGGAAAAATACTGGCGGGCAAACGCCGCTTCTGGTGATCCAGATCCAAAGTAGTCGTCGGCACCGCCGGGACGAACCGAAACAATACGCCCGACGGGAACTCGAGGATCAGTGGTGAAACGACGACCGGTGAGTTGCTGCTGGGCAACAGCATTGGCACCAATCACAGCACTGATAATCCGGACGTAGCGTGTCATCTTGATAGACATGTCATTTCCTCAAATACGATGAATGCCCGGCACAACCTGCTCGATATGCGCCGTGGCTTGAGTGATACTGCGGTGATGGGTAAAGATGACCGTGAAGTTCGGATTAAACTCAAACTGATCACGGTCATTCACGAACGATGGGGTCACAATTTCGGTGGCCCGCTGAACACCGATACCCAGTTCTGTCATGAACTGCACAAATTTCGTCGACTGGATGACGCCGCGCACAATCGCAAGGACATCACTTGCCAGGAGCTGATCATCATCTTCGGGGTCATCCTCTACGAATGCCTGGATCTGGTACATCGACTCATTGATCTGCGATTCTGTTGCAGTCAGAGCGTCACCGGCATCGTGGTACCGGCGCGTTTGCCACCCTCTCTTGCCTCGATTGATGGGAAAAAAATAGATTCCATCATCAACTCGTCCTTGTTTTGTTGGCTGAAATGCCCCGATAACCGGCAGTGACACACCTTGCTCTATCAAGAGCGGCATCAGGACGCTTCTGATGGCAGCCTCAAGCAGTTTCTGTTTCATTCTGGCCCCACATCGACGCACAAGATGCCGCGCCAGCCATCCTGGACATACCAATCCGCGCCGCCCACAACATCATGCCGCCGACCGCCATAGATCAGTTGATCAGGTGCGGCTCCGCGCTGCACGTTCTCAACCGGGTTAGATGTATAGAGATTGAAATAGCGTTTCGATGTATCAAGACCAAGGTTCTGGATCGTCGACTCTCCGACCGGTTGCCAAGATCCTTGGATAGGCTGCGGTACTTCGTACTCGTTAATCCATTGCCCGCGTGCGTTTTGGGTACGGGACTTGAATTTCAACCAAATGGGAGACTGCTGCGCGATCACGCCGGCGGCCAAACCCAGCAAATTGATGCCAGGGATCATGATTTATCCTCTACAACATGGCTCACTGACTGAATCAGTAGCCCGGTGTCTACCAAGGGTTTTTTTGACACCCCGGGTGTCTTTTTACGGGTCTGTCTGGCTCGCAGAGTCGAGTCTTTAAGCGGTGGGGTTGTCACTCTAGAAATCGTTCTGCCTATGTCGCCGGCCGCCATCGCGCCGATCGCATCAAAAGCCTGGGCGACATCAACCTTTCCATCAATGGCACCGCGAACTGCTCCGGCGATCTGTCGTCCCCATTCAGACTTTTTTTTCTCGGCTGTAGGGCGCATAAACGGTCGAGCAGGAATGCTACGTTGCGGCGCACCAAACTCATGTATGGCAGCCACATACGCGACTGGCGTCCCGTCTGGATACTGCGCCTCGGGGAAGAACCCGACCCGGATCTGCTTGCTGCTGACGTCTTTCAACGTCGCTTGCAGCTTCTCCGTACCGCCCTTGCGCACCACCTTCATCGGAGTCTTCCCCCGCGAATGGAGAGGCCGCCCACGTTGCGAAATGCCGCGCGCTCGGGCAGGCCTCCCACGTACACCCCGCCGGCCGCGCAGCTCTTAGCCAGCGCCAGGAACTGCTGACCGTAGGGCGTCAGGTTCAGCCAGTGCGACCAGGAGTCAGCCGCTGGAGGTGCCTGGAATGACACGCTGACTTTGTCGATGGTTGCTGATGCGATGGCCCCTGGTGCTCCACCGTTCCCCGCTTCCGCGTTGAGGCGAAGTTGTAACAGGTGCGCGGTGATCAACATCCAGAGCTGCTCATTGCATTTGCAGCCACGCCCGCTGGTATAGCACTCGGCCCATTCCGCAACTGCCAGCACGATGCCATCTGTCACCGTGGCGAACATAGGAAACAGGATTCTGAACTTATCCAACGGAAACGCTTGCATGTCAGGCCTCGGCTACTTTGGCACCGCCGGCATTCCGCTTCTTGGCAGTGGCCGGGGTATCTTGAGCAGATTTGTCGGCAGGCTCCAGATTGGCTGAGGCGAAGCGCTCCGGATCCTCGCTACGATGAGCAGCCGAGACAAAACCGTTCTTCGAATGTGCCTTGAAGACGATGTTTTTCTGCAGCAGGTTGAATTCGTCCTCGCCGATTGGAGTGACTTTGCCCTTGGGCGTCACCAGGCCGCCATCCGAAACGTTGGCGCGGCCGCGAACGAATACTTCGCGACCGTCCTCAAGCTGGTAGCGTTGGTCGTTGCTGAGCGTGCTATACACAAAAATTTGGGACATTTGATCCACCCATAAAAAAAGCCCCGGAAACTCCGGGGCTATGGTTTGCTGTTGTCTGACAGGCGTCAGGCGCTGACAGTCATGCGGGCGAATGCCCAGGGGCGCAAAATGAAAATGCCAGCCGTCGCGTTGGTGGCATCTTCCAGATAGCCCTTCACACGATTCTCGCTGCCCAGAACCTGGTACCGTGTAGGAACCGCCTGGATCAGGCTCGCGTTGTTGGCGTCAGAGTCATCTTGGATGCCAGCGTTCTCGACAAACAGGTAGGCGACATCCAACCCACCATTTGCGCCCTTGAACTCGTTGGTCGAAACAATGCGCAGCTGTGGGAAGTTCTCGTTCAGCCACTGACGGAACGTCATGCCACTGCCTGCCTGGCTATACACGCTGAAAATAGAGCGATAGCCAGTGGGAAGAACCAAGCAGACGCGGGCCGAGTCTTGCAATTGCCCGCCCATCTGAGTTTCGATTTGGTTGTACAGACGATTGAACTCCGCTGTCAGTTGATCGAACGATGCCGTCAGCCAGGGAGTACCGGTCGATACATACGCAGGCAGGCTGGGCTCATTCAGCAAGCCGTAGACATTGCTGCCGGCGAAGTTCATACCGTAGAAACCGACCTGGTTGCGGCTGATATCCAGCGACTCAGACACAGCTTTGCGCTTTTCATCTGCAGCTTGATAGCCAATCAGCGACTGACGAGCTTCTTCGAGACGCCCCACCTGGAAGCCCTGCTCGAATCGGACCACCCCACGGGATTCGACGTCTTGGCGATAGCTGGCCAGGGGCACATTGGTCGTGTCACCGTAGATTTCAGCACGAGCAGCAGGCTCGGCAACGCGCAGGCTGATGAGTTCATCCTCCCACCGGCCCACCGTCGTGATGCCAGCGATCTCGTCAATGTTGCGCACCTGAGTCACGACGCGTAGCGTGCCCGGGAGCCACGTTTGCAGCATGTGCTGCAGCATGGCACCCGAAGAGGTCGCGGGCCCGGTCAAGGCGCTATCCATCGCACGCAGGCCGACACCGATGGCATCAAGATCGGAGAAGCTGATCTTTGCATCCGATCCGACGCTGACTGCGCCCCGCTTTACCGCCAGAGCGCCGCTCATGTGCATATGCACTTTCGAGGCTGTTTTATGAGACATTTCCGATTTCCTTTTTTATTCGCCGCCGCCCGATTCGGGCAGGGAAACGATGCCGTTGAGGGCGATCACAGCCAAGCGCGGCGTTTCCGCGCTCGGCAGATGTCGTGCGATATGCGCACCTGGGATAACGGTCCCATCGGTACCAGCCGAAATGATTCCTGTAGCCGGGTCAAAAGACACCTGGTCGCCGATTTGACCGGCGCTGCCAAGTTCGACGTACACCTCGCCCATGCTCAAGAATTCGACCGCGCTTGCATTCGGCGCGTATGGGTTGTCAACTGCATACAGGTTCGGGTTGATCAAGATGCCCGCAAACACACCGGTACCGCCGGCCTGCACAGTTTCGACCGACTGATCTTTGTAGGTCAGTGCCCGGCCGAATACGTTGTTCAACACACTCGCACTGTCGATGATGGCCGAGCCAGCACGAGTCGGCCCGTCATGGCTGATGTTGCCGGGGATTCCGGACAACAGATGGGTTCGAGCAGTATTGGGGATCATTTCTTTTCGCTCCAGAGTTTGGCGGCGGCGTCCTCGGCTCGCGCGGGTTTTTGATCAGCGTTGACGATGGTTTCAGAGTCCGGCCGGGCCGCCTGCAAATAGCCTTCCAGGACATCCATTTCAGCGCCGTCATGGGCCTTGATGCCGAGTTTGCCGACGGCGTACTTGGCGACATCAGAGGCAGACAGCATCTGAGCGCTGTCGAAAGCCCCAATGAATGGAGTCACACGCTTTGCAAGCGCATCACGAGCAGATACCTGCTCGGCCATCTGCTTGATGATTGCGCCAGTATCCTGTCCCTTGGCGACCTGCCTGGCCAAGTCGCTGACAGACTGTGCCAGTGCTACAGCATCTGCCGCCTTTGTCGCTTTCGCACGCGCCGCCTTGAGACCATCCATGGCATCCTTCAGCCGTTTGATTCCGTCGGCGGTCGGTGCAGCTTCGACCTCCTTGGCTGCTTCCTGGACTTCCTCCAGCGCTTCCTTGGCCTCGGCTACAGCCTCTTGCGCCAGTTCGACCATTTCGGCAGCCCCTTCAGCAGACTCAACCGTTTTCGCGGCCGCCTCCTTTTCCTCAGGCGTTGCAGCCGCTGCAGTCGCGGCGGCAGGGTCCGCGTCGGTCGATGGCTTCTTGTCGGGATCGACTTCGTCGCCTGTCTTCGGGGTATCGTTGTCCGAGCCAGCGGGTTTCTTTTCCGCCAGTACCTGCTCGATCAACGCACGCAATTGCGCAAGTTGTTCTTCGGTAAATTCCATATTGATGAACTCCGCTGAGTCGTAAGTGATAGTGAGGGCGTCTTGAACCTTTAGATCCGGCCCTGTCCGCCCTTCGTCGACAGATGCCAGATGGTTAAACAGGATGTCCCGCTGGACGGCGTCGTAACGCTGTCCTTCGAACTCTCCCGAGGCGAACTCGTAACGGCATCGGTAGCTTGGCGACAGCTCCACCTTGCCGCGATCAATCAGCCCCTGCATCGACTCCGAATAGAGCCTGATGTTGTTTCGTAAGTAGGGATAGTCAAAATAGGCAGACTCTCCGGTCGTGCCTTGCACCCCCTTTTTCTCGGCTGGAGTGCCTTCTGCACCAAGAAACTCATGCTCATTGATCCACGGCACCAGGTTTGCAGACTTGATCGTCTCCGGCCGTTCCAGTTCTTCCTGTGGCCTATACACCTGATAGACCTTGTCAGGCTCAGGTGCGCCAATTTCGCTGCCCAGATAAGGGAACACACCCACTTTGGTGATCGGATTGTTCCGCACCAGCAGAAACCCGTTCACATCGGTTTGTCGTTGGCTCATGATTCGTCATCAAGATATTGAGTAAAGTCCAGGACTGGCCGCATACGGCATTTGCAATGGATCAGCACACCTGGCAGCCCCTTTTGTCCTGTACGTCTGTCGATGACAGGGGGATCATCCAAGTCAAAAATCTGGCCGTCATACTCGACATGCAACTCTCTTGGCTCCGCGCTGCCACCGCTGTGGATCCATTCAAATCTCTTGACCCCGGCAGACTTCATCCGAGCGTCATTCATAGCCGCAGTGATCTTTCGGGTCTGGTCGGTGGCGATCAGCTTGGCCCGGTTCTTTGTGACCTGGCCCAGGTGTCCGATCTCCTCGAAGACTTCCCGTGTCCCCTGCCCGCCCGACTGAATGGACCGCATGACAATGCCCTGGATTTTCTCCAGATACTGCGCCGGCACGCTCTTGATCAGCGCGACGTTCTCCGCCGTGCTGGCCAGGATCTTGTCGTAAAGTACTGCAGGCATCTGGGGCGTTTTGATAGTCAGGCCGCCAGACATTTCACGCAGCGATGCACTAAGGTTCTTTTTCGAAAACCGATCCACTTGATCAATCATTCGGTTCGCTAACGGGCCGGCACATTCAGAAAACACCCGACTCCACTTCCGCCCCAGACCAGACAGAATGCGGCGTGCCTGAGTGGTCACGCTCTCATCCTGGGCCGCCAGTGGGTTTGCTTCGTAAAGGCCAGCCAGCCCCTTTTCAAAATCGGCAAGCATTGTTCCGATCATCGATTCGATGCTGGCTCGATACCGCTGCTCTGCAGACTCCGGATGAGCAAGCGCCGAACCCTTAAACTGCTCGGCCCGGCGCTCCTGCCCCCACTGCTGGCGGCGTTTCGTTACCATGCGCTTCGCCATCTACGAACTCAGCCTCCTCGATGTTGTGGTAATCGCCTTCGCGGTCTTCTCGCAGCCGAGTCCGGATATCCTGTGCGTCGATAGCGCCCGTGTTAAACAGCACAGAGTCACGGTCCGCCTTGACCTTTTCGATATCAGCCCATTCCTTCGCAGTCGGGCTGTCCAAAGGCAGCCATTGGATGCTGATCTCCATTTCCGTCACGATCTCTTCCGATCGGGCCAGAATCCTGTAGTGCCGCTCAAGCAGTGGCGACAGATCATTGGCCTGGATGCTCTCCAGGTCCTCCCTGTACACACTCTGTTCGTATTCGCCCGTGGCGTTGAAGCCTTTGGGTTGCGTCTGCAGCAATTTCGTCGCAGGCACGTTTGCCACTGCCGCCGCCAGTTGGAACTGAGTCATGATGACTGTGTCCACATCAGCCAGCGCAGTGTCAAATTGCTGGATCGTTTCATCTGCACCGCCCACGCGCACACCGTAGTTATCTCGGTACGCAACCCACTCAGCTAGGTTCTTTTCGAGCGCATCACGGTTTCCGAGTGCCGCATCGCCAACGCCCAGAGACGTAAGCCTCTTGGTCATCAACAATTGAGGGCCCTCATTCGCGCTGCGCTCTGCCGCATATGCCCGCTCCATCATCCTCTGGGGTACAGACACCCCCAAGAATCGATACGATGGCTTTAGGTAGTCCGGCACCGGGTACGGGACGAAGATATGCAGATGAGACCGGTGGTAAACCCGATCTCCGATGCGCCAGAATGTGGGCACGTAGTAATCGCGCGCCGCCGGGTCCCTCAGGTTCCGCTCAGTCAGTACCGGCGTCATCCAGTTGGGATCAATCTGAGACATCCCCCGGTAGGATCCTGGACGCACGCCATCGATGTTGAACGGTGCCTTGTAGTATTCCTCAGGGTTGTCGCTGTCAATTTCGAACAAAACAACACGCCCACCGTACACACGACCAAAATGGATCATCTCGCGCATGTTTGCAACGACCGCGAACCTGCTGTCATATGCCCGAAGTCGCTTCGACACATCCTCAGATCCGCATGTCAGCAGGAATCCATTTCGTATTGCATCCCGCCCAGGCATGCCACAGGCCTTGTCGATCAGCCAGTTGGTCGCCAACATCGCACAGGCTTGGTAGCCGATAAATGCACTGCCCGCCGCGTAAAAACCCAGTTGGGCCTCATTGACTGGAGCGAATCCAACCGCAGCCTTTGGAGACACCCTTTCACCAATGTCTCCACTATCAGACGCAACACCAGGCGCACCTTTCGGCTGCTCAAACGCTGGCATCTCAAATCTGGGCCGAATCTTCTCACCAAGCGGATGCGTCGAGAAAAGCCCCCGGCGCGGCGCGACGGCCGCCTCAGCGTCTTTTCGCTTGAACCAATTGAACATGCTCATGTTTAGCCAAAAAAGCCGCGCGGGCCGTTGAGATTGGTTAGCGCCCAGACCATGGCATCAAGCCGGTCAGGCGATTTTTTTGCAGTGGCTGGCACGTACTCCATCAGCTGGTTTTCCAGCAGGTACAACGCACCACGATGTGACACCCGGCCCTGTTCATACAGAGCAGATATCGGCTCAGCTCGAGCGAACTTGCCCTTGCTTGCGTGGACGCGCACAACGCGGCCCTTGAACCCGGCATTGCGCAGCGTCGATTCCGCCATGTCACCGCCCTGGTTCGTCTCAATGACGATCGCGTCAGCCTGGTGCTGCTCATAGGCAGCCATGGCTTTCTGCGCCCATCCGTTCGGACTGAATTTGCCGCTGTAGTCCCCGTCAACAGAGAACTGGCGATCATCCCCATGCCCATACGAACTGGCCGCCACAATGCCGGTTTCGTCACTCTCATCATTGTTTGTTGTCGCGGGGTCAACCGCTACAACAGTGCGGGCCAACTCATAGCGGATCTGTAAAGCGTGCGCTGCCGCTATCAATCCTTCAGTCCACAATGCCCCTTCAGAATTGAACCGGCGTGGACGCTGCATGTACTGCGCTTCGGCCGTTCTCCGATGCGAGAACAGCGCCGTGCGATGCGACTCGTTGTGCTTGAACGGCCACAACCATCCATCAGGCAGCCCGTGCGCTATCTGTATCCCATGCGTGTTCTCGCTTGGGTACACCTCGCTGTTGTCGATGATCACCGGCAGACACAGGTGATGCCATTGTTCGCCCGATCCTCCACGCAACAAGTAGCCGCTTAGATCGTGATAATGGATACGCTGCATGATGACGACCATGGGTGTCGTCTCCAGCGCCAACCTGGACTTGATTGTCTCGTTGAAGCGGTCATTGATCCCGCCCCGCACAGTCTCGCTGTATGCGTCATCCGGCTTTACCGGATCGTCAATGAGCAGCGCACCCTGCCAGCCTGGCTCCATGTGACCAGCTCGGAAGCCCGTCACTTGCCCTGCGGCAGACGATGCGTACACGCCACCACCATGCTCAGTCCACCACATGGCTTTGCTGTCGGCATCGTCGCGCAGCGTCATAGGCCACATGCCTTGATACGCCTGCGACTTGACAATGCCCCGCGCCGTGCTGCTGTTGAGCAGCGCCAAGTTATGCGAGTACGACAGGTGCATGAACCGAGCGCGATTGTTCAGCGCCAGCCCGCGCCCGATCATATTGATCGTGGCCAATTCGGTCTTGGTGTAGCCGGGCGGCACATTGATGATCAGCCGCGTGATCTCGCCGTCAATGACCCGCTGCAGCGTGCGCTGAATTACCCGGTGGTGCGGGGCCACGATCATCTTGGCCCCCATGCGCTGCTTGAAAAAGTACCGCGCGAAGAACAGCCCCTCGTCCTGGCATCGTACCTTTGCTACCTGGCGGATTACGTCAGGGTCAACATCAGAACTCATCTTCAAGAGCGGAGACGGCAGCGGCGACTGATTTTTCATCGACCACAACCGTCCTATGTTCCATTGGCTTGCCACCCGGGCCGCTCAATTCCCGCTTGTTCGTAAACATGCCACCGCTTTCCTTGGCGGCCTGCTCGAGTAGAGATGCGGCCAAGACGATGTTCTTGCGCTTCATCGACTCATGCACCATCCGCTGAAGTTGGCGCAAACGATAGGCTTGATTGGCCACAGGAATGTCGCTGACTTCAGCAAGAAACCGCTTCCGAGTAGCTTCAAAAATATCCTTGAGCTTCTGGCTCATGCGTGCGCCCGCCTTTGTGGCCGGGTTATACGCCTGGAGCTGTTGGGGGCTCACATCAATCCCGAACTCCTGTTTTACCGCCTCAATCACTTGGGACGGAGCGTCAAAGCATGCCAGCGCTTGGACGATGAACACTTTCTGATCGTCTTTAAGTGCTGCCATAGCTAATATTTCCTAAAACTTGTATAAAACCCGATGCTTAATCTTTCTTGATGGCCACCCATGAGCCCGCATCCATCCCCTAGTTTTCGACTGCCTGCCTTCATATGCCCTCACTGCAGCGCTCACTCTCAAATGACGTGGGAAAAGCTATACAGGCACATTTATGACCCTACGGGAGGGCCGGATGATTATGAGCATGAGGCGTTATGGCAATGTATTTGCTACAGTTGCCGTGGAATTACTCTTTGGCAGGGATTCAATGTGAGCGGAAAAATGCTTTCCCCACAAACAACCTCTGCTCCAATGCCCCATGCCAACCTACCAGATGCATGTTCAAGAGACTACTCGGAAGCGCGCTCAATAGCCCAAGCTTCACCAAGAGGGGCAGCAGCTCTGCTCAGGCTTTGCATTCAAAAGCTGTGTGTAGAACTTGGGCAGCCTGGCAAAAACATCAATTCCGATATCGCAGCGCTGGTAAAAGAAGGCCTACCCACCCGCGTTCAACAAGCACTGGATATTGTGCGGGTCGTTGGCAATGAAGCTGTACACCCCGGGGTGATGACCGAAGAAGACCACGCGGATCAAGTCCACACCCTTTTTGAACTGGTGAACATCATCGTTGAGCAAATGATTTCTCAGCCACAAAGGCTTGAAAACATGTTCGCAAGCCTTCCTGAAGGATCCAGAGAAGCGATCGCCAAGCGAGACTCTAAAAAATAAGCTAAGCGGCTACCTTTAGGCAGGTTCCGCAAGCGCGAGCGATGCTTGTCCTTCCCGCCGCCGGCGCGCGGCTGGCAGCATCAATCATGCGCTGCACATCCCTGGACGCGCCGTATCGCTCAACCACCCCAATGAACTCTTCGACATCATGGCCGCGCATGTAAAGCTTCGGCCTGCCCTCCTTGTCGAACTTGGGTGATTCAAACTCGTCCATCTGCTGGCCGATGTGCATCAGCTCATGCTCGACCAAGCTGCAGAACTCAATGTCGCTGCACTGGGAGCAATAGTCAGCCGCCAGGGTGATGATGAAGTCCGGCACAAAGCCGAACCATTCCCGCATCTGCTGCTCCTGGCGAGCCTTCTGCCAGCCTCCGGCGCGGAACATGAGCTGCTCACACTGGCCAAGGACCGTGCGGCCTTGCTTCGTGAAGGCGGTTGATGCCCACAGAAAGCACAGATCGGCATCGATCAGATGCGAGTGATCTGGATTGTAGAGCGCACCGCCCTCTTCCAAGATGTTTGCCCTTATCCAGTCGCCTATCTCTGGTGCCGGCCGTAGAGTCGTAACGATCGAAGCATCATCACCAACCAGATCGGCGGGCGGATAAGGCCGCGCGGTGATGTCCATGCGTAAGGCTCCAAATAAAACCCCCGCCGATCTCTCGATGGCGGGGCTTTTGTTTTCTCAGGACGCGAGCGCCCTGGCGTTATTGTCGCGGTTTTGGTCGCGGTTTGCCAGAGGCAAATGTCGCGGTTTTTTGATACTGCTTTGACATCTACTCCAAAACGTTAGAACTGTGGCCCTTCCACCAACGCATAAATCAGATGCTGAATGGCGCGATAAGACTCTCTCCACCTACTGTCATCGTTTCGCCCCAGGACATCAATACGAATAGGATTCTCACCACCAGATTTTAGAACACATGGCCTCTCAAAATTAAGCGCCCAAACCTTCTCCCAATAAGGAGTGTCGTACTTATCCTTGATGTTTCGGTCAAATACCAAAGCAACATCGAGGTTTTTTTCACCAAAAAACCACTCAATTCTAGCCCTCAGTTCGCCAAACGGTGTTTTGATAAAAGCGATTTTTTCAACATTGTCAGTGCCAAAATACTCCAATGATAGCCCCAAGGCTTGCACGTCTCTGTGATGAACCGCCATCTCCAAGATCATCTTAAAAAAATTATCAACCGATACTTTTGCCTTTTGGGTGTGGTCTTCCCACATAAAAAGCTTATCGGTTTCGCTGCTTGGCACAACTTTTCCAATTTGACTCAATTTATTCCCCAAAAGGTTTTTAACGACCATTTTTATACCAGAAATTTATCCCCTAAAGATCAATTTCGAGCTATTTCCATTCAAGGCGCACGCCTTATATCAATATTTCCTTGGCCCTGCACAGGAGCATATCGTTGCGCCCACCAATACTCCGCGTCCTCACCATTGCTTACCTCACCCCTGGTGCTACAGATCTGGCCCAGCTCCTCAAGATAAGCCAGGACCCGCTGCACCTGCCGGCGCGCAGATGTCATTGATGTAGTTGCCATCGAAGAAACAGCCACCTTCGTCAGGTGCCGAACTTTGAACCTTCGACCAGGGAATGCCGACATGACCTCGATAATTTCCGGGGCGTATTTCACACTAACCTCCCCACTCTGTCGCGGAACAACCCCAGATAGAGCTTGTATTCATTTTCCGTCAGGCTGACTCCTGTTTCCTCGACAATCCAACGCGATGCGGCCTCGCGCCTTTGCCTTGCGTCCATGCCTGCAAAGCGTTCATGCCGCTGCGGATATTCTGCGGTGACTATCATCCGCTCATGCAGTGGCAGTTCCTGATGAAGATCGTCGACCTTCCTGGCCAGATCGACGACTATTGGCCTGGGATCAACATCCTCATACGGGATGCAATCAGACATATTGCCGACCGTAGGGCCAGACCATTGCCAGCGTGACCAATTCCACAACAAGTCCTCACCAGACACACCGGATCCGATAATTTTGGTTTTGCGAAATTTCGTCATACGGCTGGCCTCATTTGCTCTACTACCATATGAACACCAGGCGTCAGTGAGTACCGCTTGCGTAACGCAAGATCGACGACCTGCACGTCATCGATCCACACGACACCATTCAAAGCATCAAATACAGCCTTGATCACGTTGTCGCTGTCAGGCTTCTTCGCCGGCAATTCAATCCCCTGCAGAGCGGCCTGCTGTTTTTTCTTGGACCAAGACGCGGGTACCGGCATATAAACACCCATCGTGACGACCAACGGTCCAAGTAGCGGTGCGAGCCCAGCCATTGCTTGCTGACCAGCCAGCGCCACCTTGCCCTCGTAGCTGACTGTTTTTGCTGGCGTATACAGCGTGACATGTTTGCCACGCCTTGCGGCGCGCGGCCTCCCCTTGCCGACCGGGATCCCCGGTATCGTGATTTCGACGCTCATTGCTGTCCTCTCTGCTTGCATCACAAGACCTCGTGCACCATGCCGGCCGCTTGCTTTGCCATATCCAGCACGGCAGCCGAATACCGGCGACCGCCCTTTCGCTGATGGTCATCAACGATTCGGCGAGCCCATGCCCGCTTGTCGCTGGGCTGTTGCTGCGGGTCTAGACCAGTCTCCCTGCGGATATGCTCCATGGCTGCAGCAGCCTCGGCCCTTGTCGCCAGAGTCTGCCCTGGCGCAGGCAACGCCGGCGCAGGGTTTGGGATTTCTGGCCATTGTCCACGCGCGAATTCTTCGCGCAGCACCTTTTCCCAATGCAGCCGCAGACGCTGGTATCCGATGTTCAGCAGGTCGTGAGTGCCAATTCGCACGGCGGCCCAGTAAATCGCCGGATGCGTCCAATCGCCACGCAACTCTCGAGCTCTGGCCTCCATGCCAACCGCCGCTTCTCGGAAGGCCGTGTACGGATCAACCTCCGGCCGGCACATGATCCGAAATTCCGGCATTGTCGGAGGCAGCGGCCGTGCGCGGCAGGCCTGCAATCCAGCGGCAATCTCTTGCCCGGTAAGGTCTGAAATCTCCTCTGCCCAGATCTCCGCCAATCGGTCTGGCGACGTGCCAGACCATTGTCGGTCGAATGTCGCGCCGTACATCGCACGCATCCTTTCGATCAGCCGCCCAGCCCAACCCAGAGGCGCAGCGGGTTGTGCCGGCCATTGGTCAGCGTGTTGTGTTGCCAGTTGCATCGATCGTCCCCATGTCGATTGTCTGCGGCCGTCCGCCCTTCCCGGCCTCGATAACCCTGCTCATCCCCGCGCTCCAGGCATCCAGCCTGTCAGCACGTGTTTGCCCTCCCGGCGGTCCTGATTTGTGCAGCCATTCGGACTCAAAGCCACGCCAGCCCCTGGCTGCGCAGATTTCCACCGCCTGCATTGGCGTCATTCCAGCCTTTTCCGATTCGGATACCACCCGGGCCCATGCCGTAGGCGTCAAAGGAGCACGATGGCGCTTGCGCACGGCCAGCCAGTCTCGGGCATGCTGCTCGTTGATGCCAAAAGCGACCAGATCGCGCAAGCCGAGGTTTCGGGGTTTCGCGTCTGGAGGATCGGCAGGAGGAAGGTCGGCAGGCGCGACAGCGCCTTTAGTATTTCCGTCAGGAAATACGTTATTTGGTTCTTGGCTATTGGCTATTGGGGGCTTTTGCTCTGGGTTTCCTGTGGGTTCCTGATGGGTTTCTTTGGAAAACCCAGAATTAACCCGGTGGGTTTCCTCTTCGCTGTACTCTGGTTTCCCAGAATCGTCGTCTAGGTTTGCTTTGGGTTCATCTTTGCGTGGTCTACCTCCCTTCTTGCCATTGGTTCGAGCCCGTTCCCCGGAGGCTCGAGCCTTTTCAATCTCTTCATCGCAACGGCCATGGATCCAGCCGTCCATCGTTTCCTCGAAAAACTCTCCCAAGACGATATCGACTGCCTCTTGCTCTTCCTGGCTTCGGGCACGCAGCAATCTGTACAGTGCTTTTTGTTCGCTGGGCAGCGCCTGCTCGCGTGAGTAGTAAAGGTCCAGCATCCGCCGGTAAGCACCATCCTCGATCATGCTCAAATGGGCTGTAGCCGTGATGTAGTCGCCAATGTGGTGAGGGTAATAGTTCATGCTGCCGCCCTTTCCGCCGCAATCAACTCGGGAACAACCTCGCCGGTATCCACGTAGTACCAATCTGAATCGGTCAGGTTGTTGATCAGCATGCGCTCGAACTCTGTCGGCAGCATGCTGGCCTGGACGCGCAGCATCTTTCGTGACGGCCCGCGCCATGTTGGGGAAACCCCAGCCAAGGCAGCTGCCGCCAGGTTGTGGTGACCGTCCAGCAAGACACGATATGGGCGACCTCTCAGCGATACCTCCATGGTGCGCACCACAAACACCTTGAACTGGCTGGCTTTGCGCAACACCTTATGAGGGTCCAGAAATCGTTGTGAGCTGATAAGGGGCATCGTCATGCCATCGCCTCCTGCTCCTGATCCAGGGCCTCCAGGTCGAATAGCGTGGGCACGCTCATTTCTCGCTCTGCTGCTTTACAGTAAGTGGCACCATCCAGGAAATAGGCCGGATTCAGTTCAGCCGCCCTACCCCTGCGCCCCTGTGCGATCGCCCTGTACGGAACAGTCATCAAGCCACCAAACGGGTCGTATACCCACTCCCCCTTCATGGACCATTGAGCTATCGCGCGATCCACGATATCCAGCGGCAATGGGCAGATATGCTGTTCAGCTTTCTTCGCAGCCTGCATCGTGTTTAACGTGCGCATGCGCGTGATATCGGCCCACACATCCGGATGCCAAGACTGCGTCTGCAGCAGCATAAAATCGGACGGCAACTTTCCCCGGGCTTCCAGGTGTTCGCCGATCATGACATGGTGTTCGAAGTCGTAAACAGTTTCCAAGCTGAACCGCTTGAACAACTGGAAAATGTCCGCATGAGACAGCCCTTCCAGATCCTCGGGCCCCAGCAAACGGTCGCCTGATGACCTGGTGAATCCGTGCGCATCCAACTGCCAGCGTGCGCGGGAATAACCGGTGCTGGTAACCATTGGCGCATTACGATCGAACGGGATACGGTTACCGTCTACGTCCAGGCTGAACGGTTTTTCCTTCACCACAGGAACATCGGCATAGCTCTTTTCCGTACTGCTGGGAGGCTTGCGAAACAGCAGCAGGTATTCGGGCAGCCCGAACGACATCTTGCTCGCATCCTTGCACTGTTCTGACCAGCCCAGCCGATAGGTCTGATTGTTCTCGCGCACCACGTCCGTCACGATGGTCTTCATGCCCATATAGGCAAAGCCGTGCTTCTGGAAATGCTGGATCACATCTACATGGAATGGGTACACCGTTTGAAACCCCATGCCATTCAGGCCACCCGGGACGATACGATCCTTGACGTGAATGGCCGCCAAGCGCCCCGGTTGCAACACGCGCAGAAGCTCCGGAGTCAGGTAATCCATCTGCTGGAAAAAATGCTCGTTTCCATCAGTGCCGCCGAAATCGGCGTAGTTGGCCGAATACTCGTACTGAGCAGCGAACGGAATCGACGACAGCACCAGGCCGATGCTGTTGCTGTCCATGCCGCGCGTTTCCTCGACGCAATCGTTGTTGGCAATGATGTAGTCCTGGCCGCGCACTTCGACGCGCTCCACGCCCATCTTGCGTGTCAGAACCTCGGCCATGGCTGCCGCCGACAGGCCATACTTGCGAATGATTTCTGCCATTTTCTCAGTCATTTCCTTGTGTTGTTGCCACTTGCGCTCGAACTCACGGCGCACGCTACGCTCGGCCGTGGTGTAGATGAAGTCGATGCGCACGGGATGTTCTTGCAGGAACCGCTGCAGCCTATGTATGGCCTGGATCACGTCGGCAAACTTGAACCCTATGCCCATGAAAATGGCCCAGTGACAATGCCGCTGTAGGTTGCAGCCAGAACCAAGCAACACCGGCTTGCTGGCCAGTTCCTGAATCTGCCCATCGTTGAAGGCGATGACGGCTGCTTCCCTGATGTCTGTGTCTTGGGCACCGTACACCGTCGTTAAACCTGGAATGGCCCTTTCCAGTTCACGCCGCTCGTCTTCCAGGTCGTGCCACAGTAAGCGGTGTGCGCCTGGATTTTCCGCGCGCAACTCCAACAGCTTGGCCAGTCGCGCCGGCAAGCTGTTGCGTTTCTCCCGAGCTGCTTCCACGATGCCTATGGCTTCCTGCGCAAACATCTGGCCCTGGCCAATGGAGTCGAACACCCTCTGCTGTGCCGATTCCACCTCATGCCATCGCACGTCCAGCGGCGGCAGCTCGTAGCCGGCATCACTGCAGCCCAGATCTGACGGTTTCTGCACGAACAAAGCCCAGGATGCCATCCACAACCAGAACTCATGCTCTCGATTGGGCATCAGAGTCAGTTGATCTGCCTTTTCGCTGTTGCGCTTGAAGAACCTGGTCTTGGCCTGCGACACATCCATGACGCCCAGAAACGCGCAGTACGCCAGCAACTCGATATACTCATTCGGACTAGGCGTGGCCGTCGCCACAAACCGATATTCGACCTCTCGGCCGCGAATGCGCTGAGACATGTCACGCCGATCATCACCGGCGAACAGCGCCATGAACTCACGGAATGTTTTCGTGCCACCGAAACCGCGCAGGCATGCCGCCTCGTCCAGGCTGGCAACAGAAAACAGGCGCGGGTCCAGCTTCCCGTCCCGCACTGTTTCATAGTTCGTCAGGTAGATCCCTTCCGAGTCATCGCATTCCTCTATACGGCGCACGAACTTGATCTTGATGCCCAGCATGGAAGCGTCGCGGATGAACTCTTGGCGAACACCCAGCGGAATGACGATCAGACCCATGCCGCCAGCGCGCGCGCGGGTGATGCGCACGGCCTCCAACTGGATAACCGTCTTGCCTAGGCCAAAGGCACAAAAAATCGCCCGCCGCCCACCAGCCACTGCCCAGCGAACAATCTGCCGCTGGTGCGGCTTCAGAATGGGATGGATATCGGCATCCGTGATGTCGAAGCCGATTTGCTTTGCCATCTGCACCTTGGCGCGCAGGAAATCTTCGTAGGGCTTCATGCTGACCCCTGGCGCATCTGTGCCGCTTCACTTACAATTTTCTCGTTCATCTTGATTCATCCTCATGGACTTGTTGAACACCGCCCGGCGCAGCTTCACTCTGCGTCGGGCTTTTTCATTCCTGGACCATCCCCAATGCTTGCCGGATATCGGCAGGGGCCGGAAATCTGCGCTCAGCACGCAGCCAATCACCCAATGCGCGGGTTACAGCCTCTGCGTCATCCGATCCGACTGCTCGGAAGTACACTTCGACCAGTTCCTGGGTCAGCTTCGGGCCTCCAAGCAAATCAGCGCAGTAACAAAGCCAGCGCGCGGGGACTTCACTTTCAAAAGGTTTCGACATGGCAAAAAGCTCCATAAAAAATCATTCAATTACCGAAATTCAAGACACGATTTCGGCAGCTCTGTCAGCGTTGTGTGGCGAACCTGTCGCAGTAGAGATCTCTTCGTTCACCGACAACACCGCCTCTTTCCTCAATTGGCAGGTAGATATGAGCCTCTCTGTGTCACAGAAACCGTCACCTGATGACGCGACAATTCCCTTCTGATCCGTCTGGACCATTCCTGCAGCGCGCAGCGCACCATCGGGTACCGCGCAGCCTTGATCCATCAGGATCTGGATGCACTCGCGCAGCAAGTTGATCTGCCGGCCATAGATGTCTTCAAACCGGGCCTTGTGTGGATGGACAGCGATTCGTCCAGGTGCACCAGTGCCGTCTTGATGATTCCCAGCCGACAGCGGCAGAACCAACCAGTGCGCGTTCGGTTTCGTGCGCCCATCAATGTGATGGATGCTCACCATCGGGTCGAAGAATCCATCCTTGCGGCTGGCGATGCAGCCCAGGCTGGCCAACAGATCCCAGAATCGGAGTTGTTCTGCCGTAGGAGCCTTCCCCTTCATGCCACGCGATTTCATCGGACGCCGCTCTTTTGCTGCGCGCGGCCGGTCGTTCTTCCGGGCGGGCGAGACGCGAAGTGGCGTTCTGCGCTGCAATGTGCTGTTCCAGACGCTCATACCCTGAACTCCGACAAGATCGCATCCACAGCAGCCAGCGCCGCCATGTCGCCAACCTCTGGCCACAGGAACCGCGTGGCATGCTGAGTACGCAGAAATGCCACCACTTTGATGTGGTGCTCGTAGAACTCGGCATCGTCCAGGCTGTCGTAGGAAATCGATAGCGGCAGCGCCACCAGCCTGCCTTTCGGACCAGGCACGAACCGGCAGTGCCCAGCACCGACTTCGATCCACTTGCGCATATCCTCTGGATTGGCGAACTGCTCCTGGTTATCGAACAACGCACCCAGCATGGAAAAGTGCAAGCGGTGAAACTTCGGGCTGCGCGGAAACCGATGCTCAAAACTGATCGTGTCGCCCGTCCGCAGTTCAGTCAGCTTGCGCCGGAACCGCGCGTATGCGCGAGCGTCAGCCGGCGTCAGGCCCGCCAGCTTGCCCTGCTCATCTATGCGTAGCGCGATCTTGGCCATACTTACCGCCCCAGCCGCGCCCGCGCATAAGCCATCTGGCCGCGCACATGCTGTTCCATTGCTATGCCCTGTAAAGATTTCGCTCAGCGCGATGCAGCATCGTGCGGGCGTCACGAAAAAGGTCTGCCAACGCATCTTTCTCACTCTGGTCAATGCGACCATCGATAAGGGATTCCACAGTCGTCCCAGCGATCTTTCCCGCCAGAGCGGCAATCTGCATTACTTTTGCTTGCAGGGCTGCAACCTCATCTGGCCAACCGCCAGCGGGCGCTGGAGGTATCACATCCACAGCAAGACCTTGCTCGACCGCCATGGCCTGCATCCAGTCTTTTGCGTATTCCGAACCGCCAGTCTTCTCTTCCATCCACTCAGTCAAGAGAATTGCCATTTCCACGCTGATTGAATCTTCGTGGCTGCGCAGCTTGGCCCGAAGGCTTTCGGGATGGATAGATTTGCCACGACGCTCAGTGAGAAATCGGGCGGCATCCGTTACGCTTCCAGGAGTGCGGCGAACGCTGTTGTAAAGAACGTCCAACCAGTCTGTATTCGAGTATCTGCACGTCACCTTGAAATCTCCGCAATATCAGCGTTTCACCACTAGGTGCCCCGCTCTAACATCCATCCCTCTCGACCAACACTGTCAAATCTGCGGATGGAACTCACATTCAAATCGCCCGAAAATCGAGGCATGGAAACGAAAACTGAACGCCTACTGCGCGAGGCCCATCGCCTCTGCCAAGACATCACCGACCGCCGGGATGTGAGCGACGACCTACTTCATGCAGTCTTTGAAAGGCTCTGCATCGAACAAGAGGGGGTCGAGCTACTGGACAACATCGAAATGGGCACTTACTCGACACTGCACTAGCAGTCAGTCGGGCCGATTGGGATGCGATCGTCTTTGTTCTTGGGATCAGACATTTACCGGCTCCTGGATGGAACTCGACTCGGCTGCAGGCCTGCGTCGCTGGGATCGGGATTTTTTCGAATGCAACGAAATCAGCTTGCTCCCTGCGGAGAAGCCGAACCCAAGACCATCGTCCGATCGGTACACCTGCGATACCCGCCCCTGGGAGACGCCGATATGAACGGCGATCTCACTTTGGGTCATACCCCAGTCCAACAGGTCTTGGATGTGTTTTTTCCATGTGATCATGCCTCTATTATTAGATATCTAATCACTCATGTCAATAGCACACTAATTTAGTTTTCTAATAATCTAGCTTCATGAAATCGAGCAAACCAATCGGATCTCGTTTGCGGCAGCGCAGAACTGAGCTAGGCTTATCTCAGCAGGCTCTTGCTAGCGCCAGCGGGGTAAGCCAAGGGCTTATCGGCCAGATCGAATCCGGCATAAACAAAGGGACAAAGCACATCCTTCAAATTGCAGCGGCATTGCAGGTCGCGCCGGAGTGGCTTCTGTCGGGAGGTGATGATCCACCCTACATAAGCGAGAGTGATCAGAATGCCAATTCGAATGTCTCAGCCGGCCCAGACCTACGCGGCAACGTGCCGTTGATTTCATCGGTGCAGGCTGGTGCGTGGACTGAAATCGCCCATACGTTCCGACCGAGTGATGCGGAGCTATGGTTGCCCTGCCCCGTCAAGCACGGCCCCAGGACGTTCTGCCTGCGCGTTGAGGGTGAGAGCATGAAGAACCCAGGAAGCAAGCCATCTTACGATCCAGGCGACATAATTTTCGTAGATCCTGATGTCTGTGCATCGCCTGGCAGTCGGGTCGTAGTGAAGCTCGACGATCAGGACAAGGCCACGTTCAAACAGTACATGGAGGAAGATGGCAGGAAGCTGCTGAAGGCTCTGAATCCCGACTGGAAGCCGCGCTACATCGAGATCAATGGAAACGCGACAATCTGCGGAGTCGTAATCGGGAAGTGGGTTGAAGAGTGAAACTCTATTCCTGCCAGTGGGTCAAACGAGCATTGAAAACTTAGTAGGTAGGCGCTGAAAAGCGCCTTCTTGCGCAGACCATGCAACAAGAAATGTATTTTTAGATAAAAAGTAAGGAGTCGAACGTGGAAGAATTCAAGCGACGGATTGCAGCTCACATCGATCATGTCAAAAAGGTCGGGGCGCACTGCGTATCGGAAGAGACAACCAAGCAAGCGCTGATTCTGCCGCTGCTCGACATCCTTGGATTTAGCCCTTACGACCCCACGCGGGTACAGGCCGAGTACGGCGCTGACTTCCCCGGTGTCAAAGCCACTGAGCGTGTCGATTACGCTCTGTTCAGCAACGGCACGCCTGTCTTGTTCATCGAGGCAAAGGCACATAGCCAAAACCTGAATAATCATTGTCCTCAACTGTCCCGGTACTACAACGCGACGCCCGAGGTCGCAGTGGCCGCCATTACCAATGGCCGGGAATGGCGCTTTTTCACTGACCTGGTGAATCGCAACATCATGGACAGCGCCCCATTCCTGATTGTGGATTTTGAAAATCCCGACGATGATGTGGCCGAGCAACTCCGGCGCTTCCACTACGATCAACTCGAGGCTGGAGCCCTGCGCGCACTGGCCGAGGAAAACATTTATCTCACATCCTTCAAGGACGCCATCACATCATCCTTGCGCGATTGTGATCTCGATTTTGTGCGATATGTGGCATCGCGGGCGAACGTACAGCGACAACTCAACGCCCGGTTCCTTGAGAGCATTCAGCCGCTGGTAGTGCAGGCGGTTGCCCAGTCAGTCAGCGCCATGGTGGCCACCAGTCTATCCAGGCCAACCAAGATGGAAGAGGCACCTGCTCCTGAAATCGTGCCGGACGAAGATGCGCCAGTCATTGACCCGAGCAACGACAAGATCGTTACCACTGCGGAAGAACGGCGACTATTCGAAATCAGCCAGGACATTCTGCCTGGCGAGAACCTTTCCATGCGCGACACTGAAACCTACTTTTCGGTCGTGCTGGATGGGAAGTCGAACCGCTGGCTTTTCCGCTTCTGGGGTGACAAGCGCCAACCATCTATCCAGTTCATTGAGCCCATCACCGAGGCGCATCAGGTTGAAGCTGAACGCGCCGGCATGGAGTTGGCCAAGAATGGGCAAATCCTGCTTGGCAAGCCGGAAGATCTGTACCGTCTGGCTGGGATCGTGCGCGACGCACTCACTTACTGCAAGAACAATGACAATTTCCGGCGTACCTCCAAAAGGTCTGCTGATGGTGACGAAGGCTAAATCACGCATCCCAAAGTAAGACATAAATCAGCCAGGTATGCACATCGATTTAATACTGGAGAACAGCAAGATGAAAAAAACAAGCATGATTGTGGCGCTCTTGGCAGTTTCAGTACCGTCTGCAGCTCAAGCGGCTGACCTGCCTCGCTACGATCCCGAGACTTACTGCCAACAGATATCCAATACATCAGGGGGATCATCAATGATCTACTCCGGGTGCATCGACATGGAACAATCCTCATATAACAAGCTCAAGTCTGCCTGGGACTCGCTGCCCGGAAGGACACGGGAGTATTGTGATCAGATTGCCAGAACCACCGGAGGCAGCTACGCAATACTAGATGGCTGCATCGACATGGAGACACAGGCAGCATCGAACCAACAAGGGTTCAAGTTCTGATCCAACCCATATGTCAGTGAAATGGGTGATCCAGCCCTAGAACAACGTACTTCAGCGGATGAAATGTTAGGCCCGATGGAGGCTCATGGGCCGATGCGTTCATCTGCTGACTCACAATAATGAGGCTCTCCTTCCATGAACAGTAACGATTCCTCTTCAAAAAATCGTGTTTGGCGCAATTCCACGATGACCTTTTGTTATCTCGGCCATCCCGATATTGTTCAATACGACTGTATCGTCCAGCAGGATGGGAGCACGCTGACAGTAAAGTACGACAGAAAGGGGGAGGCGGCAGAGCAGTCGGTTTGTGTGGTGTACACCGGACAAGAAGCTGGCCCTGGGCACTGGAGGCTATCTGGGTCTGATGGCTGCGACTCGACCCTGCACCAGTTCGCCCCTGAGAGCGCTATTCTCGAAGGGTACTGGCACTTCCCACAATCACAAAGCAATGATGACCGTGGATTCTGGCGCATCCAGCTATCAGATTTGACCAGCCATAATCCTTAGACCACCATGCACAAACTGTCTATTGAACAAAAGCTATTTGCAAAGCGCCAGCAAATCAATCGGTGGCGGCGCTTGCATAGGCAGAAGATGAAAGCCCGACGCGCGCAACACCGGGCACACAAAAAAATCACATCAAAAGCTTATCGTGCTAGGCAGGTAGTTATGCCCGTCCCGGTCATTGTCAAGATCAAGGACTATGAACCTCGCGGACAACTCCTAGCATTCATTGAGCACGCCAACCGCATCCTTATGGGTGGAGGCTCTATCCGGCTGGATTTCAGCAAAATCACAGAGCTTCATCCATGCGGAACTCTCATTTTTATGGCAAATTTTGACATATGGATAGAACGGTATCCCGGAAAAATACAAGGTAACTATCCGGATGACGAGGTTGTCGAACAGTTGCTACAACACTTTAAGGTCATGGAAAAACTAGGCCTGCCTAACAGAAAAACCATCAATCACGATCGCGTTAGATTCTGGCACTATAAAAGTGGGAAGACTGTTGATGCTGCCGCCTATCGAGATTTGGCCACTACCGTGCGTGACAACATCGAACATCCAGAACGAGAACTATTTGCAGATTGCTTAAACGAAGCAGTGGCCAATACCGTTGGACACGCTTACGATTTCGAGAAACCCTGGCTCCCTCCCCATGACCACAGAAAATGGTGGGTCGTTTCATCATTGCGAGATGAACATGTCTTCGTTGCAATTTATGATATGGGGGTTACCATTCCTGGATCGTTGAGGCGCAAACCCGAGTTGAGTGATTTCTTGCGCCTTCGCCGCTTCAAAGATGCTAGACTGATAGAAGCGGCGACTGCAAGCTCCCGCACAAGTACGCGACTCCCTCATCGAGGCAAAGGGCTGCCCGAAATGTTAGAATTTTCGCGAAACTTAGCTTCTGGCTTCTTGTCTATAGTAAGTGGGCGTGGCGCATACTACTACGACCCTCAGACAGGCGTAGCCTCTCGCAAGAACCTAGAGTGCACAATTCCAGGGACACTTGTCCTTTGGCAGATACCATTCGAGCAACATATCGATGAGCGTGAAAATGATCTCAATAGCTAGGGACTTTTCTTTGTCGCCCGCAGCGCGGTACAGAAAAGAAGGGCCTAACTCTGGTCAGCGCTTCCGTGAAGAACTCCTCTACCCTCCCCTTGCGGCAGGTCAAAAAGTTATCGTTAATCTCGATGGTGCGGTAGGTTACGGCTCATCGTTTTTAGAGGAGGCGTTTGGGGGGCTCATAAGATCCGGACTCACACTTGATGAGCTGGAATCTCGACTCACCATTGAAAGCAAGCTAGCAACCTATAAGAACCGAGTATGGCGCTACATTCGATCAGCAGCAGCGTTGGCGCGCCCTCGCGGGTAGGAAATGGATCTCTCCACCTGGCTGAAGGACTATGGTCCCGCAATAGCTTGGGCAGTGGCTGCTGCTGGCTGGCTGGTCAGCAGCAGACAAGCGAATAAACGAGAGCGTCGCAAAGAAATACGTACAGACATTGCGACCATCTCAGCATCAATAAATGAAGTCTTGAAGCATGTAGAATCCACTTTGAGCGCCAAGACACCCAGTGATCGAGATATTGCATACCTAAGCATTACAACAACACTTAGAGATATTGATATGCAATTAGAGCGCCTACTTGGTAGGCGTTACAAGACTTCATGCGAAATTTACCGTACATCCTGCCGAACGTCTTCGGAAAACTTTTTTGACTGTGCGTCAGGGGATAAAGTGCTGCATCCCAGTGAAGATGTACACATAAAAAGAGAAGTTTTTCTGGAGACACATCAACAGGCCATGCTATTGATCCATTTGATGCATGAGCTATTTCTCCACGAATTTGAATCCTAGACAGCCCATTTATTGCTGAAAGGAAGGCAAGCAGGCAGCCAACCTTGCCTTCACTTGCCAATCTACTTCAAGAGATCAACAGTCAGCTTGACTTGAGAGTGGTCGGAACCGTCCATTCCATCAAACAGAACGATGCTTTGTCCGGGACGCACAATCCCGCTCGGGCCCACCATCAAAGTAGCAACGCTGGGACATTCGACGGTGGTCATCGACCGACCATCTGGAGCTACCACCCCACGATCATACAAACGTCCTGCCTTCTCGGTTTCCATAACGACATCGATCAAGACTATGCCATCATCCCCGCGAAAGCCATTGATGCTCAACGATACCTTGTTATGAGATTTACCATCCGCACCCACAGCAGCGTTTGCGCACCTCGGGTCAAAAGACGGCCCTGGCTGCTGGAAAGTAACCGTATCGTTAAACGAGCCGTCGTCACGCACTGACACGGTATGTGTTCCTGACGGATACTGTTCAGACTCAACCTTGACAACGATATCACCAGCCACAGCTACGGCGCTCAGCAGGCTGAGTGCGCAAGCACCGGCAGCCCATGCACCGAGACGTTTTACTTTCATATCATCTCCATAAGGGGTAAACCCTACCTAACGGCAGGCCAAGTTATTTCTTTAGCATTACGCCCCTGAGCTCCTCTCCCCAGGGGGTTTATTGGCCTACGACTTTGCATTCTCGCCGCGCTACCTCTTCATCAATAATTTGCTCTTGCATGGCAATTTGTTGACGCAAGCCATCGGCAACGATCGACATCTCCGGACGTTCTTCGATCCGCGCAAGGTGCTCACGATCGAATCCAAGATCGCGTTTCATTTTTTCCAGATCCATGATGGATTCCTTAAATGTATGCCGCACATGCGGTCCTTCCAGAGTACCGTCACGACTCCTTTTTCCTCAAAAACAAATAAACACAAAATGTTTAAAATCCATGCTTTCTCCCTCCCCTAGGAATAAGCATGAGCACCAGCTTCAGCAACTATCAATTGAAGTCCGAACTTGGATTCATGGACGTCATCGGCCATGTGATCGTATGGATCATCCTGGCGATCGTAACGCTCGGACTCGCCCTTTTCGTGTTCCCCTACTACATGCAGCGATTCATCATCAGCAAGACCTATGCCTATAACGAACAAGGGCAACGCGTTGGCCGGCTGGTATGCACGATCGACTTGGCCAGCATCATCGGCAACATCATCCTATGGGCGATCATCAGCATCATCACGCTGGGTATCGGCTACCTGGTCTTCATGTACAAGATCAATGCCCACTGCATGAACCACACAAAAATCGTCGGTGTGAACGACCTGTAAAGCCTTTCTTGCCGCCACATGCGCGGCATATCAGCAAATAAGCAGCCCGCTATTTGAGCGGGCTTTTTTGCGCCCTCTGCCGCGCCAATCTGTCGGGCCTGCGCTGTATGAGCCGGGCCATGGACAATCTAATCATTGATTGCAAAGAGGCGTGCCTCGCCACAAATTATTAGATTTCTATTGACGAATGAAAATTAGAGTTCTAATATTCATATGTCGACTCACAGACCGCCTAGCGCCAAGCGCAGCAAGCAATGAGTCAGCAGCCCCCCGGCATAGCCGGCACAGCACCGCTCTTTAACAACTTGCATGAGATAAACAGTGAGCACGGCACACGCCAAGCCTCACCAGGACTCAGCCCCCACCTGACAGGAGCGTCGCAACGCTTCGGGAAAAAGACTAGGGGACGAACCGGACAGATCGTTTGGTCAGGAAAGCACTGGCCGCAGCACTCGATTGGAATCCGGGGATCAGGATCGCTACCTGACGCGAAACCCACTATGGATCGCGCAAATCCGATTGCAGGATCAGCCGGCAACCAACGGCAGTCTGCTATGAGACGTGGTGACAGACTGAAACAGACAGTCGAAAAGGGCCTCTTCGGAGGTCGCTTTGGTGGGCAGCTTCATCACGAGGCTGTGAATTGAAGCGAGTACAACATGACACAGCAAATTAACCTCCAAATCCCAGCACAGACACTTTCTCTGTCTCTGGCCAAGTTGCTCCCGCTGCTTGCAGAAGAGCAGCAGAGCAAGGTCGCAGTCCCCGATGTTCCAGCCACCATCGGTGCAGAGTTGCAGGGCGGCATCTACGTCGGCCCGATCATCTTGGATGGCAAGATCGTGCACCTGATCGCAGCGCCAGAGAGCCTGGGCGATCATGACTGGTCGATCGCCACGGAAAAGGCTGCCGAGTATCGCGTCGGCGGATTCGAAGACTGGCGTCTGCCAACGAAAAGTGAAGCGATGGTCGCTTTTGCCAATGCGCAGGAGATTTTTGACAACGTATATCACTGGACCAGCACCGTACACGGTGACTACACCTGGGCGGTCGATTTCGAGGCCGGCCTCGTGTTCGACCTCAGCCGTTGCTACGAGTTCCGCGTCCGCCCTTTCCGCAGCTTCGTCGCTTGATCCATTCATCCATTTTTCCCGTGGCCAGGGCGGCCCCGTAAGGGATATGCCTGGACGCGTAGGCCGGTAGAGCGCGCATGTACATCACCGGCAGTCAGAGCGCCTCGTTGGTTCCTCGCCTCACCTCCTGGATTGCAGAGGCTGCTGCCGCAGCCCTGCAGCGTGATCTGACCGGCTGGCCCACGCACGGGCCAATTGCGGGCTTGGCCGAGTGGTCAGGCTGCAGCCTTCCAAGCTGCCTACGCGGGTTCAATTCCCGCAGCCCGCTCCATCCACTCAATTGCACGTTTGGGAAGGCAGCAAACCCTCTCCCTTGATGCGACTCGCTGGCAGACGAGTGATAAATACATTGCCTCCACGCCGATGAAGCTGGGCGCAGGCAGCGCTGTGGATACGGCCCACGATCATTGAACATGTGCCATTCAATGCGGCTGGCCCACGAGACGGGCCATTGCTGGCATAGCTCAGATGGTAGAGCAGCCGCCTTGTAAGCGGCAGGTCGCGGGTTCGATGCCTGCTGCCAGCACCAAACATCCAGCCACTCAGGCCGCAGCACTCCCTACCCTCACCTGCATTTTCTGCCCGACTGGCAGACAGGAGTGCTGCGCCCTGATGGGCCGCTACGTGAGCAGAGCAAAGCCCCGCCGGGACGCCACAGGGAGAGCCGCATAAGCCGGACCCGGCCCGTCATCACAACATCAGGAGATAGTCATGCGCATCGCAGCAGCACTGCTGGATGATCTATATCGGACAGCCCCTCCAGGGGATGCCCCTGGTGAATGGCCAGCAACGCCCGAACCTGAAGTACTCAGCCCCAGCGCTGCGGCATCGGGTTTTGCGCTGGCACTGGCCGAAAACCGAGACGCCTTCGGCATGTCGGCGTCAGATGCCGCCGACTGCATGCTCAATATTCTGGCGGCTGACGACGATCTTCTCAATGACGCATTCGCGGTACTGCTCGAGCCTGGGCTATATCCGGCTCGTGCAGATCAAATCCGCCGGAGGCTGGCCGACTGGTGCAGCGCGATTGCAAACGAGCATCAGGAGACACAGCCGTGACGACAAATACTGAAAACACGAAACGCAGGGATGTAGCGATCAAAGCCGTCCTGACCCTGATATTGCTCCTATGCCTGTCCGGCATTGCCATTTGCGTGATAGCCCTTCTTGTCGGCTCTGGCGCGGCAGCGGCAAGCAGCATGGCAGCGGCTGCACTAGCGATCGCACGCGGCGGAGATGCATATTTCCAGAGGGAATGGCAATGATCACAAAAAAACTCACGCTGGACGAGTGGGCAGATCTGAAACGACAAGAGTTGAATGATTTTTCTGACGATTGGGCAGAAAGCCAGGGGGAAAATGGGACCAAAGACTGGCCGGAAAAAATGTCATCAGACGAGTGGAATGAGCAGCTTTTAAGTTTTGTCGGAGCCACGAAATGATCAATACGCAGCAACTGCGAAAGGTCCTGTGCGACGGAGATCTTAGCTACGAGGAAATCATGCAGCAGATTGATGTAGGCGGCCTACTCGATCACATCGACGCCCAGGCAGCGGAGATCGCGCGGCTGCGCCAGCCGTGGCAGCCCATCAAGACGGCTCCGATGGATAGAACGCAGGTTCTGCTTTCGACCCCATCAGGAAAGGTTGCTGATGGCATGTTTTATCAGCGGTACGGAATTTGGTCGTGGCCGTATGTGATGGTGAATCCTACGCACTGGATGCCGCTGCCTGCGCCGCCTGCCGCTGAAATCGGGAGGGCTATGCCATGACTGACAAGTACGAAGCACTGCGGAAGGCATTGCCAGAATTGGTTGAAGAAGCCAGACGCCAAGGCGGCACCAACCCCCGCGCACAGATGATCATCGACTTGCTGGCAGATCACGATGCTCTGAACGCCGATAACGAGCGGCTGCGGGTGGCGCTGCGTTGGACGGCAGCCACCCTGCAGGACGCAACAGCAAGCCTAGATCTGGTTTTCGAGGAAGATCAGATCACGATCAACAGCGAAACCAAGACTGTCGCCCAGATTCTAGATGCGGCTGACGCCGCACTGGTCCTCACCAAAGGAGAACTGGATGCATCGTAGCCTTCTCCGCCTGCCCGATCTGCTCATCCTGCGCCCGATCAATGCACTTGGCGACTGGCTTGTGCCGGATTGCGAGCCGATCCGCTGGCCTCACATAGTCGGAGCTGCCGCCGCTTGGTTATTCATCTCAATACTCATGACTGTTGGTCACTGGGCTGGGTTCTAACTCTTTTCATAACAGGAACATCATGAACGAACTGACCATCAACGGCGCGGGCGGATTCAGCTTGACGCCAAAGTCGCTGGACGAGGCAATGCGTTTTGCCGACATTTTGTCGAAGTCCAGCATCGTGCCGAAGGACTTCGCTGGAAACCCAGGCAACATTCTGGTTGCTATTCAGTGGGGGCTGGAACTGGGCCTCCAGCCTATGCAGGCAATGCAAAATATCGCGGTGATCAACGGCCGCCCGTCGCTGTGGGGTGATGCGGTGATCGGCATCGTGCGTAGCTCCCCTGCCTGCGAATACATCTACGAAAACGACGACGGGAACATGGCTACCTGCCGCGTGAAGCGGCGCGGCGAGGATGAGCAGGTGCGCACGTTCAGCATGGATGACGCCAAAACCGCCGGTCTGCTGGGCAAATCTGGCCCCTGGTCAAACTACCCCAAGCGCATGCGCCAGATGCGCGCCCGAGCATTCGCGTTGCGCGATGTGTTCCCCGACGTGCTACGCGGCATGCCGGTAGCCGAGGAGGTCATGGACACGCCAACTGAACGAAATATGGGACCGGCACACCAAACCTCGGCCCCACGCGCCATCGCGTATGAAGAATTGCCGCCCTACCCCCAGTCCAATCTGGCGGAAAACATCCAAGCCTGGCGCAATGCCATCGAAGTAGGCCGTATCACACCTGAGCGCGTCATCGCCAACATAACAAGCAAATACACGATCACCGAAGAGCAACGCCAGCAGATTGAAGCGCTGTCCGAACCGCAAGGAGCCGAACAATGATTACCCACAATGTCCTGCAAGGCAGTCCTGAATGGGATGCGCTGCGCTTCAAGTCATTCACCGCCAGCGAAGCGCCTGTGATGATGGCTATGTCCAGCAAAATGACGCGCAACGATCTGCTACGCATGAAGGCCACCGGCACCGAGCGGGAATACAGCGACTGGGTACAGCGCAACCTATTCGACAAGGGGCATGAATACGAAGCGGCGGCGCGCACCATCCTTGAGCGCATCATCGGCGAAGAGCTCTACCCGACTGTCGGTACTGACGAAGAAACCGGCCTGCTGGCGTCCTTCGACGGCATCACAATGCTGGGCGACGCGATCTACGAACACAAGATGTGGAACGAGGCGCTGGCAGACGCTACGCGCGCCAATGAGCTTCCACCCGAGTATTTCTGGCAGTTGGAACAGCAACTGCTGGTTTCCAATGCGGATCGTGCGATGTTCGTCGTGTCCGACG
This sequence comes from Corticimicrobacter populi, assembly GCF_003123725.1. Taxonomy (GTDB): domain Bacteria; phylum Pseudomonadota; class Gammaproteobacteria; order Burkholderiales; family Burkholderiaceae_B; genus Corticimicrobacter; species Corticimicrobacter populi. The sequence goes on along the minus strand of NZ_QETA01000001.1, from coordinate 487,256 downwards.
GTACCGAAGAAAACTTCGTCATGATGGAATACAGACCGGTTCCCGGACGCGCCCAGCAGTTGCTGGCCGGCTGGAAACAGTTCGCTGAAGACCTGCAGGCCTACCAGCCCGCCGAGCCCGAGCTGGTCGTTGTCGGACGGGCACCGGAAAATCTGCCAGCACTGCGCATCGAGGTCACCGGCATGGTGACGGCCAGCAATCTGCGCGAATTCAAAAACCACGCCCTGGCGGTGATCGGGAGCATCAATCGCAACTTGGTTACTGACCAGGATTTTGCTGATGCGGAGAAAGCGGTGAAATGGTGCGGCGAAGTGGAAAGCCGCTTAGCAGCAGCCAAGCAGCATGCGTTGAGCCAGACGGCCAGTATCGACGAACTTTTCCGCACGCTGGACGAAATCAGCGGGGAGGCCCGCGCCACTCGCCTGGAAGTCGACAAGCTAGTGAAGGCACAGAAAGATGTGCGCCGCTCGGAAATACTGACTGCTGCACAGCATGCCCTGGCAAACCATGTCGCTACGCTCAACAAGCGTATTGTGCCGGCCGTCCTGCCGGCTCTTGATGTGAACTTTGCTTTGGCCATGAAAGGAAAGCGCACAATTACTACGCTGCAGGACGCTGCCGACAGCGAGCTGGCAAAAGGCAAAATCCAGGCCAATGATCTGGCTGACAAAATCACAGCAAACCTGAGCACGATTCGGGCAACTGGGTACGCATTCCTATTCGCCGACATCGCCACCCTGGCACACAAGGCACCAGACGATCTGCAATTGCTGATTGCTGCACGCATTGACACACACGAAAAGGATGAAGCGGCGCGCCTGGAAGCCGAGCGCGAGAAAATCCGGAAAGAAGAAACTGCAAAGCTGGAAAGCGCAGCGAAGGAGCAGCAGGAACGTGATGCTGCTGCCGCCACGGCCCAGATCCAGTCCGATGCTATGCGGACCGGCGGTGACCCGGCCAGTCTTGTCCCACACGTTCCGTCCAATACCAGCGTTCCCGCGTATCAAGGCCTAGACTTCAGTGCTACGCCCTCCCAATCTGTGACGGCAAGCGCCGCTTGTGCAGGATACACCCGCTCCCTGAGCGGCAGCGCGGAAACAGCAACACTGCGCCTGGGCCAGATCAATGAGCGCCTTTCGCCTATCACGCTGACCGCTGACGGCCTGACCACCCTCGGATTCACACACTCCGCAACGGACAAGGCTGCAAAGCTGTACCGCGAATCCGAGTTCCCCAGCATCTGCGCTGCGCTGATCCGTCACATTGATCTGGCGCACGCAGCACATGCCAACGCCGCCGATACGACGGAGCCAGTAATCGCCTGACCAAGGAATCATTATGCGCATCGCAAAAGACCACACCGTCGAAATCAGCTTGATCAATCGGGACGTCAGCTCCTTTCGTCTCATCTTGGGGCTTGCCATCAGCCGCCTGCAAAACTGCCCCATGCAACAGATGATCGGCACCCCGCTGAACGTCCAGGACGGTATCAAGGGCCGCGACCTGATCGACGTCAAAGACATGCTCACCAAACTCGCCGACGAGTTTGATTTGGGTGAACCAAACCTAGAGCCTGCTGCAGTCAAACAATTGATTGAGCAGCTGGAGCGGCAACCTCATCAACCAGCATCTCCCTCCCGCCCCAAGATCGGCGAGTACCTGGCCGGCCAGGGAGGCATCTACGCCGGAAATATCCAGGGCGATGACGGCGTGCTGTACGGCCTGATCATCGCCAAGCCACAGGATGTGGGCGCGGCACGCTGGGCCCCTGACGGCGAACGCGATCTGAGCGAGTGGGACGGGCTGACGAACACCAGCCGCCTGCGCAACGAATGCCCGGCGGCAAAACTGGCCAGCGACTACGAGGCTGACGGCAATATCGACTTCTACCTGCCGTCGCGCCGCGAAATGATGGTCGCGCTGGCGAACGTGCCGCACCTGTTCAGCAAAGAAGGCTGGTACTGGACCAGCACTCCACGCAGCGAAAGCTACGCCTGGGCGGTCGATTTCGAGGACGGCCTCGTGGACTTCTTCTACCGTAGCAGCGAGTTCCGCGTCCGCCCTTTCCGCAGATTTCCGCTTTAACCCTTCACCCATTCCCCCTGCATCGCAATCCATAGGAGCCACGCAATGACCACCAACACCATCCCGGCCATCGGCCAGCACTGGCCCGAACAGGGCGGCGTCTATCTGGGACAACGCCTGATCGGCAATATCTCCCACCACATCATCGTCTCGCCCAGCATCGAGCACGATATCGAAGACGTTGAATTCTCAGACATTGATCAGGTCGTGGCTGATGCTGGCGAGATCTACGGCCATAGCGACTGGCGTGCGCCGGAGCAAGAAGATCTGATGCTGGCCTATGTGAACGCGCCGGCGTTGTTTGTGCGCGAGGGCACGGGCAGCATCTACTGGTCCCGATCCGAGCACCATGGCTGGCCCTGGGCGGTCGATTTCGAGGGCGGCGACGTGGGCGACAGCCGCCGTTGCAACGAGTTCCGCGTCCGCCCTTTCCGCAGCTTCGTCGCTTAATCCATTCATCCATTTCGCGGGCGTAGCCCGCACCTGACATGGCACTTCACACTGACACCGAGATATACAAGGCAACATACGCACTATGTCAGCTCGTCACGCAACTTGTGGCGAGCATGCCCAGAAACTACAAGGCAGACTTCGGTGCGGATTTACGCCGTGATTGCATGCGCCTGGTGCGGCGTGTCTATGAGGCGAACACCTCAGACGACAAGGCCGGGATTCTCCAGCGCATGCGCCAAGAGGTCGAGTCCATCAACCTGTCGTTGAGACTGTCGGTGGATCTTCGGCTGGTATCTCGTGGTCAGTATGCGAGGGCCATAGAAATTACCGCGAGCATCGGTAAGCAGGCCTCAGGGTGGCAGAAACACGCGGAGCGTGCGCTTGACGCCGGTCTGTCACGGCAGTCCGGACAATGCGCCATTGAATCTGGTCGAGCCGCTGCCCCAAAAGGGCACCGCCAGGCGCAACAGGGATATCGTCGGCAGCAGCCGCAGTGATCCCGCGCAGTTCGCCTGCTGAATCCTCCGGGCCTCGGCAGGCTGACATGAATAGCTCGAAGACCCTGGGCGGTCGATTTCGAGGACGGCAACGTGAACAACAACAACCGTAACAACGAGTTCCGCGTCCGCCCTTTCCGCAAATACAACCGTGTGTTTTTATGGATACTTGCTATTCGTTCGAATTGCTGGCGCAGGCTTATTTCGACTGCCGCCGGCACAAACGCAATACCGCCAGCGCACTGCGCTTCGAGCAGGATCTGGAGCGCAACCTGCTGGCCCTACACGAAGAGCTGACAAGCGGATCATATCGGCCCGGCCGATCAATTTGCTTTGCCATCACCCGGCCACGTCCGCGAGAGGTCTGGGCGGCAGACTTCCGGGACAGGATTGTCCACCACCTGCTGTACAACCAGATCTCCGGGCGGTTTCACCGAAGGTTCATTGCAGACTCCTGCGCCTGCATCCCTGGACGCGGCACGCTATACGCTGGTCAACGGCTTGAGGCGAAGATCCGCAGCCAGACGCAAAACTGGAGCAGACCCGGACATTACCTGAAATGCGATCTGGCAAATTTTTTCGTCAGCATCGACAAGCGAGTGCTGTGGCCGCTGCTGGCCCGGCACATCCCCGAACGCTGGTGGCGCATGCTCGCCAAGCTGACCCTGTTCCACGATCCACGCCTGGACTACGAGGTGCGCGGCAGCTTGGCCGACTTGGCAGCGGTGCCACCACACAAGCGCCTGACGAGCGCCGACCGATGGCACGGCCTACCGATCGGCAACCTGAGTAGCCAGTTTTTCGCCAACGTGCTGTTGGATGCTCTGGACCAGCATATCAAGCACACCATCGGGTGCCGACACTACATCAGGTATGTCGACGACTTCGTGTTGCTGCACGAATCGCCGCAATGGCTGAACGATGCCAAGGTCAACATCGAATCGTTCCTGCCTAGCCTGGGCCTCGCGCTGAATCCCCGCAAGACCATCCTACAGCCAATCAGCCGAGGGGTGGACTTCGCTGGCCACGTCATCAAGCCATGGCGTCGTCAGGTGCGCCGCAGGACTGTCCGGTCTGCCCTATCAAAAATTGAATCCATGCCGGACAGCGAAACCCTAGAAACCATCAACAGCTATCTGGGGTTGATGTTGCACTCAGACGGATACCACGACAGGTCAACCGTCACTCGCGCCGCACGCAAACGCGGTCACTCAGTAGCCTGGGATGCAACCAAGGCATATCGAAAAAGGAAAATCAATGTGGTTTAAAAACCTGCAAATCTACCGCCTCCCCAGCCCCTGGAACATCACTGCAGAGGCGCTTGAAGCACAGCTTGCAGCGCATGCCTACCAACCGGGCAGCGGTCTCGAAGCACAGCGCCTGGGCTGGATTGCACCACGCGAAGGTGGCGGCCTGGTACACGAGATCGGTCGCCAGTTGCTGATCGCGCTGCGCGCAGAAAAGAAGCTGCTGCCCGCCTCTGTCGTCAACCAGGTGGCCAAGGCTCGTGCCGCCGAGCTTGAAGAGCAGCAGGGCTTCAAGCCTGGCCGCAAACAGATGAAGGATCTCAAGGAACAGGTCACGGATGAGTTGCTGCCCAAGGCATTCAGCATCCACCGCGACACCCTGGTCTGGATCGATCCAGAATCGGGCTGGCTGGGCGTAGATGCCGCCGCCACAGCCAAGGCGGACGAAGTCCTCGGCCTGCTGCACAAATCGGTCAGCCCGCTGCCGCTGCGACCACTGCATGTCATCCAGTCGCCTGCCGCCGCCATGACCGCCTGGCTGGCCAGCGATGAGGCCCCCAGCAACTTCAGCATCGACCAGGATACGGAATTGCAGGCGGCTGGCGAAAGCAAGGCCACGATCCGCTACGTCAAGCATCCCCTCGAGCCAGATGACATGCAACGCAAAATCGCCTCCGGTAAGCAATGCACCCGGCTGGCACTCACCTGGGCCGATCGCATTTCCTTCGTGCTGACCGAGAGCCTGAGCATCAAGCGGATTTCTCCCCTGGATGTACTCAAGGAAAACGCCGAAATCAGCGGCATGAACGACGACGAGATTTTCGATGCCGACATGATGCTGATGACCGGCGAACTGAGCAAACTGCTGGCCGACCTGGTTTATGGACTGGGCGGCGAGAATCCAGAACAGGATCAATCATGAATCTCGCACTCGCGTACGACACAGAAACCACAGGCCTGCCGCTATTCTCCGAGCCGTCAGAAGACCCGCGCCAACCGCACATCGTTCAACTGGCTGCCGCGCTGGTCGATCTGGACACGCGCAAGACGGTCAGCAGCATTGACGTCATCATCCGACCGGACGGCTGGGGCATCCCGAGCGATGTATCCGAGGTCCATGGCATCACAACAGAAATTGCAATGGATCTGGGTATTCCAGAAAAAGACGCCCTGGCCATGTTCATGGCACTGTGGGACGGGCGCACACGAATCGCACATAACGAATCATTCGATGCCCGCATCATCCGCATCGCGCAGCACCGGTTCGGATATGCCGATGAGGTTATGGAATCGTGGAAATCCGGCAAGGCGGAATGCACCGCTAGGCTGTCTACGCCCATCGTGAAATGCCCCCCCACAGCTAAGATGCGTGCCGCCGGCCGGAATCACTTCAAAACGCCAAATCTGGCCGAGGCGTACCGCCACTTCACCGGACAAGAGCTGCAAAACACTCACAACGCCATGGCCGACGTGCAGGGTTGCCTGGCCGTGTACTTTGCGCTGCAGGATCCGGTCAAAGCCGAATTGTCCACATGATCTGTGCATAACCCTGGGGAAAGCCTGGGGTCATGTCACCCAATCGTAATAACCACGCGCTTGGCCTGTTCACTGGTCAGTGATTGCGCACGCCCATACGCACCCCGAGAGGGCCGCGCCACAGAACATCGTGGCAATCCAACCGCCGATCGAGCGCTGAGCGGCGTGCGGGAAGGCCCACATAGAGACGGTCAGTGTCGAGCCTCCGACACTGACCTGGACGGCATGCTGCTCATGCTGCACCCACTGCAAGAGGATCCCGCCGCAGGGATATGACGCAGCTGCTGGAACGAGGGTAACCCAGCCGCGAGCCTGAACGCGCGCAGGCCCATGCCCGGCATGGTGAAAGCCCGGGGTCATCACATAGGCGGCGGCGTGGAAGGACACGCATCAGGGTCAATCCCATGGGTGATTCCTGGGGATACAGGATTGAGGTCACTGGCGGGCATCGCGCAAGCGGTGAAACCAATTCCCGATCAACCGGAGGCAGACATCAATAACCGACCGACGACGAGCTGGTATCAAGCCCAGCCCGCCTATGTGATGACAAAACAAGCGGAGGAACAAGGTATGAGCGACACCATCGACGATTTCCGCGCCCTGAATCAGTACCACAAAGAACAGCGTGCCGCCGGGCGCGAGGCAGCCCCGGAAGCCCTTGATGCGGCAGGCGTCCGGTACACGGTCCACAACGGCGGCGCACACATCATCGTCCAGCATGCCGGCAAACGCGTCGACTTCTGGCCTGGGCCCGGCCGCTGGCGCGACTACAAAGCAGGCAAGCGCGGCTACGACATCGAGTCACTGATTGACTATCTAAAAGGTCAAGGGAAATGAGCAAGAAAAGCAAGCAGCGCAGGCAAAAGCCTGGGCGCGACTATCCAGCACCATGGGAGCGCGAATCATGAACCGCCAGCAACGACGTGCCGCCGAGCGCCAGCAGGCCCGACAGCGAGCCCAGCGCCGTGTAGAGCGCCCTATCCCTGTGCCCATGATTGTCAAGATGACAACCGTACTTGCCCCACTGGAGTCCATCCTCAAACAGCTTGAGCTGGATGGCACCGTGCATGTCGATGATCAAGGATCCCCGATCTTCAAAGTTGCTCATGAAAACCGTTGGTTTGCAATGGTGCCAGCCTTACTGGGCGTGGTTGACATGTTCGAGATGTGGGCAACCCGGCATAGCAAACAGTTTGATGTATCTGCCCTGTCCCGTCTCGCTCACAAGCTCGAGTACGGGATGCCCGTCATGAAGGCCGACACAGACGCCGTGCGTGCGTTGTTGCCTCGCATGCAGCGCGTAGCTTGCTATCTGTCTCACGACGAAGCAAAGAATCTGATTCTGCAGACACAGATCAAGGAAGAAATGGAGGCTGTACGGTCATGAGGCATGACGCTCACACGCTGGAACTTGGTTTCCCGGACGAACTCATCATTGACAACTTTGCGGGTGGCGGCGGCACCAGCACCGGACTGGAAGCGGCATTCGGCCGACCAGTAGATATTGCCATCAATCACGATCCTGAAGCTCTGGCAATGCACGCGATCAACCACCCATACACCAAGCATCTGTGTGAAAGCGTCTGGGACGTTGACCCCATTGAGGTGACGGGCAATCAACCCGTAGCGCTTGTATGGCTGTCGCCCGATTGCAAACACTTCTCGAAGGCGAAGGGCGGCACCCCGGTTTCCAAGCATATCCGGGGCTTGGCCTGGGTGGGAATGCGCTGGGTTGCCTTGTGTAAACCACGCGTTCTAATGCTTGAAAACGTAGAAGAATTTCAAACCTGGGGGCCAGTCATCATCAACGAAGACGGCTCTTCATACCCCGACCCGAAGCGTAAAGGTCGCACATTTCAGAGTTTCATTCGGCAATTACGCCAGCACGGGTATGCCGTTGATTGGCGTGAGCTGCGCGCATGCGACAACGGAGCGCCCACCATCCGCAAACGTCTGTTCCTCGTCGCACGGCGGGACGGTCTGCCCATCATCTGGCCGGAAGCGACGCATGGCGATCCTGCATCGCGGGAAGTGCTGGCCGGGATGCTGACCCCATACAGAACGGCGGCAGAGTGCATCGACTTCGATCTACCCGCGACCAGCATCTTTGACCGCCCGAAGCCATTGGCGGTAAACACCCAGCGGCGCGTCGCCAAAGGGTTATGGCGTCACGTTCTGAACAGCGCCAAGCCATTTATCGTCACCAACACCAGTGGACATCCTGGTGCACCTGCCGATCAACCCCTGCCCACCGTAGCCACCGGCAACCACCACATGCTGGGCCAGCCGGTAATGACGCCATTCCTGACTGGCGCTGGCGGCCCATCGTATTCCGGCAAACCCACACCGACCGACCAGCCGCTGGGAACGCTGACAACCGAGAATCACCGTGCCGTGGTAACACCAACGCTCGCCCCATTCATCACGGAGCATGCCAACGCCAGCAACCAGCGCACCATGCCAGCAGACGCACCTCTGCGTACCGTGTGCGCCCAGGTCAAGGGCGGTCATTTCTCATTGGTTTCGCCCGAGTTGCTACCAGTGGACGGTGAAGGCTTCACACGGCAGGACATGCGGCTATTTCAGCGCATCAAAGAGTTTGATGCAGCCATTAATGCAGAAGCCTCCGGGTACGCGATTGCCCCGCTACGCGGCACCAGTGACTCACAGATGGGTGGCCATGCCGTAGAGCAACCACTCTCCACGGTGGCGGCCAGCGGAACGCACCACGCCCTGGTTGCCGGGCACATCACGAAATTCAACACCGGATCGGTTGGCACGGGTCTGGATGAGCCGCTATCCACAATCACCGCCGGCGGAATGCCGAAGCGACCCAGCACCGGAATCACGCAGGGGCTTGTCGGCGCGCACCTCATCACCATCGGCTACGGTGAGCGCGAGGGGCAAGCGCCGCGCGCGCAGGACATTGAGATGCCGCTTGGAACGGTCGTGACGGCGAACAAGCACGCCATGGTGGCCGCTCATCTGGCCCACCTGACGCACCACGGCGACCGCCCCGGCACAACACCGGCAGAACCTCTGCCGACGGTAACGGGGGCAAATCGTGGAGAACAGGCCCTTGTCGTCGCCAACCTGATCGATATGGGGCACGGGGAATCGTGCAGCACCGGCGCGAAGCGGTGGAGCAGCGGCGTGCGCAGCTTGGAAACACCTCTGAACTCGGTGACGGCCAGCAGCGTGCCCAGCGCGCTCACCTCGGCCTTCTTCGAGCAGGCGAATGGTGGGTTCTACGACGGCGACGGGCGGCCGGCCGGCGCGCCCATCTCCACGATCACAGCCTCGGGTAGCAACCAGCGCCTGGTGACGGCCTACCTCGTCCAGTATTACAGCGAGGGCGGGCAGGACTCTGGCTGTGTCAGACCCATGCCCACCGTGACCACCAAGGCGCGTATGGGCTTGGTGTCGACCATCCAGGTGCCGGTCGATGCGCTTGCCCCGGAGCACCGGGAGAAAGCGCGCGCGTGCGCGGCCCTGCTTCATGAGCATCTACCCGACCTGTTCCCCGAACCGGCCGAGCTGGCGCTGATGAACTACGGCGGAATCTGGTGGGTGCTGGTTGACATCACTCTGCGGATGCTCAAGCCGCGCGAGCTATACCGCGCGCAGAGCTTCCCAGGCGACTACATCATCCACGAAATCCCCGACCCAAAGCTGCTGTTCAAAGACGGCGTGCAAGTACCAGGCGACCCGCGTCTGATTCCCCGCATCCCCCTGACGATCACGGCCCAGGTGCGGATGTGCGGCAACAGCGTCGCCCCTGCCCAAGCCGAGGCTCTGGTACGAGCAAATTTCGCACACGAAGCCAAGATAAGGAAAGTCGCATGACTGACATTCTTGCTGTTGCCCGGGAAACCGGGCTGCGCCAACACCTCCACGGCGTCAACGCTACAGACGCGAGGATCCTGCTCCAAAGGTTCCTGAATGCAATCAACCAAGACCATGCCGGACGAGTAGAGATCGGCGTGTCTATGTGGCTCAAGGTCCCGCCGTGGTCTTTTGCCAAGAAATTTCCGGGAGGGCAGTTCCTGACCCTCGACATCGCCGCACCAGCCAACACACCACCCGAAGAAATTGCAGCAGCAGCGCTGGCCAGGCTACGCGAGTTCAAAGCCATCAAAATCGGAAATGGGGAATGACACCATGGGGCATCTAAATACCGAAGCTCAATCCTGGAAAGCCAGCATCATGATCGTTGCCGACGCCCTGGGTATCGACATACATGCTTTGCCCGGTGATGCCGGAGGGATCGGTGAATACCTAGCGCAAAAGATTCGCCTCCGTCGGCGTGCATCTTCCCACACACCCTACTGCTGGGCTGTATCTGGGCTGTGGACAGTATTTTTCGGGGAGCACGCTGAATGTGATGCTCGAGCAGAAGCCCGACGAATTGGCGGTACGGCAGAAGCATTCCCGTTATACCGCGACGCAGTGCAAGATCGAGAGGATGCTGAGCGTGTCAGAAACGCAGCAGCCATACTCGATACGCTGACAAACAATCTGTGGGAAGGCCACCCGCTGCGCGCCGAAGCTGCCAGCGGATCGAAGCAGGCCGTGGCTGATCTCTTTGCCGATCAACTTGACAGTCGCTCTGCGGCAAAGGGGGAAGCGTGAGCAAATACAACGACAAAGTGGCGTTCGTTGTGAGTGAGGGTTACGAAAACACTTGCTGTGTCGTCTTTGAGCGAAGCCACGTTGCTGCGCGTAGGGTTGGCGCTGGGGAACTCGGATCGGAGTTTGAGGGCGTCTCATGCCGTCGTGAAAAGGCGCTGGATCAGTTCGCTGGCGCAGGGAAAGTGCCGCCCCGATTCCTCGTTGAGGAACTGGGCTGGTGGTTCACATGCGTCGAGTGCGGCAACCGAACATCAGACGAAGGCGAAGACAGGAACCCAATCACGACGGAATACGAAGGCGACATGGTCTTCTGCTGCGGGAACTGCCGCAACAGTTATCACGAGGAACAGCATCGCCGCGCACAGATCAGGCTGCAGCGCGAATCCGCATGTCTTGCGAAGTTCCCCGGCGTCGATGTTGTATGGGTGAACGACCACAAAGAGGATTCCACTGTCTCCTTCCGATTCCCTGGCGGAGAAAACCCGGCAGACTGGAAAGTCGGCGATACCCATGTGAAAGTCGCGCGCATGGATCAGCCCGCATTTGAGGCATATCAGAACAGCGTTATAGCCACCCGTGCGGCAGAGAGGGAGCATGGCTGACGCCCGAGAACTCATTACCGACGCCGAGCTTGCCGCCGCTTTCGACGGGTCAGACTTTGGCGGCGCTGATCATCGCAAACTTTTGGAAGTTAGTGTGCTGAAGAAGGCTGTCGGTTATCACTGCGGCTGGACTATCACGCAGATCATGGTTCGACTCGGCCTTATCCGCAAGAATGGATTGCCATCGCGTAAAGGACAGCGCCTGCTGCAACTGGCATACAACGATCTGATGATCAACCAAGGGGGCTGACCATGACTGACCTGATCCTGCCCCTAAAGCGCGAGTATTTCGAGCAGATCCGGGACGGCGTGAAAACCGAGGATTACGAACAAGCACTATCAGAGGTGCGGTTTCGATTGCCGCGACTGCGCGTATTCATGCAACTACGAGTTGGCACCAATCAACGATCCGGGAGAGCCCACCTCATAACCGGATGACATCCTAGAACTACTCTGAACGCCACGGCGGCGGCACGAGCCTCACATTCCGATCAAGAGGCTTCAGCACTCCCATGACCCTATCTTTGGGAATAGAAATTTTCTCCAGTATGGATGGAAACTTTCCTTCTGTCTGAATCAGGAAGAACACCCACCACCCACGCCCGTCCGCCATATCTTCGATGGCGCATATCGCTTGTGACTCGCTTCCGTTCAGCCCAAGGTGCTCCCCTATTTCGATGCTCCCAACTGTCGATGATGTGTTGGTCATTTTGCCCTCCTCCAGACATAAGTCGGCATAGAAAAACAAGGATTTATCCATGATACATGATCATCAAAACAAATCACCCCACCACCCCGTGCCACCGGGTTACCCTGCTGCCCAGCATGAAAAAGGCATTTACCCTGACGGCCTTTACCGCTGGAAGGAGTTTGCAGGCCTGATTCCTTACTGCCGGGAAACCTGGCGTCAGCGAGTGTTGGCAGGTACCGCTCCGGCACCCAAGCGCATCAGCGCAAATAGCACGGTATGGCGTGGTTCTGATCTCCTGGCGTGGCTGGCCAACCCAAACGAATACATCCAAGAGCAAGATGGCGAAGAAAATACCACCACTGACTGACTCTCAGTGCCGAAGCGCAAAGTATGGCAACAGCGGAAACAAGCTGTTCGACGGCGGAGGTCTGTACCTTGAGGTCTTGAAGTCCGGACACAAGCGATGGCGACTCAAGTATCGGCGGCCTCTGAACAAAAAAGAAAACGCCCTCACCATTGGTCCGTATCCGGCTGTCACTCTGTCAATGGCCAGGGCCAAGCGCGAACAGGCCAAAGCTCATCTTGCGGCCGGGGTTGATCCGGACACTATTGAGGATACGGATGGCAAGCAAGTCGGCCAGAAATTCAGGGATATCGCAGAAGAATGGCTGAAATTACGTCGGCCTGGCTGGAGCCCTGGGTACCATCAGCGCATTTCGAATGCCTTAAACGCAAACGCATATCCAGACCTCGGGCGGCGAGCGATAGCACAGATATCCGGCAAAGCCGTACTGGATGTAGTCAAGAAAGTGGAATCGCGTGGTGCCTTAGAAATGGCGTCTCGCGTACTTGAATCGATCGGCATGGTATTCCGGTATGCGGTCGGCATCGGCATGACAACAAACGATGTCACGCAGGGTCTTGCTCAGTTTCTGCAGCCTCGCCCTCCAGTCGAGCACTTTCCACATGTCGGCATAAGCAACTTGCCAGATCTGCTCACACGCATTGCCCAATACCACGGCAGGCCGGAAACAAAAGCCGCGCTGAAACTGATGATCCACACCTTCCCGCGCACAAACGAGCTGCGATGGGCTGAGTGGGGCGAAATAGACTTTGAGGCATCAGAGTGGCATATACCAGCACAGAGGATGAAAGGCTCTGTGATCCAGAAGGCAACTGCCGGTGCTCACATCGTCCCGCTGTCCAAGCAATGCCTGCTATTGCTGCAAGACCTGCACAAACTCACTGGCCGCCACCAGTTCCTGTTTCCGGGCATGCGCAGTCCCCGGGTACCGATGAGCAGCGAGACCATCAACAAGGCGCTCAAGATCATGGGGTTTGAAGGGGAACAGACAGGTCATGGATTCAGAGGGCTGGCATCAACGATCATGAACGAATACAGCGGGATTCGGGCAGACGTCATTGAGCGCCAGCTTGCACACAAAGACCGAAACAAGATTCGCCGAGCATACAACCACGCCCAGTATATGGACGAACGCCGGGAATTGATGCAGTGGTGGTCAGACTACCTGGATGCGCAGCGCGAAATGCCCGGGGAATAGCGTGCCCCCATCGATCCGGGATGTGCCCCCAAATATGCCCCCATGAGAAATAGGCATCACTGGGCAAGACTTGGCAGTGCTAGCAATGAAAAAGCCGCTAACCTGTTGGGGTTAACGGCTTTTTGGGCAAGGCTTGCAGCCTTTTGCCTGAATTCTGGTAGGCGATACTGGATTCGAACCAGCGACCTCCACGATGTCAACGTGGCGCTCTAACCAACTGAGCTAACCGCCTAGCGAAGAACAGAATAATACACTGTTTTTTTCGTCTGCGTCAAGCGGCGCAGAAAAATTTTCAACTTGTCCATTTCCGCAGCGACCATGCGTGAATCCGGTCAAGCCGGCACGCGACCCGCTACCATACATAGGCACCATCCGCGCACGCGTCCACATGCCGTGCGCCGGATCGACTCAAAGGAGAACCCCACATGCCCGCAAGCACGGCCCATCACCCCGTACGCTCCGGCCCAGGCACCACATTCGAGCGCATTACAACCGACTGCCAACAGGAGTGGACAGCCTATATCCAGCATGAGTTTGTTCGCCAGTTGGGTGCGGGCACGCTGCCAGCCGATGCATTCCAACGTTACCTGAGGCAAGACTATCTGTTCCTCGTGCACTTTGCCCGAGCCTGGGGCCTGGCGGTCTACAAGAGCCGCAACATCCGTGAGTTGCGTCAGGGTCTGGACAGTCTGAAGACCATCGTAGATATCGAAATGGGGCTGCATATTGAATACTGCGCCACCTGGGGTATCACAGAAGATGAACTTGCTGCGCTCCCCGAAGCGCGTGCCACCATGGCCTACACACGCTACGTACTGGATGCCGGCCAGCGCGGCGACCTGCTGGACCTGCATATCGCATTGGCCCCCTGCCTCATCGGCTATGCAGACATCGCGCAGTGGCTGCAGGCACAGCCGTTTACCGTCAGGGATGCAGACCGCAATCCCTATGCGGCCTGGATAGAGATGTATGCCAGTGCTGAATTCCAGCAAGCGGCCCGCGCCGAACACCTCTGGCTGAATGACCGGCTGGCCGAAGTCGGCCCGACCCGCGCAGCCGAACTGACCGAACTGTTCCGTGATGCCACACGGCTCGAAATCGATTTCTGGCAGATGGGATTGCAGGGCGAAAAACAGTCGCATGACCACTGATTCATATGCAGAAAAGTCATAAGCTCATCCTGCCTGCAACCATATGACACAGGCAGGATGAGGGGTATCATCGCTACTCGTTTTTTGCATCGCACCCTACCTGACCGCAATGACCCCCGCCCTGCGCCGCTGGCTGCAATCACTACGTCCCGAAGCATTCAGCATAGATCGCAGGGAAAAATGGCGTGCCCTGATCGGTGCCACCCTCGGCATCATGATCACGGCAGGTCTGAGCTACCAGCTCAACGACTTGTCGGCCACACATCATTACTGGCTGGTCGCTTCGCTCGGTGCCAGCGCCATCCTGATTTTTCTGCTGTATTCCAGCCCATTGGCCCAGCCCTGGTCCGTCATCGTCGGCAATACGCTGGGGGCAGCCGTCGGCATTACCTGCGCCATCCTGATCCCAAATCCGGTGCTGGCACTGACGGCGGCAGAAGCAGCAATCATTCTGCTGATGTTCCTGCTGCGCTGCGTACATCCCCCCAGTACGGCCATCGCCCTTTTTGCTGCCCTCTATGGCATAGAGGACTACAGCTTTGTATTCTTTCCCATTCTTTTTGATTCATGCGTGCTGGTCGGCCTGGGTATGATCTACAACACGCTCACGGGCAAACGCTATCCTCCGCTCAGGCTGCCGGCAGCAACGGAATCCCCGATCCCGGCCCGCCCTGGCCGCTTCAGCGCCGAAGATCTGGATACCGCGCTCACTCGATACAACCAGGCGCTCAACATCAGCCGGGAAGATCTCGAGCATCTGCTGGACTATGCCGAGACAGCGTCGTTCCAGCGCACGCTCGGGACCCGCACCTGCTCGGCCATCATGAGCCACGATCCCGTCAGCATCGGCCCGGAAGCCTCGCTGCAGACCGCCTGGACGCTGATGCGCCAGCATCGCATCAAGGCGTTGCCGGTCATTGATGCCGAACACCATGTCGTCGGCATCATCACTGTGTCCGACTTCATGCAGCAGGCCAACCTGGATGAGCCGGACACACTCGGTGCCCGCCTCAAGGCCTTTATCCGCCTGCCCGGCAAGGCTGCCACCCGCAAACCTGAACGGGTCGGCCAGATCATGACCACGCCAGCCGTGACTGCCCATGCCGACCAGCCGATGGCCGCGTTGATCCCGCTGTTCGGCGAGGGGCGACACCGCCACATGCCCATCGTCAACGAGCAAAGACAACTGGTCGGCATGCTGACCCAGTCCGACCTGCTGCTGGACTTGTACGCCAGCATCAGGCCGACACGGGCAGGATCTGAGTCGCCAACTCAATAACGATAGCTCAGCCCTGCCGTGATGCTGCGACCAGTACCCTGCAAGAACGTAGGCTGTTGGGCCGCAGGTGGTTGCGCGCCGATCTTTCCCCGTATGACATAGCTGCTGGCATAACGACGATCGGTCAAATTATCTGCCTGCAACCAAAGCCGCCATTGGGAACTGGGCTGATAATGCACGCTGAAACCCAGCAAGGCGTAGGAATCCTGATAGGTCGCCGCCGTATTGGCATGGTCCGTCGGCGTGTCGGAAACAAGCCAGCGTACATTCGGCCCAAAGCGCCAGGCTCCGCTGCGCAGCAATACCTCGGCACTCAACAGGTTCCTGGGTACCCCCGCTATCCTGTTGCCTGCGTATTCGCCGCCTCTGAAACGGAAATCACTGTATGTCCAGGCCAGGCGATACTGCAATCCCATCGTATCGAACAACGGAGCCACACCGCTGACGCCTACCTCCACACCTTGGTGACGTGTCCCGTCACCATAGTTGAGCGTGGCCTGATTGTTGCCGCTTGCATCGAACATTGAAAGCAATTCATCTGTCACTTCACTGCGATAGGCAGTAATCGACCATTCTCCTTCCCATCGAGGCTGTCCGTACTGTCCAACAGCCCCCAGCTCCACCGTGCGTGCTTTCTGCACATCAAGACGGGCTATTTTCGAGGTTGCCGCAGCCGGATTATTGGCAGCGACATCGCCATTCACGATCTCCCAGAATGTCGGAGCCTCATGACTGCGACTGTAATTGGCAAACAGACGCAGATCCTGTGTCGGTGTCCAGTTCATTCCCACGCGCGGTGTCAGATAGCGCCAGTCCTGGTCGATCTTGTTGCCCGTATCGCGATTGCGTGCATTGCGCTCCACCTGACTCCACTTCAAGTCGCCGGACAGGCTCCAGTCAGGCGCAAAGCGCCAGCTTGCGCCCGAGGACAGGTCAAGATTGCGTGCCGTCAGATCGTAGTTGCCAAAACGCTGCAATCGCGAACCATTGAGCGGGCTGACCGCATACAGTTTCCGATCCATGCTGCTGTTGGCAAAGGATGCAGCCAGCCGGTAATCCACCTGCTCGCCAGCCTTGCCATCCAGCGACCATTGAGCCCCGGCCGTATCGCTGTCGGTATCCGTATAGAACGTCGGATTCTTGAAGCTGTCATCGGTATTCTGCCAGTACACCCCAACGGTCTGGCTCAGACGTTCATCGCCCCAACGCGACAGATTGGCCAGCCGCAACTGCTGCGTGTGCCGGCGCGGATCGCGCTGGTAGATATTCATCATCCGGTCCTGCGGACTGTTGCCATCACCCATGACGCCGCGCGGATCGCTCCAGATCCAGCTCTTGGGCACCACATTCGGAATCTGGAAACGCAGATCTGTCCAGTTGAGATAGGTGCGATTTTCGAAACCGTTGTCGAGTACGAAGCCCAGGTTGGCCTGCACACTGCCGCGACGCGATCGCGAATGGTGCCGGTAGCCTTTGTACCAGTCCTGACTGGCGCTGATCCGGCCATCGGCCTTCTCGCCTTGCCATCCTCCTGCAGCCTGGACGGCATATTTGCCGAAGCTGCCCGCCTCCACCCGCGCGGATGCGCGTTCGTCGGCCCCCGTCAGCGACTGGAAATCGATCTCCCCGCCCAGGGTTGTTGCCCCCGGTGCGATGGCATTGGCACCACGCCGGGCGCTGATCAATGCGGCATTGCGCGGTTCCAGCAGGCCGATCACGAATGATCCGTCTGCCTCGTTCAGCGGCAGGCCATCCTGCAGCAGCAACACACCCCGGTTGACCGGATTGCTCTGAATACCTGAACCACGGATGTTCAGGCGAGGCTGGTCGGTGCCGCCAAAAAAGTCCTGGATCACGATGCCAGGCTGATAGTCCAGTGCATCACGCAACGTGGCCAACCGGCCCTCGCGCTGCGGTTCTACCAGATTCGTGCCGCCGGGCACGCGCGCCAGCCGGGCACGCTCCTGCTGAACCGACGCACGCAATGCTGCCTCCTGCTCTCCTTCGACACGGACCGGCGACAGTACCGTCGTCTGTGCCTGCCCGACACCAGCAGCCATCAGCGAAGCCATCGCCAGCGCCCAGCGCCCTGCCCTGTTTCCCTTGCTCATGCGACTCGCATGTCCGACGCCCGAACCTGCCATGCTTTTACAACTCCCGAAGATAATGACCGGCCTGACCCATTGCCACAACCGATGTAAAGTCTGTTTGCGCCTGCGCATGCTCGGGAAGGAAAAACCAGGGCCATCATGACCTGGGACACAGTACACTGGCTACTGAGTCAGGTTCACTTCGACACCTTGCCCCAAAAGCAGGAACAAGAAACATTCTCGAAGATGAATGATTGCAGAATGAGTATCTTTTTCAAATGACAATAGTCAAGCAGGATTTCGAGCTTTTCCATGCCCGCCAGTTGCTGTCGGAACACCCCACGCTGGCAGGCCTGGACGCCCCCCTCATCGGCGTGCTGCTGAACCAGGCTCAGATCCGGCACGCCAAGGCCGGGCAAACGCTGTTCCACGAGGGCGCGTCGGCCCAGCACTATCTGCTGGTGCTGGCGGGACAGATCGAGATCATCCGTTTTAGCGACTCGGGTGAAGAGCGGGTATTCGGACAGTTTTCCGATGGTCAACTGGTGGCAGAAACCGCCATGTTCATGCCACATGGCCGCTACCCCATGAATGCACGGGCCCGCACGGATACACGCTATTGCTGGCTTACGCGCGACGGCCTGCGCCAGGCCTGCCAGCAATCGCCGGCCCTGGCCATGCGCTATCTCGAAAACATGAGCATGCGTGTCTACAAGCGTATCAACGAAGTTGACTGGATTGCCCACAGCTCGGCCCCCCAGCGCCTCGCCGCCTATCTGCTAGACGAACAGGCCCGGCAAGGCACGACCATTCAGCTCCCGCTCAGCCAGCGGCAACTAGCCTCGCGCCTGGGCGTACGTGCCGAAACACTCAGCCGTCTGCTGACCAAGTGGCAGGAGCAGGGCTACCTCGAAGGCAGGCAACGGCAGTGGACCTTGCTGGACATCCCCTATTTCCAGGGGCTGTCCACGGAAGCCCAGCGCGCTTTCTGAAAGCAGGCCTCAAAAGACCTCGGCCACCGCTTCGGCAAACTGAGAAACAGGCCGCTCCAGGCCATAATGCTCGCGCAATGTCCGTCCCGTGTATTCGCGCCGGAACAGACCACGCGCCTGCAGCAGTGGCACGACTTCATCGACAAACAGGTCGAAACCGGTCGGAAACCAGGGTGGCATGACATTGAACCCATCTGCTGCCCCCGCCTCGAACCACTGCTGGATGAGGTCGGCGATCTGATCCGGCGTACCTGATGGTGTCCAGTGCCCTCGCGCACCAGCCAGCTTCTGTATCAGCTGGCGCAGTGTGGGCTGCTCACGCTCCACAATATCGACAATGACCCGGAAGCGACTCGATGTGCTCTGAGGTGCATCGAAATCGAGCGCTTCAAGCGGAAAAGCTGCATCCAGTTGATAGCCGCCCAGATCCACACCCAGCAGATTGCGCAGTTGTGCCAGCGAATACTCGGGCTGAATCAGCTCGTTCAACGCCTCGGCATGCTGCCGGGCTTCGGCCGCAGTACTGCCGATATAGGGGCAGATACCCGGCAATATCCTGATCTGCGCAGCATCCCGCCCGGCGGCTGTCGCCCGTTTGCGCAGATCCTGGCTGAACGCATGGGCACTTTCGAGTGTCTGGTGCGCCGTGAAAATAGCCTCGGCATGACGGGCTGCAAAGTCACGTCCCTCCTCTGACGAGCCTGCCTGCACATAGACTGGACGCCCCTGCGGTGAACGGGGCAGATTGAAGGCCCCCCGCACCCGGAAATGCGCACCTTCATGCCCGATGGCATGGACCCTGGCATCTTCCGCGAAAATACCGCTGTGCTTGTCCACGACCAGAGCATCATCTTCCCAACTGTCCCACAGCGCCGACACCACACGGACGAACTCATCGGCCCGCTGATAGCGCGCATGCGCGTCGGGATGCTGAGACAGATTGAAATTGGCTGCCGCCCCTTCCGCCGACGTCGTCACGATATTCCACCCTGCACGCCCGCCACTCAGGTGATCCAGCGTCGCAAACAGGCGGGCCAGGTTATAGGGCTCGTAATAAGAAGTGCTGGCCGTACCAATCAGGCCTATCCGGTCGGTCACGGCGGCGACGGCCGACAGCCAGGTAACCGGTTCAAAACGATAGCGCGAGCCATAGCGAATATGGTCCGCCAGCGAAGGCGAGTCGGCAAAAAAAATGGCATCCAGCCGAGCCGCCTCGGCCTGCTGCGCCAGGGCCTGGTAATAGCGTATGTCGAGGGCACGTTCCGGCACTGAATCGGGGTGACGCCAGGCTGCCTCATGGTGCCCGCCCGGATAAATGAACAGATTGAGACTGAGCTGCCGCGATTGTGTCGTACCGCTCATGATTCGCTCCGCGTCGGCGTATGCACGATACGACCCGTCAAGTCCTGCGGCGTGCGCAGCAGATTCAGGATCGGGCACCAGTGCTCGACGGCGTCGTGCAATGCCTTGATTTCATCGGGATCGGCCGGCGACGACACATGTACCGTATAGCGGATATTGTGCGGATAGAACGGCACCGCCTCATAGCCGGGCCGGCCCCCACGCGGATCCTGGTCCGCTTCGACCTCGACCTCCAGCCGGTCCAGTGGAATCTGCAGCTCGGCCGCCTGGATCAGGAAGATATGGGTCAGGCAACTGGACAACGCACCCAGCAGCAACTCCGGTGACGAAGGCCCCAGGTCATAGCCGGCAAAATCGTCGGGGCTGTCGCTGATGACCTGATGGTCACGGATACGGATGCGACGCACACCGCTGCGGCCTTCCGCCGTGGCCTGTGCCCTCAGTACAAGTGGCGTGACAGTTTGAGGATCGCGACCCAGGCGAACCAGCCAGGCCTCCCGCTTCTGCTGCAGATACGCTCTCAGATTGCTCATTTGCTTGCTTCCATGACAGGGGTAATATCGATCTGGGCACCCTACAGGCGTGCCCCAACAAGTGGCCCGACGGGACGCCGGGCCATGGTATCCAGCACCTCGGAAAGACTTCCGGTCGGCAAGGCCGTCTGCGCAACATCTACCGGCCCGCACATGCTGTCGGGACGACTCCATCCCTGTGCATCGCGTGCCGAGGCAAAGGCCCGTAGCCAGCCCTGCCTGTCCACCAGGAATGCAGCGCCGGACAACTGCTCTGGTGTCACACCGGCCAGCCAGCCATAGGTCTGCCAGGTTCCGGGCTCTGTAGAAACACACTCTGCCTCGGCCGGGACGTCGGCATTGGGTGGCAACAGCCATACATCGACCAGGCGCGGATCCGGCAATGCTCTCGCGGCAACGGATGATGCGCCTCCATCCTGCACTGCGATCCGGACCTTCTGGCCACGCAAGTCGCTCAGAGAACGAGCATGGCCCCATGCTCCCGTGCACCGGATGGACATGCCCGGTGCCGGCAATGGCTGCAGCCAGGCCTGCTCTCGCTGCAAGGTGGTACCGGCAGCAGCTACGCGCAGATAATCCAATATCTGCCAGACCTCGGCTTCACTCAGCCGTTGGGAGTAGGCATGCCCTGCGGCATACTGCACATGGCCGTACAGTTCTCCAACCGGGCGAGTCTCGAACAGGGCCGCCCCCAGCACGGTCGGCCAGCGTGCCATGCCCACTGTTTTTCGGGTAGGCCCCTCTCCCGGTGCGCCATGACAGGTGATGCAATGCCGCTGGTAATTCACCTGCCCCAGCGACAGGCCTGAAACATCGAAAGCCACGTCAGGCTGACGAAAAGAATGCGCCGAGGCAGGGGCCAGCAACAAGGCGGGAGAAGGTATCGGCCGGTACCCCCACAGCACCGCCGCCAATGCCAGCAGCATCCACCCCAGGGGCTTGCTGGCTACCCTCCATGCCAGCCATGCACAGCCCGATGCCAGCACCAGCGCCACCAACAACCATAATGTCTGGCGCAGCGCCGAGCCGGCCAGCGGCACGGCCGGTTCGGGACGCCATGCCGACACCCAGTCGGGATGCAGATCCAGCAATGCCGCCACACCCGGCAGCCAGCCCTCGGCACCCGCCCCCAGCACCAGCAGGACCTGCCAAGGCACGTTTCCCGGCGTCATGCTTGCCGCATAGACAGCCGGCCACGCAAAGGCACTGCCTGCGGCCAGCCCAAGACCGGCCACAGCGAGTCGCCAACGAGCGCGCCCTGACCACCGGAATGCCAGCAGGCCAGTCAGCACCAGACCGATCCCGACCCAATGCAGCCACCGCAGGCCCAGCGCCAGCCATATCATCCAGACATCCATGGCGGGCATTACCAGGAGTCGTCCAGCCCCAGCAAGGTCAGGGCCCGGTGCCTGAGCTCCGCCAGTGCCGGTTCGCCACGCTTGCGCGGATACGGCAGGGTATTGCTGATTTCACCCAATATCCTGGCCGGCCGATCCGACAGGACAATGATCCGGTTCGCCATGAACACGGCTTCTTCGACGTCATGCGTGACCAGCAATGCAGTAAACCGGGCTTGCTGCCAAAGCGAAACAATCTCGGACTGCATGGTGAGCCGCGTCAGCGAATCCAGCTTGCCCAGTGGCTCATCCATGATCAGCACGGCCGGATCATTGACCAGGGCACGCGCCAGCGCCACACGCTGCGCCATGCCGCCCGACAACTGATGCGGATAGGCACTGCCGAACTGCTGCAGTCCCACCAGAGCCAGCACCTCGCTGATCCGGTCATTTTCCTGTCGCAACAGATTGCGCGCCTCCGGCCCCAGTGCCACATTCTGGCGTACGGTACGCCATGGAAACAGCGTCGGATCCTGAAATACCACTACGCGGGAAGGATCGGGTTGCGTAATATCCTCACCATCTGCCTTGATGAAACCGGCAGCAGGACTTTCGAGCCCGGCAATCAGCCGCAGCAACGTCGATTTTCCACAGCCACTGGGACCCAGCAAGGCCACGAACTCACCCGGCTGGATATCCAGACTGATGTGATCCAGCACGGGCAGCGTCGCCCCCTCCAGGTCGAACCGGTGGCTGACATCATGGATTTCGAGATGTGCGCCCTCGACGGCGGTCATCGCTACCATTTCACCACCCCCTTCTGCCACTCCAGGCTACGATCCCGCACATGAAACAACAGTGTGATCAGGCCGGAAAACACCAGCGCCATCACGATCAGGGCACCATACATGTTGGCATACGAAGCCCAGCCCTGGGCCCACGACAGATACCAGCCCAGCCCGGATTTCACGCCCATCATCTCGGCCGCCACCAATACGGAAAAAGAAGCTCCCAGCCCCATGAACAATCCCACGAACACATGTGGCATAGCCGCCGGCACAGCGACCCGGACGATCAGGAACCAGGGCTTCGCCCCCAGGGTACGCGCCACATCGTAGAAAGCCTTGTTCACACTGACCACACCCGACCAGGTCAGCACCGTGACCGGAAACCAGGTTGCCAACGCGATCAGGAATACCGCCGCCGCCCAGCCGCTGGGGAAAAAGAAAAAGGCCATCGGCAACAGCGCCGTAGAGGGAACCGGGCCCAGAAACCTCAGCACCGGGTGAACCCAGTAGCCAAGCGCCCGCGACCAGCCTATCGCCACGCCCGTCAGGAACCCTGACAGCGCCCCCAGGACAAAACCATTGAACAGAAGCCAGAGCGAATTGAGCAGACTGTCGCCCAACCGCCGCCAATCCGAGGCATAGACGTCGATCAGCGATTGAGGCGGTGCAAAGAACGGTGCGGGCAACCAGGCCAGCTTGGCCGTCAGCAACTCCCATACCAGCGTAAAGAGCGCCAGCACCAGCAGCCACGGCCCTGCCACGCGCAGCCGCCGGGTGGCTCGCACCACTGGCTGCACAGGCAATGCGGCAATCGCCAGCCCGATACCCAGCAATACCAGCCCGATACCCAGCTCCCGTGTATAGCCCCACTCCGTAAAACCAACCTGAACGTTTGGCCAGAGCAACGTTATCCAGCCAACAGCCAACCACAGTGCGGCAGCCAGGGCACCGATACGCCAGAAACCCTGCCCTGCCAGCCACCCGGCCTTCGTGGCAGCATCATGCCCCAGGCGACCTGCCGTTGCTTGATCAGACGAGGACATCGGGCACCACCGCAGCAGCATATTTTTCGACATCCAGGTTCGGATTCAGCACCTTGATGGTTTTGAGATCGGTGGCATAGCCGACCACTTCTTCCCTCAGCTTTGCTCCGGTGCTGGCGTGGCCATGCGTATGGCTGCGCAATATGGCCGCCACGCGCTCGGCCGGCACCTTGGAGGGAATGTGCGGAGCAAAAATCCTGGCCGACTCATCGGGATTGGCTGCCGTCCAGCGCTGTGCATCAATTACGGCACGGGAGATCGCGGCTGCGGCATCTGGATCCTCGCGGACCAGCTTGCCTCCCAGCCCCAGCACGCAGCAAGTACGATTGGCGTACTCATGTTCGAGATTGGTGGCGATCTCCTGCAGATCGTTGTCTTCGCGCAGCGTATAGAGCAGCGGATCATCACCTGCGATGGCATCGACTTCTCCCTTGCGCAGCGCCTCGCCAAACAAATCCTGCGGAAACTGGCGCCAGTCGACTTCTTCCGGATCTATCCCCAGTTGCGCCACCCGGATGGCAAAGAAATTCTTGACCGGACTGGCCTGATCCGTGACCGCCACGCGCTTGCCACGCAAATCCTGTACCTGGCGAATATCCGAATCACGCGCTGTCAGCAGACGCATGCAACCGCCATGCGTGCCTACGGCCAGTTTGACATCGAACCCCTGCTCCAGCGGCTTGAACCAGCGCAATGCCATGCCGATGCCGCCATCGGCATGGCCTGTGGCAATCGCCTCCAGCAACTGGTCCGTAGAACCACTGAAATTGATACGTTCGACTTCCAGCCCATAACGGTCGAAAAATCCCTGTTCCAGCGCCACTGAAACAGGCGACTGGCAGACGGCCGTGGGGCTCCAGGCAATCTTGAACTTGCGCGGGGCAGTCCCTTGCGCCCACGCTCGCGCGCCCATGAAGCCCAACGGCGCACTCAACCCGGCTGTCGCAGCCACTTGCAATAACCGACGGCGCGACACAAAACCTGGACGATGAATCGATGATTTATCCATGACCTCACACTCTCCCAATCTAAAAATTGCTACAAAATCTGTAACTGGGAATTCTGCGAGCCTATGAATTGAAAACAAAATACAAGATTTACATATCCTTAATTAAACATAAACTCATTCTGTATAATCTGCGCACGCTGGGAGCAAGATAAAAAAAACGCCCAGCCCATCATTTACGACGAGGATTTATGAAACTCTCCACTCTGGCTGCAGCCATTGCCGGCGCAATCGTGGCTGGTGCCGCGACCTCCTACTATTATTCCCAGAGCGGCTCGGCCGCAGCAGGCAGCAGCGAGACCGTCGTCCTGCAATTCGACCAGGGTGTCGCAGGCGAACTGACCAGCAAGAGCTACCCTAACTACAGCAACGGCGTACGCAGTGCCCTGTTCAGCGTACAGGCCGAAAAGAACCAGATCATCAACCTGACCGTGACGGGTGCCCTGCGCGCGCAGATCAGCGTCCATCACAACGGCCAGATGGTCATCCAGAGCAACGATGGCCGTGGCGGCTGCGGCGGCTGCGGTGGTTATGACCGCGAAAACGCGACCGAAACCACGCTGAGCTTCCGTGCCGAAGAAGCCGGCACCTACGAAATCGCCGTCAGCGGCATCGATGCCCGTGCCTACGGCCCGTTCCGTCTGACCGCCAGCGCCATCAAGCCCTACTCGGGCGAAGCACTCAAGGCAGACCAGAGCGTCACCGATTGGGCAACCGGCAAGGAACTGGAATACAACCTGGCCATCGAGAGCGACGGCATCTACACCATCGACATGCGCGCCAATCCCAACGAGCGCCTTGACCCGTACCTCACGCTGCTCGACGCCAACGGCGTGGAACTCATTAGCGACGACGACAGCGGCGGCAGCCTCAACGCGCGTGTCCAGACCCTGCTCAAGGCCGGTGAGTACAAGATCAAGGCAGGCTCCGGCGACGGCCTCCAGAACTTCCAGGGCGGTTTCACGTTGCAGATCCGCTCGCTGCCGATCCCCGAAGAAAATCGCCTGCAGCCGGGCGAAGCCCTGACGCTCAACGCACCGGCAGCATCGAATGGTCTCTTCACCGGCGAGCGCCAGAGCTACACGCTGCAGGTCGATGATCCCGCACTGGTCAGCATCGACCTGAACACGCAGGGTTTCTATGCCGAGCTGGGCCTCAGCAAGGACGGCCAGACCCAGGCCACCTCGCCGGGCTACGACAACCGCCAGCGCATCCGCAGCATCCTGCAGCCCGGTACCTACAGCGTGACCCTCGACGGCAGCAAACAAAGCGGCCTGTTCACGCTGTCGGCTTCCTCGCAGCCTGTACCCGACAACGCCGGCGGCGGCTCACTGGCCGTGGATGAAGAGCGCCATGCCGTGCTGCTCGAAGGCCTCGACAAGGATGTCTATACCATCGACATCACGCGTCCTGGTCGCTACGTGATCGACATGAGCGCTCCCTCGATCGACAGCTACCTGACACTGCGTCGCAACGGCCGTACCGTGGCCGAGGACGACGACAGCGGTGGCGATCTCAACGCCCGCATCGAGACCAACCTCGAAGCCGGCCAGTACACGATCGAAGCCTCGTCGCTGGGCGGCAGCAGCCGTTCGCAGGACTACACGATCTCGGTTCGTCGCAACTGATCGGCCGTTGACGGCCAAGTGGCGCAGCTTGCTGTTGCGCCACTGCTGAAACACCGCCCCCGTCAAGGGGGCGTTTTTTTGTCTTGGGACAGTCCGGCGGCAAAAAGCCATTGCCCAATTCAATTCGCCCGTTTCCAACAGCGCTTCTCGGTAAAATCCGTGGCATCGGATGCACCGCGCCACGCTTCCAGGTCCTGGCGCACCGCCTGCATCTTCTGTTCGGCCAGGGTATTGGCGATCTTGCCCGCGAACAGATGCACCGGTGGTTCGGGCACAGAGGCGGCTTGCAGAATCAGCTTGGCCACTTTCTCCGGGTCGCCCGCCTGCTTGCCGTCCAAGCCGTTCAAGTGCAGATCCAGCGAGGACTGAGCCTCACTGTAGTCGGCAATCGAACGCCCGGCCACCACCAGCGTGTCCTTGGACAGGAAGCCCGTGCGCACCGGGCCGGGATAAACCACGGTGGCCTTGATGTTCAGTTCGGCCAATTCGGCGGCCAGGGTCTCAGTCAGGCCCGCCAGCGCGAACTTGGAAGCCACGTAGCTGCCCCAGCCTGCGTAGCCGCCCTGGAAGCCGACAATGGAGGCGACATTGAACACATGTCCGCTGCGCCGGGCGCGCAAGTGGGCTAGCGCGTGGCGCAGCACATGCAGTGGCGCGAACACATTGACGTCGAAATTGTGGCGCAGTTCGGTATCGCTCAACGCCTCGATGGTGCCTTGCTGGCCATAGCCAGCGTTGTTGACCAGGCAGTCGATGCGGCCGAAGGTGGCAATGGCCTTGTCGATGGCAATTTGGACGCTGGCCTCATTGACCAGATCCAGCTCCAGCGCAAGCAGCCGCTCGCTGCTTTTACCAAATGCTTGTTGCAGGCTCGCCAGTGTGCGTGATGTCGCAGCGACGGAATCACCGCACGCCAGTGCCTGCCGGGCCAGCGACAGGCCAATGCCACGCGCGGCACCCGTAATGAACCAGACTTTGGAAGAATGTGCTTGTTTTTGCATGGATGAAATCTCATGTGAAATAAATGTCGGGTCAATACGGACTTGCCGTGGAACGCACGATGAGTTCACTCACATCCACGCTGTCTGGCTGTGCAATGGCATAGGCAATCGCCTGCGCCACGGCATGCGGCGGCAAGGCAATGCGACGAAATTCGCGCATGGCCGCACGTGCGGTGTCGTCGGTGATGTGATCGGCCAATTCGGACTCGACTACACCGGGGCTGACCAGCGTCACCCGGATGGCATCGGTTTCCTGGCGCAACCCATCAGATATGGCGCGCACAGCAAACTTGCTGGCACAATAGACCGCAGAAGACTGCCACACCTGACGGGCACCGACCGAGGCAATATTGACAATGTGTCCATGACCTTGCGCCTGCATGACCGGCAGAACAGCGGCAATGCCGTGCAGCACACCGCGCACGTTGACGTCCAGCGTGCGATTCCACTCCTCGATCTTCAACGCGGCCAGTGGCGATAGCGGCATGACACCGGCGTTGTTGATGAGCACATCGACCCGGCCATGCGTGGCGCGAGCCTGGGTGACAATGGTTTGCAGGTCTTCCTGGCGCGTGACGTCCAGCACCATTGCCTCGACATGACCACCCTCGGCGCGCAGTTCGTCCCGCAAGGCAGTGAGCCGGTCCCAGCGTCGCGCGCCGATGTAAAGGTGGTGACCTTGCCACGCCAAATGGCGGGCCGTAGCCTCGCCGATGCCGCTGCTGGCACCGGTAAGCACGATGACCTTGGCTGTGTCCCGTATTGTGGATTGCATGATTTCTCCTTGTGCTTTCCTGGCTGGCGCAAGGGCAAGCCAAGACATTGCTGACAAGGTGAAATCGTAGGCGCGCGTGGCCTGGATGGACTAGATCGATATCTCTTGCATCATTGCCTAATCCTATTCATTACCTACCAAGATAAGCCCTGATGATGCAAAAATATATCCACTTCATCATTCCATGACGGCAAAGCCATGTCCTATGCACAACCCAACCAGTCACGGCAGGCAGAAATGACCGAATTGATCCTGCAACTGGCCCCGCAAGAAGGCTATACCCGCTCGCTGCTCGATGGCGTGCGCCTGATGCGCGCCGATCGTCCGCTGGGGCGCACGCCGGTGCTGTACGAGCCGAGCATCGTCATCGTCTGCCAGGGACACAAGCGCGGCTATCTGGCCAACAGGGTCTACCACTACGATGCACAGCACTACCTGGTGCTCTCAGTCCCGCTGCCGTTCTCGAGCGAAACCGATGCCAGCCCGCAGGAACCTTTGCTGGCCGTGTCCGTACGGCTGGATATGACGGCCGTGGCCGACCTGGTCATCGAAGTCGATCAACAGACCAACCCCACGTTCACAGCACCCGCCGGCATTGTCTCGACACCGTTGGACGCCACATTGGCCGACACCACGGTACGCCTGCTGCGGGCCTTGCGCTCGCCGCTGGAAGCACGAGTGCTCGGATCGGCCATCGTTCGCGAACTGTGCTTCCGTGTTCTTCTTGGGGAACAAGGCAGCGCCATCCGCGCGGCCCTGGCCAGCCACGGCAACTTCGGCCGCATCGCGCGCGTGCTGCGGCGCATTCACACCGACTACGCCCTGCCGCTGGACGTGGCCGCGCTGGCGCGCGAGGCGGGCCTGAGCGTACCGGCCTTTCATGCGCATTTCAAGACCGTGGCCGCAACCTCTCCCATTCAGTACATCAAGTCTGTGCGACTGCACCAGGCACGGCTGATGATGATTCGCGACCATGTCACCGCTGCTGGCGCTGCGGTGCGCGTGGGCTACGAAAGCCCCTCGCAGTTCAACCGCGAGTTCAAGCGGCTCTTCGGCCGCAGCCCCGGCGAGGAAGTGCGCGAAATGCGTTCGGCCTTCTCACTGATGGAGCCTGCCCAGCTTGCAGAAGCTGCAGCGATGCATTGATTCATGACTCAAACGAACTCCCCCGAACTCACACTGACGATCGACGGCACCCGCGTAGAGGGCATCGCAAGCTTCTACGCTGAAATCAATCGCGTATTCATGGCGCAGGAAGACTGGGAACTGGGTGCCAGCCTCGATGCCTTGGATGACATGCTCTATGGAGGGTATGGCGCAGCGCAAGGCAATGCGCCGGTAAGGCTACGCTGGCTGAATGCCGAGCACAGTCGTACAAAACTCGATATCGCCGCGACGCGGGCCCATTACCTCGACAAACTAGCCCGCCCTGACACCTTCAACCATCAACACTGGCTGAGGGCGCTGCATGCCTTGGAGGCCGGCCACGGCCCGACGTACTTTGAACAAATATGTCAGGTCATCGCCGGTCATTCCCGCTTCGCGCTGGAACTAGTTTGAACAGTTGCCACGCAAATCGCTGAGCCATCTCACGACTGCTTGTCGCGCTCTGTTCGTACCGATTGTGATGCCGCCTGCGCCAGACACTCATCCAGCAGACCCGTAGCGTAGGCGATATCCGGTGACTTTGGCGTAAACAGGATGCGGTAGATCACCGGTGCCACCACTTGATCGAGTAGCCTCTGCGAGTCAGGGGGCGAAGCACCTTGCTCCACGCCTCTAGCGATGATGCTGTCCAACGTGCTGAGGATGCATTCCGTGCATTGTCCCGCCCGCTCGGTATTTCCCAGCGCCAGTGCTTCGCGCAGCAAGTCGCGGCCCGGCCCGGAACCCATTTCATCGACAAACTGCTCCAGCCATGTAGACAGATCCTGGTGCCAGTTGCCACTGTCGGGCGGCAGCACATCGGCCTGGAATTGGCGCACCGCCACATCGGCCAGCAACGGTGCCACGCCGCCCCAGCGACGGTAGATAGTCGAAGGCGTCACGTTCGCCCGCTCGGCAATCATCGGTACGGTGATCTCGGCTGTGGATTTCTCTTTCTTGAGCGACTCCACCGCTTCCAGCACGACTGCTTGAATGCGTGCGGCGCGACCACCGGGACGACTGCCCCCCGATGGTGCCGCATCCGTCTGATTTTTCGAGGAAAACCCTATATCTCTCATGGTGTGTCCAAACACTGTCGTCCCAACGCCACTCTACCACTAAAGCAATATTTTAGCTTTAGTGGTAGAGTGGCACCTTAAAGCAATATTTTAGCTTTTATAAAAGACAACATGTTATGACTACTCCCCAGCACACTCAGCCAGTCAGCAGAGGCACCACTTCCTCGTTGGCTCTGCACGGCCTGACCATCATTCTGTTCTTTGCGGCGTCAAGCATGACGACTCCGCTTTTTCCCTTGTACCAAGCCAGTTGGGGGCTCTCGGCCTTTATGATCAGTGTGATCTTTGCGGCCTATGTCGGCACATTGCTGATCTCTTTGTTGTTCCTGGGCGCACTGTCCAATCATTTCGGCAGACGTGCGGTGATTGTGGCGGCGCTCGTGCTGCAAAGCGTCGCGATGATCATGTTTCTTGTTGCGGACAGCGGCCACTGGCTGGTTGCCGCACGACTGGTACAAGGTTTCGCCGCCGGGATCGCAACCACCGCCGTGGCTGCGGCGCTGCTGGATGTGGATCAAAAAACTGGAGCTATGATCAATAGCCTGGCCCCCATGGCCGGCATGGCCGTGGGGGCACTCGGCGCTGGCGCATTGGTCCAGTTCGCGCCACTGCCCCTACGCCTTGTGTATGCCGTTGCACTGGGCCTCAGCCTGATTCAGATCATCCGAACGTTGATTTCCGCGGAAACGTTCCCGGATCGGCGCAGCAACGGCTGGTCGCTGCGGCCAAGGATTGAGATTCCGAGTGGCCTGCGCTCGACCTTCGTTCGCATTCTTCCGCTGAATGTGGCCGTTTGGGGCTTGGGAGCGCTGTTCCTCTCGGTGCTGCCAGGGCTGTTCCATGAAATAGCTACATCCCCGTCCATGGCATGGCTGAGTGGTGGTGCCGTCGGGGTCATGACATTGGCAGGAGCGGCGGCGGTACTGCTGTGGCGCAACAGCTCTCCGGCGAACGCACGTCGCTGGGCCGGGCTGGCGATCATTACCGGCACGGTCTTGATTCTGGCTGGAACAGTTCTGCACAGCTCGACGCTGATCCTACTGGGATCGCTGCCAACGGGCATCGGATTCGGTGGCGGATTCCTGGGCGTACTGCGCAGCCTGGTGACAAAGGCTCGGGCACAGGAACGCGCCGGACTGCTCTCGGCCTTCTACATCGCCAGCTACCTGCCCAATGCGCTTTTGGCAATGGCTGCCGGCTACGCCGCCCAGCACCTGGGAGTGATCCCGGTCACTCAGATCTTTGCTGCCCTCATCATCATGATGGCGATCTGGTCAATAAACATGAAGGTCGCTGACGAATAGCGCCTTCACTTTCAAATTGTGATCACCCATGCCTCACTTCTTTGCCAGGATTTCTTTGACTTCTTTTTCTCGAACCTTCATGGCCATCGCCGTCAGAAAGACCTTGAAAAAGATGCCACTGACAAATGCACTCAGCGTAAGCGTGAAGAACGCAGACACGACAAGATCAGCGAAAAGACTGCCACTACCGAGAATCCTGGGTTGGTAAATCAGGATGCCGAGAAACACCACCCAGTGGCTCATGCAATAGAAACATTGAAAGAGATAACCGACCATGTGCCCCAGCTTTTGCGTCCACGCTCGCAGCGGCGCAAAAACTTCGGTATGCGTGATTGTGATGGCGATGCTGCTGGCAGCGACAGCCAGGACAAGACATGCCAGCAAGGCATGCAGGCTCTCGTGGGCGAGGTAGGTATTCATTTCAATGGCACCGGATTTACGTGTTCGATGAAGACTTGGATTGGCTTTTAATATAACAATCAACAAATTGATTGAATGATAGAGTGAGTGTAGCATGTTGCCAATGAGCACTCACGATCTGTCACCCGTCTTAACGGATCCTGTCGATCTTGCCGATGTGGCCAAGACGCTGGGGCATGCACACCGTTTGGTGCTTCTGCAGCACATTTCCCAGGGAGAGCGTTCGGTGGAACAGTTAGCGGCCCGCTGTGGGTTGTCCCTGGCGAACGCTTCGCAACATCTGCAACTACTCAAGCGTGCAGGTTTCGTGGCAACCCGGCGCGAAGGCAAGCATGTCATCTACGCGATGACTGATGCGCCGGTGACTGAATTGACCTCCGCGCTCTGGAAATTCGTCCAACACAAGCGCAGTCAAATTGCACAGGTCGCGATGGATAGCGTGCATGAACGCGAAAAGCTGGAAGGTCTCACGGTTGAAGCGCTGCTGCGCCGGCTATCTGAAGATACCGTAGTGCTACTGGACGTACGTCCCAGCGATGAATTCACAGGCGGCCACCTCCCCGGTGCCATCAATATCCCATTGGATCAACTGGCTACACGGCTAGAGGAATTGAAGGTGGGTTCCCCTATCGTTGCATACTGCCGGGATCCTTACTGCGTACTGTCATCAGAAGCCGTGACGATGCTTCGCACACGGGGGCACGAAGCGCTGAGATTGTCGGGTGGTTTCCCGGCGTGGCGAGCTGCCGGTTTAAGCGTTGAGGCCGATGAGCGCTGATCCATACAGGTTGCATTGCTCGCTTCCCGAAAGCATTAGGGGTTAAAAAAACAGGCTGGGCACTCTGTGCCGCAGCCTGTTTTCTGCAAGTCATCGCACCGCAGTCCAGTATTCCCTGGCCTGCGGTGTTTTTTTCAGTGGGGCGTATGCACCATGACCCGGCGCACGCACTCTATGGTCCAGATCCAGATGGCCGTGCCGATAAACTCGGAAATAAACCCGTCCAGTCCGATATGCCAAGGCAAGGGCCCCACACCCAACAGCGGCAGCACGATGCAGTGCGCCCCGATAGTGGCTGTTACCCAGGCAAAAGGAATACCCCACCAGGCACCAACTTTCGGGCACCGCTCGACCAGCCAGCAAAACACGAAGGCCATCACCATCGAGAACAGGATATGGACGCCGTTGCCGCCCCAATTGACGACAGTCTGATTGAACATATAGTTCATCGAACCGGCATCGAATCCCATCAGTTCAAGCAGGCCGATGGGTGGCGGTACCGCCGAGGGGGGTCGAGGCGGCAGGATCGTTTCCACGCCGGACTTCACCATGGCAGAGATAAAGCCGGATACCAGACCGATCACCAGCAGGCGACCAAACGGCGTTGACGGTTGCTGCGTACTTTTCCATGCATGCATAGCGACCCCTCCCTCTGAAAAATCCTTCAGACCCTCAGGCGACCGGCGGCTTGCCCTGCCCCGCAGCATCAGCGTGCAACTCGGCATGCGGCTGTGCCTCTTCCTGCGCCTCGTACAACACCCCACCGAGTGCCGCCACCAGCACCATCAGGCCCGTGCCCAACAGCCAGGATAGATACCAGGGTCCATAATCGCCCAGTACCACGCCGAGGATGATGGCAAGAAATGCCAACCCCAGAAACACCATATAGCGGATGAATATCGTCATGACCGTTTCTCCTCAATACGCATGATCATCGGACTTGACGTGCTCGGCATCGACCTTGCCACGCATGACCCAGAACGCCCAGCTTGTATAAGTCAGGATCAGCGGCATGAACACGATGGTGAAGCCCAGCATCCAGCCCTGCGTCATCGTGCTCGCCCCTGAATTCCAGAGCGTCAGACTATGCGACGGCTCGGTCACGGATGGCATGATGAAGGGGAACATGGCGGCCCCTACCGTACCAATCACCGCAATCCAGGTCACAGCCCCTAGCCACCAGGCCAACAGCCGGCGATGCGCACGCAGGGCCAGCAGCCCCAGCAGCATGGCGACATAGGCCAGCACCGGCAACACCCAAAGGATGGGATGTGCCGCATAGTTTGCCAGCAGACCACCACTGACCCGTTCCACGACCTGGTGCAGCGGCGTCTGTGCCACGCCTGCGGCCGGCCCCTGCACGATCTGATAGCCATCCAGGAAAGAGACCCAGATGCCCGCCACCGAGAACAGCACCAGGAATGCCAGCCCGCCCAGCGCCGAAGCCTTGCGTGCGCGCTCGGCGAGTTGCTCCTCGCCACTGCGCATCAGGGCATTGCCCCCCATGTAGATGGACAACGCCACGGACACCAGGCCGCACAGGACGGCAAACGGATTCAGCAAGCCCCAGAAACTGCCGGTGTAGTAGGACGTGAGCCGCCAGTCGAAATTGAACGGTACGCCTTGCAACACGTTACCGATAGCCGCACCGTAGACCAGCATGGGCACGAATCCAGACACGAAGAGTGTCCAGTCCCAGTTGTTGCGCCAGCGTGCCGATGGCATCTTGCTGCGATATTCGAACCCCAGCGGCCGCACGATCATGCTCCAGAGCAGCACCAGCATGACGATATAGAAACCAGAAAATGCCGTTGCATAGACCAGTGGCCAGGCCGCAAAGATCGCCCCTCCACCCAGGATGAACCAGACCTGATTGCCATCCCAGTGCGGGCCGATGATATTGAGCGCGATACGCCGTTCGTCATCGGTGCGGCCCACGAAGCGCAACAGCGTCCCCACCCCCATGTCCATGCCGACCATGATGCCCAGCCCCATCAGCAGGACACCCAGCAAGAGCCACCAGGTTACGGTCAATACAAATGAGAGATCCATGGTTCAGCTCCTGGATTGAACGTGAGAAACCGCAGCCGCAGGATTCGCAGCTACCTGGGGAGTCGGCCCGTTGTCCGGACCACCCTCGGTGCCTTCCGGCCCCTTGCGGATGGCACGCAGCATCAGGAACATCTCGATCACGATGAAGATCGTGTACAGCAGGATGAAGCCCGCCACCGAGAACACCATGTAGGCCACGCTGTGCGTGGATGCAGCAAGCCAGGTCGGCAGGACCTCATAGACTGACCACGGCTGGCGTCCCATCTCTGCCACGATCCAGCCCGCCTCACAGGCGATGAAAGGCACCGGAATCATCCATACCGTGAATCGCAGGAAACGCGGATACTGCTCGACCTGTCGTGTCAGTGTCAGAAAGACAGCCATCACGAAAAAGCCCAGCATCAGCAAACCTGCTGCCACCATCACACGGAACGACCAGAAAATCACCCAGACCTCCGGAATCGTATCCTTGGCTGCGCGGTTCACATCCGCATCGGTGATTCGCGTCAGATCGCCTTCCGGCGCATAGCGCTGGACCAGCAGTCCATAGCCGACATCGGCCTTGTGCGCCTCGAACTGCGCCAACGCCTCGGGATCATGCGGATCGGCGCTCAGACGCTGCATCGCCTGCACGGCGGGAACACCGTTGCGTATGCGCTCCTTGGCTCTTTCCTGCAGTTCATCCGCGGCTGGCACTGTGCCATCCAGAGAGTGTGTAACCAATATCGACAGCAAGGCCGGTACCTGAAGTTCCCACAGGTTTTTTTCCTCGCTTTGCGATGGGAAGGCAATCGCGTTGAAAGACATTGGAGCCTCTTCGGCAGTCCACAGTGCTTCCATCGCCACCAGCTTGCTGGGCTGCGTATGCGCACCCACGTAGCCCAGCGCATCACCCAGGGTCAGCACGCCTGCCGTACCCAGTACGCCGAACAGCGCCGCCACGCGGAAAGAACGACGTGCCACCTCCATGTGACGCTTGCGCAGCATGTAGAAGGCACTGACTCCACAGACGAAAATCGCAGCCGTCACATAGCCAGCCAATACCGTATGCACGAACTTGGCCTGGGCATCTGGATTGAAGAACAGGGCCGAGAAGCTGCTCAGTTCCATTCGCATGGTGATCGGATTGAATACCGCGCCCTGCGGATGCTGCATGAACGAGTTGGCCACCAGGATCCACAACGCCGACAGGTTCGATCCCAGCGCCACCAGATAGGTCACCACCAGATGCTGAGCCTTGCTCAGGCGATTCCAGCCGAATACCATCAGACCGACGAAAGTGGACTCCATGAAGAAGGCCATCAGCCCTTCTACCGCCAGCAACGTACCGAAGGTATCGCCAACAAAGCTCGAATAGTAGGACCAGTTCATGCCGAACTGGAATTCCATCGTGAGCCCGGTCGCCACCCCCAGGGCAAAGTTGATCAGCAACAGCTTGCCCCAGAACTGGGCCATGTGCCGATAGACTTCGCGCCCCGTCGTGACATAGACTGTTTCCATCACGGCGATGATGAAAGACAGGCCCAACGTCAGCGGCACGAACAAAAAGTGATAAAGAGCCGTCGCCGCGAACTGTAATCGCGACAGATCGACCACCAGGTCATCAACCATGGGCCTTCCCCTTGCCAAAGTGCAATAGAAATGCAGCGATCAGGGATCGCTGCAATCGATAAAAAGACTTACGGAGTCCGTGCAGCCGGCACTTTGTCCGGATGGCAATGTGTTTGGTCGTCGGTACCGATGTCACATGTCACACCGGGCATATTTTCGAGATCCTGCACAATCTGCTGATCCTGTGTGGTACAGGCGGTCAGGGCCGCCAGACACAGAACACCAGGGAGCAGCATTACCTTCAGTTTCATGGATTGATTTCGCCTATGAAAGATTCTGCATGGATACTGCTTTCAGAAACTGACTGTAACTCAGCAGGCGCTG
Source organism: Corticimicrobacter populi (assembly GCF_003123725.1). Taxonomy (GTDB): domain Bacteria; phylum Pseudomonadota; class Gammaproteobacteria; order Burkholderiales; family Burkholderiaceae_B; genus Corticimicrobacter; species Corticimicrobacter populi. The sequence continues at coordinate 450,252 of NZ_QETA01000001.1, read as the reverse complement.
CCGTTCAATGGATCAATCTGCCATTTTTCCGCTCGCACTGGGGAATGGGGATAAAAAAACAACGACACAAAACCCGGACTGGACTGTGCGCATGATGCATGCCATGCCATTCAGGAAATGGCTGTCCGGCAGATTCCTAGGCGATTTTCGACATCAGCCAGGGGGGATCGAACGCGGTCACGGCAGGCACAGGCCCGCAAAAGCGCTCGACCTCTACCAGGCAACTATGAGCGGCACACCCCTGCCCCAGCTCCGAGGTACCGACATCACGTGTCAGCACATTGGGATTACCATGCTTTTCCAGCATGCCATCGGCCTGCCGGGTATCGTCCGGATCAAATGTCGCCCCTGTCGGCAACACGGCAACTCCCCTGGCCACGCCATCGGAGAGTGCCAGACTGGCCAGGCAGGCACCGCGCGGGTTGAAAACCCGCACGATATCCCCTTCATTCAGCCCCCGGGACGCGGCATCGGCTGGATGCAGCCGAAGCACTTCACGACCATCACGCTTGCCATCGCGGCTGAGTTCGCTGCCATCCATCTGCCCATGCAGCCGCGTCTCGGGCTGGGGCGTCAGCAAATGCAGCGGATACGTTCTGGCCAGTGGCGCGCCCAGCCATTCCTCCGGGTCCAGCCAAAGTGGATGCCCTGTCTGACCTTCATAGCCAAAACGTGCCACTGCTTCGCAGAACAGTTCGATACGTCCCGATGGCGTCTTCAACGGATATTTGTCCGGATCGGCCCGAAATCGTTCAAACAGGAAGAAATCACGACCTGCCTCAGGTAACTCGTAATAGCCCTTGCGCCAGAAAGTCTCGAAATCGGGCGCATCCAGCCCACGCTCCGCAAGCGCCTGGCGCATGCCTGCCCACAGTTCTGGCAACCAGGCATTGGCGGAACGACCACCCGTAAATGCCTCGCGCAGGCCCAGCCGTTCGGCCAGACTGGCAAAGATATCGTAATCGTCTCGTGCCTGCCCTTCCGGCGGCAGCGCCTGATGCATGGCCAACAGAAAGGGATCACGCGAAGAACCACCGATATCGTTGCGCTCAAGTGTCGTGGTGACCGGCAACACGATATCCGCATGACGCGCCGTCGCCGTCCAGAAATTGTCATGCACGACGACGGTCTCCGGACGGCGAAACGCCAGCCTCAGGCGATTGAGATCCTGATGATGGTGGAAAGGATTGCCACCGGCCCAGTACACAAGGCGGGTATCCGGATAGATCAGACGCTGGCCATTGAAATCTGCCTCCTGACCGGGCTGCAACAACAGATCGGCCACGCGGGCGACCGGAATCGAAATACCGACCGGATTGACGCCAACCGGCAACCCACGGATCGGTGAATCGTAGAGTGGATTTCCCATCGCCCCCATGGAGCCATAGCCGAACGCAAAACCACCGCCCGGCAATCCCACCTGCCCCAGGATACTGGCCAGCGCCACCAGCGCCCAGTAAGACTGCTCACCATGACGCGCCCGCTGCAGGCTCCAGGCTGCCGTCAGCAGCACGCGCTTGCCCACCAGTTGCCGGGCCAGCGCTTCTATTTCGTTGGCATCGATCCCGGTGATCTCTGCCGCCCATGTCGGACTCTTGGCCTGGCCGTCGGCCTCGCCCAGCAGATAACTGCGCAACGGGCCAAAATCGGTGCAATGGCGGGCCAGGAATGCCTTGTCCTCCAGGCCATCACGTACCAGGCAGTAGGACAGCGCCAGGATCAGGGCCGTATCGGTATTGGGCCGCAACGGCAGCCATCGGGCCCCCACCGACGCAGCCACATCATCTCGCTGCGGAGAAATATTCAATACGCTGACAGGACGCTTGCGCAGCAGCGCCAGCCAGTCCTGAAGCCTGTGCTGCCCGCCACCGCCCGAATGGATCTCCCAGTTCTTGGAGGCAAGGCCACCAAAGGCCAGCAACAGGTCGCAATGCTCACCGATCGAGTGCCAGGTCGTGACCGGCCCGGCGACTGCTTCTGCTGAGCCCAGGATGCGTGGCAGGAACGCCATGACCGCACCATAGCTGTAGTTGGTCACCTGCCCGGTGAAACCACCCAGGGTATTGAGAAAACGATGCAGCAGAGTACGCGCATGATGCAGCCGGCCGGCGCTGGACCAGCCATACGAGCCACCGAAAATAGCGCTGTTGCCATGAACAGTACGAACCCGGTCCAGTTCGCTTGCCACATGATCCAGTGCAACGTCCCATTCGACAGGGATAAAGTCATCACGCCCCCTGGCCGCACCACCATCACCCGCCAGCCAACCACGCCGCACCAGAGGCCTGGGAATGCGCAACGGCGAATGCTGCATCTGTGGCCAGACATGGATCATCTGCCCCGGATGAGGGTCGTGCTCGAAAGGTTGCACGCCGACCAAACGCTGGTTCTGCACCTGGACACGGAACGCCCCCCAGTGAGATGCCGAACGCAGGATATCGGGTGTGGGAAGATCAGGGCTATGCATGAAACGAGGTCCCTGTGAGACTTGGGAGCATGAAAGGGGACACAGTATATCGGTGTCGATCATCTGATCATCTCGATATAGCTACAGAGAGGGACTTACGAACCTGTAGTTATTTGGGACACCAGAAATCACCCCGAAACGATTCATACAGGCAAGAAAAAACCCCAACCGAAAACGGCTGGGGTTTCATGTTGGTGGAGCCGGCGGGAATTGAACCCGCGTCCGAAAGTCCTCTACAGGCAGTTCTACATGTGTAGTCGATCTATTTGAATTTAACCCTGCACTTAGCGGATCAACGCGCCGGTGCAAGGCGATTCACGTAATTTAGGTACGGTCCGTGTGACCCCAGACAATACCGATTCCTTGTGAATGACGCTGCAGTGGTTCGAAGCAAGCTTCTAGAGGGTTGCCCCTCTCCACCTAACCCAAGGACAGACTAGTGCAGCGGCACTGCTTAAGCAGCGAGTGCGAAACGCTCGTCGTTGGCGTTTGTATTTTTTCCAGTGGATTTACGAGCGAACTGGTGCTCGACATGCCCTGCTCTGCTTCGCGACCCCCGTCGAATCCGGATCGGCCCCGCGCCATTTGATTGTAACGCGCAATGTACGGCTTGTGTACTCAATCACGGAAATTGTCGAACTGCAGTGGCAGATCCACATCAACCTTGCGCAACAAAGCCATGACCGCCTGCAGATCGTCGCGCTTCTTGCCGGTCACGCGCAGCTTGTCGCCATTGATCTGCGTCTCGACCTTGAGCTTTTCGGCCTTGATCGCCGCAATCAGTTTCTTGGACACTGCCTGCTCGATCCCCTGCTTGAGCTTGATTTTCTGGCGTGCACCACCCAGGTTGACCTGGGGCGTTTCGGGATCAATACAGCGCGGATCGATCTTGCGTGCGCTCAGGCGTCCACGCAGGATGTCCTGCATCTGGTTGAGCTGGAATTCACTGGGCGCAATCTGCGTGACCACGAATTCGTCCAGCTCGAAGCTGGCATTGCTGCCCTTGAAATCGAACCGCGTGGCCAACTCGCGATTGGCCTGATCCACGGCATTGCTCAGTTCGTGCTTGTCGACTTCCGACACCACATCAAACGATGGCATGGCTTTCCTCCTGATACATCATCTGTCTACGGCAAACCGCCATCATACCGAAGGCGGCTCGAATCCGCCCATCACCTGCTGGCAAACCTGCAGCCAGGCACGCGCCGCATGCGACAGGTAACGGTCCCGTGGCCAGACATGTGCGGTCTGCCAATAGAGCGATGGTTTGACCAGCCGCGCAATCGACAGATCGTCAGTCTGCATGCGCCGCAACAGCGGCTCAGGCAACAGCGCCACCCCCAGGCCTGCCGAGGCAATCCCGGCAAGAAACTCCCAGTGTGTGCTCTGGGTCGCGATGACCGGCTCGATCCCGGCCTGGACAAACGCCTGCCTCAGGCTGCGGGTCAGCGCAAACTCATCCGTCAGCATCAACAAGGGAACGTCACGCAGCGTCTCCAGCTCCAGCGTCTTGCGCCCGTTCCAGGCCCAGTCCCGCGTGCTCACCGCGCAGATCGGATAGCGCCCGAACGGTCTGACCGTCAGATCCAGGTTGCCATTGACCGGCAACACGGTGGCCCCGACTTCCAGTTCCCCGGCAGCCAGACGCTGCTCAATCTCGGGAGCAGCCTCCTCGCGCAATACCAGCCGTATGCCTGGGTAGGCCTGCCGGTAGGCCTTGATGGCACCGGTAAACAGCAGGTTGACCGTGGGCGGGATACCCAGATGCAACTCACCCCGATCAAGTGCCGCCACATCCTGGACCTCAGCCGACAGTTGCCGCACGAGCGCCAGTGCCTGCTGCCCACGCTCGAACACGATGCGTCCGGTATCGGTTGGGGCAATCATGCGGCCATCACGGATCAGCAACGGCGTGCCAACCTCTTCCTCCAGTTGCCGGATCATCTTGCTGATGGTGGACTGGGTCACGCACAGTACATCGGCAGCCCGCGTAAAGCTGGCCTGACGGACGGTTTCGACAAAATATCGCAACGCTCGCAGGTCCATGACATCACCATGAGAAAAACGAATCAGAAGGATGATTTTAAGTCATAAAAAACGGCCTAGGGACTTCATATACTCGGTTCATCAGCTCAGTCTGAGCATAGAAAACATACATTGCATTTCACGGAGACAAGCAATGACCCTTGATCGTATCCGCCATCCGGCGCTGCACGGCAAAGTCATGACCGCGACAGACGCTGCCCGTTTCATCCAGGATGGCATGACCGTCGGCATGAGCGGCTTCACGCGCGCCGGCGACTGCAAGGCCGTCCCCGCCGCACTGGCACAGCGCGCCGAAAGCGAACCGCTGCGAATTACCCTCATCACCGGTGCCTCGCTGGGGCACGATACCGACAAGATTCTGGCCGATGCCGATGTGCTGGCCCGCCGCCTGCCCTTTCAGGTCGATCGCACGCTGCGCCGCAAGATCAATGCCGGCGAGGTCATGTTCATCGACCAGCACCTGTCGGAAACTGCCGAACAACTGCGCGGCCACCATCTGGCCCCTGTCGATGTCGCCATCATCGAAGCGACCTGTATCACGGAAGACGGCGGCCTGATCCCGACCACCTCGGTAGGCAATTCAGCCCAGTTCGTCCAGCAGGCCCGCCACATCATCATCGAGATCAACGAAAGCGTGCCGACCAGCTTCGAAGGCATGCACGACATCTACAACCTCGAAGAACGCCCACATCGCCAGCCGGTGCCGCTCACGGCGGCAGATCAGCGCATTGGCCAGCCGCACATCCAGCTCGATCTCGACCGGGTCGCAGCCATCGTATTCACGCGCGAGCCCGACAGCCCCTCCAACGTGCTGCCGCCCGACGCCGAAACCCGTGCCATCGCCGCCCACATCAATCGTTTCCTGGCTCAGGAGGTCAAGGCTGGCCGCATGCCGGACACGCTCTATCCGCTACAGGCCGGCATCGGCACGATCGCCAACGCCGTCCTGCACGGTTTCGAAGAATCCGACTTCCACGGCCTGACCATGTACTCGGAAGTGCTGCAGGACAGCGCCATCGCTCTGCTCGACAGCGGCAAGCTGGCTTTCGCCTCGGCTGCCTCCATGACACTGTCTGGTGACGTCTACCAGCGTGTCATCGACAACATGGAATTCTACAAATCAAGGATTGCACTGCGCCCGCAGGAAATCAGCAACCTGCCTGAAATCGTGCGCCGCCTGGGCATCATCGCCCTCAACACGGCGCTTGAGTTCGACATCTACGGCAACGTCAACTCGACGCACGTCAACGGTACGCACATGATGAACGGCATCGGCGGCTCGGGTGACTTTGCCCGCAATGCCCATCTGTCGATCTTCGTCAGCAAGTCGATTGCCAAGCACGGCGACATTTCCAGCGTAGTCCCCATGGTTCCGCACATGGACCACAACGAGCATGACGTGGACATCCTGGTCACGGAAATCGGGCTGGCTGACCTGCGCGGCCTGGCACCGCGCGAGCGGGCCATCCGCATCATCGACAACTGTGCCCACCCGGACTATCGCGAAGAGCTGCGCGACTACTTCAATCGTGCCTGCCAGTACGCCGGCGGCCAGACCCCCCATCTGCTGGACGAGGCCTTCTCCTGGCACACCCGCTACCTCAAGACCCAGAGCATGAAGCCGGCTCGCGCCCACCGCCCGGTACGCGAGGCAGAAGCAGCCCTCATGGACTGACCCCGCGCAACAGCCGTCACAGCACCAGCCTGGGGCCGTGCAGGCAAAACAGCATTCGTGAGTCCTTACACCGACGTCAGATGAGCGCTGACAACAGAGAAAGCGCCAGTTCCATAATGGAAGCTGGCGCTTTTTTTTCAGTGCCTGATGCAGTCAGGCTAGCCATATCACTACCGTTCGCTCAACCGCCGAACGTGATGTAGATCTTGTAGATGACGCTGCCCATGGCTCCCAGCAAGCCCAGTCCCATCAACGAGATGCCAAGGTTGCGCTCGCGCAGGCCAAAGCCGACCAGCATCAGAAATGCACTTCCAACAAGAATAATCCAGAACAGATTGATCCCCGAAAACATACAGTCGCCTCCCTGTTATTTTGCAAGATAGTTATACCAAATAAAAAGCCCCGCATGAGGCGGGGCTTTGCTGCCATGCCCGCGGCATGGCCATGCAACGGCTATGGATTACAGCGCGTTGATGTTGGTTGCCTGCGGGCCCTTGGCGCCTTGGGCGACGTCAAAGCTGACTTTCTGGTTTTCTTGCAGGGACTTGTAGCCGTCGCCCGAGCGGATTTCCGAGAAGTGAGCAAACAGGTCCTTGCCGCCGTCATCGGGCATGATGAAACCATAACCCTTGTCTGCGTTGAACCACTTAACGATACCGGTTGCCATACTGAGTAATTCCTGTAAAAAATTTGGGCTTGCACCCGACATGCATGAAAATCAAGGAAGGGACAGTAGAACAACTTCAGTACCAAAAAGGCAACCTGACACTGCATTGAACCGCAACTCTTGAAAATCGTGCAGAAGCACTATGAAGGTGGTTTACATTCTTGTCAATCGGTCTTGGCAAAACATGCGGGAAAACCACATGATCAGCCGGGACAAAGGCGCTGTCCATCCGGGTCAAAGCGTTTAGAATGAACCCTTTTGCGAAAAAATTATGTGGTTCAAGAATCTACAGGTCTACCGTCTCCCCAGCCCCTGGAACATCACTGCAGAGGCGCTTGAAGCCCAGCTCGCAGCGCATGCCTACCAGCCGGGCAGCGGTCTCGAAGCACAGCGCCTGGGCTGGATTGCACCACGCGAAGGTGGCGGCCTGGTACACGAGGTCGGCCACCAGTTGCTGATCGCGCTGCGCGCAGAAAAGAAGCTGCTGCCCGCCTCTGTCGTCAACCAGGTGGCCAAGGCTCGTGCCGCCGAGCTTGAAGAGCAGCAGGGCTTCAAGCCTGGCCGCAAACAGATGAAGGATCTCAAGGAACAGGTCACGGATGAGCTGCTGCCCAAGGCATTCAGCATCCACCGCGACACCCTGGTCTGGATCGATCCAGAATCGGGCTGGCTGGGCGTAGATGCCGCCGCCACCGCCAAGGCAGACGAAGTCCTCGGCCTGCTGCACAAATCGGTCAGCCCCCTGCCACTGCGACCTCTGCATGTCATCCAGTCTCCTGCCGCCGCCATGACTGCCTGGCTGGCCAGTGACGAAGCCCCCAGCAACTTCAGCATCGACCAGGATACGGAATTGCAGGCAGCTGGCGAAAGCAAGGCCACGATACGCTACGTCAAGCACACCCTCGACCCCGAGGATATCCGCCGGCACATCGCCTCCGGCAAGCAATGCACCCGACTGGCGCTGACCTGGGCCGACCGCATTTCCTTCGTGTTGACCGAAAGCCTGAGCATCAAGCGCATATCCCCGCTCGATGTGCTCAAGGAAAACGCCGAAATCAGCGGCATGAACGACGACGAGATTTTCGATGCCGACATGATGCTGATGACCGGTGAACTGAGCAAGCTGCTGGCCGATCTGGTCTATGGCCTGGGTGGCGAGCAGCCCGCCTGAACACCATCAGCCCTCGCGCCAAGACAGGCCTGCCAGGACAGCAGCCGATACACAAGGAGATCGATCATGCAGGACGATGAACTGATTGCATTGTTGAAACCCATCAGAACCGTTGCCATCGTTGGCCTGTCTCCCCGCGAGGATCGCCCCAGCCATGACGTGGCCCGCTATCTGCAGAACGCAGGCCTGCGTATCGTGCCTGTCAATCCGACCCTGCCCGCCGGCACCACCATCCTTGGCGAAAGCGTACAGCCTGATCTGCCATCAGCCGAGGCGGCATTGACTGCCGAGGGTCTGACACTGGATGTCGTCGATATCTTCAGACGCAGCGAAGCTGTGCCCCCCATCGTGGAGCAGGCCTTGCAGACCCAGGCCAAACTGGTCTGGCTGCAGTTGGGTATCCGTAATGAAGCGGCTGCAGTCGCGGTCACAACTGCCGGTCGACAGATGGTCATGGACCGCTGCCTGAAAATAGAATGGCGACGCCTGCTCGGCAGTGCCTGAAAGCATAACGGCGGTCGCGCAAGGCGCACCGCCGTTATCAGGTTCTCGTATTGAAGCGCCCTCAGGTCGACATGAAAAATACCTTGCGCGCCGCTGGTTGCGAAGTGGAAGCATCGTCCTCGGAAGCCTTCGCCACAGGTGTTTCCACCACGACAGGCTCGGCACCTACCATGCGCTCGACATAGCGGGCAATCGTATCGATCTCGATGTTGACCTTGCTGCCAGGCTGTAAACGCCCCAGCGTCGTGACTGTCTGGGTATGGGGAATCAGGTTGATGGAAATTTCGCAGCCACGATCCTGATCGGACACGCGATTGACAGTCAGGCTGACACCATCGACCACGACCGACCCTTTGATCGCCAGATAACGCCCCAGGTGCGACGGCACCATGATGCGCAGCTCTTTGGATTCGCCCGCCTGATCGAAACGCGTCACGACACCGATACCATCGACATGTCCTGATACCAGGTGCCCTCCCAGGGGATCGCCTACACGCAGCGCCTTCTCCAGATTGACGGGTCCAGGCTGCTCAAGCCCCACCGTCAGCGCCAGACTCTCGCAGGACACATCAACCTCGAAACAGGGTTCCTGAAGGGCCACCACCGTCATGCAGGCCCCCTGGATGGCAATCGAATCACCAATTGCAACATCGGCAAGATCCAGCGATCCCGCATCCACGGTCAGATGTACGCCCATCGCACGCTGGGTCGCTTCTTTTGCCTCGGCCTTGATGCGCCGAACATCGACGATCTGGCCTACGACCGCCACAATACCTGTAAACATGTTCAGTCTCCTTCCACTGCACAATCCTGCGTCGGTATCGACGCCAGCCCCTGCATCAGGGATTGCCAGCGTGCGGCATGACGCAAGCGCAGCCTCAGATCGTCGCCGACCCGGGCGTGCTCCATCCATTCGAAACGATCAGCCAACGATAGCTGGTCAAGTACAGCCAGGCGTGCCGCAGGCAGGCCTGGTCCCACCAGCATCGGTGCCACGTACCATAGTAATTCATCAATGCAGCCACTGCCCAGCAGTGCACCATTGAGACCGGCTCCAGCCTCGACGTGTACTTCATTGATATCCTGCTGCGCCAACCAACGCATCAAGGCCGGCAGATCGACCCGGCCCTGCCCGTCGGGCAAGGCAACGATACGGGCTCCGCGCCCTTCCAGCATCGCCCGACGTTCCGGCGATCCGGCAGCGGTAATCACCCATACATCATCGCCATTCAGGATCCTGGCATCCGGATGCAGACGCAGTTGCGCATCGACGATGACCCGCCTCGGTTGCCGGACAGTGGGCACATGACGCACGGTGAGAGCGGGGTTGTCCGCCTCGACCGTACCTATTCCTGTCAGGATAGCGCAACTACGGGCACGCCAATGATGTCCATCGGCCCGGGCCGCCTCGCCGGTGATCCATTGCGATACGCCATTTTCAAGTGCACTGCGGCCATCAAGAGATGCAGCGATCTTCATCCAGACCCAGGGCGTGCCGTCCCGCATGCGGGAGACAAAGCCAGGATTGAGCGCCAGTGCCTGCTCCAGGCATACACCGATCTCTACCGGAATACCTGCCTCGCGCAGCCTTCGCACACCTCGGCCTGCTACCTGCGGATTGGGGTCCAGCATGGCAGCGACCACCCTGCCGACCCCAGCCTGCACCAGCGTATCGGCGCAGGGTGGCGTACGACCAAAATGACTGCAGGGTTCCAGGGTCACATAGACTGTGGCACCCGCGACATCATGCCCCCGTGCTGCTGCATCACGCAAGGCGCAGACTTCCGCATGCGGACCGCCGGGCGGCTGGGTTGCCCCCTGCCCCAGAATCAGCCCATCACGCACGATCAGGCATCCCACACGAGGATTGGGGGTCGTGCTGTAAAGGACGGATTCGGCCAGCACCAGCGCCTGCTGCATCCAGGCGTGGTCAGTCCCTGCAGCAATCGTCTGAGGCGTCATGCCCATACTCCAGCCGATCCGTTTCAATGCCTGTCGCCAGGCGCAGGCGGACCAGCCAGTTGATTGATGACCTCAACGAACTGGCCAATATCCTCGAAGCTTTGATAGACAGAAGCAAAGCGGATATAGGCAACCTTGTCGAGCCTGAACAGCTCGGCCATGACCAGTTCTCCGATGAATTGCGAAGGGACTTCACGCCGACCATCGGAAAGCAGTCGCTCTTCGATACGCGTGACCGCTGCGTCGATCTCGGAAACGGCCACTGGCCGCTTGCGTAGCGCCAGGGAAAGGCTGCCACGCAACTTGGCCGGGTTGTAGTCAACACGATTGCCGTTGCGCTTGACGACAGCAGGCATCACCAGTTCTGCCCGCTCGTACGTCGTAAAGCGACGCTCGCATGCCAGGCAGCGACGCCGGCGACGGATCGTGTCTTTTTCCTCCGATACCCGGGAGTCGAGCACCTGGGTATCGGTATGCTGGCAGAACGGGCACTTCATGCAGATCAGCGATAGACCGGCAGACGCGTCGTCAGCGCATGCACCTTGGCACGCACTGCTGCAATGTTGTCTGCATCACGCGGATTGTCGAGCACATCGGCGATCAGGTTGGCCGTCAGTTCGCTCTCGGCCTCCTTGAAGCCACGCGTGGTGATCGCGGGCGTACCGACACGGATACCGCTGGTCACGAAGGGCTTTTCGGGGTCGTTGGGGATTGCGTTCTTATTAACCGTGATGTGAGCATCGCCCAGCACCGCTTCGGCTTCCTTGCCGGTAATCTGCTTGGCGCGCAGGTCGATCAGCATGACGTGGCTTTCGGTACGACCGGACACAATGCGCAAGCCGCGCTTGACCAACGTTTCCGCCATAACCTGGGCATTCTTGACCACCTGCTCGGCGTAGGTCTTGAATTCCGGCTGCTGCGCCTCCTTGAAGGCCACAGCCTTGGCAGCGATGACATGCATCAGCGGACCACCTTGGATACCGGGGAAGATCGCGGAATTGATGGCCTTTTCGTACTCGGCCTTCATCATGATGACGCCACCACGCGGGCCGCGCAGCGATTTGTGCGTGGTAGACGTGACGAAATCGGCGTGAGGCACCGGGTTGGGGTAAGCCCCCCCAGCCACCAGGCCCGCATAGTGGGCAATATCCACCATGAAGAGGGCATTGTTATCGCGTGCAATGCGGGCCATGCGCTCGAAATCGATGCGCAGCGCATAGGCCGAGGCACCGGCAACGATCAGCTTGGGCTTGTGCTCGGCAGCCAGCGCCTCGACGCGACCATAGTCGAGCGCCTCGTCGGCATCCAGACCATAGGCCTTGAAATCGTACAGTTTGCCGGAGGCATTGACCGACGCGCCGTGCGTCAGGTGGCCGCCTTCGGCCAGGCTCATGCCCAGTACGGTATCACCCGGCTTCAGGACGGCCATGTACACACCCTGGTTGGCCTGCGAGCCCGAATTGGGTTGCACATTGGCCGCCTCGGCACCGAACAGTGCCTTGAGTCGGTCAATGGCCAGTTGCTCGACCACATCGACGAACTCGCACCCACCGTAATAACGCTTGCCAGGGTAGCCTTCGGCGTACTTGTTGGTCAGTTGCGTGCCCTGGGCTTCCATCACGGCCGGGCTGGCGTAGTTTTCGGACGCGATCAGCTCGATGTGCTGTTCCTGGCGAACGTCTTCCTTCTGGATGGCGCTCCAGATGTCGGGGTCGGCCTGGGCAAGAGTGCGGGTGCGATCAAACATGAGAGTTCCTGATACGGAATTGCGGGAGAGGGAAACCGTCTATTCTAGCCGATCTGCCCAGCAGCCAGCGCCGGATTGAGGGTATAGATACCCTGCATGGAGGCCTGTGCCAACACATGCCCCTCGATGGCCTCCAGCACGGCCCGAGCGGTAAATGCCCCTTCAAGCGCCAGTGTATCGATGTCCAGCGCATACAGCGTGAAGACATAGCGGTGCGGCAGCGCATCATTCCAGGGTGGGCAGGGACCGTCATAGCCGAAGTACTCGCCATTCATGTCGCGGTCGGCGGCAAACCAGCCGGTATAGTCATTGATGCCCTGGCGTGCCCCCATCGGGGCCAGCGGCCCGCCCTTGCCTCGTGGCGTGACACCACCGGAAAAGGCACCTTCGGGAATCTCGCGCATTTCGGCACCCAGCTCGATCAGCACCCAATGGGTGAAATCGGTACGCGGCAGGTCGGCTGGCACCTCGCGCCCTTCCTGGTTGACATCGTCGGGCTGGCTCGGCGCATCCGGATCGTTACAGATCAGGACGAACGAGCACGTTCCCTCGGGCACCTCGTCCCAGGCAAAATGGGGGTTGAGATTGTCTGCCAGCGCGACGTGCGACTGCGCATCAATGCGAGCGAACGCATGGCGCTCGGGAATATGTTCGCCATCGGCAAAAGACTGACTCCAGAATTTCATGGCCTGCTCCTTGTCAATGTCGTCGTGTCCGCATCGGGCGGACACGTATCACTTTACCAAAGCCGTCCGGCAGCACGCACCCTACTTGAGCGTGACGCGTGCAAACTTGCGCTTGCCCACCTGCAGCACATAGGTGCCGGTAATCAGGGTGTGCGCCTTGTCCTCGACCTTCTGACCATCAACGCGCACCCCACCCTGCTCGACATTGCGCTGCGCCTCGGATGCCGATGCCGCCAGCCCGGCATCACGCAGAACCTTGAGGATACCCAACGGCGCGCCTTCCAAAGTGACCTCCGGCATGTCGTCAGGAATCGCGCCATCACGGAAACGCGCCTCGAATGCCGCCAGGGCCTGCTCGGCAGCCGCAGCATCATGGAAGCGCGCCACGATTTCCTGCGCCAGCATGACCTTGGCATCTCGCGGGTTGCGCCCTGCCTCTATCTCGGCGCGCAACGCCGCGATATCTTGCAGCGAACGGAACGAGAGCAGCTCGTAGTAACGCCACATCAGGTCGTCGGAAATCGACATCAGTTTGCCGAACATGGACTCGGGTGCTTCGGTCACGCCGATGTAGTTGCCTTTTGATTTGGACATCTTCTCGACGCCATCAGTTCCGACCAGCAACGGCATCGTCAGGATGCACTGCGGCTCGTGACCGTATTCCTTCTGCAGCTCACGCCCCACCAGGAGGTTGAACTTCTGGTCGGTGCCGCCCAGTTCGACATCGGCCTGCAGCTCGACCGAGTCATAGCCCTGCAGCAGCGGGTAGAGGAATTCGTGAATGGAAATGGGTACCCCACCCTTGTAGCGCTTGGTGAAGTCATCGCGCTCCATCATGCGAGCCACGGTATGGCGCGAGGCTAATTGGATCAGGCCACGTGCGCCGAGCTTGTCGCACCATTCAGAGTTGTAGCGGATTTCGGTACGGGCAGGATCCAGCACCAGGCTGGCCTGCTCGTAATAGGTACGCGCATTCTGCTCGATCTGCTCGCGGGTCAGCGGTGGGCGGGTCGCGTTGCGGCCACTGGGGTCGCCGATGGTAGACGTGAAATCGCCGATCAGGAAAATGACCGTGTGGCCCAGATCCTGCAACTGGCGCATTTTGTTGAGCACCACCGTATGCCCGAGATGAATGTCAGGTGCCGTAGGATCCAGCCCCAACTTGATTCGCAGTGGCTTGCCGGTAGCGCGGCTGCGGGCGAACTTGGCAGCCAGCTCGGACTCGACGAGGAGCTCGTCGCAGCCGCGTCGGGCGATCGCCAGATCGGCTTCGACTTCAGGCGTGATGGGGAACGGAGCTTCAGACATTTCAGTAAAAACCAGCAGTAAAGGATTGGAATGAATCGGGAAATGATAGCGTGCGTAAAAACGCTCGATATTTGGGTATTGATACGATAGGATAACGGGTTAGATAATCTTTTGCCGATTTTTCCCATATTTACTGTATTTTCGTACAGTATAACAGGACATATTGCGTAATGCCGAACGGACAGAACCGCCAGCCCAGGGATTCCGATTCCGCCCCCCGCACCGAACACAGCCACCGCACAGGCTCCTTCCTCCGTCTCGGCAAACTGCAGCGCACGGTCCTGGCTGCCGCCGTGGCGCTCTTCGGCACCGCTGCCGCCATCGGCATGGTACCGCCCGACGATGCCAGTGATCTTCCTGCACGCCGTACGGTATCCAGCATCGTTCCACTGACATTCGAATTGCCGGCCACCGATATCGAGGCAGCGCCTGCCACCGCGCCAGACATCGAAGAAGACATCTACATTTCCGAAACCCGCATCCGTTCGGGCGACACCCTGGCCGCCCTGCTGGCACGCCTCGAAATCAACGAACCCGGCCTGCAGCAGTTCCTGACCGTGACGCCCGAGGCCCGTAGCATCTATCGTCTCTACCCCGGACGAACTGTCCAGGCCGCGCACGATGCCAATGGCAAGATGCGCTGGCTGCGCTATATCCATACGCCCGGCACCACCGAGGACGGCAAGGTGATCACGGCCATGCTGCAGGTCGAGGCCAGCGAAGACGGCTTCCGCGCAGAAGAGCTCAAGCACGATACGACCGGGCAGGTGCGGGTCGCCATGGGAACCATCAACAACTCACTGTTCGGCGCTACTGATGCAGCCGGTGTGCCGGACGCCATCACCATGCAGATGGCGGACATTCTGAGCAGCAAGATCGATTTCATTCGCGATCTGCGCAAAGGCGACCAGTTTCGTGTCGTCTACGAAACTCGCATGCACGAAGGCCGTCAGGCCGGCACAGGACGCGTCCTGGCTCTTGAATTCACCAACAAGGGTCAAGAGCACAATGCCGTCTGGTACCAGGCCGACAACGGCAGCGGCAGCTATTATGACCTGGAAGGCAGCAGCCTGAAGGGTACCTTCACGCGCACGCCCCTGCAGTTCACACGCATCAGTTCCAACTTCGGCCGTCGCATGCATCCCATCCACAAATCGTGGCGCATGCACAGTGGCGTTGACTACGCAGCACCGACCGGCACTCCGATCCACGCCACCGCCAATGCCAAGGTCGCCTTCGCGGGCTGGCAAAACGGCTACGGCAATGTCGTGATCCTGCAGCACCACGGCCAATACACCACCCTCTACGCGCACCAGAGCCGGATTGCTCCCGGTATCACCAAGGGCGCATCAATCAGCCAGGGACAGGTCATCGGCTACGTCGGTTCGACGGGATGGGCGACCGGCCCCCACCTGCACTATGAATTCCGCATCGCCAACAAACCGGTTGATCCGCTTTCCATCGACCTGCCCGTCGCCGAGGCGCTGGACAACCGTCAGCTCAACGAATTCCGACGCAGCACCCAGCCCATGCGCGAACAGCTCGAACTGCTGGCCGAGTTCCAGGACGCCATGCCCGACCTCGGCACCGCACTGGCCAGCCGCTGAAGCCGACTCGCCACACGCACTCGGAAAATACGGCCTGCACGCCTTTGTCAGGCCGTTTCTCATACAGTCATGGAACGCTATATCGGCCTGATGTCAGGCACCAGTCTGGATGGAGTTGATGCCGTCATCCTGCAAATCGATGCCGGCACGTCCGACCAGAGCACCCGTTTCCGCATCGAAGCCCATGCCAGCCTGCCGTTGCCGGACGACCTTCGTGCCGAATTGCTAGCGCTGCACGAACCCTCGCATGACGAACTGACCCGCGCCGCACTGGCGGCCAACAGGCTCGCACGCCTTTATGCCCAGGCCTGCGACGACGTACTGCGACATGCCGGCCTCAGTGCCGCCTCGATACGGGCCATCGGCGCGCATGGACAAACCATCCGCCACCGTCCGGACCAGGGCTTTACCCTGCAACTCAATGCCCCTGCCTTGCTGGCGGAACTGACCGGGATTGCCGTGATCGCTGATTTTCGCAGTCGCGATGTCGCCGCCGGCGGCCAGGGTGCCCCACTGGTGCCCGCCTTTCACGCAGCCGCATTCCGACAGTCGGCACCGCAGGCGATCCTGAACCTGGGCGGCATTGCCAATCTGACGATCCTGCGACCGGATGCCGCTCCACAGGGCTTTGACACGGGCCCTGCCAACATGCTGATGGATGCCTGGTGTCTGCGCCACACAAACCAGCCCTATGACCGCGATGGCAACTGGGCAGGCAGCGGCCAATGCCTTCCAGATCTGCTCGCCGCACTGATTTCCAGCGAACCCTGGTTCGACATGACACCGCCGAAATCGACCGGACGCGACCTGTTCAGCCTGCACTGGCTGGACCAGCGGCTGGCCAGCCATCATGGTCACGCCCTGCGTCCAGAAGATGTGCAAGCCACCCTGCTCGCGCTGACCGTACACACTATCTGCCACGACATGGCACGCCACGCTGCCGATGCCAGCAGACTACTGGTATGTGGTGGAGGGGCTGCCAACAGGCATCTGATGCAGGCACTGACGGACGCATTACCCTGCAAGGTGATGCCGACCGACATGCAGGGTATACCTGCACAGCAAGTCGAGGCTGCTGCCTTTGGATGGTTGGCCCACGCTTTTGAACAAGCAATACCCGCAGGCCTGCCCGAGGTCACCGGCGCACGCCGTGCGACCATCCTGGGTGCTCGTTACCCGGCCTGAGTGCCGGGCTACCGGGCCTGAAATGGCGCAAACCCGGTAAAACCGGGATCAGACCGAGAACGAAGACCCGCAACCGCAGGTCGTGGTGGCATTCGGATTGCGGATCACGAACTGGGAACCATCCAGGTCTTCCTTGTAGTCGATCTCTGCCCCCAGCAGGTACTGAAAGCTCATCGGATCGACCAGCAACTGGACGCCACCCTTGTCAAGGGCGGTATCGTCTTCATTCATGACCTCATCGAAGGTGAAGCCATACTGGAAACCCGAGCAGCCCCCGCCCTGGACAAACACCCGCAGCTTGAGATCGGGATTGCCTTCCTCCGCCAGCAGGTCCTTGACCTTGGCGGCGGCGGCATCCGTAAAGACAATGGGCACCGGCGGTGCTTGCAGATCGACGGTTTCTGTCACTGTGCTCATGATGTACTCCTGCGATCCGCTCCGGATCGCTTGAAAAGACATCCCATCAGGCAACCGATTGGCCAAATGGGATTGATGAAAACTATTATGCAACAAACCTGGATCAGCGTGAAGCTGCCCAGTCCTCAGAGTGACAATTGCTGCGTATGTGCCGCACGCACGCTATCCCCTTCCAGCACCTGCACCGTCACGCTTTCGGGCACAAAACCAGGCGGAATGGCCAGCACGCCCTGGTTGCGCTGATACTGGTCAAAACGCAACACCAGTGCGGCATTGTGCATCTCGCTTGCCTCCGTGCCCGCCTCGGTCGAGGCATTGCTACCCGAAGCCGCGCCGGCAACTGCGCCTACTGCACTGCCTGCCGCCGTAACCGGATGCAGGGCGATCGTGACCGGACTGCCATTCTGCAGACCAGTCGCAGAAAACCGCAACAGACCACTGAACTCCGGCAGCCCCTGCCCCTGACGCGTGACCAGGGTCGTAAAACTCAGCGCATCCCCCTGCAACTTGACATCCATGCCACGCACGCTGACGGATCCTGCAGGACCGGGCGGCAACAGTTGCTCGAAAAAGGCCAATCGTTCGCGCAGACCACCGATTTCTTCCTGCAAGGCACGCATGGACTGCTCCATGGTCTGCCGAGCCCCTTGTTCGATGGCTATCTGACCATCGGCCGTATCCAGTTGCGCACGCAGGAACCGCAATTCAGCTTCCTTTTGCTGCACATTGGCCTGCAGGGCACGTTCTTCAGGTGTCGAGGCCGTACCTGCCACGGGTGTTGCCACAGGTGTCGGCTTCAAGACAAACCACCAGAACACCAGGCCGCACAGCAAGGCACCGACCACGGCTCCCAGCGCAAAGACGGCATAATCATGATGACGTCGCCGACGACGCACACGACTCGCCACCGGCGCAACCTCGAGATCAGCCTGACCTGCGGCAGGCATGCGACTTTCTTCCATTACGGCAGGATGGCAACCTGTTCCAGCCCTGTCGTTTCGGGCAGACCGCACAGCAGATTCATGTTCTGCACGGCCTGACCGGATGCACCCTTGACCAAGTTATCCTGCACGACCAGGATGACCAGTTGGTCACCCCCACCCGGACGATGCACGGCAATGCGAACCATGTTCGATGCGCGCACAGAACGCGTTTCGGGCGTGCTGCCTGCCGGCAACATATCCACGAACGGCTCATCCGCGTAGCGGGCCTCGAACAAAGCCTGAAAATCGATATCGAGGGCTTCGGGACGAATGCGCGCATAGAGTGTCGAATGCATACCTCGCACCATGGGCACCAGATGCGGCACGAAGGTCAGGCCGACCGGCGCACTCGACATGCGGTCGAGCTGCGCAACGATTTCAGGATGGTGGCGATGCCCCGAGACGCCATAGGCCTTGAAAGAGTCGCTGGCCTCGGAAAACAGGGTATGCACCTCGGCCTTGCGGCCGGCTCCGGTCACGCCGGACTTGCAATCGGCAATCAATGTAGCCGTATCGACCAACGCCGATCCGCCTTCGAGCAACGGTGCCAGCCCCAGCAGAACCGTGGTCGGATAGCAGCCGGGATTGCCGATCACCCGTGCCTGACGGATGGCCGCCCGGTTAAGCTCGGGCAAACCATACGCAGAAGCCGCCAGGATATCCGGACAGGTATGCGGTACCTTGTACCACTGCTCGAAGACCTGCACATCCTTGAGACGGAAATCTGCTGCCAGATCGATGATGCGCACACCCTTGTCGAGCAACTCGCGGGCCTGCTGCATGGCGACACCATGCGGTGTCGCGAAGAAAACCACATCGCACTGGTCAAGCCCTGCCTTGTCGGGCGCACTGAACGCCAGATCGACATGACCGCGCAGGTTGGGGAACATGCGGGCCACCGGCACGCCATCTTCCTGGCGCGAGGTAATCGCCTGCAGGGCGACATTGGGGTGTGCCGACAGCAGGCGCAGCAGCTCGACACCGGTATAGCCGGTGCCGCCCACGATACCTACCTTGATAGGGGAGCCAGAAATTTGGGACATGATCAGTGCTGCCTGTGATGTGAGACTACGCTATCGTACAAGTATAAAGGAAGCCAGCCCGCCTGGATCGGCAGACCCTGCTGCCGGTCAGGACAATAGCCGGACGATATCAATCGCGCCGCAGCGGCAAGCCGGCTGCCAGGGAAAGCCGGCGCCGCTCGGCTCTGACCTTGGCACCATAGCCGCCATCGCCCGGGCCGGTCGCGCCGACATAGCAGGCCAGACCGCCATCGACGGATCCGCGCCGCTGGATGCAGTCGCGCAGAATACGAGTACCGACATGAATATTGGCCAGGGGATTGAGCGCATGCCCTCCTTCGCCAAGTGCGTCGAACTTGTCGTGATGCACGCGCGTCATGACCTGCATCAGGCCCTGTGCCCCCACATGGCTTTCTGCAAAGGGGTTGTAGCGCGACTCGATCGCCATGACGGCCAGCACCAGAACCGGATCGATGTCGAAGCGGCGCGCTGCCTCGAAGGCACCGGCGACCATCATGCCCGTGGCGTCATAGGCCACCTTGTACTTGCGGGCGATATAGCTGCGCAGCGCATCCAACTGTTCAGCCGACACTTCCGCCCCCGCCGCATTGCCAATGCGACCATCATCCTGCAGGGCGCGCATCATGTCGAGATCGCCGACCGCATCACCAGACAGGCTGTCCTCGTCGCTGCCGCGCCCGGCCACGCCGTAGCTGTCCCGGCCGGCCATGCTCTCGAATACGCTGAGCGCCGCCTCGTGGGCCTCGTAAAGTCGCGCCCGCATATCGGGCATGACCATGACCATCATGCCTGCAACCAGCACCAGGATGCCCGAGTAAATCGCGGCAGAACGCAGGAACTCCGCAGCCAGATGCTGGGCGTTGCGCCACATGCGCCATGAATCGGTAGACTTGAACAAGCTGGCCATATGTTTCCATTCCATAAGGCCAAGGTCGGTGTTAACCTTGGCGATTGAACAGGCCCCTCCCGCGCCAATAGCGCGCCATACTGTAACACCTTTGCAGGAATCCCCCGTGAATTACCGCGATCTACGAGACTTCATCCTCCAACTCGAACAGGATGGAGAACTGAAGCGGATTGCCGAGCCCGTCTCGTCCCATCTCGAAATCACCGAGATCAGCGACCGCGTACTGCAGGCCGGCGGCCCGGCACTGCTGTTCGAACAGGTCCTGCACCAGGGCCGTCCGGCACACATGCCGGTACTGACCAATCTTTTCGGCACGGCCAAACGTGTCGCTCGCGGCATGGGAGCAGAAGACGTCGCCGCCCTGCGCGACATCGGCGAACTGCTGGCCTCGCTCAAGGAGCCCGAACCGCCCAAGGGCCTGCGCGACGCGCTCGGCAAACTGTCGATGCTCAAGTCGGCACTCTGGGACATGAGTCCCAAAACGGTACGCAACCCAGATTGCCAGGATATCGTGATTGAGGCCCAGGATGTGGACCTCAACCAGCTACCGATCCAGACCTGCTGGCCTGGCGACGTTGCACCGCTGCTGACCTGGGGACTGGTCATCACGCGCGGCCCCAATGCCCGCCGCCAGAACCTGGGCATCTACCGCCAGCAGCCCATCGGCCGCAACAAGCTGATCATGCGCTGGCTGTCGCATCGTGGCGGTGCGCTCGATTTTCGGGACCATGCACGGGCCAACCCCGGCCAGCCCTTTCCGGTAGCCGTCGCGCTGGGGGCCGACCCCGCCACCACGCTGGGGGCCGTCACGCCGGTGCCCGACAGCCTGTCCGAATACCAGTTCGCAGGCCTGTTGCGCGGTGCCCGCACCATGGTCGCAGAGGCACTGGGCAGCGACCTGTCGGTTCCGGCCACTGCCGAGATCATCCTGGAAGGCCATATCCTGCCCAGCTCCGACCCGCGCGCCATCACGCACGAGGTGCCGGAAGGCGTCAATCCGCCGCCCGATAATGGCTACGAAATGGCCCTCGAAGGTCCTTACGGCGACCATACCGGCTACTACAATGAGCAGGACTGGTTCCCGGTCTTCACGGTCGAGCGTATCACCATGCGCCGCCAGCCGTTCTACCATTCCACCTACACGGGCAAACCGCTCGACGAGCCCGCCATTCTGGGCCTGGCCTTCAATGAAGTGTTCGTGCCGCTGCTGCGCCGCCAGTTGCCGGAAATCGTCGACTTCTACCTGCCGCCCGAAGGCTGCAGCTACCGTTTGGCGGTGGTATCGATCAAGAAACAGTACGCCGGCCACGCCAAGCGCGTCATGTTCGGCATCTGGAGCATCCTGCGCCAGTTCATGTATACCAAGTTCATCGTGGTAGTAGACGAAGACATCGATCCGCGCAACTGGAAAGATGTGATCTGGGCCATGACCACCCGCATGGATCCGGTACGCGATACGGTACTGGTCGAGAACACGCCCATCGATTACCTGGATTTTGCCTCGCCTGTCTCTGGCCTGGGCGGCAAGATGGGCATGGATGCCACCAACAAGTGGCCGGGTGAAACCCAGCGCGAATGGGGCCAGCCCATCGTGATGGACCCTGCCGTCAAGCAGCGTGTCGATGCGATCTGGTCCCGTCTGGGATTGTAGTCAGCGAAAAAAATGCATCCACTCAGTCGAGCGGATGCATTTTGCCTTCAATCGTTGCGATTGCGGCGCAGCAAACGCCATCCCACCAGGGCACCTGCGCCCAGCTTGAGCAGCTTGCCGAAACGGCTGCCACCCGACAGCAGCCAGGCAGGGCCTGCCGAAGCCAGCATCGGGTAGCGACGCAGCAGGCGCCACACGACCAGCAGCGAATTGCCATTGAGTGCCAGCGAGGGCACGATCTGCCGCAACCATGAGGCCGGCTGTAGGGCACGCCGCGCGCCGGCGGCATGCTGCAGCAGTTCAGCCCGCTCGATCGCGGCCTGGGTCTGCAGCCAGGCCTTGCGCGTGGCCAGTTGCACGAAGCGCCCTTTACTCATCCCGATATCCCCCTGCTGGCGGTACGTGCGCGCTGACCGCTGCCCCCAGGGCATCGGCATCGCGGCCCAGTTCCTGGATAGTAGCGGCAAACGGCTGGGAAATGGCATCGAGCTGGCGTCTTGCGGACAGCAGCAGCCAGCCTCCCAGCACAGCATAGAACAGTGCCAGCAGGCCCAGGGCAAGATAGCGATACTCTGTCGCCCAGAACCAGACGGCCACCAACAACGAGAACACCAGCAAGGCCAGCGTCAGGAAAATGGCTGCGGCGAACGCCAGACCTATGGCCTGGAAAAGCCGCCCGCGCACTTCGGCCAGTTCCAGCCCGAAGAGTTCGAGCCGCGTGCGGAGCATGGCGGCCAAGCTGGCCGCAATCATGCCCAGTTGACGGCGCAGGCTCATGTCAGCGGCGCGTCAGCAGTCCGAGCAGGAAGCCTGCGACGGCTGCTGCACCAATGGCCTGCCAGGGTTTGTCGTGCACATATTCGTCGGTGGCGCGCACCGCCTTGCGGCCGCGGGCCAGCACTTCTTCCTGGGCATCCTGCAGCGTGAGGCGCGTGCTCTTGAGAGAATTGAGCGCCTTTTCGCGCAGCTCAGAGGCCTTGTCTCCGGTGCTGGAAGCTGCCTCTTTCAGGAGCTTTTCGGCCTCGTCGAGGCTGGTACGCACGCTTTCGATCAGGGTGTCCTTGGGATCCGTGGTTTCGGTTGCAGTCTTGCGAGTAGCCATGCTTATCTCCTGTGGATTGTGCCAATGAGAAGATTTCATCATAGCAGGCCAGGCCAAAATGTCCACTTCCAGCATATAAAGGTTAAGCATATTTCGAAAAGAAATAAAAAGTCCTGAACTCACAAGCCAGATGACATAATCTCGGACTTTTCGCCTCTGCCTTTTCCAGCCATACCACCAGCATGAATCTGTATCCCGTTTTCCTAGATCTGAAAGACCGGGCCGTTCTGGTGGTCGGTGGCGGCGAAGTGGCCGAACGCAAGGCAGAGATGCTGCTTTCAGCCGGTGCCAGACTATCGGTGGGTGCTCCAGACCTGACCCCCGTGCTGACAGCATGGCGTGACGAGGGGCGGATACGACATCTTGATGGCTCCTTCGCAGCCGACTGGCTGGATGATGCCTGGCTGGTGATTGCCGCCACCGACGACGGCGAACTGAACCAGCGCATCGCCGCGCTCGGTGAGGCCCGCCGGATATGGGTCAATGTCGTGGACAATGCCGGCCTGTCCGGCTTTCAGGTTCCCGCCGTGATTGACCGATCACCCGTACAGATCGCCATTTCCTCGGCCGGTATTGCCCCGATGCTGGCACGCCGATTGCGAGAACAGATCGAAACGCTGTTCGATCATTCTCTCGGTACGCTGGCCCAGCTGCTGCAACGCCACCGCAACGCCATCCGTCAGGCCTATCCGCAACTGGGACCGCGCCGGACCTTCTACAGTTGGCTGCTCGACAGCCCCATCGCCAATCTGGTGCGCCAGTCGCGCCCGGAAGCTGCCGAGGCAGCATTGCGGCAAGCGCTGGCAGAACCCGATGCATTTGCCCCCAAAGGCAAAGTCAGCCTGGTGGGTGCAGGCCCCGGCGACCCGGGGTTGCTCACACTCAAGGCGCTGCGTGCACTGAATGAAGCAGACGTGATTCTGTATGACCGGCTGGTCAGCCCCGATATCCTGGCCATGGCACGGCGTGATGCGCACCGCATCGATGTCGGCAAGCATCCAGGCCAAAATCACCGGCAGACTCAATTGCATATCCACGAACAGATGATCGAGTATGCCCAACAGGGGCTGCACGTCGTCCGCCTGAAAGGTGGCGATGCCTTCATTTTCGGCCGTGGCGGCGAAGAATTGCAACACCTCAAGGCCCATGGCGTACCTTACTGTGTCATTCCAGGCATCACGGCTGCGCTGGCCTGTGCAGCCTACAGCGGGATTCCGCTGACACACCGCGAACATGCACAGTCGGTGCATCTGATCACCGCACACACCAAGGGCAGCGCTGCCGAACCCGACTGGGCCGCCCTGTCACGCTCCAGCCAGACGCTGGTGTTCTACATGGGTGTCAGCCAGCTCGACCTGATCCGCAGCAGGCTGCAAGATCATGGACACGATGCAAGCACGCCCTGCGCCCTGATCGAGCAGGGCAGCATGCCTCACCAGCGCACGCTGATTGGCACGCTGGATACCATGCCGGTGTTGGCCCGCCAGCACAATATTGCCGCCCCCGCGCTGCTGATCGTTGGCGATGTCGCACAACTGGGTGAAGAACTGCACTGGTATGGGCAGTTGCTGGACACTGCGACCGTACCTGCTGCACACCCGCCGGCGCAAGCCTGAGCCGGCCGCACATTCTGTGGACTATCTGACAATGCGCAGGGGCATAAGCACCTGGCACCTGCTGTTGGGCATGGGACTGGCGGGCTATGGCCTGGCACTGTCCTTCGGACACCTTGATGCGCTCGCCCTGCCCTGGCTTGGACTGCTACTGATCGCCGCCGTGGCCGTTCACAAGAGCAGTAGGCAGGACCTGCAGATCACAGGGCATCTTCTGTTCATTGTCATGACCGCTGGCCTGGCCCTGCACCTGCTGCCCGGCTTCGGCAATGCCGCCATATTGCAGCATGTCCGCAATGCGCCCGATACCGTCCCTTACTCGCTGTATCTCAACCTCGACAAACCCCTGATCGGTCTCTGGCTGCTGCTGGCATGTCCGTGGATTGTCGGCCCATACGCATTGCGACAGGCTGCCGCATCAGTCCCTGCTATCGCCCTCGCCACCCTTGCCGTGTGCCTGGGGCTGGCATGGGGTGCAGGCTGGATCGCGTGGGCACCGGGACTAGGGCCCGCCGCGGCACTCTGGATTGCCAGCAACCTACTGCTGACCTGCCTGACCGAAGAAGCCCTGTTCAGGGGCTATGTGCAGGGTGGATTGACCCGCCAGGGTGGCATCGCCGCTCGCTGCGCCCTGCCTGCCTCTGCACTGCTGTTCGGCCTGGCACATGCCCCGGGCGGCTGGCCCTGGATACTGCTGGCCGGCGTGGCAGGACTGGGCTATGGCATCGCCTATCGACGTGGCGGACTGGCTGCCAGCGTGGCAGTGCACTTTATCGTCAACCTGGCACACTACGGGCTGTTCAGCTACCCCATGCTGGTACGCTGAGGCTGATCATTACTGCCTGATCAGCCAGTCGATCAGTGAGTCTTCATACGCGCGGCCGGCGATGGCATTGTCGTGATTGATCATGCTGACCACGATATAGCGCTTGCCGCTGGCACTGGTCACGTAGCCAGCAATGGCGCGGACATCACGCAATGAGCCCGTCTTGAGATGCGCCATGCCCTGTGTATCGCGATCCCGCAGCCGTCGGCGAACCGTTCCGTCCAGTCCCAGAATTGCCAT
This sequence comes from Corticimicrobacter populi, assembly GCF_003123725.1. Classification (GTDB taxonomy): domain Bacteria; phylum Pseudomonadota; class Gammaproteobacteria; order Burkholderiales; family Burkholderiaceae_B; genus Corticimicrobacter; species Corticimicrobacter populi. Next base: position 424,445 of record NZ_QETA01000001.1, on the reverse strand, counting down.
TGACGACACATATTCCGGCATGCGCGGCGACAGCCAGGCTGCTTCCAGCATGTGTCCCAGCGTGGAGGCCGAGACACTGGCCCGACGCGACAGGCCCGCGCCATTATCGATATTGAGACCAGCGACATCGATACCTTGCCGTGCCAGGGTATTGGCAGCGGTCTGAGCTGCCGTCGCGACCTGAGCGGGTCGCTGCCCGGACTCGGCCCCCAGCGTCAGCAGCAGATTGCGCGCCGCCACATTATTGCTGAACTTGTTGATCAGGCTGATGGCCTCAATCAGTGGCGGAGATTCGTGTGCAGCCAGCGGCACCGCATCGACCGGCACCGTACCGTTGCGAATCCGGCCACGCAACTCCCCCCCCAGTTCACGCCAGAGATAACGCAGCACCTGTTCTGTCTGTTCCGGCTGGGATTGCGCCAGGCGATAGAAACTGAATTCACCGCAGGAGCCCGCCACCGTGCCGGCCAGCCGGATGCGAACACCATCAGGCGTAATGACCGGAGTGGTGGACACCACCGGCGCACCGGGACAACGCGCATCACTCCAGGTGACCTCGCCCTCGAAACGCACGCCATTGAGCGGTGGATCCATGACCGGGGTCCACTTGCGTGCCACCGGGTCCGGCAGGAACAGCAGCCGGGTAGCACCAAAGCCCACCATGAATGCATCCGGACTGGCGTTGTAGGCACGATCAGCGGAACCGTCGAACGCACCTGGATCAATCGAGACGGCACCAAACACACTACGATCCACGACGATGTCACCCAGCTGCTTGATACCGCGCAGGCGCAATTCGCGCAACAGGTTCCAGAAGTCCTGGAAACGCAACATGGGATCGCCACTGGCCCGGATGTAGAGGGGGCCATTGAGACGCCCCTGGGCATCTGGCAAGGCTCCCGGATCGGCCAGCATCTCGGTGCGCCAGGTATAGCTGGGCCCAAGTTCGGACAGCGCCGCCCAGGTCGTGACCAGCTTCATGACCGACGCCGGATTGCGGGGCACGTCGGCGCTGATCTGCCACAATGGCGGCTGGCCGACTTCCTGGACATACAGCGACCGGGCCGCTTCCGGCAACCCCGACTTGGCCCAGGCCTGATTGACACTGTCAGGCAATGCCTGCGCCCACGCGCCAGCCGTCGCCATGCAGAACAGCGCGCCTGCCGCCAGCGCACGAAACGACCGGACTGCGCCGGACCTGCTAGCCTTACGATACATACCCATCCACCGCTTCCGTCCGGTTTTGCGATAATGCTGCCTTTCCGCGCTGCAATTGCAGGCGCAGATCCCACATTCAACCCGCACTCAGCCAGTCACGTGACCGCCGATTTCCAACTTTCGGATTTTAACTACGATCTGCCCGCCGAGCTGATCGCCCAGACCCCCGCGACCAGCCGTCGCGGCAGCCGCCTTCTGCACCTGGATGCAGAAAGCCGGCTGCATGACCGGCAATTCGTCGACCTGCCCAATCTGCTGCGCAGCGGCGATCTGCTGGTATTCAACAATACGCGTGTGATCAAGGCCCGCCTGCACGGCCACAAGGCCTCGGGCGGCAAGGTCGAAGTACTGGTCGAGCGCATTCTCGACGGGTTCCGCGCATTGTGTCATGTCCGCGCCAGCAAATCACCGGGCCCCGGCATGTCGTTACATCTTGCCGAGGCATTCGATGCCGAAGTCATCGGCCGCCAGGGAGAGCTCTTCGAGCTGCAGTTTCCGGACGATCCCCTGACGTTGCTTGAGCAGCATGGTGCCTTGCCCTTGCCGCCCTACATCACGCATGCAGCCGATGAGGTCGATGACCAGCGCTACCAGACCGTCTATGCCGCACAGCCCGGTGCCGTCGCCGCACCGACAGCCGGACTGCACTTCGACGAAGCCATGCTGGCCCAGCTCGACGACCAGGGCATTGCCCGGGCATTCGTGACGCTGCACGTCGGTGCCGGGACTTTCCAGCCGGTCCGTGTCGACAACCTGCGCGATCATATCATGCATGCCGAACGTTTCGTCGTCCCAACCGAAGTGCTGGCGCAATGCGCCCGCACCCGTGCGGCAGGCGGACGCGTCATCGCCGTCGGCACCACCAGCGTGCGAGCGCTGGAAGCAGCAGCCGCCCAGGCAGAAGAGGATACCGTCGGCCCGACCCGACAGGGCGATACCCGGCTGTTCATCACGCCGGGCTATCGCTTTCGCGCCGTCGATGCCCTGATCACCAACTTTCACCTGCCACAATCTACCTTGCTGATGCTGGTTTCGGCCCTGGCCGGCATGGAACCGATCCGCCGTGCCTATGCGCACGCCGTTGCCGAGCGCTACCGCTTTTTCAGCTATGGTGACGCCATGTTCATCGAACCGCCCGCAAGCGCCTGACCGCCACGCTGCCACACGATTCCGCTCTGGAACACAACTCACGATACGCCACATGACCGGACTGAACTTTACCCTAGAAGCCACTGATGGCAAGGCCCGCCGCGGCCGCATGACGCTCAACCACGGCGTGGTCGAGACGCCTATTTTCATGCCTGTCGGCACCTATGGCAGCGTCAAGGCCATGCTGCCGCACGAACTGCACGAGATCGGTGCCCAGATCGTACTGGGCAACACCTTTCACCTCTGGCTACGTCCCGGCACGGAAGTCATGGACAAGCACGGCGGGCTGCATGGATTCATGCAATGGAACAAGCCCCTGCTGACCGACTCGGGCGGCTTCCAGGTCTTCAGCCTGCAGGGGATGCGCAAGATTACGGAAGAAGGTGTCCGTTTTGCCTCGCCCATCGATGGTGCCCGGCTGTTCCTGACGCCTGAAGAATCCATGCGCATCCAGCGTTCGCTGAACTCGGACATTGCCATGGTGTTCGACGAATGCACCCCCTACAAGATCAAGGATCGCCCCGCCACGCTCGACGAAGCAGCCCAGTCGATGCGCATGTCGCTGCGCTGGGCCCGCCGTTCGCGCGACGAATTCGACCGCCTGGAGAATCCCAATGCCCTGTTCGGGATTGTCCAGGGTGGCATGTACGAAACACTGCGCGATGAGTCTCTGGCCGGCCTGACCGACATCGGTTTCCACGGCTACGCCATCGGCGGCCTGTCGGTGGGCGAACCCAAGGAAGACATGCTGCGCATCCTCGCGCACACCACACCACGCCTGCCGGCCGACCGTCCACGCTACCTGATGGGCGTAGGCACGCCGGAAGATCTGGTCGATGGTGTAGCCAGCGGTGTCGACATGTTCGACTGCGTGATGCCCAGCCGCAACGCCCGCAATGGCTGGCTGTTCACCCGCTTCGGTGACGTCAAGATTCGCAATGCCCGCTATCGCGACGACACCCAGCCACTGGATGAAAGCTGCAGTTGCCATACCTGCAGCCATTTCAGCCGAGCCTACCTGCACCATCTGCAACGCGCCAACGAAATCACCGGGGCGCGGCTCAACACGCTGCACAACCTGCACTTCTACCTGACCATCATGCGGGAAATGCGCGAAGCCATCTCGGCCGGCACATTCGAGGCGTGGCGCAAACAATTTGCGGCCGACCGCGCACGCGGCGTCTGAACCGCTACAATTACCGGTTATCAAAATTTCACAACCAAGGAGCACACATGATTACTCCCGATACTCTCGGCCTGGTTCTGGCCCAGGCCGCCCCGGCCGAAGGCAACGCGCTGATCGGCATGCTGCCGATCATCCTGATGTTCGTGATCCTCTACTTCCTGATGATCCGCCCGCAGATGAAGCGCCAGAAAGAACAGCGCAACATGATCGAAGCCCTGACCAAGGGTGACGAAGTCGTCACCGCCGGCGGCATCGTCGGCAAGATCACCAAGGTGGGCGACGCCTACCTGACCATCGATATCGCCGAGCACACCGACAAGCCCGTCGAAATCCTGGTCCAGAAGAGTGCAGTCGGCACGCTGCTGCCCAAGGGAACCATCAAAACGCTGTAAGGTCATACCACGATGAACCGCTACCCGCTCTGGAAATATCTCACCGTCGTTGTGGCGGTTGTCATCGGTCTGCTCTACACCCTCCCCAATCTGTACGGTGAATCGCCCGCCGTGCAGGTGTCGAGCGCAAAAAGCGTCGTCCGCGTCGACAGCGCCATGCTCGAACGCGTGCTTGCCACGCTGGATCAAGCCGGTATCGAACATACCGGCGGACAATTTGAGCAAAACGGCCCCGTGGGCACCGTCCGCGTCCGTTTTGCCAATACCGACCTGCAATTGCAGGCGCGTGACCTGATCGAACGCACCCTCAATCCGAATCCGTCCGATCCTTCCTATACCGTGGCGCTGAACCTGCTGTCGGCCTCGCCCGCATGGCTGAGCGCCATCGGTGCCCACCCCATGTATCTGGGCCTGGATCTGCGCGGCGGTGTGCACTTCTTGCTGCAGGTCGACATGCAGGACGCCATGCTCAAGCGCTATGAGCGCCTGTCCACCGATGCCCGTACCATCCTGCGCGATGCCCGCATCGAAGTGAACGGCGTCGAGCGCGCCGGTGACAGCATTGTCGCCACCTTTCCTTCCACCGAGGCTCGTGACCTCGGCCTGACCAAGCTGCGTACAGACCTCGCCGACCTGCAATTCACTGAAATCGATGGCAGCAGCCCGCAGTTGCGCGGCGTCCTGACACCAGCCACCCTGCGGGCCACCCAGGACAATGCCCTGCGCCAGAACATCACCACCCTGCACAACCGGATCAACGAACTGGGCGTGTCCGAGCCCGTGATCCAGCAACAGGGAGCCGACCGCATCGTGGTCCAGTTGCCTGGCGTGCAGGACGTGGCCCGCGCCAAGGAAATCCTCGGTCGCACCGCCACCCTCGAAATCCGCCTGGTCGATGACAGCCCCAGCGCCCAGAGCGCACTGGCCTCGGGCCGCGTGCCCTTCGGACTGGAGCGCTATGATGACCGCGATGGCCGTCCGCTGCTGGTGCGCCGCCAGATCATCCTGACGGGTGAAAACCTGCAGGATGCCCAGCCAGGCCGCGATTCCCAGACCCAGCAGGCCGCCGTGCACCTGACGCTCGACGCCAACGGTTCGCGCATTTTCCGCGACGTGACCCGAGACAACGTCAACAAGCGCATGGCCATTCTGCTGTTCGAAAAGGGCAAGGGCGAAGTCGTGACCGCCCCGGTCATCCGCGGTGAAATCCCAGGTGGTCGCGTGCAGATTTCCGGCAGCATGACCGCCGAGGAAGCCGCCGACGTGGCCCTGCTGCTGCGTGCCGGTTCGCTGGCAGCGCCGATGGAGATCATCGAGGAGCGCACCATCGGCCCGAGCCTGGGTGCCGATAACATTGCTCAGGGCTTCAATGCCACGCTGTACGGCTTCATTGCCATCTCTGTCTTTCTGATCGTTTACTACGCACTGTTCGGGATCTTCTCGACCCTTGGACTGGCACTCAACGTCCTGTTGCTGCTGGCACTGCTGTCACTGCTGCAGGCGACGCTGACACTGCCAGGCATTGCCGCACTGGCCCTGACGCTGGGCATGGCCATTGACGCCAACGTACTGATCAACGAACGCATCCGCGAGGAGCTGCGCGGCGGAGCGTCCCCACAGCAAGCAATCAATCTCGGCTTCGAACGGGCCTGGGGCACGATTCTCGACTCCAATCTCACGACCCTGATCGTCGGTGTTGCGCTGCTGGCATTCGGTTCGGGTCCGGTACGCGGGTTTGCCGTCGTGCACGTGCTGGGTGTGCTGACCTCGATGTTCTCGGCCATCGTTGCCGTGCGCGCACTCGTCAATCTCTGGTACGGCAGTCGCAAGAAGCTGCAGAAGCTCTCGATCGGCCAAGTCTGGAAGCCCAAGGACTGACGCCGGCCCTGCCGCCCGAACACATTACGAGCCAATACCATGGAACTGTTTCGCATACATCGCACCATCCCGTTCATGCGTCATGCGCTGATCCTGAACCTGATCAGCCTGATTACCTTTGTCGCCGCCGTGGTTTTCATCGTGCTGCGTGGCTTCAATCTGTCGATTGAATTCACCGGCGGCACGATCATGGAGGTCAACTACCCCCAGACGGCCCAGCTTGACCAGGTACGTTCGGCGGTATCCAGCCTGGGCTACACCGATTTTCAGGTGCAGAACTTCGGCACCTCGCGTGACGTCATGATCCGCCTGCCGCTGGGCGAAGGCCAGACCACCGCCACCCAGAGCGAAAAGGTCATGGAAGCCCTGCGCACGGTCGACAACGGCGTCGAGTTGCGCCGCGTCGAATTCGTCGGCCCCCAGGTCGGCCAGGAACTGGTCTACAACGGCCTGCTTGCCCTGCTGTTCGTCGCTGTCGGCATCATGATCTACCTCGGCTTCCGTTTCGAATGGAAATTCGCCGTGGCCGGTGTGGTTGCCAACCTGCACGACGTGGTCATCATCCTGGGCTTCTTCGCCTTCTTCCAGTGGGAATTCTCGCTGGCCGTGCTCGCTGGCGTGCTGGCCGTACTGGGTTACTCGGTCAACGAGTCCGTGGTCATCATGGACCGGATCCGTGAAAATTTCCGCAAGCAGCGCAAGATGGAAGTCGCCGAAGTGATCGACAGTTCGATCACCCAAACCATCTCGCGTACCATCATCACCCACGGCTCGACCCAGATGGTGGTGCTGTCGATTTTCTTCTTCGGCGGCCCGACGCTGCATTACTTCGCCATGGCCCTGACCATCGGCATCTGGTTCGGCATCTACTCCTCGGTCTTCGTCGCCGCCGCCATTGCCATGTGGCTGGGCGTCAAGCGCGAGGATCTGGTCAAGCCGGTCAAGAAAGACGAAGACCCTGCTGCTGAACTGATGAACTAATGAACTGAACAAGGCTGCGCCGAGCTTTTTTGCGCAGCCCTGGACGAACAGCCTCCGGCCTTTTCGTTCACCCACCGGACGCCTCACCTTGCGGGATACGTCCGGCAATTTTTTGAACCACACCATCCCCGCCCCCGGGATATTCACCCGCTACGGCACCGCCATGAAAGAAACTGCCCTCCGCCGCGCAGGCATTGCGCCCGCCCCCGTTCCCACCCAGACCGATGCGCTGTCGGCACTGGCTGTCCCAGAACCCTCAGACGGCTCGCCACGACCGACCCGCAAGCTCTACATCCGCACCTTCGGCTGTCAGATGAACGAGTACGACTCGGACAAGATGGCCGATGTCCTGCATGCCGATCAGGGTCTGGAGCTGACACAGACGCCGGAAGAGGCCGATATCATCCTGTTCAATACCTGTTCGGTGCGTGAAAAAGCCCAGGAGAAAGTCTTCTCCGATCTGGGCCGCGTGCGCGACCTGAAACGCAAGAACCCGGAGCTGATCATCGGCGTGGGCGGCTGTGTCGCCAGCCAGGAAGGCGAGGCCATCGTCAAGCGGGCACCCTATGTCGACGTGGTATTCGGCCCCCAGACGCTGCACCGCTTGCCCGAACTGATCGCGCGCCGCCGTGAGCAGGGGCGCTCGCAGGTAGACATCAGCTTTCCCGAAATCGAAAAATTCGATGCCATGCCGCCTCCGCGTGTCGAGGGGCCGTCGGCATTCGTCTCGATCATGGAAGGTTGCAGCAAGTATTGCAGCTTCTGTGTGGTGCCCTATACGCGCGGGGCTGAAGTGTCGCGTCCGTTCGATGACGTGCTGCTGGAGGTTGCCGACCTGGCAGACCAGGGCGTGCGCGAAGTCACGCTGCTGGGGCAGAACGTCAACGCCTATCGCGGCAGCATGGGCGACAGCGGCGAAATCGCCGATTTCGCCATGCTGCTCGAATACTTGCACGAAATTCCCGGACTGGAGCGGATTCGCTACACCACGTCCCATCCCAAGGAAATGACGCCCCGGCTGATCGCTGCCTACGGCAAACTGCCCAAGCTGGTGTCATTCCTGCACCTGCCTGTGCAAGCCGGCAGTGATCGTATCCTGGCCGCCATGAAGCGCGGCTACACCACGCTCGAATTCAAGTCCATCGTCCGCAAGCTGCGTGCCGTGCGCCCTGATCTGTCGCTATCGTCCGACTTCATCGTGGGTTTTCCGGGAGAAACCGAGGATGATTTCGAGAAGACCATGAAACTGATCGAAGATGTCGGCTTCGACCAGTCATTCTCGTTTGTCTATTCGCGCCGCCCCGGTACGCCGGCAGCAGACCTGCTCGATGACACCCCACAGGACGTCAAGCTCAAGCGGCTGCAACGACTGCAGGCCCATATCAATGAGTATGCCCTGGGCATCAGCCAGTCCATGGTCGGCAGCGTACAGCGCGTACTCGTCGAAGGGCCGTCGCGTCGCGATCCGAACGAGCTGACCGGCAAGACCGAAAACAACCGCTCGGTCAATTTTCCTGCACCGCAGCGCCTGATCGGCCAGATGGTCGATATCGACATTACCGCCGTCACCACCAACACCCTGCGCGGACGTGTCCGCCTGGAGGAAGATCGCGCATGAATACATCCTCATCCTCTCGCCATGCCGGCGGCTCCCGTCTGCCCGTCGTGATCCTGCTCGATGGCGACAACGAACAGTTGTCCAATCTCTGTGGTCCGCTCGATGAAAACCTGCGCCAGCTGGCTGACGGCTGGGGCGTGCGCCTGAGCCGGCGCGGCAGCCGCATCACACTCGATGGCGAACGTGCCGCGCAGGCCGGCCAGGCCGTACGCGTCTTTCACGAACGTGCCGGGCACGGCCCCCTGTCGGTCGACGACATCCAGTTGGGGCTGGTCGAAATGGGCGCTGGACGACCGCAGGACAGCATCCCTGAGCCCGCAGACAATATCACCACGCCTGACACAGCCAGCAGCGGCATAGCCATGGACAGTCCTATCGTGCTGCGTACCCGCAAGAGCGATCTGCGGCCCCGCACACCCCGCCAGCGCGAATATCTGCAGAACATCCTGGATCACGACATCACCTTTGGCGTAGGGCCTGCCGGCACGGGCAAGACATGGCTGGCCGTGGCCTGCGCCATCGACGCGCTGGAGCGTGAAAGCGTACACCGGCTGATCCTGACCCGGCCCGCCGTCGAGGCAGGCGAACGGCTGGGTTTCCTGCCAGGCGATCTGGCACAGAAGGTCGACCCCTATCTGCGCCCGCTCTACGATGCCCTGTACGACCTGATGGGCATCGAAAAGGTGCAGCGATTGTTTGAGAAACAGACCATCGAAATCGCACCGCTGGCCTACATGCGTGGCCGCACGCTCAACCATGCCTTCGTGATCCTGGACGAAGCCCAGAACACCACACCGGAACAGATGAAGATGTTCCTGACCCGGATCGGCTTCGGCAGCAAGGCCGTCATTACCGGCGACCCCTCGCAAATCGATCTGCCCAAGGGCCAGCAAAGCGGCCTGACGCACGCAGCCCGGGTGCTGGCCAATGTACAGGGGATCGCTACCACGACCTTCACCAGTCAGGATGTGGTACGTCATCCGCTGGTGGCGCGCATCGTCGACGCCTACGATCAAGCTGAGCAACAGACACCGCGCGACAACCGGCACGAAGGCAGACATCGCCATGACTGAGCGCCATCCTTCGGCAAGTGCCCGCAATACGGCACAGGTTGCCGAGACCGCACCGGCCCTGCACTTTTCCGTGCAATACGGCATGCCTGAGACACGCCTGCCACGCTGGAAACTGCGCCGCTGGGCCGAGGCAGCCCTGCGCGACCTGCATCGCCACGACCTGCTGCCGGCCAATGAAGTCGTGCTGACCCTGCGACTGGTCGATGCCGAGGAAGGCCAGTCCCTGAACCGCGACTACCGTGAACGTGACTACGCGACCAATGTACTCACCTTCGAGTACGGCATCGATCCGGATGGCGTCGCGGCTGGCGATATCGTGCTGTGCGTACCGGTGCTGGATCGCGAAGCAGTCGAACAGGGCAAACCGTGGCAGCACCATGCAGCACACCTGACCATACACGGTGTGCTGCATGCGCTGGGCTTTGATCACATCGAGCCCGATGAGGCCGAGGCCATGGAAGCCATCGAAACCCGCATCCTGGCGGGTATGGGCATCGCCGATCCCTATACCGCCTGAGCCAGGAAATCCTCCAGCACGGCCAGTTGTTCTGCCTGCATGAAGGTAGGCGCATGGCCCACGCCTTCGAATTCTGCCAGTTGCGCTCGATCGTGCCGTTCCAGCATTTCATAGGCCGTGCGCCGTGCGAACAGATCCGACTCGTTGCCACGACAAATCAGCACCGGACATTCGAGCGATGCATATGCCTGCCACAGGATCTGCTCGCCCATGGCCAGCGCGGCCCCATCGAGATTGACGGCCAGCGCAATGCCCGGATCGTAGTGCTTGACCCAGCCGGCAGCCGTCTGCACGAACACATGACGCGTCAGCTCCTGCCACTGTGTCTCGCTGTGCGGCCCGAACGATGCCGACACCTGACGAACATACGCCACGGCTAGCTCAAAGGCAGGAAACACCAGTGGCTGAGCCAGGTATTCGGTGATCCGGGCCAGGGCACCGGCCTCCAGATGCGGCCCGACGTCGTTGAGCGTCATGCTGGCAAAACGCAGCTGCCCCAGTTCAGCAGGCATGGGCGACCATGCCCCGTTGGGCTCTGGTCGTATCAACCGGGCCTGCGAGGCACGCGCGCCCGCCAGCCCCAGGCCGATCAGCCCCCCCATGGAAGTCCCTACCCAATGGAGCTCGCGCGGCTGGATACGGGCCAGCAAAGTCAGCATATCGCCAACATATTGCGGAACCGTATAAAATGATGTGTTCGCCAGCCAGTCCGAGCGTCCGCGCCCGACCACATCGGGGCACACCACGCGGTAGCGCCGCGCCAGGCGGCGAGCCAGGGTATCGAAATCCCGACCGGTACGTGTCAGGCCGTGCGCGCACAGCAGGACACGGTCATTATCGGGCGCACCCCACTCCCAGTAGGCCATGCGATGCAGCCCGCCTGGGCTGGAACACAGAACCGCCTGCAGTCGGGGTTCGGTCGTGTCGGACATGAGTGGACTCCCTGTAGATACGCCATCGTGCGGGCATGCCGCCCACCCGAAGCGTTAAAATCGGATTCGAATCCCATTCGCACAATATTAGCGTGATCCGTTGCAACATGTATCGGGATCGCGCACCACAGGATAATTTTGATGGAAGCAGAACGCCAGAACCAGATCGAATCCCGCCTCAACGACTACGCCGAGCGGGCGGGCATTCTTCGGAGGTATCTTTGACTACGATGCCAAGTCTGAACGCCTGGATGTAGTCAACGCCGAACTCGAGGACCCCAACGTCTGGAATGATCCCAAGCACGCTCAGGATCTGGGACGCGAGAAAAAGGCCCTCGAAGACATCGTGCTGACCCTGACCACCCTTGGGCAGGGCATTGCCGACAGCCTCGAGTTGTTCGAAATGGCCAAGGCCGACAGCGATGACGCCACGCTCGAAGCCATCGAGCAGGATGCCGAGGGCTACCGAGAGCTGCTCGAGGGGCTGGAATTCCGCCGCATGTTCAATAACCCGGCCGATCCACTCAACTGCTTCCTGGACATCCAGGCCGGCGCTGGCGGCACCGAGGCTCAGGACTGGGCCTCCATGCTGCTGCGCCAGTACCTCAAGTACGCCGAGCGCAAGGGTTTCGCAGCGCAGATACTGGAAGAATCGGAAGGCGATATCGCCGGGATCAAGTCGGCCACGATCAAGATCGAGGGCGACCATGCCTTCGGCTTCCTGCGTACCGAAACCGGCGTGCATCGCCTGGTACGCAAGAGTCCGTTCGACTCGTCTGGCGGACGCCACACATCCTTTGCCAGCGTCTTCGTCTATCCCGAGATCGACGATTCGTTTGAAATCGAGATCAATCCGGCCGACCTGCGCATCGATACCTACCGCGCCAGCGGTGCGGGTGGCCAGCACATCAACAAGACCGATTCGGCCGTCCGGATCACGCACATGCCCAGCGGCATCGTGGTGCAGTGCCAGAACGACCGTTCTCAGCACCGCAACCGCGCCGAAGCCATGCAGATGCTGAAATCCCGCCTGTACGAGCAGGAAATGCGCAACCGCATGGCCGAGCAGCAGAAACTGGAAGACAGCAAGACCGATGTGGGCTGGGGCCACCAGATCCGTTCCTACGTGCTCGACCAGAGCCGCATCAAGGATCTGCGTACCAACGTCGAAATTTCCAATACCCAGAAAGTCCTGGACGGCGATCTCGATCCCTTCATCCAGGCCAGCCTCAAGCAGGGTGTCTGAGATGAGCCAGACCGACACGGCACCCACGGTCTCCGGCCAACGTTGCACCACGCTGGCCGTGGTCACGGGCACATCACGTGGCCTGGGCGCAGCCCTGGCGCACCAGTTGCTGGGGCCGGATGCCTGTGTCATCGCCCTGGCCCGCCAAGACAACCCGGCCCTGGCCGGGCAGGCCCGCAGCACAGGTGCCCGGTTGCACCAATTGACCGGCGACCTCTCCGATCCCGTGCAGCTCCAGCGGCTCTGCAATGAAATGATCGCTGCCTTGCCGAGGAAGGCCGAGCGGATGCTGCTGATCAACAATGCCGGCACCGTCGCTCCCATCGTACCGGTCGAGGCCTTGCAGGCAGAAGCGATCCATCAGGCCAGCCAGGCCATGCAGCTCAATATCGTCGCGCCCATGGCGCTGACAGCCGCCTTCCTGCAAGCCAGCGCCGGACGCAGCCAGGATCGCCGTGTACTCAATATTTCATCGGGTGCCGGACGCAACCCCATGGCAGGCTGGGCCACCTACTGCACCACCAAGGCAGCGCTCGACATGTATACCCGCGTCCTCAAGCAGGAGCAGGCCACATTGGGTGCCCAGGGCGCGCGCGTCGTAGCCCTGGCACCGGGCGTGGTCGATACCGGCATGCAGGGTGAGATCCGTGCGGCTGACCCGGCAGCATTTCCCGCGCTGGCACGGTTCCAGGCATTACACACCGATGGCCAGCTCAGTGCCCCTGAACATGTCGCCGAGCGCATCCTGATTTACCTGGCACGTGCCGACTTCGGCCAGACCGAGATCGACGACATCCGCAACTACGACTGAGCCGCACAGCCAGCAGGCTATTTTTCTTTTGCACTCTTACGCATTCCTTCGATTACCATGACCCAAGCTGCCTCCCCTTCCGATAGCACTGCCCTGGACGAGAACCGTCTGATCGCCGAACGCCGCGCCAAACTGGGCAAACTGCGCGAAGCCGGCAATCCCTATCCCAACGATTTCGTCCCGGCCGATCACGCCGCCGACCTGCACGCCCGCTACGACGAAGTCGAAGCGGAAACCCTTGAAGCGCAGCAGACACCGGCCCGCGTTGCCGGCCGCATGATGCTCAAGCGCATCATGGGCAAGGCCAGCTTCGCCACCCTGCAGGATGGCAGCGGTCGCATCCAGATCTACCTGGATCGCAATGCGCTGGGAGAGGAATCCTATGCCGCATTCAAGCAATGGGATATCGGCGATATCCTGGGCATCGAAGGTACAGTCTTCAAGACCAAGAAAGGCGAATTGTCGATCCACGCCAGCGCCATCCGCCTGCTGAGCAAGTCGCTGCGTCCCCTGCCCGACAAGTTCCACGGTGTAGCCGACCAGGAGCTGCGCTATCGACAGCGCTATGTCGACCTGGTCATGACCGATGCCACGCGTCAAACGTTCCGCGCACGCAGCAATGCCATCAGCAGCATTCGCCGTCACATGATCGACCATGGTTTCCTCGAGGTCGAGACACCCATGCTGCACCCCATCCCTGGCGGGGCGGCTGCCAAGCCATTTATCACGCACCACAATGCACTGGACATGGAAATGTTCCTGCGCATTGCACCCGAGCTGTACCTCAAGCGACTGATCGTCGGGGGCTTTGAGCGGGTCTTCGAAGTCAACCGCAACTTCCGCAACGAAGGCGTCAGCCCCCGGCACAATCCTGAATTCACCATGATGGAGTTCTACGCCGCGTACGCAGACTATCGTTGGCTGATGGATTTCACCGAATCCCTGATCCGCCAGGCAGCCATCGACGCCTCTGGCACCGCCACACTGACCTACCAGGAGCGCACGCTGGATCTTTCCCTGCCGTTCGATCGCCTGACTATCGTCGAGGCGATTCTCAAGTACGAGCCGTCCTTCACGGCGGCCCAGCTCGACGACGAAGCCTTCCTGCGCACCGAACTCAAGAAGCGTGGCGCAGACGTCAACGGCCCGCAACTGGCCCGCGCCGGCAAGGGTGCGCTGCAACTGGCCCTGTTCGAAGAAACGGCAGAATCGCAACTGTGGCACCCGACGTTCATCATCGACTACCCTGTCGAGGTCTCGCCACTGGCGCGTGCCTCGGACACACAGCCGGGCATTACGGAGCGCTTCGAACTGTTCATTACCGGTCGCGAAATTGCCAATGGTTTCTCGGAACTGAACGATCCCGAAGACCAGGCAGACCGGTTCCGCAAACAGGTCGAAGCCAAGGATGCCGGCGATGAGGAAGCCATGTATTTCGATGCCGACTATATCCGCGCGCTGGAATATGGCATGCCGCCGACCGGTGGCTGCGGGATCGGCATTGATCGCCTGGTCATGCTGCTGACAGATAGCCCCAGTATTCGCGACGTCATTCTTTTCCCGCATCTGCGCCGCGAAGACTGATAATAGTACGGGTACTAAAATACCCAGAAAAAATCCCCTGCCATTCGGTCAGCTGACCAATGGGCAGGGGATTTCTCATTTATGCAAATACCTTTGCACATTCCGAATATCCAAACAAACGCTGTAATGTTTAATGAAACCTGGCGTTCAATTAATAAGAACGCTGATTTATTTCATTTAATAACAACATCAGATCACAGCGATCGAAAAATCCGATCAGGCATTCGTACCGCCTACCGTCAAACCCTCCATGCGCACGGTCGGCATCCCGACTCCCACGGGGACACTCTGGCCTTCCTTGCCGCAGGTTCCCACCCCGGAATCAAGCTGCATGTCATGTCCGATCATACTGATCCGGTTCATCGCATCGGGTCCATTGCCAATCAACGTTGCGCCCTTGACCGGATAGGTAATGCGCCCATTTTCGATGCGATAGGCTTCTGAGGCCGAAAACACGAATTTGCCACTGGTGATATCCACCTGTCCGCCACCGAAATTGACGGCATACAAACCATCACGCACAGAAGCAATGATTTCGGCCGGATCATGCTGTCCAGCCAGCATATAGGTATTGGTCATGCGCGGCATCGGCAGATGCGCAAACGACTCGCGCCGGCCATTGCCTGTCGGTGCCGTTTTCATGAGGCGTGCATTCAGGCTGTCCTGCATGTACCCCTTGAGGATGCCATCCTCGATCAACACGGTCCGTTGCGTCGCATGACCTTCGTCGTCGATATTGAGCGACCCGCGCCGCCCCTCGAGCGTGCCATCATCGACCACGGTCACGCCTGGCGAGGCCACGCGCTGTCCGATCTGGCCTGAAAAAATGCTGGACCCCTTGCGGTTGAAGTCGCCCTCGAGACCATGCCCTACCGCCTCGTGCAGCAGGATACCCGGCCAGCCTGAGCCCAGCACGACGGTCATCTCCCCGGCAGGAGCAGGTCGGGCCTCGAGATTGACGCCAGCCTCGTGGACTGCGCGTTCCACGTAGCTGCGCAGAATGTCGTCGGTGAAATACGAGAGATCTGTACGTCCGCCCCCCCCTGCAGTCCCGATTTCACGACGCCCCTGGGACTCCAGGATAACGGTCAGCGACAGGCGCACCAGCGGCCGCACATCGGCTGCCAGTCGGCCATCGCTGCCCGCAACCATGATCACGTCGTACTCGGCTCCAAGGCTTGCCATGACCTGAATGACGCGTGGATCGCTCCGTCGTGCCATGGCCTCGACCCGTTCCAGCAGGGCGACCTTGTCAGGTGCCGGCAGAGAAGCCAGGGGATCGAGGGCGGGATACAGGACATGCTGCGCGGCATCATGGTCTGCCGGCGCAATTCTCACTCTGCCCTGACCTCTGCCTCCGATCCCTTTGACGGCCCTGGCAGCAGACAGCAATGCTGCCGGATCCAGCGTTTCCGAATAGGCAAAAGCCGTGCGATCACCGCTGAGTGCGCGTACTCCGACACCCTGGTCGATGGCAAAGCTTCCCGTCTTGACGATGCCCTCTTCCAGGCTCCAGCTTTCACTGCGCGTATATTGAAAATACAGATCCGCATAATCGACCCGACGGTTGAAGATTTCCGCCAGCGCACGGGCCATATCGTTTTCGGAAAGTCCCCAGGGATCGAGCAACAGGGACTTGGCAATAGTCAGGGAATTTTCAGCAATATTCATTCGTCGCAAACTGGCAGAGTAAGGATGTTGTATCGGACGTCAGCAGGAAAACAGGCAATCGAGCTTACAGACAAGCTCTATTTCGAACTGCTCCTGCCATAATTTTTTTCAATTTATCGGATTTTAACGAATACTAAACCGCATATTTATACGTATATAATCGGGATTCCGTCATATTGGCGGCAAACCATAACAAGCTACGCTGAAATCAAGGGCATTCTGCCCCCACCTCCCAGGCAAGCATTAAGGAAAATTAAAAAATGGCTCGAAGCGACTACGCAGCTCAACAGGCCCGTATCGAACGGGAAATCCAGAAACTGCAGAAACAGGCCGACGCGCTGCTGCAGAAACAACGCAAGCCAATCGTCCAATCGATTATTCGCACCATTTCAGAATACGGTATTACCCAGGAAGAACTGGCCCCCGCATTCGAAAAGGCCGCCCGCCGCAGCGCAGTCAAGAGCACCGACAGCACCGGCACCAAGAAAGCCGCAGCACCTCGTGCCAAGCGCACTGTAGAACCCAAGTATCGTCATCCTGAAACAGGCGACACCTGGACGGGCCGTGGCAAGGCACCGCGCTGGATTACCGCTGCCGAGGCAGAAGGCAAGCAGCGCGATAGTTTCCTGATACAGAAATAATTCTACTCTGTGTCACCTGGGTTCCCGGTATTCGATGGTTCTAACCTCACCATTGTTACCGGGAAAACCATCAAATACCGCACTCACCATATACGGCATCACACTCGCCAGAGCCTCGTCCTGAGACCAGATCACCGCTGTAGACCGATAGACCTCTTGATCCGCATGCGAGCGGTCACGAATGCTGACCGTCAGGTGGTTACGCTGTGCAATTACTTCCACAGGCACCCAGTCAGGACCATAGCCCCACGGGCCGTATCCCCAGCCCCAGTAGCGGGGGCCATAAAAACCACCATAGAAAAATGGATCCGGCACTGCCTGACGCACCGTACGCGGCTGGCTTTCCGAGCCGTAATCAAGTGCAACCACGAAACGGCCCTGCGCATTTTGCGCCTCGACCAGCCCGGTCGCACCAATGGCGGCTCGTACCATGTCCTGATAGGCCTGCACTTCCAGCCCACTGCCCTCGCCAGCCGCAAACTGCCAAGTCTGCCCTTCCACACCGGATGGCCATTGCTCGAAAGTCGTAACACGTGCGGACAGCGTAGAGGCGCATCCGGCCAGGGCCAGTGCCCCTACCAGCAGAAACAGGCTGCGCATGGGGCCAAACCACCTATTGATCCATTCCATCATTCACGCTCCATCCAAATTGCCACACCATGTGCATAAGACCGTCATGGTCACGGAAAGTTTCCTGTCCGACGGGTCCCGTCCTGCGCCAAACCACTACAATAGCGCAGTCTTGGGAGACGGTTATCATTCTGCCTTCACAACGAGCGCAACCCGACTCCCCTGACAATCATATCCAGAATATCCAGAATTTCACCCGTACCGGCATGACGCCGGCCCTACCGTACTGGCAGGACAACCATGCAGACCGATTCAGCCATCACGATCCATCGCAGCGATTACCGCCCCTATCCGTTCCGCATCGAAACCGTTCAGTTGGCATTCGATCTCGATCCCGCCGGCACGCGGGTCCGCAATACGCTGCGACTGCAACGTGTACCTGGCACCCCTGCCAATACTTTGCTGGTGCTGGACGGCGAAGATATCGAACTGCTGGGCCTGTCCCTCGATGGCCAGCCCGTAGAGGCGGCCCGCTATCGGCTTGACGCGCGCACGTTGTCCGTAGCAGGACTGCCGGAAAGCTGCACTTTGACGATCGACAGTCTGTGCCGCCCCGACGCCAACACCAAGCTCATGGGATTGTATGTATCGGGGGAATCCCTGTTCACACAGTGCGAAGCCGAAGGCTTCCGGCGCATAACCTGGTTCCCTGACCGGCCCGACGTCATGTCACGCTACCAGGTCACATTGCGTGCCGACAAGAATGCCTACCCGGTGATGCTGTCCAATGGCAACCTGATCAGCAGCACAGAGCTGCCCGATAGCCGTCATGAGACCGTCTGGGAAGACCCATTTCCCAAACCCAGCTACCTCTTCGCGTTGGTGGCCGGGCGGTTCGCCTGCCGCCAGAAGACGACCCATACCGCCTCGGGCCGTGAGGTGCTGCTGCAGGTCTACAGCGACCCCGGCTCCGAGGCACAGACCGAATGGGCGCTGGACTCTCTCGAGCGTGCACTGCGCTGGGATGAGCAACGCTTTGGCCTGGAACTCGATCTGGATCGCTTCATGGTGGTCGCCACGCGCGACTTCAACATGGGGGCCATGGAAAACAAGGGCCTCAACATTTTCAATGCTGCCTATGTCCTGGCACACCCCGACTCGGCTACAGATGCCAACTACGAAGCCATCGAGTCGGTCATCGGCCACGAATACTTCCACAACTGGACCGGCAACCGCGTGACCTGCCGCGACTGGTTTCAGCTCAGCCTGAAAGAAGGCCTGACCGTGTTCCGCGATCAGGAATTCACGGCTGACATGATGGCAGAGGCGTTACAGCGTCGCGAGGAAGACGCGGCAGCCGGCTCGTCTGCCGCACTGGCCCAGTTGCGTGCAGCCCAGGCCAGTGCGCGGGCCGTCAAACGCATCGACGATGTCATTGCCTTGCGCGCCGCACAATTCCCCGAAGACGCCGGCCCGATGGCACATCCCATTCGCCCCGAGAGCTACCAGGAAATCGGCAACTTCTACACGGCCACCGTTTATGAAAAAGGTGCCGAAGTCATTCGTATGCAGCATCGGCTGCTGGGCGAAGCAGGCTTCCGGCAAGGCATGGACGATTACTTCGCCCGCTTCGACGGCCAGGCCGTGACCTGCGACGACTTCGTCGACACCATGGAAGCCGTCTACACTCGCCAGCACCCCGGCCAGGATTTTTCGATTTTTCGACGCTGGTATGCCCAGGCGGGCACACCTCGTGTCAAGGTCACCCTGGCGCATGACAGCGCCACACAGCGCTGCACCATCACCCTGCAGCAACGCTGCGACAAGGTGGGGGTTGAAACGCAGCGCGGTGCCGACTACGTCAAGCACCCATTTCACATTCCGTTTGCACTGGGACTGCTGGCCCCCGACGGCACGCCGTTGCCGCTCTCCCTGAATGGCGAGCAATCCGACACGGTCCTGCTCGAACTGCGCGAAGAACAGGCGCAATGGCATTTCGACAGTATCGCGCAACGCCCCGTTCCTTCCTTGCTGCGGGATTTCTCGGCACCGGTCATCGTGGAATACGACTGGACTGACGAAGAACTGGCCCTGCTGTCCGAACACGACCCGGATGCTTTTGCACGCTGGGAAGCGGGTCAGGAACTGGCAGCCCGCGAGATCTTGCGCCATGCCCGCGACATGGATCTGGACGAGCCGGTCACGCTGAGCGCCTCGCTGGTTCGTGCCTGGGCTACGCTGCTGCATACCCCGGCACTGGATCCTGCCTACCGGGCCCGGGCGCTGGCCCTGCCACTCGAGAAAACCCTGCTCGAACGCATGCGACCCATGCATCCAGGCCGGCTGGCAGCAGCCCGTCTGGCCGTGCGCGCCGAACTCGGCCGTCAACTGGGCAGCCTGTGGCTGCAGACCTATCACGAAAACATGACGCCTGGTGCCTACTCGCCCGATCCGCTCTCGACAGGACGACGTTCTCTCAAAAATCTGGCACTGAGCTACCTCTGCGCCCCTCGCAAGCAAGATGGACTGAGTCTGGCCCAGCAACAGTTCCAGAAAGCCGGCAACATGACCGACTCACTGGCCGCCCTGGCCTGCCTGGTCAACGATGCAGATACGATCGTCGCCCAGAATGCCCTGGGTGATTTCTATACCCGCTGGCATCATGACCCACTGGTGGTCGACAAATGGTTCGCTGTACAGGCCGCCAGTTGCAACAGCACGGTCGCCCTGGTTCGCAAGCTGACCCAGCATCCTGCGTTCACGCTGCTGACCCCCAACCGGGTACGGGCCCTGGTCTTCCAGTTCTGCATGAACAACGCACTCAATTTCCATACCGAAGAAGGTGCCGGCTATGCCTTCTGGGCCGAGCAGATGCTGCTGCTGGACCCGGTCAATCCCGAAATTGCCGCTCGTCTGGCGCGTGTATTCGATCGCTGGTCGCTGCACGCCCCGGAGCTGCGTGAAAAGATGCTGGCTGCCCTGGAACTGATCGCCGCAGAGCCATCGCTGTCGCGCAACACGTCCGAAATCATTCAAAAATCCCTGAATCTTGGCGCTCTGGAGGCCAAATGAAGTACAAGACCCTGACCCATTATCTGGTCGAGCAACAGCGCGAGCACCAGTCCATCGATCCTGAACTGCGCCTGCTGCTGGAGATCGTGGCACGTGCCTGCAAGTCCATTGGTCACGCCGTCGGCAAGGGTGCGCTGGGAGGCGTACTCGGCAGTCTGGGCAGCGAAAACGTGCAGGGCGAGATCCAGAAAAAGCTCGATGTGCTGTCCAACGACATTCTGCTCGAAGCCAATGAGTGGGGCGGCCATCTGGCAGGCATGGCATCGGAAGAGATGACCACCATCCACCGCATTCCCAATCGCTATCCCAAGGGCGAATACCTGCTGCTGTTCGATCCGCTCGATGGCTCCTCGAACATTGACGTCAACGTCTCGATCGGTACGATTTTCTCGGTTCTGAAGGCCCCGGCTGGAGCCGAGGGGCGCGATATCGAAGAAGCCGATTTCCTGCAGCCCGGCAGCCGCCAAGTGGCCGCCGGCTATGCCATCTACGGTCCGCAGACCATGCTGGTACTTACCACGGGCAACGGCGTGGCCAGCTTCACGCTGGATCGGGAAATGGGTGCCTGGTGCCTGACGGGCGAAAACATCCGCATCCCGGAAGACACCAAGGAATTCGCCATCAACATGTCCAACATGCGCCACTGGGCTCCCGAGATGCGTCGCTACATCGAGGACTGCCTGGCTGGCCAGGATGGCCCGCTCGGCAAGAACTACAACATGCGCTGGATCGCCTCGATGGTATCGGACGTGCATCGCATCATGAATCGCGGCGGCGTCTTCATGTACCCCTGGGATGCCCGTGAACCCGAGAAAGCCGGCAAACTGCGCCTGATGTACGAAGCCAACCCGATGAGCATGCTGATCGAGCAGGCCGGCGGTGCCTCGATTGACGGCACGCAACGCATCCTGGACATCCAGCCCGAAGCATTGCATCAACGCGTCAGCGTGATGCTGGGTTCGAAGAACGAAATCGCCCGCATCGCCGAATACCACCAGCAGTAAAAAAACGGGGCGTGACCAATAGCGGCACGCCCCGTTTCAACCGTTCAGCCAGGCATTACGCCATCGTGAAAATGGTGGCTCCGGTCGTCTGGCGCGCGGCCAGCGCCGTCTGGGCCGCGGCCGCCTGGGCCAGCGGATAGCGCTGGCCGATCTGGACGTCGATCCGGCCGTTCTGTACCAGATCGAACAATTCGGTTGCTGCGGCATCCAGCGCACCTGGCTCTGCCACATACGTACCCAATGTAGGACGGGTCACGTACAGGGAACCCTTCTGCGCCAGCACGCCCAGATTGACCCCGGTCACGGCACCCGAAGCGTTGCCGAAACTGACCAACAGCCCACGCGGCTTGAGCGAATCGAGCGATGCTTCCCAGGTCGCCTGGCCTACGCCGTCATAAACAACCGGCACTTTCTTGCCCTCGGTCAGTTCCAACACGCGCTGGGCGACGTTTTCGCGCGAATAGTCGATGGTTTCCCAGGCCCCGTGGGCACGCGCCAATGCCGCTTTTTCGGGACTGGAAACGGTACCGATCAGTTTCACGCCCAGTGCTCGCGCCCACTGGCAGGCAAACAGGCCCACGCCTCCGGCAGCAGCATGGAACAGGATGGTTTCCCCTTCCTGCACCCGGTAGGTCTGGCGCAGCAGGTACTGCACTGTCAGCCCCTTGAGCATCATCGCAGCGGCCTGCTCGAAGGAAATGCCCTCGGGCAGCTTGACCAACTGGTGCGCCGGCACGTTGCGCAGCTCGGCATAACCGCCCAGCGGGCTCTGGCCATAGGCCACCCGGTCACCTGGCTTGAAATGGGTCACCGTGCTGCCCACCGCCTCGACCACGCCCGCCCCCTCGAAACCCAGCCCATGCGGCAGTGGATGCTGGTAGAGGCCGTCACGGAAATAGATGTCGATAAAGTTGAGACCGGCGGCATGCTGGCGTACCGTCACCTCGTCGGGGCCGGGGGCCGGCACCTGGACATCGGTCCACTCAAGCACTTCCGGGCCGCCATGGCGGCGGATCAGGATGGCCTTGGCTGTCTGACTCATATCTTGCTCCTTGCTGAAGTTGTATTCGTATCGGGGGATGGCGTGCGCACACGCGTCAGCACATACGTGCCCATGATAACCAGAACCGTCCCCCCCAGATGCCACAGGGTCAGCGGTTCATCCAGCCACCACGCCGCCATGAACAGCAGTGAAATCGGCCCCAGCATGCCCAGTTGGGCCGACATGGCGGCACCGATGCGTTCGACCGACCACATGATCATGAACACCGGCAGCACGGTATTGAGCGTGGCATGAATCAGCGACCAGCCATAGACGCCGGCAGGCTGCGCCAGCAGGACGCCGGCATCATGCACGATGAAGAACTGCAACAGCACCACCACGCATGACGTGCACATGGCATA
Organism: Corticimicrobacter populi; assembly: GCF_003123725.1. GTDB lineage: Bacteria > Pseudomonadota > Gammaproteobacteria > Burkholderiales > Burkholderiaceae_B > Corticimicrobacter > Corticimicrobacter populi. The sequence continues at coordinate 401,498 of NZ_QETA01000001.1, read as the reverse complement.
GGCAACCAGCCGCGTGGAACCGACGCGCTTGATCAGTTCGCCCGCACCGATCAGGTAGCAGGCATAGCTGAATGCAGCCCCCAGCACGCAGAGCGATCCCAGCATGACCTGCTCGCCCCCGAAGCGGATATCCTGCACAAATACCAGCAGGACCCCTGCATAGGCCAGGGCCATCGCGACCCACTGCGCACGCGCAATCGGCCGCTTGAGCCAGAAGGCCGTCATCAGCAGCACGAAGGTCGGAGACAGGAAAAGGATCGCCCGCTCCAGACCGGCACTGACATATTGCAGGCCAATGAAATCCAGAAAGCTCGACAGGTAATAACCGATCAGCCCCAGCAGCACGATGCGCAGTTTTTCCTGTCGTGTCAGCGGTGGCACGCCATTGCGGCGGGCACGGCGAGTTTCGTGCCAGGCGATGACAGCGAAAAACGGCAGTGCAAAAAGCATGCGAAAGGCGATCAGCGTAACTGGATCGATACCGTAGCGGTAGGTGAATTTGACTGCAATGGCCTTGCCTGCAAACAGCACCGAACCCAGCGCCGCCAGCAGGAAGCCGATGGTGCGATTGGACATGCCCCCACCCGGTAATCTGCAAAGGTAGAATAGCCGCTCATTCTAGAGGATTAATTCGTGCAGAGCGATTCACTCATCACCCATCAGCGAGCCCTCGCCTACATCCACGTCGCCGCAGTGCTGTTCGGCCTGACCGGCGTCTTCGGCGAAGTCATCCAGGCCGGTGCCGTCGTCATCACGCTGGGGCGCGCACTCTTTGCCGTGGTATCGCTGGGCCTGATGGCACGTCTTCAGGGTCGCCCCATTCTGCGCGAGATGAATCGCCGCCGCTATCTGACACTGCTTGGCTCGGGTGCCCTGCTGGCTGTGCACTGGGTCACTTTCTTCGTCTCGGTCAAGGTCGGCGGAATTGCCGTCGCCACGCTTGGCTTTGCCAGCTTCCCGGCCTTCATCACACTGTGCGAGGCTTTGTTCTTCAAGGAACGCATCGGCCTGCTGGAATGGCTGCTGCTCGGACTGGTCAGCCTTGGACTGGTCCTGGTCACGCCTTCCTTCGACTTTGCCGACGAAGGCACCATCGGACTGGTCTGGGGGCTGCTGTCCGGCCTGTCGTTCGCACTGCTGGCCATCAGCAACCGCTACGCGGCACGCGGCATCGATCCGTTGCAAGTCTCTTTCTGGCAGAACATCGCCGTCGCCCTGTGCGCACTGCCGTTCTCGCTCGGTGCCATCGGTGCGGTCTCGCCTTCCGACTGGTTCTGGCTGGCCCTGCTGGGTGTGTTCTGCACCGGGCTGTCGCATTTTCTGTTCGTGTCGAGCCTGGCCCGGCTCAATGCCCGCACGGCGGGTCTGGTGATTGCCCTGGAGCCGGTCTATGCGATTGCCTTTGCCTGGGCACTCTTTGCGCAGCAACCGAGCGCCCGGATGATGATCGGTGCCTTGCTGATCATTGCGGCATCGGTCATCTCGAGCCGACGCAAAAGCGGCTGAACTGCCTCACGATAAGGCATAATCAACGCATCACTATGGTGCGTTTGCACCCAAACAGCGATTCCATGCCGCCACCTGCACTGTGCGGTGGCCCGCATCGTTCCATGCACTGACCCAGCGCGTCAGCCACTGGCACAAGGCCTCATCCACGATTTTGCTGTTCGCATGCCCGGCTGGCATGCCATTTGCTTGGCAGTTCTATGACCCGTGCGTCACCGCCCTCGCGGCGCGCACGCAACCAGGAGCATGCTGCATGATGGATTTTCCCGCTGCGCGCCCCAGGGCGTTCGATGAGATGATGGATGAGCAAGGTCAGGTCAGGCCGCACTACCAGGGCTTTGCCAACTGGCTGGCCGGACAGCCGACCGATGCCATGGCCCACCTCCAGCTTGAAGCCGACCTGAACTTTCGTCGCGTCGGCATCACGTTCTCGCTGGCTGGCGATGCCGATGGCAACGAGCGGCTGATTCCTTTCGATCTGATCCCGCGCATCATCCCTGCCGATGAATGGCACATGCTGGACCTGGGCCTCAAGCAGCGCGTGCGGGCCCTCAATCGCTTCATCCACGACATCTACCATGACCACGACATCATCAAGGCTGGCGTGGTCCCTCCCGAACAGGTGTTCCTGAACACGCAGTACCGCCCTGAAATGCAGGATGTGGATGTCGCCGAGGACATTTATTGCCACATCGCCGGGATCGATATCGTGCGCGCCGGCCAGGGCGAATTCTATGTACTGGAAGACAACCTGCGCGTGCCCTCCGGCGTCTCCTACATGCTGGAGAACCGAAAAATGTCGATGCGCCTGATGCCCGATGCCTTCAGCCGCCTCCAGGTCGCCCCCGTCGCGCACTATCCCGACCTGCTGCTGGACAATCTTCGCGAAGTCGCGCCCCGCAGCATCGACGATCCCACGGTCGTGGTCCTGACGCCCGGCATGTACAACTCGGCCTATTTCGAGCATGCCTTCCTGGCCCAGCAGATGGGTGTGGAGCTGGTCGAGGGCCAGGATCTGTTCGTCGACCAGAACACGGTCTACATGCGCACCACGCAAGGCCCGAAACGCGTCGACGTCATCTACCGGCGCGTGGATGATGATTTCCTCGATCCCCTGGCCTTTCGGGCTGATTCCGCCCTGGGCGTGCCGGGCTTGCTGTCAGTCTATCGGGCCGGTCGCGTGACGCTGGCCAATGCCATCGGCACAGGTCTGGCCGACGACAAATCGACCTATCTCTTCGTGCCGGACATGATCCGCTTTTACCTGGGCGAGGAACCCATTCTCTCGAATGTACCGACCTGGCAATGCGGCAAGCCCGACGAACTGTCCTACGTACTGGCGAACATGGCGGACCTGGTCGTCAAGGAGGTCCATGGGGCCGGTGGCTATGGCATGCTGGTCGGCCCGGCCGCCAGTCGCGCCCAGCTTGCGCAGTTCCGGGAATTGGTGCGGGCACGACCGCACCACTATATCGCCCAGCCCACACTGGCGCTGTCGACCATTCCCACCTATGTGCAAAACGGCATCGCCCCACGCCATGTCGACCTGCGTCCCTATGTGCTGTGCGGCAAGGATATCCGCACCGTCCCGGGCGGGCTGTGCCGGGTCGCCCTCAAAGAAGGTTCGCTGGTCGTCAACAGCAGCCAGGGCGGCGGCACCAAGGACACCTGGATACTGGAGGAATGAGCATGCTCAGCCGAACCGCCGACAATCTGTTCTGGATGTGCCGCCATATCGAGCGTGCCGAAAACACCGCACGCATGCTGGGCGTGAATCTGACCATGTCACTGCTGCCGCGCTCACCGCAAAGCCTGGCACAGTCCTGGCAGGCCGTGCTGCGCATCAGCGAATTGCAGCATGCCTACGCGGATCGCTGCGGCGATGTCGATCCGCGCACCATTATGCAATTCATGGTGCGCGATGCCGATAATCCTTCGTCGATCTATGCCTGCATACGTGCCTGCCGTGAAAATGCACGCGCCGTACGCGGCAGTCTGACGACCGAGGTCTGGGAAACCTGCAACACGACCTGGCTCGAAATGCTGCGGCTGCTGGCCGAGGGCCAGCTCGAACGCAATCCCGATGCCTTTTTCGACTGGATCAAGTTCCGCGCCCACCTGACCCGCGGCGTCATGGCAGGCACCATGCTGGATGACGAGGCGTTGCATTTCATGCGCCTGGGCAGCCATCTGGAACGCGCCGACAATACGGCACGACTGCTGGACGTCAAGTTTCACGAGCAGCCCGACAACACCAGCACCGGCGGGCACCAGGCCCAGGATTTCTATCGCTGGTCCGCCATCCTGGCCGCGGTGTCGGGGCTGGAAGTCTATCGCAAGGTCTATCGCGATGTGATCTCACCTGAGCGCGTGGCCGAATTGCTGATCCTGCGTGCCGACATGCCCAGCTCCCTGCTGGCCTGCATGCGTGCACTGTCACGCGACCTGCAGCATGTGGCCAATCAGCGATCCAGGGAAACGGGCCGCCTGGCCGGCAAGCTGCGGGCCGAACTGGAATACGGACGCGTCGAAGACATCCTGCGAGCCGGCCTGCATCGCTACCTGGAAAATTTCCTGGCGCGCATCAACGATCTGGGCAACCGCATCAGCCGCGATTTCCTGGTCCCGTTAACCACTTGAGACCGACGCAAGGAGCAGGCCATGAAACACCTGATCAAGCACATCACGCACTACCGCTACACCCTGCCGGTCAACTACAGCATCCAGACCCTGCGCCTGACACCACGCCAGGATCCGCACCAGCGAACGCTACGCTGGCACATACAGGCTCCGGGCAAGCTGGACGAGCAGACCGACGCCTACGGCAACATCACCCATACGCTGACACTGAATGCGCCCCATGACGAAATCGCCTTGCGCGTGACCGGGCAAGTTCTGGTCGAACCCCTGTCGCAGGGCCGGGTCCCCCAGGAAGACAGCCGCCTGCCGATACAGGCCTATTGTGTCGTCACTCCGCTTACCCTGGCGGACGACACCATCCACGCCTTTTGCCGGGAAGTCCTGCCGCAGGGCCTGCAAACCCCGGAAGACGCACTGGCCCTGTCCCATGCCATCAGCCAGCGCGTTGCCTATGAACCCGGCATGACGGACGTCACGACCGCCGCCAGCCAGGTCCTGGCCCTGGGCCATGGCGTCTGCCAGGACCATGCCCACCTGTTTCTGGCCTGCGTGCGAGGCATGGGATTGCCTGGCCGCTATGTTAGCGGCTATCTCTACACGACGGCAGAACATGCCGCCAGCCACGCCTGGGTGGACATCTGGCTGGCTGGCCACGGCTGGGTCAGCATCGATGTGACGAACCGGCAGTTTGCCTCCGAACAGCATTGCCGCCTGGCCGTGGCACGCGACTACGATGCTGCATCGCCGGTACGCGGCGTGCGCAGCGGCGGCGGCGAAGAGTCCATGCACGTCAATGTCTCCGTGCAGGACTGGACCACCGTCACCCCACAGGCAGACCAGCAATGATGCATGGTCGCAACCTCCATGCGGTGAGCGCTGCATTCCGGGCGGCGACGCCTTGCGATTGCAATACAATGGCCGCTTCGCATTCTTTCGATCCGTCATGACTTACTGTGTCGCCGCCCGCCTGGATGCGGGTATGGTCTTTCTGGCTGACTCGCGCACCAATGCAGGCGTCGACCAGATCAGTACCTTTCGCAAGCTGCGCGTGTTCGAGCGCCCCGGCGAGCGCGTCATCGCCCTGATGACCTCCGGCAATCTGGCCATCAGCCAGGCCATCATTACCAAGCTCTCGCAGCAGGACAGCGCCAGCCCGACCTCGATCTGGAATGCGGCCAGCATGCACGACGCGGCATCGCGCGTCGGCGATGCCGTACGTGCCGTCCACGAGCGCGATGCTCAGGCACTCAAGAACCAGGGCATCGACTTCAACGTGAACCTGATTCTGGGCGGCCAGATCGGCCAGGCTCCCTGCCAGTTGTTCCAGGTCTATGCTGCGGGCAATTTCATCGAGGCCAGCCCGGACAGCCCCTACCTGCAGATCGGCGAGGCCAAGTACGGCAAACCCATCCTGGACCGCGTCCTGCAGGCCGACACCTCCCTCGACGAAGCGGCCAAATGTGCCTTGATCTCCATGGATTCGACCTTGCGCTCGAATATATCCGTGGGCATGCCGCTGGACCTGCTGGTCTACGAAGCAGGCTCGCTGCGCGTCACGCACTTTGCCAATATCGACGAGCACAATCAGTATTTCGGCATGATCCGCAAGACCTGGGGCGAACGTCTGAAACAGGTATTCTCCGAAATCACCGATCCGATCTGGACCTCACCCGACGCCCCTGACTCGCTGGTACCCGGCCATCGCAACCACCAGCCCGTCCGCGTACCGGCCCAGCCCGACCAGCCGGACCACAATACGCCTGCACCTCAGATACTGGCCCAGGGACCTGGCGCAGAACAAGCCGCCTGAAAACGATCAGAGCCGGTCCAGATAAATTCGATACGCCCAGAAGACGCCCTGGGTGTACGACCTCCGATCTGCAATGGTCGAACCATCCTAGTGTCCTGGTTGGTTAGTTGATGTATTCAGATTCGGATGCATGGGCTTGTCAGACAAGGCGCAAACCGCAGCGATAGCCGTAGCTATCGCGAGGATTTGCAACGCAGTATGGCGAGCCCAGGCGCCGAAGATGAGTATTTGAATTAGCCAAACAGGACACTAGCGACGGCGTCCACCTGTCAATGAGCCCAGAATGCCGCGTGTAACCTGTCCGATGATACGGTTGGCCACGGAACGGGCCGTACTCTTGGCAACGCTCTGCACCAGCCCGTCACGCTTGCCGCCACGCGGCCCGGTCGAGCCGAACAGGAAATCATTGAGCTGCCCCATCAGTCCATCGTCGTCCTGTGTGGCATTGCCCGGCTGCGCCTTGCCACCTGCATCAGCCGCCTGACCGGTCGACGCGGTTGCCGGTGCGCCTGCCGTTTTGCCACCAGTTTCCTGCATGCGCGCCTGCAGCATTTCATAGGCAGACTCACGATCCACCGCTGCCTCGTAGACGCCGGCCAGCACCGATTGCTGCCGCAAGACAGTACGCTCGGCCTCGGTTGCCGGGCCGATGCGGCCACCGGGTGCCACGACCCAGGCCCGCTCGGTCGGCTGGGGCCGGCCCTTTTCATCCAGCATGGAGACCAGCGCCTCGCCTACCCCCAGTTCGGTAATCGCAGCGGCCACATCCAGGCCGGGATTGGGACGCATGGTATCCGCAGCCGTACGCACGGCCTTCTGGTCACGCGGCGTGAATGCACGCAGAGCGTGCTGCACGCGATTGCCAAGCTGGCCCAGTACGCTATCGGGAATATCGAGCGGATTCTGCGTGACGAAATACACCCCGACGCCCTTGGAACGGATCAGGCGTACCACCTGTTCGATTTTCTCGAGCAGTGCAGCCGGAGCATCCTTGAACAGGAGATGGGCTTCATCGAAGAAGAACACCAGTTTGGGCTTGTCGGCATCGCCCACTTCGGGAAGATGTTCGTAAAGATCGGACAGCAGCCACAACAGGAACGTGCTGTAAAGCTTGGGCGACTGCATGAGCTGATCAGCCGCCAGGATATTGACCACGCCACGCCCATTGTCGTCGGTCTGCAGCAGGTCGTGGATATCGAGCATCGGTTCACCAAAGAACTGCTCGCCTCCCTGTGTCTCGATCTGCAACAGCCCGCGCTGAATCGCACCGATGGACGCAGCCGACACATTGCCGTAACGAGTCCGTATATCCGCCGCGTTGTCGGCCACGAACTGCAGCATGGCGCGCAGGTCCTTGAGATCCAGCAGCAGCAGGCCGTTGTCGTCTGCCACCTTGAAGGTCAGGTTGAGCACCCCTTCCTGGGTGTCGTTCAGGTTCATGATACGGGCCAGCAGCAAGGGACCCATATCGGAAATCGTGGCGCGCACGGGGTGTCCCTGCTTGCCGAACACATCCCACAGTACGGTCGGCATGCCCGCCCAGTCGGGCACGGACAGGCCAAGGCGCTCCAGACGCTCCTGCAGCTTGGGCGAAGCGGTGCCCGGTTGCGAAATCCCGGTCAGGTCGCCCTTGATGTCCGCCATGAAGACCGGCACGCCGAGCCGTGAAAAAGCTTCCGCCATGACCTGCAAGGTCACGGTCTTGCCGGTACCGGTCGCGCCGGTAATGCAGCCATGACGGTTGGCCATGCCGGGCAGCAGGTACTGTGCAGACTGGGCATTGCGGGAAATCATCAGGGGGTCGGACATGGCAGTGCTCCGCAACGTAAGGCGTGAGAGAACGGGTTTTCCGGCAGGGCAGGATTGCGACTCAGTTTACCCGAGAGGCTATCGCGCCTGTAGACCACAGGAGTACGCTTTTTGATCCTTGTAACTTGCCTGATGCGACAGCCAAACCCTACCGGCAGCAGAACTGTGTATTTAGACAGTAATCTGGTTTACGATAGTGCTTTCCAGACCGCCCCGGCATATCCACTTGCCGCGTCCGGCCGTCCACTCTCCCGCATTCCGCCTACATGAGCTCCCAGATCCGCATCTTCGGCGCACGCCAGAACAACCTCAAAAACCTGGATGTCAGCTTTTCCGCCGGTGAACTGACCGTGATTACCGGCGTCTCGGGCTCCGGCAAAAGTTCCCTGGCCTTCGATACGCTCTACGCCGAAGGGCAACGCCGCTACGTCGAAACCTTCTCGCCCTACGCCCGGCAATTTCTCGACCGGATGGACAAACCCCAGGTAGACCGGATCGAAGGCATCCTGCCGGCCATCGCCATCGACCAGACCAATCCGGTACGCAACTCGCGCAGCACGGTTGGCACGATGACCGAGCTCAACGACCACTTCAAGCTGCTGTACGCCCGCGCCGCCCATCTTTATTGCCGCTGCTGTGGCAAGAAGATCAGGCGCGACAATCCCGACAGTATCCTGGCCTTCCTGTCCGAACATGCTCCGGCACAGGGCGACCCACGCCTGGTCATCACGTTCCCGATCAAGGTGCCGGCCAACTTCACCGAAGAAGAAATCCGGGGCTACCTCGATGCCCAGGGCTATACGCGGGTGCATGAAAGCAACCCGGCATCTGCCCAACAGGGCGGCATCGACACACCCGCGACACAGCCCGGTACGCCTGCCAGCACGGCAGCCACCGCCAGCCCTGCCGGAAAAGGCCGCAAAAAATCGGACCAGGCCCAGGCTGTCATTCCCCAGCGCACACTGAATGTCGTCCAGGACCGCTTCCGGCTCGGCTCGGCCGAACCCGAGCGCATCATGGAAGCGCTCGATACGGCACTCGATCAGGGCCAGGGACATCTGGCCGTCCACGCGCTGGCCCCCGCAGGCGGCGACCAGCAGGTCTGGAAGTTCAGCAGCCGGCTGCATTGTGCCGACTGTGACATCGATTATGCCGATCCTCTGCCCAGCATGTTCTCCTTCAATTCGCCGCTGGGGGCCTGCGAAACCTGCCGGGGTTTCGGCCGGGTGATCGGCATCGACCATGGGCTGGTCATCCCCGACGAGAGCAAGACCCTGCTGGAAGGCGCAGTCAAGCCCTGGCAGACGCCCAGCTACCGCGAATGCCAGGACGATCTCGAAAAATACGCCCGCAAGGCCGGCGTGCCGCTGTCGGTGCCCTGGAAGAATCTGTCGCCCGAGCATCGGCGCTGGGTACTCGACGGCACGCCAGACTGGAAAGGCGGCAACCAGGCCTGGAAAACGCAGTGGTATGGCGTACAGCGCTTTTTCGACTGGCTCGAAAGCCGTGCCTACAAGATGCATGTACGGGTACTGCTGTCGAAGTATCGCAGCTACACCCCCTGCCCGACCTGCCATGGTTCCCGCCTCAAACCGGAAGCGCTGCTGTGGCGCATCGGCGATGCCCCTGGCATCGACATCCACGCCCTGATGTGCATGCCGATCCGGCGCGTGCGTGATCTGTTCGACGGCATGACGCTCGACCTGCTGCCCGATGCTGCCAACGACATGCTGCTCGACGAGATCCGTTCGCGGCTGCGTTTCCTGTGCGATGTGGGGCTGGGCTACCTCACGCTGGACCGCCAGAGCCGCACCCTGTCTGGCGGCGAAGTGCAGCGCATCAACCTCACCACGGCGCTGGGCACCTCGCTGGTCAACACTCTGTTCGTGCTGGATGAGCCATCCATCGGCCTGCATCCGCGTGACATGCACCGCATCGTGCAGGTCATGCACCGGCTGCGCAATGCCGGCAATACCCTGGTGGTGGTCGAACACGATCCGCTGGTCATGACGGCTGCCGACCGGGTGCTCGACATCGGCCCCGGCCCCGGCGAGCGCGGGGGCCGCATCATGTTCGATGGCACGCCCCAGGCACTCTCGCAGGCACCGACACTGACCGGCGACTACCTGAGCGGACGTCGCACCATCGAAGCCCCCCACCCCATGCCGGTCCGGGACAATACGCCCCGACTGCTGCTCGAAGGCGCACGCGCCCACAATCTTCGCAACATCTCCGTCAGCATTCCATTGGGCCGGCTGGTGTGCGTCACCGGCGTATCCGGCTCGGGCAAATCCACGTTGATCCAGGACGTGCTCTATCCCGCCCTGCTCAAGAAACGCGGCAAGCCGACCGAGGCCCCTGGCGATCACGACCGCATCCTGGGCGACGAATGGCTGCACGATGTGGTCATGGTCGACCAGACGCCCATCGGCAAGACGGCACGCTCCAATCCGGCCAGCTACGTCGGTGCCTACGATGCCATCCGCAAGCTGTTTGCACAGGCACCGCTGTCACGCGAGCGCGGCTATGCCGCCGGCATGTTCAGTTTCAACAGTGGTGACGGCCGTTGTCCTAGCTGCGGCGGCACCGGCTTCGAGCACGTCGAGATGCAGTTCCTGTCCGACGTCTATATCCGCTGCCCCGACTGCGATGGCAGCCGCTTCCGTCCCGAAGTCCGCGAGGTGACCGTCTCGCACCTGGGCCGCACTGCCTCCATCGACCAGGTGCTGGACATGACGGTCAGCGAAGCGCTCGACTTCTTCAAGGGACTGCACGATGTGCAACGCGGCCTGGCACCACTGGCCGATGTCGGCCTGGAATACGTCAAACTGGGTCAGCCGGTGCCCACGCTGTCTGGCGGTGAGGCCCAGCGACTCAAGCTGGCCGGGCACCTGGCCGAGGCTGCCCGCAGCGGCATCTCGATCGCGCAGGTCGCCAAGAAGGCCAGCCTGTTCCTGTTCGACGAACCCACCACCGGCCTGCACTTCGAAGACGTGGCACGCCTGATGCGTGCCCTGCGCAAGCTGCTGGCAGCCGGCCATACCCTGCTGATCATCGAGCACAACCTGGATGTCATCCGTGCGGCCGACTGGATCATCGACCTCGGCCCCGAAGGCGGCGAAGATGGCGGCGAACTGATCGCCTGCGGCACGCCCGAGGACATCATGGCCCATCCGGACTCGCATACCGGCCAGGCCCTGCGCGAATACCAGATGCAGCCCGGCCAGTTGGCCGAGCCGGCGGCCACCTACGCGCTCACGCCGGCCACACCGACGCCCGCCATCGAAATCCATCACGCCCGCGAGCACAATCTCAAGAGCCTGAGCGTGGCCATTCCCCGCGATACCTTCACCGTGATCACCGGTGTGTCCGGATCGGGCAAATCCACGCTGGCATTCGACATCCTGTTCAACGAAGGCCAACGCCGCTACCTGGAATCGCTCAACGCCTATGCCCGCTCCATCGTGCAGCCGGCCGGCAAACCCGATGTCGATTCGATCACCGGTATCCCACCCACAGTGGCGATTGCCCAGCGCACCAGTCGGGGCGGGGTCAAGTCCACGGTCGCCACCATGACCGAGATCCACCATTTCCTGCGGCTGTTGTTCGTCAAGCTGGGAACGCAGTACAGCCCCGATAGCGGGCTGCCGGTCGAAGCCCAGACGCCCGAGCAGATCCTGGCGCGCATCATGCAGCAGTTCAAGGGGCAGCATGTCGGCCTGCTGGCACCGCTGGTCACGGCCCGCAAGGGTTACTACACCGATCTGGCCAAGTGGGCCGAACGGCGGGGCCACACCCACCTGAGGGTCGATGGTCGCTTCGTGGCCGTACAGCCCTGGCCACGCCTGGATCGGTACCGCGAGCACACTATCGAGCTGCCGATTGCCGATGTCGTCATCACGCCTGACAATGAAGCCTTCCTGCGTCAGGCCATTGCCGACGCACTGGAACATGGCAAAGGCATGTTGCGCATCGTCTGGCCCCTGGAGCGGCTGCATGAATCGCTGGACGCCGAGCTGGATAGCCTGGCACTGTCCACCAGCCGTACCTGCCCGGTCACCGGCATCAGTTTTCCGGAACTGGACCCGCGCATGTTCTCCTACAACTCCAAGCATGGCTGGTGCCCCGCCTGCTTTGGCACAGGCCTACGCCTGAGCGGTTTCGATGCCGAGCAGACGGGAGAGGAAAGCACCTGGCGTGATACGGCCGATAGCGAACAGGACGATGCCCACGAACCGGAAACCTGCCCGGTCTGCCAGGGGCAGCGCCTGAATCGCAATGCACTGGCGGTACGCTGGCATGCGCGCTCGATTGCCGACATCAGCCACTGGTCGGTCAACGAGGCGCATACGTTCTTTACCGGGCTGGTCCTGCGCGGCCGTGAAGCCGACATCGCCCGCGACATTCTGGCCGAAATCCGCAGCCGCCTTGGTTTCATGCAGGAGGTCGGCCTGGGCTACCTGACACTGGACCGGGCAGCACCGACGCTCTCCGGTGGCGAAGCGCAGCGTATCCGGCTGGCGGCCCAGCTGGGCTCCAACATGCAGGGCGTCTGCTATATCCTTGATGAGCCGACCATCGGCCTGCACCCCCGTGACAACCGTATCCTGCTTGACGCCCTGTCACGCCTGGAGGGCCAGGGCAATACCCTGGTCGTCGTCGAGCACGACGACGACACCATCCGCCGGGCCGGACACGTCATCGATATCGGCCCGGGGGCCGGTTCGCGCGGCGGTCGCGTGGTAGCCCAAGGCACCGTGCAGGACATCATGGAGAATCCGGACTCGGTCACCGGCCGCTATCTGGCGCATCCACTGCAACATGACCTGCAGCCGCGTCGCCCGGTCCAGATCGACACGCCACGTCTGACCGTACGGGCTGCCGGACGCCACAACCTGCACAATGTCACGGCCCATTTTCCGCTCAACCGCCTGACCGTAGTCACGGGTGTCTCCGGCTCCGGCAAATCGACGCTGGCCCGCGACGTGTTGCAGGCCAACCTGAGACGTGCCGTGGCAGACAACCAGTATGCACGGGAACACGACAAGGTCGCCCCCCACTGGCTGCACTGCGCCGGCATCGACGGTTGGGAAGCCATCGACCGCGTACTCGAGGTCGACCAGACCCCCATCGGCAAGACACCGCGCTCCTGCCCCGCCACCTACATCGGCTTCTGGGACGACGTCCGCAAGCTGTTCGCCGAAGCCCGCGATGCACGCATGCGCGGCTGGACTGCCTCGCGCTTCAGCTTCAACACGGGCGCAGGCCGTTGTCCAGTCTGCGAGGGCCAGGGCATGCGCACCATCGAGATGAGCTTCCTGCCCGACGTCAAGGTCGAGTGCGAGGCCTGCAACGGTGCGCGCTTCAACAGCGATACGCTGTCAGTCAAGCTGCGGGGAAAAAGCGCTGGCGACATCCTCAAGATGGAGGTGGACGAGGCAGTCGAATACTTCTCGGCCCACCCGCGCATCCAGCGCCCTCTGCAACTCATGCAGGATGTCGGCCTGGGCTACCTGACACTGGGCCAGCCTTCACCCACACTGTCGGGCGGCGAGGCCCAGCGCATCAAGCTGGTTACCGAACTGACCAAGGCACGCCTGACCGAAGGCGTCATCAAGACCGGCCGTGCTTCGCGCCTGCCACATACCCTGTATGTACTGGATGAACCCACGGTCGGGCTGTCGATGGCCGATGTCGACAAGCTGATCAGCGTGCTGCATCGGCTGGTCGAGGCAGGCAACACCGTCGTCGTGATCGAGCACAACCTGGACGTGATCGCCCAGGCCGACTGGCTGCTCGACATGGGCCCCGAAGGGGGCAGCGGTGGCGGCCAACTGGTCATCGAAGGCACGCCCGCCGAGGTCGAGGCCGACCATGCACGCTCGCATACCGGCGAAGCATTGCGCCAATTCATCGCCCAGCAACCGGCGCAATGCACGCAGGATCGGGCATGAGCCTCTGCCGTTTCGAAGACCGCTGGACCGGACAGGCGCTGGTACTCGAACAGCCGGTAGACCGCATCACCGCCTGCCAGCCAGAGGCGCTGCGGCCGGCCCTGGCTGCCATCGAACAGCACCAGGCGGCGGGCCGCTGGATCGCCTTGCTGATGACCTATGACCTGGGAGAATGGCTGGAGCCCCGCGCGCTGCAGGCCCCCATCTCAAGCCTGCCTGCGCCAGAGGCCGTCTCCGTGCAGGCATCGCGATCCCCCACCAGCCCATTCCCCTCCGACACACCGCAACCACGCCTGACCGCCCTGGTGTTCGAACAGGCTCGCACCGCTGCGCCCTGGCTACCTGCCGCGCACCAGGCAGGCATCACCGCAGTCCAGCCCCGTATGGCGCGGGCAGACTACCTGTCGCGCATCGAGCGAATCCGTGAACTGATCCGTGCCGGCGAGGTTTACCAGATCAATTACACCTTCGGCATGGATATCGAGACCGAAGGCTCCCCCGAGGCACTCTACCGTCGGATTGCGCATGGGCATCCCAGTGCCCATGCCGCGTATATCGAGGATCAGGACGGCAGCGTGCTGTCCTTTTCACCCGAACTGTTCATGCAGCGCCGTGGTCATCACCTGACCTGCCGGCCCATGAAAGGCACGGCACCACGGCACCCCGATCCGGTCCGCGACCAGGCGCTCGGACAGGCCCTGCTCGACAGCATCAAGAACAGGGCCGAAAACCTGATGATCGTGGACCTGCTGCGCAACGACATGGGACGACTGGCCGTGCCCGGCTCGGTACGAGTACCGCGCCTGTTCGAACTTGAGTCCTATCCCAGCGTCTGGACCCTGACATCGACCATCGAGGCCGAACTCCCCCCCCTTCCCTTGCATTCTCTGTTGACAGCCCTGTTCCCGTGTGGTTCGATTACCGGCGCGCCAAAAATCGCCGCCATGCAGCACATCCGCCAGCTCGAACCCGAGCCACGCGGTCTATACTGTGGCAGCATAGGCTGGCTGGCACCCAACGGCGATTTTTCGCTCAATGTCGCCATCCGGACTCTGGTCTTACACGAACGCAATCATGGCCGATATCACGTGGGCGGCGGTATCGTCCATGACTCTATCCCGGAACAGGAGTGGGAAGAATGTCTCTGGAAAGCTCGCATACTCAACGCGACGCGCCTCCCCAACTGATCGAAACGCTGCGCAGTGACGAGCAGGGCAAGATACCCCTGCTGCACCGTCACCTGCAACGCCTGCACCGCTCCGCCCAGTATCTGGAATATGTCTGCCCGGTGCATGCCATCGAACAGGCTCTGGTCAAGGCTGCCGAAGGTGCCCAGGGCGAGCACCACCGGCTGCGCCTGCTGCTGCAGGCACACGGCGGCTTCAATATCACGGTGCAGGCATTCGACTACAACCCTGGCCGGCCCGCGCAGAAAGTCGGCATTGCCCGACCTCGCCTGGACGCCAGCAGCATCTGGCTGCGTCACAAAACCACGCGCCGCCCCCTGTATGACCAGGCACAGTCATGGCTGCAACAGCATCCCACCTGGTTCGACCTGATTTTCCTCAACCAGAAAAACGAGCTCTGCGAAGGCAGCCGCAGCAATCTCTACCTGCTGCTGGATGGCCAGTGGTACACCCCGCCGCAGATCTGCGGTGTATTGCCCGGAATCCAGCGCGGTATCCTGCTGGAAGCCGGGCTGGTGCGCGAACGGGTTCTTCCCCGGAGCGCGCTGGCCGATGCCAAGGCGCTGCGCCTGTCGAATGCCCTGCATGGATGGTTCGACGTCAATCTGGATCAGCCCGATCCGGTCGAGCATCCGCTCTGAACTTTTCTACGATTCCTGCCTCATGTCCACCGTCGACACATCAGACTCCAGCGAGCGCCCCAGCGTCCAATTCCGCATGCGTATCCGCCATCGGTCACTGATTGCGCTTGGCCCCGGAAAAATCGAACTGCTCGAGCATATCCAGCAAAGTGGTTCGATCTCGGCGGCGGCCCGTGCCATGAACATGTCCTATCGGCGGGCCTGGCTGCTCATTGATGAAATCAACCGCGCCTTGCGCGAACCCGTCGTCGAGACCTCGACCGGCGGCACACATGGCGGCGGTGCCCGCCTGACAGAGACAGGACAGGCCGTTATCCGCCACTACCGAACCATTGAAGAAATTGCGCACAAGGCGGCGGCCAAGGACCTGCAGGCACTGGTCAACCTGCTAGCCCCTGATCAGGCCTGACGCCCGAACTGCAGCAGACGCCGCAAGGTACGGCGCAACGGATCGGATTCTTCCGCTGTGGCCGGCACGCCCAGTTGCTCCCGGACATGCGCCTGCTCGGTTCCATTGAGCATGTCGATTTCGCGCACGATCTGGCCATGCTCGTAGACAAAGGTAACCTGTGCCAGGTGCAGCACGTCCTCGATATCGTGCGTAATCATCAGCACCGGGATATCCCACTGGCGCTGTACCTGCGCTAATTCCTCGCGCAACTCGCCGCGCAGCAAGGGATTGAGTGCCGCAAACGGCTCGTCAAGCAGCAGAATATCCGGTTCGCAGGCCAGTGCGCGTGCCAGCGCCACACGCTGCTGCTGGCCGCCCGACAGGGTTGCCGGACGACTACGAGCCAGGTGATCCAGACCAAAACGGGCCAACAGTGCCTGCACACGTTCACGGCCTTCGGTGGACAGGCCCTGCCGCCAGGACGTCAGCCCGAAACCGACATTGTCCTCGACGGAAAGATGCGGAAACAGGGCATAGTTCTGGAACAGGTAGCCGATCCGGCGTGCAGGTGGTGCCAGATCAATACCCGACTCGCTATCGAACAACGTCGTGCCGCCGATGCGGATGAATCCCTTTGTAGGCTGCAACAGGCCGGCGATGGCCTGCAGCGTCAGCGACTTGCCCGATCCCGAAGGGCCGTACAACGCGGCAAAGCCCGCCTCGGTCGAAAAGCGCGCCGACAGGTCGAAGCGCCGCGTCCGGTCCGAGACGGTCAGGCTGATGTCAACGTCAATCACGGCTTGCCGAAACCATAGCGGGCCAGCACAGCCTGCGCAGGCTCGGTAGCCAGAAAGTCGATGAAGGCCTGGGCACCGTCCTTGTTGCTGCTGGCCTCGATCACGGCGATCGGATACAGCACGGGAGCATGACCCTGCGGCGTGAGCACGACCTTGACCTTGTCGGCCATGACGGCAGCATCGGTGGCATAGACAAAGCCAGCATCGACTTCGCCGCGACCCACGTAATCGAGTACCTGGCGCACGCTATCGGCCGGGATCATCTTCGAGGCCAGGGCATCCCAGAGGCCAGCACCCTGCAGCACCTGCTGGGTATAGCGTCCGACAGGCACCGTTTCGACCTTGCCAATCGCCAGGCGCTTGACGGCGGCTTCCTTGAGGTCATCGAGGCTGTCCAGCTTGATCTTGCTGTCGATCGGCTCGATCAGCACCAGACTGTTGCTGACGAAGTTGCGGCGGCTTGCGTCAACGATCAGTTTGGCGGCTTCGGCACGGTCCATCGTCGCCTGGTCGGCACTGGCAAACACGTCGACCGGCGCGCCCTGGGTGATCTGCTGCAGCAGCGTGCCCGAAGCGGCAAAATTGAATTGCACGGTCGTGTCCGGCGTCGCCTTCTCGAACAGGGGGCCGATTTCATTGAAGGCATTGGTCAGGCTGGCGGCAGCCGACACGGTCAGTTGAGCTGCCTGGGCGGCCAGTGGCACCAGCAGTGCAGCCGACAGGGACACGCACAGGGCAAGACGGCGGGAGGGTTTCATCATGTTCAAGCTCCTTGGATAGAGGGTCGCGCCGTACTAACGGACGCGCGGTGCGAAAATACGGTTGGATACCACCAGAATGGCAACGGAAATCAGCGAAGTCACCAGGACCAGAATCATGGCCGTCTCCTCGTGGCCGGCCTGGACGGCATCGTAGATCGCCATCGACAGTGTCTGGGTCTTGCCAGGAATCGAGCCGGCCACCATCAGCGAGGCACCGAACTCACCCATCGCGCGCGCAAAAGCCAGCAAAGTGCCGGCCAGGATGCCCGGCCATGCCAGCGGCAGCGTGACGCGCACGAATACGGACCAGCGCGACTGGCCCAGCGTGCTGGCAGCAGCTTCCAGCGTGCGGTCGATACCGGCAAAGGCGCTGCTGGCCGACTTGAGCACCAGGGGCAGCGCCACCACGGCCGATGCCACCACGGCACCATGCCAGCTGAAAATGATGGAATAATCGAGATGTTCGTCGAGCCACTGCCCGAGCGCACTGCGTCGTCCTGCCGCTACTAGGATGGCATAGCCGATCACGGTGGGAGGCAACACCAGGGGCAACATACAGGTCGCTTCAAGAATGCCGCTGCCGGGAAAGCGTCGACGTGCAAACACCCAGCCCAGCGCAATGCCCACGACCAGTGCCAATACGGTTGCCAGACCAGCTACCTTGAGAGACAGCGCCAGCGGAAACCAATCCAGATCAATCAAATTCGTCATATCCAGAAGGATATAGCGCAATCTGGAAAATAACAAACGGAAACGACCGAAAAGCGCCGCGTACCGTGCGTCAGATCAAACTGACCAGTATCGCGGCTCCATGCTCATCACGGCCTCTGCATGACCGGCCTGTGCGAGGCATCTTGTTCAGTGTGAACAGCACTTACTGTTCGAGTCGGGCATCCAGGGTAATGGTTGCGTTGAGCAGACGCGAAATCGGGCAATTTTCCTTGGCCTTGGCCGCCGCCGCCAGGAAAGCCTCATCGCTGGCACCAGGAATGCGCGCCTCCAGCGTCAGATGCACGGCCGTGATGGTAAATCCGGGTTCGAGGCGTTCCAGCGTGACATCGGCGCGGGTCTGGATCCTGTCGGCTACCAGGCCGCTTTCACCCAGGATGTTGGACAGTGCCATCGAGAAGCAGCCGGCATGGGCCGCACCGATCAGCTCTTCGGGGTTGGTGCCGGGTTCGCCTTCAAAACGCGTGTTGAATCCATAGGGCGCATCGGCCAGTGCGCCGCTCTCGGTTGAAATCGACCCCTTGCCTGCCTTGAGATTGCCTTGCCAGACGGCGGTTGCGAATTTTTTCATGCCTGTTCTCCTTTGCCATGTCGGAAACTTGCCGGGACATCATGCTGCATGCTCCGGCAACTGATCGATTGCCAGCCAGGCTATTGCACATGAAGATCCCCTGCCTTCACCGTGAAACTCACAAACAGTTTCAAATTAACCGGCTTGCCATGTCGCAAATTTTGTCGTCATTTTAGACAAGCAAAACACAAAATCACATTTAAAAACCAACAAAACAACCATAAAATACAACAACACCACACAAAAAACACACTAAATCGACATATTGAAGAAAACACAAACAAAAGTCTATATTTTCAAAAACACAAGCAAACCATAAAAAACAGCACGATATAGGCACTTCAAGGCATAAAGATGGAAAATAAAGTCTCTTTTATCAATAAAACTCAATCCAGCTCACCGCTCACCACCCGGTTGATCGATCTGTTCGAACTGCCTTTCCTGGATCTGCTGCACCAGGCAAGCACGGCACATCGCGCCCATTTCGACCCTAATGCCATCCAGCTATCGAGCCTGCTGTCCATCAAGACCGGGGGCTGTTCTGAAGATTGCGGCTATTGCTCGCAATCGGCACGCCACCAGACAGACCTGGAACGCGAAAAGCTGATGCCACTGGACGAAGTGCTGGCCGCAGCACGCGCCGCCCGTGATGCAGGGGCTCAGCGCTTTTGCATGGGCGCGGCCTGGCGCAGCCCCAAGCCTCACCAGCTCGATGCCATCGCCGAAATGATCGGCGCGGTCAGGGATCTCGGCCTGGAAACCTGTGTCACGCTGGGCATGTTGCGCGAAGGCCAAGCCCAGCAACTGCGCGAGGCCGGCCTTGATTACTACAACCACAATCTCGATACTGCGCCTGAGTACTACGGCAGCGTCATCACTACCCGCACCTACCATGATCGCCTGGATACCCTTGACCGCGTCCGCGACGCCGGCATCAAGGTCTGCTGCGGCGGCATCGTCGGCATGGGAGAAACACGCGCACACCGCGCCAGCCTGATCGCTCAGTTGGCCCAGCTCGATCCGCCCCCCGAATCCGTTCCCATCAACAACCTGGTGCGGATCGAAGGCACGCCACTGGCACATGTCGATCCACTTGATCCGTTCGAATTCGTCCGCACCATTGCCGTGGCACGGTTGGCCATGCCACGCGCCATGATCCGATTGTCGGCCGGACGCCAGGAGTTGGGCGACGCAGCGCAGGCACTTTGCTTCATGGCCGGTGCCAATTCGATTTTCTATGGCGACCACCTGCTGACCACCGGCAATCCAGCCTTCGATGCCGATCAGGCCCTCTTTGCCAGACTGGGCCTGCACGCTACGCCCCAGCCAGCCACGCACCCGCATGCAGGAGAGCGCGCATGTTCTATCTCGTCCTGAGCATCACCCTCAGCGTCGCCGTATCGGTACTGCTGAAACTGGCACGGACGTGGCGCATCGATATGCCTATCGTCATCGCACTGAACTACGTGACGGCCATCACATGGAGCTTGCTGACACTGCAGCCCGAGTGGCTGCCCTATACGCTGCTCGCGGAAAACGGGATCATCCTGGCATCACTGGGACTGCTGCTGCCCGGCATTTTCCTGGCCATGGCCGCCTGCGTGCGGCATGCCGGGATTGCACGCAGCGATGCGGCGCAACGTATCTCGCTGGCCCTGCCGCTGATCGCCGCGTTTACCCTGTTCGGCCAGCCCGCATCGGGGCAAGCCCTGGCCGGTATCGGACTGGCATTGCTGGCGCTGTATCTGCTGTCGGGGCGTGTGCCCCAACATCATGCACCCACAGGCACCCAGCCCTCACCGCGTACGGCTGGCTTATTGCTCTTTACAGTCTGGCTCGGCTATGGACTGATCGATATCCTGTTCAAGCAGATGTCGCGTACCGGTGCCGCCTTCTCCAGCATCCTGCTGGCCTGCTTCATGCTGGCAGGCATCGTCATGGCGCTTTACCTGCTGTGCCGCCGACTATGGACTGTCAGACGACATGTGTCGGCAGCGACACGCGGCCCGCACCACTGGCAGCGGCACGTCCTGGCCGGCCTGCTGCTGGGCAGCCTCAATTTCGGCAATATCTTTTTCTACATCCGCGCACATCAGACGTTTCGCGATCATCCCGCACTGGTCTTCTCGGCCATGAACATCGGAGTCGTGGCGCTTGGCGTACTGATCGGTGCCGGCATTTTCAAGGAAAGGCTGGAGCGGAGACACCTGTCAGGGCTGGCCCTGACCCTGCCCGCCATCCTGTTGCTGCTGCCCCGCTGAAGCCTCGGCCCGCCGCATTGCCTCCTCCATGTCATCAAGGCTCATGGTGGTGGCGGCCTGATCGGCGTCGATACGAGGATCCAGAGCCGCAGCGGCCGGGGATGCCTGGCCGCTGACCGGCATCGGCACGAACTGCACGGGAGCCTCCTCGACCTGATGCTCGCCCGACACATGCTCGGGCCGCATGCGCCATGCCAGCAAGGCCGCGCATACTGAAAAGAAAACGAAGAACATGCCGGGCCCCGCCATGTCCATGAGGGCCCCCGTAACCAGCGGCCCCAGGCAGGCACCGATACCGTACACCATCAACAGCACCGCACTCAGGCTGACGCGGCGGTCTGCCTGCACATGGTCATTGGCAAAGGCCGCACCCAGGGGATAAAGCGTGAACAGAAGAATACCCACGACACAGGACAACCCCACCATCAGCCAGAACGGCAAGTCCAGCAGGCCCCACATCGGCACAACGACCACTGCCAACACGATGGCGTTGAAGCGGATCAGCCAGACCCGGTTGATCCTGTCCGACAGCCAGCCGATGGGCCATTGTGCGCACAGCCCCGCCAGCACGGCGGCTGCCACGAAGATGGCAACCTCAGCCGTATCCAGTCCCTGCTTGACCGCGAACACGGGTGCCAGACCATAGAAGGCTCCTGACAGATTGCCTGCCAGGAACAGGGCCGTCAACGACAACGGCACGCGCTTGAGAAAGAACATGATCTCCAGCGGTGCCGGCACCGGGGTGGCCGGGTGCATGCGGGCCGTGAGTGCGATCGGCATGAGGCACAGCGCATGACAGATCGCCACCATCGTCAGCATGCGCAGATCCAGGACCGGATAGACCGTAAGCACCAGTTGCCCCAGCACAGTACCCAGGCCGGACACCAGCATGTAGAAGGAAAACACCCGGCCGCGCAGGTGATTTTCGGTCTGTTCGTTAAGCCAGCTCTCCAGCACCATGAACTGGGTCACCATGGCCATGCCAACGATCAGCCGGAACCCGAGCCACAGGGTCAGGTTGTCCACCAGCGTCTGGGCCAGCACCATGACCGTGGTCAGTGCCGCACAGGCTGCATAGGCACGGATATGTCCTACCTTGATCAGTATCCTGTGCCCGATCCGCGCGCCCCCCACCAGGCCGAGGTAATAGGCCGCGATCAGGGCACCCACCCACAACTGACTGACTGACTCGGCTGTCAGGCGCAACGCCATATAGGTATTGAACAGGCCCGTGCCGATCAGCATCAGCAACGTGGCAAGATAGAGCGCGGAGAAGGATCGCAGTGTTGAAATCATAGGCCTGGCGCAAAGAAGGAGCCATCCGGGCAACATGCCCGACGGCGACTATCGACTATCATATCTATATAAGGCTGTTCGATACGATATTGACAGACATCTTTCCAACACTTTACGTTCCCACACCGGACGGCAACATGACCATACCCGTTTCCGAACCCACCTTGAGCCACCTGGATGAGTCCGGCCAGATCCGCATGGTCGACGTCGGCGACAAGGCCGCCACGACGCGCACCGCCATCGCCCGCGCACGAGTCACGCTCAATGCCGCAGCATATGGCCTGGTCACGGGGCATGCCAAAGGCAAGGGCGAAGTACTCAACACGGCCCGCGTAGCCGGCATCCTGGCTGCCAAGCGCTGCGCCGAACTGATCCCGCTGTGCCACTCCCTGCCCCTGAGTTTCGTGGGCGTCGATTTCTCGCTCGACGATGCAGGCTGCGCCATCGACATCAGTTCCACCTGTCGCAGCGACTACAAGACCGGCGTCGAGATGGAAGCCATGACCGCCTGCAGCGTGGCCGCACTGACTATCTACGACATGTGCAAGGCCGCCGACAAGGGCATCCGCATCGATGCCGTGCGTCTCGTCTACAAATCCGGAGGTAAGAGCGGTGAATGGCGCAACGATTGATATCCTCTACTTTGCCAGGGTGGCCGAACTGACCGGCACGCGCAGCGAATCCTGGTCGCTGGCCGATGGCAATCCGATCACCGGCACGCAATTGCTCTCTCAGCTCCAGCAGCGCTATCCTGGACTGGCCCCCACCGATCGGCTCAAGCTGGCCGTCAACCAGTACCATGTCCGCCACGATCAGGCCATCAAGGCCGGCGATGAAGTCGCGCTGTTCGATCCCGTGACCGGAGGCTGAACCCATGCCCGAACTGCCGACCTGTGTCATTGCCGTCCAGACCCACGATTTCGATTACGGCGCGCTGTACGACGAATTGCGCCGCAGCTGTGCAGGGCAGGCTGGTGCCATCGTCTGCTTTGCCGGTCTGGTGCGTGATTTCGCGCCCGGCCAGGATACTGACTCGCTGTACCTGGAGCATTATCCCGGTATGTGCGAACGCGAACTGCAGGCTATTGCCGACGAAGCCTTCCAACGCTGGGCCGTCCAGGCCTGCCGCATCGTGCACCGTGTCGGCGAACTGGCGCGGGGCGATCAGATCGTGTTCGCAGGTGTCGCCAGTGCGCACCGTGGCGATGCCTTTCAGGCAGCCCAGTTCATCATGGACGCACTCAAGACCCGCGCCCCGTTCTGGAAACGCGAAACCCTGCGCAGTGGCGAACGCCTCTGGGTAGAGGCCCGTGACAGCGACCAGGTACAGGCGCAGCAATGGGACACAGCCCGGCCATCGGCAGGCTGATTCCCGCATTCGGCCTGATCCCGAGCGGCAGTGCCGCCAGGCACGGCCACATCACCCTGAACAACCCTTCCGATTTCGTACCCAAGAGACCGACATGCTGGATTTCCAAGAAGCCCAACGCCGCCTGTCAGAGGCCGGCCCCGCCCCCTCCCGCCACGAACAGCGGCCACTGGCCGAGCTGGCAGGCCGCATCCTGGCACAGGATCTCGTGGCGCGGCAGGATGCGCCGCCAGCCGACAACAGCGCCATGGACGGCTATGCATTGCGCCTCCAGGACTATGCGCCCGGCCGTATCCTGCCGGTACAGGAGCGCTGCTACGCGGGCCATCAGCCCGCACCGCTGCAACCCGGACAGGCCACGCGCCTGTTCACCGGCAGCCTGATTCCCGAAGGTGCCGACACCGTCATGATGCAGGAGTACTGCCGTGAGACCGATGCCGGCGTCGAGTTCCTCGAAGCGCCCGTTGCGGGTTCACACATCCGCCGCCAAGGCGAGGACAGCGCCATCGGCAGCGTCCTGATCGAAGCCGGCACCGTGCTCAACGCAGCCCACATTGGCCTGCTGGCATCCCAGGGCTATACCGACGCGGCCGTTTTTCCCCGCGTGCGCATCGGCATACTGACGACCGGCGATGAGCTGGTGCCCCCCGGCCAGCCGCGCCAGCCCAGTCAGATCTACAACTCCAACGGTGCCATGCTGGCCGCATTGGCCGCCGGCATGAACGCCGAGATCTCCCATGTGCTGCATGCCATCGACCGCGAGGATGCGCTGACGGATGCATTCCGCACCTTGCTGCGCGACAGTGACCTGGTACTGAGCGTGGGCGGCGTATCGGTCGGCGAGCGCGATCTGGTCAAACCGACGCTGGAAAAGCTGGGCGGCAGCCTGGACCTGTGGAAAGTCAAAATGAAACCCGGCAAACCGGTGGCGCTCGCCAACGTGGACGGCAAGCCGGTGATCGGCCTGCCCGGCAATCCGGTATCGGCCTTTGCTGTCTTTACCGTACTGGTCACGCCGCTGCTCCGTCGCATGCAGGGCAATGCCACGCTGTTCCCGGTGACTGGCCTGTATCCGTTGCGGGCCGACCAGCCCTACAACGACAGCCGCGAAGAATTCCTGCGCGTGCAATACCGCCCGGATGAAAGTGGCCCTGCCCTGCACCCCTATGCACACCAGGGCTCAGGCATGTTGCGTGCCCTGCCCTGGGCATCCGGACTGGCCCAGATCCCGCCCGCCAGCGGTACGGGAGATGGTGCGTATGTGCGCTATTACGATTTTGCACACTGGCTGCGGCCCTGACCATCTGACCAGCCGGGCAAGCGTCATGTCCTGCCTGCTGCGGCAGGGGCAGATACGGCGCGTACTCGCTCCACCAGCCTGGCTGGCTGACTGAACACCAGTTGCGGATCCAGTGCCATCGGAATCAGCCAGCGCAGGTTGTGCAGTACATCGTCCGGCAAAGGCTGTACGGCATGGATCTCGACCGGCTCGGCCTCCATGGTACGCGCTGCCATCACCGCCGCATCGTCACGGCAGAAAAAGAAATACACACAGGCCAGCCCGGACTCGTCCAGTTCGACGAACAGTTGCCAGGAAGCCGGATCGGTCTGCACCCCGGTTTCCTCGAGAAACTCGCGCGCCATGGCCTGGGCCGGCGTTTCTCCCGGCTCGATCTTGCCGCCGACACCATTCAACCGCCCCTGCTGCCAACTGGGCTGGCGCTTGCGGATCAGGACTACCCGTTGACCATCGTTCGACAGCATGAAGCCTGTGACATAGTTCACCATCGTCATGCTCCCTGATCTGGATTATCGACTGCCGCCAGTTCATCGGGCGTATTGATGTTGGCGAACGCCGAATCATCTGCACCGAAATCGACCTCGACCGCACCGACGCTGTCCTGCCACATCCCCACCTTGCGTTCGCCGGCCAGCAGCCAATCGCGCAAGCCTGGAGCCAGGCTGCGATGCAGCAGCATACAGACGGAATGACGCCTGCCGCCCGCCCTGGCCACGGCCAGCGGTGCCTGAACCGCCTGCGCCCCCTGCCACAACCGCATGGCGAGGTCGTGCGGCAATCGAGGGGTGTCGCACGGCACGGCCAGCAGCCACTCATGGCGTGCCACCCGCAACGCGGCCTGTACGCCGGCCAACGGCCCCGACCAGGCTTCCAGCCCGGGATCATCGGCCAGCACCTCTCCCCATGCGGCATATTCGACCGGGTGCCGGTTGGCACTCACCAGCACTTGATCCACCTGTTCCCGCAAGCGACGGGCCACATGCTCGGCCAGGGGCAGACCACGCCAGGGCAGAAGACCCTTGTCCTGCCCGCCCATGCGCCGCGCCTGACCGCCGGCCAGGATCACGCCGCTCAGCAATGACCGGACACCGTCAGCACCGATTTGCCCTGCCGTGCCGACATCAGTCATTTCATGTATAAGCATATATAAATATAGAATATCCATTGACGCCATCGAACATGGCGTTTTCTTCCATTCTAGCCGCCCCGTCATGCCCGTCTCTTCCTCCCGTCTGCTGCGCCTGTTCCCCTGGCTGGAACAGGTACGCCAACCGGGCGCATTGCAAGCAGACCTGCTGGCAGGCCTGCTGGGTGCCGTTCTCGTACTGCCGCAAGGGATCGCCTTCGCCACACTGGCTGGCCTGCCCCCCCAGTATGGTCTGTACACGGCTATCGTGCCCTGCATCGTGGCAGCCCTCTTCGGCTCGAGCCGGCACGTCATGTCGGGCCCCACCAATGCCAGTTCGCTGGCACTGTTCGCCATGCTGTCACCGCTGGCCCTGGCCGGCAGCCAGCACTATATCCAGTTGGCGCTCACACTGACACTGATGGTCGGTGCGCTGCAATTGTTGCTGGGGACATTGCGCATGGGCAGGCTGGCCAGCTTCGTTTCACCGGCAGCGCTGCACGGCTTCACGACCGGAGCCGCGCTGATGATTGCCATCTATGCCTGCCGCGACTGGCTCAAGATCGACACCACCGGTGCACGCGGCGCATTGCAGACACTCTACAGCCTGCTGCGCCAATTGCCGGACCTGCATGTCGGTACCCTGCTCGCCGGTACCTGTACCCTGCTGCTGACATTGCTGGTGCGCCGCTGGCACCCGCGCTGGCCCGGCATGCTGCTGGGGCTGGCCGGCGGCACACTGCTGGCCTGGGCACTGAACAGTATTTTTGCAACCGGCACGCTGGGCGGCATACCCACCGTGGGCACGATCCAGACGCCCATTCCTGTCTTCAGCCTGCCGGGCGCAACCTGGCGCGAATTGCCCGAACTGGTCGGCCTGGCGCTGGCGCTGACCATCATCACCCTGGCGCAATCCATCTCCATCGCCCAGGCCGTTGCGGCCCGCTCAGGCCAGTTCATCCAGGCCGATCGCGAATTCGTAGGCCAGGGCCTGTCCAATATCGTGGGCAGTTTCTTCTCCTGCTACGTCTCGTGCGGCTCACTCAACCGCTCAATGCCCAACCTGATGGCGGGTGCCCGCACGCCGCTGGCTGCCGTCTGCTCGGCACTGTTGCTGGTCGTGCTGGTGGCCGTTAGCGCCCCGTTGCTGGCACACATCGCCTATGCCGCCATTGCCGGCCTGCTGTTGCTGGTTGCCTGGAATCTGCTCGACTTGCCGCACTGGCGACAAATGGCGCGACAGCACCGGGGCGATTTCGTGGTGGCCCTGATCACCGCAGCCGCTACTGTGATCCTGCGCATGGAAGTCGCAATCCTGCTAGGCACGCTGCTGTCGCTGGCCGGCTATCTGTATCGCACCTCGCGCCCGGCCATGCGCACCATGGCATTTGCCGACTGGTCTCCTGATCGCCAGATGGTGCCTGCCAGCGATGCCACCCACGGGGCCTTGCCCGAATGCCCGCAACTCAAGCTGCTGCGCATGGAAGGCTCGATCTACTTTGCCGCCGTGCCTCACGTGGCCGGCAGGCTGGAATACCTGCGCACCTTGCCGGATGCCCAGCCGCACCTGCTGATCATGGCCAAGAGCATGAACTTCATCGACGCTTCGGGCCTGGAATTGTGGGAGCGGGAATTGACCCAGCGGCGTGCCATGGGTGGCGATCTGTACTTCCACCGGCCTCGTCCGCAAGTCATTGAATTGTGGCAGCGTACGGGCTTCCTGGAACGCCTGGGCGAAGATCATGTTTTCCCCGACAAGGGCAGCGCTATTCGCGCCATCTACGACAGAATGGACCCGCAGATCTGCGCAGGATGCCGGGCACGCTGTTTTTTCGAATGCCGAGACAGCGAAACTCAGGGCCAGTCGGTCGGCGCACGCTCATAATCCTGCACCAGCGCCAGCAACTGTCCGGGCTTAATGCGCGCATCGCGGATATAGTCACCCGGCGGATCGGACTCCACCTGCACGTCATACAAGACAGACCCCATTTCCACATCCAGGATGACAGAGAACACAACCGCCAGATCACGGATCCGGAATGCTGTCGCACCTGCGACCGTACCACCGCCATAGGCCCGATAGCGATCACCATAGTGCGCCTTCAGGGCCTGTACAGACAGTGCCAGCACATTTTCCTGCCAGCGCGCCAGTTGACACAACCAATCTGAAAACCAGCCCTCCGGCAACCTTACGTCAGCCAACGCCATGCCTGACAGTTGATCCACCGTATAGGTATTGAGCAGATAAAGATCCCACTGCACGCTGATATCCTCGACAATCTTCTGGACAGGCAGCAGCAGATCATCTGTTTCGTCATGCAGCAGACCCTGCAGATACTGGTCACACCAGGTAGCGATTGCATAATGACTGTACTGGCCGTCATCACGAATCGCAGCCTCCAGCAAGACGGCCAATGACGCCGGTGTAAAGGCCAATGCGATCTGCACAGCGCCAGGAGGGTCCCAGGTTGCACTCAGAAGATTGCGACCACGCGCCCCGGCCTCAAAGAAATAACGTCTGGCCATGCTCAGCCCGCGATGTCGGCATCGGTTGCGCCTTGTGCCAGACTGCCGCTGACCACGATGGCGTGCCCCCAGAACAGGTCGCCGTCATCAAAGTAGACAGTAAATGCCCCCTCATCCTCGGCCACGATACTCTGCACCTCAAGGTGGCCGCGAAACGCCTCTTCGGTCAAGGGTGACTGGTCCTCTGCAAGCCAGTTTTCATTTTTGAGCGGCAATAGTTTTTCGACGGCGCACGCAACGATCTGCCGCTGCCAGTGCGCCTGCTGCTCGAACAGGGCCGTCGCCGTTGCCAGCGCACTTTCGGGCATGGCGGCATCCTCGCAACTCAGGCTCAGGCTGATTTCGGTGCCGCCCCAATCGGCCACGCCGTCATACATATCCAGGCCACGATCCAGTTCCAGCCCGCCAAACAGCGCCGTTTCCAGCACCACCGGCTGTTGCCAGATTTCGCCGAGGCGTGTCAGGTCATCATCCGGCTGCTCAGGAAAACCAATCTGCTGCACCAGCAACGCGCCCGTGGTGGTCCTGCCCGCCACGACCAACTCCAATTGCTGCCACGAGGTGATCCGCTGCATCCACGCAGCAGCCTGAGCCTCGTCCAGCCCTTGCCATTCACAACGCTGTTTACCCTGCAACAACCGACCATCCTGCGTACGCCAGGCACAGAAATAAAACACCAGAGTGCAATTCTCTGACCGCCCGACTCGCCCTGCGCCAGCCAGCAGCGCGCCGACCAGACCCGTGATTTTTTCACCTGTTTCAGTCATCTTGATTTTCCAGTTTCGCCCATCAGTAGTCGCAAACCATGAACACGCGATCAAAACGTCGTGCGGCCAGGTCATCACGGTGGATAATGAAGTTCAGTGTGCCATCGTCCCACTGGAACTGCCCCGCCAGATCCACCTGGAACAACACCAACCAGTCCTGTGCATCGCCCCCGTATTGATGGGCCGCCTGCAATTCGGGCAACGCATGCTGGCTGAAGCCACAGCCGTTGACCCTAGCAATACCCTGATACTCGGGCACAAGGGCATCCGACGCACAATCGACCGGCAGTATCTCTTTCTCGATCAGCCAGTCTCGCTGCGCACCAGAGGGTTGACTCCCTGGCTGCAATCCCCAGGCACCCAACTGCCGCAATTGCCACGCATAACACGTCGTCCCGCCCAGGCGTGGCAACGCATCCCAGTGTTCCCCACGCGACGCCAGTGTCTGCCAATCCTGCTCCTGCTCGGGTGTCATGCCCGCACGCAACTGCACATCGAGATGCGGATTTTCCCCCAGCGCATAGAAACTCGGCACCGCCACGCTGGCGCGTGGATGCAGGATGAAGGCAGGCTTTTGGCCCAGGGTCTTTTCTTCGTTGAACGCCAGGTCTGCAAAACGCTGGCCGCTGCCCAGGCTGGCACGATCCTCCACGTACAACACACGCCCCTGCGTCGTCAGCGGACTGCTGCCACACGCCAGGAAAAAGAACAGTGTCCCTGTGCGCGGCAAATAGTCCTGCAGCGGTGCCAGAGCCTGACAATCAAGCTGTGCGATAAACTCCAGCGGCACCTGATAAGTCTGCGTTGCCCCATCCCAAGGGAAGATGCACACCTCGTCGCCCTCTTCGTCTTCCCGCCAATAATCCTCATAGTCCAGCAGTGTGTCCTCGGATACACCGACGCTGGGATAGGAGATGCCATCGGGCAGGTCGGGCAAGCCCCCCAGGCGATGATGGCCCAGCGTGGCGTAGTCCTCTTCCGCACCATGATAGAAATCGACGCTGGCGCGCAGGGTACCGGCAACGGCATGCACCAGTGGTGCCACCGCCTCGTTCGGCAGCAACGCCGCCAGCAAGGGCTTGCGCAACGGCGAATGTTCGGCCAGCAAGGGCAGCCGACCCGCCGGATCGGAGGCAAGCCGGTCCGGCACTCGCGCATCAAAGGGATAGTGCGCGGGAAAGAGCGCACGCCGCTTGTCCGGCTCTATCCTCAACCTCGGCATTTCAAAAAACGCCTCGTGCAAGAACACCAGGGGATTTTTTTCAAGATCCAGGCCCAGCCGAGGCTCAGTCGCATAGGCCTCCGGCACGGTCTCAAGCTGGTTGCCACTCAGGTCCAGTGTGCGCAATGCAGGAGAAAACGCCTCCGGCAGGCTCGTCAGCCGGTTTCGGCACAAGGCACAATATGAGAGCTTGGGGAGTGTCAGAACCTCGACAGGCACGGTCACAGCCTGACTGCCACTGATACGCAGATCGTCCAATTCGTGCAGTTGCCCCAGAAAGGATGGAATTTCTTGCAGATGTCTTGCCGTATTGAATTCCAGACGCTGCAACTGCGTCAGTTGGACAATACCTTCCGGGATGGCCTCGACACCCTCCTCCTGCTCGGCAGACTCAAGATAGGAGATGTACAACGATTCGAGTCGGGTATAACGCCACAACGCATCGCTGAGCCGTACGGATGGCTGATCGACCAGCGACAGCCGGCGCGGCAACTCGGGCGGCGCACGCAGCAGTTCTTCCATGGACCGGAAAAGATAGCGCTCCCAGCACAGCGATGCCTCGGGCAGTTTCCACAGCAGATAGATATTTCGGCGACAGTGGTAATACCCATCGTCGAAATAACCGTTAAAGCCCAGCCAGCCTTCCTGCAACGTGAGCCGGCCCGCAATTTTCAGCGAAGGCCGAAAACCCGTGTGCTCAAGCGTCGCATGGCGTGTCGTGTCACGGTCATCTTCCGTTTCAAACACAAACTCACCCTGTGGAACCCCTGATGCCTGGTAGATCCCACTCGCGCCGAACCTGATGCAGACGTTGCCATCTCCTTCCCGATCCAGAATGGGCGGCAGGTCAAGAGTGCGGCAAGGCGCCGCCACGATATCAGCACAAAAACACATCCCCTGGTTGCCATACAATGGAATGGACG
Source organism: Corticimicrobacter populi (assembly GCF_003123725.1). Taxonomy (GTDB): domain Bacteria; phylum Pseudomonadota; class Gammaproteobacteria; order Burkholderiales; family Burkholderiaceae_B; genus Corticimicrobacter; species Corticimicrobacter populi. The sequence goes on along the minus strand of NZ_QETA01000001.1, from coordinate 369,912 downwards.
TTTTTGACTGGTCCGAAATGTCGAACGCTTCACCATCGATCAGCAGCAGGTTTTTGCCATCAGCAGGCATCTCGAATACCGGCACCTGAGCCTCATCGACAGCGGCACTGGCAGACTGCTCACGCAATGCCTGTTCTTGCTGCTTTGCTTCTTCCTGCTCGGCAGTCTGCTGCTCCAGGGCCGCCAGATGCTGTGCCATGACCCTGCCGGGCTCCGAGGTCAGGATACGCAGGCTGCGCACCGCTGCCTCCATGGCCTGCAAATGATCCTGGGGTGCCTCCTGCGGACAATACCCACCGGCAAACAGGCAAATGGTATCCGTGAGCCGGATAAATGCGAACAGATAGACGTAGCCGTAAACCCCTTCTGCTGTCATCAGCAATGCGGCATGTCCATCCAGATCCAGGGTCTTTTCTTCGAGCCAGGTCAGTTTGCCATAGACCTTGCTGCAAAATATCCGGTAGTTCTCGATCTGTCCGGTCTCGACCCTGTGCAGCAGCGGCCGATCGACCGGGTAGATATTCAGGACCACCAGCCCCTCATCCGCAGCATACTGGCCCAGCACACCTTGTCCATATACTTCGCTGGATATGAAGCTGTCCGGGAATGCGATGGACAGAATATCCGTACACACTATCGACATCGAGATTTTTCCTGCAATTCTTGATCATTCAATACACGCCACCATCACCCACGGCAGTCGCGCTAGCCACTTTTCATCAGGAGCTGCCAGCTCTCCTGCTGCTGCCCTGTAAGCAGCCGCGCAGCCTTGTCCAGCACAGACCGCCGGGCCTCCTGCCGATAGCTGGCCAACAAGACGCCCACCGGATGCTGTTGCAGCCTGGGCGGCAACACCGGGGTTTCTGCCCCAAAGGCAGCCGCCAGCACGGCATCTTTCAGAAGATACCAGTCAGCATCCTGCAAGCCAGTGCCGTAGAGATCCGAACGGTCTGACTCAGGCATGCGGTTTCCTGACAGCACCATCCTGGGACGTCTGCACAATGATGCCGCCGAGAATCGACTGCCAACCGTTTTGAGCACCACGCACAGGATGCCAGAGCCAGGTTCCCCGATACCCCATCGCCAGGTGCGTCAGGCTGAGCCGGTTGTTGTCGATCATCGACTCGGTCAGCACCCGGTCGTATTCCGCCATTGCCTCAGATTCCAGCAAGGCACGATCCAGGGCTGCGCGCTCACTCCTGGCCTGGGTCTGGAAAATCGCTCTGGAATGGTCCTCGAAATCGATGGTGACGGTATAGAGAGGCGTCTTCATCGCTTTGAACCATACGCCCCATCGCCTGCCTGATTGTGCTGCAGGGCATGCTGGCGCAACAGGATGAAGGCCAGTCGATGCTTGCAGGTATCGCAATACAGGTCTTCGGCCAGTCTGGGGCGCGCCAGTTCGCGCACCCGGTTCAGGGGAAAGTTATGTGCCTGTGCATGCGGCGGGAGACCCCAATACGCATTATGGTAGGAATCAAAATCCGCATCGCAAAAATCACACAGGACCAATTCGTGGCCCCACAGCTCCCAAACGTTGTACGTATGCTCGCCCCGCTTGAACTCCTTGATCTCGCCTGGAGCATGGCCACAGTCGAAGCAGGGAGCGACCTGTATTTTTTGCAATTCCCCCGAACACAGGGGACAGTGTGAATGTTGCGTCATCAGAGGATTCCGTTATCCCATTTTTCATTGCCATCGGACAGGTATTTATAGCTGTCGATGCGCCATTGCTGATCACGCCTGACCAAGACAAACAGGGTTTTCCTGGGCAGGATGGTGTTCCTGATATCCCAGGTCACTTCAATGCGGTTCTTGTTTTTTTGCACCACCTGGCAAGGCGCATCGGCATCAATGCCGTTGTATTTGGTCGGCATGCCGGCGCTTTTCGGACCATGCGGGCCACCATACTTGCGCTCCCTGTCGGTGCAGTAGCGATAAAAGATATCGCAATACAGGGCACGGTACTTAGCGTGCATGGCCTCGTCGGCAGCACGATACCTGGCCATGATTTCTTCGGGTGCACCATGGATATAGTTTTTATTGTTTTCCTGCCATGCATCCCTGAATTCATCTTCCCAGGCATCCATTTCGCTGGCAAATCCCAGGGTGAATTCTCTCGCATCAAATTCCAAGTCGCAGTTCATCATCATTCAGGCAAAATTCAAGGTCACACATGCTCAAGGCCGGAAATCCCGACCCACACACGTTTCGCATTTTTTCAAAACCAGCGTCTTGAAGGCCTTCGTTCTGGCATTTTCAAGAAGAAGGCCAAGCATCCATCCATTGACACGCTCATGATTCAGCACATATTCATGAAAAAACTTATCGCCCTCTTCAATCAATTTTCCGACACGACCTGAATCCTGATAATGCTGATCAAAGTCCATCATCATCTCTTCCAGCCGGTAATGATCTTCTGCGGTCTGCTCGGACATATCCTGCTGAAAAACCTGGACAAGCAACTCATCCTGGCGATTCACAAAAACAAATAAAAACAAAGAACATCCCCAGGTCATATTCTGACGAGTCGTTTTGTTTTCAGGAATATAAATCTGCCTGCAAAAATGGAACAGTTCCCCCTGGCACTCCGGCACAGACGCGTCGGATACTTTCCAGCGAGGTGGTCGGCGCAGAAATTTGATTTCCTGCCTGGTTAACATATCCGCGCACCGTTCACCGGTGCGGTCTGTATCCCGCTTGTACATGACCGTATCATGCTGCGCCAGATGGTGCAGGATAGAATCAACACGCCCCTCTTTGCTTTCTACCACCGCCAGCTCGAATCGCTTCAGTTCACCGAAATCCGGATGAATTTCACCCGTTTTGACCAATGCACCGAACACATGCAGCACCCTGCCTGCCTCGCTACCCAAACGCTTCATTTCGGCAGAAGACAATTCAATTTTTTCTATGAAAACTGCCCCTTTTCCACCCAACTCGGGAACAGGCACATCCACAGACAAACTACGTCCCTTTATATCCACACAGCAGAAACCAGTCACAGTCATCGCACCCTTACCACACCTATCCGAGCCAGGCGATCATTGCGCCTGGCTATTTTTGAACAATCAGCCATCACACACCATACCCAGCCATCCATTCCGGACTAGCTGGCCACCCCGAACATAGGCAATTGCCTGTGGCAGGCATAGCCCACGACTGCGAGCAGCTTGTGCAGCATGGCTCGCTCATCGGCAGCCAGATTTTCGGGCAACATCGCAAACAGATCCGCCTGGGTCTCCTGCAGCACCGGCAGGGAGAATGACCTGTCTTCAAAAAAGCAGGCCACATCATGCAGAAAGGCCATATCCCGTCGCTTGATCAGCTTCGAGAGTACGGCCAGTTCGGAAAATTCAATCTGGCCGACGATATCGGGCGCATCCTTTGCCAACGAACTTTTTCCCACCACGATCAGATAAACCATAGCACGCCCAAATCACATTAAATAATCCAAAATGACTGCCAAACCGTGCAGTATTCAGGCCAAACAGCCGTAGTAGAATTCCTGCATCGACACCGCAACATCACCATGCCGGCCCGCCCGGCAGCCACCCATGTCAGAACACGACTACTTCATCTATCCCCGCCAGCCACACCTGCCACCACCCGACTGGCGCGCGCTTGAAAAACGGTTGCTACACGAAGGCTACATCGTACCCAACTCGCTGGTCGAGACGGACACGATCCCCTATACCACGCTGTTCAAGCTCTACAGGCAATTGTTGCTTGATAGCGAGGTCGCCGTTGGTGAACGCTCGATCAAAGATCTACTGCAACGGATGCAGGCAGCCAACATGCTGCCCGCCGGGATGGTACTCCCTGCGCAACCGACAGGTGAACTGCTGGCCGACGTCTTGCGTCCACACGGCATCGACCTGCAACCCGGTGACTACATGCCACACGGTGCGGATCATGCCAGTCCGATCTACTATCTTGGCCCGGCCACCGAAGCACGCTTGGCGACGGCAGAAACAGCCAGTGGCACGGAATATTTCAGGCCTAGCCACCATACGCCCATGCTGGAACTGCTCGAATACCATAGGAAAGCATACGTACCCATAGGAGAAAATCTGGAAGAGCCTCGCCTTCCCGACCACGAGATACCCATCCAGAATTACGCACCGTTTGAAAACCACATCGACCTGATCCAGGCGGCCTGGGAAGATCCTGCCCTGCTGTGGCGCAGCCCGGAAAATGGACAGGACTATCGAATTCTCGATCTGGACTGGGAACATACGTTCGGTTTGGGCTATCGCATGGTGCGGCTATCGTCGATCTCCTCTGATCTCCTGCCAGAACTGACCGCCCTGGTCAGTGAAGTAACAGGCGTGCCCATGCAATGGCATCACTGTCACCTGTAGCATCCTGGCATACCACCCATGTCAGAACACGACTACTTCATCTATCCCCGCCAGCCACACCAGCCACCACCCGACTGGCGCGCACTTGAAAAACGGTTGCTGCACGAAGGCTACATCGTACCCAGCTCGCTGGTCGAGACGGACACGATCCCCTATACCACGCTGTTCAGGCTCTACAGGCAACTGTTGCTTGATAGCGAGGTCGCCGTTGGTGAACGCTCGATCAAAGATCTACTGCAACGGATGCAGGCAGCCAACATGCTACCCGCCGGGATGGTACTCCCGGCACAACCGACCGGCGAACTGCTGGCCGAAGCCTTGCGTCCACACGGCATCGACCTGCAACCCAGTGACTACATGCCACACGGTGCGGACCACGCCAGTCCTATCTACCATCTGGGCCCGGCCACCGAGGTATATCTGGCTGCAGCAGAAGCAGTCAGCGCGCCACGCCATTACAGGCCTGACCATCTTGACCCTACACTGGAATTGCTTGAATACCAGCGCCAGCCCTTGATTCCTGTCGGTGAAAATCTGGCCGAACCCCGCTTGCCAGGCTACGACGCTCCCATCCAGGATTATGGGTCTTACGAGAGCCACATAGAACTGATCGGGGCCGCATGGGAAGATCCCGGCATGTTGTGGCACAGCCCTGAAAGCCTGCAGGAATACAGAATTCTCGATCTCGACTGGCAATACTCATTCGGCCTGGGCTATCGCCTGATACGACTGGGGTCGGTTTCCCCAGACTGGCTCCCGGCACTGACCATCCTGGTCAGCGAACTGACCGACACGCCGATGCAATGGCACCACCGCCACCTGTAAACGCTCACACCCAGACTTCCTGATATGCCCGACGCCACAGACCGCTTTGGACTTGTATTGGCTTTGCTGCAACAACAGCGCCAGGCCACCATACATGCACTGAAATCGGGCAACCCGTCCGGCCTAGCCGCCAAGCTGGGTCTGGACGATGCCATCGCCTGCCTGCAGCTCTGCGAACAGCATGGCATCCATGCCAAGGCCCGCATTACGGTACTACCGGAGACGCGTACTCGAACACCCTCTTCCGAGTACCGGATTCTGGAAGACCATGAAAGCGAGGACCGTTCTATCTGGACGGAACTGGAGCTGTCAGGAGAGGCCGTCCGGCCGACACCCGGTACGCTGCTGCTGGATTGTGGACGATGGGTTGAAGATACGGGCCAATGACGTAGCAACCCGACGGCAAAAAATCGCGCCTCAAATTTGTAACACGACTCTTCCTGAGCGCTCCTCCCAAACGATTCCGCATCTCCCGTTACATCCCTTCATCCCCTGTCCGCTCCCGCTTGCTAAGGTAGACACGTCTCAACCGAACGAGGAGCAACCATGAAACTCACGTACGCTGGACGCATCGGCACCGCAGCCCTGGCCCTGGTGGCATTGGCAGCCTGCTCGTCACCGTCGCAGATCACGACCCGCGACGGACAGACCGTGACCACGGCGGACCGGCCCGAAGTCAATGATGACAAGGATTTCATTACCTACGAACGCGATGGTCGTGAGGTACAGGTCAACAAGTCGGACGTGAAGTCCATCGAGGAAATCAAGTAGGCCTGTTACAGGCACAGCAGCATACAGACAGCAAAGCAGAGTTCGCCGGCACCGACAGCATCAGTCGGAGCCGGTTTTTTTTAGCACCAACCGGCTGCCGAATCATAGCGATAGGCGCAAGGCAGTCGCCTGCACACATCAAATCCCCTGACCACCCGAGACTTCGATGCGCTGCGCATTGACCCAGCGGTTGTCTGCTGACAGCAGACTGGCGATCATCGGACCGATATCATCAGCCACTCCTACGCGCCCCAATGCAGTCATGCTGGCAAAGAATGTATTGAATTCAGGCGTATCACGTACAGCACCGCCCAGAAAATCGGTTTCAATTGCACCCGGTGCCACACTATTGACTGAGATTTTGCGCGGGCCAAACTCTTTGGCCATATAGACCGTCAACACCTCTACGGCCCCCTTGACGGCTGCATACGCCGCCCATCCTTCTGCAGAAACACGCGTCAGGCCACTGGACAGGTTGACAATACGGCCGCCATCCTTGAGAAGAGGCAGCAGTGCCTGGGTGAGAAAGAATACGCCCTTGAAATGCACGTTGACCAACCTGTCGAACGCGCCCTCGCTCATCTCGGCAACCGTCGCCACCTCGCCATGACCGGCATTGTTGACCAGATGGTCGATATGCTCATGTTGCCAGGTCCGGCGCATTGCGATTTTCAGTTGTTCGACAAAAGCCGGAAAGCTGGACACATTGCCGACATCCAACTGCAATGCCACGCCCTTGCGACCAAGCTGCTCGATCTCGGCCACGACGGCCTCAGCCTCGGCCTGTCGACTTTGATACGTCACGATCACGTCCCCACCCTTGCGGGCGATGGCCAATGCTGTGTTGCGTCCAAGGCCACGGCTGGCCCCTGTGATGAGAGAAATCGTCGTCATGGCAAACAACTCCTTAGTCGGTATGGAAACAGGTCACCATTCTGAGCGCAAGACACGACCAGGCTTTTGCCCGAACCTCTATACTTTTGTCCTGATCCTCCATATAGACTGCCACTGAGTCACGTCGGCCCGCTATCATGCCCTCATGAAAGAATCGTTATTACAGGCATCCAGCCGATTTTTCATGGCGCAAGCCGATACTGGCAACGTGGCCCAGACCTCCATTCCTGGTCTGGCTGTAGTTCGCGCCGTCCAGCCCAGTGGCTTGGAGTATGCAATTTCCAGGCCGTTGGTTTGCCTTGTCTTGCAAGGCAGCAAGCAAGTCTCCCTGGGCACTGAAAGATTTTCATTCACTGCGGGAGACTCACTGCTCATTGCGGCAAACGTTCCCACAGTCAGCCAGATCACCCGTGCCAGCGCTACAGAGCCATACTTCTCGTTAGTCCTCGAGCTGGATCTGGCATTGATTTCAGAGTTGGGCGCAGAAATACAACCTCGCCAGACAAACCACAGCGCAAGAGTACGAGTCGAGCCCACCGACGCCGATGTTGCAGACACCGCCTTGCGCCTGATGCGACTGACGGAGCGCACTGAGGCGCTGCCTGTACTGGGCAGGCCATTGCTGCGCGAGATACATTACTGGCTGCTGACTGGCAAGCATGGCAAAGCCATTCGTCAACTCTGTCAACCAGGCAATCATACCCAGCGCATCGCAGATGCCGTCGCCCTTTTGCGTACCGAGTTTGCCCAGCCCCTGCCTGTCGAACGACTGGCGCGTGCGGCGGGTATGAGCCCGTCCTCTTTTTATCAGTATTTCCGTGCTGCGACTTCGCTGTCGCCACTTCAATTCCAGAAACAGTTGCGCCTGATAGAAGCGCGGCGACTCATGACAGCTGCAGATCGATCAGCGAGCAGCGCCGCATTTGCCGTGGGCTATGAGAGCGTGCAGCAATTCACACGAGAATACAGGCGGCTTTTCGGCCTGCCGCCCGGCAAGGATAGGGAGATCAGCAAGCGGCAGTCGCTGGCAGGCGGCAATACAGAACCTCAGCCGCCGATATAGCTCATCTCGATTCGCTTGCGCTCGGCCATACCTTCCTGGCCGCGCCGCTCGGAATAATTGTCCAGGCGCCCGCCCCACACCCCTGCCAGCATGTCTGCCAGTTCGGCATCGCTGACGCCGGCGCGCAATGGCTCGCGGATGTCAAAGCCCTGGTCCGCGAACAGGCACAGGTACAGTTTGCCCTCGGGCGACAGGCGCATGCGCGTACAGGAGCCGCAAAAGGCATGGCTCACGCTGGTGATCACGCCGATTTCGCCTGCGCCATCGACATAGCGCCAGCGCTCGGCCACCTCGCCATAGTGGTTGGCGGCCACAGGCTCCAGCGGATGCTCGGCGCAGATCATGTCTACCAGTTCCTGACCGGGAACCACTTCATCCATGATCCAGCCGTTGGTGGCCCCCACATCCATGAACTCGATGAAACGGAGAATGTGGCCACTGCCCCGGAAATAACGGGCCATGGGCAGGATCTGGTCATCGTTGCGCCCTCGCCGCACCACCATATTGATCTTGATCGGGTCCAGTCCGGCGCGAGCCGCTGCCTCGATGCCATCCAGCACCTTGCGCACCGGTGTACCGGCATCGCTCATCTGCGCAAAGCGGGCATCGTCGAGTGCGTCCAGACTGACACTGATACGCTGCAGGCCTGCGTCCTTGAGCAACTGCGCCTTGTTGACCAGCATGCTGCCGTTGGTGGTCAGCGTCAGGTCCACCGGACGGCCATCGGGCGTACGCAATGGTGCCAGCAAGGCAATCAGGTTTTCCACATGACGGCGCATCAGGGGCTCGCCACCCGTGATGCGGATTTTTTCGACGCCATGCGCCACAAACAGTGCTGCCAGGCGTGCCATCTCCTCGAATGACAACATGTCCGAATGCGCCATGAAGGGATAGTCCACACCGAAGACATCGCGCGGCATGCAATAGGTGCAACGGAAATTGCAGCGGTCGGTCACGGAAATGCGCAGGTCGCGCAGCGGCCGGCCACGCAGATCTCGCCATACGGCGGCAGCACCGGCCCCCGGCACCACCTCGACCCCCGGCAACCAGCCGGCCGGACCGGACGACTGCCGGCTCGGCACACGCATATCCTTGACGGGGATCACAACCCTGCTCATTCAAAAGCCTCCTGCAATGTCTGGATCATACCGGTTTCGGTGGCATCGTAGCCCACCTGCTGGCGTACTTCCTCCCGATAATTGTCGCTACGCATGATCTGCAACAAACTCTGGACCGCTGGTGTCTCCAATGTGTCGCAATGCACTGCGAAAAAGTAGCGTTCCTGCACCATCGGGATGAAATCCAGCCCGAAACGACGTGCGGCAGTTTCTACGCCGATGCCTGTGTCGGCCATGCCGCTAGCGATGTGCGCAGCAATCGCCATGTGAGTGAATTCGCTCGTCTCATAGCCCTGCACCTGGGCAATCGAGATGCCCAGCCGCTCCAGCATCAGCCCGACCAGATAGCGAGTGCTGGAGCCGATCTGTCGATTGACGAAGCGCACATCGTTGCGCGCCAGATCCGCCATGCCCTGTATGGCCTTGGGATTGCCGGCCTCGACGAACAGGCCCGTACTGCGCACCGCCAGATGAATCAGGCGATAGGCACCAGCATCAAGCCAGGGGGAATAGCGACGCAGAATGGGGGCCTGAAAATCTCCCAGCGGCACCTGAAAGCCCGCCAGATCGCATTCGTGGCGCTCCAGCGAGGCCAGCGCCTCGATGGCGGTGCGATAGCGCAACTCAAGCCCGGGAGTACGGCCCTGCATATGACGCAACAGTGCCTCGACGGCAAAACCATGGCTGGCATGCAAGCGCACGTGCTCGGCATTCTGCGACAGCAAACGTTCCAGTTCCTCCTGCAATTCAGACGCCATGCTTTCCAGCATGGGCATCAGGCGGGCCTCGATACGACGGTTGGCCCACACCAGGCGTTGCGCAAAAGGCGACAGTTGAGTGCCCTGGCGACGCCGGGTAATCATCAATGGCACACCGAAATGTGCCTCGAATTTCCTCAGGATGCCCCAGGCATGACGATAGGAAAGCCCGCACTCACGACCCGCTCCCGCAATGTTGCCGGTGGCATCGATGGCGGCCAGCAGCGCCAGCACTTCACGCAGCGAGACATCGTGGGTCGTTTCGTCGCTGATGAGCCAATCGGGCCGCACGCCGATCTGGAATGGTTTATATGTCATTAATTTCTTATTGAACACAGCAAAAAGCGTTGGTAGAGTAGGCAAATTATCGCTTCATACGCGATATATATGCAATATAAAACATAAATATAGAGACAAGACAAACCGTCAGGCAACACGCCCGACCAGCAGATGGACCGCATGCCTGCCACCTTTTATCAGGGTGGACAGGCACAAGGAGATGCGCATGAGCCACGAAGCAAAGATCGATCTCGCCTCCACCGGAGGCGCACGCGGGGGCAAACTGGCCCTCGACATTGCCGCCCAGTCCTGTAGTCCGGCGGCGGCCGCAGCAGCACGCATTATCCAGACGCATCAGGATCGTCCCGGTGCCTTGCTGCCGATGCTGCACGCCATCCAGGATGAGCTGGGACACATTCCGGAAGACAGCATTGCCCTGATTGCCGCCGCCCTGCAGCGCTCACGCGCCGAGGTCTACGGCGTCATCACCTTCTATCCGCACTTCCGGCTGCAGCCCGTACAGGGCCGCCACCTGGAAATCTGCCGGGCCGAAGCCTGTCAGGCGCGTGGTGCCCAGATCCTGATTGACCATGCGCAACGCACGCTCGGCTGTGGACTGGGGCAGACCTCAGCCGATGGCAGCATCACCGCCGATCCCGTGTATTGCCTCGGGTTGTGCGCCCAGGGACCCGCCGTGATGCTCGACGGACAGCCGCATGCCCACGTCACACCCGCGCGGCTGGATACCCTGCTGGCTGAGGATGCCACTCTCGCCTCGGAGGAAGTCCGATGAAACCATCCCGTTCCACTCCGGCTTTTGCCTCCTCCAGCCACACAGACACATCGGCACAGCACGATATGGGCAGCGCCATCCGTATCTATGTGCCACGCGATGCCGCCGCCGTGGCCGCCGGTGCCGACGCCGTGGCTCATCGCATCGAAGCCGAGGCCCGACAGCGCAACCAGCCTGTACGCATCATCCGCAACGGCTCGCGCGGCCTGCTCTGGCTGGAACCCATGGTCGAGATCGACACAGCCGCCGGGCGCATTGCCTATGGCCCGGTCGTACCCGAGGATGTACCCGGACTGTTCGAGGCTGGCTGGCTGGAAGGCGCAACTCATGCCCTGTGCCACGGCCCGACCGACGATATCCCCTATCTGCGTCGCCAGGAACGCCTGACCTTTGCCCGTGTCGGCATCATTGATCCACTCGATCTCGACGACTACGCCGCCCACGGCGGCTGGCTGGGACTGCGCAATGCGCTCGACATGCGCGCCGAGGATATCGTTGAGTGCGTGACGGCTTCCGGCCTGCGTGGCCGTGGCGGTGCGGCCTTTCCGACCGGAATCAAGTGGAAGACGGTGCTGACCAGCCCCGCCGACCGGAAATACATCGTCTGCAATGCCGACGAAGGCGACTCCGGCACCTTCTCCGATCGCATGCTGATGGAGGGCGACCCCTGTGCCCTGATCGAAGGCATGGCGATTGCAGCCCTGGCCGTGGGGGCCACCCAGGGCTATATCTACGTACGCTCCGAGTACCCGCATGCCATTGCCACCCTGAAGCACGCCATTGCCCGCGCCCAGACCGCTGGCTGGCTCGGTGCCGACATTCAGGGCAGTGGCCGGCATTTCGACCTGGAAGTACGCAGTGGTGCCGGGGCCTATATCTGTGGCGAGGAAACCTCGCTGCTCGAAAGCCTGGAAGGCAAGCGCGGCGTCATCCGTCCCAAGCCGCCCCTGCCCGCCATCCAGGGACTGTTCGGCAAACCCACGGTCGTCAACAACGTCATTTCGCTGGCGACCGTACCCGCCATCCTGGCACGCGGCGCAGCCTGGTATCGCGACTTCGGCGTGGGCCGTTCGCACGGGACGCTGCCGTTCCAGCTGGCTGGCAATATCCGCTGCGGTGGGCTGGTGGAAAAAGCCTTCGGCCTGACCCTGCGCGAACTGCTGGAAGACTTCGGCGGGGGCAGTGCCTCGGGGCGTCCGCTGCGTGCCGTCCAGGTTGGCGGCCCGCTGGGTGCCTACCTGCCCGAATCGCAATGGGATGTCCCACTGGACTACGAGGCCTACCAGAAGATTTCGGCCATGATCGGCCACGGTGGCATCGTGGCCTTTGACGAGACCGTGGACATGGCCCGCATGGCGCACTACGCGATGGAATTCTGTGCCGTCGAATCCTGCGGCAAGTGCACGCCCTGTCGGATCGGCTCGACACGCGGCATGGAAGTCATTGAGCGGATTGCCGCAGGCGGTCCGCAGCGCGAAACCCAGGTCCACCTGCTGCGCGATCTCTGCGACACCATGATCGGCGGCTCGCTGTGCGCACTGGGGGGCATGACACCCTTCCCCGTGATGTCCGCACTCGAGCACTTCCCCGAGGACTTCGGCCTCGAACCCTCCCGCGCCGCCTGTGCGGCCTGAGTCCAGGAGACTGCCATGCTGGAAACCGTCCTGAAACGCGAACGCGATTACGGAACACCCGCCCGCGCCGCCACCGCCATGGTCACTCTGACCATCGATGGCTATGAAGTCACCGTCCCCGAAGGAACCTCGGTCATGCGGGCCGCTGCCGAACACGGCATCAACATTCCCAAGCTGTGCGCCACAGACAGCCTGGAAGCATTCGGCTCATGCCGCCTGTGCCTGGTGCAGATCGAAGGACGACGCGGCTATCCGGCGTCCTGTACCACCCCGGTCGAGGCCGGTATGGTCGTGCACACGGAAACCCCGAAACTGCATGACATGCGGCGCAACGTGATGGAGCTGTATATCTCCGATCACCCGCTCGACTGCCTGACCTGCCCGGCCAACGGTGACTGCGAACTACAGGACATGGCCGGCGTGGTCGGCCTGCGCGAAGTCCGCTACGGCTACAAGGGTGCGAACCACCTCGACGACACCAAGGATACGACCAATCCCTACTTCACCTACGACCCGGCCAAATGCATCGTCTGCAACCGCTGCGTGCGCGCCTGCGAGGAAACCCAGGGCACCTTTGCACTGACCATCGGGGCCAAAGGCTTCGCCTCGCGGGTCACGGCCGGCCAGGGTGAGGATTTCATCGACAGCGAATGCGTGTCCTGCGGTGCCTGCGTGCAGGCCTGCCCGACCGCGACCCTGCAGGAAAAATCGGTCATCGAGCTGGGTCAGGCCGAACACGCCATCGTCACCACCTGCGCCTACTGTGGCGTGGGCTGCGGTTTCAAGGCCGAGATGAAGGGCCAGACGGTCGTACGCATGACGCCGTGGAAAGACGGCCAGGCCAACCGTGGTCATGCCTGCGTCAAGGGGCGCTTCGCCTGGGGCTACACCACGCACAAGGACCGCGTGCTGACGCCCATGATCCGCCAGCGAATCACCGATCCGTGGCAGGAAGTTTCATGGGACGAGGCCCTGCAATACGCCGCCTCCGAATTCCGCCGCATCCAGCAGAAATATGGCCGTGATGCCGTGGGCGGCATCACCTCGTCGCGCTGCACCAACGAAGAAACCTGGCTGGTGCAAAAGCTGATCCGCGCCGCCTTCAATACCAACAATGTCGATACCTGCGCCCGGGTCTGCCATTCGCCCACCGGCTACGGCCTCAAGCAGACGCTGGGCGAATCGGCCGGTACGCAGACTTTTGATTCGGTGATGTTCTCCGATGTGGTCATCGTCATGGGGGCCAACCCCAGCAGCGGCCATCCAGTCTTTGCCTCGCGCCTGAAGCGCCGCCTGCGCCAGGGAGCACGCCTGATCGTGATCGACCCGCGTCGCATCGAACTGGTCAACTCGCCGCACATCAAAGCCGATTTTCACCTGCAGGTGCGCCCCGGCACCAATACGGCCTTGCTGACGGCACTGGCCCACGTCATCGTGACCGAGCAACTGGTCGCCGAACCGTTCGTGGCCGAACGCTGCGACCCCGCCAGCTTCGAGCAATGGCGCGAATTCGTGGCCCGTCCCGAGAACTCGCCCGAGCACACGGCCGAGACCACCGGCGTGCCAGCCGAACTGGTGCGCGGCGCTGCCCGCCTCTACGCCACAGGCGGCAATGGTGCGGTCTACTACGGCCTGGGCGTAACCGAGCACAGCCAGGGCTCGACCACCGTGATGGCCATCGCCAACCTGGCCATGGCCACCGGCAACATCGGACGGGAAGGCGTGGGGGTGAACCCGCTGCGCGGCCAGAACAACGTGCAGGGGTCATGCGACATGGGCTCGTTCCCGCACGAACTGCCCGGCTACCGGCACATTTCCGACCCAGTTGTGCGCAGCCAGTTCGAACAGGCCTGGGGCGTCACGCTGCAGCCCGAACCGGGCCTGCGCATCCCCAACATGTTCGAGGCTGCACTCGAAGGCAGCTTCATGGGGCTGTACTGCCAGGGCGAGGATATTGTCCAGTCCGACCCCAACACACAGCACGTCGCAGCCGCGCTGGCAGCGATGGAATGCATTGTGGTGCAGGATCTGTTCCTGAACGAAACGGCCAAGTATGCCCATGTCTTCCTGCCCGGCTCCTCGTTCCTGGAGAAGGATGGCACCTTCACCAATGCCGAGCGACGCATCTCGCGCGTGCGCAAGGTGATGGAGCCGCGCAACGGCAAGGCCGACTGGGAAATCACCATGGAACTGGCACAGGCGCTGGGCTATCCCATGCACTACGACCATCCTAGCCAGATCATGGATGAAATTGCCCGCCTGACGCCGACCTTTTCGGGCGTCAGTTACGACAAGCTCGAACGCATGGGCAGCCTGCAGTGGCCCTGCAACGACGACGCCCCGGAAGGGACCCCCATCATGCACATCGACCAATTCGTGATTGGCAAGGGACGGTTCATGATTACCCAGTACGTACCCAGCGACGAGCGCAGCACCCGAAAGTTTCCCCTGCTGCTCACCACCGGCCGCATCCTGTCGCAATACAACGTCGGTGCCCAGACCCGACGCACACCCAATGTGGCCTGGCACAGCGAGGATGTCCTCGAAATCCACCCGCAGGATGCCGAGGACCGAGGCGTCGCCCATGGTGACTGGGTCGGGGTGCAAAGCCGCTCGGGAGAAACGGTGCTGCGTGCCGTGATCACCGACCGGGTACAGCCGGGTGTGGTATACACCACCTTCCACTTTCCGGAGTCCGGTGCCAACGTCGTGACCACGGACAGTTCCGACTGGGCCACCAACTGCCCCGAATACAAGGTCACCGCCGTGCAGGTCACCCGCGTCTCGCAGCCATCGGAATGGCAGCGCAACTGGAGCCGCTTCACCGACATCCAGGAAAAGCTGCTGCGCGAACGCGAAAGGGAAAATGACACGGCCCTGACCGGCAAATAGAGATCACACCATGACCGCACACGCCGCCGCTTCCGATACCGATCTTCTGCCGCCTTGCGCCGAACGCCGTCAGGTGGTGCGTGCCGGTATGGACGGGCTGCATGACGACACCGACGCCCTGGCGACCGAAGTCGCCATCGCGCTCGAATACAACGGCATCAGCCATGCCACCATGCTGGCCACGCCGGCCGACCTGGAGGATTTTGCCTACGGTTTTTCATTGTCCGAGGGCATCATCGGCCAGGCGCAGGATCTCCGTGGCGTGGAAGTGGCACCTGACCCGTGCGGCCTGGGCATCGTGGTTTCCATCGAGATATCGAGTGCCTGTGAGCATCGGCTCAAGGAACGACGTCGAGCGCTGACTGGACGAACCGGCTGCGGCCTGTGCGGCGTGGACTCCCTGCCAGAGGTCGTGCGGCCACTGCCTCCCGTCCAGGCCGGCAGGCCGGTTGCGCTGGCGGCCCTGTTCAATGCTCAAAAGGCTATGCGTGTGCAACAGCACCTGCACGACGACACCGGTGCCACCCACGCGGCTGGCTGGGCCGGGCGCGATGGCACGCTGCACCTGGTGCGCGAAGACGTGGGCAGGCATAACGCGCTCGACAAACTGATCGGTGCGTTGGCACGCCGCCACGATCTGCCGGTTGGTGACGGCATGGCGCTGGTCTCGAGCCGTGCCAGTTTCGAAATGGTGCAGAAATCGGCGGCTGCCGGCATCGACGTGCTGGCAGCCATTTCCGCTCCCACCGCGCTGGCCGCCGATCTGGCCACCCGCCTTAACGTGGCGCTGGCCGGTTTCATGCGGGGAGATCGCTGCACACTGTATGCCCATGCCGGGCGTTTCATCTAGTCACGCGTTGCGCAGTACAGGAGGAGACATGACAGATACACAGGACAACCTGATCCGGATGGCCAATCGCATCGGCGATTTTTTTCAGGCCTGGCCAGACCGCACAGCCGGGATCGACGGCATCGCCAACCATATTGAAAAGTTCTGGGAACCCCGCATGCGGCGCCAGATCCTGGCCTTTCTCGACACGCATCCACAAGGTGTGAGCCACAGCGGGCTGGCGTTGCACGACATCGTGCGCGAGGCCCTGCAGGCACATCGAAGTCGGCTCGAGCCAGCGCCTGCCTGAAAACCACCACTCCATCACTGGGCTGCCAACAGAAGCCAGCCCCAAATGGTTCACCCTTTTCTCAACCTGCACTTCAATACGACACGCTGTACATACAACCCGCTCAATAAATAAAGAAAGCAACACGGAACCTCCGCAATCCCGGAGATTTCCAAGGGGAGACATCATGAACTACGCTGCTGTTGCCACGGCGGAATCTTCCGCCCCCGGCTTCCTGGAGAAAGCCCGCACCATCGCAGGTCCCGGCTTCAATCGCTGGTTGGTGCCGCCTGCGGCCCTGGCCATCCATCTGTGCATTGGCATGGCCTATGGCTTTTCGGTGTTCTGGCTACCGCTCTCGCAGGCGGTCGGCGGCACCGCGCCGCTGGCCTGTCCGGCCGACATGAGCCTGATGGCGGAGCTGTTTACCACCCAGTGCGACTGGAAAGTCTCGACCATGGGCTGGATGTACACCCTGTTCTTCGTACTGCTCGGCTGCTCGGCAGCGCTTTGGGGCGGCTGGCTTGAACGCGCCGGCCCACGCAAGGCCGGCATCGTCTCGGCGCTGTGCTGGTGTGGTGGTCTGGTCATCTCGGCAGCCGGGGTGTATCTGCACCAACTCTGGATGCTGTGGCTGGGTTCTGGCGTCATCGGCGGCATCGGCCTTGGGCTGGGCTACATCTCGCCGGTCAGCACCCTGATCAAGTGGTTTCCGGACCGACGCGGCATGGCAACCGGCATGGCCATCATGGGCTTCGGCGGAGGTGCCATGATCGGTGCGCCACTGGCTGATCTGCTGATGCGCCACTTCGCAACGCCGACCTCACCCGGCGTCTGGCAGACGTTCCTGACCATGGCGGCAATCTATTTCGTCTTCATGATGTCAGGTGCGCTGGGCTATCGCGTACCGCCCAGCGGCTGGAAGCCGGAAGGCTGGACACCCCCCGCCGCACAGGCCAACAATGTCATGATCACGCAACGTCATGTGCATGTCAGCCGGGTCTGGGGCATTCCGCAGTTCTGGCTGGTCTGGTGGGTGCTGTGTCTGAACGTGACCGCCGGCATCGGTATCATCGGCATGGCCTCGCCACTGCTGCAGGAGATGTTCGGCGGACGCCTGATCGGAGAACCCGGACTGGGTTACACCGATCTGAGCCGCGAGCAGCTCGGCGCGATCGCAGCCATTGCCGCCGGTTTTACCGGCCTGCTCAGCCTGTTCAATATCGGCGGGCGCTTCTTCTGGGCCAGCCTGTCCGACCGGCTGGGCCGCAAGCGGACCTACATGATCTTTTTCGTGCTCGGTTTCCTGCTGTACGCGATGATCCCGTGGACCGGTCACCTGGGCTACCTGGCCCTGTTCGTGGCAGCCTTCTGCGTAATCCTGTCGATGTACGGCGGTGGCTTCGCCACGGTCCCGGCCTATCTGGCCGATCTGTTCGGCACACAGATGGTCGGTGCCATTCACGGGCGCCTGCTGACTGCCTGGTCAGCCGCCGGCATCCTCGGGCCGGTACTGGTCAACTATATCCGCGAATACCAGGTATCCATCGGTGTGCCGCGCGCGCAGGTCTATGACATCACCATGTACATCCTGGCCGGCATGCTGGTACTGGGCTTCATCTGCAATATGCTGATCCGCCCGATCAACGCCAAGTACTTCATGACCGACGAGGAGCTGGCCAAGGAAAAGGCACTGGCCAGCGAACGCGCCGCCCAGGCTGAAGTCCAGGGCAGTGGACGCTCGACATTCCGCACACCCTTTATCCTGGTGCTGTTTGCCTGGGCCTGCGTGGGTATCCCGCTGCTGTGGGGCATCTGGATCACGCTGCAGAAAACGGTGATCCTGTTCCAGTAGCAATACCCACCCGGCACGACAGAAAAGCCGATCACAACCCGCAGGGCTAGCTAACAGCAACCCGCATCATCGACTCCAGGGCGGCCACCGGCTGTGGCCGCCCATAGAGAAAGCCCTGGAATTCGCGACAACCGAATTGCGCCAGCATGTCACGCTGCTGGCGTGTTTCGATGCCTTCAGCAATCGCCGTCATGCCCATGACATCGGCAATTTCAATGATTTTTGCCAGCAAGAGTTTGGCCGACTCGCTTTCTGCCGCGCTTTCGACAAACTGCCTGTCAATCTTCAACTTCTGAACCGGCAGTGATTGAAGAACCGCCAATGATGAAAAGCCGGTCCCAAAGTCATCCAGCGCCCAGCGAACCCCATTCGCCTGCAGCGCCTGCATTTTTTCCCTGACCTGATCGACATCCATGCAGAGCGCGGATTCAGTAAGCTCAAGCTCAAGCCGGGCCGGATTGGCCCCGGTCGCGGCCAGCACCTGACGCACGGAAGACACGAAGCCGGCATCCTGAAGCTGAACGGGGCTAACGTTGACAGCCACGATCTTGGTCGCCAGCACCGGATCTTCAGCCCATTTGCTCAACAGCTCACAAGCCTGTCGCAAGACCTCCAGGCCCAGCTCACGAATCAGAAAGCTCTCTTCGGCCAGTGGAATGAATTGATCCGGTGAAAGCAATCCCCGTGACGGATGTTGCCAACGAACCAGCGCTTCCGCCCCCGTGGGCTTGCCATCCATCCCGACCTGCGGCTGGTAGAGCACCAGCAACTGACGATCCGTGATCGCATGCACCAATTCTCGCGCCAGTGAAATCCTGGCATTCATGTCATTGCGATAGATGACCAGTACGCATGCCATCAACAACGAAGCAATCGAAAAATTGGCGATAGCGCCCAGGAAACGCACTGCCTCGGGTGGAGCAAAGTCCGACTCGGTAAAACCTGCCGCCCCAACCCCGAACAGCACGAACAATCCCAGGCACAGTATCGGAAACAACGTACCCATGTAGAAATTGCCCTGCCCAAACACAAAGATCGCACCGGCAGCCAACGGCAGGAAATACACGTAGGCAGAGCGTGAAACACCATTCAGCGGCACGTCAATGGCAGAAATGAGCACCACCATCAACATGATGGCATGTGCAATTCCCACAAGAACACGATACTTGTACCTTCGACTGCAAATGATGGCGCTGATCCCGATCAGTGCCAGCACCACATAGATGGCCGCCAGCTCAGGCCGCTCGAAGTAGATATAACAAGAAGCCCAGAAGACACCAAGCAAAATACAGGACACCCCCGCCAGCAGGAGTATCCTGCGAATCTTGACAGTTTTGTCGCTGTGGGGAAACTTGTGTGCCAGCCATGCATTGCCTTGCCACGGCAACGCCTCGTCAGACTGATGGGTCGAGATCGTCATGAAGAACACGGGAAAAACGGGAAAGAAAAAGCCGGCACGACGGCCGGCTT
The DNA here is from genome assembly GCF_003123725.1 of Corticimicrobacter populi. Classification (GTDB taxonomy): domain Bacteria; phylum Pseudomonadota; class Gammaproteobacteria; order Burkholderiales; family Burkholderiaceae_B; genus Corticimicrobacter; species Corticimicrobacter populi. The sequence goes on along the minus strand of NZ_QETA01000001.1, from coordinate 350,078 downwards.
GAACCTGGGCCGTCAGGGAAGACGGCCTGGAGCAACTGATTACTTTTCTTCCTTGACGCGGTAGACCAGCACCGGCACGTCGGCCAGCGACAGCACTTTGGCGGCAACGCTGCCCAGCAGCAGACGCGACAGACCGCTGCGACCATGGCTGCCGATGAAGATCAGGTCGGCACCTTCTTCGGTGGCAGCCTGGACGATGCCATCGGCCACATTGAAGTTGGATACGGCCACCGGGCGAGCCTTGACGCCAGCCGTTTCGGCACGGTCGAGTACCGATTGCAGATACTTGGTGGCCTGCTCCTGGGCGGCCTTTTCGTAGGCTTCGTCCGTAATGGCATAGGCAGCCGCCATGCCGTCAAAGCCGATGGTAGCGGCAAACGGCTGGCTGACATGCAGCGCCACGACTTCGGCATTGATGGAGCGGGCAAAGGTAATGCCGGCGTTGGCGGCCTGTGCGGCCAGTTCCGAACCGTCGGTGGGGATCAGGACTTTCTTGAACATGGGATGACTCCTCGAAAAGATAATGACATGCTACCGCAAAGGCCACAGTGCGTCAGTGCGCACTTTCCCGGCCTTGAGAAACATCAAGATTAATCAGCGCTCTCCTGCCCCAGTATCTCACTGGCGGCACGATAGAGAATGGAGCAACGCGTACCACTGCGGCAGAAGGCCAGGATAGGCTGCGGCAAAGTCTGCACCAGTTCGGCAAAGCGCTCGGCATCGGCCTGTGTCAGAGCACCGCTGATCACCGGCTGGTAGATCCCTTCCAGACCGGCTGCATCGGCGGCGGCAAGCACATCTGCAGACAACGGCTGCTCAGGACCGCCCTCCAGATCGGGACGATTGATGATGACGCTGCGAAAACCGGCCTGCGCCACGGTAGCCATGTCCTCGGGACGCAACTGAGGGGCCACGGACAGGATCTCGCTCATGGCCACGACGGGAATAGACATCCTGTGTCTCCTGAATATTTTCAATGGACGAAAAGCATAACCGGCCACGCATGTCATGACAATGTCATGCTGCAGTGCCACATTAGTTACGTTTCGTCATATACTCTGGTGATTGAGTCGATCGATAGATTTCCCGACTTGATTTATCAACTTTATCGAACCTCTGGAGCACGCTGCATGCAGTCCCCCTTCTCCCTGGCCGGGAAAAAAGGCCTGATCGTCGGTATCGCCAATGACAAAAGCATTGCGTGGGGGTGCGCCCAGGCCATCCGCCAGGCGGGTGCCGAACTGGCCGTCACCTGGCAGACGGAAAAAGCCCTGCCCCATGTACAGCCGTTGTTCGACACGCTGCAAGCTCCCATTCAGATGCAGCTCGACGTCACTCAGCCTGCACAGATGGAAGCGGTGTTCGAGCGTATCCGCAGCGAATGGGGTCGCCTGGATTTCGTCATCCACTCGATTGCCTTTGCCCCCAAGCAGGACCTGCACGGTCGTGTCGTCGACAGCTCCATTGAGGGATTCCTGCAGGCCATGGACATCTCCTGCCACTCGTTCGTGCGCATGGCACGACTGGCAGAACCCCTGATGACAGAAGGCGGCAGCCTGCTGGCGATGAGCTACCTGGGTGCGCAGGAAGTCGTGCCCCACTACGGCATCATGGGCCCGGTCAAGGCCGCGCTGGAATCAGCTGTACGCTATCTGGCATCCGAACTGGGCGAAGCCGGTATCCGCGTCCATGCCGTCTCGCCCGGCCCGATCAAGACCCGCGCCGCCTCGGGCATTGCCGATTTCGATCACCTGATCGCTGAAAATGCGCAGCGCGCCCCGCTGGGCGACATTCTCGACATCAACGACGTGGGTGCCCTGTCGGCTTTCCTGGTCAGCGACGGAGCCCGCGCCATGACCGGCAGCACCGTCTATGTGGATGGCGGCTTCAACATCCTGAACTGAACCAGTCTGCACGCCATACAGCGACCCGTTGCCGCTCAGGGGCGTGCATCCACAGCCGGCGACGGATTGGCTGCCCCCGCCGAAGCGGGGGTCGCCGCACGTGGCGGCACTGGTGGCAGGGCCGGCGCAACAGCCGGATCCTGTGCCGGGAAACTGCGCGCCCGGCGCTGCACCTCGTTCTCCACATCCTCGTGCAGGATGCGACGGATCTCGAGAATGGCTTCAGGCGTTTCCTGTACGCTGTGCCCTGACTGAATCACTTTCTGTGATTCCGCGCCTTCGAGATAGGCACTCCAGTAGGGCACGACGCCATCATCGGAAGCCTCCAGCGGCACCGACATATCCTTCTGTCCTATCACGGAGTGGTAGCGAATGCCTTCGCCGATCGGCAGATCGGCCGTGCGCAGGACGAACGGATCACCGACATCAAGGTTGTCGATGCTGGTCGGTAGCTTGAGCGGCCGCTTGCCTTCCAGCGCATCCGTCTTGCCCGCGCCGGCATTGCCTCCGGACTTGCCCTTGAGCGCGCCCCCCACGCTTTCCAGCATGTTCAGCGGCAGCCTGATCAGGCCCGACAGCCAGCGCACCAGCGTATTGCGGGCCATTGATGTGCCGCGATGCGGTGACGCCAGGAAAATGACCCGTTCCACACCCGGCATGGGATCAAACCGGAACAACTGGGCCGCACGCGCCTCGAGCTGGGCCTGCTGTTCGGGATCCATTGCATTATCCTGGGCCCAGCCTTCCCACAACCCTTCCCCTGACGAGGAGGACAGCAGGCGAGCCAGCACGCCGCCCATGCTGTGACCGATCAGCACCATGTCCTGAGAGGCACGCGCCATGCCATCCGGATCAAAATGATGCAGGGTCTCCAGAATGGCACGCCGTATATAGGCCTGGTTGTAGGCCAGCGGCAGGTTGGTCGGGTAATAGACTTGCCAGATCTGGTAATTGCGACGCAGGGTTTCGTCTCCCATGATCTCGTTGGCCAGGTTAACCCAGGCCTCCGGGCTGCTGCCCAGGCCATGCAACATCACGATGATGCGTCGGTCGGGATCATAGGGCTGCATCATGTAGATATGCGGATGCTCGAATCCATCCTCACGCCCCAGCAGCGTGCGCAGCGACTGCGTGGCAAAACCCGAGCGTGCCAGCCAGAGCCCGTAACCAGCCGTGAAGTTGGCGGCCAGTGGCACCCGCAGCGAGCGCAGCAGGATCGACTGCTTGCGATAGGGATCGTAGACATCGATATAGACCGTGCGGGTCTTGAGCAGCTCGTCAAGGGTCTCTGCATGAAACTTGAACACCACCGTCAGGGTCGGTGACGGCATTTCACTGAAGGGTTCATTCGTATCATCGCCGGAAGACAGCGGTCCGTCATCCACCACAGCGACCAGTTCCGCACCGAAGCCATCTCGACGATAGACACTGCGCACCCCTGAAAATGACAGCGACGACGCCGGGATCAGCTCCTTGGGGCGCACCTGGCCGCCAGGTAGACGGATACCGCTCAGGTCGGTCACGATGCGCCAGCCGCCATAGGTCATCTCATCCGTTCGCTTGAGCGGTTCGGGATCATCCGTAGCGTACGCATGGAACAGTGCCGTCGTGGCTTCCTGGACTGCGTAGTTGTAATAGTCGAGCACTTGCGTCTGGCGATCCTCGAACGCCCGCTGGCTGGGCGAACGCTGGGTATAGAACAGATAGCCGTAGGCGTAGCGCGCCGTCTGCAGCCAGGCATTGACCTTGGGATTTTCCACGCCCTTGACCGGCGTGGGCAGATTCATGGCCTGAAGCAACCACAGCTCTGCCAGCGTGGCCAGGCGCTTTTCATCGGGGATGCCGGACAGATTGGTCAGTACGTCGATGCAGGCCTGCGCCAGGCTGCCGCAATTTTTTGCTTCCAGCCCGGCCATCTGCAGAGTTTCGTCGGCGCTGGCGCTCAACGCGCCGCTGGTGAGGATATCTCCACGCTTGTGATTGATGTACTCGCTGGCACTGATGGAACGGATTTCCACCATGGCGCATCCGGACAGGATCGCCAGACACAGCAATCCCGACCAGAACCGTACCGCCCCACGCATTGCATCGCTCATCTTGCCGATATCCAGGAAGCTGCTCCAGATCCATCGCCTGCCGTCACGGCAGTGATGTGTCTTCTCAATATTTGGGCGCAAATGGCAAAAAGCCCGATGAAGCTGGGATCATCGGGCTTTTCTGAATTTCTGGCGGAGCGGACGGGACTCGAACCCGCGACCCCCGGCGTGACAGGCCGGTATTCTAACCAACTGAACTACCGCTCCGCAGCGGTATGCCTTTCGGCAATTGCCAGATTTAACTGGCGTCCCCTAGGGGATTCGAACCCCTGTACTCACCGTGAAAGGGTGATGTCCTAGGCCTCTAGACGAAGGGGACCTGAACTGCTGTACAACTTTTCGCTTTGGTGGTGGAGGTAAGCGGGATCGAACCGCTGACCTCTTGCATGCCATGCAAGCGCTCTCCCAGCTGAGCTATACCCCCGTTCCGTTATGACTCAAATTTGGTGAACTTGGCGTTGCTGCTTCGTTCGTTTTGTTTGCGTCATCAGCGAAGAAACAGAATTATGCACGAAAACTTTATGGTGTGCAACTCCATCAACACCTTTTTATCAATAGTGCAAAAATACAACACACCTTTCGATAAAAGCGTTGCGTTCTTGCCGCCCGCTTCCATCAGGCATCTTCCACGACTCCGACCAGCGTGCGGCGAATATCGGATTCCTCCCGTCCGCTGCGTGCGGCGTAGTCTCGCACCTGGTCTTCACCAACGATGCCCACATTGAAATATTGGGACTGTGGATGGCTGAAGTAGAAACCCGATACGCTCGACGCCGGATACATGGCATAGCTGTCGGTCAGTTGCATGCCGATCTCCTCGCACGCCATCACGCGGAACATATCGCGCTTGACCACATGCTCCGGGCAGGATGGATAGCCTGGGGCAGGACGGATGCCACGATACTGCTCTGCGATCAGCGCATCATTGTCCAGCGCTTCGTCCGGCGCATATCCCCACAGATCGGTCCGCACGCGGGCATGCAGACATTCGGCAAAGCCCTCGGCCAGCCGATCTGCCAGCGCTTTGATCATGATGGAGGAATAATCGTCGTGGTCCTGCTCGAAGCGTGCCTCCTGTTTTTCCATGCCCAGCCCCGCCGTCACGGCAAACATGCCGATATAGTCCACGATGCCGCTGTCACGCGGCGCGATGAAATCGGCCAAGCACTTGTTCTCGACCCCCTCGCGCTTGGCTGTCTGCTGGCGCAGGTTGCGCCAGGTGAACAGCACTTCCTGGCGCGTCTCGTCACGATAGACCTCGATGTCTTCATCGTTGACGGCATTGGCCGGATAGAAGGCCACCACACCGCTGGCCGTCAGCCAGCGCCCTTCAATCAGTTTCCTGAGCATGGCCTGGCCATCGGCATACACCTTGCGGGCCTGCTCACCCACCACCTCATCCTCCAGAATGGCCGGGAACTTGCCGAACAGGCTCCAGGTATTGAAGAACGGCATCCAGTCGAAATAACGGGCGATATCGGCCAGGTCGTAATTGCGGAACTCGCGCCGGCCAATGAACTTGGGCCGTGGCGGCACATAGCCGTTCCAGTCGATGGAGGTACGTTCGGCACGCGCCTGTGTCAAGGAAATCAGCGGCGTGCTCTGACGGCGTGCATGGCGCTGGCGTACCTGTTCATACTCGGCTGCAAGGTTATCGAGATAAGTGGCGGCATCATCGGACACCAGGTTCTGTGCAACACCGACCGAACGACTGGCATCGGGCACATAGATGACCGGACCCTCATAATGCGGCGCAATCTTGACGGCAGTATGCACGCGGCTGGTGGTGGCACCGCCGATCATCAACGGGATGCGGCGCTCACGAAAGTACGGATCCCGCTGCATCTCGCTGGCGACATAGGCCATCTCCTCCAGGCTGGGTGTGATCAGGCCCGACAGGCCGACGATATCGGCCTCGACTTCCTTGGCCTTGGCCAGGATTTCGGCGCACGGCACCATCACGCCCATATTGATGACTTCGAAGTTATTGCACTGGAGCACCACCGACACAATATTCTTGCCGATATCGTGCACATCGCCCTTGACGGTCGCGATCACGATGCGGCCCTTGGCGCGCACGTCGCCCCCGGCAGCCTCGATCTGGCGCTTTTCCTCTTCTATATAGGGGATCAGGTGTGCCACGGCCTGCTTCATCACGCGCGCCGACTTGACCACCTGGGGCAGGAACATCTTGCCGGCACCGAACAGGTCGCCGACGATATCCATGCCCGCCATCAGCGGCCCCTCGATGACCTCGATGGGCCGGCCACCACGTGCCAGCACCTGCTGCCGGATTTCCTCGGTATCCTCGACGATATGGCTGGTGATGCCGTGCACCATGGCATGCGCCAGGCGCTTTTCGACCGGCTGATCACGCCAGGCCAGATCCTCTTCCTTGCGTGCCACATTGCCCTTGATGGTCTCGGCGAACTCGACCAGCCTTTCCGTGGGCGTACGCGTATCGGCCGGATCGGTACGTCCGAGCGGCTCGGCCCGATCCAGCACCACATCTTCGACCAGATCGCGCAATTGCGGCGACAGATCGGCGTACACGCCCAACTGGCCGGCATTGACGATCCCCATCGTCAGTCCCTCGCGGATGGCGTAGTAGAGGAAGACCGTGTGGATGGCTTCGCGCATCGGCTCGTTGCCGCGGAACGAGAAGCTGACGTTCGAAATTCCACCCGAGATGCGGGCATGCGGCAGGTTCTGCCGAATCCAGCGCACACCTTCGATAAAGTCCACCGCATAGTGGTTGTGTTCGTCGATACCGGTCGCCACCGCAAACACATTGGGATCGAAAATAATGTCTTCAGGCGGAAAGCCCACCTCTTCGACCAGCAGTTTATAGGCGCGGCCACAGATCTCCTGGCGGCGCGGCAGGCTGTCGGCCTGCCCCTGCTCGTCGAAAGCCATAACGACAACGGCAGCACCATAGCGGCGACACAGGCGCGCATGATGCAGGAAAGGTTCCACCCCCTCTTTCATGGAGATAGAGTTGACGATGGGCTTGCCCTGCACGCAGCGCAGGCCAGCCTCGATCACGTTCCACTTGGAGCTGTCGATCATCACCGGCACGCGTGCGATATCCGGCTCTGAAGCCACCAAGTTGAGGAATCGCACCATGCAGGCTTGCGAGTCCAGCATGGCCTCGTCCATGTTGATGTCGATGACCTGGGCCCCATTTTCGACCTGCTGGCGCGCCACGGCCAGCGCCTCGTCGTACTGCTCCTCGCGGATCAGGCGCAGGAACATCTTGCTGCCGGTCACGTTGGTACGCTCGCCCACGTTGACGAACAGTGTGCTGTCATCGATATTGAGCGGCTCCAGGCCGGACAGGCGGGTCTTGACCGGGATGTCGGGCACGACCCGCGGCGGCAGCTCGAGAATCCTGTCTGCAATGGCCCGGATATGCTCGGGTGTGGTGCCGCAGCAACCGCCTGCCATGTTGACCAGTCCGGCGCGAGCGAACTCGTCCAGCAGCGCCGACGTATCGGCCGGCGTTTCGTCGAAGCCGGTATCGCTCATCGGGTTGGGCAGCCCGGCATTGGGATAGACGCAGACGAAGGTATCGCACAGCTTGGACAGCTCGGCCACATAAGGCCGCATCAGCGCTGCGCCCAGCGCGCAGTTCAGCCCGATGGTCAGTGGCCGGGCATGGCGTACGGAGTTCCAGAAAGCCTCGACTGTCTGGCCGGACAGAATGCGTCCCGATGCGTCGGTCACCGTCCCCGAAATCATGACCGGCAGGCGCACGCCACGTGCCTCGAAAACTTCTTCGACGGCAAAGATGGCCGCCTTGGCGTTGAGTGTGTCGAAGATCGTTTCGATCAGCACCAGATCGATGCCGCCATCGAGCAGGCCATTCATCTGCTCGGTATAGGACTGGCGCAACTCCTCGAAGGTCACATTGCGTGCGCCCGGATCGTTGACATCGGGCGACAGCGATGCCGTCTTGGGCTGCGGCCCCAGCGCCCCGGCCACGAAGCGCGGTCGCTCCGGCGTGCTGAAGGCATCACAGGCGGCCCGTGCCAGTCGCGCCGAGGCGACATTCATTTCGTAGGCCAGCTCGGGCATCTCGTAGTCACCCTGCGCAATGGCAGTCGCCCCGAAGGTATTGGTCTCGATGACGTCGGCACCGGCCTCGAGATAGGCACGATGGATGGTCTCGATGATGTCGGGGCGAGTCAGCGACAGCAGTTCATTGTTGCCTTTCACGTCCTTGCCGTGATCCGCGAAACGGGTTCCCCGGAAATCGGCTTCGGTCAGCTTGTATTGCTGGATCATGGTCCCCATCGCCCCGTCGAGAATGGCGATGCGCCGGGTCAGCAGGCGCGCGAACCCGGCACCGTGGGTATAGCTGTCGATGGGATATGGCAGGGACGGAAAGGTAAGGCTCACGCGGGCATCCTGATGGCGACGGAACGGGGCTGTTCCAGAATAACCACATATCGTAGCAAAACCCGCAGCCATGCTACATTTCAGCCCATGCCGAAACAGGTGCTTTCAATCGATCCGGCCCGCACGGTGCCGACTCTGGCTTGCGATCGATGGGAAAGGTAAACGGGAAACAGGAAGCGTCGCCATGCCGCCTGCCTGTGCTGCCCCCGCAACGGTCAACGCGTTTCCGTACGACGCGCCAGCCCGATACCGGCCTGTCTTGCTCCTCTCGTTTCTTTATACCCGTGCGCGGGGTCGCGCACACCATGAGGCCATGATGTCCACCTATGCTTTCCGCCTGACGGCCGGTGCGCTGTCGCTGCTGTCCACCCTTCCCGCCCTCAGCCTTGCACAGTCCGATGCTGCCCGCACCGCCGGTACTGTCTCTGCACTCGCACCCGTGGTCGTCACCGCCTCGCGCACACCGCAGCCACTGGATACGGTTCTGGGCGACGTGACCGTGATCGATCACGAGACCCTGCAGAATTCGAAATCGAGCAGCCTGGCAGAAATCCTGTCCCGCCAGCCAGGGGTACAGATCTATACGAGCGGTGGGCCGCAGACGGTGACCGGTGTCTACCTGCGCGGTGCCAATCCACTGCAGACGCTGGTGCTGATCGACGGCATGCGCATCAATGACAGCAACGCCGGTAGCATTGCCTGGAACGCCCTGGACCCTGCGATCATCGAGCGCGTCGAGATTCTGCGCGGCGCTGCCAGCAGCCTGTATGGCGCGGATGCCATCGGCGGCGTCATCAATATCATCACCCGTCGCGCTGCCGACGGCGAGTCTTTCAATGCATGGGCCAATTTCGGCCTGGGCAGCCGTGATACCTTCAAGACCAGCATGGGTGCCACCGGCGCGCAAAATGGCTGGGACTATCGTCTCTCGGCCAGCAAGGCCAGCAGCGATGGTTTCGATGCCAAGACTGTCGGCAGCAGCAATCACCATCCGGATCGCGACGGCTACGAACAGCATAGTGTGGCCGGTGCGCTCGGCTATAACTGGCGGGAAAACCAGCGCATCGGCCTGGACATCTATAACGGTTATATCGATGGTGATTATGACGGTGGTGGACATCCCAGTCGCAGCCTGACCCGCCAGCAGGCCTACAGCCTGAGCAGTACCAACCAGTTGACAGACATCTGGCAGAGCGTAGTGCGCTTCGGCTTTGCCAAGGACAGCATCGAAAGCCGTTCAGGCAACACTTCGTCCCTGGTCGGCATGATCCAGCGCCAATACAGCTGGCAGAACAACTTCCAACTGGCATCCAGTCAACACCTGGGCCTCGTGCTGGAGCGCCTGGAAGAAAGACCGCTCACCGCAAGCGAATATGCTGAATCACGCCGCAACACCAACTCGGCGGCAGCCATCTATAGGGGTGATTTCGGCCGCCATCACCTGCAGGCCAGCATACGCCACGATAACGTCTCCGGGCTGGACAGCCAGACAACCGGCAGCCTGGCCTACGATCTCGACCTCGATTCGAACTGGCGTGCAGGACTGGCTGCCAGTACCGGGTTTCGCATGCCAACCTTTGCAGACATGTATACACCCTATGCCTGGGGCTATCGTGGAAACCCTGACCTGAAGCCAGAGAAATCACGCAATATTGAGGCCCATGTCCGCTACGCCAGCGGCCCACTCAGCGTGGAAGCCACCGTCTATCAGAACAAGGTCCGCGATCTCATCCAGGGCTATGTCTGCGATGCCAGCTTCGAATGCACGGCAGAAAACATCGATCGCGCCACCATCCGCGGTGCCACGCTGACGGGTGCATACGCCTGGGACAACACCACCCTGCGCGCCAGTGCAGATTTCCTGCGTCCGCGCAACGACACGACCGGCGCGACTCTGGCCCGACGTGCGAAACAGGTCTACAACCTCGGCGTCGATCACCGGATCGGCAAACTGCTGCTGGGAGCCGACTACCAGTTCCAGACCTATCGCTACGACGATGCGGCCAACAACACCCGCCTCGGCGGCTACGGCCTGCTGAACCTGCGCGCAGCCTATGACTTCACGCGCCAGGTCGGCGTTCAGTTCTACTGGAACAACGTGCTCGACAAGGACTACACCCAGGCCTACGGCTATCGCAACGATGGCTCCAACGTGTTCGTCAACCTGTCCTGGAAGTACTGACGCCATGCCGGCCCGGGCATCTGCACACAGGCTGCCGCGCCCGAACGCGGCACGGTGTGCAGCACTCGGGCTGGCAGTCGCACTGTGCGGGCACGGGCTGCCCGCTGAAGCAACGGCACGGTATGCCGATCCCACCACGCAAGTACATCCGGTCAGCGTCATCGACGATCAGAGCCGCACGATTTCTTTGCCCCGCCCCGCCCTGAGAGCCATCACGCTCAGTCCACATGCCACCGAATTGGTCTATGCCGCAGGCGCAGGCGAGCATCTGGTCGGCACGGTAGACAGCAGCAACTACCCTGCCAACGCACAGGCACTACCCCGGATCGGCGACGGACTTCATCCCGACCCCGAACGCATCGTCGCACTCCAGCCTGATCTCCTGATCGCGTGGTTGCCTGCCCAGGCGGAATCGCTGGCACGCCCCCTGGCGCAACTCGGCACACCGCTGTTCTACAGCAACCCCGCTGGTCTGGATAGCCTGCCCAACGCCATTGTCACACTGGGACGCCTGTTCGGCACCGAAGAAACGGCGACCCGCAATGCCACGTCATTGCAGCAACGCCTGGACACACTGCGCAGTCGATACCGGGACGCGCCCCCCGTGCGTGTCTTTATCCTGGTCGGCAGCGAACCGCTCTACACACTCAATGGTGCCCACATCATCAGCCAGGCCGTCGAACTGTGCGGCGGCATCAATATTTTCAGCACGGCACCGGCGGCGGCTCCACAGGTCAGCCCGGAAGCCGTGCTGCGGGCACAGCCCGACATCGTGCTGATGAGCACTCAGGGACTGGCCACGCTGAATGGCTCCCGGGATATACCATCCCACCACAGCGATGCGACAACGACACTGTATGGTGGTCAGGTCATGGCGCTCGACGCCGACCTGCTGTATCGCCCCGGTCCCCGCCTGGTCGATGCTGCAGAGCAAATCTGCCAGCGACTGGAAAGCATCCGGGCCAACGCACAGCAACAGGCAGGTACCCGACACCTGCAACCCGCCCCATAAGCAGCAGCGATGCGGGCAGCCGGGCAACGGCGAGCCCTGCCATGCAGTCCAGGACCGAACCGCTGCTCGACGCCCTTTCCTTACTTACACTTTTGCCAGCGCCTGATCCAGATCGGCCAGCAGGTCGTCGATATGCTCGATGCCGATCGACAGGCGTACGGTCTCTTCCCTGACACCCGCCTTCGCCAGTTCTTCCGGCGACAACTGCCGGTGCGTGGTCGAGGCCGGATGCGTGGCCAGCGACTTGGCATCGCCGATATTCACCAGTCGCGTCAACAGCTGCAGCCCATCCAGGAAACGGGCTCCGGCCTCACGGCCGCCCTTGACGCCAAAGGTCAGGATACCCGAAGCCTTGCCACCCAGGTATCTGCGGAACAGGGCATGGTCGGGATGATCCGGCAAGCCACCATAGCTGACCCATTCCACCTTGGCATGATCTTTGAGATGCTGGGCAATCGCCAGCGCATTGTCATTGATGCGATCCAGGCGCAAGCCCAGGGTTTCGATACCCTGCAGGATCAGGAAGGCATTGAAGGGCGACAGCGCCGCTCCGGTATTGCGCAGGGGGACCACACGCGCCCGCCCGATGTAGGCCGCCGCCCCAAGAGCCTCCGTATAGACCAGGCCGTGATAGCTGACATCAGGCTCGTTCAACCGCCGAAAGCGCGCCTTGTGCTCGGCCCAGGGAAACTTGCCGGAATCGACGATCAGGCCGCCGATACTGTTGCCATGCCCGCCAAGATACTTGGTGAGCGAATGCACGACGATATCGGCACCATGTTCGATGGGCCGCAGCAGATAGGGCGACGGTACCGTATTGTCGACAATCAGGGGCAGGCCATGCGCATGCGCCACTTCCGCGACGGCCGCGATATCCACGATATTGCCCAGCGGATTGCCGATCGACTCCACGAAGATCGCCTTGGTACGGTCATCGATCAGCGCTGCAAAGGCCTCGGGCTTGCGGGCATCCGCGAAGCGGGTCTCGATGCCGTATTGCGGCAGCGTATGCGCGAACAGATTGTAGGTACCGCCGTACAAGGCAGCCGCAGAAACAATGTTGTCACCCGCCTCGGCGATGGTCAGGATCGAATAGGTAACAGCCGCCTGCCCGGACGCCAGTGCCAGCCCGGCCAGCCCACCTTCGAGGGCCGTCACGCGCTTCTCGAGCACATCGTTGGTCGGATTGCCGATCCGCGAATAGATATAGCCTTCCACATTCAGGTCGAACAGGTCGGCACCATGCTGCGCACTGTCGAATGCAAAGGAACTGGTCTGGTAAATGGGCACGGCCACGGCACGTGTGGTCGGATCGGGCTGGTAGCCGCCATGCACGGCGATGGTATCCAGCCTCCAGTGTTGCTGCTGCTCGGTCGTCATGCTGTCGTACTCCTTCAATGGTCAGTCAGTTGTAGGCACCCGCATCCTCGGGCAAAACGATGCCTTCCCGCGCCAGCACATCAGCATAGAAACGCCGTGCCACATCCGCATGCGAACGCAGCCGCCCCTTGAGCAGGTTAAGGCCCGTATGCGGCACCAGCACATTGCGCGGATCGCGTTCGACACCCCGTGCCTGCCGCGCCAGTTCAGGCGGCAATGGCAACTCAGGCAGTGCGGCGTCAAGCCTGGGACTCAGGAAGAATGCCAGCGACAGCCGGTCCGTACCGGCAGGCGGGCTGACGACCCGATGCAGCGTGGCCCTCAGATAGCCATTGCTGAGGATTTCCAGCACCTCGCCCAGGTTGACCACGACCGTGCCCGGCAACGGCGGCGCATCGATCCAGCGGTCCTGGTAGTAGACCTGCAATCCTGGCTGCACGTCCTGCAGCACGAAGGTCAGGCAGCCCGAGTCCTTGTGCGCACCAACGCCCTGCGCAGAACGGACCTGCTCCTGCCCCGGGTAGCGGATCAGCTTGATATGCTGCACCGGCGTCCCGGCAAAGGCCTCGTCAAAGCGATCCACCGGTTGGCCCAGCGCCAATGCCAGCGCCCGCAGCAACTGCTGACCGGCCAGCGTCAGGTGCGCCTGGATATCGAGTACGCGCAGCCTGAATTCCGGCAACCCGTCCGGCCACTGGTTGGGTCCCTGCAATCGCTTCCAGGCAGGGTCGTCCGGCCCGAGCGGCAGCACGGCGCGTTCGGCACCGATATCGATCTGTTCACGCCAGTCCTTCTGGCCCCGCGTGATTTCGTCGCCCTCTCGGGTATAGCCGCGAAAGTGCGGCGAATTGCTCATCCGCAGCGCATCCTTGTCGGCCTGCGGCAGCTCGAAGAACGCCCGCGACACGCCAAACAGGGCGCGGGCCTGTGCCTCATCCAGCCCGAAACCGCGCAGATAGAAAAAACCGACGCCATGCGCCGTATCACGCAGCGTGCTGACAAACGCGGCACGCCGCCCTGCATCTCCCCGCACGAAATCGTTCAGATCAAGGATCGGTAAAGTCTGCTCGGTGCCCATGTCTCTTTGTTTCCAGAGTGCAAAGATCCGATTCTGGGCAGCAAAGGGCGCAAGGCGAACAATTTAAAAGGCATTTGCAAATAGCAACATGAAATCCGTGTATCCTCATCCGATATCACTGCTTGGACCGCACCACCGCATGACCGACATCTGGCTGATCCGCCACGGCGAAACCGACTGGAACCGCGCCCACCGTTTGCAGGGCGGACAGGACATCCCGCTCAACGACAACGGCCAAGCCCAGGCCCATCAACTGGCCCGGCGACTGGCAGAACTGCCCGAGCGTCCCCGTTTTGCCGGCCTTTACAGCAGCGACCTGCAACGTGCCCGCCAGACCGCCCAGCCGCTCGGTGCCGTGCTGGATCTGCCGCTGCTTACAGAAACCGGGCTGCGCGAGCGCAGTTTCGGCGTGCTCGAAGGCCTGGCCATCGACACCATGGCGCAAACACAGCCCGAAGCAGCCGCCATCTGGCGCGAGCGCCGCCTCCACGATCCACTGCCGGGCGGCGAATCACTGGCAGAATTCGCCCGGCGCGTACTCGACAGCCTGCACCTGCTGGCACAGCGCCATGACGGCGGCACCCTGCTGACCGTGACCCACGGCGGCGTACTGAATGTCGTCTGGCAATACGCCCACGGCGAGCCGTTCGATGCGCCACGCAGCGCCGTCATCCGCAATGCCGGCATCAACCGCATCCGGATCGACGGCACACGCTGGCATATCCTGGGCTGGAGCGATACCTCCCACCTCGACCAGGCCGCTGCAGATGATGCCAGCCTGCCTCCGGCCAGCCACCCCGCCCCACCCATCGCCTGAAGCCTGCAAAGGCACGCACGCCATGACCGAACGTACCCACACCCACGCTCCCGTGCAGCTTGCACTGCGCCCGCTGGAGCGCACCGATCTCAAGTTCGTCCACAAGCTGAACAACGACGCCAAGATCATGCGCTACTGGTTTGAGGAGCCCTACGAAACCTTCTCCGAACTGTCGCAGTTGTACGACCGCCACATCCACGACCAGCGCGAACGCCGCTTCATCTGCGAAAACGCCCAAAGCGAACCCATCGGTCTGGTCGAACTGGTCGAACTCAACTACATCCACCGCAGCGGCGAGTTCCAGATCATCGTTGCCCCCCAGTGGCAAGGACGCGGCTATTCGGGCCGAGCCTCCAACCTGGCCATCGACTATGCCTTTCAGGTGCTCAACCTGAACAAGGTGTACCTGTTCGTCGATCCCGACAACAAAAAGGCCATCCATACCTACGAGAAGTGCGGTTTCCAGCACGAAGGCACGCTGATCGAAGAGTTCTTCAGCGGTGGCAGCTACCGCAACGCCCTGCGCATGTACATTCTCCAGCGTGACTACCTGCGTACGCACGCCCCGCTGCCATGAGCACGCTGCCGCTGACCCCCGAACAAAGTGCCATCCTGCAGGCGCGGGACCCCGCCATCCTGGTCTCGGCGGTGGCCGGCTCCGGCAAGAGCACCACCCTTGCCCACGCGGCAGCCCTGCGACTGCGCCGAGGCACGCCGCCCGGACGTATCCTGGCACTGGTGTTTTCCGACACGGCCCGCCAGGTTTTCCTGGATTACCTGGCCCAGGCGGGTCACGCCCGCGCCGATGTGACCGTGCGAACCTACGATGAATACGCCCGCAGCCTGCTCGACGCCTGGGTGCGCCTCGGCTATATCGACGGCGCACACACTCGTCGGCTGACCTCGCTTGATGCACTGCGCCCCTGGATCTACCAGGCCATCGAGGATGCTGCTGCGCTCGGAGCCCATCGCGACTACTACGAATTCACCCTGAACGACACGCACGCGGAATATATCCTCGATACGCTGACCTGGCTCAAGGGCACGCTGCGCCTGCGCCATCTGGACGACATGTCGATCAGCGAGTTTGCCCGCCAGGAAGACCTGCCGGAAGGACTGGTTTCCATTCTGCGCGAATACGAACGCGCCCGCAGCCATGATGTCGGACTGTACGAATTCCAGAGCGCACAGGACTATGTCTATGACTGCCTCACCACGCTGGCAGGCTGCGACTACATCGAACTGCCGCGTTTCGACCTGATCGTTGCCGATGAATGGCACGATATCAACGAAGCGCACCTGCAATTGCTGCAGCGCCTGCACGCTGGCGGTGGCCAACTGATCGCGGCCGGCGATGCCGACCAGGTCATCCATACCCGCCACGGCGCTCACCCCGACTACATGGGCCCCGCCTTCCTGGCCGCATTTGGCCAGGCGCGTCGCACCACCATGCCGCTGTCGCGCTCGTTCCGCTGCGGCCCCACCCTGGCACTGGCCGCCGGCCAACTGGCCCATAAAACCTTCGAATCCTGGCGCACCCAGGATACGGAAGTCAGCGTACTGCTGCAGGCACGACTCTATCAGGACCAAGCAGACGGCCTGGCGCACTATCTGCAGGGACTGCGCCAACGGCGTAGTGAAAGCGGTTTTGCCAGTTTTGCCATCCTGTTGCGCAGCCCCGACCTCAGCATCGACATCGAGAACGAACTGATCCGCCAGGAGATTCCTTATCAGGTCAACGGATTCGACAGCTATTTCGAACGCGATGAGATCCTGATCCTGCGCGGCATCCTGGCCCTGTTATGCGAACAACTCCACGGTGTTACCACGGCAGCCGAGGCACTCCCCATCCTGCAGGCACTCGGACGCTTCTGCGAAGTGGACATGCCCGAGCACGACTGGCAGGCCAGCGCGCGCGACATCGCGATCAACCCACAGCTGATCCGCTACTTCTACAGCGGCCAGTTGAATCGCCCGCCACCGCTGCAACCAGCCAGTACACCTACTGGTGACCCCGTCTCCCGCAAAACGAACGGCACTGCCGCGCCCACAGCCAGCATCATATCTGTGCCCAGCCTGTCTTCCGGCGACACCCACTACACCGGCACAGATCACCGCCGGCCTCTCTCGCCCTGGCGTGCCCGGCTCGCTCACACCGTCGAACACCTCCGTCCGCTGGTCAACCAGGAGAGCGCAGGCGAACTGCTGCGCCAGGCCTGCACCCTGCTGCACCTGCCCGCCTATGCCCGGCGTCATTACCTGCAGCAGGAACAGGCGGATGGCATCGAGCATTCGATCCAGGCCTTTGTCGAACATGCAGCGCAAAGCCAGCAGGCGGCGGCCGCCTTCCTGGAGACAGTCGCCTCGACCCAGCGCCAGTCGCAGCGCCTGCGCAGCCATGCGGGCAGTCCCCGTCAGCAGGCACCGCTGCAACTCTGCACCATCGCTGCGGCCAAGGGCAAGGAGTGGCCTGTGGTGATCGTACCGGGCCTGTCACGTCTGCACTTTCCCCGTCCCCAGGCACAACCCGCAGAAGAGCGCCGCCTGCTGTACGTCGCCGCCACCCGCGCACAGACACAGCTGCTGCTTGTCAGCGACGATGCCCAGCACCCCTACCTGCAGCAAATGGATCTGTCGCAGGCGCGTGCCCTGGCCACGGCCATGCTGGAAGAAAACCGCGCACGACAGGCCGATACGCGCATCTACCTGCATGTGCCGTTCGAGCAGCGGGCCGACGCCAAGAACAAAGGGGCACAATGGGATCCGATACGCCGCCAGTGGTGGATACGATCATCCATGCATCTGCCCAGCTTCCGGGACTGGCTGCCGCCTGATCAATAGCCATCAGACAGGGCGCGCAATTTTGTCCCGGATGGGTTCAGCCGCCCGTCGATCCTGCCTACGATGAACTGTCCGCCACTTGCGCGGCCCGTTCACCACAGCCAAGGATCGATTTCCATGCATGCACAACAGACCGCCAACCACCTGTGCAATATCGTACGCACCGCAGCCGATTTCTCACAGGCCTGGAATGCTTTCTTCGAACTGGCGGAAAAAACCGATTTCATCCGCCGCAGCCAACCTGTCGCCTTCCCCGCCCTGCCCGACCTGATCGACACCATCGGCAAGGACATGATGACGCGACCGGATGCTGTCACCCGCGTACCATTGGTACTGCGCTATGCCGATACCGGGCTGCACCACGGTTTCCTGTCTGCGGCCGGTCATCCCGGCGCTTTCATGTATTTCAAGGAAGACGATGTCGGCATGGTCGGCATCAGCCTCATGCCGGGTGGGCGCACCCTGTTTACCCGATTCAGCCTGGCGCGCCTGCGGCCCGGCAGCCACTTGATGGCCGACGCCGGCACAAGCCTGCATTGATACACCCGGCCAGGCACATGCCTCATGGTCTTTTTTTGCCATATGGCGCTAGAATAAAGCCATATGACAGAAGGAGTGTACCGTGGCCAAAACCGCAACCCTACCTGCCGACGAGCCATTTGCCTCGGTGGTCAATGCGCTGGGCGTTCACACCCTGCACATCCGCACGCCCATCGAACTGCACGAGCGCATCATCGCGGGATTTCCCCGCGCCACGGCCATCCGCCTGGTGTCGGGGCTGAACAAGATCCAACTGGATGAGAGCATGAAAGTGCTGAACATGTCTGCCCGTACCTGGCAGCGCATCAAGGCGGACAAAGCCGAACTGCAAAAGCCCCTCGATCCGGATCGCAGCGCCCGCCTCTGGAGCCTTGCAGATATTCTGGCCAAGGCCGAAACCGTGCTGGGAACACGCGAAGATGCCGAGCAGTGGCTTTCATATCCAGCCATCGGTCTGGACTCACACCGTCCCATTGAACTGATGTCCACACCGCAGGGTGCAGCTCTGGTCAGGACGCTGCTCGAACAGATGGAACAGGGCGTTTACGCATGACCCCGTTTCCGCCGCTCCTGAACACCCCGTTGCGTGCCTGGCGCATCGATCATGCCGGGCGTGCCGGCCAATGGGATTCCGGCACAGGTGCCTACAGCGTCGGCGGGCGCTGGAACCCCAAGGGTGCCAAGGCGGTCTACTGCTCGCTCGATGCGGCCACCGCCATCATCGAAGTGGCCGTGCACAAGGGATTCCGGGCCATGGACCTGATCCCGCATGTGTCCACCGTCATGGAGATTCTGGATCCGTCGCAGGTCCACCTCGTCCTGCCGGAAGACGTGCCCAACCCGACCTGGCTGCTGCCGGGCATCCCGAGCGCCGGCCAGCAGGCCCATGGTGCCGAGCTGCTGGCACGGCATGCCTTTGTCGCCCTGCCCAGTGCCGCCAGCCGCCAGAGTTGGAACCTGATTTTTGACCCGGATCGCGCCCGGGGCCAGTACCGCCTGCTCCAGCAGGAACGGCTGGCCATCGATACGCGGCTCAATCCGGCGAGCTGAAAGCACCAGCCATCCGCCTCACAGGCTGTCCAGATCGATCCGCACAACCTGTTCTACAGGTGCGGTCATGCCCAGCGCGGCAAAAGGCTGCTTGACAGTGACATACAGCACCTGGCCGTCTGCGCCTATGGCCAGGCTATTCGGATGCACCGGCAGAGGCAGACTGTGCTTGATCCGATAGGTCGAAGCATCCACGATACTCAGCGTGCCTGCCCCCCGGTTCGCCACGTAGATTTCGTTGCGCACGGGATTCAAACGGATGCCCACAGGCCCCTCGCCCGTTGGCACGATATCCAGCAACTTGCCAGTTTCCCCTTCGAAAACAAAGATCCCTTCGCTGTTGGATGACTCATTGGCAAATACACGCCCCGATGCCTCGTCGACAGCCACATTGACAAAGTACCGCTGACGTTCATCGTCTTGATGTCGCTTGCCCACCCGGAAATAGGCCTCGCGCTGCAACCGGCTGGCATCCATAACCTCCACAGAGGCAGTTCCACTGCTGTAAAGCCGCCCACGCCGGCTGTCCAGGGCCAGACCGATGCTTTTGCCATCGGGGGCCTGCCGCACCTTGCGTACCGCCAGCGTCTCGCCATCCAGTTGCCAGATGATGCCTGTCCGATCCACGCCACCCACGAAAAGCGTGCCGGTACCACTATCGGTCAGCAATTGCCGAGTATGGATGGGCTCGCCCTCCGCATTCAGCCTGATCAACTGAACCTGGCCCCGCACCAGTCCAGTCGCGAGATCCAGTGCGACCACAGTGCTTTCCAGGGAATGCCCCACATACAGCACGCCGGCACGCTCATCCAGGCTCAGGGCGAATGGCTTGAGCGGCAATTCGATCGTGCGCTGTATCGCCAGCGTATCGCCATCCAGTTGATAGACCACACCGCCTTTGCCATCACCGAAGGTCCCTGCACTGGCAACGAATATGGCATCCAGCGCCCTGCTGTAGACCACTTCGTAGATATTCGGTGCCAGCGCCTGCGTCAGGACAGGCTCGACAGTGGCCCCGACTCCTGCCGTTGCGATGCTGCGCTCCGGAGAAACTGCCGGTGCACTTGCCCCGGCAGCGCCTGCTGCCGGTGACAGGCAAGCCAGTACGGCCAGGGATGCCCAGGCCATGCGCAACGCACGCCGTATGAAGAAAAAAGAGGCTTGCATGATATTCCTTTGTCTCTCGTCAGAATTGATAGCGGGCACTGAGCATCACGCTCCTGGGTGCGCCCCAGGTATAGACCACGCCCTCCCAACTGGACGCGCTCATACCGGCCAGATATTTTTTGTCGAACACGTTGTTGACATTGGCGCTCAGACTCAACTGCCGATTGACCTGATAGCGCGCCATCAGGTCCATGACCCAATACGCGGACTGTTCGATCCCGATGTTGCCAGCGTGTGCTTCGCGCGCACTCTGCCAGCGCGCTGCCGCGCCCACGGTCAGGTCGTCTAGCAATCCACCCGCGAAACGATACGAGGTGCCCAGCTTCAACTGTCGCTTTGGAGAACTGCTGGCAGTGGAAAGCGTGCTGCTGTTCATGACGTAGCTGCCCTGCACCTGCCAACCCGGCCACACCTCGCCTGACAGTTCCAGTTCGTAACCACGCCGCATGACGCCACTGACAGCACGATAGGCGTTGGCACCTCCGGGCGTCTTCTGTCCCGTCGACTCGGCTTCGTTATCGGTTCGCATCCAGAACTGGCTGATGCTGGCATTCAGGCGCTTGTCAAAGAATTCACCCTTGGCACCGATCTCGTAGGTCACGCCCTCACGGGGGTCCAGCGTGTTGCCCGAGGCATCCTGGGCACTTTGCGATTCGAAGATACGTGCATAGCTGGCGTACAGCGAAATATCCTCGCTGGCATCGAACACCAGGCCAGCGTAGGGAGTCAGCACGCCGGTGTCTTTCAATGTCTGGCTCCCCCCCTCGACATACAAGGTTTTGTCCGTACTCTCATAGTCGGTGACACGCATCCCCAGGATGAGATTCAAGGGATCCAGCAAGGAAAAACGACCGGCACCATAGGCATAGTGTTGCTTCTTGCGATGGTCGCTGTCGCCGAACTTGTTGGAGCCGAAGCTGGAGTGCATTTCCGATGTACCGGCACCGACCAGCAATTCATGCGTACGCCCCAGGAACTCGACCGGCCCCTTGAGATCGAACATCAGACTGGTATTGTCATTGAGCGTATCCAGGTATCGGGTGGCATTCGCATAGCTGTCCTGATATCCCCCCAGGCGCAGTTCCGGCATTTCTATGTTTTCATGGGAGGCTTGCAATTTGGCGCTCCAACCATTGGCAAAGCGATGCTCCAACCGGGAAAACACATTGATCGAAGTCTGGTCATAGCCTGCCCAGCTTGCCCCTGGATTGAATGACCGCGGTTTCCAGCCCTGGAAATTGCCTGCCGAGTCGTACAGGGTGATGGATTCATACATGGCCAGGCCACTGACTTTGCGCTTGCGGTAAGTCACACCTGCCGCCAGCGTCGTACTCTCGCCCAGGTCGGCCTCCAGCGTGCCGAACAACAAATGGCCATCGGTCTTCTCGCCATCCATGAAACCATGGGCGCGCGAAGCCAGCGCCACGGCACGGCCGCGCAAGGTAGCTGCCTGGTTCAAAGGACCGCTGACATCCACGCTGGCACGATAATTGTCCCACTGACCTGCACTCACACTGCCCGACGCCTGGAAATCATGCGTGGGACGCTTGCGTATCATATTGACTGTTGCCCCGGGATTGCCATACCCGGTCAACAGCCCCGCCGAGCCTTTCAGGACCTCGACACGGTCTATATCGGCCAGATCGTCCTGCGTATAGTTGGTGCCACCGAAATAGGTATATCCGGATGAGTTCTGACGGCTGCCTTCAGTTTGCAGGTTCACGGCAGAACCTCGGGCACCATACTCGATATAGCTGCCCATCCGAGTCACGCTGACACCTGGCGTTTGCGTCATGACGTCCGTGAGGTTTTCCAGCTTGAAGTCATCCATGCGCTGACGCGTCATGATCGTCACCGATTGCGGGGTCTGGCGCAGCGTCAGGTCCAGGCCAGTAGCGGCAGTCGTCGGGCCGGAGGCTGTATAGCTGCCGCTGCCTTCGGTCGTGCTGTCGGTGGTCCCTCGTACCGTGACCGTCTCCAGTCGCTGGGTCGGCATCGGCCGACTGCGCAGGGAATAGCCCCGGTCACCGGTTCTGACCGCTTCGACCGGGCTATCGCGCATCAATTCGGCCAGCGCCTGGTCCGTGCCGTAAGTCCCGTTCAGTGCCGGCGCATGCTGCCCTGCCACGAGCGCAGGATCAAACGACAGCGTAATGCCTGCCGCCCGGGCGAACCGGGCCAACGCATCCGCCAGCGCCCCGGCAGGCAGGTCGTAGTGCTGCGAAGCGCTGCGAGCATCCAGCCCATCACGTTCCATAGGCTGCCCGGTCATGCCGGCCTGGGCATGCGCATTCTCGTGAACCAGCGTACTGCCCATCGCCAGCAGTCCGGCCAGCGCTGCCTGTATTGTCAGGGACAGGCCAGACACCCGGTGCATCTGGTGGGGCTTTCTTTCATTCGGCATGCTTCAACTCCAATGGATTGCAATGGTTTGTCCTGCCCATTTGCCGAATGAAAATCCAAGTCCCTCAATGTTTGTTTGTAATAATTATTTTCAGCGCAGTTGATCGGGTTTTATCCCTTTGGATGAATGCGTACCCAATACCCCCAGCGCACTTCAATCCGGATCGGCAGGGTCCGCTGCAGGGAGCGCAACACTTCGTCCATGTCATCCAGCCGAAACACGCCCGACAACCGCCATTCGGCCACAGCAGGATCGCAACTGATCCAGCCACGACGATAGCGTTCGGCTTCATCGACGAAATCCGCCAGCCGCATGTCATGCACTTCGAGGACCCCGTCTATCCAGCCAGCCAGCGCCAGTGTCTTGGCCTCGGCATCGGACACGACCCGCGCCCCCTGGGCCGATACACGATAGCGCTGCCCCGGGTGGGCAATCAGGGGCGTACCATCCGCATGTACATGCCCATTCAGCGCAACCCGCCCTTCGTCAACCTGCAGCAATGCGAAGTTCGGCTCCTGGCGCACCAGAAAGCGGGTCCCCAGGGCCACGAACTCTCCAGACCGGCTCCGGACGCTCAAGGGACGATAGCCAGACTGCCCCGCATCAGAGC
The DNA here is from genome assembly GCF_003123725.1 of Corticimicrobacter populi. Lineage (GTDB taxonomy): Bacteria > Pseudomonadota > Gammaproteobacteria > Burkholderiales > Burkholderiaceae_B > Corticimicrobacter > Corticimicrobacter populi. Next base: position 326,596 of record NZ_QETA01000001.1, on the reverse strand, counting down.
CCGTTTCCAGGTAGATTTCCCCTTCCTGCAACAGAATACGGCGGCTATCGGGCCGAAAATCGAGCGCCACCGACGTGGCGGTATTGAGGAACAGTTGCGTGCCATCCTCCAGCACGATACGCCGCCGCTCCCCTCTTGAAGCCGTATGGTCTGCCCGCCAATGACGCCAATCTGCCGTCTGTCGGACTGTCAACCAGGCACCGATGCCGATGCCGGTCAACCCCAGCAGCTTGAAGGCGTGCCGGCGTTGCTTGCGGGCCAGAGCGAGATCCACGGCAGCACTCGCGATACCTGCCGGCATCGCAGGCAGCACCGGCCATTGATCCGTCAGATCCGACAACTGCAGCCAGGCCTGCTCATGCTCGGGATCGGCAGCGCGCCACTGCGCACAGCCGGTGCGCGTGGTGTCATCATCGTGCGACTGCAGCCTGACCATCCAGGCAATCGCCTCCTCCAGGGCCTGCGGTGAGCCTCCACCACTCCCACCTGTCCTCGCTGCCACAGCATGAACCATGCGCCTGTCGTTGCCCATATCCTGCACAATCAACGCCCGAGCAGGCCAGCCGCGCGGCAGCAATGTCGCAACGCCGCCATCATGTATTTTTCGACCGAGCTGACCGATACCCTCAGCTCGCTGGCGATCTGCGCATAGCTCAGGCCTTCCAGGCGATGCAGCAGAAAGGCCCGTCGTGCGCGAACATGCAATCCGTCCAGCAAGACAGCAATCTGCGCCAGGGTTTCCAGCACAATCGCCTGATCTTCCACCGAAGGCACCGTATCGCGTGGCAAGGCTGCCAAGGTCTCGGCCCAGGCCCGCTCCAGTTCGCTGCGCCGGATATGATCCACGACGACACCATGCGCGATGGTCGCCAGATAGGCACGCGCCTGTCGTATGCGCTCGAGGTCGGGTTTGCCCAGGATCCTGACAAACGTATCCTGGGCCAGATCATCGGCATGGCCGGCGCAGCCAGCCTTGCGGCGCAACAGGCGTACCAGCCAGGAATGATGATCGCGATACAGGTCGTGTATCACATCCTGCCGCATGGCATCGCGTGACATGGCATTCTCGATCAAATAATAAAAATATTATTGGGAATGAGATTCTATCACTGCATGATTCAATACAAACAAACCGTCAGGCCCTCGCTCGGCGACTAACCGGCAGTGCCTTGCCCGCGCCGGCCTTTCCGCAGCTTGAACTCGCTCACGATCACTCCCAGTACCACCAGTGCGCCACCCAGCAACGCCATGGCAGGCAGTCGCTCGCCGGCAATACGACCGGCCACGCCCGCCCATACAGGCTCGCCGGCATAGATAATGGTGGCCCGGGAGGGATCCAGCGAACGCTGCGCCCAGTTCATCGTCAATTGAATCAGCGCACTGGCCAGCCCCAGGCCTCCTGCCAGCACGACCAGCATCCACGAAAATGCCGGTGCCGACGTCTCGCCTGCCATTGGCATCAGGGCAAAGGCCACCAGCGACGCCACAGCCAGTTGTACCACCGTGACACGCCGCGTATCGACACGGCCGGCAAACAGACCAATCAGCAACACCTCGGCTGCGATTGCAAACGCGCTGAATACTGTGAGAGCCTGTCCCTGGTTCAGGGTAATGGCCCCGGCACCATTGCCGGTCAGCAGCACCAGGCCGACGAAGGCCAGCACGATGCCCGCCCAGGTTGCCAGTCGCGGTGCCTGCCGCCACACGGCCCATTGCAGCAAAGGCACGATGGGCACATACAGGGCCGTCAGGAAGGCCGACTCACTGCTGGTGATGTACTGCAGCCCCATGGTCTGGGCACCATAGCCCAGCGCGATCGCCACACCGATCACTGCACCGGCGATCAGGTCGTGACCCGTCATGCCGCGTAGCGCACGACCGGAAACCAGTGTCAAAGCCAGCGCAGCGGCTGCGAAGCGACAGCCGACGAAAAACATCGGAGTACTGAAGCTCAGGGCGTATTGCACCACCAGGAACGTACCGCCCCAGATCATGGTAATCAGGATCAAGGCAAGCTGGGGCGCGCGTGACGACGCCGACACGGCAGGTGTCAAAACAGGGGCAGTCAAGATGGCTCGAAACAGGATGCACGACGTGCGGAGGGCGTACTATAGTCCAAGTCCGGATTGTTCAACCGGCCGCCCGCAACAGGTCTTCGAACGCCTCTGCGGCCAGTGGTCGGGCAAACAGATAGCCCTGCCCCAGATCACAGCCGATATCCGCCAGCAAGGCGCGCTGCTGCGCTGTCTCTATGCCTTCGGCAATGACTTCCAGGCCCAGCTTGTGGGCCATCATGATGATGGCCTCGCAGACCGCCAGGTCATTGGACGTCTCGGTCAGGCTGGAAACGAAAGAACGGTCAATCTTGAGATAATCGATGTCGAACTTGCGCAGATATGACAGCGAAGAATAGCCAACGCCAAAATCATCCAGCGCAATCCGCATGCCAGCGGAACGAAAAGCTTCCAGCCGGGCCAAAACGTCTTCGCCCTGATCCAGCAGGACACCTTCCGTAATCTCAAGGGTGATGCCATCCGAGGTGGTACCCGCTGCCGCCAGGCAATCGAGCCAGTCCTGCAAATCGATACCGTCGGCACGGAACTGCATGGGCGAGGCATTGATGCTGACCTGCAGCGTCGGATCGTATCGCTCACGCCAGCGCTGAATCTGTTGCGCCGCCTGGCGAAACACCCACTCACCGATTTCGAGGATCATGCCGCTCTCCTCGGCCAGCGGGATGAAATCCCCCGGCAGGATCAGTCCCCGAGTCGGATGCTGCCAGCGCAGCAGCGCCTCGGCTTTGACGATACGAGCAGAACCCAGATCAACGATAGGCTGGTAGACCAGTGAAAACTCGCCTGCAGGCAAGGCCAGATGCATGTCATTGAGCAGCCGCATTCGGGTCTGGGCCGCCTCCTGCATACAGGGGTCGAAACGAGCATAGCGATTGCGCCCCTGATTCTTGGCGACATACATGGCCTGATCGGCATAGTTCAACAGATCATCGATCAATTCGCCATCATCGGGATAATAGGTCACGCCGATGCTGGTCGAGATAAAGACCGTATCGGAATCAAGCGCGAACGGTTCGGCCATTTTGCGGAGGATTTCCTCCGTAACCCGTCCGACATCGCCAAAATGATGCAGATCATCAAGAATCACCGTGAACTCATCGCCGCCCAGGCGAGCCACCGTATCGGTACTGCGCACACAGCCCTGCAAACGTTTGCCCACTTCCTTGAGCAAGGTATCCCCCATGGCATGCCCCAGGGTATCGTTGATCTCCTTGAATCTATCCAGGTCAAGAAACAGAATCGCCAGCTTGCGCTGGTTGCGATGCGCACGCGTAATGCTGCGCTCCAGGCGATCCATGAACAATTGGCGGTTGGGCAGCCCGGTCAAAAGATCAAAGTTGGCCTGTCGCCAGATAATGGCCTCTGCCTGCTTGATCTGAGAGATATTCGAGAAAATGATGACACGACGATGGGCCTCGCCTTCATCATCGTAGATGGTATTGATGCTGAGCCATTCCGGAAACACGCTGCCGTCGCTGTGCTGCCCCCAGTGTTCGCCTTGCCAGCTGCCGCTGCGCAGCACCCGCCCCCATACAGCGCGATAGAATTCGGCACTGTGGCGCGAGGAGTTCAAGGTACGCACATGCTGCCCGACCGCTTCGGCAGCACTGAAGCCTCGCAGCGCCTCGAAGGCCGGGTTCACATCGATGATGACACCGCGAGCGTCAGTCACCAACATGCCTTCCTTGCTGTTGCGATAGACCAGCGAGGCCAGCCGCATCGACTCGTCATAGCCATACGCATCCGGCCCCGCTGCCGCATCCAGCCCCAGGATGCCCTGGCGCACGATCCTGCCCAGCAGGGGGGAACTGACTTCCACAAGCAGTTTCTGCAGACGGCCAAGGGCCTGCAGGTTCGCCTCATCCTCGCTGATGCCCAGATGCGCCCTGAGGCTATCCGGTTTCATCTGCAGCGTGTCAGCCAGTTCATCCAGTATCGGCATACTGCCCATATGCCCCATATTCCCGTTCCTGCCCCATGCTGTAGACAGCAGCGCGCTGTCCTGTCACCGAGGGCGACTTGTCATTTATCAATAGAATACGACAGATATTTTATTTCGTAATATTTAATATTTATTAAACACTTTTGATGCAGGAGATATGGCATTCAATCATGCCAGCCCTGTTCATGTTCGTCCCGACAATTCAGGTCGAACAAAGCGCCTGTTCTGCAGCACCGGCAGACTGGCACGCGCCTGAGCCAGGCGTTCGGCAGTCAGTTCTGCAAAGAGCAGTGCAGGCCCTTCCGCCGCCTGCACCACGGGCACACCCAACGGATCGACCACGATACTCTTGCCGATATTGCGCGGGCCGCACTCATCGGCCGCCACCAGATAGACGGTGTTGTCGAGCGCCCGCGCACGCGTGACCAGATCCCAGTGATCCTCCTTGAGCGGTCCGCGCAACCAGGCAGAGGGTGCCACCAGCACATCGGCACCGTCCAGGGCAAGTCGTCGGGCCAGCTCAGGAAAGCGCAGATCGTAGCAGGTCATCAGCCCGACCTTGAAGCCGGCGATCTCGAGCAGTGGCGGCACGCTGTCGCCCGGCTCGACATGTCGCGACTCCTGCACCGAGAACGCATCGTACAGATGCAGCTTGCGATATTGCGCCACGACTGCACCATCGCGCAGCACCACCAGCACATTCGACACCTTGGCGTGATCCGGCACGGGAACATGGATGCACAACATCACGACCGGCCCGTTGCAGGTTTCCGGCAACAAGGCCTCGATAAAAGGCCCATCCAGCGGCTGCGCCGCCTTGAGTACCATGTCGGGATCAGCGATATCGCGCGCCAGTACTCCTTCTGGCAATACCAGAAGATCCGCGCCACGCGCCTGCGCCTGCCGAATCAGCGTTCGGCAGGTGGCAATATTGACATCGACATCGGAAGAGACGGCAAACTGGCCCAGAGCGACTTTCATGGGCCTTAATTTACTCTATTTCGGCCTCTTTTCTCAGTACGTGAATAGGCTTGCCACTTTCGATCATGACGCACATCTTGCCGGTACGGCGGCAATGGTCCTGCACCCGCCAGTAGTCACCCTGACTGACGCATCCGGTCTGGCAAATGACCATATCGGCCGCTGCCAGGCTTTCGATGAACAGGTGCTCGTCATGCAGGTCGCGACTCTCGGCGACCAACCGGTGTGACGTCCCCGCCTCGGACACCATTGAGGCCTCATCTTCCAGACCGGATGGATCACATTCAACCTGTCTCTGCGCAGACGCCTGGGGAGCGGCAGGAACGGCAGCTTCGAAAGACGACATATCTGGTGCCGCAACGGCGGCATACCCCTGCCCCATCCGGCGCAGGTTACGCTCACGCACCAGGTGCTGCACCTGCTGCATCAGATCGCCAATCCTGCGCAGCAGCGTACGACGGCGTTCCAGTCCCGGATGCATGTCCTGCATCGACGCCATGTCCTGCTGCGCCCACATCAAGGCCGTGTCACGGATCACCAGGCGCGCATGCAACCGCATCTGCTCGGCCTGCAGGCGGGCGATCTCTGCAGCCTGAGCCTGCAACAGGTCGCTGCAGCGACGCTGGACCTGAGCGTACTGACGCACCAGCGCAAGATGCTCCTGGCTGAGTTGCCGATGGCTGGTCGCCAGATGATTCCGGAAAGAAAGGGTCTTGTTCATTGCAATGGAGTCTCCCAACTGCCGATCTACGCGGCAAGCATGCTTTTTGATGCAAAAGAGGATGACTTCTATTTCTATTTATTGATGGCGCAAGTGTACCTGACGAGATTCCGGCCTGCCAGACAATCCCTCTATTTGTTTAGACAAAAATCAATATATTTAATCCAATATAAATACGAAAAAGAAATATAAAGCCAAGTTTTTGGTATTTCTGAAGGGCAGGTCAGCATGCTGAAATACCTTCCATGCGCACACACTCTGCGCACCCTATTTCAACCATTTCTCTGGATCAGAACCATCATGAAGAAGCATCTGACACTTGCCGCCACGCTGACCCTGGCACTGTTCTCTGGCCTGGCTCATGCAGATCGCCTGGACGATATCAAGCAGGCCGGCGTCCTCAAGGTCGCCGCCTTCGACAGCAACCCGCCGTTCGGCTATGTGGACCAGCAGACCCGCCAGATCGTCGGACTGGACGTGGACTATGCCAAGGCACTGGCCGACAAGCTGGGCGTACGACTCGAAATCCTGCCAACCAACCCGGCCAATCGCGTGCCGCTGCTGACATCCAGGAAGGTCGATCTGGTTCTGGCCAATTTCACCATCACCGAAGAACGCGCCAAGCAGGTCGATTTCAGTATTCCCTACTTCGCCTCCGGCCAGCAATTCGTTGCCAAAAAAGGGGTGCTCAGCTCGCCCGATCAGTTGAACAGCCTGCGTATCGGCGTCGACAAAGGCACCGTCAACGAAATCGTGCTGCGTGAAAACTACCCTGGTGCCACACTGGTGGCCTACGATGACACACCATTCGCCTTTACGGCACTGCGCAATGGCAATGTGCAGGCCATCACCCAGGACGGCCCCAAGCTGATCGGCCTGCTGGCCAACGTGCCCGACAAGGAAAACTACGAGATCCCGGCCTTCTCGATCTCCGACGATCTGATCGGCATCGGCATCCCCAAGGGAGAGACCGCGCTCAAGTCCTTCGTGGACGAAACTCTGGTCGAGCTGGAGTCCAGTGGCCGTGCCCAGCAGATCTACGATGCCTGGTTCGGTCCCGACACCAAGACGCCGCTGGCACGTATCTACAAGATCGGCGACAAGCAGTAAATGCCCCCCGATTTCTGGCTGGCCCCCAAGTATCTCGGCTGGCTGATTCAGGGCTTCGGCGTCACGGTATTGCTGTCTGCCATCGTGGCGCTGTGCTCCACCCTGCTGGGTTTCCTGGTCTGCCTGGCGCGGCTCTCCGGCCGTGCCGCGCTGGCCTGGCCGGCGCGCGCGTATCTCAGCGTGTTTCGCAACACCCCGCTGCTGGTGCAACTGTTTTTCTGGTACTTCGGCGTGTCGGCCCTGATGCCCGCCCGGCTGGTGCAATGGCTGAACATGCCCCACGTCTGGTCGCTGACCCTGTTCGACATCCGCTGGCCAACCTTTGAAATGCTGGCCGCCATCTGGGGGCTGACGTTGTATACGGCGGCATTCATCGCAGAAGAGTTTCGTGCAGGTGTGCGCGGCGTACCGCCAGGACAATGGGCAGCAGCCGCCTCGGTCGGCATGCGCCCCCTGCAGGTCTGGCGCTGGATTGTCATGCCCCAGGCCGTGCGCAATGCCCTGCCGGCACTCGCAGGCCAATACATGAATACGGTCAAGAATACCTCGCTGGCCATGGCGATCGGGCTGGCCGAACTTTCCTATGCCTCGCGCCAGGTAGAAACCGAGACTTTCCGCACGTTTCAGTCATTCGGCATCGCCACGTTACTGTATGTCGCCCTGGTCGTGCTGATCGAAGTCGGCGTCCAGTGGCTGCAGCGACACCGGCTGGCCGTACACATGGGGCAGGGATGATTCGTCTGTACCGATCGCGCTGCCCTCATGCCAACGTGCCTAAAGACTGCGCCAAGCGTCTTTCGGTGTAAAAGGCCCAGTCCATGGATTTCTCCGTCATCTCCAACAACCTGCTCTATTTCCTGATCGGTGCCTATCCCTACGGCCCACTGGGTGGTGCCGCACTGACACTGATCCTGAGCATCCTGTCGGCACTGGCCTCGGCCGCCCTCGGTCTGGTGCTGGGCATTGCCCTGGCCATGACTCGCGGGGCAGCACACACGCTGCTGTTGACGGTACTCGGCTTTTTCCGGGCCATCCCGGTAATCATGCTGATCTTCTGGACTTACTTCCTGCTGCCGATTGTCTTCGGTATCGATGCGCCCGGCCTCGCCACGGTGGTCTGCGCGCTGTCGCTGATCGGCGGTGCCTACCTGGCCCACGCCGTGCATGCCGGCATCCGCAGCCTGCCGACCGGCCAGATGCAGGCAGCCCAGGCGCTGGGCATGCGCCCCTGGCAAGGAATGCGCAACATCATCCTGCCCCAGGCACTGCCCATCATGCTGCCTTCGTTCATCAACCAGTGGATCGCCCTGATCAAGGACACTTCGCTAGCCTACGTGATCGGCGTGGCAGAGCTGTCATTCGTGGCAACACAGGTCAGCAACCGTGAAATGGTCTACCCCACCGAGATATTCCTGTTCGTGGCACTGATGTACTACATTTTCTGCGCATCGCTGGAATGGCTGGCCAACCGGGCCGCACGCCGCTACGGGCAGCACCTGCGGCACGCCTAGCCGGCAAAGCCACCCGCGTCCAGGAACGCCTGTTCTTCTGCCGTGGTCGTACGCCCCAGGGCGACATTGCGATGGGGAAAACGGCCAAAGCGCCGGATGATATCCAGGTGTTCTTCGGCATAATCCTCGGAACGCCCCAGCAGGCGACAGAGTTCGACACAGCGCATCTGATCGGCCAGGCTCTCGGCGTGCATGAACGGCAGATAGACGAACAGTCTCAGGCTGACCGGCACCTGCTGGTCCAGGCCATTATCGACACCGGCGCGTGCATAATGCAATGCCAGCCCGTCGGTGGCAAACATATGGCCGGTATCCCGGAACGCATTGCGAGGAAACTGATCGAGCAGGATCATCAGCGCCAGCAGGCCATCCGGATCCGAGGCCCATGCCTCATGCCGGCGACGCGCGGCCGCAAGATGCGCCTGCATGAAACGGCTGGAAAAATCCTGGTCGAAAGCCTCGTCCTTGGAAAACCAGCGCTCGGGACCGGCTTCCTTCCAGAAGTTGACGATGGTGAGAATGGGTTCTTTCGCGGCCGGAATGATGTGCGATGTCATGACTGCCCCCTCGTCTTGTCCGTATTGGGCGTCCGCCATACCGAACTGCCCGGTGGCATGCGCGACATGGCGCATGGCTACGGCCGATTGTGCCACAGTTCACCGTTTCTCCATATTCGGCCCACGATTCCTGCAAGGTTGACGCCTAGACTGCAGTCTCACCCATTCACTGCACAGGAGTTCCGCCATGCAATCGACCCGCAACCTTTCCCGCTCCTTCCGCCTGCTCGGCAGTGCTGCCGTGCTGGCCCTGGCGTCACATGCCGCACTGGCACAGCCGCCGGCCCCCGGGCAGGAGCGCGGCCGCCACGAAGCACATGGCGCATCCACGCCGCATCTCATGGCACACGCCGGCATACAAGGGGAACGCCCGCTGCATGGCATGCGCGGACTGGATCTCAGCCGCGAACAGGAAGATCGCATCTTCGCTATCCGCCACGCCAGCGTCCCCGACATGCGCAATGCGCATCTTGCCATCCGCGATGCCCGCCGGGCACTGCACGAACTAGGCAAGGCCGACCGTTTCGACGAAAAGCAGGCCGAACAACTCAGCACCAGCCTGGCTCAGGCCATTGCACGCAGCGAAGTGCTGCGACTCAGGACCGACCAGCAAGTGCGAGCCGTGCTGACACCGGAGCAGCGCCAGCAATGGGATGAACGGCAAACGCGCCGCCACGGTGGTCCCGACCAGCACGAACCCCGTCACGCGCCGCCGGCAGAGTCCTGATCACAGCAGGCACAGGGACTGTCAGAAAAAATGCCGTTCACGCAAGCGAGTGAACGGCATCAGCCTGTACACGCTGTCATTGAGTCTCAACAGACTCCGCCCCCCTGCTCGCCACAGAGGTTCTGCTGCATCCAGTGACGGGCCTCCCCCGCGGAGAGCCCGCGTCCCAGCAAGGCAAACAGCTTGCCGAGCGCTGCTTCGCGAGTCATCGCCCCGCCATTGACCAGTCCCGTCCTGAACAACCGATCACCTGCGGCATAAACGCCCGATTCGATGGCTCCCGCCGGACATTGGCTGATGGCCACCAGCACGACGCCCTGCGCATGCGCCTGCTGCAGCGTTTCGAGCATGGCGGGATCGTCGGACGGCCCTGTTCCGGTTCCATAGCACTCCAGCACCATGCCCCGTACGCCGGTTGCCAGCAAGGTGCCGACCTGCGCAGCCTGCAACCCGGGATAGAACGGCAGGACTGCCAGCGGCACCTCGCGGCATGGCTGGCGGTAACACAGTACTTCGGGAATATCTGCCCTGGGCAATGATCCGGACTGCGGCCGGGCCACTACCTGGAAGGCATCCAGGCGTTCGCTGTGAAACTTGGTAGCCCGCACGCCATCCAAACGCTGGCCGCTGAACCAGACATGCACGCCTGCAGACAACGGCTGCTGCCAGAGTGCCAACGCGCCGAACAGATTGTCCCAGGCATCGGTCGGAGATTCACACCCCGGTTGCATGGAGCCAGTCAAAACCACGGGTATGGGTGCATCCGCCAACAGGAAAGCCAGGGCCGCAGCCGTATAGGCCAGGGTATCGGTGCCATGCAGCACCAGCACCCCCGCCACGCCTTCATCCACAGCCGCCACGATGGCTTCGTGCATCCGCCGCCAATGCGCCTGCGACATATTGGCACTGTCGATCGGCGGCTCGATGGCCTGATAGCGCCAGCGCGGCAAACCATCACGAACATCCGGTGCAAGTTGCGCCTGACGCGCCGACATCAGACGATCGAAGCCTGATGCCGGCACATACCCCCCGTCCCCCGGCACCATGCCGATGGTACCGCCGGTATACAGAACGAGAATTGGCGCGCCTGACATCACAGCTCCCTGCAAAAAGTCCGATTATCCCCTATCGAGTATCATCGGTGTCTTTTCAATGCCTATCCGGCAAGGCTGGCCCCATGTCCCTGTTCAATCTTCCCGCCTGTCCGCAGTGTGCCGAAAACGACACCTACCAGGACGGCGATCTGTATGTCTGCCCGCATTGTGCCCATGAATGGAATGCCGATGCGGCCAGCAGCGAACCTGCCGCAACGTCGGCAGCCGACGCACCGCGCAGCGTGCTCGACAGCAACGGCAACCCGCTGGCCGATGGTGACAGCGTCATTCTGACCAAGGATCTCAAGCTCAAGGGCTCTTCGAGCACCATCAAGAAAGGCACCAAGATCAAGGGCATCCGCATCGTGGACGGTGACCATGAAATCGATGCCAAGGTAGATGGCACTGGCGTGCTGCTCAAGGCCTGCTTCCTGAAAAAAGCCTGAGCAGCGACAGCCCCGGCGGTCAGTCGGCTGCCAGGATCACCTTCATGGCCTTTTCCTTGGCGGCATTGCCGAACACCTCATACGCTTTGAGGATATCGGCGAGCCTGAAGCGGTGCGTGATCAACTTGGCCGGCTCGATGCGACCCGACTGTACGGTTTTCATCAGCATGGGCGTGGTATTGGTATTGACCAGCCCGGTCGAGATCGTGATGTTCTGGATCCAGAGTTTTTCCAGATGCAGTTCGACGCTCTTGCCATGTACGCCAACATTGGCCACCCGGCCTCCCGGCGCAATGGCCTGCTGGCAGACATCGAACGTCGCCGGAATACCCACCGCTTCGATGGCCACGTCTACACCCACGCCATCCGTCATGGCCATGAGCTGCTCAACGGCATTGACTCGCGTCACATCGATGACATCGGTCGCGCCGAATTGCAAGGCAGCCTCAAGCCGGTTGGGATCGGCATCGAGCATGATCAGGCGCCCTGGCGAATAGAACTGCGCCGTCAGCAGCGCTGCCATGCCCACCGGTCCCGCGCCGACGATCGCAACCGTATCGCCCGGCTTGACCTGTCCGGCCAACACGCCGATCTCAAAACCTGTAGGCAAAATGTCGCTCAACATCACGAGGGCCTCTTCATCCGCCCCCTCCGGAATCGGGTACAGGCTGTTGTCGGCATGTGGAATACGCACCTGCTCGGCCTGCGTACCGTCGATCAGGTGCCCCAGTATCCAGCCGCCATCGGCGCAATGCGAATAGAGCTGACGCTTGCAATTGGGGCAACTGCCGCACGATGTCACGCATGAGATCAGTACCCGATCACCCTTCTTGAAGTTGCGCACTGCCGCACCCACTTCTTCGACAACGCCGACGCCTTCATGTCCCAGCGTCCGGCCGGGTTCGACGGCCGGCACATCGCCCTTGAGAATGTGCAGATCTGTCCCGCAAATCGTGGTGCGTGTGATGCGTACGATGGCATCGGTCGGCTTGAGCACGGACGGTGCCGGCTTGTCCTGCCAGTCTTTTTGCCCGGGGCCCTGATATACAAGCGCTTTCATGAGTGTCTCCTGGAGTGACATGTGACGCTTCAATATAAGCCTCCATGGCACGACTGTCATGCCGCAGCGCATCGTTCAGGCCTGTGGCTGCACGCTGACCACCTGATTGCGTCCCTGAGACTTGGCGGCGTAGAGGGCCTGATCGGCCTGCTTCATCACCAGCGCGACATCTTCGGCCGTACCGGGAAAATGCGCCACCCCCAGCGAGATCGTCAACTCACCCACGTCGGGAAACACATACGATACGACCGCCTGGCGCAACCGTTCCGCCACCTGCTGAGCAATATCCTGACTCGTATCCGGCAACAGGATCTGGAACTCTTCCCCGCCCAGTCTGAACAGTCGATCCTGACCGCGTGAACTGGCGCGCATGATCTGCGCCAACTGTACGATCACATGATCGCCCACATCATGTCCATAGGTATCATTGACACGCTTGAAATGATCAATATCGAGGACAACGACCGCAAAGCTCTGTTCACTGTCCTGCCAATGCGCCAGTATCTCTTCCCGGGCCCTGCGATTGAGCAGCCCCGTCATGGAATCTGTCTGTGCATCCAGGTTCAGTTTGCCAATACGCCGCTGAAGATAGCTCATGCCCTTGAGCAACGCCTTGCGCATCTGTGCCGCTTCGAAATACCAAGCATATATATTGCGAATACGGTCAATTGCGCTTTCGGTATCATCTTCGCGCTGTGCCTGATTAGCCAGACGCCACAGGGGGCGTGAAATCACGCGAGCCAACCACCAAGCCAGCAGCATTGTCACCAACACGGGGGGAATCGAATACAGCAGCACATCCAGCATCAGTCCCCCCAGGTTCGTCAAGGTTGAGTCGACGGGCTGCTGTGCCACTACGCCCCAGCGAGCAGCATCTATATGGGCATAGCCAGCCAGTAATTTCTCATCATGGCTATTGGTCACAGTCTGGGCCCCTTCCAGTCCCTGGGTCACCGCCGACACGACAGGATTGTCCTCAGCCTGCTCGCCGACCCGCTCCTGGTCGGCGTGATAAATAATCCGGCCGCCATGATCAACAACATACAAATAAGATGAATTATTAGATGGACCACCTAGCAACTCATGCAGAATATTCTTTTCCTTGAGCCGGATAGTGCCACCGATAAAACCCAGGTAGCGTCCATGCTCACCATGTATCGGATAGATAAGGTTGATGACAAGATTGCCAACCGCCGACATATAGGGGTCGGTAATCAGGGCACGCTGCTCGCGGCGAGCCAGCAATGTACCCGGACTCACGACTATTTTTCCTTTAAGCTCCAGAGACTCTGGAGAAATAGCAAGTACACGTCCCAGCGCGTCCACCACACCCACGGAGTTGAAGCTGTTGGTTTGACTGCGAAGACGGTCTACCTCCGCCTGCAGAAAGTCCGTATCCGACATCCGGTCGCGCACCAGTGTGCTGGCGTAGGCCAGTTGCTGCTGCGCCATACGCAAAAACATATCAGTGCTGCTTGCCAGCTTGCTTGCATAAGCCTGGTTAGCTTCCAGGGTAGCTGAAATCAACTGGTTGCGTTGCACCAGAAAACTGGCGTAGAGCGTATTGGAAAACACAATCAACGTACTGGCTATGGCCAGCAATAACATCAGATGTCGCAGCGTAATGCGTTGCAACCAGTTCTGGATATTCATAAGCCTGTTTCCGTCAACGCGCACGTCATCCAGACGGCAGTCGTGCCATAGCTATCGAATGCTGCCGTCCTTTCCGCCTTCTCGGTAAATCCATGGCGTGACCAGAAGGTCTCGGCCCCTTGTATCGCCACCAGGCTGATGCCTTCAATGCCGGCCTGGCGCGCCTGACCCAGCAGGTGTGCCACCAGGCGTCCGGCCACACCCCGGCCACGCGCTGCCACACCAATGGCCAGATCATGCAAGTGCCAGGTGCGGCAATCCGCCGGACTGGCCAGTGCCTGGTGCAGGCTGGGCGGCACATTGCCCGCCCAGGGATGGCTCAACACATAGCCCAGCACATCACCTTCTGCATCGACACATACCGCACATGTCTGCGGAGACACACGCCATTTGCTGCGCATGACTTCGCTATCCTCGAGAATCGAGGCTGGATAGGATTCAGCCTGGATACGAAGAATATCCGGCCAGACAATTTCGGTCACGGGCAATATACGCAGCATGAAAGGTCAATTCCGTACGGTGTTCAGCACGCGCTGCCACACCACCGCAAACGATGCCATGTCGGGCACCTCCACATCGAATACGTCACTGAGCACCTGACATGCCTCATCGGCACTGCCCAGCGTCTTCCGCTCGATCAACTCGCCTTCGGTATCCCTACGGCTCAACTGTGTACCCAGCAGACCATAACGCCCCTGCGGCGTCACTTTCGCCAGAAACAGCGTTTTGCAGAAAACCGACGCCGGACTGTTGGAAAGATAATAATTTGTCGCAATGTAGTCGACAGGCAGACAAGGCATTAGGTCAAAGCGATAGACCGGACGCCAACTGGCCTCGCGCCAGGCTTGCAGCAGATAATCGGTGCCATGCGGCTCGATCCGATAAAGACCATGCGGAGTCTGCTGTTCACCCGTCATATCGAGCCGCAGTGGTGCCGTCAGCGTACCACCGCCAAATCCGACATCGACAACGAAATCTCCCTCGTCCAGGTGGACCAGCAACAGCATGTGCGAACGTGGCGACAGGGCCTGATCAGACATGCCCCACAACACGCGGGCCGCCAGCCGGGTGATGCGAAACCCTGACCGTTCGAGCACACTGGCCAGCAAGCCATTGTGCTCGAAGCAATAACCACCACGCCGGACCGGGCCAAGCAGCTTCGCAGCCACCGCCTCAGTCTCGATGGAAACAGGCCGGGCCAGCAAAGGATCCAGGTTCTCGAATGGCAACGTCAGGGGATGCAACAGGTGGATACGCCGCAACGTGTCCAGAGTAGGCGCACAGGCACCGGTATAGCCTATTTTCTCGAAATAAGCAGATACGATGCGATTTTCAGGGTCGGTTATCAATGGCAATATTACGCAAAGATCGTAAGCTGGCATTCAGCATACCGGATTGAGGTATCTGCGCAAGCCTTGACAACCCGACTTCATTCAAATTGAAGATTGCATACGACAGTCCCCCTATAATTCGACCTCTCCGGCTGATTTCTTACTGTTCTTTCACTGCTCATATGGCCCTGCGCTCTACCGTCTACAAGGCGGACATTCATATTGCCGACAACGACCGCGCCTACTACGGCAGCCACGCCGTGACCGTGGCCCGCCACCCGTCGGAAACCGACGAACGCCTGATGGTTCGCCTGCTGGCTTTCGCCCTGCAGGCCGACGCCGAGGACAGACTGGCCTTTACGCGAGGCCTGAGCGAAGCCGACGAACCCGATCTGTGGCGCCATGACCTGACCGGCGCGATCGAGCTGTGGGTCGAGACCGGCTTGCCTGACGAGCGTCGTCTGCTCAAAGCCTGCGGCCGTGCGCAGCAGGTCATCGTGTACGCCTACGGTCGCAATGCCGAGCTATGGTGGGCGGGTATCCGCAACAAGCTGACGCGCACACGCAATCTGACGGTCTACGGCCTGCCGGCCGATGCCACGCAGGCCCTGGCTGGACTGGCCGAACGCGGCATGAGCCTGAACGTGAACGTACAGGACGCGTCGGCGTGGATATCGGGCGACGCAGGCGAAGCCAGCGTGGATATTGCACGCTGGATGCCGGAATCGCGCTGACGCAACATTGACGGGCTGCGCCCGCAGGCAGTGCGCTACGCGGTGCGCAGGCGAATCCGCGTGATTTCCGACGGTGCGCCCAGTCGCATCGGTGGTCCCCAATAGCCGGTTCCACGACTGATATAGACCTGCAGTTCGCCCACGCGCTTGAGTCCGGCCACGAAAGGCTGCTGCATCGGCACAAACAGGTTCCAGGGGACGAACTGCCCGCCATGTGTATGGCCGGACAGTTGCAGCCGAAAGCCGGCCCGCTCGGCTGCTGCAGCACTGCGCGGCTGATGCGCCAGCAGGATGCGTACTGCCTCTTCGGGAATTCCTGTGGCGGCCGCAGCCGGATCACTGCGATGCGCCGGATCGAATACCCCGCCACTGTAGTCGGTCACGCCAGCCAATGCCAACAGGGCCGCCTCGCGCCGGATCAGTACGTGCTGGTTCATCAACACGGTCATGCCCAGGCCACGAAAAGCCGCCACCCAGGCATCAGCACCCGAGTAATACTCATGATTGCCCGTCACCATGAACACACCGTCACGGGCACGCAATCCAGCCAGCGGAGCCACATGCGGGGCCAGCACATCAGTCTGGCCATCCACCAGGTCGCCGGTCAGGGCGATGATATCGGGCTGCAGGGCATTGGCCGCATCCACGATGCCCTGGACATAGCCGCGTTTGATCGTCGGCCCCACATGGATATCCGACAGTTGAACAATGGTCAGCCCATCCAGGGCCGGCGGCAGGCCGGGCAATGCAATCTCCACCGTTTTGACCTGGGCCAGACGGCGCGCGTTGAACACAGCAGCCAGGCTGGCCACCAGGGTCAGGACCAGGACGGCCCATGCGCTACCCCGCAACACCCCTGCAGACAGGGGATCGAAACCTTGCAGCAACCAGGCCAGGCCGAGTCCCGCATCCCTGATGAAAGTGCCCACCAGCAGGAAGGAAAAGACACCGAGAGCAATGAATCCGGCCCAGGACAGGATATCGGCCCATGTGCCTTGCGCCGTGCGCTGGCGCAGAAATGCCGAGCAGATGAGAACAAACGACAAGGCCAGCACCAGGCACCCTGCCAGTTGCCAGCCAGGCGACAGGGCCAATGCCGGCATCAGGCGCAGGCCCACATAGCCATGCAGGAACAGACCAACGGCAAGCAGTTTCAGGATAAAGGGCATGAAAAGAACCTGGAGTACAGAATCTGACGGTATTGTGCAGGATGCTGCGGTGGACGCCCAGCAAAACATCATGCGGCACTGCCAGGACGAATCGACATGCGTCTGGCAGTGATCGAGTCCAGCCTCAGCCCATCCACTCCACCAGCAGCAGTCGCAACGCAAACACGATCAGCAGCACCCCCATGGCGCGCTCGAACAGCCAGCCACTGCGCAAAAAGCGGGCCCGTACGGCAGGGTGGGTGAACATCAGGCTGACCAGAACGAACCACAGTGCATTGACGACACACATCCACACGCCATACAGCGCCTGGATCGCCAGCGGCGTCGAAGTGCTGACCACGGTCGTGAATACCGCCAGGAAAAACAAGGTCGCCTTTGGATTGGTGGCATTGGTCAGGAAACCCGTCCAGAACGCACGGAGCGCCCCCTGGCGAAGTGCTTCCTGGGAGCTCTCCGCATCATGCGCATCGGCTCCCGCTGGCCGACTGCGCAGGAACTGCACACCCAGGTATATCAGATAGCCGCCCCCAAGCAAACGTACAACATCCATCAGCCAGGGGGTTGTATGCAAGAGTGCGCTGACTCCCACCAGCGTATAGACCACATGAACCGAAATGCCCAGGCCGATACCCAGCGCAGTCAATATCCCGGCCCGGCGGCCATAGCGGACACTCTGGCGTACCGTGACGGCGAAGTCAGGTCCAGGAGCCACGACGGCCAGGAAATGGATCAGCGCCAAGCCCAGAAATTCACCCCAGATACTGCCTGTCATGCCACGCTCCCGTTTGCCAGGCCGCCATTGTATTCACCGGAGCCGATTGCGATAATAGCCGCCCAATGTAAATCATTCATTCCTCATGAGCACAAATCAGGTCACGGCACTGATGGATGAGATGGCCGTTTTCGTCTGTGTCGTGGAAGCCGGCAGTTTCTCCGCCGCCGCGCGGCAACTGGGTTCGACCCCCTCTGCCGTCAGTCGAGCCATTGCCCGGCTCGAAAAGGGACTCGGCACCCGCTTGCTGCACCGTACGACCCGTAAACTGGGATTGAGCGAAAGCGGCACGCAGGTCTATGGCCACTGCCGCGACATGCTGGGCTCTGCCCAGGCGGCATTGGCCGTCTCGGGCCAACTGCACGACACGCCGCAGGGGCAGATCAGGGTCAGCGTACCCAAGGCCGTCGGTCGCTTTGTGGTCCATCCCCATATGCCCGACTTCCTGGCGCAGTATCCACACATCGATCTGCTGATGCGCCTGGACGACCGCTATGTGGATCTGATCGACGGGCAGATCGATATCGCCCTGCGCATTACCGACCAGCCGCCCCCCGGCCTGATGGGCAAGCGGCTGTTCGACATACGCCATCTGGTCTGTGCCACGCCCGCGTACCTGGCCCGACATGGCACGCCATCGCATCCTGGCGACCTCTCACAACACAGTTGCATCTACCTGGGCGAGGAGCCGGGCGATGCGCGCTGGAAATTCCGACATGACGGCAAGACCGTGAGCGTCGATGTACAGGGGCGCTATGCCGCCAACCATACGGGCGTACGGCTCGATGCCGTGCTGCGCCACCTCGGCATTGCCAGCCTGCCCTATTTCACGGCGAAGGAAGCGCTGCAGCAGGGTGCGCTGGTCAGGGTCCTGCCGGACTGGACATTTCAGACCCAGTATTGCGGTGCACTCTGGGCCCTGTATCCGCCGATGCGCCGCCTGCCCGCCAAGCTGCGGGTATTCATCGCATTCCTGGCAGAACGGCTGGCCGACGATCCGCGCTAACTCTGCCCGCGCATCCTGTCGATCAGCCGACGGTCGCGCTTGGTGGGACGCCCGGCTTCGAGATCCAGCGCCGGCTCCGGTGCCAATCGTCGCATCTCGGCGGCCCGCTCCCGGGCGGCAGTGCTGGCGGGCGTCTCCTCATAGAGTTGTCGCGCGACCGTGGCCGGCCCACGCGCTCCGCTGACGGCACGTACCCGCACCTCGATGGGCGGATCTTCCTTGCGAACGATCACCAGATCGCCCGGCCCGACCTCCCGGGCCGGCTTGGCCGGCTGGCCATTGACCTGCACCCGGCCCTTGCCAATCTCATCCGAAGCCAGGCTGCGTGTCTTGTAGAAACGGGCTGCCCACAGCCATTTGTCGAGACGTATCCTGTCACTCATGGTATCCACTCAAAATGCATACTCTATCTCCACTTCCTGACCAACACGCAACTCAGCCCCCTCGGGGGCCGATGCCACGCCGTTCTGTCCAAACATGATGCCATCGGCCTGCTGCCGCGTTCGCGCCAGCGCCTTGCCCGGCTGGTTGCCGGAAGCTGCGGTCAAAGGATCGATATCGGGCATCGAACAGCGTGCGCACGGCTTGACCAGTGCAATGCGCACAGCGCCGATCTGCAATTGCGCCACATAGTCCTCGTCGTAGCCTTCCAGTCCTTCCAGCACGATATTGGGCCGAAAGCGATCCATCCCGACTGGCTCGTCGCCGTCGGTCTGGATCACCCGATTCAGTTCCTCAAGCGACCCCTGGCTGGTCACCAGCAAAGGATAACCATCGGCGAAGCCAAAGGCATGCTCAAGCGGAAAATCCGTCTCTCCCTGGCGCGCAATCCATGCCTGCACCCGCTCCAGGCTGGCCAGGCGCCGTTGTGCAGGGTCCTGTGCCACGAGCCGACACGCGGTACCCAGCGTTTCACTCAGCCAGGCAGCCACCGCATCACCCATATCAAGCACATGCAAGGGATCATTCCAGACGGCTGTCTGTATTGCGGCACCCTGCACCGGCACACCGATATCCACGGCACAATCGGCGCGACCCGGTGCCTGCAATCGCAGCGTCCCTGTCTCGATGCCGACCCGGATCAGCGCCATGCGCGGCCACTGGCGCTGGGTCATGAACCGCCCTGCGGTATCCACGATCATCCATTGCCGATCGTGACGCAGACCCGCCGCGCTGATCGGGCTGCGCAGCAGGTCGATGCCGGCGCAGGACTTGATCGGGTAGATATGCAGGCTCTTGATGATAATGCTCATGATGGTCAGCCGTTTCCACAGGCGTCCGGCACTGTTGCCGACACTCAGCCTCCTAGCATAGCGCAGGCGGATTGCCGGCGGCGTTGGCGACGACGACAGCCCCTGCAACAGCAGGCTGCCCAATTCGTGAGCAGACCATGGCGGACCCGCATGGCCACGTCATCTGACTGACATGTGCCGGGCTTGTGCCCAAGGTTATCCACAATTGCTGGGGAAAACCCGGAGGTTGTTCGCGACCATCTGCCCTCTGCCGGATCACTGTATATGCAACCAGCCCGGATATGCCATAATGGCGGCATCATGGCCATCCAGTCCGATACGCTCGCCCCCCTGCCCGATGCCCCTCGCATCGTCGCGCCCCAGCCAGCCTCGCCCAACGAAGAATCCATCGAACGGGCACTGCGCCCGCGCGCGCTGCAGGATTATGTCGGCCAGCAGCGCACCCGCGAGCAACTGGAGATCTTCATTTCTGCGGCGCGCAGCCGCCAAGAAGCACTCGATCATGTGCTGCTGTTCGGCCCGCCCGGCCTGGGCAAGACCACGCTGGCCCACATCGTCGCCCATGAAATGGGTGCACAATTGCGCCAGACCTCCGGCCCGGTTCTGGAGCGTGCCGGCGACCTGGCCGCCATGCTGACCAATCTCGAGCGCAACGATGTGCTGTTCATCGACGAGATCCATCGCCTGTCGCCCGTGGTCGAGGAAATCCTCTACCCGGCCATGGAGGATTTCCAGATCGACATCATGATCGGCGAAGGCCCGGCCGCCCGCAGCGTCAAGCTCGACCTGCAACCGTTCACGCTGGTCGGTGCCACCACGCGCGCCGGCATGCTCACCAACCCACTGCGCGACCGCTTCGGCATTGTCTCGCGGCTGGAGTTCTACACCGCCGACGAGCTGTCCAGCATCGTGACGCGCAGTGCGGGACTGCTCAATGCGCAGATCACGGCCGATGGCGCAGCCGAGCTGGCACGCCGTGCCCGCGGCACGCCCCGCATCGCCAACCGCCTGCTGCGCCGCGTGCGCGACTACGCCGAAGTCAAGGCCAATGGCGTCATAGATGCCCAGGTCGCCCATGCCGCGCTCACCATGCTGGATGTCGATCCGCAGGGGCTCGACCTGATGGACCGCAAGCTGCTGGAAGCCATCGTGCACCGCTTCGATGGCGGCCCGGTCGGTATCGACAGCCTGGCGGCTGCCGTCGGCGAAGAGCGCGACACCATCGAGGATGTCATCGAACCCTACCTGATCCAGCATGGCTACCTGCAGCGCACGCCACGCGGACGCATTGCCACCCAGACCACTTGGCGTCACCTGGGTCTGCAGCCGCGTGGCGCGGCAGGCAATCCGTCGCTGTTCTGACCTGCCTGCTATTCAGTATCGTCCGGCAGGTCCAGTTCGCTCATCAGCCACTGCCTGAACACTCCGATCGCATGCGTGCGCCGCGTCACCCGCGAGTAGGTCAGGTAATGACCGGTGTAATACACCTCGCGCTCGACCTGCATCAATGGCCTGACCAGTTGCCCGCTGGCCAGCTCCCGCTCGGCCAGCAAGGTTGACTCCAGCGCCACACCCAGGCCGTCGGCGGCCGCTGCAATCGCCATGAAACTGCGGTCAAAGCGCGCCCCGCGCAACGGTGGTGCCGACAGTCCATTTTCCTCAAACCAGCCGGACCAGCGTATCTGCTTGACATCACTCTGGATCAGCGGCACCCGGTACAGGTCATCCAGGCCGTGGATACGTTCCGCCATTTCCGGCGTGCACAACGGCGTCAACAGTTCCCTGCCGAGCGGTATGGCTACCTGCCCTTCGGAGCGCGGCTTGCCGTAGACCACATCGAGATCGAACTCGTTGTACTCGAAGCGGACGTATTCGGTATTGGCTGCGAGCCGCAGGTCGATCTGTGGATGGGTTTCGAGAAAGCGCCTCAGCCTGGGCATCAGCCATTGCGCTGCAAAGCTGGGCGCGGAATGCATCCGCAAAATGGTTGGTCTGTGGCTGGACACCAGATCGATACCATGCCGCAGTTCATCGAGCGCACGGCCGACATGGCTGTAGAGCGTTTCGCCGGCCGGTGTCAGAGCGATGGAACGGGTACTGCGCTTGAAGAGCGCCGTGCCGAGGTTGTCTTCCAGGCGCCGGATCGCATGACTGACCGCACTGGGCGAAAGACACAACTCATGCGCGGCTGCCCGAAAGGAACCGGTTCGGGCCGCAGCCTCGAAAGTGCGCAGTACAGAGATAGGGATATTTCGCAGCATGCTAGGGAAAACGACTAGATTGGTGAAATAGATTCATCAATAGGTGCAATTATAGCGTTTGCCGCCCCTTTTTCAGGTTGATAGGATTCATCCATAACATCCAATAAACCTGTAAGGAGACAGCATGCTGCTGCAAGACAAAGTCGCCGTCATTTCCGGCGCAGCCAGTCCTCGAGGAATCGGCATGGCCACGGCCCGCCTGTTCGCCAGCCAGGGAGCCAGCGTCGTGATTCTGGATCTGGACGAAACCGCTGCCCGCGAGGCAGCCGGCCAGTTGCCCGCCGGCAACCACCTCGGCCTGGCCTGCAATGTCGCCAGTCGTCGCGACTGCCAGCAGGCGGCTGCCACCACGCTGGCACACTATGGCCACATCGATGCCCTCATCAACAATGCCGGCATCACCCAACCCGTTCGTACCCTGGATATCGACCCAGAGAGCTGGGATCGCATTCTCGATGTCAACCTGCGCGGTGTGCTGTATCTGAGCCAGGCCTTCCTGCCATCCATGCGCGAACGCAAGGCCGGCAGCATCGCCTGCATGTCCTCGGTCTCGGCACAGCGCGGCGGCGGCATTTTCGGTGGCCCGCACTACTCGGCGGCCAAGGCAGGTGTCCTTGGACTGGCCAAGGCCATGGCCCGTGAATTCGGCCCCGACAATATCCGGGTCAACTGCGTCACGCCAGGCCTGATCCAGACCGACATCACCGGCGGCAAGCTGACCGACGAACTGCGCCAGGACATTATCAAGGGCATCCCGCTGAACCGCCTCGGCAATGCCGAGGATGTGGCCAATGCCTACCTTTTCCTGGCCTCCGACCTGTCCGCCTACATTACCGGTGCCGTCATCGACGTCAATGGCGGCATGCTGATCCACGGCTGATTCCAGGAGACGCACATCATGCAGACATCCTCCCCCGACACGGCAGCCCCTGCCCGCTCCCTGACCGAACTGCGCAACGCCGCCTGGCGCATTCGCCGCTATGCGCTACGCATGGGCGAGGTCCAGGGTCAGGGCTATATTGGCCAGGCTCTCGGTATGGCCGATATTCTGGCCGTGGCCTACCGCCATGCCTTGACCTACCGCCCCGACGATCCCGACTGGGAGGGGCGCGACCGCTTTCTGCTGTCCCATGGCCACTATGCCATCGCCCTCTATGCCGCCCTGATCGAGGCAGGCGTCATTGCCGAGGCCGAACTCGAGACCTATGGCAGCGACGATAGCCGCCTGCCCATGTCGGGTATGGCGACCTACACGCCCGGTATGGAAATATCGGGCGGCTCACTCGGGCAGGGCCTGCCCATTGCGGTCGGCATGGCACTGGGACTGCGCCAGAAAGGCAATCCGGCCTTCGTCTACAACTCGATGTCCGACGGCGAACTGGACGAAGGCTCGACCTGGGAAGCCGCCCTGTCGGCGGCCCATTACGGGCTGGACAACCTGATTTGCCTGGTCGATGTCAACAACCAGCAGGCTGACGGCCCCTCGGGCAAGATCCTGGGCTTCGAACCCCTGGCCGATAAATGGGCCGCATTCGGCTGGCATGTCCAGCGGGCCGATGGCAATGACATCGATGCCGTGCGTAGCGCATTCGACCAGGCGCGTGAATTGGACGCGCGCCAGCCCCGGGTCATCCTGTTCGATACGCTGATGGGCAAGGGCGTCCCCTTTCTTGAGCAGCGCGAGAAAAACCATTTCATCAGGGTCGAGGCCGACGAGTGGCAGCAGGCCCTCGATATCCTGGATGCAGCCCGCCAAGGAGAGGCACGATGAGCAATGCGCCCACCCATGACAAGCCCCGGCTGAAAACCTCGGCCATGATCGCCTCGATTGCCGGCGAAAACCAGCGCACCGAAAGCGCCCCTTTCGGTCATGCGCTGGTCGAACTGGCGCAACAGCGACCGGATATCGTCGGCATGACGGCCGATCTCGCAAAATATACCGATCTGCACATCTTCGCGCAGGCGTATCCGGAACGCTTTTTCCAGATGGGCATGGCCGAGCAGTTGCTGATGGGCGCAGCCGGCGGCATGGCCAAGGAAGGATTCACGCCGTTTGTCACGACCTATGCTGTCTTTGCCTCGCGCCGTGCCTACGACTTCATCCACCAGGTCATTGCCGAAGAGCATCTGGATGTCAAGATCGCCTGCGCATTGCCTGGCCTAACGACCGGCTATGGCCCCAGTCACCAGGCAACCGAGGATATCGCCATTTTCAGGGGCGTGCCGGGACTGGCCATCATCGATCCCTGCGATGCCCTCGATACCCGGCAGGCCGTTGCCGCCATGGCGGCGCACAAGGGACCGGTCTACATGCGCCTGCTGCGCGGCAAGGTTCCCCTGGTACTCGACGAATACGACTACCGCTTCGAACTCGGCAAGGCCAGCCTGCTGCGCGACGGCAATGATGTGCTGATCATCTCCAGCGGCCTGATGACCATGCGCGCCCTGGAAACTGCCGACCGTCTGCGACAGGACGGCATCGATACAGCCGTTCTGCATTCGCCCACCATCAAGCCGCTGGATGCCGACACGATCCTGTCCGAAGCCGGCCGCAAGCCACGGCTGGTGGTCGTCGCCGAGAACCATTCGGCCATCGGCGGGCTGGGCGAAGCCGTTGCACATGCCCTGCTTGCCGGTGGCGTGAGTCCGGCAGGCTTTCGTCATATCGCCCTGCCCGATGCTTTCCTGGATGCGGGTGCCCTGCCCACGCTGCATGACCGCTACGGCATCTCGACGGAGGCCATGACGGCATCCATCAAAAACTGGCTGTAAACCTGCCCAGCAGCATACATACAATAAGAGGTAAACAGGCAGCCGCCCTCGCGGCTGACCTGCCCTGACAACAAGGAGACAAACATGAAAATCACCCGCAGAA
This sequence comes from Corticimicrobacter populi, assembly GCF_003123725.1. GTDB lineage: Bacteria > Pseudomonadota > Gammaproteobacteria > Burkholderiales > Burkholderiaceae_B > Corticimicrobacter > Corticimicrobacter populi. Next base: position 301,318 of record NZ_QETA01000001.1, on the reverse strand, counting down.
CCTTCCTGACCGGTGCCATTGCAGCAGCCCCCGTCTTTCCCGTTTTCATGCGCCAGGCGCATGCTGCCGTCACGCTGACGCTGGGACACGGCGCAGCCCCCAACAATCCACGCGCCCTGGCGTCCGAACATTTCGCCAAGCTGGTTCAGGACAAGACCAGCGGTGCCGTGCGCATCAATATTGCAGGTGCCGAGCAACTGGGCAGCGATGCCGCCATGCTGACCAGCCTGCGCACCGGTGTACTTGATTTCAGCGTCAACAGCCAGGGCGCGACCGCTGCCGTCGTGCCCGAACTCAACACGCTCGGATTGCCCTTCCTGTTCCGCGATCCGGCCCATGCGCTGGCAACCCTCAACGGCCCGATCGGCACCACACTGGCCGAGCGCCTGCAGGCCCGTGGTCTGACCGTGCTGGACTGGTGGGACAACGGCGTGCGCCATGTCACCAACAGCAAGCGCCCCATCCATGCGCCGACCGACCTGGCCGGCCTCAAGGTCCGGGTGCCGGCCGATGCCATGCTGATGGACATTTTCAACGCTCTGGGTGCCAGCCCCGAGCAGATCGCCTTCGGCGAACTGTATCTGGCCCTGCAGCAAGGCGTCGTCGATGGCCAGGAAAATCCGCTGGCCAACATCGACAGCTCCAAGCTGTATGAAGTCAATCCCTATATCAGCCTGACCGGCCATGTCTGGCAGAGCAACCCTTTCCTGATGGCCCGCATGACCCAGGGCAAGGTCGGCCAGCCGGAGCTGGCCGCGATCCAGGAGGCTGCCCGGGAGGCTGGCGACATGCAGCGCAACCTGATGCGCGAAGCCGACGAGGCGCTGGCCCTGGCCTTCCGCGAACGGTCCGGCGTGCAGGTCAACGAGGTCGATCGCCCCGCCTTCCAGCAAGCCACGATCGCCATCGCGGAAAACTGGAAGAAAAAACCCTTCGGCGATCTGGTCACGCAACTGCTCGACGCCGCCGCGCAGTAACCCGACCGCATCAAGGGGAATGTCATGGCTGCAACCCATACGCTGCAAGCAAGAATCATCGCGCTGTCCCACTGGCTCGACCTCCAGATACGTCGTCTCTGCACGCTGTTGCTGCTGTCGACGACACTGGTGCTGCTGGTCGGACTCAGTCTGAATGTCGCCCTGCGTTACCTGCTGCAGGGCGGCGGCCTGGGCTGGGCGGCGGAACTGCCCGCCTTCCTGTTCCCCTGGATGATCGCTGCCGGCATCGTCATGGCGGTCCAGCAGGGCGTGCACATTTCCATCGACATCCTGAGCCAGCGCCTGGGCGTCAAGGGGCGCTGTACGCTGGCCCTCGGCGTGAACATCCTCATCGTCATCGCCTACCTGGTGCTTTTCAACGTCATCCTGACCATGATGGAAATCGTATCGTTCGAGCGCAGCCCGCTGCTGGACTTGCCCCTGAGCTGGGCCTACGCCGCGCTGGCCTTTGCGGCCCTGGGCACGACCCTCTGCAGCCTGACGATTGCCCTGCGCATCGCCCTGCAGGGCCAGGCCGGCCTGCCCGCCGCACTCGAGGAGAACTGACATGATCGTTGTCATGATCATCACTTTTTTCGCGCTGCTGATCCTGTCGGTGCCGGTCGGCCATGTGCTTATCATGGCCTCGGGTGCGGCAGTGCTCTCCAGCGACTTCCTGCCGCTCAACCTGATTGCGCAGCAGATGTTCGCCCCCACCCAGTCCTTTCCGATGCTGGCCCTGCCGTTCTTCATCCTGGCGGGCAGCCTGATGATGAGCGGTGAGCTGGGCCGCTACCTGATCGAATTCGCCAAGTTGCTGGTGCAGCGCTATCGCGGCGGCCTGGCATCCGTCACGGTGCTGGGCTCGGCCACGGTAGGCGGCGTGGCCGGCTCCGCCGTGGCCGACGCTACCGCCATGGGCTCGATCCTGATCCCCTGGCAAAAACGTGAAGGCTATCCGGCCGGCTTCGTGGCGGCCAACAATGCTGCCACCTCGATGATTGCCGTCCTGATCCCGCCTTCGATCCCCATGATCCTGTACTCGCTGGTCTCGGGCGTCTCGATCAGCGCCCTGTTCCTGGCCGGCGTCCTGCCGGGCCTGCTGGTAACGGCGGCATTCATCCTGGTCTGCAACCTGTCGGCACGCCTGCGTGGCTTTCCCTACCATCGCGCGCCGTTCGACTGGGTCCGCTTCTGGCCTCTGCTCTGGAAAGCCCTGCCCGCCCTGGCCCTGCCGGTGCTGATCCTGGTACTGCTGCGATTCGGCATTGCCACCCCGACCGAAGTGTCGGTACTGGCCACGCTTTATTCCCTGTTCATGGGCCTTGTGGTCTACCGTGATCTGGACCTGCGCAAGATCATCCAGGCCACGCTGGCAGCTGGCATCTCCACCGGGATCGTCATGCTGGTCATCATGGGTTCGGCCGCCGTTGCCTGGCTGGTTACCTACGCGCAGATTCCTCAGGCCTTTACCGCCTGGTGTCTGGAAACACTGCAGGAACCCTGGCTCATCATCCTGCTGTTGAACCTGATCATGCTGCTGGTAGGCATGTTCATCGATCTGCCGGCAGCCATCCTCCTGCTGGGACCGATCTTCGTGCCGCTGGCCCAGCAGATCGGCCTGGATCCCCTGCAACTGGGCATCATGATGGTCCTGAATCTGAGCATCGGCCTGTATACCCCGCCGGCCGGGACCACACTGTTCATTTCCAGCACCATCGCCAAGGTGCCGGTACTGGGCGTGGTGCGCGAGCTGGTGCCGTTCTACCTGGCCGCCCTGCTGATCCTGGCCCTGTTCAGCTACGTCCCGGCCCTGACGCTCAGGTTTACCTGATCACGATGTACTGTCGGCGTCGTACACTTATGGGCTATCCTGCTGCTATTGTTTCCGACAAGGACGGCCCATGCTTTTCCTGCTTTCTCCCGCCAAGAAACTCGACTACGACTCCCCGCTTGCCACCGATGTCCACACCCAGCCACTGTTCGTGGAACAGGCCAGTGAGCTGATCGGCACGCTGCGCACCAAAAGCGCCGCCGACATCGCCGGCCTGATGAGCCTGAGCCCGGCTCTTTCCGAACTCAACGCCAGACGCTATGCCGACTGGCAGCCCAGCTTCAGCCTGCAGGACTCGCGCCAGGCCATCCTGGCCTTCAACGGCGATGTCTATGAAGGCCTGCAGGCCGGCTCACTCCAGGCCGCGCAACTCGACTGGGCACAAAAACACGTCGTGATTCTCAGTGGTCTCTATGGTGCCCTGCGCCCGCTCGACCTGATGCGTCCCTATCGCCTGGAAATGGGTACGCGGCTGACCACGGCACGCGGCACCAACCTGTACCAGTTCTGGGACGATCGCATCGCCGGCTACCTCAACCAGCGCCTGCGCGAAGATGCCAGTCCGGTGGTGATCAACCTGGCCTCGGAAGAATATTTCAAGGCCGTCGACCTCAAGACCCTCAAGGCGCGTGTCGTACAGTGCGTCTTCCAGGACTGGAAAAACGATGCCTGGAAAATCATCAGCTTCCATGCCAAGCGTGCGCGCGGCCTGATGGCACGCTACGGCATCGAGCACAAGGCGGCCACGCCGCAGGCATTGCACGGTTTCGATGCCGAAGGCTACCGCTTCGCAGCAGACGCATCCAGCCCTGAAAAACTGGTGTTCCGACGCCGCCAGGACTGAGTTCGGCGCAGACAGCCATCCTCATGGTACGGATGGCGATTTACACGCACGATCTGATCACGACAGATTGTGCCCCGCCGGGCCATACATGGCCGTCGAGGCCGACAGCACGCTCATCAGCGTCACGCAGTCCGTCAGCTCCTGGCGCACCGCCAGATCGAGCGGTGTCCTGCCCTCGGCATTGGCCCGGTTCGGATCCGCACCGGCCGTCAACAGACTGGTGACGATCTCCCGCACATGTGCTTCGCCAATGCCGTCCGGCCCGTCCGGCGACGACATCAAGGCCGTGTGCAGCGGTGTATTGCCGGCATGGTCGGCGGCATTGGCATCAATACCCTGTTCGCAGCAATAGCGCACGATATCGAGGTTGCCTCGGTAGGCCGCATAATGCAGCGGGGTGATCAATGCGGCATTGGCCTTGTACTCGACCTCCATCGCTTCCATCGCCGTCCGGAAAAAATCCATCGCCGAGGCATGATCGTTGCGCAGGCTGATGGCATGGAGCAGATTGTTGCCATTGCCGGCCACATGATGCAGCGTCTCGAGGATACGCTGGTCGTGCCCCATGCTGTTGGGATAGCGCAGCTCGCCAAACTCCATGGCAATCATCAAGGGCGTGCGCCCGCGACCGTCGAGACGGTTGATATCGGCCCCCTGCTTGAGCAGCAAGTGGAAAATATCGAACCGGTCCATGTAGATGGCGCAGATCAGCGGCGTATCGCCATCCTCATCGACGGCCTCGATCTCGGCCCCCTGCTCCAGCAGAAGTTCGACGATGCGCAGCTTGGCCGGCGCATCGAATTCATACTTGTCTTCGCAGTCCGCGTCTTCGGGGTAACTGTCATAGTTGTACGACCCCATGATGGCCTGATGCAAGGCAGAGCGCTGCTTGGCCCCGGCCCGGTTGACATCCGCACCGTGTGCCAGCAATGCCTCGACCACGGTCAGGCAGCCATAAAGCGCCGCAGCCGTCAGCGGAGTATCACCATCGGGATCGGTCTGGTTGACATTGGCACCACCGGCCAGCAATGCCAGGACGGTTTCGCGCCGGTTCTCCTTGCCGACCCAGTCCCAGTTGCTGATGGCCCGGTGCAGTGCGCAGGAATTGTCAAAGCCCCCTTCTGCATGTACGTCCGCCCCGCGCTCCAGGAAATAGCGCACCAGCGCCGTCTGGCATTTGGAGGCCGCGTACAGGAGCGGCGTAGCGTTCTGCCGGGTGCGGGCCTCTATATCCAGCAGGCCGCGACGTTCCAGTTCATCCAGGTAGCGGATGATTTCCTCGGCCGGGTGGCCGCTTTGTCGCGTGCACAGATAGTGCACAAGCTGTTCTTGCTTGATGCAGGTTCTGCGGTGCGGGTCGGCACCATGATCGAGCAGCAGGGTGAATACATCGAACAGACTGTGGGCAGCAGCCTCCTCCAGCGCCGTGGTGCACAGCCGCGTCACGCCCGACGTACTGTTTGCACTCGGCTGAAGCCTGGCCTGCGTTTCCACGTTCGGATCGGCACCATGCTCGAGCAGTTGCCGGCACACGCGCCAGACATAGGCCTGGTGCTCGGGTGTCTTGCGCTCCAGAAAACCTGGGCGGATCGAGTCCATTGCATAGATCAGATAAGGCTCATCGATATACTCGGTGGTCTTGCCGTTGACATGCCACCGGACACAGCGATCCAGGTCATCGACACGTTCAAGCAGGTACTCCAGCGTCCTTGCCATGGACACGGATACGATGGCCTGCCTCAGTGGGTCACCCGACTCCGGACTGTTCACGTCCAGGATCTCGGACTCGGGCAGGGCCTCCAGAAACGGGCTGAGGTCCTCGTTCATGTGCGCATAGCGCAGGAAATAGGCCACGATATTGCCGCTGAAATCATCGGTCCTGATCTCGGCATTCAAGGGCCAACCGATATCGAGCACCCGACGCATCAGCGGCATGCTGAACTGTGCACTGTACAGGCATGCGGCCTCCGGCAGCAGTCGTGACCGGTTCATCCAGTCATGGACTTTTTCTCCGTACTCGAAGGTCTCGTTCAGCGGCAACTCGGCATTGCGGCTGCGATAGATTGCATGCAACCGCAGCAGGACATCGCAGGTCTGACTGTGGTTCATGCCGCCCCGACCGGGCCGCGCATTGAACAGTTGGGAAAAGATCGTCCGTCCCTTGTAGTCACGGTAGAACAACTGGGCACCACGATCGGCCAGCAGCCCAGCATACTCCATGTGCTCGAGCCATACGGCCAGATAGAAAGCAGACAGGCCGTGGCACTCTATGGCAGCGCCACGATCCAGCAGCCAGGGAATCAGGGCATCGCTGTGTTCGACCTTTTCCGGCCAGCCAACCGCCATCTGCAGCGCGCTGACCACAAACGGATCACAGACCGCACCGGTGTTGATATCTGCGCCTTTATCCAGCAACTCGCCCAGCAAGGACAGTTTTTCCTCGCAGGAAAAGCCGGAGGCCACCGCGAGATCACGAAACATGCGATGCACGCTGGGGCTGTCCTGCGGCAGGTCTTCAACGATCTTGCGCATGCCCCTGGCGTGATGCAGGCGTATGCTGACCGGCAGATCCAGCCCGCGCGCCTCGTTCACAGCCATCAGCCGCAGGGTCAGCGCCGAGCTGAAGTTGTCCCTGACGAAAAACGGTGCCAGCCAGATGCGTTCGTTTTCAGGAATACGCACACCCAGCTCCAGCAACCGGACGAATCCTGCCCACTTGCGCTGCTCCAGCGCACGCAATGCCAGCCCCACATGTCCCGAGGCATCCATGTCAAGATCGGCGACCAGGCCGGACTCGTGCAGGATATCGAGCACCCGCTCGAAGGTCGCCTCGCTCGGAGCGATGCTGTAATCCGGCAGGGACGGGTTATGCAATGCCACATACAGTGGCGAGAGCCATGCCCCGGGTGCCAGGTTCACGTCGGCACCCAGCCGGATCAGCCAGCGCACGCGCTCCAGACTGATGCTGCCCGAGGTCATGCCCAGATAGTGTGCCAATACCGTTCTGGACGTGGCCCGCGTATCAATCTGGTTCAAATCCAGCCCCTGCGAGATCAGGAAAGCGAACAGTTTTTCATCGACACCCTCGTGTCGAATCAGGGCATGCAGCAGCGGCAACCCGTCTATCCGTTCCGGCAGCGGCACACCCGCCGCCACGAAGGCTTCGATCAGCGGCAACGACAGCGACTGCAACACCTCCTCCATCAGCCCCCGGCGCTGCCCCGGTTCGCCCGTTGCGGGTTCACAGCCCAGCGACAGCAGGTAGCGGGCAACCTCGGCCTGTTGTCCCAGCACGGCATGGTGAAGTGGCGTGCGTCCATATTCGTCGGGTTCGTTGCAATTGTCGGCATTGATGTAGCGACGGACGCTCTGCAGGTTGCCGGCCTGGATGGAATCACACAGATCCTGTGGCTTGCGACGGAAAAACATGGACGTGAGGTGCCTGTGGCGAATGCAAAGGACGCATCATATCCGCCCGTGGCTTCCCGTGCTTTGCATACCGTGCAAAACACCGCCTCGACTTGATGACCGTCAGTCGCCTTCGGCTTCGCGCAGCACCGCGCTTTCCTGGCGAATCATCTGCGCGGCACGCACCATCTGCTTGAGCGAGTAGCGCAGGTCATCGAGCTCTGGTGGCAGGTCCGACAAGGCTTCGGGCTGGGCAGGTACCGCACCCTTTTCACCCAGCATGCGATCCAGCCAGAGCAGTGTCTGCAACACAGTGGGTGGTACGCTGTCGAGCGTCGCCAGGCGTGCAATGATCGCACTGATCTGCGATGCCAGCACATGATGCTGGATCAGCATATTGTTCAGCTCGGGCACGTGATGCTGTTTCGAGCGTGGCTCGTTCATCATCCGGTAGAACGCCTCGGCATAATTGCCGAAGGCGATGTGTACGTTCTTGCGCGCCAGCTGCATGTTGATGCGCGCCTCTTCGGCTTCATTCTGCCCGCCCTCGCCAGACGAGGTACCGGCCTCCTGTTCCGCTGCCTGTCCTTGCCCCGCGCTTGCAGGCACGGCCATCGATACCGGCACGTCGGCGTCACCCGCAGTCGCATGGATCGCCTGCAGGCGCTGCACGTACAGCATGCCGGCCTCCAGGTAATGCCGGTTGGCCCGGGTGGCTGCCCGCACCAGTCCGCCCATGTGTCGGGACTCCCACCAGGGCAGCACATAGCTGCACAGCAGCGCGATCACACAACCGATCAGCGTATCCAGGGCACGCTCGCCGATCACCATCAGCGAACCGGGTGCCATGAAATGAAAACCCAGCAACACGAATACGGTATTGAAAGCCGAGCTCAACATATAGTTGAGCAGCAACAGGCTGTTGCCCATGATGCAGCTGACCACCAGTGCCAGCAGCAACCATGAATTGCCGATGCCCAGTTTCATCAGGATCACGGTCACCACGCAGCCCAGCAGCGTGCCGCTCAATCGCCATGCATTGCGCTGGCGGGTCATGGCAAAACCCGGCTTCATGATGACCACGATCGTCAGGATGATCCAGTAGCCATGCTCGATCAGATGACTGCCGGACAGCCAGAACGACGAGACCATCAGCCCCAGCGTCACCGCCAGACTGACCCTCAATGCATAGCGGAAATGCGGCGAGTTGAGCCGCAGATGGCTGCGCAACAGCCCCAGGCGAAAGCTCTGGCGCGACAGGAAACGGGTCAGCGACTGCTGCAGGCGCGCTCCGCCAATGGGCTGGATCGCACCACGTGCCTGGGTATGCTCATAGAGCCGCTCGACGATCCGCGTGGCATTGCGCAGCCGGCGCAGTACCTGAATCAGCAAGGCATAGACCTCCGGCTCACGGCGGGCATAATCCTGTTGGCGCAACTGATCGATCTCGAACTCGATGGCCCGCAGTTCAGCCTTGACGCTGGTACGGTGCAGGGCCGGCCGGTTGCGGGCCACCGCCAGCGCAATCCTGCGCAGGTCATTCGACAGCTTGCCCAGCGCGTCGCGCGCGAACAGCAGCACATCGGCATCGTGCAGGGCACGCCGCAACAGGGTGTAATCCGTCGAAGTCGCCACCATGGTGTCGAGGATGGCAATCATATCGATGAAGATGTTCCACAGCCGCACCCGTGCCGGGTGACCCGGTGCTGCCCCGCGCGTGCGGGTCTGCACCATGCGCAGGATCATGTCGCGTGCCGCCTGGTGCTCATCGGTCATGCGCGCCTGGCGCAGGATCAGCCGCCGATAGCTTTCATCGAGATCAAGCGTGCTGTCGTACAGGTCCGCACGCGCGGCTACATAGTCGGCCGTCGCGAACAGTGCCGTCGACAGCGCCTGGCGCTCCTGGCGCAGCCCCATCAGCCAGCCCAGTCCCAGACTGAACGCCACGTAGAACAACCCGCCGCCCAGCGAAGCCAGCACGTGGGGCCAGACCTGCGCCGGGGTCAGCGGGGTATGCATGGTGATCGTCATCAGCAGCAGGCAGGCGAAACCGATCAGCCCGCCTCGCAGCCCGAACACCGTCAGCATCGAGAAAAAGAAGCTCTGGCCGATGATCGCCACCCAGATCAGCCACTCGTGGCCGCTGGCCAGGCCCGTCACCATCACGGTCAACGTCCCCAGCAGGGTCGCCAGCAACATTTCGTTCATGCGATGACGATGTGGCCCAGGCTGGTCGATGATGGCCACGCACAGGGCCCCGAACGTCGCCACCAGGCCCATTGCGTAAAGGCCGAACAGTCCCCCCAGCACCACGACCGGCAACAGCATGCCGACAGCCTGCCTCACCCCGGTAAAGAGATGATGGCTATAGATGAACTGGGTCAGTTGGCCGAAACGGATGTCCATGCTGCGTGGTGGTGATGTCGCGACCGTCTTTTTAACACTTATGCTGCCGGTCTAATACCGTCAACAACACATCAGGCCCTGATGCCTGAAAGACGCAATCATTTTGCGTATTACACTGCCAGTTCCACCCGGTCGCGTCCACCGCGCTTGGCGAGATAAAGTGCCTGATCTGCCCGCGACAACAGCGTCGACAGATCAGTGTGATACGCCGCATGCCAATGCACCACACCTATGCTGACCGTAAATACGACCGAGTCCCCCGCGTCGGACTCGACTTCGATGCGCTTGATGGCACTGCGCAGGCGCTCGGCCACCGCCAAGGCATCCTGCCGCCCCGTTTCAGGCAAAAAGGCCGCAAATTCCTCGCCCCCAAGCCGCCCGAAAAGATCGGGATCACGCAGCATCTGTTGCACAGTCGCGGACAACTGGGCCAATACCTTGTCTCCGGTCGCATGACCATAGGTATCGTTGATCCGCTTGAAATGATCGATATCCAGCATCAACACACTGGCTTGCAGCCCTCGGCGCTTGAGCCTGTCCAGCACCGCCACACTGCGTTCCATGAATACCCGTCGCGACAACGCATCGGTCAGCGCATCGTAGCTGACCGCATGGTCCAGAGACTTGAGCAGACGGTCGCGGGCGGCATTGACACACGAGACCGTCAGCGGAGCCAGCGCGATCAACAGCACACCCATGCGCAACGACATCATGGCGTGCACATATTCCTCCACGAACAGCAAACCGGCCAGTGATGCAGACATGAACAGCAACAAGACAGCACAGGTCACAGCCGTGACGGCTGCCGTCTGAAACAGTCGATACTCGAGAGCACACCACAGCAAGGCCAGCACTGGATAGGCAATCGCGCCAGGCCCTCCGACCCACCAGGCCAGCACAATGCTGGCCAGCAACGCCAACAGCGGATAAGCCTGCCGGTATCTGAAACGCGTACAGAATATATCGCCCTGCCGTTGTCGACTCGGCTGCTGTACCGCAGCATAGGGAATACTGAGCAGCAACGGCAGAAACATGACGTAGTTCAGCAATTCTCCGCTGAACCACAGCCCCCAGGCATTTGCCAGGTTGTACTCCAGGGTTACAGCCAGCAATCCGCATCCTGCCAGAGCCGAAACGGCTGCAGCGCCCAGACACACGGCAAACAGGCGCAACATGACGGCAGGTTCGGAAAGCTCAGACAACCGTCCCCTGGAGCGATGCAACATAAAATAGCCTGCAGCCACCCCCGACAGGTTGGCGACCGCCAGCCACAAAGCCACAGCGGGCATCCGCCCAAGCAGTACCTCGGCACAGACATACGCCAAGGCGGCGGCCCCCCACCCTGCCAGGGTGTTGTACTTTGGTACACGCACAAACAGTCCCAGCAGCAGCGCATTGGCCGGCCACAGGATGGAAAAACCATCGAACGTCCGGGTCAGGCCACCCAGCAACACCGCCAGCAGCGTCATACCGAATATGGCCAGTACCTGAATGAGACGCGCAGGCTGGCGATGATGGTCAGTCTTGAGCAGTGCGGTACAGAACTGTTGCATGGCGGCTCTCGATTGTTTTTTTTATCAAATCAAGTGTAGCCGCGCCCGTACTCAAGTGGCACATGGCAAAAAACAACTATTGTCAAGAATCTCGTGATCCGGGCTGGCCAGCTCGCAATACCGCATCAGCCTCAAGTATCTGCGTCTCGCTGAATACCCTCAGCCCCGCCTGGATCAGCAAAGCCGCCGTTACCCCTTGGGCGGCCACCATCGTCCCCCCGAAGGTTCCATCATAGATATGGCCGGTACCACAGGAGGGACTGCCCTCCTTGAGCACGGCGACGCGTATACCATATTGGCGCGCCAGCGCCAGGGCTCGAACGGCCCCCTCGACAAAAGGTACAGAGATATCCCGTCCCTGCCGATCCAGCACCCGAGCACGCCCGGCCAGCACGGCATGGCCTTCAGCCCCCGGCTCGATCTCGGCAGGCAGACGCGGCACCGACAGACCACCCGCCAGCTCGGGACAGCACGCCACGACGCGCCCCTCGGCACGCCAGCGCTGCAATATCGTGCTCTCCAGACGCTTGTGCGCACCATCGTAGCGTACAGGCTCTCCCATCAGGCAGGCACTGACCAGCACCCGCTGCGATGACGTGCTGGCCAGTGCCAGTGCCGCTGTCGTTGTATCGGAATCGTGACTCATATCAGGCAGGAATGATCCGCATGGAGCCGGATATTGTCAATTCACGCAAAAATACTGTATAAATAAACAGCAAATAGATTGCCAACCATGAGATTGCCAACCATGACCTACACCATCACCCTCCAGGATGCCCCTCGCGACATGGGCGAACGTGCCCGGCTGGAAGCCGAAGCCCGCTTTCGCAAAACCCTGGAACGCACCCTGGGTGGCGAAGAGGCCGTCGCACCGGCCTATCGCGCCTGGCAGCAGGCCGAAGAATCGTCGGAATCGGAACTCTCCGACACCGAGATCACACTGGCACGCCAATGGCTGACCGCCGCCGGCCGTGCCCGCAACGAGGGCCTGCATGCGCTCGGCGAAGGCGAGGCATATTTCGAGGTGCGACTGGCACGCTGACAGCCCTCGCATCGTTCATTGCCCCGGCACCGCCACACTGAGTGGGGCCATCAACAGCGGATAGGGATTGATGGCTCCACCCGTTTCATAGATGCCATAGTGCAGATGGGGCGGCGTACCGCGCGCATTGCCGGTATCGCCCACATAGCCCACTACATCCCCTGCCGCCAGCAATTGGCCGGTAGAGATATCGGCATAGTCATCCAGATGCGCATAATAATGGCGCTGCCCACCCGGCCCCAGCACCCAGACCACCTGCCCGCCCAGGTTGTTGGTACCGATACGCACCACAACGCCTTCAGTGGCTGACCGCACCGGCGTACCACGCCGGGCAAAAATATCGATCCCTTCGTGCCGGCGACCGCTGGAACGGGCTGCTCCCCAGGTATCGGCCAGTTGACGCGGCACCACACCCTGCACGGGCACCGGCAAAGCCACGGGCGCATCCTGCAGCAGCATCCGCACCATATGCCAGGGGGCACGCGCCGCATCGGGCAGTCTCGGCCAGCCCCAGACAGCCAGTCCGGCCAGCAAGACCAGCACCAGCAGCCACCGCAAAAGCCGTCTTGTGCCTGACACCCCGGTCGACACCGTCATGCATTCTCCTCGCTCACAGCGTACCCCCGCTGCGCCAGCATTTCTTCCAGCGCACGACGGCCTGGTCGAGCGCCCTCGCCGACCCCACCCCATCCGTCAGCAGGAAGGCATTGATGAAGGCCACCGATCCGGTGCGATGAAAACGGATGCCATGATCTGCCAGAACCTGCATCCGTGCCCAGGCCCGCTGATCCCGCCTCGGCGGTGGCGTGAACAGATATCCCATATCGCAAGCCGGTGCCTTGCAAGTCGGGCAAATCGCCATCCGCGCCTCATCTGCTGCTGGCCGCCAGCGGACGAACGCCGTGCGACAGGCAAAGCAGGCCCAGCGGCTGCGGTAATCACGCGTATCTGCCTGTGCCACCACCGTTTGCAGCTCTTCACTCCATACTTTGCGCATCCTTGCTCTCTCCATCCGACCGATTCGCCCGACCAGGCCCGTATCGCTCAGGCCGTACTGTCCCAATAGAAATGCAGCCAGCCATCGCGATATTCTGCCAGCAGGGAAATAATCAGGTCACGATCGATTTCCTGCATCAGCAAAGCCCCGACAAAACCTGCCAGCGGCGGCAGAAACAGAGGATCCCGCAGGTCGCTGGCGCTGGCCTGCAGGCGCGTATTGAATTCGTCTTCACCTATGGGCCGGAATGCAGCACTGCGCAGATAACAGGTGAACACACTTGCACGGGTCGCTCCGCACCCCAAGCCTTCTGCCCCCACGACCTGCCCCTCTCCCGCCTGCCACTCCGCGGCCAGCCACATTGCCAGTCCATCATGCGCTGAAGATTTGCGCAACCAGCTCACACGGATGGTTTCCTCTGAACTGGCATGGCTGAATGCATCCGGTAGATACACCCGCGTCTCAAGCACACAAGCCGTGCGGCGGACCATGGCTTCGAGATCGCCAGCCTCAATCACCCGTTCAAGATCGGCTCGGGTAAACAAGTGGACGGGCTCAGGCAATGCCATATCGATTCCTCAGAGCGTCCGCCAGATAATGGCCGTAACCTGCAACGATAACCTGCTCGGCCGTCGGCATATAGCGATGTACTACATGCGGCTTGAGAAAATAGAGATCCCCGAACGGTGTGTCACAGCACACGCAAATCAGGCGTTTGTTCGACATGGCAGCCTCGATCCGATCAAGGTCATCCAGATCGACATACAGCGTATCGCACTCATGGCAATGCACCCAGATATGGCCGCAATGCGCGCAACGCAAAAACACCAGATCCTCGTCGCCACAGCAGCGAAAATGGGACGGATCAACCGGCTGATCTTCCGGAAACAGTACGCAATTGTTTGGCAGGCCACGCATTTGGACAAGGCAACTCAGAAAGTGATCGATGCAATAATGGTAGCCACAACCCTCATCGATATATACGGAAGAAGCATCGTGTCCATCGCATTCGAAGCCATGATTTTTGCACGACACGCGCACAGGAATCAGGTACGAAAATACTCCGGCACCCCTTATGCAGACCATCTGGCAGAAGTCGCCGGTATTGTAGCCACAGTCGCCCACGAGGCCCATGACGGTGCCACCGCAGACGCGATGATCGCATCGGCATGGCTGCACGACTGCGTGGAAGACCAGGATGTCACGCTAGCGGACATCGAGAGCCGCTTCGGCGCGACCGTCGCCCTGGGCGTGGCGGGTCTGTCCGACCTGGAGCAGGGCAACCGTGCCACGCGCAAGCGCCTGTCATGCGAGCGGCTGGCCGCCTGCCCCGGCTGGATACAAACCATCAAATGCGCCGACCTGATCAGCAATACCAGCAGCATCGTCAGGCACGATCCGCACTTCTCGATTGTCTACCTGCGTGAAAAGCGTGATCTGCTGAATGCGATGACGAAGGCGGATCGGCGGTTGTGGGCGTTGGCTTGGGAGGAGCCAGTGGTGGGATGATCGATTGTGGGTGACGGTTTTCGACCCATCGCAGCCTTTGGAGCCGGCCTAGCCCATGGCTGCCTTGCAGTGAACGCAGTCGGTCGCCAATCGCTTAAGGCTCATTGGAATTTCCCCCAATGAACTTCGACATCACTGGCGGTGCGCAACATGGCAGCGTGCTTTATTTCAGGGCCGTGTTGGCCTTGGCGTTCAGCTTGGTCTTGAATAGCCAGTCGCGGTAGTCGTTGAGGTCGCCGTCGAAGGGTTCGACCTGGCCGTCGGCTACGATGATGAACTGGTCGGTGGTGGCACGCAGTAAGTGGCGATCGTGCGATACCAGCATCAGAGTGCCTTCGAATTGCGCCAGGGCCATGGTAAGCGCTTCGCGGGTTTCCAGGTCCAGGTGATTGGTCGGCTCGTCCAGCAACAGCAGGTTGGGTCGTTGCCAGACGATAAGCGCCAAGGCCAGGCGGGCTTTCTCGCCGCCCGAGAAGGGCGCGATGCTGCTTGTTGCCATCGCCCCGGCGAAGTTGAAGCTGCCCAAGAAGTTACGCAGTTCCTGTTCGCGGGTGCCGGGAGCCTGCTTGATCATGTGCCACAAGGGCGATTCATCGTGGCGTAGCATCTCGACTTGATGCTGGGCGAAATAACCGATCGACAGGCCCTTGCCGAAAATCGCCTCGCCGCCCAGCGCCTGCAATTCCCCGGCGATGGTCTTGATGAAGGTGGACTTGCCCGCTCCGTTCACGCCGAGCAGTCCAATGCGCTGGCCGCCCTGCAGCGAAAAATTGATGTCCTTGATGACAATCTTGTTGGCACCGCCGTCGTCTGTGGCGGGGTAACCGGCCTGGACGGCGTCCATGAGCAGCAGCGGATCGGGTGCGCGGTCCGGCTCCCGGAATTCGAAGGAGAACTCTGCAGCGGCGCGCAAGGGTGCCAACTCTTCCATCTTCGCCAGTGCCTTGATCCGGCTTTGCGCCTGGCGCGCTTTCGAGGCCTGGGCTTTGAAGCGATTGATGAACGATTGCAGATGTGCGCGTTGGCGCATCTGCTTTTCGATGGCACCGGCTGCCAGTTCCAGTTGTGCGGCGCGCTGGCGTTCGAAGGCGGAATAGTTGCCCGCATAGCGCTTTAGTTTGCGCTCATCGACATGAACCACCACGTTGACCACCTCGTCGAGGAAGTCGCGGTCATGCGAAATCACCAGCAAGGTGCCGGGATAGCGCTTCAACCAGTCTTCCAGCCACAGGATGGCATCCAGATCCAAGTGGTTGGTAGGTTCGTCCAGCAACAGCAGTTCGGACGGGCACATTAGCGCTTGCGCCAGGTTCAGCCTCATCCGCCAGCCACCTGAAAAGCTGGTCAGGGGCTGGTCCATCTGAGCCATCGAGAAGCCCAGGCCGGTCAGCAACTGTTCCGCCCGCGAGCGGACGGTGTAGGCGTCGGCATCTGCCAGGGCTGCATACAGCTCGCCGATCAGCAGGCCGTTTTCGGGTGTGTCGGCAGCGGTTTCCACCTCGGTCAGCCGGGCCTCAAGGCGGCGCAGTTCTACATCGCCGTCGATTGCGTAGTCAATGGCCGAGCGATCCAGCGCCGGTGTTTCCTGCGCCACGTAGGCCACGCGCCAGTTCGGGGGGTAGCTGAGATCCCCCTGGTCGGTGTGAAGTTCACCGCGAAGCAGGGCGAACAGGCTGGATTTGCCCGCACCGTTGGCGCCGATAAGGCCTATCTTGTCGCTGGGGTTGAGGATGAGATCGACTTTCTCCAGCAAGGGCTTGACGCCTCTTGCCAGCGAGACTTGCTGAAACCGGATCATGCAGGGAAGGACCGCTTGGGAATAGAAGTAAGGCCGAAAACCGGCGGGGAGAGGATAACCGATTCAGGCGATGGCTGCCCGTACGGTATCCTGATAGGGGTGCGTAAGCGGTGGCCCACAACCGAATGACTGGTGGTATCCGGCCCCCCACGCAAACGTGGTCACGTTTTGGTCACAGCAAGACGTGGAAAGAGAAACGCCACCGGGCAGGGTGGCGTTAGTTGCTTGATTCAGCAAGGCTTTTTGGTACCCCCCCCGTGAGTCGAACACGGCACCAACGGATTATGAGTCCGCTGCTCTAACCAAGCATGAGCTAGAGGGGCGAAAAGAGGGCTATTTTACACATTTTGGTGTGCCATTGCCCCCTGATGCCTGCAAAAGGCTTACTGCCCTTCCAGGAAACTCTTGAGCTTGTCGGCGCGGCTCGGATGGCGCAGCTTGCGCAGTGCCTTGGCCTCGATCTGGCGGATGCGCTCGCGGGTCACGTCGAACTGCTTGCCGACTTCTTCCAGCGTCTGGTCGGTGCTCATCTCGATACCGAAGCGCATGCGCAGCACCTTGGCCTCGCGCGGGGTAAGCGAATCGAGTACTTCCTTGACCACGTCGCGCATCGAACCATGCAGCGCGGCTTCGGCCGGGGCCAGCGTAGCCGTATCCTCGATGAAATCGCCCAGGTGCGAATCGTCGTCGTCGCCGATGGGGGTTTCCATCGAAATCGGCTCCTTGGCGATCTTGAGGATCTTGCGGATCTTGTCCTCGGGCATGTCCATCTTCTGTGCCAGGGTAGCGGGATCGGGCTCGGCACCGGTTTCCTGCAGGATCTGGCGATTGATCCGGTTCATCTTGTTGATCGTTTCGATCATGTGCACCGGGATCCGGATGGTGCGGGCCTGGTCGGCGATCGAGCGCGTAATGGCCTGGCGAATCCACCACGTGGCATACGTGGAGAACTTGTAGCCGCGTCGATATTCGAACTTGTCCACCGCCTTCATCAGGCCGATGTTGCCTTCCTGGATCAGGTCGAGGAACTGCAGGCCGCGGTTGGTGTACTTCTTGGCAATCGAGATCACCAGACGCAGGTTGGCCTCGGTCATTTCGCGCTTGGCCTTGCGGGCCTTGGCCTCGCCGGTGGCCATGCGCTTGTTGACGTCCTTGAGTTCCTTGAGCGGCAGCACCACGCGCGTCTGCATGTCGATCAGCTTCTGCTGCAGTTCCTGCACATCAGGCAACTGGCGCTCCAGCGTGCCCGAGTAGGCATGGCCTGCCGCGATCTCGTCGAGTGCCCATTGAAGGTTGGTTTCGTTGCCGGGGAAGACCTTGATGAAATGGCTGCGCGGCATGCCGGCACGATCCACACAAGCCTTGAGCACGGCACGTTCAAGCTCGCGTACTTCATCGACCTGGGCACGCAGCGTGTCAGCCAGGCGCTCCACCATCTTGGCGGTCAGGCGCACGCCCATCATTTCCTGCAGGATGGCTTCCTGTGCCTGTGCGTAGGTCTGCGACTTGTAGCCGTCGTTTTCATAGGCCTGGCGCATCTTGTCGAACCACTGGGCGATCTGGTCGAATTTGGCCAGGCCCATCACGCGCAGCTCTTCAAGCTGCTTGCTGCTCATGCCACCGGCCGGGCCATCTTCGTCGGCACCACCGCGCGCGCCCGAACCGGCATATTCGGTGCCGTCGTCGGTATCGATCAGGCCATCGACGATCTCGTCGATCTGCATGTCGCCAGCCTTGACCTTCTCGATGTGCTCGAGGATCGCGTTGATAGTGGTCGGACACGCCGAGATCGCCATCACCATGTGCTTGAGGCCATCTTCAATGCGCTTGGCGATTTCGATTTCGCCTTCGCGGGTCAGCAGTTCGACCGAACCCATTTCACGCATGTACATACGCACCGGGTCGGTAGTACGACCGAAGTCCGAATCCACCGTGGTCAGGGCCGCATCGGCCTCGTCTTCGACATCGTCGTCGCTGGACGCAACCGGTGCGTTCTCGCTCATCAGCAGGGTTTCGGCATCGGGGGCCTGGTCATAGACCGCAATCCCCATGTCGCTGAACGTGCTGATGATACCGTCGATGGCCTCGGCGTCGACCAGATCGTCGGGCAGGTGATCGTTGATCTCGCCATAGGTGAGATAGCCACGATCCTTGCCCAGCTTGATCAGTTGCTTGAGACGGTTGCGACGGGCTTCATATTCTTCTGGCGTCACAGGACCACGTGCAATCAGATCCTTGGCATCTCCCTTACCCCGCTTGCCTCGCTTGGGCGGCTTCAGATCGGGCAGGATTTCATCCGACTCATTGTCGCCGTCATCGAAATCGACATCGTTATTGTGACGTGCAGGGCGACCAGGCTTGCGGCCCGACGGCACAGCCTTGGACGACTTGCGAGCCTTGGGCTTGACTTCATCATCGGTATCCACCGCTGACTCGTCCTGCGGCTTGGCTGCCTTGGCCACCTTGCGCACGATCTTGGGCGCTGCCGCTTCGGGCGCTGCCGCATCTGCCGACTTGCGCACCACACGCCGGACCTTGGATACGGCAGACGTGGCTGCCGCGACCTCGGCCTCGGCCGGCTTGGCAGCGGCGTCGGTCTTCGGGGTAGAGACTTTTTTCTTGATCGTGATTTTTGTCATATATATGCCTACAGCCCTGAAAGGGCTGCTACGGGAGAAGAAAGGGGGATGCTTTGGGGGTGTGTGACGTAATTAGACCAATGAATAAAACTGGAAGTTCCCCAAACACATGAAACAAAATGAAACTACAAATTAGAGCCGTGTCAACAGCAACAGCCGCATGGAAAGATCCTTGTACTGCTGGCGCGATGCCTCATCAGGCAACCCCGCCTGCGCCAGTGCCGCCTGCTGCACACGGATCGAATCAATCTCCGCGCGACGCAGCGCGTCATCCCATTCGGCCTGTGGATTGGGCAATTCTTCCTGGACCAGCGCCTCGGCTTCCATCCCGCGCAGCATGGCCTCCAGATCCGAACCGGGAGCAACTGCATGCTTGAGCGCACCGACGTGCTGGGCCCCGGAAGACTTGGCCAATGCAATCAATTCGACCACCAGGTCGAATCTGGGGATTTGTGCCAGCATTTCAATCTGCTGCTCGCCCATGCCCTCGACCAGCCCGGGATGCACCATCAGCAATCGCAACAGGCGCTTGGCCAGCGAAGGCACGACCTTGGGTTCATTGCGCACCGGCCCCTGGTCATCGTCGCGCCAGCCCTTTTTGCCACCCTTGCCCTTCCAGTCACCCTTCTTGCCTTTCCAGTCGCCTTTGCCCTGCCAAGCCCCCTTGCCGCCACCAGCCTTCCAGCCCGTGGACTGCGCCTGCTGCTGTCTGGCCTGCGACGGCATGCCTGCCGACTGCATACTATCGAATCCCCCCCCCTGATCGGGCGCATCAAACTCTGGATACCAGACCTGCCCGCCCTCGTCCTGCTCGTAGGGCACCAGATGATCGTCGGGCATCCAATGCCCCATGCCATCGGGATCATGCACAGCAGATGACTCATGCGGAGCACTGCCCACAGCGCCAGCCATACCGGCAGCGCGCCCGCCAGCAGGCGATACCACAGTAGTCGATACCCCCATGACGGCTGCCAGCTCTTCCGGCGTAAATTTGACGCGCTCGGCCAGGTCACGCTGCAACTGCATCTTCAGCACGCCTTCGGGCATCATGGCAAACAGAGGACGAGCTTCGTGCACGCAGGCCGAGCGCCCTTCTGCTTCGCGCAAGTCATGCCGGGAGGACAACTCGTCGAGCAAAAAGCGCGACAGCGCCACCGCCTCTCCCAGGCAGGCACGAAAAGCCTCCAGGCCCAGATCGCGAATATAGGAATCCGGGTCGTGCTCGGCAGGCAAAAAAAGGAAGCGGATCGAGACATCATCTCGCAACAGCGGCAGGCATGCCTGCAGGGCGCGCCAGGCTGCCTTGCGGCCGGCTCGATCGCCATCAAAGCTGAACACAATGCGCTCGCTGGCCCGCATCAGTTTCTGCACATGATGCTCGGTCGTGGCCGTACCCAATGTCGCCACGGCATTCTCGAGGCCATGCTGAGCCAGGCCGACCACATCCATGTAGCCCTCGACCACGATCACCTGACCTTCCTTGCGGATACCCTGTCGGGCTTCCCAGAGGCCGTACAGCTCGTGCCCCTTGGAAAACAACGGAGTCTCGGGCGAATTGAGGTACTTAGGCTCACCAGGCCGGATCAGGCGTCCGCCAAAGCCGATCAACACCCCCCGCCCGTTGCGGATCGGGAACATGATGCGCTCACGGAAGCGATCATAGCGCCGACCATCCTCCGACTCGATCACCAAGCCGGTTTCGACCAGCGAAGCCGCCTGGTAATCGGCAAATACACGCATCAGGCCCTGCCGCTCTTCTCCGGACCAGCCCAGCCCGAAACGCTGGGCGATCTGCCCGGTCAGGCCACGCTTCTTGAGATAGGCAATGGCATCGGGAGAGGCTCGGAGCGATTTGAGATAGAACTGCTGGGCACTTTCGAGCGCCTGCTCGTGCAACGAGCGTTCGGCACGGCGCTCACGATCTGCCGCCATCTGGCGAGGGCTGCGCGGCTCTTCGGGCACGCGCATGCCTACCGTAGCCGACAGATTGCGCACCGCTTCGGGAAAGCTGGCTCCGGTATGCTCGATCAGAAAGCCGATGGCCGTGCCATGCGCGCCGCAACCAAAGCAGTGATAGAACTGTTTGGATGGACTGACCGTGAACGAGGGGCTTTTTTCGTTATGGAAAGGGCAGAGGCCAAGCAGGTTGACCCCAGCCTTTCTGAGCTGGACATACTTGCCAACCACATCAACGATATCGACGCGGGCAAGTAGATCTTGTACGTATGAATCGGGGATCAATGCGGGCACCATCCCCAGGCCATAAACAAGGGCACCCTAAGGTGCCCGAGGTGGCCTGAAAAGAAAATCAGTACAGGCGCGGGGGCAGTTGCTGGCTGCGGATGCGCTTGTAGTGGCGCTTGACAGCGGCAGCGTGCTTGCGCTTGCGCTCGGCCGTGGGCTTCTCGTAGAACTCGCGTGCGCGCAGCTCGGTCAGCAGGCCGGTTTTTTCGATAGTGCGCTTGAAGCGACGCAGGGCGGCTTCAAACGGCTCGTTTTCTTTCAGGCGAACGATAGGCATGGATGGTCTTGTGATCTTTGATTGACTAAATATAGCTTGGAATCAACTGTGCATTCTAGCACGGTCGTAGCATAAAGCACAATGCGCGCCGACCATACGGCGCGCCTGCATCATGCTGCCTCGAATCCGCCCTTGCGCAGCCAGGGGCTGAGCTGGTGCGGGCGCAGGCCATCATATACCTCGAAAGGCTGATGGATCCAGGGATTTGTCGGCAGTTTGTCGACAAAATAGTCGGGGATGGCCTTGGAGTGGCCTTTCCACCACAGTACGGCGCTCTTCAACTCGGTGATGGCAGGAAACTGCTCGCGCAGGTGTTCGCGTACCTTGTTGAAGGTGTGGCCCGTATCGACCATGTCATCGACCAGCAACACACGACCATCGAGCGTACCGTCGGTGATCGTAATGTAGCGGGCGATATCAAGGCGGCCCTGCTGCGTGCCGGCGGCCTCACGATAGCTGCTGGTAGCCAGGATACCCAGTGGCACATCGAAAATGCGCGACATCACATCGCCCACGCGCACACCGCCGCGCGCCAGACAAATGATCTTGTCGAACGCCCAGCCCGATTCATAAACCTGCAGTGCCAGTCGCTCGATCAGACGGTTGTAGTCTTCCCAGCTGACCCAGACGTCGGTATCGGTGCTTTTCGGATTTTGAGTCATGATTCAATTCAACCCTTGAACGGATGGCGCAACACAATGGTTTCGAGCCGGTCCGGGCCCGTCGACACCAGGTCGATGGGTACGCCGCAAACCTCGGCAATCCGCTCCAGATAGCGCCGCGCGTTGACCGGCAGTTTATCGTATTCGGTGATGCCGACGGTGGATTCCGACCAACCCGGCAGCTCTTCGAGCACCGGCTCGGCGCGAGCCACAGCAGCCGCGCCATAGGGCAGCACGTCGCGGAACTCGCCATCCAGACGATAGCCGACACCAAACTGGATAGTTTCCAAACCGTCGAGCACATCCAGCTTGGTCAGGCACAGGCCGGAAATACCATTGAGCTGTACCGAGCGACGCAACGCCGCCGCATCGAACCAGCCGCAGCGACGCGGACGACCGGTCACCGAGCCAAACTCCTTGCCGACATCGGCCAGCCGCGCACCGACGTCATCATTCAATTCCGTCGGGAACGGACCCGAGCCCACGCGGGTAGCGTATGCCTTGGTGATGCCCAGCACGTAGTTGAGCGCATTGGGGCCGACACCGGCACCTGCAGATGCAGCACCTGCCACGCAGTTGCTGCTGGTCACATAGGGATAGGTACCATGGTCGATATCGAGCAGCGCACCCTGGGCACCTTCGAACAGCAGATTCTGGTCAGCCTGCTGTGCTGCATACAGCGCACGCGAGACATCGCCCACCATCGGCTTGATTACGGCAGCCAGCGCCTGGGCCTGGTCAAATACCTGTTGCGCATCGACTGCTTCGGCACCCAGGTACTGAGTCAGTACAAAGTTGTGATAGTCGAGCGCCTCATCGAGCTTGGCCCGGAAGGCTTCGACATCGTACAGATCCTGCACGCGAATGGCACGGCGGGCCACCTTGTCTTCATAGGCCGGGCCGATGCCGCGACCGGTCGTGCCGATCTTGCCCTCGCCCTTGCGACGCTCGCGCGCCTGATCGACGGCCACGTGGTACGTCAGGATCAACGGGCAGGCCTCGGAGATCAGCAGGCGCGAACGCACGTCCAGGCCAGCCGCTTCCAGCTCTTCGATTTCCTTGAGCAGCGCTTCGGGCGACAGCACCACGCCGTTGCCGATATAGCAGGTGACATCGGGATGCATGATGCCCGACGGAATCAGGCGCAGGATGGTTTTCTTGCCGCCGATCCACAGCGTATGGCCGGCATTGTGGCCGCCCTGAAAACGCACCACACCGCGCACGGACTCCGCCAGCCAGTCGACGATCTTGCCCTTGCCTTCGTCACCCCACTGGGTGCCAATCACAACAACGTTTTTGCTCATATCCGATCACATGAAAAAGTTTCGGCCACAAGCTGCGGCCACCCGCACGAGACGGGAAGTTCAAGATAAAAACTGCACGCCTTACAGCTGACGCAGCACCCACGCGCCATCCTGCCGCACCAGCTCACGATCGAAGAAAAACTCTTCCTGGTCGTGAACATGGCCCGGCAGCAACTGGATCACGATCTCGCCCTGCCGACGCAACTCCTGCATCCGCAGCGCAAGCGCCGGATCCTCGCTCCAGGGAGCTGAGATGGCACCACTGCGCCGGGCCGGGGGCAAGCCTGCCGCCACCTTGCGCAGATCGAAACTGAAACCGGTCGCAGGACGCGCCCGACCAAAGGCCGCACCGATATTGTCGTAGCGGCCACCCCGTACCAGGGCATCATGCCAGCCCTCGGCATACAGCGAGAACATGACACCCGAGTAATAGCCATAGCCACCGACATCGGCCAAGTCCAGGCTGATATCGATATCCGGCAAGGCCTGTACCAGCGCCTGAAGATCATCCAGCGCACGCGCGATGCCAAGCAACGGCGGCAACGTCTGGCGTGCCTCTGCCAGCACATCGGCAGGCGTGCCATACAGCATCGCCAGCGTGCGCAGCGCCGCCAGGGTTTCGTTGCGCGGCGCATCGCCCTGCCCGGCCAGGGCCAGCAGTGCGGGAACGTTCTTTTCGCTCAGCAGCCGATGGATCTCGTCTGCCTGGGCAGCCGCTCCCGGATCGGTCGCCAGGATGGCCCCGACCACGCCAGGATGACTGAGGTCAAGCCGCATGGTGCCGACATTGGCCAGTCGCATGCTTTCCATGACCAGTCGCAGGATTTCCAGATCTGCTTCCAGGCCGGCATGACCGTAGATTTCGGCCCCCAGCTGCAACAGTTCGCGGCGATCCAGCAAGCCGACGGGACGCGCATGGAAGACACTGCCGCAATAACAGAAGCGCCCCACCCCACTGCGATTGAGCAAGTGCGCATCTATGCGCGCCACCTGCGGGGTCATGTCAGCGCGCACGCCCAGCGTACGACCAGACGCCTGGTCCACCAGCTTGCAGGTGCGCAGGTTGAGATCGGTGCCCGCGCCAGACAGCAGGGAGTCGATGTACTCGACCAGCGGTGGCGCGACCAGCTCGTAGCCGTAGGTGCGGTAAAGATCCAGCATGACACGCCGGAGTTCTTCGATCCGCCTGGCCTCGGCAGGCAAAATATCCGCCAGTTGTTCTGGCAGCAGCCAATTACCCTTCATGACTTCGCAATACGTTGGTGAACGGCCCTGCCCGGCATTTGCTGCTCACCGGGTACGGACAAATAAAAAGCGGCTCGGGGACGTAAGCCCGGCGAGCCGCCTGCGAAATAGATATCAAGATATATCTAGCTTACGCGGTATTGTACATGTTCTGACAAAACGCGAAAGCCCGCTGCGGACAGCGGGCCGAAATCGGGCCCGTACTGTCCTCCTCATGCCACATCACTGCTGCTGGGGAGCCCCCTCGGCAGACTTGAGGAAACGGAAAAAGTCGGAACTGGGATCAACCACCAGCACATCGGATTCATCCTTGAAGGCTTGCTTGTAGGCGTCCAGGCTCTTGTAGAAACGGTAGAACTCGGGATCCTTCTCGAAAGCCTCGGCATAGATACCTGCAGCCTCGGCATCGCCCTCACCGTGGACTGCCTGTGCCTTGGCATAGGCATCGGCCAGGATCTCGTCGCGCTGGCGATCCGCATTGGCGCGAATGCGCTCGCTTTCTGCCGCGCCAACCGAACGCAGGTTATTGGCCGCCTGGGTACGCTCCGCCATCATGCGGTTGTAGACCGACTCGGAAATTTCGGGCGCGAACTCGATTCGCTTGAGGCGAACGTCGACCACTTCGACACCCAGCGGTGCAGCGCGTCGCGCTACGTTACTGAGCACTTCGCTCATGATCTTGTCGCGTTCCTTGGAAACGACATCATTGACGGTACGCACGTTGACCGACGCATTGAGCGCATCACGGATCTGTGCCAGCAGACGCTCCTGGGCGGCACGCTCGGTGGCACCAAAAGTCACGTAGTACAGACGCGGATCAGCGATTCGCCACTTGATATAGGAATCGATCAACAGGTTTTTCTTTTCGGAAGTCTGGATGCGCTCGGCATCCGGGCTCTCGATGCTGAGCACCCGCTTGTCCAGCAGAACCACGTTCTGGAATGGAGGCGGCAACTTGAAGTACAGGCCGGGCTTGTCGATGACGCGACGCACTTCACCCAGCGCGAACACCAGAGCGTAGTCGCGCTCGCGCACGATGAAGGTCATGGAAGAAAAGGCCGCCACAGCGATCAGGAGGCCGACGACGATAGGCACAAGACGATGCATGATCAGGCTCCAATCAACGGGAAAAACGGTCGCGCGTCAGGCCGCCGACATCGCCGAAACCGCTGGGAGCGGGGCGCGACGGGACGCTGGCGGGTTGCGGGGCAGCCTGCGCTGCCGCTGCGGCCGGAGCCGCACCTGCCTGACCGGAACTGCCTGCGACAGCATCCTGCCCGGCATCCGTGTTGGATCTGCTGGCCTGCTGGATGATCTTGTCCAGCGGCAGATAGATCATGTTGTTGCCATCCTTGGTATCGACCATGACCTTGCTGACGCGACCGAAGATGTCTTCCATGGTCTCGAGGTACATGCGGTCACGCAGCACCTGCGGCGACTTCTGGTACTCGGCCACGATGCTGTTGAAACGTGCGGCATCACCGCGGGCATCACCCACAACACGGGCACGATAACCCTCGGCCTGCTCCAGCAGACGCGAAGCCTGACCAGATGCCAGCGGCACGACCTTGTTGGCATAGGCCTGACCTTCGTTGATCTGGCGCTCGCGATCCTGACCTGCCTTGACGGCATCATCGAATGCAGCCTGCACGGCTTCGGGCGGCTGCACGTTCTGGATGGCCACGGTACTGACTTCGATCCCAGTCTTGTAGCGGTCGAGAATGCTCTGCATCAGCGCCTGCACTTCGCCGGCCACTTCGGTACGGCCTTCATACAGGACAAAGTCCATGTGTTTCTTGCCGACCACTTCACGCATGGCCGTCTCGGACGCCTGACGCACCGACTCATCGGGGTTGCTGGTCTTGAACAGGTAATCGGGTGCACCATCGGCACGCAGACGATACTGAACCACGAACTGCATGTCGACGATGTTCTCGTCGTCGGTCAGCATCATGGCCTCAGGCAGCACCTTGTTGCGTGAGCTGCCACGAAAGCCGACTTCAAACGTACGCAACTGGGAAATATTGACCAGTTCTTCCTGCTGGATCGGGTACGGCATACGCCACTGGAAGCCCGGCCCCACGGTCTTTTCGTACTGGCCGAACTGGGTGACGACGGCTACCTGACCTTCCTGGACGATATAGAAGCCACTGGCCAGCCACAGGCCCAACGCACCCACCACGACCACGCCCGCACCGATGCGGGTGGCACGAGGCGAAGGCATCTGCGGACCGTTACCGCCGTTGCCCCCGAATCCACCGCCGCCGCTGCGCTTCTTGCGTCCGAACAGCGAGCCGAGCTTGTCGTTGAAATCTCGCCAGACCTCGTCGAGGTCCGGTGGTTCATTATCACGCTGCGGCTTGCGAGGAGGCTCCGAACCCGGCTTGGATCCGTTGTTTTGGCTCCCCCGGCCCCAGCCCGGGTCATTCAGATTGAAGAGTTTGGTGATTGGACGCATTGTTTCCGATAGGTTGAGCCGCCTCGGCGATGGCGCTGCGCAGCAGGTCGAGTCCCGAGCGCTCTGCGGCGCTGACGAATACCCGCGCAATCGTACCATGCTCGTGACGTTCTATCCGGGGCGAAATACCGGCCCGGTCGATTTTGTTATATACAAGGATGCGAGGGGTATCGGCCGCACCGATTTCCGCCAGCACTTTGTCTACTTCCATGATCTGTTCATCGCGCTGCGGATTGGCTGCATCGATGACGTGCAGCAGCAGATCAGCCTGCACCGTCTCTTCGAGAGTAGCACGGAACGCCGCGATCAGCGCATGCGGCAAATCACGGATGAAGCCCACCGTATCCGACACGACAACCGACCCAGCCCCCTCGATCCAGATACGACGCGTCGTGGTATCCAGAGTGGCGAAGAGCTGGTCGGCCGCATAGGCACCAGCCCGGGTCAGTGCATTGAACAGCGTGGACTTGCCGGCATTGGTGTAGCCAACCAGCGATACCGACAGCACACCACCGCGTGCACGGGCACGACGCTGCGTGCTGCGCTGGCGAGCCAGCCGGGCCAGCCGCTCCTTGAGCGCCCGCACCTTGTCACCGATGATGCGTCGATCCATTTCGAGCTGCGATTCGCCCGGCCCACGCATGCCGATCCCGCCACGCTGGCGCTCAAGGTGAGTCCAGAGACGAGTCAGTCTGGTCGACAGGTGCTGCAATTGCGCCAGCTCGACTTGCAGCTTGCCCTCATGACTTTGGGCGCGCAGCGCAAAAATATCCAGAATCAGGGTTACCCGATCCACGACCCTCAGGTGCAGGACCCGCTCCAGATTGCGCTGCTGCGCCGGCGAAAGGGACTGATCGAAAAGAATCACTTCGGCCCCTTCGGCCTCGGCCATCAGTGCCGCCTCTTCGAGCTTGCCCGAACCGATATAGTGGGCCGCATCGGGACGCGCCCGGCGCACCTTGAGCGTGCCGACGATTTCGGCACCCGCCCCCCTGGCCAGCATATCGAATTCGGCAGCATGGGCCTCGTAGTCGGGCTGCCCCATATCTACGCTAATGATCAGCGCTTTCACGTGTAGTTCCTGCCGATGGGCAATAGGTCATCATGCATGCTGGCCGCATGAAGCGGATTCCGCCTTGCATGCCAGCGCAAAAAAATGGCGCAAGCCGCCGAAGCTGCCGCGCCATCGCAAGTCATGCCGAAGGGTGCAACCGCACTCAGTCTTCGGACTCCTCGACCGGCAGATTGACCGGACGGGCAGGCACGACCGTCGAGATGGCATGCTTGTAGACCATCTGGGTCACGGTATTGCGCAACAGCACGACATACTGGTCGAAGGACTCGATCTGGCCTTGCAGCTTGATACCATTGACCAGGTAGATCGACACAGGCACATGCTCTTTGCGCAGTGTATTAAGGAAAGGATCCTGCAGGATTTGCCCCTTGTTGCTCATTGACAAGGCTCCATCATGTTGTTGTTTGGTTCATCGGTGGCAACCACCTTAAAAGTGGTCGAATGCGTTACTTTACAGGGTTTTCCCGGCAGGCGCCACCTGGATTGGGCTTCTGGAGAACAGGCAAAATGCGAGGCCCGGCAACCCGGCAGAAGGATGATGCATCTGCCGGGCAACACGATCAACGACGCTTCAGGTATCCATCCCCATCGCGGTCCTGACGCTTGAATTCAGCCGTGACCTGCACGATGAATTCATCCAGCTCGACCTCGCCGTCCTTGTTTTTGTCGAGAAAATCAAACTGCTCCTCGGTGAGCACCTCAAGCGTCTCGGCACGGGTCAGGCGACCATTGCCATCCTTGTCGAGCTTGTTGAAAGCATCGCGCATGAAGATTTCATACTCTTCCACACTGACGCGGCCATCCTTGTCGATATCGATTTCCACGAAATAGGCATCATCCCATTGCATCGTAGAAGGAGCAGACTGTGCCATGGCTGATACGGGCAATACCATGGCCAAGGACAACGCCACGCGGCAGGCCGTTTTTGTGAAGGTGGTTTTGATCATCAGTGGCACCCCATGCTGTTACCCAGATAACCACCGGCACCGATGCCGGCGGCAGTTGCAACCGTGCGGCCGCGACCGCCTCCAATTGTGTTGCCCAGCAAGCCGCCGATAACGGCACCGCCGACGGTACCTGCAATGCAATCGAACTCTGACGTGCTCGATTGCGAGCCGCGCGAACCGGCTGGTGCCTGGCAGGCGGCAAGCGCCCCCAAGCTGACAATCGCAATAATGACAGTGGCTTTTCTCATGTTTTCGTTCCCACTCAATCCCCTTGGGGCAAAAGCGTTGCGGCGCAACGTTGAGAAACATCGTATTGCATGGTGGTGACAGACGCAATCGGGATAATGCCTGCCATCATCAAGAATCAAAAACTTCTGGCGCGCAGAAAAAAAGCACATGAACGGCAACATCGCGCAATCGAAACTGGCGAGCAACCAAATAGATGAAGAGTGATTGATGATCTTGAACGCAAGATCTGCTTGCGTTGCTTTAAACCTGTTGAATCTGATGATTTTTGATTCTGGATGATCAACAGGTTTAAATCTTTGGTGCCGTCGGCGAGACTCGAACTCGCACAGCTTTCGCCACTACCCCCTCAAGATAGCGTGTCTACCAATTCCACCACGACGGCATCAGGAAAGTCATAAATTATAGCACAACATTATGACCGTGTGCAAACTCGTTATTGTTGCGCTGGCTGCGTTTCTGCGGGCGCTTGCTGCGCCTCGGGCACAGCCGTCGGCACATCGCTGGCTGCAGGTGCCTGCGGCACAGCTGCCGGCGCTGTGGGCACCGATGCATCGGGCACACCAGCAGGCGCAGGTGCCGGCACAGGATCAGAACCCGGCAACTGCGGCACGGAGCGATCATTGCTGTATTCCTGCATCAGGCTGCCGCTATCAACAGCCTGGCGTGAACCATAACCCAGATAGGCCAGGCCGCCGGTAGCGCAAAAAAACACGATCGCGGCCCATTTGGTCATGCGCGACAGAAAGTTGGCTGCCCCGGTCGCACCAAAAAGACTGCCCGCCGAGCCGCTGCCGAACGAAGAGCCCATGTCGGCCCCCTTGCCCTGCTGCAACAGCACCAGAATGATGATCGAAAGCGCGGCAATGATCTGGACGACCATCAGGATATTGAGAGCAAATGACATCAGAAAAGACTCCGAAATACTTTTTTAAGCAGCAGCAATGGCAATGAATTCATCCGCATCCAGGGATGCGCCGCCCACCAGGGCACCATCGATATCTTCCATGGCAAACAATCCGGCGGCGTTGTCTGGCTTGACGCTGCCCCCATATAACAACCTGACCTGCGCCGCGCCGGCTGCCGCCAGCGTTGCACGAATAAACGCATGCACTTCCTGGGCCTGTTCCGGCGTGGCCGTCTGCCCTGTACCGATAGCCCAGACAGGCTCATAGGCCACCACGAGTCGGGCCAGCCGTTCGGCCCCAAGCGCGAGAACCGGCCCCAGCTGGCGCGCGATCACCTCATGAGCCAACCCATCCTGATGCTGCTGCAGGGTTTCGCCCACACAGACCACCGGCGCCAAGCCGGCAGCAAGCGCCACCTCTGCCTTGAGCGCCACCAGCTCATCGGACTCGCCATGATAGGCTCGTCGCTCCGAATGGCCTGCCAGCACCCAGCGCACGCCAAAATCATGCAGCATATCGGCCGACACCTCACCCGTGAAGGCACCACGCGCATGCACACTGACATCCTGCGCACCCCATGCAATGGCCGCCTTGTGCCCATCCAACGCCTGCGCAGCCTGAGCCAGATAGGGATAAGGCACGCAGACAGCCAGCTCGGCATCCTGTGCCCGGCCAGACTGATCAAGCAAGGCCGACAACAGCCGGCCATTCTCTGCCAGGCTGCCGTTCATTTTCCAATTGCCTATGACCAGGCGACGCATTGTGGAAGTATTCACTCGATGGAGACTGAGGTCTGGCCCGATTCGGGCGCACATGAAAACCCGCTATTGTAGCGTGTGTTGCGCCCGGTGTGTTGCTCCGCCCGACACATAGCTGCCATCAGGGCGTCAGCAGGATTTTCCCCGTATGGCCGCTCGACTCCATCAAGGCATGGGCCTGGGCCGCCTCACGCAGCGGAAAGGTAGCATGCACAACCGGCTTGATTCTCCCCTGCCCGATCAGTGGCCAGACCCTTTCGCGCAAGGACTGCGCAATCTGCGCCTTGAACTCTACAGAACGGGGACGCAGGGTAGAGCCGGTCAGGGTGATACGACGCAACAGAATATGGCTCATGCTGATTTCGGCCTTGCCTCCCCCCAGCAGCGCAATGACGACAATACGCCCGTCATCGGCAATACAGCGCAGATTGCGATTGATATAGTCGCCTGCCACCATATCCAGGATCACATCCACGCCACGCCCATTCGTGGCTGTCTTCACGACATCCACGTAGTCTTGCGTGCGGTAGTTGATGCCCCGTGTCGCCCCCAGCGCCTCGACGGCACGCACCTTGTCGTCGCTGCCGACCGTGGCATAGACCTCGTGCCCCAGCGCATGGGCAATCTGGATCGCCGTCGTACCGATCCCGCTGGCACCGCCATGCACCAGCAGGCGCTCGCCCGGTGCCAGCGCGCCGCGATCGAACACATTGCTCCAGACCGTAAAGCATGTCTCGGGCAACCCTGCCGCATCAATCACCGACAAGCCTGCCGGTACAGGCAGGCAGTTGCTGGCCGGCGCAACGCAGTATTCAGCATAACCACCACCTGGTGTCAGGGCACACACCGCATCGCCGATCCGAAAGCCGCCCGCTTGCACATCTCCCGCCACGATTTCGCCCGACACCTCGAGCCCCGGCAGATCGGAAGCCCCCGGCGGCGGTGCATAGCTGCCCATGCGCTGGAATACATCGGGTCGATTGATACCTGCCGCCGCCACCCGGATCAACACTTCCCCAGGACCAGGCTCCGGAATGGCACGTTCGACAGGTGCCAGTACGTCCGGGCCACCCGGTTTGGAAATTTCGATTGCCAGCATGATGCGGATTCCTGTGTTGTCTGTGTCCGTTTTTTTGCCGGACCTTTGCCTTGGATGTTGCAAATCGATTATCATGGCGCCCTTCATGCTGCTACGATGCAAGATCGCAGAGCACGAAACCTTCCATGAAGACCCCATGGAGTGTACACAAGGAAGCGTGGCAGAGTGGTCGATTGCACCGGTCTTGAAAACCGGCAAGGGTTTGCGCCCTTCGTGAGTTCGAATCTCACCGCTTCCGCCAGATCAGCCCGAGTGGTGAAATTGGTAGACACAAGGGACTTAAAATCCCTCGGCCTTGCGGTCGTACCGGTTCGATTCCGGTCTCGGGCACCAGCCAGATCAATCACTTGCCTTATGCTGAAAGACCGTCGATTTCAAGTATGGCTCGTCATCTTCGCCGTGGTTGCCATCCCGCTGGTTGCTTTGCTGTGGCCTCGCAGCCCGCATCACCCTTCCATAGGCGGAGGGTCGTACGATCTGAGCGGTTTTGTCTACACGCTTTGTCTGCTCGCCTTCAGTGGCCTGTGGTCCTTGATCGCCCTTCTCACAGCTTTCAGCCGTGACAATGCCTGGGCGGCCAGGCGTGCCTACTGGCTGGCTGGCGTCAGTGCCACAACCTTCGTTGCAGCACTGATCGCATTTGGCGACAACCTGTAATTATTATTCAGGCACACGCACACCTGACGATATGGCCCGCCTTATTTCTTTCTCAGCACGCCGCTCAGGATCGACAGAACGGCGAGAACCAGAAAGACAAAAAACAGAATCTTGGCAATCCCTGCCGCGCCTGCAGCAATACCGCCAAAACCCAGTACGGCCGCAACGATTGCAATCACGAAGAAAACTGCAGCATAGTAAAGCATCAGCCACCTCCCAGTTAATCCAGTTTATGGGTGCTTCCTGCCAAATACATACCGCCGGTCAGGGATTGTGCTTGAAAAATTCGCGCACTTCTTTCTCTGCCTGATCCCTGGTCTTGCCATAGCGCTCTTGCACCAACCCGACCAGGCGCTCGGCATTGCCTTCGGTTCGCGTCAACTCATCATCACTCAACTCTCCCCATGCGGCCTTGGCCTTGCCGGTCAACTGCTTCCATTTTCCAGCGACAATATCATTGTTCATTGATCAGCTCCTGAAAAATAGCGACTCACTATTTATTGGCCATAAAATCATCGAGAATCGCAGTTCATGAAATAACGGCCAGTTTTTATTTATGGATCACACCCGGAACAAAAACGTATGCTTTCATGTGAACCAATGATTTTCATACTGGCACACAGATTTCATGACCGCAAGAATAAATTTATTTTTTAAATTTAAATTTTAGTTTCATTCAAACGCAACAGACTCCGGGCGTCCCGAGCAATGTGGCCACGCAAGCGCACAGGCTTGCCAGCAACTCACTCTCCCCCCCAAAAAAAGCCTCTTGCAAAAGAAAAATCAGTCTGCTATAGTTCTCCCTCTTTGCTGAACACGCAGTTCGTGCCACAGCAAATGCGCCCGTAGCTCAGTTGGATAGAGTACTTGGCTACGAACCAAGGGGTCGTGGGTTCGAATCCTGCCGGGCGCGCCAATTCGAAGGGGTCTTCCATATGGAAGACCCCTTTTTCGTTTGGGTTGCCGCGCCCTGTAACCAAAAACTCACCGCAAAAACTCGAGCACTACGCGCTCGAACTGCGCCGGCTGATCCAGCATGATGAAGTGAAAGCTCTCATCGATGCGCCTGAAGACAACCTCCGGCACTTCATTGTAAGCATCACGGAAGGTCATATCGACGCTGGCCACCGGCACCCCATACGCTGTGTCATAGGCATAGACCACCTCCACGGGTACCGTGATACGGCTGATTTCCCCCCGCAGATCTGTCATCATCAATTCATGACTGGCATTGGCTACAGTCTGCCGATCAGAACGCATACTGGCAGCAAGCAATGCCGGCCTGGCAGCCTCATTGCGGACCAAGCTTGCCAGCGCGGCAGCCTGCATGATCTCGGCCTGCGTATCCGTTGCAGCCAGCCAGGCCGCCCGGAAGGCATCGGCACCCGGCCGGGCCGTCTCGCTGGTAGCCGCAGGATCGAACAACAAGCTGTAAAAAGGCAAGGCATCAACAATCATCAGCCTGCCCACCTGATCAGGATGGCGGGCACCCAGCATCAGGGCCACCTCCCCTCCCAGCGAGTGACCGATAATGGCCGGCCTGTCCAGGTGCTCGCGCTCGATGTAATCAGCGATGGCCTCGGCCACCGGCGCAGCCACAAGCCCATCGGCATCGCCTGCAACGGGCGACGAGCCAGCAAACCCTGCCACTTGCACAAGATGCAACCGATGGGTCTGTCGCAGGCGCGCCGCCAGGCCGGACCAGACTTCGCGCGAGGATGCCATGCCTGGCACCAGAATGACATCCGGCCCCTCCCCTGCGACCTCCACGGAAATCCGGTCGTGCCCGACGCCTTCGGCACCCATCATCACGGATTGAGCCAACGCGGCACTGGACAGTGAGAATGACAGTCCGACGGCTGCCAGCATGATTGATAGACGCATGAGGTGCTTCCTTTATTTGAACAGCTTTTAATGTAAAGCAAACTTTACTTATTGACAAGAAAACATGACACCCATACAGTCATGATTCCCTCATCCACATCCACTTTTCTCTATGGGCTGTCACACCATGCACACCGGCACCACTAACTCGGACATCCCTTCACCCGCCCGCATCTACATGATCCGCACTGCCACGCTCATGGGCATCTATGTGCTGCTCAATCTGGCCGCCATCCTGGGGGTGTTCGATGGCATTCTCGGACAGGCGCTCGGCTGGATCCTGGCAGTGGCAGTGGCGCTGCCCGTGATGGCCCAGATATGGGCCACCCTGCGATTGATGGCTGACAGCGATGAATACGTGCGAACCATCGTCGCCAAGTGCTTCATCATCTCGGCCGGCAGCACCATGGCCCTGTGGAGTGCCTGGGGGTTCGGGGAAACCTACGCAGCTGCCCCACACCTGCCAGGCTGGCTCATCTACCCGCTGTTCTGGGGCATCTACGCCCTGGTATCCCCCTTTGTTCGCACAAGCCACTGAAGCATGAAAAACAGATTGCGAGTACTGCGTGCCGAGGCCAGCTGGACACAGGCCGACGTCGCAACACGCCTGGGTGTCTCGCGCCAAGCGGTCAACGCACTGGAAACCGGGAAGCACGATCCTTCACTGGATCTGGCATTCCGGATCAGTGTCCTTTTCGAGCGCCCGGTTGAAGAGATTTTCGAAAATCCCCACACTATCCGGTAAGGGGAAGTTTTCCCCATCCATTGTGGACAACCCTGGGCACAACCCCGGCACATGTGGCGCGAACGGCACAGCTATGCGCATTGCCGGTTCCCTGCGCAAGAAAAGCGCAGCCCTGCAACCGTCCTGTAAGATGCGCACCCATGCTTTCCATGTCCCTGACTACACCACCGGTCTGTGTGCTCGATGCCTGCGTATTGATGTCGGGCATCGTGCGTCCCTTCCTGCTGAGGCTGGCCGATGCCGGTTGCCTGCGACCAGCATGGAGTCCTCGCATCGGCGAAGAATGGCGACGCAACGCGACACGCATCTGGCAGGTCGAACCGCAGGTGCTGGAGCAGGCCTGGGACGACATGCAACAGCAGTTTCCACAGGCCCTGACCCCCGATCCGTCGCAGTGGGAATCAGGCCTGCACTACAGCGACCCAAAGGACTGGCATGTCATTGCAGCCGCCCGCCACATCCAGGATCAGTTGCAACAGCAATCCGATACAACGGACACGCTGACCTGGATCATCACCTGGAACCTCAAGGATTTCAATCGTTCCGAGCTGCGCCGCCTGGGCTTGCGGGCCATGACACCGGATATGCTGATGCAAGCCCTCTGGCCGGCGCATGCCGATGCCATTATCGCGGCACTGGCGCAGACCCCCGATGATGCCCTGACATTGGGCCGCACAGACACCGATCTCCATGCCATTCTGAAACGCGAGCGGCTATTCTGGCTGGGTGGCAGGCTGCAGCCCTGATTCCGGGCCAGGCCTGAACACTGCAAAGCCCTGTTCAAACCGCTAAAATAGTCGTTTGCCTCCTGTATCGGCACAGTGTCCGAAACAGCCTGCCCGCACACGCTTTCCGTCTTTCTGACCGATCATTGCCTGCCATGTCGCATTCCTCCACGCCGCTGCCGGCACCCGCAGATATCCTGGCCCGCCTGAGTGCCGAACTCGACGCGTCCATTCTTCTGACCCAGCCTGACGACATCGCGCCCTACGTGCGCGACTGGCGCGGCATGTACCTGGGTCAGGCCGTGGCGGTTCTGCGCCCACGCAATACCGAAGAAGTGTCGCATTGCGTGCGCCTGTGCCACGAACTGCGTGCACCCATTTCACCCCGTGGCGGCAATACCGGGCTGTGCGGTGGCGCCACCCCGGATCAGGACCCGCGCAACGTGGTTATCAGCCTGGACCGGATGAACCAGATCCGCACTATCGACACGCTGGCCAACGTCATGGTGGCCGATGCCGGCTGCATACTGGGCGAACTACAGCGTGCCGCCGAGGCCGAACATCGCTTTCTGCCCCTGAGCCTGGCGGCACAGGACTCCTGCGTGATCGGTGGCAACGTCGCTACAAATGCGGGAGGCATCAATGTTGTGCGCTACGGCATGACCCGCGATCTGGTCCTGGGCCTGGAAGTCGTGCTGCCTGACGGTGAAATCTGGAACGGGCTGAATACGCTGCGCAAGGACAACACCGGATACGACCTCAAGCAACTCTTCATCGGTGCAGAGGGTACGCTGGGCATCATTACCGGCGTAGTCCTCAAGCTGTTGCCACAGTGCACGGCACGCGGCGTGGCACTGGCCGCAATCGACAACCCGCAACATGCACTGGAACTGTTCAGCCTGCTGTACCGCAGTTGTGGCCAGCGCATCCAGGCTTTCGAGTACTTCACCCACGATTGCCTGGAGCTGGTGCAGACACACGTGCCGCAGATGCGCTCGCCCTTCGATGCGCCCTACGCAGGCTACGTGCTGATCGAGCTGGGCGACACCACCGACGAGGCCGGCCTGTCGGCACTGCTCGAAGAAGCACTGGGCGAAGCACTGGAGCAGGAACTGTGCGTGGATGTAGCGATCTCCACGTCACTGGCGCAGACCACCCAGTTCTGGCGCATGCGCGAAGAGATTTCTGAAGCTCAGCGCGCCGACGGCCCCCACCTCAAGCACGATATCTCGCTGCCCATCGGTCAGATCCCGGATTTCATGGCATCCGCCGCCCAACGGGTCGAGGCGACCCGTCCCGGCACGCGCCTGTTCGTATTCGGCCACTTCGGTGACGGCAACCTGCACTACAACCTGTCTCGCCCGGAAGGTGCCGCCACCAGTTGGGCTTCCGATGAGGGAGATGCCCTGACCGAGGCAGTCTACGACGAAGTGATCAGGCACGGCGGCAGCATCAGCGCCGAGCACGGAATCGGCCAGCTCAAGCGCCATGCCTTCCTGGAATACAAGGATCCGCTGGCCCTCAAGCTGATGCGGCAGATCAAGCAGGCACTCGATCCACACGGCATCATGAATCCTGGCAAGGTACTGTAAAAACAGTCCCACTCGAACAGGCCCCGCAAGGGGCCTGTTCCACATCAGAACTGATAGCGCAGTGTCAGCATGGCATTGCGCGTCGGTGCGTACAGTCCGGTATGGAAGGTCTGGTCCAGACCCTGCAGGTATTTTCTGTCGAACACGTTATTGATATTCAACGTGGCCGACAACTGATGACTGAAATCATAGCGCGTCATCAGGTTCACCACGGCATATGCCGACTGCTGACCCTGCAACACAACACCAGGCAAATCCCATGTCGTGGCACTGTAGTGAATGCGACTCTGCCAATTGATGCCGCCGCCCAGCGTCAGTCGGTTCAGATCACCCGGCAACCTGTAAGTCGTCCACAGCTTGGCCATGTGGCGCGGGAAAATCGTGCGGATCTGTTCGCCATCGGCATTCCTGGACAGGGCATAGTTGTAACTCAACCCCAGTTGCCAGCCAGGCAGGACCTCACCCGCCAGTTCCATGTCCAGACCCGTGGTCTTCGCACCCTTGACCGCACGATAGGCGGCTTCCACCGGTGAAGTCCCCGGCACGGTCTGTCCCGGATCGAGCTCGGCCAGATTGTCCTGCCGGATCTGGTAGAGCGCAATCGCGCTGTTGAGCCGCCCCTCCAGGAATTCACTTTTGAGACCGATTTCAAAATTGTCTCCCTTGCGCGGGTCAAGTACGGCCCCGCTGCTGTCGCGCTGGCTCTGCGGCTTGAAAATACTGGTGTAGCTGGCATAGACCGAATGCGTATCGTCAAGATCGTAGACAATGCCAGCATAGGGCGTCACCACGCCGGATTCATGCATGCGGGTAACTTTGTTGAAACGTGCCAGGGCCGGGCTGGCATAGATCTGCGACAATTGGTAGTCGTAGCGGCTGAGACGTGCGCCCACGATCACCGCCAGATCATCGCGCGGCCTCAGGCGCAGGGCAGCATAGGCACCACGCTGTTTCTGCCAGCCGTCGTAGTCCATCAGCTTCCCATCCACGACCGATGACAGTGTGTCATTGTGCCAATGGTAGAGATTGACATCACGCCCTTCCATATCATCGTTCATGGGCTCATGATCATTTTCGTATTCTGACCAGTTGAACCCAAGCACGGCATCATGGCGTCGCCCCCATAGTTCAAACGGCCCCTGAAACTGCAAATCGATTCCGGTCTGGCGCTGGACAGCACGCCCAAGCCCACCATACAAACGCACGCCATCCCCCGTATGCCTGTCAGGGAATCCCCAACTGGCATCTCCGCCGGAGAACTTGCGCGTGCCTTCAAGATGATTGGCCGACACCTTGAAAGTCCAGTCTGCAGGCAATTGCTGCTCCACGCTCAGGAACGTGTTGTAGACCCTCATTTCGTTACGGTTCCAGCGTGCCGCTGCATTGTCCGAGGCATCGAAATCAGTCTGCGAGCCATCGTTGTAGAACAGAGGCAATCCGGTAGAGGACTGGCCGCGTGGATTGGTATGTTGGTAATCCACCCCCAGCGTGACCAGCGTACTGTCGGTGGCATCCGCCTCCAGCACGCCATACAGCACCGTCTTGTTCTGACTGTAGTAGTCGATATGGGTATTGCCTTCCTCATGGGCTCCCACGACCCTGCCTCTCAGGCGGCCATTGGCGGCCAGCGGCCCGGACAGATCCAGTTCGGCGCGGTAGCGGTCCCATGTACCGCCACTGACAGCAACATGCCCCTGGAATTCATGCGTGGGTTTCTTGCGGACCAGATTCAACGTCCCGGACGGGTCCCCTGCCCCGGTCATCAGGCCGGCCGCACCGCGCAAGACTTCGACCCGATCATAGATGGCCATGTCCGACTGGCTCTGGGGGATATTCTGCGACACGATATCCATGGCCGTCACGATGCCATCGAGCTGGAAATTGTCGATGGCATAACCACGCGAATAGA
This sequence comes from Corticimicrobacter populi, assembly GCF_003123725.1. GTDB lineage: Bacteria > Pseudomonadota > Gammaproteobacteria > Burkholderiales > Burkholderiaceae_B > Corticimicrobacter > Corticimicrobacter populi. Next base: position 261,576 of record NZ_QETA01000001.1, on the reverse strand, counting down.
TCGTATAGCGGCTTGCACCGACATTCTCTATCGAAATACCCGGTGTCTGGTTCAACACCGCCTCGACGCTGTTGAGTCCTTCGTCCTCGATACGCTGGCGTGTCACCACACTGATGCTCTGTGGCGTTTCGCGCAGCGTCATCGGCAGGCGCGTGGCCGTACGCGACACACCCGCCACGGCATAACTGCCGCTGCCTTCGGTGGCCGCATCAGAAGCGCCACGCACCGTGACAGCCTCCAGGGCCTGAATCTGCAGCAGGCGCACGCTCCAATGTCAGCACACCGCTTGCCGTCACACGCAGCACCAACCCGCTGCCTGCCAGCGCCTGCCGGACAGCCTGCTCGGCCGTCAGGTCACCACGCACTGCAGGTGCCTGCAGACCTCGCGTCAACGAGGGGGCAACAGAAATCAGGCGGTCGCTGCGGGCGGCAATGGCATTGAGAGTTTCGGCCAGTGGCGCTGCCGGCAGGTCGAATGCCTGAATCTCCGCACTGCCCTGCTCCGCCCTGACCTCCTGGTGCCAGAAAGTGGGTATGCACAGCGCCAGGGAAATGGCTGCCGCCAGGATGCCTGGACGAAACGGCATGTACTGCTTGCTCATTGAAACGCTCCTGATAGGTATTTCGTGTTGTGTTCAGGAGGTATGTGCATTGACACCAACACCATCGGACACGCAGTTACAAATTGCCCGCTGGCCTCGGCACGTCATGCAGACATCAACGAGGCCGCACCATGACAATCCAGCGGCTGTAGTAATCGATACGCAGAGGCTGCGTCTCGGCCAGAGCTCGCAGCGTCCGGTCGGTATCGTCCAGTGAAAACACGCCCTGCACGCGCAGGTCAGCCACGGCAGGATCCATCCGGATTATGCCGCTGCGATAGGGTCGCAAACGATCCAGCACATCAGACAAGGGAGCATCCAGCACGGCCAGGCGACCCTGTAGCCAGGCATCCGGGTCGATACTCGCAGACTGAGCCCCCACCCGATGCACACCATCGACATCGATCCAGGCCTGGTTGCCCGCTTCAAGCCGTAGCGACGCATCTGCGCTCATCCCTGCTGCCTGACCGGCAGAGGCTTGCACCGCATGTTCCAGCACACTCACCCAGGTACGCCCGCTGCCAGGATCGCAACGCACCAGGAAACGCGTGCCCAGCGCCCGCACCTGACCTTGTGCAGTACGGACGACAAATGGCCTGCCCGGATCGGAAGCCACCTGCACCAGCAACTCACCGTCATGCAGCGTCAGCAGCCGTTGCTCAGCATCGAATGCCAGATCGACAGCAGATGCAGCATTGAGATAAAGCGTGCTGCCATCGACCAGTTGTCGTTGCAATCGTTGTCCTGTCCCGGTTTGCAAGTCGGCGAGCATGGGTCTGGACCATTGAACGCCTTCCCTGACCAGCAATGCCGCCGCCCCCGCGCCCAGTCCCAACCCGAGCAAGTTCTTGAGCGTTCCGCGACGTCGTGGCTGTGTCAGCAGCTCGCGAACCTGCCGGGCCTGACCGGCGGCACGCCGGTCCACCGTTCGGACTGCAGCAGCAATCTCAAGGCGCGTCTGCAGGCGTGCCCAGGCATCGGCATGATCAGGGTCCTGGACCAGCCAGCGTTCGAAATCGGCCTGTTGCACAGGGTCCGGCATTTTTCCGGCACCCTGGCTTTGCAGGCGAACCGCCCAGTCAATGGCTTCGTGGATGGCACGCTCCAGCCGAGTGGTATTCGTCATGTATCCCACTCCGCCAGATAGCAGCAAGTCATGGCCAGCCGGATATAGCGACCGACCGTGCGCACGGATACATTGAGGCAGGCGGCAATCTCTTCGTGGTTCATGCCATCAAGCTGATTGCACAAAAAGGCCGTACGGGCCTCTACCGTCAGCGTTGACAGCGCATCGTCCAGCAGGCGAATCGCTTCCATCACCAGGAACTGATCTTCGGGAGAAGGTGCCAATGCTTCGGGCAACAGCGCCAGACGTTCGAGATAGGCCCGCTCAAGCGCGGCACGGCGCTGGAAGCGATACAGCAGGCGCTGTGCGATCGTGGTCAGGAATGCCCGGGGCTCGCCGAGCGACAGAGGATCGACACGCGAACGGACGATTTCGACGAACGTGTCTGCCGTGAGGTCTTCAGCATCGGCATGATTGCGCGTACGCCTGCGCAAGCGGGACAGCAGCCAGCCGTGATGGTCCAGGTACAACGTCCGTACAGCGGACTTGGGATCGGCAGAAGGCTCCGACATCGCTCAGCATCAAATGAAAACGCAAAGCATAATCAAAAAAATACAGCATGAGAAGCTTTCCGATTTTCGTGATGCCAAGCAAACCACAGTTATCTCAAGAAACGCTCAATGACCATGATCACCTGCCAGGAATCCGGCCGCATTGAGGCGTGCAATCACATCCTGCACATGCGCATGATCGCGAGTCTGGATCACGAAATCGACCTCGACATCCTGCACCGGCAATGCCGTGAAGGCGCGCTGGTGATGCACTTCGGTCACGTTGGCATGGGCATCGGCAATCAATTGCGTGGCACGTGACAGCGCCCCCGGCAGATCACGCAACTTGACCCGGATGCGTGCCAGGCGGCCGGCCCGCACCATGCCGCGTTCGATCAGATCAGCCAGCATCAGGGGGTCGATATTGCCTCCTGTCAGCACCAGCCCGATGCGGCGTCCGCGATAATCCATGCGCCCGTCCTTGCGCGCGCGCAGCAAGGCCGCCAGGCCGGCAGCCCCCGCCCCTTCGACGACAGTCTTTTCGATTTCGAGCAGCATGACAATGGCATGCTCGATATCGCTTTCATCGACCAGTTCAATGCGATCCACATGCCGGGCCACAACCTCGCGGGTCAAATCGCCTGGCGACTTGACCGCAATTCCCTCGGCAATCGTATAGTGGCCCGACTCCCGCACTTGGCCCGTGATCGCGGAAAACATCGCCGGGAAGCGTTCAGTCTGGACGCCGATTACCTGAATATCAGGCCGCAATCCCTTGGCCGCTGCCGCAATACCCGAGATCAGGCCACCACCACCGATCGGGACGACCAGCATATCCAGGGCCGGCTGAACGTCCAGCATTTCCAGCGCGACCGTGCCCTGCCCCGCCATGACAAGTGCATCGTCATAGGGATGGATCATGATCAGGCCGCGTTCACGCGCCAGCCACTCGCCATGCGCCTTGGCGTCATCGAACGTCTCGCCATGCAGGACAACCTCGGCACCGAAGCGGCGCGTATTGGCCACCTTGACGGTCGGTGTGAAGCGGGGCATCACGATCACCGCCGGCACATTCATGCGTTGTGCGTGGTAAGCCACACCCTGGGCATGATTCCCGGCCGACACGGCGATCACCCCCTGCTGCCGCTCGGACTCTGTCAGCGCCAGCATCCGGTTCAGGGCACCGCGCTCCTTGAACGAAGCCGTGAACTGCAGGTTTTCGAATTTGAGCCAAAGCTCGGCACCGACAATGTCGGACAGCGTGCGCGACAGCACGAACGGCGTATTCTGCACCTGACCGCCGATATTTGCCTTGGCCAGCCTGACTGCATCCAGATCGATCATCCCGAATCCTTGAAATGAAAAATGCCCCCACGCTAGTCGCCACGCGCCGGCGCTACCCCTCCCAAGGGGGCTTTTTGTCTTGGGGTGGCCCCAGACAAAAAATGGCACCCAGAGGTGCCATTATGCTACTTGAGCATACCCGCAGACAGAGGTCAGCGGGTATGTGCAGGCCGATTACTCGGCCGTGTTGTCTGCGGCGGCAGCCGGTTCGGCACCCGGCGCTGCCGGACCGCCCTGCTGTTCGATGCCACCGATGGCCTTGACCGACAGGCGCAGACGGCCCTTGTCATCCGCCTCGATGACCTTGACGCGAACGTGCTGACCGACCTTGAGCACATCGTTGATGTTGGCGATGCGGTAGTTGGCAATCTCGGAGATATGCAGCAGACCATCACGACCCGGCAGGACCTGCACAATGCCGCCGAAGTCCAGCAGACGCAGCACCGTACCTTCGTAGACCTGACCCACCTCGACATCGGCCGTCAGTTCGGCGATGCGACGCTCGGCGTCCTTGGCGCGCTCCAGATCCACGCTGGAGATCACGATGGTGCCATCGTCGGAGATATCGATCTGTGCACCGGTTTCTTCGGTCAGCGCACGGATGGTGGCACCGCCCTTGCCGATCACGTCACGGATCTTTTCGGGGTTGATCTTCATGGTCAGCATGCGCGGGGCAAATGCCGACAGCTCCTGGCGCGACTCGCCCAGCGCATCGCGCATCTTGCCGAGGATGTGCAGACGGCCTTCGCGAGCCTGGGCCAGCGCAACCTGCATGATTTCCTTGGTAATGCCCTGGATCTTGATGTCCATCTGCAGCGCGGTGATACCGTTTTCGGTACCGGCCACCTTGAAGTCCATGTCACCCAGGTGATCCTCATCACCCAGGATGTCGGTCAGCACGGCAAACTTGCTGTCTTCCTTGATCAGGCCCATGGCCACGCCGGCCACGTGATCGCCCACCGGCACGCCGGCATCCATCATGGCCAGCGAACCACCGCAGACCGACGCCATCGACGACGAGCCATTGGACTCGGTGATCTCGGACACCAGACGGATGGTGTACTGGAAATCCTGCGCCTCGGGCAACAGGTGTACCAGGGCACGCTTGGCGAGGCGGCCGTGGCCGATTTCGCGACGCTTGGGCACGCCGATGCGGCCGGTTTCGCCCGTGGCGAACGGCGGCATGTTGTAGTGGAGCATGAAACGGTCGCGGTACTCGCCCATCAGCGCATCGATGATCTGCTCATCCTGCTTGGTACCCAGCGTGGCCACAACCAGTGCCTGGGTTTCGCCACGGGTGAACAGGGCACTGCCGTGCGCGCGCGGCAGCACGCCCAGGCGCACGCTGATCGGACGCACGGTGCGGGTATCGCGGCCATCGATCCGGGGCTCGCCGTTGAGGATCTGGCCACGCACGATGCGCGATTCCAGGTCGAACAGGATGTTGTCGACTTCGACCGAATCCGGTGCGGACTGACCTTGCGCTTCGGCATCGGCAGCCAGCTTGGCATGCACTTCGGCATAGACCTGCGACAGCTGGGCCGTACGGGCCTGCTTTTCGCGGATCTGGTAGGCGGCCTGCAGGCCACTTTGTGCCGTAGCCGAAACAGAGGCAATCAGCGCTTCGTTGCGCGCTGCAGGCTGCCAGTCCCAGGCCGGCTTGCCGGCTTCGGCGGTCAGGTCACGGATGGCCTGGATGACTTGCTGCAGTTGCTCGTGACCGAACACCACGCCACCCAGCATCACTTCTTCGGACAGTTGCTTGGCTTCGGATTCGACCATCAGCACGGCATTGTCGGTACCGGCGACGACCAGATCCATCTGCGAGCCCTTGAGCTGGCTGGCAGTGGGATTGAGCACATACTGGCCATCGATGTAGCCAACGCGGGCCGCACCGATCGGGCCATTGAAGGGGATACCGGAAATGGCCAGCGCAGCCGACGAGCCGATCATGGCAGCGATGTCGGGATCAATCTCGGGATCGACCGACAGCGTGTGGATCACGACCTGGACTTCGTTGTAGAAACCTTCGGGAAACAGCGGACGCAGCGGACGGTCGATCAGGCGCGAGGTCAGGGTTTCCTTTTCGGAAGGCTTGCCTTCGCGCTTGAAGAAACCGCCGGGAATACGGCCGGCGGCATAGGTCTTCTCGATGTAGTCAACGGTCAGCGGGAAGAAGTCCTGGCCGGGCTTGGCCGTCTTGCGGGCCACAACGGTTGCCAGCACGACGGTGTCTTCGATCGACACCTTGACGGCACCGGAAGCCTGGCGGGCGATCTCGCCCGTTTCCAGCACCACAGTGTGCTGGCCGTACTGGAACGATTTGCTCACTTTGTTGAACATAGATTTTTTCCTTGCAAATAAAAAACCGTGGCCGCTGCGATGAAATCGCATCGACCACGGTTGCTTTTACCGGATGCCGGTCCTGTCGATCACTTGCGCAGGCCGAGCTTTTCGATCAGAGCGCGGTAGGCGTCGGGGTTGCGACCCTTGAGGTAGTCGAGCAGCTTGCGACGGCGGCTGACCATGCGCAGCAGACCGCGACGCGAGTGGTGATCTTTCTTGTGCTCTTTGAAGTGACCCGTCAGTTCGTTGATGCGGGCGGTCAGCAGTGCGACCTGGACTTCAGGGGAACCCGTGTCGCCCTGGGCACGTTGGAATTCGGCGACGATGTCGGACTTCTTGATATCAGCAACAGACATTTCTATCCTCGTATGTACTGGCGTCAGGGCCGAGGAGCCTTGACGTGGAATGATAAAAAAACAAACGGTCGCATGCACGACCGTTCTGACTTCTGCAATCGCATTCGGTATGGTGGGTGCTGAGGGGCTCGAACCCCCGACCTACGCCGTGTAAAGGCGCCGCTCTACCAACTGAGCTAAGCACCCGGAGGCACCACTCGCAATGCAAACGCGGATGCGATTATAGCAGAAATTTAGTTCACTGCATCCTTCAGGCTCTTGCCAGGACGGAACTTGGGCAGGCGAGCCTCTTTGATCTTGAGTTCTTCGCCGGTGCGGGGATTGCGGCCAGTGCGGGCAGCACGGGTCGACACAGCGAAGGAACCGAAGCCAACCAGGGTCACGGTGTCGCCGTTCTTGAGCGTGGTCGTCACGGCATCCACAAACGCATCCAGCGCGCGCGCAGCGGAGGCTTTGGAGATGTCGGCTTCACTGGCGATGTGATCGATGAGCTCTGTTTTGTTCATTGAAGTAATACCCCTATGCAAGGTCGTGAAATTAAATGTGCAAGCCAGAGCGCCAGACTACGGAACGGCCTGGCACAGCCTGGAACCTCCCCCTGGCACCTGCACGTTGCAACAACCCGGCCATGTTTCGGCCGGACAAGAGTGGCAGGCACAGACGCGTATTAAGCCCGTTCAGGGCCCGCACTGTCAAGCAGCGCCTGCCTCCGGACAATCCCGCATGACTGCGGGAGCATCCGAAAAAAGCGCATTATGCCAGCATTTTTTTCAGGGCTGCCCCGAAATCATCAATCAAATCGTCGATTTCTTCAATTCCGACCGAAACACGGATCAGGCTATCGGCGATTCCCATCTGCGCACGACGCTCCGCCCCCATTTCATGGTAGATCGTATGCGCGGCAGGCAGCGCCAGCGTGCGCGTATCGCCCACATGAGTGGACAGGATCACCACCTGCAACAGGTTGAGAAACTCGAAGCAGTCGATACCCTCGGCCAATTCAACACCCAGCAGCGCGCCGTAGCGGTGGCCAAACAGTTCGCCGGCACGCACATGCTGTGGATGCTGCGCCAGGCCCGGATAATGCACGCGAGCAACACCAGGATGCGCTTCCAGGAAACGGGCCAGCGCCAGCGCGTTGTCGCAGGCTCGGGCCATGCGCAGCGCCAGCGTTTCGCAGCCGATCGCGATGCGGTGCGCCGTCTCGGACGACAGCGTACCACCCATGTCGCGCAGGCCTTTTTTCTTGATCTGGGTCAGCCCCCAGGAGGTCGGTTTTCCGCCCTTGTAGGCATCATAGATATTGGGATAGGCACTCCAGTCGTAGAGTCCTGTATCGGTCACCGAACCACCCAGCGCATGTCCGTGCCCGCCCATGTACTTGGACAGGGAATTCATGACCAGCGAAGCACCCACCGTGGCCGGGCGGAACATCCACGGCGAGGTCATCGTATTGTCGACGACATAGACGAGATTGCGTGCCTGGCACAGCGCGCCGATGGCCGCCAGATCTGCGATCTGCGTACCCGGGTTGGCGATCGTCTCGGCAAAGACCATGCGGGTTTCGGGCCGCAGCGCCGCTTCGACCTGGGCCACATCGGTGGCATCGACCAGCGTGACCTCCACGCCCAGCGCACTGAGCGTGCCCAGCAGACTGTTGGTATTGCCGAAAATATACTGGCTGGCCACCAGATGGTCACCGGCGCGCAGCAGACTAATGAAAATCCCTGCCAGCGCCGCCATGCCCGTGGAGAACGAGACCGTACCGACACCGGCCTCCATCACGCTGACCTTGCTCTCCAGTGCAGCGGTGGTCGGCGTACCCTGGCGCCCATAGCTGAAGCCCGGGCGCCCCTGGAACACGGCCACCAGATCGCGTACGTCATCGTAGCGATAGGCGGCTGCCGTATGCATGGGCTGGTGGGTGGCACCGTACTCGATGGATTGTCGGCGGTCGGAATGCAGAATGGAAGACGTAAAGCCGTGCGAGGCCATGATGGTTCTACTTGCAGAAAATGAAATCAGGATTGCCGCTGGCGTACGGTTTCGTACAGACAGACGGCGGATGCCACGCTGACATTGAGGCTTTCGACCGACCCGAGCATCGGAATGCGCACAAGCTGGTCGCAGGTTTCACGGGTCAGGCGACGCATGCCCTCGCCTTCGGCACCCATGACCCACGCCATGGGTCCTGCAGCATCGACAGCATGCAGTGTATCAGTCGCCTGGTCGTCCGTACCGACCAGCCAGACGCCACATTCCTTCAGGTGCCGCATTGTGCGCGCCAAATTTGTGACGGTTATATAGGGCACCGTATCAGCCGCACCGCAGGCGACTCGCTGCACCACGGACGTCAGGCCGACCGAGCGGTCACGCGGTGCCACCACCGCATGCACGCCAGCGGCATCAGCCGTGCGCAGGCAGGCCCCCAGATTGTGGGGATCGGTCACGCCATCCAGAATCAGGAGCAAAGGTGGCGTCGTGGCACTTTCAAGCACTTCGTCGAGGTCGACAGCCAATTCGCGGGCCTCGACCACGGCGACCACCCCCTGGTGGCGTACGCCCTTGGCCAGCCCGTCCAGGCGCGCGGCATCGACCGCATGCACGCGGCAGCCATGCCGCTCGGCCTGATCAGTCAGCGACTGCATGCGCTTGTCGCGCCGGCTGGCATCGACATAGAGTTCGCGTACGGAATCAGGCGCATGGCGCAGCCGGGCCGTCACTGCGTGGAAGCCGCTCAATACTTGTGTTGCTTGCATAGGAAAATTGACTCAATAGATCCATCACCATGCCGATCTCCGTCCGGAGAATCGGCATGGCATACATTACACCATCACTTCTTGCCGCGGCCGCCCCGCTTGGCAGCCGCCTTGCGCGCACCGGACTTGGCCGGCACATGCTCGTCCGGACGCTTCCTGGTCTCTACCTGACGGGCATCCTTGGCGTCCTTGCGCGCAGCAGCACGGCGCTGGCTGGCCGTGGTGCCCTTGAGCGCCTCAGGCTTGGCACCTGCTGCTTTCTTGATGCGTCGCCCCCCCTGCTCCTGCTGGGACTGGCGGGCCGCTGCCTTGTTCAGCGCCTGGAATCCGGTACCCTCGACCAGCCGGAACTCGATCCGGCGCGCCTCCAGGTCGACGCGGGCAACCTGCACCTGAACGGCATCCATCAGGCGATAGCGCATGCCGGTACGCTCACCACGCAACTCGTGCAGGGCTTCGTTGAAGCTGAAATACTCGCTGCCGAGTTCGGACACATGCACCAGCCCTTCGACGTGGAGGGTGTCGAGCGTGACGAAGATACCGAAACCGGCCACACCCGTGACCTTGCCGCTGAATTCCTCGCCCACCCGTTCACGCACGAACCAGCATTTGAGCCAGGCCTCGACATCGCGGGAGGCCTCATCGGCACGGCGCTCAGTAGCCGACAGCATCAGGCCCTGGCGCTCCCAGAGCGCGTGCTCGCTTTCCTTGCGAGTCCCCACCGGCACCATCTTGACGATGGCATCGGGGACATAGCGTTCCCGCTTGAGCAGCGCCTTGATGACCCGGTGCGTCAGCAGGTCGGGATAGCGCCGGATCGGAGACGTGAAATGGGTATAGGCCGGATAGGCCAGACCGAAGTGGCCGACATTGTCAGGACTATAGATCGCCTGCTGCATGGAGCGCAGGCACATGGTCTGCACCAGTGCAAAATCTGGGCGTGCGCGCGCAGCCTGGATGGTCGCACCATAATCGCTGGCAGCCGGCTCGTCCCCCCCACCCAGTGTCAGGCCCAGCGTACGCAGGAACTCGCGCAGATCAGCCAGTTTTTCGGGCAAGGGCCCCTCATGAATGCGGAACAGCCCTGGATGCTTGCTGCGCGCCATGAAATCGGCTGCGCAGGTGTTGGCCGCGAGCATGCACTCCTCGATCAGCTTGTGCGCATCATTACGCACCATCGGTACGATCTGTTCGATCTTGCCCAGTGGATTGCAGACGATACGGGTCTCGACCGTATCGAAATCGATGGCACCACGCTTTTTGCGAGACTGGATCAGCAACTGATAGAGTTCGTACAGACCCTGGAGCTGCGGCAGCACATGCTGCATGGCACGCGCCGCCGGGCCGCTGTCGTGCTGCAACGCTTCCCACACATCGGTATAGGTTGTACGGGCATGCGAGTGGATTACGGCCTCGTAGAACTGGTAGGCCGACACCTGTCCGGCCTTGGCCCCCGTGGCCGGGATCACCATGTCGCACACCAGCGAAAGACGATCGACGGAGGGATTGAGCGAGCACAGGCCGTTGGACAGTGCCTCGGGCAGCATCGGGATCACCCTGCGCGGGAAATAGACGCTGGTGCCTCGCTCGAAGGCATCATGATCCAGCGCATCGCCGGGCCGCACGTAATGGCTGACATCGGCAATCGCCACCAGCAGGCGCCAGCCGGGCCGCTTGCGTCCCCCCGTACCCAGATCGATGACTTCGCAATAGACAGCATCGTCGAAGTCGCGCGCATCTTCGCCATCGATGGTCACGAACGGCAGATCGCGCAGATCGACGCGCCCCTTGAGATCGGACGCGCGCACTTCTTCCGGCAGCTTGCCGGCCTGACGCTGCGCTGCCTCGGAAAACTCGACGGGCACGTCGAACTTGCGTACCGCGATCTCGATCTCCATACCGGGATCGTCCACCTCGCCCAGTACCTCGATCACGCGCCCCAGCGGCTGGCTGTGGCGGGTTGGCTGTCCGGTAATCTCGACCGTGACAACCTGGCCATGCTCAGCATCACCGATCTCATCCGGCGGAATCAGGATATCGTGCTTGATACGCTGGTCTTCCGGCACCACGATGTGCACACCGCGCTCATCCAGGAATCGCCCCACCAGGCGGGCCGTGCGACGTTCCAGCACTTCGACGATGGTCGCTTCCGGCTTGCCACGATATTCGCCCGTGGGCTTGACCAGCACACGATCCCCGTGCAGCACTTTGCGCATCTCCCGAGGGGACAGAAAAAAATCCGGGCCGGCACGATCCTCGCGCACCAGAAAGCCGAAACCATCACGATGCCCTACGACCTTGCCAGCCACGAAGTCCAGCTTGGTTGCCAGCAAGAGCACCCCCTTGCGGTTGGGCATCAGTTGCCCGTCTCGCTCCATGGCACCGAGTCGGCGCTCGAAGCCGTCGAGCGTGGCCCGGCGCTTGAGCCCCATGCGCTGCGCCAGCTCTTCGGGCGACAGCGGGGATGGTGCATCACGCAGGGCCTGGAGAATCGCTTCGCGCGTCGGGACATCAGGATCGAAACCGGGAGGCAGTTGTGGCATAAGCAGAGGTTGCGTCAATATATATAAGGTAGAGATTCAAGGCTCAGTTGTAGCAAAGATACACGTCAGGAACGCCCTGCGCAGCAAAAAAATAAAAAAATGACACACAGGGCTTGCAGAACCAGCCACGAACTGCATATAATGCCATTCTTCTGTGAACGGCAACGAGCACAGAGTGCAGTGCCCAGATGGCGGAATTGGTAGACGCGCTAGCTTCAGGTGCTAGTGCCTTCGGGTGTGGAGGTTCGAGTCCTCTTCTGGGCACCAAGTATTCCGGTTGTGTTTCACTTCGCCAGAAACACAGTCAGCAATTCGCAGCATGCGAATTTTCTGATAACGGACTGCAGTACGCGTGCATTGCACGAACGCCCAGATGGCGGAATTGGTAGACGCGCTAGCTTCAGGTGCTAGTGCCTTCGGGTGTGGAGGTTCGAGTCCTCTTCTGGGCACCAAATTCCAAGGATTCATCTCTGATGAATATGTAGAAAACCCGCACGTGCGGGTTTTTTTACGACCATACCTGCCGCACGGCCTCCAGCCAAGTCGCCGGATAGATCAAATTACCTATTGCCCTCTGCAGAACCGTCTATTCGCGTGACTTATCACCCCAATAGCGGCATGGGTATTGCTCGCGTAACCTTTTCCTGTCATTACACCAAGGCAAGGAAAGTATCATGCGACTCACCGCCTCCCTCAGGCCCCTGGCACGCGCCGGCCTTCTGCTTGCGCGTATCCTGCCGGCTGCGCTGGCGCTCTGTCATCTGCCGGCCGCCCAGGCCGACGAAGAAAACGCCACAATCATGTCGCGCGGTGCCTACCTGGCGCGTGTCGGCGACTGCGTTGCCTGTCATACCGCCCCGGGTGGCGACTTCATGGCAGGCGGCCTCGCACTGGACATGCCTTATCTGGGCCGGGTCTATTCAACCAATATCACGCCCGATGCCGACACGGGCATCGGCAACTACAGCTTCGAGGAATTTGACAAGGCGATGCGGCACGGAGTCACATCCGACGGACGCCGCCTCTATCCCGCCATGCCCTACCCTTCCTACGCCCGCATCACGGCAGAAGACATGCAGGCGCTGTATGACTACTTCATGGAAGAGGTACCGGCCGTGGCACACGCCAACCAGCCGGACGAAGTGCCCTGGTATCTGTCGGCCCGCTGGCCGCTGGGCATCTGGAATGCCCTGTTCTCGAACGCAAAACCCTTCACGCCCGACCTGAACGAGGATGGTGTCTGGAACCGGGGGGCCTATCTGGTCGAAGGCCTGGGCCACTGTGGCACCTGCCATACCCCGCGCGGCATCGCCCTGCAGGAAAAGGCCCTGAGCAGCAGCGAGGGCAACGCATTCCTGGCAGGCTCGAAAATCGATGGCTGGTATGCGAAAAGCCTGCGGGGCGAACATGCTGCCGGGCTGGGCACATGGAGCGTGGAAGAAATCGTCGAGTTGCTCAAGACCGGCCGTACCGCCAAAGGGGCTGCCATCGGGGCCATGGCCGAGGTAGTCGGCCACAGCACGCAATACCTGACCGACAGCGATCTCTATGCCATGGCGAAATTCATGAAATCACTGCCCGCCAGGGATGCCTCGGACACGTCAGCCCAAAGTGCACTGATTGCCGACGATGGCGCTTTCGATGCGCTGCAGGCAGGCGTCTACGACCGTGCCGGCTCGCGTGAATACGTCGAATTCTGCGCCGGCTGCCATCGCCAGGACGGTATGGGTGCCCCCCGCGTATTCCCGGCGCTTGCCGGCAATCCCTCGATCCTGGCAACCGACACCAGCTCGCTGATCCGTGTCGTACTGCAAGGCGGCCGCATGGCCACCACGCAGCACGATGCCATGGCCTTTGCCATGCCGGCCCTGCATGAGATGACCGACCAGGAGGTGGCAGAGGCGCTCACCTTCATTCGCAGCAGTTGGGGCAACCAGGCCCAGGCTGTCGCCGCCGCCGATGTGAGCCGCGAGCGCAAACAGCTCGACGCCCCTGCCGCCAGCCATGTCCCAAGTGCCGCATCGCGCGCGCAATGAAATGGAATCCATCATGAAAGCCCATCTTCCCGCCCTGACACCCGTTCGCCTGCTGGGCCTGCTTTTTGCATCCGCAGCCACCATCGGCACCCTGGCGGCACACGCCGCGGACCAGGCAACCCCGCGCCCCGAACCCGTCCCCTTCGTGGCCCCGCGCAACAGCGACATGCCTGCCGGTCCAGAGGGCGAACTGATCGACTACGGCCGACGCCTGATGGTCGAAACCCGCCGCCTGCTGCCCAACAATGTCGGCGCAGCCATGAACTGCACCAGTTGCCACCTGGGCGAGGCCAAAGTCCCCTTTGCATCGCCCTTCGTCGGCATTTCCCACCGTTTTCCCCAGTACAACCCGCGTGCCAACCGCGTCGTCACCCTCGAAGATCGTGTCAACGGCTGCATGATGCGCTCCATGAATGGCAAGCCGCTGGACAAGCGTTCGCGTGAGATGGCCGCCATGATCGCCTACATGGACTGGCTGTCGGAAGATATCCCCGAGCACGGACTGGTCCAGGGCATGGGCATCGGCAAAGTCGACACGACGCTGGTTCCCGATATGGAAAACGGCCGGCGCATCTATGTCGCCCAGTGCGCCTCCTGTCATGGCGCAGAGGGTCAGGGCCTGCAGGATGCCGCAGGCGAATTCATCTTCCCGCCACTCTGGGGCGACCTGTCGTTCAATATCGGTGCCGGCATGGCCCGGCTGTACAAGGCCGCCGAATTCGTCAAGACCAGCATGCCGGTCGGCGTCCACACCGATGGCCGCCTCGGCCAGGGCTACGTTCTGTCCGACCAGGAAGCAGTGGACGTGGCCGGCTATTTCACCCATCAGCCGCGTCCCGACTTTCCAGCCAAGGTCAATGACTGGCCCGACCCGTCGAAGCGCCCCAAGGACGCACGCTACTGAGTGCCTGCCACCGACCATCCCCTAGCGCCTGTACGCTCTCCATGGTTCGCAGGCGCGGCCGGCCTTCCGCAAGGGAGGCCGGTTTTTTCATCCCGCCAGGCCCAGCCACAGACGATGGTCCATTATGACTTGCGCAGCGTTTCCAGCGGTACATGCAAGGTTGTCTTGACCCGCTCCAGGGCCACGGTCGTCCGAAAGGAGCGGACATTCGGATTGTCATGGAACAGGCGCTGGGCAATCTGCTGATAGACGGTCATGCTGGCCACGGTCAGGACCAGCAGGAAGTCTGCCTCGCCCGTCACGTAATAGCACTGCTGGATCTCTGGCCCCGAGAAGGACTGCTTCATGTCCTCCAGGTCCACGGATTGCGTGCGCTCGGCATGTACCTCGACAATCAGCGTAATCACCTGGCCGACGCGATCCGGATCGACCACGGCGGTATCGGCCAGGATATAGCCCTCTTTGCGCAAACGCTGGAGCCGCCGCTGCACGGATGCCGTGGACAGATGCACCAGGGTAGCCAATTCGCGCAGGGGCCGGCCATTGTCCAGTTGCAGGGCATCGAGCAGGGTCACATCAAAGCTATCGAGAGGGGAGGCTGAAGGCAGGCTCATGACGATAAATTTTCCCGAATAAGCACTCAAAAACAAGGCCAATTATCGCAGCAGAAGAAATATATTACCCACCCTGTTTCCATTTGCCTTACATGAAGGACATCACATGTCACCCAGCCATGCCTCGGCCGGCGTCCTGTTCAACGTACTCGGCTCCATGCTGTTTGCCGTGCTGTATGCATATACCAGCCTGCTCCAGCCACTGACGGGCGAAGCAGTGTATGGCTGGCGCATGCTGCTGACTCTGCCCTGCCTGACACTGTTGATCCTTGCAACGGCACGCTGGCACGAAGTCCGCATCCTGTTCGCACGGCTGCGGACGGAACGCCACTTCTGGCTGCAGCGCCTGCTGTCTGCGGCCCTGCTCGGCACCCAGCTCTGGCTGTTCATGTGGGCTCCCATCAACGGCTATGGGCTGGATGTGTCGCTGGGCTATTTCCTGCTGCCGATTTCGATGGTGATCCTGGGGCGCTTCGCCTTCGCCGACAGGATCACGCCGCTGCAGTTGCTGGCCTGCCTGCTGGCCATGGCCGGCATCGCTGCCCAGGTTGTCGCGACCGGGAGCGTCTCCTGGCCCGCTCTGCTGGTCTGCCTGGGCTACCCAGGGTATTTCTGGCTGCGACGCGCAACCGATACCAATACGCTGGGGGCGCTTTGGTTAGACATGCTGCTGAGCGTGCCGGCCAGCCTGTTTTTCATCCTCCAGGATGGCAACCTGCTGCCACCGGAGGCACCGGCAGCATTGCCCTGGCTGATCCTGGGGCTTGGCCTCATCA
Organism: Corticimicrobacter populi; assembly: GCF_003123725.1. Taxonomy (GTDB): domain Bacteria; phylum Pseudomonadota; class Gammaproteobacteria; order Burkholderiales; family Burkholderiaceae_B; genus Corticimicrobacter; species Corticimicrobacter populi. The sequence continues at coordinate 245,679 of NZ_QETA01000001.1, read as the reverse complement.
GCGCCTCGGCACTGGGCTGCCAGGCACTGTCCGCCCCCCGGCTCAACCTGACGCTGTTCGGGCTGCTGCTCTACGTGGAACCGGTACTGCTGGTGGCCGCTTCCCTGCTGCTGGGCGAAACCATTCCCGCCGCACAATGGCCTACCTATACCGCCATATGGCTGGCGGTACTGGCCCTGATCATCGAAGGCGGCTGTGTACTGCGCAAAGGCAAGCGCGCGCTGTACACCTGAATTCCGCCCCCGCGCTGTTTGTCGTTCAGTCCAGCGCGGTGGCATCTGCCGCCAGCATCAGGCGCGTCAGTTCCGCCGCACTGCCCACCCCGGTCTTTTCCATCACGTGCTGGCGATGCACGTGCACCGTTTTCTCGCTGATGCCAAGCTCACGGGCCACCTGCTTGTTGGGTTGCCCCAGCGCTACCAGGCGCGCCACTTCGCATTCGCGCGGCGACAACCGCTCCAGTGCGGCCCGAGCCTGGGCACGGCGACCGGCATGTCGAAAGGCCTCACGGCTTTTGCGCACGGCCAGATCCACGGCATCGAGCAAGGCCTGGTCCTTGAAGGGCTTTTCCAGGAAATCGCAGGCACCGGTCTTCATGGCCTCCACGGCCAGTTCGACATCACCATGGCCCGTCATGAAAATGACGCTCAACTCCCATCCCATCCGGCGCAACTGCTGCTGCAGAGCCAACCCGCTCATCACCGGCATGCGGATATCTAGCAGCAGGCACCCCAGGTTCTCCGGCGGTACGGCATGCTGCGACAGGAAGGCTGCAGCACTGTCGTACTCGACGACCGGCCAGCCAACCGACTCCAGCAGGAATACCAGGGACCGCCGGAAGGCGGCATCGTCATCAATCAGGTAAATCGACAGATTCTGCGGTTCGCTCATAGACAGGTAAACACAGGGAAAAAACCATGCCCGTACCGTCGTCCGGACGGGCACCGGAAAGCTGGCCACCATGCGCTTCGGCGATGCTCTTGCAAATGGACAGCCCCAGCCCCAGACCATCTTCCTTGGTCGTGTAGAACGGCTCGAACAAACGCGCCAACTGGGCATCGCTCATGCCGACGCCACGATCACGAACACGGAGGCAGACCCATGCACCACAGGCTTCGAGCACGATATCGATACGCTGCGCGTCCGGCGATGCGGTACGCAACGCATCCAGCGCGTTTTTAAGGAAATTCAGCACCACCTGCTGTATCTGCAACGGATCGACCATGATTCGCAGACCTGGTGCCAGACGGTCATCGATTTCTATATGCGGAGCCTGCGACAGCATGCCGCTGAAAAGCGCCACGGCATCCTGCACCAGTGCAGGCAAGGCATGGATCTCGCGCAGGCCGGCGCGCTTGCGCACGAAACCCCGGATACGCCGCACGATTCCCTCGGCCGCCTGCGCCTGCGACATGATACCGGTCGAGGCTTCGCGAACGGCCTCCGGCGTCAGCCTGCCATTATCAAGCCTGCGCAACAGGCTTTGTGCATAATTGCCGACGCCGGCCAGCGGCTGGTTCAGTTCATGCGCCAGCGTGCTGGACAGTTCCCCCAGCACGGACAGACGCGACAGGTGATCGGCCTGTTCCTGACCTGCCCGCATGCGGGCCTCCAGGGCTTCGCGCTCCTGCAATGCCCGCTCCAACGCAGATGTACGCTGACGCACCAGATACTCCACCCTCAGCGTATAGCCCCCCCACCCCAGCAATGCCAGCGTTGCCAGCAGTAGAAACAGCCAATAGCGCTGCGCCAGGTGTTGCAGGGTCGGCACCTTGAGATGCGCATAAGGGCCGATCTGCAAGGCCTGGAACAAGGCATGAACCGATTGGTAATCGGCCGGCACGGTCCAGGCGATGCCCTGGGGATTATCCGGCATCTGCAATAAGGCCACGGCCACGTCACGCGCTAGGTCAGGCGGCGTATGTCGCAACGTCGCCATCGGCCAGTCCGGATACAGGCGCGAAGACACTGCACAGTCCAGCGCACTATGCTCGTGCTGGCCCAGTACCCGGTAGTGGCGCTGCCAGTCAGGCAGGCTTTCCAGCAGGCAGGCCCGGACGATACCGACATCGGCCCGGCCATCGGCCACGGCCTCCAGCACACGCTGCATCGGAAATCCCACGAACAGACGCCCAGCCAGATCGCGTTCGGGATCGAGGTCCAGTTCGGCCAGTTCGCGCCAGATAATCTGGTAACCACCGAATCCTTCCTGTGACGTGGCGGCCAGCACCTGCCCCCGCATGTCTTCCAGTGTCTGCAAGTCCTGGCGCCCGGCTGCGGCGATCACGGTAGCCCCCAGAGCCTGGTCGGCCACAGGGCTGAACGCCTGCTGCAACGTGGCAATGCGGCTGATGCCGACTTCAGCCTCGAGTTCGGCGTAATGCCCCGGATTGGTCAGCACAAAATCCACGCTGCCGGCCACGATGGCCTTGCGCAGATTGTCCAGCTCCAGATAGAGGGCCACGAAACGCTGCCCTGGCAGTGCGTGGTTGAGGTGGTCGATCAGGGGAGCCCACTCGCGGATCGACTGCTCCACGCCCCGATAGGCCAGGATGCCGATCCTGACCGTATTGCCGGATCGCGCCTGGGCCGGCTGATGCCCGGACACGACGGCCTCGGCAGGAACAGTGGATATCCCTGCAAAACATATAACTGCCAACAGGGATAATATCCAGGTTCTCATAACCTGTGATTTTATACGGCATTGGCATGCCGTCCGCACACTTTCGCGCTCAGTCTGCCGCGATCACGCCACGCAAGCGTATGTGCTTGCGCACTGCCAGCGCATCCAGTTCAGCCACTTCGTTGGCATCGGCCACGACGCACAACAGCGGATACTGTACGGCCCCCGTCCAGCGTTGCATCGCGGCTTCGGCCACGGCTGCAGCCAGCGCGTTGTTGTCGGACACCACGATCACTCCCTCCAGGGAAGGATTGCGCAGGTATTGATCCAGCGCCACCGACATGGAGGTCTGCAGGCCCGTCCTGATTTCGAGCACGGTTGCGGCATCCGAGACGGGATTGCCTGCCGACGGCACATTGAAGACCATCGAGGCGGGGCAGCCCGCCAACCTTGCTGCCTCAGTCCGGGCATGGGAGGCCGGCCAGGGTGCACTTGCCGGCGGTGCAGAGTAATCATGCAGATAGGCGCAACCGGAAAGCAGTCCGATCACTGCAGCACTTGATACATACAATCTGGCCATGCAGCGTCCCTCGAAATCCTGTAACCCAGTGGTTCCGGGATTCTAGCGCATGCCCTCAGGAGATCGACATGCATTTCAACATTCACACCACCATGGTCGTGGCCGCAGGCGGATGCGCAAGCAGATAAGCCACCCGGTGCAGGCTGCGAGCCAGTTCGTCATGATCGGCGGCGACCCCGACCCCCAGTCTCACCGCCTCGGGCGGCATGCCGGTCGAAAAGGCATCGCTGCCCACCACGCCGATCGCCTCGGCACGCATGCTGGCGACAAACTCGCGACGCGTCCAGGGATGTGGCAGGTTCAGCCAGACCAGGGATCCGCAGGGATCGGCCTGGAACGTCCCTGCCGGCAGGATCTCCGCCACGAGAGACTGACGCAACCCGACCTCACGCCGGATGGCCTCCAGCACGGCGTCGGCCGTGCCGTCCTCGATCCACTGCGTCGCCAGCGCTGCGGTGAGCGGCGATGCCACGGCGGCCGTACCGCGCATGGCATGGATGGCCCCAGTGAACTGGCGAGGATCCGGCAACACCAGATAGGCAATCCGCAAGGCCGGCGACAGGCATTTGGCCAGGCCGGCAATGTAATAGACAACATCCGGCCCCAGGCGCGCCAGGGCAGGTTCGGGATGCAGCGGCAAGGCACCATGTGCATCGTCTTCGATGATGGGTACGTGATAGCGGCGGGCAATATCGATCAACGCCTGGCGTCGCGCCAGCGGCATGGTCACCGTGGTGGGATTGTGCAGGGTCGGGTTGCAGTACAGCGCCTTGGGGCGCTGGGTCTTGCAGGCCGCCTCGAACGCTTCGGGCAACAGCCCCTGGTCATCGATGGGAATCGGCAACAGACGCACCCCCTGATGTGCCGCCAGAGAGAGAAAGCCGGAATAGCTGAGCGCCTCGACACAAATGGCATCCCCAGGTGCCGCCAGCATGTTCAGCACGATTTCCAGCGCGCCCTGGGCACCCGCACACACCAGCAGCCTGTTTTCAAGCGGACCATCCAGACGACGCGCCAGCCAGCGTGCCCCTGCCACGCGGTCATGCTCGGTACCACCCGCCTCCTGGTAGCGCAGCAACAACCCCAGTACATCTCCTGTCTGCAGCTCGGCCATGCCCCGGCACATGCGCGCCACCACGGCTGCGTCATCAAAACGGGGCGGCATGATCATGCTGAGATCGACCTGCCCTCGTGACAATTGTGTCCGTGCAGGTGTAGCCTGTCGGACATAAGTACCGCGCCCGACCTGCCCTTCGACCAGGCCGCGACGCCGCGCTTCGGCATAGGCACGCGTCACGGTGGTGAAATCGATATCGAGGTGTTCAGCCAGTTGCCGTTGTGGCGGCAAACGATCTCCGCCCCGGAGACGGCCAGCGAGGATATCCGATTGCATGACATCTGCAATGGCAAGGTACAGCGGACCATGTGTCCGGTCGATACTCGGCCGCCACGGGCCTTCAGGTTGCGCCTGGTTCATGCCGGACTCTTTCCTTGACAAAAATCATGGTACATACATAAAACCTACAATACGATATCACACCACAATAGTATGCATAATGTTGGAATACACATTTGATCCAACGCAACCCGGAGCATCACGTGAAAGCAGAAGAGGCCTCTCGAAAACCCGGACCCTCAGCCCTGTCCAAACCACAAGCGGATGGGTCGGCGACGATTTCCATGAAGGCGATACAGGACATCCAGCCAACCGTGACCGACACGGGCGGCAAGATCTACAACAAATCGGTCAGGGGGCTGTATGCCAACTGGCGAATTGCCATGGTCTGGTTTACCCAGATCATCTTCTACGGCCTGCCCTGGCTGGCCTGGAACGACCGCCAGGCATTCATGTTCGACCTGGGCGCGCGCAAGTTCTATATTTTCGGTCTGGTCCTGTGGCCGCAGGATGTGATCTACCTGACCTTCCTGCTGATCCTCTCCGCATTCGGGCTGTTCCTGTTTACGGCGGTGGCAGGTCGCCTGTTCTGTGGCTACGCCTGTCCGCAGACGGTCTACACGGAAATTTTCATGTGGATCGAAAAGCATGTCGAAGGAGACAGGATGGCCCGCATACGGCTCGACGACGGCCCCTGGAATGCCCGCAAGCTGCGCCTGAAATCCACCAAGTACCTGCTTTGGGCGCTGGTGGCCTTCTGGACCGGCTTCACGTTCATCGGCTACTTCGCGCCGATCCGCGAGCTTGGCCATGATCTGATCACCCTGTCGCTGGGGCCGTGGCAATGGTTCTGGCTGGGCCTGTACAGCCTCATGACCTGGGGATTCGGTGGTGTGCTGCGTGACCAGGTCTGCAAGTACATGTGCCCTTACGCGCGCTTCCAGAGCGTGATGGTCGACCAGGACACCTACATCGTGACCTACGACCCGGTACGCGGCGATCCGCGCGGCAAGCGTTCCCGCAAGACCGACCACAAGGCGGCCGGCCTGGGCGATTGTGTGGACTGCAGTCTGTGCGTGCAGGCCTGTCCGACCGGCATCGATATCCGCAACGGCTTGCAATATATGTGCATTGGCTGCGGTGCCTGTATCGATGCCTGCGACGAAGTCATGGACAAGATGAACTATGACCGTGGCCTGATCCGCTACAGTTCGGAACGTGCCATCACGGAACGACTGACCCCGCAGGAAGTGCGGCGTCATACCTTCCGACCACGCATCCTGGTCTATACAGTGCTCATTGTGGTGTTCATCGCCGTTTTCATCGGCTCCCTGGCCACCCGCAACCCGCTGCGCATCGACGTTATCCGCGACCGCGGTGCCCTGGGTCGCGAAGCCCCTGGCGGCTGGATCGAGAACGTCTACCGCCTGCAGATGATCAATGCGGCCGAAGAACCCCTGACGCTGACCATCCAGGCCACCGGCCTGCCCGGCCTCGAAGTCCTGGTCGGACAACAGCGGACATCGCACATCACACTGGAACCTGCAGCCAACCGACTCGAACCCGTCATTGTCCGCATGCCGGCCAGCGAAGCACAGTCTGGCCTGCACGAGATCAAATTCGTGGCCGAAGGGAAATCCCCCAGCGGCAATGAAGTCGGCCTCCAGGAGAAATCGAGCTTCGTCGTCCCGCAATAACAAATAGTTTCAATAACAACAGAATGGCGCAATTCTTCCGGGAATTGCGCCATTTTCTTTACTACTTCATGAAATCAGGGAAAACCCTGTGTTGTTACAATTGCGCCGCGATTTCGTACCCCGCATGTGCCAGGCCTCCCCTGCCCCACATCCGGGGCATTTTCATTTTGCTGGAGTATGCATGAAGAAAGTAGTCAATGGCCTGCTCGTGGTGGCCATTTTTGCCGCCCTGATAGCCTACAAAATGGGGCTGTTCCACTCGTTGCTGAACGGACTGAACAGCCAGGACACGACGCCTCTGCTGTCGCAGGAAGACACGGCCATCGTGACCAAGATGGGACCATTCATCACCTGCGTCAACGGCGTGGACAACAAGTGGCGCGGCAGCTATGCCCGTTACCATGACACCTATGAAGCACAATTGGCCAATGCAAGAATGGTCATGTGGAACCTCCAGACCAAGTTCAGGCTGCAACAGCACGACGATCCATATACCGGCGTCCTGAGCTGCGCAGAGGGGCTGGAAGCGGTCATCAAGACCGAACCTGCCGATGCAGAACTGGACAAGGCCGGTGCTGATTACGCCCAGACCCTGCGGCAATTGCTGCCCCTGGTTCAGGAAGTCGATACCTACTATGCACAGAATGATTACGAGGACGACAAGATGGCCAAGGGCAAGGCCCTGCAGGCCCAGATCGAGCCTCTGTTCCAGAACCTGTTCGCAACGTCCGACAATATCCATACAATCGTGGCTGCACGCAATCTGGCTTTGCAGCGCAAGACGCTGGATGCCATGGAACAGCGCAACGGCAAGGATGCCTGGTGGCATACCGAGAACCTCATGCTGGAAGCCCGCCTGGCTGCCGACGGCATCGAGGCCCTGATCCAGCAGGATCGCGCGACCACTGAAAACCTGCAGGCGATCGAAACGACCTATCAGCAAGTCTATGATGCCGCCAAGGCCTATGCAGACAGCCATCCCGACGAAATCCGGCCGGACAAGAAAACCTCTTATCCTACCGATCCGTTCTGGCCGCAGCTCGAAAGCTATGCATCCTCCCTGCTGAGTAATATCAAGGATGTGCGCCGCAATATCGCCAACCAGCAAACCCTGGAAAGCAATTACAACAGCATGATCAATTCGTTCAACCGGCTGGTCGAGCAGTACAACCGCAGCAACGACAGCCGCAACCGCTACATCGATAGCATGAACAGCTGATTACCATCGCGTTCGCCGGGCCGTCCGTCTTGTACGAAGCGGCCTCCCGAGTCGCCAAACGGTCATTGCCTCAAACCGGTAATGACCGTTTTTGCATTCAGCGCCTGACGATACGGGTGCGCAGGGCCAGCGCCCGATCGATGCGTGCCACCATGGCCTGGGCCTGCTCGCGCCCATCGAACGGCCCAGCCATCAGGCGAAACATCGATCGCCCACCCTCGGCAGGCAGTTCCTCCTGATAATGGGGAATGCCCAGCGTCTGCAGGATGCCACGCGCACGCTCGGTCGCGGCAAAGACACCGACCTGCACCAGCCAGCCCGGCTGCGCCGCCTCCTGCCCTGCGGGTTGTGCCGCCGACCCGCTGGATGACTGTGCCATATCGCCCTGACCGGGTGTCGATGCAGCGGGCACATCGGCATACAGAACCGACGCTGCCACGGGTTGCCAGCAGACACCTGTAATCCGAGCCGGTACCGCGCCAGGGTCGGCCGCCCGCGTCAGGACTTGCTGAGCCTGTTGCACCTCCTGTTCGCGAACACTCCGGATGGTCGCCTGGTGTTCCACCATTTGACCTGCAGCCTGCCTGAGCCCATCGGCCAGGGATTGCACCGACTGCGCATCCTGCAGTTGCCAGCGCACTGTCAGTTGCTCCAGCCCCTGCGCCCTCAGGCGAGCGGCCTGTTCCGGAAAGTCATCAGGTGAGAAGCCATGTCGACCATCGGCAAATTCAGCCAGAAAATCCGCAAATCCGTAAGGTCCGGCGTAGGTTCTACTCAGTGTCAGGTCCGGAAAACGGATTTCCAGCACGGTATCGCCACAACTCTGGGCAGACCAGGCAAACGTGCGGCTGACAGGAAAATTGAAATTTTCGATCGACACAGGCCCGTCTGCACATTGCAGCGTCAGGCGAACCTGTTGCGGCAACAGGCGGGCTCCCGGGTTCACCAGCGGCGGTTCTCCTGTCAGGCGCACCCTGGCGACAGTGGCACGCATCTGCGCCTGCTGTTTTTCAAGGTCGGCCACCTGTTCCTGCAATGTCTGCAGATCCACTTGCTGGCGCTTCTGATCCACAGCCTGCTGCTGGCCCACTTGCATGCGCCGCACCTGTTGCTGCTGAGCCAGGCTGGCAAAGGCATAGAACTGTCCATTCAGAGGAACCGTCATGCCCAGCGCCTGGCGCGGCCGGTAACGGACCGTGTCCCGGTCGATGAAATAACGGACATCACCCTGAAGGAAAGCGGGGACCTGACCACGCTCGCCATACAGCAGATCATCGACCAGCGACGCGCTCGCTACCCCCTGTACAGCACCGAGAACATCATTTTCCCAGCGTGACTGCAGTTGGCAGGCCGTGGCTTTTGCGACGTAATCGAGTGTCAGCAGCAATGGGCCTTGCATCAGGTCCCAGACCACGCTGTCACCAACCTCGTCGCTACCCAGCCTTTGCTGGAGCAGGTCGAGCGCCTGTTGCGCCCGCAGCAACGGTCCGGCCTGGACCGAAGGGTCGTGTCCGAAATTCCAGGTTTCGCTGGCCAACTGGACAGCCCCCGCCACGCCCATCAGGCTCTGCTGCGCCGCTTGCATGACATCCTGTCGATACAGACGCATATCACCCACTGTATCCAGACTGCGTTCGAGCTGACTGGCACTCTGCTCGAACGAGGCCCCTGCGGTCAGGTTGCGCAGTTGCGCGCCACCCAGCGTACCCGCCATCCTGGCCCGCTCAAGCAACCCGCCCTGCGAATCGGCATCAGCCCCCGTCTGGGTCGCCTGCAGAAGCCGGCTCAGCTCAATGACATGCGATACCCAATCAGGTCGGTCCTGCTGCGGCATCCCGTCGAACAGCGTCGTGATATGACGCATCACCGAAACGTAGGGATCCTGGAGTGTCATGGTACGGGCAACCTGGCTACGCCAGGCCTCCTCGTTCGGCAACTGTCCCCTGGCATCTGGAAAACTGTCGGCAAAACGATACCAGGCATCGAACGAAGCCTGTCGGAAGCGTCGTTCCAGTTCTTCGCGACGACTTTGCCATGCGGCTCCATCCTGTGGCATGGCCTGGGCCATTTCATCGACAAAGCGCTGGATTGCATGGGTACCATCCGGTGTCAAACCTGCCGGGATCTGCGGTGCAAACGGATCGTAGGGAATCATCCAGAAGTCGCTCAGCGTGATGGGACGCAAATCGCCCTGCAGATCGGCCCAGGCCAGCAGCCAGGTGGGTGAGCGCGCGCTCAGCCCAAGCTGCAGCAAGGCCGCGCGCAGGCTGTCCTGTTCGCTGCGCAGCAGTGCCATCTGAGGCTGCCAGAGCAGGTAGTCACGGTAGAGCTGACCCGTCAGTATGGCAGCCTGGGCCCCAGGTGCCGGACGGCCTGCCGCCAGGAAAATCTCGCGCAGTTCGGCTCCCGGCAATGGCATGCCTGCCAGCGGCCTGCCATCCAGGCGGGCTTGAATCAGGTTGATGCGACGCGTCAGGTACTGTGCCCAGGCAGCCAGTTCGATATCGTGGCCACGCTGGGTGACATCCGGCAGGATCTCGGTCAACAGGGGATCCAGGCTGTCGCCCAGTATCTCCTGCCGGTACAACTGGGCAAATTGCTGGCGATAGCCATCGTGCAACTGCGCGAGGTATCCCATCAAAGGCAACCTGTTCTGCCACCCCTGCTCGGCACGCAGCAATTGCGCAGTGGCATCCCGCCATACATGCAGCGACTGCAAATCGCTTTCGAGTCCATCATCGAAGTTGAGTCCCTCCAGTGGACGTGCCTCCAGCTGGGCGATTTCCTTGCCGACATGCCGCCAGGAATGGAACAGGCCAAACGCACACAGGGCACATACGGCCAGCCATGCCACCACCACCGTACGGCGGGCCAGACGCCGTGACTGGCGCCAGCGATCCAGCGGCACCCAGGCATCGCGCTGGGCAGGCAGGATGGTGTCGTAAAGCGCCTGCGAGAACCAGGGCACCCACTGCTGCTGTTCGCTGCCCTGCGCCGTCAGATACACACCCTGGAGCAAGGGCGCAGGCGCATAGGGAGAAGCATCGAATGCCGGAGCCAGCATCCGCTGCACCGGCTCCTCAAGTTTCAGAACCTGCAACGGGAACTCGAACACATCGGCAGGCAATGGGCCATGCAAGCCCTGCGCCACCCGCAACTCGAAAAGACGCAGATTCATATCGGCAAATAATTGCCGTACCCGCGCACTGATGGCCTGCTCCCGCTGTTCCGGCGTCAGGGTCGTACCCAGCGCGGCATGGCGTACACCATCCTCCAGCGCCATCGCCCAGGCCTGCAAGCCGGGCAAGGCCTGGGCCCCCGTCATCACCAGCCAGACCGGCATGCGCGCATCCATGACCCGTGCCAGCTCATCCAGCCGGACTCGCACGCTGCGCCCCAGCTCAGCCAGGGCCAGTTCGCCATCCTGCATCAGACGGGCCGTATCGACGCGCAGTACCACGCCATTCAATGGTTCCTGGCGCCGCAATCTGTTGAGGCTGTACAGCAGCCGCCGCCAACTACTGTCGGGCTGGTCTGCTCCCTGCATCACCATCTCGTGTCCGGCATGCAGCATGACGCTGTGACGCAGGAAATACCAGCCAGGCGTGACAGCCCCCGCCGAGGCATCGGACTGACCAGCCAGGGACTTGACCGCCAGACCTGCAAAAGCCTTGCTGGGAATGTCATGCAGATCCAGCGAGAGAATCCAGGGCAGACGCCGCGCCGAGGAAGACAGCCCGGCATGGCGCGCCTGGCGCAACACAGCCAGACCTGCCTGCCACTGGCGATCGAACGCAGCATGATCGACACGTATACCGGCTGGCTGCATATCCCGCGCCAAGCGGCGCTTGAGCCGCCAGTTGCGCCAGCGCCGCCAGCCCCAGCACAGCACGGCACCGCCCGCCAGCACGACAACGCACAACAGCAGGGCCGACCACCAGGGCCAGCCCTGATAGATCGCAAACAGCCAGCACAGGCCGATAAGCAAAACCAGAAGCAACAAACCGGCCAGCACTCTGTACATGCGCAGCATCATGACAGGCTCCCTCCCGACAGAGCATGGATCTGTGCCGCCAGCGACAAATCGAATGCCATATACATCAGCACCAGCAAAAGTACCGGCCCGCCCAGAATCAACAGCCAGGCGAGCACGGGCCGCATGCGGCGTACATAGCGGCGTGATTCATAACGTCCCGGCTCTGCGGCCGGGAAAAGCGGATGAGCCGGGCTGGTCGGACGCATGCCGCCATCGGCCTGCAGCCGTTCGAGCAGCCGCCGACGATAGAGGCTCAATTCACCAAGCCGTTCACCGCCATAGTGGCCGGTAAACCCCGCCACCAGCATCAGGCCATAGACTTCCCGTGCCGCACCTTCTTCCTCGCCCAGGGCATCCAGCCTCTGGAAAAACTGCGCACCGGCACGCGTCGTCGAGAAATAGCGTCGCTGCAACGGTGCCAGCCGCCAGGCCCGGGCCCCCGGCCAGTCCGTGGTCATGGCCTGTTCATCGATCCAGGCCACGGTGGCAAACAGGGCATGCTCCACGCTCTGTGCATCAAAGCCATGCTCATGGGCCCGGGCAGCAGCCTGATCCAGCGCCGCCGAAATCTGCGCAGCAAGCTGAACGGCATCTGCCTGAGCAGCCGCGATAAAGCCACGACGCGCCTGCGTCATGACGGACAGCCAGAAATCGGCCAGCCTTTCTGTATGTTCTGACGCGGTATTCACCATTTGCTGACGATCAGTTCAAGTTGCAGGGAAGCCGGTGCATCCGGCAGGAACAAGGCCAGCCGATGCGCCTGCACGACACGAGCCCAGGCATCGGACAGCGTATCGACGTGGAAATATTGCGCGCCGGCGCGGCGTGGCACGCCACGCGGGGCCTCCGGCAGATGAATCAGATCCAGGCCCGGCAGCGAATGCGTGACCAGCATTTCGATCTGCTCAGGCACAGCCATCTTGGCGCTCGTCACCATCATGACGGCAAGCTGGCTGCCCTCCATCTCGCCACTGGCCACGAGGTGATAGCGATGCCGCTGACCAAAGAAGCCTTCCGGCAGGTCCGCAACGTAGTAACCCGGCGCGGCCCCCTCCTGCTGCATGCGCACCAGCATCTCCGGCGCAGCCGCAATCTCGTTGAGTTGGCTTCGGATCAGTGTCGCCAGGGCATGAAAGCCTGCGCCCAGGTCCATGTGCCGATAGGCAGACAACAGCATGCGCCCGTCCCGTGTCTCGCCCAGCATGTTGCAGCGATCGGAAAAGGTGGACAATGCACCGACCAGTTGCCGCAACAGACCATCGGCCTCCCAGGGATGGGTCGTGGGCGACTCCATCAACTGATGCAGCGCCGGCCCGAACTGATTGAGCACGGACAGCGCCAGCAGCAGGTCGATATGACCGGCATCGATCTCCAGGCCATGCGCGGCACCGGACTGGCGAACCTTGAAGACCTCCAGTTGGCGAGCCCGGCCTGCCACCTCGTCACGCAACTGGCGCAACAGCTTGCCCAGTGCCGGACTGGCCGCCAGATTCAGGCAGGGCGGGATGAACTCGTGCTGCACGCGAGCCTGGTCTCCATCCTGGAAAAGGCGGGCCACCGGCATCAGCTCATACTGTCCCAGGCTGGCGATTTCGTCCTCCCAGAACAGCCTGACCACATAAGACATCAGTTCGACCTGTCCATGCGGTCCCTGCTCATAGGTATCGGGCAGCTCGGCCGGTTCCACCGTCGCCGCCAGGCGGGTTTCGGCCTGTGCTGCCTGTTCGATCCGCTCGACGACCTGCACATTGGCCTGGTCAGGCAACATCCGCCGGACCCCGACATACAGCGTACGTCCCCCGCCCAGCCGGGACAGGTCAAAACGGCGGCGTTCCAGCACGGCATTGCCGGGATATTCGATCAGCAGGCCATCCCGCATCAATACCGTCAGGCGGTTCATCATCACGGACTGGTCGGCCAGTGCAGCCTCATCCAGCTCCATATCGGCCACCCCCCAGACGTAGGGCATGGTCAGCGCAGACAGGCGACTCTGACGATGGCGCAGCAAATAATCGTTGTGCTGGAAATGCTGGGGCTGGAGAAACAGTCCCTGGCGCCAGAACACGGGTTGCAATGGATTCATTTTTTGCCTTTTGAATAATGCATCAGGGTGCGATCACCGGTGCCGGGAAAGGGCCATCGAACTCCACCAGCCCGGATTCGGGCTGGACCGGCGCAGTGTCCTCCGCCCGCATGCTGAGACTGTCCTGAATACCCTCCGGGCCGAGCCTGAGGCGGATTTCAAGCGCCTCGGGCGCGGCCGAATAGTCTCGCACCACCCAACCGCTGCGATCCACGGCCACACCGATCTGGTAAAGCCTGGCGCTGCGGGCCGGCTCCAGCTGGGCATAGCCTGCCGCAATGCCGACATAACGGGCCGACTGGACCCTGGGCACATTGATTTCACGCTGGCTATCAGGTGCGATATGAAACCGCTGCACATCGAGAATGCCCTCAGGTGCCGTCTCCGCCAGCAGCAACTCGGCCAGACGCTCCGGCTGTCGGGCATAAGCGGCAAACGCATTCGGGTCTTCCATCTGCGCCAGCACCAGCAGCAACATGTGTGGCTGTCCGGCCGTGGCATTGAGCATGGGATCAGCCTGCACGTTGAGACGGATACCATCCTGTGCGTAATTCCATGCAAGCTCCTTGAGTGCCTCATCGCGTGACTTGCCCTGGAACATGCCGCAGCCGGACAACACCAGGCAGGCACACAGCGCCAGGGTCCGATACGGCAATCTGCGGTCTGTCGAACTGCCAGCCCTGCGCTCCGTCATTGATGGCATTTTCATCATGCTTTTCCCTCTCAACTCATCACCATGACCTTGGTCTGACTGGGTGACACCACCGAGCCGACCGCATTGGCCGGAGCACCGTTCTGTCCTGTCTGCGCCCCGACCCGCAATGCGGGCTTGCCGCCCACCATGACCTTGCTGCTGCCCACCAGGAACTGCACCTGGCCCATAATCCGGTTGCTGACCACGCCGCCGGTTGAACCGGCCTGATCGCCATTGGTCAGGGTGATCTTGCTCATCAGGTTGAGTGCCGGCATGTTGACAACCAGCACCTTGCGAACCAGTCCGCCCGGATCAGCCATCTGTGTCGTGCCCAGGTTGGGAAACGGCGTCGGCACCGGCCCGGCCGGCGTCGGCACCTTGCAGACATCCGGCGTCGCACTGCACTGGGAACCCCCGTTGTTCAGCATCTGCATATCGTCCTCCGCTAACCCAGCTGCACCGTATCGGCATCGACCTTGACGCGTCGGCCACCCAGCAGATCGGCACTGTCGGCACGCACACGCCAGTCACGCGCCACCACCAACCGCACCGAACCGGCCGACTGCTCCTCGTGTGTCGCCACGCGCCGCACGCCACGTTCGAGATACAGTTCCCGCCGGCCTATGAAAGACTGCTGCCGCGCCAGCACTTCGGTACTGCTGTCCCAGTGCGCCTGTCGCTGGCCTCCCGATTCCGCCAGGCGTGCCGCCTCGATCGACAGCAGGCCGGTCTCGACCATGCCTGTCTGCGCCCGGACTCGCCAGGCCTGTGCGGCCTGCATATCAATGGACTCGGCTGCCAGCCGCAGGCTGCCGCCGCGCACGTCCAGTTCGGTATCTCCCTCGACGCGCAGGCAGGCTGGCGTACCGGCCGCATGGCGCTGCAGGACCTGAATCACATAACCCTGGCCATCGGCCAGGCTGGCCAGCACCGTATCGCCCGGCTGCGGCTGCAGCAGGCAGCCTGCCGCCACCGGCAGGTTATAGAAGCCATCGGCGCAGATCACCACGCAGCAATCACCCTGCAGGGCCTGTACCTTGACGTGGTGCAGGCTGGCTCGCCCCGGACTGCTGCCTTGTGCTCCGGCCGCTGACTGAGCGGCCATGCTGTCGGCCGTGTCAGAAGCGAACGGCATCGTCGTCGTATTCATTTTTGTCTCTCCTGTCTATGGGTGCGCCGGCCGCCATTGCTGCGCCTGCAGCCGCTCCGCATCCGTCGGGCGTATGCGACTGCGGTCACTGCCGGTCAGGCACGCCGCATCGAAATGCGCATCGTGCATATTGGCCAGCACCAGTTGCGCCTGTGAAAAATCAGCATCTCCCGCCTCCAGATGCGAAAGATCGGCCTGTGACAGATCTGCTGCCACAAAGCGGGCTCCTGGGGTACGCGCCGAGACCAGCCGTGCCTGCCGCAAGTTGCTGGCATCGAACACGGCCCCGGCCAGATCCGCCTGCTCGAAATTGGTCCCCCCCAGTTGTGCCCCGGACAGCACGGCCTCACGCAGGCTGCAACGCCAGAACGCGGCGTAGGGTGCCTGCAGTCCCGCTGCCTGCAAACGGTCCATGGCACACTGTACAAAGCCACACTGGTTCAGTTGCGCATGTTCCATCTGCCAGTCTTCAAGCTGACAGTCCTGAACCTGTACCTGCTGCCAGTTCGACCCAGGTTCCAGCCTGGCAGCCGGTAGCCGACAGTTCGACAGCCAGAGCCCACTGAGCTCCTGGGGCCAGCGCACCGCAGCAAACGTGCAATCCATGGCAGCCATCCGATCCAGTCGGGCGGTAGCAAGATTCACCTGTGCCAAGACGCAACCCTGCCACCAGGTCTCACCCAGGTCGGTATGCTCAAAACTGACATCCTCGCCCCGGCACCCTTCGAAACGGCTGTGCGCCAGGTCGCAACGAACAAACCGGGTCTGGTCGAAACGGCCACCCTCCCAGGCAGTTTCATGCAGCGTGCAATCCTCGAACAGCGCACTACTGGCTTCTACCCCTTCGAAACGCATGCCCGACAGATCCAGGCCGACATAGTGGCCTCCCGCCATCGACACCCCGGCAAGCTGACCCGATCCGGCCCGTGCCCGCAGCGCCTCTGCATCGCAAAAGATCGTTTGCTTATCCATGCGCATGCTCCTGCAGCAAACGGCTGTTGCCCAGCAATGCGCCCTCGACACGGACGCCTTCCACACAGGCCAGCCGGGTCTGCACGGCATGCAGGTTGCTGCCCGACAGGTTCACGCGCTGCAGGATGGCGTAGTCGAACGTTGCTTCCATCAGATCGGCCTGGCGCCAGTCTGCATCCTGGATGCGGCAATCCTTGAAACTGGCCTGCCGTGCCCGGACGCCTATGGCCCGGCTACCACTGAGGTCACAACCGGCCAGCAACCCATCGTGCAGG
This sequence comes from Corticimicrobacter populi, assembly GCF_003123725.1. Lineage (GTDB taxonomy): Bacteria > Pseudomonadota > Gammaproteobacteria > Burkholderiales > Burkholderiaceae_B > Corticimicrobacter > Corticimicrobacter populi. The sequence continues at coordinate 228,954 of NZ_QETA01000001.1, read as the reverse complement.
CTGGCAGCATCCCAGTCGCTGCGCTCGAAGTGGCTCTGCATGAAACTGCAACCGGACAGATCGGCAGCACGAAACGAGGCAGCCTCCAGTCGCGTATCGCTGTCGATCCGCAGTCCGACAGCCCTGCTGCGGCTGAAATCGGTCGCCACGCCCAGCACACCCGACAGGGTCGCGGTTTCAAGCACGGCTTCGATCAGGCAGGTATCGTGCAGCATGCACCGATCCAGCATGGCTTGCGACAAATCCGCGCCCGTCGCATCCACGCCCGTCAGATCGCAGGTTGACAGCGAGACGCGCTGTGCCTGTGCCAGACGCCAGTCTGCCGCCTGGAATACGGTGTCCGTGATGTCGGCATCACGCAGGCAAACCTGTCCCATCCGGGCACCGCTGAAATCACAGTCCTCAATACGCGCCCCTTCGAAATTTGCCCCCGTCAGGTCGGCACCGGCAAAATTGCAGCCGGTCAGGACCGCACCGGAAAAATCCCCACCCGCCAAAGTCGCATGGCTGAAGTCCCTGCCTTCCAGCGTCTCGCCACGAAGCATGGGGGCCTGCGAAGAAGCGGTCGTTGCTGCGGCTCTCAACGGTTCAGAAGCTGCCGACGCGGTTTCGGATGCATCTTGCGTCGCCGTGTCTGCCACCCCGTCCATTGCCTGTACGGGTCCCGCTGCTACCGTACCGGCTGCAGTCTCCCCTGCCGGCGAAAAGGTCCGCACCAGCTCCTGCTCCAGTTGGTCGAACTGTGCCGACATGGCCTGCATTTCGGTTTCTGCACGGGCACGCAGCTCGGGGGGAAGATTGCTCAGGATCTCTTCCATCTGCGCTTCGGTCGGTATCTGCGGCGGCTGCGTGCTATCGACCCTGACCAACACCGACTCAATCAGTTCTGGATGCTCGGCGCAGGCATCACGCAACGCAGCCTCAAAGACCTGGCGTCCTTCCGCCAGGGCGTCCTCGACCTCGCGGATCAGGCTTGCCGCGAAGTCCACCGGCAACCCCATGCTGTCCGGCGCAGACATACCGGGACGCGGTGGCGCGACGAAAGGAGCCACCTCTGGAAACTTCACCCCATACGCTGCCTGCTCTTTTTCCATCTCCAGCACGGTCTGGCGGGCTTCTTCCCACGCGGCACCATACTCGGCGCAAATTTCATTCCATAGCGCGTCGGCCCAATCCGTCCGGGCTGAGGTAGAAGCTGCGACAGCTTCTGCTCCAGCAGGCTCTGCTTCAGGCAGGGAAACATCCAGTCCCGCGGCGCTGTTCGGAGAATCCTCATCCGGATTCAGATCCTGCGAACTACCCTCAATCTCCGGCGCACTCTGTCCGGACGCGACAGCAGGCTGCTCTCCAGACAGATTCGTGTGGCCTTGCCCTGCTTCTACCACAGAAGCAGCAGTCGCAACCATCCCGGCAGCAGTACCTGCCAAGGCAGCCGGCATCAGCCGGGTCGCCATCTGCGGCACCTGCTCGGCCCAGCGCGCTGCCTGGATATTCAATGCCGGTATCTGCGCCCCTGCCGGCAACGTATCGATCCACACCGCCTCGACATCGCCAGCATCTTCACGCTGCACCGCAATGGCGGCCCGATACAACAATGCCTGACGACGGCTTTCCGGAAACAGCCAGACCGTATCCAGGGCCAGCGCCGCACGCTGCGGCAGCGCGACAGGCCGTGCCGCCCATGGTCCTGCTGCCCCCTGCAGCCACAGCAATTGTGGCTGCAGAGCCGGTAAACGGCCTTCCACCAACGGCTGCTGAAGATGCATGCCCGCGACCGACCAGCGCTCATCGCCCTGCCAGTACGCATCGGCACACTGATCCTGATCCAGACGGTCAAAGAAACGCGGATCGGTATCCTCGGGCAGCCAGGGCAACTGCCGGGCCTGCCAATGTGCATCGAACGTGCCCGCCCAGTCCGCCTGACGCGGATCCGAGGCCGGCAGGTTACCGAAACCGGCGACACGCGGACGATCATGGATGGACATCACGGGTCGATCCGGCCATTCGATGTTGGCCAGCGGCATGCCCGCCGGGTCAGCATGGGCCGACACCCAACCGCAACCGTGCGGATTGGCGGCATTTTCCGGACCGCCAAAAGCATGGGCCAGGTCGAGCGGCATATTGAGGAAAGGTTCAGGCTCGGAAGGGTTCCAACCTGTCAGGCCATGCTGCCAGACACGGTTGCCGATCACGTGCAGGGTTTTCTCAAGCGGGCCGAAGCGGGCTTGCACGGCCATGCGCTGCACAGGTTTCCCACCGGGCGCATGCGCACGACCGGCCACGCCAAAGGTGCCACGCCGCTTTTGCAGGCCGAGATCAAATGGCTCGTCGGCAAATTGCGGGGCCAGCCATTGCCAGGCATCCTTTTCACTGACAAGGCTGCCATCGGCGTCGACGACGTAGCCTACCGTCAGGATCAGGTAGGACTGGCCGGCACGGCGCTCGAATCCCTGTAAAAGGAGGACGTTGTCGGGCTTGGTGATGTTCATGGTGTGCCTAGCCCAGTTTAAGGAGGCCATTGGCGTTAAGCATCATCGTGCCCTTGGCCTTGGCACCAAACTGGGGGGACTCGAGATTAATCGCACCACTCGAAATTAAATCAATGTTTTTTGAATTTTTAGTAGTTAATTCAATGCCATCCATGCCGATTGTCGCAGAGCCATTATCGCCAGCCACAAACGCACCATTTGGAGAAATCAACTTCACAATTCCATCGGAGTGATCCACCGAAACGACAACTTCCTTGCCTCCAGAAACATATACATTATTTTTCCCTACCAGCTTTGCATGCTCCTCATTCAGAAGAAGACTGCTCTGGGCAGCCTCATCCAATTTCCCGCCATCAGTATCATAAGCCAAAATGGAGTCCTCTTCTGGCCCCATACGTTTCGGCAACGAAACATCCGGAATCAGGCTTTGCAAAAATGTTTTGGCTTGCACAGCAGTATCCAGCATAAGCTCGGCCTCGGAAGTACCAAGAACAATGGGCTTTCTCGTAACAGAAAAAACCAAAGCTTGACCAGCCTCGATCCGACTCACACTTTCTGCTTGAACATGTTGGGAACCGTAAATACTCTCTTTACGAATAATCCTGTCAATACTTTTTCCTGCTTTGGTTTCCTCTTCTATAAACATAGCCTTGCGACGTTGAATTTTTAGAGAGTCTTCCTTTTTCACATAGTCATAAGACAGAAAATTGATATCTGTCTTCGCAGAAAAGCCGACCGACCAGTCTGCTGCCACCACTCCGGAAAACGACACACCCATTTTGAGCGCAAAATCCAGCGACAGAGACGCAGACACACCTGTGTTGACCTTCGCCGATACCGAAGGCTTGTCCAGCGTGACACCAGTGTCCCCTTTCAGCCAAGGCAGATTGAACGATTTTCCCGTTTTGTAGAGCTCGCCTTTTTCTTCCTTTTTTTCCTTTTCAGGCATTGCTGGCGTCAGGTCATAGACACGACGCATCCCTTTCCCTGCAATATTTTCAGTCTTGGAATTCGCCATCACGGAAATATGCTTTTCCGAATGCAACAGAATGCCCTGAGCCTTTCCATCGGATTCACGTCCCCCCATGACCATATAGCTGTCAGCTACCGGCGACTGCAACACCAAGGTCTGCTGCCCCTCTGCATTATTGAAAGCCAGCATATTGCCGCCCTGCATGCGCAAGCCACCTATTTTGCTGTTGGGCGCATCACGATAGTCACCTTCCTGTGCCATACCCACGCCTTCCTTGCGTCCGTTTACCAGACTGGCGTTATCCGAATTGGGTACAGCCCCCATGATCACTGGACGATCGGGATCTCCATTGAGGAAAGACACCAGGACCTCCGCGCCCTCATTAAGCGGCAGGTAGAGCCCAAATTCTTCGCCTTCCACACCACTGGAGCCGGCATAAGGCGTTGCCATTCTCACCCAGCCTGAATTACGCGGCACCTGGGCTACCGGAACCTTCGCTGCGTCATTTTCCCGAACCGCAGCCAGACGGGCCGACTCTTGCCAGCGCTGGCCGTTTTCTGCAAAATGAAAGCGGATACGGTAGTAACCGTTTTCGTTCAGATAGGGATAATCCCGCAACTGGGATTGCATATCCCTTTGCATATGCAAGGCCGTATATTGGCCGCTCAGCGGGTCATACACCCCTTTATCAGACTCCACCACCGCCGTCACCAGCCCAGGAATACGCGGTATCGGCGTCACCAGCGATGGCCGATACGTTACATCCTCGGCGATACCCGTCCAGACAGTCGAGGCCTGCGCCTCTGCGGCGTCATCTGTGGCCTTGCCTGGCAAGGGCTGACGCCCTTGTTGCCGGACGCTCACCACCCGCAATGTGAGTGCACCATCCGCTTTCGGATAGCCCTGCACACGCGCTAGGTCACCTGCCTTCAACTGCGGCGCATAGCCGCTGGCAGTGCGTCGGCTGCGCATGCAATCGGTCATCTCTGCTCGCAATCGGGCCATGAACTTGCCGCAGTCCTGTGTGGCATAACCTTCGCCATAGGTACCGTACTGACCATGGCGTCCCTCATCGAACTGCTCGATTCCAACCTTGCCCAGCGGATATTCGGCAAACAGATCCAGCGCCACGTTCTCGGGCAGATAATCACGCACCACGGCACGCCCGTAGCCGAGTTCAGAAGCCTCGGTCAGTGTCTGCACACATGCAGCGGACACATCCAGCGTCTGCGCAGAAGCGGGTCGCCAATGCAGCCCCAATGGCTGCTGGCCGTAGCTGGCATCCCCCAGGAACACCATTTTCTCGCGCGCATCGCCCTGTTCGAAACAATAGGCGATCCCTGCATGCTCCAGCCGCCGCGACAGGAAGGCATAGGCCGTTTCTGCATACTGGCAGACGAAATCCGTCCGGAAATGGCCGGCATGTTCTGCCGACACATGCCAGGCATAGTCCCCAAAATCGTCGGGATCGGCTGGTTTGCCGGGCTCAGGTGCCAACGGCATGATCTGCAGGCCACAACCACGCAGCGTGAAATCGACCAGATCCTTCAACTCGATCGTAGCGCTCTCGGCAGCATGTACCCGGCTGGCCAGATCCAGTCGCGCCAGCACCCACTGAGGCTCCAGCGTGACACGGAGATAACGGTACTGGCTGTCCTGCCCGGTCTGTTCCAGACGGGTCACGATGCCATGCCAGCGCACGCCCTGTACCGGATCTGCATGCGCAAAAGTGGCACGCGTGCCCAGCAATGGCGCGCAGGAATCCTCATCGCCCATCGCCTGCGCCAGATCAATGACAAAGCGGTAGCCCCGCGACAGGGCATCCTCGCCGTCCCATTGCCAGACCCGCAATTTGTCCTGCTCGTCAAAACCTTGCGCCTGGCTGGTAAAAACATAGGCGCCTTCGAATGCCGTCATGGCCGGTGTCGTCATAGTCATTGTTTATGCCTCCTGCACTTCGATTTGCCACTGCCCCTGTTCATCCAGCCCGACACGCAGGGCGGCCAGGGTTTTCTGCTCGGCCAGTGCGCCCAGCAGGCGATCCGACAGCATTGGCAGCAGGGACTGGCGCAGGATGAAATCGATATTGCGCGCACCGGTCTCAACCTGGGTACATTGCCGCGCCACGGCGTCGATCACCTTCTCGTCGATTTCCAGGCGAATGCCGTTGGCTGCCTCCAAGCGTGCCGCCGTGTGCACCAGCTTCTGGGCCACAATGCCACGCAGCGCCTCCGCACCCAATGCGAAATAAGGCACCACCGTCATGCGAGCCAGCAAGGCCGGCTTGAAATGCCGCGACAGGATGGGCCTGATCGCATCGGCCAGCACCTCGGCCGACGGAGGCTGCGCCTGTCCGGTCGTGGCCGCCGTGATTTCGTCGGTCGCCAGGTTGCTGGTCAGGAACAGCACGGTATTGCTGAAATCGATCAGTCGGCCTTCACCATCGGCCAAGCTGCCCTTGTCAAAGACCTGGTAGAACAGGTTGACCACATCCAGGTGCGCCTTTTCCACCTCGTCGAGCAGCACGACCGAATAGGGCCGCTTGCGCACGGCCTCGGTCAACACACCGCCCTCGCCGTAGCCGACATAGCCCGGCGGCGAACCGACCAGGCGGCTGACAGTGTGCTTTTCCTGAAATTCGCTCATGTTGATGACGGTCAGCGCCTGTTCACCCCCGAACAGTTGATCGGCTACTGCCAGTGCTGTTTCGGTCTTGCCCACGCCGGACGGCCCCACCAGCAGAAATACCCCCAGGGGCTGGGCCGGATCACGAAGGCCGGACTGGGCAGACTTGAGCGCAGCGGAGATCTGGGCCAGGGCGGGGTCCTGTCCCCGAATCCGTGCCGCCAGACCGGCCTGCAGGCCCAGCACGCCGCCGGCCGCATCACGCAGCATCTTGCCCAGCGGAACACCGGTCCAGTCCGAGACAACCTGGGCCACGGCATCGCGGTCAACCTCGGTAAATACCATCGGGGCATCACCACGTAATGCCGCCAGCTTGGCGCTAGCCTGGGCAATGGACGCGTCTTCATCCGTCTCGCGCACCTCGATCACATCGTGGGACTCCCCTGCATTGCCTCGACGCCCACGCGCAGCCAGCACGGCCAGGGCAGCCTCGCGCTCGGCCTGCCAGGCCGCAGCCAATTGGACATGTTCTCCCTGTACCTCGGCATATTCTTGGTCGATCGCCGCCAGACGGGCCGGATCGACACCATGGCCATGCTCCGCATCACGTTCCAGGGCTTCGCGCTCACGCGACAACCCAGCCATGCGACGCGCCATCCGTTCGAGCGCTGCCGGTTTGACCGCCTGGCTGATACGTACCCGGGCAGCAGCCGTATCGAGCAAATCGACCGCCTTGTCAGGCAACTGACGTCCCGTGATGTAGCGATCCGACAGTTCCACGGCAGCCACCACGGCGTCATCGCGCACCGTCACGCCATGATCGGCCTCGTAACGGTCCTTGACGCCACGCAGGATCTGGATGGCAGTAGCGGTATCCGGTTCATCCAGCTTGACCAGTTGGAAACGGCGTGCCAGGGCCGGATCCTTCTCGAAGTATTTCTTGTATTCGGCCCAGGTGGTGGCCGCGATGGTCCGCAGCTCGCCACGCGCCAGAGCCGGCTTGAGCAGGTTGGCGGCATCGTTGCCACCGGCCGCGCCACCCGCGCCGATCAGCATGTGCGCCTCATCGATGAACAGAATGACCGGGCGCGGCGAGGCCTTGATTTCATCGATGACGGCCCGCAATCGTTGCTCGAACTCACCCTTGACGCTGGCACCTGCTTCGAGCAACCCCAGATCCAGCCCGAGCAAGCGCGTATCGCGCAGGAAATCAGGCACGTCGCCTTCGACGATGCGCACCGCCAGTCCTTCGACCACGGCTGTCTTGCCCACGCCGGGATCACCCACGCAGATTGGATTGTTCTTGCGACGCCGTGCCAGAATGTCGATCATCTGGCGAATTTCGTCATCCCGGCCAAATACCGGATCAATGCGACCGGCAGCGGCCTTGGCCGTGAAATCCTCGCAATAGCGGCTCACGGCCCCAGTCTCGGTCGCGGCAGAACCGCTGCCGCGAGTCCCGTCTGTCGCATCCTGCGTCTGCCTGGACTCGATCGAGCCGGAAACGGCAACTTGCCAGTCACGCTCCAGCGCATCCGGCAACAGCGGTCTCAAGGTTTCGGCCCAGGCAGCCTGCGCGCCGTAATAATCGAGTCGAGAGACCAGCGCCAGCAACAGCCCGGCACCGCGAATATGGTCCTGACCCAGCGCAATGGACGAAGCCAGCCAGGCATCCTGCACCCACTGGGTCAGGAAAGGCGCAAATACCGGTCGCCCGCTGTTACCGGCCGGGCATGCCGAGAGCGCTTCGTCGAGTCGCGCAGTCAGCCGCAAGGGATCGATCCCGGCCTGCGTCAGCACCAGCACCACATCGCCATGAGCCTCGTCCATGAGACGTCTCAACAAATGGGCCACGCCGATTTCGTAATGGCCACGCGACAGGGCCAATCCTGCTGCACCTTCCAGCGCCGTCTTGCAGACGCCATCCAGACGGCCGAACAAGGGTTTGAGTGCTACCTGCATATTCCAGTCTCCAAAACTCATCAATTGCGTGTCAGGGGAAAACGCACCGCGCGCAACGGCAACCTATCCCAGCCCGTTACAGGACCGCCCAGCCAGGTCTGCTCGCCCAGTCGCGACCAGCCCTGCCCCAACGTGGCAGCGCGCCGCTGCCCGGGCACGATCAGCAAATGCAGCATGCAGCGCAAAGGCGCTTCAAGGTAATGCGCCAGCGTTTGCCGGATACGCTCGAAACCGGCGGCACCCGGCAACAGATCCATGAATGCATCGGCCGTCACCGGACCGACCACGATCAACAGATTGCCGGCCCGGTCGCGCACGCGCTGTCCGAGCACAGCGCACTCACCCAGTACATGGGCCTGTGCACCCAATCGGCATTGCGCGACATGCGGGATGGCAACGGCACGTTCCGCGCAGGGCTCTACCCGCACCGGCGCCCCCTTGAGCAATTGCCCAAGCAGGCTTTCCAACCCCAGGGCAGAACGCGGCCGCTGGCCGAACAGGCCGGCATACGGCAACAGGGCACGGGCCATCGGTGCCTGCTGTGGCCGTGCCTGCAACCCAACCAGCGCAAAAAGCTGATCCAGCCGCGCCATGTCACCCTGCTCATCGATCTGCAGCCACAGCCGATATTTCTCCCAGGCGCGATACAGCAGCGGGTACAGGGCAGCATGCAGAATGTCGAGAAAGTCCCGCATCGACGACTGCCCCTGCATGGCTTCGTCGATCAGATCCTCGGTGTAGAAAGTGGGCAAAGGCGAGGTCACGCCGTACAGTCCGAAAAAATTGGCCTCGACCTGCCACTGCCCGTCTTCGTCACGCCGTGCCGACTGCACATCGGTTTCGGGAAAGGCCAGACTCAGCGTCGGCCTGACCCGTACCCCAGCATGAAACGCCGCCTCATCGCCCTGCATCCGCCGCAGCAGACGCAGCAACTGGAAAAATGCATAGTTATCGGCCTCCAAAGACAGGCCCGTGCCGGTATCCCCAACACCCTGTGATACCGTCGTCATAGCAACCGTCCCCGGCCCACCTTGGCGGGCCATGACAATTGCTCTCCGGTTTCACCGTCGGTCAGCGTCAGCGCCGTGAACGTATTGACGGCGGCACAACTGGCAAAGAACTCGTCCAGCATTGCACCGAACAGGAAAACAGCGCCCGGACCTGCAAAATGACTGCCTCTGCAGACAACCTCGATGGCACTGCCCTCGACTGCCATGCCGCGTGCCAGGCGACGCTCCTGGCGTACCTGCACATCCTGCAGTGCATCGACCTGCCGCTGGCCAGCCGCCTGGCGATAATCACTGCCGCGCTGCCAGGAAAGGTACAGGCTCAGCAGATCACGCAGGTGCTCACAATCGGCCAACGTGACATGGTTGGCATTGAGATGGGACAGGACACGCCACAACAGGGTGCCCTGCCCGGTCGGCTCGCGATAGGGCGTCACCCCCATGATGTTGGTGCAACCCACGCGGGCCGGGGAACTGTCGGTCGCCTGGCCGATCTCGCCCAGCCGCAAACCGTCCGGACGCGGCCCATCGGTACACAGCAGGTTGACGGATACGGTCCGCATTGCTCCGGCATCGCCCTGATGCAGCGGAAAAGAGAGATAGCAGTCATAGCCACTGCCTTCGTTGAGTGCCGGCTTGAGCCGCATCTGATAGGAAGGCGCACCGCCTGCCAGCGCGCTGAAAGGCTGGTAGGTAGATTCCTGCCCCTGCGCGGTGCGCCCGCGCACATCCTCGATACTGAAAATACGACGCTGCCCCCGCCCTTGGGATACCGGCTGGATACGATACGCCGGTTGCCGGTGATCAACCTGCAACGGATGCGCATCATGCCGATACAGGTTGACGGCCGGCGTCGCATTGAGCACCAGGCTGGACTCCGTCAGATCCGGAGCCCAATCCGGCAGGCTGTCCAGCACCAGCCGGAGCTGCAACAGGTCGCCACGGCGCTCACGCCAGGCCGACAAGCCTGTCAGATCCACGAACAGCAGTTTTTCGGGCAAGGCAAAATAGTCATACAGCAGACGCCATGCAGGATGCGCACCCGCAGGCCAGGGCACCAGCGCTTCGGCCTGCTCGAAACCAGCTGGTCGCAGGGCCGATGCCGGCAGTCGCTGGGGAGCCTGATCAGGCGCGCTCATTTCGATCCGCGTCACCTGCCTCATCAGTACGCGATAGAGATTCGCGGCCTCGGCCAGACTGCCCCCCAGCCAGAAGCGCAGACGATCCCCGCGCCACTGTGCCGCCATGCCGGGCGCAAACTGCAGGTTCAGACGCAAGGCTGGCTGTCCGTTGCCCCGCTCCCAGCTCAGGCCGGACATTGCCAGCGGCTCGATATCGACCTGCTGGGTTGAGCGAAATATGGCCCGTTCTCCATCGATGGGCACCGAACCGTAGGCCGTCCCGACCGGAACCCGGACTGCGCGGGCACCATCGGCCGGGGCATTCAGGCGCAATATTGTCATGCAGGGCATGGGCCGCAGAAAATGCGGAAACAGCATCTGCGCCAGTGTCTGGGTAAACTCCGGGAAATCGTCATCGAGTCGCTGATGTACCAGCCCGGTCAGGAAGGCCACCCCCTCCAGTACGCGCTCAACATCCGCATCCACCGCCGCCGAGCTGCCCAGCAAGGGAGCCAGGGCCGGATTGCGGCGGCCGAACTCGGCGGCCAGCGTGCGTAGATTGTTCAATTCCTGCTCGTAGTACGGATTCAGCATCTCGACTCCCGATGACCTGCTGCGCCAGCGCTACTGCCGCATCAGGGAAACCCGGCCCGACGCGGACACCCGCGTTGCCAGGCGAATTGGGACAATCCTGTCACTGACCTCTATGCTGCCCTCCAGCGTAAAGCTCAATGACAGGACCTCCGTGCCGGACTCTGCCAGCTGGATGCGCACGGCTTTCAGGCGCGGCTCGTAGCGCGCGACCATCCGTGTCATGCTGGCAGCCATTTCCTGGGTCGTGCCCGCCACCGACGAGCCTGCCAGGTTGGTAAAGTCAGGAACGCCGAAGTCCGGATCGATCGGCACGCTGCCCTGCCGCGTATTCAGGATGCGCTGCAGGTGGGCGCGGATCGATTCGATCAGGACCTCGACGCGAGTCTGATGCGAACGCGCCTGGCCATCGCCCAGGCCGGAGATGCGTTCGAGCAGTCTCTGTTCCTTCATGGAGATACCCGCGTCAGGCCTTGGGTGCCAGCCAGGAGTCCTCGGCCTCGATGCCGTCGGATTCCCAGGTCCAGACGATCTTCTCGTAGGTCAGGCCGATGTCTTCCATATGACCGTACTGCCGGTTTTCAGGTGCCAGGCAATTCGGCACCCAGGTACGGGCCGACACGATCACGGCCTTTTCCAGCTTGATGGTGTAGTACTTTTCTTCGGTGCCCTTGGGGCTGATCCGGTAGAACTCCAGGATCACTTCCTTCATCTGCTCACCGGAGGTAAGCGCCTGGAAGATCTTGGGCGAAGACTTGTCGATCTCCTTGGTCAGGGTGATACCCAGGTGCTGGCGCTTGCCGGAAGGCAGGCCGGTCTGGGGATTTTTGGGCAGTTCGACCAGATGCTCGACGGCCTGGACCAGGATTTTTCCCTTGTGGCCCTGGACTTCGCTGGATCCTTCGATCTTCCCTTGCTGGTTGCCTTCCAGCGTCAGATAGCATGGCATTGGCATGATATAGTGCTCCTTGCGTTGAAATTGGCCGGCGTCGCGCCTTGCACGTCACGTCGCCGGTACAGCCGCCCCCGGGAGCGGCGCCCGTCGCCGCTCCAACCACGGGGACCTTCCCCTTTCGGGGTGTCTTTACGATTTGTCCAGCTTGCCGACCAGCGACAGCGTGAACGACGCCCCCATGTACTTGAAGTGCGGCCGCACACGCAGCCCCACCCGGTACCAGCCCGGATCGCCCTCCACGTTCTCCACCGCCACTTCCGCCTGGCGCAACGGGCGACGGCTGCGCACGCCGGCTGTCGGGTTGTCCATGTCGGCCACGTACTGGCGGATCCAGTTGTTCAGCTCGGCCTCCAGGTCGTTGCGCTCCTTCCAGGTGCCGATGTTCTCGCGCTGGATCACCTTGATGTAGTGGGCCAGCCGGCTCACCACGTAGATATAGGGCAACTGGGTGCCAAGCTTGTAGTTGGTCTCGGCCTCCTTGCCTTCCTTGGTGTTGCCGAAGAACTTGGCCTTCTGGGTCGAATTGGCCGAGAAGAAAGCTGCGTTATCGGTGTTCTTGCGCATGGTCAGGGCAATGAAACCCTGTTCTGCCAGTTCATACTCGCGCCGCTCCGACACCAGCACTTCGGTCGGAATCTTGGTCTGGGTCTCGCCCATGGCTTCGTAGTGATAGACCGGCAGATCACCGACTGTCCCGCCGCCCTGCGGGCCGACAATATTGGCACTCCAGCGATACTGGGCAAAACTGTCGGCCAGGCGATCGGCAAACGCAAAAGCGGCATTGCCCCACAGGAAATCACTGTTGCCGGTACCCACGCCTTCGTTGTAGTTGAACTTGCGTGTCGGCACTGTATCCTCGCCGTAGGGCACGCGCAGCAGGAAATGCGGCAACGTCAGCCCCACGAAACGCGCATCGTCCGACTGGCGAAAGGCATTCCACTTGGCATATTGCGGCCCCTCGAAAACTGCATTGAGGTCCTTGAGATTGGGCAGCTCTGCAAAGCTGTCCACCCCGAAGAACCGGGGACCGGCCGCTGCGATGAAAGGCGCATGGGCCATCGCAGCCACGCCTGCCAGCGACTGCAGCAACTTGATGTCCTGCGGTCCGGGACCAAACTCGTAGTTACCGATGATGCTGCCGAACGGCTGGCCACCGAACTGACCGTACTCGGCGGTGTAAACCGTCTTGTAGAGGCCTGAACGCACAATATCGGGTGCATCCTCGAAATCCTCGAGCAACGCGTCCTTCGACACATTCAGGATGGCGACCTTATTGTTTTCGCGGAAATCCGTGCGGTCGACCAGGAACTTCAGCGAGCGCCAGGACGATTCCAGCTTCTGGAACTGGCTGTCGTGCAGGATGGCATCGACCTGCCGGCACAGCTTGCGGTCCAGGCCTGCAATCATTTCATCGATCAGCCCCTGGCTGACCTTCTCCTCGGCCCGGCCCGGTTCGAGCAATTCGGCCACGAATGCCTCCAGTCCCTGGCGAGTGATCGCATAGGCATCATCTCCCGGACGTACCCGGGTCGCCTCGATCAACTGATCGATCAGGGAATTTCCGCTCTCGGTGCCACCTGCTGCGGCATGGGTCTGTGCTTGCTTTGCTTCGCTCATGATGCGTCCTTGCCTTGGTCCTTGACACCCAGTTCGGCGAGCAGCTGCGTACGAGCCGCATCGCTCTGAATCAGTTGCTGCAGTTGCTTGCGAAACTCGGGCAAATTGCCCAGCGGGCCCTTGAGCGCCTTGAGCGCATCGCGCAACGCCACCAGTTGCTTGAGCTCAGGCACCTGCTCGACCAGGGCGTCAGGCTCGAAATCACGGATCGAATCGAATTTGAGATCAACGCTGAGGCGCTCATCGCTCTCGCCCTGTTCGGCCAGTACATTCGGCACGGCCAGCGACAGAGACAGCCTGTGCGCCTTGAGCACATCGTCGAACGAATCCTTGTCGACATTGACAGGCGTGCGTTCATCCAGCGGCTGCGACTCTTCGCGCAGTGTGAAATCACCGATGACCAACTGCTTGAACGGCAGTTCAACATCCTCGCGAGCATCGCCCACGGACGACTTGTAAACGATATTGACCCTTTCCTTGGGGGCCACGGAACCCTCTGAAGCCATGTGCTTCTCCTATCTCAAGATGGTTGATGCTCTGGGGATGCATACCGCGCTACTTGCTGTGCGCTGTCATGCAGACGGGACAGTGCCGATGCCAGCAGCGTCTGTGCCGACTCGGCCTGAGCTGTGGCACCAGCCAGCGCAGTTGCCAGTGCCACCATGCCGGCAGTAGCCTGGGCAGGGACTGCCTCGGTACGATGCGTCGGCGTGGCAACGGGAAAAGCATTGCCTGGTGCCGACACGTCGATAGAAGATTGCGCCATGAGTCCTGCCAGCCAATGTCGGGTTTCATCGTCGGCAAAGGGCGTGCCATCCGAAAATGCCAGCATCTCAAGCCCAGGCAGGCGTGCCAGCAATGCAGAGGTTTCCCGAGCCACGGCACCGGCGGCTGCCTGGCACTCCGGCAAGGCATGCAACGCGACATGCGCGGCACGATTCAGGTCGAGCCAGAAACGGCAGGTCGGCAACTGGGCTTCCGCATATTGCAACAGCGCATGCTGCTCGCCACCTGCCAGGCGCTGCGCCAACTGTTCCCGCTGGCGCTCCTGGGGGGCGGGAATGCGTGTTACCCCCTGCTGTGCAGGCGGTACCTGCTCAATACCGGACCAGACCCGGACACGATTCAGGCGATACCAGAGCGCAACCTGCGGATACAGCCTCACGCCCGCTTCCAGCGGCCCGTCCATGGCATCCATCACCTGATCGAGCGCACGCTCCAGCGCCTCGGGTGCTGCATCGTCGTCCATGTCTGGCCTGGGCACCGTGAACGGCGTCACTCGTGTCTCGGCAGTCTCCACTGGCCCGGTTGCAGGACTGGCAACCGGCAACGCTTCCGTTTCCTCCAGCGTCGCCACAACGGCCTCTTCCTGCGCGTCGAGCCCGGCATCCTGCACAGGCCACTGTGCCAGTCGGCGCAGGATGCCCATTACCGGCGAGATTTCGTCATCCCTGGTCTGCCAGATCTCGTCGATTGCCCGCCAGTCGGCCAGCAATACAGCATGTGCCTCCGCTTCAATCGGAGACAGATCCTGGTCTGCGGCCATGAAGCGCTCTATCTGTTCAGCCAGCCACTCCATCTGGTTGCGACGGGTCCGCAGACGCGGCGGCAGCATCTCGTCCCAGGCATACCTGTGCAAGTCAGCCAACACGCGGCTGCCGGCCACCAGACCGGCCCCTTGCTCCGTATAGAGCCAGGCTGCCAGCAACCAGCAGGCGACAGAGAAGTCCTTCGCCTCCTCACGCAAATAGCGCTGAGCCAGCAAGGCCACTCGGGGCCAATCGGGCATGCCGGCCGCATGCATGCTGGACAAGCGTCTGATCTCGGCCTGCAGCGCAGCGTACAGCTCACCCTCCCGCGGATCGTGATCCGCAGGGTGTGACGCAATCGCGCATTGTCCGAGTTCGCTGTCCAGTTGCTGCATCCGGCGCTCCTTGTTTGTCAATGGACCGAATGCTACGCAACATTACGTTTAATTATCGTTTATTGGTTTTCGTTAAGAAAAATGCATCCTATAGTTACGTTAAACGCCTGCTAAACGCTTTTGCCGCGACGATTGCTTCTTCACAGCGGTATAACCAGACGCTCACAGATTTCCTCGACCTGCTTGCCTGCCACACCATGCCCGCTACGCCGCCCGCCTCCCTTGACGCTCCAGCCGATTCCGCCCCCGCACTCCTGCGCCTCATGGGCGGATTCAACCTGACCATCCAGGGCGTCGACTGCAGCCATCGGCTGAACTATGACAAAGTCCGACTGATGCTGGCCGTCCTGGCACTGGCCCAGGCACGGCCCGTCACGCGGGCCCAACTGGCAGCCATGATCTGGCCCGACACCGAAACAGCAGACGGACGATCCCGCGTACGCCATGCCCTGCATACCCTGCGCCAGGCATTCGAAACCCTGCCCGAGGCGCTGGAAGCAGACAACACCCGTATTACGCTGCGAACCGATATGGTGCAGGTGGATGTCCTGAGCCTGCTGGGCGACGAGTCCACGCCTTTCCGGATTGACGACCCGCAGTGCCTGTCGTGGTACCGGGGGCCCTTGCTGGACAGCCTCAACCTGCCTCCGTCGGATACCGTACAGGCATGGCGTCAGGGCTGGCAGGCACGCATCGAAATCGAAATGGCCCAATGCCGGCAGCGACTGATAGAACGCTATGTTCAGGAAAATGACCTGCCCAGGGCCATCACCGATACCAAGCGCTGGATCGAACAATGGCCTGAAGACGAAGCCTGCCACCGGCAACTGATCCGCCTGCTGCTCGAAACCGGTCAGCGCGAAGCCGCCATGCTGGCCTTCGAGCACTGCAGCCGCATCCTCGGAGAACGCCTGGGTGTGCCACCATCCCCGGAAACCCAGGCCCTGCTTGGACTGACTCCACGACAGGCGATCATCGTCACAACAACGGCAACACGGCACCATGAACGCGACTTTCGTCCGCTGGCCATCGTGGCCGTCACGCTGAACTGGCGCACCCCGACGCGCGACGCAGAACTGGCAGTCGAGATACTGGAGCAGACGCGCCATGCCATATCAAGTGAAATCCAATCTGCAGGTGCCTGGTCTGCCCCTGCCAGCGGCAACACTTTGCTGGCCTACTTCGGTTATCCCGAACTGGTCGAACGCCCGATCGAGAATGCCATCGACCTGGCCCGACGGCTGTCCGGCCTGCCCATGCATGAATCGGTCAACATCGGCATCGGCCTGCATGCCGATATCGCACTGACCAACGCCGATAAGCACCCCGATGCTGCTGGCCTGATGGAGCAGGCCGCCACGCCACTGTCGTGGCAAGCTCGCCATCGGGAAATCCTGCTGAGCCAATCGGCCCTGCAACGCCTGCCGCCTCGGCAATACATTACGCTCAAGCGTGCCGGACGCACCGACCATGTGCTGGAACACAGGCCCGGCACGGCAGTCGTGCCGCGCCTGCATGGCCGCAGCCGTGAATTCGATCACCTGGCACAGCAATGGATGCGCCTGCTGCCCGGTCGCCCTCCGACCGGCATCGTGCTGACCGGCTTTGCAGGCATCGGCAAATCCCTGCTGGTCGATGCGCTGGCCGAATACGCGGCCAAGACTGAGGGTCACTGCCTCCGGCTGGAATGCCGCGATGCATGGCGAGCCCAGCCGCTGCAGCCTATGCTGCACTGGCTGAGAAACCAGCTCGAGGCCGGCTCGGCCCGCCTGCCCGAAGAATCCGCCAGTACAGTCACCGAGCGCCTTTACGAGCAGTTCGGGCTCAAGCCCGGGCAGGCCGCGATGATTGATGCCCTGCTCCAGTCTTCCATACGCCAGCCCATTGCGTCCGACATGCTCGAGGCACTGGGAGCTGCCCTCCTGCACGAGGCCGTCCATGGCGGACAACCGCGCCTGATCGTCGTCGAAAACCTGCAATGGGCCGATCCTGCCACACTGGCGCTGCTGCGAGGGCTCCTGGGCAAGCCCCAGCGAACACCGCTCATGCTGCTGGGCACCTCCCGCCAGCAACCCGCCGACGACCTGTGCCAGACACTGCAACTGGGGCCACTGAACGAGATCGACATGGCGCAATTCGTCATGCACCGGTCGCGCCAGATCAAATTGTCGCGCAAACAGCGCCAACACGTCATGCAACTCAGCCATGGCGTCCCGCTCTATGCCCTGCAACTGATGCGCCAGACAGCCCAAGACCTGCCCCTGGATCATTCCTCGTCACTGACGGACACGCTGTGCCTGGTACTGCGGCAGCTTGACAGCGGCACACAGGAAATCGCTCAGTTGATCCTGCTGCTGGATGAGCGCCCCGACAGCGCGACGCTGGGCCGCATCCTGGCCCTGTCCAGCGACAGCATCGACACCGCGCTCGTTCGGCTGCGACATGACGGTATCCTGATGACTGCAGTCGATGGCCAGCCCGAATGTCCTGTACTGGTACGCCTGGCCCTGCGACGCACGGTGCCGCGACGCACGGCCCAACGTCTGCATGCCCTGATTGCCCGCCACATGATCGATAACGATGCCCTGGCGACGCGTATCGCGCCGCACATGGAACAGGCCGATGATCCAGCGACCCCGCTTTGGTGGCAACGTGCCGCACGACAAGAAATTCTGGAACGCCAGCCCCGCCGTGCCAGTGCCAGCCTTGAGCGCGCCCTGAGTCATGCCCATCGCATCGACACCAGCGAAGCACGCCGCCTGTTTGAATTCGAATGCCAGTTGTTCCTGGGCGAACTGGCCTCTGCCACGACCGGACCCGGTGCAGCGCAAACCGCCCGAGCCTACGAAGCCGCCAGCAGGCTGGCTCCCGCCGACAATGCCAACGCGGCACTCATGGGACTGTGGGGACAGTGGATCGTCAGCCAGCACACCGGACGCTATACCGAGGCACTGGAACTGGCACGACGCCACCTGCGAGTCGCCCTCGACCTGCAGCACCCCGAGGCCGAGGGCTGGGCCCACTATGCCATCGGCCAGACCTATCTCTGGTGCGGCCACCTGAGGGATGCAGAACACGCGCTGGAACAGAGCATTGCCATTCTCTCTGCCGTACCTGCCAACGATGGCTCCAATATTTATGGCCAGCATGCCGCTGCCTTGACTCACGCCACTCTGGCCCTGTGCCAGGCACTGCAGGGACAGGGCGAGCAAGCCTTGCTGCGCTGTCAGGCCGCCATCCAGATGGCCATGCAAAGCGATGCCGGTGTCACCCTGGCAGGTTGCCTGTTGTTGTGCGCACGCATTCATTATCTGCTGGAAGACATTCCGGCCGCAGCCGCACTCTGCCAGGGGCTGCTGCCGTACATGCCGGCGACGGACCAACCCGATCCATGGCAGTCGCTGACTCGTGCCTATGCCGCCCTGCCCCGTGCGCTCGACGGCCAGGACACGGCAGCTCTGGAAGAACTGCAGTCCACGTTGCCCGTCATCCAGGCGGGTATGCCGACGCTGCTGAACTCCCAGCTCTGCCTCGTGGCACGCGCCCTGATCGCACACCGGCAATTCGATGCCGCCCAGGCTCTCCTGGATCAGGCCGACGAGATCAACCGCAGCCAGTCATCCTATACCGTCGAACCTGAAATCCAGTGTCTGCGAGGTGATATCTGGCTCGCCTCCGGTCACATCCAGCAAGCGTGCAGAGCCTGGAGCCTGGCACGGGAAAACGCCTTGCGTCACGGCCTGCTGCCCTACGTATGCTGGGCAGATCAGCGCATCCAGAAGTGGCCTGCCCCCGATGAGCTCAGCCAGCCAGAATCTGCGACTGCGCCGCAATAACGATACTTCCCCCATGCCTGACCGGCTGCGACACAATCCGGCCAGGCATGGGCAAGCACTCAGTTCAGGCGCTTATCTCCATTCCATTTCGCCCTTGGCGACCTTGGCGCTCAGTTCCAACGAGCCGTCCCCACCCAGACCGGGATAGCGGGCCTGCATGGCCGCGATCAACTCGGCCGAATTGGCGGCCTTGGCCGTTTCCTCGTCGAATGCCTGGATATACTCGCTGGTAAAGTCAACAGCACCCACGCCCTCGGGCAGCGTTCCGACAAAATGGCCTGGAATCACGGTTGCCGGATTCAGCGCCTTGATCTGCGCCAGCGTTTCGAGCCATTGCTTGTGCGACTCCGGCGTCTGGGTGTCAGCCATCCACACATGCTCCCCCCACAGCACCGGAATGCCTCCCGCCACGGTACGGATCGACGGAATCCAGACCACGGTGCGATCCGGCGTAGCGCCGTCCAGGCCAATGATCTTCAGTTCCTGGCCTTCCAGCGTCAACGTATCGCCTTCCAGCGGCTGCGGCACAACGATCTTGCCAGGGGCATTCTCGCCCAGTTGCGGCCCCCAGACCTTCAGCTTTTCATCCTTGGTGGCCTCGATATGGGCAATGGTCTGGGGTGTTGCCAGAATTTTTGCCTCCGGAAACGCGGCCTGCAGTGTATCCAGCCCAAAGTAGTAGTCAGGATCACCATGGCTGATATAGATGATGCCCAGTTTCTTGCCACTGGCCTTGATCTGGTCCGCCAGTTTGCGGGCCTGTTCGGCGGAGAACTGGGCATCGATCAGGATAGCCTCGTCCTTGCCCTGCACCAGCACCGACGACACGGCAAAAATGGCCGCCTCACCCGGATTGAACACCTCGGTGGTCAGAACCTCTGCCTGTGGCTGCGCAGAAGCAGGCTGAGCCGCCGGTGCTTCCTGGCTCACGGCAGCCGCAGGTGCCTTGCTGGACTCATCGCTGCAGGCTGCCAGCGCCACGGCCAGCGCGGCAACGGAAAAAGCGCATACGTTTTTTTTCATGCCCATGTTTTTCTCCTGGATGATTGATTGGCTACACACAACCGGATCGACTGTCCGGCAAGTCTTCGGCTACAGCCATGCATCTTATCTGCCTCTCATCAAAAAACAAATACAACACATTCAAACTTACCGTATCGAAAAAACAAACAATGAACATCATGCCAATCGCTCTGCGCTATGCTGGATTACCCCGCCTGAAAAGTTGCCGTACACTTCAAGGTTTCCTTCCTGAAACATCCTGACACCATGAGCGCAGCTCCCTCGCACCACACCGCCCACGATGGGCAGGAAGAGCCGACCCGGCTCGCCCGCAACCTCAGCAACCGCCACCTGCAACTGATCGCCATCGGTGGTGCCATCGGCACCGGCCTGTTCATGGGTTCAGGCAAGACGATCTCGCTGGCCGGGCCTTCCATCCTGCTGGTCTACGCCATCATCGGCTTCATGCTGTTCTTTGTCATGCGGGCACTCGGCGAACTGCTGCTATCCAACCTGCACTACCGCTCCTTTGCCGACTTCGCGGGTGACCTGCTCGGTCCCTGGGCCAAGTTTTACACCGGCTGGACCTACTGGCTGTGCTGGATCGTGACCGGCGTGGCCGATGTGGTGGCGGTGGCCGGCTACATGGCCTTCTGGTTTCCGGAACTGGCGCTATGGATACCGGCACTGGGCCTGATCCTGGTCTTGCTGGTGCTCAACCTGCCCTCGGTACGCAATTTCGGTGAAATCGAATTCTGGTTTGCACTGATCAAGATCATCGCCATCGTGGGCCTGATCGTGACCGGCATGTTCATGCTGCTGACCCAGTTTGCCCTGCCCGATGGCACACGAGCCTCGATCACGCACCTATGGGCCAATGGCGGCTTCTTCCCCAACGGTTTCATGGGCTTCGTGGCGGGTTTCCAGATCGCCGTCTTTGCCTTCGTCGGCATCGAGCTGGTCGGCACCGCCGCCGCCGAAACCGAAAATCCCGAGCGCAATCTGCCCAAGGCCATCAACTCTATTCCCTGGCGCATCGTACTGTTCTATGTTGGCGCGCTCTTCGTGATCATCACGGTCACGCCCTGGGACCGCATCAGTCCCGAGCACAGCCCGTTTGTCGCCATGTTCTCGCTGGCCGGCCTGAGCATCGCCGCCCATGTGGTCAACTTCGTGGTCCTGACCTCGGCGGCCTCCAGCGCCAACTCGGGCATTTACTCGACCTCGCGCATGATCTTCGGTCTGGCCGACAGCGGCCATGCTCCCAAGAAGCTCGGCGAGCTCAACAAGCGCAAGGTGCCCGTGAACGCCCTGTTCTTCTCGTGCATCTTCCTGCTGTCGGGCGTCGCCCTGTTGTATGCAGGCAAGAGCATCATCGAAGCCTTCACGCTGGTCACCACGATCTCGGCCGTGCTGTTCATCTTCGTCTGGTCGATCATCCTGGCATCGTACATCCAGTACCGTCGCACGCGCCCCGAGCTGCACGCACGCTCGCACTTCAAGATGCCAGGCGGTGTGCCGATGGCCCTGGTCGTCTTCGCCTTCTTCGGCTTTGTGCTGTGGGCACTGGCCCAGAAACCCGATACGGCCCTGGCGCTCGTCGTCACGCCGCTCTGGTTCGTGTTCCTGGGTGTGGTCTACTTCTTCATCCGCAACAGGCGCAAGGGCTGAGCCCGATCATCAGGACTGGGGCCGATTGCGGCTCCAGGAGCGATCCCACAGAACATCCTGGCCCCCCGCAGCGGCATTGAGGCTGCGGGCCAGCACGAACAGCAGGTCGGACAGGCGATTGAGATACTGCTGTGGCAGAACACCGAATGTCTCCTGGCGCGCCAGCGCCACCACCGACCGCTCCGCCCGACGGGCCACCGTACGCGCCACATGCGCCAGTGCCGCCGCACGGCTGCCACCAGGCAGGATGAATTCACGCAGGGGCGGCAATGCCGCGTTGTAATGCGCCAGCATGCGATCCAGGCGCAACACATGCGTTTCCTGCAGCATCACATG
This sequence comes from Corticimicrobacter populi, assembly GCF_003123725.1. Classification (GTDB taxonomy): domain Bacteria; phylum Pseudomonadota; class Gammaproteobacteria; order Burkholderiales; family Burkholderiaceae_B; genus Corticimicrobacter; species Corticimicrobacter populi. The sequence continues at coordinate 206,845 of NZ_QETA01000001.1, read as the reverse complement.
ACCCGGAATGGCTAGCTCACCGCCCAGATCGAACAGGTCATGCTGGATAGCCAGCAGGTCCGTGCCAACCGGATCCGGCAGGGTTTCGGCCAACAACACGCCCAGATGACTATTCAATTCGTCCACGTCACCCAGGGCAGCAATGCGCAGTTCATCCTTGGACACCCGCCGCCCATCGCCCAGGCCAGTCGTACCATCGTCTCCGGTACGGGTTGAAATCACACTCAGGCGGTGCCCCATGCTCATGCTCCAGATATATCAGGTCAATACAGATTCAACGCGCAGGCAATCAGAAATCACGGGCAAAGCTGTCCCGCAGCCAATCCACGAACACCCGCGTGCGCAACGGCAAATGCTTGCGTTCCGGAAGGATAGCGAAAATCCCGTTGGGCGGGGCACGAAATTCATCCAGCACCGTCACCAGCCGCCCCTGGGCAAGGTCATCACGCACCTCCCACATCGACCGCCACGACAGCCCCAGCCCCTGCAGCGTCCACTCATGCAGCACACTGCCATCGCTGCACTCCAGTGCCCCGCTGACACGCTGCGCCACGGTCTGGCCCTTGACGCTGAAGAGCCAGCCACGCGCCTGATTGCCGCCGGCGCCACCGAAAGTCAGGCAATCGGCATGCGCCAGATCGGCAACCGTGCGTGGGCACCCTCGGCGTGCCAGATAGGTAGGTGCCGCCACCACGACCCGCTGGTTATCAGCCAGACGGATACCAATCAGACTGGAATCGACCAGATCACCGATGCGCACGGCACAGTCGAAACGCTCCTCGACGAGATCCACTAGGCGGTCACTCAACTCGAGCGCGACATGGACATCCGGCCAGGCACGCGCAAAGGCTGGCAGCAACGGAGCCACGTGACGCCGTCCGAAACCGGCCGGGGCACTGACACGCAGGCGGCCGCTGGGACGCCGGCTCCCCTGTGCCACCATGCCTTCGGTGGTTTCCAGATCGCGCAGGATACGCTGTGACTCAACCAGGAAGGTTTCGCCTTCGGCCGTCAGCGAGAGCCGCCGAGTAGCGCGCACCAGCAACTTGACACCGAGCCGCGCCTCCAGCGCATCAATGCGCCGACCAATGATGGCGGGCGTCACCCCTTCGTCGCGCGCGGCAGCGGACAGGCTGCCCAGCGTGGCAACAGCCACGAAACTGCTCATTTGCTTGAAGCGATCCATGCCAACCTTATACTTTAAGTAAAAAATAAATCTACTTTTACATCCTTTTTATTTATGCCGCCAGTCCATACACTGGTTGCTGTCTTGCAGCATTCAGCCCTCAAGCACACAGGAGACAAACAATGACTACCCGCACCTCCCGCCACGGCCTCCAGGTCGCCGAGATCCTCGATCGCTTCGTGCAGGACGAGGCACTGCCGGGCACCGGTCTCGACAGCGACAGTTTCTGGCAGGGTTTCTCGGCGCTGGTCCACGAGCTCGCACCGCGCAACCGCGAGTTGCTGGCCCGCCGCGACAAGCTCCAGGCCGAACTGGACACCTGGCATACCGCTCACCCCGGCCCGATCCAGGATATCGCCGCCTACCGGACATTCCTGGAAGGCATCGGTTATCTGGTTCCCGAACCCGGGCAGGTCAAGGCCGGCAGCGACCAGGTCGATCCCGAGATCTCGCAGCAGGCAGGGCCGCAACTGGTCGTGCCGATTTCCAACAAGCGCTATGCGCTGAATGCCGCCAATGCACGTTGGGGCAGCCTGTACGATGCGCTCTACGGCACCGACGCCATCCCAGCCGACAACGGCCAGGAAGCCGGCAGCGGCTACAATCCCAAGCGGGGAGCCGCCGTCATCGCCTATGCCCGTGCCGTGCTCGACGAAGCAGCACCGCTGGCACAGGGATCGCATGCCGATGCCACCGGCTACAGCGTCGAAAACGGTACGCTCAGCATTACACTGACCAACGGTTTGACCGGCCTGAAACATCCCGACCAGTTTCGCGGCTACCAGGGTGACAGCACGGCCCCGCAGGCCATCCTGCTGCGCCACAACGGCCTGCATCTCGAAATCCAGATCGACGCCAGCCACCCCATCGGCAAGACCGATCCAGCCCATGTCAAGGATGTCCTGGTCGAGGCCGCGCTGAGCACCATCATGGACTGCGAAGACTCGGTTGCCGCCGTCGATGCCGAGGACAAGACCGAGGTCTACCGCAACTGGCTCGGCCTGATGCGCGGTGACCTGACCGAAGAAGTTGCCAAGAACGGCAAGACCTTTACCCGCCGCCTGAATCCCGACCGCAGCTATACCGCACCCGACGGCTCGACCCTGACACTGCACGGCCGCGCACTGCTGTTTATCCGCAACGTCGGTCACCTGATGACCAATCCGGCCATTCTCGATCGTGACGGCAACGAAATCCCGGAAGGCATTCTCGACGGCGTACTCACCAGCCTGTGCGCACTGCACGATCTGCCGCGCAAGGGCAACTCGCGCGTCGGCTCGGTCTATATCGTCAAGCCCAAGATGCACGGCCCCGACGAGGTCGCCTTCGCCGACACCCTGTTTGCTCGCGTCGAAGACCTGCTCAAGCTGCCGCGCCATACGCTCAAGATGGGCATCATGGACGAAGAACGCCGCACCAGCGTCAACCTCAAGGCCTGCATCCAGGCCGCCGCCGCACGCGTGGCCTTCATCAATACGGGCTTCCTTGATCGTACCGGCGATGAAATCCACAGCGTGATGCGCGCCGGCGCGGTCTACCGCAAAGGCGACATCAAGAGTACCCCCTGGATCCTGGCCTACGAGCGCAGCAACGTGCTGACCGGCCTCGACACCGGCCTGCGCGGCCGCGCCCAGATCGGCAAGGGCATGTGGGCCATGCCCGACCTGATGGCGGCAATGCTGGAACAGAAAATCGCCCATCCCAAGGCAGGTGCCAATACGGCCTGGGTGCCTTCGCCCACGGCCGCCACCCTGCACGCCCTGCATTACCACCGGGTCAGCGTGGCCTCGATCCAGCAGGAACTGGAGCAGATCCGCCTGGCCTCGGTCCGCGACGAACTGTTGCGCGATCTCCTGACCATCCCGGTGCCGGCGGATCACCCGTGGTCTGCCGAAGACATCCAGCGGGAGCTGGACAACAACGTCCAGGGCATTCTGGGCTATGTGGTGCGCTGGGTCGAACAGGGCGTGGGCTGCTCCAAGGTGCCCGATATCCACAACGTCGGCCTGATGGAAGACCGGGCCACGCTGCGCATTTCCAGCCAGCACATTGCCAACTGGCTGCTGCATGGCATCGTCACCCGCACGCAGGTCGAGGACACCTTCCGGCGCATGGCCGGTATCGTCGACGGACAGAATGCAGGCGATCCAGCCTACTCGCCGATGCATGGGCGCTTCGATGACTCGTTCGCCTTCCGTGCAGCCACGGCGCTGGTCTTCGAAGGTCTGGTCCAGCCCAACGGCTATACCGAGCCACTGCTGCATCGATTCCGCCAGGAATTCAAGGCGGCGGCACAGCGCTGAAGCGTGCTTCGGCGGCGAGCCGTCGCCGAGGCACGCCAATCAGTGGAAACCCTTGGTGCCAGCGGGTCATCGCCCGCCACTTTGAGGCAAATCAAAGCGATGGGCATACGCCCATCGCACAATCTGTCCATGCACACCAACACGCCCACGACCTCGTCTATCATCCGTCCGGTTTTCTCTGACGCGCTCAGGGCAAAACTGGATACCAGCGGGCCACGCTATACCTCGTATCCCACGGCAGACCGTTTCAATGAACGATTCGGACCGCTGCAATACTCGCAGGCACTCCAGCATCGGGTCATCGGTACCGATATCGGCAAGCGCGCACCCTTCTCTGTCTATCTGCACATTCCGTTCTGTGAATCGCTGTGCTACTACTGCGCCTGTAACAAGATCATCACCAAACACCACGAGCGGGCCATGCCCTACCTCGATGCGCTCGAGACCGAACTCGACATGCATGTACGGGCGCTTGGACGAGGCCAGCCGGTTTCCCAGATCCACTTTGGAGGCGGCACGCCGACTTTCCTGAGCGATGCCGAGCTCGAACGGCTGATGGCCAGCCTGCGCCACGCCTTCAGCATTACCTCGGATGCCGAGATCTCCATCGAGGTCGATCCCCGCACAGCCAATCGCGAACGTCTCGCCAGCCTGCAGGCCATGGGATTCAATCGCCTCAGCTTCGGCGTGCAGGATTTCGACGAAACCGTCCAGAAGGCCGTCCACCGCATCCAGAGCTATGAATCGGTGCGCGATCTGATGGAAGGTGCCCGCGAGCTGGGCTACACGTCGATCAACATGGACCTGATCTATGGCCTGCCTTTCCAGACCGCAGAGTCCTTCGCCACCACGCTGGAACGCGTACGTGCCCTGAGGCCCGATCGGATTGCCCTGTACGCCTATGCGCACCTGCCAACCCGCTTCAAGCCCCAACGCCGCATCAGCGAAGACGACCTGCCGTCGGCACCGACCCGGCTGACGCTGCTGCAAAGCGCCATCAATGGCTTTCTCGACGAAGGCTATGTCTATATCGGCATGGATCACTTTGCCCTGCCCGACGACACACTGGCCAAGGCACGCCAGGCTGGCCGGCTGCAACGCAACTTCCAGGGCTACAGCACGCATCCCGACTGTGACATCATCGCGCTCGGCGTCTCGGCCATCGGCCGCATCGGTCCGACCTACAGCCAGAACGTCAAGACGCTCGACGAGTACTATGCCCGCATTTCACAACGCCAGTTCGCCATCGAACGCGGCCTCAAGCTGACGCGCGACGACCTGATCCGACGCGCCGTCATCATGGAGCTGATGTGCCAGGGTCGCCTTGATTACGAGCTCACCAGTTGCCATCTGGGCATCAATCCCCAGTACTACTTTGCAACCGAACTGTCGGAACTCGATGCCTTCGAAGAACACGGCCTGCTGGAGCGCACGCCCCAGGGCATCCAGGTAACGCCCACAGGCTGGTTCTTCATCCGGGCCATCGCCATGACCTTCGACTATCACATCCGCGCCAGCGGACGGCTGGCGAGCTTTTCGCGAATCGTCTGATCCTGCTGCAATCCAGCGCCCCCAAAAAAAGGGAGCGTGTTCTGATCTGGGGCGGCCTGGCGAAAAAAATGCCTGTTTCCTTTCGGGAACAGGCATTTTTGTACTGGTTCCAGTACACGCCCTGCAACCACAGGGCGTTTTATATCGGATGATCAGGCCAGCGCAGCCACCGGCTTTTCGAAGAAAGAGATCTTCTGTTCCTGGGTCGGGCGGTTGCCAGTCAGCAGGTAGTCGATCAGTTCACGGACCGAGCGGATCTGATCACCGAAGGGCAGCTTGCCGGCCCCCCTGAAGAACAGGCCACGATCCACTTCACCGCGCAATGCGGCGGCCAGCTTGAGGTCGATGCAGAACTGGCCGATCTTTTCGATGCCATCACGCAGGCCGCAGTGCGTCAGGCAATCCATGCGCTGCGAACAACGGCGCGGATCGGACTTGGCATTGGCCTGCAGCGTGCTTTCGCTGCGCAGGTAACGATTGAGCCAGGGCGTGCCCACGGCGCGCGCCGGCAAGCCGGCCACGCTGACGAACTCGCGCAGGTCGCCCTGTTCGGCACCGATCAGCACCTTCTTGAAATTGACGTGCGCATCGCTCTCTTCGGTCACGGCAAAGGCAGTACCCAGTTGCACCGCATCGGCACCGTTATTGAGCCAGTGCTTGACCTTGTCATGCGAGTCGATACCGCCGGCCACGATCAGACGCGGCGCATCACGGCCCAGACCCAGTTCGCGGAACAGGTCGTGGCAGCCTTGCAGTACTCGGGCAAAATCGAAGCGGTCGTTGCGCAGTTCCTCGATCTTGGCCGCACCCAGGTGGCCCGCAGCGAAGCCGGGATGCTCGATGACCATGGCAGCTGCATTGCGACCCTTCTTCATCCAGCGCTTGAGCACGATGCCGACACCGCGCACCTCGGACAGGATGGGAATCAGGTTGACCTTGGGATAGTCTTCGGTCATCTCCGGCAGGTCGGTCGGCAGGCCAGCACCCATGACGATGGCATCGGCACCACTTTCGCACGCCTGGCGTACCAGCTCGACGTGATCGCGCACGGCCTTCATGACGTTGACCGCAATCATGCCGCGCCCCTTGGCCTGCGTCTGGGCGGCCTTGATCTCGCGATCCAGTGCCACGCGATTGACCTGATTGATCAATTCGCGGTCCTTGCACTTCTCGGTCTGTTCGAGCAGGTCAGGATGATGGTGGCGCAGATCGACGCTGGCAATCGTGCCGACTGCATTCTCGCTGGCGACGGCACCGGCCAGCCGGTGAGCCGATACGCCCACGCCCATGCCGCCCTGCACCACCGGCAGCAGCTCACGTCCAGCCAGCACCAAAGGTTTAAACCAAGTCATTCCTGATACCTTGTAGATAATGTCACGCGAGACTAGGGCAAACTGCGTGCCCTGTCGTTGCGTGAGATCAAGTTATACCGCATTTGTTCGACAGAACGACTTAAAAGCCACGCAACCGGCCGGGTCAACCCGGCGACAGCGTTGCGAAGCAAGGATGTCAGCGGACCAGGTGCAGGAAATGCAGGTGCTTTTCATATTGGTCGAGAATGTCGCTGATGATGGCGTCGCGGCTCCATCCCATGATGTCGTAGTTCTGCCCACCTTCCTGGAGATGGACCTCGGCACGGAAGTATTTGCGGTCTTCGCGCTCATCTTCCGTATCACGGAATGCGAACGCAGGCTGCACATAGGCGCGAGGGCGAACTTCGTAGACAAAATCGACTTCGTCGCCATGCAGGACTTCCATCCTGATCCGTCCATTGTCGTCCTGCACGACCTTGACGTCAACATTCCTGTCGCGCAACTCGGCTGCCACAGCCTCGCAGGCCGGCTGCACCACGTCGGTCACAAAACGGGTGACATGGGTTCGCCGGGGAAACATCATCATCGTCCGCAGCCGCTGCTGCCAGTTGTCGCTGGAGCCACCCGTGCGCGGCGCAAGATGGGTACGGTAGTAGGTACCCCGCTTGGTGATATCCAGGCTGAGTGCCTTGAGCAGCCCCCACACCGACGCCAGCAGGATGACCGAGAAAGGCAGCGCACTGGCAATGGTAGCCGTCTGCAACGCCTGCAGGCCATCTGCCAGCAACAGCACAATCGCCACCAGGCCCGCCGCCACCGACCAGAAGATGCGTTGCCAGATCGGCGTATGTTCCTTGCCCCCCGAGGCCAGCATATCGACCACCAGCGCCCCCGAATCGGCCGAGGTCACGAAGAAGATCACGACCATGACGATAGCCAGGCCGGACAGGAATGACGAAAACGGAAATTGCTCAAGAAAGGCGAACAATGCCAGCGAATTGTCATTCTGCACAGTGTCGGCCAGGCTGGTCAGCCCTTCCTGCAGATACATGCTGATCGCGCTTTCGCCGAATACCGTCATCCACAGGAATGTGAAGCCCGCAGGCAGAAAGATCACCCCGGCAATGAATTCACGAATGGTACGGCCCCGCGACACCCGGGCGATGAACATGCCCACGAACGGCGACCAGGACAGCCACCAGCCCCAATAGAACAGGGTCCAGCCGCCCAGCCACTCGGTCGGCTCGTAGGCGTACAGGTTGAAGGTCTTGCTGACGATACCCGACAGGTAGGTGCCGGTCGCCTGCACATAAGCCTTGATCAAAAATACGGTCGGCCCCAGGAACAGGATCAGCAGCATGAGCGCGACTGCCAGAATCATGTTCAGCTCGGACAGGCGGCGGATACCCTTATCCAGCCCACTGGCGGCAGAAAGGGTAGCCAGGGTAGTCGTGACTACGATCAGGATGACCTGTTCAGGCACCCCGACCGGGATACCAAAGAGATAATTCAGACCGCTGTTGATCTGCAACACGCCAAAGCCCAGCGAAGTCGCCACGCCGAACACCGTACCGATGATGGCGAAGATATCGACGGCATTGCCGATGGGGCCGTAAATCCGTTCGCCGATCAGCGGATAGAGCGCTGACCGCAGCGTCAGCGGCAGACCATGTCTGAATGCGAAAAAGGCCAGGATCAGCGCCACCATGGCGTAGATCGCCCAGGCATGCAGCCCCCAGTGGAAAAAGGTGATCTGCATGGCCTCGCGCGCAGCAGTGGCCGTGGAGGCATCGCCCACGGGGGGCTGCAGGGTATGCATCAACGGCTCGGCCACGCCGAAGAACATCAGTCCGATGCCCATGCCGGCGCAGAACAGCATCGCGAACCAGGTGATATTGCTGTAATCGGGCTGGCTGTGATCTGGCCCGAGCTTGATGTTGCCATAGCGACTGACCATGCAGAATATGGCTGCCATCAGGATCAATGCCACCGCCAGGATGTAGAACCAGCTGGCATTGATGACGATCCAGTCCTGCACTTGCGCGAACAGTTGCTGCGACTCCTGTTTGAACGCCAGCGTCAGCACCAGTATCAACATGATGATGCCGGCCGAGCCAAAGAACACAGGGGGATTAATCACAACTTTCGGTCTGCGGGATGGGTCATTGGTCATGCACGTTATCCTTGAAAATCAACAAGATAAACAAATGCTACTACAGAGACCAACCTAAAATCACCCACAAAATATTACATACGGAATAATCTTTTCCCGCATCCCCTCGTATCATGGCCCCCAAAGCCACTGTTCATGTGACATTGCCATTTCGTCACAAAATGATACGGTCGCGGGGGATTTTGACAATGCTTAAATATTCGATCGTTTTTTTCATCATCGCCGTCGTCGCCGGCGCACTCGGATACAGCGGTATCGAAGTCGGTGCCATCGCACTGGCCAGGATCCTGTTCTTCATTTTCATCATCCTGGCGATACTCTCGCTGATCGGCAGCCGCTTCAGCAAGGAGTAGTCATGGCAGGAGCACCGCACGGTGCCCTGCCATACCATGCTCGGCCTACCCGCTACGGCTTGCCATCGGGGCCGCGCCCGCCAGGAAAGCCAAAGCCGGTAAACATATTGCGGGTCTGATCCTGCATCTGCCCCTGCATCTGCACGAACATATTCTTGCTCTGCTCGATGTAGTTGTTCATCATGTTCTGCATCATCGGTGTCTGCAGGTTCATGAACTGGGCCCAGGCCTCGGGACCGAACTGCGGGCCATAGAGCCCCTTGGTCTGCTCGGCCATACGATTCTGGATATCGATGAAGGCCTGCATGTTCTTTTCGAGATACGAGCCCATGATGCCCTGCATGGCATTGCCATAGAAACGGATGATCTGGGCCAGCATCTCCGACGAGAACATCGGCATGCCGCCGCTTTCTTCCTCGAGAATGATCTGCAACAGGATGCTGCGTGTCAGGTCCTCGCCGCTTTTGGCGTCGACCACCTGGAACACCTCGTGCTGCAGTACCAGTTGCTTGACGTCGGCAACCGTAATGTAAGAACTGGTCTGCGTGTCGTACAACCGGCGGTTGGGGTACTTCTTGATCAGGCGCTGCGGCGCGCCGGTCTTGGCTTGCGTCATGTTGATTTCCTACAAGTTCAACCCATGTGCAGTCCGCCGTTGAGCGAGAAATCCGCTCCCGTCGCGAACCCGGCATCGTCGGACGCCAGCCAGGCCACCATCGACGCAATCTCTTCGGGGGAACCGAGTCGACGCACAGGAATGGTCGCCACGATCTTGTCGAGCACATCGGTACGGATGGCCCTGACCATGTCAGTACCAATATAACCCGGCGAAATGGTATTGACCGTCACGCCCTTGCTGGCGACTTCCTGAGCCAGTGCCATGGTGAAGCCATGGATGCCGGCCTTGGCGGTCGAGTAGTTGGTCTGGCCGAACTGGCCTTTCTGACCGTTGACCGAACTGATATTGATGATACGCCCCCATTGGCGCTCGACCATGCCGTCGATCACCTGTTTGGTCACGTTGAACAGGCTGTTGAGGTTGGTATCGATCACGGCACGCCAGTCATCCAGCGTCATCTTGCGGAACAGGCCATCGCGGGTAATGCCGGCGTTGTTGACCAGCACATCGACGGGGCCATGCTCGGCACGGATGCGTTCGAACGCATCCACTGTGGACTCCCAATCCGACACGTTACCGACCGACGCAATAAAGGAAAACCCCTGCTCGGCCTGATCGGCCAGCCACTGTTCATGATCGCGGCTGGGTCCACAACCGGCAATCACCCGAAAACCATCGCGCGCCAGGCGCTGGCAGATTGCCGTGCCGATGCCACCCATGCCACCCGTTACGTAAGCCAGTTTTTCACTCATCTCTCTCTCCTTTGGGAAAGCAGGATCGCCGGAGCGGACCCTGCGTTTCCGGTCTTGCACATCTATTGTGCTGTTTCTATAAGTTTCTATAAATCAGACTGCGCGTACCTTGACGTAGCGGCCGGGTGCCGGCTCGATCGGCGGATAGGCACTACTGCCCAAGCGTTTTTTGGCTGCCACCTGCTTGCCTGCATAACCCGATAGCCAGTTCATCCAGTCCGGCCACCAACTGCCGGGATGTTCGGCAGCCCCGGCAAACCAATCATCGGCCTGCTGTGGCAGGCTACCTGGTTCGGCCGTGCCCTCTTCGGCCCAATAGCTGCGCTTGTTGCTGGCAGCAGGATTGATGACCCCGGCAATATGCCCGGATGCGCCCAGCACGAAGCGAATTGGCCCCTGCAGGATTCCGGTATTGAGATAGGCCGTTTTCCAGGGCACGATGTGATCTTCGCGCGAACCGAAGACATAGGCCGGCATGTCGAGCAGGCGCAAGTCCTGGGGCTGCCCGCCCACGGACAGCCGACCCGGCTGGCAAAGATTGTTTTCCAGATAGGTATTGCGGAAATACCAGGTAAAGAAAGGCCCCGGCAGGTTGGTACTGTCACTGTTCCAGTACAGCAGGTCGAACGCCTTGGGCGATTCGCCCTTCAGGTAATTGCCGACCACGTAGTTCCAGACCAGTTCGTTGGGTCGCAGGAACGAGAAGGTCGTCGCCAGTTCCTGCGCCGACAGCAGGCCGCCCTGCCCGATGGTCTGTTCACGCAGGCGAGTATGGGTTTCATCGACGAACACATCGAGGATACCTGTATCGCTGAAATCCAACATGGTCGTCAGCAGCGTGATCGATTCGGCCAGATCCTGGCCCCGCGTCTTGGCCAGTGCCAGCGCCGACGCCAACAGCGTACCACCCACGCAGAACCCCAGGATATTGATCCTGGGTTGAGCCGTGATATCGGACACGACACGAATCGCCTCCAGCACGCCCTGTTCGATATAGTCGTCCCAGGTAGCGGACAGCAGATCCTGATCCTCGGGCAGCGGATTGCGCCAGGACACCAGGAACAGGCGATGCCCCTGCTCGACGGCATGCCGTACCAGCGAATTGTGCTGCTGGAGGTCGAGAATGTAGTACTTGTTGATGCAGGGCGGCACAAACAACAGAGGCCGCTCGTAGACCTTGTCCGTTTGCGGCGCGTACTGGATCAACTGGAAAAAGCGGTTTTCATAAACGATCTGGCCCGGCGTGGTGGCCACATTGCCGCCCACCTCGAATTGGCTTTCGTCGGTCTGAGAAATACGGCGACGACCGACATCCTGCAGGAAATTGGTCAGGCCGGCCTGTAGGCTGGCCCCCTTGCTGTCGATCATGCTCTGCAGGGCATCGGGATTGAGCGCCAGGAAATTGGACGGTGCCAGAGCATCAGTCCATTGCATAAGCGCGAAGTGCAACCGCTGGCGTGTGGACTCACCCAGGTCGGCCGCATCGGCCATGCGCTTGAGTGTGCGCGTCGACAGCAGGTAAAGATGAGCCAGCAACAGGTGCGGCTGGCTCTGCTGCCAAGCCTCGGCCGCAAAGCGCCGGTCCTTGAGTGCCGGGAGCGCCCCCTGACGGGCCGCATCCATCAGCCCGCCCCATTCCTGAAGGAATTCATCCTGGATAGCCTGCAACACGGCAGGATCCATGGAAGGGGGGGAATACGTATCCTGCTTGCCTTGCGCTGCCTTCACTCTCGCACCTCGCTTTGTAGCATCCAGAAATATTCACTCACTATATATCAATTCTTGATCGAAATCATCTTGCATCAGCAAACCCATGCTGTCAACCTGGGAAAGCCTCGTCCAACCAGGCCAGCGTGGCGATCCGGCCCGTCACATTGGCACGTCGGTAGGAAAAGAAACGGCGATCCGTGGCGGTGCAGAAGCCGCACCATTCAACCTCCTGCACACCGGCACGCCGCAGCCGCTGTGCGGCCAGCGCAGGCAGATCCATCCACCACTTGCCGGGCTTCCAGCCCACCGGCCGGAAACAGGATGCCGCTTCGGGAGCCCTGGCCAGAAAACCGGCATGCACGTCTTCGCCCACTTCATAGGCCTGAGGTCCGATCGCCGGGCCTATCCAGGCGCGCCAGGCCAAGGCGTCCGATGTACCGCCCTGCGCCTCGGACAATCGTGTCTGCATCTGTGCCAGCGTGCGCTCCAGCACGCCATCGAGCAATCCACGCCAGCCCGCATGAGCCACGCCCAGCACACATGCCGAGGTATCCGTAAGCACGACCGGCAGGCAATCGGCCGTCATGATGGCCAGCACCCGACCGGGCTGCATGGTGACAGCGGCATCCGCTTCGATCGAACGATTTTCTGCCGTGGCCTGGCTGCCGGCGTCGGCATCGTGCACCGTCACGCCATGCACCTGGCGCAGCCAGAGCGGCGCACCCGGCAAGACAGCACGCAGATGTTCCCGATTGCGACGCACCACCAGGGGATCGTCGCCGACATGGTCACCGAGATTGAACGTATCGTAAGGTGCTTCGCCAACGCCCCCCTCGCGGGTCGTCGCCAGACTGCGCACGCCTGCCCATTGCGGGCCGGACACACACGGCAAGCCCGCCCACTCATCCAAAGTCCGCATGCCTGCCCCCTTGTTGTGTCGATTTGGCTGGGCCTGTGAGGCTATCGCCTACCCATCCTGCCAGTCTACCTGATCCAGCACCGTCCGCATATCCTGGGGCAGGGCTGCCTCGAACGCCAGCGGCCCCCTCTGTCCGGGGTCATCAAAACGCAATGCACGGGCATGCAGCATCTGCCGCTCTGCCCCCCCAAGCAACCGACCGCCATAGAGCACGTCGGCCACCAACGGATGCGACAGACTGGCCAGGTGCACTCGGATCTGGTGCGTACGCCCCGTCTCCAGACGGCAGACTACTTCGGTGACCGGTTGACCATCCAGCCGTCCCAAACGCTGCGGTACATAATGGGTAATGGCCTCCTTGGGAGCCACCGGCCGCGCCACGCTCATGCGCACCGGCACCTTGGGATCTCGACCTATGGGCTGGCTGACGACGCCCGGTCTACGCAGCCAGCCGTGGGCCAGCGCCACATATTCGCGGCCGACGCTGCGCGCCTGTAGCTGCCGCACCAGCAAGGTCTGCGCCTGCTCATGACGTGCCACCACCATCAGGCCGGATGTGTCCTTGTCGAGCCGATGCACGATGCCGGCCCGCGCCACTCTCACGAGCTCAGGGTACCGATACAGCAAGCCATTAAGCAGCGTACCGCTCCAGTTGCCGGCACCGGGATGGGTGACCAGCCCGGCGGGCTTGTCGACCACGATCCAGTCCGGCGCATCGGCGATCACGGCAAACTCGATGGGCTCGGGCATGAAAGCCAGGTCTTCGGGGGCAGGCTGGGCCTGCACCGTGATCTCGTCGCCCGGCCCGGCGCTCTGGCGCACCTTGGCAGGCCGGCCATTGAGCAGCACATGACCGGCCTCGATCCAGCCCTGCAGGCGGCTGCGCGAATGCGAAGGCAAAAGGCGGGCCAGGACCTTGTCGAGTCGGTCCACGTCACTGTCGTCAGGCACTGCCAGCAGCAGCACGCTATCCTCTGCCGACTCGTCGACGCTTTCATCCGGATGCGACCCGGAATGTTTTATTGAATCATCCATCGCTACACGCCCTATAATTGCCCGCAATGCTAACACCAAGGGTGCTTTCGTGATTCGTGTTCCTGCCATCCTCTCCCCTGCTGCACAACCGCACCGCCTGTTTCTGGCGATGCTGCTCGCGCTGACCATGTTGCTGGTCGCCGGCTGCGGCGGCACCGGTAACAAGGAGCCTGACCCCACAGCGGGCTGGAGTGCCGACAGGCTCTACCGTGACGCCAAGGAAGAAATTGCCGCCGGCAACTGGGCCCAGGCACGTACCCGCCTGCAAAGCATCGAGAGCCGCTACCCGTTCAGCGTCTATGCACAGCAGGCCCTGATCGACACCGCCTACGTCAACTGGAAAGACAACGAGCCCGAGCAGGCGATGGTCACCATCGACCGCTTTCAGCAGCTCTACCCCAATCATCCCGGTACTGACTACATGCTGTACCTCAAGGGACTGGTCAACTTCACGCCCAACAGTGCCTTCCTGAGCAGCGTGACCGGACAGGACCCGAGCGAGCGCGATCCCAAGGGTCTGCGTCAATCGTACGAAGCCTTCAATGAACTGATCGAGCGTTTCCCCAACAGCCGCTACACTCCTGATGCCAAGCTGCGTGTGGCATGGCTGGTCAACACCATCGCCATGAACGAAGTGCACGTCGCCCGCTACTATTACGAGCGCGATGCCTATGTGGCTGCCATCAACCGGGCTCAGGCCGTGATTACAGATTTCGAAGGCGTACCGGCCACCGAGGAAGCGCTGGATATCCTCTACAACGCCTACGACAAACTGGGCATGACCGATCTGCGCGACGACATCCTGCGCGTACAGCAGGCCAACTTCCCCAACCGCTCGTTCGCCAACGAACAGAGTGGTGGCAAAGACCGATCGTGGTGGAACCCGCTCAACTGGTTCTGAGCGACGCGTCAACCAAGCGCAGATAAATTTGTAGTGGATACGGGCCGGGCGAACAGATTCGCCCGGCCCGTTTTACATATCAGTCAGTACTGGGCGTATCCACTTCTGCCATGCGGCCCGTATAGAAATCCAGCGCAACCTGCAGGTCGCGTGTCCGCGCAAACGGCGGCAGGCCGCGCCACAGGCGACGGCCATAGGGTTTGTCCACCAGCCGCACATCCCCCACCATC
This sequence comes from Corticimicrobacter populi, assembly GCF_003123725.1. Classification (GTDB taxonomy): domain Bacteria; phylum Pseudomonadota; class Gammaproteobacteria; order Burkholderiales; family Burkholderiaceae_B; genus Corticimicrobacter; species Corticimicrobacter populi. The sequence continues at coordinate 191,800 of NZ_QETA01000001.1, read as the reverse complement.
AGAACACCCCAGTCACGCTCGGTGCGAATCAACCGGCCTGCCCCCTGCTTGAGAGCAATGGCCGCCTCGGGAAGCTGGAATTCCGCGAATGGATTGCCGCCGCGTTCGCGGCAGGACCGCAAGCGCGCCTCGATAACAGGATCATCGGGCGGGGCAAACGGCAGCTTGTCGATGGCCAGCAGCCGCAGAGCATCACCCGGTACGTCCACGCCCTCCCAGAAACTGGCGCTGCCGACCAGCACGGCATGCGCCTCGGTGCGAAAACGCTCCAGCAACAGATGGCGACTGGTCTGCCCCTGGCGCAGCAGCGGCCAGTCCCAGCCACGCGCCTCGAAATGACGCGCCAGGCTATCGGCAAAGATATCCACGGCGCGCAGCGTGGTGCACAGCACCAGCGCACCGCCCTGACAGGCATCCAGCAAGGGCATCAGGGTATCGATGAAGCGCTCGTTGAAGGCCGGACTGTTGGGCAACGGCATATCCGAAGGTACAAACAGCAGCCCCTGTGAGGCATAGTCGAAAGGCGACTCCCATTTGGCGACTTGCGGCTCCCACAGGCCCAACTGGCGGGTAAAGTGGGTGAAGTTGCCCTGCACCGACAGCGTGGCCGACACCATGACCCAGGCCTGCTCCTTGCGCCGACAACGGGAAAACGCCTCGGCCACCGACAACGGCGCACTGTGCAGGCGCATGCCCTGGTGCGTCATCTCGACCCAGCGCACACAGCCCTGCGGATCCTCCGGCTTGAGCCACTGGCCGAGCTTGCCCAGCAGCGTCTGCGCGACCTTGGCCTGAGCGGCCAGGTCGGGGTGCTTTTCCTCGATCTTCTTGAGTCGGTCCGCGGCCTCGCCCACGCGCTCGATCAGCACGTCCAGCGCGGCATGGAAACCGTCGGCATCGGGCAGCGCCTCGGCCGTGGCCTTGCGCCCTGGCATCTGCTCAATGGCGGCTGCACTCAGGCGCCACTCGCGTACGGCATGTTCGAGCTGGCGACCGGCCTCACTCCAATTGAGCGCCTCACGCGCCTGCGCCAGGCCAACAGCCGCCATATCGCGGGCCAGATCCAGCAATTGGTGCGTGGAGACACTTTCCCCGAGAAAGCGGGTCGCCGTATCCGGCAACTGGTGTGCCTCATCGAACACCACCGTATCGGCCTGCGGCAACAGATCGACGATACCTTCTTCGCGCAATGCCAGGTCCGCCATGAACAGCGCATGATTGACGACCAGCACCTCGGCTTCCTGAGCCTGCTTGCGCGCCTTCATCACGAAGCATTCACGTACGTACGGACAGTCCTGCCCCAGGCAATTCTCGCGGGTGGAACTGACACGATTCCAGATGTCGGCATTCTCGGGCACGGCCGACAGCTCGACCTTGTCCCCCGTCTGGCTCTGTTTGGCAAACAACTGGATTTTGCGCAATTGCGCCGCCTCGGTACGCGAACGCAAGCCACGGTCATCGTCGGCCAGCCGCTCCAGATGATAGTGACAGACATAATTGGAGCGGCCCTTGAGCAAGGCCACCGCCACCGGCACCGACAGCGCCTTGCGCACCTTGGGCAGGTCTCGTTTGAACAACTGGTCCTGCAGGGTGCGGGTCCCCGTCGAGATAATGGTCTTGCCGCCCGACAGAATGGCCGGAACCAGATAGGCCCAGGTCTTGCCGGTACCGGTGCCGGCCTCCGCCACCAGCGTACCGCGCATGCGGATGGCCTCGGCAATGGCCTGTGCCATCTCCAGCTGGGCAGGGCGCAGGCGATAGCCGGGCGCCCCCTGGGCGAACGGGCCGTCTTCCGCAAAAATCGAAGCGAGATCATCCTTGAACATGGGTTCGCATGATACTGCCTGTCACGCATCGTGCGCACCGACTTGTGGCAAAATCATCCGCTTTGCCATCTTCCAGAACCAAGAGAGTCCGCCGTTCCCATGACCGATTCCATCGCTGCACAGCCGACCGACGTGGCCACTTATACGCCCGAGCCGCAAGCCACCGTTGCCGCCCGCATCGTCGCTCAGCTCGCCTCCGAACTGAATGCCCGTCCCGCGCAGCTCAATGCCGCCATTACACTGATGGACGAAGGTGCCACGGTGCCGTTCATCGCCCGCTATCGCAAGGAAGCCACGGGTGGACTAGACGACACTGTCCTGCGCAATCTGGAAACCCGGCTCGGCTACCTGCGCGAACTGGAAGGCCGGCGCGGAGCCATTCTCGAGTCCATTGCCCAGCAGGGCAAGCTCACTCCGGCCCTGAAGAAAGACGTGACCGAGGCCGACACCAAGCAGCGCCTGGAGGATCTCTACGCCCCCTTCAAGCCCAAGCGCCGCACACGTGCCCAGATTGCCCGAGAAGCCGGCCTTGAACCGCTGGCCGATGCCATCCTGGCTGACACGCAGGCTGACCCTGCCGTACTGGCCGCAGGCTACCTCAACGCCGAGGCCGGCGTAGCGGATGCCAAGGCGGCGCTCGACGGTGCCCGCGACATCCTCGCCGAACGCTTCGCCGAACACGCCAACCTGCTGTCGCACATGCGCGATCACCTCTGGCAAACCGGCTTCCTGTACTCCAAAGTCGCTGAAGGCAAGGAAGCCGAAGGCGAGAATTTCCGCGACTGGTTCGATTTCAGCGAGCCGCTGCGCACCCTGCCCTCGCACCGTGTCCTGGCCCTGCTGCGCGGCCGCCAGCAGGGGGTGCTCGAATTGCGCCTGGGGCTGGATGTCGAACGTGAGGCCGAAGTACCGCATCCCTGCGTGAGCCGGGTTGCCGAATTCCTCAAGCTCGGCCCCCATCTGTTCGGACTCGATGCCACGCCGCGCGCACGCTGGCTGGCCGAGGTCTGCCGCTGGACCTGGCGCGTCAAGCTGTCGCCCACGTTCGAGACCGAAATGGTCACGCGCCTGCGCGAGAGCGCCGAAACCGAAGCCATCCGGGTATTCGCCGCCAATCTCAAGGACCTGCTGCTGGCAGCACCGGCCGGCCCCAAGTCGGTACTGGGCCTCGATCCCGGCATCCGTACCGGCGTCAAGGTCGCTGCCATCGACAAGACCGGCAAGCTGGTCGAGACGGCCACAGTCTATCCCTTCGAGCCACGCCGCGACCGAGAAGGCGCAATAGCCACGCTGGCTGCCATCGCCCACCGCCACAAGATTGAACTGGTGGCCATCGGCAACGGCACGGCCTCGCGTGAAACCGAGAAGCTGGTGGCCGACCTGTGCGCCCGCCTGCCCGAACTCAAGCTGACCCGAGTCGTCGTCTCCGAAGCCGGTGCCTCGGTCTATTCGGCCTCGGAAACCGCTGCCAACGAATTTCCCGACCTGGATGTCAGCCTGCGGGGTGCCGTGTCCATTGCCCGTCGTCTGCAGGACCCCCTGGCTGAACTGGTCAAGATCGAACCCAAGGCCATTGGCGTCGGTCAGTATCAGCACGACGTCAACCAACGCGAAATGGCGCGCTCGCTCGACGCGGTGGTCGAAGACTGCGTCAATGCCGTGGGCGTGGATGTGAATACGGCCTCTGCCGCCCTGCTGGCACGCGTCTCCGGCCTCAACAGCCTGCTGGCGCGCAACATGGTGGCCTACCGCGACAGCCACGGAGCCTTTCCCAACCGCAAGGCACTCAAGGAGGTGCCGCGCTTCGGCGACAAGGCTTTCGAGCAGGCAGCCGGCTTCCTGCGCATCCCCGGCGGCGACAATCCGCTGGACGCTTCCGCCGTGCACCCCGAAGCCTATCCGGTGGTCAAACGTATCCTGACGAAAATCCAGGCCGATGTGAAACAGGTCCTGGGCAATCGTGAGGCACTCAAGGGCGTATCGCCGGCCGAGTTCACCGACGAGCGCTTCGGCCTGCCGACCGTGCGCGACATCCTGAGCGAACTCGAGAAGCCGGGCCGCGACCCGCGCCCCGAGTTCAAGACTGCCCAGTTCAAGGAAGGCATCGAAACGCTCAACGATCTCTTGCCGGGCATGGTGCTCGAAGGTGTGGTCACCAACGTGGCCAACTTCGGTGCCTTCGTGGACATTGGCGTGCACCAGGACGGCCTGGTGCACATCTCGGCCCTGTCGGAAAAATTCGTCGAAGATCCACGCGACGTGGTCCGTGTCGGCCAGACCGTGCAGGTCAAGGTGCAAGAAGTGGACGTGCCGCGCAAGCGCATCGCACTCACCATGCGGCTCAAGGACGACGTGCTGCCGGCACGACGCAGTGGCGACCAGCCCGCCCCCCGCAACAACGGTGGTCGCAACCAGGGTCGCCAGAGTGGCGGCCGTCAGCAGGACTCGGCCGCGCCATCCAACAACGCCATGGCTGCCGCCTTCGCCAAGCTCAAGCGCTGAGAGCCGTCATGAAACTCTACATCTACGAACACTGCCCGTTCTGCACGCGCGCCCGGATGATCTTCGGGCTGAAAAAGCTGCCTGTCGAGCTCGCCATCATCATGGAAGGCGACACCGACACACCCACCCGGCTGGTCGGCCGCAAGGTCGTTCCCATCTTGCAGAAACAGGACGGCAGCCACATGGCCGAAAGCCTGGATATTGTGCAATATGTCGAGGGCATCGGTGCCCCCGTGCTGACAGCAAAGTCCGACGCAGCACTCGATGCCTGGGGCCAGGCTGCCTGGAAACCGGCGCTTGGCCTCATCATCCCGCGCTTCACCCAGGGCGACTTTGCAGAACTGGCCACGCCCGAGGCCCGCGAAGCCTATCGCCTGCGTGAGGAAAAGGCTTTCGGCGACCTCGATGCCTTGCTACAGCGCACCCCTGAACTCCTCGCGCAGATCAACCCGCTGATGGCACAACTGGCCACGCTGCTCGACGGACGCAGCGAGGAAACCGGCCTGTCCGACATCCTGCTGTGGCCATTGCTGCGCTGCCTCAGCATCGTCGGCGGGCTGGACTTCCCGGCACCGGTCCTGGCCTATGCCCGACGACTCGAACAGCAAAGCGGCGTGCCGCTGCTTTTCGACCAGCAGATTCACTGACGCTTGCAGGTGGTGCTCCAGCCGAACGGCAGGTACAGCGGGCACCACTTGACCAGACCGGTCGCCAGAGGCACTACACCGATCCAGCCCCAGGCACCGATCTGCCCGCCCAGGGTCAGCCCGATCAGGAGCAGACCCAGCACGATCCTCAGAAAGCGGTCGATGCCGCCGATATTGCTTTTCATGATTTGCACTCCCGCTGCTGAAAGGAACGATTCCACGGCATGCGCAGCAGCAGACGCGCCATTCCGCAGAACCCGGTGATACCGGCGAACATCAAACCGGCCCCCACCAGGCCGGGCAAGACAAAAAACCAGGAAGACACCAGACTGCCCAGCAGCGTACCAGCCAGCGCCAGGCTGCCAGCCACGATCTGCACCTGGCGCATCAACTCCAGCGGCTGCGAGGGATCGCGTTCGACCGGCAGTCCCTGCCGTTTCCACGCATCCAGCCCGCCTTCGATCCAGTAGGCCTGGCAGGTAACCTGCTCGGCAAGCTGCTCCGCTGCCCGCTGCGTGCGAAGGCCCGAGCGGCAATGAAAGATAACCTCACCGCCAGCGGGCAGTGCCGACTGACAGAGCTGCGCCAGCGGCATATTGACAGATTGAGGAATGCGCTCGCGCGCGTGTTCGTCCGTATCACGAATATCGACCAGCACAGCACCCTGCCGCTGGAGAAGATCGGCGCGGCCGGGATCGATCGGTTCGATGGGCATGTCACACCTGCCTGGGTTAATTAATTATCTAATTCTAATTTAGAATTTACTAATTAACAAGCAGGTATCGTACCCATTATTGATGGCTGGTCACAGACCACGCGGCCAGCCAGGCAGGAATCAGTCCTGCTGCGCCAGTGCTTCCAGTGCCTGTTGCACGCGCAACTGCGCAGGCTCCAGATCTGTGGCAGCCGTAAAGCCAAGCACATTGCCATCCAGCAACAACTGCCCACCGCCCTCCGGCACCGTCGCCCAGGCAAGGTCTTTTTGCCGTTCCACCAGGTTGCGGCTGGCGGCACCCGCAGCGCGGGGTTCGTCGAACGGCACGGAATGCAGCAACTGGCTGCCATCGGCATCCAGCAGCCGGAACCTGAACTTGCCGTCTTCGTCACGATAGCTGACGAAACGCGCCGTCTTGCCGCCCTTGCCCTTGCCCTTGCCCTTGGCCTTGCTGGCCGGCGTGCCGGCCTGCGACACCGTTGCCAGCCGACGCAGGCCGACGGCCTCGCGCAGCGTCTGCATGAATGGCGTGGCAATGCGACGCGCCTTGGCGGCACCAGCCTGCAGGATATCCTCGATGCGCTCGGGCGCGGCAATCAGGCTCTCGTAGCGTTCACGCATCGGTGCCAGCGTCTGCTCCAGACGTTCGAACAGCGCCTGCTTGGCATCCCCCCAGCCCAGGCCGGTTTCCAGTTCACGGCGAAAGGTCGCGCTCTCGGCCTCGGTGGCAAATGCCTTGTAGAGCATGAACAGGTGCGAGTTTTCGGCATCCTTGGGCTCGCCCGGCTGACGCGAATCGGTCACGATGCGCATAATGGCGGCACGCGTCGCTTGCGCGCCCCCCTCGAAAAGCGGAATCGTGTTGTTGTAGCTCTTGGACATCTTGCGCCCATCGAGTCCCGGCAAGGTCGCCACATCCTCGGCAATCGCCACCTCGGGCAGCACGAAGAAATCCTGACCCGCACCATAGAGATGATTGAAACGCTGGGCGATATCGCGTGCCATCTCGATATGCTGAATCTGATCACGCCCGACCGGCACGCGATGCGCGTTGAACATCAGGATATCCGCCGCCATCAGCACCGGGTAGGAATACAGCCCCATGGTGACGCCATCGTCCGGCTCGACGCCCTGTGCCTGATTTTGATCCACCGATGCCTTGTAGGCATGGGCGCGATTCATCAATCCCTTGGCCGTCACGCAGGTCAGGAACCACGACAGCTCCGGGATCTCGGGAATGTCCGACTGGCGGTAGAATGTGACCCGTTCCGGATCCAGCCCTGCGGCCAGCCAGGTCGCCGCGATCTCCAGCCGCGAACGTGCGACCCGGGCAGGATCGCCGCACTTGATCAGAGCATGGTAGTCGGCCATGAAATAGAAGGCGTCCACATCGGGCTGCCGGCTGCTCAGAATCGCAGGCCAGATCGCCCCCGCGAAATTGCCCAGGTGGGGTGTGCCGGAAGTGGTAATGCCAGTCAGTACACGGGTATTCATGAATCAACCAGAAAGGACAGGAAAAGTCCTGACAGTTTACATTGGAGTCGTACCATGAACGAACGCCAGCTTGTCATCTTCGGCGCACTCAACCTGTTTCTGGCCGTCGCGGCCGGGGCCTTCGGTGCCCATGCCCTGGCCCCCGGTTTCACGGAGCGGGAACTGGAGGTCTGGAAGACGGCCGTGCAATACCATCAGGTGCATGCACTGGGCCTGTTCGCGATTGCCTGGCTGGCGGCCCAGTACGATGCCCGCGCCCTGTGCCGCGCAGGCACCATGCTGTCGGTCGGCATCGTGCTGTTCTCGGGCAGCCTGTATCTGCTGTCGCTGACCGGCATTCGCTGGCTCGGCATGATCACGCCCATCGGCGGCGTGGCCTTCCTGGCCGGCTGGCTGATGACGGCCTACAGCGTCGCGGTGGCGCGCCGTTCCTGATCCAGATATTCCTGCGACTGCATTTCGAGCACGCGCGACACGGTACGATGGAACTCGTTGGCCATCGGCCCTTCGGTATAGACCTGCTCGATTTCACACTCGGCCGACATGATGAGCTTGACCTTGTGGTCATAGAACACATCGATCAGCCAGGTAAAGCGCCGCGCCTCTGAAGCCTGCCGTGCCGTCATGCGCGGCACGTCCGACAGGATGACCGTCTCGAATCGGCTGGCCAGTTCCAGATAATCGTTCTGCGAACGCGGACCGCCGCACAGCGTCGCAAAATCGAACCAGACAATATTGGTCGCCAGCCGCACCGGGCAAATATCGCGGTTCTCGATGTGCAGGACAGGATCGGCGGCTTCCGGCCCTTCGGCCAGCCGCGCAAAGGTCTGCTCCAGTGCCTGGCGCGAGGCCTCGTCGAGCGGGCTGTGGTACAGCTTGACCTGTTCCAGCGCGCGCCGTCGGTAATCCACCCCGGTATCCACGTTGAGGATATCGAGCTTTTCCTTGATCAGCGCAATCGCGGGCAGGATACGGTCACGATGCAGCCCATCCGGGTAGAGCGTCGACGGTTCGTAGTTGGAAGTCATCACGAACGACACGCCATGCCTGAACAGGCCATCCAGCAACTTGTGCAGGATCATGGCGTCGGCCACGTCCGACACATGGAACTCGTCGAAACAGATCAGGCGGTACTTCGCGGCGATGCGTCGGGCCACCTCGTCGAGCGGATCCGTCTTGCCCTTGACCTCTTCGAGCTGGCGATGCACGCCACGCATGAATTCATGGAAGTGCAGGCGGGTCTTGCGACGCAGCGGCACGGCTTCGTAAAAAGCATCCATCAGGAAGCTCTTGCCCCGCCCGACGCCCCCCCACATATAGACACCACGCGGCACTTCCGGGCGGCTGAACAGCCGCTTGAGCGAACTGGAGCGGGCGGCCTTGAAGGCAACCCACTCGTCGTAATAGCGCTGCAGCCGCTCGATCGCCATGCGCTGCGCTGCATCCGGCTGATAGCCGTGTTCTGCCAGCGCCTTCTCGTAGTACTGGATGACACTCATACGTCTGCCTTGATCCGCCTGTTCCGGTGCCACTGCGGCAGGCTGTTCCTGCCACAGGGAGAAACCGTCTATTGTAGCCGCCCGTATTGGCATACCCCGACATCTGCCAGTAAGTGAAGGGTAAGGGAACCGCCTGCATGATGCAGCCTTCGTTTCCCCATGGAGCCCCTCATGCCTTGTCGTCCATCTCACCACCCATTCTTTCCGGTCTGGTGCCCGCAGCATATTGCCGCTGTTCTGGCAGGGCTGCTGCTGTCAGCGCCTGTTGCGGCACAGGAGATCGAATGGGGATTGGGTCTCGGTGTTGCCAGCAGCCAGACAGCCTATACAGACATGAAACGGGACCATGCCGCACTTCCCATGCTGTACGTCGAAAACCGGCACATGCGCTTTTTCGGCACAGATCTGGAGATCAAACTGCCCGGCCTGAGGTTCAGTGAGACCCAGCGGCTCGATTTCAACCTGATCGGACGCTACGACGGCTCGGGTTACAAGGCAGACGACGCCTGGATACTCAATGGCATGGCAAAGCGCAAGGGCGGCATATGGGGCGGACTGGGTGTCGAATGGCAGACCTCACTGGCCAGTCTCCAGGCCGACTGGACACATGACCTTTCCGGTCACAGCAAGGGCCAGCGCCTGCATCTGGAAATCAATCGGGCATGGCAGTTGGGTGAACGCTTCACGCTGACCCCACGCCTTGCGGCGACCTGGCATGACGGCAACTACGTAGACTACTATTACGGTGTCAGAGCAAGCGAAGTACGCTGGAATCGCCCTGGCTACCACCCAGCGTCGGCCATGAATACCAGCTTTGGCCTGCGCGGCGTCTATAGATTCGATCAGCACCACACTGTCACGCTCGACCTGCAGGCCAGTCGGCTCGCCTCGGCAATCCGGGACAGTCCTCTGGTTGACCGTTCAACCGTAAATCACTTATTCCTGGGCTACATGTACCGCTTCTGATGGGACGTATCCTCTTGGCCGAAGACCACGAGCAATTGGCCAGGCTCATCATCAAGGGCCTGTCCAGTGCCGGCATCGCTGTCGATGTCGTCACACGCAGCGAGTCTGCATGGCTTGCCATCCAGCAGGTTTCCTACCAGGCGCTGGTGCTGGACCGTGGCCTGCCGGATGGTGATGGCCTGCAGTTGCTGCAACGCCTGCGCCAGGCAGGCCAGTCGCTCCCCTGCCTGGTATTAACGGCACGCGACGCCCTGCATGATCGGGTCGAAGGGCTCGAGTCCGGTGCGGATGACTACCTGCCCAAGCCTTTTGCAATGGCAGAACTGGTGGCACGGGTACGGGCATTGCTGCGCCGCCCGGCCCACAGTCTGCCGTTGCAGCCTGCCTATGGCGACCTGCTTCTGTCGCCCGAATCCGGCACCCTGCAATGTGGCACCGACTCGGTTTCGCTGGCCCCTGCGGAAATGCAGATCATGCTGGCCCTGATCCACAGGCAGGGCTGCGTAGTCCGGCGTGGCGCGATGGAAGCAGCCGCCTGGGGACTGAGCGAAGCCGTGACGCCCAATGCCCTGGACGTAGCGCTGCATCGCCTGCGGCGCAAGCTCGCAGCAGTGGGGTCAGACTGGCAGATCGTCAACGTAAGGGGCCAAGGCTATGCACTTCAAAAAATCAACCTGGCTCGATAGCCTGGGACTGAAGATCCTGCTCGCCTATGTGGTCGGAGCCACGCTCAGCATCGTGTTGCTGATTTTGGTCGGAGCCATCGTACAGGATCGCCTGCCCGGCATGGATCTTTCCGGCCGAGCCAACGAACTGGCCCGAAGCCTTGACTTCGACACGCACGACCGCCCCATCGGCTTGCACGCCAGCTCGGCACACCCGGCATGGATATACGACAGCCTGCGCGACGAAACCGCCTATCGGGTTCTGGATGAGCACGGCAAGATCGTGCTGGCATCTCCGGGCACACACGACTGGCCTGACACGACCGGCCTCTCTGATTTCGAGTTTTCCCGCAACGGGCAGCCATACGATGGTGCCACGGCAGTCCTGACCCGAAATGGCAAGACATGGCATGTGCAGATCGCCGTGAGTTCACGCATCATCGAGTTCCTGCACCAGGAATTTGCTGTCCCGTTCATCAAGCGCGGCATTATCACTTTCAGCCTGGTTCTGCTGTTCGTTTTTGGACTATGCACCTACGTCAGCCTCAGGTATTCGCTCAAGCCGCTGCGACGGGCATCGCTGGCCGCGGCAGCCATTTCCCCCCAGGCACTGGGCAAGCGCCTGCAAACCGACCGCGTGCCTGCCGAAATCGTGCCACTGCTGCACAGTTTCAATCAGGCGCTGGACAGACTCGAAAACGGCTACCGCGTCCAGCAGGACTTTCTGGCCCAGGCTGCACACGAACTCAAGACCCCGCTCACCCTGTTGCGCGCCGAAGTGGAACTGATGGAGGCAGACGCCGCGCTCAGGAACGCCCTTCTCGCACACATCGAACACCTGGCCCGTCATGTGCAGCAACTTCTGTTGCTCGCCGAGGCCAGTGAGCTGCTCAGCTACCATTTCACCGATGTTGATGCCGGCACGGCCGTCCAGGACGCCGTTCAGTTCCTGGAGAAAATCGCCGCAGATGCACGCGTCGGGATCGTCATCACGGGCCCTGCCGTACCTGTTCGCTGGCGGGCAGATCGAGGCGCATTATTCACACTGCTGAAAAATCTGATCGAAAATGCCATACAGCATGCCCCTGCAGGCACTGAAGTCAGGATATCCATCATCTCGGATGGCATTCGCATACGGGATTGGGGACCGGGTGTCGAAACGACGCAGTTGCCCCTGCTCTTTATCCGCTTCTGGCGAGGAGCACATCGTCGTGACCTCGGCGCAGGACTGGGGCTGGCCATTTGCCAGGAAATAGTTCGCGCGCACGGCTGGAGCATTGCTGCCGACCATGCCCATCCCGGCCTGGCCGTGACTGTCTCGGGAATCCAGGAAAGATAAGTTGTCGCCAGGAAGTGACTGCCCTTGTTGCCAGCCCTGTGATCATGATATTTATCAATAAAAAACATCCCAATTATCAAAATCATCACCATTCAATATTGATAACCATTCTAAATAACATAGAATAAAAAGCGATTCATCAACTCGCTGCACCTGTCACACATGTCTCCCTCCGTTCTGCTCCGCGCCCTCGTCATGGCCTGCACGATGGCCACGCACGCCCATGCCACTCCGCCCGCTACCGTACCTGTCGCCGATTACACGTTGCAGGTCGGCTATCTGGATCATGCAGCCGAAGGCCTGTATGAAATCCAGTACAACACGCCCGGCAATCTGGTCATGACAGCCGTTATCGACCGGGCCCAGGCAGATCAGGACCTGGGCTATGTCTATGCCTTCGATGCCGACACACTGGAAAAGCGCTGGCGCCTGGCCATGCCGCACCAGGCTTTCGCCCTTGCGCAGGACCGTACACACAACAAGCTCTTCGTCAGCCACGGCAAGAATCGTGCCCTGAGCATCAGCCGCGTCGATATCGCGACCGGCACGCTGGAACAGACCAGCGCACGCCTGCCCATCCAGCCCGAGGATTTCAAGGGCAATGAAAGCCTGCGGCATATGGTGTACGTCCCACAGGTCAACCGCCTTTTCGTCAGCTACAGCGCCACGGGTGAATCCTCGACGGAATCGGGGCGCTACCACAAGCTGCTGGTCATTGATCCAGACACGCTGGAACTGATCGGCCAGGTCGAAGGGGCCTACCCCCGGACCGGCTACGCGCTGACCTATGACGATACCGAGCAGCGCATCTATACCGGCGGCAGTGGCTATATCAATGTCATCGATCCCACCTCCCTGCAGGTTGTCCGCAGCCTGGACATGAGTCAGGCCGAGCCGCAGGCCGCCAATCTGCTCAGTCTCGGCATCGACCATGCCCACAAGCGGATCTTTGCTGCACAGAACATTTTCCGCAGCGAAGGGGAACAGGACGGCCTGTATGTATTCGACCTGGAAACCGGCAAGCAACTGGCCTTTGTGCGCAGCGGACGCGGCAGCATCAACGTCGCCTACAACCCGGCGCGCGACGAGGCCTATGTCGCCAATTTCCGTGAAGGCACCATCCGCGTCATCAGTGGCAAGGACTACAGCGTTGTCCGTACGTTCGACATTGGTCCCCTGCCGAACGAGCTGGCCTACGATGCCGCGCAGCGACGTCTCTATGTCGGCCTCAAGGAGGTCTACAGTCCACGCTCTTCGACCGGTGATTTCGTCGAGGGTGCGAAAGAGCGCCTGCTGAAGATCACCCTGCCGTCGGAGCAATGATCATGAAGAAGAACACACTCATGCATTGCCTGCCTATCCTGGCCCTGACACCTGGCGTGCTGGCTGCCCAGCCGGACACACCGGTCGACCAGCTCGATACGGTGGTGGTCACGGCAACCCGCAGCGAGCAGAACCTGAACGATGCCCCTGCCTCGATCAGCGTCGTGACGGCCGAGGACATCCGCCGCAAAGGTGCCAGCAACCTGCTGGAAGCCATTCGCGGCACGCCGGGCATCACCGTGACCGGTCATGGCCTGGCCGGACGCAAGACATTCGGCATTCGCGGTGCCGACGACAAGCACACCCTGGTGCTGGTCGACGGCCAGCGCATTTCATCGACGGATGACTACATCGGCCACTCCGACTATCAGTACGGCTGGGTGCCGATGGAACAGATCGAACGCATCGAGATCATACGCGGCCCCATGTCGGCACTGTACGGTTCCGAGGCGCTGGGCGGTGTCGTCAACATCATCACCCGCAAGGCACCGGATGAGTGGACGGCCCGCTTCTCGTTGCGCGGCGATGCCACCAACGGCCACGGCGGCAATGGACACCAGGCGTCGGCCTGGGTATCCGGCGGACTGGGCGAGCATTTCGACCTGAGCATGACCGCCGAGCAGTCCCGGCGCGGCAGCGTGGCCTCCGACAAGGATCCCCGCCTGACTTCCATCGAAAGCAGCAACCGCCGTAGCGGCAGTGCGCGACTGGGCTTCACGCCGATCCAGGGGCAACGCCTGCAGGCCGACATCAGCCGCACCCTTGAGGACCGCGCCTACGATACCGTCAACAGTCGCCAGGTCTATTACCGCAACGAATATGCCCTGACCCGCGAACACAAGAGCCTGTCATGGCAGAGCGACTGGCAGGCATTGCGCACCGACATGAGCTATGCCGTCTCGAGCTTCGATGTCACCAACCGCCGCAGCAACGGCGTGGCAGCGACCCGTCCGCAATATCTGCGCGACAGAATCTGGAATGGCAATGCCTATTTCTCGCTGGGCAAGCGTCATGACTTCACGCTGGGGGCAGAACATCGCAATGAGTATCTGCGCAATGACGGCATGATCGGCGGTTCCGACGAGGTCGATCACCAGTCTGTCTACCTGCAGGATGAAATCCGCCTGCTCGACGACCTGGGCCTGACCCTGGGTGGACGCTACGATCATCACGGCACGTTCGGTTCACGCTTCAGCCCACGCGCCTATACGGTCTGGCATGCCACCGATCGCCTGACTGTCAAGGCTGGCTTCGGTACCGCATTCCGTGCGCCTACGCTCAAGCAGAGTTCGAGCAGCTACGTGGGTGCAGAAGGACCGCATACCTTCCTGGGCAACAGCGACATCAAGCCGGAAATCAGTCGCTCCTACGAACTCGGCCTGAGCTGGCAGGGCGATCGCAGCAGCTATTCGGCCACCGTGTTCGAAAGCTCGATCAAGAACCTGATCAGCACCCGCCTCGTCAGCATCCAGGGCGTACGCCGGACCTACATCTACGACAATATCGCCCGCAGCCGCCTGCGCGGCATGGAACTGGCAACCAGCCAGTCCCTGACGCATGGCTTCTCGGTCGATGCTTCGGTCAACCTGCTGCACAGCCGCAACCGCGATACCGGGGAAGACCTGCCCTACCGCCCCTCTGTCAGCAGCTCTACCACGCTGCGCTGGCAGCAGGGACAGGTCGATGCCGGACTGGAATGGCAATACATCGGACGCCAGTACATGTCCGATGAATCCAACGCACTGGCACGTGCCCCGGGCTACAGTCTTTTCCATGCCAACGTGCGCTACGCGCTGAACCGGCAGGTGGACCTGCGTGCCGGCATTACCAACCTGACCGACACCGACCTCGAGGCCAAGTCTGATCTGTTCGGCTACGCAGAGCAGGGCCGTACCTTCTGGCTGGGCATGGATGTGACCTTCTGAGGCGCAAGCCCAGCACTGCGCAAGTAACGGCATGGCCATCATGCCGTTACTTGCCTGGCAAGGCCACCCACCCGGTCGGAATTACTCCCGGCCTTCCAGTGCTTCCAGATCAGCCTGCAATCTTTGCAGGCGCTGGCGCATCATCTGCAGGACAGGAGCAGGCCGGGTCAAGGCCCGCATGAAAACAGCCATCACCACCGCAGCAGACAGAAACAGCACGCTCACCCCAATCCGGACGACCATACCCACCCAATATGACACATCGCCAGGGAGCAGGCGATGGCAATTGAGCGTCGAGAAGCGGGGACAGTCGAGCAGATAGCCCTGTGCAATAGCCTGAAATACCTGATAGGCAAAAACACCCGCCACCATCACGCCGAACAGCAACCCTGCTCCCAACAGGTACCACCGCTTTGCCCTGCCGCGTGCGATCTCCCGCGTGGCCTGATCCAGAGCACGCTGCTGATCCTCGCATGAGCGCCTGAGCTTTTCGATACGCTTCACGATATCTTCCACAATAGGAAAGCCCCGGCATGCCGGGGCTTTGTCGTTCCAGAACAGGCAAGACCCGATGGAACCTATCCGATCCCCGGTGTCATGTCATACCTGACACCGACAGGGATCGGGACGCACACTCAGAAGTTCAGCGCGCGCTTGTCGACAGCCAGAGCCGCTTCCTTGACGGCTTCGGACAGCGTCGGATGCGCATGGCAAATCCGGGCGATATCCTCGGCAGCGCCGCGGAATTCCATGATAGTCACGGCTTCGGAAATCAGCTCGGAAGCCTGCGGGCCCACGATGTGCACACCCAGCACCTCGTCGGTAGCGGCATCGGCCAGCACCTTGACGAAACCGGTGGTGTCGCCCAGCGCACGGGCACGACCATTGGCCAGGAACGGGAAGCTGCCAGCCTTGTAGGCGCGACCAGCCTGCTTGAGCTGCTGCTCGTTCTGTCCGACCCAGGCGATTTCGGGCGAGGTGTAGATGACCGACGGAATCGTGTTGAAGTTGACATGACCGTGCTGGCCGACGATACGCTCGGCCACGGCAACGCCCTCTTCCTCGGCCTTGTGCGCCAGCATCGGGCCGCGCACCACGTCGCCGACGGCCCAGACGTTGGGCAGGTTGGTCTTGTTGTCGTCATCGACGACCACGAAACCACGCTCGTCCAGCTTGAGGCTGACCGCTTCGGCATTCAGGCCACCCGTGAACGGCACACGACCGATCGAGACGATCAGCTTGTCCACTGCCAGCTTGTGGGCGGCACCCGCTGCGTCGGTGTACTGCACATTGACCGTGCGCGCCGTGGCCTTGGTTTCACCCAGTTTGACGCCGGTTTCGATCTTGAGGCCTTGCTTGGTGAGCGCCTTGTGGGCCTCCTTGGCCACCTGCTGGTCAGCCACGGCCAGGAACTCGGGCGCAGCTTCGAGAACGGTGACTTCGGAACCCAGGCGACGCCAGACGCTGCCCAGCTCCAGGCCGATCACGCCGGCACCGATCACGCCCAAGCGCTTGGGCACGCTGCCCAGTGCCAGCGCGCCGGTATTGGACAGCACGGTCTTTTCGTCGAAAGGCAAGCCCGGCAGCTCGCGCGGTGCGGAGCCGGTCGCGATGATCACGTGGCGAGCGACCAGCGCTTCCTTGGTCTTCTTGCCTTCGACCGCAACACCCCAGCCGCCTTCGACCTGACCGGTGAATGCAGCCGTGCCGTGGAAGAACGTGACCTTGTTCTTCTTGAACAGATAGAGGATGCCGTCATTGTTCTGCTTGACGACTTCGTCCTTGCGACCGATCAGCGTATCGAGCTTGAGCGACAGGCCCTTGACCTCGATCCCATGCTCGGCAAAGTGGTGGCCGGCCTGCTCGTAGTGCTCGGACGATTGCAGCAGCGCCTTGGAGGGAATGCAGCCGACATTGGTGCAAGTGCCGCCGGGAGCAGGCTCGCCCTTGGCATTGCTTGCAGCATCGACGCAGGCCACGCTCAGGCCCAGCTGGGCAGCGCGAATGGCGGCGATGTAGCCGCCAGGGCCGGCACCGATGACGACAACGTCAAAATTCTTGGACATATTTGTGTGACTCCTGTATTCGGTTGGCCGGGACTCAGACTTCGAGCAGCAGGCGTTGCGGATCTTCCAGCGCTTCCTTCATCGCGACCAGACCCAGCACGGCTTCACGACCGTCGATGATGCGGTGGTCGTACGACATGGCCAGGTAGTTGATCGGACGGATCACGATCTGGCCGTTTTCGACAACCGGACGCTCCTTGGTGGCGTGGATGCCCAGGATGGCAGCTTGCGGCGGGTTGATGATCGGCGTCGACAGCATCGAACCGAACACGCCGCCGTTGGAGATCGAGAACGTACCGCCGGTCAGCTCCTCGATACCCAGCTTGCCGTCACGGGCACGGGCACCGAAATCGGCGATGGTCTTTTCGATCTCGGCAATGCTGAGCTGGTCGGCGTTGCGCAGAATCGGCACCACCAGGCCACGCGGGCTGCCCACGGCGATACCGATGTCGAAGTAGCCGTGGTAGATGATGTCCTTGCCATCGACCGAGGCGTTCAGGACCGGGTACTTCTTGAGTGCGGCCACGGCGGCCTTGACGAAGAACGACATGAAGCCCAGCTTGACGCCGTGTTCCTTCTCGAACTTGTCCTTGTAGGCGTTGCGCAGGTCCATGACAGCCTTCATGTTGACTTCGTTGAAGGTGGTCAGGATGGCGTTTTCGGATTGCGACTGCAGCAGGCGCTCGGCCACGCGGGCACGCAGACGGCTCATCGGCACGCGCTGCTCGGGGCGACCGTCCAGCGACAGTGTGGGGGCCGGAGCGGGAGCGGCGGCAGGCTTGGCAGCCGAACCGGACTGCGCGTTGAGCACGTCGCCCTTGGTGATGCGACCGCCACGGCCAGTGCCGGCCACGTCGGTCAGGTTGTTGTCGGCCATCAGCTTGGCTGCGGCAGGCGAGGCAATCGCACCGGCAGCAGCCGGGGCAGCGGCAGCGGGTGCTGCAGCGGCAGGTGCTGCAGCAGGAGCGGCTTCAGCAGCGGGTGCCGGGGCAGCGCTGGCCTTGGCAGCCGTATCGATGCGGGCAATCAGTTCGCCCGAGGTGACGGTGCTGCTGTCGCCCTTGACGATTTCGGCCAGCACGCCAGCCGACGGTGCGGGGACTTCGAGCACGACCTTGTCGGTCTCGATTTCAATCAGGATTTCATCCGCGGCAACGGCTTCGCCGGGCTGCTTCTTCCAGTTGAGCAGGCTCGCCTCGGAAACGGATTCGGAAAGCTGGGGGACAACGACGTCAATTTTGGCCATGGTGATGGTTCCGGTAATGAAAGTTGATCTGTCAGAGAGGTGATCGGTCGAAAAAGCGTGCGCTCCACGAGAGAGCGCACGCAGCAGGACGTTACTTGGTCAGGCTGAAGCCCTTGAGCCGGCCGAAAGCCTGTTCGATCAGGGCTTTCTGCTGCTCGACGTGCTTGGCCAGGTAGCCGACGGCCGGCGACGACGAAGCGGCACGGCCTGCGTAAGCCAGCTTTTGACCGGCCTTCATGTTCTGGTAGATGTGATGCTGCACGTAGAACCACGGACCCTGGTTCTGCGGCTCATCCTGCACCCAGACGATTTCGGTAGCCTTGCTGTACTTGCCCAGCACGGTTTCGAAGGTCTTGTGTGCGAACGGATAGAGCTGCTCGACACGCACGATGGCCACATCCTTGAGATCACGCTCCTTGCGGGCGTTGACCAGATCGTAGTAGACCTTGCCCGAGCAGACCAGCACGCGCTTGACCGCAGCCGCCTTGATGGCCTTGTCGGTTTCGCCGATGATCGGCTGGAACTGGCCTTCGGCCAACTGGCTCAGCGGCACGCCGGCATCCTTGTTGCGCAGCAGCGACTTGGGCGTCAGCACCACCAGCGGCTTGCGGAACGGGCGGATCATCTGGCGACGCAGCAGGTGGAAAATCTGCGCGCCATTGGTCGGCTGCACCACCTGCATGTTGTTGTCGGCGCACAGTTGCAGATAGCGCTCGATACGCGCCGATGAGTGCTCGGGGCCCTGACCTTCGTAGCCGTGCGGCAGCAACATCACCAGACCGGAATAACGGCCCCACTTGGCTTCGCCCGACGCGATGAACTGGTCGATCACGACCTGCGCACCATTGGCGAAGTCGCCGAACTGCGCTTCCCAGATGGTCAGCGTGTTGGGATCGGTTGCCGAGTAGCCATATTCGAAGCCCAGCACGGCCTCTTCGGACAGCACCGAGTCGATCACGACGAACGGAGCCTGCTTGTCAGACACGTTCTGCAGCGGAATGTAGGTACCGTCGTTCCAGCGCTCACGCTTCTGATCGTGCCAGACTGCATGACGATGCGAGAAGGTGCCACGACCGGCATCCTCACCCGACAGGCGCACCGGATAGCCGGCGGCCACCAGGCTGGCGTAGGCCAGGTGCTCGCCCATGCCCCAATCGATATTCAGCTCGCCCTTGAGCATGGCGCGACGATCGTTCAGCAGCTTGTTGACCAGCTGATGCACCGTGCAGCCTTCCGGCACCGTGGTGATGCGCTCGCCCAGACGCTGCAGCTCGGCCATCGGCACGGCGGTATCGGCCGCATCGGTCCACTTGGCATTGGCAAACGGCGACCAGTCGGTGGCGTACTTGCCCTTGTAGTCGGTCAGTACGGGTTCGATGGTCTGCTTGCCGTCTTCCATCAGTTGACGGTACTTCTTGACCAGTTCGTCGGCCTCGCCCTCGGCCAGCACGCCCTGCGTGGTCAGCTTGTCGGCATAGACCTGGCGGGTGCCGGGGTGCTTGCCGATTTTCTTGTACATCAGAGGCTGCGTGAGCGCCGGGGTATCCTGCTCGTTGTGGCCCAGCTTGCGGAAGCAGACAATGTCGACCACCACATCGTGGCGGAACTGGCGACGGTAGTCCAGTGCCAGACGGGTGACGAACACCACGGCCTCGGGATCATCTCCGTTGACGTGGAACACCGGTGCCTCGATCATCTTGACGATATCGGAGCAGTACAGCGACGAACGCGAATCGCGCGGGTCAGAGGTGGTGAAACCAATCTGGTTGTTGATGACGATGTGCAGCGTACCGCCCGTGCCGTAGCCGCGGGTCTGCGCCAGACTGAGGGTCTCCATGACCACGCCCTGGCCGGCGAAGGCCGCATCACCGTGCACCAGCACCGGCAGCACCTGGCTGCCGTCGGTGTCGCTGCGACGCTCCTGGCGGGCACGGACGCTGCCTTCGACCACAGGATTGACGATTTCAAGGTGGGACGGATTGAAGGCCAGCGACAGGTGGACCGGACCACCCTTGGTCGAGACATCGCTGGAGAAGCCGTTGTGGTACTTCACGTCGCCGTCGGTCAGGCCTTCGGCGTGCTTGCCTTCGAACTCGGCAAACAGGTCACCGGGCATCTTGCCCATGATGTTGACCAGCATGTTCAGACGGCCGCGGTGGGCCATGCCGACGATGATTTCCTGGACGCCGTTTTCACCGGAGTGGCTGACCACCGCATCCATCGAAGCGATGAAGCTTTCGCCACCCTCGAGCGAGAAGCGCTTCTGACCGACATACTTGGTGTGCAGGAAGCGCTCCAGGCCTTCGGCCTCGGTGAGTTGCTGCAGGATATGGCGCTTTTCGTCGACCGAGTAGTTGGGTGCGGCGACGGTGGATTCGAGCCGCTCCTGGATCCAGCGCTTGGCCACCGGGTCCGAAATGTACATGAACTCGGCACCGACGGAACGGCAGTAAGTATCACGCAGCGACTTGATCAAGTCGCGCAGCGTCATGGTTTCCGCCGTGGTGAAGTAGGTATTGGTGGCCGAATAGACCTTGTCGAGATCGGCTTCAGTCAGGCCGTAGAAGGCCGGCGTCAGCTCGGGGATCTCGGGGCGTTCCTGGCGTTGCAGGGGATCGATATCGGCCCAGCGCAGACCCAGAGAACGGTAGGCGGCGACGATGGACTGTACCGAAACCTGCTTGCTGGCCACGGACAGATCGGGTTCCTGAGCGCGGGTCACGAAGGCATTGGCCTTGGCGCGCTGTGCGAACGACTCGATGATGGGTGCGTGGGCCTGATCGCGGGTGCTTTCCTGACCGTCGGTGGCCGGAACATGCTGGAGCTGGTCGAAATACTGGCGCCAGTTGTCCGCTACCGAAGCGGGATTGTCGAGGTAGGCTTCATAAAGCTCTTCGACATAGGGAGCATTGCCCCCGAACAGATAGGAGTAAGACTGGACTTCTTTTTCCGTAGACATATAACGCTTCACCTATACGGGCGTTTCACCCGGTGCGATGCAGGAAAACCTTCCGCGACACGGCCAGACCGGATAGCGGATAGCGGGGGCAGAAGGCACGATAACAAGCCTAAAGAGCCGTTGTGAAACCAGTATAACCCTGTTGCGACCATGAGTACCACAAAAAAGCCCACCCATTTTTTGATGGGTGGGCCTGCCTGAGGCATCAGCGCAACTGAAACTCAATCATGCTGCAGCGCACATGAAAAAAGGCTTGCAAGCATGACCGTAAACTGGCTCAGCGCTTGCTGATATCAGCGACGTCACGCGGCACCGCGCCGGTGAATAGCTGGCGCGGACGACCGATTTTGTACTCGGGATCGGACAGCATTTCGCCCCACTGCGCGATCCAGCCCACGGTACGGGCCAGCGCGAAGATAGCGGTAAACAGCGAGGTCGGGATGCCGATGGCGCGCTGCACGATACCTGAGTAGAAATCGACGTTGGGATACAGCTTGCGCTCGACGAAGTAAGGGTCTTCCAGCGCGATGCGTTCGAGTTCCATGGCCAGCTTGAACAGCGGATCGTTTTCGAGGCCCAGCGACTGCAGCACTTCCTTGCAGGTTTCCTGCATCAGTTTGGCGCGCGGATCGTAGTTCTTGTAGACGCGATGGCCAAAACCCATCAGGCGCACGCCCGAGTTTTTGTCCTTGACCTTCTCCATGAACTCACCGACCTTGGCCAAGCCACCGCTGGCCTGGATTTCTTCGAGCATCTGCAGGCATGCTTCGTTGGCACCGCCGTGTGCCGGGCCCCACAGGCAGCCGACGCCAGCCGCGATGGCAGCGAACGGGTTGGTGCCAGACGAGCCGCACAGGCGCACCGTCGAAGTCGAGGCATTCTGCTCGTGATCTGCGTGCAGGATGAAGATGCGATCCAGCGCACGCTCGACCACCGGGTTGACCTTGTACTCTTCGCAGGGTGTGGCAAACATCATGCGCAGGAAATTGCCCGTGTAGGACAGGTCATTGCGCGGGTAGATGAAAGGTTGGCCCTGGGAATACTTGTAGGCCATGGCCACCAGCGTCGGCATCTTCGAAATCAGCCGGATCGCGGAGATGTGGCGATGCTGCGGATTGGTGATGTCGGTAGAGTCATGGTAGAACGCGGACATGGCACCCACCAGCCCCGTCAGCACAGCCATCGGGTGCGCATCACGACGGAAGCCACGCAGGAAGAACTGCATCTGCTCATGCACCATCATATGATGGACAACCAGACCATCGAAATCGGTTTTTTCCTTCGTATTGGGCAGCTCGCCATTGAGGATCAGGTAGCAGATATCAAGAAAATCGCACTTGACCGCCAACTGCTCGATCGGGTAACCGCGATAGAGCAGCTCACCCTTGTCGCCGTCGATGTACGTGATGCCGGAGGCGCAGGCGGCCGTCGACAGGAAACCCGGATCATAGGTAAACATGCCGGTCTGGCCGTAGAGCTTGCGGATGTCGATGACATCGGGGCCCACGGTCCCCTGGTAAACCGGCAGGTCAATGGAAGGCGAACCATCTGAAAAACTCAGCGTGGCTTTCTTATCGGACAGCTTCATCGATCGTTCCTCTCGTTTCATGCAACTCGTTATTTTGGAAAAAGGCCCCGGCCTGAACCGGGGCCTGCAACGTTTGGGCTGTCAGCCCGAGCAATCCCTACGCCGTACGCAGCCGCCCCAGCATGGTGCGGATTTCGGGCGTATCCAGCGCGCCGTCGGGCTCCTTGCGCGCCAAAAGCAGATCCAGCAGTTCGTTGTCTCCGAGTTCGAACAACTGGGTAAGCGAGGCCACATCCTCGTCGGTCAGCGTCGTTTCCGAGGCATCCAGGAAACGGGTGATGATCAGATCATTCTCCAACAAGCCACGGCGGGCACGCCACCGCAGACGAGTACGATCCAGTTCGGACAACAATGCAGCCATGCTTTACTCCCGCTCAGACGGTGCGACGCACCATCAGTTCCTTGATCTTGCCGATTGCGCGTGTCGGGTTCAGCCCCTTCGGACAGACATCGACACAGTTCATGATCGTGTGGCAACGGAACAGACGGTATGGATCTTCCAGATTGTCCAGACGCGAACCGGTCGCTTCGTCGCGGCTGTCGGCAATGAAGCGATAGGCCTGCAGCAATCCGGCCGGGCCAACGAACTTGTCGGGATTCCACCAGAACGACGGGCACGACGTCGAGCAGCACGCGCACAGAATGCACTCGTACAGGCCGTCGAGTTCTTCGCGAGCTTCGGGCGACTGCAGACGCTCCTTCTCGGGTGGCGGCGTATCGTTGATCAGATACGGCCGGATCGAGTGGTACTGGTTGAAGAAATGCGTCATGTCGACAATCAGGTCGCGGATCACCGGCAGGCCCGGCAGCGGGCGCAGCACGATGGGCTCCTTGAGTTCGCGCAGGTTGGTGGTACAGGCCAGGCCGTTTTTGCCATTGATGTTCATGGCATCCGACCCGCAGACCCCCTCGCGGCAGGAACGGCGGATGGCGAAACTGTCATCCACATCGTTCTTGATGCGGACCAGCGCGTCCAGCAGCATCTTGTCGGTCGGTTGGAGCTCGACTTCCAGTTTCTGCATGTAGGGGCGCTCGTCCTTATCAGGATCGTAGCGGTAGATTTCGAATTTAACGATGCGTTTGGTGCTCATTGCCAGCGTCCTGCTTAGAAAGTCCGCGCCTTGGGCGGGAAGCTATCAACCGTAAGGGGTTTCATCTGGACCGGTTTGTAGTCCAGGCTGTTGGTATTGGAATACCACAGGCTATGCTTCAGCCAGTTCTCGTCGTCACGCGTCGGGAAATCGTCCAGGGCGTGCGCGCCACGGCTTTCGGTACGCTTTGAGGCAGCCAGGACCGTGGCACGGGCCACTTCGATCATGTTGCTCAGTTCAAGCGCCTCGATGCGGGCCGTGTTGAAAACCTTGGACTTGTCCTTGAACGAAACGTGCTTGACACGTTCGGCGAGGTCAGCAATCTGGCCCACACCCTCTTCCAGCAGCTCGAGGGTACGGAACACACCGCAGTGACGTTGCATCGACACGCGGATGGCATTGCCGACATCCTGGGTCTTTTCGCCATTGGCACGCGACTCCAGCGCATTGACGCGATCCAGCGAGAATTCCAGCGACTGCTGGGGCAGCGGCTTGTGGGTTTTCTGGCGCTCGGGGTGGGCTGCCACGATGTGATTGCCGGCAGCACGACCAAACACGATCAGATCGAGCAGCGAGTTGGTACCCAGGCGGTTGGCACCGTGCACCGAAGTCGCCGCACACTCGCCGATCGCGTACAGTCCATTGACCACACGGTTGGCACCATCAGCCCACTCCACGACCTGGCCATGGTAGTTGGTCGGAATGCCGCCCATCTGATAGTGAATGGTCGGCACGACCGGGATCGGATCCTTGATGGGATCGACGTTGCCGAACTTGATGGCGATTTCGCGGATCGAAGGCAGGCGCTTGTTGATGACGTCGGAACCCAGGTGATCGAGCTTGAGCACCACGTAGCTGCCATCGGGACCACAGCCGCGGCCTTCCTTGATTTCCTGGTCCATCGAACGCGACACGAAATCACGCGGTGCCAGATCCTTGAGGGTGGGCGCATAGCGCTCCATGAAACGCTCGCCATTCTTGTTGAGCAGGATACCGCCCTCGCCGCGCACACCTTCGGTAATCAGCACACCCGCGCCGGCCACGCCGGTCGGGTGGAACTGCCAGAACTCCATATCTTCGAGCGGCAGGCCCGAACGTGCCACCATGCCCAGGCCATCACCCGTATTGATGAAGGCATTGGTCGAAGCCGCCCAGATACGGCCGGCACCGCCCGTGGCCATGACCGTGGTCTTGGCTTCAAGAATATAGATGTCGCCGGTTTCCATTTCGAGCGCAGTCACGCCGACCACATCGCCATCATCGTCGCGCAGCAGGTCGAGCGCCATCCATTCCACCAGGAAATGGGTACGCGCAGCGACGTTGCGCTGATACAGCGTATGCAACATGGCGTGGCCAGTCCGGTCAGCGGCGGCACAGGCGCGCTGCACCGGCTTTTCGCCGAAGTTGGCGGTATGGCCGCCAAACGGACGCTGGTAAATCGTGCCATCGGCATTGCGATCAAACGGCATGCCGAAGTGTTCGAGTTCGTACACGGCATTGGGTGCCTCGCGGCACATGAACTCAATGGCATCCTGGTCGCCCAGCCAGTCCGAACCCTTGACGGTGTCGTACATGTGCCAGTACCAGTTGTCTTCGCTCATATTGCCGAGCGAGGCGCTCACCCCCCCCTGAGCCGCAACCGTGTGCGAGCGGGTCGGGAACACCTTGGAAAGCACGGCGACCGACAGGCCAGCCTGAGCCAGTTGAAGAGAGCAACGCATGCCGGCGCCACCTGCACCGACGACCACCACGTCAAACTTGCGGCGGGGAAGGGAATTCTTGACAGCGACCACGGCTTAGATACTCCAGAGGATTTGGGCGAAATAGATGACCGAACCAAGCAGCCACAGGATCGTCAGGATATGCAAGGTCAGACGCAGGCCCACAGGCTTGACATAGTCCATCCAGATGTCACGTACGCCGATCCAGGCATGCCAGGCCAGCGCGATGAACGCCAGCGAAGCCAGCACCTGCCCCAGCGGGATCGCGAAAACCTTGAACGTGAAGAGCGCTTTCCAGTGCTCATAGGTAAATGCGGGCATGCACAGCACGCCGATGAACAGCACCAGCGTATAGATCGCGAGCACCACGGCCGTGACGCGCTGGGCGATGAAATCCTTAAGGCCGTAGTGCGCCCCGACTACGAGACGCTTGGGGCCGACGTTTTGCGGGCTTGCCATTTTTTACCAGACTCCAAACAGTTTGAGACCGAACAGGGCCGTCAGGGCCAGGCTGACGACCAGGACGGATACGGCGCTCTTGCGCGAGCCTTCCTTGGACGTGCCGATGTGCAGATCCAGCACCAGGAACCGGATGCCAGCGCAGAAGTGATGCAGATAACCCCAGATCAGCGCCAGCAGCACCAGCTTGACCAGAGGGAACGACACCAGCGCATGCAGACTGGCGAAACCCACTTCCGAGGTCACGCTGCGCTCGAACAGCGGCAGGATGACCAAGGGAATACAGAGAAACAGCAACACACCACTGACCCGGTGCAGGATCGACACCTTGCCGGCCCAGGGCAGCCGGTACTGCGAGATATTGGATATGCTGATATTGCGAAACTGCGGGCGCGGCTTGGCGGCGGTATCGGACATTGAAGGCCTCGGTGGATACGTAATGACTAAAGACTGCAAACTCGTCGTCCGGTTACATATCCGGACACAAACACAATATTTTCACTCATTTGGCGCATGAACACCAAGCAGGAGAAAAAATCCTTTCAGTTCAGACTGTTGCGGTAGTGATACCCCTCAGTCAGATAGTGTCCGCGACGCACCTCCATGGGGCGATCGCCATAGGTATGGGATACGCGCTCGACCTGCAGCAGTGGCGTGCCCGGCTCGATCTGCAGCAGGGTGGCATACTCGTCGCCCGCCGTGACGGCACGCAACTTTTCGTCGGCGCGCACCATGCTGACGCCGAACTCGGTCTCGAACAGTCCATACAGCGGGCCACGATAGCTGCCCAGCAGCTCGGTCGTCAGGCCGCGGAACACATCCCCGGGCAGCCAGATATCGTCCACCACGGTAGCCTTGCCGGCAAAGCTCAGGACACGGCGAATCGCCACGACCTGCTCTCCCGTGCGGATCTCAAGTGCCCGGGCGATCTCTGCGCTGGAGCGGATACGCCCACACGACAGTACCTGGCTCTGGGCAGGTTGCGGTACCCCCTGATCGGGCGCAAGCCGCAGGAAACGGTAGCGCACGCGGGCTTCATGATGGGTGGCAACAAAGGTACCCTTGCCCTGGCGACGCAGCAGCAGATGCTCGGCAGCCAGCTCGTCGATGGCCTTTCGCACCGTACCCTGGCTGACCTGGAAACGCGTCGCCAGTTCCATTTCGCTGGGAATGGCTTCGCCGGGTTTCCAGTCGCCCCGATCCAGGCTTTGCACCAGCAGCGCCTTGATCTGGCGATAGAGCGGGCTGAAGGCCGCACCGTGCATTCTTCCGGCACGCGCCTGTGCCGCAGGCACTGCCAAGCCGCCCGCTGTAGCGGGCACCGCAGACTGCAGGGCGTTGTCATCCGTTGAGTTCATGCACACAGTTCAGGCCGGCGCACTTGCTGTATGCGGTTTCCACACACAGCACGCCCGGCCTTTTTCGGAATAGGGTTTCCGGCATTGTGGCACAAGCCGGATCGGGCGTCCAGATCTTATGTCTTATATAAGATATAAGACCATTGACGAAGATCAAGTATGGGTCTACGATATTTGCACTGGATAACGCGTCCCGGGGCTGTCGGCACGACAGTTTGACCGGTAAACTGCTTGATGCCCTATCCACTCACATATATACGGAGATTTTTCATGTCCAAACCCGCTTTGCGCGTCGCCGTGACCGGCGCCGCCGGTCAGATCGGCTATGCCCTGCTGTTCCGCATCGCCTCCGGCGAGATGCTCGGCAAAGACCAGCCCGTCATCCTGCAACTGCTGGAAATCCCTGACGAAAAAGCGCAAAAGGCACTGCAGGGCGTGATCATGGAACTGGACGATTGCGCTTTCCCCCTGCTGCAGAGCGTCACCGCCCACAGCGATCCCCGCACCGCCTTCAAGGATGCCGACGTGGCCCTGCTGGTCGGTGCCCGTCCCCGCGGCCCCGGCATGGAGCGCAAGGACCTGTTGCAGGTCAACGCCAAGATTTTCACCGAGCAGGGCAAGGCCCTGAATGATGTCGCCAGCCGCAACGTCAAGGTGCTGGTGGTCGGCAACCCGGCCAATACCAATGCCTACATCGCCATGAAGTCGGCACCCGACCTGCCTGCCAAGAACTTCACCGCCATGCTGCGCCTGGACCACAACCGCGCCCTGTCGCAGTTGTCGGCCAAGGCCGGTGTGGCCGTGGGTGACATCGAGAAACTGGTCGTCTGGGGCAACCACTCGCCCACCATGTATCCGGACATCCGCTTTGCCACCGTCAACGGCAAGAAGCTGGCCGAAACCATCAACGACGACGCATGGAACCGCGACACCTTCATCCCCAAGGTCGGCAAGCGCGGTGCCGCCATCATCGAGGCACGCGGCCTGTCCTCGGCAGCCTCGGCAGCCAACGCCGCCATCGACCACATCCGTGACTGGGTGCTGGGCAGCAACGGCAAGTGGGTCACCATGGGTGTGCCCTCCGACGGTTCCTACGGTATCCCCGAAGGCATCATCTACGGTGTGCCGGTCACGACCGAGAATGGTGAGTACAAGCGTGTCGAAGGCCTCGAAATCGACGCCTTCTCCCGTGAACGCATGGACTTCACGCTGAACGAACTGCTCGAAGAGCGCGACGGCGTCAAGGATCTGCTGGCCTAAGCGCCCCCCGGCGTCCGCGTTCTGCGCGGACGCTGCCGGCCCGACTCGGCCTGCTTTCCGACCCCATGGTGGAAACGTCGAGCCGGACGGCGGCTCCGGACACCTGGGGATGTTTCGAGACACATTTCCCACTGTCATTTCATACGGAGTTCCCATGTCACGACCCGAATCCGCCGGCGCACGCTTTCGCCAGGCCCTGCAGGAAGAACATCCCCTCCAGATCATCGGTGCCATCAATGCCAACCATGCACTGCTGGCCAAGCGTGCAGGCTATCGCGCCATCTACCTGTCGGGTGGCGGCGTCGCCGCAGGTTCGCTGGGACTGCCCGACCTGGGCATCAACACGCTGGACGATGTACTGACCGATGTACGCCGCATCACCGATGTCTGTGATACGCCACTGCTGGTCGACATCGATACCGGCTTCGGCCCCTCCGCCTTCAACATTGCGCGGACCGTACAGAGCCTGATCAAGTTCGGCGCAGCCGCCTGCCATATCGAGGATCAGGTCGGTGCCAAGCGCTGTGGCCACCGTCCAGGCAAGGAGATCGTCTCCACCGCCGAGATGGCCGACCGTGTCAAGGCGGCTGCCGATGCCCGCACCGATGCAGACTTCTACCTGATTGCCCGCACCGACGCGATTGCCGTCGATGGTGTGGACGCCGCACTCGAACGCGCCCATATCTGCGCCGAAGCCGGCGCAGACGCGATCTTTGTCGAAGCCGCCTACGACCTGCCCACCTATCGCCGCTTTACCGAATCGCTGCCCGTACCGGTATTGGCCAATATCACCGAATTCGGCAAGACCCCCCTCTTTACCGTCGAAGAACTCGACAGCGCAGGCGTCGGCATGGTGCTGTATCCGCTGTCGGCCTTCCGCGCCATGAACAAGGCCGCCGAACTGGTCTATGCCGCCATCCGCCGCGACGGCCACCAGCACGATGTCCTGGAACTGATGCAGACCCGCGAAGAACTCTACGACCGCATCGGCTACCACGATTACGAAGCTCGCCTCGACGCCCTTTTCGCCCAGGGCAAAAAAGCCTGATCCCAGTTCGCCCCCTCGCATCGGGGCGCATCCAGAACACCCAAGGAGCAGAGACAAATGAATACCCGAAAAACGACCGCCCAAAATAGTAACAAACGTTCGACCGCCCCCCAGGCGGCAGCCAAGGCCGCCGCCCCGATCGATACCACGACTGCTGCCAGCGCGGCACCTGCGACCGGCCCCAGGCCCAAGAAATCCGTCGCCCTGTCCGGTGTGGTCGCAGGCAACACTGCACTTTGCACGGTCGGCCGCAGCGGCAATGACCTGCACTATCGCGGCTACGACATTCTGGACCTGGCCAAGGCCAGCGAGTTCGAGGAAATCGCTCACCTGCTGGTACATGGCAAACTGCCCAACAAGACCGAACTGGCTGCCTACAAGCAAAAGTTGCGCAGCCTGCGCGGCCTGCCCCTGCACCTGCAGCAGGTTCTGGAGTCGCTGCCCGCGGCCAGCCATCCCATGGATGTGATGCGCACGGCAGTGTCGGTACTGGGCTGCGTGCTGCCCGAGAAGGATGACCACAACGCCCCCGGCGCACGCGACATCGCCGACCGTCTGATGGCCAACCTGGGTTCGGCCCTGCTCTACTGGTATCACTACAGCCACAATGGCCGGGTCATCGACGTCGAGACCGACGACGACAGCATCGGCGGCCACTTCCTGCACCTGCTGCATGGCGAGGCCCCCTCCGACGAATGGGTCCGGGCCATGCACACTTCGCTGGTGCTGTACGCCGAGCATGAATTCAACGCCTCCACCTTCACGTCACGCGTAATCGCCGGTACGGGCTCCGACATTTATTCGGCCATCGCCGGTGCCATCGGCGCACTGCGCGGCCCCAAGCACGGCGGTGCCAACGAGGTCGCCTTCGAGGTACAGCAACGCTACGAAACCCCGGACGAAGCCGAGGCCGACATCCGTCGCCGCGTCGAAAACAAAGAAGTCGTGATCGGTTTCGGTCATCCTGTCTACACCGTCTCCGATCCGCGCAACAAGGTCATCAAGGACGTGGCGCGCAACCTGGCCAAGAAAGCAGGCAACACCAAGATGTACGACATTGCGGAACGTCTCGAGACGGTCATGTGGGATGCCAAGAAAATGTTCCCCAACCTGGACTGGTTCTCGGCCGTGTCGTATCACCTGATGGGTGTGCCGACTGCGATGTTCACTCCGCTGTTCGTGATCGCCCGCACGGCCGGCTGGGCGGCGCACATTCTGGAGCAACGCGCCGACAACAAGATCATCCGCCCGACGGCCAATTATGTCGGCCCGGAAGACCGCAAATTCGTGCCCATCGGCAAGCGCTGATCCATATCGAGGATGCCGCCATGAATCGCGCATACCGCAAATCCCTGCCCGGCACCATGCTGGACTACTTCGACGCACGCGCTGCCGTCGATGCCATCCAGCCCGGAGCCTACGATACCCTGCCGTACACCTCGCGCGTACTGGCAGAAAACCTGGTGCGCCGCTGTGATCCGGCGTTGCTGCCCGAAGCATTGCAGCAGATCATCGATCGCCGCCGCGACCTGGATTTTCCCTGGTACCCGGCCCGCGTCGTCTGTCATGACATCCTGGGCCAGACCGCACTGGTGGATCTGGCCGGGCTTCGCGATGCGATTGCCGAACAAGGAGGCGATCCGTCGCAAGTCAATCCGGTGGTACCAACCCAGTTGATCGTGGACCATTCCCTGGCTGTCGAGCATGCCGGTTTCGAGCCCGACGCGTTCGAGAAGAATCGTGCCATCGAAGATCGCCGCAACGACGATCGTTTCCATTTCATCAACTGGACCAAGACCGCCTTCAAGAACGTGGACGTCATCCAGCCAGGGAACGGCATCATGCACCAGATCAATCTGGAAAAAATGTCGCCGGTGATCCAGAGCCGTGATGGTGTGGCCTTTCCCGACACCTGTGTCGGCACCGACAGCCATACGCCGCACGTCGATGCGCTGGGCGTAATCGCCATCGGCGTGGGGGGGCTTGAGGCCGAAAGCGTCATGCTGGGCCGTGCCTCCATGATGCGCCTGCCGGATATCGTCGGCGTCTGGCTGACTGGACGCCGCCAGCCCGGCATCACCGCCACCGACATCGTGCTGGCGCTGACCGAGTTCCTGCGCCGCGAGAAAGTCGTGGGGGCCTATGTCGAATTCTTCGGCGAAGGGGCCGACAGCCTGACCATCGGCGACCGCGCCACCATTTCCAATATGTGTCCGGAATACGGTGCCACGGCGGCCATGTTCTATATCGACCAGCAGACGCTCGACTACCTGCGACTGACCGGCCGCGAGCCCGAACAGGTGGCACTGGTGGAAAACTATGCAAAAACCACCGGATTGTGGAGCGACGCGCTGCGCAGCGCCGAATACGAGCGCACGCTGACGTTCGACCTCTCGACCGTCGAACGCAATATGGCGGGTCCGTCCAATCCGCATCGACGCCTGCCGACTTCGGCCCTGCGCGAACGCGGCATCGCCGATTCCACCCGGCTGGCGGCAGGCCAGGCCGAACAGGCACAGGGCCTGATGCCGGACGGTGCCGTCATCATCGCCGCCATCACCAGTTGCACCAACACCTCCAACCCCCGCAACGTGGTGGCGGCCGGGCTGCTGGCTCGCAAGGCCAATGCACTCGGCCTGACACGCAAGCCCTGGGTCAAGACCTCGTTTGCCCCCGGTTCCAAGGTGGCCCGCCTGTACCTGGAAGCATCCGGCCTGTTGCCCGAGCTGGAGAAGCTGGGCTTCGGCATCGTGGCCTATGCCTGCACCACCTGTAATGGCATGTCCGGCGCGCTCGACCCGGCGATCCAGCAGGAAATCATCGACCGCGACCTGTATGCCACCGCCGTGCTGTCCGGCAACCGCAATTTTGACGGCCGGATCCATCCCTACGCCAAGCAGGCATTTCTGGCCTCGCCTCCCCTGGTGGTGGCCTACGCCATTGCCGGCACGATACGCTTCGATATCGAGCAGGATGCGCTCGGTCACGATGCGTCGGGCCAACCCATCACGCTCAAGGACCTGTGGCCCAGCGACGAAGAAATCGATGCCCTGGTCGCCGCCAGCGTCAAGCCCGAGCAATTCCGCCAGGTCTACATGCCGATGTTCGACCTGGGCACGGTGCAGGAAGCCGACAGCCCATTGTATGCATGGCGTCCGACCAGTACCTACATCCGCCGTCCGCCGTACTGGGAAGGCGCACTGGCCGGTGAGCGCACGCTGCGCGGCATGCGCCCGCTGGCGGTCCTGCCGGACAATATCACCACCGATCACCTGTCGCCTTCCAACGCCATCCTGCCCGACTCGGCCGCCGGCGAATACCTGGCAAAAATGGGACTGCCGGAAGAAGACTTCAACTCCTACGCCACCCACCGGGGTGATCACCTGACCGCGCAGCGCGCCACATTCGCCAACCCTCAGCTGGTCAACGAGATGGCCGTGGTCGACGGTCAGGTCAGAAAAGGTTCGCTGGCCCGCATCGAGCCGGAAGGCCAGGTCGTGCGGATGTGGGAAGCCATCGAAACCTACATGGATCGCAAGCAGCCGCTGATCATCGTCGCTGGTGCCGACTACGGCCAGGGATCGTCACGTGACTGGGCCGCCAAGGGGGTGCGCCTGGCCGGTGTCGAGGCCATCGTGGCCGAAGGTTTCGAACGCATCCACCGTACCAACCTGGTCGGCATGGGCG
Organism: Corticimicrobacter populi; assembly: GCF_003123725.1. GTDB lineage: Bacteria > Pseudomonadota > Gammaproteobacteria > Burkholderiales > Burkholderiaceae_B > Corticimicrobacter > Corticimicrobacter populi. Next base: position 158,416 of record NZ_QETA01000001.1, on the reverse strand, counting down.
TGCTGCCGCTGGAATTCAAGCCGGGCACCACCCGCAAGACGCTGACCATCGACGGCACCGAAACCTATGATGTGGTCGGTGCCCGCACCCCGCGTGCCGACCTGACGCTGGTGATCCATCGTCGCAACGGGGACACCCTCGAGGTGCCGGTCACCTGCCGGCTCGATACCGAAGAGGAAGTCTCGATCTATGAGGCAGGCGGTGTCCTGCAGCGTTTCGCCCAGGACTTCCTGGAGATGGAGGAAACACAATGAGCCACGCCCCTCAGATCCGCATCCCGGCCACCTACATGCGCGGGGGCACCAGCAAGGGCGTGTTTTTCCGGTTGCAGGACCTGCCACTGGCCGCCCGGCAGCCCGGTGCCGTCCGTGATGCACTGCTGTTGCGCGCCATCGGCAGCCCCGATCCCTATGGCAAACAGATCGACGGCATGGGCGGTGCCACCTCCAGCACCAGCAAAACAGTGATCGTCTCGCGCAGCGAACGGCCCGGCCATGATGTCGACTATCTGTTCGGGCAGGTCGCCATTGACCGCCCCTTTGTCGACTGGAGCGGCAATTGCGGCAATCTGTCGGCGGCTGTCGGCCCCTTTGCCATTGCCAGCGGGCTGGTGGACCCGGCCCGCATTCCACTGAATGGTGTGGCCACCATCCGCATCTGGCAGGCCAATATCGGCAAGACCATCGTGGCGCATGTCCCGATCACGAACGGTGCCGTGCAGGAAACCGGCGATTTCGAGCTGGATGGCGTGACATTTCCGGCCGCCGAGATCCAGCTCGAATTCCTGGATCCTGCTGCCGACGAAGACGGTGATGGTGGCGCGATGTTCCCGACCGGCAACGTGCAGGACGAACTGGAGGTGCCGGGCATCGGCACGTTCAGAGCCACGCTGATCAATGCCGGCATCCCGACGATTTTCCTGGATGCCGCAGCACTGGGCTATACCGGGGCCGAGTTGCAGGAAGCCATCAACGGGGATGCCCAGGCGCTGGCTCGCTTCGAAACCATCCGTGCCCATGGTGCCCTGCGCATGGGCCTGATTGACCGCCTGGAAGCGGCTGCCACACGCCAGCACACCCCCAAGATCGCATTTGTCGCACCTGCCGCTGCCTACACGTCCTCAAGCGGCAAGCATATCGAAGCGGGTGACATCGACCTGCTGGTGCGGGCACTGTCGATGGGCAAGCTGCACCACGCCATGATGGGCACGGCTGCTGTCGCCATCGGCACCGCAGCCGCCATTCCCGGCACGCTGGTCAACCAGGCTGCCGGCGGCGGACCACGCCAGTCAGTCCGTTTCGGCCATCCGTCCGGCACGTTGCGAGTCGGTGCCGAAGCCCACCAGCAGGAGGGACACTGGACCGTGACCAAGGCCATCATGAGCCGCAGTGCGCGGGTCCTGATGGACGGACGGATTCATATACCGGGGTAATCCGTGGATTTTCAGTCTTTTCTCGCCAATGGGCAGGTATCAGTGGCCTTCGGGACAACATACGAGGCGTTACCCGAAGGCTTCAAAACCATCAGACGCCACGACATCGACAAGGCGTCTGGCGCTTTCGCCCTGTATCCTGACGGCATAGAACTGCTGTTCGAAGATGGCAGGCTATGCCTGGTTCAATATGAAATTGCCAGGCTGGGGACGCTCCGCCTGGCAGGCAACATCATCACTGGCCGAACCTCCCTCCAGGATTTCAAAGGGTATCTGGATGCTCTGCGCATTTCGTATACGGAATGCACCCAGGATGACCAACAGATTCTGGTCACAACGCAGCATGTAAAAATCTATTTTGAGAACGGCATGTTCGCGACGGCGCTGAAGTCATGGTGAGGCATTACCGTTCTTTCAAAACGGATTGCAATCGCCTGATCCGTTCTGTCAGTGCAAAACAATCCTCCGGCGCTTCGCCAGTCAGAGCCCAGTAGTCGATCAGATGTTCATGCTGATCGCGGTGCGCCGCCAGAAAATCCAGTACTCGCTCCACAACGCGATCGCTTTCGGCATCCGCCTGAGCCACCAAATCATTGGCAACATCCAGCATGAGCGCCATCAGCAGATTTTTTTCGACAGCCGAGCGCCCCGGCTTTGCATATGCATCGGCATATTTTTCCAGCCATAGCGTGGTTCGGTATATTTCAGGTAACTCGTAGATTACATCCTGGGTAAACGCATCACCTTTCGGCAACCCCAGCTCGGCGCACACTTTTTCGATTGCATTCGCCGTCACGCGCATTCCGAATAAGGCAGGAAGCAGCAGGCCACACTCGCACCCGCAAAATACAGGCCTGACATCCTGAAATCATCAGCGCCCTCCATGGCATCTGAATACGGCGCAAAATCCACGAAGTGGATATCGTCGATACATTGATGCGCAATGCCACCGGACAGCACGACATTCGAAAAACCGGCGGACTGCCTGACCGAAAACTCCGTCAGTCCCGAGATCCTGAATTCGACATTCACCCACTCGGCGCTGTCCTTGCGTCTGGCGGAAATGACCACCACGGCATCACTGAGCGACAGCAGGCATACTTTCCTGACCAGACCGTCATAGCCATGCGTGATAGTTTCCAGCGTACTGGAAATTTCGCTCACAACTCATACTCCTGCACCGTCACCTGATCGTAGCGGGACACCAGTGCAGCCACCAGCCGCCCCAGAAATGCCCTGCCCTGACCACCATGATCGCAGAAATAGATGCCTGCCGGTTCGATCGCCAGGGAAGCATCGGGCATGGCGTTTTCAGCCAGCATCTCCACCGCACTGAAATAACCGGCCCGGGCCTCACTGTCCCAGTGGCTCGCCAGACGTGCCAGCGTTTCCTGCAGCGAATCGGCAGGAAACGCTGGAGATGTGATCAGATATTCGACGCCCATAGTGGCGCACAGCATACCCAGAGTTATGCGTGGTCCGCAATCCCCATCGGCACCAGCGGCACGCAACCCGTCAGGGGGGCCGGGCCATAGCGTGCCTGCGGCTGGCCGGCATACCATGCCCACAACTGGTCGCCGCAGTCGAAATGCCACCATTCACTGGGCAGGTTGGTAAAGCCTGCCGCCCGCATTGCATGGTAGAGAATCCGGCGACGCTGGCGGAACACGGCGGCATCGGCCTGCGAATCACTGTCGACCGTGCTTTCGTAATAGGCCGTATGCGATGCCGGTACCGTGGCATCGAAAGGTGTCCCCATGTCCAGCCAGACACCATCATGACTGCACAGCGTGACATCGACCGCCCCCCCGGTCAGGTGCGGACTGGGACGGGCGGGATGGGTACTGGGCAGCGACACGAACTCGCGGGTCAGGGCCAGCAGCTGTTCGGCCGGCAGGTCAGGATGCCGCCGCCGCAGCGTATCCTGATAGGCATCGAACAGTTGCTGCTGCACCCGCCACGGGCGCCAGCCATCCAGCACGACCAGATGCAGGCCGTCCGGCAGGCTACGGGCCGCCTGCAACAGACGCCGGCCCACATCCTCGCGTACATAGCACTCCTGGTGCGCCCCGGCGACTCCCTGGCGCGCATAGGCAGGAAAAGTGAGCACGGGGCGTGGCATGAGACTGGTCGGCACCAGGCGCTCGCCACACTCGCCAATGGCGATGGCCCCCACCTGCGGCCAATCGGGATCGGCCAGCAAGGGGATGGGCATATGCATCATATCGGCAGCCGTCATGCAAACAGTCCTGGCAGCCACAGGGTCAGCGGCGGAAAGACGATCAGCAAGCCGAGCACGCCCAGCGCCACCAGCACGAATGGCCAGATGGAGCGGAACAGCGCCGTGATTTCCAGCTTGCTCACCGCCGCCGCCACGTGCAGGCAGGCCCCCATGGGCGGGGTAATCAGGGCGATCGTGATGTTCAGTGTCACGATAACGCCGAGTTGCACCGGATCGATCCCTGCCGCCAGCGCCACCGGCACCAGAATGGGTGTCAGCAGCATCAGGGCAGACACCTCCTCCATGAACATCCCCACCGTGAAGATGATCAGGCTCAGCAACAACAGGATCAGCAGCGGACTGTCGAGGAACGGCGTGAACAGCGTCGTCAATTGTGCCGGCACCTGGGCATACGACAACTGCCAGCTGATGGTGGCCGATGCCGCCATGATCAGGAAGATCGCCGATGTCAGGCGCACCGTTTCGGTCAGGCTGGCCCAGACATCCCGCAGACGCAGGCGTCGCTGCAATACGCCGCAGATGACGACATAGAGCGCAATCAATCCACCGGATTCAGTGGGCGTGACCAGCCCCATGACGATCCCGAGCACAATGATCACCGGCGCAACCAGAGCGGGAACCGCCTGTACAACGGCAGCGCTCAACTCCTTCAGGGTGGGCGCACGGCCATTGCGTGGCAACTGGTGACGCCAGGCGTACCAGCCATTCATCGCCATGAAGGCCGCGGCAATCACGAATCCCGGAATCACGCCGGCCAGGAACAGGCTGCCGACCGACACATTGGTCAGCGATGCGTAGAGGATCATGAAAATGCTGGGCGGAATGATCGGCCCCACCAGAGAACTGGCCGCCGTCAGCCCCGCTGCAAAAGCCTTGTCGTAGCCCTCCTTGCGCATGGCCGGCACCAGCAGCGGCCCGAGCGCCGACGTATCTGCAACGGCCGAACCATTGACTCCCGCAAAAAACACGCTGGACAGCACGTTGACATGGCCGATGCCGCCGCGCAGATGCCCCACCAGCAAACGCGCCAGACGCATCAACTGATCGGTCATACCGGCCGCATTCATCAGATTGCCCGCCAGGATGAACAGCGGAATGGCCATCAGCGAAAAGGCATTGATGCCACCGTAGAACTGCTGCGGCATCATGCGCGGGATCATGGCGGGATCGATGAAGAAGAACCCGACCACGGCGCTGGACAGCAGCGCCAGAAACAGGGGCAGCCCCAGAAACACATGAATCAGGAAGGTCAATATGATCGCAATAAGCATGTCAGATGTCCTCTTCCTGAAGGGGCAGGAAACGCGGGCCGTACAACAAGGCCTGCCAGCCCAGCAGCGCAAAACCGATAGGCATCGCCATGACGGGAATGCTGCGGCTGATCCCCAGCCCCATGGTGCGGAACATGGCCACCGACTGCGCATAGCGCCAGCAGATCCAGGCAGCGGCAAACGCCAGCACGACCGTCAGTACCCATTGGTAGAAAGCCAGCAGGCGACCGGCCGGCGCAGGCAGCAGCCGCTCAATCAGCGCCACCCGCATGTGTATGCCTTCGACCCAGACGGCTCCGGCAGCCAGCATCACCGTCGAGATGATCAGAAAGCGGGACAGTTCATCCATCCAGATAGGCGCGCCCCCTGCCAGGTAGCGCATGAAGACGCCGTACAGGATCACGGCCAGATTGCCCAGCAGCAACAGCGCAGCGACGGTAATCGTCACTGCGCGGCTGTACCTGAGCAGGCATTCGCGCAGCGTATGCATGTTCATGTCAGATCATCCTGCGCAGGTTATTCCTTGACCGGTTCCAGCCCGGCATCCTTCAGCGCCATGTCGATCCATTTGCGATCGATGCCCTGTGCGTGGAGCCAGTTCATGTACGAAGGCTGTGCCTTGGTGCGGAATGCGGCGCGCTCTTCATCCGTGAGATGAATCACTTCCATGCCCTTGTCGGCCAGGTACTGGATGCGACTCTCGACATCACGCTCGTTCTCGGTGCGTGCCTTCTGGTTGGCTTCGCGCACTGCCTCGTGGAACGCCGCCCGGACCGGCTCCGACAGACTGTCGAGAAATGCCGCATTGCCCACCAGGAACTGGTCCGAATATTGGATGTTGGCCAGCGTCAGGTACTTCTGCACTTCGTAGAGACTGCCCAGGATGATGTACATGGGCGGGTTCATCTGCCCATCGGCCACGCCCGTGCGCAGCGCCATATAGACCTCGGTCCAGGGAATCGGCGTGCCGGTCGCGCCAAACGACTCATAGAGCGCGACCTGGCTCGGGTCCATGGCACGAAAACGCAGGCCCTTGAAGTCATCGGGCGTGCGGATCGCCTTCTTGCTGTTGGTGAATGCCAGGAAACCGCCTTCCTCGACGACTGCCAGCATTTCCACCCCGGTACGCTCGCGGAACGCCTCGCTGAGCGCCTTCCAGTACTCGCCCCCATCGAAAAAATGGCGGGCCGGCTCGAAACCGCTGAACATGAAGGGGATCGCACTCACGAAAATTTCCGGTGCCAGCGGCGAAATGCCCGAGAAAGAGGCAATGTTCAGGTTGGCTGCCGCCATGGTCTGTTCCATGCGGGCCTCTTCGTCACCCAGCATGCTGTTCGGATAAAGTGTGATCTTCAGCTCGCCCTGGGTCTTTTCCTCGACCAGCTCCTTGAGCGTCTGGGCAAAGACATGCACGGCGTTTTTCTGCGGATCGGGCGCACCGTTGTAGCTCAGGTTGACAGTCGTGGCTGCCACGGCGGCCCCCATCCCAGCCAGACCAAGCAGGCCGGCTGCGCACAGTTTCTTGACGATGACGGATGCGGTCATTCGCATTGGTTTCCCCTTTCGATGATTTATTGAAATATCCGCAGGCACACGGGTACCAGACGGTCAAGGCATCCTAACCGTAGCCGCGTAGACAAATCAATTACACATCCGTAGCTTAAAAAGCTACACAAGAACACCGTGTCGATCAGGTGCGTGCTCGCGGAAGAAGCGCATATTGCGACGTAGGTGATCCAGGAAGGCCTGGGTGGCTACCGTCAGGTTGCGATCCGCACGGCTGGCGATCTGCGCCCGCGCCTGGGCAAATACAGGATGGCGCATCGGCAGCACGACCAGGTCACCACGCTTGACGTCGTTCTGCACGGTCGTCTCGGGCATGAAGGCTGCGCCGGTTCCCGACAGGACGAACTGACGCAAGACGGCAACCGAGTTGGTCCGCAGCACGGGAGCCAGTTCCACGCGCTCCTGCTGCGCCACCATCCCCACCAGTTGGCCCATACCGAACTGGTTGCCCATCAGGGCCAGTCGGCAATCCTGGATGTCGGCCAGGTCAAGCTGGCGCGAACTGCCGGCCAGGGCATGGCTCGGCGGCACGATCAGATGCAGGGGATGGCGGGTTTCCACGTGTGCCACCAGATCGCGATCCTGTGGCGGTGCGTACAGTAGCGCCACGTCGGTATCGTAGTCCTTGAGCAATTGCACGGCCTCGTTGACGCCCGCCATCTGGACATCCAGCGCAATGCCGGGATGCCGTGCCAGAAATGACTGCAGCGGTGCCGCGATCAGATCGGCAATGAACCCCTCGCCCAGTGCAATCCGTACCTGCCCTGCATGCAGCCCGCGTATCGCATCAAGGCGCGACAGCACGGCCTCTTCAGTCGTTTTCTGGTTCTGGTAATGCCGGACCAGCAACTCCCCAGCCTCTGTCGCCTTCATGCCCGCAGCAGTACGCTCGCATAGTTCGAGGCCAACCTCGTCTTCCAGCGCCTTCAGTTGCCGACTGATTGCAGTAGCATCCACGCCCAGCGCAGCCGCCGCCCTGCGCACCGAGCCCTTGCGCACCACCTCGGACAGGTAATGCAGTGCACGGACATTCAGCATGCCGCCATCCCGGCCATCGGCCCGGCCTGTACCGGCGGGCTGGCGCCCATGAAACCGCAGACAGCCTGCGCGGCATCCACCGGCAGCGATTGCAGCAGCAGGTGTGGCGCATCAAACACCTGCAACTGGGTCTGCGCTGCCAGACGACGTACCAGCAGACCCGCCGACTCCGGCACGATATGGTCGTTGCGTGCCTGGAGATACAGCAGCGGCACCTGGACTTTGCTCAGCAGCGCACTGCAATCGATAGACATCGCAGCCTGCGCACGCGTACGCAACACGACAGGATCGACGGTTTCCAGGATTTCGAGGAGGTCATCCAGCAGGGGCGAGCCAGACAATCGGCCCAGCGTCAGGTAGCCCAGCAGCGGGGTCGGCAGGAAAGACAACGGTACGGTCGGCAGCATCGGCGACAACCAGCCAAAGCCGGGCATGCTGGCAAAAGAACAACTCAGGATCAGTCCCTGCAAACCTGGAGGCTGCGCCGCCGCCAGACGAATGGCCAATGGTCCTGAAAAGGATTCGCCCAGCAGGAAAAAAGGCTGCCCCTGCGGCAACAGCGCGCGTACCGTGGGCTCCAGCGCATCGTAGTCCAGCGGTTCATCCACCGGGTACGAGGCCACGATGATTTCCAGACCCGGATGCTGCACGGCCATCTCGGTGGCAAAGGCATCGAAAAGACGGCCGGTACCATCCAGGCCAGGCAGCAGAACCAGCGCCGTCATGGCTTCGACAAGGCAGCAGCCAGCACGGCCTTGACCGCCCTGTCTGCCGCCGCCATGCCCATGGCCGCCGTCACCATGACGACCGAACCATAGCCGGCACACGACAGTCCCTGCGGCCCCTGGGCCGGCGATGACGACTGTGCCCAGGCGTCGGGCAACAGGGCCTGCTGGTCGAACCAGAGCACCGATACGCCCATTTTCGGCACCCGCTTGCCTGCCCGGCCAGCCGCCGTACCGCCACCCGGATACCCATGCTCCTTGCGCAGGCGCTGGCGCAGCTTGCTCAGCAGCGCGTCGTTGACGCTGGCTGAAAGATCACCACCGCGCAGAGCAAGCGGATCGGTCTTGCCGCCCGCACCGCCACAGACCAGCAAGCCGCACCGCTGGCGGCGCGCCCACAGGATCATGGCAATCTTGGCAGCGGCCTGATCCGTCGCGTCGATCAGGAAATCCGGCAGGCCGTCCGCAAACAGCGCGCCAATGTTGTCAGGCGAGACGAAATCGTCGACCAGCGTCAGGCGGCAGGCCGGATTGATATCGCGGATGCGCGCCGCCATGGCCTCGATCTTGGCCTGCCCCAGCGTGGCACCCAGTGCGTGGATCTGGCGATTGATATTGGATTCGGCAACATGATCCATGTCGATCAGCGTCAGCGCGCCGATCCCGCAGCGTGCCAACGCCTCGGCCGACCAGGAGCCGACGCCGCCAATGCCGGCCACGGCAACGTGAGCACGCGCCAGCACATCAGGGGCGGTGGCACCATAAAGTCGGTTCAGGCCGCCGAAACGGCGTTCGAGGTCAGGTTGCTGCGTATTCATGAGGCGCTATTTTCCCACGAATCGATGATGATTTTTTTGCATTCATATAAGCACAAGAAATAAGCATGTTGCTTTTTATGCACGCCGATGACAACGCCCAATCCAATGACTAAAATCAATCACCAGTTTCAGCACGCCCAGACTTGCCACCGCATGGACTCCCCTGCCTCACTGACCGCATTGTCTTCCGCCCTTGAGCCCTCCCCGAACGCGATCCGCCTCTGGACGCCGGAAGAGCGGCTCGCCTCGATGAACGCCACGTTGCACCACTGGCAACCCGGCCAGGACATCTGGATCTATGCCTACGGTTCGCTGATCTGGCGCCCCGAATTCGAATACCTGGAACGTCGTCTGGCCACCTTGCGTGGTCATCACCGCTCGCTGTGCCTGTGGTCGCGTGTCAACCGGGGCACACCTGAGGTGCCAGGTCTGGTCTTCGGTCTGGATCGTGGTGGTGCCTGCCGTGGCATGGTATTCAAGATCGCTGGCGACAGCGTGCCGGATGTTTTCCCGCCACTGTGGGCACGCGAAATGTCCACCGGTGCCTATATCCCGCGCTGGATTCATTGCGACACCCCGGAAGGCCGCGTACAGGCACTGGCATTCCTGATGGACCGGCGCAACCCCGGCTATGCCGGCGGCCTGCAGCATGAACACATGCTGGCTGTCGTGCGCCGGGCGCACGGCACCAATGGTCCCTGCGTCGAATACGTACTCGAGACGGCCTCGGCCCTGCGTGCCGCCGGCATCCGTGACATGCGCCTGGAAAATTTCGCCCAGCACCTGTTGCAGCCGCATTAAACTGGCATTTTGCCGTTCGACAGGAACCCGTCATGTCAGTCTCAGATCTGCGTCAGGATTACGATAAATTCAACCTGCAGGAATCCGACCTCGCTGCCACGCCGTTCGACCAGTTCGACCTGTGGTTCAAGCAGGCCCTGCAAGGCGATGTACCCGAGCCCAACGCCATGACGCTGGCCACGGTCGACGAGCGCGGACAGCCCTCGGCCCGTATCGTCCTGATCAAGGATTACGATGCGCGCGGTTTCGTGTTCTACACCAACTACCAGTCGCGCAAGGGCCATGAACTGGCCCACAATGCGCGGGCCAGCCTGTCGTTCTTCTGGCAGCCGCTACAGCGCCAGGTATTGATCGAAGGCACGACAGAACAGGTTTCACGCGAAGAAAGCCAGACCTATTTCCACAGTCGTCCGCTGGGTTCGCGCATCGGTGCCTGGGCCTCGCAGCAGAGTCGCCCCATTGGCGATCGCAGCGAACTTGAGCATCGCGTACAACAGTTCGAAGAACAGTACGGTGACCATCCCCCCTGCCCCGACCACTGGGGTGGTTATCGCCTGCTGCCCGAGCGGATCGAGTTCTGGCAAGGCCGCCCGTCGCGCCTGCACGACCGCATCGTCTATCACACCAACGGCCAGGGTGGCTGGACCACCCAGCGCCTGGCCCCCTAAGAGAGACATGTCCGTTTCCCCTACCGCTTCCGACCAGACTTATTTCCGCAGGGCCCTGGGCCGCTTTCCGACAGGCGTGGCCATCGTCTGCGCCCAGTTGCCCGGTCAGGCCCCTGTCGGCCTGACGATCAGCTCCTTCAATTCGGTCTCGCTGACGCCACCGCTGGTGCTGTGGAGCCTGTCCAACACATCCAGCCTACTGGACGTGTTCCTGCAATGCGAACGCTACGTCATTCAGATCCTGCGCGCCGACCAGCCTGAGCTGGCCGGACGCTTCGCTTATGGCGACATGGCGGGACGCTTTGCCGACCTGCCTGCAGACCGGGCCCCGGGCGGTACATTCATGCCCGCCATCGACAGCGCAGCCTGGTTCGAGTGCCGCAACCGCAGCCGCTACCCGGAAGGTGATCACCTGATTCTGGTGGGCGAAGTGGAGCACTGCGGCCACAACGAATCATTGCCGCTGGTGTATCATGCCGGCGGGTTCGACCTCACGCCGGCCATCCCGGCTGCCACGTCCGAACGCTAGTCTTCCAATTCTGTCTTTCCGGTTTTTTTCATGTCCCAGCCTGTCGATGTAGCCGCTTCGAACCAGGACTTCGTCCTGACCCTGTCCTGCCCGGATACCACGGGTATCGTGTATCGCGTATCAGGTCTGCTCTACCAGCACGAAGGCAATATTCTCGACGCGCAGCAGTATGGCGACACGGAAACCGGCCGTTTTTTCCTGCGCGTGCATTTTGCGCTGCCTTCGGCACACAGCATCGATACGCTGCGCGAGCGCTTCGCGGAACTGGCCGGCCCGCTGCAGATGAACTGGCAGATTCACGACAACAGCCGGCGCTCGCGCCTGCTCATCATGGTCAGCAAGCAGGGGCACTGCCTCAACGACCTGCTGTTCCGTGCCCACAGCGGCCAGCTCAAGGCCGACATTGCCGCCATTGTCTCCAACCATCCTGACTATGCGGCACTGGCCGAGTCGTACGGCATTCCTTTTCACCACCTGCCGATCACGCCCGACACCAAGCCCCAGCAAGAACGCCAGATCCTGGATCTGGTCGAGCGCGAACAGATCGACCTGGTGGTGCTGGCACGCTACATGCAGATCCTGTCGGCCGAGATGTCGACCGCATTGACCGGACGGGCCATCAATATTCATCACAGCTTCCTGCCGAGCTTCAAGGGCGCTCGCCCCTACCACCAGGCCTGGCAGCGCGGCGTCAAGATCATCGGTGCCACGGCCCACTACGTGACCTCGGACCTGGACGAAGGCCCGATCATCGAGCAGGACATTGCCCGCGTGGATCACACTATGCGTGCCGAAGACCTGACCCGCGTGGGCAGCGACATCGAGTCGCTGGTGCTCTCGCGTGCCGTGCGGCGCCACGTCGAGCATCGCATCCTGCTCAATGACAATCGGACGGTGGTATTCCGGTAAGACCTCAAGCAGTACAGCAATGATTTCAAAAATTCAGGTCTTACTTTCAGCCATCTTTATCGTCGCTGCCATACCTGCTGGCTCGGCACAGGCTTACAGTCTCGACCCAGAGTCGGCCACCGAAGCCTATGCCATCATGCGCAATATGCAGGGATTGGCCACCTACTGCGTACGCAAAGGCTATCTGACTCAGGAAAGCATCGAGCATGCCAACACGCTGACCGCCTCGCTGGAACGCTGGCAGCCGGACAAAAGTGGTGGAGACGCCGCCCAGGCCTATGGTGCCAAGGGATTCCTGCTCGAAACACGCCAGCCGATCAAACAGAATTCCGAAGGGTTGAGCGAGGCCGAATGGTGCCAACAAGCAGCGCACGGCTGGGCAATGTGGGCCGTGCTCGACGGTGTCCAGATTGGTCCGGAATAGTGGCCTGACTCTGCCGATGCCGGAAACGGCATTCGCAGAGCTGCTCCGCAGGCTTTCCAGTACGCTCACCCTCAAGAGAATGCCAATAACGGGGTGTACGGAACGACAACTGCAAGAGCTTGAAAATGTGCATGGGGCAATGCCGGCGTTTTACAGGATTTTCCTGAAGCGTATGGGCATTGTGGCAGGAGACTTCAAGACTGAAAGCTGGTTTTTTCATGCACACCTGCATGACATCAACGCAGAAACTCGGCTGTTGATGAAGGAAAACCATGTTCAACTGCCCGCCCGGCTGTTCGCATTTCTGATGCATCAAGGCTATACATCCTTGTTTTTCATTCAGAGAGATGCAGACCCTGAGGTCTTTTGCTACACGGAAGGCTGTGAGATTGCCAGCACGCAGATGCGTTTCAGCCAATTCATGAAGCTTGAAATCGACCATTATCTGTCGTCAGATATTCAGCACTGCAAAAAACCATGACTATCTCTTGCCTGACAGCACTGATGCCGCCCCCCAGGCATCCATCCGAATCCGGAAACAACGAAACCTGGCCCAGCATAGATGGCGACCTCTCTTTTCCGGAAGATTATTTCGCATTCATTCACAGTTACGGTACGGGCCGGATCGCCGACTTCATCGCCATATTCAATCCATTTGCCGCCAATGAAGACATTAACTTCTTCAAGCAGAAAACACTGATCCTTGGCGATCTTGAGTCTCTGAACCAGGAAGACCCAGATTATTTCAAGTACCCGCTTTACCCCGCAGAAAATGGCCTGTTACCAATCGGCCTGACAGACAATGGTGACTATCTGTTCTGGACAGTATCCAACACTCGCGATAGCAACACATGGGGCACTGCCATCATTGCCGCCAGATCACCGGATGTGGAGTATTTCGATCAAAATCTGACGACCTTGCTTTTCAGCATCCTGACAGGTACGTTGAAGCCACAATCGTTGCCTGGCAGTTTTCCGGGTAGAGCGGTAGCTTTCGCTCAATTTTAAGGGTTTCCGATCACCTGCTCAAAGACGCCACGAAACGTTTGCAGCACTCACATCATCGGCCAGATACGCCGCCAGATAAACCTCCAGATTTGCATATCTGGACTCGCCGTTGGCGTCATAGACCCACAGCTCAGGCTCATCGCAGCCATCCAGCCACAGCAGGAATATGGCTTCATTGCCGATATCGCTCCCCGCGAACAGCGAGAGGCGATCTTCCCGAAACAAACCAAACACATTATTGTCCCAATCGGTCTTCAGACACTCAGCCTGAAACTTGATCTGATCAAGCAATTCGTCCTGAATATCGTCTTGCCATAGCGTTTCCATATCGGCAACGCTCAACCAATGCCCATGTGTTGCATGCGCCCAGCGTCCATACCGGGCAAAGCGTGCCGTCAGCATCGGGCTGGCGTCTTTGTAGACCCCCTTCATCAGGCTCGGAATTTTTCCAGAGAAAGTTTGGTCAGCATCCGCTGGAGCCACACAGCAATCCTCGCCAAAGGATTGCCTCTTGTTCACAGCCAGATCAAGTAAGATCCCGTTCATGCTAGGTTAAATACCTATGTATCATCCAGAAGCTGAAAGGCCAATCCCGCCAGGCCAAGCTTCTCGGACTCGTCTTTAAAAAATCCCGAACAGACTGACCTCGACAGGGATCCGGAACAGGTGGAAACCGCTATGATCAGCTCCCACTGTGCATCGGATGCCAACCATTTCCCTCTTTCGCGCCGTAGTGAACATTCTGCAGCGGCACAAGCTTCCACTGGCCATCACTGTCTTTCACAAGCTCGCTGGCCTGTACGCGACACTGGTAGCGCAAGGTATCGGCTTCCAACTGGAATTGATATTTTTTGCCTTTTTCTGGAACAAAGCGCGTGGCAACAAGGCATGAGTATTTGCCTTCAACATAAACATTGATAATTGCCGTTTCAAGGCCTGGCTCCAATGGGGTTTCGTAGTAGTCAATATCGTATTTTTCTCCAGACACTTTTGGCATTCCGCGATCCCGGGTATTCTGCAAAACCCACTCGCTGGAACGGACAAGACCGCCGATGCGTGTGCCGTTTAACGTCTGGTAGATGCTTGTCTGCTCTGTGTTATCTACGATACGCACCCATGGTGAATCATCTTTTTCAGCGGGCGGACTAAAAAACGAATTATTCGGCCATATTGAGCATCCTGAAACCAAAGCAGCCATCACAGCAAGGCTGGCCAGCCATGAAATTTTCACTTTCACTCCCTTGATTCTTCTCATAAAAATTAACTCAACCAATCTGATCAAGCAAGATCCAGATCCTCCCAAGCTGAATACCTATATGTATCATCCAGGGGCTGAAAGGCAAATCCCGTCAGACCAAGCTTTTCGCATTCATCTTTAAAAAGACCCGAACAGACCGGCATCATCAGTTCCTTGCAAAAGAACAGATTATCGACCACTCCACCCCTGATCTTGAAAAGATCTATCGAATCGTAGTACGTGTGCTCCAGACCCTCGGAATCTGAGCAAATTGTATAGATCGATTTATCTGCATCCAATATGGAAATGTATTTTTTCAAGAAAAAGAGAAAATACTTCTTCTCCGGAACCTTGCCTCGATACAGGCTGACATCGACAGGAATCTGTATGTAGTCAACACCCAGCCTTGCACACATATCACACATCTGCCTCGAAGCCAGATGATCGTCGATAAAAAAGTCACCGTTCAACTGATACGTTTTGGCCCGAAGCGCATAGCGACCTGAAAACATGCTCTCATCGAGTGGTGAGGTGTAAAAATCAGCAAAGCAATCCGGCAAATCAGGCATCCAGTCTTTATCAAAAAAATACGGAACACCCGGCTCTCCAGGAGCGGAATTGACGATAAAAAACTCATCTCCAGATTTCATAAACAAGGCCTTAACGAGTATTTCAATGTGACAGCAGCAACCTACGGCGTCACACGTCCAGACTGCGCATCGTCCAACCCCTGCCATCCCCCGCCCAACGCCGCCAGTAGCTTGACGGCAGCATCCAGCCGCCGTCCCTCCAGATCAAGCATCGTGCGCTGCGCAGCCAGCGTGGTGTTCTGCGCCACCGTGACCTCCAGGAACGACACCATGCCGGACTGATAGCGGTTGTATACCAGCCGCTCGCCCTCCTCGGCCAGCGCCACCACCTGCGCCTGCTGACCCGCCTCGGTCTCGAGCACCCGCAGTACGGCCAGCGCGTCCTCGACCTCGCGAAAGGCATCCAGCACTTTCTGGCGATAGGCGGCCACGGTCTCGTCATACTGCGCTTCAGCCTGCTCCAGCGCGGCGCTGCGCTTGCCGCCATCGAACAGGGTCAGCGCCAGCGCAGGCCCCAGTGACCAGATTCGGTAGGGTGCAGACAGCCACTGACTGGCACGGCTGCCCTGCCAGCCTCCCGAACCACCCAGCGTCAGGTCAGGAAACCAGGCGGTCTGCGCCACGCCGATCCGCGCGTTGGCAGCCGCCACGCGGCGTTCTGCCGCGACGATATCGGGCCGGCTGGCCAGCCAGATCGAAGGCACGAGTGTCGGCACCGGTGCCAGTGACGGCATGAAACCCGGCTGGCCGGCCCAGTCTAGCGCGCCCGGCGTACGCCCCAACAACACCGAGACGGCATGCTCCATCTGCGCCCGCTGCCATTCCAGCTCGGACAATTGCACCCGCGCCACTTTCAGCTGAGTCTGCGCCTGCACCACATCACTGCGTGCTACCAGACCGGCCTCGTACTGGTTCTGCGTCAGTTGCAGCGAACGCAGGTAGGCCTGGACCGCCCCCTCCAGCACGACCTTCTGTGCATCCAGCACGCGCACACCGAACACCTGCTGCGCCAACTGCAGTTGCATTGCCAGTTTCACCGCTGCCAGATCGGCCTGGCTGGCGTCAAGGTCTGCCCGGCCCGCCTCGACCTGGCGACTCACGCGCCCCCATATGTCCGGCAGCCAGCTCGCATTGGCCGACAGTCCAAACTGATTATTCACGCCACTGGCCGTTCCCTGACGCGTCAGGGACGCATTGCTGCCGACCTGCGGGTAGAAGTCTGCCTGGGCGGCAGCCGCCAGCGCAGCAGACTGCCGCGCACGTGCCACTGCCTGGGCCAGAGTCTGGTTGGACAGTTCGATTTCAGGCATCCAGGCATCCAGCCTGGCATCACCGAATGCCTTCCACCAGTCCGTCTCAACCTCTCGTACCAGCCCTGCTGCCGGTGTCCAGCCATCAAGCTGCCCAAAGGCCGCCTGCGTCTGGCCTGGCGTATCGGGACGCACGTAGTCAGGCCCCATGGCGCATCCCGCCAGCAACATGGCCAACAGTGGCACGCCCAGTTGGCATCGTACGGTCGAAAACGATTTCGTCATTCCTGTGTTCCTTGTCTCTGCCAGCGTTTCACGCGGGCACGAGCCCGTTCGAGCAGCAGGTACACCACCGGCGTGGTGTAGAGGGTCAGCAACTGGCTGACCGCCAGCCCGCCGACGATGGCAATGCCCAGCGGCCGCCGCATTTCAGCCCCATAGCCCAACCCGAGCACCAGCGGCACGGCCCCCAGCAGGCCTGCGAGGTTGGTCATGAGGATCGGTCGCACACGCATCATGGCTGCCTCGTAGATCGCCTGGCGAGGAGCCAGACCGCGATGACGTTCCGCATCCAGCGCAAAGTCGATCATCATGATGGCGTTCTTCATGACCAGCCCGATCAGCAGGAACAAGCCCAGCAGCGCAATCAACGTGAATTCGAGCCCGGCCATGCGCAATGCCAGCAATGCCCCCACCCCGGCCGAAGGCAAGGTCGACAGGATGGTCAGCGGGTGCAGCGTGCTCTCATACAGCATACCCAGCACCAGATAGACGGCCACCACCACACCCAGGATCAGCCAGGGCTGCGCCCCGACACTGTCCTGGAAGTCTGCCGCGCCGCCGCCCAGCCGCGCATGCACGTCCAATGGCAACATCAGCCCGGCCAGTGCCCGGTCGAGTGCCTGCAGGCCTGTCTGCAGCGGCACGCCCGGTGCCAGTGAAAAATCGATGCCGACAGCCGCAAACTGGCCATCATGGTAGACACGATCATTGACCACCCCGTATTCGTAGCGGGCGAAGGCCATGAGCGGGATCAACTGACCATCGGCCGTCATCACCTGCACACGCTCCAGTTCATCCGGATTCTGCGTATAGCGAGGGTCCAGCTCCATGACCACACGGTACTGGTTGAGACGATCATAGAGCGTGGCAACCTGACGCTGGCTGAACGAGTTGCCCAGCACCGATGCCACCGTACGCATGTCCACGCCCAGCCGCTGCGCCGCCTCACGGTCGATGGTCAACAGCACCTGCTTGGCAGCATCGTCGCCAAACGACTCGACATCCACCAGTTCAGGCACATCCTGCAAGGCCTGCGATACCTTGCGTGCCCAGGTACGCAGCTGCGTGGCATCCCCCGACAGCAGGGTCAGCGAGTAATCGCCCGACGAACCGAACGAATGCGGTGGGTTGAGATCCTGATCCAGGCGTGTGAACAGCATACCGCCCGGGATCTGCGGCGACTGATCGCGCAGGCGGTCGGCCACGGCCTGCGCGCTCTCGCCACGCTCGCCCAGCGGCTTGAGGCGGATCAGGATGAAGGTATTGCTGCCCCCCATCTCGCCGCCACTGCTGCCAACCACGTCCTGCACGGCAGGATCAGCCATCAGCATGCGCCGATAAGTCTCGACCTTGGGCTGCATGACCTGGAAGGAAAAACCGTCATCGCCCCGCACGAAGGCCGACAATTGCCCGGTATCCTGCGGAGGCAGAAAGCCCTTGGGAATCGCCACATACAGATAGATGTTGAGACCAATCACGCCCACCAGCAATGCCAGTACCAGCCACAGACGACCGAGACACCAGTCCAGGCTGCGTCCATAGCCTTCCCGCAATGCCTGCATCAGCCGTCGTCCCCTGTCTGCCAGTCCGCCTCGTGCCGATCCAGTCTCGGGACGGCGGTGCAACAGTCGGGCGCTGAGGCTGGGCGTGAGCGTCAGCGACACACCCAGTGACAGCAGCATCGCGCCCACCAGCGTAATCGAGAACTCGCGGAACAGGCGCTCGACCAGCCCACCCATGAACAGAATAGACACGAACACCACGGCCAGCGCCAGATTCATCGCCAGCAGCGTAAAGCCGACCTCGCGGGTACCCAGCAAGGCAGCACGAAACGGCGGCACGCCGCGTTCGATATGACGGGTAATGTTTTCCACCACCACGATGGCATCATCCACCACCAGCCCGGCCGCGACGATCAGCGCCATCAGCGACAGGTTATTCAGCGAAAAACCGTACAGGTACATGATGGCAAAGGCACCAATCAACGATACCGGGATGGCCAGGCTGGGAATCAGTGCCGCGCGCAGGCTACCCAGGAATGCCCACACGACCAGCACCACCAGCACCACCGCGATCAGCAGCGTCAGCCAGGCATCGCGCAGCGTGGCGCGGATGCTATCGGAACGGTCGAGCACCACGGTCAGGTCGACATCCTCGGGCGTCAGGGCGCGCAGGGCCGGCAACTGAGCATAGATTTCGTCGATGGTGCTGACGATATTGGAGCCGGATTGCCGACTGACCAGCAGCACCACGGCAGGCCGGTCGTTGTGAAAACCGCTGCTGTAGCGATTCTCGACCGAATCGCTGACGGTGGCCACATCCCCCAGGCGTACCACTGCGCCATCACGCTGACGCACGATGAGCGGCAGATAATCGACCGCCTTGCGCAACTGGTCGTTGGTCTCGACCGACCAGCGCCGCTGTGCCGACTCAAGATCGCCGCGCGGAGTCAGTGTATTGGTATCGGCGATGGCCTGTCGGACTTCGTCAAGGGCGATGCCACGCTGCGCCAGCGCCCTGGGATCGAGTTGTACACGCACGGCAGGCAGCGAACTGCCTCCCACCCGGATCTCGCCCACGCCACCGATCTGGGCCAGTTTCTGCGCCAGCACCGTCGAGGCAATGTCATACAGCTCGCCGGGTGTGCGATCCGGAGAACTCAGGGCGATTGCCATGATGGGTGTATCGGACGGATTGACCTTGCGATAGGTCGGATCGCCCGGCATCCCGGCAGGCAGTTCGCCCCGCGCGGCATTGATGGCCGCCTGCACATCACGGGCCGCTTCGTGGATATTGCGATCGAGTTCGAACTCCAGCGTGATGCCGGTCGACCCCTGGTTGCTGGAAGAGGTCATCGATGTCACGCCCGCAATGCTGCCCAGCGCCCGCTCCAGTGGAGCCGCCACTGTACTCGCCATGCTTTCGGGACTGGCACCGGGCAGGTCGGCCGACACTTCAATGGTCGGGAAATCCACCTGTGGCAAGGGCGCAATCGGCATCAGACGCCATGCCAGCAGACCGACCAGCATGATGCCCAGTGCCAGCAAGCAACTGGCCACCGGCCGGTGGATGAACAGGCGCAACATCAGTCTCTCCGGGTCTCGACCACGGCTGCCGGCTCACCCCCGCCAGTCCCGGCATCCGCTGCCGGCGACGCACTGCGCCGACGACTCAAGCGGTCAAAGAACAGATACACCACCGGCGTGGTAAACAGCGTCAACACCTGGCTGACCAGCAGGCCACCCACCATGACCCAGCCCAGCGGCTGCCGCAATTCGGCACCCGAGCCCGACGCCAGCATCAGCGGAATCGCGCCGAACAGCGCCGCCAGCGTCGTCATCAGGATAGGCCGGAAACGCAACAGCGCCGCCTGGTAGATAGCCTCCTGCGGTGCCATGCCCTGACGTCGTTCGGCATCAAGAGCGAAGTCCACCATCATGATGCCGTTCTTCTTGACCAGTCCAATCAGCAGAATGATACCGATCACTGCCACCAGATCCAGCGGCTTGCCACTGATCAACAGCGCCAGCAGCGCCCCGACCGTGGCCGACGGCAATGTGGACAGGATGGTGACCGGGTGAATGGTGCTTTCGTACAGGATACCCAGCACGATATACATGGTGATCACTGCTGCCAGAATCAGCCACAGCGTGTTCGACAGCGATGCCTGGAACGCCTGAGCTGCCCCCTGGTAGCGCATTTCGATACTGGCGGGCAGGCCGATTTCAGCCAGCGTGGCATCGATCTGCGCAACCGCATCGCCCAGCGAGGCCCCCGGTGCCAGATTGAAGGAAATCGTGGCCGACGGGAACTGCCCCACATGGTTGATCAGCAATGCCGTAGGGCGTTCGCTGATCCGCGCCAATGCAGACAGCGGTACCAGCTCGCCACTGTCGCGGCGCACATGCAGCCGCTCCAGCGCACCGGGTTCGGTCGCAAAGCGCGGATCGACCTCCAGTACGACACGGTACTGGTTGGCCTGCGTAAAGAGCGTGGAAATCTGGCGCTGACCATAGGCACTGTAGAGCGCATTGTCGATATCCGCCATGGTCACGCCCAGTCGCCCCGCCGCATCCCGATCCACCTCCAGGAACGCCTGCATGCCGCCCGCCTGCATATCGCTGGCAACATCGCGCAGCGCATCCTGGCCCGCCAGCGCCACCAGCGCACGCGGCACCCATTCTTCCAGCAAGGTCTGATCAGGCGAGGTCAGTGTGAACAGAAACTGCGTGCGGCTGACACGATCCTCGATGGTCAGCTCCTGCACCGGTTGCAGATAGAGATCCATCTCGGCCACATCGGCGGCACGCGACTGCAGACGCGACAGGATTTCGGGCAGGGCCACGCTGCGCTCGGCAATCGGTTTCAGATTGATCATGATGCGGCCGCTGTTGAGCGTAGCATTGACCCCATCCACCCCGATGAAAGACGACACCGAGTCGATATCCTGATCTTCGGCCAGAGCCGCCGCCAACGCCTGCTGGCGACGTGCCATGGCCTGGAAGGAAATATGCTGCGGTGCCTCGGTCACCCCTTGCAGCACACCACTATCCTGCACCGGGAAAAATCCCTTCGGCACGAGCAGGTACAGCAACGCCGTCAGCAGCAGCGTACCCAGCATGGTCAGCAATGTCAGGGTCTGGTGACGCAGCACCCATTGCAGGCCCGACGCATAGCGCTCGATCACACGGTCGAGCAGCCCCTTCCTGCCATGCTGCTGCGACAGGTCGGGCAGCATGCGGGCACAAAGCATCGGCGTCAGACTCAGGGAAATCAGCAGGGAAATGAAAATTGCCACGGCCAGCGTAATGGCAAACTCCCGGAACAGCCGGCCCACCACGTCGCCCATGAACAGCAGCGGTATCAAGACCGCAATCAGCGACAGGGTCAGCGACACCAGCGTAAAACCGATCTGTCCGGCTCCCTTGATTGCCGCCTGCATCGGTGAATGTCCCTGTTCCCGGTAGCGGGCAATGTTTTCCACCATGACAATCGCGTCATCCACCACGAAGCCGGCAGCAATGGTCAAGGCCATCAGGGTCAGGTTGTTGACCGAAAATCCCGCCAGATACATCACGCCAAACGTGCCGATCAGCGACAGCGGCACGGCCAGGCTGGGTATCAGCGTGGCACGCAGGTCGCGCAGGAACATGAAAGTCACCAGCACCACCAGTGCCACGGCAAACAGCAGCTCGATCTGCACGCCCCGGATGGAAGCCCGGATGCTGACGGTACGGTCGGTCAGCACGGCCACGTCCAGCGACGCCGGCAAGGTGGCAGACAGTTGCGGCAGCAAGGCCTGCACCCGGTCCACCACATCGATGACGTTGGCTCCGGGCTGGCGCTGGATATTGACCAGCACGGCGGGTACATCCCCTACCCAGGCGGCCAGCCGTCGATCCTCGCCGCCCCGCGCCACCTCGGCGACCTGTCCCAGCCGGATCGGTGCATTGTCGCGCCAGGCCACGATCAGGTCGCGGTATTCGTCGAGCGTGCGCAACTGGTCATTGGCATCCAGGATGACGCTGCGCACCTCGCCATCAAAACTGCCCTTGGGCTGGTTGACGTTGGCATTGGCCACCGCCTGCCGCACGCTATCCAGGCTCAGTCCATGCGCAGCCAGGGCAAGGGGATTGATCTGAATGCGGACTGCCGGACGCTGCCCTCCTGCCAGACTCACCATGCCGACACCGGAAATCTGTGCCAATCGCTGCGCCAGCAGGGAGTCCACCAGATCGTACACTTCGTGCAGCGGCAGACTCTCGGAGGTGATGGCCAGTGTCATGATGGGCACATCGGCCGGATTGACCTTGCGATATACCGGCGGCGTCGGCAAATCATCCGGCAACAGGCTGCCGGCGGCGCTGATGGCCGCCTGCACCTCCTGCTCGGCCACGCTCATGGGGATATCCAGCGCAAACTGCAGTGTCAGCACCGAGGCTCCGCCCGAGCTGGCCGACGACATCTGCTTCAGACCGGGAATCTGACCGAAACGCCGCTCCAGCGGTGCCGTGATGGCACTGGCCGCAACCGACGGGCTGGCCCCCGGGTAGTGCGTAAACACCTGAATGATGGGGTAATCGACCTGCGGCAGTGCCGCCACAGGCAGCAACCGCCAGGCCATGATGCCGGACAGCAGCAACGCCACCATGAGCAACATGGTGGCCACCGGACGATGGATGAAAAGCCGTGACAGGTTCATGGTGCCGGCGCTGCTGCACCTGCCTGAGCGGCAGCCTGGCTGCCAGGCAATGCATCCGCCGATGCCGCGGATCCCGCATCAGGATCAAGATTGGCCTCACCCGGATCTGCTGCATTGCCTATGATTTCCACCTCTCGACCTTCGCGCAGGCGATCCAGCCCTTCGAGGATGACGCGCTCGCCGGGCTTGAGCCCATCCTCCACGACAATCTGGCCCTGCGACATCGGCCCGAGGCGAACCTGCCGCATATACGATTTGCTGTCGTCCCCGGCAATATAGACATAGGTTCCCCGCGATCCGTACTGGATGGCATCCTCGGCCACAGCAATCACGCCCGCGATGTTGCGTACCTGCAGCCGCACGTTAACGAACTGATTGGGAAAGAGCGCCTCGTCGGTATTGTCGAATTCGGCCCGCAAACGTACCGTGCCAGTGGTCGTATCGATCTGGTTGTCGATCGTGCGCAGCGTGCCAGTCGCCAGCAGGCTGTTTTCGCTCCGATCCCAGGCCTCGACCCTCAAAGCCTCACCGCGACGCAGCGGCGGCAATACTTCCTGGAGTTGTGTCTCCGGCAGGCTGAACAACACCGAAATCGGCTGCATCTGGGTAATTGTGACCAGACCGCCTTCATCACCGGCCCGCACCAGGTTGCCGATATCGACCTTGCGCAAGCCCAGGCGGCCGCTGATCGGTGCCTCGATGCGGGTATAGCCGAGCTGCAGGCGTGCCTCATCGACGGCAGCCTGGTCGCTGCGCGCCGTACCACTGTACTGACGCACCAGCGCTTCCTGGCTTTCCAGTTGCTGGCGGGCGATCGAATCCTGGCTGAAAAGGGTCTGATAGCGCTTGAGATCGGCCTGCGCATTGCGCAATTGCGCCTGGTTCTGCTGCTGCTGCCCCAGCGCCTGGGCCAGTTTCACCTCGTACGGGCGCGGGTCTATCCGTGCCAGCAAGGTACCGGCCTCGACCGCCTGCCCTTCCTTGAAAGGCAGTTCGACCAGCTCACCTTCGACCCGGCTGCGTACCACCACCGTATTGAGCGGTGTAACCGTACCGAGCGCATGCAGAACCAGTGGAAAATCCTGCTGCTCGGCCAGCACCACGCTGACGGCCACCGGTCCGGCATAGCGAGAAGGACCGGCAGCCTCTTGCGGGCCGGACAGCCAGGCATAGAGGCCGCCTGCAACGAGGAGCGCCGCAACGGCGCAAAGAATCTTGGTTCGGGAAGAAGAGAAAGAGGCCATGACAGAAGCGAAGGACAATCGGGCGACGCGACGGGAATATTTTGCTACGCCCCTTCGGTCTGCTTGCTACGGATAGATAGGGACATTCAAAATTGAGAATGGTTCCCTTTTTTGTTCTTGATTCTTAAAACCATAGAATTTTACACGCGAACACCGCTATACGATAATTCTTGCAGGCATCCTGGCTAGGCATGCTGCCATACAGACAAACACTGCCATTGTTTTGGTTGAAAATGGAAAAACAATCAAAGTATCCGCAGAGAAATTGCGCCAGGAAATCAAAAAACCGTAACTTGGCGCTTTCAACTGAAGCACACAATGAATACCGGGCAATTCAAGGAAACAGTCGACTATGTTCGCAGCCAGAAACCAAACTGGTTCCTGACAGAGGACGCGCATCTTGCCACGGCTGAAGACATCAGCGACACGGAAAAAACCATTGGCAAGCGATTGCCGGATCAGTACGCCTACTTTGCCAGCACATACAAGGCAGGCTACTTCGCATTCCTGAACCTGTACTCCCTCAGTCCGCTCAACGGCTGGTGCATTTCACGCAGCGAGAACGGCAACCTTGTCCTGCAAGGCATCACCATGCCGCCCAATTTCTTTCCGTTCAGCGATGATGAAACGGGCGGCTACTATGGCTTTGTAAGCGATGACAGCAGCTATTCGAACGCTGTCTATTTTTATGATTCATCCTCGGATGCACAGCCTGAGCCCACCCATCAGGACTTCTTCGACTTTGTCGTGGAAAAAGCATTCCAGCCGACGCATTTCGGGCTGAAGCTGCCGGACTACTGACCGCGCTACGCTTGCCAGTCCGAAGGAAAAGCCGCTGCCGCCCGCTGCACGCGATCACGCACCCCAGCCCAACGGGCCTCTTCGGGAGGTGTTTCGAGCAGGATGACATCCACACCCAGCACATCCCACTCGCGCATGCGAGCATAGAGCACGTGTGCATAGGCATCGGCATCGGTCGGCATGGCTTGCCAGAACACTGCCCCACCAGAAGGCAACACGGGGGCCACGGGACAGCTATGCGAAGCCACCACACAACGACCACCCGCCTGATTCGCCAGAAGATGCAGGATCGCATCAAGCGGCAACAGCCGAAACGGCGTGCCCGGTGCATAGTGCGCCTTGAGGGTGCCGGACGCACGCGGTGCATCGACATCGGGCGGCAATACCGCCTCACCCAGCACCTGTTCCAGTTGCCCGGCGCTGATGCCACCCGGCCGCAGCAGCACAGGACGCCCTCCCAGATGCACCCGCGACAGATCGAGGATGGTCGATTCGATGCCAACCTCGGTCGGCCCGCCATCCAGCACCTGGATCTGTCCGCTGGCCACCTCGGGCGCAAACTCTTCCAGCACATGGCGTGCCAGTGTAGGAGAGACATGGCCGAAGCGATTGGCCGACGGTGCGGCCACGCCGCCCTGCCCGCCGCTACGCTGTGCCGCGAACGCTGCGATCAGCGCCTGGGCCACCGGGTGGGCCGGGCAGCGTAATCCAATGCTGTCCTGACCACCGCTGATGGCCGGATCGATATGCGTGGCACGCTTGAGGATCAGAGTCAATGGCCCCGGCCAGAATGCCGCGATCAGGCTGCGTGCCTGACTCGGCATATGGGCAGCCCAGTAGTCGAGGTCGGCTCCCGGTGCCAGGTGCGCAATCACGGGGTGGTTGGATGGCCGGCCCTTGGCGGCATAAATGGCCGCCACCGCCTGTGGGTTCTCGGCATCGGCCCCGAGGCCATAGACGGTTTCAGTCGGAAAGGCGACCAGCCGGCCAGCCTGCAACTGCGCGGCGGCCGTCTCGATGGCGACCGCATCCGGATACCCAGAAACACCACCCGCCGACATCAGGGACGACCGCGTATCCATCAGGCCGGATCGTAGGCAATGCCCAGCGCACGCGCTGCGGCAGCAGCGGCGGCGCGTGCCTGTTCAAGCGTGGGTGCCACGCAGTTGACGTGGCCCATCTTGCGGCCCTTGCGGGCATCACGCTTGCCGTACAGGTGCAGCTTGGCCCCAGGAATCGCCAGCACGGTACGCCAGTCAGGCTCGCGCACTGCGTCGGTTTCGGGATCGAACCAGATGTCACCCAGCAGATTGAGCATGATGGCCGCACCGGTCATGCTGGTATCGCCCAACGGCAAGCCTGCCATCACCCGTGCCTGCTGCTCGAACTGACTGGTCAGACAGGCATCCATAGTGTAGTGACCGCTGTTGTGTGGACGCGGCGCGATCTCATTGACCAGCAACCGACCGTCCTGCAGCACGAAGAACTCGATGCAGAGTACACCACGATAATCCAGTCCCTGTGCCAGAGCACGAGCGGCTTCATGCGCCTGCGCCTGAATCGCCGGATCAAGGCTGGCCCCGACTTCGGATACGGCCAGGATACCGTTGCGATGCTCGTTGCGCGCTGCCGGAAAAATCCGGATCTCGCCATCATGGCCACGCGCCAGCACGACGGAAATCTCGTAGTCGAGCGGCTGCAGGGCTTCCAGCACACAGGCGGCACCATCAAAAGCGGCCAACGCAGCCAGTGCCTCCTGGCGATTGACGACATGGGCCTGTCCCTTGCCGTCATAACCCAGGCGCGCCACCTTGAGAATTCCTGGAAACAGCGCATCAGGCGCAGCATCGAGATCGGCTTCGCTGCGGATGGCTGTCCAGGGAGCCACGGGGATACCCTGAGAAGAAATGAAAGTTTTTTCGGCAATGCGATCCTGCACGACGGCCACGGCATCGCCCGACGGGCTGACGGCACTGACCTCGGCCAGCACGCGCAAACTGTCTGCCGGTACATTCTCGAACTCGGTCGTCACCGCCTTGCACAGACCGGCAAGCTGGGCCAGAGCAGCCTCGTCATCGTACGCGGCCTGCAGGTGACGGTCTGCCACGGCGGCTGCCGGCCCCTGGGCTGCCGGGTCGAGCACGGCCACCTGGTAGCCCAGGTCCTGGGCTGCCTGGCAGAACATGCGGCCCAGTTGGCCACCGCCCAACACACCCAGCCACTGGCCGGGCACGAGATAAGGGAAAGTGCGCGATACAGTCATGCGGTTTCCTGTCAGTCGAGCGGCGGCAGATTCATGCCGCGCGCCACTTCATTCTGGCGTGCGCGGAAGGCACGCAGCTTTTCGCGCAGCGCGGCATCGGTCGTCGCCAGGTTGGCAATCACATGCAGGGCGGCATTGGCCGCGCCCGCCTCGCCAATGGCGAACGTCGCCACCGGCACGCCTTTGGGCATCTGCACGATGGACAGCAGCGAATCCTCACCGCGCAGGTAACGCGACGGCACCGGCACGCCGAACACCGGCACCTCGGTAAAGGCTGCCAGCATACCCGGCAGGTGAGCTGCACCACCCGCCCCGGCAATGATGGCACGCAGGCCGCGTGCCGCAGCCTGATCGCCATACTCGGCCATTTCGGCCGGCATGCGGTGCGCGGAGACCACCTGTGCCTCGTAGGGTACGCCGAAATCCGCCAGGATGCGGATGGCATGCTGCATCACGTCCCAGTCGCTCGAAGAACCCATCACCACCCCGACCACGGGGCTTTCGTGTCTGTGTGCCTGCTGAATCATCTGCATATGCTCCTTGCGACTCAGGCAGTCAGGCGCTCGAGCGCCTCACGGTATTTGGCAGCGGTTTTTTCCAACACCTCGGCAGGCAGGCGCGGAGCCGGCGGCGTCTTGTCCCAGACCTGGGTCTCGAGCCAGTCGCGCACAAACTGCTTGTCGAACGACGGTGGGCTGATCCCCTCGCGGTAGCCATCGGCCGGCCAGAAACGGGACGAGTCCGGCGTGAGGACCTCGTCCATCAGGTGCAGCACACCCTGGTCATCCAGGCCGAACTCGAACTTGGTGTCAGCGATCAGGATACCCTTGGTGGCGGCGAAATCGGCTGCTTCGCGATAGAGTTGCAACGTGAGATCGCGCAGGCGGCCTGCCAGTTCGTCGCCAACGGCGTTGCGTACATAGTCGAAATCGACGTTTTCGTCATGCTCGCCCAGTTCTGCCTTGGCCGCCGGCGTGAAGATCGGTTCCGGCAGCTTGCCGGCCTGCTGCAGGCCGGCCGGCAACGTGATGCCGCACACGGCACCCGTGGCCTGATAATCCTTCCAGCCGGAGCCGATGATGTAGCCGCGTGCCACGGCTTCGACCAAGATCGGCTTGAGACGCTTGACCACGACGGCACGGCCACGCACCTGATCACGCTCGGCTGCCGTGACCACGTCTTCGGGCTGCACGTCAGTGGAGTGATTGGGCACCACATGGGCCAGCTTGCGCAGCCAGAACTCGGTCAGGCCGGTCAGAACCTCACCCTTGCCGGGAATCGGATCATCCAGGATCACGTCGAATGCGGAAATGCGATCGGTCGCGATCACGAGCAGCTTGTCGTCGCCGACGGCATAGATGTCGCGCACCTTGCCGCGGCCAAGCAGCGGCAAGGACTGGATACTGGATTGATGCAAAGCGGAGGTCACGTCGGTTCACCGGGAAAGTGGAAAGTTCGGATCATCTGCCCACAGTGCGGGACAGAAGCTGCCGCGCCTGCATCGTGAATGACGGGTGCCATCCGTGACGCAAGCACGGCTGCGGAGTTACTGCACCTGCTGCTTCAGCGCGCCGGAGGCGTACTGGCGTGCGATCTCGTCGAGGCTGATCGGCTTGATGCTGGCGGCATGGCCGGCGGTGCCGAACTGCTGATAGCGTTCGATGCACAGCTTCTTGGCAGCCAGTCGAGCCGGCTTGAGGAATTCGCGCGGATCGAACTTGGAGGGGTTCTCGAACAGGAAACGACGCACGGCGGCGGTCATCGCCAGGCGGATATCGGTATCGATGTTGATCTTGCGCACGCCGTACTTGATGGCTTCCTGGATTTCCTCGACCGGCACGCCGTAGGTTTCCTTCATGTCGCCACCGAACTCGCGGATCTCGGCCAGCAGATCCTGCGGCACGCTGGAGCTGCCGTGCATCACCAGGTGGGTATTGGGCAGGCGTGCGTGGATTTCCTTGACGCGCTTGATCGACAGGATATCGCCGGTGGGCTTGCGGGTGAACTTGTAGGCACCGTGACTGGTACCGATGGCAATGGCCAGCGCATCGAGCTGGGTGCGGCGCACGAAATCGGCGGCCTGCTCGGGGTCGGTCAACAGTTGCTCCATCGACAGCGTGCCCTCGGCACCGTGGCCGTCTTCCTTGTCGCCCTGCATGGTTTCGAGCGAACCCAGGCAGCCCAGTTCACCTTCAACGGTCACGCCCTGGCGATGGGCAGCCTCGACCACCGTGCGGGTCACTTCGACGTTGTATTCGTAGTCGGCGATGGTCTTGCCGTCTTCCTTGAGGGAGCCATCCATCATCACGCTGGAAAAGCCCAGGTCGATCGCGCCCTGGCACACGGCTGGCGACTGGCCGTGATCCTGGTGCATGACCACGGGGATATGGGGATACGACTCGACGGCGGCCTGGATCAGATGCCTGAGGAACTCCTCGCCGGCATATTTGCGCGCACCGGCCGAAGCCTGCATGATCACCGGGCTGTCGGTCTCGTGGGCAGCCTCCATGATGGCCTGGACCTGCTCCAGGTTGTTGACGTTGAACGCGGGAATGCCGTAGCCGTGTTCAGCGGCGTGATCCAGCAGCTGACGCATGGAAACGAGGGCCATGAAGAACTCTCCGAAGATGAATGGATGAAATCCGGTGCCGCGCAACGCGGCCAAACCCCGATTTTACGCAAAAAAGAGCCCGCTGACCGGACAAGCCGGCCAGCGGGCTGCGTGGAATTGTAAAGCGGCTGGCAACACTCAATGTCAGCGACCAGCCCGCGCCTTATTTCTCTGCTGCGCCCTGGATCGCCTCACCACCACGCTCGATATCCTTGCCCACGCCGGATACGGTATTGCAGCCTGCCGCCAATACAGTCGCACACAACAGCATGACAAGACCGGTTTTCTTGGCAATTTTCTGCATCATGGCATTTCTCCTAGTCATTGACGTAAACAGGAATTTCAGTCTATCCAGCCTGACTGCATCAGGCAAGGCCAAATACAGCCAGCAACATCAAAAACCGTTAATTGCCTCTCTCAGTGGCCAACCGCCGCGGCCGGCTGATCCCGGTCCAGGGAAATGCGCAGCACCTGCTCCCGTGCGCCCTCGACGAACTCTTCCGGATTCCACTGCTTGCTGAATCCCTGCTTGAGGCCGACATACAGTGCGTCGCCATCGGCAGACTGCGCCATCATGTTAGGAAAGACATGGCCCGGAATGCGCTTGGTGAGCTGATACGTCTTGCCATCGACTACGCCAATCGTGCCGCCAAAGAAATTACTGACATATATCTCGTCATGCTTGCGGTTGTAGGCCAGCGTGACCGCGCCCTCGCCTGTCGGCACGAAAGCAGTCTGCGCACCGGTTTTCAGGTCGAATACATACAGGCCATCCTGTTCGCCTTCGTTCTCATCATCGGGCTGGTGAATGAACTGCGAGGCAAAGATGCGCCCACCCTGCGCATCGACCGCCAAGCCCACCAGGTTATTGATGCGGGGCTGGGTCTGATCCAGCGAAATATGGCGAATCACCTGACGGCTGACCGGGTCGATCTCGTTGATATAGTCACGGCCGGCGGTATAGAGATGCTGGGAAACGGGGTCCAGTGTCAGTGCATACCCCACCGATGGGAACGCACCCTCGACCTCGCCCTTGAGCTGCAGCGTCTGGCCATCTAGCACCAGCAGCCGATAGACCGATTGCCGAGACTCTCCTTCGCCAACCTTGCCTATATAGGCCACGAACAGCTCGCCGGTCCTGTCGTTGTAGACCATGTGACGCAGATGCTCATCCTGGGGTGCGCTGGGCTCGACATGCAGGCGCTCGCTGGTCACAGCCACCTTGCCATCTTGCGGCGATACCCGGCTGACGCGCAGCGAAGCCGCCTGGGTATGCCCCACGTACAGCCATTTCCCGGCACCATCCTGTGCCAGAGAAAAGGCCCGGTATGGCATTTCGTAGCGCCCCTTGATCTGCATGGTTTCACCATCGAAGGCATACAGATAGCCCCGGTTCTCACCTCGCCGCACCCGGTCGATCGCTGCCCCGAAAACCGCGCCTGTCGGTGCGTTGAACTGCAATTCATACACCCCCTCCTCCGGCTCCTGCAGATAATTAGTGCGCATCCAGAAGCGATCCTTGTCGGAGACAGGCGGCGATGCCCCGAAAGCCGAGGACAGCGCCAGCAGGCAGGCCAGGCCCGCCGTCAGCGCCCCCTTGAGAGGATTGGACAGGCGATGCGATGAAAGATGATGGGTCGTCATTGAAGTAATACAGCTTTTGGTTGAGGTAATTCAGGTATGGCAGGCAAGTGCTGCGCGTCAGCCGGTGATCCACAGATAATCCGCATGCGAGGTATCGGCGTCGGACTCCTGGGTCAGGAGCAGCAATACCCTGACCGCCGACTCGGGCTGATCCGGCCATTGATCGCGCAGGTGCATGGCAACCCCTACATCCTTGAGCGCATGGATGTTGCCGGCAAACAGCACGCTGGGTTTGGGTGCAGCGATCAGCGTGTCCGCCATGCGACGATCCCGCCACATCTGCACGGCAATCATGCCGGGCATCTGTTTCTCGATTCCGGCATGGCTGCCACCGATATACCCTGCCAGCGTGTCAGCCACCGCAGGCCGTTCGCTCAGTGCACCCTGGGGTCGCGTTTGCCGCGCCATGATCTGGCGCATCTCATCCGTGTCGAAATTACCGGCAAGCACGGGCTGTGGCTGGCTGAGCAGCGCAATAACCAGGTTGCCGTAAAGCGGCCAGGGCCAGCCATCCTGCCAATCCAGCCGACGCCGCAGGGTTCCGGCAGCCGATACCGGTTGTGTCTGCAACTCGTGTTGCAGTTCATTCAGGGCAGACTGCTGGGAGGGCCGTGCCATTTCCAGCACATAGCTGCCTGCCGGGCGCTGCTCAGGCAGCGTACGCACCAGCCACTCCTCGATCTGGTGGTGCCGGAGATTGTCATGATCTTCGCCCACGATCAGTACCTGGGCAGCCGCCAGCTCGGACAGCAATGCGTCCGGGCTCAGGCGGGCACCATCGGCCAGGCGCACGACATATCCCTGGGCCACGGCCTGCTGCAATACGACCTGATGCTGTCGGGGATCAGGCGCATGCTGACAGGCTGCCAGCAAAGAGGTCAGCACAAGGAACGACAACAGGCGCGAGATCATTTTTTTACCAATTCAAAAATATAATTATATTGCATTCTCATTTGCATTAAAATTCCACTATCAATAGCGCGTCAAGCAAAAACTGGAACGACGCCCGTCTCACGATTGCATCGCATGGCTTCTCCCGCTCCACCTCCTGATATCGAACAGATCTACCAGGCACATCAACCCTGGCTGAAATCATGGCTGGGGCGCAAGCTGGGAGACATCCATTGCGCGTCGGATATCGTCCAGGATGTCTTCGTGCGCCTGCTGTCGCGCAGCGACCCAACCCCCATCAAGGAACCGCGTGCACTGCTGACAACCATTGCCCAGCGCGTGCTGGCCAGCCACTGGCGCCGTGAGCAACTGGAGCGCGCCTACCTGGATGCCCTGGCGCAACAACCCGTGCCATTGGCGCTGTCTCCCGAAGCCCATTCCATCCTTCTGGAAACCCTGCACGAAGTCGATCAACTGTTGCAGGGCTTGCCCCAGGCTGTCCGGCAGGCCTTCCTGCTGAGTCAACTGGACGGACTGAAGCAGGCGGAGATTGCCGCCGTGATGGGCATCTCCCTGACCACGGTCAAGCGCTATCTGATGCGTGCCGCCATGCAATGTTATTTTGACCAGTCAGCATGACCACATCACACGCCGTTGCAGAGCAGGCCATCCAGTGGCTGCTTGCCTTGCAGGAAAACCCTGGCAGCGCCAGCCTGCTCAGGGAGTGGCAGGCCTGGCACGATGCCAATCCTGCACACGCCCAGGCCTGGCAACGCATCGCCACGTTGCACGGCCGCCTGCAAGGCATTCAGCATACCGCGCCGGCCTCGGCAGGCGCAGCACGCAATGCCCTGCTCACCCGGCCCGCCAATCCGCGCCGACGCGCCATGGCCGGCTCACTGGCCCTACTGCTGAGTGGCGGCCTCAGCTGGCTGGCCTATGACAACCAGCCAGGCCAGCGCCTGCTGGCCCAGGAGCGCACCCGCAAAGGCGAACAGCGGCAAAGACATCTGGAAGATGACACGACATTGACCCTGGCACCAGACACGGCCTTGAATATCCACTACGACGACCAGATGCGTGTCATCGATCTTCTGGCCGGCGAGATTTTCGTGGAGACAGGACACGCTACCGGCGACCTCCGTCCATTCATGGTGCGCACTCGACATGGTCTGGCCCAGGCGCTGGGCACACGCTACTCGGTTCGCCTGCTGCCGAGCGCAGCAACAACACCTCCTCCAGCCACCCAGGTATCGGTCTTCGAAGGTCGGGTCAGACTGCAGGCCAGTCAGGCAGACAATACGAGCGCCCAGCCTTATATCCTGGAGAGCGGCGAGCAGAGCGTGATGCATCCTGATCGTTACGATCTTCGCCAGCCTGCCGATGCCGGCCGGGCCAGTTGGCCCGATGGCATCCTGCTGGCTCGCGACATGCGATTGGCCGACCTGCTGCGCGAACTGGGTGCCTACGCCCCGTTTGAACTGGACTGCGCCCCTGCGCTGGCCGATCTGCGACTATCGGGCTCCTATCCGCTGGCTGCGCCAGAAGATGCCATCTACAGCCTGGCCAGAATGCTCCACCTCAGGGTCGAGGATCAACGCCGCGGTCTGATCTGGACAACGCGTACGCTCTATCTTTCATGAAAACGCAGATGCAAATGGTCTGTTTTTTTATTTCGTGCGACATGGAATGGGTAAACCCTGAAAACATCGATCCGATTCCATATGAGCCGTCCCTTGAGTGCCTCGCCCTGCCAACCTTTGCGCCCCATCCCTCTTCGCGCTTCATCGCTGCACCGTGCCGTGCTGCAAGCCATGCTCCTGCTGGTCCCCCTGACAACCGTCGCGCAAACCACCGCGTCTGATGCCACCACGACAGAAACCCGCCATGCCGCCCTCACGCTCGACCTGGCAGCAGGCCCGCTGGATCAGGTACTCAACACCTTCGGCAGACAGACTGGCCTTCTGCTGACCTATCCCAGCGACATGGTTGCAGGCAAACAGAGCCCAGGTCTGCAGGGTCGCTACAGCAATCCCGAAGCGGCACTCACGGCATTGCTGGCGAACACCGGGCTGTATGCCGTCGCCACGCAGCACAACGGCTTCATGCTGCAACGTACGAACACCATCCAGCGCAATAACGTGGCACGCATGGATACCCTGACCGTGACGGGCACCTATGAAACTGCCGGTGCCCACAGCACACGCACGCTCAACCAGAACCTGCAGAGCCTGGATGCCACCTTGCGCAGCATGGCCGGCACTTATACCCAGCTCGATCCGCTGCAGGCTGCCGTCAGCGTCAACATCCGCGGCATGAGCGGCCTGGGGCGGGTCAACACCATGATCGATGGCGTGACCCAGACCTTTTTTGGCGTCGCCCCAGCCGGCTACCACGGCAATGGAGCCAACAGCGGCGCAGGTGCCCTGATCGATCCGAACTTCCTGGTCGGCGTGGATGTCACACGCGGCAACAGTGCGGGCTCCCAGGGGATCAATGCGCTGGCCGGCAGTGCCAACATGCGTACGCTGGGCGTCGATGACATTCTGTTCGAAGAGCGCAACACGGGTGTCATGGGCCGGTTTTCCGTAGGCAGCAATGGCCTGGGGCGCAGCGGGATGGTGGCCATGGCAGGCCGCACCCCCTTTTCCGACACCGGCAGCATAGGCGGTCTGGTAGGCATCAGCGGCAGCACCGTACATGCCACCTACAACAACGGCAGCGGGCGTAGCAGCAGCGAATTCCTGGGCGAAGATCCCCAGTTCATGAAACAGCATCCACGCTCACAACTCTACAAGCTGGAAATCCGTCCCGACAGCGACAACCGACTGGAACTGAGCGGGCGTAGCTATACAAACTCGTTCAATCGACGCGACCTCAACAGCGAGGACTACTACCTGAAATACAACTACTCGCCGCGTTCCGACCTGGTAAACCTGAATGTCCAGGTCAGTAACAGCCGTTCTCGACAGGATTACGAATACCAGGCACTCAGCGCATATGCTCAGGCAGCCGTACGCAACCGCTCCAACAGCTTCGATATCAACAATACCAGCCGCTTTGCGTGGAGCGACTATGAACTAGACCTGCTGGTCGGTGGCAAGTTCATGGATACCACGTACAGTCGCAATATCGTCCGCGAATACGAGGATGAAGGCCGCAACGGCTTCATGCCAGCCGGCCGGCAAAAAATTTCTTCCCTGTATAGCACGCTGACCCTGCGGCGCGACATCTACCAGTTAGACCTGGGCCTGAACTACACCAGAAGCAACGTCATCGGCAACAAACCAGCCTGCCCGGACACGATACGCTGCTTTCCCCAGGGTGCCGCCCGGCTTGACCTGACTGACACTGCCATCAATCCTTCGGCCACGTTTGGCGTCCAGGTCGCCCCCTGGTTTCGTCCCTTCGTATCCTACAGCCATTCTTCACGTGCACCGAATGTGCAGGAAGTCTTTTTCTCCAACGAAGGTGGTGGCTCCATGAACCCCTTCCTGAAACCTGAGGAGGCAGAGACCTGGCAGGCCGGCTTCGATATCTTCAAACAGGGTCTGCTGACGGAAAAGGATACCTTCCAGCTCAAGGCATTGGCCTATCGAACCCGGATCCGGAACTACATTACCAGCGAATCGTTCTTCCTGTGCTATGACGGTGCCCGCTGCAAGGATATCGATAACTCGTACGCCGACTTCAACGCGCATATCGCCATCAACTCGTTGACCCCCGTCACTACACGCGGCTATGAGCTCGAAGCCCGCTACGATGCCGGCATCGTATATGCCAGTCTGAGCTGGAGCAAGCAAAAAACCGACCAGCCCACCTCGATTGTCAGCACAACCCAACTGGGCTTCGGCTACGACGACATGAGCGATCTGCCCAACAGCTATGCCACCCTGGACATCGGTGCTCGCCTGCTCGACAGGCAACTGGTGGTAGGAGGCCTCGCCAAGTTCACGGGCAAATCACGACGCCTCAGCACCGAGGGAATCAGCCTCGATACCAACCGTGTCGAGAAAGAAGATATGCCCAGCATCCCCACGATTTTCGATATCTACGCCAGCTACCAGCTTTCCCGCAACGTGATGCTGCGTGCCAGCGTACAGAATGTGGGCAACAAGGATTACGCCGAAGCGCTCAACCGCATGAACCAGGATCTCTACTATGCCCAGGAAGGTGCATCAGTCAATACAACGGCACGCGGCCGGACTTATATGGTGAGTACGGAAATACGTTTCTAGCCCTCAAGCTGGATCTGTCGGGCACCGTATAGTCTCTCCCGACAGATCGCGCCACGTCGATCACACTTCCTTGCGATCACGCCAGCGATAGCGCAACAATTCCAGCGTCGCCACTTTCCTGACCACGCCATGCAGTGGAATGGCCTTGGGCTGCGTGCGAGGAATGTCAAGGTCGTCGCTGCTGCGGCCCTGCGCCGCCTCTGCCAGCATTTTGCCGGCTGCTACGGCCAATGCCACACCCCGGCCATTGAAGCCGGTCAGGGCCACGACACCGGGGGCCAGTTCATGCAGATGCGGCAGGAAATCCAGCGTGATGCCAACGTGGCCGAACCAACCATGCTCAAAGCGCCAGTCCAGCCCCAGATGTGGAAACACGCGCGCCAGACGTGCACGGATGCGCGACTCCAGGCGCGGTCGCCATGCCGCGGGTACAGCCAGCACGCCCCCAGACACCAGCCGCCCATCCACGGTCGGCCGTGCAAAATGCATGTCCCCTCGCGTGTCGGAAATGGCCACCTGCCCTGGCAGGACCTGGGCACGCACCGACTCGGGCAATACCGAAGTCGCCAACTGGTAGAACTGCACCGGCACGACTGAATGCTGCAAGGCGGGAAACAGGCCATCGGCATAGGCATCCGTCGTCACCACCACCCGTTGCGCCTGCACGGCTCCCTTGGCCGTACGCACCTGCCAGCCGGGCAGGGCTGCCTCGACCTTGAGCGCGGCAGACTGCACGTAGATCTGCGCACCTGCCGCCTGGGCAGCCGCAGCCAGTCCGCGCACCAGTTTCAGGGGATGGACATGCCCCCCGTCGTGCGCGATCCAGCCACCAAAATATTCCGTGGCACCGCTCAGCGCCTGTACGCCAGCAGCATCCAGCTCACTGACGCTGGCCCCCAGCGCCTGCCACTGCCGGGCGCGCTGGACAGCCTGACGTGCACGCCCCGGCGAATGGGCAGGCTGAATCCAGCCTTGCTGCACCGCCTCGCACTCGATCCCCAGTTCGCGGATCAGGTCGAAGGTGAATGCGGCCGAGCCGGCCACGAAACGGGCCATGCGTTCGCCGCGTACATCGCCATAATGGCGACGCAGATCGTCAGGGAAGGCGCGGGTCAGCGCCGGAATCACCATGCCATTGTTGCGCCCGGCCCCACCATGCCCGATATCGCCTGCCTCCAGCACCACGACCGAGCGGCCCTCGCGGGCCAGGTGCAGGGCGGTCGACAGGCCGGCATAACCGGCACCGATGACGACGACATCGGCCGATACCGTATCCTGCAGCACAGGAAACACGGATGTCGCCACATCACTTGCTTGCCAGTAGGAGTCACTGACGGGCTGCTGCCAGGGCAAGGTCATGTGATCACTCCACCAGCAGCAGCGCCACGCCGGAAGCCTGCGAAGCAGGCACCAGGATGCCGTCAGACTGGCGCTCGAAAGGCACGCCATTGGTTTCCAGCACGCGGGCGGCGTCCTGCAGCGAGCGGGTCTGCAATTCCAGCCCAACCTTGCGATCGGCACCATCCGGTCCCAGTTCGATCTCAGTGCCAAAAATGGCGCGTGCACGCGCCAGCGTCAGAAACTCGACGCTGGCCTGCCCGGTCCTGAGACGCAGGCCACCTTCGATCGGCTCCAGTTCCGAGGTCTCGAAAACCCTGGCCAGCACGGCACTGGCTGCCTGCGGGTCCTGCGAGGCAATCACGACCCGCTTGACGGCATAGACACCATTGGCATGCTGCTGCCAGGGCGCATGCCAGACCAGATCCGGATCCAGGTGCTGGCAGAAGAAAATGCGGCCGCTGGGCGTCGTCGCCAGGTCCAGGTGCAGCGTGCGAAAACGCGCATCGCGCAACGTGCCGTCGGTCAGTTCGACCGGACGGTGAAATGCCTGCGGTGCCTCGCTCATCAGACCGACACCGCGCGCCTGCAACGGGGCCACCAGCGCATCGGCGTCATCGGTCTTGAAAATCAGTCCGGCCAGCCCTTGCTGCGTACCCCACACACCGGCAACGCGGCCGGCATTCTGCGGCTCGTAGCCCAGCAGTTCGAGGTAATCGTTCTCGAAGATCGCCAGGTGGTTGCTGGACCCCAGCGAGTGATGGCCACGCGGCGTCAGGGTAAAGCCAAGCCGCGCATATTGACGGGCAGCCTCGTCCAGTTGGTCGTTGACATTGACCAGCACATGGTCGATAAGCGGAAATTTGAGCGACATACGCCCTCCTGGTTCGAATTTTGAAACTGCAGACAAGTCGCCTCAGGCAACCTGCGACACATCCGCCGCAGCAACACGTGGCGGCTGCCAGTGACGACCGGGAACGGCGTCCAGCAACGCACGCGTGTATTCATGCTGAGGATTGGAGAATACTGCAGCCGCCGGGCCATGCTCGACGACCACGCCGTTTTTCATGACGGCCACCTGATCGCATATCTGGGCTGCGACCCGCAGGTCATGCGTGATGAACAGCAACGACAGCCCCAGCCGCTCGCGCAGGCTGGCCAGCAGGTCCAGCACCTGGGCCTGCACGGACACATCGAGTGCCGAAACCGGTTCGTCTGCCACCAGGATACGCGGCTCCAGCGCCAGTGCACGGGCCAGGCCGATACGCTGGCGCTGCCCTCCAGAAAACTCGTGCGGAAACCGGTGCGTCGCTTCCGGATCGAGGCCGACCAGCGCAAAAAGCTCCCGTGCCCTGGCCAGGGCCTGCTCGCGCGGCGTGCCATGCACCACCAGCCCCTGTGCCACGATATCGCCGACCTTGCGGCGAGGATTCAGGGAACCATACGGATCCTGGAACACCATCTGCACATGCCGGGCATGCTGGCGCAATTGCTTGCGACTGAGTGCTGCCAGGTCCATGCCCTCGAAACGGATTTCGCCGCTATCGGGATCGAGCAGCCGGACAATGCAGCGGGCCAGGGTCGATTTGCCCGAACCGCTTTCACCGACGATACCCAGGGTGCCGCCCTTTGGCAGCGTCAGGCTGACGTCATTGACGGCATGCGTCAAACGACGCCGGCTCTTGATCAGGCCACCACTGCGATAGGTCTTGCTGACATGGGAGGCCACCAGGATGGGCTCGCCACCGTGCTCGCGCACCGGCGGCGGCTCCAGCGGCGGCACGGCCGCAATCAGTGCCTGCGTATAGGCATGAGCCGGTGCGTTCAGCACCTGCTGGGCAGCACCGTACTCCACCAGATGCCCCTGCTGCATCACGGCGACCTGGTCGGCAATCTCTGCCACCACGCCAAAATCGTGCGTAATAAACAGCACGGCTGTACCCTTGCGGGCCTGCATCTCGCGGATCAGGTGCAGAATCTGCGCCTGTGTCGTCACGTCCAGTGCCGTGGTCGGCTCGTCGGCAATCAGCAGGCTAGGCTCCAGGGCCAGGGCCATGGCAATCATGGCGCGCTGGCGCTGTCCGCCCGACAGTTCATGGGGATAGGCACGTGCGGCCCGCTCGGGATCGGGAATATGCACATCCGCCAGCAGATCCAGTACCCGCTTGCGGATTTCGGCGCGCCCCAGGTGGGTGTGCGTGCGGAACATCTCGCCGATCTGGTCGCCGATCCTGCGCAGGGGATTGAGCGCAGTCATCGGCTCCTGGAAGATCATGCCGATCTGCGCCCCACGCACCGTGCGCATGCGGGCCTCGTCAAAAGCCAGCAGGTCTTCACCCTGGAACAGGATGCGGCCCTGGCTGGCATGTACTTCAGGCGGCAACAGGCCCATGATCGCGCCTGCGGTCATCGACTTGCCAGACCCGCTCTCGCCGACCACGCACAGGGTCTGCCCCTGCGCCAGTTCGAACGAAACATCGGTCAGCGCATAGGGCCGGTCCGCGCCGGCGGGCAGATCCACCTGCAACGATTGCAATGCAAGTAAAGTGCTCATCGCTTTTTCAACCTGGGATTCAGTGCGTCATTGAGCCCCTGCCCCACCAGCGATACCGCCAGCACGGTCAGCAGGATGGCAAAGCCCGGAATGGCCGATACGTACCACTGCACGCGCAGCACCCCTCTGCCACCCCCGATCAGGTTGCCCCAGGACGGCACGTTGGGATCGGACAGGTTGAGAAACGCCAGGGCACTCTCGAGCAGGATCGCCACTGCCATGATGACGCTGGCGTAGACGATCACCGGCGGCAATGCATTGGGCAGGATTTCCCGGAAGATGAGCGCGCCATCCGTCAGCCCCAGCGTCCGCCCGGCCTGGACGAACTCGCGGTTGCGAAAGGACATGAATTCGGCCCGCGTCAGCCGCGCAGCCGGCGGCCAGGACACCACCCCGATGGCGATGATGACCGTCTCCAGCTGTGAGCCGAAGACCGCCACCAGCACCAGCAGCAGCAGAAAATTCGGCAGGATCTGGAAAGCCTCGGTCACCCGCATCAGGATATCGTCGATCACGCCACCGTAGTAGCCGGAAATCGCCCCGACCACGATGCCGATCACGATCGCCAGCACGGTGGCGACCAGCCCGATCAGCAGCGTGACACGGGCACCATGAAAAATCTGCGCGGCAATATCACGCCCGGTATGGTCCGTACCCAGCGGAAAGGCCGGATTGGTGAACGGCCACTGCAGCGGCCGCCCTGCCAGGCCCAGCGGATTCTTGGGAAAGAAGATGTCTGCCGTCAGGGCCAGGCTGATAATCGCCAGCAGCAGTACCAGGCCGATGACGGCAGCCGGACTGCGCAGGTAGTTACGTAGGAACTGCATGATTCAATGTCCCGTGTTGATGCGGGGGTCCAGCCGGCTGTAAATCAGGTCGACCACGAAATTGATGACGATCACCAGAATGGCAGACACGAACACCACACCCAGCAGGGTGTTCAGGTCGCGCTGCATCACCGATTCGTAGGCCAGCCGGCCCAGGCCCGGCAAGGCGAACACGCTCTCGACCACCACCGAACCGCCCAGCATCGTACCGGCCTGCAGTCCGATCAGCGTCACCATCGGCAACATCGCATTGCGCAGGACATGGCGCACCACCACGGCGTTCTCGCTCAGACCCTTAGCGCGGGCCGTACGCACGAAATCCAGTGTCGAGACTTCCAGCATCGATGCCCGCATGATCCGCAGGTAGACCGCCAGGAAAATCAGTGCCAGCGTCAGCGTCGGTAGTACCAGGTGCCAGGCAATATCGAGTACCAGCGCCCAGCCCTCCAGCCCGGCCCCGATCGTGCCGAAACCGCCGGCAGGCAGCCAGCTGAGATAGACGGCAAAGACGAAAATCCCCATCAACCCGAACCAGAACGAAGGCGTGGCGTAGAACACCAGGCCCAGCGTGGAGATCAGCGTATCCTGCCACTTGTTGACACGCCGGGCTGCGATCACGCCCAGCACCATGCCGAAGGCAAAGGACAGCGCCAGTGCGGAACCCATCAGCAACAGGGTTGCCGGCAGCCGTTCGATAATGACATCGGCCACCGGTTTGCCATAGATAGCGGACTCACCCAGGTCCAGGTGCACCAGCCGCCACAGGTAATCTCCCAGC
Organism: Corticimicrobacter populi; assembly: GCF_003123725.1. Lineage (GTDB taxonomy): Bacteria > Pseudomonadota > Gammaproteobacteria > Burkholderiales > Burkholderiaceae_B > Corticimicrobacter > Corticimicrobacter populi. The sequence continues at coordinate 116,235 of NZ_QETA01000001.1, read as the reverse complement.
CGCGTGGTGGTGGACTGGTCAAGCTGGTAGTGCCGACGCAGTTCCTCGATCATGGTGGCATCGGCACCGCCCACCTGGGCGACCAATGCATCCACGGTATCCCCGGGTGCCAGTTGCAACAGCAGGAACAGGCCGGCCAGGATAATCAGCAGGGCCGGGATGGCGGCAGCCAGCCGCCGCCCGACCAGGGAAAGGAAATGCATCATGTCGGCGTACTTCTTTCTTTACTTTGCGATCCAGGTGTCATGCCAGCTGCTAGAAGGCCAGCGTGCCACATTATGGTCGTTGCCGACCTTCTTGCTGACGACCGAGAAGAACTCCCGCTCGACGGCGAACCAGAGCGGAAACTCCTCGTTCACTTGTTCGACCAGTTCCACGTACAGCGCACGCCGCTTTTCCGGATCGATCTCGGATGCCGCGTCATCGACCAGTTGATCGACCTTGTCGGATTGCCAGCCGTACTGGTTGGTCCAGGGCGAACCGGCCGGGCTGCCGGAACGTACCCAGACGGTCGTGGAAACATGGGGATCGCCACGATACTGGTTCCAGCCGGTCGCGATATCGAAATCATACGAGGTATAGACCGCATGCAACGCACCGGCATAATCGTGGTTGGCGATCTCGACCTTGATGCCGACTTCGGCCAGCGACTGCTGGATGAAGGTCGCAAACAGCGGCACATCCTCGCCATTGGGAATCTGCACCAGTTTCAACGTGAAACGCTCCCCCTTGCCATCGCGAGGATAGCCGGCTTCGTCCAGAAGCGCCTCGGCGCGCTCGCGATCGAACGGATAGGGTTGCTTGCTGTTGGGCGGATAGAACTTGGCCGACGAGGAAGGAATGATGCCGGTCGCCGGCTTGCCCTGTCCATAGAGGAAGTTCTCGATGAAGAACGGCACGTCGATGGCATGGGCAATGGCGCGACGCACACGAACGTCGGCAATTTCCTTGCGACGGAAGTTGAACTCCACCGTATTGAAGAACTGGTTGGCCTCTGAACCCTTGCTGGTCACTTCGAAGTCCGGGTTGCTGCTGAGACGATCCAGATCGGCCAGCGTCAGCTGCGAATAGGCGCTCAACTGCACCTGACCGGTTTCCAGCGCGGCCGTGGCGGCCGACTTGTCGGTGATGATGCGCCAGACGATACGGTCGAGGTAGGGTTCGCCTTCGCGCCAGTAGTCAGGGTTGCGCTCGGCAATGATGTACTGGCCGCGCTGGTATTCGACGAAACGGAACGGGCCGGTGCCGATCGGCGCAGTGTTGGCCGGATTCTCGAGCACGTTGGTGCCTTCGTAGACATGACGCGGCACCACATAACCCAGATCGGCCAGGGCACGCAGCAGCAGATCCTCGGGGATCGGACGGGAGTAGCGGAATACGGCCGTGTGATCGTCCGGCGTGTCCACCGCTTCCAGGTTCTGCTGCAGGCCGGTCGAGAAATTCAGGTGCTTCTTCCACAGTTCCAGCGCGTTGTACTGGACGTCGGCAGAGGTAAAGGGCTTGCCGTCATGCCATTTGACGCCCTCGCGCAACTTGAACGTCACGGTCTTGCCATCCGGGCTGGACTCCCAGGACGTGGCCAGTTGCGGTACGACCTTGCCATCGGCATCCAGGTCAACCAGCGACTCGATAATCTTGCTGGTCACGATATAGACCCCGGTCGAAGCGCGCAGGGACGGATTCAGGATGCGCTGCTCGGAGCCCAGATGCACATTCAGCACACCACCGCGAACCGGCGCTGCTGCATTGCCCGTGACTGCCTCGGCCATGACAAGATGCGGCCAGAGAGGGGCCGCAATCAAGGCGCCGGACATCGCCAACCATTCACGACGGGTGATTGCCATTTCGTCAAACTCCAGTAATTTGCATAGAAGGAAGCGTTAGTCTAAAACCAGCCTCTTATCTAATAAAATTATTTATAGCGATTCTTATATTATTTTTTGAAATATAAAAATCGGGCGATCCATACCTGACATGCCATATCGCATGGTGTTTTTTCACAACAGGAATGGAAGACGCAAAAGGGGAGAAAATTCTATTCCAGCATCCAAATAACAATAAACAATCAAAAATTATTAGCTTATAACCAAACAGAAGTAGTCGCCGGAGCAGCGCCCTTGTGGTCAACCCCATACGCAGGCCATGCAAAACAATGACGGCCTGCCAATACGTCTCCTTGAAACCCCGTTTTTACATATCGGCGGCATTTGATCTTTCTCGTCACGGACACGTCATTTATCTGCAATAATCGCGCATCTTCATTCAGCCAACATCTCCCATGCCCGATCTGTTCACCGGCCTGGATCCCTGGGTCGCAGCCAGTCTCGTCCTGGCGCTGACCTTCGTGCTCGCCTTCGAATTCATCAACGGTTTCCACGATACGGCCAACGCCGTTGCCACCGTCATCTACACCAAGGCCATGCCCCCCTATCTGGCGGTGGTCGCATCCGGCATCTTCAATTTCCTCGGCGTACTGCTGGGCGGCGTGGGCGTCGCCTACGCGATTGTCCATCTGCTGCCCGTCGAACTGTTGGTCAACGTCGATACCGGACGTGGGCTGGCAATGGTCTTTGCCATGCTGTCGGCTGCCATCATCTGGAACCTGGCCACCTGGTATGTCGGCCTGCCCGCCTCCAGCTCGCACACGCTGATCGGCTCCATCCTGGGCGTGGGCCTGGCCAATGCATTGATGACCGACCTGCCGCTGGGCAGTGGCGTCAACTGGGGCAAGGCCATGGACATCGGGCTGTCGCTGGTCATGTCGCCGATAGCGGGGTTCCTGGCCGCCGGCGGGCTGTTCCTGCTGCTGCGTCGCTACCTGCCGCTGTCCAAGATGCACAAGACGCCCGAACAGCGCCGCGAAACCGAGAACAAGAAACACCCGCCGTTCTGGAACCGGGTCGCCCTGATCTTCTCGGCCATGGCGGTGAGCTTCGTGCATGGCTCCAATGACGGCCAGAAAGGCATCGGCCTGGTCATGCTGGTACTGATCGGCATCGTGCCTGCCAACTATGTCCTGAATATCGAAAGCACCCCGTACCAGATACAGCGAACACAGGATGCCGCCGCGCACCTCAGCACCTTTTACCTGCGCAATGGCGAACTGCTCAACGGCTATCTGGGGCAACCGGAACATACTCACGCAGATTCCGATACGCCCCAGCAGTTCCGCTGCGAAGCAAGCCAGACCATGCAGACGCTCGAAGCCCTGCAACAGGCTCTGCATGGCGCAACCAGCTATACGGAACTGTCGCCGGACGAGCGTATCCGGGTACGCCGCTACCTGTTGTGTCTGGATGACACGGCCAAGAAAATCAGCCAGGACAGCAGCCTGCCCACCGCCGAGCGCAACGATCTCAACCGACTGCGCAGCGACCTGACCGCCACCACCGAATACGCCCCCCTGTGGGTTATCGTGGCAATTGCCATCGCGCTGGGTGCCGGCACCATGATCGGCTGGCGTCGCGTGGTACTGACCGTGGGTGAAAAAATCGGTCGCCAGGGCATGACCTATGCCCAGGGCATGAGCGCCCAGGTCACGGCGGCCTGCGCCATTGGGGTGGCCAATGTGTTCAGCCTGCCCGTCTCGACTACCCACGTGCTGTCGTCGGGCGTGGCCGGCACCATGGTGGCCAACAAGAGCGGCCTGCACGCAGGCACCATACGCAGCATCCTGCTGGCCTGGGCCATGACGCTGCCCATCTCGATCGGCCTGGCCGCCCTGTTCTTCTGGATCGGCGTCCAGATCACGGGCTGATGTGACAAGGGCGGCCCGCTACGGACCGCCCCATAGGCATCGGGCACTGCGCGATGCCCCACACAGACCACCGCCCGCCGTCAGTCAGAGCCTGGCGCGCGGATCGAACTTCAGGTCGCGTGCCATCTGTTCATAGAGTGCCCTCGCTTGCGGTGTATCGGCTGGCGGCACCACCACCTGCAACTCGAGATACAGGTCGCCTGCCGGCTTGCCGGGAATGCCACGCCCACGCAGGCGCAGGCGACGTCCACTGACAGTGCCTTCCGGCACCTTGACCTCCACCCGTCCGCCCGGCGTCGGCACCTCGATATCCGCCCCCAGCGCGGCCTCCCAGGGTGCAATCGGCACGGTCATAGTCAGGTCACGCCCCTCGACGCGATAGCGGGCATGAGGCCGGAACTTGATTTCAAGATAGAGATCCCCTGCCGGACCGCCGCCCAGTCCGGGATCGCCCTGCCCCGCCAGCCGGATCCGCTGGCCTTCGTGCACACCGGCGGGAATACGCACCGACAGCGTACGCTGCTGCATCGATGGCTGTCCATGCGCATCGGTCTGCATGGCGCGCAGTCCGATCTCGCGCTGGGCACCCTGCAAGGCATCATCCAGATCGATCTCGATCACGGTATGGCGATCCTCGCCACGCGTGCGAAAACCGCCCCCGGCACTGCGAGGATGTCCGCCCATGCCTGAGCCACCCATGCCACCAAAAAAGGCCGAGAAAAAGTCGCTGAAATCGCCCTGCGCACCACCAGGACCTGCCTGTCCGCCACGAAACTCGAAGCCGCGCTCCCAACCCGGCGGCGGATTGAAACCACTGCCCTGGGCATAACCTGCGCCAAGCTGATCATAGGCGGCCCGCTTTTCGGCGTCGCTCAGTACGGTATGGGCTTCGTTGATCTCGCGCATGCGCGCTTCGGCATCGGCCTCGGTGCTGACATCGGGATGATATTTGCGCGCCAGCTTGCGATAGGCGCGGCGGATATCATCGGCGGACGCATCTCGGGCGACACCCAGAATTTCATAATAGTCCTTGAATTCCATGTGCTTTCACCTGGTCAACTGCCTGTATGTCGAATGGGATCCATATGGGGCCTTTGCACCCGATATCAAGACATGATTTTTCGTAATGCGAAAAAATTATCTGCCCTCTTGAAAGCCTGCCCGGCGATCCCATTATCGGTTCATGCGGTGCTGGACTGCCAGCACCATCACAGTCAACACATCGGAGAATCGCATGTTCCACACATCCGCAGGTTCACCCTACGCACTCTTTGGCGATCTGGATCGGTTGCACCGCAGCCTGAGCCAGGCGCTGGCAGGCAGGGGATCTGACATCCGTTCGGGAGCCCAGGGCACCTTCCCGTCAGTCAATATCGGCCGCACCGCCAGCGCCGTCGAAATCTATGCCTTCCTGCCCGGCGTGGCACCGGAAAAAGTAGAAGTCAATCTCGACCGGGGGCTGCTGTCCATTTCCGGCGAGCGTGACACCAGTCTGCCTGCCGCAGAAGGTGAAAAGCGCACGACGCATGCCCAGGAACGCACCAGCGGCAAATTCCGGCGCACCATCAGCCTGCCGGACAATATCGACCCGGCCCGAGTCAGCGCGCGCTATCAGCATGGCGTGCTGCAGATTTCGGCACTGCTGCGTGAGTCCGCCCAACCCCGTCGCATCGATATCCAGGGAGCCTGAACATGACTGACAAACATACCTCCGCCCGTCGCGAAGCCTCCGACACCGGCCGCGAAACCTGGCTGGTGCCGCAGGTGGACATCCATGAGGATGACAGTGGTCTGACCCTGCTGGCCGATCTGCCGGGTGTTCCCAAGGACCGCCTGACACTGCGCGTGGAAGGTGACGCGCTGCACATCGAAGGCGAGCTCGCCGTCGATGCGCCGGCCGATCTGTCGTCGGTCCTGGCCGAAGTGCAGGTGCCGCGCTACCGCCGCAGCTTCACGCTGAGCCGTGAACTCGACAGCGCCGGCATCCAGGCCGCCCTCAACGATGGCGTGCTGCGCCTGCGCATTCCCAAGCTGGCGGATGCCCAGCCGCGCAGGATCGATATCCAGGTGGCCTGACGCGCTTTGGCTCCCTTGCCTGTGAGGCGGGTATCCGTACCCAGGACATACCCGCCTCACAGGCAAACCGTGCTTCAGCGATTCAGCACCTGGGCACAGATTTCGATGAAAGCCCGCAACTTTGGCTGATTCCTGGCGGATTTGGGAAAATACAGGAAAAGCCCGTCACGGCCTGGCGAGCAGTCGAGCAAGGCAGGTTCCAGCATGCCAGCCGCCAGTTCACGCGACGTATGAAAAGTCGAGGAGTAAATCAGGCCCTGCCCAAGGACTGCCAGACTACGCATCAACTCGCCATCATTGACCGTGATCGCACCTGCAGGATCGAACCGGACAGCCACCCCGTTTTCAAGAAACTCCCAGCGATAGATATCGCCTTTTTCCGGTCGCCTGAACACAATGCACTCGTGCGTCACCAGGTCGCCAACAGCACGCGGCCGCCCCTTGCGCCGGAAGTAATCCGGCGAACCGAAAACAGCCCAGTTGAACGGTTTCGCGATCCTGACGGCGATCATGTCCTGTGCAATATAAGAGCCGATGGAAATGCCGGCATCATAGCCCTCGCTCACGAAGTCATCGTGGCGATTGCTGACCGTGATGTCCAGCCGCAGATTCGGCCAGGCCTGCCTGAAAACAGGCAACACCGGCTCAAGGACGTGAGGCAAGGCAAGCCGCTCGACCAGCAACCGCAACGTGCCCGAAGGCTCCATGGCTGACTGCGCAGCATCCTCCAGGCCACTGACGATGGCATGGGCCGCAGGCTCGACTCTGGCCAGCAGTTCAGCTCCAGCCTCCGTCAGGGCCATTCTGCGCGTCGTGCGCTGGAAAAGGGAGACGCCCAGCCGCTGTTCCAGACGCTGCAATGACTGGCTGACGGCCCCCGGTGTTTTACCCAGATCGTGTGCTGCCTGACGAACACTGAGTCGCTTTGCAAGCGCCAGAAATTCGGACAGACCGTCAAACGGATGATTCGTACTCATTGCATGCCTCTGGAAAATCTATCGTGTCCAGTCCCTCTCAAGACACCAACTTAACCACAAATTTTCGCCTCAATCAAACAGCATTAAGATAAAAAATTAAATAGTTCATTCAGCGCCAGGGGGCTGTTCCCGACGCTCGTCATCCCTAGAATGACTGGACACCATTTGTTCCGGAGAATGCCATGTCGATTGCCAAGTCCCTGTTCCTCATTGCATGTACAGTGCTCTCACTCTCACCGCCTGTCTCAGCCGCGCCTGCGCAGCCCCATCGGGACACCGATAAGGTATTGATCGTCGTGTCGAGCCTGGACAGAAAAACCGAAAATCTGGTGGGCGGATACTGGTTTCCGGAACTGACCCATCCCGTTGAAGTCTTGACTGAAGCAGGCATAGCGTATGACGTCGCCAGCCCGCAAGGCGGCTTCGCTCCCTTCGACGGCTTTGATCTGAAAGATCCCGTCAGCATGAAAATCTGGGTGAATCCCGAACATCGCAACAAACTGGGCAATACACTCAAGCTGGCTGATGTGAACCCTGCCGATTACGATGCCATCCTGCTGATCGGCGGGCATGGCCCGATGTGGGATTTCGTCAACAATCCCGAATTGGCCCGGATCGTTCGCACCATCTATGAAAATGACGGTATCGTCAGTGCCGTATGCCACGGGCCAGCAGGGCTGATCGACGTCCAACTCAGCAATGGCTCCTTGCTCATAGACGGGCGCAGACTGACTGCCTTCACGGCAGAAGAGGAAGCCTCCCGCCAATACGACAAAATCGTTCCTTTCGAACTTGAAGCCGCCCTCAAAAATGCAGGCGCAACGTTCGAAGAAGCGCCGATCTTTGAAAACAAGGTGGTCATCGACGGGCGTCTTATCACGGGGCAAAATCCGGCATCAGCAACAGCGCTTGGAGCAGCACTCGTCGCGGCACTCAAGAACGCTCCCGAAGCGCTCGCGCAGCCTGGGCAACCGCCTCGGCCCGAATAGCCAGCCGCGCACCGGCAGCCTCCCTGCAGCGCTGCACGATATGCGCCGGTGACGTGCCGGGTGTGCCACCAGAGAAAGGCGGCGCAGGATCATACTCGATCTGCAACTGGATCTGCCGGGCGGTATCCTCATCAAACAGGCTGGCAATCACCTGGATGGCCATGTCGATACCGGATGTCACCCCTCCCGAGGTAAAGACATTGCCATCCACGCACAGGCGGGAATCATCAGGGGTCGCGCCGAACTCGGCCAACAGCTCCCGCGCCAGCCAGTGACTGGCAGCACGCCTGCCGCGCAGTAGCCCTGCAGCGCCCAGCAACAGGGAACCGGTACAGATACCAAAAATATAGCGAGCCTGCGCGCCCTGACGGGCCGTGAACTCAACCCACTGGGGATCCAGCAAGGCATCATCGGCCCCCGGCCCACCTGGCACGACCAGCAGGTCGCAGGAACGTGCCTGCGCCATCGTGACTGTTGGCAGCAGGGTCAGGCCCCGATCGGATCGTACCGGTGCCATCGACGCGGCCACCAGATCGACATGCACACCCGGCGCACGGGCCAGGACCTCGTACGGTCCGGTCAGATCAAGCAGGGTTACAGCAGGGAACAGCAGAAAATTGACTTGCATGACGGCACCTTTCTACAGAATCCAGAGTCCAGCCGCTAGCGTAACCGCAGACAGGGGTGCCGTGTTTTGCGCCATAATGAAAAAACATGCAGTTCCCCATCCGGGCGCAGCCTGATCGCGCCCGCATCCCCCCTGAAATGGAGCGTCCATGTCGAACACCATCGCAGACTACCTTGCCGAAACCCTTGCCGCCGCGGGCGTCGAACGTATCTGGGGCGTCACTGGCGACAGCCTCAACGGGCTGTCCGACAGCATGCGTCGTCTCGGCAATTTGCGCTGGATGCACACCCGCCACGAAGAGGTCGCGGCCTTTGCTGCCGGAGCCGAAGCCGCCGAAACAGGCCGCCTGGCGGTATGTGCCGGCAGTTGCGGGCCTGGCAACCTGCATCTGATCAACGGGCTTTACGATTGCCATCGCAACCAAGTACCCGTGCTCGCAATTGCCGCGCAGATTCCATCGACAGAAGTCGGCCTGGGCTACTTCCAGGAAACCCATCCGCAGGAACTCTTCAAGGAATGCAGCCATTACGTGGAACTGGTCAGCCATGCCAGCCAGTTGCCGCGCGTGCTGGAGCGGGCCATGCGCACGGCCATCGGACAGCGTGGCGTCGCCGTGATCGTGCTGCCAGGCGACGTTGCCCTGAGCGAAGCACCGTTCGCCCCACAGCCATGGCACGATGTTGCACCCGCCAGCCTGGTACCTGACGATGCGGAACTCGACCGACTGGCAGCCCTGCTCAACGAATCGGCAGCCGTCACACTCATGTGCGGCAGCGGCTGCGCCGGCGCACATGCCGAAGTCGTGGCGCTGGCCGACACGCTGGCCGCACCGGTCGTGCACGCCCTGCGGGGCAAGGAATACATCGAGTACGACAACCCCAACAGTGTCGGCATGACCGGTCTGATCGGCTTCAGCTCCGGCTATCACGCCATGGAATCGTGCGATACCCTGCTGCTGCTGGGCACCGACTTTCCCTATCGCAATTTCTATCCCTCCAAGGCCAGGATCGCACAGATCGACCGCAACCCCGGCAACCTGGGCAAGCGCGCGCCCCTCACCCTGGGCCTGAACGGCGACATTCGGCCCACGCTGGCGGCACTGCTGCCGCGCCTGCATCGCAAAGACGAGCGACGCTTTCTGGAAAAGGCGCTGGCGCATTATGCCGAGGCCCGCAAGGATCTGGATGCCCTGGCGCGTCCCTCCCCCCAGGGCCGTCCGATCCATCCACAATACCTGACCAAGGTTATTGACCATGCTGCCGCAGAAAATGCCATCTTCAGCGCGGATGTCGGCACCCCGACCCTGTGGGCCGCCCGCTATCTGACCATGAATGGCCAGCGACGCCTGCACGGCTCCTTCAACCACGGCTCCATGGCCAATGCCATGCCCCAGGCACTGGGCGCACAGGCGGCCCAGCCTGACCGCCAGGTCATTGCCCTGTGTGGCGACGGCGGCCTGTCCATGTTGCTGGGCGACCTGCTGAGCGCGCGCCAGCTCGACCTGCCCATCAAAATCGTGGTCTACAACAACAGTTCGCTGGGCTTCGTCGCCATGGAAATGAAGACCGCCGGCTTTCCCGAAACCGGTACGGACTTCGTCGATACAGACTATGCCGCCATCGCGCGCGGTGCCGGCCTGCATGCGATCCGCGTCACCGATTCGGAAGCGTTGCCCGAAGCCGTGGTCGCCTTCCTTGCACATCCCGGTCCGGCGCTGCTGGATGTCGTGACCGACAAGCACGAACTGGCGCTGCCGCCCAAGGTCACGCTGGCCCAGGCCAAGGGCTTCAGCCTGTACATGCTGCGTGCCGTGCTGAGCGGACGCGGTGACGAAGTGCTGGAGGTCGCCAAAACCAATCTGCGATGAATACACAGCCTACCACCATCACACAAGAGCAAGTGCTGGCATTCGCTATTTACGAAATACGCCAGTTACTTGCCCAGCATCTTGGCAATGACGGGACATCCGATCCGGCTATTCGCGCTGCAGCACATTTGGCGTATGCCTTGCACAATCAGGCCAGCGCCATTCTGGAAGGCAAGCATGTCAATGCCCAGCAGTCCGTCTCGACTATCAAAAAAGTCGATCAACTGCTGGAAACCGACTTTCACAGTCGGCTGTCTGCTGCCATACCGAACCCCACCAGCAGGCATTCAACACCTCGGCCATCCGCCTCCTGGCAGACTCACAAAAAAGAGAATCCGAAAAAATGATTCGGATTCAAGCACACATCCCGCTCAGCCAATCCTTCTCGGTATTTGATTGTCAAAGTTTCAAAAGGACCGCTCGGACTGCTCACCGAAACAACCACCACATCCTGCTCCGTCTTGAAAAACTGGTTATATACGGACATCAAAGAAAAAGCATCATCTTCATCCATATCGAACCATACCTCTATATCCCCCAGCGCACGAACGTCAATCCACCCTGAATCGCTCACAAACAATTCAAACGTGCATTTCTCAAAAACAAAAAACAAACGCTCATACATGGGATGAAATCTCGCAGGACTTGCGGAATCAATATATCCAGACACAAACACATCCACTATCAGTTCATGACTGAGAGCATGAATCAAATCTTTCATGACGCCTTCAACATGTCAAAAAAATGCCAGTTGGCACTCACCAACTGGCATTGATTTTTTACTACAGACTCAGGGACAGAGCCCGGATGCGGCGATCAATCTTCGGCCCGCTCCTGCAACACCGCCACGGCCGGCAGCGTCTTGCCTTCGAGGAACTCCAGGAAAGCCCCCCCTCCGGTCGAGATATAGCTGACCTGATCGGCAATGCCGAACTTGGCAATGGCCGCCAGCGTATCTCCGCCCCCCGCGATCGAGAAGGCATCCGAATCGGCAATGGCTCGGGCAATCTGTTCGGTACCGTTGGCGAACTGCGGCAGTTCGAACACCCCCACCGGACCGTTCCAGACGATGGTGCCGGCGTGGCGCAGGATTTCCGCCAGGGTAGCAGCGGTTTCCGGCCCGATGTCCAGGATCATGTCATCCTCGGCCACGTCCTCGACACGCTTGACCACGGCTTCGGCATCCGCCCCGAACGACTTGGCGCAGACCACGTCGGTCGGTACCGGCACTTCGGCACCATGGGCGCGCATGCGCTCGATGACGGCACGCGCCTGCTCTACCTGGTCGGGTTCGGCCAGCGAGGCACCAATCCGAAATCCCTGCGCCAGCAGGAAGGTATTGGCAATGCCGCCGCCCACGATCAGGCGACCCACCTTCTGCGCCAGGGCATCAAGGATAGACAGCTTGGTTGACACCTTGGAGCCACCCACGATAGCCACCAGCGGCTGGCGCGGTGCCTCAAGCGCCTGCGACAGCGCATCCAGCTCGGCAGCCAGCAACGGGCCGGCGCAGGCCACGGGTGCGAAACGGGCAATACCGTGCGTGGTGGCCTCGGCGCGATGTGCCGTACCAAAGGCATCGTTGACGTACACATCGCACAGCTCGGCCATGCGACGTGCCAGCGCCTCTTCGTTCTTTTTCTCGCCGGCGTTGACGCGGCAGTTTTCCAGCAGCACGACCTGTCCGGGCACCACCTGCACACCCTTCTGGACCCAGTCCTGCACCAGATCGACCGGCTGCCCCAGCAGTTCGGTCAGCCGTTGCGCCACCGTGGCGAGCGAATCGGCATCGGTCAGCTCACCTTCTTTGGGACGCCCCAGGTGGGACGTGACCATGACCGCAGCACCGGCGGCCAGTGCCATGCGAATGCCGGGCACCGAAGCGCGGATGCGGGTATCTTCGCTGATGTGACCGTGCGCATCGAACGGCACGTTCAGGTCGGCGCGGATAAACACGCGCTTGTCCTTGAGCCCGCCCGACTGGGCCAGACCGGCCAGCGTCAGTACTTGAACCATGTTCCGACCCGCTCCCTCAGGTTGCTGCCATCATGGCGGCAGCAGTATCCAGCATGCGGCTGCTGTAGCCCCACTCGTTGTCATACCAGGCCGAAACCTTGACCAGCGATCCCGACACCTTGGTCAGCGTGGAATCGAACACGCTGGATGCAGGATGGTGGTTGAAGTCGCCCGACACCAGCGGCGCATCGTTGTAATCAAGGATACCCTTGAGCCAGCCTTCGGAGGCCGACTTGAGGATGGCGTTGATTTCCTCCACGGACGTTTCACGCGCAGCCACGAACGACAGATCGACCAGCGACACATTGATGGTCGGCACGCGAATGGCATAGCCGTCCAGCTTGCCGAGCAGCTCGGGCAGCACCAGGCCGATGGCCGAGGCCGCGCCGGTCTTGGTCGGGATCAGGTTGTGGGCTGCGGCGCGGGCGCGACGCAGATCCTTGTGATAGACGTCGGTCAGCACCTGATCGTTGGTGTAGGCATGCACCGTCGTCATCAGGCCGTTGACCAGACCGATCTCGCGCTGCAGCGGTGCCACCAGCGGTGCCAGGCAGTTGGTCGTGCAGGAAGCATTGGACACTACGGTATGGCTGGCGCGCAGCACATCATGGTTGACACCATAGACCACGGTGGCATCCACATCCTTGCCACCCGGTGCCGAAATCAGCACCTTTTTGGCACCAGCCTGCAGGTGCACGCTGGCCTTTTCCTTGCTGGTGAAGGCACCGGTGCACTCCATGACCACGTCGATGCCCTGGGCAGCCCAGTCGAGCGTGGCGGGATCACGGGTCGTCGTCACGGCGATGCGATCACCATTGACGATGATGGCATCCTCGGTCGCCTCGACCTTACCCGGGAAACGACCATGCGCCGTATCGTACTGGGTCAGGTGGGCATAGGCCGCTGCATCACCGCGACCGCCGTTGATTGCCACGATCTGGATATCGTGGGGATTGCCGTTTTCGTACAGGGCCCGCACGACATTGCGGCCAATGCGGCCATAACCATTGATAGCGACACGAATCGTCATCGACAGACTCCTTATAGAACCTTGCGAACCGCCTCGACCACCGCATCGGTGGTCAGGCTGAAATGTTTGAACAGGACATCGGCAGGGGCCGACTCGCCGTAGCTGTCGATGCCCACCACGGCCCCCTCCAGGCCAACATACTTGTGCCAGAAGGCCGTGACGCCCGCCTCGACCGCGACGCGCGGCACACCGGCCGGCAGCACCGACACCTGCCAGGCCTTGTCCTGACGGTCGAACACATCGGTCGAAGGCATCGACACCACGCGCACCGGCACGCCTTCGGCCTGCAGTCGCTGCTGCGCCTCAAGCGCCAGGGCCACCTCGGAACCGGTCGCGAGGATCACGGCACGCACCTCACCCTTCGAGGCCTCGCTCAGCACATAGCCACCCCGTGCAATCGCCGCCGTAGTCGCGGCATCGCGCGGCACAAACGGCAGGTTCTGGCGCGACAGCAGCAGCGCGCTGGGGCCGCCGGCATGCACCGTCATGCCGAGGCTGGCCGGACGGTTTACGGCAGCGCCCCAGGCGGCAGCTGTCTCGACCGTGTCGCACGGACGCCAGACGTCGAGATTGGGGATCAGCCGCAGACTGGCGGCATGCTCGATGGACTGGTGGGTCGGGCCATCCTCGCCCAGACCGATGGAATCATGGGTAAACACATGCACCACGCGCTGCTTCATCAGCGCAGCCATGCGCAGTGCGTTGCGCGAGTAATCAGAGAACGTCAGGAACGTACCGCCAAAAGGCAGGTAGCCACCGTGCAGGGCAATACCATTCATGATGGCGGCCATGCCGAACTCGCGCACACCGTAGTTGATGTGACGACCAAAGGAAATCGGCTGGCCGGGCTGCTGCGCGGCACGCACCGGTACGACGCCCTTCCAGTCGGTATAGTTGGAGCCGGTCAGGTCAGCCGAGCCGCCCAGCAGTTCCGGCAACAGTTCGGCCAGTGCAGCGATGGCATGCTGCGAAGCCTTGCGCGTGGCCAGTGTTTCACCCTTGGCCACCGTGGCATCGACGAAAGCCTGCCAGGCAGCCTGGAACTCGCCCGGCAGGTCGCCGCGCATGCGGCGCAGGTACTCGGCAGCCAGTTCTGGATAGGCGGCGGCATAGGCATTGAAACGCTGCTGCCAATCGGCCTGCGCCTGAGCACCCGCCGCACGCGCATTCCAGAATGCCGCGACATCCTCGGGAATCTCGAAGGGGCCGTGGTTCCAGCCCAGCGCAGCACGCGTGGCGGCGATTTCTTCGGCACCCAGCGGTGCGCCATGCACCTTGGCCGTACCCGCCATGTTGGGCGAACCCTGGCCGATATTGGTGCGGCAGGCGATCAGCGTGGGACCGCCGGCGGTACGCGCACGCGCCTCGGCAATTGCAGCAGATACGGCTGCAGCATCGTGGCCATCGGCCACGCGGATGACGTGCCAGCCATAGCTTTCGAAACGGCGCGCCGTATCGTCGGCAAACCAGTGCTCAACCTTGCCATCGATGGAAATGCCGTTGTCATCGTACAGTGCCACCAGCTTGTGCAGGCCCAGCGTGCCGGCCAGCGAGGCGACTTCATGTGAAATGCCTTCCATCAGGCAGCCATCGCCCAGGAACACGTAGGTATGGTGATCGACCACGGCATGGCCGTCACGATTGAATTCTGCCGCCAGCAGGGCTTCGGCCAGCGCCATGCCGACCGCATTGCCCAGCCCCTGGCCCAGCGGCCCGGTGGTGGTTTCGACCCCTGGCGTGATGCCGACTTCGGGATGGCCGGGCGTACGCGAGTGCAACTGGCGGAACTGACGCAGGTCATCGATTGACAGGTCGTAGCCGGTCAGGTGCAGCAAGGCGTAGATCAGCATCGAACCATGCCCGTTGGACAGCACGAAGCGGTCACGGCCGGGCCAGGCCGGATCAGCCGGATTGTGCCGCAGATGGTCATGCCACAGCGCGTGCGCCATATCGGCCATGCCCATGGGCGCACCCGGGTGGCCCGAGTTGGCCTGTTGCACGGCATCCATCGCCAGGGCACGGATGGCATTGGCGGGACGATGGTTGGATGTATCGGAAATACTCATGGATGAGAGTGGCGCAGCCGCTAGCGGTGGGAAATGCCGGGCATTTTAGCATTCAAGCGCAGCCCGATGGGCATGGCTAAAATAGGGTCATCCCCTTGTCCGCCCTGTCACCCCACCCATGTCCGCACCCCGTTTCCACTGCACGACCGCGCTCTGCGCACACCAGACCCTGGATCTGCCCGACGAGGTTGCCCACCACGCGATACGCGTGCTGCGCCTGCCTGAAGGCAGCCCCGTCACACTGTTCGACGGTCATGGTGGCGAATATCCCGCGCACCTGCGCATCGATGGCAAGCGCGGCCGCGCCGAGATCGGTGCCCACGACCCGCGTGAAGCGGAGCTTCCCGGCTGCCTGACCCTGGTTCAGGGACTGCCGGCCGGCGACAAAATGGACTGGATCATCGAAAAGGCCGTCGAGCTGGGCGTCCAGCGCATCAGCCCCATAGCCGCACAACGCAGCGTGCTCAAGCTGCAGGGCGACCGCCTCGAAAAGCGGCTGCGCCACTGGCGTCAGATCGCCGTGGCGGCCTGCGAGCAGTGTGGGCGCAATCGCATTCCCGAAATCGATGCGCCCGTAACACTGGCGCAATGGCTGGCGAATGCTGCTCGGCAAGGCGTCTCGCCGGCACCCGGCACCTCGAACCAGATGACGCCATCAACTGAAACCACGCTGCGTCTGATGTGCACGCCAGAAGCCGGCCACACGCTGAAACAGGCGCTGGAACTGTCTGCCCAGCCAGCCAGACAGACAGACAGCGCGCACAGCATCCCCGCAAACCGGCAGGCACGGAACATCGCGTTCCTGATCGGCCCCGAAGGCGGCTGGAGTCCTGAGGAACAGACACAGGCACAACAGCACGACGTACAGGCCATCCGGCTCGGCAGCCGGGTTCTGCGCACTGAAACCGCCGGGCTGGCGCTGGTAGCCGCTACGGCCGCCCTGCTGGGATGGCTGAACGACTGAGCACACTGTCACGCTCGCGATTGATCGAATTGGCAATATGCTCTCGCAGCCACTGATGCGCAGGATCTCGATGCACCCGTTCAGGCCATAGCATCAGCATCTCGAAGCCAGGAATCGCCACCGGCGGCACCGTCACCTGCAAGGCCATGTTGCCACTGACCAGTCGCGACGGTACCATCGCCACCAGATCGGTATTCGCCAAGACCGCATTGAGAAAAAGAAAATGGGGCACGGACAGCACGACTCGACGTGCGACACCACGCGCCGCCAGGGCCTTGTCCGTCTCCCCCTCGAAGCCACCGCCTTCCGGCGACACGACAACATGCTCCAGCGCGCAGAACTGCTCCAGAGTTGGCGGGGATATCAGGCTCGGATGGCCGGCACGCCCGACCAGTACGTATGTTTCAGTAAACAACGGTCGGCGACGCAAATCCGGCGGCGCTTCGGCATTGGTCAGAAAGGCCAGATCGATATCACCCTGCTCCGCCTTTTTTGCCACCCGGGTGGGAGCCGCCTGAACCACAGCAAGACGTGTCGCGGGCGCACGCTGGTGCAGGCCTGCCAGAGCAGGCAACAAGGCGGTGTACTCCCCGTAATCGAATGCGGCGACACGCCAGGTCTGACTGGACTGCGCCGGCTCGAATGCACCGACAGGCGCAACGGCCTGCGCCAACACGGCCAAAGCCTGCCGCAGCGGCTCACGCAGCGCATCTGCCCGTGCAGTCGGTCGCATCCCGCGCGGCCCCGGCAACAACAGAGGATCGTCGAAAAAATCTCGTAGACGGGCGAGCTGCACACTGACCGTGGGCTGAGCCAGATTCAGCCGGGCGGCAGCACGGGTCACATTGTGTTCAACCAGCAACGCGTCCAATGTGACCAGAAGATTGAGATCAAGCTGCCTCAAGACATTATTCATGGCAATACCAGAAATCTTGGAAATTCATTTCTAATATATCTCAGACCACTCTATCGTGTATGGACTTACCGATGGAGTCAGAAATCATGAATGTCCTGCTTGTCCACGCGCACCCCGAGCCTCACTCACTGAATGGTTCGCTCGCCCATTTCACTGTGCAGCACCTGCAACACTCAGGGCATGGCGTACAGGTTTCCGACCTCTACGCCATGCAATGGAAAGCGACACTGGATACCGGCGACGACCTGGCTTTCCGGGCAGGGGAGCACTTCGATCCATCCGCCAACTCCAAGCGGGCCTACGACACCGGCATGCAAAGCGCCGACATTACCCATGAGCAGGAAAAGCTGCGCTGGGCAGATGCCGTGATCCTGCAATTTCCCTTGTGGTGGTTCTCGATGCCCGCCATCCTGAAAGGATGGATCGATCGGGTCTATGCCTGCGGCTTCGCCTATGGTGTAGGCGAACACTCTGACACGCACTGGGGGGATCGCTACGGCGAAGGACTGCTGAGCGGCAAGCGTGCGATGCTGGTGATCACAGCCGGCGGCTGGGCCTCACACTATGCGCCACGCGGCATCAACGGTGCGATGGACGACATCCTGTTCCCGATCCAGCACGGCATCCTGTTCTATCCAGGATTCGACGTACTCCCGCCCCATGTGATCTACCGCACCGGCAAAATCGATGACGCAGGTTTCGAGCAGGTCAGGAAAGAACTGGGCCAGCGACTGGACACCCTCGGGACAACCACCCCGATTGCCTTTCGCAAACAGAACGCAGGTGATTACAACATTCCGGAACTGACCTTGCGAACCGATCTTGCTCCAGGAGAGACGGGCCTGGGCATTCATGTCAGGCAAGATCCGGCCTGACACGGACCGGCATGCTGACCGGCTCAGGGTGATGGACGATCCGCGCGCCTCTCAGCGCTCGTCCTCATCGTCATCATCGCTGTCAGAGACCTCGCCATCCTCGACGTCATCATCCTCATCAAGGCTGTCGTCGAAATCGATATCTTCCTCTTCTTCGTCGTCGTACTGGTCGCGACTCGATACGGCGACCGGCAGGGTATCCGGCTCGGCATGACGGCCGGCATGTTCGAAGTAGTAGGCAAAGGCACGGCCATTGTCGCGGGCAAACTCGGCCACATCGGCGCACACGGCCTCGATATTGACAACCTCGTCTTCCAGCGCCGGGTCGGCTGAATGCAGGTGGCTCAGCCAGAGCACCACACCCGTTTTCTGCTCGGTGACGGTATCGCACAGACAATCGTACAGCGCTTCCAGATCACCACCGAAGAACAACGGATAATCCACAGCCTTGGCGATCGCCCTGAGCACCGCCGAACGGTTGCGGGCACGATCACAATCGGCCACGAACAGTGCCATCTCGGCCTGGGACGCCATCTCGGCCAGTTGGCCGGCCTCGGACACTGCCATGGTAAGGGCTCCGCCCTCTCGCAAATCACGCAGGTGCCGCGCAGCCGATTTGCCTTGCGTCATATACTGCTCTCCTGGAAAAAATCTTCGACTTCTGCAATGCGCTGCATCGTATCGGTATATCCGAGTTCGATCAATTGATTTGTGTAGGCCGCTTCGAACAATAGGTAAGAAACCAACGTTCCCCCACTGAGCCGATTGCGCTCGGTCGATACCCCCAGCGCCCGCAGGAACATGCGCATCATCGGCGGCATGCTGTCCAGGTGTGTCAGGGCCAGGTCATCGAGCCGCCGGCTCGGTGCCAGCGCCAGCACACGCACCGGCCGCAAGTCGAGCGCCCGGCCCGCTTCCGGGCTCAGCGCCAGCATGGCGTTGAGACGTTCCAACCGCTCCACGTCCATCGAAATACTGTCCAGGAAAACAGTCGCCATGGCCTGCCCGCCGATCTGGGCCAGTGATGGATGGCCCGTCTCCTGGCCGCGCTGCTCGGGATGCGTATCACCGCCGCTGAACGCAGTACCGATCACCAGCACCCGCTGCGCGCCCAGATGAATGGCCGGGCTGATCGGTGCCAGTTGCCGCATGGAACCATCACCACACCACTCCCGCCCCTGCCCGGTTTCCAGCGGACGAGCAGGAAACACAAAGGGAATGGCGCTCGAAGCCATCAGGTGCTGCACGCCGATCCGGGCCGACACGGCACGCCGCAGCGTGCGCCGCCACGGCTTGATCGCGTAGCGGGCCTGATAGAAGGTCAGATGCTCGCCGCTGTCGTAGCCGGAGGCCGTGATCGCAAGTGCCGACAACGCACCGGATTCGAGGTGCCCTGGTAGCCGCCCGAAATCGAGCGTGGCCTCCAGCAGCTTTTCCAGCGGTGCATTGTCGAGAAGAGATCTGGGTTGCGGCTGGCGAATGGCCGACCACAGCCAGCCCAGCATCAGCATGGACAGCCAGCGCCCGCCCCCGCGCGACAGCCCCCAGGCATCGGTACGGTAAACCAGGGAAGTATCGAGTGTGCCCCACAGGTGGCGCAGTCGTCGCAGCGCCAGGCGAGGATGGCTGGCACCGCAGGCCAGTGCCGCCGCATTGATGGCACCGGCTGAAGTGCCGCAAAGAATGCCGAACGGCAGGGGGAAATCCGCCCTGCCGTTGGGGTCGAGAATGTCAGCGATGGCGCACAGCGCACCGACCTGATAGGCTGCGCGGGCACCGCCGCCCGCCAGGACCAGGCCGGTCGCGGCCGCCATTGACTTACCTCGGCACGTTGGCGTCGACCACGGTCAGCGCCGTCATGTTGACGATGCGCCGCACGGTCGAGCTGGAAGTCAGGATGGTCACCGGCGCATTGGCCCCCAGCAGGAAGGGGCCGATCGCCACGTTGCCACCCGCCTCGGTCTTGAGCAGGTTGTAGGCGATATTGCCGGCATCCACATTCGGGCAGACCAGCAGGTTGGCCGCCCCCTTGAGGGTCGTTTCCGGCAGGATGCGGCTGCGCAGCGACTCATCCAGCGCGCAGTCGGCGTGCATTTCACCATCGACTTCCAGGTCAGGAGCCCACTCGCGGATCAGGCGCAGCGCCTCGCGCATCTTCTCGGACGAAGACGAGCCACCCGTACCGAAATTGGACCGCGACAGCAGCGCCACCTTCGGCTCGAGGTTGAGCCGACGCATTTCGGCTGCCGCCAGCAGCGTAATTTCGGCAATCTCTTCTGCGTTGGGATTGTCGTTGACGTGGGTATCGACCAACGCCACCGTACGCTCCGGCAACAGCAGGATATTCATGGCGGCGTAGACGTTGACGCCCTCCTCGCGGCCGATCACCTGGTCGATGAAATTAAGGTGATTGCCATAGGCTCCCACGGTTCCGCAAACCAGACCATCGGCTTCGCCCAGGTGCATCATCATGGCACCGATCAGGGTCAGGCGACGGCGCATTTCAACGCGTGCCATTTCCTTGTCGATGCCCTGGCGGCACATCATGTTCCAGTAGGTATTCCAGTAACGGTGGAAACGCTCGTCGAACTCTGGATTGGTGACTTCGACGTCATGCCCCAGGCGAATGCGCAAACCGTACTTTTCGATGCGATCGGCCAGCACGGCAGGACGTCCCACCAGGATAGGCTTGGCCAGCTTTTCATCAACGATCACCTGGACGGCGCGCAGCACACGCTCGTCTTCGCCCTCGGTAAAGACAATGCGGGCCTTGCCGCCTTCACGCACGAATTTCTTGGCGGCCGCGAACAGCGGCTTCATGAAGGCACCGGAGTGGTAGACGAACTGCTGCAACTGATCGCAATAGGCCTCCATGTCCTGGATCGGCCGCGTCGCCACGCCACCATCCATGGCGGCCTGGGCCACTGCAGGCGCGATACGCGAGATCAGGCGAGGATCGAAAGGTTTGGGAATCAGGTACTCGGGGCCAAACGACAGATCCTGGATACCATAGGCAGCCGCCACGATGTCGCTCTGCTCTTCCTGGGCCAGGCCCACCAGCGCATTGACCGCAGCGATTTCCATCTCCAGGGTAATCGTCGTGGCCCCCACATCAAGCGCCCCCCGGAAAATGTACGGGAAGCACAGCACATTGTTGACCTGGTTCGGGTAGTCCGACCGACCGGTGGCCATGACCACGTCGTCGCGTACCGAATGGGCGATCTCGGGCAGGATTTCGGGATTGGGATTGGCCAGCGCCAGCACCAGCGGACGGGCCGCCATCTTCGCCAGCATCTCGGGCTTGAGCACATTGCCTGCCGACAGACCCAGGAAGGCATCGGCCCCATCGATCACTTCGGCCAGGGTGCGCGCATCGGTCTTCTGGGCGAACACCGCCTTTTCTTCGTCCATCAGGGCGGTGCGGCCTTCGTAGACCACGCCTTCGATATCGGTCACCCAGATGTTTTCACGCGGCAGGCCGACATTGACCAGCAGCTTGAGGCAGGCCAGCGCGGCTGCGCCTGCGCCCGACACCACCAGCTTGATCTTGTCGATGTCCTTGCCCACCACCTTGAGGCCGCCCACGAAGGCAGCCACCACACAGATGGCCGTACCGTGCTGATCATCGTGAAAAACGGGAATCTTCATCCGCTCACGCAGCTTGCGTTCGATGATGAAGCACTCCGGTGCCTTGATATCCTCAAGATTGATGCCGCCAAAGGTCGGCTCCAGCGAGGCGATGATATCCACCAGTTTGTCGGGATCGGTCTCGTCGATTTCGAGGTCAAAGACATCAATACCCGAGAACTTCTTGAACAGCACTGCCTTGCCTTCCATCACCGGCTTGGAGGCCAGCGCACCAATGTGCCCAAGGCCCAGCACGGCGGTGCCATTGCTGATCACGCCGACCAGATTGCCACGCGCGGTGTAGCGGAAGGCATTGGCCGGATCCTGCACGATTTCTTCGCAAGGCGCAGCCACCCCGGGAGAATAGGCCAGCGCCATGTCGCGCTGGTTGGTCAGGTGCTTGGTAGGGGTAACGGCTATTTTGCCCGGCCGGCCCTGCTCATGATAGAGCAATGCAGCCTTGCGCAGATCGGTGGCATCCATAAGTCTCACTCTCGCTTCGATGGACAGAAGCTGTTGATCTTTTCAACAACGGGAAGCGCTGATTCTAGCCCTGTTCTGCCCTATTCTGGCAAGTGCGGCAGGATTTTTCGGGGATCGAAGAGTGCCTTGATTTTGCGTTCGAGTTCAACGGCCTGCGGTTCGGCAGCGGATTGCTGCGACGCGTCATCCGCCTCTTCCCGCGCCAGATCGAACACCACCTGTTCTACCCAAACCAGCGTACCGCCACTGCCGGCAAGCAGTCGCGCCAGATCCGGCACGTGGGCGTCATCGGCACGCATGGCATCGAGACGATAACGAAGCGGCCAGTTTTGTGCGTCGCACCACGCCTGCACCTGCGGCTCACGCGACAGATCGAACAAGGCCGGGATCAGCCGTTGCACCACCGTGCTGCGCAGAGGACGCTGCCCGTCAACCCCGAATGGCCCGAAACGCTCCAGCGTGCCATCGGCCAGCATGACATCCACCGCCCTCAGATAACGGCTGCGCCCGCCACGCGCAAACCATGCCGCCAGCGTCTGCATATCGCCACCCCGGCACTGCGCCAGCAGGTCATCGGCAATGACCTCAGGCAACTGGCTGATTGTGCATCCAGGCCCGGCCCGCCACAGGCGGCCATCTGCCTCCGACACCAGGTGCGTCAGATGACGCCGCACATCGATGCAGACGGCTGGCAACTCCGGATCGCGCTGCGACCAGATACCCGCCGTACGGGCCAGCGGCCCTTCGACCGCATCGGCCAGCCCTTGGCAGACACCGGCAGGTGCCATTTGCACGCCCAGCTCAGCGCACCAGTCACGCAACTGGCGCACTTGCGCGGCCTCGGCAGGTGCAGCCCAGGCCAGCGGTGCCCGGCCCTCTGCGGGTGCCTCTATATAGGCATCGGGCAACAGGCGGGCCAGCCGCCGGCAGAATATCTGCCAGGGTGATTCGGGCGGGCGACGCCCGGTCAGGAAAGCTCTGCGTGAAGGCTGCATGGTGACTACAATCCGTTCTTGATCTAACCTTATATATAACCACGATCACACAGACATTGCCCGGCATCAAACTGCCGGGCGTTTTCCATTTTATTCCCCCTTTTTTCCTGCTGCTACCCGACATGTCCGCCCTTCTTGCCGCACGTACCCATGCCATCCAGCCGTTTCTCGCCGTCGAAGTCGCCAAGGAAGCGGCGCGACTGCAGGCAGCCGGTCGCGACATCATCAGCATGGGCATCGGCGAGCCGGACTTCACAGCCCCGCCCCCCGTGCTCGCCGCCGCGCTGCGGGCCATGGAAGCGGGCCATACAGGCTACAGTGCTCCAGCCGGCCTGCCGGCGCTGCGCGAAGCCATCGCCGCGTTCTATGCCGATCACTTCGGCGCGCCGGTCGATCCCGGCCGCGTCATCGTCACCTCGGGTGCGTCCGGTGCGCTGCTGCTGGCGGCCATGGCCCTGGTCAACCCCGGCGACGAGATCCTGCTGCCGGACCCATCCTATCCGGCCAACCAGAACTTCATTGCCAGCGCCGGCGGCATTCCCCGCCTGATCCCGAGTGATGCGGCACGACGCTTCCACCTCAGCGCCCAGGATGTCCGCGATCATTGGACGCCTGCCACGCGCGGCGTGCTGATCGCCTCGCCCAGCAATCCGACCGGCACATCCATCGCCGACGACGAACTGCGCGCCCTGATCGACGCAGTACGCCAGCGCAACGGTTTCGTCATCATGGATGAAATCTACCTGGGCCTGTCCTACGACCATGCCCCCCGTTCTGCCCTCCGACTGGACGACAACCTGATCATCCTCAACAGCTTTTCCAAATACTTCCACATGACAGGCTGGCGCCTGGGCTGGATGATCGTCCCCGAGGTACTGGTTGCCCCCATCGAACGCATGGCAGCCAGCCTGGCGATCTGCCCGCCCTCGCCTTCGCAGCACGCCGCCGTGGCCTGCTTCGGCACCGAAGCTCTGGACATCTTCGAGGCCCGTCGCCTGGCCTTTCGCCAGCGCCGCGACTTCCTGCTGCCCGCCTTCGACAGCCTGGGCCTGGATGTGCCGGTCAGGCCCGATGGAGCCTTCTATATCTATACGGACATCAGCCGCCACAGTGACGACAGCTCGACCTTTGCCGCACGACTGCTGCACGAAGCCGGCGTGGCTGCCGTGCCGGGCATCGATTTCGGCCCTGCGCATGCCGCGCGCAGCATCCGTTTCTCGTATGCCACCGCGCTGCCACAACTGGAGCAGGCCATCGAACGCATGCGCCCCCTGTGCCGCTGACCGTTCCATACCGACAGCCTTCCACGAGACTGCCATGCTCTACGCCATCGCCGCACTCCTGCTGTTCCAGCTCATCGGAGAGCTGACTGTCCATTTCCTGGCATTGCCGATTCCCGGCGCGCTGGTCGGCATGCTGCTGATGTTTGCCGTGCTGATGCTGCGCCGCAAGGTGCCGGGCCCGCTGCACGATGTCTCGATGACATTGCTGCGCAACATGATGCTGCTGTTCATCCCGGTCATCGCCGGCGTGATTGTCCACTCCGAGCGCGTCGCCGCCGAGTGGCTGCCGTTCATCCTCGCCTGCGTCGCCGGCACGGCCGCCACCCTTGCCGTCACCGCACTCACGCTGCGCTGGATGATGCGCCGCATGGCACCTGCCGCGACGGGTCATGCAGGTACCTCTGCCGACACGGGGGACACACCATGACCGAAGCCGCGCCAGCGCTGACGGCCTCCTTCTGGCAGTCTTTCTCCAATCCGCCCCTGCTGTGGCTCAGCATCACGCTGGCGGTCTACCTGGCCACCCACTGGCTGTATCAACGCAGCAATGGCAACCCGCTGCTACTGCCGGTGCTGACCGGCGTCGTCATCATCGTGGCGCTGCTCTGGAGTACGGATACCGCCTATCCTGACTACTTCGACAGCGTGCGGCTGCTGTACTTCCTGATCGGCCCGGCCACCGTCGCGCTGGCAATCCCGCTCTGCAGCCAGATCGCCCGCCTGCGGCAGATGTGGCTGCCACTGCTGGTCGCCCTGCTGGCCGGATCGGCCACCGCCGTCATCTCGGCCATCGGCATCGCCTGGCTGTTTGGCGGTTCGCTGGAAACCATCATCTCCCTGGCTCCCAAGTCGGCCACCATCCCCATCGCCATGGGCGTGGCCGAGCGCACCGGCGGGCTGGGGCCGCTGGCGGCCGTCGCCGTCGCCGTGACCGGCATCAGCGGTGCCATGATGGCCCCCCTGATGCGCCGCCTGCTGCACATCGATGACCCCGCCATCACGGGTTTCGCCATCGGCGTCTCGGCCCATGCCATCGGCACCTCGCGCGCCATTCAGCTCGGCGAAGTCGCCGGTGCCTTCTCGGCGCTGGGCATGGCCCTCAACGGCATCGCCACAGCCCTGCTGGTGCCACTGGCCCTGCAACTGCTGGGGTGGCTATGAAAACACCACGCCTGCTGTCAGTCCTGCCCCTGGCATGCGCCGCCCTGCTGGCCGGCTGCACGACCTCCAAGCCATACGTCCTGGATACGTCGCATACGGCAGTCAGCCAGGACAGCCGGGTACGCTTTATCGTGCTGCACTACACGGCGGGCGATCTGGACCGATCCCTGCAGGTTCTGGGCCGGGGCCGGGTCAGCAGTCATTACCTGGTGGACGACAAGCAGCCTGTCACCGTCTACGCCCTGGTCGATGAAAACCGTGCCGCCTGGCATGCCGGTGTCAGCAGCTGGTACGGCCAGACGGCACTCAATGCCAGTTCCATCGGCATCGAGATTGTCCATGACGGCCCGCAAGAAGACCGCTACGGCAACCTGTCATGGGCCCAGCCCTATGACGAGGCACAGATTCAGGCCGTGATCGCCCTGGTGCGCGATATTGCACAGCGGCATGGCGTCGCGCCGCGCAACATCGTCGGCCACAGTGATATCGCCCCGCTGCGCAAACAGGACCCGGGACCGCTGTTTCCCTGGAAACGCCTGGCCGATGCCGGCCTGGGACGCTGGTATGACGAAGCCCAGGCCACTCACCTGCGCCAACGCTTCGATAAACAGGGACTGCCCGATATCGGCTGGTTCCAGGACAATCTGATCCGCGTCGGCTATGCCCTGGATCGCACCGGCCTGCTCGACAACGCCACACGCCGGACCCTGTCCGCCTTCCAGATGCACTACCGCCCAGCGCGTTTCGACGGCCAACCGGATGCCGAAACAGCCGCCATTCTGCAGGCACTGCCCTGAACTGCCTGACATTGCGGGGAGGTCGACACCATCCGAAGACAGGCTGACTTGATAGGATCCGCATTCTGGTCTAGAATGCCGGATTCGCAAAAAGCGCAGCGCAGCTAGTACAGCCCAGCCGCCTTTGATGCATGGGACAGGTGGCCGAGTGGTTGAAGGCGCACGCCTGGAAAGCGTGTATACGTCAAAAGCGTATCGGGGGTTCGAATCCCCCTCTGTCCGCCAGATATTCAAAAAGCCTTCGGTTTACGCCGAAGGCTTTTTTATATTTCGGCCCACACCAGCATCCCCTCCGCCAATTGCCTCAGGCGCTTGACCTTCATCATTCCGCCCCAGACCGCCGCCCGCCTATCCTGATGCCCTCACCGCAGCGTCTGCGACAGGAACAGGCCCATGACTCACGACCCGACACTTCACGCCGCCCCGCTTACCGAAGATGGAGCCGGCGGCTGGGTCGTCACCGGCCATGCCGAGGTCTGTCGCATTCTGGCCGATCACGACACCTTCAGCAGTCGCGTATCGCGCCACCTAGCCGTGCCCAACGGCATGGATCCACCTGAACACAGCCGCTACCGGGCACTGATCGAGCCACATTTTTCCGCTGCACGCATGGCAGAACTAGCCCCACGCTGCCAGGCCATCTGCGACGACCTGGTCGGCGCACTGGCTCATGGCGATGCCATCGAAGCCATGGCAGGGCTGGCCGATCCCTTCGCGCTGCGCCTGCAATGCGCCTTTCTGGGATGGAACGACTCACGCCACACGCCGTTGCAGGACTGGATTCAGCAGAAAAATGCCGCCGTGGCCTCTGGTAATCCACAGGCGCTGGAGGCGGTTGCCCATTCATTCGACACCACAATCCGCACCATACTAGCCGAGCGGCGCAGCCGCAGCGACGCGTTTCCCGACGACATCACCACGGCGTTGCTGCACAGCACCCTGGATGGCCAGCCGCTGGATGATGCCGTGCTGGTCAGCATCCTGCGCAACTGGACGGTCGGCGAGCTGGGCACCATCGCGGCCAGTGCCGGCATCCTGCTGCACTGGCTGGCCACGCACCCGGACCTGCAATCGGCACTGCGCAGGCAACCCGAGGACATCACCGCTGCCAATGATGAAATCCTGCGCATCCGTGCGCCCCTGCCGTCCAACCGCCGCATCACCACTCGGGCCTGCACCCTGGCCGGCATCGATCTGCCTGCAGGTGCCCGGCTGACCCTGATGTGGGGCGCAGCCAATCGTGACGCCAGCGTCTTCGACGCCCCGCTGGAATGCCGCCCGGCACGCTCTCCGGCCGCCAACCTGCTCTACGGTGCCGGCATCCACGCCTGTCCGGGTGCCGGCATGTCGCGCATGGCCCTGGACACACTGATCCGGACCACACTGGCCCGGACGCGTCATATCGAACCGGCCCGGGCCATCGAGACCCAGCCGGCCTCTTCACCGGCCAGCGGCTTTGCGCTGCTTGGCCTGCACCTCCATCCCCTTTTACCGGAAAAATCAGCATGACCGACCACGCACTGCCCCTGTTCAACGAAAACATCTACCCTTTCGACGCCCGTGGCGTCGCCAAGCGCTTCCGGCACGCAGCTATTTTCGGTGCACTGTCTGCCCTGCAGCCTGGCGAAGCCATGCGCTTTTGCAACGACCATGATCCCCTGCCGCTGCTGCAGCAACTGGTGGACTATTTCGGCGACCGGATCGAGATTGAATATGTCACTCGCGAACCGGGTGCCATCGTGATCGATTTCCGTATCGTCGCCTGACCCGCGTCAAGCCCCTTTTGCGCGCACCCCACATCCAGAGAAGTCTGTTGACGCCACCATCTGCCAGCGGTACGGTAGATGTTTCAAATTTTTGCGCAACGATACGTGGTGTGCGCCTGGGGACAGCATGGACGATTTTCAGAAAGAAATCGAGGAACGGACCAACCTTACTTCCGCCAACAAGTTTGAGTTGCTTCTGTTCCGGCTCGGTGCTGCCCCTGACAAAGGCCACTCGGAACTGTTCGGCATCAACGTCTTCAAGCTGAGCGAAATCGTTCCCATGCCGAGCCTGACCAAGGCCGCAGGGATGCGCCCGCCGATCCTGGGCATGGTCAACATCCGGGGCAAGATCATTCCCGTGATCGACCTGCCCGCCGTGACCGGCTGCACCCCGCAGACCGGCCTCAACATCCTGCTGATCACCGAGTACGCCCGCAGCGTCCAGGCCTTTGCCGTGGAATCCGTCGACGATATCGTCCGCCTTGAGTGGAGCCAGGTGCTGACCGCCGAATCCGGCGTGGGCAGCAGCTACATTACCAGCATCGCCCGCCTCGACAGCGACCAGTCCACCAGCCGCCTGGCCCAGATCCTCGATGTTGAACAGATCCTCTACGACATCATTCCTGCCGACCGCACCAGCGGCATCGAAAAGGTCAAAACCAATCAGTTCGATATCAAGCCGGGTGCCGTCGCCATCGTGGCCGAAGACTCGCGCGTGGCGCGCACCCTGCTCGAGCAGGGCCTCAACGCCATGGAGATCCCCTTTTCCATGCATATCACCGGGCTGGAGGCCTGGAACCGGATCAAAGTCATCGCCCAGGAAGCCAAGGCCGAAGGCAAGCCGATCTCGGAAAAGATCGCCTTCGTGCTGACCGACCTGGAAATGCCGGAGATGGATGGCTTTACCCTGACCCGCAACATCAAGTCCGACAATTTCCTGAAGAACCTGCCCGTTATCATCCACTCGTCGCTTTCGGGCAGCGCCAACGAAGATCATGTGCGCAAGGTCGGTGCCAATGGCTATGTGGCCAAGTTCGAAATCAACGAGCTGGCGGCCGCCATTCGCAGTGCGCTGGATACAGCCGGCCCCTACTGAACGACACTTCACTCACAAACGCAACACCCGCCCCGGATCTGTTTGACTGGGGCGCGGCCTGCCGCTTATCATTAATGGAAACAATTCACACTCACAAAGTTTCCTGCCTGCATCCCCGATGTCCGCCGAGTCCTGCGCCCGTTCCCATGACATCGTCTCCACGCTGTACCGTGACCATCACGACTGGCTGCGAGGCTGGTTGCGCCTGAAACTGGGCGATGCCCACCAGGCGGCAGACCTGGCCCAGGACACCTTCGTGCGCCTGCTGTCGGCCGATAAGGCGGCCGCAACCGACACGACACTGCGCGAACCACGCGCCTACCTGCGTACCATTGCCAATCGCCTGGTAGTTGATCACTGGCGCCGGATGGAAATCGAGCGTGCCTACCTGGCCGTACTGCACAGCCATCCCCAGGCCAGTTGGCCCTCCGAAGAAGAGCGCTTTCTGATCATTGAGTCGCTTGAACAGATCGCACAGATGCTGGGTCGCCTCAAGCCTTTAGTCCGCGAGGTATTCCTGCTGGCCCAGATGGATGGCCTGAGCTGCCCGCAGATCGCCCGCCAGATCGGCAAATCCGTCGCCACGGTCGAACGCTACCTGGCACAGGCGCTGCAACACTGCTACCGCCTCACCTATGGACAGTGAGCAGGCCATCCTGGATGCCGCGATCGCCTGGCGCATCCGGCTACAGCACAACACGGCCAACGCACAGGACTGGCAGGCCTTCGAGACCTGGAAACAGGCCGCCCCCATGCATGCGGTGGTGTGGGAACGCCTGCAGGCGCTTGGCTCCCACCTGCAACGGCCCGCAGCGAGCCTGCCTCCGCTGGCGGCAACCCATGTCCTGCGCCAGGCCGAAGCCGCACAGCGACGGACGGCACGCCGCAAGGCGCTGATGTCACTGGGCATTCTGACCACGGGCGGGCTGCTGGCATGGCGTCTGCACGGCACATCCGCTGTCCAGCATGTGCTGGCAGATACCTCTACACGACGCGGTGAGCGCCATCGCATCGCGCTGCCAGACGGCGGTATTCTGCTGCTCAACACCGATACTGCCGTCAATATTGCTTTTACGCCCCAGTTCCGCCGTATCGAACTGCTGTCCGGCGAAATCTACCTGACGTCGGGCCACGATCCACAAGGACGTCCCCTGTTCGTACAGACGCGCGACGGTCGCGCCCAGGCCCTGGGCACGCGCTACCGCGTGCGCCTGCTCGACACCCATTCCGAAGTCGCCGTCGATGAAGGAGCCGTCTCGCTATGGCCCCATGACAGCCCTGGCGACACGGCACTGGCCACGCTGCATGCCGGCGACGCCGCCCTGATGACGCCCGCCCAGGTCATGCCCCTGCCGGATGATGCCAGGATGGATGCAGCCGCCTGGACCGAGGGAGAACTGTCCGTGCGCGAAATGGCACTGGCCCGGTTCCTCGACGAACTGTCGCGCCATCACGGCACCATCACCTGCGATCCCGCCGTTGCGCAATGGCCGGTCTCGGGCGTGTTCCAGCTCAGTGACACCCGCAAAGTACTGGCACTGTTGAGCCAGAACTTGCCCATTGAAATCCAGATCACCCGCCGATGGTGGGGCGGCACACAGACCCACGTACGCGCCAGGGGCTGATTTTTTGAGGGGATAGGCGGATTCATCCGTCATACAGGTTGAAGCAGTGCGCACTGCCCCATATCAACCGCCCCTTTTGGAACCATTTTCGTGAAGCCCATTTGTCTCCAGTCCATGGCTGCGTCATCCAGCCAGGCGACCGCGCGCGCGCACTGCAAGTCTTCGCCCATCGTCTTGCTGTCGCTGGCGGTCGCCCTGACCAGCCTTGCTCCCCATACGGCCGAAGCCCAGCCAGCCACCGCCTCGACCCACCGACAGACCACCTACCCGTTCAACATTGCCGCCGGTCCGCTGGACGATGCCCTGGCCGCATTTGCACGACAGGCCGGCATCTCGCTGATCTATTCGGCCCAACAATTGCGTGGCCTGCGCAGCACCGGCCTGGATGGCCGCTACGATGTCACCCAGGGGCTGGGTATCCTGCTGTCGGGTACAGGCTACCGCGCAGCGCGTGTCGAAGGCGGCATCCGCATCGAGGCGAACCCGTCTCCCTCGACCAGCCTGCTGGCTCCCGTGCTGATCACGGGTACCCACAATGCCACGACAGAAGACTCGCAATCGTATGCGGCCAGAGCCGCAACCATCGGCAAGACCGAACAGGCACTCATCGACATTCCGCAATCGGTCACAGTCATCACCCGGCAGCGGCTGACCGACCAGAACCTGACCACCCTCAGCGACGTCCTGGAGAACACCACGGGCGTGACCATCAGTGAGGTCGCCGATGGCGGGCGCAAATTCTACTCACGCGGGTTCACCATCAGCAATATCCAGTATGACGGTGTGCCCCTGTCCCGCAGTTTCTATGCCGTCGGCAACAGCTTTACCGCCAGTACCGCCTACCTGGATCGTGTCGAAGTCTTCCGGGGCGCGCAAGGCCTGTTCGAAGGGGCCGGCCAGCCAGGCGGCTCGGTCAATCTGGTACGCAAGCGGCCAACCGCCGACACACAGATCCGGGTCGAAACCCGTGCGGGCTCCTGGGATCACCTGGGAGGCATGCTGGACGCCGGTGGCGCACTCAACCAGGATGGCAGTTTGCGCGCCCGCGCCGTACTCGACTATGACGACAAGGGATCATTCATCGACAAGGTCAAGGAGCGCAATACCAACCTCTACCTGGCCCTGGACTACGACCTGACGCCCGACACCACGCTAGGCGCAGGCGTACTGGTATCGAGGCTGCGCTCCACGCCCTTTTTCGGTGGCCTGCCTCGCTTCAGCGATGGCAGCGACCTGGGCCTGAAACGCTCGACTTTCCTGGGGGCAGACTGGAACCAGTGGGACCGCAACGAAACCCAGGTCTTTGCCGATCTGACACACCAGTTCAACAGCGACTGGCGGCTGAAAATCGCCGCCAGCCATGCCAGGGAAACCAGCATCACCTCGGCGCTGGACGCAACCGGCGCGGTAGATCCCGCGACACTGACCGGTCCCAAGCGCAACGCCTGGAATTACGACAAATCCAGCGAGCATTTCGGCTTTGATGCCAACATAAACGGCCGCTTCAGCGTATGGGGCATGCCCCAGGATCTGCTGGTGGGTGCCAGCATGTCGCGCCTGACATCAAGCGACCGCATCGAATACAACTCCAACTACGCGCCCCTGGATGTCTTCAACCCTGACTCAGGCATTGCCAAGCCGGATGTATTCCCCGACTCACAGCGCCTGTCACGCTATGACCCACACGTGCAGAAAGGCATCTATGCCCAGTTGCGCAGCAGCCTGACCGAAGACCTGACACTGATCACGGGCGGGCGCATGAGCTGGTTCGAAAGCCGCTATACCACGCAGGCAGCCACCTGGAGCGATGTCAGCAAGAGCAAGGCCAGCGCAGAATTCACGCCGTTCCTGGGCGCGGTCTATGCGCTTTCGCCACAATGGGCGCTGTATGCCAGCTATGCCGATATTTTCGAACCGCAAACGGCAACCACGCAGGACGGCAGTATCCTGGAGCCCATCGTGGGAGCCAACTACGAGGCCGGCATCAAGGGCGATCTGATGGAGGGGCAGCTCACGGCCTCATTGGCCGTGTATCGCATCGACCAGACCCACCGTGCCGTGCAGGATTATGCCGCAGGGCCGATCTGCAACGGCGGCTATTGCTCGCGTGCAGCAGGCAAGGTCAGGAGCCAGGGTTTCGAGGCAGAGCTGAATGGCGAACTGCTGCCGGGATTGCAAGTGGCCGCTGGCTATACATACAACCGCAACAAATACCTGCGTGATCCGGATCGCGAAGGACAAACCTTCAGCGAAGAAACGCCGCGCCACCTGCTGCGCCTCTGGAGTGAATACCGCCTGCCGGGCGAATGGAACCAATTGAGCATGGGCCTGGGCGTGAACTGGCAAAGCGCCCTGACCAATGGCATTTCCAATCTGCGCCGCCCATCCTACAGCGTATGGAACACGCGGGTCGCCTACGATCTGACATCGAACTGGACAGCAGCACTGAACGTCAACAACCTGTTCGACAAGGTCTACTACGAGTATCCGGGGTATATCGAGAATCGCAACAACTACGGTACGCCGCGCAGTTTCATGCTGACATTGCGTGGGAAATTCTGATTGTCTGATTGATGCGGCTGAAAAAGGCGGTCTTGCTGGAGGTGATTACACAGCGGGCTGCCTGATGAGTGCGGTTTTAGTGCAGCGATATGCTGCGTGACCGGCAGGCCCGCATCAGCCTCCCGTAGAAAACCAATGATCTGTTCTTCTGTAAATCGCTTCTTCATGTCCAATCTCCTGCATGGAGTGGTTGGAATCCAAATCCTGATGCTACTAAATCTCGGGGGAGACGTCGCCCCACTTTAGACAAACACGGCTTTCTCTTTGAAATTCAGACTTATACCAATTAGAAAAACTCAAAAACCACTAAATTTTGACAATTCCTCACTAACTCGCGACAAGCTTCCTGACGGCAGCAAAATTTCATGCACAGTCTTTCCCTCATCTGCACTCCATACAAATCTATCTTTCCCGCAACTTTTCATAAAACACAAAAAAAACCCAAAATCATTAAGCGCATTCCAAGTTATATAAAAAACCCCATCAACCAAATCCCTACCATCCCCAAAAAAATGCCCCACTACATTTTCATAAACCTCGCGAGAGGACAGATCACACTCTCCCAAATCAACACCAGAAAAATCAAGTTCAGCCTTATAAAAATCAAAAGCGCATCTTAATTCAATAGAATCAACAACATCAAAAACCCTCTTTCCTCCCAAATAAATAGAGACCATGCCATTCTTCCAAAAGCCATCATCTGGAGGATTCCAATCCGCAACATGATCAAACTGAATTGAAAAACAAAAAGGATCACCGAAAATCATTTTAAATTCACCCCAAGAAGCCTTCTAATCTCAATAGGAATTTGCTCTTTTCGCAACTTACTCAAAGCATCGCCCGTGCTGCCACTCCAATGATACTCACCATTAGAGCTGAAAAACCTATGCACGTTACCACTCTCATCAACTGCATATCTAGTATATGAGCTACTTCCTTTTCCACTAGGATCAGGTACAGATTTCTCAAAAAGAGCCAAAGAATTACGTGGTTCCACTCCGGCATTCGGCCCAGAGCCTCGCTGCCCCAAAGTATGCTTAGGATTTGATTTATACATCCCATGCGGTGTAGAAACTGGCTCGGGAACTGGTAATGCACTCGTCGGCCCCCTGCCTCGAATGCCACTCCTGATAGTCGTCCCTAACGCAGACAATGCAGCACTGGCTATCTCCATGGCTTGGCTTTCATCCACGTCATAGCGCGCCATCAACTCATCAGCAAACGCTTGCTGATTTATCACCCCCTCAATCTCAAGCTGTTGAAACAGCAGCGCCGGCATATCATTCTTCATGCCGCTAGGAACCGCATCACTTGCCATCAAGCGATCCATCGCCTCCCGCAACAGCATGCGCTCTGCAACAAGATCACCATATCGTGCCTGACATGCCTGAGAATCGACTGAACATAGAGCCATCAATTCATCTTGCTGTTTGACGCTGAGGTTTTCCATCTCCTTGATGATTTCTTCGCAATCGCCTCTAGACTCGCACTCTCTGGCTCGATTGGCAAAACCATCAACCTGCGCATGTGTCAAATAATTATTCTCCGT
The DNA here is from genome assembly GCF_003123725.1 of Corticimicrobacter populi. Classification (GTDB taxonomy): domain Bacteria; phylum Pseudomonadota; class Gammaproteobacteria; order Burkholderiales; family Burkholderiaceae_B; genus Corticimicrobacter; species Corticimicrobacter populi. The sequence continues at coordinate 81,130 of NZ_QETA01000001.1, read as the reverse complement.
CTCCAACGCAGCAGCCACGGTCGCCGCAGCAGCATCTCCACCTGCCGCTGCCGTCACGCCCGCCACCAGCGTCTTGATCAGATTGACCCGTGCTTCCTTCTCCGAAGGACTCAGCGCATCGCCTGAACTCGACTCCAATTGCGACAGCAGGTTGTTCAACACCACGCTCGACGCTGCTCCCAGCGCGCCACTGCCGCAGCCTGCTCCCTGTGCCGCCGCGCCTGCGCAACCGGCCACCGCATGCAGCGCAGTACGGGCCACTTCCGAGTCCAGGCTGTCTGCAATCAGCTTGACCTGACGTGCCGTCAGCCCTTGCAGGTAATTCACTGACGCTGCTCGCAGTACCTCCGCGCCACTGCCCGTCACGTTGCCGCTCAGCGCCGCCGTGACCGCAGTCAGAATCAACCGCTGGTCGCCGCCCGGCAACCAGCCCTGTGCATCCTGCAACTGCTGCTCCAGCACTGCGATGCGCTGTCCGTCCTGCTGGCCCGGCTGGCGGCTGCGCTCTTGCGCCAGTTGCTGCTCCAGGTTCTTGACTTCGGCATCGGCTTCCCGCGCTCGATTTGTCAGGAACTGACCTACCTGACGGCTCGCCTCCCCCGCAATCTCAAATCCTGCCTCAATCTTTTCCTTGTCAAAGATCGGCCTCAGCGCATTGAGCGTATCCGAGGTATCACGATCCAGCGCGGCGATCGTTTCCGCACCCGTCTGACCCGTCAGCGCCTGCTGGCCCGCTTCGTCGCGGATCTCGATCTCGCCTTCGCTGATCGCGCTGCGTGTCGTGCTGCTGCCGCTGCCACTGGCGGCGACCACGGTGGGCGCGTTCATCGTCAGGCCACTGCCTGTCCCCTGATTGTCCTTGGCCGCGCCCTGGTCGGCAGGGCTGCCCGCGCCTTCCGTACTGCCACCAAAGCCGAAACTGCCACCTACCGAGACCTGGCTGGCGCTATAGCTAGCCTTGTTGCGGATATCGTCGGTCTCCAATGTGCCGGTAGACAGCCGGTTACGGCCCTCGGCAATGGCTTGATCACTGCTGGCGATTACGCTACCGGTCAGCGATGTACGCCCTCCCACGTCGATCTGGAAGCCACCATCGCCCGCCCACAAGCCGGTCTGCTTGGTCACCGACTCGAAATCGCTGTCCATCCGGCCGGTACTGGCGTTGGCCCAGGCACTGCTGGCCCCTGCGCACAAAGGTGGCACACATATACTGACGCCAATACCACCACTACGCTGCCGAGACGTGTACTCACTGATCTCCTGCAGGCTGGCCAGCAGCAGGTTGCCACCGGCTGACGCAATGATCCGATCCGCCTTGGCCGATGCGCCCTGCAGGGAAATATCACCGCCGGACTGCAATGCCAGCGTATTGCCCGCGGCTACATGGGCATTTGACCAGGTGACATCGCGGCCATCCTGGCGACCGCGAGCGGCATTCACACCCAGCTCCAGCGTCAGTCCATTGGTCGCGCCGCCGAAAGACAGACCCACACCAATACTGGCACCGCTGCTCTTGCTGTCGGTATGCTGCTCGAACACATTGCGCGCTGCCTGCAACTGGATATCGCCTTCGGCTTTCAGAACCGCATCACGACCGGCCGACAGGTTGGCCCCCTGCACCGTAATGTCCGAGGCCTCGCCTGCGCCCCTGGCGAGCACGGTCAGGTCGCGCCCTGCGGCGACATTGGCACCGGTATTGCTGGTCATGCTGCGATCAGTCGTGCTGGAACTCTGGCTGCTGCCCAGGCTGATCTTGATGCTGACACCGCCGATCTGGCTCAGTGCGCCTGGGTTGGCTGCATTGCGGGCCGCATTGACCGCGTCATAGGCATTGCTGGCGGCCAATACCGTTGTGGCACCGGCCAGCCCCTGCATGACAGGATTGTCGACCTTGCCTGCAGCATCGGCCATGCGCATGCCGGTCTGCATCGCGTCCACCACCGGATTGCTGGCGGTGACGGTCAGGCCCGATTGCTTGACCTCATGAAACTCCCGCTGGCGCATCGTGTCGGCCAGCCCGGCCACGGTCACATCGCGACCGACCAGGGTAATGTCCCCCTTGCTGGCCAGGATGTCGCTGCCCAGTACGCCCAGCGATGCCCCCGCATTGACCAGCACATCGCCTTCGACGCTGCCGAGCGTGCTGCCGGTATGCAGACCACGCTGCGTATCCAGTGAGTCGGTGGTACGGCGCGAGCCGTAGCTGATGCCGCCCAGTGCGCCAAAGCCGGATTTCTTGACGCGGCGGTATTCATATTCTTCCAGGCTGTTGGCGGCCGCCGTGACCGCCACATTGCGATCAGCCGACATGATCAGATCATGCTGGGCAGCCACGTTGGAACCTGCAACCAGCAGATCGCGACCCGCCATCAGGACCGCACTGTCGCCGGTAAAGGTCGAGGAGACCGAATCGGTCCAGTCGGACGACACGATGGTGTGCACGGACCGGCTGGACATGAAACCACGCTTTTTGTAGTAGGTTTCGTTGTACGCGTAGCCACTCTGGTCGCCGGCCGCGACCGTAATGTCGCGTTCGGCACCCACCGCCAAACGTCCCCCTGCGGCAACCTCTGCGGCAATGGCAGCGACATCGCGACCGGCAATCAGCGTCAGGTCGGAACCGGCATCGATCCGTGTCCCCATGTCCGTAGCCGTTCGCATCTCGGCGCGGTTTCTTTTGCCATAGTTGTAAGACTCGGCATAGCGCTCTTCGGCCGTGGTCAGGTTGATATCGCGCCCTGCCTGGATGCGTGCCGACTCGGCCACGCTGACGGCAGCAGCTTCGGCATTGAAATCCTGGCCGGCCTGTACGTTCAGCGTGCCGGCATCGATTCGCGCCACACCATCCAGGCGCGTGCTGCTGACACCGCCGCTGGCCTGCGAACGGGTGGATGCCTGGAGATTGACATCCCGGCCCGCTGCCAGCGTGACGGTATCCCCCCGGATCAGCCCGGCCAGGTTATCGATATCCTCGCGTGCGGCAAGATTGACGGTACGGCCCTGTACCGAGCCGACCGTGTTGCGGATATTGCCTGCTTCGACCACCACGGCATTGCGGGCTCCTAGCGTGCCGGTATTGACGGCATCGCCGTCAACGCGGATCGAGGTGTCCCGACCGGCGATCAGCGTACCGTCGCCACGCAGGTCGCCCGGCTTGACGGCCAGGTACACCTGAGGGGCCAGCACCTGTTGCTGGGTGCCATCCGGCAGCGTGACGGTCTGCTCCACCAGCCAGACCATGTCGCTGGTCATGTGGCGCAGTTGTTCGTCGGTCAGCGCCGTGCCGACGTTCAGTCCAAGCTTGTGCGCGAAATCGACGCCTGCGCCCAGCAGGGCCTTGTACTGGGACTCGTTGTCGGTATAGTCGCCCACGAAGCGCTGGCCGGTTGCCAGCATGACCTGTTCTGCCACCAACCGCTGCTCGTAAAAGCCATCACCAAGCCGCTTGAGAATATGCTCGGGGTCCTGGTTCAATTGCTGCAGCATGAAGTCGCTGGACACGGACTGACGCTGGCCTGTGAACTGCGCGTCTGTTGCGATCAGGTAAGGGGCGTCGGGGCGCTGCACGACGCTGTACATCGCGTTCTGCGGCACCTGGGGCTGGAGCGTGACGACACGCACGGTCTGCGCGCCCGAGGCACTGATGTCGATCACGACGGCAGGCGCGCGCGGCCCGGGCTGAACGCCGGACATGCCGATACCTGTCGCCACGGCAGAGGCCTGCTGACTCCCATCAGAGGAAGTGGCAGGCACCATCGGATCGGCCACGCCAGACGCGGCACCGGAACCCTGAGTGCCGATCCCCCTGGCAAGGGCTGCGGCCCGCAATCCACCGGACTGTTCCTTTTCTACACCAGGCACTCCAGCCTGTGAGGTCGCAGCAAAATCCAGGGGGCCTGTGACACCGTGTGCAGGCTGTCCGCCCTGTGTGTCTATTCCTTTGGCAATGCTGGCCGCCAGCGGCCCACCCGATACCTGTACAGACTGCGCACCCGGTACATTGGCACCGGTGGAGGGGGAAGATATCGATGCGCCGGCAATGCTGCTGGCTCCGGGCGTATTCTGGCCAGATAAGGGTGCGCCCGCATGCTGGGTAGTCGAGGCGGCAGCCAGTTCAATGCGTTCGGGTGCAATGACATCGTTGTAGGCGGAGCCATCGTGCCGCCGCTTTTTACCCCCTACTACGGTCCGTACCTCTTGGCCTACACGAGCGACTATCCGCTCCCCCTCTGCGCCTTGATTGACGATTGCCGGACCATCGATTGAAAGAGTGTGGCCAGCAATGATCGTGCTCTTGTCATTAAGTACAGTACCACTCAATCGCATGTCACCACCGGCAATGATTCTGCCCGGATCGGTAGACACAACTCGACTCTCTGAGACAATCTCGTCTACTTTATAATAAAAGAAATTTTCTACTAGACGATTTTTGAAATCAGCATTAAAGGCACGGATACGGCGATCGAGTTCTAGATTTTTTTCTTTATAAACCTTTACTGCTTCCGAATGTTCTGAAACAAGGCGCTCATAATTTAACAAACACTCTCTAGTTAGATCGCCTACACACGAGCTTATCGATCCATTAAACTCAGGTGGAGGACCTGGGTAATCAAGATCAAAAATAGCCCACACAGCAGAATCATTCGCATAAACCAGTATTTCTGGAGATGTGTGGCAATCACCACCATTATCACCGCCATTACAATAAAAAGAGGGCTTTATATACGCAAGCGGAATTGGTGCTCCCACACCTGGCAGCCCTTGGTGCCAAGGAACATAATTAAATGGAGGCCCATACTGTGATTCAGGATACCGCTCTGAGGGCAGCAACAAACGGCGGCTAGCATCTCCCCAGAGAAAACTGAGCGGTTCTCGGCCGCATTCATTTGTCCTCTGATCACACAACCACATCTTTGAACCATCCATCAGCTCAGTCGAATTTTCCAGCCGGTAATACAGTTTCGGCTCGCGACTGATCTCGACCACTTCACTTTCGAAATGATTGTTGAGGTTCCTGATGCTGGCTGCCGCGATATCGGCATGCCCCGTGGCTTCGATGGTGGCTGATGCGTTGATCAAAGAACGGGCGCTGCCTGCAGCGCGACTGGCGGCGTCAAGTGCGCCACCGATGGCCAGATCACCATCCGCAAAGATCAGGGCACGCTCCCGGTTGGTCAGCGTGCCGATGCCCAGATCCATGTCGCCACGCGATGCGATCACGGCACCGGGTTCATTACGCAGCTCACCCGCGCCGATGCTGATCCTGTCGCCATACAGGCGGCCGGTATTGTTGACCGTCGCAGCCTGGATACGGGTATGGCCGCCATCGATCAGGCCCTGATTCTCCAGCACCCCCGAAACGTTCAGGCGATTTACGCCTGCCGCGACGATTTCGCCGCTGGCACGGTTGGTCAGCGACCGGACATCCAGCGTCAGGTCGCCACCCGAATGCAGCCGCCCCTGATTGTCGATCCGATCGGTTGCCAGTGTCAGGGCCGTCCCTGCGGAAATCAGCCCGGTATCATTGCCCAGACGGGTCGCCTCGATACGGGCGCGACCGTTGGAGGCAACCTGCCCCCGGATGTTGTCCAGCGAGGCCGTCACGATATCCAGCGACTGGCTGGCACCGATACGCCCGGCACGATTGTCGATGGCATCGGCAGCCAGATCGACTGCGCCCCCCATCACGCCCTTTGCCGATGCATTCAGCGTATCGCGGTTGTCGATGCTGGCCGCCCGGATGCGCAACCCGTTGTCGGCCAGGATCAGACCATTACGATTGTCCAGTGCGCCATCGACCTCCAGAGCCATCGCCTGGGCCTCGATACGGCCCCGGACGTTGCCCAGCACACCGGTCTGCACATCGAGGCGGCCACCTGCTGCCAGCGTACCGTCTGTGTTGTCGATCCGACGCCGCGCAATCAGGTCCAGGCTTTCCGTTCCGATAAGACGTCCTGCGCTGTTATCCAGCCCTGCGGCCGTCACCGACAGCACGCCACCATACAGTTCGCCACGCTGGTTGTTGACTTCGCCAGCACTGATCAGTTGCAAGGCTCCATCGGCCTGCACAATACCACTGCGGTTGTCGAGACTGCCTGCCTCTATCCTGCCGCTGTCGGCCAGTACCCGACCATTGCGATTGTCGAGTTGCCCGGCACTGCTCAGATCAAGCTGCTGCCCGGATTGCACGACGCCGCGTACATTGGTGATCGTCTCGTTGACTCGGATCGAGACGCCTTCACCTGATACCACGCCATCCGTGTTGTCCAGCGCGCTTGCCTGCACGTCGAGACGGTCACCTGCGGCCAGGGTGCCAGCAACATTGCTGACCGATCCATTCGTCACTACGTCCAGCGCACCATCGCTGCCAATGCGCCCTGCGGCATTGTCGAGACGATCCGCCTGCACAGACACCGTTGCGCCGTGTGCGGCTCCCCGTACGTTGCGTAGTTCACCCTCGGTTTGCAGCGTCAGGGCCTGTCCGGCCACCAACTTGCCGCCCGACAGGTCTATCGTGTCGGCCACGACCAAGGCCTCACCGCCCGCCAGCAGGATGCCGCTGTTCGATACGACTGCAGTACGGATCTGCAAGTCGCCTTCCGCCCCCAGCGATCCATCATCCTGCAAGCCCGCCGCCAGCGTGCCGCGATTCTCTATCCGGCCCGCATCAACCTCGATCCGCCCCGCCGCAGACAGCCCGCCCGTGTTGGACAGTTTGCCTGCCACGCCCAGCGTCAGATCACGCCCGGCTTCGACTGCACCGTCGTTGGTCAAGGATGCCACGTCCAGCGTCATGCCCTGACGGGCCGCCAGTACGGCTCCCGTCGCATTGCGCAGATCACCCGTCGTGATGCCGACCTGATCGCCATACATCCGCCCCGCGCTGCTCACGTCGGCGGCCTGGATGTGGGTCTGGCCACCATCGATCAGCCCCTGGTTGATCAGCGCCCCGGCGATCTCCAGACGGTTCTCGCCTGCCGTGACGATTTCTCCCCCGGCACGGTTGGTCAAGGAGCGGGCGTCCAGCTTCAGGTCACCCGCCGAATGCAGCAGGCCGGCGTTGTCCAGCGCGTCGGTGGTCAGCGCCAGCGTCGTGCCGACCGAGACCTGCCCGGCATCATTGCGCAGGCTGTCGGCATCAATCCGTGCGCTGTCCCTGGCTGACAGGTTGCCCCGCGCATTGTCCAGTTGCGTCGTGGCGACTTCGAGTGTCTGGCCTGCTCCGATTCGCCCTGCCGTGTTGTTGATGCTGACTGCGGCCAGATCGACCGTGCCACCCACAATGCCCCTGGCGGATTCGCCCGCTGCCCCCAGGGTGTTGCGATTGTCGATGCTGACAGAACGGATGCGCAGGCCATTGTCGGCCAGAATCAGCCCGCCACGATTATCTACTGCGCCCTCGACCTCCAGGGCTGCTGTCTCCGCTTCGATATGGCCACCGGCATTGCCCAGCGCACCGGTCTGCAGGTCAAGGCGACCACCCGCTGCCAAAGTTCCATCGGTGTTGTCGATCTGCTGCCGTGCAATCAGATCCAGGCTTTCTGTGCCAATCAGGCGTCCTGCACTGTTATTCAACCCCTCAGCCGTCACCGACAGCTCACCGCCATAAAGTTTGCCCTGACGGTTGCTGACTTCGCCAGCACTGATCAGTTGCAAGGCACCATCGGCCTGCACGATGCCACTGCGGTTGTCGAGACTGCCTGCCTCTATCCTGCCGCTGTCGGCCAGTACCCGACCATTGCGATTGTCGAGTTGCCCGGCACCGCTCAGATCGAGCTGCTGCCCGGATTGCACGACGCCGCGTACATTGGTGATCGTCTCGTTGACTCGGATCGAGACGCCTTCACCTGACACCACGCCATCCGTGTTGTCCAGCGCGCTTGCCTGCACATCAAGGCGATCTCCTGCGGCCAGGGTGCCGCCAGCGTTGGCGAGTGTGCCGCCTGTTTGCAGCGTCAGGGCCTGTCCGGCCACCAGCTTGCCGCCCGACAGGTCCATCGTGTCGGCCACGACCGAGGCATCACCGCCCGCCAGCAGGATGCCGCTGTTCGATACGGCTGCAGTACGGATCTGCAAGTCGCCTTCCGCACCCAGCGATCCATCATCCTGCAAGCCCGCCGCCAGCGTGCCGCGATTCTCTATCCGGCCCGCATCAACCTCGATCCGCCCCGCCGCAGACAGCCCGCCCGTGTTGGACAGTTTGCCTGCCACGCCCAGCGTCAGATCACGCCCGGCTTCGACTGCACCGTCGTTGGTCAAGGATGCCACGTCCAGCGTCATGCCCTGACGGGCCGCCAGTACGGCTCCCGTCGCATTGCGCAGATCACCCGTCGTGATGCCGACCTGATCGCCATACATCCGCCCCGCGTTGCTCACGTCGGCGGCCTGGATGTGGGTCTGACCGCCATCGACCAGCCCCTGATTGACCAGCGCCCCGGCGATCTCCAGACGGTTCTCGCCTGCCGTGACGATTTCGCCCCCGGCACGGTTGGTCAAGGAGCGGGCGTCCAGCTTCAGGTCACCCGCCGAATGCAGCAGGCCGGCGTTGTCCAGCGCGTCGGTGGTCAGCGTCAGCGTCGTGCCGACCGAGATCTGCCCGGCATCATTGCGCAGGCTGTCGGCATCAATCCGTGCGCTGTCCCTGGCTGACAGGTTGCCCCGCGCATTGTCCAGTTGCGTCGTGGCGACTTCGAGTGTCTGGCCTGCTCCGATTCGTCCTGCTGTATTGTCGATGCTGGCAGAACGGATGCGCAGGCCATTGTCGGCCAGAATCAGCCCGCCACGGCTATCTACTGCGCCCTCAACCTCCAGAGTTGCTGTCTCCGCTTCGATATGGCCACCGGCATTGCCCAGCGCACCGGTCTGCAGGTCAAGGCGACCACCCGCTGCCAGGGTGCCATCCGTGTTGTTCAACGCCTGACTGCGCACCCCAAGACCGCTACCCGCAGATACCGTACCGCCGAGATTGGCGAGATTGCCTGCCACCTCAAGGTTCAGGGACTGCCCCGTCGCCAGCTTGCCACCCGAAAGATCCATCGCATCGGCCACGGCAGTCGCATCGCCACCGGCCAGCAGGATGCCGCGGCTCGACAATACAGCGGTACGGATCTGCAGATCACCTTCTGCGCCCAGCGAGCCATCGGACTGCAAGCCGGCTGCCAGCGTGCCACGATTATCCAGCGCAGCAGCCTCGGCATTGATCCGCCCCGCTGCCGACAGTTGCCCGGCATTGGCCAGTTTGCCTGCGACATCGAGAGCCAGATCCTGTCCGGCCCTGACCGTACCATCGTTGTCCAGTGCAGCCACACCAAGATCCATGCCCTTGCGCGAGGCCAGCACGGCACCACCGGCATTGCGCAACGCCCCTGCTCTGAGATCAACCCGATCTCCCTGGAGACGCCCGGCATTGTCTACGCTGCCGGCCTGGACGCGCGTCTGCGCTCCATCGATCACGCCCCGGCTCGCCAGCGTGCCCGAAATGTCGAGCTGGTTATTGCCTGCCGCGAGAATCTCACCGCCGGCGCGATTGTTCAGCGACTGGCCGTCCAGCGCCAGGGTACCTGCCGAATACAGCAAACCACCATTATCGATTTCACCCACTGCCAGCGCCAGCGTCTGGCCTGCCGACACCTGGCCGGCATCGTTGCCAAGGTGATCGGCTTCGATCCGGATATGTTCCCTGGCGGCCATTCGACCAGCCGCGTTGTCCAGCGTACCGGTCTCAACAGCAAGGCTGCGGCCATACAACTCGCCCTGCCGGTTATCCAGCCTTCCGACACTGTCGATCTGCAAGGCGTCGTCCGCCTGCACGACACCACGCACGTTGCCAACAGCCTCGTTCGCCCGGATCGACACGCGCTCGCCGGCCACCACGCCATCGGTATTGGTCAGCACCTGTCCACGCGCATCCAGGCGGCTGCCGGCTGCCAGCGTGCCGCCAGTATTGGCGATCCGGCCATCTGCAGCCAGCGTCAGGTTCTGCCCGGCAACCATCCGGCCGCCTGACTGGTCGATCGTCCCGGCAGTGGCAACCACATCACCACCGGCGACCAGCAGGCCTCTGTTGGAAAGGCCGGCAGTCTGTACCTGCAACAGGCCCTCAGGGCCAACAGAGCCGTCCGCACGCAGGCCTGCCGCCAGCGTGCCGCGATTGTCCAGTGCCGACGCCTCGATGACGACCTGTCTGGCCGCCGACATCCCGCCCGTGTTGGAGAGCTTGCCGCCGACATCCAGCGTCAGTTCGCGCCCGGCCGCCACGGCACCGGCGTTGTCCAGCCCGCCACCTGCCTGTGCAGCGATATTGCCCGTCGCCTGCAGCCGGCCCGAAGGACGGATGCGCACATCGCCATTGGCACTCAATTGCAGGTCACCGGTCATGGCCACCAGATCGCCTCCGACGTTCACACCGAGGCCGGCTTCCGTACCGATCAGGCGAATACTGTTGGCATACATCCCGCCCAGCGCGGCCACGTCCAGCGCAACGGCCGGTGCAGTCCCCTCGCCAGTGCCGCGCCGTACCGCCAGGTTGTCATAGTCCACCTGCGCGGCACCTGCCACCACGTTCAGCCGGTCTGCCCAGACCTTGGCATTGACCTCCAGTGTGCGAGCCAGCAGATCGACACGGCTGAGGTTGTCTCCATACAGCCCTTGCCCCTCGATCCCGATACGGCCACCTGCGATATCGAAGCCCTGTATGCCATCCGCGCCGATCCGAGGCCGGCCCGTCGTCAGGGTGGCCTGTCCGGCATTCAGGAAGCCGCAGCCGTCGCAGGTAATGCCGGCCGGATTGGCGACGATGACATTGGCACGCTGGCCGGCCACTTCGACCATGCCCATGAGGCGCGACGGGTTGGCGGCCGTGACCTGATTCAGGATGACGGTCGCACGCTGGTTGCCCAGCATGGGATTGCCGGCGATCTGTCCGGCCAGTTGCGTCTGGCTGGCCCCGCCGCTGTTATTCAGCACAACGCCGGAAGGGCCGGCATTGAATTGGGTAAAACGGTTGTTGGACACACCGGCAGCAGAAGGCGGCGCGATGTTGACCACCGGCACGCCGTTGCTCACCCCGACGATGGGCTTGGGCCCGGACACGCTCCGATCAACGGTGATAGGCAGGGTCTGCGCCAGGACCGGCGACCATACCTGCGTGAAAATGACGAGCCAGGCGGCGGCGGAACGGAGCTTGGTCATGATCAATAATCCGGATCAGAATTCGAACATCAGGGTGGCAGCAAATACGGTGTGGTCGGTTTTCAGGCCGGCAGGCTTCTTAAGAGGCCAGCCAGCCGACAGGTCATAGCTGGCATTGACCCAGGGCATGGCAACGCGACCCCGCAATCCCGCCACGGCTCCGACCAGCGAGCGACCAGACAGGTCACGGGCAGAAGGTCCGCCGACATGCCCGGCATCGACGCCGGCATAGAGCTGCTGGCCGGACTCCCCCAGCGACAGCGACAGATCATTGCGCAGCGTCCAGCCATCCTCGGCAGCCAACGTCATCTGGCCATCGAAACCCCTGACGGCGTAGCGGCTGCCGATGGTGAAATAATCGGATGGCACGAGCGGCGTACGAGCATGCTGGATCTGCCAGTTCCCCTGATAGGCCCACTGCCGGCCTGCCATTTGCCAGGGCAGGTACAGGCCGGCGCTGGCTGTCAGGATCGTGCTGCGGCCGTTCCAGTCCGGATCGCCATAGACAAAGCCGGGCTGGTCGGACATGCCGCGCAGATTGCCCCTAACGCCAAAGCCGGCATCGAGCACGGCCTGGCCGACATAATGCCGATGCGCATAGCCGATCTCATACCCGGTCACATCCCGGCGCTGGACATCGATCTCCTCGTCGTTGAGCGTGCTGGAGACGCGTTTGCGCGATATCGATGCGGTCAGCGTGCCCTTGTAGGCACTGCCCCGGTACGCGACCCAGGACAGCCCGCCCTGCACCTGACGCGTCGTGCCACCGTAGATGATCGGTGCATCGAAGCCCGCCACCGTCTGGCGATACGTGGAACGGCTGGCACTGAAAAAAGCAGTCCAGTAACCAAACGGCACGCTGTAGTTGATCGATGCCGCCCGCGTATTGGCCTTGTCGCTGCGCCAGCGGGCATTGCTGTTCCAGGCGATGGACAACTGGTCATACAGGAACAGCGGCGAATCCAGTGTCAGGCCCGCATTGACCTGGTAGGTACCGACATTATCGAGACCGCTATTGTCCCCACCCACATAGCCATGCCAGCGCTTGCCCGTACCGGGGCGCAGGAGGATGTCCGAATCGCCGGCCTCGGGGCCGGGCGTGATATCAATGGCGGCATCGGCCTGCCCGGCCAGCCTGCGGATGTTTTCGAGTGCCTGATCCAGATCACGCTGGTCAAGCGGGCTGCCCGGCCAAGTCGGCAAGACAGTACGCCACCATCCGGGCATGTCCGGGTCATGCACCCCGGATATCCGTCCGGGCATATAGCGCAGCGTCAGCGTACCTGAGGCCAGGGACTGCTCTGGCACCAGTACGCGGGAGGTAATCAGGCCGGTATCGATCAGCCGGTCCATCATCCTTTCCTGCAATCCTCGCAGCCCTTCGATACCGACACACCGGCCCTGCACAGTGTCACCCATGCGTCGCAGGACAGCAGGCGGCCTGGCCCCGTCCCAATCTATGGTGTCAATCAGAAAGCAAGGGGTTTCTTCCGGAAACTCGACGGCATCCGCCTGGCCGGACACAACCGGCCGGGACGACAGGATATCCGGCCGCGCAGCCGCGCGGGCCCGCTGCGCCTCGATTTCCTGCTCCTGGCGCCGCTGTATTTCTGCCGCATCATTGCCGGGTATTGAAACGGATTGTGCAAAGACTGTCGGCACAACGACAAATGCCAGCGCAGCAAGCCATGCGCCGGAGATATTTTTATTCTGGACCATGCCTGATTGCGGTCGATGCGACCGCCCTATTGCCAATTACAGCCAGGCTTATTTATTCAAGATGCGGCAATATAAATCAAATATTTGAAACAAAGAGAAATTAATTCCAATTAATGCAGGCATGGCGATAGATTTAATCCATCAAATAACCTTTTTAATTAAATGGATACCGGCGACTGAATATGGTGAAACCACATCAGAAATGGAATGAATATAATCCGTCGCCTGTGCCGTCAATGCATTCGCAACAGGATAGCGAGACGTCAGGCTCCGACCGCCGACAGGATTTCAGTCGCCCAGACCCGACTGCTCATCCAGGTCCGATTCAGACGGGCCACCATCTCAGGGTCCAGACCGGCTGTTTGGGCCTGCTCGAACGCTTCGACCATGTCCAGTACCTGTCCCAGGCACTGGCTGCGATGCAGCAGCGCATCATTGACATCCTGACCCAGCGGTAGCGCTTCGAGAATGTCGGCCAGCGACAGGCCAAGTATGACATCCATCATGGAAATCATGCCGGCCATGAACGCCACCTCAGGAGGAACGCCGCCCATTTTCTCGGCCAGACGCTCGCACATGGCGGCTCGTGTCAGTACCTGGGGCAACAACAAGCGACTGGCTGGCCCGTTGTTGGCGAGCATCAGGGTCAGCACCACCGTACGCACTCGATGCAGGCCCAGCATATTGATCGCCTGCAGAATCGTGACGGCCTTGCTGAAACGATAAAACATGGCTGAATTGGTGTAGCGCAGCAGCATGAATGCCAGTTGCGGGTCCTGGATAATCAGGGATTCGAGCTTGTGATAATCCGCCGCCTCGCGCTGCAACTCGGCCAGAATACGCAGCTGTGCCTGGCGATTGCCAGTCCGGTCGCGTGCCGTACTGGTCTGTACTTCCGGGCGGGCATAGAAATATCCCTGGAACAATTCAAAACCCAGCGCCCGGCAACGCTCGAAGGTTTCCATGTCTTCGACCTTCTCGGCCAGCAACCGGATACCCCGATTGCGATATAACAGGATATCGTCGAGCCGGAGCGGCTGCAGCATATCTACCTTGACGACGCTGGCCACCTCCAGCAGAGGGCGCGTCGCCGGTGTCAGCACGAAATCATCGAGCGCTACCTCGTAGCCCAGCCTGCGTATGCGTCGCAGTGCCTCGATCACGGCAGGTTCGCCAGTCACACTCTCCAGCACTTCGACCACGACCTGCGAGGAATCGGGGGGCAACAACTCGGGACGCAGCAGCCATTCGCGCGGGGCATTGAAAAACAGTTTGCGCCGCCCCACCAGTTTTTCGATGCCGGTTTCATAGAAGGCGGCATTGCAGACACGCGCCGTCACCATCATGTCGTCATCGACCTGGGCATAACGCGCATTGACACCTGCACGGTATAACAACTCGTCGGCCACATGACGCAACGCGCCGTCGCAAATAGGCTGCAATGCGACGCAATAATTTTCAGGCGCGCTTTCTTTCATTATGGACCTCCTCCTGCGCCTGCTGCCAACCCGATATTTCCGCAACAGGAAGCAATATTTTGCATAAAGCATAGCCGTGTCACATGACAATTGAGAACGGCACTTTGCACTGCTTTGCCTTTGCAGACGCTATTGCAACAGGCAAGCATCATGGGCTGCATATATGCAGTAAATATGTTGCCAAGCGAAATATCCTGCACTGGAAAAATGCACACGGGAGCAGGTATCATGAGCGCCTTTTGCCCTTATGCCACCTGCTTTTTCAGCGCTGACAGCCCTGCTGTTGGTCGCATCCGCCAGTACGGCCGCCTACGCGGCCTGCCCTGCAGAGACACCCTCTCATTTCGTACCGGACGATACTGGCCTGGTTCGAGACACCCGTACCCAGCTTACGTGGCAACGCTGCAGCGTCGGCATCACCTGGTCTGCCGAGCAAGGCTGCACCGACGGTGAGCCGGCCATGCTGAATCTTGATGATGCCCATGCTGCTGCCCGTGAGGCCGGGACGGGGTGGCGCCTGCCTACCCTGGATGAGCTGGGCAGCCTGGTCGTCCCTGACTGCACGCCAGCCGCGCTCGATGCCCGGATATTCCCGGACGTGACAGACCTGGGCGATGGCATTCCATACTGGAGCGACACGGCCACGTCGATTGCCGAGCCATTGAAAATGCATTACTACCTTGATTTCAGCGACGGCAGCGTCGATATCCATACCACCGGATTTCCGCTGGCCGTACGACTGGTGCGCGATGGAGTATCACCATGAAAACTGCAGCACTTTTTCTGGTTGCCATGCTGCTGCATGGAGGCGTCCAGGCCCAGGAAATGTCGGAAAATTGCGAAGATGCCCCCGGAGCCGACCGGCTGACGGTCGAAACCTGTACCCGGCAGGCACTGGATCGCCAGCACCAGGCCATGGAGTCGGCCTATCGCCAGCTCCATGCGGCACTCCCCCAGACCGAAGCGGCGGCGCTTGAGGCCGGGCAGCGTGACTGGCAGGCCTATCAGCAAAGCTATTGCAGACTGTTTGTCCAGATTTCCGGCGCAGAAAACCCGGCCTGGGCCATGACCTGGGGCGAGATCGCCCAGGCAGGCTGCGAAGCCGACCAGATCGAGGGGCGCACGGCCCAACTGGAAGCCTTGCGCAACATCGTCGAATTGCGCGCTCGCCAGGGCGAAGCGATCATGGAAGATACCTCGCACTAGCGTGCCTTGGCTAGCGCTGTGCAGCACTCAGCCGAGCGGCCCTGCCACAGATGACCGGCAGGACTCGCTCGTGGTGATTTGACCAACCGGACTCAGAACGTGCTCCAGTCCTCATCGGATGGTGCTGCCGGTTTCGTGGCCGGGCGTTCTGTGGTCGTGGGAGAGGCCAGCCTGGGTGCAGGTTGTGCCGACCTGGGCACCGATGTCGCGGCAGGCTTGCGCACGGGTACCGACACCGTGCGCATGGCGGGGGCACTCCGTACTGGCAGTTGCGGCACCAGTGTCGCAGTGCGCTCAGATGCAATCCGGAACACGCTGACAGCCTCGGCCAGTTGCGCAGCCTGATCCTTGAGCGCACCGGTTGCCGCCGCAGACTCCTCGACCAATGCCGCATTCTGTTGCGTTACCTGATCCATTTGCTCAACCGCCTGGCTGACCTGGTCGATCCCGGTACGCTGCTCGTCGCTGGCCGCCGTGATTTCTCCCATGATATCCGTCACGCGCCGGATGCTGTCGACAATGGCCTCCATGGTGCGACCGGCCACCTCGACCTGCTGCGACCCTTCGCCCACCTTGGCCACCGAGTTGCTGATCAACTCCTTGATATCCTTGGCAGCACCTGCACTGCGTTGTGCCAGCGCCCGCACCTCGGCAGCCACCACTGCAAAACCACGCCCCTGCTCACCGGCACGGGCGGCTTCCACCGCAGCGTTGAGCGCCAGGATATTGGTCTGGAAGGCAATCGAATCGATCACACCGATAATGTCGGAAATCTTGCGGCTGCTTTCGTCGATATCCTTCATGGTCTGCTCGACATCGCCCATGGCCTGCCCACCCTGTGTGGCCACGGAACTGGCCTCGACGGCCAACTGGTTGGCCTGGCGAGCGTGGTCGGCATTCTGGCGCACGGCACTGGCCAGTTCCTGAATGGATGCAGAGGTTTCCTCCAGCGCACTGGCCTGTTCTTCGGTACGCGATGACAGGTCCTGATTGCCGGCATCAATCTGACCCGATGCTGTGGCGATGCTATCGGCATTGACGCGCACATGCCCTACTACGCGGGCGAGATTGCCATTCATCTCGTGCAGTGCCTGCAGCAACTGGCCTACTTCGTCACGGGAGTCAGCGTGAATCACGCTGGTCAGGTCATTGGCGGCCACCGTGCGCGCCACCCGTACCGCATCGGCCAGTGGCCGCGTAATGCCACGCGTCAGCCACCAGGCAACACCCAGCCCCAACACCACGGCGGCAGCCCCCAGCAGGATGATCCAGAGCCGGACTGACGTATATTCGGCATGAATGGCCTGCGCCTCGGCATCGATGCCGGCGCGTTGCAGGTTGGACAGGCTCAGGACCAGATCCAGATAGCGCTGCGTGACCGGCTGATAATTCTGCGCAAACAGACGTTCTGCGTCGGCCGAACGACCTTCGCGCCGCGCCTTCGACACGTCATCACGAGCACTGAGATAGCCGGCCCGAGCCTCCTTGATACCTTCCCACAGACTCAACTCTTCCGGTGTCCGGATCAGTGGCTCGATCTGCTTTTGCAGCGCGCTCGACTGACGGGAGGATTCGGCTGCTTCTTCTGCGAAGAAGTCTGCCAACCCCGGATCCGTGCTCTTGGCAATGGCGGTAGTGCGCCGTGACCCCGTGTTGATATTGCGATACCAGTCACCAATCAGCCGCTCCTTGGCCAGCGACTGCTGCGTCATTTCCGCGACTGAGCGGTCAATGGCACTCAGGCTGAGCAATCCCACGACCGACATCAACACCACCAGTGCGACCAGCAATCCAAACCCGCCTGCCAGACGCACACCTATCTTCAGATGCTTCATTATTGCGTACTCCCCCAAACCAATACAGATCGTTTCTACTTGAAATTACCTGACACATACAGGTCATTCCATTTCATCTGGTAGAGGTAAAGACGTCAACTGCATTTACACCCTCGTAGATTGCGCGCAACCGTACGCATTGCGGTCTTGTCCGCGCAAAAAAAGAGGCCTGCAGGCCTCTTGTATATATACCGCCGCATAAACAGCACGCTGATTCATCAACGCTTTGTACGCATGCGGGAGATCCAGCTGCAAATCGCGCAGCTTGATACCGGTGAGATCAAAGTATGGACTGGCACACCCTGTCAGCCCATCAGTGCCTGAAGCCGCCAGCCTCCTCCTCGCTCATGGGCCGGGCCACCGGATGCTTCTCGAAATAATCGAGGCTGCGCCGGATATCGTCCATCAGCAGGCTGGCCAGGTCACGGCTCACACCGTGGCGTACCAGAATGCGCTGCACAACCAGATCCTCGCGATTGACCGGCATTGAGTAGGCGGGCACCTGCCAACCCCGACTGCGCAGCCGGTCGGCCAGGTCATACAGTGTGAAGTTGACCTTGCCATTGTCGTCTTCCTTGAGCGTCCATGACAGCGCCGGGATGCCCTTTTTCATGTCGCCATCGAACAGAATCCTGAAGGGGCCCAGCTTGCCGATCTCGTCGGCCAGATAGCGGGCCGTGTCATAGCATGCTGTCTGAATGCGACGATAGCCATCCTTGCCCAGACGCAGGAAGTTGTAATACTGGGCCACGACCTGCCCGCCAGGGCGCGAGAAGTTGAGCGCGAAGGTCGGCATGTTGCCACCCAGGTAGTTGACGTTGAAGATCAATTCTTCAGGCAGGCTTGCGGCATCGCGCCAGATGATCCAGCCCACGCCCAGCGGTGCCAGGCCGAACTTGTGTCCGGAAGCATTGATGGAATGCACGCGCGGCAAGCGGAAATCCCATTCGATCTCGGGCGCGCAGAACGGTGCCAGGAAGCCGCCGCTGGCACCATCGACGTGGATCGGAATATCCAGGCCTGTGTCCTTCTGCAGCTTGTCGAGCGCATCGCTCACGGCCTTGACCGGCTCGTAGTCGCAGGTAAAGGTCACGCCCATGGTCGGCACCACGCCGATGGTGTTCTCATCCACGCGCTTGAGCACTTCTTCCGGGCTCATGATCAGGCGATCACCTTCAAGTGGGATCTCGCGCAGTTCGACATCGAAATAACGGGCGAACTTGTGCCAGCAAATCTGCACGGGCCCGCAAATCAGATTGGGCCTGTCGGTCGGCTTGCCTGCCGCCTGCATCTTCTTGCGCCATTTCCACTTGAGCGCCAGGCCCCCCAGCATGGCGGCCTCTGACGAACCCGTGGTCGAGCAGCCCAGCGTGTTGGCTGCCTCAGGCGCATTCCACAGGTCGGCAATGATATGCACGCAGCGCGATTCGATTTCGGCCGTCTGCGGATATTCATCCTTGTCGATCATGTTCTTGTCGACGCACTCATCCATCAGACGACGCGACTCGTCCTCGACCCAGGTCTGGCAGAAAGTGGCGAGATTCTGGCGGGAATTGCCATCCAGCATCAGCTCATCGTGTACGACCTGATAGACATGCCGAGGGTCATGTTCGCCCTCGGACATCTTGTATTTGGGCATGGAAACAGACAGATCCGTTGATGCATAAATATCATCGAACGCACGGTCCCGGATCGAGTCTTTGGTATGTATTGCCATGGATCACCTTTTCAGTGTCGTGTAAAAACGGGAGAGGCCCTGACAGTGTATGGCAAGCGCTACAATCTGCGGCCCATCGCTACCTTGCGGCACCTGGCCGACCGACCTCATGAAAAACGATCACTCCATCACCCTGCGCTTTCTGGCCGAACCCAGCACCGTCAATTTTGGCGGCAAGGTGCACGGCGGCACCGTCATGAAATGGATCGACGAAGCAGGCTACGCCTGTGCCACCAAATGGTCACAGCGTTATTGCGTGACGGTCTACGTCAGCGGCATCCGCTTTCATCATCCCATCATGATCGGTGACCTGGTCGAGGTCGAGGCGCGCCTGGCCTATACCGGCGAAACCAGCATGAACATCGTGGTCGATGTGCGCAGCGGTGACATGAAAAGCGGCAAGATGCAGACGACGACAGAATGCGTGATCGTGTTCGTGTCGATCGACTCCCACGGACGGCCGATCCCGATCCGCCCCTACGAACCGGCCACACCGACTGCCGTCGAACTGGCCCGCAGTGTACGGGCGCATCTGGACACCTCGCGCCAGATCCCGACGCTGGACAATACCGACAGCGACCCCAGCGCCTGAGCGCTCAGTTGACGGCCGGCGATGCCGACCCGCAACCGGTGCGCGATGCCATCCAGAGGCGGGCATCCTGCGCGATCCGATCAGCCAGATCAGCAACCAGGCGTTGCTGTGCCTGCACCAATTCCGCATAGCTGCCGGGAGCGGCCACCCGGAAACGTCCCTGGCACACCAGCCTGGAATCAGCCTGGTCATCGGCCTGACCCATGCTCCAGCCTGCTTCCATCTGTGCCTCGCGTCCTGGCCAGGCATCCAGGCGCCTCACCTGTACCTTGATCCGCAACAGCGGCTGCCCACCCGGACGGGCCAGACCGGCAATATCCGGCACCCCCAGGCGCTGCGACAGACCGCTCGACAGCGCGGTACGCATCTCGTCACTCAGCGGCCCGCTCCAGCGCTCGGTATCGAGCACGGCCACACCGCTGTCACCCTGGCGTACCACCATGGATTGCTGATCCAGTTGCGCCGGTACGCCCACAGGCAGCACCTCGATCAGGAAAGGAGCCACCGCCTGGCCTGCAGGCGCAGGACTCTCGGGCGGCAACAGCGTGTAGTAATGCACGGGTGCAGAGCTGCAGCCAGCCATGACGGCAGCAGCAGCCAGCCAGCCGGCCAGGCGATAGGATCGGATCATGGAAGCATCTCCCGGGAAGGGTCACGCCCGCTGCCGGGCATCGGCGGCTGCTGCGTAGGCAGGCCGCGCAACAGCGCATCCGGACTGCGGCCCAGCACGTCGGTCAGGGTCTGCAGGGAGCGGGTGGCCCGCTGGATACCCAGCAGGGTTTCATTGAGGTTCTGTTGCAGGGGCGCATCCTCGGACAGCATGCTGCCGGTCGACTTGAGCGTGCGCTGCGCCTGATCGAGCGTACCGGCCACATCCGGCAGCACACGACTATTGATCTGCGCCAGTGTACGGTCGAGATTTGCCAGCGATGCATTCAGGTTGCGGCCGATGTCTGCGAAAGGAATGCGATTGATCTTGGCCACGATGCTGCTGATCTGCTCTTCCATTTGTCCAAAACCGCTGTCGATGGTCGGCAGCACCAATGGATCGGCATCCGGGTTGAACTCAACAGGAGTCGCATCCGGCACGAAATTGAGCGAGATGTAGAGCTGCCCCGTCAGCAGGTTGCCGGTATTGGCCTGCGCCCGCAGGCCATGTGCCACCAGACTTGCCAGGAAATCGGCCATCTGCGCATCGGTATCGCCTTCCAGGCGGGTCAGCTTGTTGAGGACCGGCCCAAGCCGTTGCGGATAAACCATCACGCCTACTACAGTCGGAAAGCGCTTGGTTGTTTCGTCGTAGTCCAGACTCAGCGACATCACCTTGCCCAGATTGACGCCGGAGAACAGTACCGGCGCACCGATGGCCAAGCCACGCAGGGATTGCTGGAAGCGCAGTTCGAGATACTGTCCCGGTCCGTCGGGCGGTGCCAGCGCCGTCGCTTCGTCGGGGGACAGCGCAAACACACTGTGTTCTTGCGCCTGTTCGCCATTGCCCAGGGTCGGCTGATGGAATGCGATACCGCCCGCCAGGATAGAAGCCAGGGACTCGGTCTGCAGGTTCAGCCCATTGGCACCCAGCGTCAGGTCAACACCGCTGGCATTCCAGAACCGGGTATCGGTGCGGACATATTTGTCATAGGGGGCATCGACGAAAATCTGGACATTCACGCGCCGGCCACTTTCATCGAGGCTGTAGGCAGCGACACGGCCGACCGGGATACGGCGATAGTAGACCGGTGAGCCGATATCCAGCGAGCCCAGATCCTGGGCATGCAGGATGAACGAGCGCCCAGGCGTGCCCGTGATGACAGTGGGCGGGTTTTCCAGCCCGACGAACTTGCGAGCGGTCTCGTCGCTCTGCCCCAGGTCCACGGCGATATACGCCCCCGAGAGCAGCGTGTCGATTCCCGACACCCCGCTCATGCCGATACGCGGCCTCACCACCCAGAAACGCGTGTCCTCGCGTGTCAGCTTGAGGCCGGTCTTGATCATGTTGACAGTAACCAGCACTTCCTTGCCGTCATCACTCAACTCAATGGCAGACACGCCCCCGACCGTGACATCCTTGTATTTGACCGGCGTCTTGCCGGCTTCGAGTCCGGTTGCCGTGGCAAAGGAAATCGTGATCACCGGTCCTTTCGACAGCCAGGTATTGACCAGCATCGACAGGCCGATCAGGGCGGCCACCACAGGCACCAGCCAGACCAGCGAAATGCGGCGGGTACGGCGACGCGTAATCGTCAGCTCCGCAGGCGTGGTCAGGCGTTCTTGCGAATCAGTCATTTTCCTCGACATCCCAGATCAGGCGTGGATCGAAACTCATGGCGGACAGCATGGTGAGAATCACCACGGCACCAAAAAACAGAATGCCGATGCGCGGCTCGATATCACTGAGCGCCTGGAACTTGACCAGCGCCGCAATCACGGCCACCACCAGCACATCAAGCATGGACCAGTAGCCGACCAGCTCGACCAGGCGATACAGCCGTGCCCTTTCCCGCATGGCCCAGCGGCTGCGACGCTGCGTGGTCACCAGCAGCAATGCCATGACCAGGAACTTGGTGCAGGGCACGGCCACACTGGCCGTGAAAATCACCAGGGCAATGCCATACGAGCCGCTGCTCCAGAATTCGACCACACCGTGCATGATGGTGCTGTCCAGATGATTGCCCAGCAGACTGGTGTACATCACGGGCAGCACATTGGCTGGAATGTAACAGATTATGCCTGCAATCAGAAAAGCCCAGGCCCGCATGATGCTGTCAGGCCGGCGACTGTGCAGTGTCGCGCCGCAGCGCGGACAGCGCGTATGGGGGTCTGACGTCGCCTCACTGACCAGGCCGCAGGCTTCGCAACCTGTCACCCCCAGTTGGCGTGCACGCGGCAGACGCTCCAGAGAGCCATTGCCTGGCATGCTCATGCCGCCACCTCGTCGTGCGGGGCCCGACGTTCCGTCATCTGCCACAGGTCCTGAAGATCACGCTTGGCAATCAGCACAATCAGTACCATCAGAACGGCCGTGGCCCAGATACCGGCACCGGGCGCAACATCCATATAACCGGATAGTTTGATAACCGCCACCATGATGCCCAGCAGGGCCACCTCCACCATGCTCCAGGGGCGCAAGGCCACCAGCATGCGCATCGCAGCGGCAAAGCCGGGCGCACGCCGTCCCCGACGGGCATGGATCAGCACCCAGCCGAGCAGGGAAATCTGCATGAACGGCACAATAATGACGGTCATCGCCGCCGGGATGGCAATCGGTGCGACCAGCCCGTAGTCCAGCGCCACGGCGGCCTGCCAGAGCGTGGCATCGTTGCTCAGCCCCTGGAAACTGATGCGGATCACCGGGTTGATATTGGCGATCACGAAGACAATGGCGGCCGCGACCGTCAGCGCCAGCCAGCGGTCCAGATCCAGCCTGCTGCTGCGATACAGCACGGCAGCGCAGACCGGACAACTGGCCGCTTCACCAGACGCCAACTGGCGGCGCCGGTATACGGTGTCGCAATGCTCGCACGCGATCAGGTCGGGATAGGTCTTCATGAGCGGGCATTATCCGGGAAATCCGGCTTGCCCGTCCAGAAAAGCAAGGTAAATCGACGATCAGGCCGACAGTGCCTGCATCTGTGCGTAGAGATCGGCCTTGCCTTCGAAGCCGATACCCGGCAGTTCCGGGAGGGTCACATAGCCATCGACCACCTTGACGCCATCGGGGAATCCGCCGAACGGCTGGAACAGGTCCGGATAGGATTCGTTGCCGCCCAGGCCCAGACCGGCAGCGATGTTCAGCGACATCTGATGCCCGCCGTGCGGGATGCAGCGCGACGGCGACCAGCCATGTTCATGCAGCATGTCAAGCGTGCGCAGATACTCCACCAGGCCGTAGCTGAGCGCGCAATCAAATTGCAGCCAGTCACGATCGGGACGCATGCCACCATGACGGATCAAATTGCGCGCATCCTGCATCGAGAACAGGTTTTCGCCGGTAGCCATGGGGTTGCGGTAATAGTTGCGCAGCGTGGCCTGCAGCTCGAAATCGAGCGGATCACCCGCCTCTTCGTACCAGAACAGG
Organism: Corticimicrobacter populi; assembly: GCF_003123725.1. Lineage (GTDB taxonomy): Bacteria > Pseudomonadota > Gammaproteobacteria > Burkholderiales > Burkholderiaceae_B > Corticimicrobacter > Corticimicrobacter populi. The sequence goes on along the minus strand of NZ_QETA01000001.1, from coordinate 57,315 downwards.
TCGTACTGGGACAAGGCCTTGGCATAGCTGATGGCCGTGTCGAGGTCGAAGCGGCCATTGGCATCCACACACAGCTTCTGCCCGTCCTGCAGGATGCTGAGGATGGAATCGATGCGGCGCAGATCTTCGTCCAGCGAAGCGCCGCCGATCTTTTTCTTGACCACCGTATAGCCCCGGTCGATGTAGCTGCGCATCTCGTCCTTGAGCTTGCCATGATCCTGGCCGGGGTAGTAATAACCACCGGCTGCGTACACGAATACGCGGGGATCGGGCCGACCATTGCCATAGCGCTCGGCCAGCAGCTGGAACAGCGGCTTGCCTTCGATCTTGGCCACGGCATCCCAGATCGCCATATCGATGGTGCCGATCGCCACCGAGCGCTCGCCGTGGCCGCCGGGCTTCTCGTTGGTGAACAGGGTATTCCAGACTTTGTGCGGATCAAGATTGCGGCCGGTATCATCGACCAGCGACTCGGGATCGGCTTCAAGCAGACGCGGAATAAAGCGCTCGCGCATGAGCTGGCCCTGACCGTAGCGGCCATTGGAGTTGAAGCCATACCCGACCACCGGCTTGCCATCGCGAATCACATCGGTAATGACCGCCACCAGGCTCAGGGTCATCTTGCTGAAATCGATATAGGCGTTGCGGATGGGGGAACTGATCGGGAGCGTCTGCTCCCTGATTTCGACGATTCTCATCATGATCTCCTCGGATGGAACCGTTATGATCGTCCTGCGCGGCGACATTGACCAATGCCGTTTTTTTTCCTTTCCATGCTTTCCAGGCACTAGCACGCGATGACATCATGAACATGACCTGGCTCGAAGATTTCCTGACCCTGGCGGCAACCGGCAACTTCTCGCGGGCGGCCGACGACAGGCATGTCACGCAGCCAGCTTTCGGACGGCGTGTGAGGGCACTGGAGGAATGGCTGGGCGCGGAGCTGTTCGACCGCAGTTCGCAGCCGGTGCAACTGACCGAGGCCGGCCTGTGGTTTCACGACACGGCACGCAATCTGCTGGCCGAAATGCACCGCCTGCCCGGCGAAGCACGCGCCATGGCGGAAGCGGCATCCAGCCGGCTGCGCTTTGCCGCCACGCATGCCCTGTCGCTGACCTTCGTGCCGGACTGGCTGCGCCGCTTCGACGTCTACACGCTGGCCGGCAACCTGCAGCTCGAATCCGACATGCTGCGCCGCTGCGAAACACTGCTGGCACAGCGGCGCGTACAGTTTGTGCTGTGTCATGCCCATGCGCAGGCCAGTAGCCCAATGGAACAGGCCGGCCATATCTCGATGGCAGTCGGCCACGATACGCTGCTGCCGGTCAGTGCCGCAGGCTCGGGCGATCAGGCATCACGCCACAGCCTCGATGATACGACGGCTCCCCTGCTGGCCTACAGCGACGAGTCCGGCCTGGGCCACATCCTGGCTGCCGCCTGCCCTGCCGCACAGTTGCGCCTGGCAGCTCATACCGTCTTTACCGCCCACCTGGCATCGGTGCTGCGCACCATGGCACTGGATGGCCGGGGCGTGGCCTGGCTGCCATTCAGCCTGATCGCACCCGACCTGGATGCCGGCCGGCTGCAACCGGCGGGCGGCCCTCAATGGCAGGTTCCACTGGAAATCCGCCTCTACCGCAACCCGGCCCCGCTCGGAAAAACGGCTGAAGCGCTCTGGGTTGCCGTCGGCGCGCAGGCATAGACGGCGCATGACTCAGTCCTGCAGCGGCTAAAAAAGCAACACCAAAGGCACCATACCGCAAGACTGCCGAGGCTTTTTCCCGAAAACCGTCGTAGCGGCTTCGCCTCGATCACAGCCTCCCAGCACCACGAGATCGGCCTCCCAGAGACCAGCTTGCTCGGCCAGCCATTCTGCCAGCGGCTGCTCGGCTGCCACGGTCTTCTCGGACCACGCCTCGGGATCAACCTGCATCAGCGCCACAGACTCGGCCGACGCCAGTAGCGGCAATACCCTGGTGACATCGCTGCGGGCCGGCGCAGCACCACACCAAGCCAGCAGCACATGCCGGCCTATATCGCCCTGCCAAGCATTGGGCACAACAAGCAAAGGCACCCCGACTTGCTGCAAGATGGCATAGGAAGACCAAGCAAAACGGGCCCCCGGCGCTTCCGGGTAACCCACAACAAGCAGATCGCAATGCAAAGCCAGCGTCCGGCTGTCCTCGGATTGAAAGATCGCCCGGAGCTCGGCATCAACACCTAGGTCTATCGCCATATCACCAAGCACCTGTCCGGCCCGCATCAACTCTGCAGCCATGGAGGCTCCGCGCCGCTCAGTGGCTGCGCGAGCAGCCGCACCATAAGCCTGACCACTGTCCTGCGAGACAACCTCCAGGTCAGGACAGCAGATGCCGATGAGCCTGGCCCGCTCACGCTCCGCCATGTTCGCGGCCACGCCCAGCAAGCTACGCCCGCAATCACTCAGATCGAAAAATACCGCGATATCCTTCAGTCCTTGCGACATGAGCGTTTCATCCGCCCGACGGACCGGCCGCAGCAGAGTCGGTCTGCCCCTGCGCCAGCCAGCCGCCGCCCAGTGCCCGATAAAGCGACACCAGGCTGCCCTGGCGAGCCTGCTCCGCCTGCAGCCGATCCTGTTGCGCCGCATAGAGCGTACGCTGGGCATCCAGCACCTCCAGGTAGTCCGAAACTCCAGTGTCGTAGCGCAACCGCACCAGTTCGTCGACCTCGGCCGCAGCCTGAGCGCGCTTAGACTGTGCCTGTACCGTGGCATCGGCCGTACTGCGTCGCGCCAGGGCATCTGCCACTTCTCGGAACGCAGTCTGTATGGTCTGTTCATACTCTGCCACGGCAATCCTGCGATCTGCCTCGGAGACCTCGAGCTCTGCCTGCAGGCGTCCGCCCGTAAAGATCGGCAGCGTGATCTGCGGCACGAAACGCCAGGTCCGTCCGCCTGCATCGAACAGACTGGAGAGCGCGTCGCTGCCACGCCCGGTTGCAGCCGTCAGGGAAATCATCGGGAAGAACGCCGCCCGCGCTGCGCCGATATGGGCATTGGCCGCCATCAGCCGGTGCTCGGCCGCCAGGATGTCCGGACGCGCCTGGAGCATGGCCGACGGCAACCCGGCCGGAATCTCACGCGTGCCGAGCACCGTGTCAAGATCGACATCGGCCTCGGGCAGCAACGATGCATCCAGCGGCAGGCCAACCAGCAATTCAAGGGCATTCGCGTCGAGTGCTGCCTGCTGCGTGGCAGACAGGGCCTGGGCCCGCGCCTGCTCCATTTCACGTTCGGCCTGGCGCAGGTCGAGCTGCGACGCATTGCCTTCTTCAGCCCTGGCCTGCTGCAATGCATACGCCCCCTCGCGGCTGGCGAGGGTACGCTCGGCCAGTTGCAGCAACTGCCGGTCGGTCACCAACGCCAGCCAGGCATCGGCCACTTCGGCCACTAGGGCAATATGCACCGAACGCCTGGTTTCCTCGGTAGCCAGGTAGCTTTGCAACGCTTCATCCCTGAGACTGCGAACTCGACCAAATAGATCCAACTCATAGGAAGCAAGGCCCACTTCCAGTCCGTAGGTATGGCTGACACCGGACTCGCCGGTTACCGACGTGGCCGCAGGTGTTCGCTGCGCCGTGCCGCTGCCAGCCGCCTCTATTTGGGGAAGTAGACTGGCACGCTGGATACGGTATTGGGCGCGTGCCTTTTCAATATTCAGCACTGCCACCTGAAGGTCGCGGTTGTGCCGCAGCGCCAGTTCGATCAGGCGCTGCAATCTGGCATCGGCAAACACCTGGCGCCAGGGCAATTCGGCAGCGTGGCCCCCCCCCGGCGCAGGTGCATCGTCCTCTCCGGCCCAATGCCCGGCCACCGGCATCGCCGGGCGCTGGTACTCGGGTGCCATGCTCGCGCACGCAGACAGGAACAACAGGCTGCAGGTCGCCGCAATGTGGTAGACCGTCTTGCTCATCGCGCATCCTCCTGTCGTGTCACTTCGGCAGATGCCGTACCCGACGCCTCTGGTGGGCGTCGTTTTCTACCGAACAGGCTGGACACCACCACGAAAAACAGCGGCACGAAAAATACCGCCAACACGGTAGCCGCCACCATGCCGCCGATCACGCCAGTGCCGATGGCATGCTTGGCTGCCGAACTGGCACCGCTCGCGATTGCCAGCGGGATCACCCCGGCAGTGAAAGCCAGCGAGGTCATGACAATCGGGCGCAGTCGCAGCCGCGCCGCTTCGATCGCCGCCTCAATCAGGGGTCGACCCTGCCGCTCGACCAGCTCGCGGGCGAACTCGACGATCAGAATGGCGTTCTTGGCCGCCAGACCAATGGTCGTCAGTAATCCGACCTGAAAAAAGACATCGTTGCCCAGTCCACGCATCAGCGTGGCCACCACAGTGCCCAAGACGCCCAGCGGCACCACTAACATGACAGAGAACGGTATCGACCAACTCTCATACAGCGCCGCCAAACACAGGAACACAATCAACAGAGACAGTGCATACAGCATCGGGGCCTGGGCCCCTGACAACCGTTCCTCGTAAGACAGACCGGTCCAGGCCACACGGATATCGCCCGGAAGTTGTGCAGCGATTTCCTCGACTGCCGCCATCGCCTCGCCCGAACTGTAGCCTAACGCCGGCTCACCGAGGATCTCCACTGCAGACACACCGTTGTAGCGCTCTAGTTTGGGCGAGCCATAGGTCCAGCGCCCCGTCGCGAACGCCGCGAACGAAACCATCTGCCCATCCGCGTTGCGCATGTACCATGTTTCGAAATCCTCGGGGGTCATGCGGAAATCAGGTGCCCCCTGGATAAAGACTTTCTTGACTCGGCCTCGGTCAATGAAATCGTTGACGTAGGACGATCCCCAGGCCGCCGACATGGTGCTGTTCACATCCGCCAGGCTCAGCCCCAGCGCCTGCACCTTCTCGTCGTCGATCAGGATCTGGTACTGAGGTTCATCGTCCAGGCCGTTCGGACGCACCATGGACAGCGCCGGATGTTGCGCAGCCAGCATCAGGAACTGGTTGCGCGCCTCGATCAGCCTTTCATGATTGCCGCCACTGCGATCTTCCAGGAACAGGTTGAAACCGGTCGCGTTGCCTAGCTCCATGACAGCCGGTGGCGCGAAGGCGATCACCGAAGCTTCCTTGATGCGGCTGAACCGCCCCATCGCACGCCCTGCCAGCTCGAATACGCCGACGCTGCGTTCGGCCCAGGGACGCAACTGGACAAAAGCCATCCCCGATCCCTGCCCGCGCCCGGCAAAGTTGAAACCGGCCACGGTCATAACCGATTCGACGGTTTCGCCCTCATCTTCAAGAAGATAGCGCGCCACCTCTGACAGCACCTCCTGCGTCCGTTCGGCACTGCTGTTGGGCGGCATCTGCACCTGCACGAACAGATTGCCCTGATCCTCATCCGGCAGGAATGTCGTCGGCAGCATCGGGAACAGCACCACCAGCGCGGCAATGATCACGGCGAATGCCGCCATCCCACGCCTGCGACCGCCCACGAAGCGGGCTAGGCCATTGCGGTAGCGCAGAGTAAGCCGGTCGAACCAGCGGTTGAAGGCCGCCAGTGGCCCCTTGCCGGTGCCATGCGCCTGCCCGGCCGGCTTCAGGAGCGTGGCGCACAGGGCCGGCGTGAAGATGATGGCCACCAATACTGACAAAGCCATCGCCGAGACGATGGTAATCGAGAACTGGCGATAGATCACCCCGGTGGAACCGCCAAAGAACGCCATCGGCACGAACACTGCCGACAGCACCAGACCAATACCAACCAGGGCACCCGTGATCTGGTCCATCGACTTGCGGGTAGCCTCGACCGGGGACAGTCCTTCCTCGGCCATCAGCCGCTCCACGTTCTCGACCACCACGATGGCATCATCCACCAGCAGCCCGATCGCCAGCACCAGGCCGAACATGGTCAGGATATTGATGGTGAAACCAAAGGCCGACATGATACCGAAGGTGCCCAGCAGCACCACCGGCACGGCCAGCGTGGGAATCAGGGTGGCGCGCCAGTTCTGCAGGAACAGGAACATCACCAGGAACACCAGCACGATCGCCTCGAGCAGGGTATGCACCACACCCTCGATCGATTCGCTGATGACCGGTGCGGTATCGTACGGATAGACGATCTGCAGCCCATCCGGAAAGGTCGACTGCAGGTCGTCGAGCGTCGCGCGCACTGCCTCGATCGTCTCCAGGGCATTGGCTCCCGTCGCCAGCCGCAAGGCAATCGCAGCAGAAGGCCGGTCGCTGTCATGGCGAGCCTGGATAGAGAAATTCTCCGCGCCCAGCCCGATCTCTGCCACGTCGCGCAGCCTGACCTGCGAGCCGTCGCGATTGACCTTGAGCAGAATATTCTCGAATTGCGCCGGCGTCTGGAAGCGGGTCTTGCCGATCACGGTGGCATTGAGCTGCACGCCAGCCCGCGACGGTAGCCCGCCAATCTGACCGGAAGACACCTGCACGTTCTGCGTACGAATCGCATTGGCCACATCCACTGGCGTCAGGCCGTAGCTGTTGAGACGAACAGGGTCCATCCAGATCCGCATTGCATTCTGCGATCCCATCACCATGAAGTCACCCACCCCCGGCGTGCGCGACAGCGGATCCTGCAGATTGGAAACAATATAGTCGCCCAGGTCATATGCACTCATGCCGCCATTGGCCGACACCAGCCCGATTACCACCAGGAAATTGATCTGGTACTTGGCCACGCGAATGCCCTGCTGCTGGACCTCGTCCGGCACCAGGGGGGTCGCCAGGGACAGTTTGTTCTGCACCTGCACTTGGGCGATGTCGGGATCAGTGCCTTGTTCGAAGGTCGCTGTGATCGAGAAGCTGCCGTCGGCATTGCCCTCGGACTTGATATAGCGCAGGCCATCCAGGCCGTTGAGCTGCTGCTCGATCACCTGCACTACCGTATCCTGCACGGTCTGTGCCGAAGCGCCGGGATAGGTGCCGCTGATTTGGATGGCCGGCGCGGCGATATTGGGATACTGGTTGATCGGCAACCCGCGAATCGCCAGCACTCCGGCCAACATCACGACAATGGCGACCACCCAGGCAAAGATCGGCCTGTCGATAAAGAAACGTGACATGCTGCATCTCTCCTATCGTGCGCCAACGGCGAACTGCTGCGGCTCAGTGGCAGGCTGCTGCCGCTCGGCACCCGCCTGCTGCGGCTGTTTCGCGCCATCGGCGGGCACCACGCTGACCTGCATACCCGGGCGGACTTTCTGCAGCCCGTCGACGATGACCCGGTCGCCGGCCTGCAACCCGGACTCGATCAGCCAGGAGGCCCCCATGCTACGTCCGACCACCACAGGCCGCTGTTCAACTTTGCCTTCGGCATCGACGACCAGGGCACTGGCTTGGCCGGCGACATCGCGGGCAATGCCGCGTTGCGGCACCAGCAACGCCGCCTCGCGCCGCTCCTGTGGCAGTTGCGCATGAACAAACATGCCTGGTAGCAGCAAATGCTCCGGATTTGGAAACACGGCACGCAAAGTGACCGCCCCGGTTCCCTCGTCGACACTGACCTCGGAAAACTTCAATACGCCCGTATGCGGATAGGGCTTGCCGTTCTCCAGCGTCAGGTTCACCTCTGCCTGAGCCTGTTCCATATCTGCCGTGCCTCGCCGCGCCAGGTCTTCCTTCAGGGCCAGGATGGCCGTGGCGGGCTGCACGATATCGACATAGATCGGATCAAGCTGTTGCACCGTGGCCAATGCCTCTGCCTGGTTGGCCGTCACCAGCGCCCCCTGCGTCACCGACGAGCGACCAATCCGACCAGCAATAGGCGCGGCCATGCGGGTATAGCTCAGGTCGATACGTGCTGTCTCCGCCGTCGCCCGAGCCTGCAGATATTGCGAGCGTGCATCGTCATGGTCTTGTCGGCTGATCGCGTTGCGTTCAATCAAACGCGCATAGCGTTCGGACAGCAGACGGGCTGACGCCAGGCTGGCCTCAGCCCGCGCCAACGTCGCCCGGTATAGTGCCGGGTCGATCTGGTAGAGCGGCTGCCCTGCCTCGACCTGGCTCCCCTCCTCGAACAGACGTTTCTGCAGGATCCCGCCCACCTGCGGCCGCACCTCAGCCACAAGATACGGCCGCGTGCGCCCCGGCAGGTCGGCGACCAGGGACACCGGTTGCGGCGCAAGCGTGACAACGCCGACCTCCGGCTCGGGCTGGCCGACGGCGGCGGAATCGGAAGCGTTCTTCTGGCAGGCGGCCAGCATCAAGCTGACCATCGCCACAGCCAGCGCCAGGCCATGCTTTTTCCACTGATGTGTCATATAACGGCACTCTCGCATAAAATTAGGTTGGTTAACCGACCTAATTTTAGAGGATTGCGATCAGTTTGCAATACCGTATCGGGAAGATGCATCGGAATGCGCCATCCCGATCTGGCCCTACACCCGCTAAACTGTTGTTTTCACGAAACGCTGGCGCGCGGCCAATCCAAATGCCACGCCACGGCCCTTCCACAGACACAGCCATGACCGACAGGAATAGATCCGAAGACTCCGCGATTGCCCGACGCAGAAAGGAACAGATACTCGAAGCGGCTGCCAGATGCTTTCGCGAAAAAGGCTTCCACCGCAGCAGCATGGCGCAAATATCTGCCGAAGCGGGCATGAGTGCGGGCCATATCTATCATTACTTCAAGAAAAAGGAAGACATCGTGGCCGCTATCGTGGCGCGCGAACGCAGCGCCATCGACACGCTGATCGAAGAGACCCGCTCCACGGACGCGTCTGCGCCCAGCGGTGCTTTGGGTATAGAGCATGCCGTCAAGGCCATCCGGCTCAGCCAGGATCCAGCCCGCGCCTCCCTGATGATGGAAATCCTGGCCGAGGCCGCCCGCAATCCTGAAATTGCTGCCGAACTGCAGCGCAGCGATACCGAACTGCAAGCCACCCTGCTGAAACTGCGCGGCGACGACAGTCCGCGTGCGCGGTCTCGCCAGGAGCTGATTGCCGCCCTGATGGAAGGCCTGTCGGTCCGTGCGCTGCGCAACCGCACGCTGGCGGAAAACATCGATCCGGACATGCTGAATGACGTGTTCGGCTACATCACAAACGCATAGCGGTATTGACTTTGCCGGCACGTGCCCGGTGCGCTGATGGCCGGATGCCAGGGTACCAGCGCAAGTTGCTAGAGGCGCGTTCCCGCAGCCCCTTCCAGCCGCAACAGCGCACGCGCCTGCCGCTCCTGCTCGCGCCCCGCTTCCTGCAGGTTGTCGCGCACCGAACGGACATGCTCCAGTGCAGCACGCTGGGCCGCCTCGGGCCGGCGCTGCTCGATGGCCCTGAAAATCCGCAGGTGCTGACGGTCGATCTGCGCCTTGTAAAGTGGCCGGCCATACAGATGGCTGACCGAGGCATGCACACTGCCCAGCATCAGTTCGCTGAGCGAATCCAGGGTATGCACCAGCACCGGATTGTCGGCCGCCTCACTGATGGCACGGTGAAAGGCATGATCACGACGCGCATGTTCTTCTGCCGGCAAGACCTGCCCGGAAGGCAACGACTGTGCCTGCTGCCACGCCTCAAAGGCGCGGCGGATCAACACCATGTCGGCCTGGGTGGCCCGCGCGGCGGCCAGCCGGGCCGCCTCGGCCTCGAGCAATGCCCGAACCTCCAGCAGGTCATACAGCGTACGGGGCTGGGAAGCGAACAGGTGCATCAGCGGGGAGGACTCACGCCCTGCGCCCAGACTGGCCACAAATGAGCCCCGACCATGCTCGGTACGGATCAGCCCGCGACCACGCAGGATGCGCAACCCCTCGCGCAGCGCCGTGCGCGAACAGCCGAACCGTTCCATCAACTGCCGCTCGGACGGCAATACCTGCCCCGGCCTCAGCACGCTGTCGACGATCAATTTCTCGACATGCACGGCCACGCGTTCCGCCACACTGGGCGGTCTTGAATCACTGGTCATACCAGCAGAACCCCCTTGTCAGGTGAATCAATAAATCCCTTTTATTTCATCAATCAATAAAGCACCAAGGGATAACGATAACCCGAAAAACTGGTATGACCTCCAGGAACAGGGCTTGAGCTGCCTGCCCAGGCTCCCGATAATCATTGCATACCTATACCTATCCAACCTGGAAGAGACAGCCATGAACATCCTGTACGACCCGCGTCTGGATGGCGTCCTGCCGGACGTTGACCGCCCCGCCCTGATCGAGGCATTGCGCCAGGCCGCGCCGGGCCTGACAATCCTGCACGAAAGAGAGCAGTTGCGCCCCTACGAGTGCGACGGACTGTCTGCCTACCGCACCACGCCGCTGCTGGCTGTCCTGCCCGAGCGTGTAGAGCAGGTCGCGGCCATCCTGCGAACCTGTCGGGACATGGGTGTGCCGGTCGTGGCACGCGGTGCCGGAACCGGCCTGTCGGGCGGCGCGCTGCCGCTGGCCCAGGGTGTGTTGCTGGTCATGGCCCGCTTCAAGCGCATCCTCGATATCCATCCGGAAGGCCGCTATGCCCGTGTACAGCCGGGTGTGCGCAACCTGGCGATTTCACAGGCGGCAGCACCGCATGGCCTGTACTATGCGCCCGATCCTTCCTCGCAGATTGCCTGTTCGATCGGTGGCAATGTGGCCGAGAATGCCGGCGGCGTCCACTGCCTGAAATACGGCCTGACCGTTCACAACGTGCTCAAGGTCGAGATGCTGACCATCGATGCCGAGCCTGTCACGCTTGGCAGCGATGCACTGGATGCAGCAGGCTTCGATCTGCTGGCGCTGTTTACCGGCTCGGAAGGCATGCTGGGGGTGGTCACGGAAGTCACCGTACGGCTACTGCCCCGTCCCGTGGTTGCCAAGGTACTGATGGCCAGCTTCGACGATGTCGAGAAAGCAGGCCGGGCCGTGGGTGACATCATCGCCGCCGGCATCATTCCGGGCGGGCTGGAGATGATGGACCGACTGTCGATCCACGCCGCCGAGGATTTCATCCACGCCGGCTATCCGCTCGATGCCGAAGCCATCCTGCTGTGCGAACTGGACGGTGTCGAATCCGATGTCGACGAGGACTGTACTCTGGTGCGCAATGTCCTGGCACGAGCGGGGGCCACGGAAGTCCGGCAGGCCCGCGACGAAGCCGAGCGGGCGCGATTCTGGGCTGGCCGCAAGAATGCCTTCCCTGCCGTGGGCCGCATTTCTCCCGACTATTACTGCATGGACGGCACGATTCCGCGCCGGGCGCTGCCGGGCGTATTGCAGGGCATCGCCGCACTGTCGGAAGAATACGGCCTGCGCGTGGCCAACGTCTTCCATGCCGGCGACGGCAACATGCATCCGCTGATCCTGTTCGACGCCAACCGGCCGGGTGAACTGGAACGCGCCGAAGCGCTGGGTGGCCGGATCCTTGAACTGTGCGTGGAGGTCGGCGGCAGCATCACCGGCGAGCACGGCGTGGGCCGCGAAAAAATCAACCAGATGTGCGCCCAGTTCAACAGCGACGAAATCACCTTTTTCCATGCGGTCAAGGCGGCCTTCGACGAGGCCGGGCTGCTCAATCCCGGCAAGAACATTCCGACCCTGCACCGCTGCGCCGAGTTCGGTGCGATGCACGTTCATCATGGCCAACTGCCGCACCCCGAACTGGAGCGTTTCTGATGACTGCCGCACACGATACCTCGCGTCTGCCCATCGACTTCCAGACCGACCAGGACCATGACGACAGTCTCCACCTGCTTGATCAGGTACGCACCGCCCTGCGTGACCGTACCCCGCTCGACATCCAGGGCGGCGGCAGCAAACACTTCCTGGGACGTCCGCGCCGGGGTGTCCCCATAGACACCACCCGCCATCGCGGCATTGTTTCCTACGATCCGACCGAACTCATCATCACGGCACGCGCCGGCACCCCGCTGGCCGAGCTGGAAAGCGTACTGGCGCGTGGCGGCCAGATGCTGGCCTGTGAAGCCCCCGCCTTCGGCCCGGCAGCCACCGTAGGCGGCATGGTTGCAGCCGGGCTATCAGGGCCACGCCGCCCATGGGCCGGTGCCGTGCGAGATTTCGTGCTGGGCACGCGCCTGATCAGCGGCCTGGGCACCTACCTGCGCTTTGGTGGCGAAGTCATGAAGAATGTGGCCGGCTACGATATATCGCGCCTGCTGGCAGGCAGTCATGGCTGCCTGGGGCTGATCACCGAAGTCTCTTTCAAGGTGCTGCCACAACCGCGCTGCAGCATCAGCGTCGCGCAACCCATGCCGCCCGACAAGGCACTGGCGCGGCTGCGCGAATGGGGCCAGCAACCCTTGCCGATCAGCGCCGCCAGCCATGATGGCTATGCCCTGTACCTGCGCTTCGAGGGCAATGACGGCTCGGTGCGCGCCGCCTGCGACCGCATCGGCGGCGACCGTCTCGATGACGACTGGTGGCTGTCACTGCGCGAACATCGCCTGCCTTTTTTCGCCACGACAGACGACCCTCGTCCGCTGTGGCGCCTGTCCGTGCCGTCCTGGCAGCCGCCACTGAATCTGCCGGGAGATCAGTGGGTGGACTGGGGCGGTGCCCAGCGCTGGCTGCGCAGCGAAGCACCACCAAATAACATCCAGCACTTGGCCCAGGCGGCCGGCGGCCATGCCACCTGTTTCACGGCCGGTCATGCCGACAGCCCTTTCCAGCCCCTGCCGTCGGCCCTGATGCACCTGCACCGCAACCTGAAAGCCAGGCTTGATCCGCACGGCATTTTCAATCCCGGGCGGATGTACGCCGAATTCTGAGAGCCGATCATGCAAACCAATCTGAGCGCTGCCGCCCAAGCCCTGCCCCATGCGCAAGAAGCCGAGCGTATCCTGCGCAGTTGCGTGCACTGCGGCTTCTGCAATGCCACCTGCCCAACCTACCAGGAGCTGGGCGATGAGCTCGATGGCCCGCGCGGGCGCATTTACCTGATCAAGCAATTCCTCGAACACGACACGGCGGGCCCCACCACCCGTGCGCATCTCGACCGCTGCCTGAGCTGCCGCAACTGCGAAACCACCTGTCCCTCGGGCGTGGAATACCATGCCCTGCTGGACATTGGCCGGGCCGCACTGGAGGTTCATGCGCCACGCCCCTGGCGCGAGCGCCTGCTGCGTACCGGATTGCGTGCCGCCCTGCCTCGCCCGGTGCTCTTCGCCCTGCTGCTGCGAGCCGGACGTGGCCTGCGCGCATTGCTGCCACAGGTATTGGCCAACAAAATCCCGACGCGCATCACGGAGCCAGGGCGACGCCCTGCCCCACGCCATGCGCGCCGCATGCTGATGCTGGAGGGCTGCGTGCAGCCGTCCCTGTCACCCAACACCAATGCCGCCGCCGCACGCGTGCTCGACCGGCTCGACATCAGTATCGTGCCAGTCACCGAGGCAGGCTGCTGCGGTGCCATTGACTATCACATGAATGCTCAGGAAACAGGCCTGGCCCGTGCCCGCCGCAACATCGACCTCTGGTGGCCGCTGCTGCAACAGGGTGCCGACACTATTATTCAAACAGCCAGCGGTTGTGGTGCCTTCATCAAAGAATACGGCAGGATGCTGCGCGACGATCCCGCTTATGCAGACAAGGCCCGGCACATCAGCGCCTGCACCAAAGACCTGTTCGAGGTACTGGCCGAAGCCGACCTGGAGACCATCCGGATCCAGGCTGAACGACGCATCGCCTTTCACTGCCCCTGTACCCTGCAGCATGCCCAGAAGCTCGGCCCCCTGGCCGATCAGGTGCTGACGCGCCTGGGATTCAATCTGACCGCCGTGCCGGATGCACACCTGTGCTGCGGGTCTTCAGGCACCTACTCGATCACCGAACCCGTGCTGTCGAAAAAACTGCGCGACAACAAGCTGGACGCCCTGGAAAGCGGCCATCCCGACCTGATCGTGACCGCCAATATCGGCTGCCAGACCCATCTGGATGGTGCCGGCCGCACCCCCGTGCGGCACTGGATCGAGCTGGTCGATGCCGCACTGGCCTCGCAGTCCACATAAGACAGGCAAAATAACCGAAATCATCCTGCCGCCTTGCAGACCCGAGCGAAGCCAGAGTCACCACTAGCCCTGCAGTGAGGCCATATCGATCACGAAGCGATAGCGCACATCGGACCGCTCCATGCGCTCGAAGGCTTCATTGATCTCGTCCATGCGGATCATCTCGCACTCGGGCAGGATATTCTTCTCGGCGCAAAAATCCAGCATCTCCTGCGTCTCGCGGATGCCGCCGATCAGTGAACCCGCCACGCGCCGACGCCCCAGCACCAGCGGCACCGTGCTCGGCTCATCAAGCGGGCCGATCTGCCCCACCAGGGTCAGGGTACCGTCGATATCGAGCAGCGGCAGGTAGGGATTCAGATCGTGCTTGACCGGCACGGTATCGATGATCAGGTCGAACGAGGATTGTGCCGCCGCCATGGCCTTTTCATCCGATGACACCAGAAAGGCATGCGCCCCCAGCGCCTTCGCATCGGCCGCCTTGGCATCGGTACGACCCAAGACGGTCACCTGCGCGCCCATGCCCACCGCCAGTTTGACGGCCATGTGACCCAGCCCGCCCAGGCCGACTACCGCCACGCGGCTGCCCGGCCCGACGTTCCAGGTACGCAGCGGCGAATAGGTCGTGATGCCGGCGCACAGCAGCGGTGCCACGCGCGACAGGTCCAGGCCATCGGGCACCGACAGCACAAACTCTTCGCGCACCACCAGATGCTTGGAATAGCCGCCCTGGGTCGCCTCGCCGGTGACCCGATCCGGGCTGGAGTAGGTGCCGGTCATGCCTTCGCGGCAGTACTGCTCCTCGCCATGCTCGCACTGATCGCATTCCTGGCAAGAGTCCACCATGCAGCCCACGGCGACTTTATCGCCCACCTTGTAGCGTTTGACGGCAGAACCCACTGCCGTGACACGCCCCACGATCTCGTGGCCGGGCACGACCGGATACAGGGTCCAGCCCCAGTCATTGCGGGCCGTGTGCAGGTCGGAGTGACAGACGCCGCAATACTGCACCTCAAGCGCCACATCATGGGCACGCAGTTCGCGGCGTTCGAATACATGGGGAGCCAGGGCGGTGTCGGGGCCCTGCGCGGCATAACCGATGGTTTGCATGATGATCCTTGTAAAAAGTAAACGGGCGGATGTGCCCATATAGTACACATCCGCCCGCTCTGAAAAACAGCCCGGTATCTTATATGAACTGTCCCAAAATGTCGGATTCAACGTTCGACTTCGGGAACAGATCAATCGACCGGGCTTATCATCCGCTCGTTAATCAGAAACGGGCGTCGATATCCACCACGTCGATCAGCTTGTGGTTGACGAATTCCTTGAGGCCCAGGCCTAGCAACTCGCGACCATAGCCGGAACGGCGGATCCCGCCAAACGGCAGGTCGGCCTCGACCTTGGTCGGGTGGTTGATGAACACCATCCCGGTCGACACGCGCTGTGCCACCTTCTTGCCGTTTTCGATATCGGTGGTGAAGACCGAACCACCCAGGCCAAACGGCGAATCATTGGCGATGCGCACGGCATCATCTTCGTCCTTGGCGCGGAACAGCATCGACACAGGGCCGAAGAATTCCCAGTAGCGGGCAGGATTGTCTTCGGCCAGGTCGGTCAGGATGGTCGGCTGCACGAAAGCGCCCTGCGTCGGCACGACAGGACCGACAGCTTCGGCCTTGGCACCCAGCTTGATGGCTTCCTGGATTTTTTCACGCACCTCGTCGGCTGCACCCTGCGAGGACAGCGGTGCCAGCGTGGTGGCGGCATCGAACGGATCTCCCGCCACCAGCCCTGCCACACCTGCACGGTAGCGTTCGAGGAAGGCATCGTAGAGTTCATCGACGATGATCATGCGCTTGGACGAGCAGCACACCTGGCCACCGTTCCAGTGGCGACCGAACACGGCCCATTTGACGGCCTTGTCCAGATCGGCATCGGCCAGCACGATAAAGGCATCGGCACCACCCAGCTCCATGGTCGATTTCTTGAGCGCCTTGCCTGCCTGAGCTGCCACGATGGCACCCGCGCCTTCGGAGCCGGTCAGGGCCACACCATGCACGCGCGGATCGCTGATGATGCGCTCGATCTGACCACGCGTCGCGTACAGGTTGATAAACGCACCCTCTGGCAGACCCGCCTCACGCATCAGGCCCTCGAAAGCGGCAGCGCTCTGCGGCACATTGGAAGCGTGCTTGAGCAGCAGCGTATTGCCGGCGGACAGTTGCGGAGCCAGGATGCGAGCGATCTGATAGTAGGGGAAATTCCAGGGTTCGATGGCGAGGATCACGCCCAGCGGCTCATGCACCAGCACGGCTTCGCCTTCTTCCGGGTCCAGCACCGGCAGTTTTTCGGGTTCGAGCAGTTTCTCGGCGTTGCGAACGTAGTATTCGAGGATCTTGGCCGACAGTTCGACCTCGCCCTGTGCCTCGGTATACAGCTTGCCCATTTCCATGGTCAGCAGCTTGGCATAGTGCTTGGCGTCGCGGCGCAGCAGGTCGGCCGCCCGCTGCAGGATGCGCCCACGCTCGGCGAACGATGTCTCACGCCACGCCAAAAAAGCCTTGTGTGCCTGGTCAATGGCCCCATCGACCGATGCATCGGTTGCATCGGGAAATGTCTTGATGGTTTCGCCAGTGTAGGGATTGATGCTTGCGTAAGTCATGTTGCAGTCCTTTATATGAGTTGCAAGACTACTTTAATCCTCCAAACACGTCTGCGACATGACGAAGATCAGCAGCACCCCGTCATTTTGAAACAAGAAGAAACCAGATTTTCCACGATCCGGCAGCATCATTCACCAGCCGACATCGACCGCAAGACCAAGCGTGTAATCTCAGAAGGCCGTCCCAGCCGGATCGGAAAACCATTCCACAGGCCTGCACCGTTGCTCACATAAAGTTGCATCGCCCCGACCCGGTACAGCCCCGACACATAGCCCTCGTTGGCCAGTTGCGTGGCCAGATGCAGGCCCAGCACCTGCCCGCCATGGGTATGTCCCGACAGTTGCAGATCCGCGCCGGCCTGCGCGTAGGCATCCGCCCCGACAGGCCGGTGACTCATCAGGATCACGGTATCCGTCTCGGGGACACCGGCCAGCGCCGCACCGATATCAGGTTCTGGCAATCCGAACCGGGCCGCAACCGGATCGGTCACACCCGCCACCACCAGTGTGCTGTCGCCCACCGGCAGCACGACATGCGCATTGGGCAGCATGCGCAATCCGAGCCGCTCAAATGCTGCCATCCAGCCCTGGTACTCGGCGTAGTACTCATGATTGCCCGGAATGGCGAAGACACCGTGGCGCGCCTGCAAATGCGCCAACGGACGCACATCGTCGGCACGTGCCTCGGGCGTGCCATCAACCAGATCCCCGGTCACCAGCGTCAGGTCGGGTGACAGCGCATTGGTCCGCGCCACCACGGCCTCCATCCAGGGCCGCTGCAGCAGGCGACTGGCGTGCAGGTCAGTCAGTTGCACAACCGTGAACCCGTCCAGCGCAGTTGGCAGGCCGGGCAATTCGATTTCGACCGTGCGCACCTCCGGCACGCGCACGGCCTGCCAGACGCCGACGCCAGCCAGTACGGCCGAAGTCACCGCCAGCACCCACCGCAGCCCCCCGCTACCGAACAGCGTGTCTGACACCCGCCGGGAAAGTGGCCTTGCCAGCCAGCCCAGCACATCCCTCAGCAACAGCAGAACAGCCAACAGGATCAGCGTACCGAATGCCCAACCCAGCACCAACAACACCGTAGCCGGCACTTCGGGAGACGACATGGTGCCAAAGAATGTCCGGGTCACCAGGTGATGCTCGGCCACCAGCAACAGCACGCCAGCAAGAGCAACCTTGCCTGGCCGCTGCCAGGGCAAGGGCAAGACAAAACGCCAGATGACATACAGGGCGATCAAACCACTGACAACATGGAACATGGCATCAACCCTGAGTATGTGTGTCTGCGTCCAGCGCCTCACCGATCGCGTAGAAACGACCGCCGGCAATATAGTGCAGGCTGCGCAATGCCGGATCGGCACGCTCAAAGTGCCAGTGCCCGTCGCGGAATACCCGCGTATCCGCCCAGGCTCCTACGACTTCGGCAATGAACAGATCGTAGGTCTGCTGGTTGTGCGATTCGGGAATCAGCCGGCAAGCAAGCCAGGCCGAACACCCCGCCACGAACGGCAACGCCTGCCCATCGATCCCGAACAGTTCGACACCGCTGCGCACCAGCTTGTCCGGTACCGTGTGCAGGCTGCGATGACCGACCTGGTAAGTCAGTTCCAGTTGTGCCACCGTCGGCACCTGGATCACAAAGCGCCCACTTTGCTCGACCAGATCCCGCGTCCTGGCGATCTTGTCGAGCACGACCGTGAGCTTGGGCGGATCAAAATCAAGCGCGCAGGCCCAGGACGCCGCCATGACATCATCCACCCCGTCATGGCGTGCGGAAACCAGGATGGTCGGCCCATGGTTGAGCAGGCGAAACGCTTTGTCCAGGGGCACTGCTGCAATATGTTCATGCATCGTCGTCTATCTCTTTCTCTGTCTTGGTATCGTCTACTGGCACCGGCCCAGATCAGCGAGTGGCGTTGCCCTGCCGGGGATGGTCGCGGTAGAACAGTGTCCACTCCTCGATTTCCGTCCCGTCGGGCAAGTGGCATACACCGTACTCGCCACCATCCTCGCCCTTGAGGATCTCGATCTTGCCGCCTTGCTCGATGCAATAGACCGACGCAGGATTGGCCATGCCGATCATGGGTGGCGCGTCCCGTTGCGGTGGCTCGACTGCGCAGGCCGACAGGCCTGCCGCCATGGAGACGGTCAGCAAACCCAAGGATCGATAATGGCGGGATGTGCGATGGTTCATGAGTCGACTCCTTTTGATCCGGATATCCAGGATGGAAATACGATCATAGCTGGAATGGAACTACACTGTTCGTAAACACAGTCATTTGCAATTCCATTCCTGTCATCTGACTCCCATTGTGATCCCCCTATGACAACCCTGGATCTGTTTCGCAGCACCGCTCCCGGCGAGTTCGAGCGCATCGGCCCCGGAGCCTGCATCCTGCGAGGCTTTGCACTCGCGGGCGAAGACGGGTTGCTGTCGGCACTGGCCTCTATCGAGGCTGAAGCACCTTTCCGCCGCATCAACACGCCGGGTGGCCGCCCCATGTCGGTCATGCTCACCAGTTGTGGTGCCCTGGGCTGGACATCGGATCGATATGGCTATCGCTACAGCCGTGTCCATCCCGATACTCGCCGTCCCTGGCCCGCCATGCCACCCGCGCTGCGGCAACTGGCCTGCAATGCGGCCGACACCGCCGGTTTTCCCGGCTTCGAGCCGGATGCCTGCCTCATCAACCGCTACCTGCCGGGTGCCCGGATGTCGCTGCACCAGGACAGGGATGAGCGCGACCTGCGGGCCCCGATTGTCTCCGTGTCACTGGGCATGAGCGCCACCTTTCTGTTCGGTGGCCTGCAACGCGCCGAGCGTACCGCCCATGTACCGCTGCATCATGGCGACGTGGCCGTGTGGGGCGGCCCCGACCGACTGCGCTACCATGGCATCATGCCGCTGCCGCACCATCCCCATCCGGTGCTGGGCGCGCAGCGCATCAACCTGACATTCCGCAAGGCAAGCTGAAGCCATGACCGCCACCACATTCCTGCTGCAACGCCAGCCCTCGCCGCTTGGCGAGATGCTGATCGTCACCGACGAACAGGACCGGCTGCGGGCGCTGGACTGGTTCGACCACGAAGACAGCCTGCGCCAGTTGCTGCGCCGCCAGAATCCCCGCCTAGACCTGACATTGCGCGACAGCACGCAGGACAGTACCGCCACCCTGGCCCTGAGGGCCTATTTCGGAGGGCGTCTCGATGCCATCGACCATCTGGACATTGCCACCGGCGGCACCGACTTCCAGCGCCAGGTCTGGACCGCATTGCGGACCATCCCATGCGGCTCCACAATGAGCTACCGTACCCTGGCCGAACGCATCGGCCGTCCCAAGGCTGTCCGTGCCGTCGGGCTGGCCAACGGTGCCAATCCGATCAGCATCGTCGTGCCCTGCCACCGGGTCATCGGCGCGAATCACACGCTGACAGGGTATGGCGGCGGCTTGCCACGCAAGGCCTGGCTGCTGGCGCATGAGGGCGCACAGACGGCGGGAGAACAAGCCTCTCTTTGGGACACACCATGATTTTTTCCGACACCCTGCCAGGCCACACCGAGCCGACCGATCTGACACGTTATTTCGAAGAGGTCGAGCACGCCAGCCTGCACCTGCCGCAAGATCACTCGCAACAGTTACTGACCAGGGCAGAAGCACGGCATCTGTCGCAGCAGATGCATTTTCATCCGCTCATGCAACAGCTCGGCGGCCTTATCCTGGACGATGTCCAGACCAGCAATCACCACCTGTATGTCTCGACCGGACCGCTGCGCGGCGCAGTCTGCTGGCTCTCCCATGATGGCGCAAGCCGCATCGTGTATGCATCACTGTCCGACTTTCTGTCGGCCGCCATCGCGGCCAGGGCAGAACACCAGATTCTGGAAGACCGGCACCCTGAGTTATCGCCCCTTGCCGAAGACCAGCATGCGCTGGGCCACTGGATCCTGACGATGCTGGAGGAAGCCGATGCCGATGTGCGGGTGCCGGCGCTGATCCCCTCGCTTGACCTGACCGATCTTGCCTTGCTGCGCCAACTGGCCAGCCACGAAGATTTTTATATTTCAGAAGCGATAGCGCTGGAAATCTGCAGACGGCCGCACAAGGCACTGGCCGAGATTGCGCAGACTTGCGCACAGCATCCGCATCCGCAAGCCGCCAGGGCGGGAGGACGGGCGCGTGGCATGATCAGGGGGTTGAGGGGGTGAAAGCGGGTGACGGTCGAAACACTATTCACTGCACATGACGCCGCGATTGAAATCCCAACGCGCGCAATTACTGTAATGCAGCGCTCCGACCGCCAACGCCAGACCAAACAGCACACCCCCTGCGGCCATGATCCATGGCAGCGCCTTGTGGGTATCTTCCAGAAATCTGCGCCAGGGAGCCTGTCCGGGAAGCGCCATCGACACAATGCCGGCCACCCCAACGGCTTGGAAAACAATAGAGAAAAACAACCGGGACACGCTCACAGCGGCCATGTCATCGGTTCTGGAAAGAAAGATATAGACATCGATGCCCGCCAGAATCAAGGCGGCAGCAACGCCAGCAAGAACACAAGCTCGCATGGGGCTCAACCTTTCGAAGCCTTGTGATTGGAGCGGGTGATGGGAATCGAACCCACGCTTGAGGCTTGGGAAGCCGCCGTTCTACCATTGAACTACACCCGCATTGCGAAGTGATCGCAAAGACACCGTACACAGCAGGTGTACGGCAGGTCGCAAGTGTACATCAAAATCCCCTGCCCCACCTCGCCAGCATCACACATCTCCGCACGCAATTTGCAATCTCCTGGCGAGACAGCCTGCCCTACAATTTTTGCCCCTTCGTTTTTTAGAAAGACTCATCATGCAGCACCCCGCCAGTCAGCAGCCGGTCAACAAATATGTCGCGCTGGGCGCCGTCTATCGTTACCCCCACTACCGCCTCAAGCAGATCGAAAGCGCCACACCGTTGAGCGACGAAGACCAGCGCCAGTCCTTTCTCGGCCTGCACATTGCCGATCCGGCAGAACACCGCAACGCCTTGCGCGCCTCGCTCGAAGAGAACTACGGCATCACTGATCGCGACAGTCTCAAGGCCTATGTCGAATCGCTCCAGCAGGGTGACTGGATCGATGGACCGGTACATGCGCTGCTGGGCCGCATCTATCTGGCACATCGCCAGGACTTTGCAAACCTGAGCCCCGAGCAGGTCACTCATGCATTCCTCGCTGATGGCCAGTTGCAGGCACTAACGGCACGCTACGATCCGGTCACCGGTATCGGCTCGGCCGACGACGAGACGCGCCAGCGCTATTTTGCCGATCTGCGCCAGGCGGTCGCCAACACTTTCCTGCCCGAACAAGGTGAATATCGCGAGCATCTGGCAGCGTTTTTTGAGACACACGAGAACTGGCTGGCACCTGCCGGAGATTTTTCGATTGTCGGCTTCAACCACTCCCGCCTCATCGATATTCTCGCCAGCGCTGCCACGGCCGGTTTCCTGTCGGAGGAAGAAGCGCTGGCCCTGATCGATCACTACGGCAGCCAGATCGAACAGTTGTATCCGGACTGGCAGACCTTTTTCTTCAGTTGCCTGCTGGGCAAGCGCATGCTGGTTCCACAAGGCGGCGGGCGTACGCTGGACAGCGATGACTACCTCATTTTCGTGCGCGACATGGTGACGGCAACGCACTTTCCGCTGGCCATCTCGGGATTGTGGCCCGACAGCGACCTGAGCCTGATTGCCGGCATGCTGGGCCAGGCCGGGCAGACCGCCAGCGCAGTCATCCAGGATGTCGCGCTGCCGGTCTTTGCCCGCTTTGACCTGGCCGAAGTCTGGCAATATGGTTCCGAACTGCACCCGGGTGGCGAAGAAGACTCGATCTCCCTGCCCGGCGATCCCGTCGCCACGGGCTCGACCAGTTTCCAGGAGCAGGCCGAAGACCCGTTCTTCTTCAATCTGCAGGAGGGTGAAGCGCCCTTCCTGCAGGCCGACACGGGGCTGTTCAAATACATCATGCTGACGGACCGGGGCATCCACTTCTCCCATCGCCCCTTCATCCTCTTCGGCGGCATGCGCAAGCGCTTCGTGGCCTGGAGCGAGCCCATGCAGTTCACCTGCGAAGCCAGCGGCCTGCTGTGCTCGTTGACCGTCAAGGTCAATGGCCGCAAACTAATCTCGTTTCCCGACAACTACGGCCGCTATGGCCTGACCGAAGAAAAGGCCATCGAGATGGACTCCAAGAAGGTCCGCGCCCTCATGCAGCAGGACGTGGACAACATGGTGGCGGCCTTTACTGCCCTGCGCGAGCAGCTTGCGCAACGCGCTGCTTGAGCGCAGCCAGTCGCTCCGGTGTCCAGCCTGACGGCGAGGTCAGGCTGGCCCAGGCATCCGCATAGTGATCAAACGCATAGACATGCCCATACCCCTTGGGCGGCTCGGTCGCCAGCATCAGATCGAAGGCCAGTTGCAGGAATGTCACCACCGGAATCCAGGTCATGTCGGGTGACACGTCCGGCCCCAGCGGAGCCTGCATCCAGGCCGGGCGGCGCCACAAGGCGCGTGGATCGAAAAAGGTCACGGCATCGCTGGCATACTGGAGAAACACGATGCGAAAGGGTCCCCAGGGCTGGGCAGCCTCATCAAGCCGGTTGTCCTGCGCCGTGAACCGCACCACCGAATCGTCACCAAAACGCGGCAGCCAGGCCGGCGAACCGGGTTGCCGGGCAGCGGTGACCGCGCGCCATGTCGGTGTGCTGAAAGGCGGCCCCGACCACAGCGCACCCTGATAGGGCGCACCGATGACCTGGTACAGATCATGGCTCTGGTCGCCATTGAGCGCCCCCAGGCTCAGGCCCTGCAAGTACAGACGCGGCCGCGCGTCGGGCGGCAGGCTGCGCCAGTGCCCATAGACGGCGGCGAACACGGCACGCGCAGTATCCACGCCGTATTGCGGATCGGCCAGCAGCGCCAGCCAGCTCAGCAGGTATGAATACTGTACCGAAACGGTGGCGACATCTCCCTGCAGCACATACTCCAGCGCCGACTGACTTTCCGGATCAACCCAGCCAGTGCCTGTCGGCGTGGCGATCACCAGGTTGCTCCGTTCGAACGCACCGATGCGCAACAGTTCCTGCAAGGCCAGCTCGGCCCGTGCCTGAGGCGTATCGGCCGAATTCAGACCGACATAGACACGCAACGGCTCCTGCGCAGGCAGCCCCGTCATCTCTGCAATCCGTGTCGCATCAGGACCGGCCGCAATCATGCGCCGCCCCTGCCGGCCCAGTTGCTGCCAATCCACCAGGGACCCCGGCCCACCGGTCTTGAGACGATTGGAAGGCTGGGCCACGTCATCCTCGATCAGTGCATCCAGCCCGCTGTAGATCCGATCAGCAGCACGCATGGCACGATCGGCCAGCACACCATTGCCGATGTTCCAGAACAGCGTAGCCGTCACCACAATACCGACCAGCGCGGCGGCCGGCCGTGACAGATAGCGCCCCAGCCGTGCCGAAAACCAGCGCCGGATCCAGCCGAACAGGCGCGCCAGCGCCAGCAGCACGGCAAAGGTCAGCAACGCCAGCGCCAGGATACTCAGCGGCCCGGCACTGTCGATGGGCGTCATTTCCATCCGCGCCCGCAACCGGTTCTGCCAGCCGGCCGCCCACCACAACGCCAGCGCCGCAGCGATCAGACACAGCGCCAGGGTCAGCAGCAGGGCCACACGCCGCACACGCTCCGGCAGCGCAGGCAGGCCCATGGCACGCCATAACCGGCGCAGCAAAACCCCCAGCCCATAGCCGGCAGCCAGGCAGAAACCACCCAGCACACCCTGTATCCAGGGTTCGCGCGGCACCAGGGACGGTGTCAGCGAAGCAGCAAACAGCAATGTGCCCAGAACCAGGCCTATGCCGCACAGCGAAAACGGAGACAGATCGGTTCTGGGCATGGGCAGAGGTCCAGTCAGATATCAGGCAGGGGGCTGGCGCACCGCGCCATATTCCTCGGGAAAAGTGTGCAGGGAGCTTTCCACGACCGTGACCGCACCATCGATCAGGCCGCAGCGCCCACTGCTCGGCAAAATACCACACAGGTTGCGCAGGGCCCGCAGGTCGTCTGCCGAACCGTGACCGCTGTCAAAGCGATGCAGCAGGCGCGAAAGCTGGAACGTGCCGCACTTGCAGGAAGGACACTGCCCGCACGATCCGGCCGCGAAAAAGTCGATATATTCCGACACCTTGCGCACCACGCTGGTCCCTTCGGAAATCACGATCATTGCGCCGGTGCCCAGTCGCGACTTGCGCGCCCGCACCGAATCGAAATCCAGCGCGACATCCAGATCGGCCGCCGTCAACAGCGTATTGGACGGCCCGCCCGTGAAAACCGCCTTGAAGGCCCGCCCCTGCAGCATGCCGCCGCCATGCACGAATACCAGATCCTGCAGCGACGTGCCCATGGGCAGTTCGTACAGGCCCGGATTGAGCACATCACCGGAAAGCGAATAAAGCTTGGTGCCCGCCGCCTCACCCTGGCCCAACGACCGATACCACTCAGCCCCCCGGCTCAGGATATGCGGCACATTGGCAAAGGTCTCGACGTTGTTCACCAGCGTCGGCGCGCCACCAACGCCCTGCTGCGTCGGAAACGGCGGCTTGCGGCGCGGAAACGGAAAACCGCCCTCCAGCCAGGAAATGACCGCCGTATCCTCGCCGCCGATGTAGCGCCCGGAACTCGGTGTCACGTTCAGTTCAGGCATGCGACCCAGACAGTCGGCCACCCGCCCCAGCAACGGACTGGCGCGCCACTGTGCCACGGCCAGACGCAGGGCAACAAGCGCCTCGGCCTGGTGCGGATTGGCATACAGCGTGACATGGCTGGCGCGCAGCGCCACGGCAGCGATCAGCATGCCCTCGATGATCTGGTGCGGCGTATGCAGCAGCAGATGCCGATCCTTGAAGGTGCCGGGCTCGTCCTCGTTGCCGTTGCACACGATATGGCGCACGCCATCCGGTGCCTCGACCTCGGTCATGCCGGCCCACTTGCGCCAGGTCGGAAAGCCCGCGCCGCCCATGCCGCGCAGGCCGGCCGCCTGCAACGTACCGATCACGGCATCGGGTTGCGCCAGCGCCGCCTGCAGCCCCTGCCCGCCACCGGCGGCCAGCCAGGCATCCAGGTCGGCACCGACCTGTCGGGAGGGATGCAGCAACACCGGTTCGAAATCAGCCATGTGCTCAGTCATGCGTCATCTCCTGGCCCGCCGCATGGGCATGCAGGTCAAAGGGTACGGCACCGTAATTCGGATACAGGCAGGGTGCTGCCGGCGCATCGACCAGCCCGGCACGAATCAGGCTGCGATGCCAATCCTGGACATGCTCGATACCCACCCGCTCTCCATGCGATAGCGGCATCATCGCCGCAGCCCGGCCAGCCCGACGCCCGAAGCACAGGATATCCAACAGGGCATTGCCCATCAGGCGGTTGCGTCCATGAATACCACCGCTGACCTCGCCTGCGCAGTACAGCCCGGGCACGCTTGTCGCCCCCTGCGCATCGATGACCACGCCGCCATTCTGATAATGCAGGGTTGGATGCACCAACAGAGGATCCTGCGCAGGATCGACACCGCACTTGTGTGCGATATGCCCCAGCGTGACCAGCCGCTGCAACGCATCGGGTTGCCGTGCCAGCAGACCCGGCGTGTCGAGGAACACCCCCACCTGTCCATCATGCTGCACCCCGCGCCCCTCGGCACATTCACGCAGGATGGCGGCCGCCACCACATCGCGCGGTGCCAGCTCATCAATGAAACGCTCCCCCAGCCCGTTGACCAGATAGGTACCCGCCGAACGCACCGCCTCGGAAATCAGGCCACCGGCCAGATGGGCCGGATGCGCGATGCCGGTCGGGTGATACTGAAAGGAATCCAGTTCGCGCAGGCGGGCACCCAGCCGATAGGCCAGCACCAGACCATCGGCGGTCGCACCATAATGATTGGACGTTGCGAACCCCTGCAGGTGCAGGCGGCCGCTGCCCCCGGTCGCCAATATCACGGCGCGGGCACGCACCAGCACCAGCCTGCGCTGCTCCAGGTCATACAGCACCGCACCCGCGCACGCCCCATGCGGGTCTGACAGCAACTCCACAACAGGATGCCGGTTGCGGACGGTGACGCCTGGATGCATTTCCACCGCCTCACGCAAAACCCGCATGATTTCCAGGCCGGTAAAGTCGCGATGGCACAACACGCGTGGCACCTGAGTGCCGCCGGCGCGCTTGCGCACCAGACAATCCCGGTGCGGCCCGGAGGTCTCCAGGTCGAAATGCACGCCCAGCCCGATCAGCCAGCGAATGGTGTCCGGCCCGTCGCCGACCATGCCGGCGACCAGCGTGCGGTCTGCCACCTGATGTCCACCCCGCCAGGTATCCTCGAAATGCTGCTGCAGGCTATCCTCATCGCCAACGGCCGCCTGTATCCCCCCTTCGGCCATCACGGTATTGCCATCCCCCAGTCGCAGCTTGCCGGCCAGCAGCACGCGGGCACCCGCCTGCACAGCAGCCAGCGCCGCCGCGCAGCCTGCCCCGCCGCCACCGACCACCAGCACATCGGTCTCCAGCGTCTGCACGCCGGTCAGATCACGGTCATCGACCAACGTACGGCTCTGCAGCAGGCGAGCCAGTTCAGGATGACAGGGGTCGCCGGCATTCGGCCCGACCTGCAGGGCCGTGCGGGCAGCAGGGGCATGATCGGGATGAAATTCGCGCAGCAATGCCTCGCGCGGCCCGGGTTCCGGTCGCAACGGCGGCTCGCCTGCCGCCAGGCGGGCGCGTGCCTGTGCATAGGGAATGCCCGCCGCACGCATGGACGCCCCCGCCGTCATGGTTGCGCTCCCGGTTTGCGCCCTGCGTCCGTACAGGATAATGACGCGTCCGTACCCGGATCGACCAGCATGCGTCCCGATTCGATTTGGTTCAGCCGACGCAGCAGGTCTGCCGGACGCTGAGCGCTGGCACGCTGGCGGCGCACGAACAGGCCAAGGTGATTGGGCCGGATATCTTCCGGACAGGCCAGCGAACACAGGTTGCACATGACACACTGGTCGAATACATCGTCCACCGCCGCAAAATCCCCTGCCACGGCGTGCGCCACGCCCTGCTGCACCGACAGCCCCTTGGGACAGGCCCGGTCACAGCCACCGCAATGACGGCAATGCGCCGCCTGCGGAAAGATGCGGGCTGTCTCCTGCAGGCGTGACCAGCCATCGCCCAGTGACGCCAGATCGTAGACCCGGTCCTGCCCGGTCGAGAAATAATCAATGAAGCTGACCAGCATGCCGGCCTCGACCTGCGTCTCACAGGCCAGCGCGGTACGGACCTCCGGCTCCCCCTCGCGCCGTACCAGGCAACGACAGGAGCCACAGACGCCCTGCCCCATGCAGCCGACATTGGCCGTCAGGGTGGCACCGGCTGCCGCGTAGGCCTGGATGATGGTGGCATGAGGCGCGGCATCCAGCGCCTGTCCGTTGACGATCAGTTGCACTGTTTCAGTCACGCGACAAAACCCTTCATATAAAATGGTCGTTCGAGTGTAGCTGATGCAGTAGCCGCCCGACAGACCCTCCCGCTACAATAGCGCCCATGAACATTATCCTGAATGGCGAGCCGCACAGCGTGCCCGCTCCCCTTACCCTGTCCGCGCTGGTCGAACAGCTCGGCTACGTCGGCAAACGCATTGCCGTCGAGCGCAATGGCGAGATCGTGCCCAAGAGTCAGTATGCCGAGACGCTGCTGGCCGCAGATGACCGCCTGGAAATCGTTGTCGCAGTAGGAGGCGGCTGAATCATGAGTCTGCCCGACACCCCCGTCGCCCCCGATACGGACGAACTGGCTGCACAGCCCAACCGCACCCATATCCGCAGCTTCGTTCACCGCCGCAGTCACATCACGCAGGGTCAGCAGGAAGCGCTGGATCGCCTGACAGCGCAGTGGGCGATTCCCTATGCCGCGCAGCGCCTGTCCGTCGAAACGGCATTCGGCCGTACCGCCCCCCTGATCCTGGAGATCGGCTTCGGCATGGGCGAAACCACCGAAAAGATCGCCCTGTCCCGCCAGGGTGACAACTTCCTGGGCGTCGAAGTCTTCAATGCCGGCGTCGGCTCCATGCTCAAGCGCATCGAGGCTAGCGGCCTGCAGAACCTGCGCATCATCCAGCATGATGCCGTCGAGGTGGTGCGCGACATGATCGCGCCCGCCAGCCTGGCTGGCGTACATATTTATTTTCCCGATCCGTGGCCCAAGAAGCGGCATCACAAACGCCGTCTGGTGCAGCCGGCCTTCATCCACCTGCTGGCCAGCAGGCTGGCACCGGGGGGCTACATTCACTGCGCCACCGACTGGGAAAACTACGCCGAACAGATGCTTGAAGTCCTGTCGGGCGAAACACTGCTGACCAACACGGCAGAGGGCTATGCCCCCCGCCCCGACTATCGCCCCCAGACCAAGTTCGAAACGCGCGGCCTGCGCCTTGGTCATGGCGTATGGGATCTGATTTTTGTCAGGAATGATCAAATAGCGAGCTGATCGTTACCGGGTCATTCCTGTCGTGTATACACTTGCTTTGTTCCACCACTGACAAGGAGTCACACATGGGTCTGCTCAGTTTTATCAAGGAAGCCGGCGAAAAACTCTTCGGCGGCAGCGAAGCCAAGGCGGCAACGCCCGATCAGCTCAAGAAAGCCGTGGACGACCTCGGCCTGCAGGCCGATGGCCTGGATATCAAGGTCGATGGCGACAAGGTCACCATTTCCGGCAAGGCCAAGTCCACTGCCGATGCCGAAAAGATCGCCCTGGCAGTCGGCAATACCCAAGGCATCGCCTCGGTCGAGAACAACCTCGATGTCGAGGAAGTGGCCGTCGAGGCTGTTTTCTACACCGTGGTCAAGGGTGACACGCTCTGGAAGATTGCCGAAACCCAGTACGGCAATGGCAAGGGTGCCAAGTACACAGTCATTTTCGAGGCCAACCGCCCGCTGCTGAGCCATCCGGACAAGATCTATCCCGGCCAGTTGCTGCGCATTCCGCCGCTGGATTGAAGCCGACGCGCCTCCAGGCGCACGGTTCACAGAAAAGGGCAGTTCACTCGCGTGGCTGCCCTTTTTGCCTGTTGTATAAAGGCGCTACCTTCACCCAGAAGACGGCGCATTGTCTTTATGACGATCAGAACGACGCTGTCAGATTGACGAACAGTGCACGACCATGCTCGTTGTAGGTTTGCGCACCTGCCCCCTTGATGACCGCATTGTTCGTGCCGGTATTCAGGCCGGTACGATACAGGCGCTTGTTGAACAGGTTGTTGATCCCCGCACGGATATGGAAATTCTTGTTGATTTCATATCCGGCATTGAGCCCGACCAGTGCATAGGGACTCAATGACGGTGCTTGCTCAACCTCTTCGTTGCGGCGAACATCGAACGAGGCAGGCTCCTGCTTGCCGTACCAGGTCAGCGTGGCCTGCAGCGACAGCTTGGGCATGGCCTGCCAGTCTAGCCACGAATTCACTGTGTACTTGGGAATAATACTCAGCGGTTGGTTGTACGTTTTATCCTTGGATTCGATCATGTAGGTCACGTTCGTATTCCAGGTCAACGTCTCGGTCAGCGGCAGGAACAGATTACCCTCCAGGCCCGACACGACCGCCTTGGGTGTATTTTCCCAGCGTAGCAGATACGGATTGGATGCGCCCGACACGACCTGACCATAGGGATCAACCCCAGCCACGATCTTGTTCTTGTAATCATTGCGGAAGTAAGCCAGGCTGCCACTCAACGAACCGTCATCGTAAGCAAATCCGATTTCCTTATTGATGCTGGTCTCGCTCTTGAGATCATCATTGCCCTGCAAATAGCAACCGCCAGCAGCACTCATGTACCCCATGCAACCGATCCCTCGGCTGTAGAGCAGATAGTTCGGATTGGCCTGGTACATATTGGGCGTCTTGTAGGCACGCGCAATCCCCCCCTTGATACTCCAGACATCGTTGAGCGCATACGATGCAGTCAGGCCAGGGCTGACATTGGAACCGAATTTTTCATGATGATTGAAGCGCACGGTCGGCACCAGCGTCAGTGCATCTGTCACCCGGATATTGTCTTCTACATACAAGGCAAAACTGTTGTAGTCCAGTTTGTCGTTGCCATCGCGCCCCGGCAATACGCTCGGTTCGAAACTGCTCCCGGCCAGTGTCAGTATCCGCATGCTGCCCGGATCCTCCAGCGATTCATGTACGAATTCACCGCCCACCGTCAGCATCTGGTCCAGGCCACCCGCAAACAACGGGATATTCACTTCTCCATCAAGACGCCACTCCTTGAATTTGCTGACATAGCGCGATTGTGCCGAAGCCGATTCCGACAGGAATGCGCCTTCCGGGCCCCCGAACAGCCCCTCGGTGCCTCGATCATTGCGCGTATACCCATAGCTCAGACCAATGCGTGACGTTCCCCAGTCCCAGTTGCCGCGATGCGTCAGCCCCAGATCGGTGCGATACACCACAGTCGTTTCAGAACCATAAAGATCCGTCACCGGCACGAAATTACCACCGCTGCCGGTCGCGTAGCCGTTGAGATTCTGGGTATCTCCGGAATACAGATCACTCTTGCGATTGAAGCTCATCTCGACATCGAGCGTCTGGCTTTCATCGATATCCAGGGTCAGCAGGCCATTGATATATTTGTCGCGCACACCGGTCTTGCCGGAAGCCGCCACGATGCCGCCCTGCTCGTATGCATGGCCGCGATTGATGTTCAAGGCATCCGGTTGCGTCTTGGCATAACCGCCAAACAGCCGGAAACCCAGCTTGTCGCTCAGCGGTCCTGCCAGCATGAATGTTGTACGCCGGCTATCCCCTTCATCAGAGTCCTGCTGGAAAGTGTTGTATTGCGAAATGGACCCGGACAGTTCGTCGGTGGAACGCTTGGTAATAATGTTCACCACGCCCCCCATCG
The DNA here is from genome assembly GCF_003123725.1 of Corticimicrobacter populi. Lineage (GTDB taxonomy): Bacteria > Pseudomonadota > Gammaproteobacteria > Burkholderiales > Burkholderiaceae_B > Corticimicrobacter > Corticimicrobacter populi. Next base: position 25,673 of record NZ_QETA01000001.1, on the reverse strand, counting down.
CCCCCGAACCATAACGGGCCGCGGCAGGTCCGCGCAGAACCTCGATACGCTCAACAGCCTCGGGCGGCACCCAATTGGTGTCACCGTCGGTATCACGCTCGCCGGTCCAGCCCTGACGTGCCGCATTGCGCGAGTTTGCCGGTCGACCATCGATCAGGACCATGGTGTTGTCCGGTCCCATACCCCGGATATCGAGTTGCCGCCGATTGCCACGCATGCCGGAAGCCGCGCTGCCGGTCAAATTGACACCCGGCTCACGCCGCAAGATATCTGACAGATCCGTGGCAGGAGGACGCTTGGCAAGATCATCCGCAGTGATCACGGACACCCCAAGCGACTCTTTCAGCTCCTCTTCGGCTGTACCCAGCACGTCCACGGAATCGAGCGCATGCACGGTCTGGGCGCGTACCGGCGCAAAAACTGACAGGCAGCACAGGACGGCTGCCACATGATTCAGCCTGAACAGGCCTTGATGATGATGACTCATGACTCTCCCTGGTTCCGATTGTGCCGAATGCCGGACACACAACATGACGCCAGCACGGAAATTCGTTCCAGCATCAAAAAGAAATGCATTCTTATTTACATGTAAGTATAAAAATGCAACAGGGAAAGCATGTTTGCACAAGCATCAGAGAACTATGCAAAAACGTCAAAATCAGACCCGCGACCGCATTCTGGCTGGACTGAGCCCATACAGCCGGCGCATGGCCGTGGCAAAGTTGGTAGGACTGGCGTAGCCAGCGATAGTCGCCGCCTGAGCCACACTGACGGACTCATTCTCCAGTGCCTTGCGTGCCCGCGCCATGCGGCAACGCCTGAGATATTCGAACACGGTTTGACCATAGGCCTGGCGAAAATACCGCTGCAGTGTGCTGGCGCTCATACCGAACCGTCGGGCAATCTCACTGACACTCAGTTGATCGGCCTCACCGCTGTCGAGCCATTCGCGGATACTCAGCAAACGCCGTTGTTCGCGCACAGGCATACCCTCATGCGCCACGGCACGGCCAGTACCGGCGATCTGCTGGAATGCTTCACTCACAATTTCGATAGCTCGACTTTCAAGGTACAGCCGCTGCATGGGATCGTCATATACGTTGGTGCACAGCATCTGTCCAGCCAAGGCACATATCCGTCCCGAAGGCTGCCAAACGCAGGTCGCAAGATGTGTTTCCAGGAAATGACGCACCGTAGACCAGTCGTCACCCCCCGAGATACTTGCGTCGCCAATCCAGGATGGCTCAAGAGTCAAGCTGATGGCGCGGGCCTTGCGGCCCGCTCGGCCTCGCCGCACACAAAGAACAGATTGTCGCAGATTGACAGCCGCCGCCTGCGCTGATGGCCCCTGCTCGGCTCCCCAGCCAGGGCCAAGCAGAAAGCGATGCGGTCCGTATGTCATATCGACCTGCCCATCAATGACCAGCGCCAGCTTGAGGCCTTCGTGCAGGATACGACTGGACACATGATCGCGCACCTGTACCGTATCCGACATGTGCAGATACAGCCCATCACGCAAAGGCAATACGGAAAAGCGCCCACGCACCGCAGCGCGGGCCTCGTCAGTCGCTGATGCGGGCACCGGCGCATCGACCTCGCTCGATATCAGCCCGAGCTGCCGCTTGAGGTCCTGCTCATACAGCAGGGAGGTCACTGCACGCGCCATGCCGAGCCCTCCTTGATGTGTGCGCCCTACTTGAAGCCGCGCGGCAGTTTCATGCCGCCCAGCCCCTTGAGTCCGCCCATGGCACGCATCATCTTGGCCATGCCACCTTTTTTCATCTGCTTCATCATGCCCTGCATCTGCTCGAACTGAGACAGCAGCCGGTTGACTTCCTGGACCGGCACGCCGGCCCCGGCAGCAATACGGCGCTTGCGCGAAGCCTTGAGCAGTTCCGGCTTGGCGCGCTCCTGCGGCGTCATCGAGTTAAGGATGCCTTCGGTTCGGCGCAACTGCTTCTCGGCCTGACCACCCTGCAACTGACCTGCGGCCTGCGCAAACTGTGCCGGCAATTTTTCGAGCAGCGATCCCATGTCGCCCAGCTTCTTGACCTGGCCCAACTGATCGCGAAAGTCATTCAGGTCGAACTTGTCGCCCGACTTGAGCTTCTTGGCCAGCTTGGCAGCATCTTCAACATCAATGGATTGCTGTGCCTGCTCAACCAGCGACAGGATATCGCCCATGCCCAGCACGCGCTGGGCCATCCGGTCGGGATGAAAGGGCTGCAGGCCATCGAGCTTTTCCGAGACCCCAACGAACTTGAGCGGCTTGCCGGTGACATGCCGCACCGACAACGCCGCGCCACCGCGCGCATCGCCATCGAGCTTGGTCATGACCACGCCGGTCAGCGGCAGCGCCTCGGAAAAGGCGCGCGCCACGTTGACCGCATCCTGACCCTGCATGGCATCGACCACGAACAGGGTCTCGATGGGACTCAGCAAATCGTGCAGGGCGCGGATCTCGCGCATCATCGCCTCGTCCACGCCCAACCGGCCTGCCGTATCTACGATCAGGACATCGTAGTGGTGGCGCTTGGCATGATCCAGTGCCTGGGTTGCAATCGTCTCGGGCTTTTGCGACGCATCGGACGGCAGGAAATCGACGCCGACCTGTCCAGCCACCGTCTTGAGCTGCTCGATAGCGGCCGGGCGATACACGTCGGCACTGACCACCAGCACTTTTTTCTTGCCGGTCTTGCGGCCATGCTGCGTGTGACTGCCTTCGCTGAGCCAGCGTGCCAGCTTACCGGTGGTGGTGGTTTTGCCCGCCCCCTGCAGGCCGGCCATCAGGATCACGGCCGGCGGCTGGGCAGCCAGCGACAACTCGCCCGCTTCCAGCCCCAGGTCGCCCCCCATCAGCGCGGTCAGTTCCTTGTGTACGATCCCGACCAGCGCCTGTCCCGGCGTCAGGCTGGAAATGACTTCCTCGCCCAGTGCCTTTTCCTTGACGCGTGCCACGAACTCTCGCACCACGGGCAACGCCACGTCCGCTTCAAGAAGCGCCAGCCGGACCTCGCGCAGCATCTCCTGGGTATTTTCCTCGGTCAGCCGCGCCTGACCCCGCAGCGTCTTGACGACGCGCGACAAACGATTGGTTAAATTATCAAGCATTGCTCTGGTTTCGCTTACACTATCGGATTATGTCTTCAGGCATTGTATTTCACGCGCTGGCAGCCTTCGGCTACTTCCTGCTCTCGGTGGCGCACTGGCGCCATATTCCGGCAGAGCATACCGACGCTGCCCGTCCCACACGCGAAACGCAGACACTGCGCTTCGGGTTGGCGTTCGCCCTATTGTTGCATGGAATCGGCCTGCAACAGTCCATCCTGGTCGGCCCAGCCATCTACCTGAGCTGGTCACTGGCCCTGTCGGTCGCCTTCTGGCTCGGGCTGGTTGTCTTCTGGATAGAAAGCCAGTGGTTCCGCATCGACGGGCTGCTGCTGTTACTGCTGCCCTGCGCAGCACTGACCACGGCACTGGCCGCCCTGTTTCCCGAAGCCACACTGGTGGCGCACGCCGGCAATCCCTGGTTGCGTATTCACCTGCTCATCGCACTGGCAGCCTACGCACTGATCACCGTGGTTGCTGCCCATGCCATGCTGATGGCCGCGCTCGACCGCCACCTGCACCGGCCCTTCGTGCCCGAGGCAGCCGAACAGGCCACCCACGGTCTGCTGAGCCGCACACTGGAAGCCATGCCGCCACTGCTGGTGCAGGAGCGCATTCTGTTCCGACTGATCTGGATTGCCTTCGGCGCGCTGACCCTGACCGTCATCACCGGTTCGCTGGCATCCTGGATGATCTCCGGGCGCATTCTGCCCATGGACCACAAGACCGTCTTCACGCTGCTGTCATGGCTGACGTTCGGACTGCTGCTGATCGGCCGCCATCGCCATGGCTGGCGTGGCCGGGTCGCACTGCGCTGGACCATGACAGGCTTCGGCTTCATGCTGCTGGCCTATACCGGCACGCGCTTCGTGCTTGAAAACGTCCTCACGCGCTGACACAAGGGTAGCAACGCCACATGGGCAAGATTCTGTTCTGGTTCATCCTGATTCTGGCCGTTCTGTTGGCAGGTCGTTTGCTCGGACATGCCGCAGCCAAGCGGGCGGCCCGTGCACGCCAACCCGCTGCGCAGCGCCCGGCTCAGCCCGGACGGGGTCCTGCGGCCCCCGCAGCGGCCCAAGGATCGGAAGAAATGGTGCGTTGCGCCCACTGTGGCATCCACCTACCCCGCTCCGAGGCCCTGCTCCAGCAAGGCAAGACCTGGTGCGGCAGCGAACACGCCCGTCTGGGCGTGCGCCCCGAGCGAACGCACTGACTCTCGGCGGAGCGCGAACATGCACAGCCGTGCCGGTTTCTCCTCCATGCCCCTGCAACTCGATACGGCGGGCTGGCTCAGGCCCGCCCCCGGCGTCAATCTGGTGCCCTCGCCCAACCAGGATGAACGCCCCGGCCACGAGGTTCCCTCCCTACTGGTTCTGCACAACATCAGCCTGCCACCCGGCGAGTTCGGTGGCCCGCATATCGTGCGCCTGTTCACCAACAGCCTGGTGCTGGCCGACCACCCCTGGTTCGAAAACATCCGAGGCCTGCGTGTATCGGCTCACTTCCTAATCCGGCGCGACGGCCAGATCCTGCAGTTCGTGGCCACCTTGCAGCGAGCCTGGCATGCCGGCGTATCCGAGTTCGAGGGACGCAGCCGCTGCAATGATTTCTCGATCGGCGTCGAACTGGAAGGCACCGACAGCCAGCCCTACGAACCTGTCCAGTACACCCGCCTGCAGGCGCTGACCGCCTGCCTGCGCACGCACCACCCGCTGTCGGCAGTACGTGGACACGAACACATTGCCCCTGGCCGCAAGACCGACCCAGGCCCCGCCTTCGACTGGCCAGCCTATGGCAGGCACTGCGACTGGGCCGCCAAGTCGCTCCCACCTACCGGCCAGACCTGACTGGAGCCTGCCATGCGTGACATGCGCACACTGGAAACGTTCTACTGGGTTGCCACCCTAGGCGGCTTCCGGGCGGCGGCACAGCACCTGAACACGACCCAGCCGGCCATTTCGGCGCGCATCGCGCAACTGGAGGAAGAACTCGGCGTGCGCCTGTTCGACCGCCAGACCAAGCGCATCACCCTGACCAACCGGGGAGCTGTGCTGCTCTCGTATTCCGAAAAGATCTTCCAGATACGCACCGAGATGCTGCAGGCCGTCTCCGACAATGGTGCCCTGCTGCGCGGCACGTTCCGCCTCGGCGTCTCCGAAACGCTGGTACATACCTGGCTGTCGCCGCTGCTGGAACGCATCCGTGCCTTGTACCCCCAGATCTCGCTGGACATCTCGGTCGACACCACCGTAGAAATCCACAAGCAACTGCTGTCGCTCGACCTCGACCTGGGGCTGGTAGCCGCACCGCTGGATCACCCCGATGCCCGCTCGCTGAAACTCTGCGCCTACCCGTTCCGACTGCTGGTCTCACCCGCTTTCCGGGCCGCCCTGCCAGCCAACGCTACCGACCGGATGCTGCTGACCCGCTATCCGATCATCACGTATCCCAAGAGTGCCCTGTCGACCAAGAATCTGATTGCCGTCAGCCAGGAACGGCTGGGCCTGGCCAACCTGCGGATCTGGGGCATCTCGCCCATCACCACCATTATCGACATGGCACGTACCGGCCTTGGCATTGCAGCCCTGTCGCCTGTCAGCATCCCGAAGATACTGGCTGCCGGTGAGCTGGAAACACTCCCCAGCAGGCTGCCTCTGGAAGACCTCAGCTTCTATTCCACCTACCTGCCTGGCCCCAACGCCTTTCTCAAGGAAGCCATTCGCGACCTTGCCCTGGAAGCCGCCGAAGCCTTCAGCGCCACGACCGGACACCCGGACTGAGGGCACGTACGGCCTGCCGCACAGTGCCGGCAATGCCTGCCACCACCGCAACCGATCTCGGGACTTTCCCCTAGACAGCCGATTTATTACAAAAACGGGCTGGCTCGCCAGCGCCGTGGCCATGCCCTTTTCAGCCAACCTATCAAAAAAAAGGATCAGTCCGATAAAAAACCACGCTTTGTCTTAAAAAAATCCTGATCAGACAATCTCCTCGACCCTCACGCAACAGGCGCACGGATCTCGCCGGCGCCGCCCTGACAGGAGATTGCCATGAAGAAACTCGGTTACGCGCTGGCGCTCGGTGCCGCATTGTCACTGGGCCAGGCCCAGGCCCAGGATGCAGCCCTGCCCGAACTGCAGTTGCGCGCCATTGGCGCCAACAGCACCTTCAACCTCTGGACCGACCTCGAACAGGACTGGTACGCCAAGCAGATTCCCGAGGCCTCCGGAGGACAGATCGCCATCGAAGCCCTGCCGCACGATGTCGCCGGCCTCAAGGGGCCCGAAATCCTCTCCTTCCTGCAGAATGGTGCCATCCAGTTCGCCTCCCAGGCCATCAGCTACATGGCAGGCGACGACCCACGTTTCGAAGCCGTGGACCTGGCCGGCCTGACATTGGACGTACCGACCGCCATGCGCGCCATCGACGCCTACCGCCCGGTACTCGAACGTGTCATGGCAGAACGTTTCAACGTCAAGCTGCTGGGGCTGGCACCGATGAGCGCGCAGGTCTTCTGGTGCCGCGACCAAATCAACGACATCGACTCGCTCAAGGGCAAGAAAATCCGCGTCTTCAATGCCTCGCTGACCGACCTGGTCAACGGCGTGCAGGGCTCCAGCGTCACGATCCCGTTCGTGGAGGCCGTCCCGGCATTGCAGCGCGGTGTGGCTGACTGTGGCGTGACCGGTGCCATTTCAGGCTATCGGGCCAAATGGTATGACGTCACCAAAACCCTGTATCCGCTGAACTCGGGCTGGAGCACCATGTTCTGGGGGGCCAACCTCGATGCCTGGAATGCCCTGCCACCCGAAGCACAGACCTTCCTGCAGGATCAATATCGCCAAATGGAAACCCGGCTGGCCGAAATGGCAGCCGCCGGCGATGAACAGGCCATGCGCTGCGCTACCGGCCAGAACTGCACGGACAGCCACACCGGACGCATGACGCTGACGCCGCTGTCCGAAGCCGACAACCAGCGCCGCCTCGACATCCTGCAGAACCATGTCCTGCCGGGTTGGGCCAAGCGCTGCGGCAAAGACTGCACCGACGAATGGAACGCCACCGTCGGCCGGGAACTGGGGCTCACCGCAGAGGCCAGGTAAACATGGATAACCACTCCCCCCTGATGCGCCTGTGCAGCAAGGCAGGCGATGCCGCTGCACTGGCCTGCGGGTTGCTGATCCTGGCTGCCAGCGTTGTCATCACTCTGGAAATCATGGCCCGCAACCTGTTCGGCATGAGCTTCAACGGTGCCGACGAACTGTCTGGCTATGCCCTGGCGATTACCAGCACCTGGGCGCTGTCGGCCACGCTGCTGGCACGCCGCCATATCCGCATCGACTCGCTCTACGCCATTCTGCCCCGTCCGGTCCAGCTCGCGCTCGACGTCCTGTCGATCGTGGCCATGCTGGCGTTCTTCGGCCTGGTGCTGCGCTATGGCTGGGTCATGGTCGATCGCAGCCTCACCATCAACGCCAAATCCATGACGCCACTGGGCACCCCGCTGGCCATTCCGCAGATTCTGTGGCTGGCCGGGCTCGCACTGTTCTGCCTGATCGCCGCCATCCTGCTCTGCAAGGCGCTCGGCAGGTTGCTGCGACGTGACTGGAACGGCGCACGCCAGTTGATCTCGAACCGCAGCACGCTGGAAGAAGTGCACGAGGAGCTGGAAGACGCGGCGAGCCGCGACGGCCAGGCCCGCCAAGCAAAGGAATCATCATGATTGCAAACGTCGCGCTCGGACTGCTGGTCCTGCTGGCGCTCTCCATCCCCGTGGCTGCCGTGCTCGGGCTGCTGGGCGTCGCCCTGGCCGAAGCCTACTCGCCCTTTCCCATCCTGCAGGGCATCGGCCAGATCGCCTGGAATGCCGGCAACGACCCGCTGCTGGTGTCTATCCCGTTCTTCGTACTGCTGGGCGAACTGCTGCTGCGCTCTGGCATCGGCGAAGGTATGTACGGAGCCATGGCCAAGTGGCTGTCATGGCTACCCGGCGGACTGATGCACTCCAACATCGGGACCTCGGCGGCCTTCTCCGCCACCAGCGGCTCCAGCGTGGCAACCGCAGCCACGGTCGGCACGGTCGCCATCCCGCAGATCCGCAAATACGGCTACAACGAGAAGCTCTTCCTGGGCAGCATCGCAGCCGGCGGCACCCTGGGCATCCTGATCCCGCCGAGCATCAATCTGGTGATCTACGGTGCCCTCACCAACTCGTCGATCCCGGCGCTGTACCTGGCGGCGCTGCTGCCCGGCATTCTGCTGGCTGCGATGTTCTCGCTGACCATCCTGATCGTGTGTGCAGTCAAGCCATCCCTGGGAGGCGAGCGCTTGCACGCCACCTGGCGCGAACGCTTTGCCGCACTCAAGGATCTGATCTTCCCGCTGGGCATTTTCCTGCTGGTGGTCGGCTTCATCTACGCCGGGCTGGCCACGCCGACCGAGGCAGCCGCGCTGGGCGTGACCGGTGCCATGCTCGTCATCGCGCTGACCGGGCGACTTTCCTGGGCCATGCTGAAGCAGGCACTGATGGGCACCATCCTGACAACCGGCATGATGCTGGCCATCATCATCGGGGCCTATTTTCTCAACTTCATCATGGGCTCCATCGGCGTCACCCGTGCCGTGGCTTCATTCGTGCAGAACATGGACGTGGCCCCCGAGGTGATGCTGCTGTTCATCATCCTGTTTTACCTGGTGGTCGGCCTGTTCATGGAAACCCTGTCACTGATGGTCGCCAGCGTCCCCATCGTCACCCCTATCGTGATCGCGCTGGGCTACGACCCGATCTGGTTCGGCATCCTGGTCGTGCTGCTGATCGAGACAGCCCTGATCACCCCTCCAGTCGGCCTGAACCTGTTCGTGGTGCAAGGCCTGCGCAAGTCCGGCCCCATGAGCGACGTCATCATCGGCGCACTGCCCTTCGTGGCGGCCCTGCTGGCGGTGATCGGCCTGATGGTGGCCTTTCCCGATCTGGCCCTGTTTCTGCCCCGCGTGCTCTCGGGCTGAGCACCGGTCTGGCCGGCGGCAACCCAGCCGGTCAGCCCTGCTCCGCCAGACCCTCCACAGCCCTTTTTTCCCACCCTTTCGGAAAGCATACTCATGAACACGAAAACACTCGCCCCCAGCGTTTCCTTTGCCGATGTCGAAGCCGCTGCGCAACGCCTGCGCAATCGCGTGGTGCATACCGCGCTGATCGAAAATGCCGCACTCAACGAACGCCTGGGTGCCCGCATCCTGATCAAGCCGGAAGTCCTGCAGCACACCGGATCATTCAAATTTCGCGGAGCCTACAACCGCGTCATCCAGTTCACACCCGCCCAGCGCGAAGCCGGCATCGTCGCCTGGTCGTCCGGCAATCATGCGCTGGCCGTCTCCTCGGTCGGTGCCCGGCTGGGCATCCAGGCCACGATCCTGATGCCTTCCGACGCCCCCGTCGCCAAGGTCGAGGGTGCCCGCAAGCTCGGTGCCACCGTGCGCCTGTACGACCGAAAAACCGAAAACCGCGAAGCCATCGGCACCGAAATCGCCGAGCGCACCGGCGCGGTCATCGTGCCCCCCTACGACGATCCGCATGTCATCGCCGGCCAGGGAACCCTGGGTATCGAACTGAGCCAGCAGGCCACGGCGCTGGAGGCCACGCTTGATGCGGCACTGGTCAGTTGCAGTGGCGGCGGCCTGGCCGCGGGGGTCGCCACCGCCATCCATGCGCTCTCGCCCAACACCGCAGTCTGGTGCGTCGAGCCCGAGCAATTCGACGATACGGCACGTTCCCTGGCCAGTGGTACCCGCGTCGGCAATCCGGCAGGTCGCCAGTCGATCTGCGACGCACTGCAAGTGCAGTCGCCTGGCGACATCACGTTCCCTATCAACCAGGCGCTACTGGCAGGCGCGCTGACCGTCAGCGACGAGGATGTCCGCCAAGCCATACGCATCGCCTATGAAGACCTGCGACTGGTCGTCGAGCCGGGCGGTGCCGCACCACTGGCGGCACTGCTGGCCGGCAAGCTCGATATCCGCGACAAGACCATCGGCATCGTCCTGAGCGGCGGCAATGTCGATGCCGACAAGTTCGCGACCTATATCCAGCAACCCTGAAACCACATTTTCAACACAAGGAATTCACCATGCTGAGCAAAGACAGCGCCACCTATCAGCGCGTGGCACAGACCATCGACGACTTCATGAGCCTGGACCTGACCGGCGTCGGCTCCATCCGCCATATCCGGGATGCCGTGCAGCGACGCCAGCCCGGCTTCAACTGCATGGGCGCGGCGGAAGTGATCGCCACCCGCCTGCGCGACCAACCTGGCCCCGTACTGATCATCACCGGCTTTCCCGAGGGCGGCGGTGTGCCCGAAACCGATGGCCCGGTCGGAGCGGCGCTGCTGGCACGCGCCCTGTTCCTGGGTTTCGGCGTTCACTCCATCATCGCCATCGACCACGACTGGGATGCCATGATGCGCGCCACCTGCATGGGCGCAGGCCTCTCCCCACGCAACCTGCCTGCCGACGGACAGGCCGTCGGTATCGATTTCCTGCGGCCAGTCTATATCCGTTCGCTGGAGAAGGATGACACGCGCTGCCATGCGGCAGCCCACGAACTGATCGAAACCAGCCGGCCCGCCCTGGTCATCTCCATCGAACGTCCGGGTGCCAACGCCAACGGACTCTATCACGGCCTGGGCGGACGCCCGCTGGACGGCATGGTGGGCGATGCCGACTACCTGTTCAACCTGGCAAAGCAGCATGGCATCCCCACCATCGGCATCGGTGATGGCGGCAATGAGCTTGGCATGGGCGTCATTGCCCAGGACCTGCCCACCTTCTCGCCCAAGGCCCGCGACTGCGGCATTCCAGGTCGCGGCGGCGTCGCGGCAGCCAATGCCGCGGATCATCTGGTCATCTCCAACGTATCAAACTGGGGGGCCACCGGCCTGATTGCCGCACTGACCGCCCTGCTCGAAAATCCCACCGTATTCCATGATGCCGAACTGGAACGTCGCAGCATTGAGCTGTGCGTAGGCAATGGCGGCGTGGACGGCATGTTCATGGCACCAGAACCTGCCGTCGATGGCATTCATGTCGATGAATGGGTCGGCCTGGTGCATACCCTGCGCGCCACTGTACTGCGCACCCTCGGCCACACCATCAACTGGAAGGGTGACCAGGGCGACTGGAGACAGATCAAATGAGCCAGCCGTCAGAGAACGACCGTCTGCGCCAGCGACTGACCGAACTCGGGCTGTCGTTGCCGGACGCCACGATTCCCCAGGGAGCCTATGTTCCCTATGTCCGCAGTGGCAACCTCCTGTTCGTGGCGGGACAAGGCCCGCGCCTGAATGGCATGCTGCATCATACCGGCCCTGCCGACAGTGCCGACCTGCCTTCCAGTCAGGAGGCAGCCCGCATCTGCGCGCTCAATGTCCTGGCGCAGGCGGCACACGCCTGCTCGGGCGATCTGGGTCGCATCGAGCGCATCGTGCGGCTGGCTGGCCTGGTGCATTGCGATGCAACCTTCACGGCACACGCCAGCGTACTCGACGGTGCCTCCACGCTCTTTCTCGATCTGTTCGGAGAGCGAGGCCGGCATGCCCGCATTGCCAGCGGCGCAGTCTCTCTGCCCTCCGGCATGCGCGTAGAAATAGAAGCCGTCATCGCACTGCGAGATTGATCATCGCACTACGGAATTGAGACTGACCGCATAAAAATTTGCAGAAAAGACGAAATTATTTGCACAGCACAAAAAAAACATGTATAGTTTCGCCTTCTCGAGCTGCAACACACATTGCAGTTACGCAGATCGGGCTGTTAGCTCAGTTGGTAGAGCAGCGGACTCTTAATCCGTAGGTCGAGTGTTCGAGCCACTCACAGCCCACCAGGTTATCTCGCACAAGGCGGCTTTCAGCCGCCTTGTTGCTTTTCTGCCGGACGCTTTGCCGGATTCTCCGACACCCGACGCCCGCCATGCCCACGCTCAGGACTCCGTACCAGCGACGCATTCTGCAAAACCGGTTCGCCGGACGCGGACGCTTCACCTTCGGTGTCGTGCTCCACACTCGCTTCAGGCTGCTCAGCCTGCAGGAACTGGCTTTTCGCTCTCTCTTTGCCCGCGCCAAACCAGGCTGATCGTTCGCGCACGCACCTTCCCCCTGCCGATGATGCCTCGGGCCATCCTGCCCTGACGCACCACACCCGCGACCCTGCCCTTTCGCCGCGTCACCGCGCCGAGGCAATGCACGCCCACAGCGACCCGAGATGAACACGCTGCCGCGCCTGCACACACGAGATACCGAAGCCCCATGCAACTCACCAAGAATTTCGTCAAAGCCAAGCAACCCTGCGCCGCCGGCTTTCGCTGGTTCATCCGCAATCGCAACGGTCAGGGCGAATATCAGCAATTGCTTGACGACCTCGTCGCCGAGAACCGCATCGACGACGCCCTCTGGCTACTCGATCAGTTTGGCCCGATTGACGCCGTACGCACACTCGACAGCCTGGAGGCCAATGCCGTCATTTTTGCCGGCGAACTGCGCATCCGCCAGGGCATCGAGGTTGACACCATCGTGCGAGCCGGCCGCAGCATCCACACCCAGGGCAGTATCCGCGCACAAGGCAACATCATCGCCGGCCGCGACATCCGGGCCGAAGGCGGCATCCGCTGCGATGGCAACCTGCAGGTCGCCGGCGACCTGCACACTGGCTGGAGCCTGGACATCGGCCAGACACTGAACTGCCGCGGCCTGATCAAAGCGCGGCGCGACATCCGGGTCGAAGGTGCCTTGCAGGCGGAAGGCGACCTGCATGCCGGCGAAGACATCGACAGCGGCGGCCCGCTGTCGTGCAACGGCGGCATCAAGGCTGGCGGCAACGTCATCGGTGGTGCCGGAATTCACACACAGCGCGGCATCATGGCCGGCCAGGATATCCGCTGCGCGGACCACCTCGACGCCCGCTGGGGGATCCTGGCTCGCGGCGACATCCTGGCGGGCGGCAGCATTCGCGCCGGAGAGGGCATCGAAGCCGGCGGTCAGCTGCAAGCCGGCGAAGGGCACGGCATCTATGCCGGCCTGTCCGTGCGCCAGGATACCTGGCCCGCCTCCGCCTTGGTGCGTGCCCAATCCAGGCCCCCACTACTCCTGAGCGGCCACTGGCAATCCTGAACCTTCTTTCTCACGCCCATAAGACACATATAGAAATATATAGTTTCTAAAAAATATACGGAGAAAAAGGCTGGATGATGTGTATCATTGACTTCTGCGCACTTTTTCGGTCTGTAAAAAAATTTGATATAGATCAAAGCAATTCTTTGTTTTAAAAGATTTTTTTTACAGACCTGCATTCCTCTCCGGCACCTCATCCTGCCCACCCAAGGCGTCTCCCTGCATTCTCCGTACATTGGGTCGTAACATCGGTGCCGCTCATGAGCCGCCGATATTTTGTATAGTCGTGCCTGCACGCGCCGCTCATCCCTGATGGCGGCTTTTTGCATGTCGTGTCGCTGCATACATTCATACATGCATGCCGGCCACAGCAAGAGCATGAAAACAAATGCGTTTCCGAACGATTGTTTATATATCTCAGGATCTTTCCATATGAAACACCACTGCCGGACATTATGGCGAAGCGCACTTGCGCTATTGATCGCTTCCGGTCTGAGCGGCTGCTCGGACTGGGTGCTCTTCAATTCAAAAGGCGAGATCGGGATCGCCCAACGCGACCTGATCATTACTGCCGTCGGCCTGATGCTGATCGTCGTGATCCCAGCCATTTTGCTGACCTTCGTATTTGCCTGGAAATACCGCGCATCCAACAAGAATGCAAAATACACACCTGACTGGTCACATTCCACCAAGGTTGAAATCGTGGTCTGGGGCATACCGCTGCTGATCATCTTCACACTGGCCATCATCGTCTGGAAGAGCACGCATGCGCTCGACCCGTTCAAGCCGCTGGAGTCCGATCGCCAGCCCGTCGTCATCGACGTGATCGCAACGGACTGGAAGTGGGTGTTCGTCTACCCTGAGCAAGGCATCGCTACGGTCAACGAGATCGCCTTCCCGGAAAACACGCCGATTGCCTTCAACATCACCTCCAACGGGCCGATGAACTCGTTCTTCATTCCCCAGCTGGGCGGTCAGATCTACGCCATGGCCGGGATGCGCACCCAATTGCACCTGATCGCCAATGAGGCGGGTGTCTATGATGGCATTTCCAGCAATTACAGCGGCAGTGGCTTCTCGGGCATGAAATTCAAGGCGCACGCTCTGAGCGACGCCGGTTTCGAAGAGTGGGTCCAGAAGGTCAAGGCCAGCGAGCAGGGCCTGGACTTCGAAGGCTACAAGCAGCTCGCTCAGCCGAGCAAGGACCACCCCGTGACCTATTACGGCAATGTGCAGCCCGGTCTGTTCAAGCAAGTCATCGACCAGTTCATCGGCGTGGGTGCCAACACCCGGGACCGCCTGGACATCGGCGACGCCCCCCAGTCCGGTTCGGAGGAGTAATCAACCATGTTCGGCAAGCTAACCCTGGATGCCATCCCCCTTCACGACCCGATCATCATCGTTACGCTGATCGCCATCGTGCTGGGCGGTATCGCCGTCGTCGGCGGCATCACCTATTTCAAGAAGTGGACCTGGCTGTGGAAGGAGTGGTTTACCACGGTCGACCACAAGCGCATCGGGATCATGTACATCATCGTGGCCATCATCATGCTGGTGCGCGGCTTTGCCGACGCCATCATGATGCGCACGCAACTGATGCTGGCCCACGGCGGCAGCGACGGCTTCCTGCCCCCGCACCACTATGACCAGATCTTCTCGGCGCACGGCGTCATCATGATCTTCTTCGTCGCAACGCCGCTGGTGACAGGCCTGATGAACATCGTCATGCCGCTGCAGATCGGTGCCCGCGACGTGGCATTTCCCTACCTCAACGCGCTCAGCTTCTGGCTGTTCGTGGGCGGCGTCATCCTTGTGATGCTGTCGCTGGGTGTGGGTGAGTTCGCCCAGTCCGGCTGGGTGGCCTATCCGCCACTTTCGGGGATCGATCTCAGTCCAAGTGTCGGCGTCGATTACTACATCTGGTCATTGCAGCTATCCGGGCTGGGTACCCTGCTGACCGGCGTCAACCTGTTCGTGACCATCCTCAAGATGCGCACGCCGGGCATGACCCTGATGAAGATGCCCATCTTCACCTGGACCACCCTGGTCACCTGCGTGATCATCGTCGCCGCCTTCCCGATCCTCACAGTCGCACTCGGCATGCTGTCGCTGGATCGCTACCTCGACATGAATTTCTTCACGGCCGGCATGGGCGGCAACGCCATGATGTACGTGAACCTGTTCTGGGCCTGGGGCCACCCCGAGGTGTACATCCTGGTACTGCCGGCTTTCGGTGTGTTCTCTGAAGTCGTTTCGACCTTTGCCCGCAAGAAGCTGTTCGGCTACAAATCCATGGTCGGTGCTACCGTCGCCATCGGCCTGCTGTCGTTCATCGTCTGGCTGCACCACTTCTTCACCATGGGTTCGGGGGCCAACGTCAACGCCTTCTTCGGCATCATGACAATGATCATCGCCATTCCGACCGGCGTAAAGATCTTCACCTGGCTGTTCACCATGTACCAGGGCCGCGTCGAGTTCAAGACGCCCATGCTCTGGACCCTGGGCTTTCTGGTCACCTTCAGCATCGGCGGCATGACCGGCGTTCTGCTGGCCGTGCCGGGTGCCGACTTCCTGCTGCACAACAGCTTGTTCCTGGTGGCCCACTTCCACAACACCATCATCGGTGGCGCGGTATTCGGCTATCTGGCCGGCATCACCTTCTGGTTCCCGAAGGCATTCGGCTTCAAGCTCAATGAACGTCTGGGCCGCTACTCCTTCTGGTGCTGGATCATCGGCTTCTACCTGGCCTTCATGCCGCTGTACATGCTCGGCTTCATGGGCATGACCCGCCGTCTGAACAGCTACGACAACCCGGCCTGGGTCCCCTACCTGACCGTGGCATGGGTAGGCGCGCTGTTCATCCTGGCAGGTATCGGCTTCTTCATCCTGCAGCTCTACGTCAGCATCCGCGACCGCAAGCAGAACATGGACGTCACCGGCGATCCGTGGGATGGTCGCACGCTGGAGTGGTCCACCGCCTCGCCGCCGCCGTTCTACAACTTCGCCGTGCTGCCCAAGGTGGATTCCATTGACGCGTTCTATGAAGCCAAGCAACGTGGCCTGCCGCCCGCGCCCAGCCACTATGCACCGATCCACATGCCGCGCAACACAGGCAATCCATTCGTGGTTTCAATGCTGCTGACCGTGATGTGCTTCGCCCTGATCTGGCACATCTGGTGGCTGGTCGGTGCCTCGTTCGTCGGTGCGATCGTGGCCTATATCGTGCGCACCTATGACCAGGACGTGGACTACTACGTCCCGTCCGAAGAGGTCGCACGCATCGAGCACCAGCATATCCAAGCCCAAGCAACCCAGGCGTAAGAGACATGTCAAGTCAAACCCTACATCACTCTGCCGCGACCCCTGCCTCCGGGCAGGAGCACGGCCACGACCACGAGCACCACGACTCGGGATCCACCTCCGTCTTCGGTTTCTGGATCTACCTGATGTCGGACTGCGTTCTGTTCGGCACCCTCTTCGCGGTCTTCGCCGTGCTGAGCAATGCCTTCGCGGGCGGCCCGACCAGCGTCGAGCTGTTTGGCCAGCAATTGCCCTTCGTGCTGACCGAAACCTTCGTGCTGCTGTTCTCGAGCATCACCTACGGCTTCGCCATGCTGGCCATGCACCGCAATGACCGTTCCGGCGTACTGAAGTGGCTCTGCGTCACTTTCGTGCTGGGAGCCACCTTCATCTGCATGGAACTCTATGAGTTCCATCACCTGATCGAAAACGGCAACGGTCCGAGCCGCAGCGCCTACCTGTCGGCCTTCTTCACGCTGGTCGGCACCCACGGCGCGCACGTTTTCAGTGGTCTGATCTGGATGGCCGTCATGATTCATCAGGTATCGAGCCGCGGCCTGACCGCCTCGAACCAGACCCGCCTGAACTGCCTGAGCATCTTCTGGCACTTCCTGGACGTGGTCTGGATCTGCGTGTTCACTGTTGTCTACCTGATGGGAGTGCTGTAATCATGTCGCACGAACATACCACCCCCGCCGGCGAAAGCCACGGCTCGACCAAGTCGTACATCGTCGGCTTCATCCTGTCGGCGGTCCTGACGCTGATCCCGTTTGGCCTGGTGATGTACGGCGTGCTGCCCAAGCCTGTCACGCTGTTGCTGATCGTGGCTTTCGCCGTGATCCAGATCGTGGTTCAACTGGTGTATTTCCTGCACATGAACCGCCATTCCGAAAGCGGCTGGAACCTGATGAGTTTCATCTTCACGGTCGTCATCGTCGTCATCGTTGTCGTGCTCTCGATCTGGATTATCTGGAACATGCACTACAACATGATGATTCACTGAGCGCACATGCGCGGATGCAATGCTTAAACGCTATCTGAAGCTCATCAAGCCAGGCATCGTCGTCGGCAACCTGATTTCGGTTGCCGGCGGTTTCTTCCTGGCATCCAAGGGCGACATCGACCTGGCACTCGGGTTCTGGACCGCGCTCGGCGTATCGCTGGTCATTGCGTCCGGGTGCGTATTCAACAACTACATCGACCGCGATATCGACGGCCTGATGTCGCGCACCCGCAACCGCGAACTGGTGCGCGGCCTGGTGTCACCGCGCAATGCACTGATCTATGCCTGTGTCCTGGGCTTGGCCGGTGTAGCGGTGCTGTATCTGGCCACGGCCAGCCTGCTGCCCGTGGCGCTGGTACTGATCGGATTCCTGATCTACGTGGGCGTGTACAGCCTCTACATGAAGCGCCATTCGACCTACGGCACACTGATCGGCAGCCTGTCCGGAGCCACGCCGCCCGTGGTCGGCTACTGCGCCGTGACCAACGAGTTCGATGCCGGTGCGGCGATCCTGCTGCTGATTTTCAGCCTGTGGCAGATGCCCCACTCCTACGCCATCGCGATTTTCCGCTTCAACGATTACCAGGCCGCCTCGATCCCGGTGCTGCCGGTGCGCAAGGGGGTTTCCACCGCCAAGCACCATATCGTCTTCTACGTTGCGGCATTCGTGGCAGCCACACTGATGCTGGCCGTCAGCGGCTACGCCGGCACCAGCTATTTCGTGGTGGTGGCTGCCAGTGGCAGCTACTGGCTCTGGCTGGCGATCTCTGGCTACCGTGCACCAGACGACCGAGTCTGGGCACGCAAGCTGTTCGTCTACTCGATTGCCATGGTGATGGTGCTGAGCATCATGATGTCGGTTGATTCCCAGGTCGGCAATCTGGTCGCGCCCATCAATGCAGCCCTCGAGGTCCCTCTGGGCTGAGTCGGATAAATATCATCAGACGATATCATCGGGGCGGCCATATGGCCGCCCCGATGCTTTTCTGGCAGTCGTCTGTCATAACATGCCAGGATCTCATGCTTCATAGATGACTGCCACCTTGCATAAACAGACCGAACTGTGCAGCCTCAGGATCCGACCATGCTCCCCTCACCCCAGGGGCAGTAGCAGCCCACGGCCAGGAACCCCTTGGGGGTAACCTTGCGCCCGGCAATCAGCGCATCGATGATCGGCTCCACGAAGCTGTTGCTGGAGTTGCAGATCAGCCCCTCGCTATAGGGGCCGGCATAGGCCAGGTTGCCATCACGATCCCATATGGCCATGGCAGGACTGGCAGGCAGTGTCTCGATCCCCTGGATCGTCTCCAACGGTGTCAGCTTGCCCTGCAGGAAAGGGGCAAGCTCACCTGTCGTACCCGGTTTCTGTACGCTATAGAAATCGATACCGGCCGAACGATACATGCCGATCAGGTAATTGAGATGGGCATCGGTTTCCTTGTTGCAGCTGCGGCAACCCGGATCCCAGAAATGCACGATGCGGATATTGCCGGGCCCACTGATGGCAGCAGGCAGGCTCAACCCCTCGCCCTCGAAAATCACCACCTGCTCGGTACTGAACTCACGCAGGTTGGATACGCCGGTCCGTTTCCAGAGAAACAGGCTGCTGGCGGTCAGCACGATCACCACCACCACGATGGCAATCACCAGGGCGCGACGCGAAGGCGTAATCCTATTGTGTTGCATTGGGGAACTTGAACCTGAATTGTTTTTCCATCTCGCGGCAGCTGGCTCCCAGAAACTCACGGCGTTGCGGCGTGATATCGGGACGCGCCAGTTGCTGGCGACATACCAGGATCGCCTGCCATTCCTGCGCCTCGACCTCGGCGGTCTGGGGACGGGAAATCACATAGATGATGATGCCGAACACCAACCCCATGAACGCCAGGCCGCCCAGCATCAGCCACAGACAGCCTTTTTTATTACGCCACTCTGCAGCGTCCATGATGATCCTTTTCCGACATGCCAAAAGGGGAAAAGTGTAGCAGAGCGCCCGGCACCTGCTGCCACTATTCCCTGCCAGGATTGAGGTTAAGAAAACAGAGCCAGCGCGCTTTCCCGAGCAGCAAGGCCCGACTTCTGCAAACGCAGTAAAATCCTTCCCTTTCCGTGACGGTGGCCGGCCCGTCCCGCACCGTATCACCCTCCATGCCACGCTGGCGGCATCCAAGGATTACGCCATCATGGAATGGCTTGTCATTTCCGTTGCTTCCCTGTTCGCCGGTTTCGTCGATGCCATCGTGGGCGGCGGCGGACTGATTCTGGTACCGGCCCTCTTTGCCGTATTCCCGACTACGGCCCCTGCCACGCTGTTCGGCACCAACAAGACAGGCTCCATATGGGGAACGGCACTCTCGGCATGGCGCTATGCACGGCGCGTCGAATTCGACTGGCCCACACTGTGGCCGGCACTGGCCGCCGCCTTCCTGGGATCGCTCTTCGGCTCATGGGTGGTGACCATGATCTCGGCCGACTTCATGCGCAAGCTGCTGCCATTCATCCTGCTGGCCGTGCTGCTCTATACACTGGCCCGCAAGGACATGGGACAAGTCCACAAGCCCCTGCAGTCGGCCGCACGCAGCCTGGTGCTGGGGTGCGCCATCGGCCTGCTGATCGGCTTCTACGACGGCTTCTTCGGCCCCGGCACCGGCAGCTTTTTCGTATTCGCCCTGGTGCGGCTGCTTGGCTACGATTTCCTCAACGCCTCGGCCAACGCCAAGCTGCTCAACATTGCCACCAACCTGGCCACCATCATCCTGCTCGGCTTCAAGGGCTATATCTGGTGGCACCTGATGCTGCCGCTGGCTGCCGCCAACCTGGTCGGCAGCTTCCTGGGGACCTATATGGCACTGCGCTATGGTGCCGGCTTCGTACGCTGGATTTTCATCGGTGTAGTGTCGTTATTGATCATGCGCACGGCGTATGATGCGTTCCTGCGCTGACAATCACCCTCCGATCCGTGGTGGCAATCCGCGATCCAGCCTGAAAGCCACAACAGCCTCCGCCAGCGCATGCGTCTGATCACGAAGATTGGTCGCAGCCGCAGCGGCCTGCTCGACCAGTGCCGCATTCTGCTGGGTAATATCATCGATTTGCGTCACAGCCTGATTGACCTGAGTAATGCCAGTCGTCTGTTCGCCGCTGGCCGTATCGATTTCCACGATCAGATCGGCCACCTGACGAATCGAGCTGACTACCTGCCCCATGGTATTGCCTACCCCTTCGATACAGGCACTACCCTGATTCACCTCCTGTAACGAGGCATTGATCAGCGTCCGGATCTCCTGGGCAGCATTCGCCGAACGTTGCGCCAGCGTCCGCACTTCAGCCGCCACGACGGCAAAACCACGCCCCTGCTCCCCGGCGCGGGCAGACTCGACCGAGGCATTCAATGCCAGGATATTGGTCTGGAAGGCAATGCTCTCGATCACACCGATGATATCGACCATGCGCCGCGAGCTCTGGTTGATCGCCTGCATGAGGGAAACTGCCTGCTCCACCTCGCTACCGCTGCGCCCTGCCAGCTCCGCTGCGGCCACAGCCAGCTCACTGGCCTGGCGGGCATTGCCAGCATTCTGCTGCACGGTAGCGGTCAGCTCCTCGATAGAAGCAGCCGTTTCTTCCAGACTGGAGGCCTGGGATTCCGTCCGGCTCGACAGGTCCATATTGCCGTGGGCAATTTCGGCGGCTGCCAGATCGATACTGTCGACACTGGTACGCACCTGCCTGACCACTGCGGAAAGACTTTCGCTCATGGCATTGAGAGCCTGCAGCAACTGGGCAGGCTCATCCCGCCCTGTAACCTCGGCCCTGGCAGTCAGGTCGCACGCAGCCACCTGGCTGGCCATTGCAACCGAGGTCGCTATCGGACGGGTAATCGAACGGATCACCAACAGCGTGACCCACCCCGCCAGCAGTGCCATGACCAGCAAGCCCCCCAACAGCCAGGCAGCATCGCGCTGCAAATGATCGACCCGCTCCGACAGCAGGTGCTCCAGCTCGACAATAACATCGTCCACCACTCGATACTGCACATCGATGGCCCGCGTCATGGCATCGAAATACGGTTGCGAAGGCGCTACCAACGTCGCGGCCGAGAGAATCTGCCCGTTGACTAGAACCAGCGCCTCCCTTGCCTGCTCTGCGGCTTGCCGGGTCTTGGCCTGCAAAGTCGAGCGCAGATCGGCATCCAGCGCATAGGCCTTGTCAAACGCACGCTGGGTCTGCTGCAGATATTCGTCCGCGCGTTGCACAATGCCACCCAGTGCAAGCCGGTCCTGATCAGAGGCTTTGCCCAGCACCAGCAAGCGCGCGCCCTGTGCCCGCGCCTTGCCGAGTTCTTCCGACAACAGTGGCAATGAAACAAATGCCCCCTGGATCAGTGCATCGACCTCGAGTGCGTCATCCAGGCTGAGCCCGTAGATATCGAGAATGCGATCCCCCATCGAGAACAGAGCGTTGATGACATTGACATGCCCGGCAAAGCTCTCAGGGGCAGGAATTGTGCCCTGTTCGACACGGGCCTGCAGTTCGCGCCAGCGGGCTTGCACATCCTTCAGTTCCGGTAATAGCACTGCCACCTTTTCCGAAGCCTGCTCCAGAGTCTGCTGCAGTTGCCCCATTGCCTGCTCGATCTCCACCACGCGCTGGCGACGTTGCTCCTGGATGGCAGTATTGCCACTCAACAGAGATGCAGACATGCCGCGATGCTGTTGCAGGAGCCTGACCACAGCCAGCAATTGGTTGCTGGGTACCATGCCTTCCCACTCAAGCTGTTTCTGGGCAATCACGCCATAGGTACTGCCGAGGTACAGCGTGGTTGGCACACTGAACATGATCAGGCTCAGCACACTAATCAGGGCAAATTTGGCCAAGAGCGACCAATTTCCAAGCAACTTCGTCATAGACAGGGACTCCGGTTCTGCAACCGGACTACCTGCAGGGGTGCAAATATATTCGGCTGCTCTTATCCGATATCATTTAAATATGGAATGTTTTGTAATATATAGCTCAACATTGGTATACAGTTCTTTGAGCAGCAGCACATTACACGTTCATTTCTTCAGGCTTTCAGACTGACATCATCAGTGGTTGAGTGCCTGCGTCAGGTAGTCCACCATATGCCTGACCTTGAGTGACAGTTGTCGCCTGGATGGAAACACCGCATAAACTCCCAGCTCCTGAGTCTTGTAATTCGGCAGCAATTCAATCAACTCCCCCCGGCGCACATCGGCCCCCAGAATAAAATCCGGCTGCAACGTAATGCCTCCGCCTTGCAGGGCAATCATCCGACAGGTATCTCCATTGTTGGACAGTACCTTGGGCCGTATCCGGGTACGCACCTGTCCCTCCGATCCCTGGAAATACCATTCCTCATGATTGGCCAGGAGCGTATAGGTCAGCGTGTCGTGATGCAGCAATTCGGCCGGCGTCGTGGGTGTGCCACGTCGGCGCAGGTAATCCGGCGAGGCACAAAGCATCATTCGCGTCGTGGCCAGACGACGACAGATCAGGCTGGAACTGGGCAGGGCACTGATTCGCACCGCCATGTCATAGCCCTCCTCGATCAGATCAACCACGCGATCATTGAGCGAAATATCCAGTTCTACCTTGGGATAGCGAGCCATGAACCCCGACCATAAGGGAGCCAGGCAGGTAATACCATACGACACGGGCACATTGATCCGAATCCGTCCTCCGGGCTCCAGTGCTCGCTCCGACACCGTACTTTCGGCCTCATCCATGGCATTGAGCACCTCGCGTGCCCGCTGGTAGAAAATCTGTCCCTCCTCGGTCAATGACAACCGGCGTGTTGTCCTCTGCAGCAATCGAACCCCAAGCCGCGACTCCAGCGCAACGATATGTCTCGATACCGCCGCCTTTGACATACCCAGCACATCTGCCGCACCGACGAAACTACCGGCATCCACAATAGCCACAAAGACTGTCATTTCAAGCGAACGACTCATATCCGTTACCTCCTGCTCCCAAATACTCAACAGGCTCAATTATCTCTTTTTTCACAACAATAAGTTCATAAAAAGTCTGTTTATCTTATTTTTTAAAACCAATAAAATTTTCACATCGAACTTGAAAGTTCATTACCCAAAGGATTCATCATGTCGAACCGCATGCCTGTCCTGTTTGTCTCCCATGGCGCGCCGACCTTCGCACTGGAACCCGGCCTGGCCGGTCCGGAGCTCACCCGACTGGGCCAACAACTGCCGGAACCCCGAGCCATCGTCGTTATTTCTGCACATTGGATGACGCGAGGAACCGTGGGAGTCACGACCAGTGCGCAACCCGCGACCATTCACGATTTCGGTGGCTTTCCTGCACCGCTCTACGCCCTGCAATACCCTGCAGCCGGCGCACCGGAGATCGCGGCACGTACCCTTGAGTTGCTGCAGCAGGCCGGCTGGCCCACCACGCCAGATGCCTCACGCGGTCTGGACCACGGTGCCTGGGTACCCTTGATGCATCTGTATCCGGATGCCCGGATTCCCGTAGTACAGGTATCGCTGCCCTATCCTTGCGATGCAGATACAGCATTGCGACTGGGCAAGAGCCTGGCTCCCTTGCGTGATGAAGGCGTATTGCTGATCGGCTCAGGCAGCCTGACGCACAACCTCTATGAAATTCGCCATCCGGGTAGCGATGCTTCCGAGTATGTACGTGAGTTCACAGATTGGACCCGCCGCCAAGTAGATGCACATGATATTTCGGCTCTGCTGGGTTATCGCAGGCTGGCCCCCGCGGCCGAACGCGCCCATCCCACAGAGGAGCACTTCCTACCGCTACTGGTTGCTGCTGGAGCCACCGGCGATGAAGAACCGACCACCATCATCGATGGCGGCGTGGATTATGGCGTCCTCGCCATGGACACCTACGTACTGGGAGAATTTTCCACAACCGCGTATTGATTTTATCCCTGCGCCTCAGCAGAACACGCTTTGTTTTTATCTGTTTGCGCCTCTCATTGGCAACACTTGCTTCATCATATTTTTCTAAATTCTGTCTTAACGGAGAATAACCATGATTGATACCCGCACCGCCCCTTATGCAGCCCTCGTCCTGCGACTGGCCCTCGGCCTGATGTTCCTGGCCCATGGGCTGACCAAACTGCTGGTCTTCACCCCCGCCGGCACGGCTGGCTTTTTCGAGTCAATCGGCTTTCCGGGCTGGACCGCCTATCCCGTCATTGCTTTTGAGGTCATCGGTGGAGCCTTCCTGATCCTGGGCGTCTTCGCCCGCTGGATTGCCGCCATTGCCGTTGTACAACTGTTTGCTGCTTCCTCTGTCCATTTCGGCAACGGCTGGGCCTTCGCCAACGCCAATGGCGGTTGGGAGTACCCGATTTTCCTGACGGCCGCGGCATTGGCCCTGGCATTGATCGGTGACGGCGCTTGGGCCTTGAAGCGTTCGGGCAGCAGCACCGACCACGCACGCTGAAACTGTCTTTCCGCTTGACTGCCGACTGACAACGCAACGCTGAGCAATTTCCTGACGGGCACCTCTGGTGCCCGTTTTTTATTGTCCCTTCCGCGGCAAGATCAATATGCCGAATCCGGAACTTTGTCTTTCGGCATACTGCCATCAAGACGTTTTCCATAACGACAGCAGCACAACAGGAAGCAGGCCACAGATGTCATCGCCAATACAAGACGGTCGGCGTGTTCTGACGGCGCGGGCTGTGGCACCGGGTCTTTGCTCAACGGTAACGCTATTGTGATTCGTGTTGACTCTGCAGTAGCTGGCTGACAGCTTTATCCGCATGCAATACCAGTGCAACTCAATGAAAACAGAGCGGATCGATAGTCACTGCATACGCCTTTTGCACCTATTGAGTGGCGTTCAATCCGCTGGCTAACGCTATTGATGCGATCAACACGTGGCGGCTGCAGACATTACGTCACGAGTTCTCTATAAGAACCCAGGAGGTATGGGCTGAGTAATAAACGCCCAGCAAGCATTCTTTTTTCTAATTTTTTCTTTCACCAAAAGCAAAAACCCCCAAGCGCGGAGCTTGGGGGTTTCTGGGAATAAAAGCTTGACGATGACCTACTTTCACAGGCGTAAACCAACTATCATCGGCGCGAAGG